>NZ_JACJGB010000010.1 GCF_014164775.1 Tessaracoccus sp. MC1679
GAACGTTGACGTCACTTTCCTGGACCGTTCCGACGCGGTCCTCGGATCCACGGTGACCCACGAAGGGCTCATCCTGACCCCGGTCGAGGTCCCTACGGCCAAAGGATGATCCATCCGCTCTTGCCGCGATGATGATGGAGCTCTTGTGATCAAGTAGCTCGTCGGCGTGCCCCACCATCGCCAAGACGCGAGTATGACCGCCGCGGTCGTGAGTAGCCACCAGAGTTCGTCCATCCCAGGCGGAAAGGCCCACGGGCCGAAGTAGAACATCATGCCCATAACTGCTGCCGTGACGATCGCCGCCAGGTCCGGGTACACGGAAGCCTCCGGCGACGGGGGGGCGCTGGAGGCTTCCGGCTGGATGGTGTCGATGGACGTCGACACCGCTTTGGGTGTGGTTCCGGACACTACCGGGCTGTGGCCGTCACCGGATACCTAACCATCGGCTGTTTCTTCGAGCTCAGGGGTGACTGCCCGCGCGTCTCAGCGTGTCTTTCTGTTGCGGAAAGCGAAAGCGTGAGTTAGTGTTTCCGTCATGGAAACCGACACCGCATACTCCGCCCGTTCCGCCCTGCGAGACGCCGCCGGCGCACGGGTGGACATGGCACGCAAGAGCCTCTTCACCACGGGCGACTACCTCGCAAGCGCGGTCATCGGCGCTGCCTTGGCGGTGCAGGGGGCAGCCCAGCTCGCCGACGGTGCCTGGGCCTATGCACTGATGGGATTCTCGATGGTGATCCTCGCCGCGGTCCTCATCCACACCATGTGGCGGACGTCGCGGGCCGGCATCACATCGCGGTGGTCGACGTTGACCGCGGTCTCCCGGGGTCCGGTGGCGTTGCTCCTGCTGGGGGTGCTGGTCTTCTTGGCGTCCCTGCCGGTACGCGACGTCTTCGACCTCACCGCGTGGGTCCCGGTCTACGCGGTCCTGGTGACCATCGTGTGCCTGGCAGCAGGCACCTGGTGGATGTCTCAGCTGGCACGGCGCGAACTGGCCGACGCGCAGCGGGAGCTGGTCGACGCCGAACGGGACCTGGCCCGGTTCGGGGCGTCGTGAGCAGCGCCCGGTTCGACGACACCATCCACGCGCCCCTGAGGCTGCGCATCTGCGCGATGCTCGCCCAGGCCGACGCCGTCGAGTTCGCCACTCTGCGCGACCACCTCGATGTCGCCGACTCCGTCCTGAGCAAGCATCTCAAGACCCTGGTCGAGGCCGGCTATGTCAGGCTCGACAAACCCACCGGCGGCGGCGGCAAGATGCGCACCTGGGCCAAGCTCACCCGGCTGGGTCGTCAGGCCCTGGAGGGTCACCTCAGCGCGCTCCGGGAGATGGTCGAGGCGGCCCGCGCCGGTGTCCCCTCGTCCGCCCAGATCGTCACCGAATGATCACTCCGGACGGAGATCGCCGTCCTCGCTCAACAGCTTGGCCGTCCTTGAGGATGTGCCTGCCGATCGAGTCGAGCGCGCATCCAGATCCTCGACTCGCATTCCGATACCGAGGGCGGGCGGTATGAGCAGCGATGTGCTGTTCGTATCTGCGAGTGCATCGGTCAGTTCGAGCGTGTAGGTGCCTGAGGTCCCGGCCTGGCACGGGTCGGCCGATCGCAGCCGGGTGACGCCTCGTCGATCTGGTGTCATGTGCTGGTTCGTGGGCGCATCCGTCCGGTTTGGTGGGCCCAGATGGCGATCTCGACACGGTTGCGGGCGTCGAGTTTGGTCATGAGGCTGGCGATGTGGGTTTTTACCGTGGAGAGGGTGATGTACAGCTGGCTGGCGATCTCGCTGTTGCTCAGGCCCCGCGCGACCTTGATGAGGATCTGCTCCTCGCGTTCGGTGAGCGGCGCGAGTGGCTGGGGAGGTGGTGCGGTGGGTGCTGTTGCGGCGAAGGCCTCCAGTAGCCGCACCGTGACGTTGGGGGCGATCAGGGCGTCCCCGGCTGCTGCGGCGCGGATCGCCTGGGCGAGCAGTTCCGAGCCGGCGTCTTTGAGGAGGAAGCCCTTGGCGCCGGCCCGCAGTCCGGCGAAGACGTACTCGTCGCGATCGAAGGTGGTGATGAGGACCACTGCCATCGGGTCGTCTACGCCGGGGCCGGCGAGCACCCGGGTCGCTTCGATGCCGTCAAGGCCGGGCATGCGGATGTCGAACAGGCAGACATCGGGTCGCAGGCTCCGGGCGAGTGCGACCGCTTCGTTGCCGTCGACTGCCTGACCCACGACCTCGATGTCTGGCTGCGCGTCAAGGATGATGCTCAATCCTGTCCGCACGAGTTCCTGGTCGTCGGCGATGAGCACTCGGATGATCATGGTGCCCATCCAACACGAGGGAGCACCGCGGTCACGGCCCACCCGCCTGGCGCTGGGCCGGCCTGGCAGGTGCCGCCGAGCAGTGCGGCCCGCTCGACCATGCCGAGGATGCCGAAGCCGGGCGTCGGTGTTGCGGCGACGTCGCCGTCGTTGGTCACGCTCAGCCGCACCCCGGTCTCGTCTGCCTCCACGAGCACGTCGACACGGGTGACCTCCCGTGCGTGACGTAGGGCGTTGGTCACCGACTCCTGCGCGAGCCGGAACACCGCCGCGGCCACGGGCGGGGGGATGCTGCCGTCCTCGCCCGTCACCTTCACGGTGACCCCCGCCCCGCCCGGCCTGGTCCCGGCGAGTTGTTCGATGTCCCTCAACTGTGGGCTTGGCGCGAGCTCCGCCGTTTCGCCCTGCCGTAGAACTCGCACCATCGACCGCAGTTCGCTCAGCGTTGTCGCTGCCTCCTTCTCGATCACGTCCAGCGCGTCCTGTGCTGCGCGCGGGTCCCTTGCCCCCACCGCGAGGCCGGCCTGGGCACGGATCGCGATGGCCGAGATGTGGTGGGCGACCGTGTCATGCAGGTCACGGGCCAGGTGCTCACGTTCCAGCATCCGGATTCGGTCGAGGTGACGCTGCCCGGACTCGGCGCGGTAGCGCACCGCCACACCCAGCAAAGCGACCGAGAGGAGCAGAGCGAACCCGCCGATCAGGTCGTCGAGACTGCCTCCGGAGACGAAGAACAATGCGAGGATCGCCAGGAGGATGCCCGACGCGATCATCAGATCCCGCCCCGAACCCCAGCGAAACAGTGCGTAGATCATCACCGTGACGAACAGGCCCGTATACAAGTTCGAGTCGGGCAGCAGCAGGTCGATCGGCACCATCACGACCAACACGATCAGGAGCATGAGCAGCGGCCTCGTGCGGCGCCACAGCACGGTCGGCAGCACGACGAGCAGCGAGAGCACCACGGGCAGGGGCTGCGGCAGGTCCGTTCTCAGGCTGCCCTCCACCAGCGCCAGGACGGCGAGGACAGCGACCAGAACCCAATCCCGCCAGACCCGCCGCGGCGGGGGCGGCACGGCGCTCGGCGCACTCCACGCGGAACGCAGGAGCCCGATCACCCTCTCATCATACGAACACACCACGAACCGTCACCCGTTCATCGGCCCGGCGGTCCGACGCCGGATGAGTAGCTCCGCCACGAAACTGTTGATCACGAAGCCCGCGGCAACCAGCCACGTCTCACCGGAGGCGTCCACTTCGCCGAAGGTCAGCGTCCACAACGTGAACACCAAAGCCTGGGTCCCACCTGAGACGGCGATCGCGTAGGCGCGCGTCATCCATGCCGCGTGCGCAGCGAAGTCGCGACGCTTGATCGCGATCACTGCCTGCACAAGAACACCAGCCATTGCTACGGCGAAGACGAGACGAACCATCGCCGATGCGAGCTCCTCAGTGGGGCCACTGAAGACAACCGCGAGCCAGGCGGCCGACAGCGCCGCGAAGAGTCCAGCAGGGATCAGGACACGGCCGGCGCGACGATGCCAGGAGCGCCGATTGCGTAATGCCGGGGAGAACTGGAAGGCGCCGAGACAGCAGAACACGCTCATCGCCACGATGTGCACACCGATCGGCGCCGCCGAGGCCAAGGGAAGTGCGCTTGCGGGGTCGGCGCTCACCTCCCTCAGGCGAAGCACTCCGCCGAGCACAGGGAGTGCACTGAGCAGCAGCAGTCCCGTGATCTGCAGCCATCGGCTCCGCGATCGCTGCCGATCCTCCTTGCGCTCGGCGATCGGAGTGGTGGCAGTCATCTGGTGGGACATGACTTGATGCTCGCCTGGTTCACGGCTCCAGACATCAGGATTCCGGACGAGCCCAAGACCGTACTTTCGGCGAGCAAATCCAGACCTCCCAGCCGATGACCGGGCGTATCTGAGGCGACCAGTATCGAATCATGACAACCCACACCACCACGACCGCGGCCGAAGCCAGCAGTCCTGCATTCCCATCGATCCGCACCACACAACCAAGGAGTACCCGATGAGAACACCCCAACACACCGCACTGGAAGACCGATCGATACCGGTCAAAGCCAAGCTTGCCGCCGCCTGGACCAGCTTCATGTTCCTCTACGTCTACGTGGACATCCTCGCTTTCTACAAGCCCGGCGTCGTCGACGACATCCTCGTCGGCGTCGTCTGGGAGTTCGACATCACCCAGACCTGGGCGATCACGGCGCTGACCCTCCTGGCGATGCCGATCCTCATGATCGTGGCGTCGATGACTCTGCCCGCCCGAGCCAACCGCATCACCAACCTCATCGTGGCCTCGGTCCAGGTCCCCTTCGCGGCTTTCAACGCGGCAGGCGAGCTGGGCCAGTCGTGGATGTACTTCTACTTCCTCGGAGTCGCACTGGAGCTGATCGTTCTCGCCCTCATCCTGCGCTACGCCTGGACCTGGCCCCGCACCGCACCCTCGGCCCCCCCGTCGACCAGCCCGAGACCGTGAGGCGCTTCGCCGGCCTGAGCAAGGTCAACCTGACAGCCGATCGGCTGGGACGGCCGGTCACTCCCGACCCAGCAGCCGCTGTGAAACCCGCTCCTCAGGGCAGCAAACGCTGGTGGCGCAGTCATCGGCCTCACGAAAGGCAACCGTGAGAACCCCCGAGCCTGAATCAGTTCGTCGCGGCGCCGGTTCCACTGCAAGAGTGACTCTGATTCCTCAACTCACCACGGCTGGGGTGATCGGAGTCTGGGCGGCGGCCGCTGTGCCGATGGCCCTGCTCGCGTGGGTGATCGCACCGCTGCTCGCATCCATGTGGACCTCACCCGTCGCCCTCGCGCAGTCCCTCATCCTGCTCTTGACTGCGGGCATGGTCTGGCAGTTTGCGCTGGTCCTGATCCTCGTCTACAGGGAACAACGAACGTTGAGGTGGTCAGTTGTCCGCGACGTACTGTGGCTGCGGGCGCCACGCAACCCCAAGACGGGCCGCCGCGGGGGACGTATGTGGCTCATCGCCCCGATCGTCGTCACGGCGTTCGCACTCGAAGAGTTCCTTCCGTTCGGGATCGCCCCCGCAGCCGGACGTGACTTCGGTGCCTTCCTCGGCTCCACCGAGGGACAGGAGATGCTCTCTGGCTCGTGGCTGTGGCTGGGAATCCTGCTCGTCTTCTTCGTCTTCAACACCGTGCTGGGTGAGGAGCTGCTCTTCCGGGGCTACTTGCTCCCCCGCATGAACGGCGTCTTCGGGCCGCGGGACTGGATCGCCAACGGAGTTCTCTTCGCCGTCTATCACCTCCACGTCCCGTGGATGATCCCGATCACACTCATCGACACATTCATCCTCTCGCTCCCGGCTCGCCGCTACCGGAGCGCCCTCATTGGAATCATCGCCCACAGCGCACAGAGCTTGGTCCTCTTCGTTCTCGTGCTGATGCTCTTCTGGCCATTCAGGTAGCGCACCACCCGAGATCGGAGCAGCCAGGCCAGGACGCGCGACCCTCAACGGACGATCCGCCTAGGAAGCGGCGGCGCATGAACGATCCTCCCCGAGCTATATGGCGGCAAGATACTGGGGGGCGCCGCCACCACGCTGATCGGGGCCGGCGGCGCCGGTTCGGTCGTCAATGTCGAGCTCCACAGTGAAGCCGGACGCCCTGCCCCCGGGGCGGACTGCTCGGTGCATACCTAACAGGGTCCTGGCGGGGTGTGTCATAGCCGTGACTACGGTTGGAGCGCTGATTCAAGGTCTGGTGAGTGGTGTGATGCGGCTGTCCTCACCATGCGTCGATCAGTCGAGCGGGAAGTGTTTGGTCATCCACGCCCCTGAGCGGCCCAGAGTCCGGCCGATCGCAGCTGATGACACCCCGTCGGCCTGGAGGCGGCGCACCACGGTCCCCAGATCTTTCCCTGCTGTCGTCAGCTCCGTGCGTTCCTCGTCGGTCAGCTGCCGGTATTTGGTTGACATCAGTCCCGGTCCACGATCGCGTAGCGGCCAAAACCAGAAGGGTCCCCGACCTGTCGGGTCATGTCCTATGCCCTGTCCTGGTCGGTGAGCCCGCCGACGTCGAAGGGGTCGGCGGCGTTCCTGCGTCGGCGGATGGTGGTCTTGCTGAGGCCGGTGGCTGCTGCGGCGTCGCGGACGCTCAAGGCACGGGTTTGTTCCACGGCCTGCCGCGGATCGGTGTATCCGTGGGCCTGCACCAGGGTGGCCAGCTGGTCGGCTCTGGTTGAGACCATGGCGCGGACCCCCGAACGCCGCGCCTGGGCCCGTGACTCCCGCACCGTTTCGTAGTCTTGCGTGGCGCGGATTGACGCGATCGCCTCTTCGCGCATGGCATCCAGCCGCGACGCGTCCTGGTAGGCCTGCAGGTGGCTGGTTCGGTGCGGTTCCATCAGCATCCGGTCCCTGCCCTGCTGGCGGAGCCCGTCGGGGTTGGGCTGGTGGTTGGTGATGTGGCTGTAGGGCGTGGTGTGTCGGCCGGTGTTGGTGGCGACGCTGACGGTTTTGGGGTTGGCGCGGATGACGCGGTACCAGCGGCGGCTGACTTCGACTAGGTCGCCGGGGTTGATGGTGCTGCTGTCGTGGTGGGTGGCGTCTCCGGTGGCGATCTGGTCGGCGCGGATCTGGCGCCAGTAGGCGAGTTGGTCGTTGATCTGGGCGAGTTGGTCGGTGAGGTGCTCGCGGCGGTCTCCGGTGGCCGGGGCGGCGGTGTCGCCGATGGCTTGGCCGGTGCCGGGGTGCCGGTGATGGGTGTGGGTTTGTCCGTCGATGTGACGTTGCAGTGCTCGGGCGTCGGCTTCGAGTGTGTCGATGCGGTTGGCCACGGTGGTCGGGTTGTAGCGGGCCCCGGTGGTGTGGGTGGCGGTCTCGGCACGGCACTGCGCTTCTTCGGCCTGGTGGTGGGCATCGAGCGCTGAGGTGAGCGCCGCCTGGGCGCGCTCGGCGGCGCGGCGGTGGCGCTGCTCGGAGTGGTGGCCGATCTTGATCGGCTCCCCCATCGGGGGCAGCTTCCCAGCCGCGACGTCGGCGGCAATCCACGCCCCGTCAGCGGCGACGGCGGCGCGGTCGGCCTGCTCCTGCAGATGGTTGGTGCGCTGCTGTTGGCGGACGATCCTGTCGGCCTCCACTGCGGCGACGCTACGGGTGCGGTCGTCGATGTCGAGCTCAACAGTGAACCCAGCCTCGCGTAGCACCTGGGCGGTCCGCTCGATGCGTGCCCGGTTGGGGCGCTGGTCGCGGGTCCGTGGCAGGTACCAGGCCCCCAGGTCTCGGCCCCAGCGCCACTGCTGCGTCTTCAAGATCTCGGCGGATCCGTCACCGCGGCTGGTGCCCCACACGAGGGTTCCTTCTGCTGCGCTGTGCACGATGATCAACGACATCACTTCGCCCCTTTCCCGGGCAAGTCTGGGAGCTGGTGAAACTCCCCTTGTGGATGAACTCCACCCTAGCCGCGGCCACCGACAACACGCCCGCGTGGGCCACCACCCCGCCCCGGGTAGGGGGACGGGGTGGTGGGTTGCAGGCGGATGGCCACCAGTTCGTCGTGCAGTCGGATCGCGACTTCGCCGAAGTCGACCCCGGCCTCCCGTCTTGGCAGGTGTTCTTGCGGGATGAACGTGTTCGAGGGTTCCCGGCCGGACACAACGCGGATCTCGCGGCGTCTCGTGGTGACGTACTCCTGCACCATCCACTCGGCGAGGAATAGTTCGGCGAGGAATCCGCGGCCGGGACCGCGATCACTTCGAGGAGGCGCAGGCGACCGTGCACGACCGACCCGCTTAGCTTAGGAGCGCCGTGGGGAGTGGTTTGGCCCGGATTCCGTGAGGGAGGCCAGTGCAGTCATCGCGGAGGTCTCGATCGTCGCGATGACATCGAGCAGCTGACTCGCTTTGGCGAGATGGTCCGGGCTACCCGTGGCACCTGCTTTCTCGATGAGTTCGGCAACGCTCGTCCAGAGCAGCGCGGATTCGGCGAAGAGACCCCTTCCCTGCTCCACGAGGTCCGCGCCCGGCTCACCTTCGAGAAGTCCCTGGCACTCCGTCAGGAAGTCTCGATACAGGTTGCGGAACAGTGCGCCTCCGGTCCCCGCGCGTTCCATCATCGTGGCGATGACGGCGAGATCGCGGCCGGGGTCCTCGACTCGGTCGAACCACGACTGCACGCGCTTGGCAGCTGTGCGGATTCCTCGGCTACCGAGGTTGGCGATCGGCGGCGCTAGAAAGTCCTCAGCGCACGCAGTGATCGCCGGGATGATCGCCGGGATGAGGTGCCCGCCATACGTGTTCGACGCCGCCGCCTTCACGGTGAAGGACCGGTGGCGTGCCGACATCGGCCCGCGTGCGGCTCGCGCCCTGGCCAGGCTCTCCAGACTCGTGGACACGGCTCCGCCCTGCTGTGCGGTGTCGACCAGATACGCCCGCTCGGCGTCGTAGCCGTACATGGCGACGACGTGACCGGCGAAGTGCACCCGGGATCCGAAGTACTCCAGGTCATGGCTGTCGAGCTGTAGCCCTACGGGGATCCCATCGTCGATCGAGGAGCGGACCTGGTCCCAGGCCTTTCGTGCGGAGATGGTCTCATCCACGCGCAGCTCGAGCCCCAGCCGTTGGGTCAGGTTCTGGGCGAGCACGAAGGGTTTCACCCTGCCGCCCAGGAAGGGCAGCTCCTGCTGCTTCGAGTCCCAATAGATGAAGGACAACCCGCTCCCCAGCCCGAAGAGCATCGGTTCGGATAGGTCGAGTCCGGCGTGTCGAAGGAGCGCGCCGAGCGCTGACGTCTCGCAGTGCGCGCCGCCGGCCGTGGAGACGCCGTCGATGATCCTCTTGTCGGGTGGCTTGAGCTCGGCCTTGTCACTCATCGGATACCGGGACTCGTTCGGCGAGCCACGACCTTTCCGCCTCCAGGAGGCTGAGGGAGTAGGAGAAGACTTCACGCGCGGGGCGTAGGAGGGGTGCTTGCGACCGTTCGGCTTCCTTGACTAATGCGATCCTGGCCTCGAGCTGAGTCAGCCTGCTGCGTAGCGCCTCGTCGTAGGCGGGCTCCGAGATCAGCGGCAAGTTGGCAAGTCCGACGAGGACCGGATGTGGGGCCGCCTGAAGATCAGCGATGAACGCAACGGCTTCATCTGCTGCGATCTGTCGCCCCTCCGCAGTGGCCTGGAACACCCGCCGAGACTTCACGCCAGAACGGCCCTCGGCGGCCTCGACGAGGCCAAGCTTGTCCAGCTTGGCGAGCACGTAGTAGATCGATGAGAAGCCGATATCCGTCCACTGTCTGATGCCGCGCTCCTCGATCACCTGCTCCAGGTCGTAGCCGTGCCGGGGCTGCTCAACGATCAGGCCCAGCACGGTCAATTCGGCGGGAGTCACCTGCCTATTCTAGCGCTAGAATATCTGCCAGTGGAGACCCACCTGGGGACCGGCCAGGCGCATTCGCCCCCAGCTGAGGCCCGCCGGGACGGTGGTGTCAGATCTCGTCGACACTCGACCCGCCGGCGGTGCCAATGGTGCTCACGGGCGTCGACAATCGGTGTCCGCCCAGACCGACAGAATCACGAGGATCTCCGATTCGCGGTGTAACCGCTGCTTCCTCGGGGCATCCAGTTTCGTCACGGAGCCAGCCGTCGATGATGGCCACGTAGGGGATCGATCCATTCGGGAGCCGCGCTTCGGCGGTGTCTTGTGTGGTTCTGGCCAGGCGGAGTTCAGTGCGGCAGTGACTGTTCGGTAATCGACCCGTGCTTGCGTTGCAGGGCGCGGATCGAGATTCCGGCGCGGGCGTGACGGCGGATGGCGGCATGCTGCGCAGCGCGAGACCCACCCGAATCGCTCAAACCCTGCGGAGTGTCCCTCACCGCGGCCGTAGGTGCCTGACGGTCACGCCGTGCTGCTCGGCCAGTCTTTGGGCGATCAAGGAACGGTGGCAGGCCGCGGGATCGCGCTCGACGCAGAACACGGCCGCTGCTCCGGTACTCGGCAGCACCGACATGATCGACTCAAGGTCGGCGTGGTCGAGGATCTCAGCGGTGTAGCGGCCGACGTATGAGGCTGCGAGCTCTCGACGGGCGCGCTTCCCGACGCCCTGCCGGGCGTCCTCGGCATACTGAAGCTGTCGCAGTTCAGTGGTGGGGGCCAGCTCGCGGTGGTGCCGGTACGCGATCCCGGCTGCGGCAAGCGAGACCTGCAAGCGCTGCGAGTTGGCCCAGGCGTACTCGGTACCTCGGACGCCGCGACGCTGTCGCACATCGAGCAGCATGCTGACCCCGCTCCTGTTCAGGCTGGCCAGAAACGATGAGGCATCGAAGCCGTAGACGCCGATAGTCCTGAGCTGGTGCATCACGGTCACCTTTCCCTGCCTAGCTGCCCGCGCCGCCGGCGAGCGGTGCGGGCAGCAGGGGTCGCTCAGGCGACCGCGGTCCCTTCCAGCTCGATCATCTGGCCGGGGATCGCCAACCGAGTCACGCCGAGCATCGTGGTGGTCGGGGCTACCTGGGCCGCTCCCAGCCGCGACGCCAGCACCGCGTAGTGCTGGAAGAGCAGATCGACGTCGGTGGTGTAGATGTTGAGCCGCACGAGATTGGCCAGTGACATGTCGGCCGCGGCAAGCACCGCCTCCAGGTTGTCCAAGCTCAACGCAACCTGTGCTGCCATGTCTCCCTCATGCTGGGGAGTTCCGTCGGCCCCCATCGCAGTCTGCCCAGAGCAGTACAACGTCCGGGTGTAGCCAGCGACCACCTCGCCCTGGTTGAACCCCATCTCCACCGACCACGTCACCGGGTTGACGGCCACTCGTTCGATTGCCATATCAGCTCCAATCAGATTCCATCGGGAGTTTGCCCGTTCGCGCGTCGCCGCAGTCCGGCGACGCTTTACCACCCTGACACTCAATTACGACACCTTGTGTCAGGTATTGGGTAGCGTTTCCGTCGTGCGAGCTGACCGCCTGGTGTCTTTGATTCTTCTGCTGCGTCAGCGCGGCCAGTTGACCGCGGATGCCCTGGCCAGGGAGCTCGAGGTGTCCCCGCGCACCGTCATGCGCGACATCGAGGCGCTCTCCGCAGCTGGCGTCCCCGTCTACGCCGAACGTGGCCGGCACGGTGGATACTCGCTGTTACCGGGGTTCCGGACCGAGCTCACGGGCCTGAACCACGACGAGGCCCTCGCGCTGCTCACCGCCGGCTCGGGGCCAAAGGAGCAGCTCTTTGGACTCGGAACGGCTCTCGCCTCAGCGATGCGGAAGATCGTTGACGCGCTCCCCGAGGGCCACCAGGTCGCCGCGAATAGCGCGGCACAACGATTCCTCGTCAACCCCGAGACCGACCTTCTCTCCCGTCGCCTGAGCCGAGACGAGTTGCCCGACGCCACGTTGATGGTGGTGCGACGCGCGGTTCTCGCCGGACGCAAGTTGCGGATCCACTACGTCTCACGGGGGCAGCCACCCCAGTGGCGCACAGTGGACCCGATCGGCCTGGTCACCGTGCGAGACAAGGGCTACCTCTTGGCCACCGAATCCGGCACCGACCGGACCATGCGAATATCGCGGATCCACGCGGCCGAAGAGCTTGCCGAAGGAGCCCAGCGACCAGATCAGGTCGACCTCGAACACATCTGGGCACAACGGTGCGCCGAGTTCCTGTCCGAGGGCCACATCCCCGTCCAGGTGCGGGTGAACCCGGCACGCCGGGATGACCTGCTCGACATGGCCGAAGCCGTTCGCGCAGAGGAGCCCGAGGCAGACGGCTGGCTACGACTCGAAGTCACCTTCCAAGATCTCTGGCACGCCGAGTGGGCGCTGTGGCAGCTCAGCACCAACGTTGAAGCGCTTGCCCCGCCCGAACTACGCAGATCCCTGCACACTCGGGCAGACGCAGTCGCCCACCGCTACCGAGACCCCGCTGAGCCCGACCCACTTCAGGAGTGATGTGAAAGCTCACCTTCACCGGCGTTCGAAACGAACCCCCACTCGGGCGTTGAACGAGACCTCGCTAGCCATGGGGCGAACCCCTGCGGGGGGGGTCCACCCGGGCGGGAGATCTTTAGTCGGGTAGGCGCATGAGCATGATGACGTGTTCGAAGGTGTCGGTGCCGGTGAGTTTGATGGGTTTGCCGGGGATGTTGAATTCGATGGTGATGGTGTCGCCGTGGGTGTGGTTGATGCCGTCGAGGAGGTAGGCGGGGTTGATGCCGCCGGTGAACGTGTCGGTGTGGTGGGTGTCGGCGGTGATGGTGGGGGCGTCGGCGGTGCGGTCGCGGGTGCCGGGGGCGATGGTGACTTGGTTGGTGTTGATGATGAGTCGGGCTGGGGTGTTGCGTTCGGCGAGGACGGTGGTGAGGGCGTGGGCGCGGTCGGCGGCGTCACGGAACGCGGTGCGGTCGAGGGTGGCTGTGGATGCGTTGGTGAGGTTGAACAGGTGGGTGACGCGGGGGTAGTCGCCGTGGGGGTGGAGGATCCGCACGGTGAGGGTGCCGCTGGTGAGGGTGATCCACTGGTTGGTGTCGTGGCCGTCGGTGCCGAGGATGATCTGGGTGCCGTCGCAGAAGGGCAGCAGTTTGGCTAGGAGGGGGCCGGGCAGCAGGATCGTCTGGTTGCTGGTGCCGTGGGCGTCGATGGTGCCGCGTGAGAGTCGGTAGCGGTCGGTGGCGAGCATCGTGACCTGGGTGTCGGTCAGGGTGGTGTGCACGTGGGTGAAGATGGGCAGCAGCTGGTCGGTGCCGGCGGCGGCGACGACGCGGGTGAACATGGCGGCGAACTGGTCACGGTCGGCCACGTGGGTGCCGGGGGTGGCCTGCGGGATCGTGGGCAGTGTGGCGTCGGGAGCGACGGTGATGGGCAGGCTGTAGCCGCCCACACCGAGGGTGGCCGTGTCGCCGGTGATGTCGATGTCGACGCTCAGCTGGTCGAGCTGGCGCTTGCTGGTGCCTTTGACGGCCGCCGGCAGGATCTTCGACAGTTCGGCCCAGGGCACCATGACGCGGCCGCTACCGGTGACGGTGGCCGGCAGGCTGACTGTCACCGCAGCGCCCGCATCGGCAGCAGTGACTGTGAGTGCTCCGTCGCCGGCGGCGAGCTCGACGTGCGGCAGCATCGACCGGGCGCCGCCGGCCAGCAGCCCGGTGGCCTTCAACGCGGCCAGCAGATCCCGGTAGCCGGCCTTGACGGTCGAGTCGACGGCAACAACAGCGGTAGCGATAGACATGAGAACCCCTTCCAGGTCCTGGTCGGGGGCTGGTGAGACCCCCTTGTGGATGACCCCAATCTATCGGCCCCCACCGACCAAAACCAGAGCTGACCCTCCACCCCGCCCCGGGTAGGGGGTCGGGGTGGAGGGTCAGCTTCTCTCCCCTCTGGCTAGGGGCTTCGTCTTCGTCTGGGTATTAACCGGTTAATTCCGGCGGGGCGCTGGGAGGGGCTGGGGTGCTGGTCTTGTCGGGTGTGGCTCGTAGGGTCCGGGCATGACGACGAAGCGTTCCCAGTTCGGTTCCTTGGCCGACCGGCTGGGGTTGTCGACGGCGACGCCGGCGGCCGCGGGGGTGGGGGTGGTGCGGCATGTGTGGGTGGATGCGGTGGTGCCTGGGTTGGTGATGGATCGGCGTAGGGATGGGGCGGGGTGTTGGGAGGGGTTGGTGGTGTGGGTCCGTGACGGGCGGTGCTGTCAGGAGTGGATCCCGGGGGCGCGGATCTCCACGGTCGCGGTGGACCGCTAGACGCCCGGGGGTGAGTCACGATGACTCACCCCCGGGCGTGTTGGGCTCAGTGTTGGTTGAGGTGGTGGTCGAGTCGGCGGCGGGTGTCGGCGACTCGTTGCCAGGCGCGGGTGAGGGTTGCGGTGGCGGTGTCGACGTCGGCGCGGGCGGCTTCGATGTCGGCGCGTAGCTGCATTCCGCGGTCGTTGCCGCGGCCAGCTACGGGTATGGCTTGGGTGATGTCGTGGGCTGTGGTGACCAGCTGGGCGGTGCGGTCACGGATCAGGGCGTTCGGCGCGCTAGAGAGGGGGTGGGTGGCGTCGCCGGGCACGGCCAGCAGGGGCCGGCCTATCGCTGTGGTCCAGGTGGTGGTGTTGAGGGCACCGGATCGGGCGGCGGCTTCACCGATCACGGTGCCGCGCGCCAGGGCGGCGATGATCCGGTTTCGGGCCTGGAAGGTGTAGCGGGTGGGGGTGGTGCCGGGGGGCATCTCGGAGATGAGTGCCCCGCGGGCGGCGATGCTGCGTGCCAGGTCGTGGTGGGCGCTCGGGTAGGGCCGGTCCAGTCCGCTGGGGAGCACGGCGATGGTGGGGCCACCGACTTCGAGGGCGCCGCGGTGCGCGGCTGCATCTATCCCGAACGCCATGCCCGAGATCACGCTGAAGCCGGCCGCGGCGATGCCGGCGGCGAGACCCTCGGCGACGTGTAGGCCGGCGGTGGTGGCGGCGCGGGCACCCACGACGGCCACGCCGGCGGGCAGCTCGTCGAGACGGGCACCCACCACCCACAACCCGAACGGGGCCCCCGTCTGCCCGCCCACCTCCACGCCGTCGAGGTCGGAGAGCTGGGCCGGCCACTCCGCGTCACCGGGGATGACGAACCGGGCCCCCACCTCGGCCCCGGCAGCCACAACCCGCCGAAGGTCGATGGTCGCCGCGGCGCGGCCCCAGCGGCTGTCACGGTCGGAGAGCAGCCGGCTCCAAGTGTCGACAGCGCCACGGTGAGCCACCTCAGCCACCAGCCCCGGGGCACCCAACGGGACCAGCGCACACAACCCCATCCGGGCGGCACGCTCATCAACAGCAACGATCGGGAAAGCATCAACAGACATCAGAGGATCTCTCTTTCATAGAGCAGCGGGCCGTGGTGAGCAGCCCTTGAATGGATGACTCCAACCTAGCGGCAGCCACCGACAAGAACCCGTCATCCCTCCACCACCCCGCCCCGGGTAGGGGGTCGGGGTGGTGGAGGGTCTAGGCGACGGCGGTGTTCTTGGGGCGTGGGTTGTTGATGGTGGTGGACGGGTCGTATTCCTGGCCGCGTATCCAGGAGCTGCCGGCGGCCAGGCCGGTGTAGCGATCGACGTGGGCCCACTGTGCGCATTCGCCGATCACCGGGCAGTCGTCACACAGTTCGAGCACGGAGCGGGCAGCCTCAGCGGCGGCCGCACTGGTGGGCGCGTTGGCGTGCCTGATTTCGGCGTCAGTCCACCCGGTGCCAGGTACTGCGCAGTTGCCCTCGAGGGCGAGCAGCCCCGCCAGGTCGGTGGCCTGACGCTGGCGCCAGATTCGATTCAGCAGGTGGGTCCGCCAGACTCGACGGTTCTTCAGCAGGGGCCGACGGGACGTCACTTGGCACCCCCTCGCGGCGTTGGCTTGTTGCGTGCCAGCCACACGCCCCACACCACGGCGATGATCAGCAGCGACACCACGGGGATGATCCGCGCCCAGTCGAGGCCGGCTCCCCCAGCGCCAGGTATCGCCAGGACCGGGGTGGCTGCGGCTGATGCCAGCACGTGGTGTTCCACCAGCCAGGCGGCGGCCGCGGGTGTCCGTGAAGCGGCGATCCCGACAGCGGTGGCCAGGACGGCTGGCCCGGCCAGTAATCCGACCAGGATCAA
This sequence comes from Tessaracoccus sp. MC1679, assembly GCF_014164775.1. GTDB lineage: Bacteria > Actinomycetota > Actinomycetes > Propionibacteriales > Propionibacteriaceae > Arachnia. The sequence continues at coordinate 15,886 of NZ_JACJGB010000010.1, forward strand.
GGTGGTGGTGTCGTCGTCGAGCTGTCCTTGCGTGTTCACAGTGCTCCTTCCGTTTCGTATGAGGCTCGGCGGCTGGTGACGCGCTCACCGAGATTCAGTCCCACGGCTCCGGTGTTGTCGTCGTCGTCGCGCCAACACAGCAACACCGAGGTGGGATCCATGGGGTCTTCCTCTGGCTCTTCGTCGACGGTGACCCAGTACCCCGGTTCGAGCTCCACCAGGTCGCCGATGGACAGCACCAACGGGTCCACATCGACTTGCGCGCCGTAACTGTCCGAGAAACCGGCTACCTCACCGAGACGGTCATCGGCCGGCGACTCCTCACCGTCGCCGGACGTGTCACCTCGAGCCATGTAGCCGCGTGCGGAGATGGGGATCCCGAACATCGCCATCGGCGACGACATCTCCCGGGCGCGAGCCGAGTCGGCTGCCACGTTGGTGATCGGGTCCAGATCCGGCCGCGCCTCAGCCGGCACCCAATCGGCTGCACACCATGCCGTGTACTCCGACCCGGCCTGCGTGACCTCATCGTCTGTTGGCGGAACAATCAGCAGCCGGCCGTGCCGGCGCATCGCCTCATCGGGCATCAGCCCTTCGAGGATCGCGAGCTCGTCCTGGTCCAGCCGGCGCCGGGCCCTGCGCGGGTCAGGGACACGGTAGGTCTGGATCTCGACTGGCCTGTTGTTGTCGTCGATGGTGGTGGCGCGGCCGCGGCAACCCCGCGGGACGGTGGTTCCGACGTTGGGGTCCTGGTACATCATCATCGCGCCCTGCGGGCTGAGTCGTCCCATCGAGATCCGGCAGCGGAAGTTGTCTCGCATGTCCCCGCCGAAGTACTCGGCGTCTGGGCGTTGGGTGGCGAACAGCAGGTGCACGCGCGACGATCGGCCTTTGCGGGCGATCGAGGCAACTTTCTGCAGGACAGGCGGCTTGGTTGGCATTCCTTTGACCTTGACCATGGCGTACCAGTCGGTCAGGTTGGCCCGGAAGTCTGACCACTCGTCGATGAACAGCATCAGCGGCTCGAAGTCGTCTTCGCTGGCCTTGCCGGCCACGATCAGCTGGTAGCGGTGCTCCATCACTTCGTGGGCCCTGCTGATCACGGCAATCTGCTGCTCGACGGTGGAGGCAACCGTCTGCACGTTGGGCCAGTCCCTCCATCCCAGGAACTCGATGGCTTTCCCGTCGACCACCCACACCGGCCACCCCCACTGGGCAACCGAGGCAAGGATGTTGTGCTCCAGGACCGTCTTGCCCGTGCCCGGGGCACCGACCACCATCAGGTTCGGATCCACAGCTGGGCGCCAGCTGAGCGTGTTCCCATCCTCGTCGACACCGAAGTCGATGCTCACCTTGTCGTAGGTGGCTAGGACATCGCGCTTGGTGTCGACGTCGGCTCGGGGAAGCCACACCGTCGACGGGAACGGTGGCCTCAGCTCGAAGATGACCTTGTCGTGCTCCAGGTCCCACTTGCAACGCCACCGGCCCTGATGCACGTACCCGAAGGTCCGTTCGATCTTGGCCCGGTAGCCCCCGCTCGAAGCGACCTTCGTGGTGGGAATGTGCCGTACCTCGAACGAGGCCACGTCACCGTCGCCGGCGGTGCGGACCGCGGCCACCCGCGCCCCTGCTCCCAGGAGGTCTGCGATGGTGCGCGACACTCGCTGTTCGACCGGGTTCGCCTTGGTCACGTCGCGGGTCACCAGGACCACGCGACGGGTCCGCCGATCGTGCTCGAGGATCGAGGCAGACACTTCGAGCCGTCGCTGGGTGACATCAAGGACGCCCTGCTTCCAGGTCGGGTCGCCGTCCTTGGCTATGGCGTCGTAGCGAATCACCACCTTGCCCGGCGTGCCCGGCCAGCCTCTCCAGCCGCGCGTGACCACCGTTGCCCTGGGCCCGATCAGAGGGACGAGCCCTTCCTCAAGCGACAGGTGGAGCCCTCGACGCTCCTGGTCACGATGCCCAAGGACCCCGACCGAACCCGCGACCAGGATCCCGCCGGCCCCAATCCAGCCGGCCCAGTCCCCCATCCCGACCATCGGCGCCACAGCTGCAGCACCCACCCCAACGAGCCCCCAGGTCAGGGCCTGGGGGACATAGCTACTGCTGGTGCTCACAGCCATGAGATGGCCTCCTCATCCATAGAGGAGGCCACCAGATGGGACCGACCGTGACCGGCCACCATCGATCCACGCCTCACACGACCGCGGAAGACCCACGCATCCCAATGGAAGCGCTATATCAAGCTCCATATAGGGCCCTGTATAGGGGGTGTGCTCCGCTACCCCCGACATATAGGGCCTATACGCCGGCCGCATAGCTGGTCATATAGCGGCTGGCGATCCACTCCCGATGTCTTGCCCTGTCGCGCCTCGTTGACCCCCCGGAGAGACTGGCATGAAACGACCCGACGAAGGAGGAAGCGGATTCATGCCAACTCAACGGTCGGTACGTCCTCAATCCTCCCGTGCAGAGCTCATCTGTGTCGAGATGCGCTCTACTTTGTATAAACGGGGCTCTATACAATAGAGATCACAAAGTAGGGGCATCGCCCGTTGTCAGCGACACTTTGGACATGGTTTCTCATCAAGAGTTCGGCGCATGAGTCCGCGACGGAGGATCCGGGTCAATCGTGAGCGGTGGCGTGCGCAGCAGGCCATCCGATTGTGCTCGGGCTGCCCCGTGGTCAAGGAGTGCCGGCAGTGGACATGGATTGACCGTTACACGGGTTTGGCTGCGGGCAGTTCGTGGGTGCGTGGGTCAGAGTATGACGCGGCGACGACCATCAACAATTCGCGGCTGAGACATGCCATGGCGGCGACCCATCAGCCCAATCCCACTCCACCAGCTCACCGGCGAGCCGAAAAACGAAAACAGGCACAACAGAGTCAAGGGCTGGCGCCGCCCCCCGAGCGCCAGATACGCCGGGACATCAGAACCTCAGTTCTCTAACCGGACAAGGATTCATCGAGGGCGTCCCTGTTCCAGCAGTGGCGCCCTCACTTCATGTCAGGACGCACCGCCCGATATCTGGACCGCCTAGTTGCGGGAGGCGGGCAATGCACAGCAACTTTCTGAGATTTAACGTCGCGTCACTCTTCCCTCGCCGAAGCCTTGTAATTCCTCCCCGCGCCCCAAGACAGTTCCGAGGCATCGAAAACAGTCAAGACCCCTAGTCGTATTGTGACCCTATATTTCGTCCTGATCGAGTTCTTTCGAGCCATCCTCGAAGCCGCCGACCTAGACATGATCCGCACCAGTATCGACGCGACGATAGCTGCCCGCTCAAGAGTGCCTGCACCCCAAGTACTGCAAGAACTGCGACTCGTGAACTCCTCTCTGCCTGCTCCAAGCCAGATCGCGGAAGGACGCCTCCGCACCCAGAGTGAGGCTGAAGAGGAACTCCTGAGAGCTCTGCGCACGCTCGTGCCTACCATCTGGTCCGAGGCGCGTGTGAGCGGTCCCACATAGAACCAGCGATTGACACATCTTTGAGCATGGAGTATCGTGGGAGCGTGCACACAAAGCAGTGGGCATCAGAAGGGCTCGACCCATGAACCGCGAAACCGCCCGACACCGCCTCACCGGCGGGACCGGCCAGACCGCTGCGCCACTCGCCACCATCATGGACGTCGCGGCGCACGCCGGCGTGTCCCGCGGCACCGTCAGCCGCGTGCTTAACGGCTCGCCGAAGGTGAGCCCCGAGGCCCGCGCCGCGGTGGAGCAGGCCATCGATGCCACGAACTACCGCAGCAATCCGCACGCCCGCTCGCTCGCCTCGGGGCGAAGCAACGCCGTCGCGGTGCTCCTCACCCAGCCGCAGCGCGAGCTCTTCGAAGACCCCACCTTCAGCGTGCTGCTGCAGGGCGTCTCCGACGGGCTGGCCGGCAGCGACACCGCCCTCGTGCTGCTGCTGGCGGGCAACGAGGAGGAGCGCCGCCGCACCACGAAGTTCCTCGACTCGAGGCACGTCGACGGCGTGATCCACCTCAGCCCGCACGTCAACGACCCGATGCTGAAGGCGCTCCTGAGCGCCGACGTCCCGGTGGTGCTGTGCGGAGCGGTGCCGGACGGCCCGTCCCGCAAGCGCGTGTGGTCCGCGACCATCACCGACCGGCAGGGGGGCGCGGACGCCGGCCGGCATCTTGTGGAGCGCGGCGCGCGCCGGGTGGCGATCATCGCCGGCGCCCAGGACGAGCCCGGCAGCCTGGCCCGCCTGGCGGGCTTTCGGGACGCCCTGGGAGACGCCTTCGATGAGGCACTCGTCTACCACGGCGACTACGGGATCGAGTCGGGCAGGGCAGGCCTGGCCGCACTCCTCGATCGCGACGCCACCATCGACGCCGTGTTCTGCGCGTCCGACCGCATGGCGGTCGGGGCCTATCAGACGGCCCGAAGCCGGGGGCTGCGCATCCCCGACGATCTTCGGGTCGTCGGCTTCGACGGCCACGCCCTCGGCCTGGACCTGGCACCGCCGCTCACCACCGTCGCACAGCCCATCCGCGCGTTGGGCCGGGCCGCGGTCCAGATGCTCACCGAAGCCACCAACGGGGACGATCCGGGCAACCGGGTCTTCGCCACTGAACTCATCGTCCGCGCCAGCTCGTGACCCACCACCAGAGGAACCAGCAAGGAGAAGCCATGTTCCCATCCCCAGCGCTCAAGAGGCGCACCCTGCTACTGGGCGGCCTCGGCCTGGGCGCCGCGGCCGGATTGTCCGCGTGCGGCAGCGGTCAGCCCGATCCCAGCCTCGTCACCGTCGGCTCGTACCAGTCCGACGACGCCCCCAGGAGAGCCTTCGCCGACATGATGGCGGGCTTCGACGGCGGGGAGGTGAAGATCAACACCGTCGACCACGAGACGTTCAAGCAGGGGATCAACAACTACCTGCAGGGACGTCCCTCCGATGTCTTCACCTGGTTCGCCGGCTACCGTGCCCGCTACTTCGCGCAGAAGGGGCTGGTCGGCGACATCTCCGACGTGTGGAGCCAGGTGCAAGGCATGCCGGACTCCATGAGGGTGTCGTCCAGCGCCACCGATGGTCGACAGATCTTCATGCCCAGCACCTACTACCCCTGGGCCGTCTTCTACCGCCCGAGTGTCTTCGCCGAGCGTGGCTACAGCGAGCCGACGAACCTCGACGAGTGGGTCACCCTCAACGAGCAGATGCTGAGCGACGGCCTGACGCCGATCGGGTTCGCCAACAAGGACGGCTGGGAGGCGATGGGCACGTTCGACATGCTCAATCTGCGGCTGAACGGCTACGACTTCCACGTCTCGCTCCTGGCCGGCGATGAGGCCTGGGACGGCGAGGCCGTGAAGCGGGTCTTCCGGATGTGGAACGATCTGCTGCCCTTCCATGAGGAGGCCGCGCTCGGCCGGACCTGGCAGGAGGCGGCCCAGGGGCTCCTGCAGAAGAGGACGGGTACCTACCTCATGGGCATGTTCCTCCAGCAGCAGTTCGCCACGTCGGAGGAGGCCGCAGATGACCTGGACTTCTTCGTCTTCCCGGAACTGGAGTCGGCCATCGGGGCGAAGGTCGTCGAGGCTCCCGTGGACGGATTCATGATGGCCGCGCAGCCCAGGAATCCCGAGCTGGCGAAGGCGCTGATGCTCTACCTCAGCACTCCAGAGGCGGTGAGCCACTCGGTCAAGGCAGATCCCAGCGTGATCGCGGCCACCTCCGCGATCGACCAGTCCGGCTACTCGAGGCTGCAGAAGAAGGCCGTGAAGCTGGTGGAGGAGGCCGAAGCCATCTCGCAGTTCCTCGACCGTGACACGCGCCCGGACTTCGCCGCCACCGTCCTCGGGCCCGCCTTCCAGTCGTTCATCCGGGAGCCCTCCTCGATCGACTCCATCTTGCGCAGCGTGGAGCGCCAGAAGCAATCGATCTTCCCCAACTGATGCGAACCACGAAGGAGCGCAAAGTGTCAACTCAATCGTCACCACTCCAGACCTCGCGCTGGGACCGAATCACCCCCGTCCTCATGGGCGTCATCCCCACCCTGATCGTCGTCACGTTCGTCTGGTTCCCCGCTCTGTTCACCGTCGTACTCTCGTTCACGAACTGGGACGGCATCGGCGCGCTGCGGGACATCACGTTCAACGGCCTCCAGAACTACATCGACATCGCCACCATCTACCCGCCCTTCTGGCCCGCCATGTGGCACAACGTGCTGTGGCTGGTGGGGTTGTTCCTGGTGTTCACCCCGCTGGGGATGTTCCTCGCCGTCCTTCTGGACAAGGAGATCCGGGCCAGCCGCTTCTACCAGACGTCGTTCTACCTGCCTGTCGTCCTGTCCGCGGCCCTCATCGGGTTCATGTGGCAGCTGATGTACAGCCGGGACCAGGGTCTGCTCAACATGCTCTTCGGCACGCAGATCGACTGGTACGGCGACCCGTCCATCAACCTGTGGGCCGCGATCGTCGCCAGCGGGTGGCGGCACACGGGCTACGTGATGCTGCTGTACCTAGCCGGCCTCAAGGGCATCGACCCGTCGCTGCGCGAAGCTGCGCAGATGGACGGGGCAAACCAGCTCCAGACCTACCTGCGGATCGTGTTCCCCGTGATGCGTCCGATCAACATCATCGTCATGACCATCACCTTCATCGAGGGCCTGCGGGCGTTCGACCTGGCCTGGGTCATCAACCGGGGCACCAACGGCCTTGAGCTGATCTCCACCCTGGTGACCACCAACGTCGCCGGCGAGGCCAGCCGGATCGGGTTCGGTTCGGCACTCGCGACGATGATGCTCCTCTTATCGTCGATTTTCATCATCCTCCAACTCCGCGTCGTCATGAAGGGAGACTCCTGATGAGCGCCTCAACCATGGAACTCACTAAGCGGCCACTCACCCCGTCCCGCATCGTCCTCCACGTGTTCCTGCTCGGCATGGCGCTGCTCTGGCTGTTCCCGATGCTGTGGGCGCTGTTCAACTCCTTCCGTGACTACGGCTTCACGATGGAGAACGGGTACTTCAGCTTCGGCGGGTTCACGCTGGACAACTACCTCAACGCGTGGGAGCGGGGCGGCTTCAGCCTCACGTTCCTGAACTCCGCCTTCATCACCGTCACCGCGGTCATCTTGACCCTGGCCCTGTCGGCGAGCGCCGCCTTCGTGTTGGCCCGGTTCAGCTTCAAGTTCAACTTCGCGATGCTGGCGCTGTTCGTCTCGGCGAACCTCCTGCCGCCCCAGGCGCTCCTGGTGCCGATCTACCGCATCTTCCGGGCCATCCCGCTGCCGTACTGGATCTCTGATTCGGGGTCGCTGCTCGACTCGCAGATCGGCGTCATCGTCATCAACATGGCCTTCCAGACCGGTTTCTGCACCTTCGTGCTGAGCAACTACATGAAGACGCTCCCCGCGGCGATCTACGAGTCGGCCAGCCTCGACGGCGCTTCGGTCTGGTACCAGTTCTGGGGCATCACGCTGCCGCTGGTGCGCCCCGCGCTCGCCGCCCTGGGCACGCTTCAGGTGGCGTGGATCTACAACGAGTTCTTCTGGGCGACGGTGCTGCTCCAGACGGGGGACAAGTTCCCGGTCACCAGCTCGTTGAACAACCTCAAGGGCTCCTTCTTCACCGACTACAACCTGCTGTCCGCCGGTTCGATTCTCGCCGCGCTGCCGGTGCTGATCGTGTTCTTCGTGCTGCAGAAGCAGTTCGTGGCTGGCCTCACCTTGGGCTCCGTCAAGGACTGACAACAACGGGGTTGACAGAACCAAGGAGGCGCGGGGGGGCGGCGGCAGCGCGGGGGGGGCCCCCCCCACGGCGCCCGCCCCGCGCGCCCCCACCGAG
>NZ_JACJGB010000011.1 GCF_014164775.1 Tessaracoccus sp. MC1679
CACGTTCACACACCTCCGGCCTCACCCCACCCCCCCCCGCCCCCCCCCCCGCCCCCCCCCCCCCCCCCCCGCGCCTCTGTCCGCAGGCAGGCAGCGGCCTACGATAGCTAGGTGCATCTTCGTCCCACCTCGTCGTCGAGCATGACCGCGTCGTCGCCGAGCGGCACCCGCTGGCTGACGAGGACGTGCACTTCTCCACCTCGCTGGTCGGGGCGGTGCTGGAGGATCTGACGCGCCCCGGCGACAGGGTGCTCGACCCCTTTGCCGGATTCGGCACCACGCCCCGGATGGCCGAGTCCATGGGCCGGAGGCAGTCGGCGTCGAGTTGCTGCCCGACCGGTGCGCCGCGGCGGCAGCGGTGGCCCCCTTGTCCACGGTGGTGCAGGGCGACGCCCGGGAACTGTCGCGCCTCGTCGTCGGCCCCTTCGACCTGGTGCTGACCTCCCCTCCGTACCGGGCAGCGGACGACGGGCCCGAGGACCCGCTCTCCGCGTACACCGGGGCCGGCTTCTACCAGGATCTCGTCGAACTCCGGGGCATCCTCGCGCAGTGCGTCGACCTCCTGACGCCGGGGGGCCACGTCGTGGTCAACGTCGCCAACATCAACAGTGGCCGATGCTTCACGCCGCTGGCCTGGGATGTGGGGAGGCTGCTCGGCGAGGTGGGCCGGCTGACCCAGGACGTGTTCGTCTGCTGGGACCGCTCCTGGCATGACTTGGCGGGCGACTACCTCCTCGTCGCGGCGGCACCATTGCCGCGCCGCTCCTCTTAGGCTGGGCAGATGACAGTGCAGCAATTCCTCAGTCGCGGGCGCACGGTCGACGAGGCGTACGAACTGGGCCGGGACCTGCGGCGCACGCTTCGGCGCAGCGATCAGGCAGAGCTCGTGCTGGGGGAGCGCGACCTGGTCGCCACGATCGAGCGCACTCACGTCGGCCGGATCCCGGAGCTCATCGGCGTGCGGGTGAGCCGGATGCTCCAGTCCCCGTACGCCTTCTTCCGCGGCACCGTCGACGTCATGACGCGCGACCTGGCCGCCGGGCCGGTGAGCGGTGTGCACGTCGTCATCGACTCCGACGCGCATCTCGGCACCTTCGGCCTGTACGCCTCGCCGGAGCGTCGGCTCGTGTTCGACCTGAACGACTTCGACGCGGCGGGGATCGGCCCGTGGGAGTGGGCGGTGCACGTGACGATCTCCGACTCCTGCACGCGGTAGGTGGTGGTTCGGCCTGAGACGGACGAGTCGCCGTCGTCGCAGGTGATGCTGGCGTCGACCCCGCCGGTGAGCGCGAGCGTAACGCCGTGCGTGCCAGGACGAGCCTTGGCGAACAGGTAGCTGCCGACGAGGTCCCCCGTGAGCGCTCCGCTCGCCGAGATCAGACCATCGAACAGGTTCGGCACGTCGCTGCGCAACGCGATGCCCGAGAGGCAGTTCCCAGGAGAGCACTGGGGGTCGGCGTGCTGCGCGTTGACGTTGGGGTAGTAGCAGTGCAGGTTGACCATGGATTGGGTGGCCGGGTCCCAGTAGTTGCAGTCGTCGTAGCCGTAGAGGGGCTGGCCGTCGGGCTTCAGGAGGTCGAGGCGGCTGACGATGGCCTGCCCGGTACCCGTCCAGCGCGCCAGACGCCCCGAGCGGTCGTCGACCGTGTGCAGCTTGGCCCCGGTGGCGGCGTCAGCGATCCACACCGACCCCTCGAAGCCCTGCTGCTGCTCGAGGAGCAGCTGCGTCCCGTCGGGCGAGACGTCGACGGCCGTGATGCCGCGGAGGGCCGCGTTGACCGGCGTCTCGGCCGTCAGATCATTGACGGGGGCGACGAAGAGCATCCCGGCATCCCAGGCGACGCAGAAGGCGCCGGATCCGTCGGCGCTGGCCTCGCCGCGCGTGTAGTGGAGCTTCGCGCCGTCGGCCGAGAACGACGGCGTGCCGCGATGGGTCCGGTCAACGAGGCCCCACGTTGCAGATGTAGGAGCGGACCGCCGCCTCGGATCCTGACACTGGTCGCGCTAAGTCCGACGCAGGCCAGTAGGGCTGCCAACACGGAAACGAAGAGCTTCTTCATGGTTCCTCCTCGGCGGGAGCCGGCGGCACCGCCTGCGGCCACCCTGCGCCGCCGTGCGGAGGGGCGCCGTGAGATCGGCTGCCGGACATCTCGATGCTACGCCTCACTCTGCCGTTTGACTAGGGGCGGGAGAGCCGAATCGGGGGCCCGCCGGGTGGGCGGGCCCCCGATCGCTGGGAGCGCGACGAGACGGCCAACGTGCGTTCAGGCGGAGACCTTCACCAGCGCACTGGCCGCCCGCGAGTGCCTGAAGTCCGCCCCCCGCATCGCGACGTGGGAACGCGCGTTGCGCAGCAGGCGCATCGCGTTGAGGATGACGATCAGCACGGACGCCTCGTGAACGAACATGCCGAGCGACATCGTCACGCCACCGCCGAAGACCCCCGCCAAGAGCGCCGCCACGGTGATGAGCGCGATGGCGATGTTCTGCCGCATGACCGAGACGGTCCGCTTGGCGAGGCTGATGGCCTCGGGCAGCTTGAGCAGGTTGTCGCCTATGAGGGCGATGCCCGCCGTCTCGACGGCGACCGCCGATCCCGCCGACTCCATGACCGCGCCGATGTCGGCGGTGGCGAGCGCGGGCGCGTCGTTGACGCCGTCGCCGACCATCACGACCGTGTAGCCGGCCCGCTGCAGTTCCGCGACCTTCTCAAGTTTGTCCTCGGGCAGCAGACTCGCGTGCACCTCGTCGACGCTGTTCTGGCGGGCCACCGCCTCCGCGACCAGCCTGGTGTCTGTTACGGATCGAGCACCGAACCAAGTCCTGGCGGTGCAATCAGGCGATCTGTGATCTTGCTGACAGCATCGTTCGCTTGTTCGCGCAGTTCCCGAAGACGGTCTCGGCGATGGCCACAGAGACCGGGCACGATGGGATCTTCTTTGTGAACGCGGCGAGTGCCTCGGACTACATCCGGGAGCATGGTCCCACTGTGATTCGCTACAACAAGAACAGCAAAGTCCCTCCAGACGTCGCGGCTCTGAACATTGGCCAAGTGAAGGGGGAGACTTTTGAGCGCGTCATATTGTTCCTCCCCGACACGATGACGGGTTACCTCACGGGCAAGAAGTCCAAACTAGCTCCGAAGTCAGCTGCCCAGCTATACGTGGCGGTCACCCGTGCGATGCACTCTGTTGCCGTAGTCCTCCCCTGACGGCCCAGGGCGGCCTCATGACTCCCCCTTGAGCAATTGGACGTCACGAAGTAGTCAGATCGCTGGTGACTTCCACGTGGGCCGAGGGGCGCGCGGGCTTTGACCGTCCTTGACGGGAGGATCGTTGATGACCATCGCAGGGTTCCCTTCTGGGACATGGTCAGTCTTGGCCTCGGGCGCGCGCCCTACTTTTGACAAACACCCGAGTCACGGCGTTCCGTAAAGAGTACTGAGCGGGCCAGCGTCAAATATGCGGCGCATCTCGACATGTAGCCCCGGTGGCCGAGTCGGAAGACGATGGCGCGGTCACCGTGGGATCCTTCGAGTTCACATCTCACAGCTCTCTCGAAAGGACATCGCCACGATGACCGCTCCACACATTGTCGACCCCGCCCACGTGCTGGGCAACCTGCTCACCCAGGCCTCGCCGGACATGATGCGCACCCTGCTGCAGACCCTGATCAACGCCCTGCTGTCGGCTGACGCCGACCAGGTCTGCGGCGCCGAATGGGGCCAGCCCTCCGCCGACCGGCTCGCGCAACGCAACGGCTACCGCCACCGCCCCCTCGACACCCGCGTCGGCACCGTCGATGTCGCCGTCCCGAAACTGCGCACCGGCTCCTACTTCCCCGAATGGCTGCTGGAGCGCCGCAAACGAGCCGAGACCGCCCTGATCACCGTGGTCGCGGACTGCTACCTCGCCGGGGTGTCCACGCGCCGAATGGACAAGCTCGTCAAAACCCTGGGCATCGACGGGCTGTCGAAGTCCCAGGTGTCCCGGATGGCCGCCGAGCTCGACCAGCACGTCAACGAGTTCCGACACCGCCCCCTCGCCGAGGCGGGGCCGTTCACGTTCGTCGCCGCCGACGCCTTGACGATGAAGGTCCGCGAGGGCGGCCGGGTGATCAACGCCGTCGTGCTGGTGGCCACCGGCGTCAACGGCGACGGCCACCGCGAGGTCCTCGGGTTGCAGGTCGCGACCTCGGAGACCAAGACCGCCTGGAACACGTTCTTCGCCGACCTGGTCGCCCGCGGCCTGGGCGGCGTCCGGCTGGTCACCAGCGACGCCCACGCCGGGCTGATCGATGCGATCGCCGCGAATCTGCCAGGGGCGATCTGGCAACGCTGCCGCACCCACTACGCCGCGAACCTGATGTCGGTGACCCCGAAGACGATGTGGCCGGCGGTCAAGGCGATGCTGCACTCGGTCTACGACCAACCCGACGCCGCCTCCGTCGAGGCCCAGTTCGACCGGCTCCTGGACTACACGAGCGACAAACTCCCCGCCGTCGCCGAACACCTCGACGCGGCCCGCTCCGACGTGCTCGCGTTCACCGGCTTCCCGCGCGACGTCTGGACCCAGATCTGGTCCAACAACCCCGCCGAACGCCTCAACAAGGAGATCCGACGCCGCACCGACGCCGTCGGGATCTTCCCCAACCGCGACGCGATCATCCGCCTCGTCGGGGCCGTCCTGGCCGAGCAAACCGACGAATGGGCCGAAGGACGCCGCTACCTCGGACTCGACATCCCTCACCCGCTGCCGCCTCACCCCCGTCCCCACCGAGGAGGTGACCGAGCCCCTAGCCCTCACCGCCTAACGAAGGAACCCCGCTACACCACTAGCCGGGACTTGACCGTGCGTCCTCAACCCTCCTACAAGAGCTGCTTGTCGCGCAACCTACTGTGCATAAACGGGGCTCTGTCCAATACAGGTTCCAATCTGGCGCCCTGATGGCACTGAGGCCGAGCTCCGATCCCAGTCCACCAGGCTCCGGGGCTAGCGGTGCCCCCGAGCCCCAGATAGCCTGGGACATCAGAACCTCAATTCGAAGTTGAGTCGTTCATCGAGGGCGCCTCTGTTCCCGCAGGGCGTCCTCACTTCATGCCAGGACGCACGCCCTCAATAGCACAGCACCCTGGTAGGCCACCGCGCCACCGCCTGACAACCAAGCGGGCCCTGGGAAGCGTCCGCGCGGTCCGTGCCTTTGCAGTTGCTGCCAGACTGTGGTGCGCCCGGCGCATGCCTCACTGCTGTGTATGGCGAACACGCGAGCCGTACCGCAGTGGCTCCTGGGCGGTCTCGGTGCCGCACTCACCGCTGCAGGCATCATCATCTTCGCACTCACGGGACCGGGACCTAGCTAGCTCCTTCGGGTGGATCGCCTACGTCCCTCTTGCAGACCAACCATGGTTGCAGCCCGGACAAATTTGGGGCTACGCCCTGGTCTTCGCCGGCTCGCTCGTCGTGAGCGGAGTTGCCGGATTATGATGGGGCTACGTCGGCGTCAGTGATCACGAGAGGGCAGTGCGCTACCGAAGCGTGGTGCGCGCCGCCGGCAGGTGAAGAGGCCCAGGGCGACGCCGACGATCAGTTCGAGGATGAATCGCATCACCGTCACGCGCTGGCCGCGCACCAGCAGTTCAGTTGAGGCTCGCCAAGTTCGCGATATCAATCTTGTTGCGGCTGCGGATCGTCGTACCGGTTGCTAGCCGGACGTAGCCGTGGACGTTCCTTACGCTGTGCTCTAATGCTAGTGAGGCCGCTAGCGGGTCGGGATCTATGAGCCAGGTCACTGCTTCGGCGTCGGGGAGCCGGTGGGGTGGTGGGGTGCCTCGCCAGGACTCGGGTCTCATGGCCGCGACTGGTGCCTGCTTCCACATTCCACTCGCGCGGAACGTGATGCCGACGTCAAGGATTGTGACCGGGAGACGCCCGATGTTGCTGGCGTCAACGGAGAGCCACCACTCGTCGGTTGCCGTGGTGTAGGCGTTCGCCACGGTGACCTTGACACGGGGCCCGGCCAAGACGGTGCCCCACACCGTGACAGCGAGTGCTGCCACGCCAGTCACGGCGCCAATGATGGCGATGGATAAGGTCCAATAATCCAACGGGGTGGGGTCGCTCATATGCACAGCATCCCCTACTTGCGAGGGCTCGATACCCGGCATCCTGGGCCGCGCCGCGAGGGCATCGACAGCAACCTCGATACCCTCCGTTCGTTCAGTTGCGGCAGCACAAGTGGCTGATCTCGGGGTGTTGGTGTCACGGAGCGGGGCCGCCTGCCCTCGCCGCTGCGAGACATGCGGTCTCTACTGGAGCTTCGCACCACGCAATCAACATGGTGCAAGGGCCCTGAGGACAGACTGCTAACGCCGATGTCCACTTCTGACACCAGCCAAGCCCTCGTCGGGTCAAGCACCGCAGTTGTCGCCATTCCGGCCCCGCGCGTCAAGAGGCACGCTGTACCATGGCCCGATCTCTCGTCCGCAAAGGTCGAGGATGGTCACGGCCTCATTCCGTACGACACTCACATCTCGGGATTCAGGATCAACAAGCAATGCATCCCACTGGCCGCGCACTATCAAGGCGGGTCGCTCGTTCCCTTCAACTGAGACAAGGTACTTCGCGGAGAAGACGGGTGGAAATAGGGCTGCCATGACCGCAAAGCTAGCGATTGCTGTGTACCTGATCACCGAGAACGACGTCCAGGGCATCCCGACCGCATCCACTCTGCGGCTGATCTGCTCGTAGAGAGCCAATCGCTCCTCGCGTGTCATCAGCTCCGACGTTCGAGCGACCCGGGCGAGTCGACGGAGCTCAATGTCGCGAGTGTGCCGATACCGCGCCCCGAACAGCTCCAGACGCTCGGCAGTCGGCTCGAAGATTCGCCGCTCAAGACGCATCTCGATGCGTCGGTACGACAGGTATGAGATCGGTAACCACACCATAATCCACCACGGAAGTACACCGCTGTAGATAATCAGAATCACAATGCTGAGCGCAGCCACAGCAAAGCGCATCTCGTATGATACGCGACTCGAGGCGATCCACGAGGGAGCCCAAAGCAGGACCGCGATTGCCACTAAAGACATCATGGTCATAAGAGTCATATAGGTTAAGCGGTCAAAGTCAGCCCTGTCTAGAACCGCTACGACCTTTGAGAGGTTGCCGCGAAAATAGGCGACCAACTTGGAGATCACCATTACTAAGCTTGCAATCGTTACCACGCCGGCGAGAGCGACCCACTGCGCCAACTGCTGGGACAGGGTTCGACCCTCTTGAGCCAAGTCGCGGGGGCTCACTGCAGGGGGCATCAGCCACCATTTGAGTCTCAACAGCCGAAGACGCTTCGCCCTAGTAATCACTGCAGTTTCCTCGCTCTAGTTTGGCAGATAGAGTCTGCCAGCGATCTCGATCGCTCGTGGATCCGCACCTGCCCCCCGCTCGTAAGGCTGCGCCGCAGAAGCCAACCCTGACCCACCTATTCTTCTGGTTTCACGATCGCCATTGGGATCTCGGTTGGTCCAGGCCAGACAGGCATGCACCTGGTGAAGGAAGAGCCCCAGGGTGCTGCGCACCGATTCGGGTTGGGTCATGCCCTTTTCGCGGTTGTTCAACTCGATCAGGCGGACCAGGCGGGGGCCAGTCCAGTTCGTGGGGTCGATCGGGAGCCTCATCAGGCCGCGGGCCAGGTTGCCGAGGTGTCGTTGCCCGAGGTGAGGGAGCACGGTGACCACCTGTGCGGCCAGTTTTTGCCAGGCCAGGGGGATCGGTGGCAGCTTCGGTCGCCTCTTGGAGGTTCCTGCGCGTCTTGGTGAGTTAGAACTCTCTAGAGCTGTAGGCCTAACGGAACCACTACGTGGTAGGTGGCGGGCCACTGTGCGAGCCATTCCGCGGGGCATGGTCAGGTGTCTCGTGGAAGCGATGCGGCGTTGCAGGCCGCCGTGGTGGGCATGGGCTGCGACGCGCTCGTCGGCGGTGAGGTAGCGGCCTTGGACGACGGTGACGGACATGCCGATGGCTTCCAGGACGTAGCGGGCGTGACGGACGGCGTCGCGGCTGACGCCAAGCTGACGGGCAACCGTTTCGTGTGAGGTCCGCACTCCGCGGCCAGTGGCACCGTCGGCGTTGCCAGCGTCGTGGCGGGCGACCTTCATCACGAGGGGTCGGCTGGATTTGCAGCGGTTGATGGCGTCCTTGCCGCGGGCGCTGTGCAGCTCAAGCGAGGTGGCCAGGAGCCAGCGTTGCCGACCGTTCCACACGGGGATGGTGGCGGTTGTGCCGACCGGATCAGGTGCCCACGATCGGCCCAGCTGTTCAAGGCCGGCGATCATGGACAGTGCGCGGCGGGCGCGCTGGATCAGCGGCGGGGGCCATCCGTGCTTCTGGGCGAGGGTGCGGACCGAGGTGCGACCTTCGCGACACAGCGCACCGGCGATCTGCAGCACGAGCTGGACCTGGTCGGCGAGGTCGGCGCGATTCAGGACCAGCATCCCGGCGACGCTGGTGATGCGCTCGGCGATCCATGCCGGCGTCTGCGGCGCCTCCGGCATGGTCTGCTCGGTTGGGCGTAGCTGGGCCAGGACGTCGCCGAGGAGTCCGTGGAGGGTCATGGGTGGGCGAGGTTCGCGAACCGGGAGAACTGGCCCTGGAATGCCAGGGCGGAGGTTCCGGTTTGGCCGTTGCGGTTCTTCGCGACGATGACGTCGGCCTCCCCCCTGCGGGGGCTGTGGGGGTCGTTGAGGTCGTCGCGGTGGAGCAGCATCACGATGTCGGCGTCCTGCTCCAACGAGCCTGACTCGCGCAGATCCGACAGCGCCGGCTTACGGTCGGCCCGTGTCTCGGCTGAACGGTTCAGCTGCGACAGCGCCACCACCGGAACGGCCAACTCTTTGGCCAGCAGCTTGATCTGCCGTGAAAACTCGGAGACCTCGACCTGGCGGGACTCGACGCGTCGCCCTGAGCTGAGCAGCTGCAGGTAGTCCAGAACGATCAGCCCAAGGCCCTGCCGTCGAAGTTGGCGTGCCTTAGAACGCAGCTCGAGCGGGGTGACGCCGGGCCGGTCCTCCAACCACAGCGGCGCATCCTGGACCGAGGCGGAGTGCTGGGTGATGGCATCCCACTGGCGGGAGTCCAGCTTCCGGTCCTTCAACGACTGCAGGGGCACTGTTGCCTGTGCCGCGAGGAGCCGCAGCATCAGTTCCTGCCTCGACATCTCCAACGACAGGAACAAGGTGGGGACCCGGTCGACGATCGCAGTCCTACGTGCGATGTCCATCGCGAAGGTGGACTTCCCCATCCCGGGGCGCGCCGCGATGATGACCATGTTTCCGGGCTGCAGCCCGCCGAGCAGGCGGTCCACATCGGTGAACCCGGTTGGCAGCCCCGGTGCGGTATCGGATTCGAGCCAGTCGAAGGTTTCCTCCAGCAGTGAGCCGGCCAGCGGGGTTGTTTCTCGTCGGCTGTTCTCGGTGACGGAGTAGATGGCCTGCTGGGCCTGGTCGGCGATGTCGGCTGCCTCCCCGTGCGCGTCGAAGCCCAGCTGGGTGGCCTTCATGCCGGCGGTGATCACTTTGCGGCGCAGTGAGTGGTCGCGGACGATCTCGGCGTAGTGGGTGGCGTTGGCGGAGATCGGGCTCGCGGCCAGCACCTCGTGGAGGTAGACGCTGCCGCCGATGGTGTCGAGGGCTCCGCGTTTCTCCAGCTCGTCGGCCAAGGCGATCGGTTCGGCGGGACGGCCGGCGTGGGTCAACGACACGATCGCGGTGAAGATCATTTCGTGGCGGGGCTGGTAGAAGTCCTCGCCGGTGAGGATCTCGGTGATGTCGTCGACGACGGTGCCGGTCATCATCATGCCGCCCAGCACGGCCTGTTCGGCTGCGTGGTCGTGGGGTGGGGTCCGGAGGAAGGTGTCGCGACTCGCCGGGGCGTCCGGCGATATAGGGGCCGTATAGGGGGTGCGTGGGCTGCGGGGAGCCGACATGGGAAGTGTCCTATCTGTCCTTGTCAGAGCTGGAATGCTCGGGGGTGACAGACGGGCCGACGGCTTCCTGGTGCCCCGAAAATGGGTGCACTGAACCCGGCGTGCCACTAGACACGCCTCATATAGGGGGTAGAATCGGACGCAGAGATCGCGAAACCTAGGTCTTCACCTGGAGCTGGTAACTCCGATAGGTGACCTCTCCTTGTCAGTTTGGAGAGTCCGGGGAAAAGCGATCAGACGATGTGTCGATCTACAGGAAGGCCGGTCCCGTCAGGGGCCGGTTTTTCTTATGCCATGGGCCTCCCCGTACTGCGCATGAGGCTCATCAGGCCACCAGGCTCGGCTGGTTGGCGCGCTCGCGGGCTGCGTCGTCGATGAGCTTCTGGATGTCAACGGGGACCTTCAGTCCGGCGCCGAGGGCGGCGTAGTAGGCCAGAGTGTCGGTGAGACTGAGACCCAACTCGTCGGCCATGGCCTCGAATCGCATCTTGTCTTCAGGGACGAGGCGCACCGTGGTGCGAGTACGAAGAATTCCCCCACGGGGGCTACGGCCTGGGCCGGGTGCTCGACGCGCTGACATGCTGACATCCTGTCGCAGGACACACATCCCGGCCGGGAGACACGCCGCAGCATCGTAGGACGCATACAAGCCTTTTCTCATTGTCACCACCCTCTCAATTCAAGGAGGCATCCCCGACTCCACAGGTGTGACAGGCAGCGCAGCAATTTTCTCATCCCAGCCAGGTCACATCGGTGGTCCGCGTGCGGCTTCCTGCTGGGTAGAGGAGGTCAAAAGGATGCTCGACCCTGTCGATGTGGCATATCGCCACCACGCCCCCGCTGAACCCGCAGCCGTTTCGACGGTTGGCGTGTGCTGCCGCTGCGGCCAGACCGTTCCCGTGCGACCTGTCAGCGGCGTGGTGTCGGCGAAGTTCACAGGCTTCGACCTGATGGGCGCGGGTGAGGGTCTGTGCCGAGGGTGTGCCTGGGCGTTCAGCATGCCAGCTCGACGCCTGGTGCTGTCGATCACCGCCACTACGGCCACCCTGCTTGACACCCCCTCGCTGTTCGACTCCCTGCTGCGCCCCAGCGGCAGCTCCGCGATCGTGGTGCCCCTGAGCGGGCGTAAGCATGTGTTGCCCTACGCGCAGTGGGGCACCGTGCGTGTCGATGACATCAACCTGACGTGGCGACCCAGTGACGTTCACCGGTTGAGGATCGTCGCAGATCTGCGCCTCCTGGGCGCCCCGGCCACATCGCTGCCCGCGCCGGCTCCGCCGGCGCGTTGGCTGACCAGTCGGCACCCTTCGGCGTGGGAGGCGATCGACCGGCAGTGGCGCCAGCTGGATCCGTGGCGTCCCACGCCCCACCTGGATCTCGCGATCAAAGCAACCCATCACCTGAAAGGAACCCTTCGATGAGCCTGGTCACGGCGGCGCTTGTGGTCGTCAGCGACGACAACAAGTTGACTCACCTGGTCGGATCGACGCCGGCTGTCGCCGGCGCACGCCCCTCCGACCGCGACGTGCTGTGCGGCGCCGACTACGCATGCGACTCGCAGGTGCCGGTGGTCGAGATCGACTGCGGTGAGTGCCTGATCGCCTCACAGCCCTACTGGGGTCTGCCCAGCTGGACCGAAGCGCAGCTGCCATGACCGGAACCAGGCCAGGCGCAGCCTTCCAAGACGACCTGGTGACGCTGATGCGCAAGCACCAGTTCCGGGGGGTCCCGGCCCGGGTCAGCACCACCATCAAGACCGCCGCCCTCAACAACGATCAGCAGAGCCTCCGGGAGTGGCTCCCCCGCGCCGTCTCGCAGATGATCAAGGACCACCGATGACCCTCACCGACACCAGGCCGACCCAGATGTGGCTGCACGCCACCGCCGGCTTCATGCCACCCCTCGAAGGCCCCGCCGGCACAGCGGAGCGTCTCCTGCTCCTGCTCCACTACAGCATCGACTGGGACACCAGCTGGGTCGCCGGCTACCGCACCACCTACTGGGACAAGCTGCTGCCCGACCGGATCCTGGTGGCCTCCCAGCAAGCCGCCAACCTGCGTCAGTGGTGGACCCAACTCGCCGACGATCTGCAAGCCTTCCCCACCACCGCCACCGCCCGCCACGAGCTCGCCCAACTCCTCGACACCCCGGACCCGATGCCCGTGCTGCGCGTCCTGCGCCAGGAAACCCTCGCCCTCGTGCTGCGGACCCGCATCGTCGCCGAAACCCGCAAGCACCGATGAACATCACCTGGACAGGCACCGCCACCGCCACCTCATCGATCAGCCACGGCAGCGAAACCCGCGGGCTGATCACCATGCTGCGCCGCGAGACCATCATCGGCCCCGACCACACCCCGGTGACCATCCCCCTGATCTCCGGCAACGCCTTCCGCGGCCGGCTGCGCCGCGTCGCCGAACAGCAGCTCGCCGACGTGCTGCACTACCGCGGGAAACTCACCCTCGCGGCCGCCGCCGCACTCCGCAGCGGAGGATCGCTGGTCAAGACCAGCGCCGCCCCCATCTCCGGCGCCCGCCTGGCAGAACTACGCCAACTGGTCCCACTGATCGGGATCTTCGGCACCGCCGGCGCCGGCCGCATCATCGACGGCTGCCTCCAAGTCGGCAAACTCCTCCCCCATGCCACCGAAACCGCCCATCTGCTGGGCCAACCAGCCCCACTCTCCGTCCAGGACCTCACCCAGATCGAGACCTACAGCCGCGTCGACGACAGCTACCGCCACGACGCCGCCACCCCCACCGTCGACGACCACGCCAGCCAGCTGCAGTACCGAATCGAAACCTTCCGCGCCGGCACCACCTTCGACGTCTGGCTCAACCTCACCTCCCCCACAGACCTCGAGGCGGCCTTCTTCATCGACGTCCTCGCCCACTACAGCCACACCGCCACCATCGCCGGCCGAAGCGCCATCGGCCACGGCCGACTCCGACTCGACATCACCACCACCACACCCCCCACCACCCTCGACTGGCGCACACAGGTCGCCGCCGACACCCAGCGCGCCATCGACGCCCTCAACCAGCTATGACCACGCCCGCCTACCGGCCCCTTCGAGTCACCGCCACCCTTCGCCACGGCATCGCACACGCCTCCCCCTGGACTGTGGCCCTCGACGGACTCCTCGCCTCCCAGCTCTGGACCCACCACAAACACACCCAGCCACCAGGCCCACCGGCCCTCGATCAACCTGACCCGCCCGACATGGATCTCCCGCTGGCACGCTGCACCGCCGACCCGCTCTGGTGGCACTGGGCCGCCACCTGCGGCTGGCCCGACCCCGTGCCCCAGGACCCGGAGATCCGCTACTGGGGAACCAGACTCGACCACCGCCACGCCGAACACACCACCACCGGCCTGCCCCAGCACCTCCACGACTCGAAAGGACGCTGGAAGGCGTACTGGATGCCCCTCCCGGTCACCGTGGCCCACAGCCTCACCTGGCACGCCATCGGCGACCCAGACGCCGTCGCGCGCCTCCTCGAACCCATCACCGCCATCGGGAAGAAACGCTCCCAGGGGGAAGGCCGGATCAGCAGCTGGCGCGTCGACGTCGTCGACACCCTCGACCCGTTCACCGCCGGACACCTCTCCCCCACCGGCGCCCTGGCCCGACCCTGCCCCGCGGCATGCCTGACCGGCCACCCCGACATCATCGACGCCGGCCCCGGCTACGCCGCCGTGCGGCCACCCCACATGCACCACTCCCGGAGAACCGATGTCCGCCTCCCCGCACCCCACTGACCTCGGCCTCAACCTCCGACACCTGGCCGGACTCCGCAAACCCACCCACAACACCACCCAGCTGATCGACCGCATCGCCGACCACCTCGACCAGCACGACGGCTACCTCGCCTTCTCCGGCGGGAAAGACTCCCTCGTCACCCTCCACCTCGCCCGACAAGCCGACCCCAACGTGCCGGTGTGCTTCTTCGACTCCGGCCTCGAATACCCAGAAACCCTGCGCTACATCGCCGACCTCACCGACACGTGGCAACTCAACCTGGACGTCATCCCAGCCGCCCGCCCCACCCTCGACATCCTCGTCGCCAACGGAACCTGGTCACACCACCGCACAGTCGGGGCACACACCAACCTGTTCACCAACAACATCACCATCCCCTCCGCCCACGCCCACAACCGCCACGGCCCCGGGGAACTGTGGGGTCTGCGCAGCTACGAATCCAGCTCACGGCGCGTCATGTTCTCCCAAGCCCTCCGCCACGACCCCGCCGGCGGCACCGTCCACCGCACCAACGGCACCATCACCTACTCGCCCGTGTGGAACTTCACCGAAACCGCAATCTGGGGCCACATCGCCCGCCACCAGCTGCCCACCAACCCGGTCTACGACAAACTCTCCCGCCTCGGAGCACCACCCCACGCCGTGCGCGTCTCCAACATGATCGACGCCACCCAACTCGAACACGGGCGCTTGGTCTGGCTCAAACGAGGCTGGCCCAGCCTCTACCAGAGCATCGTCGACGCACTCCCCCGAGCAACAGAGTTCGCCTAGCCTCCCTCTTTCATGAGGCGGTTTGAGAGCTGTCAGCTGGGCTGTCGGAGCCCGATCTGAGGGCTGGGTCGGGTGGGGGCGTGACTGTTGGCCGGTTGACGCTGCCGGTGGGCGGTTCTCCAGGTTTCCTCGGGTAGTGGCGGACGGTTGGGGTCAGGCAGGTGGTGGGATAGCGGCGATCCGGGCGAACGCGGCCACGAGTTGCTCGACCCAGGGCCAGGTCTTGGGTAGACGTAGTCGTCGCCGTCGGGCGCCGTGAACGAGCCGTGCCGGGACATGCAGCAGCCGATACCTGAGCGCCTTTGGTTCGGCCTTGGCCAGGTCCCCATCGAGAGCCAGCATCTTGAGCCAGGCGACCAGGTCGGCGGCGATCATGGTCAGCGTCAGCCAGGTCTGGTTGATGGCGAACTCGCGCGACGGGAACCGGCCTAAGCCCGAGTCCTTGGCGTGTCGGATCCGGTCCTCGACCCGGGCATGGGCCCGATGCCGGGCCTCGAGGAACTGCACCGTGCCGCTGCCGGTGTTGGTGGCGAAGGCTTGATACCGCCACCCGTCGGCCTCTTCGAACAGGGATAGTTGGGCCCCCGGGTGGGGGCGTTCCCGGCGAAGGATCACCATCATCCCAGAAGGCCAGCCATCGAGATTGAGCAGTCCGGTGATCTCGGCGACTTCCCCGCCTGGTCGGCGGCGCTGAAGGCCGATGGTCAGGTCCGAGGCGATCGCCCAGGTCCCGATGCCGTATCGCCGGAACCTGTTGATCCGATGCGACGGGGCCGGCGCCTCTCACCAGTTGCTGGACTGGCTCACTGCGCAAGGCCAGGTCAGAGGCCGCAAACTGGACTACAGCGTGGGTTTCGCCATCGGGGAGAACGTGCGCGATGCGATCACGCAGTTGCCGGCCGGGTCATGTACGGTTGCCGTGCGCATCTGTCTCGCGTTCTGAGGAAGATCTAGGATCGAGTGTGTCTACCCTTGTCAAACGCATGTTCTGGGGTGCGCTGATTCTCCTGGCCATCCTGTGGGTTGCCCCGTGGACCCCACTTGTTCGCATGAGCCCAGTCGCGATGTTGGTAGCTCCGGACACTGTGTGGGCGTCAGCCGTAGCAGTCCTAGGGGTGACGGTGGCAGTGGTCGGCCGGAGGAGGCCTGTGGCTGCCGCTAGTTGGATGGTGATCGCTTGCGTAGTCTTGGCGGGCCTCTTTGCAGGCAGAGCTCTGGTGCAGGGAATGGAGAATTCTTCCGCGCGACCGCGTGACGAGCGACAGTTGACAGTCCTGTCGTGGAACGCCCAAGGGATTCCGCCTGATGTGATGATGGGGCGGATCTTTCCAGTGCTCATCGAGCGCGAGGTGGACATTGTCGTTCTGCCTGAAACCGGGGATGTGATTGCGCGTCAAGCCGCCCAAGAACTTCAGTCGCTCGGATGGTCGAACACTGTCTACACAACCGAAGAGGCAACTTCAATCATGGTTCGAACCTCACTAGCGGCTCGAGCCGGATATCGGATCGTTCCAGGGAATCCACCTTGGGCAGGGCTGGCTATTCAGCCGAAGAATACATCTGCCGTGACTCCGACAATTATCGGGGTCCACGTGCAACAGCCAGCGCCTGGAAACCTCTCAGTTCGGGCTGAGCACCTCTCTTGGGTGCAGGGTATATGCGACCGTGAAGACTATGTCCTCGCGGTCGGTGATTTCAATGCGACGCTGAATCATCTGAGTCAGGCAAGCCTTGGGCGTTGCCGGGATATTGGCGTCCAGCATCGTGCCGGCGCGTCAAGTACTTGGCCGACGTGGCTGCCGTTCTGGTGGGGTATCTCGATAGATCGAGCCATGGTCTCGCCGCCATACGATGCAAAGAAGACGACGTTCGAGATTCTTCGTGATGTCGACACTTCAGGTGTCCCTGGTTGGGGAAATGGCTCAGGAGCCGATCATTGGCCTATTATTGTCACGATCGCGTCCGGTGGGTGAAGCGGACAATACGGGCTCTTCACAGAAGGCGGTGGGTGATAGGGCTGGAGTTCGGAGGGCCCTGGTGACGTGAAGGGGGCCCTCGGGTTGGCAGGATGAAGGTGTCTACGCCACATCTGAAACCCAAGGGCCCTTGTGCGAAACGCTACCCCACCCTGCCTCGATACGTTCTGCCGTCTGGACCGTCTCGGGCTGTCCGTGACCGCCCAGCGCGTCGAACCCGACCACACCGTGCTGCGCTGCCGCCCCACCACACCCGCGGCGCCGTGCCCGGGCTGCGCCGGGCCAGGAGTCCGTCACGATGCGGTGGTGCGCCGGTTGGCGCATGTGCCGTTCGGGTGGAAGCCCACGATCCAGGAGGTGCTCAACCGTGTACGCGGAGGCGGGGGAAACCTGCTTGGGTTCGCCAGCCTCGCTGGAGCGGAGATCATCAGAGGCCGGGAACTGCCTGAACTCCCACGATGCAAACCAAAGCAACTAGCTAACTCCGCAGCAACGCATACAGAGCCATGTCGGCCGGCCGCCGGTCAGGGTTGAGTCGTCGGTGTTCAGCCACGGCGTCGATCAGTTGGGTCGTCAACACAGGGGCGGACTGCCACGCCTTCGTTGTCTCCCTCGATCGGCGGGCTCGGTCGCGGGCGTGGGTGAGGGCTGCCCACAGGGCGTCGTCTAGGTCGGTGGGGCCGGTGAGGCGGGCGCGGTGTTCAGCGATTCCTAGGGCGAACTTCCCTGCGGTGGTGTGGGGCGCCGGACTGCCGTGGTCGGGTTTGACGTCGACGTCGCGGGCCTTGGTCAGCCGGTTCCACGCGTCGTCACACATGCGACGAAACTTCCGCAGCCGCGGCGACTCGGGGTCGACGAGCAGCAGCTGGTCAGCGCGCTCCAGCCAGTCCTCGAGGACGTCGAAGCACCGGTGAGCCAAGTCGTCGTTGAACGCCAGCAGCATCCAGAGCTCCTGGAATCCGAGTCGGTCGGATCCCGGGACCAGGTTGGAGCGCAGCAGTTCCTCGAACTCGACCTGCGGGAGCAGCCGGAGCACGGTGGCTGTGCAGGGCTCAGGAATCGGGGTGGGATCGTGGCGTTCCCAAGGCGCGGGGATGATCATGCGACTCCTCGGTTGCGGGCGCGTTGGTTGTGGATCCGGTCATTGTGCGCGTCTTTGCACTCGCGACAGTGGCACCCTTGCCGGTAGAGCGACGCGGAACCGGGCCCCTCATGGGTGGGTTGCTGGTCGCTGCGGCCGCGGCCTCGGCGCTGGGCCGTGGTGGTGCCGGCCCAGTAACCGTCGGCGTCCCAGGACATCGCCCAGGCGAGGCAGTCGGTTTGGGCGGGACAGTCCTGGCACAGCGTGGCCATGCCGGCGGGAACAGTGTCGGTCTCCACTGCCGGGATCCAGTCGAACTGGGTGTCGCCGGCGCACGCTGCCCCGGAAAGCAAAGGCGCGTTGGAGGGGGATCCCTCCAACGCGACCTGGGTAACTTCAGTGATCTCAGGGTACATCGGTCACGCCCTTCTGCGTGGAGGTGCTGGTCAGACACCTGGTGTGTGCGGGGGGATAGCCCGCTTCAAATCAGACTAGCCCTGGCTCACCACAGCAGGCAACCAGAAACGCCCACTACTAGGGCGGGCCCCAGCGGCAGATGGGACTTGCGTGACCGCCCGACAGCCAGCAGCACGACCGCCGCGGCCGCGGCGAGGATCAACGACACCAGCACCCCACGCAGCGTCAGCGGCCATCCCCCGACGTAGCCCAGCACCAGCCCAACAGACAACCCGAACTTCACATCCCCCACGCCCAAAGACCCGAACACCGCCCACGCCAGGAGCACACCTGCCACGGCGCCCGCGGCCAGCACAGCTGCCCACCACCGCTCCCAGTGCCCTGACGTCGCCGCGTCCGCGGTGATGATCAGCAGCAACACACCAGCCAGCGGCCACGTGAGCGCGTCGAGCAGCAGATGGGCATCCAAGTCAGTCCAGGTGGCTACCACTCCCCCAGCGACGAACACGCACCCCAACAGCAGGGACACGGGATCGTCGATGCGCCACGCCATCAGCCCCATCGCAGCCGCGCACGATGAAGCCGCGATGACGACCGCCCACCATCGCAACGCCGGCTGGTCCGCTTCGAGGTAGCGGCGCTGGCGAAGGACTGCGCCCAGCGTGGCCCCCACTGCGGCCCCCGTCGCCAGGAGGAAGAGAGTCACTTCGTCTCTGGCTTGGGCGGTTGCTTCTTGTCGTCGACGCGCAGCAGGTTGTAGCTGCCCGTCTTGAGCCACTCCGGCATGAAGAGCTCCTCGCGCCCGTCAGCGAGCAGCGGTGGCTTGCGCTTCCGGGGCTTGTTCTGGTCGGTGGTGGTCATGGTTGTCATCCTTCCTGATGGATCTCTTGGAGGCGGATCACTCGCCTGGTTCCGGTGTGGCCGTCGGGGCCCTTCCACCGCGCCTCGTAGACCTTCTCGACGGTGAAGCTCATCCCCCGCGGCAGAAGGTGTGCCGTGTCGCTGCCTCCGTCGGACTGTCCGAGGTACATGCCCCGGCGGGTGGCCAACTCGATCACGTAGGTGTTGTTGTCGGTTTGGCCAGGCTTGGAGAGCTCGTGGAGGTTGTGTGAGCCGGCAGTCCAGCGGTCGAGGTGGACTGCCGGGTAGTTCTCCAGTTTGGAGGCGTCGAAGCCTTCCGGCAGCTGCACGTTCGCGTAGACCAGGTGCTGCCGGTCGTTGCGTTCCTCGTACTGGCGGATGGAGCGGTCGATCCGCTGAACGCTCTGCAGGGCACGTGCAGGCAGCAGATCGGTGTCCCCCTGGGCCGCAGAGAGCTGGTCGGTGAGCTGCTGCCACGACTCCGCCGACGACATGGCCTCCTGGATTGCCCGGTACTGCGCCTGTGTCCACCGGCGTTGCGTGGCGCGCTTCAGCTTGGACCGAGCCTTCATCTGACGACCCGACACGGGTGTGCGGATCTCGTCGAACTCTGGCACGCGCATCTTGGTCGCCGCATTGGCAGGCCCGGATGCATCGCGTGGAATGATCCGTTCACGGTCCTTCTGGGCGCGGGTCAGCCGGTTGCTGGCCTCCGTCATCCGATCCAACTCGGCCAGACCTTCACGATTGGTCTCCTTCGCCTCGAAGTCGGCCAGCGGTGTCGTCGCCGCCATCGCCAGACCCGGCATCGACCCGGCGCCGGCGTCGAGCTCCAGGACACTCTTGCGTGTTCTGCCTGCCATCGTTGATCCCTCTCTCCCCTCCAGAAGAAGTGCACGCGCCGAGCTGCGCCCGTGACACAGCACCGGCCCGCGGTCTTGCTGCGACATAGGGCCCTATATAGGGGGTCATATAGGGCCCCACATAGCCCCCTATATGGGGCCCTATACCCAATGACGGTCACTGGCAACCCCACCCAATCCCCCTATATAGGGGCCTATATGCGCGCAACATAGGGCCCTATATGGCCCCCTATATAGGGGACGGCCTCCTGACGAGGGAGGCCGGAAGCCCCGTGATCCCCCATATAGTGCCTATATAGGGCCCTATATGGGGCCCTATACTGTGGGTGTTGGGGTGATTTTGCCTCGGCGGCGGTGTGTTGCGCTACGACTTGTGGCGTCGACGTCGGAGGATGGACCACGATGCTGGGCAAGGACCCGGCTCCAACAAAGTGGGCTGTCACGTCTGGTGACCAGCTCAGGCCTTATCTGAGTCGGAAGGGATCGACGACATGGACCTCTCACGAGTGGTGTCACTCGCCAACGGCAAGGGCGGTGTGGGCAAGACCAGCCTGACCGCCAACCTTGCCGGTGAGTTCGCGCGGGAAGGCTCGCGCACCCTTGTCGTCGACCTCGACGTTTCCGGCAACCTGAAGCTCGACCTCGGGTTGGTCGGCCACGAAGGCGACGACGCGGGCCGCGGTGTTGTCGATGCGATCGTTGAGGGAACTCCTCTGAACATCGTCCGGGACGTGCGCCCCGGTATTGACTGGATCCCTGGAGGGGCGCGACTCAACTGGTTGCTGCCGATGACCTACGGCGCGGGCCCTGGTATCCCTGCCGGTTCGGTGGGGGAGGGGTGGCGTCAAGCGCTCGGGAAGGCCGTTGCCGAGGGCGAATACGACATGGTCCTGGTCGACACCCCGCCTGGGAACCGCGAGTTGCAGCAGATGGCCTTGACCGCGGCACGCTGGATCCTGGTCCCTTTGCGAAGTGACCCCGCGTCCTGGGAGGGGCTGCAGGTGTTGGGTCCGCTGGTCAGCCATGCCCGTAAAGACAACACCGAACTGAGATGGCTCGGCATGGTGCTGTTCGGGCATCAGAGCACCGCCACCCGGGTGCGGCAGAACGTGCTGGACAACCTCGCCGACGACCACAGCGCCATTCCGCTGCTGCAGACCGCGATCCGTTCCTCGGAGAAGACCGCGCAGGAATGCCGACTCAAAGGCCTCCTGGTGCGTGAACTCGTCGACAGGGCGGCCAGCGACCCCAGCGAGAGGTTCCGCGCCCTCCGGGCCCGCCGCAGCGACCCCACCGTGAGCATCCCGGAATCGCTGCCCCAGTCCTCCACCTCGATGGTCGAGGACTACGCCGAACTGGCCGCCGAGGTGGCCGCGCTGATCCTCGAGGCGGAGGAGGCGTCGTGAGCGACCAGTACGCCTATCCCGCCAGAAGCCGGCTGGCGCACCCCGAGGACGTTGAGGATCTGGGGGCGCTGCCGGACTACCTCAAACCCGCCGCCACACCAGCACCCGCCGCACCGACCCGAGACCACAGCGGCCCGGAGGAGCGCCCTGCCGGGAATCCGGTGCGAGGCCTCGCCCGCCGGAAGCCCCCGCCGCCGGAGGTTGCGCCCGTGGACACCACGGCCGCGGCCCCCGGAGGTGAACCGCCGGTAGGGGAGAATCCCGTGCGGGCACGGAAGGAGCCGCGAGATCTACACAGAGCCTCATCAGCGAACCTCCCCACTGGCCTGGTCACGGCCGTGGCCCGGCACCGTGAGGTCACCGGCATGTCTGCCGGCGACATAGTCGTGGCCGCAATCGAGAAGCACTTCGACCAGTTGCCGGGGATCCTGGCCGCCACCCAGGAACCGTCGCCACCTCAATCCAGCGGGTTCGCCGCGAGGGGACCGAAGGCGGCGCCGGTGGTCGACAACACCAAGCTGTTCGCCTACCGGCTCGTCCCCTCCGACTTCGACTACCTCGATCAGCTGGTCAACCAGCTCGGGGCCCGCGACCGCACCCATCTCATACGAGAAGCCCTCACCACGTACTTCAAGGACTGAACCATGTTGAAGACCACCCCACCCACCGCAGAGCCGACCCCGGATGTCGCGCTGACCCAGGTCAAGCACCGCCGCCGCCCTTTGCTGTGGGTGCTGGCAGCACTGCTGATCGCTGTGGGCGCTCTGCTGTCGGGAGCGGTGGTCAACATGGTCAAGGACACCGTGCCGGTGGTCGTGGCCAGCCGCGACATCCCGCGCGGTGCCCAGCTGACCGTCGAGGATCTGGCCACCGTCGACGTGCATCCCGATCCTGCGCTGCGCACCACCCCGGCCGACGGGCTCCCCACCCTGGTGGGACAAACCGCCATGGTCGACCTGCCTCAGGGGGCGCTGCTGGTCCCCGGCTCAACAGGGTCCGGGATCACCCCCACCGAAGGCCAGTCGCTGGTCGGTGTGGCGCTGACCCCACCGCAGATGCCCGCCGGCGGCCTCAAGCAGGGTCAGGTGGTGCAGCTGATCTCGACCCCACGCCAAGGCGACGACGTCGTGGCCGACGCCCCAGTGATTGACGTGGAGGCCATGGTGGTGACCACCGAGGCGGTCATCGACACCAACATGACCGTGGTCAACGTCACCGTCGACGCCGACCAGGCGCCGCTGGTGGCCACCCTTTCGGCCACCGGCCGTCTCGCGCTGATCGTGAAGGGCGCCTGATGGCTGTCATCGTGCTGTGCTCCGCCGCCGGGTCGCCCGGGGTGTCCACCACCGCCATCGGGTTGGCGTTGGCCTGGCCGAGGCCGTGCCTGCTGCTCGAGGCCGACCCCACCGGCTCATCGGCCATGCTGACCGGCTACATGCGCCAATACGCCCCCAACGGGGTGGTGTCAGTGTTCGACCTGGCGGTGCGCTACCGCCAAACCGGGACCATTCCGCCCCTGATGGACGTGGCCACCCTGGTCCCCAACACAGAGATCCGGCTGCTGTCCGGGCCACGGTCCCCCTCCCACGCGGCGGTGATCAACGACGCCTGGAACCCGCTGGTGGCACAGCTACAGCAGCTCGACGGGGCCGGCATCGACGTCCTGGTCGATCTTGGCCGGCTCGGGATGACCGGGAGCCCGACGGCGCTCCTCCAAGGAGCCGACCTGGTGGCGCTGGTCACCCGCAGCACTCTGCCGGCGCTGGTGCCCGCGAAGTACTGGGCGGACCACCTCACCGAAATCGTGGGCGCCGACTCCGGGCGCGCCGGGTTGCTGTTGATCAGTCCTGGGCACCCCTACTCGGCCGATGATGTGGCCAAGCAACTCAAGCTGCCCGTGATCACGACACTGCCCAACGACCCGACCACCGCCGATGTGTTCCATCTGGGCGCCAAGCCTGGGCGTCGATTCGATCGCAGCCCGCTGTACAGGTCGCTGCCCCCCGCGGCCTCGGCGATCCGCACCCAGATCGAGGCGTCGCGCCGCAGCGTGCAAGGAGTACAGGCATGAGTCAGCCCATCCCGCTCGATGACTTCGAGTTCTTCCGAGACGACTGGAACCGCATCGACCACGCCGCGGATCCGCTGCGGGTCATCGACCCCCAGCCCGTCACCTCAGGCACCACGGGTCCGTCGGTGGTGTCGACGGTGCGGCAGCTGCCCGCGGCCTGGGCGCAGACGCCGAAGCGCAGCGCGCCGCGGGTTCAGCACACCTTCGGTCCTCCGCCCGGTTACGTCGATGAGGTGTGGGATCAGTCGGATCTGGATTGGGCTCAGATCAAGGCGCTGCGGATCGCGGCGACCAACGCGATCGCCGAGCAGCGGACGTCGAACTCGACCGAGGACGAGGAGCAGGCGTTGGGGCGGCGGGTGATCGCCGAGCTGGTTGACCGGATGATCGCTGACGAGATGCGCATGGGGCTGCAGCCCGATGATGCGAAGGCCGGGAAGATACGGCGGGCGGTGTTCGATGCGCTGTTTGGTCTGGGCCGACTCCAGCCACTGATCGACTCGAAGTGGATTGAGAACATCGAACTGCACGGCTGCGATGTGGTGCACATCGAGTTGAAAGACGGCACCATGTGCGACGGGCCGGCGGTGGCCGACAGCGATGAGGAGCTGATCGCCGACCTGCAGTTCTGGGCTTCGCGCTCCAAGGAGCATCCGCGACCGTTCAGCCCCGCCACCCCGGAGATGAACCTGCCGTTGGGGGAGTCGGCCCGGTTGGCGGCATTCGCCTGGGTGACGCTGCGGCCGATGGTCACCATCCGTCTGCACGGCATGGTCGACGTCGACTTCGACGATCTGATCGCGAAAGGCACCCTCACGCCGCTGGCCGCCAACTTCCTCGGCGCGGTGGTCCGCGCGGGGGAGTCGATCGTGGTGTCCGGAGCGCAGGGCGCTGGGAAGACGACGCTGTGTCGGGCGCTGTGTGCGGCGTTGCCGCCCAGCGAACGGATCATCACGTTCGAGACCGACCGCGAGCTGCATCTGGAGCGGATGCCGAACAAGCATCCGCGGGTGTTTGGGATCGAGGCCCGCCAAGGGCAGGGGGAGTTCCGCCCCGACGGCCGCGAGGCTGGGAAGTTCGAGATCTCTGAGGCGTTGATCGGCTCGCTTCGCCACAACGCCGACCGGCTCCTGGTCGGTGAGGTGCGCGGCGGCGAGATCATGGCGATGATCCAGGCCATGCAGGGTGGCCGTGGCTCGATCTCCACCACCCACGCCCGCTCCGCCCGCGACACGTACAACAAGCTGGTCACCTGCTGCCTCGAGGTCCCTGGCGTGTCGGAGAGCTACGCCACCCGCACCATCGCCTCAGCGATCAACTACGTGGCGTTCATCAAGAAGGTCAACATCGCCGCGAAGGGGGAGCGGGTCCGCCGGGTCCGTCGGGTCACCGAGATCATCGCGATCGAGCTCACCGCAGACGGGGTCAGTTTCACCGACGTGTTCAAAGACGACGGCACCGGTGTCGGCAAGGCCAACACGGTCCCGCCCTACGTGGAGGACCTGGTCGACGCCGGCTTCGACTACGACGGCTTCGTCCGCGAACGGGGCCTCAGCTGATGAGCCCCGCGATGATCGCCACGGTGGCGGCTGCGTTGATCGGGGTCGGGATCGCACTGGCCGTACTCGGGTTCATGCCTGTGCCGGAGGCCACGTCGAAGCCGCGGCGCACCCACGCCACCGGCACGGGCACACGCGTGTCGCGGGCCACGTGGATCAAGCTGGGCGTCGGCGCCGTCATCGGGTTGGTGGCCGGGCTGCTCACCGGATGGGTGATCCTCATCGTGGTGGTGCCGGCCGCGCTCGTCGGGTTGCCGTACCTGCTGGGCAGCGGGGCGGATCAGGCCGGCATCAAACGGCTCGATGCGCTGGAGGAGTGGACCCGGTCCCTCTCAGGTGTGCTGGGGGCCGGTGTGAGCCTGGAACAGGCGATCGTCGCGTCGCAGGCCTCGGCCCCGGCAGCCATCCAGACACAGGTCAACACCCTGGTGGCCAGGTTGCGGTCGCGGATGAGCAGCGAGGAGGCCCTGCGACGATTCGCCCAGGATCTGGGCGACACCACCGCCGACAAGATCGTGTGCGCCCTCATCCTGGGTGCACGGCGGCGCAACATCGGCCTGACCCGGATCCTGGAAGACCTCGCTGAGTCGGTGGCCGAAGACGTGGCCGCTCGCCGGATGGTGCAAGCGGAGCGTGCCCGGCAGACCACCACCGTGCGCTACGTGACCTTGATCACGGTGGTGGTGTTCGGCGGGTTCCTGCTCCTGGGTGGGGCCTACGTCGCGCCCTACGGCACCCCGCTCGGGCAGCCGATTCTGGCCCTGCTGCTGGCCTGCTACGTCGGGGTGCTGGTGTGGCTGCGGAAAATGAACCGCGCTGAGCCCCTGCCGCGACTCTTGGAGAGGGTTCAGTCATGACGGAGCTGCAGTTGGCGTTGATCGCGGGAACCCTGCTGGCAGCCGGCCCCGTGGTGTTGATCATGCGGTACGCGCCGCGGCACCCCGCGCTGGGCGCCTATCTGGAGTTGGCGGGCAGCAGCGCCGGTGTCAACAACCCCACCGCCACCGGCGGGGGTGTGGTGGGGCAGACGGCGGAGGATCGGCTCGGGTTCTGGCTGCAGCGCCGCCTTGGGGCCCGGATTCAGGTGCCCCAGGCGGAACTGGAGATGCTGCGCATCCCACCGCACCGGTTCCTGGCGCAGAAGGCCACCTTCGCCGCGGTCGGGTTGATGCTGCCCACCGTCATGTCGGTGCTGCTGTATCTGCTGGGTGTGCCGATGCCGATCGGGATCCCGGTGGTGGGCAGCCTGCTGCTGGCCGTGGTGCTGAGCTTCATCCCCGACTACAACGTGCGCGACAACGCGCGGAAGGCGCGAGCCGAGTTCACCTACGTGTTGGGCTCCTACATGGACCTGGTGGCGATGGAACGTCGCGCCGGCACATCCCCGAGGCAGGCGCTCGAGGACGCCGCCGAAGTGGCCGACTCGTGGGTGTTTCAACGGCTCGCCGAAGAACTGACCCACTCACGGCTCTCCGGGGTGGCCCCCTGGGAACGGCTCGGCGCCTTGGGGGAGCGGTACATGGTCACCGAACTCACCGAGCTCGGCCACATCATGCGCATCGCCGGCACCGAATCAGCCGGCGTCTACGAAACCCTCAAGCAGCGATCCAAGGCCATGCGCAAAGCACACCTCGCCCGCGAGCTGACCGCAGCCAACGAAACCTCCACCAAGCGAAGCGCCCCCATCGCCTTGCTGGGGTTGGTGTTCCTCGCACTGCTGGTGGTACCGGCCCTGCTCGCGATGCTCACCATGAACTGACACCCACGCATCCCCGTTGCCGCTACGCCTCATAGCTGGGTGAACACCTCGCAAGGCAAGATCTGCCAAGTAAACAGCGGTCACCTGTCACACCTGGGTGCCGAAACTGGCCCTCTCGAAGGAGAAGGCCCAACCTTGAAAGGACCTCAACTATGAATGCACTCCACTGGCTGATCGGCGTCATGATCGCCGCCCCCGCCGTGCTGCGAGCCAAGAAGCAGCGAGGCGACATCACGCTGCAGCAGGTGATCTGGGCCGCCGGTATCGCCGTGGCAGCCGTCGCCGTCATCGCAGCGATCGTCGCCATCATCAACGGCTACGTCGCGAAGATCCCCGTCTAGAACAGATTCCTGTGTCTCGGCGGCGGTGCGCACCAGGTCGGCAGCGCGGGTCGGTCACCATCGAGATGGTGATCCTGTTTCCGGTGCTGCTGATCATGCTGTTCGGAGCCGTCCAGGCAGGTCTGTATTTCCACGCCCGCAACGTCGCGATGTCAGCCGCCCAGGAAGGCGCCCGAGTCGCAGCAGCCTATGACTCCACCACCGGTCGTGGCGCAGCCGCCGCCCGCGAATTCGCCACCGCGGCCGGCGCCCGCAACGTGTCGGTGTCCGCGTCCTCGACGGCCACCACCACCACCGTGATGGTCACGGTCGACTCACCCAACCTCCTCGACTTCCTGATCCCCGACATGCCGATCCACCAGAGCGCCACCATGCCGCTGGAGAGGATCACCTGACATGCGCCCCCTCGTCCGCGATCAGCGAGGATCAGCCACCTTGGAGCTGGTCATCGTGATCCCCGCCACCCTGCTGATCCTCAGCGCCATCATCATGGCCGGCAGGCTCGCGCTGGCCCACCAAGCCATCCAAGCCGTCGCCTACGACGCTGCCCGCGCAGCCTCCGTGGCCCGCGACCGCAGCACCGCTGCCAGTGACGCCGCCCGGGTCGCCGGATTCTCCCTGGCCTCCAACGGGTTGTCCTGCACCAGCAACAGCACCGACGTCGACACCTCCGGATTCACCGCCGCCGTCGGACAGGCCGCCGCAGTGAGCGTGGCAGTCACCTGCGTCGTCGGCCTCGGCGACCTGTCGCTGCCCGGCATCCCCGGCACAGTGACCCTGACCGCCGACGCAGCCAGCCCCATCGACACCTACCGGGAACGCTGATGCGCCGCCGCCGGAACGAGCGCGGGTCGGTCACGCTGTGGGCAGTGATCATCACCACCGCCGTGCTGATGATCATGGGCCTGGTCGTCGACGGCGGGGCGCAGCTGCGCGCCACCCAGCGAGCCGATCAGGTCGCCAGGGAAGCAGCCCGCGCAGCCGGGCAGGCCGTCTCCGGCGACCCCATCCTGGGCCGCCCCGGCCTCGTCGACGTCACCCGCGGCCGCCAGGCCGCCACCGCCTACCTCGCCGCCGCCGGGGTGGCCGGCGACATCACCGTCACCAGTGCCACCATCACCGTCACCACCCGGGTGGTGTTCACCCCCGTGATGCTCTCCGCGATCGGTGTCGGCAGCATCACCGTCACCGGTCGCGCCGAAGCCGAAGCCAAGCAGGTCTACCAAGGAACGACACGATGATGAACTTCACCCGCCGAATCCTCGGAGTCCTCGCCCTCCTAGTCCTGACCGGCCTGCTGGCCGGCGTCCCCCTGCTGCTGTGGTGGATCACCGCACCACTCCTGCCCACCGGCCTGCCCTCACTCACCCAAATCCTCGCCGCCCTCACCGCCCGCGACGACGGCACCCTGATCTCGGTGATCCTCACGATCATCGCCTGGCTCGCCTGGCTCTACCTCACCATCGCCCTGCTGGTCGAGATCTGGGCAGCCATCCGCCGCGTACCCGCCCCCCGCATGCCAGGCTTCGCGCTCCCACAAGGAGCAGCCAGCCGCCTCGTCGGCGCCGCCATGCTCGCCTTCATCGCCGCCCCCGCCCTCGCCGGCACCGCCAACGCCGACACCACCACCCCACAACCCATCACCACCACCTCGGTCACCGCGACCACCCCCACCGACGCCGCCGACACCGGCACCCCGGCCCCGGCCGCAGCGGCGGCCGCCAGGGCCACCGCGACCCACACCGTGGGCCCCGGCGACTCGCTGTACAGCCTGGCGGCGACCTACCTAGGCGACGGCGACCGCTGGCCCGAGATCTTCGAACAGAACCGCGGCATTACGCAGGCCAACGGCGCCCGCCTCGCCGACCCCGATCTGATCGTCGACGGCACCCACCTGACCATCACCCTCGACACCCCCGCCGCTGCTGTTGCGTCGTCGGCGGAGACCATCACCCACACCGTCGGCCCCGACGATTCGCTCTACGACATCGCCGAAACACACCTCGGCGACGGCGATCGCTACATGGAGATCTTCGACGACAACCAAGGCATCACCCAGGCCAACGGCGCCCGCCTCACCGACCCCGACCTGATCGTCAACGGCACCCAACTCACCATCACCCCCGACACCCCCCAACCCCCCACCCTGGATCCCACGCCAGCGGAAGCGGCAGAGCCGCCAGCCGTCACCCCTTCGACGCCGGACGCGGCAACCCCAGCCGAGGACACCGCCGCCCCCACGCCACCCGCCGACCAGACCCCCAGCACACCGCCGACCACCCCGGCACAAGACCCCACCACCCCCAGCCGGGCACAGGCCGACCCGCGGCGTGCCGCCGCGGAACCGGTCATCACCGACACCATCGACCAAGACGACACCGACAACATGGTTGGTGTGCGGGCCTCCTTCGGGGTCGGCGCCTTGGCCGCCAGCGGTGTCGTCGGGCTGATCGCCTCCCGCCGGTTCTTCCAGCGCCGACAACGCGCCCGCGGCGCACAGCTGGCCATGCCCGAAGGCGCCGCCGCGGCCGTCGAATTCGAGCTCCGCGCCGTGCAGAACCCGCTGGCCATCGAGGAGGTCGACCTCGCGCTGCGCGGACTCGCCCAGCACTGCCGAGACACCAACACGGCGCTGCCCGAGATCCGCGTCGCCCGCCTCACCGGCACCACCTTCGAGATCTACACCCAGGAACCCGAACAGCTCCCCGCGCCCTGGATCGGCACCGCCTCCGGGATGCTGTGGTCCTACCACTCCGACGACGACACCCAGCTCGACCGCGACGCCCTCGCCGAGATCCCCGCGCCCTACCCCTCACTGGTGTGCCTCGGCCAGGACCTCGAAGACGCCCACATCCTGGCCGACCTCGAGGCAGTGGGATCCATCAACGTCGACGGCGACCCCGCCGACGCCGAAGAGATCCTGGCAGCGATGGCCATCGAACTGGCCACCTCCAGCTGGGCCGACGACCTGACCGTCACCATCGTCGGCGCCTTCCCCGAAATGGAAGACGTCCTCAAAACCGGCCGCATCCGCTACCTGCCCACCGTCGGACGCCTGTTCGACGACCTGCAACGCCGCGCCCAAAGCGATCGCCTCGCCATGCAGCTCGACGACGCACCCGACCTCCACCACGCCCGCGTCACCGCCGTAGCCCCCTCCACCTGGTTCCCCGAAGTGGTCATGCTCACCCAGCCACTCACCCCCACCCAGCAACACCAACTCGAAGGACTGCTCACCGAACTGCCCCGCGTCGCGATCGCCTCCGTCGCGATCGGCACCACAGCAGGGGAGTGGACCATCAACCTCCACGACCAGAACAACGTCATCCTCGAACCCCTCGGCCTGGCCCTCATCCCGCAACGCATCACCACCGAGGGCTACCGACGCGTCCTCGAAGTCGTCGACGTCGCCAACCACGCCCAACCCATCCACAACGAAACCAGCCCCGACATCATCGACACCCTCCTCGACGATGCCACCGACTGGCTCCACCACCACACCAACCCCGATGCCCCCGCCGACCAGCCCACAGCCCCCGAACCCACCGACCTCCACCAGGACGACCACACCACCCAGACCGGGCACACCACCCCCGTGGAGGCGGCGAACTCCCAGCAGGCTGCCGCCGCGGACCCCGCTGCACCGATCCTGGGGCCTGTCGCCGGCACCCCCTACCTGAAGGTGCTTGGCACCGTCGAACTGGAAGGCGCCGACGGCGTTGTTGAACCCAACCGGGCCGCACGGCTCACCGAGTACCTGGCCTACCTGGCTTTGACTGAAGACGCGATCACAGCGCGCAGCATCGACGACGCGATCTGGCCGAACCGGAGCAAGGAGAACAACTCCACCACCCGGGATCCCGCCACGTCACGTCTGCGGAAGTGGCTGGGCACCATGGCCGACGGGCAGCTGCGCCTCGACGTCAACACCTTCCAACTCACCGGTGTCGACTGCGACTGGCACCAGTTCGAAGCTGCCACCCGCGCCCCGCTGACCAAAATCAGCACCGAGCAGCTCGCCGCCGCGATCAGCCTGGTCCGCGGCACACCATTCAAGAGCGCAGCAGTGCGGAACCTCTACTACGCCTGGGCCGAACCGATCCAACAGAAGATGATCTCCAGGATCGTCGACGTCTGCTACGAACTGGCACTGCGGCAGCTGGTCGACGAAGAGTGGCTCGCCTGCGAACACACGCTGGCCACCGGCATCGACATCGAACCAGGCGATGAACAACTGTGGCGGATGCGGATCCTGGCCGCCTACGCCCGCCACAACCGCGGAGCCGTCAACGAAGCCACCAGCCGCCTGTTCGCCCAGCTGGAAGGCTTCGACTGCCCACCCGAACCCGAAACCACCGACTTCCTTCGCCGACTCGACGAGGGCGCGACTGTGACCGACCTGATGGAGATGATCTAGAGATGAACCCACGACGTCTAGCCATTACTGCCTTGACCGCGGGCATCCTCCTCGCCGGCTGCACCCCCGACACCCAACCCACACAGACCCCCAGCACCAGCCCCTCGGCGGTCACATCCAGCGCGGCCCCGACACCCAGCCCGTCCCCGACCGTATCCCCGTCCCCGACGGTGGTCGAGTCGTTCCCCGACACCCCAACCGACGAGTCACCGGTACAGGCCGAGATCCGCGCAGCCTGGGAGGAATACAACAGGGTCAAGGACAAGTTCGCCCGCGACCCCGAACTGAACGATCTGACCGAGATCCAATACGTCACCACCGGCCAGGAAGCCACAGACGCAGTCACTGGAATCGTGCAGCTACGTCACGACAACCTGATGCGCAAAGGCACTGTGATCTTCCGTGACGCGGTGATCTCTGAGCCGACCACCAACACCGATGGGGTCACGACGTCAGAGATCAACTACTGCTTCGACCCAGCTCATCTGCAGACCGTTGACGTCGACACCGGCCAGCCGGGCGAGAACGTCATCCAGCCCGATCAGACCATGAAGGTCAAGGTCATCATGGAGCAGATGCCCGACGGCAGCTGGCGGGCGGCACTGTCCGAGACGGAGCTCGCGAAGTGCTGAAGCGGCTACTGGCAGCGATCTCGCTAGTCATCCTCCTCAGCGTTGTCTGGGTGCCGTCCGCCTCCGCCTGCCCTACCCAAGTCTGCAACGACTATGGGTCCTGCCGGGTTGAGGAATGCGGCCCCGGGGAAGGTGGCGGCGGCAGTGGTCAACCCGATGACCAGGGCGGGGGCCGCGGAGGCGAGGAGGCCACCACGTGCTCCTACCAAGGCGTCAAGATCAACTGCTCCACCGCCGCCGGCACCTGGAGCAACGCAGTAGGCGCCTGGTGCAAGCCGGCCAGTCCGCAACCTCCGCTCACCCACGTGAACTGGGGCGGCCACACCGATGGCGCCATCTACGACTGCTCCCCGCCCACATCCAACCGCGCTGACCCCGACTTCGGCCTCGCCTTCCAACGATGGCTACCCGCAGCACCAGATCTCCCGCCCCCGGACCCAGAAGTACTCGCCTGGCGAGCCCTGGCCCGAGTCAACCTGCAACCCATCGACATGGGCATCGCGCCCGAGTCCCTCGCCACCAACGCCAACTCCCTCGGCGCGGTCGGGCTTCCAGTGTGGCTGTGGGCCGACAACACCAGCCCCAACACCACAGGCCCCATCACCGACTCAGCCTCCGAACGCGGCTACACCGTGACCATTACCGCCCGGTTGAAGAACATCACTTGGAACCTCGGCGACGGCACCCCCGCGATCCAATGCGGCATCGGCCAACGGTTCGACCCGCGCACCATGGGGCCACAGACCCCCGTGGTCTGCGGACGGCAAGCTGGCTACAGCAAGCAGGGTGAGTACACCATCACCGCCACTTCTAACTGGGAGGTGGCATGGACCGGCATCGGCCAGTCCGGAGTCATCCCGTACCAGCGTGAAACCAGCGGCACAGTCAGAATCGGAGAGATCCAAGTCGTGGTGAAGTGAGCAGAGTCACCCGCGAGTATCGTCGTGGTGACTCTGTGCCTCACTTTGGGCTTCATCCCGATCCGTATGCCATGTCCCAGACCAGGAGCATTCGGCACAGTCGGGCTGCCATTGGCCGTAACCAGCGCTCAAGTCGATTGCTAGCACCACCGAGTGCCCGCGCGGGACGTCACAGGTTTGGATGTTGTGGCCGGAACCACCGCATCGAGAGCAGGCCATCGTTCCCCCTGATGACTAGTTG
The DNA here is from genome assembly GCF_014164775.1 of Tessaracoccus sp. MC1679. Taxonomy (GTDB): domain Bacteria; phylum Actinomycetota; class Actinomycetes; order Propionibacteriales; family Propionibacteriaceae; genus Arachnia. The sequence continues at coordinate 33,057 of NZ_JACJGB010000011.1, forward strand.
AGATGTTCGTATGACGACGATCCTATCGCCGTGGTAAATCGGGGGACACGACGTACAGCCCTGCAGCTGAAGGGAGCCGACGCCTAGGCGTCCAGGGCAGGCGCGCCAGAGACTGGGTTCGGAGGCGTGGAGGTTAGTTCGATGAGGCGGCGGAGGGCAAACAGTTGAATCATCGCAGCAGACTTCGCCGCAGCCACGAACACGTGGTCGTTTGCCGTCACCACCAGTTGGACACCGCCAGGGATCTTCACCACCTGGGACTTGTCGCTGGCGGCCATCAACGCGTAGGTGTGGCCGTGTTGGAGTCCCGAAAGTTGACGCCACGTGGCCACCAATGAGTATCGGATACCTGCGTCAAACTTGGCCAATGAGCGAAGTCTTGGGATCTCCTCCACAAGATTTGGAAGGCGATTAAGGTCACCGACCTTAGCTCGGAAGTAGCTGGCCTCTTGACTGTAGGTGGCAAGAACTTCTGAGTTGCGCTCGGCCAACCGCAAGTCGATCTCTGGAGTGGTGAAGCCCGTGGCCTGCATCGCCTCGACCCAGTTCTTTCGCTCGCGATGGTCAGCGAGCTCGATCTGTAAGCCGCGCCGTCGCCGGCCGTAGCCTTCGATGGGATCGAGAACCCACAGCGCATGGAAGGCCGTCTCGAAGGCTGGTCGGATGAGGTTCCATGGTGCGTGCGAGGTGATGCCGATCTTCTTGACCACCTCCTCGAACATCAACTGGTTGTCCTGAGCGGCAGCGAGTAGCCCCGAAACTGTCATGTATGTCCGAAGGCCCGCAACTTGGGACTCGTCGAGTCGGCGTGAGGAAAAGAGAGTGGAATCAGTCCGATAACGCTCTTCAGCGATCGCTAACTCGTCGTAACGTCGGCGCAGTGCGGCCCATAACTCAGGGAGTGATTCCAGGTCCGAGGTGCTGATGGAGGGGTCTGCCACCCTCGCATCGTGCCACGGAGCTCCCGAAAGCTGCTGGTGGGCTACTGCATGAGTCGAATTCTGTGCCTGGAACGGCCGCGACTACTGGGACGTTCCCGTCCTCGATCCTGTCGCGGGTTGGGCAAGGTTCTGGGCAAGGGGGTCTGAGTTGAGTTGGTGATGCCAACTCAACCGAAAGGGCCTACCCGTGCTGGTTTTCCGTTCGCATGACTCTGTTCCCGATGCCGTCACGTCGCCGACCTTGCGTGGTCTGGCGCAGGAGTGGGTGGCGGTCAACGCCACCGCTGAGTACCACCGTCAGGTCGCGCAGATGGGGATCTCGGGGTGTAGAAGGCCTGGTGATGTCCTTGATCTGATTGATCGGTCCACTAGCGAGGTCGCCAACGAGCTGCTGTACAACCTGGTCGTTCACGACAGCTACCTGTCTTCGAGGATGGTGTTGCAGGCGCTGCTGCCTCGTGTGCTCAACATCGCCTGCGGCCGTGTCGTCTACTCGGGCACCCTCGACGATCACATCCAGTCCCTGATCAGTGATGTGTGGGAGGCGATCGCCATCTATCCGGAGCATTGCACGAGGTACGTCGCTCTCAACCTCACCCGCCGCCGCGGTTTCGTCAAGGAGACCGATGACCGCTGCATCCCGGTGGCAGAGGTCTACGACCTGGTCGATCCAATGCCCGCCGCAGATGACGCCGGGCTGGAGCTGAGCCTGATCTTGGAGGCCGGCCTCAGTGATGGCGCTGTGTCCGCTGATGACGTTGATCTGCTGTTGGAGGTCTACATCCAGGGTTGGAGTGCCGGCGAGGCGGCTGAACGCCGCGATGTGAGTGCGGCGGTGATCCGGAAGCGGTGCGAGCGGACCCGCACCCGGTTGGCGAAGTCTGCTGCTGCGCTGGCCTGACCAGCGTTCTCTCATGGTCCTGTCACAGGTGCGCCTGCTGGTTGGCCCTCTCAAGGTGAGGTGAAGGAGAAGGGAGTGGAGATGGACGGCATCGACCGCAGGACCCGCTGTCGAGTGGGGGAGTTGGCATCGAGCCCGCTCGACGTCGCGGCCGCTGCAGAGATCCGTGCCGTCATCGCCACAGCCCTGCATAGAACCTCACCCAAGTCCGGCGGGACCCCCCGATCCCGGTCCCGCCGGACTGCACGAAAGGACACCACGGCATGAAGCTCCTCAACACCCGCAAGGCCGTAGGTCAAGCCCCCGTCGAGGACCAGGCCCCGGTCAAGATCGCAGCATCGAACTGGACCCGGGGCCAGCAGCTGGCAACCAGCGCCGCCCGCGTGGTGTTGTGGGGGCTTGTCGCCTGCGCACCTCTCGGGGTTGCCGTCGGAGCGGTCGCGCTGACAGCCGCGACCCGTCCGGCCGCTGAGTCTGCGGCCGCTGCAACGCCCGAACCCGACGGCCGGAGCGAGGCCACCGGAGTCGCGGAACACGCAGTGACCACCTGGCTGGAGGCGACCCGCTCAGGCAACCCGCAGCACGACGGGTTGGCGCCGGCGGCGGACCTGCCCACCAAGGCGCTGGAGGTGTCTGACCCGGGTGCGGTCGAATCACGGTGGGAGGACGGCGCCTGGGTCGTGACAGTCGGGGTGACGGTGACCAGCACGACTCCTGCCACCGATCAGATCAGTGAGCCGGTGACCGTTGCGCGGCGCCGGTACTTCCAGGTCCCGGTCGCCGTCGATGCAGCCGGTCAGGTGAGCGTGTTGACGCTGCCCGCGGAGGTGGCAGGTCCGACGCTGACCCCGGCCCCCAGTAGCGGCTACCGCTCCACGGTGCCGCCGGCCCACCCAGCGTCCGTGGCGGCGGGGGACTTCCTTGCCGCTCTGCTGGCCGGCGCCGGGGACATCACCCGCTACACCGCGCCGGGAGCTGAGATCCGGGCGGTGACCCCCGCGCCGTACATCGAGGTGATCGTCGAATCCGTGGCGGCCGCCGATGCGCCGTCGGAGGATCCAGTCGAGGGGGCGACCGTGGTGTTGCTGGTGCGGGCACGAGCCCAAGACGCCACCGGCGCCGTGACCCGCTTCGACTACGTGCTGTCGATGGCGGTGCGCTCATCGCGGTGGGAGATCACCCAGATCAAAGGCGCACCGCAACCAGAGGAGGAGGTGTCAGCCGCTGACTCTGCCCCCAGCGTCTCGTCCACCAACCAGTAACCCCGAACACATTGTCCGTTTCTAGAAAGGACCAACCATGTTTCCTTCAGCTGGCGTCTTCGATTTCGTCAACGGTCTCGCGGCCGAACTCAAGTCCACTGTCACCGTCGCTGTGGTGGCGTTGGCGATCACGTTCATCGTGGTCAACGCGATCGCCTCCAAGCTGTCGGTGGCCAAGATCGTCGGTGCGCTGGTCACCGCCGGCATCCTCATCGCCGGCGTGCTGGGCATCGAGGGCATCGCGAGCATGTTCACCACCGAACTCACCTAGAGGCTCGTGATGGCGTTGAAGTGGTACACGAGGGCACGCAAGTTCCCTCAGCTGATCGGTAGAACACCGGATGGCACACGCATCCCCGGCGGCCCCTACACCTACACGCAGGTGGCCGCCGGGGTGGTGACCGCCGTCGTTCTGGCGCAGACCACCTGGCTCTGGGCCCACGGCGGCCTGATCCTCAACGCCACCATCTTCATCAGCGCCACCATCGGCGCAGTGTTCGCCGCCGGAAAGCTGACACCCGGGATACGGAACCCGATCGTCCTGGCATCCGGCGCCCTCAACCTCATGAGCAGCGGCTACCGCCTCAACGGAACAGCAATCAAAGACCCGAAGCCCAACACCGCCACAACAGCAGGACCCGTGACCGTCTTCATCCCCGCCCCACAACTCGCGAAACCCACCACTGCACCCCTCACCGAACCGGTCGCCGTGCCCGCACCGATCCCCGTCCTACCTGCCACTGAGCCTCGACCGGTGCCGGGTCCGGCGCTGAGCTCCGTGCAGAGGCTGCTCCTAGGAGAAGCATCATGAAGATCCCCACCGTTGCCCTCTACGACAACCTGCGGTTCACCACCACGGGCCAGGTGTGGGCAGATTTCCTGCTGACCGGGGTGAACTACGGTCTGCGGGCCCCCGACGAGAAGGAACGGGTGCGGCTCCTGCACCAGGCGTTGCTGCGCTCGTTGCCGGGGGAGTCGCTGATGCTGGGGCTGTGCTCGACGCTGGATCCCCACCAGGTCGTCGACCGGATGCTCAACGGACTAGACCCCGCTCAGTGCCCCGAGTGGGTCGCCGAATGCGAAGCCACGCTCGACACGATCGAGCAGCTGCGCCCCGGCTACCGGATCTTCTGGCTGTCGGTCCCGCTCGCCAACGACGGCACCACCCTCTCCTCAGCCTGGAAGGCAGCCCGCAGCAACATCGAGGCCACCCTCGGTCTTCCAGTGGGGAAGCCCTCACCTGAGCAACTGAAGGCCGCCGGGATGAAAGCCAGGCAGGTGGCCGAGTCGATCCCGGCACCCTTCCACCCGATCCCCGCCACACCGGCGCAGATGGTGTGGCTGCACCAACACATGATCGACCGCGGCCTCTACCTCGACGGACTCCTCCCCACCCCCGGCCCGAGCACGGTGGCGAAACGCCGCTCCGCGTTACCGGCTCCGCTGTTGGATGAGGGGGGCCGCACCGACGACGAGAAGAAGAGGACGGGCGTGAACCCGTTGAGGCGCCGCTACCTGAAGGTCCAGTCCCCGGCCCCGGGCGATGAGGACGCCGCCTCCTACCAGGCGATGCTGATGGTGGCCGACGTCCCCGACGGTGAGCTGCCGTTCCCCGGCGGGGAGATGCTGGGCCGCCTCGACGAGTGCGGTCTGGCGGTCGACTGGGCCATGCGACTCACCGTGCGGTCCTCGAGCGAGGTGCTGCGCTCCAACCAGCGGGCCCTCGAAACCTTGAATGAGCAGTTCAACCAGCGCGAAGGGGAACTGTCCCACGGCGTCTCGGCGCTCGACCGGCACGCTGGCGATCTCAGCGAGTACGCCGCGCTGATGGAAAGCAACAAGCTCGAAGTCGAATGCCAGGCCACGTTCATCCTCTCCGTGGCCGCAGCCGACCCCGACGACGTGCGCGCCCAGGCCAAGGCTCTGGCCAGCTGGTTCAGCGAGGCCGGCTACAAATTGGCGCAGCCGGTCGGGTATCAGCAGGAGATGTGGTGGCAGACCCATCCTGGGGTGCCCACCTCAGCGTTGACCCGTGAGTACGCGCAGTTGACGACCTCGGAGGCGTTGTCGGCCATGGTGCCGTTGTCGACCGCGCATGTCGGTGACAGTGCCGGCACGCTGCTGGCGATCAACATCAACAACGGTCCCATGCTCGACGAGGACACCCCGTGTGGCTCGGCACCGCTGATCTTCCACAACCCCGATGGCGCCACCGACCGCAACGTGTCGGGTTCCACCGCCTACATCGGAGATCTCGGCTCCGGGAAGTCGTTCGCGTTGAAGAAGGAGGCCGGCGCCATCCTCGATCGCGGCGGCCGCGTCATCGTGACCGACCGCACCAACATGGGGGAGTGGGCAGTGTGGGCTGAAGCGTTGACGGACCCCCGCATCGTCGACGTGTCGCAGCCGGCCTGGTCGCTGGACCCGTTGCGGATCTTCGACCCCGCCACCGGCTCGCGCGTCGCCCAATCGTTCCTCACCCCCCTGCTCGACATTGCCCCCACCTCCGAGCAGGGCGTGTTGCTCTCCGAAGTCCTCGAAGTCGACTACCTCACCCGCCACAACATCGTCGGGTTCGGGTCGCTCGTCGACCATCTCGCCGACCGGTGCACCATCACCGGCGCCAAGGATCTGGCCCGGCTGATCCGCGTGTTCAGCCGCAAGGATCTCGGCCGTGTGGTCTTTGACGACACGCTGCCGGCCCTCAACCTGGACCATCCGGCCATCGTGGTGCGCACCCACCAACTGACGTTGCCTAAACGCTCCGAACTCGACCACGAACACCTGTTCCGACAGATGGGGCTGGAGAAACTGTTCGGACGTGCCGTGTTCGCCCTGATCACTGCGATCGCGAAACACGAGTGTTTCCGTGACCGCGACCAGCTCGCCGCGTTCGTCGTCGACGAAGCCCACGCCGTGACCAGCTCCACCGAAGGCACCAACGAACTGGTCGACTTCATCCGCGACGGCCGCAAGCACCGCGCCGTGGTCTACCTCGGCTCCCACGACCCGGATGAGGACTTCCCCTCCGAGACGATGCGAGGCCTGATCCCCTTCCGGGTGCTGATGCGACACAAGGACAAGACCTTGGCGCAGAACGGGCTGCGATGGCTCGACCTGGACCCCAACGACCCGGCCCTGATCGAGCTGATCACCAAAGACACCTCACCGCAGCTCGGTGACGAAGTGCCCGTCCATCGCCGCGGCGAATGCCTGATCCGGGACGCCTCCGGCGCCGTCGGCCGCGCCCGGATCCTCCCACCCGCCTTGACCAGCCGCGACCAGGCCGCCCGCACCGGCGGCCGCCGAGACCTCGCCGCATGACCCCAACTCAGCCCCGACGACGGCGACGATGGGTGCAGGTTTTGATCCGCACCCTCATCGCCGCCACGGTGTTGACGCTCATCGGCAACGTCGCGTTCGTGGCCGCCGACAGCGACGGCAACCCCCTGGGCCAAACCATCCCGGCGCTGTCCTGGATCCAGCTGGCCGACCACAAAGGCATCAGCCTGTGGAACTACGAGCTGACGATCAACTACCACAGCGACATCTTCAACGCCGGCGCGATGATCTCCGCCCTGTTCACCGAGATCCTGTGGCGCGGCTACCTCGGCTGCGCCGCCGTCGCGATCTGGTTCATCGACTGGGTGGTGTCGTTCGAGTGGCTGGACATCATCACCACCCCCCTGATGGCCATCGGTGACGCGCTCCTCGACGTGATCAGCCGCCTCGGGCTGGCGCCGGCGTTCCTCACCGTCGCCGCCCTGGCCGGCGCCATCTTCGTCATGCGCGGCAAGATCGCCCGCGGCATCTACGAGATGGCCATCGGCGCCCTGGTGGTGGCCCTGTCAGCAACAGTGCTCAGCAACCCGATCGCACTGGTCGCCGGCCCTGACGGCTGGATCTACCAGGCCAGAGACCACACCCTCGAACTGGTCGCCGCCATGGGAGACCAAGCAGAAACCGACCCCAACGCCATCACCTCCGAACTGATCACCACCTTCATCCGCCAGCCCGTCCAACTGGTCTCGTTCGGGCAGATCCTGGACGGCACCGCCTGCGAAACCGTCTACGACGACGCCGTCCTAGGCGGGCCCTACGGCTACGACAACAATGTGCGAGAGGCCGTCGCCGCCTGCAACGAAGACGCCGGCACCTACGCCGAGAACCCCAGCGGCGGCATGGTGACCTCCGTGTTCCTCCAATCACCGGCCGGCCTCGTGGTGCTGCTGATCGCCATCCTCATCGGCGGCACCGTGATGCTCTCCCTCGTCTCGACGATCCTGGCCTCACTGAAAGCCATCATCAACCTGGTGCTGGCCGTCCTCCCCGGCGGAGCCAGACGACCCCTCGGTCACGCGTTCGCCGAGATGTTCATCGGCATCGCCACCTTCGTCTTCGCCATGTTCTTCCTCGGCACCTACCTGATGGTGATCCAGGCCGTGTTCCGCGCCCACGAAGGCCAACCCTCCAAAGCGTTCCTCATCACCCTCATCGTCATGATCCTCGGCCTGATCGCCTTCCTGCGCTACCGCAAAGCCCTCAAAGCCGCCACCAACCGACTCACCGACTGGATGACCCAACGTCCCGGCGCCGGCTCCCCGCGACCCCTCGCCCCGGCCGGACAGGGCGCCCACTGGATGAAAGCTGCAGGACTCTACGGCGCCGGCAAAGCCTTGGCCTCACCCCAAGGCCGCACCGCCTTGAAGAACACCGCCGCCGTCGGGGCAGCCGCACTGACCGGCAACCCCGCCCTGGCCAGCCGGGTCTTGCTCAACCACGCAGCAACCAAGAAGGCCAAGACGGTCCTCGGCAACGCCGCCACGCCCCCGCCACCACGCGCCGGGGAGCCCGACGGATATCTGGCCTTCTCCGGCAGAGCCGCCCCCCGCCCCCGAACAACCACAACCCCAACCGCAGCAAGCAGCAGTGCTCAGACGGCCGGGGACGACACCGTCCTCGACGGGGTGATCGTCGACCCCTCATCCGGAGTTAACCGGTTAATTCACGCTGAATCACCCCAGCAGCCACGACTGCCCATGCGACGCGTCCCCGTCCTCCCCCCACCACACACCCGACCCGCCAGCCTGCGCCCGACACCGCCCCGCCCCGAACTGCCACCGCCCCCCACCGCCGGGGGCGACGCCCCCCAGCCGCCGTCCCCGCCGTCGCGCCCGACCCCGCCCCGGAAGCCGGCCGCACCGCTGCACACCACACGACGGCCACAGCACGAGCCGCCGCCACGCACCACCCCCGCGTCCTCGGCGCCGAGTAGTAGGCAGACGCGGGCGCTGCGACGCAGCGGGCAGCGGCGGCCGCGATGACGAAGTGGATCGCCCTCACCGTGGGGGTGCTGCTCCTGGCCGGTGTGGGGATCCCGGTGATGATGGTCATGGTCATGGCCACGATGATCGGCGGCGCCCAGCAGCAGGTCAGCGCCGCCAACGCATCGCTGTGTTCGGCCAGCTGGCAGGGCGACGGCATCACCGAAGCTGACCTGACCTCGCAGCAGCTCGACGCCGCAGCCACCATCTACGCGGCCGCCCTCGACAGCGGTCTCGGCGCGGCCGCGGCGATCGTGGGGATCGCCACCGCGGCACAGGAATCCAACCTCGGCGCCGATCCGCGCACCCTCACCCCCAACGGTGACGGCGACGTCGGCCTGTTCCAACAGCGCAGCCTCGTCGGCTGGTACGCCAACGGAGCCACCCAGGCAGACAACATCGCCACCCTCAACGACCACGCCTACGCGGCCCGCACCTTCTTCCTCGGCAATACCACCACCACCGGCTATCACATCCCCGGCCTGGCCGACATCGACGGCTGGCAGGACATGCCGGTCACCCAGGCCGCCCAAGCTGTGCAGCGCTCCGCGTTCCCTGACGCCTACGCCCAACACGAAGCCCTCGCCCGCGCCCTGGCCCAGCGGCTCGCCGGCGGGGCAGCCGGCCAGATCCTGTGCGCCGGCAGCATCGGAGGCACCTTGGACTGCCCGGCCACCGGGATGAGGACAGAAGCAGGACTCCAACCCGATGCCCTGCGCGGCCTGCGCTGCATCAAGCAGAACTGGCCCCAGATCACGGTCATCGGTGGCACCCGACACGACCCCGACTCCGACCATCACGTCGGCAACGCCATCGACCCGATGATCCCCGACTACCTCAGCCCCGCAGGGATCGCGCTCGGCACCGACATCGCCGAATGGGCCCGCACCAACGCCGAAGGCCTCGGCGTGACCTACATCATCTGGCGCAAGAAACTGTGGTCAACCGGGCGAGCCGACGAAGGGTGGCGAACCTGCGGGGTCACCGCATCCTGCTACTCCGGCACCGACCCCTCCGCCGCCCACCTGGACCACGTCCACATCAGCTTCCACGGCGACATGGGCACCGGCAACCCAGCCAGCATCGGCGCAGCCGTCGGCGGCATCTCTCTGCCCATCGACCGCGGCAGCTACCGCCTCACCGCCCGCTACAACCAGGCCGGGAAAGCATGGGCCTCCGGCTTCCACACCGGCCTCGACTTCGCCGCCCCCGAAGGCACCCTCCTGCGCTCCATCACCGCCGGCACCGTCACCACCACCTCATGGCACTCGGCCTACGGGAACCTCACCCAGATCACCGCCGACGACGGCACCGTCTTCTACTACGCCCACCAACTGCGCCGAACAGTCAGCCAAGGCCAACGAGTCACCGCCGGCCAACCCATCGGTGCCGTCGGCAACACCGGCAACTCCTACGGTGCACACCTCCACCTCGAGGTCCGCATCGGCGGCCGCACCCTGGACCCCGAAACCTGGCTCTCCACGCGAGGAGCAACCCCATGAACATCAAACCCGCGCTCGCCATCGTGACCGCCCTGATCATCGCCGGCATCCTCCTCGGCGACAGACCCACCACCCCGACGACATCCGCGGCCCCACCACCCCACACCAGCCGCCCCCAGCCGGCCACCCCGCGCCAGCACGACGCCGCCGTCGAAGGCGATGGATTCCACGCACCCGACCAGCCCCCGGTGGAGACCCCCAGCTACGACGGGGGAGAAGACCCCACCTGGACACTGCCTGCAGAAGACCAGCTGCGCGCCGTCAGCGCTGCCGGCCAGTTCATCGACGGGTGGCTCCAACCAGACCCAACCCTCCGAACCCAGATGCTCCGACCCGTCGCCGCAGAAGCCCTCATCGCCGACCTGGCCGGTGACGACCTCCGGATCTGGACCACGACCGCCACAGGCGGCCCGCAGATCGTGGAGCTGGCATCCACCAACGCGCTGCTCCGGCAACCCCTCACCGACGGCCGATCCGTGGACCTACTCCTGACCGCCGAACCCGGCAGCCTGCACGGGTGGATAGTCACCGACATCGCCCCTGCAACCGGCCGCTGAAACCGCGCTACATTGTGTCGCTAGCGCGCAACACCGGGCCTAGAGTGAAGCCATGACAGAGACAGTCGAACACGACGGCGTGGGCTGGCGGATGGTCATCGCCGAAGGCCGAGACCACCTGACGCTGACCATCGAGCAGCAGCTCGACCACGACTGGCTCCCCACCCAACGCTGGCATGAACCCGCCCCAGAGCCGCGGCACCGCAAGCAGGCCATCACCGAGTCAGCCCGCGCCCACGGATGGATCACCCCTGCGGAACGCTGGCCCCGCACCCGCAAAGACGGCACCCTCATCCTGGAAGACCTGTTCCCGTACGACTGGGAACGCATACTGCGAGACGCCACCCGACTCCGGGAAGAAGCCCTCGCCCACGCCGCGCAGATCGACCGGGCCTGGCGCCTCACCATCAACGCCGCCGGCACCACCGGCGGTATGCGCATCCACGAGCTCGCCGAGATCTCCGGCCGCGGCCGCCACGCCATCTACCGGATGCGCACCGACGACCTCGGCGCCGACGACACCGCGCTGCTCACCGAGATCCGCACCGTCAAGGACCACGCGTGACCCCCCAGCGCCCCGCACCGGTCAGACCACCAGATGAAGCGATCATCTGGCTCGACTACACCACCGGCCAAGGCCTTGACCCCGCAGGCCAAGCCATCTCACCGATCATCGCCGGCCGCCGCAAAACCCCCACCCTGTTCGACCTCCTCGAAACAGCCCGCTACGCCCGCGCCACCCGCATCATGCTCTGCGGAAACCTGCCCACCGGCTCCGCGTGGCTGCTGCCCACCCAAGCCCAGATCGCCAAAGGCACCGACCCCACCCCCGGCTGGACCGACATCGGCCACTACCTCGACACCCCACCACGCGGCCGCTTCCGCCACACCGAAACCCAACACCGCATCACCGTCACCACCACCGCCGAATGGTTCGGCGACACAGCGCTCACACCCATCGAAGCCGAGTTCGCCTACAAGACCCTCACCCGAGTCATCGCCCACGCCATCGACCGCCCCGACTGGGGCCTCATGCGCAGCCCCTCCGCCACCGGACTCAACATCTGGAAGCAACGCTTCGACGGAGTCCGCGACTTCCTCATGGAACCCATCGACCCCGACATCGGCCACCTCATCCAATCCACCGAACCCCAGCACCGCTTCGAGCACTACGTCGCTGGCCCCGGCCTATGCAGCTGCGGCGACTGCGTCGCCCTCATCACCAACACCGACGAAGACATGCCCGGCTTCGCCTACGCCGACGGCCGCTTCATGTACCACGGCGTCACCCGCGGCCTCACCGGATCCGCACCCGCCACCATGCTCACCGCCACCCAAGCCCAAGAACTCTTCGACCGCGACCAATACCACCCCGCCCGCTACAAGATCCGCTACACCATCAGCGACTGGTGGGACCACATCGGCCTGTTCCCCATCAAACTCGAAGGCGCCGGCCGCGGCTGGCACTGGCCCAACCGCCCAGGATTCACCGGCGAAACCTGGATCAACTCCATGGAACTCCGCACAGCCCGTCTCGACAGCGACTGGAACATCGAGATCCTCGAAGGCATCGCCTTCACCAAGAAATCCAACGTCATCGAACCATTCGCCAACGCCATCGCCTCCATGCTCAACGGCCTCGACACCGGACTGGCACGCGGCGCCATCGGCCCCGGCTCCCACGCCGCCGCCTCCTCCGCCATCAAACACATGTTCCGCGTCACCATCGGCTCCTTCTCCCGCCGATCCCGCACCACCACCCGCTTCGCGCCCACCTTCGAGCAGGTCGCCACCAACGCCGTCGGCCGCGTCCAGCCCGCCCCCAACGGCGGCTTCGTCTACCAGGTCCCGTCCAAGGGCCGACCCGACGACGCCGAAACCTGGCACCCCGAGATCGCCGCACTGGTGTGGGGAGCTGCCCGCACCCGCGTGCTCCGCGACCCACGCCCCAGGAAATCCTCAGCACTCTACGGCGCTCTGCAGATCGAACCCTCACAGCTGATCGGCATCCAAGGCGACGCCATCTACACCACCCACATCCAGCCCTGGACCCTCCCCGAAGCCCGCGGCGGAGCCGACGACGGAGCCAATGGCCGCATCCGACTCAAGGGCTACCTCCCCGGACCGATCAAGCCCCCACAGACCATCGACGTGCGCCAGCAGCTCTCCAACAGCGCCGAACAAGCCGGCTGGGAAGGCTAACCAGTGGCCACCTCCCAAGAGCTCATCCTCGAGCTCCGCGCCCAAGGCTTCTCCAACGCCGAGATCGGCCGCAGACTCGGCCGTGACAGCTCGCTGATCGGCCAGATCGCCAAGGGCGCCAAACCCGGCGCGAACCTGCAGCAGGCCCTCACCGAGCTCGTGTCCGGCGGCGAGGTGAAGACCCCACCGTTCCGCCGCACATCCTCCGACGGGACCCTGGCGAAAGTCCGCGCCACCAAAGGCCACGAATCAGTGGTGCCGCCAGCACCACGCGGCCAGCGGATCCGAACCGTCACGAAGTCGACAGCGCAACCCAAGACGCTGCCCAAGAGACGCCCCACAGGCCAACGCAACCTGCTGTCACACCAGGCGAACCGGCTCCCCAACGGGCGCGAGCTGCATCGCGTCACCGTTCCCAAGACAGACCGCGCCCGCAACCGCTCCGCCGGCTCGAAAGTCATCGCCGACGTCGTCGCCCGCGCCGCCGCCGCAGGCCGCCGGATCTCAGGCACAGTGTGGGCAGAGGTACAACGCAAGGACGGCACCAGAGACCGCATCCCAGTCCAGATCGGTGGGCACGGCGGCTACAGCGCCCAATCAATCCACGACTCAATCCAGCACAACCCCGACGCTGCATTCGAATGGGTCGACGGACAGATCCAAGGCCGCTACCCCGAATTCGAAGGCGGATTCACCGTCGTCGCATTCGACCTGGACGTCTGGTGACACATCCTCCGCCCCCCACACCCTGCCCAGGCACACACCCCTACGGATCGGGAACAGGGGCGAAACTGGCCTGGTGGGCGACCCGCCACCAACTCCAGAAACCCATCATCACCATCCTGGCCGGCACCGTCGCCTTGGCCACGGCAGCGATCGCCTGGCCGCTGGGAGCTTTGTCCACGGCCAGCCTCATCCTCCTAGGACTGGCGACGTTCTACGGCGCAGTCGCAGCCACTACCGTCGCAGCGCATCTGATCACGCTGCGCCACTGGGCGCGTCACGGCTGGCTGGTTGGGTACTTCACCGCCGACGCCTCCCAATTGGTGCACCCCGAGGACGGAGTGTGGGTGCTGAGTGAACACCATGCCCGGCGTCGCGGCCGCGGTCACGGTGCGCAGCTACGGGCCCTGCTGTGGCCCCACCTCATGGGTGAGGCGGATCGACTCGACGCTGCTGTTCGCATGGCTACCAGGGTGCCGATGCTGGCAGATCAGTACCGGGCAGAGATCCCGGGGCTAGTCGTGGATCGGGTTGAGGCTGGTGTGGTGCACCTGATGCGCCAGTCCGCGTGAGAGCCGCGCTGCTCTTCACACCAGCAGGGTGTCTCAGGGTGAGACACCCTGCTCGTCCAGCGGCAGGCTCCTACCCGGTCGTCACGGTGTCCCACAACCCAATCTGCTCGTGCTGATGGCGCCGTTCGCGCTCGTTCTCGGTCAGGGCGTAGTCGAGGCTTGCTGATTCAAAGCGCTTGAACTGGTAGATGGCGTGGTTAAGATGTTGGGCGTTGAACAGGCCGAGGTCGCTGAGGGACTTGAAATCGTCGACGGACAGCCCTGTGACACGCTCGAAGAGGACTGAGTCGAGGGACTCGATGACATGCTTGAGGGCTTCTTCGCGGTAGTCGGTGGTGTACATGAACACAGGGATCTTTGCGAGGAACTTCTGCAGCTTCTCGCGGATCTCGGCGCGGCGCTTCGCGGTCTCCGACTGGGTCTTCTTCTGATCGGGGGTGAGTTTCCCGCCTTGCTCACGCTTGGCCTTCTTCAGGTCCTTGGTGTTGGTGATGACCTGCTGGGCGTTGTCTACGAGTGCTCGGAAGTCCTCTACGTTCTCCAGAGCCTCCAGTAGGGCCGGCTGGGCTAGCACGCTGGCCAGGGTGTGCTCGTTGACGTCGACCAGCAGAGGCGAGTTCCATCGGCGGGCGAGCGCTGCAGCGCCTACGCCGGCGCTGGCCCAGTCCAGGACGGCGGTGGCATCGAGCGGGGTCATGGCTCCGCCGGTGAAGCCGAAGATCGGCAGGTAGTTGATCAGCTCGCCGATGGCCTGGGAAGGCGTGGTGTCGCCGGTGGTGGCGAGCTTGGAACCGTATTCGGCCACGAGCGACAGGGCGCGGTTGGGGTCGAACTCGAAGACGTAGCAGGTTGTCTTGCGCAGGTCTAGATTGCCCTCGGCGTCGCGATAGGACCAGGGCGACTGGACGCGGAAGGCGGCCTGGAAGTAGGACTCGGGGCTTTTGAGCGACCGCAGCATGAGGATTGCGCCCCACTCGCGCACGGTGATGCCGGTCATCAGCTTCCCGCACGACAGGGTGATTGAACCGTTCCGGTCGCCCTTCTTCACGTCCTCAATGGCACGTTCGACTGGCGGCAGTGCTGCTACGCCCTGGCCGGCCTTGTTGCCGGCGGCGATCACGATCTCGAACTGGGAGAAGTATGGATGCCTTTCCAGTTGCTCGGCCATCGCGAAGCAGGCCGCGACGTTGTTCATGTACCAGACCGAGTGTTTCACAGCGGACTTGAACCGCACAGCCTCGAATGGGAAGGGCGGCTTGTCCTGGGTGAGCACCTGCAGCTTCATCTGGTCCGACAGCTTGCCGCGCAGCATTTCCAGGAACTCGCCGACCTCATCGGGGCGCTCGAACTCGTGCGTGCCGTTTGGCAGCCGCTGGGCCTTGAAGAACTCGTTGAGGCTGAAGCCGCTGAACTCGCCGTCCTCGGCGTAGTCAGCGGCCTCCTTGCCCATGTCGTAGGAGTACATCTGCATCTGCGGCAGCGTGATGTACGGGTTGGAGGGTGGGTCGGGCCACAGCGTCTTCTCGCGCTGCTCATCGACATATGTCCAGTTGAAGATCGCGTCCTCGGTGAACTCGCCGTCGGTGATTGCCCGAAACGGTGTGCCCGACAGGTAGAGGTAGTGCTTGGCCTTGACCTCCAGTTCCTCGGTCAGGTCGTCGGCGGTCACCTGCTCGTCGGGCTCGTCGGCCTCGGCCTCATCCTTGTCGGCGGGGTCGTATAGCGCGCGGGCGGAGTCGCGCCAGGCGCCGAAGTGGTATTCGTCCAGGACGATCGCGTCCCAGTCGATGAGGTGGATGACCTCGTTCTTGACCTTGATGTTGCCCTCAGAGTCACGGCCGCCCAGGTCCTGGAGCGACGCGAACCAGACCACGGGACCGTTGTAGTCTGCGGCGTCGTCGCGCTCTGCCTCGCTGGATTCCTTGTCGATGTAGCGCCAGCCGTCAAAGTCGACGTGCGAGACCAGATCGTCATGCCAAGCGGTAGCTACGGCGGGCTTGAAGGTCAGCACCAAGACGCGCTGCCAGCCCATCTCTTTGGCGAGCTGGTAGGTGGTGAAGGTCTTGCCGAAGCGCATCTTGGCGTTCCACAGGAACTTCGGTGCCTTGCTACCGGCTTGGTTCCGGAAGTAGGCCGCGGTCAGATCCACAGCGGCCTGCTGCTCTGGGCGCATGGTGAAGGACTGGGTCCGCTTGGGCTGGTAGGCGATGCCGGAGCGCACAACTTGGACCGCGGCCTTGACCTCGTCGAGGGTTGCCTCGAACCACTCCCCGCCGGTGCGATTGATGCCAGCCGCGACAAGGGCGGAGTGCACGTCGTGGTCCGAGAACTCGGGGCCATTGGCACGGGTGGCCGGCTCGTCGAGGAGGATCGTCACGCCCTTCAGACCTGGGTACGCGGTGTTCAGCTGCTGTCGGATCCGGGCACGTGCGGTGCCCTTCGTGGTCTGGCCGACCTTGAGCAGGCCAGCGCCCGTCACGAGTTGGGAGCCCTCGGTGCGCTCCCAGAGCTCGGTATCCTTCCCGACGACGGTGTAGACGTAGATCCGGTTCGTCACTCCTCGTCCTCCGGGTCATCGGGGACAGCCCCGGGGCGATACTTCGCCCCCCCCGGCAGGTGACTGACAGGGATGGGCGAGTCTAGTGAGAGATTCACCGAGCGTGGCTTGATGGTCGCTTCAATGTGTGCCCGTTCCTCTTCCGAGAGGCCGAAATGGTCGTAGAGGTCTGCGTCGGTCCAGGCGCGAGTCATATCCATCATCGGCACGAACCTGAAGCGATCCGGGGTCACGTGTTGGGTGAGTTTCCGCTGCAGGACCAAGAATCTGACGAACTTCGTTGCCAAGAAGTTGGCATAGTTCACCGTCTCTTCTCGTGACTCGAACATGCCTGCGATGAAGTAGGTCTGCGTACATGCTGAGCCAGGCGCGAGTGCGATCGGTTCACCGAGGACGACATCTACGATGTTCCCCTCATCATCAACGGGAGTGTCGCCGCTGGAGACCATCGGCAACAGGACCTTCCAACGATGGACCCATCCGTGGTTGCGTTGGATCTGATCGGGGCGGCTGTAGCCAACCTTCGTGTTGTAGATGAGGGGAATCGATCCATCGAAGGGCTCGGCCACGCTCCCCGGGTAGTTGGAGCGCATCGTCAGGCCGAAGGGTTTGGTCACACTGCACACAGACTCAACGAACTGCCCCGCGTGACCCACCGCCTTGTCGACGATCGAGGCGGCGCGGTTATTGCGGATCACAACACCGTCACCCGCACGAAGGTCCCTGACCATGGTCGAGCGGATGCATCCATCGATGCGAGTAGAGAACTTGCAGTCGCCGTCGTAGGAGCGGTCCCACAAGAAGTAGGAAACTCCGCCACGAATCTTCACTCCGGGGAAGCAGTCATAGATCTTTGGGTTGTCTACGATCTCACGGATCCGGCGATCAGCGATCATCCTGCTCCGGAACCCGTCCAACCCCTTGCCGCCGGCGAACCAACGAGATGGCGTGATCATCACGATGTAGCGGGGGTCGAGTTCGATCGCCTTCTCAACGAAGTGATGATAGATCGTCGATGCGGTGGCCCCGAACCCTTCTGTGCCGATCTGGTACGGAGGATTACCGACGATGACGTCGAACTTCATGTTTGCCATCTCCTTGGTGGGGTAGGCGCCGTGGATGAACGAGTAGGCGTAGTTCTCGCGGTCCTCGCCGCGTTCAAGGTCTTCGGACGCCCGGCACACCTTGCACTTCCCGCCAGTGTCGAAGCCGTGAGCGGCCGAGATAAACGGCAGGTTGCCTAGGGGGTCGTCGAACCGCACCACGCTGTGGGTGCCGGAGGCGTCAGCGGCGCAGTAGACGCTGCGGCGGGAGATAATGCCGGTCATCTCGGTGATGGAGGCGCCGAACAGCATGTTGCGGAAGATGTGCTCGCGGCGAGTCACGAATTCCGGCTCCCAGTCGGCCAGACCGTCGAACAGGCGCTTGGCCACCTCGCGAAGGAAGACTCCCGACTTGCTGACCGGGTCGAGCCACACGTAGTCGGGTCGGCTCCAGACCTCCTCGGGTAGCAGGTCTAGCATCGCCCGTGCCAGCGTCGGCGGGGTTGGGACCTCGTCGTTGGAGAGCTGCGCGAGGCAGTCGAGGATGTCGGGGACGTGCTGTCCAAATTGAGTAGTCGTCATGCTCGAACCTTCCGCGAAGCTGCCACAGGCCCCGGGTTGTCGGCCAGGACTGAGTAGTGGATCGGAACCGCGTCGGCCTTCGGAACCGAGAACAGATCCATCTGGTCGACCTCCCCGGCAGTGGACCATTCACGCTGGAAGGTGCCGTTGCGGCCGGCGCGGTAGTCGACCCACTCGATCGAGTGCAGGCCGGTCAATGTGTTCGCCAGGACGATGTTGGTGCCGAGGATGGCGTCGGCAGCCGCGGCGAAGCCGGCTGTCGGGACCTTGGTATTGAGGTCGTTGTCGAGATGGGACTGGAAGACGTGCTTGAGCCGTTCTCTTGACTCCTCCACGTTCTCGGGATCGATGTCGATTGCGTAGATCGAAGCGAGCGCGCGCAGCAGTCGGTGCTCGTAGAGCTGGACCGACCGGTAGCGTAGCGAGCTGGTGTGCGCAATCTTGCGGCGCAGTATCTCTTCGAGGAAGTTGCCTGACCCGGCCGCCGGTTCGAAGAACTTGTGGTCGGTGTTGCTGGGGGCCGCGGCGGACGGGAACATGTCCGGGATCAGGTCGAGCATGGCAGTCACCTCACGGCTGTGGGTGTAGACCTCTGCCAGGTCACGCACCCGCTGGCGCGTCTTGATCTGCAACGCTGCTCCTCCTGTGTCTGGCCCCTCCATTCTGGCAGGCGGGCATGTCCTTCCGGATCAGGGTCAGTCGCGTTTGGAGCTGTCGGAGCTCGTCAGGGCGCTCGATAGCACGCGCGCAGGGCGCTCGGCACCGGTGAACGGATCTAGGATCACCACATCTGGGGCGGTGGTGGTGATCGTGTCTCGCACGATCGTCGCCGTCTTGTCGTCGAGCAGGCCGGCGTGGTGGAGTGCGGCTGCCAACAAGTACGAGCGTTGCGCGTCGTTTTCCGGGCCCCGAATGTCCTCATCGTTGGGTAGCTGGTTCCAGATGGGGGTGCAGGTATCTGCGGATGCGGGGTCCAGCGTCACGGACCGCATCGCGCTGACGGCATCCGGGTCGTGGCGGAGCCGACGCAGCAACGGGCCTGTCAGTAACGGGAACAGGTCGGCGGAGTCCCGCAGCAGGATCTGATGATGTGCTCGTTCGACGATCACCGGCAGCACGCTCGCCGGTGAGGATCGTACGGCGATGGTGAGCGAATCGATCCACTCGCGACGATCGCGGGGATCGTTGGCACGGAACCAAGCCTCCAACTCGGCGAACATAGTCCGACTGCGTGCATCAGTAGGAAACAGCTCGCAGAACAAGGCACGGAGTTCCGGAGTGGCTTCGAACCCCGGTCGCTGTGTCACCGCGTCGCGCAAGCTATCGGCAGGGATCTGCCACGAGTCAGGCTCGACGAGCAGCTCGTAGACCACGTCGGGCTCTCCTAGCCGTGGTGAGGAGGAGCCCATGCGCTCCAGGCAGGCCAGGAACAGCTCGAGGTCGCGTCGTCCACCTCGATGCGACCACAGCAGATACTCCGCACTGCTACGGAAGTCTGGGTTCGCGTCCGCCTCGGCACGGATGAGCTCGCTGATCGCAGGGTGCGGCGATGGGCTGGTGCTGAGGCGGCGGAGCACGCTTGAACGAGCATCGCCGACTGAGCTGCCTTTTGCTCGAGAGGCGGAGAGGAGCGCGTACACATCAATCCCGAAGTGCGCGTAGACGTCGTCCCAGTGGGCGTTCAGGAGATCGACCAGTTCCCGGTCGACCCCTCCGAACAGATGGTGAAGCTGCACGCCTGGGCGGTTCGGTTCCCCGATCGTCTCGAGGAGCCCGTCGTGCAACGCCAGATCGCCGAGCAGGAGCATCCCCACCCACCCCGTTTGCCGGCGATCCTCCATGTCGGGTCCATATCCGCAGAGCGCGGTTCTTACCTGAGCTCTCAACCAAGCGGTCGCAACCTCGGTCTGCGCTTGCTCGGCGTTCGGTGAGATCCGGTATCGGTCGACACGCCGAATCAGCCCGGTCAGCGCGGTGCGCTGAACCCACACGTCTGGATCCTCGCTCCAGTCTTGGAGAAGTTCAAGCAGCACGGCAGGGGTCAGATCGGAGCGGGTGAGAGCATCCACGAGCACCTCCCGCGCTTGCGGGGGCAGGTACGCCAGCTGGTCGAGAACTGCGTCCATCATGGTGTTCGCGGTGGGAGTAGAACGGGCACCATAGGCACGGACGATCGCTGGTGGTGCCGGGTCCTGGATGCCGCCTGAAAGGTGCCGCGGGTGCTGCAGGGCGTGCAGCGCGAACATGATGACCGCGGGATGCTCGGGCCACGCGGCGATGATCGAATCAACGTGCCAGGTGAGATGCTCCGTCCCGACCGCGGTGCACAGCTTGGCGAGCTCGTCAGGGTCGTAGTCGCTCACGATGGCGGCCCTCGCGGGGTCCTCTGGGGTGCTGGCGAGCCGGATCCAGGCATCGGCGATGGCCATGGCTACCACGACGCGTGCTTCGGTGTGAGGCCGGCTGCCTGCTGACCGCAGCAACGAGACGAGAACCGCGAAGCCTTCGGCGTCGCCGAGCGCGTCGACTGCGAGAGGGGCAAGCGGCGCGGCCGACTCGAGGGGGCCGCGCAGGCGTTCCTGGAACGCTGCCTGCACTTGGGGGTGTTCTCCGAAGCGTTCCAGCAGTGCGGCCCCGGCTCGGACGGGACGCCACGAATCGAGAGCGGGCAGGAGAGCGTCAAGCGCTTCATCGTCTGGCAGCGATGCGGAAAGGGCGATGACGCCGTCGCTGAAGGACGGCTTGGTGACCTTCTCCCGGATGGTCACCGCGGCGCTCCGTGCGAACGCTGGTTCGGCGCGCCACGAGTCTGGAATGAGAGCGAGGTTGTGCAGCACCAGCCCGTTGCGGTCGGGGTTCTCCAGCTCGCCGGCCACCCAGTTCTTGATGTCATCATCACCGTTGAACGTGGTGCATGCCAACAGCCAGGCGATTGACCGGTCGCCACCGGTGTTGCCGTTGCCCGACAGTGTCTCCAGCACGAACCGTGCCGCCGCCGGCTGCCCGGAGAGGGCATGCTGCACAAATGGGATGGCTAGATCCTGCCAATGCTCCCGAGGCCGCAACCCTTCGTGCCGCAGTAAACTCCCTAACCAGTGCACTTCTGCCGGGGTCAGGTGATCGAATCGCCCGGTCGCTGCCTCCCCCAGCAGATGCAGGGCGCACACGCGCAATTCCGGGGTGATCTGAGACCGCGCCCACTCGAGGAGGGCCGGCAACTGCGGCCACTCCGGCCACCCCGTCCCCAAGCACAACAGGGAGAATGCTTGCTCGATGGCGTCCGCACCGTCGCGTACCCTCGCCTCGATACGAGCGCCGATCCGCCTATCGCCGCCATATCGGACGGCAATGGCATGCGCGGCGTTCAACTGGACCGCTTCATCCTCATGCCGCAGCCCCCAAAGCAGCGCGGGAAGAACCTCGGCCTCCGCGACAGCCGCATCCCGCAGCATCCATAGCGGAGACGTCGGCTCCGGGTGTGAGGCGCTCAACCATCGCTTGAACGTCGCGAGCAGCCGCGGACGCAGCGACGCATGTTTGGTCATCGCAACGAGGGAGACGATTAGTGTCGCCCGGTGGGTCATGCTCGGATGCTCACTGACACGGTCGATGATCTCCGCTACCCATTGTGATTGCTTCTTAGGCGTGACCGGCACGTCGGCAGCGATTGCCTCCGCGATCAGTTCGTACCTGCTCACCGGGTCAACGTCAGGGTGTTCGCTGAGCCGGGTGAGCAGGGACGCGTTGACGTGCGCATTCACCTGTGCGGCGAGCCCCGCGATCAGCACATCTCGCCAAGTCGGATCGCCTGCCCGGGCGCACAGGGTCGTCTCCTGCTCGTCTGGCGCGAGCGTCGCCAGGTGTTCGCCGGCGAGCTGATCGAGAAGAACCCGGTGCAGGAACCCGACCATCCCGGTCCCTTGCGGGACGAGCAGACCGTACTCGTCCTCCGCCTGCGACAACACCGCGGCCGAGACTCGCGCCGCATCACCGGGCGGATACGCGAGCCCATCATCACGGCGAAGTTCCTCCCGGAACCGCCGTTCCATCTCGTGTCGAGGACGGTTTGCCGAGCCTGCTTCAACTCGGGCCTGGTAGGCGACGCCGCGCAGCACTGTGAGCATGTCCGCGGTGGAGAATTCCGACCCGGCGGCTGAGGAGGCGCGACGACGCATCTGCGGGTGCTTATCCACCAGCAGTTGAACGAGCGCAGAAAAGAGTTGAAACCGTTGTGGGGGCAGCGATTCTCCGCGCCAAGACTTCGCTAGCAGGCTGAGGAAGAGAGGTGTGCCGAGCAGGGGGCTTAGCGCCGGGATGTGAGTGAGCTCGGCCAGGAAAGACTCTGCGTGAGGGCTCGACGGTCCGTTCGTGCCGATGGTGTCGGACTCAGAAAGAGCCCGGGTTACCAGTTCCACCTGCTGGGGGTGGGTGAGCGGGGCGAGTACCGCTTTCGCCCAAGGTTCCACCCAGTTCAACCGGTCTACCGCGTAGGGGCGGGCGGTGAGGATCGCGCTGATGTTGCGTTGTGCCACGAAGGACTCGATGAGCCCGAGCGCGTACTCGGCGGATGCCGTATCGCTCCATTCGTCGACCCCATCGACCAGCAGAACCGCTCGTTCGTCGTCGAGGGCTGGCTGAGTGAGGTCCCAGGTGGAGGGGCCGCCTTGCTGGGTGACCCATGCCTGAATAGCCGAGACCACCGAGTTGGTGGTGGATTCCTTGAGGTGACGGCACAGGAACCCGAACGGGAGCCATAAAGGTAGGTCGCCGGCGTGCGCACGCTGCAGCGCTGCAGACTGTGGTTGCAGAGCCAGGATGTCCGCCGCGGCAAACATCAGAAAGCTGGACTTGCCCGACCCGGGCGCGCCGACAAGCAGCCGTAGACGGGCGGAATCGGTCCACTCATCAACAGGAGTACGAGGCCTACCGTCCTCGGGCAACCTAATCAGATTCCGCCGTTGCGGCCTGCGGGTGCGGCGACGCAGCATCCGTGGTGTGCCTGCGTACTCATCCATCGGCTGGATCGACACTGGCGGTGCAGTCTGCTCCGGCTGCGGCTCCTGTGTGCTGGCGCGCTTGGTGGGGTCCTCGGTGACCGGTTGCGTGTCGAGAACGAGATAGGGCAGGCCTTGCGCGTGCGTACCGGTGACGGTTGATGCGGCACCCTGTGCCCGGAACGCGGCTCGGTAGAGGCCGCCGAGGGCAAGGCGGGCGGCACGCGCTTGCTCGGGAGTGATCCGCCGGACCAGTTCTGCCGCACGATCCTCTCCGCAGAACGTGTTCACCCAGGCACGGCCGAAGAAGTCGTCCACCAGCCGCGGTTCGTTGCGGAGCCGATCCGAGACTTCTTCCGCTCCCCACGCCTTGAACTCGATGCCCTCGGCTGCGAGGCGTTCGTACGCGGCTCGGACTGCGCTATCCAGCTTGACGTCACGAAGCGAAGAGCTCGTGGCGTAGTAGAACTGGGAGCACCGATCCGCCCACTCCCCGTTGAGGAAGTCGGTGACGGCCGAAGTGATCGACGCGGCGGTGACGGTCTTCACCCGACGTGACTGCAGGGCAACGAAACTTCTGCCCCCAGCGGCGGGGGCGGCAGTCAACGACTGCGTAGTTCGTGCGTAGACATCGATCCCGGCCTGGGCCTGGCCGGGCAGGCCGAAGAGGGTCGCATGCTCGATATGAGCTTCGGTTTCTAGTAGACGCATGAACAGGCGTTCCGCGTTTTCCGGACTCAATTCGCCAACGGGAAGCAGCGCAGGCTTGGATTGCGCCGGCGGCGAAGACGGCCACGCACCATCAGGTGTAGACCAGAGGGCAGCCGGCATGTCGCGTGCGTACGTCGTCATGCTGCCATTGTGTCTTTCCGGCCTGACAGTGCGTGCGCGACGCAAACCGGGGGCCGATCAAGCACCCGGCCCGCTGCTCCCGCTGCGGACGCAAATCAGAGAACGGCTCGGCGCACGTTTCATCGACAGGGTTCGTCGACACGCGGCCCCGCCATCTGTCTGCCTGTAGAACGTCCAAAATCAAAACCCTGTGGCGGCGGGTCAGGGGACCAACCCTTTCCACGCCGCCACACGTCATCGGCCACGACATCCCTGCCATGGTTGGTCCGAGGACGCTGGGGGCCTTTCGGCCGTCTCTCATGCTAGTTCAGAACCTGCAACTTCAGCCATCGCGCGGCCTCAGGCCAAATCAGCACGCTCTCGACGCGGTGCTGGTGTGCATTCAGGATCGCAGCTGCGGCCTGGTCGGCTCCAACGACTACGTAGACACGTGGTCGCGCAGGAAGGGTCGGCAACTGCTCAAGGGCTGCAGGCGTCAGCACGACTACCCGGGCTCGGTGCCATCTGTGAATGAAGTCGTCGACATCGTCGATCCACTCGACATTCTCCAAGCCGTCGGGGAACCAGGTGCAAGCTGGCGCGTGGCCGATAGCTTCCTCTGCCGGTCGGGTCCAGATCCACGGGGAGAGTTCGTAGCCAGGGGTCCTCATCGCGGCGGCTTTGGCGACGCCATCAACGACGCGTTGCTCGTTCGAGCCGATCCAATGTCTGGTGTCTCGGTAGGCGAACTGGGCAGCGTGGCTGGCCTTGAGCACGTCTCGCACGTCCAGAGGCCCTTCAATGGGCCGGTAGCGGTAGCCGGCGGGATCAGCGGTCTGGTTACGTAGGAGCAATCCTGTGCCGAGTCGTTGAGCTAGAGCGGTAAGTACCTGGTGGGGCCGCTGAGTGCCAGGGGGTGCGCTGATCACACCAAATGAGATGGCCGAGGTCATGATCAGATCGACGTGGTCGGCCGGCAGGTTTCGGAGGAGCTGAAGGTCCATTTGGTGTCCTCTAGGTTGCGG
Source organism: Tessaracoccus sp. MC1679 (assembly GCF_014164775.1). Taxonomy (GTDB): domain Bacteria; phylum Actinomycetota; class Actinomycetes; order Propionibacteriales; family Propionibacteriaceae; genus Arachnia. The sequence continues at coordinate 58,073 of NZ_JACJGB010000011.1, forward strand.
GCTGGTCAGACCCTGCGATGGATGACACCGAGTCTAGAGCTCAGGCGATTCGGTGTAGCGAACAGCCCTCATGATGAGCGCCTTCCTGCCCCGATGGCTATTAGTTAGTCCAATGCATAATCAGTGTCGAAGCAGAACTAACCAAAGACAGCATTCGATGGGTGTGTCAGCTATTCTCGTGGACTGCTCCGAAAGACGGTTTGACTTCGACCGTTGCTGCGGATGCAAGCTACGGCTTCCCTTTTCGTGACCAAGGGCACGCGTTGAGGTTTCTATAGCTATCGTCTTCTGCTATCGGGCATCATCTATTTATCAGGGGGAATTTCATGTCGGTCTTGAAAAGCACTGGCAAACGCCTGCGCACGGGGGCAGCGTCGCTGGCTTTGATCTGTGGACTCACCCTTGCTACGGCCGATCCGGCCACAGCAAGCACTTGGCACAACAACACCGATCCAGTGTCGACTGGGTGCGTGAACAGTGCTAGCTACGTCGGAACCCGCACTCTGTGGGAGGGCTACACAGTCGAAGTGCGGTATTCCTCTGCCTGTCAGACGAACTGGCTTAGGTTCCCTCGTGTCCCTTGGTACAACTACGACGTTGTGCTCCAAAGCGAATACCCTGGCATGGGCACTGTGAGCCAGCGGTTCGGTCCTAGCAATCAAGCTTCATGGACTCGGCAGGTGTACGCGCCGGGTTCCACCTGCATCAACTTCAGCGTGCGGATGGTGGCTCAGGCTATGAACAGCAACGTCAAGTATTTCCGCGTCTGCTGAGTCGAATCGGGACCTGGTTGGACGCCAAGAGAATGGCGGTGCACTAGCTTAGGTAGTTTCCCCACCACCCCGACCCCTACCCGGGTCGGGGTGGTGGGTGTTTGGGGTTTGGCTACGGGTTTTGTCCCTATCCGGCGGTATGATGGAGCCATCCATTTAGCAGGGGGTTTGACCAGCTCCCTCAGACCGGAAGGGGTCTTTTCTCATGTCTCGTGAAACTTTGGAGTACCTCAACGCGAACACCTTGATCGGGTTCACGGCCAAGCGTGGTGAGGCGTGGCATTACCGCGAGTCGCTGCAGGGTGTGGAGCCGAACCACTACCCGGGCGCGATCCCGGTGGAGGATGTGCGGCGCCGGCTGTTCGGGTGGGAGCCGGTCGAAGCGATGTCGGCGGCCATCGTGATGACCGCCGACGGCGTGCAGACGATCGTCGACGAGACGCGGAAGCAGATCGTGCACCCCGACAGCGGCCAGGTGCTGGGGGTGTTCAAGTCCGGTTATCAGGTGCACGGCTACGACGAGTGGCTGGTGCGCAACGTGGAGACCATCCTGGACGATGACGATCTGCGGATCGGATCGGCCGGGCTGCTGCGCGGCGGCGCTCAGGGATGGGTGCAGATCGAAACCGAAGCCACCCAGAGCGTCGAGGGGGTGGAGCACCGCCCGTTCCTGACGGCGGCCACCTCGATGGATGGATCCATCGCCACCACCTACGGTGTGGGCACTCAGGTGGTGGTGTGCGACAACACACTGAGCGTGGCGTTGGGTTCGTTCGCCAGTTCGGTGAAGGTGCGGCACTCCTCGAAGTCGCTGGGCCGGCTGGGTGACGTCCGCGACGCGCTGCAGCTCGTGATCGGTGCGGGGGATGCGTTCGGCGCTCAGGTGCGCGAACTGATCGCGCAGCCAGTCAGCGAACCAAGATTCGAGCGGTTCCTCACCGCCTGGACCGCTGGCCCGACCGACAGCAAGCGGGCGCAGACCCTCGCCGAGGGGAAGCGGGCCGCGCTGCACGGACTCTGGCGCCTCGATGGGCGGGTGGCGCCGTGGCGTGGCACCGCGTGGGGGGTGGTGGCTGCGGTGAACACCTACACCCAGCACGAGGCACCGATCCGAGGCGCCGACCGGGTGACCCGTAACGCCGAGTTCATGGTGCACGGCCGCTACAACACCCTCGATGCCGGCACCCTCGAACTCCTCGCGACGGTCTGAACCGTGGACACCTATCAGGAGGGCTTCAAGGCCGGCTACCGCTCTGCTCAGCAGTTCTACGGGCTCGCGGCCCGGGAGCGTCTGGACCGCATCGCAGAAGCCACCCGAGGGCTGCGGGAGTTGATCGCCGCTCGCGGCGGCTGCCCACCCGCCGAGCTGATGGCCTACCTCGACGAGGTGACCGGCCACACGACCGCCGACACACACCACCGCGCCCACGAACTACAGTAGCGCGCTTGCGCGCACCAAACACGCGCGCACACACAACCATAAGACCGGTTCGGCCCGCTTGCGGGCCGGGCCGGCCCCTCGCGGGAGGCCCGAAGGGCCGACACCCCAACACCCAACCGGCAGCCGTAAAGCCTAGTCAAGCGGCCTTTAGGCCGCTCCCAAGCAGCGGGCCGCTTGCGGCCCGCACGGTGGCGCGCTTGCGCGCCACCTGCCCCCC
>NZ_JACJGB010000012.1 GCF_014164775.1 Tessaracoccus sp. MC1679
GGTGTCAAGTGTCGGGTTTGATGGAGGCATCCAAGTCACGAAGGAGGGCATCGGATGCCAGCACTACGGAAGTATCCCGACGAGTTGCGTGAGCGGGCGATCCGGCTCACATTGGAGGCGAGGAAGGACCCGGCGACACGGCTGGGGGCGATCCGCCGGATCGGGGAGCAGCTAGGGATCAACTCGGAGACGCTACGCGGCTGGGTGTCCCAGGCAGAGGTCGACGAGGGTACCCGGCCGGGCACCACGACCTCGGACGCGCAGCGGCTGGTTGAGCTTGAGCGGGAAGTGCGCGAGCTGCGTCGGGCCAACCACATCTTGAAGACCTCGGCGGCTTTCTTCGCGGCGGAGCTCGACCGCCCCAACCCCAGGTAGTCGCCTACATCGACGCCCATCGCCATGACGTGGTCGATGGGCGCGAGGTCGGGGTCGAGCCGATCTGTCAGGTCCTCACCGAGGCCGGCGCCAAGATCGCCCCGTCGACGTACTACTCCGCCCGGTCGCGGCCACCCTCGCCGCGCGCGGTGCGCGATGAGGAGTAGAGGGTCGAGATCGCCCGCGTGCACCGCGACAACTACGGCGTGTACGGGGTGCGCAAGGTCCATGCGCAGCTGGTTCGCGAGGGCATCGCCGGGCACGCCTGCCACCCGACGGGCTCCGGCCTGATCGCACGATGCACCACCCGTCGGCTGATGCGCGAGCTGGGGTTACGCGGCCTGATCCGCTCGAAGAGCCCCCGCACCACCCAGCCCGGCAACGGGCCGGACCTGCGCCCCGACCTGGTCGAGCGCCAGTTCCGCGCCGACACGCCGAACCAGCTGTGGGTCGCCGATATCACCTATGTGCGCACCTTCGCCGGCTGGGTCTACGTCTCCTTCGTCCTCGACGTGTTCTCCCGCCGCATCGTGGGCTGGCAGGTCTCCACCAGCTTGCGCACCGATCTGGCCCTCGACGCCCTCGAGATGGGCCTGTGGACCCGGGCCCGCGACGGACACGACACCAGCCAGCTCGTCCACCACTCCGACAGAGGAACCCAATACGTGGCCATCCGCTACACCGAACGGCTCGCCGAGGCAGGAGCAGTCGCCTCGGTCGGCTCCCGCGGCGACTCCTACGACAACGCCATGGCCGAGGCCCTCAACTCCCTGTTCAAGGGCGAACTCGTCCGCAATCGCGGCCCCTGGCGCTCGATCGACGACCTCGAGATCGCGGTGGTCGAATGGGTCCACTGGTACAACCATCGGCGCCTCCACGGAGAGATCGGCCTGATCCCACCCGTCGAATACGAGACCGCCCACTACAGCGCCAGAGCACACACGACGGCCAGCACCCAGCCCTTCGACGAGCCCGAGCGTGCAATCCATGCCTCCATCAAAGCCGGAACTTGACAGTTCCTCCACGAACAGACTCCGAAGACGGGACGCGGACAAGTGCACGCCATCTGCGAGTTCGTACGTGGTCCAAGGGTGTGCCAAGTCGGTCTGTAACAACTCGATTGTGATGAGGAGTTCTGTCCGCAGCGGGCTCATTTCTGCTCATGTGTGGCGTCGTAGGGCGATCGTGCCAACAGCGATGGCGATGACTGCAGCGATCGCTTCGCCGACGAGGAGCATTCCTACCGGTGGCGGGGTTGCCATGAGTGCGACGTTGGCCATGCCATCGAGGACGTAGGCGGGCGGCCACCATTGGTTGAACTCGCGCACATTCGGGGGAAGCGTAGCGATACTGGAGAAGCCACCGGAGGCAAAGAACGTCCCAGCGAAGGTGACAAGGAGCAGGGGTTGGATTGCTCGGTAGTCGCGGAGCCAGGCGCCGATTGCAATTCCCACACCGGAACAAGCGATGGCTGCGAGGCCTGCGATGGCAAGGAGTATGGGGACGCGATCCCAAGGGATTCGTACCCCGAAGAGGATGGTGGCGATTGTGAAGGCGACGAGTGCATTGATTGCACCGGCGATGAGCCCTGCCAACAGCTTTCCTGCCAGAATCGGCGCGCGGGCGCGTGGTGCGAGTTGAATCTCTTTGGCGGTGGTGCGTTCCCATTCACGGGCAACGATGATGGCGGAGTTCAGGGCGGCCCCGACCATGATGGCCAAGATTGATGCGCCGAGTCCGATGAAGGAATGGCGCCATACGTCGTTGGGCCGGGTGGTGGTCTGGTCGATGGTGACCGGAGTCAGTTCTGGGGCGTGGATGGTCGCGTAGTCGAGAAGGGCACGGTCGAGTCGGAGACGGGCGTTCTTCATCATGTCGGTGTTGATGTTGAACGTCTGTGTGTGCAGTGTTGGCACCTCTCCTTGGTCGATGGTTGTGTCGAAGTCCTTGGGGATGGTGATGACGAGCTGGAGTCGTCCTTGCTCGACGAGGTCCTTGGCTTCGTCGGCGTCGGTGGTGACGACATTGAAGTATGGGGAGATGTTGCTGCGGAGGTCACGGATCTCTTGGGTGAAGGCGTGGGCGTGCCGGCCTCCGGAGTTGTCGACCAAACCGATGTTCCATTGGTCGCCTCCGAAGCCAAAGAGCACGGTGGCGATGAACATGAGGACCAAGGGGATGGCCATGGGGCCGAACATCGCTTGAGGGTCTCGTCGCCACTGCTTGAGGTCTTTGGTGGCGACAGCGAGGGTGCGGTCGATGCTCATGCGTTTCCTCCGGTGAGTTGGCTGTAGGCGCGTTTGAGGAGCCACGACGCCAGGACGAGCACGGCGAGGGCGGAGATCGCAACAATGAGGAGATTGCGTGTCAGTTCACTGGACTCTCCGGTAAGGAAGATGCTTCGCGCCGCAAGGAAGGAATAGGTGGGTGGAAGTATTCGGGAGAAGCCCCATAGGCTTTCCATGGGTTGAGACCATGCCAGTCCGCGCATGGATTCTTCGTTTCCGCAGACCATGAAGAACAAGATTGCGATTGCGACCAGTGAGGAGGAAGCGGCAAGGGTCTTCTTGCTGGCAACACCGAACGCGGCACCGATCCCGGCTCCCATGAAGGTGGTCATAGCCATGATTGCGGCGATCTCCCATATGGATCCGACAGGTTTGAACCCAAATCCGAAGATGAGGACAAGGAAAACGAGGGTGATGCTCACCAGTGATTGCCCGAGCCCGGAGATGACTTTTCCGGCTACAAGTGTTCCCCGCGTGACGGGGGCGAGTAGCAGGGCCTTGATGGTGCGATCGTTCCATTCCGAGGCAACGTTGAGCCCTGTGTTCACCATTCCGGCATACAGGCATCCGAAGAGCAGCAATGAGGTTGAGATATAGCCGAGCATGGTCGGGTCGACGGGCAGCCAGGACGCTTCATCCACGGTAGTGATCGGTGTGGCGAGTTCAGCGTTGTATTCCTTGACTGCAAGGTCCAGGCGCAGGCGCAGGTTCTTCGAGTAGTCTGAGTTGATGTTGTTCAGGTGCAGTTGCACCTGAGCGTCTCCGTTGTCCACGGCCTCGCCGAACCCTTCGGGAATGACCACCATTGCCAGAGCGGATTGGTTCTCGAACGCTTCGCGGGTTGTTCCAGGATCTGTCGTGATGATCTCGAAATATGGTGCTTCGATTGATCGGATCTCGTGCATGTGCTGGATCAAGGCGGCTGACTCGGGTGAGTTGTCCTCGTCCGCGATCATGATGGGGCCGGTAGCCGACAGCGGGATGATGATCGAGTAGAAGAAGATGAATACCAGCGGAATCACGACGCTGATAGCCATCAAAAATGGTTGGCGTCTGAATCGGGTCCAGTCCTTGACGGCGATCGACCAGGCAGAAATCAGCGAATCACGCATCAGGCAGCATCCCTCAGTGCGTTTCCGGTCAGGTTGAGGAACACGTCATTGAGGTCAGGGCGGCGTACCCCCAGCACCTGAGCTTCATGCCCGGCCTCAGCCAGGCTCTCCATGATTGCGGTCAGGGTGGCTTGCTGCCCGTCCGTGGAGATGATCGCGCCATGTTCCCGCCAGGTCACGTTCCTGACGCCGGGGAGGTTGCTGATGATGTCCCGTTCACCTTGAGGGAGATCGGTGCGCAGTTCGACGAAGGATTCGCCCAGGTCGGAGCGCAGGCGCTCCGGGGATCCGGTTGCGACCAGTTGCCCATGGTCGAGGATCGCCAGCTCATCAGCGAGGGCTTGGGCCTCCTCCATGTAATTCGTGGTCAGGAGCACCGTGCCGCCAGCGTCAGCGATATCCCGAATCCGCTGCCACAGCGCCGCCCGTGACTGCACATCGACCCCGAGGGTTGGTTCATCGAGAACGACCACCGACGGGCGGGTCAGCAGAGCACGCGCGAGCGCGAGTCGACGCTGCATGCCACCGGAGAACGTTCCCGCTCTGTCATCACGTCGCTTCGTCAAGCCCACCAAGTCCAGCAACTCATCGATCCGCTGACGCCGCTCCGCTCGAGGGACTTGGTAGAGGCGAGCATGGAACTGAAGGTTTTCCTGTGCGGTCAGATCGTTATACAGCGCGGTCTCCTGAGGCACGACACCGAGACGGGCGCGGACGGCTGTCACATCGGCGCGAACGTCAATGCCCTCACACAGCACCGTCCCGTCCGTTGGCTGCAGTAGGCCGCACAGCAGATTCACCGCGGTGGTCTTGCCCGATCCGTTCGGGCCCAGCAACCCGAATACCTGGCCACGCGCGATCGTCAGGTCAAGCCCTCCGATCGCAACCAACGGATCTGCGTTCCGGCGTTTGAACACCATGCGCAACCCCCGAAACTCCACCGCGGGGATCTCGTGCTGTCTCATCCCAACCTCCATAACGATACGATACGCATAGCGTAGCGTGTGATGGTGTGGTTGTGTCAACACCCGGTAGCGTGGAGTCTGTGAATGACGAGTCCAGGGCGGGAAGACCTCGCAACCCAGCCACCGACAGCCGGTTGCACGAGGCGACCCTGCAAGTACTGCGGGGGCGCGGGCCATCAGGAGTCACTATCGAGGCGGTGAGCCAAGCATCCGGCGTTGCGAAGACCACCATCTATCGGCGTCACGCCAACGCGGACGAACTGCTCGCCGCAGCGCTCGAGCAACTCACCGTTACCGCCCCCGATCTTGGCATCGACGACCCGCGAGACCGGCTCGTCGCCGGACTTGAAGCGTTTCAGAGCGGGCTCGAACGAGGCATCGGTGTCCTTGCGTTTGCAACGCTCCTGAACGAACCCGAATCGGCCTTCTCGCGGCTGTGTAGAAGCAAGCTCCTCACTCCCCGTCTGGCGCTTCTGACGGACATCGTCGCCGAGCTCCAGCACATGGGGCGCATCCGGAGCGATGTGTCGGCTGAAACCATCGTCCTGCTCATGGCAGGCTCCTACTTCACCGCTTCCGCGACCCAAGGCGGCGCCCCGCAGCACTGGGCACGTAGCGCAGTTGAAGCCTTCTGGAAGGATGAACCCACGCCGTAACAGCAGTCGAAGGCCCCGGTCCAGGTCCGCGAGTCCTGTATGGATCGCGCCCACTCGACAACGCCACGCGTCTTGCAGATGAGGGCGAGCGACGGCATCGACGCTGCACCGAGCACCAGTGGAAGTGTCTTCGCCTGGCTGGAGCCGACCGGCTGACACCCCGATCTGCAAGAGGCGTGGCAGCTGGGCGTCGGCTCACGGCACTAGCCTGGCTCAGACTTGAGGAAGTGCGCCGGTCCATACTGTGACAGCGACCATCGGCCCGCTTGCCACTCTGGGGCACTTGTTCCGTTCCCGTCGATTCGGACCCAGCGCAGATCTGTCTGATGTCGCTCGGCATTGACGGTCAGTCTGACGTCAGTGTGCGCGACTGCTGCCGCCACGTGGCGGACCCGGAGGATCTCCCACTCTTCAAGTCTCAACTCTTGATACAGGAGCTTTGCCTCTTCGGCGAGTTGACCGACGGGTCGCTGCGTGGGGCCAAACTGCATGAAGTGTTGGCCCATTCGGCCCCATTGGCGTCTACTCCAGCGTTCGAGAAAGTCCGTGCAGGCGGCGACTAGTTCCGAGGGCTGATCGCTGAACGATTCCTTCTCGTGTTCATGGAGTTCCCATTGGTCAAGTCTGGTCTTGTCCGCTTGTACGTCACGCCAATGTGCCAGCGCCTCGCGAAACGTTGGGCCGGGCTCAACCGGGGCTGCTTGGCGTCTCCGGGAGTCGGCCCAGTCGGCGACTGCGAATAGCCTGTTCCATGCCTTTGTTGCGACGACTTCATTGTTGTAGTGCACCAGTGTTCCGTGCATGATCCCGTTGGGGTCTGCAGCACGGATAGGTGACAGTTTCTAGTCACGCAGCCAGGTCGGCTGGTGTGGTCATGATTGTCTCGAATTCAACAGGGGTCAAGCGGCCGAGTCGGGACTGGCGTCGTCGGCGGTGGTAGGTGCGTTTGATCCAGGACACGATCGCGATCCGCAGCTCCTCACGGGTGACCCAGGACTGTCGGTCGAGCACGTTCTTCTGCAACAGACTGAAGAACGATTCCATGGCGGCATTGTCACCAGCCGCCGCCACCCTCCCCATCGATCCGAGCAGGTCGTGACGGGTCAGGGCCCGCAGGAATTTCCTGGACGAAACTGGGAGCCCCTGTCGCTGTGGACGATGCAGCCGGCGACCTCTCCGCGGCGGGCAACGGCACTGTCGAGCGCGTTCACCGCGATCCGGGACTTCATCCTGGAGTCGATTGAGTAGCCGACGATGCGGTTGGAGTAGACGTCCTTGAACGCACACAGATAGAGCTTGCCCTCGCCGGTCTTGTGTTCGGTGATGTCGGTCAACCACAACTCGTTCGGCCTCTGGGCAGTGAATTCGCGCTTGACGAGGTCGTCGTGGACGGCGGGGCCTGGACGCTGGTCCTTGCCCTTCTTCTTGCCGAACCGGCTCCACCACCGGTTGGAGTGGCAGAGCCGCCACGCGGTGCGATCGGCCATCGGTTCCCCGGCGTCACGTGCTTCGTCGGCCAGCAGCCGGTGCCCGAACTCCGGATCATCGCGGTGGGCGTCGAACAGTGCGTTGGCGCGGTAGGCAGCCACGACCTCGCTTTCGGGGATGGGTGCGTTCAGCCACCGGTAGTAGGGCTGTCTTGCGAGCTTGAGTACCCGGCACGTCACCGTGACGGGGATCCCGTCGGCGGCGAGCTCCTTCACGAGCGGGTAGTACCTTTTCCCTGCAGGTTCGCCTGCGACAGATACGCCGCCGCGCGGCGCAGGACCTCGTTCTCCTGCTCCAGCAACCGGATCCGCTTGCGGGCCTCCCGCAACTCCGTGGCCTCGGCGCGGGTCTGGCCGGGCTTGGCGCCGGTCTCGACGTCGGCTCGTTTCAGCCATTTCTGCAGGGTCATCGCGTGGACTCCGAAGTCTTTGGCGACCTGTTCGATCGTCACTCCGGGTTCACGGTTCCGGGCGACACGAACGACGTCGTTGCGGAACTCGTCAGGGTAGGGCTTGGGCACGATGGCATCCTTCCAGACCTGCCCCATAGTTGGGGGCAAGCCAGATCAGATGTCACCTATCCGTGCAGCAGACCCAGTGCTTAGCGCGACAGGGCTCGATCACTGCGCAAGAGGAGGGCGATGCCCATGAACCCGACAAGGCATGCAGCCGCTGCGAGCGCCAGCGAAACCTGGTACTCCTCAGTCCCGCAGGAGGGTTCACGGGCCATGAACGTCGCGTAGATGCTGTCTAGCAACGTGACGGAGATCAGGCTGCCGAACTCATATGACACTTCCTATACGCCCGAGGCCATCCCTGCCCGATCAGCAGACACGCTGGAAATGATCGTGGAGGAAGCCATTGTGATCAGGACTCCAATTCCTGTGCCCGCGAGTAACAGGCTGACCGCGAACATCCCCAAGTTCGCATCCAGAACCAGGATTGCCAGTGCATAACCCCCGCCCGCAACAACACAGCCCGCGCAGAGCAGGCGACGTCGCCCGACATGGGAAAGCAGTGAACCTGCAAGGAAGGGAGCATGAAGTCAGACTCCCGATCATTGGGGCATGTGCTCGGAGGCAAGTCGCCCGAAGATGAGGGTGTCGGTCCATTCGCCCTTGCTGAACCAGTCCTGGACGTGATGTGCTTCGAGCCGGAGCCCGACACGACGAGCGAGTGCTGCCGAGGCGCTGTTGCGGGCATCCATCTGCGCGGTGATGCGGTGGAGTTTGTAGTGGTCGAACCCGAGGGCGATTACTGCTCGGACGGCTTCGCTGGCGAAGCCGCGCCCACTGTGGTCCGAGCCGAGGACCCACCCGATCTCGCCTGGCGCTGTTCGTGATCGGTGAGCCAGAGGGCGACGTCTCCGATCGGGACGCAGTCATGTTCGATGACCAGCGCAAGCGCACCAGTGTCGCCATCGATGTCAGTCTTCGCTAGCCGCTCGGCAAGCTTTTCGCGGGTGACTTCTGCGGTCCATGGCTCGTCCAACAGGTAGCGGGCAACGTCGGGTCGCGAGTACAGCTCGTGAAGCCATTCGGCATCGTCGACGTTATGCGGACGGAGATGGAGTCGCTCCGTCACCAACGGCACTGGGCGGTGGGCTTGAGATCGCGCCGGTAATGGAATAGTTCCTCGCACTGTCCTGCGGGCGTGGTCCCGACGGCTCGCTCGACCTCACGGAACCCTGCGTTCGTCAAGCACCGCTGGGAGGCCTTGTTCTCCAGGAGCGTGCGTGCTGTCAAGGTTCGCAGTCCACTGTTGCGTGCGAAGCGCGATGCCAACTCCAGGCCCCGACGAGCGTGCCCTGCTCCCCGCGCATCCGGATGAATCCAGAACTCGACCTCGGCGGCCTGGGAGCTGACGTCGAAGAGCACCAAGGAGCCCACAAACCGGTCCGTCTCGGCGTCGGCAAGTGCGAGGACTGCCAGCGTGCCGGACGACAGACCCTCAGCAACCTCGTCACGGATCATCCGTCGCACGGACTCGGGGGTGTAGTCGGGCTCGGGCAGGTGGCCGAAGCGCCGCACAGCTTCATCCTTGGTGCCGGCTGCATACGTGTCTGCGTCCAGCTCTGAGAGGGGGCGTAGGCGAGTGTTCTCAAAGGTGATCGGAAGGGTGGTGGCATCCAGCATGCGCTAAACCTAACATAGAATGGATAGCTAACTGAAGCGTGTTTGGTTAGGCTGGTGGGGTGAGCTACTGGGAACACCGCAAACCTGTGCGACGCCTCCGCGCAGTGGACATCGTGGAGGTTGCGAGGGCATCGGTGAGGCTGCTGGACGAAGGCGGGTTGAGGGCCCTCACCCTGCGATCTGTGGCGCAACAGGTGGGTGTCGCTCCAGCCAGCCTGTACTCCCGCGTCGAATCCGTCGACGATCTGTTCGACCTCGCCCTCGACACAGCGCTTGCAGACGATCGCGTGATGTCCGAGTCGATCCGCAACGCCGACCTGCCTGCCCTGATGCACGCCTTCTTCGCGCACCTCACGACCCACCGGTGGGCCGGTCAGGTCATCGGTATGCGCGCTCCCAGGGGCCCGGCGTACCTGGCCCTTTCCGAGCGGATGTGCGTCCTGCTCGAACAAGCGGGTACCCCGGATCCGCTGGGAACTGCCTACCGATTGTCCAACCTGGTGATTGGCGCCTCGCTGACCGCACCCATGGCGTCTGACGAGAAGCGCGTCGCCATTGACCCTGACCAAGCTCCTACCTATGCGCGGCTCCACGCGACGCACCACATCAGCCCACGCGAGATTCTCTCCGACGGCATCACGGCACTCCTGTCGTGAGGGGGCCTTTTGATTCGGGGCTGCCCTGCGTTGCTGATGGCCACGGGCTGGTCTCCGTGAGAGTGCGCCCAATCGCAGTGCGCCGATATTCGGACGGGCTGATCCCGACGATGTCGGTGAACTGCCGTGCGGCATGCCCACGGCTGCGCCACCCGACTTTTGTCATGGCGACGCCGATTGGAAGATCAGTCTCGACCAGGAGCTCAGCCAGCCGATGGGCCCGAATGTGAGCCAGGTACCGCACGGGCGGCATCCCGAATCGTTGTGTGAACGCTCTGCCCAGCTGTGACACCGAGAGGTGAACCAGCGCGGCAAGGTCACGGAGCCGCCAATCCCGTTGAGGTGCTTCTGCGAGCAGCCGCGCTGCCAGTTCTGTGGATGTTTCACCGGAACGGTGCTCCGTGGCACTCCTAGCTGTTGACGTGTAGCGGCAGGCCTGGTGCCGCGCAGCGATGGTCATCGACGGCGCCTCCTCGACTTCACCTGCTGCGTCTGCGCACGGTGTGCAGGCGGTGAAGAACCGGTGGTCTTGAACAAGTCCACCCATGCCTCGACGGGCAGGTCCTTCGGGAGTCCTGCAGCGGTCATGCCGTGGCGTGTCAGCCACGCCTGTGCGGTCTGTGGTGACCCGAGTGAGGCGGTGCGCGCGAGGATTTGGGCCAGCCCGCGGCCGGGGCCGGTGTAGACGCGGTGGACCAGGGCATGGAACTGGCGTCGCCGTGTCGGGGACAGCAGCGGATGTTCGCGACGGTGGATGGTGAGGATTCCGCCGTCGACTCCCGGACGCGGGGTGAACGCGCGAGCGGGAACACGACTGTGCAGCGTGAACTCGAACCAAGGCGCCCATTGCGCCGTCATCATCGTGGCACCGCCGACACCCGCTCTGCGCCGCGCGACTTCCCATTGCACGAGCACGATTGCATCGGTCCATGCCGGGGAGTGCACGATGCGGCGCAGTATGGCCGTGGTCTGGTGAAACGGCAGGTTGCCGACGAGCACATGCGCAGATGTTGGAAGCCGGTAGGTCAGGAAGTCGTCGGCGACGACCTCCACGTGCGACGGGAGCCGTTGGGCCAAGCGTCGGGCGAGCCGGGTGTCGATCTCGACGGCTGTGACTGGTCGCCCGAGCTGGGCCAGCGGGGTGGTGAGTGCTCCGTCACCGGGGCCGATCTCGATGATCGGGCCATCGGTGGCGGTCACGAGCCGTGTGATCGTGGCGATGGTGGATGGGTCAGTCAGGAAGTTCTGGCCGTGCTCATGACGGCCACCTTGATAGGTAGGCACTGTTTGCTCCGTGGTTGTTGCGGAGCCGGGCACGCTGAAAGAGCCGCCCGGCCGTGATCACCGGGGCGGGAGCAACAACCTGTGGAGGGTGCTCGCCGCTGTTAGCGGCTGCGCAGACGCAGCGAAGCAGTGCCGTAGAACAACATGCCCACCAGCGTAGGTGACCCCGCTGCCGGTCAGCGACTCAATATCCCGTCTCTGCTCAAAGACGCGGAGATCCGTATCAATGCTGGCCAGTACGAATCCCGAGCTAACCCACGGCCGCAGAGCCTCGGCATCATCGAGATTCGTTTCATGAGAGACCTCGACAGATCTGCCACGCCTCTTGCAGATCGAGGTTGGGAGGCTGCTGGCTCACCTGTGTGACGACTAGGTGAGGGGTGGTGTGGGTGACGGTGTCGATGCGGGTGATGTCGGCTGGCGATGGCTACAAGTACCTGCTGCGCACGGTGGCGGCTGGTGATGGTGACCGGTCGCTGTCGACTCCGTTGACCCGTTACTACGCCGAGGCGGGCACCCCGCCGGGGCGTTGGCTCGGTTCCGGCGTCACCGGCCTGGGGCACGGTGAACTTGCCCCGGGTGCGCAGGTGTCGGAGGCGCAACTTCAGTTGCTGGTGGGGATGGGGCGGGATCCGGTCACGGGTGATCCGTTGGGGCGGGCGTATCCGGTGTCAAGTGTCGGGTTTGATGGAGGCATCCAAGTCACGAAGGAGGGCATCGGATGCCAGCACTACGGAAGTATCCCGACGAGTTGCGTGAGCGGGCGATCCGGCTCACATTGGAGGCGAGGAAGGACCCGGCGACACGGCTGGGGGCGATCCGCCGGATCGGGGAGCAGCTAGGGATCAACTCGGAGACGCTACGCGGCTGGGTGTCCCAGGCAGAGGTCGACGAGGGTACCCGGCCGGGCACCACGACCTCGGACGCGCAGCGGCTGGTTGAGCTTGAGCGGGAAGTGCGCGAGCTGCGTCGGGCCAACCACATCTTGAAGACCTCGGCGGCTTTCTTCGCGGCGGAGCTCGACCGCCCCAACCCCAGGTAGTCGCCTACATCGACGCCCATCGCCATGACGTGGTCGATGGGCGCGAGGTCGGGGTCGAGCCGATCTGTCAGGTCCTCACCGAGGCCGGCGCCAAGATCGCCCCGTCGACGTACTACTCCGCCCGGTCGCGGCCACCCTCGCCGCGCGCGGTGCGCGATGAGGAGTAGAGGGTCGAGATCGCCCGCGTGCACCGCGACAACTACGGCGTGTACGGGGTGCGCAAGGTCCATGCGCAGCTGGTTCGCGAGGGCATCGCCGGGCACGCCTGCCACCCGACGGGCTCCGGCCTGATCGCACGATGCACCACCCGTCGGCTGATGCGCGAGCTGGGGTTACGCGGCCTGATCCGCTCGAAGAGCCCCCGCACCACCCAGCCCGGCAACGGGCCGGACCTGCGCCCCGACCTGGTCGAGCGCCAGTTCCGCGCCGACACGCCGAACCAGCTGTGGGTCGCCGATATCACCTATGTGCGCACCTTCGCCGGCTGGGTCTACGTCTCCTTCGTCCTCGACGTGTTCTCCCGCCGCATCGTGGGCTGGCAGGTCTCCACCAGCTTGCGCACCGATCTGGCCCTCGACGCCCTCGAGATGGGCCTGTGGACCCGGGCCCGCGACGGACACGACACCAGCCAGCTCGTCCACCACTCCGACAGAGGAACCCAATACGTGGCCATCCGCTACACCGAACGGCTCGCCGAGGCAGGAGCAGTCGCCTCGGTCGGCTCCCGCGGCGACTCCTACGACAACGCCATGGCCGAGGCCCTCAACTCCCTGTTCAAGGGCGAACTCGTCCGCAATCGCGGCCCCTGGCGCTCGATCGACGACCTCGAGATCGCGGTGGTCGAATGGGTCCACTGGTACAACCATCGGCGCCTCCACGGAGAGATCGGCCTGATCCCACCCGTCGAATACGAGACCGCCCACTACAGCGCCAGAGCACACACGACGGCCAGCACCCAGCCCTTCAACGAGCCCGAGCGTGCAATCCATGCCTCCATCAAAGCCGGAACTTGACAGAGGCAGGTGGTGTTCCTGTCCCTGCAAGGGGTCCAGTTCAACCGCGACACCCCCCACCACCAGGTCGAGGCCTACCTGAAAGCCACCCAGGCGCCGTACACGATGCTGCGGCCCAACTTCTTCATGCAGAACCTGTCAAGCACCTACGCCGCCGACATCGCCCGCCACAGCGAGATCCGGGTCCCGGCCGGCAGATCCCGCACCGCGTTCATCGACGCCCGCGACATCGGCTCTGTCGCCGCGGCGGTGTTCACGGAACCCGGACACGACCGCAAGGCCTACACACTGTCCGGGGAACAGTCCCTCAGCTACACCGATGTCGCCCAGATCATGAGCCGCGTCCTCGGCCGGCCCATCACCTACACCCGCCCCACCGAACACGAGTACCTCGCCCAGCTCGCCGCCGACGGCCGACCAGCCGACTACATCTCGGTCCAGAAGATGATCTACCGCGTGGTGCGCCTCAACGCCTCCGCCGCCCCCAACCGGAGCATCCGGCGACTCACCGGCAGCCCAGCCACCCGCTTCGACCGGTTCGTCAACGACCACCGCGACCTCTGGCAACCCATCTAGGCCGTAGAAACAGCAAGACCCCCTGATCCACGGGAGTGGGGGAGTCTGCACCACCAAACATAGATGATCCAGATCCTGGAACTCCAGCGAGCCACCCGCCCAGAGACGCCCCCGCGGCCGCTCACCGTTTCGCGGGCGGAGGAGGGCATCGATCACGTGTCGCGTTGGTGTGCCTCGGTGATGCGTGTGATGAAGTCGTTGACCCACCCCACGGCTTCCTCGGCGCTGGCCAGAACATCGAGCCCCTCGGCGGCCGCGACGTACAGGTCGCCCCACCCCTCACCCACGGTCAGGGTCGGGGGCCACTGCTGCTGCTGTCGGTAGACGAACAGCCGCTGACACGTCGAAGCGATCTGTCTCAAGTCGAGCTCCTCTCCGGCATCTAGCAGCTGGAGATCGACCAGGTCGCGGGCCCGGTCGCTGCCCGGGGAGGAGACTGCGTGCAGCTTCTGGGCGACCTGATGGTCGGCGCGCATCACCGGGACCGGGCGGGGGACCGGCAGTCCGACCTCAGTGAACAGCACGACCAGATCGTCGGCGAGCCTGTACTCGGGCTCGTCACTGTCGCCGATCTCGTTGTGGCCCAGTTCGAACCTCGCTGTGCACCATGACTGTCCCCGGTAGGCGAGCCTCACATCGAAGGGCTGCATCACATACCCCGCCGGCACCCCGAAAGGACTGGGTGCGGCACGCTCGACCAGACGCCCCGTGAAGCCAGCCCACCCTGCAGCCAGTGACTCCTCGAAGTCGGCGCGGAACTGATCCAGCGACGCGACCCTGGCGGCGTCCAGGTCGCGGGTGAACCGAGAGGCCAGACCGAAACGCAGTGCCATCGCACTGCCGCCCTTGATCGCACCCTCAGGGAGCATCTGGCCCACGACCACCAGCGACATCGTGACACGACGCCGCTGGACCGCCGCCTCAGCTCCCTGCAGGTTCCGCAGCCGCTGATCCAGCGACTGCCTGTTGCGTGGCGGGGTCGTCCACCTCACGAGGTCAACCCCTCCCGGACACGGGTCCACTCGGCGGTCGTCAACAGCCCTTCCGCGCGCGCCTGCTCGGCTGCTGCCAGGAGCCGGCCCGGTTCGATCCTCCCGCGGCACGCGAGGATCGCAGCAGCGACGCTCTGCGACGCGATCCCCTCATACCAAGTCGTCGGCTCACCCTCCGCCACCCTGACGACGCGCATGAACGGCGGGAACCTGGTCCGGGTGCGTTTGGTGACCGCGACCATCACGTGTGCGGGGTTCACGTCCGCGAGCCCGCCATGAAGGGCCAGCACCGACTCGCCCCACAGAAAGGCGTCCTCGCCGGCTCGCAGCACCGCCTCCGCGTACTGGTCCAGGTCACCTGGGGGCATGTCGGTCACCCGATACAGCCCATAGGACACCGATTCGAGTCCGCTGTGCTCGGCCAGCTTCGGCAACTCACCCGGCGGAACGCCAGCCTCTGCGGCTCGCCGTGTCGTGACGAAGCCATGATTGCCAAACGCGATGTCACGCACCACATCCCTGTACCTCACATCACGCGTCACGCCACAACTATACCTTTTTAGGTAGAGTTCCGCCACGCACCGCGGTCCTGACGATCGTGCGCACGCCGACGCGCTCCGTGCCCCTCACAGCGGTGTGGGCCAGAACCGCCGCCCGCAAAGTGACCGAACCCGGGCACACCACCCTCTGAACCATCGGCATAGGAACACGGGTGGCAGAATCACACATGCGGGCCCCCACCCCGCCCTCGCGTGCCAGACCGAAGGTGACCAGCACCACTGTCGGCTCACCGTCGGGACCCACACCACGAACGGCCACATGACGACCCGCCAGATCAGAGACTCGACCATCGAGCGCTACCGAGGGCCAAGACATGCCGCCATGCTAAACGCCACGCGCCAAGCCTTCGATCCGGGCCCGCACTCAGCATGTTCCCCAGGCAAACCAGCCACCCCATGCGCGGCATGAGCGAGCATGGCTGCTGTCGGCAGCAGAATGGGGTCATGACCATGACCTTGCTCGAGGGTGAACCCGCTGCGGGGCCTTGGCGGGCCCTCGACACTGCCGAGCTGGTCAATCACGTTTTACAGGTGGCCGGGCAGCCGCTGGGTCGGCCGCAGATCGTTGCCGTGGACGGCAGGGGAGCCTCAGGTAAGTCGACGCTGGCTGCTGAGCTGAAGCGGGCCGTCGCCCGTTCTGCGGTCGTCCACACGGATGACCTGGCCTGGCATGAGCCGTTCTTCGCCTGGGGGCATCTGCTGCGCGACGAGATCCTGGTGACACTGCACCGTGGGGAGGGTGTGCGGTTTCAGCCGCCGGCGTGGGGGCTGCATGGACGCGAAGGCGTGATCGAGGTTGCCGCGGAGGCGGACTTGGTCGTCATCGAGGGCGTCGGCGCAAGCCAACGCGAGTTCGAGCACTTCGTTGATGCCTCGATCTGGGTGCAGTCGGACTTTCAGGAGGCCGAGCGGCGGGGGATCGCTCGCGACATGGCCGAGGGTGTGAACGGTGATCGCGAGCAGACGATCGCGTTCTGGCACGAGTGGATGGCACATGAAGTGCGGTTTCTTGCCGAGCAACGTCCGTGGGAGCGGGCCTGCCTGGTGGTTGCCGGTTCCCCAACCATCGACCTCGATGAGGGGCAGTTCGCCGTAGCGCCTGCACCTTCGAACAACCCGTGGCTCTGATGGTAGGTGCCCCCGCATCTGCCAACGCGACAGTAGCGTGCGGCCACGCTCAGTGCGGCATGACAGGATGTCGGGGCCTGCTGTGTGGGGGGCGGGCGGTAGCGTGGTTCCGTGAGTGAGAGCCCTCGGTACGCGCCGCTTGGCGAGTTGTGGCGGCCGGACCAACTCGACAGCTGCGCCTCGGCGACTCCGCCCCATTGGGATGACGGTGGCGGTTGGGCATATGCCCGGTAGACACGCGCCACATGAACTGTCGTTTCGGTTGGAGGTCGATGAAGACCTGACCCTGCGAGTCCTTCCGGTAGTCGATGGTCAGTCCCTTGCCGTCACGTTCGGGGAGCAGAGCGACAGGCACCTGCGAGGCTTGGCACTCGGTTTGAGAGATGTGAAGACGTTCATTGAGTTGGCACATGGGCCGGTGGTTCCGTTGCTGTCCTGCTCGTGCGGTGCTTACGACTGCCGGGTCACCACCAACGCGACCCAGGCGCGGGGCTTGGTGCGCTGGTCGGGGATCCGCGACGTGCGAACCAATCGCGAGCTCGCCGGCCTGAGTTTTGATGCTGATGCCTACGATGCTGCGGTGGCGGACCTGCAGCGTCGTGCCGCGCGGACGTTGCTGGTCTACCGACTTCGACTGCTGTTCAGCTTCCGCGATGATTCAATGCCGATGGGGTTAGGGTCGTTGCCCGACATCGTCATGTTCGGCGCCTTCCTCGCGGGGAGAGTCGCCTCGGATGAGGGGCATCGGGGCTGGGCGCCAGGAGGGATCCAGTGGTGGATCTGGTGCCTCATCATCGCCCTGACCAGCATGGGGGTCGACCTTCTACGCCGTCGCCTCAGGGGTGGTGACGTGTGGCTCGACGGGCCGCTTCACGGTCACCAGTGCGGATGGCATCCTCGGATCCGTTACCTGCGGCTCAACTTCCGCCGCTCCTACGGCCTGTTTCGGCTCGTCAAGGACATAGCCTGTGAGGTCCGTAGCGTCCACGCCCCGAGCGAGCCGAGCGGTCCAACTTACCCTCGCTTCGAGGACGCGCGGGAAGATGTCCCTCGCGCATCAAGAGAATAGGACTGTGCAAGTGACAATCGTGGAAGTGGACGTCGTCAGGGATTTCCTCGTGAGGGATGAGGAGCTTTCCGCTTCGCTGATTCTTCCTCGAGCGCGTGTGAGACTGGGTCATTGGTTCAGGCCTGCGCTCTGGCCTCTTCACGGAGTCTACTTCTCGCTGTGGGTGGAACCGCGTCGGGTGGCGCCCAAGCCATCTGTCAGTTTCATCTTCAAGCAGGCCGCTTGGCTTGTGAGGGCTGAGGTGAACGTCTCGTGGGGTGGTGAGCCGTTGGGGGAAGAGTTCGAGCAGGTCCTGCGTGGCCATATCGAATCCCTTCTCCTTGCGATGGCTGCAGAGCTTGAACTGCCCTCCCCTCCGGCGCTCGATGGCAACGGGAGAATCGAGCTCCGCACTTCTGCGCTCAAGCCTCGTTTCGAGTGGGTTGTGCAGGGGAAACGGTTCGTGCCGGTTGAGAGCACGAAGGGTGCTGTTGATGTGTGGCGATTCTTCCCCGGGGGAATCGATCACCCTGTCGAGCATTTCCTTGATGCTTTCAATTCTCTGGAGATCGGCGAGCAAGACCGTGTAGCTGCAGCCGTCTGTGCTGAGGTTGACGCGTATTTTGAGGCTCTCGCAGGCAAGTCGGAAGAAGGAGCATCTTGCCTTACTGACAGCGAAGCAGATCATGCCGCTGCTCTGCTCTGTGGTGGACCCGCGATCTGGGAAGCGGTGCTTGAAGAACCATTGCGATACCGGCACGCCTCTTACGAGAGGGAAGATGATAGCCCAGGGGACATAATCGACGCGGTCAAGTGGGGGTAGTGCAAGCAGCAGCTCTGTCATCCCGGGCTGGTCCGTCGCCGACGGTGCGGCTACGGCTCCAAGAAATCCAGCGGTCGGCCGTCGCAGGTGGCTTCCAAACGACCGACTCTCGGCATTATGTGGGTATCGGTTGTCAAGAGGCTTCGTGGGTGTCGAGGCCGGTGAGCAGGTTGTCGTAGATCTCGGCGCGGCGGATCTGGCCCTTGGCGCAGGCGTCGTCGCGTTGGGCGAGCAGGGTGGGGCGGAATTCGATGGTGGTCTGGAAGAACGTGCAGGACTCGCAGATCGTCTCGTAGATGCAGTCCATGATCTGGGGTCTGATGCAGTAGCCGTTGCCGAGCATGCGGGAGTGTTCGCGGTTCAGGCGGGCCATGTTCGGCCCGAGGTCGTCGGCGGGGAGCTCGGCGGGGCGGGCGTAGAGGGCGTCGACCTTCTCCGCTACGGTGAAGTACTCCTCGGCGACGGTCCGGTTGGCGATCTTGGCGTAGACCAGGGTCATGTCCATCGATTTGTGGCCGAGCATGGCGGCGATCGCTTCGAGCGACATGCCGCGGTTGATGGCCTGGGTGGCGAGGGTGTGGCGTAGCTGGTGGGGGTGGATGTGGCCGAGTCCGGCGGCGGCGCCGGCCTTGTTGATGAAGCGGGTGACCATGTGCCGGTCGATGCTCTTGCCGTTCTCTCGGGGCAGCAGTAGTCGGTGGCCGTCGGGGACGTGGGCCGCGCGGTAGTTGGTGACGAGTTCGACCAGCCTCGGATGTAGGGGCAGGTAGCGGTCCTCGTGGAGCTTCCCGACCGGGACGTGGAGCCAGTGCGTGTCTCCGATCAGGACGACGGCGTCGGCGGCCAGCGCGGTGAACTCGCCGACCCGTAGGCCGGTGCGCAGGAGGAACTCGACGGTCAGGCCGACGAGTTGTCGCTTGTCGGCCTGGGCGGCAGTGAGGAGCCGGGCCGCGGTCTGGTCGTCGAGCGCTTTGGGGAGTGCGTGGTGCTGCTTCGGGACGTCGCCGGGGAACATCGGCACCCGGGTCGGGGCGTCGTCCCAACCCCATTCATCGATGCGTAGGAAGAACATCCGCAGCGTTCCCAGCCGGTGAGCCAGGGTGGCGTTGGTGGCGCGGGGGGTGCCGGAGCGTCCAGGTCGGGCGGCCAGCCAGAGCTTGAATCCCTCGACATGCGCCCGGCCGATGTCGCGGACGCGGCTGATGTCGTGGTGGTGGAGCAGCAGGTAGGTCGCGAACGAACGCAGGCACTGGTCGGTGTTGGTCACGCTGCCGGGACGCAGCACGACCGCTACCTGATCCAGGTAGGTGCGCATCGTCGCGGCGACCAGCGGCAGGTCAACCACAATCTGCTCCCAGGTCGCCATCGGCGCCCCGCCGCCTCGCCCGGGCTGGTCCGTGGAGAACCGGGCCGGCAGCGTCGTGCTCATCGCAGCCTCCTGAACCCCGGGATGCTCACCTGCGGCTCCGCGACGCTGCGCTGTGGTGGTGAGCCGACGGCGTAGACCTGGGCATCGATCACCTCAGCGGCGCGCCGATACTGCGATGCCAGCCAATCATCGGCCAGATGCAGATAGATCCTGGTGGACTCGATCGAGGCATGCCCGGCCTGGGCCTGGACCGCCTCCAACGCCATCCCGGCCTCCCGCAGCCGGGTCAAACAGGTATGCCGCAGCTCGTGACACGATCCGTGCGCCAAACCGGCCCGCTCCCGCGCCGAGGCCAGCACCTGATCCAGACCCGCCGCCGACAACGGCCGCCCGCGATGAGGACGCTTCAGCACCAAGAACACGTGATCGGTCTCGGCCTCCGGAGGTCGTTCCTTGTCCAGGTAGACGCCCAGGTGGTCGAAGAACCGGGGCGAGACCGGGACCAGACGTTGGTGGCCGCCCTTGCCGTCGGCGATGAACAACTGCCGCTCGCCGATGCGGACATCCCCCAACCGCAGCCCCAGGACCTCGCAGCGCCGCAGCCCGCCCAACAACATCGCTGCCACCATCGCCCGGTCACGGTGGCTGCGCAACGCGCCAGTCAACGCATCGACCTCGACAGGTGCGAGGATCCGCGGCAACATCCGAGGAGCACGAACCAGCGGAACACCCTGCGAGGGTCGGGCCTTCTCACGACGGGTCGGCAACCCGCGAGGGACCGGGTTGGCGCTCACGTCACCACGCGCAGCCAGGAAGCCATACAAGCCGCCGATCGTCGAGAGCCGCCGACGGATCGTCCGTAACGACACCCCCACGCAATCTGCCGACGCGATCACCGGCAGAAGGTGTGGCTCGGGCAGGGACGGCAGACCCGCGCGCTGGGCCGAAATGAAACCCAACACGTCGACCGGACGCACCGCAGCCACCGGCTTACCCACCACGGCGAAGAAGACCTTCAGATCGAACCACGTCGCCAACACCGTGTTCGGACGCGAACGCGCCGACACGAACTCCAAATAGGCATCCAGCAAAGGATCACCCAACGACCCCAGCGTCGACACCGGCGACGCAGGCGAACTCAGACACGGCAAGACAGCACTCATCGGCTCCCCCTCGAGCAGAACGACGAGACCAACGATGCCGCGTCGGTGACCGGAATGGATCACCTACATATCAAGCATGAGAGTGAAGCGGGGGAGTGTCCAGGGAGGCCTCCGGCCGGACCCGGGGACGATTCGAGGCCAAGCCCGCCGACCTCTTCAGAGAGGGAGTTGGGTGGCGGCGTTCTCTTCCCAGGCGTCTTCGATGCGGGTGTAGATGCCGATGGAGGCCAGGTCCTTGTGCCGGGTCTGTCTGGCGATCTGCAGGGAGGTGGCGCCGCGTTTCGCGGCGTAGGTGACGAACCCTGCCCGAAGGGAGTGGGCCGAGAATCCGGTGGCGTCGAGACCGGCCCTGGTGACGGCCTGGGTGATCAGGCGGGAGAGGCCGTCGGGGGTGAGGCCACGGGCGCTGACCCGGTTGCCTTTGGAGACGGACCGGAACACCAGGCCTTCGGTGATGCCGGCGACGGTGAGCCAGTTGCGTAGCGCGGTGACGGGGCAGTAGTCCTGGCGGGCACCCCAGGGGAGGACCACGAGCTCAAGGTCGCCGGTCTGGTTGGTTTTGGAGCGGGTGAGCTCGATCACCAGGCCCCGTTCGTGGGGTTTGATCTGATCAACCTCGAGGGCGGCGAGTTCGGAGGCGCGCAGCGCGGACACGAACCCGACCAGCAGGAGTACCCGGTCCCGGATTCCGCTGAGCGAGGGCTCATCGTCGCGGGTCTTCCATTTCGTCATCGCCGGGCAAGCATCAACGACGTCGAGGAGGAGTGGGGGCATGAGGGGGCGGGCCTGGTCCGGGGGAGCCCCGAGCTGGCGGCGGATCCCTTCCCAGACGGCGATCACGCGCGCGGTCTGGGTGGGGTCGGGATGGTTACGGACCTTGTGGGCGAACCGGATCGTCGACAGACGGCGGCTGATCGTGCCGACCTTCGCCCCTGCGGTGGCCAGCGCCG
The DNA here is from genome assembly GCF_014164775.1 of Tessaracoccus sp. MC1679. Lineage (GTDB taxonomy): Bacteria > Actinomycetota > Actinomycetes > Propionibacteriales > Propionibacteriaceae > Arachnia. Next base: position 21,623 of record NZ_JACJGB010000012.1, read on the forward strand.
AGATGTAGCGGGAGATCGCGATGTCGGTGGCGGGCAGCGCGATGTGGTGGTTGTCGCGGCACCAGGTGACGAACTCGGTCCAGTCGGAGCGGTACCCGCGCAGCGTCGAGGAGGCCCGGGAGGCCGAGGCGAACGCGGCCTCGGCCGCATCCAACGACAGGTCCTCCGGCAGCAACGTCCCCGCCTGATGATCAACGGCGACCAGACCACCAGCTGTGTCCAGGGCCCCTGGGTGCCCCTCAGACATGGCACTCGTCGGGGAGCTCAAGCTGCTCGGCGAGCCAGGTGCCGGCGGCGGCCTCGGCCGCCGGTTTGGCGGCTGTGAGGGTGGGCTGGACGCCGCGGGCGATGCGGGTCACCTGGTCGGTGCTGCCGGTGCGGTAGATGGTGAGCGTCCAGGTCCAGCGACCGGCGGTGCCACGCTGGGCCATCAGCTGAAGATCGTGACGCTCCGAGATCGGCAGGTTCACACCCCACGCGGACTTCACGCCGGAGCGGTCGTGGCTCCACTGGTACGGGGGCAGCGGCACGTCGTCGCGGGTGACGAGTTGCTGTCGGCGTCGGGTGGCCATGCTGGGAGCCTACCGTTATTACATCGGATTCTCTGGATAATCCGATGCAATACGTAGCCTGGGTTCAGGTCAGTGCAGGCGGGTGTCGACGGTGCGCTTGTCGCGAATGAACGCGGTGGCATTGAGCGCCAAGCTCATCGTTGGCGGTCCACAGGGTCAGTCCGAGGCGACGATGGCGGAGTAGAACGATTCGAACATGATCGGGCCGTCATTGCCGATGCGGACGAGGGTGCCCGTCCTCGCTGGAATACCGCGAATCTTGCGGCTGCCCGCGACTCTAGAGGTGAGTCGAAGCTTCAGTTGGCGCTCCGACTGTCCAACGCTTCGTGGAACTCGTGCCGAGTAGGCGGCCTACCAAGATGCTTCTTGGTAGATCTATAGACCTCCCGACAGAGGTCCGCCTGTCGTCGGGACTGAGATGGGTCCTGGCTCAACTCTGCTAGCTCTCCCCAAGCCCAGATCTTGGGCAGGAACGGGTACTGGCGGGTGTCTACACCCGGCCCGATTCGCCATCCGATGGCTGCGGACACAACCGCTGCCCTCACCCATCCCCATCGCCGGTGGGTCGCCGCTCCAGCGACTGCCCAACTGATAAGGCGCGGCTCAACCCACATGAATGAAGGCCATCGCTCCAGCCAGCGCATCCACCGATCGCGCAGGGGGGCGCGGGCCTTGGCCCGCCAGTAATCGAGGCCGACCTTGGTCCAGCGCACGCCGTTGTAGTCGACGATCTCCACCCCCACGCCAAGGTCGCCCTGCAGCAGCCACGGTTGGCCAACGATGGCTCGCACGACATCTGGAGACTGCGGGATGGGGCGCAGGACGTGACGGTAGCCCTGCTCCAGATGCCACTGAGCCGCTTCCCGGCCAACAGGGACGCCGCCACTAACCCAGTCTTCGACATGGATAGTCAAGCTCTCTCCGGGCGGAATCCGACGATCGAACTTGTCCAGCACAAGGTCGAACTCAGCTGGCGCGATGTCTCGGCCCCTCGCTAGTTCATCGACGTTGTGCCACTCCTCATCGGCCCCTAGGAAACGCGTTGCGTCGCGCGAGGCACCGAACCAGACCCGGCTCAGGTTCACTGGAAGCCGCCCGTCGTTGCTGATGACGACGTCGATCCCTCCAACATCTGCTTCGCCATTTGCATGGCGACCATCGCGGCGATGGGTGTGTGCGGTTACGTGCCGGACGGCCAACCGGCGGGCACCAATAGTCCGGTCCCACAGCGCAATGAGCCCCAGGGTGAGGCCGGTGAGACCCCCGATAACGCCAACAGCGTCCTGCCAATCCACATCCTCACCCTATTGCCGGTGTGACCGGTGTCACTCGCCGAGGCGGGTCCGACCGCCTGGGTCCATCGATCCTGGTGCTTCAGCCGACACTCCGTGAGTAGTCGGAGATGCCGCGTACTGTCCCTCGCATGACCATGAAACGCTCGGATTTCGGGTCCCTCAGCGATCGTCTCGGCCGAGCGCCAAGGGTCCTCGACGGGCAGAGGGTGCGTCACGTGTGGCTCGACAGCACCGTCCCTGCTCTGGTGGTCGACCGCCGCAAGACCGCTGGCCGCTGGGAGGGGAAGGTGGTGCGCGTCGAGGACGGTGAGCTGCTGGTGGGCTGGGTCAGTGGCGACAGGATCTCCACCATCGAGCTATAGTCCTGCTCTCCTCACCACGACAGTACGCGTCTAGAGGGCCCTGAGGGTGACCGTCTCCTCACCGTCGTTGGAGATTAGGTCACCATCGACACGAAACAGCCGAAGGCGCCGGGACGCGGCGTCGTCGTGGGTGTGGCGGGTGTGGGCGGCGCGGCCGGGCCAGGGTTGGTGCTTCTCCTCGCAGGCGCGGCGCTGATCCCGGGTCCGGTCGAGGTAGCCGGGCAGGGCGTAGCGGTGCCACTCTTCCAACGGCAACGGGCCGGTGGACTCGCCGGCCTGGAATCTTAGGAACGCCAGGGTGCCGAGTTCCCGGACTAGGGGCGGGTGCTCGGGCCAGCAGCCAGGGGTGTGGTCGGCGGAGTACCAGCCGTGCTGCGAGTTGAGCCAGACGACGAAGGCCTCCAGCCACACCCAGCAGTCCCATCGCAGATCGGGGTCGGCGATGGTGGTGAGGTCCCAGATCCTGGGCAGGATTTCCCCTGTGGCCAGGATCTCCTCGGCGGCCTCTCCCCCGCGGGCGAACGCGGCGAGGTCTAGGTAGGCGGCGAGCATCCGCTGCGTGAGGTCGGGAAAGGGCAGTAGCTGACTCATAGCGATTCAGGTCCTTCAGTCGGTGAGGCCGAGTTGGCGGGCGTAGGAGTGCGCCATGGCGGTTCTCTCCCCGGCGCTCATCGAGTGGGTGTCGGGGCTGTTGACGATAAGCAGGCGTGCTGCGCGTTGCTGGTCGACGAGTCGTTTGCCGGGTTTGCCGTCGATGGCGCGGTGGAGGGTGGCGAGGATCGGCTTCCCGTTCTCCGCCACCACCAGCGCGGTGCGGGTGGGCAGTTCGCGGAGTTGTTCGGGGCGGATCACGGGGGTGTCTTCGCCGTGGGTGGAGATCGAGCCATGCTGCCCGTGCTGCTGGTTCCGTCGAATGACGCGCCTGGTACCGAGGAGGTCGCTGATCTCCCGATTGAAGGCGGAGTCTTTGGAGCCGCCGAAGATGATCAGGGAGTTGGTCAGATCCTTGATCGAACGGGCCTGCTGTTCCCCGAAGATGCGTGTCAGCTGGGCCCAGGTTTGGGAGGCCCAGATGAACGAGATCCCCAACGCCCGCTCGTTCGCCATCCGCGTTGGCAGGGTCGGCAGGGGTGCGGTGGAGGGGAGTTCGTCGAGGCAGGCCAGCATCGGGGGGCACAGCCGGCCGAACCCGCTCTCGTTGGCGAGCTGGAGGGCGGTGTCGAGGACGTGTTCGGCGACGGCGGTCATGAGCGGGGAGGCGGAGACGTAGGGGTCTTCACGGCCGAGCAGGTAGATGGTGCCGTTTTGGCGGATGAGGTCGGCGATGTCGACGGCGGGCCGCCCGTTGCTCGGGACGCAGCGTTCGCGTCGGTCCTTCGTGGCGAAGAGGGCGAGGGCTTGGTCGACGGTGGATTTGGTGTTGCCGGCGGTGCGTTCATCGGTGTTGGTGACCGCGCCGGCGAGGAGTCCGGACCAGTTCGGTTCTGCCATCGGGTGCGAGCGCAGGATCTCCGAGGGGAGGGTGGCGGTGCGGGGGTTCGCGGACCATTCGAGGACGTCGTTCAGCGTGTAGCCGGCCAAGGCTGCGGCGTGCAGGTAGCACTGGATGACTTTCGCGGCTTCGGCGGCGTAGAAGCGGGCGGCGGAGTCGGCCCCGTCTCCCCCACTTCCGAGGGTGCCGGCGCAGAATGCTTTGGCTCGCTTCTCCGCGACGGTGGCGTCGACGCAGCCGTCGATCGGGTCCCAGATCAACTCCGGCAACCCTGGCGCGGTTCCGAACGGGTCGAGGACCGCCACGGGGCCGCGGGCTTGGCGTGCGGCGAGGGTGAGGAGGAGGTCGTCGGGTTTGGTGAGGGTCACCAGGGCAGCGCCTGGGGCCTGGAGGAGGGCGGGGGTGAGGATGTCGAGGGTCTTGCCCGATCCCTGGGCCCCGATGACGCCGGCGGTGCGGTCCCACGGCTGCCACAACGCGACCCCGACCGGGACCTTGCTGGTCCCGATCCGCCACCCCACCTCAGTGGGCTCAAACCTGCCCCTCATCGCCTGTGACCCTTCCGGTACAGGTCGGGGCGGATCACGGCCCGGTTAGCGCGGAGACGGCCCAGTCCGAGGAGCTGTTCGGCCTGTCCGGCCGTGGCCATGCCCTTGAAGCGACGGCCTGACGTGACACGCAGCGCAAGGACGATGGCGGCGGCCAGGCCGGCAATGAACACCGCGCCGGCAATCACCCACGCGACCCAGACTGTGGCGACGCCGTGGGTGGTGGTGAGGCCGGCGTGGAGGTTGCCGGTGAGGATGCCCCAGCTGCTGGTGACCAGCGCGGCTGACGGTGGCCAGTGCCAGCCGGCGCCGGCGGCGGCGAGGGTGAGGCTGCGGCCGGCCTGGACCGCCACCACCCCGAGGAGGGCGACGAGGGTGAGGGCGCCGACGGCGGGTTCCCAGGTCCAGGCGTAGCCGTCGTCATGCTGCGAATCTGTCATACCCCTGAAGAACCCGGACGAGTCGGGTCCACAGCGCGAACGCATTCAGCACATCGGCCACGTGCCGGCTGGTTCCTGGGCCGGGGAGCACGGAAGCCTCCGGCGATGGGGGGTCGCTGGAGGCTTCCGGCTGGATGGTGTCGATGGACGTCGACACCGCTTTGGGTGTGCTTCCGGACACTACCCGGCGGAGGCAAATCGTGGATACCTACCATCGGCTGCCGTTCGCGTTCAGGCGAGCCGCCGCAGCCGCGGGCTTGGCGGGCTTGTCAGGGGGTGATGGCGATGGCGATCCAGCCATAGGTGCTGTCGGGGTCGAGGATCAGGGTGACGTCGACGGCTGTGCCGGTGTCGAGGCGGTGGCGGGTGGTGATCTGCATGGGATCGGCGTCGATCACATGGGTGGGGCCGTGCTGGGTGCCGGCGGCGGGGGTGAAGCGGGGGTCGTCGAAGGCGGCGATCAGCGCCTCCGCCGCCACACCCTCGAGGCGCTCACGTCTCAGCTGCTGGTCGGCGGTCAACCAGCCGACGACGAACTCGCTGGCCGCGGTGACCGCCGCCACGATCTGGGCATCCTCGGGCGGCTCATGGGGATGCGCCTCCACCGTGGATGGGGTGGTGTGGAGTTCGTCGGCGCCGACCCAGCCCTCGGTCGGTCCGCTCTCCCCCACCACCCCGGGCGAGGGAGCCCGACCTGCGGTGGTCTCGACCGGGGTGGGTGTCTGGTTCGGGGTGGAGCTGCAGCCGGAGAGCAGTAGCGCGGCGAGCACTGCGGTGAGGAGGTGGGTGGTTGGGTGTGGGGTCATGGGGTGAGTCCTCGGGTGCGCAGCCAGCGGTCGGGGTCGGTGGGGGTGCCGCCGATGCGGACTTCGAGGTGGAGGTGGGCTCCGGTGACGTTCCCGGTGGCGCCCACGGAGCCGATGACGGTGCCGGCGGTCACGCGTTGCCCGACGGTGACGGTGATGGCGGATTGGTGGGCGTAGTAGAACACGGTGCCATCGGAGGTGGTGAGGGTGGTGAGGTTGCCGTAGGCGCCGGCAGACTCGGTGCGGGTGATGGTGCCGGCGGTGATGGCTTTGATGGGGGTGCCGGTGGGGGCGGCGAAGTCGAGTCCGGTGTGGGCCTTCTTCCACCGGGGTCCTGTGTCGCCGAAGCGGGAGGTGAGGCGGTAGCGGTCGACGGGCAGCACCACCGAGCCCGACGCAGCCTTGGTGGTGGCGGTTCCTTGGGTGCCGTGGACGGAGATGTGGACGTGGTCCAGATGCGCCGCTGACGGGTCGGGGCCGGTGTAGCAGGACGCGGTTTGGCCGCAGCGTCGCCAGCCCTCGTCGGCCTTGGCGGTGGACCAGAGGTGTTCGCGCCAGATCACATAGGTGACTCCCAGCGCGGCGGCGTTGGCGCGGGCCCATTCCGCGATCTCCGTGCCGAGGGCGATGCCGGCTGGGGAGAAGTAGTTGGGGATCATCACGTCGACGGCGCGACCGGTCCCGTGATCTTTCGGGTCGCCGGGGCGGACGCCGAGCAGCGATCGGATCTGCGGCCATCTGGAATGGATACAGCGCATCACGCGCAGCGCGTCGGGGGTCTGGCCCTGCTCGGACGGCATTCCCGTGGGTGCACAGTCCAGGTCGGCGTCGAGGGGTCCGCAGTGGGCGAGACCTGCGGGTTGGCCGGCGAACAGGGCGACCAGGGTGCGAGCGAGGCCTTCGTGGCGTGCGTAGGCGTCGGGGTAGGCAGACACCTGCACCTTCTGCGCCGCCTCGGCGACCGTGAGCTGCTGCCAGCCGTCGATGTCGACCAGGCCGGGGATGTGCCATCCGGCGCGGGTGGTGTGGCCGAGGTAGAAGGTGCGGGCCTGGTAGGCGTCGTCGGCCAGAATCGTGAGGTTCTCTTGTTGGGTGGTGCCGTCGGCGTACCAGCCGACCAGGGAGCGTTGCTGGAACAGTCCGACGTCGCCGTCCGAGTTCGGGGTCGCGGCGGCGGGGTGGGCGCCGAGGACCGATTCCTGCATGGCGGTGGCGATCCCGACCACCGCACCGGCCGGGCCTGCGCCGGTGTCGAGGGCGGCGGCGTAGATGAGGGCGGCGCGGTTCATCTGCCCCGCATCCAACTCGATGCCGACCGGGGTGTCGCCGGCCCAGCCGGCGCACGTGGCGCTGACGGTCTGCGTCGCTGTCTGGGGTCCGGCCAGGGCGCCGGCGAACACGAGGATCGGCGCCAAAGGCACCGTCAGCGCCGCTGCAATGACGACAAGTGCCTTCCACATCAGGTCTGCAGTTTCTGGTTGGTGTCGGTCAGGGGCAGTTCGAGGTCGGGGTGGAGGGTGAGCGCGACCTTGTGGAGGCGTGGCCCCACGGCGATGAGGGCTCGGCCTTTGCCGCCCATGGCCCAGCCGGTGACGATGTCGCGGGCGACCGGCCCCAGCTCGAGGAGCTGCTCCAGGTCGTCGGCGACCTCGGCGTCTTGGCCGAAGAGGACCTTGATGTCACCCAGGTGGAGGAGGTCCTTGGCGATCTGCTGCGCCTGCGACCCGGCATGCCCCGCCCCAAGGTAGTCCGAGGGTTTGTGGGCGTTGGCGATCTCAATATCCCCATGCGACCGCGACAGCCGAAGATCCGCGTCGAAGGAGGACACGGCACCGGTACCGAGGCGCAGTTGTCGCCAGACTTCGTCGCGGACATTGATCCTGCGCCGACCACTGACTTGGCGCATGGCGGTGCCCCACGAGTTGAGACACATCAACGCCATCCCGACGGCATCGTCGCCCAGCGGCATCAACCTCGACAGCGACAGGGATTGGATCGGCGCAGTCCAATCGATGGTGACGGTGGTGGGGGCGTCGAAGATCCCTGCGAACACACCGGAGATGAGTTGCGCGACCGCGTCCCGCAACAGGCGGGTGTCGTCGAGGAACGTGTGCCGGTCCGGGTATCGCAGCTCCGCGATCAGGTGGTCGCTGGGTGAGTGCAACTGCTGCCACACCTCAGGGATCACAATCGGCCGCAGCTCGCGGGTATCGGTGGTGGCGTGAGTGAGCTCAACGAGGACGGCTTTGAGGACCTGTTCCTCCGTTGGTCCCACCGCCACTTTCCTGTCGCCGATGCTCTGGGAGCCGATCAACGACCGGAGGAGGACGAGCCAGCGTCCGAAGATGATCGCCTGCCTGCGGTGCTGCTCCTCCCTGTCGAGCTGGCCCCAGTTTGTGGCGAGAGGTCCGGGGTCGAGGGGGTTGAGGCGGGTGGGCATGCCGGGGCCGATGGCGAAGGGTTCGACGCCGAAGTGACGGCACATCAGCTCGTACTCGTCCTTCGGATCCCCCAGGATCAGGGCCTGGTAGCCGAAGGCGAACATTCGGTTGAGGAACGCTTTGACCCAGGCGGATTTCCCGCGGCCGGGTTTCCCGAACACGAAGATGTTGGGGTTGGTGACGGGGATGGAGTCGTTGAGGACCCAGCCGTGGGGGTCGACGTAGAAGGTGGCGCCGTTGCTCATGTCGGTGCCCATCGGGGCCCCGGTCGGCGGCAGAGGGCTGGCGGTGAGGAAGGGCCAGAACACGCCGGCCTGGTCGGAGGTCATCTGGTACCGCTTCACCGCGGGCCGCGCCGCCACCCACCCCGCCCCCTTCACTGGTCGGCCGCGCCACGGCGGGGCGGAGGTGAACTCGCGGGCCGGCCGCTCATCCACGGTGGCTGGTCTTGTGGGGAGGTCGTGGCCGAAGTCGGCGAGGAGGCGGTTGATGCTGCGGGCCATCATTGGTGCCTGGTGGTGAGGCTGACCCCGAGTGGGAGGGTGGCGGTGACGAAGGCCAGGTCCTGGGACATGTCGAGGCGCTGGGGGGCCATGCCGCCGCGGCGGATCGCGGCATCCAGCCGTCGGCCGAACTCCGCCACCGGCGCGGTCGCGGGGACGGTGGTGGAGCAGAGGGCGTAGGGGTGGCTGAGGGTGGCGCCCATCGCGAGCTGCACCTCGACCCGGTCCAGTTTCGCCTGGCGGCGGTGGTCTTTGGCTCCGGTGCGGACTCCGAGCCGGTCCTTCAACCCTTGGCCGAGGCTTTGGCCGAACTCCTGCTGGGCCGCCTTCCGGTCCGCGGCGGACTGCTTCTCGATCGGGAATACGATCGCCACGCTGCGCCGCTCCACCGCCTCGCTGGGGGCAAGGACGTGTCCCCAGCCGCCCATCGTCGCGCCACGCTCGGGCAGCTTCACCGTCGCAGTGACCGTCGCCCACGCATCATGCGCATAATGCCGAACCGCCGCATACGCCTGTGACGGGCCGGCCAGCGCCCACGGCACAGAAGCACACGCCTGCAGATCGTTGGCTGCGTCGTGGGCGGCGGCGATGAGGCCGGCGCGGTCGCCGGGGGCGAACCCGAGCCTGACGACCTGCGCGAGTTCGGGGGAGGTGAGCCATTCGATGTTGCGTGCGCCGATGGGGCCGGTGACTACTGCTCCGATCTCGGCGGCCAGGGAGAGGAGGGTGTTCATCCGGCCATCGGTGGCGCCGCCCATGTGTCTGGCTTCTTTGCTGAGGCGGTTGTCGGGGATGACGAGGGTGATGAAGGCTTCGGTGTGGACACCGGCCTGGGACCAGCGCAGGTGCTCGATCTGTGTGGCCACGGACGTGACGGGGGCATCGGGGGTGATGTTGGCGCGTAGCCACAGTTCCCGCTCGGTGCAGTCATCGGGGGTGGTGCGCACCATCAGGTGGATCTCGGAGATCAGCTCCCCTCGGGCGGCGGTGTCCAGGAGTTCGGTCAGGCCGTCGGTGTACCGGTTGCACAGGGCGTCGGTGGCCATCGCGATCCCTTCGTGCTCGATCCGGGCGGTGATCGCCCACGTCCTGGCTGCGCAGTGTTTGATCACCGCGATCCGCCTTTGGGTGAGTCCGATGGGTGGGCCGTCGAGGACCTCGACGCCGGTCAGGGCTCCGGGCATGTCGAGCTCGTCCAGGTCGCGGAGGGTGCCGGTGGCGGCCTTTGACCGGAAGGTGAGCCAGCCGTTCAGGCCGGCGATGGCGAACGCGGCGGCGGCGGCGAGCCAGCCGACGGCGGGGCGTCCGCCGAGGGGGACGACGGTGAGGAACAGCAGCAGCAGCCATACCGGCACCCACATGATCCCGGCCAGCCAGCGCTGTGAGCTGATCGCCATCCACGCCGGGAACGTCGCCACCGACAGGAACAGCAGCTGGGGGACGGTCAGGCCCCAGATCACGCCGGCCTTCGGGGTGGTGAACGCGTCAAAGGTTCTGGCCGCCATTGTGGTCCTCCGCTTCTCTCACAGCCACAGGAGGCTGCGCCGCACGCTGCGGCTGGGTTGATGTGACGGCGCCGAGCTGCGCCGGATGAGGAGCGCGGCGGATGTCGCCTGCCGGGTCGTACGGGTAGGACGGGTCGCCGGCCCCCATCCCGGAGGTGGTGTCGTTGACCAGCCCGGTGGCGCGGGCGCCGACCTGCTGGAACCCGTCGACGAGCTTCTTCGCGCCGAGGATCACCCCCGCCGCCACCACCCCCACCGGCCCAGCCACCGCACCCACACCAGCAGCACCAGCGGCCGCTCCCCCACCAGCTGCAGCACCCGCGCCGGCTGCAGCTCCCCCAGCAACGCCAGCGGAGCCGCCCACGGCTCCCCCGGCTCCGCCGCCGCCGGCCCCCGCCGCGGCAGGGCTGAAGCTGGAGCTCTGCGCCGCAGCGGCACGGCTCGCGGTGGCCGACTCCCCCGCACCAGCAACTCCCCCACCACCAGAGCCTCCGCTGCTGCGGGTCACAGCGGTGTGGGCGTGGCCGGCGGCTGAGGAGGCGCCGGTGGTGCCGGCCAGGCCGGCGCGGAACGAGGCCCCGCTGGTGGTGCCCGGATCGACGAACGCCAACAGCCGGAACAGAGCCACCGGGGAGAGGGCCGCGACGGCGATCATCACCACGGATGGCAACGCCAGAGCGACGGCCTCCTGGGCGGAGTCCTCCATCCCCAGCGAGACGCCGGTGGCCAGATGTACCCCCAACCCGAGCATCAGCGTCATCAACAAGGGCGCGATAGCGGCGGCATGGAACCAGCGAAACGCCTTCCAGAACCATGATTCGAACGGCTTGTACATCAGTCCGGCCGCGGCGATCGGTGCGGTGGCGGCGATCACGATCAGCGACACCGCCCGGCCCAGCATCACCACCAGATGCGCCAACGCGGCCAGCCACAACACCAACCCCAGCAACATGAGCACGGTGGCGGTGGTGCCGGTCATCACCCCTTCGGTGAAGTCCAGACCGGTAGGCTCCCAGTCGGCAAGATCCGCTGTGCCCAGCAGCTGGATCCGCAGCGCCGTGTTGAGTCCCTCCACAGCCGTGACCAGGGCGGCGCCGTAGGTGTACCAGAGGGCGCAGACCAGCAGAAACTTCACCGCACCGAAGATGGCGCCGCCAAGGGAGAGGGCGTCTCGGCGGAGGACGGTGCCGACCAGCTGCACGATCAGCAGCATCAACGCCAACGAGAGACCGAGCCAGAGGGTGAGGCCGTAGACCGACCACAGCGCCGACGAGGACCCGTCAGGGTTGAGGTTGGGGGTGAGGAACCAGTCCCCCAGCTGCAGGATCGCCCGCATCACCCACAACCCGGCCCCCCACACCGCCATGCAGATCGCCACCCACGCATCCACCACAATCTGACCCCCCGCCGCGGCCAGATCACCGAACAACTCCCCGATCTGCTCCCACATCTCAGGCGTCCCGCCATTGCAGCCAGCCCGCCGCGACAGCGAGTTCGGTGCCCGGCCACGTCGACGGCCCCGGCACCGGATGCGCACCCTCCGCGATCAGCCACCGGTCGCCCTGCCAGGTCATGCGTTCGCAATGCCCATAGGCCAGGCGGGCCTGGTCGCGGAACGTGTAGGTGATCTCCACCAACACACACACCACATGCCAGCCGTCGCCGTCCGAGCCCTTCACCAGGCCCGCCGAGGGGATCACCGTCAGTGACGCCCCCGGTGGCAGACCTGCCGGCATCTTCCCGGCGGTCAGGAACGACTGAATCAACCCCAACACCGGCCACGACCCCATCGAGCCAGTGGGGTCCTCGAACCAGGACTGCTGCACCCGCTGCGCATGACCCAGATCCATCGAGCCGAGGACGGAGACCAGGATCTCCCCCAACTGCCCCACCGCACCCTCCGGCGTCTTCGGGTAGCCAGTCGGGATCCCCTCCGCCCCGACCTGATCAACCAGGGGAATGTTGATCGTCGGCAGGGTTCCGAGGGCAGGGGTGCCGCCCGTCGCGTCCGCCGGCGCCACCGGCAGCATCGGTGCGGCCGCGATCTCATCGCGGATCGAGACGCCGCCGGCCGGCAGCGAATCGACGACCTGACCCGTTGTGCGGGTGGTGGGGTCGTCGGCGACGGCGAAGTAGACGGCGAACCCCAGGCCGGAGAGCAGCAGCAACGCCACCGAAGTGACGGCGGCCAGCAAGGTGAGGTGCGCGCGATCGGGCCTCATGGTTAGCGGGTAACGCAGCCGTCGCCGAGGAACCCCGACAAGATGCCCGGGATCACGAGGTAGAGCAGGGCGGCGCCGAGGACGACGAACACCCCGATCAGGCCGCCCTTCGACACGTGCGGCATCGAGAACACCTTGCCCATGATCACCGCCGCCACCGCCGCCAGGATCCCCGCCGGGAACGCCACCCACACCAGAGCCCACGAGAACCAGCCCAGGAACTCGTCCACCAGGACCTGCGCCCCCGCCGGCGCGACCGGGCACACCATCCCCCGCCCCTCCGCAGGCACCACCACACCCGCAGACACGGCCTCGGCTACGAACTGAACGATCATGAAATTTCCTCCACACACGACTTGATGACATCGACCGCGGACCGCAGCCGACGAGGAAGCGGATCGGCAGTAACCCCACCAACCCGAAGAGACGCACATTCCGGCACCAGCAGCAGCCGCCCCTCGGCCGCTGCCGCGGCGCGCAGCCTCGGCCCGCACACCGAACCGACCGGTTTGGGCAGCACCCTTCCCGGGACACCGGTGATCGCTGGCACCACCCGCACACCTTCGAGGGTGTCGAGGCGGGCGTTGAGACGCCGCACGCTCGGCACCGAACACGCCGCCACCACTACCAACACAGACACCGCCGGCAGAGGCTCGGCCCAAGCGCCGAGGTCCAGGACCGTGACCCCTGCGCTGGTGTCGGGGAGGATCGTGGCGTCGGGGTCGGTGCGGCGCTCGAGCCGCAGCCCGTCGCGGGACCCGATACTCCAACCGTCCTCGAGGCCGAGTTCAGCCGACGACGCGGCCGCCAACCCCGAGGTGTGCGGCGCGGTGAGCTCCACCAGGCGGCCGGCGCCGAGGGCCTCGGCGATCGCCAACGCCACCGTCGTGGTCCCCACACCACCCGAGACACCGACCACGCCCACCACCACCTCAGCCGCAGCTGGCAGCTCCGCCATCGCTGCTGCGGTGGCCGTTTCGGGTCGGGGGGTCGGGTCGGTGGTGAAAGCGCCGGAGTGGAGGGCGGTGTAGGCGGCGCGCAGCTCAGCCAGCGAGAACGTGGCGGTGGTCATCGCTGCGCCCCCAAGGCGGCCTTCAGCTCCTCCGGCGGAACATCCAGCAACTGACGGCGGGCATCCAGAGCGTGCTGCAGCTGCTGGGTCCAGAACACCAACTGGTCGCAGGCCTCCGCCTCGCCCTTCGCAGCAACGATCAGCTGCTGCGTCTCCTCATCCGACATCTCCGTGGCCCCTTTCGCTGTCCTCGTGCTGTCCTGCCCCCTATGAACCCGGTCCAATCCCGGCCAGCGCGTAAACAAGTTCCAGCGACTCCACGCAGACAGGGAGCCCCTACGTGCCGGGCAGGAGGGAAGCCGGCTACCAGCGGCTGCTTGACCGTGGGAGGTGCAGGCAGGATTCCTGCTGAAGGGCCGGCGGGGCGGGGCAAGCCAGCGACGTCGTGCGGGCCGGAGTGTTCAGAGCGCAGCAGCAATGCCCGGTGAGCCGGCGTCAGGCACCGACCCGGAGTGGGCACTCCATCACGAACGCCCTAGGAACAATCTGGTGACCCTGGCGTCATGCCGCCGGCAGCAGTGGAGGAAGAGGCCGCCCGTGATCGAAGCCTCTCAGCACGGAGCCAATTCGGTCTCGGACAGCGCCGCCCGCCAACTCCCGTCGGGCATCTGCTCCATGAGGACCATGACCTTCATCGTCTGATCGGGCTGGATGACGCTCTCGCCGGGCTGGCCGGTGTCGATGTCGACGGTCTGCAAGTGTGTTGGGTCGAAACAGAAGTTGATTTCCGAGGTGGTGACTCCATCGGTGTCGGTGGTCGGCTCAGCGATCACCGCGTCACGGAAGATCACATACCCCTTGCGGATCAGGTTGTTGTTCCGAAGCCGAACGATTCCAGCGACCGAATCGGTGGCTTCCTGACCCGTGCTGACGAGCTGGATCTCCGTCAGATCGGTCAGGTCGGGATTCCGGGTGAACTTGTCCATGGTGATCTCGTGGGTTTCCCAGGCGGCGCGGATCTTGGCCTGCACCGCAGACTCTCCGGCTGGCCGGTCGGGGAACCACTCTTGGCTCCCGGAGGGTTCGGCATTCGGGGATGGGCTCGGCGTCGTGGAGGGTGAGGCCGGCGCAGCGCTGGTTGTCACCATCGTCGGGGACGTGGACGGGCTGCCGGCAGATTGAGTGCCCGGCGAACAGCCGGCGAGGACCGCGCACGTGGCGGTCATGGCTACGGCTACTACCGCTGCACGTCGTGGGTTCATGGTCTAGATCATCTCCAACAGATCGATCACCGACTCGCCTCACCCGATTCGAGCGGCGACCAGTGTCGGTGGAACTCAGGGTCGGTGTGCAGTCCTCGATGTGCGCGGGCAGACCGTCGAATGGGTCAGGCGGCGGTGCTGCGGGCTGCTTCGCGGAGGACCGTCAACGCTTTCCTGGCGCGGTACTGCAGCTGGTCGACGGTTTGTCCGGGCTGGACCAGCTGCACACACGCCGAGCGGGCGGTGATACCCGCGCTGGACCGCGACGTGATCCCGTCCTCGTGGGCTGTGACCGCCAGCGCGACCAGCAGATCCATATCCTCCCTGCTGAGCCCCGCCTCGGTCACCGCCCACCAGTACAGGTCGGTGGTGTGCAGTGGCCTCATGTAGGCCCCGCGATGATTGAGGCGCTCCACCGCTTCGAAGTCCAGCGTGGCCCGATCCCGCCAGATCCGCTCCGCGGTCTCTCCCCAGCCGAAGTCGCGGTCGATCGCCCGACCGACGCGGCGGGCGACCCCCTGCGGGATCCAGCCCTTCATCGGATCGTCCCACGGATACTGCGCCACCTCGGTCCACAGATAGCCAGCCGCCACATCCTCCAGATGCCTCACGTCAGGGGTCATGGAGGCCCGCCGCATAACGGTCGCCTCACATGCGGGCAGCACCAGGAACACCAGCACCGCTGTCGCGGCGGTCCGTGACTCCTCCACCAACGTCAGCCGGCCCAACGCGAGGAACATCTCCCGGTCCTCCTGCCAGTCGACATCATCCATCCGCCACTGCGCGACCTCCCGGTGCGAGGCGAACCGGGTCAGCAGGGGCTCGTCCCTGGTCCAATGCGGCCAGGTGTCGTCGGCGGCCTGAAGTAGAGGGTCGAGATGGAGGGCGGCGCGCACGCTCATCGCAGGGGTCCTTTCGCGGTTGGTTCGCGATGAACCTCCCGCGGGCACCTCTCCCGTTCCCTACCCCCACACCCCGCCCCACGAGGGGTACGCGACCCCGATTCGGCGTCTGACTACGGGCGATGAACCTACCCCCGAAACTTCACCAGGCCGCTGGACAGCCACGCTCCAAGGCATGGAGCTATGGGGTGGGGTCAGGCGCTCTGCGGGTCTCTAGCCGCGCCGACGTTCACTGTCCCGGGGCTCCGGGGGCGTTGTGATCGTTTCACCCACCGCGGTGGACAGCGCTGTGCACAACGCCGGGTGCGGTCCCTCAGTTCTGGGTTCCCCAGTCGGGGCGGGGATGGTTGCGCGCCATCCATTTCTGGCTTCGGCCCAGGACGGCGGCGATCTCCGCCGACGTGACCCGGCTCCGCTGCAGCGACGCGATCAACGACGGTGTTTCCTCGGGTGCCGCCCGCAGCAGGTCGTCGCGTTCCTCCCCGGTCAGGCGCCGCCACCGCGCCTTGACTGGTCTCGGCTCCGCCAGAGCCGTCTGGCGGTTCTCTAGCTCGGTTAGGCGGGTGGCGCGGCAGTCGTCGCACAGCTTCCCCGGCACCGTCAGGATCGTGCCGCACCGCCCACACGGATGCGGGCGCCGCCGCGGCCGCCCCGCCGACACGACCGCCAACGACTCCTCATCAGCGATCCCGTGCCGATCCCGATACACCCGGACCGTGAGCTCATGGGAACGGGCCAGATGGATACCGAGACTGGCGAACCGCTGCCCACACTCATGACACAAGACCCCCTCGGCGGTGCGATCCACCCTCCCCCACACGCCACGGCCACTCGGATCCCCAACCCTCAGATCGGCCGCGGTGGGCAGCCCCAAACCCCGCTTGACCCTCCTCGCATGGAAAACACACAGCGGACCAGCCGTCAGCGTCATGCACCCGAACGCCCCACACCGAGACACGCCCACGGTCACAGATCCTCCCGGGTGCTCGGAGGGCCGAAGATCGGGTCGAGGACAGCGGCCACCCTGGCGATCTGGTCGTCAAGGAGTGCGTCCGTGACGGCCTCGAGTCGTTCCTTGCGGCGCCACGCGGCCCACTTGGCCTGGGCAACCTGCCCGTAGCCCGCCAGCACGCGGCTGACCGGTTGGAGGAGCACACCCCGGTGGGCAGCCACCGCCGCCGCGGCGAGACGCAGATCGTCGCGGTTGATCCCCTGAACGGCCAGCTGGACGATGTCGACGTAGTCGCGCCAGCGGGTGCTCGTGATCCCGCGCTCCAGGATCGTCACCCCCTTCTCCGCGATGCTGGTCTCAGCGGCATAGCCGAGCACCTCGATCGGATCACCGTCGACACGCTCGATACGCACCATCCGCGGTGGCGGGACGATCGGATCCCCGGTGGAGACATCCCAGGCCGCGACACCTCGCCACACCCCGATCCCGGCCCCGACCCGCACCCGGAACCCGGGATAGTCAGCCTCCTCGCGGATCTCAGCCACCTCGATGCTGCCCACGTCGAAGACAACCCCATCGTCGAGCTCCATCGCGGCCAGGTCCCGCACCACCTCGACCAGATGTGCCGGCGTCACATCCGCAGAGATCGCGTTCACATCGACATCCTTGGTGGCTCGCCGCCACCCGTACGAGGCCAGCAGGATCCCTCCCTTGATCACAAAAGCATCACCATGGCGGCTACGAGTCAGCCGGTCGAGGAACGACTCCAAAACATGCCGGGTCAGATACTCCTGAGTCGGCGCCGGGCTCCCGGTCTTCGACGCCGTCGACCGCGCCGCCGCCTGCAAACGGCGGAACACCTCCTCCCCCGTGCTCACGTCAACGCCTCCAACGCCGCCAACGTCGGCGCCTTAGCACGGGGCAACACGAGGGCCAGCTCAACCAGGCGGGCCGGTTTACCGCCCCGCCGCAGCCACTCCTTCAACGCATCCCGTGCCAACTCGTAGCCCACCTCCCCGCGGAGCCGGAACGCGTCAACGATCGACCGCTCCGCCGAGTACAACCCGATCCGCAGATCCGACCCCGGAATGAGCACCTCCACACGTCCCACACCGAACGTGTCACGGTCAAAGGAATGCCACACGATCGAACCGCCGCCGGCAGGGATCCTCGACCCACGAGGGATCGCCACATCCAACCCAGCCGGAATCTCGTCAGTGAGTTCATGATGGGCCAGCGCCGAGGCAAGACAGACCGTCGCATCCCGACGCCGCCTCGCGGCCTCAACCAGATCCCAGTCCACGCCCGCGTCATCAACCGGCACGTAGATCCCCCGAGCGATCCGCTCGTACCGACCATCCCGGGCAGCCCGATACAACCCACTCCGAGACAGACCCACCTGGTGCGCCGTAGCCGGTGTCAACGTCCCCACCCCACCCACCCCCTTTGAAATGATCCGTAGACAGCTAATGCTACCTGATGACGGATCAGCTCAAGGGTTGGCTGTGCAGAACAGGACCCCGTGCCCTCGTCAGAGCGGGAGTAATCCCCGGCGCATACCTCCTGGACGAGTTGGGGCCCTTCCGAGCCCGCCTACAGATCCTCTGAGCCGAGCTTGCCTGATCCGTCATGGAGCCGACCGCTATATAGGGGTCCATACTGCGCCCTATATAGGCGCTACATAGGGGCAGCCAGGCTTGCACACACCAGCAGCCTGCGGCGGTCACCATCCACCCCACCCCCGAGCGCAAGCGACCCGCCACAGCGCACCGCGCCGACCGCCCAGTGCCCCGCGGAGGGCAGAGTCAGTTCGTCAACGGCTTCGACGGCCGGCGCTTCTCGTCAGCGAGTCCGCAGACCCTGGGGCGAGCTAGCAGGAGACCGGGATTCTGGGCGGAGAGGACATGTAGAAGCTCCGTCAGCAGGGTCTCGACGAGCTTGTCGACGTACTCGGGTGGATAGCTGACGACCGGATCGTCCACCACGCCGACGTCCTCACCCTCAAAGGCGCCAGCTACCGACTCCGCAACCGAGGCGTCGACCCTCCCCAGCATCCGCACCACCACCGAAACCCCCAGCTAAACTACCCACACCCGTCCAGTTTTCGCCCGTCGAAACCGACCAGTTTCGGGCGTCGTCCACACACAGGCCTCCGCCTCTCCGCGGTCACGATCAGCTGCTGCGTCTCCTCATCCAACATGCCACGGTCACCCCTTCTCTCTTGCCTTTGCTGGTCCTGCCCTCTTAGAACCCGGACCAGCATCAGCCAGCGCGTAACCGACGGCCTAGGACTTTCCTCGTGGTTCGGAGCTGCGGCCACGGCCTACGCGGGGGTAGCTGTGTGGGCTGTGCGGTTGGGCGGCTTCGGTGCGGGTGGCTGCCTCGTGGAGCACCCGGAGTGCGCGACTGACCCGGTACTGCACCGGTCGGCGGACTGGGCCGACCAGTGCAGATACACCGGGCTTAGTAGTCACACCGGCCTCGATTGGTGTCGGAGTGCTCCGGCACAATGGCTAGGTGTCCAGCCGAGCCCTTCCGAGCCTTCGCCCGATCACCGACGACCTCTCCGCTGATTGGGCAGCGCCGTGTCCCCGCCGCCTGCGGCCGTTCTCGGTTTCCCTCCGGGGCTCCCGGAGTCGTTCCACGCTGACCTCGAGGAGGTCTCTCTCACTAGCGGCAGATCACAGATGAGCGTCTCCAAGGTCAGCCCTGCACAGCGTCAGGATGAGGACTACACGCTGCGGTGGCCCCCCACGCTCTTGAAGAGGGAGCTCTCCCGAGAACTCAACCATCGCACCGTCAAGGACTGGGGAGAACGCTGTGAGCTGCTGCTGGAGCAGGCCTTCGTGAGCCGGCGTGCTGTGGACGACTTCCGAGCTCATCAACCAGAGCCAGCCGATCCCTGGGGCCGGTCGATGGTTTCGGCCGCGCCACGACTGACTGATCAGCAGCGCTGGCTGCAGCAGCTACTCAGCAGGGTAGACACGTTGCCCACTATCACCACCACAGCAAGACCGTACTTCTCCCAACGCCATGCGGTCTCGACAAGGACGGCTGCGAGGTCTATCGAGTCAGCGGCAGGGCTGTTCGTGAGTCTGTTCAGCGAGCTTGAAGACCTTGGCTACTTTGAGGAGACGATGGGGAAGGATTGCCCAGACGATCCCACAGCCGTCGACCCCGCTGATGCAATCGCGCTGAAGCTGTCCCGCCCTGGTTTGTGGCCCATCGATCCGGAGCTATGCCGCAAGGACCCGACGCTGCTGTTCGATCTGATCGAGGTTCTTCACGATCTTGTGTCTGCCCCTCGTGCCAGGTGGATGCACCCCTTCGGAGGTTGTGGCTGGCATCACGGTGACTACTCGGGTTCACGAGGTCAGGAGGTCTACAGGTGGCGCGTCAACAGGCTCCTTGAAGACTCGGCAGCAGACCTCTACCTCGCTGAGGCTGGGGAGGATCGCGGCCGTCTCGTCCATGTCCTCGATCCCGCACGTCACGAACTGATCGAGAAGATGACCGACCCAGCACGCGAACCTCGCGACGATGTCTTGCACGCCATCGCTCTCTACCGATCGCGAGGTGCCACAGTGCAGGACAAGACGTCCGCCAATCGGGCCCTTGCAGGTGTACTTGAGGAACGGCGGGCGCTGCTCAAAGACGTGCTGGTCACGAAGGATGAGTCCGCTCTGTTCGAGATCGCCAACAAGTTCTCCATCCGTCACAAGGATGCTCGCCAACGCTCTGACTACGACCCCGTGTTCCTGGACTGGATCTTCTGGTGGTACCTCGCCACAGTCGAGCTGACAACTCGAGTCCTCGACTCACGAGTGTCAGCAGCACGTGGCGCTACTGGCGTCGCTCAAGCTGCAAGGGTCGGCGACGACGCGCAGGGCGGGACGGGAGATCCACTCGTTACTCGCCCAAGAGGCCCGGCCCCGCACGGAGCCTGGCCATCTGTCGAGCAGAAGGAAACACCATGACCGATCAGGGACTTCTGTCGAGATGCACTGCAGTTTGTACGACTTCCCGCGTACCAGTTTGTGAATCGGGGTGCTGGCCCGCGATTCGTACAAAGTAGGGCGGCCGCCCTCAGCGGCTGACGCCTGTGACCGAGTGTTCAGTGCGCGCTGTATAGTTCAGTCCATGCTGACTATTGCTTCGCGTCTCGACGTGATGAACCGCCTGGGTCGTGCACTGGCCGACCCCACTCGATCCCGGATCATCTTGACCCTGCTCGACCATCCCGCTTACCCGGCGGAACTGGCCCGAGATCTGGACCTGACACGCCCGAACGTGTCCAACCACCTGGCATGCCTGCGCGATTGCGGGATCGTCGTCTCCGAGCCCGAGGGTCGTCGGACACGATATGAGATCGCCGATTCGCACCTGGCGCAGGCGCTGACGGCACTGGTCGATGCCACCCTGACAGTGGACGAAGACGCCCCGTGCATCGATCCCGCCTGCTCGCTTCCCGGATGCGACGCAGCTGGGGAGGGCGCATGATCCTCACCTCGGTCTTGCAGGCGATGGGCCTGTTCGCAGCGACCAACATCGACGACATCATCGTGCTCTCCCTCTTCTTCGCGCGAGGGGCAGGCCAGCGCGGCACTACCGCCCGCATTCTGGCCGGCCAGTACCTCGGATTCGCCGGCATCCTCGGTGCCGCGGTCCTGGTGACCATCGGTGCCGGAGCATTCCTGCCCTCGGCAGCCATCCCGTACTTCGGTCTCATCCCTCTGGGCCTCGGCCTCTGGGCCGCATGGCAAGCCTGGCGCGGAGACGATGACGACGATGACGACGAGGCCAAGGTTGCCGGCAAGAAGGTCGGCGTGTGGACAGTCGCAGGCGTCACCCTTGCCAACGGCGGCGACAACATCGGCGTCTACACCCCTGTCTTCCTCAGCGTGGAACCTCTCGCAGTAGTCGCCTACTGCATCGTCTTCCTCGCGCTCGTCGCGGTCCTGGTGGCCCTGGCAAAGTTCGTCGCCACCCGCCCCCCGATCGCCGAAGTGCTCGAACGCTGGGAGCACATCCTCTTCCCCATCGTTCTCATCGGCCTCGGCATCGTGATCCTCGTCAGCGGCGGAGCCTTCGGACTCTGACGTAGCGGCAGCGATCCAAACGGCCCCGACCGGGCGCACCCCTCTCGGTTCAGACCGCGACACCTACCTGCAGCCAGTCCTGCGTGCCACATGGTGCAGAGCCATGGGCATCCGCGAACTCTGGAACGCGCTTCGGTCCAGTCTCCAAAGCCGAGAGATGATCGACGCAGCAGACGCACTGGCCGCCAGACAGTGGATCAAGCGGAGACTCGCGGCCGCGAATTGTTGATGGTCGTCGCCGCGTCATACTCGGATCCGCGCACCCACGAACTACCCGCGGCCAAACCCGTGTAACGGTCGATTGACGCCCACTGCCGACATTCCTCGATCACCGGGCAACCCGAGCACAAACGCATGGCCGGCTCCGCCGCGCTAGCAGCCTCAGCCCCATCCCGCGCAAAACGGTGGGCCACCTCTGCCGCTGTCCAAGCATTGCCAGGGACTGCACAGTGGCCGAACAAGGCCAAGACTCCGGCAAGGTCAGCGGCCGTGCGTCGTCGATAGTCACGCATGACTTGCTGCGCACGCCACCGTTCACGATTGGCCCGGAGCCTCCGTCGCGGACTCATGTACTGAACTCTCGATGAGAAACCATGCCCAAAGTGGCTCATCCCAATCGAGGGTGTAGTCGCGGTCTGGAAGTCGCCGGCTTTGAGTAGTGGCCTAGCGATAGTTGATGAGGTTTCGGAACCCACGCGCGGAAGTCACAGAGGTGTTCGAGTCATCCGTTGATCGCCTTGGCCGGGGCGTCGTAGGTGCCGGGCGGTCACGCTCTTAGCATGCTGACGCTCAGCTCGGGAGGCCCAGCTCACCATGAGTTTGTTACTTACCCTACCGGTAGGTAGAGTTGTCGATATGAGTACTAGTGCACCTGCCCACCGACCGTCGGCGCGAGGCGGCGTTCTCGCCAGCACTCTTGCGTGGGCCCGCACTGGCGCCTCTGTCTCCCTGGTGTCCGCAGCTCGCGCTGCAGGAATCACTAAGGCTGGCCTGATGTACCACTTCCCAACCAAGGAAGCACTGATGACCGCCGTCATCGACCACCTCCTCGACGGCTACGAGCGGGATCTGGCCGCCCGCCTGGCTACCACCAACCCAAACGTACCCACGATCAGCGAACGCCTCGCCGCCTACGTTGACTGGGCTTGCGACGGGCCGTTCGACTACGGCGACCTGGTCATGTTCACCGACCCCCGCCTGCGCGAGCCGCTCACCGAGCGATGGAACAGCCGCATGGGGGCCTGGGTCGACGTCCCCGAGACCCTTCCGGCCGACCAGCGGGCCCGCCTCCACGGCGTCCGACTCTTGGCCGACGGCATCTGGCTCAACACCGCCGGCAACGGCATCGCCCTATCCGACGAGGACACCGACGCCATTCGAGCACTCGCACACCACCTCATCCAGGAGAACTCATGACCAAGTGGCTACTGCTCGCGGGGGCCATCCTCAGCGAGGTCACCGGTTCGCTGTCGCTGAAGGGAGCACTCGATCGACCCGGACTGTACGTGCTCGTCGCGGCTGGCTACATCGCCTCGTTCATTCTCCTCGCCCTCGTTCTGCGTCAGGGCATGGCGCTGGGCGTCGCCTACGGCATTTGGGGCGCCCTCGGTGTCGCCACCACCGCCGTGATGTCGTCGCTGATCTTCGATGAAACCCTCACCGCACTCATGGGCGTCGGCATCGTCCTCATCATTGCCGGCGTCCTCACCGTCGAACTCGGCTCCCAGCACGCGGTCAAGAACCTCGAAGAAGCCACCTGATGGCTTACCTGTTCCTCCTCGGAGCCATCATTGCCGAGGTCAGCGCTACCCTCTCGCTGCGCATGGCAGCTACTGGCGTCCGCGCCTACTACGCCGCCGTCGCCGGCGGCTACCTCCTGGCCTTCGCGTTTCTCACCCTCGCCCTTAATGAGGGCCTGGGCCTCGGTGTCGCTTACGGCATCTGGGCAGCGTCCGGAGTTGCCCTAACGGCCGTCGCGTCCAAAGCCCTCTTCAAGGAGCCGCTCACCGCGCTCATGATGGGCGGCATCGCACTCATCATCGCCGGCGTTCTTCTCGTCGAGCTCGGCGCCCTGCACTGACTGAGATCCCCATCCCCACGACGTCGTCGCTCACAACGGAGCAAGGCCTTGGCAACGGGCTTCTGATGAGGTGTACTCGTTGATCGAAGCGACTCCGGCGCGACGGTGGCTAGATCGTGGTCGAGGTCTTCGGAAGATGACGTTCCACGCCTGACATCCGGAGGTCTGACGTCGTTGCCTGTCGCTACCGCTCGGGCCCGCTTCGCTCGCCCGGACCTGACAACGTTCTGCCGACTCGACGAACTCGACCTCGTCGTGACCGGCCAGCGCCTCGAGCCCGACCGCGCGGTGCTCGCCTGCAGAGTCCTGACCCCGGACGAGTGGTGTCGACGCTGCGGCGCCGAAGGCGCTGCTCGGGACACCGTGATCCGTCGGCTCGCGCACGAGCCGCTGGGGTGGCGACCGACGGTGTTGGAGGTCGCGGTGCGTCGCTACCGCTGCACCGGCTGCGGGCACGTGTGGCGCCAAGACACCACCCGTGCGGCCGAGCCGCGGTCGAAGCTCTCGCGCCGTGGGCTGCGGTGGGCGCTCGAAGCGCTGGTCGTGCAGCACCTCACCGTCACCCGGATCGCCGAGGGACTCGACGTCGCCTGGGACACCGCCAACGACGCCGTGCTTGCTGAAGGCCGACGTGTTCTCATCGACGACCCGGCCCGCTTCGACGGCGTGAGGGTCATCGGCGTCGATGAGCACGTCGTGCGCCACGAGGCGCTGTTGTATCGGATGGAGGTGGGAGACCTGCATTGGTTGGCCGTCGTAGCGGCCAAGTGAAGCTGACGGCAGCCTGTCCTGGGGGAACGCCTGGGGTCTCCCGATCGTCGACATCAGCTATCCGGTCTTGAGCCAGTTCTTGCCGTTGAGGAGGATGTCGGTGGCTCTGGGTGTGAGGTCGAGGTCGGCGTCGTCGCCGAGGGCGTCAGCGACGATCTGGCGGGCGGAGGTGGTGTGACCGTCGTGGATCATGATCCCGGCCAGGTCGAGGCGTGCGGTTTCGGAGTCGGGGTCGGCTGTGAGGGCGATGGTGGCGGCGTGTTTCGCGGCGTCGAGGTCACCAGCCTGGAGGTGACCGGTGACGAGGATGTGGGCGACGTCGGTGACTGCGCAGATCATGTGGTGGTCGACGCGGTCTCCGTCGATGAGCCAGGTCCAGCCGGCGGGGCGGAGCTGGTCGAACGGTCGGCCGGTTACGAGCTGGAGCGCGGTTTCGAGGTCTGCGATGCCGTCTCGGCCGCGGGCGAGGCCGCTGGCTCGGAGGCGGCGGAACAGGTCGGCGTCGACGAGGAGGTCGTCGACGAGGTAGAGGCCCACTCCCCTGGCTCTGGCTTGGGGGGAGCTTTTCGCGTCGGGGAGGTGGGGGGTTCCGGTGGCGGGGTTGGTGCCGAGCCATAGGCGCAGGGTGGAGATGACGGTGCGGGCTCGTTCGATGGTGATGCCGAGGGCTGCGGCGACCTGGTCGCCGGTCACGCCGTGCGGGTGGAGGGCGAGGTAGGCCAGGGCTTCGGTGAAGTAGGCCTTCTGCTTGGTCAGCGGCTTGCCGTGGCAGCGGGCTGTGACGGGGCCGAGGAGGGACAGGCGGGGGTAGGGGCAGCGCGGGGAGAACCAGGCCCGCACCTGCGCGTCGAGGTCCGGATCCCGGTCCTGCAGCGTCTCGGCGACCGGTTCCGGCACCCGGGGGGTGAGGGTGATGAGGTCGTCGGCGGTGACAGCGGCGGTCTCGATGTAGGCGTGGTCGGGTTCGGGGAGCAGCGACTCGACCGTGTCGATGTCGTCGTTGTTGCGGTCGGCGCGGTGTTCGGGCAGTAGGTTGCCGGTGACGTCGGTCAGCTCGTCGGCTGGAGCTGGTGGGGTGTCGCCGTGGGTGGCGGCGGCGAGGAGGTCGGCGCAGCCGGCTGCTTCGTCTTCGGTGAGCCCGACGGCGGTGAGCTCGAACCCGTAGCCGCGGATGCGTCCGGCTGGTGTTAGCGCCAGGTCTCCTCCACTCGGGGTGAGGGTGAGGAGGGCGACCCCGGTCTGGTGGGGGTGGTTCGCGATGAGCGCGGCGAGCTGCTCGAGATCCTCCGACGGCTGGCCGGCGATGACGGCGGCCGCGGCCCAGGTTTCGTCGCCGACCTGGCCGGCCCGCCCAGCAGAGGCCAGCACCGAGTTGTCTGCGGCGCGTGTGGCGTTGGTGGTGGTGATGGTGAGGATTTCGTTGAGGGTGGCGTCGAGGCGTTCGGGGGACATGCCGATGACTTGGGTGGCGGGGCCAGCGCAGGCGATCCGGACGCCGTCGGACCAGGGGTTGATGGCGAGTTCGGCGGCGAGGTAGCGGGTGAAGTCGGCGCTCATCACCGGATCCCCGGATACCGTGACCAAGGCGGCGTGTTCGAGGTTGAGGAGCACGACCCGGTCGGCGGTGTCGGCGCCGATGGTGACCAGCAGCGGCCAGGGGCATGGACGATCCGGCACCAGGTCGCCGACCGTCTCGACCGACAGGGTGTTGGGCAGCCGCCACCCGTCACGGTCGTGGATCCATGGTGTGGGGAGCTGGTCGGGGGTATGCAAAACGATGGTGGCGTCGCGGGCGACGACGGCTGCGGTGAGGGTGGTGTGGGGGTCGAGGCGGCGCAGCACCTGGTCGAGGCGGGCCACCAGGCGGCCGGAGAGGCTGGTGGCGAGCTGTGCGGTCTGTTCGATGGGGGCCACCACCGGGTCGGGGGTGGCGATCATCCGGCCGGGGCGGCGGGTGCGGAACTGCTCCTTGCGTCGCGCGCCGAGCAGGGTGGAGATGCCGACGCCGAGGAACGTGCCGGCGCCGAGGAGCCCGGCGACCTCCCACGCATACATCGGCGCATCAACCCTGTCGGAGTCCTCGGCGATGTCCACGGCGGTGGCTTCCGCGCGGAGCGGGGTCAGCGTCGCCGGAGCCGCGGAGGAGATCGCCGTGGGCGCGGCAGCGGACGGCGCGGCGGCGGACGGCGTGGCGGAGGGCGTGACTGAAGGTGCTGTCGACGGGGTGGCGGCGGCCGGCGTCTCGACGGGGGCGGTGTCTTCGGCGGGGAGCAGTGCGGTGACGGCTTCGCGGCGAGGAGTCTCCGGCTGCGTCTGGGTCTGGGGTGCCGGTTCGACTTCCGAGGCTCGGGCTTGGCCGGGGAGGGTGAGGGTCCAGCCGACATCGATCTGGTCGGGGTCCTGCAGGACGTGCCCGGTGGGCTGTGGGGTGCCTTTGTTGGCGTCGTAGAGCTCGGGCCAGCGACCAGGGTCGCCGAGGTGCTCCTCGGCGAGATCCCACAGGGTGTCGCCCTCGTCGACGACCACCGACTCCACTACTGGAGCTGGTGCGGTGGGTGGTTCGGGGCGGGGGTCCTGGCTGGGCAGCGCCACCGCCCCCGGCATTGCAGCGGCCGCCGGGACGGCGGCTGGGGGGATCTCTGGTTGGGTTGCGCCGGCGTTGAGGGGTGTGGCGATGAAGGCGGCGGCGGCCGCGACGACCAGTGCCCGGGCCAGGCCTTGCGGCATCGACGCGGCCGGCAGCCGCGGCGCTTTCACCCCGCGCAGCAACGCCACCGTCTCAATGAGGATGAGGATGGTGAGCCAGGCCCACAGCACCCACGCGGCGGCCCAGACCAGGACCAACAGGAAGCGGCCGGAGTCGGGGGCCAGCAGCATCCCCGCGAGGCGGTCGAGGGAGGGAAGGAAGCCGGGGAGTTGTCCGAGTTGGATCAGCAGCCAGGGGGCGCCGGCGACGATCCCGGCGATGGCGAGGATGGCGGCGATGCTGCGGAGGGTGCGGGTCATTGTTCGGTTCCTCCGAGGACGGATTTCACGGTCGCCGTTCCGGTCTCCGTGACGCGCAGGGTGGTGATGCCGATGATGGAGAGGAACTGGCAGTCGTAGGTCCCGGTGACGGTGACGGTGATGGTGTCGCCGCCGCTGATCGTGGTGGTGCCGGTGTAGGGGGAGGCGGCGACGTAGGTGTTGGCGGCCGCGATGGCGGTGTGCACATCGGGGCGGGCCCGGCCGGAGTCGAGGGTCAGGTGTTGTCCGCCGGCACGTGCTGCTTCGTCGGCGACGGCGCGCGCGTGCTGGGCGGCGCCGGCGTGGCCGGCGAAATCGATCCCGATGCCGATGGTCACGATGAACGCCACCATCGCGACCGACACCCACACCGACACCATTCCCCGCTCCCCACGCTTCTTCCCATGCCCGGAAGAACCCCGACCGGGGCGGGTCAGCGCGTGACGGGGGTTCATCGTCGGCTCCGGTAGGTGTCGACCGGCGAGGATCTCGTGGCGGTGAGGGTGCGGGTGGAGGGGAAGCCGGGGAGGCCGACCTGGAGGTCGACGGTGCAGGTCACGGTCACCGACACCGTGGCCGGCGTCCCGAGGGGGGCGCGGAGGCCTGCGGCGTTCACGGCGACGTTGGAGGTGCGGCAGGTGGTGCCGGACTCGGTCAAGGTGGAGGCGGCCACCTGGCGTGCGGTGGCGGTGGCGGTTGCGGTGTCGCGTTCGAGGGAGGCGGCGCGGGCGGCCTGGGAGGCGGCGGAGTTCACCGTCATCTGCGCCAATGCTCCGGTGGCCAGCACGACCAGCAGGCCGACCATGCCGAGCAGGACGGGCAGGATGATGGCGGTTTCGACGGCCACCATCATCCCCCGCTGCCCATCACGCCTCATCGTCGTCAGCTTTCGGGGGTGACGACGTTGACGACCTGGACTTCGGCGATCCGCAGGGTGGCGGTGTCGGACAGCTGCGTGGTGATGGTGCCGCTCTGTCCGATGCCGGACCAGTTGACCACCCAGTGGGAGGTGGCGGTGATCGTGTACTCGCCATCCCTCTCGTACATGTGGCCACAATCTGGCGATGGTTCGTTGTGGACCCAGATGGAGCGCCAGGGCTTGCCTTGGCCGCAGGTGATGGTGGTGCCGTCGCCCATGTCCCACACGACCTTGTCGACCTGGCCGGTGGCGGTGACGGTGTAGCCGGCCTCCGACACGGACTTGGTGATGGGCCCCCACGTCGACGGGGTCGGGTTGGCGACCCACATCCACGCATTCCAGCCGACGTAGCCGAGGTCGCGGGGTGCGCGTTCGGCTTGTTCGGGGAAGGTGCCCATCCGGATCGCTTCGAGCTGCATCCGCTCCACCGCCCGCCTGGCGAGCTCCGCGGGATCCGGCGGAGCAGCCAACTGCGCCGCAGCCGCCCACAAGTCCCACGTGTTGCTCCACCCACCCTCAGTGCCGGTCCGGCACTCGATGATCGTCCCGGTCGTGTTGCCCTCCCAGACTGGGTCGGTCAGTGGCGGCTGGTAGGGCTTGACGCGGGCGTAGCACTGCAGGTCGGGCCGCCAGGCCAGGCCCCACTGGATGCAGGGCAACTCCGACCCGCTACCGGTGAAGCAGCCCGACGGAGCCGAACCGCCACCGCCAGCACTCCCCTGCCCGCGGCCACCACCCCCCGACGAGCCGGGCACATTCACCGACACCACGATCGTGTCTTCGTTCAAGAAGGCGCCGCCGGAGCCTTCTGCAGAGGCTGGCCGAACTGATGCCCCGACGAGGAGGGTTCCGAGGACGACCAATACCGGTAGGACTCGTCTCAGCACGATTCGACCGCCTCACTCTGTCCTCCGTTGATCCGCCAGCTGTTGCCGACCTGGACTACGTCGAGCCTGAAGTCGACGAAGCGCAGGCGGGCAGGGTCGAGGACCGAGTTGCCCTCAGCGTCGACCATGTCGCTGCTGGTGCTGTCGCTACACACGCGGACTTCCACGGACTTGACGCCTCCGGCCTCCACCACCGGACCCACCCCCTTGTAGGTGTACGTGCGCTCGCCGACTTGGACGATCCCCTTACTGCGGTACTCACCGATGACCTGCGACTCTGCCGAAGTGTGCGTCCCTGTTGTGATGTCGGCCACCTGCTGAAAGTCAGCCTCCAGGTCGCTCCGGACCGCGTTGAGGGCGCGGAAGTACTCCACCGCTGCCGCTTGGGCGGCTTCTTGTTCGGGGGACAGGGTGCTGGTGGGCGACGGTGAGGCGCTGGGGGACGGGCTCGGTGACGGCGTGATCGAGGGTGTCGCGGCCGGTGTGCTGGCCGTCGGTGACGGCGTCTCCGTCGGCTCGGGGGTGCAGGCTCCGAGCAGGAGTAGTGCGGCCAGTGCTGCGGGTGCGAGTCGTTTGATCGTCATCTCTTCGTCTCCGTCAGGATGGGGTGAGTCGTTGGGTGGGTGAGGTGGCCGTGACCTGGATGGTGACGGGGAAGCCGGGGATGACTTGTAGGGCTGTGCCGGTGATGGTGACTGTGGTGAGTCGGGCGGCGCGTTGGGCGGTGACGTGGAGGTTGTCGATGGATCCGTTGTCGGCGGCTCGGGTGGCTGTGGCCTGACCGTGTGTTCCGGTGGCGTTGAGGGCTGCGGCTGCTCTGGCTCCGTCTTGTGCTGCTGCCTGGGCTGTGGCGTGTGCCCAGGTGAGCATGGCCCACTGCATGGTCAGCCACAGGGCGCTGAGGACGAGCGGGAAGAGGATGGTGGCCAGGACGGAGGAGCTGAGGCCCCGTTGGTCCTGGTCAGGAGGGGAGGTTGGCCTGCACATATGCGGTGATCGCGGAGATGATCAGGACGGCGATCCCGACCGCCCCGGCGAGGAGGATCGCGTTCTCGGTGGACTGGGACAGACCCCGCTCATCCCGCACTCGGACACGCGTGTGGAGGGTGGCGGTGAGGTAGCTGTAGAGAGCAAGCATCGAAGTGGGTTCCTTTCGGTTGTTAGATCATGCGGAGGACGGCGGGGACGACCAGGGTGATCGCCAGGACGAGGACGAGCAGGGTGACGGGGATGGCGATGCGTTCCCCGTCGGCGTTGGCACGGCTGATCTGCTGGTTGAGGGTGGCGTTGCGCATGGCGGCGCCGCGGGCCCGCAGTGAGGAGTAGATGCGGGTGCCGTCTGCGCCGGCCAGGCGCATGATGTCGGCCAGGTCGACCAGATCGGGCAGGTCGTAGTGGTGGCCCATGTCCGCCAGCGCGTCCCACGGGTTCTGGCCGGTGTATTGGGTGCGGCGCAGCACGGTGGCCAGGCGTTGGAACACCCACGAGTCGCCGGTGTCGGCGGCGCGGAGCAGGGCTTCGGGGACGGTGGCGCCGGAGAGCCGCTCGAGGGCCACCATTTCCACGAACGCGACCAGGGCGTAGGAGAATTCTTCGCGGGCTTTGGCGGCTTGGTCGCGGAGTTCGTTGTTGGGCAGGAACCACATGATGGCCGCGAACCCGATCGAGCCGAGGACGGGCACCGCGATCGGGATCGGGAGGCCGAGCAACATCGTTGCCACACTGATCACGGGCACGACCAGGAGGCCGAGGATGCCGGAGATCAGTTTGGAGCCGTAGAACGCGGCCTTCGTGCGGCCCAGGAGGGCGAGATCCTTCTCCGGTGCTGCGCCCCAGATGACCGCGGGGAGGTGTCGTTCAGCCCAGCGGCCCAGGCGAACCTCCGAATCGGCCTTCTCCCCCGTGCTCAGGGTGTCGAGGGTGATGCGGGGTTGGAGGCGGCCGATGGCGTCCTTCAGATGGGTCGGGGCCGGCACCAGGCCGGCGACCAGCATGACCAGGCCGGCGGTGATCGTGGCGCCCGAGAGCATGGCCAGCTGCAGCGCGGTCATCGCACACCCCCCTGCTTCCCGGCGACAGCGGTATCGGCTGTGGCGGGCTGTCCGGTGACGCCGGCGCCGATGAACCGGGGCAGCGGCTTGGCGGCGGAGAT
Source organism: Tessaracoccus sp. MC1679 (assembly GCF_014164775.1). Classification (GTDB taxonomy): domain Bacteria; phylum Actinomycetota; class Actinomycetes; order Propionibacteriales; family Propionibacteriaceae; genus Arachnia. The sequence goes on from NZ_JACJGB010000012.1 coordinate 52,851, forward strand.
GCGCCCCATCCACACCAAGGCGAGCAGGTACAGGGACATGAACACGGTCAACAGGACCTGCCCCAGCGGGGTGCGGTAGGGCTCGACGTAGCTGCCGGCCAGGAACAGCCCTCCAAGGAGCAGCGCGGAGATGATGGTGATCATGCGGGCGGCGGTGCGGGCCTTCTGCTGCTCGGTTTCGACCTGGCGGCGTGCCTTCACGTCCTCGTCGATCGATTCCGCGAGCCCCTGCATCGCGGAGGCCACGCCGGGGCCGCGGCGTTCCGCGGCGAGGATCAGGGTGGCGGCGAACAGGTCCCCGGTCGCATCATCCAACTCATCGGCAAACAGGCGGAGCGCGGTGGCGGTGGCGACGTTCGCGCGGACCCGTGCCGCCAATCTGCCGATTTCGGGGGCCAGTGCGGCCGGGGCGGAGCGGGCGGCGTGCAGGATCGCCTGCTCCAGGCCGCGGCCGACGGTCAGGACGCCGCCGAGGGCGCGGGCGAAGTCCGCCAGCGCGTTGAGCCGCTCGATGCGGTTCGTCGCCCTCCCGGTGACCATCTTGTAGATCATCACCGAGGCGGCTGGTGCGATGACCAGGGCGACGAGCCACCCGGTGACGACCGCGGTCAGGGCGCCGGCGGCCAGCCCGGCGAGGGCGACGACCCGGACCTTCGACAGCCGGCGGCGCCGGCGGATGCGGGGTGTCTTCGCGGGGGTGACGGGGTGGGGGGTGAGTGCGTAGATGAGGCCGAGGATGCCGGCGACGATCAGCGCACCCGACAGGGCAGCCAGGACGGTCATGGGCGGGTCCCCCGTTCGGCGTTGAAGCCGGCCAGGTCGAACCCGAACCGCTCGAGCATCCGGAACCGTGGTGGCAGGATCTGGGCGGTGGCGCGGTGGGTGCCCGGTTCGGCGGCGAAGATGGTGGTGGTGGCGTAGCCCTTGGCGTCCTCGCCGGGTTCGACGGCGATGATCTCGGACACCCAGCGGCGTTTCCGCCAGGTGCCGTCGGGGTGCTGGACGGATTCGACCTGGAGTTGGACGATCACGTCGATGTCCTCGGCGATCACGTTGAGCGCGTACTCGCGGGTGATGTTGGCACCTTCCTGCGTCGCGCAGGTCACGAGCTTGCGGATCGCGCCCTCGGCGGTGCGGGCGTGGGTGGTGGACATGGAGCCGGACCCGGACTGCATGCACTTGAACATGGTCACGATCTCCGAGCCGCGGACCTCCCCCACGATCGTGTACGACAAGTTCGCCCGCAGTGAGTCCTCGAGGGCCTCGCGGACGGTGTACTCGCCGGCGCGGCGACCGTTGAGGCCGATCTCCCCGGAGCCGGGGTTGGCCTGCCACTCGTGGACCACCTGATGATCCCCGGTGTCCTTCAAGTACAGCTCGTACTCGGTCTCGATCGTGCCGATCTGCACATGCGCCGGCAGCTCGTGCGCCAACGCGCGCAGCATCGTGGTCTTCCCGGTTCCCTGGTCGCCGGAGACCACCAGCGACATGCGGGCCTGCACCACCGCAGACAAGAACGACGCGGCAACGGATGAGAGGGATCCGAGGGCGACGAGTTCGTGGAGGCCTGCGTCGATGAGGCGGTTGCGGCGGATGATCACCGTCGGCCGAGACGTCACCCACGCCGACGCAAACAAGCGGGCCCGGCCCGGCAACGCCAAGTGCAACTTCGTCGCCGCCTCGGAGAACTCCCGCGGCTTCGGCTGATGGGCGGCCATGAACGTCAGGTACTCGATCAGCTGCTCATCGCTCGACGCCACCGGCGGCGCGGGGACCAGCTCGCCGTCGCTGTTCTCCACCAGCACGTTGTCGAAGCCGGAGATGATCACATTCTCCACCGCCTCGTCGTCGAGGTACGGCTGGAGCCGGCCGAGCCGGAACACCGCGTCGAACAAAGCCTGCGCGAGCTGGTCCTGGTGGTCGAGGGTCCAGGTCAGCTGTCCGCGGACGGTGGAGGCGCGGGACTCCTCCTCCAACACCGCCGCGATGATCTCCCGCCCCACGTCCTCGCGCGTCGAGGGGTCAGGGTCGCGCTCCGACAGTTCCGCCGATACCCGTTCGCGTAGCGTGTCGACCAGATCCCAGTCGATCTCCCCCGCCAGGCGACGCTGGACCCGTGGGGCGAGCACCGGCCGCACCAGCTCCGGCTGCGCGTCGGGCGGCTGGGCTTGGCGGCGTGGCTCGTCGGTGGTGAGCATGCGGAAGCTGCCGCGGGTCCGGCCCGCCGGCGGGGCAGGTTGGGTGAACAGTGCCAGGGTGCCGGGGTCGATCTCGGCGGCCTGCAGTGCGTCGCTCATGCGGAAACCCCCAGGGCGGTGATGGATGTGGTGTGGAGCTCCTCGGCGGCCTGCCGCAGCGCCTTGCGGAGCTTGAGGCCACGCTTCGGCTCCGGCTGGCCGTGGCTGAGGACGGCGGCCTCCTCCGGCGCCCACGGCAACGACACGCTGACCTCGCGTTTGATCACCGACGCGACGGCGTGGGCGGTGTAGGGCCGGTTCGGGCCGATCAGCAGCCCGCGGACCGGGGCATCCGAGGGAACCTCTGCGGCTGAGACGGCCGCGACCGACGGCAGATCGCTACGCATGACCAGCAGGAGCTCGTCGGCGGCCCGGGCCAGGGGGGTGGCGAAGTGCGTGTGGCCGAGGCGGCCCAGATCGATCAGGACGTCGACGCCAAGCTGAGACAGCACCCGCAGCTGCGCGGCCAGCGCCGGCCACAGATCCGCCAGGCCGCCGGCCTGCGCCGCGCCCGCGGGGCCGGGGATCAGGGAGGCCGTCTCCGACAGCCGCAACGCCAACTCCCGCACCGCGGCCTCGAGCGCGCCCTGGCGGTGAGCCGACCAGAGCTCGACCAGGGTGCCGGGATGAGCCACGGTGCCGCGATAGAAGCCAGCCAGGATCGCCGACCCGCCGACCGGGTCGGCGTCGACCAGCAGCACCTGGTTCGGCCACTCAAGAGCCAAACCCAACGCGGTCGTGGTCACCCCCGGCGAACCCGAGGCAGAAGTCAGCGCGTAGACAGCCATCAGGTGTCCCGGCTGTCGAGGACCAGCGCCGCACGACCCAACGCCGCCGCCGCCGCAGTCCGCGGCGCATCAGCTTCCGCGACGTCCACCGACACCGAGACCTGGCCAGAAGCCTCGTCGCGGGCGGTAGCCACCACTGCGGCGGGAATCACCACGTTGACGGTGCACTGCGCCGTCGAGGCGCCGTCAGGGGTGTCGATGGCGCCGGACTCCCCCGCCGCGCAGGCGTAGGCCGGCTCGGTCAGGATCACCCGCACCCGGTCCCCGACCTGCAACGGAACCGCCGGCTCCGCACCAGGCGGCAACGACAACCCCACCACCGTGCGGCCCGTCGCCGGCACCATGACCTCGACCCCGGCGGTCGGGCCGACGAGGGAGCCGGCCGCGACATCGTGGGCGGCACGTTTCCCCAACAGGGCAGGCAACTCGTCGGCCTGGAGGTAGGCGAGTTGCTGGTTGGGGGCGATCGCGACGGTGGTGAACATCTCGGCCGTCATCACCTCACCGCGAGCCACGGGGACACGGGCGGCGACCGCCTCGACGGTGGAGCCGGTCGACCAGAACACCAACGCTCCCCCGGCCGCACCGAGCAGGATCAGCAACCCCGCTAACACCGCGAACAGCGGCCGACGCTGCGTCCGAGCCGCGGGCGCCGCCACAATCGGCGGCCTCGCGGCGGTTGGTTCGTCTCCTGTTGGAGCCATAGTCATGGTCACACTCTCTATCAACCCGGGCACACTGGTCCCATAGCGTGAACCTACCCGCAACGTATCTGTATAACTAGTGACTTTTGGTCACTTCAGGGGAGGGTGTGGACTCCGTAGAGCTCGGCCAGCCGCTGCGCGTGCTTGGCCCGCGGCTGGTGAGCCCCCGACTCCCACCGTCGCACCGTGCCAGCAGCCACCCCCAGCTCCGCAGCCACGTCGTCAGGAGTCAAGCCCCGGCGCAGTCTAAGAGACCGCAGGGTCACCACCCCCGCCTCCTCCAGCTCGATCCCAAGCAGTGAACAGATCGTGGCCCAGGTCGCCGGATGCGGCGTCGAGCGGCCGTGCTCCCACGCCGCGACCCGGGTGCCGTCCGCGACACCAACCCGCTGGGCCAGCTGCGCCTGCGTGAGACCCGCGGCCAGCCTCGCCTCACGGAGCCGCTCTGCCACTGACATGCCCACAGGATAGGGGCCTGCCTCACCGCGACACCCCCCGCACACCAGGGGCGGGCCGACCACCCCGATGCTCCGGCCTCACCGCCACCGACCCCGCGCTCTGCCCCGACTGCAGCACCTGCGCCAGGAGCCGCAACGTCACCGGACCCCGCGCCACCGACGTCGATGTCGATGTCGACGAGGGCTGATCCTCCTGCCCGTCGAGGTAGCGGGCGGCAAGAAGCCGGGTCCCCTCGCGTTCATCCCGGTGGGTAGTCGACACCGACGATCCCGTCTCCTCCCCCACCGCAGCCAACGTCTTAGGCTGACCAGCCAGCCCCAGACGACCCGCCATCACTTCACTCAGCCGACCGGGCAGCCCCTCAACCAACTGCGCCACCAGCTCGCGCCCCTCCCCGAGCAGCACCCTCTCCTCGGGCGAGACAGGGACCGGACCCACGATGCGATCCTGCTCGTCGGCGAAGTCCCCGATCCGGTCACTGACCACCTCACGTGCCCGTGCCCGACGGCGGTTGTGGTCCCAGAACTCGTAGCCGGCCTCCTGATACGCGAACCACCCCCACGACGCCCGATGCTGGTCCCACCGGTCCACGATCTCCGCCATCCGCAGCGACGCCTCCGCGACGAACTCCTGGCGCGCGTGGCTCAGTTCTGGAGGAATCCTGCGGCTCCAATGCTTCGCGGCCGCCACACCTGAGGCTGCGATCGCTGCCCGCGCCAGCCGGCCCCGGTCCACCAGCGCATCCAGCTCGCTCGGCGACGCGTCCGCTGTCAGGACCTGGGCCTCGGGGTCACCTGACCTGGCCGCCGCGGCGATCACCCCAGCGTCCCGCTGTCCCGCGAGCTCGACCAGAGCTGCGTGATCCTCGATCCTCGGCCTCTCCGGGTCCAGCAGCGCACTCCTCGGCTCTGCCACCCGCTGCGTCGGACTCGTGTCCGCGGTGAACTGCACCGCCGGGCCCACGCTCGGCCCCATCGGCGGCCTCACAGGCGGTTGTGGGTCACTGACCCGACGAGGCTGGACTACGGCGGCCAGATCACTGCGCTGCTCCAACGTCACCGCAGCAGCCACCAGATCAGACTCAGCCCGCATATCAGCAGGCGTCACCGCCAACGCGGCCGCCAGATTCCCACCAAACCCAGTAGCCAGAAGGCCGCGAAGCTTGTCGGCCTCGCTGGACTGAGTGGCTGTCAGCTGGAGCGCCAGCATGGCCTTACCGAGGTCGTCCGTCGGGGCTGTCTGACGCGGCAGCATCTCTTTCCACACCTCGTACGCCCGGAGCCACTGCATGCGACTTGCTTCCAGCGCCACCAGGAGGCGTTCGTGGCCAACACCGTCGGCGACCTCCAAGCCCTTCATCGCAGTCGCCCCGGCGCTGAGCAGCGAGTACTGGGTACGACTCACGACCAAAGCCGCACTCGGGTCAATCGTGTCGATTGTCGACGCGAGAGTCAGTCGCCATTCATTCAGCCCGGCCTCGAAGGTCCTGATCGGAGGAGTCGCCTCAAGCAGACTGCGCTCCACCCCTGCCAGCACGAGCTTGGACGCACCCTCCGCCTGGCGGGAGGCAGCACGAGTGACATACAGCGCAACCGCGCGCAACTCCTGGCGTTCACGCTGATTAGGCGGCGTGCCCGGTAGTACATCTAGACCCACCTCCCGCAAAGCGGTGCGTCGAAGCTGCAAGGGTTCTACAACCACCAGCGAGCGGACCCCAGCGGCGCGTCGGATCGCCGGATCAGCCCCACCGAGGAGCTCATCGCACTGGCTGACGGTGTGCGCCCAAGTGTTCAGCGACACACTGCCCCCATTCAGGACCGCAGCGGCGGCCCGAACTGCTCGCTCAAACCTGGCCACTTCAGCCCTTGACCAGGGTGTGACGAACATCGGAAAGGAGCAGCACTAGCCGAAGCGCCTCGGTGGTCAGCTGGGCCGGATCCCAGTCCGCAGCCCTACGAGCTGCCTGGTCAATGCACTCTCCCACCGATGCCGGCAGCTCGAGCGTCACCTCCTCAGCACCATGCGCCAGATCAGACGCCATCACCTGGCAGGCAACGATGTCCAAGGCTGTGAAACCAGGAACCGTGTCGTCGTACATCATCAGGTGACTGGCCTCATCAACCAGCGCAAACACCTCATACGAACCTTCGATCACTACGTCCTCCTTCAGTGTGTTTGCCTTCTTGTTCGTCAAGGTCGCGCCTCACTTCCCACTATCCACAGCACGAGGCCCGATCCCATTGCCCCGCCTGTCCTCGATTCGTAGAACCCCGACGAAGTCCCTCTTCAGCGGAACCAACCCTGGGAAGGCAAAACTGCCGCTATCACCGTCATTAGCGGTGATAGCGGCAGTCTGCTTCGGTGAACGGTCAGTCTCGGATGAGGGGCATCCGACCCTGGACCTGGGGGAACGGCACCCCATCGTTGAACTGCTTCTCCAGCTGCTCGACGTAAGCCATCACGGCACGGCCCATGAAGCTCGAGAAACTCTGCGTGCCGAGGTGCGACATGGTGTGCATGTAGGCCGCACGAACTCGATCCGCCCGCTCGGGGTCCATGTAAATCGACACTTTCGGGTAACGCGGCTCCCCTGGCTTCGCTGGCGCCGCCGGCAGAGGTTGAACGACGACCGCGGGGACCAACTCGGGCGGCTGGGCCACACTTCTCTCCGGCGCAGCCTCGGCGGTGACCTTCTCAAGGACCGGCTCCTCCACAGGGATGGGCGATCGACCCGCGATTGTCGACTTCTTGGGTTGTGGTCTGTCTCTCATGCCAATGCCCTCTCCAGGTTGTCCAGGTATCCGTCGTAGATCGCAGCCAAATCGTCCACACCACCCCACTCGTCGAGGCCGATTCCAGCCTCAACGCTGTCCGCGATAGCCACACGCTTCGGCACCTTGGGGCTGTACACCTCAACGCCGAGCTCAGCGGCAAGCGCGTCGATCTCCTTGAGCCAATGCGCGCTGCTGACAGTCTGCTGCTCTAAACGGTTGACCACGATTCCTGCGATCCGCAGACCGGCGTGGTAGTTCGTCCTCACCCCATGGATCGTGTTGAGCAACGAGCCCAATCCGTTCGCCGAGAACAGCTTCGCCTCAGTCACGATCAGCGCCAGCTGGGCCGCGACCAACGCGTTGATGGTCAATTGGTCGACAGCCGGCGCACAGTCGATAAGGACTAGGTCGTACTCCGAAAGAGACGCCAGGGCAGTCGCTAGTCGCCGTTCCCGCCCGATCGTCTCCCCCACAAGCTGATCACGGACCCACGCCAGCGGCTCACCCGATGATGGCGCAACGTCGATCCCCCACGGCCCCTCGACAAGAACATCCGCCAGGACCTCCGGCGGCCGCTTCAGAACATCTGCGATGCCTACTTGGTCCGGCTCTACCTCCGCCAACGCAGCCGTCGAGTTCGCCTGCGGGTCCAGATCGATCACCAAGATCCGGCGGCCCCGGCGAGCCGCCGCACGCGCAAGGTGGAACACGGTCGTCGTCTTGCCGACCCCACCCTTCTGATTCACGACCGCCACGACTCGAGCATGTGACATGCAAGCCACCTTTCCATCGCCGTTACTACCGCCCATAGGGTTACTGCCAGTATTGCTGGCAATCCCCAGCTAGAGACCCGCGACACGCCGGGGAATCCCCACCGCATCAGTACTAGTACCAATGCGGGTAGTGCCGCTCCCACTAGAGCCTCACCACCCGTCGCTGGGTCAAGCACACATTACCGCTACCACTACTAGTACTCATGACAGCAATAGTGCTATCGCCGTTGTGAGTACTAGTGGCGGTGACGGTAAGCGCCTGTTAGGTACGCCGCTACCACCGGCAGTAACTCTGATAGCGGTATTCAGCCGCGACTGGGGCTCGCGCGACCACGACAGTCCCACTGCCACTTTGTGCTGCCGCGCGGTGCTTCGCACCGCTTGCCTTCGAGGGCTGTGGCCGAGTCCGGCTCGTCGGCGGAGGGGTGGGTGGGAGAGTGGGGGGTGCATGGGTGTGGTTGGTGGTCAGGCTGCGAGGAGCAGCTGGAGGCGTGCTTGCCTGAAGGTGGCTCGACCGTCGGGTCGTCTCGGGTATTTGCCCCATTGGCTCCAGGGACCCTTGTCGCCGAGCGCGGGTTGATGGCGGTGTCGTTCTCTGGTGCGTTGGAGTTCCACGATCCACCAGCGCCACATCGCTTGTTCGACGCTGTAGGTGATTTCGCGTCTGGCGAGGGTTCCGTGGACGCCTCGGGCTTGGGCAAGGGCGTCGAGGTCGGCGTGGGGATTCAGGAGGCCGGCGTCGGCGAGGTCCTGGAGCGCCTCGGCTTGGGGTGGGGGAGTGTCGTCCCGGCGGGCGTAGGTGTTTCCTACTTCGACGCCGAGCCCCCGTCGCGTGAACAGGTCGTGTCGGACCGCCTCCTGGCGGGCGGTGAGGGTGGTGCGGAGGCGGTCGCGGGTGGTGCCTGTGGCCGGGGGCGGGGTGCGCGGTGGGACCGCTTGTGACCGAAGAGACTCCAGGGTGCTGTGGATATCTCGTTTGGGGTCGATGGTCCAGGTGGCGGCTTGGGTGCCGGCGGCGGGGATGACGAGTTGGATCCAGCCGTCTCCTCGGAGCCGGTGGAGCGCCAGGCGGGTGTTCTCACGGGAGATCCCGGTGCGGAGTGCGAGGTGGCGGATGGAGGCGTCGACGTCGGGGGTGACGGCGTCGAGGGCGATCAGGTGGAGGGCGTCGAGGACGCGGCGGTCTGTGGCGCCGTGGGTGCCGCTCCAGCGAGTGGGGGAGGCGTCGGCGCGCTGCTGCCTGCCCTCCACGTCGAGGGCGAGTGCCTCGGCGCGGGCCAGGAACGTGTGGTCGGAGCCGTGGCGGTCGCCGGTGGTGGCCACGACGGCGACCGCGCGGCGCCATTGCCGGATCAGGGTGGCGATCGGGGAGTGGGGGCCGGCGGTGGGGCGGGGGGTGCGATGGCCGGTGTGTGGATCGCGCAGGGTGCGGACGTGTTCCAGGCCGGGGGAGTGCACCAGGGCGATCACGTCGTCGAAGCGGCGGCGGGCACGTGCCATGGACAGCAGGATCGTGAACAGATGGGAGGAGGCGTCGACGGGGTACTGCCCGACCGCGGCCGACACCGCGGCCGGCAGGGGACGGAGGGCCCCGGCCAAGTAGGGGTGGCCATGGGAGTCGCGGGGGAGCCCTGCCACGACGTCGTCGTCGAGGCGAGTCAGTGCCGGGAGTGCGGCGACGTCTTCGGCGACCAGGTCCGCCAGCCGGTGGAGATCGTCAGCGGTGGTCGAGGCACGGGTCAGGACCTGCGCGTCACCGGCCACGATCCGGGAGGTACCGCCGGAGGCGTGGGGGGCGCCTGGGGGGCGGACGCAGCCGGTGACCAGGTTCCCCAGCGGGGCCCGGTCCAGGGTCGGGCAGGCCACCTTCACCCGATCCGTGACCGCCCACACCACCTCGGCGAGCACCCCGTCATACAGGGCCACCCAGATGTGCCACCCATGGCCGATGCCGCCAGAGGCGCACACTAGGTACTCGATGCCCACCTGATCCAGCCAGCCGGTGATCCTGTCCCGGTCCGCGGCCGCCTGCCGCGCGGCGGCCTCGGTCTTGCCGTCCAGGTCGAACGCGACCAGATGGAACAAGCCGTCGGTGTCGGTCAGGTGCACAGCCCACGGGGCCTCCGGCGCCGACCCATCAATCGACGCCCGGCCGATGTACTGCGAGGAGAACCCGCCCGTAGCGTCAGGCAGCTGGACCCGAAGCGAGTCACGCGGCGAGATCGCCACCGCGAGGTCCCACGCCGCGACACGCGACACGCCGACCCCACGGGGGTAGGCAGAAACGACTTCACTGTCTATACTCAACGACAAGACCTCCTCTCGGGTCCGGCCTAACGATTTGGTTTCGAGGGAAAGTCCTCCGGCAAGAGTTGGTAGCTCGAGCCTCACAACTTGATGACTTGTACGAGCCCCGCGCCAACGGGGCTCGTTGTCATTTCAGGGGGTTTACCCGGTCATGGGCAGGGTCTCCTCCATGCGGTGGGGGTACTCCTCGGCCGGCCACCACACGGGCACGCCGTTGGCGTCGAGGGGCACGTTCTCAATGAGTCGCTGCACGAACAGCGACCTGGATGCGCCTGAAGCCGCCGCCAGCGCCGACAGGCGCTCATTCGCGACGGTCTCGATGGTCACACCAAACTGGATCGGGTTCACCATGGACTTCCGGGGGCGACGAGGAGCACTCATGCGAATCACACTAGTGTGATTCGCTTAAGATTAACGGCGGCTTCGCGCGTGTCGCGGCACGAACTTTCGTCTACCACAGCGGGAGTTGGACGCCGTGGCGGTGGGGGAGTGAGGCCAGATGCCGCGCAGCGGCTCCTGTATCGAGCTGTAGCAGGTTGCGCATCACCAGGCTCCGGTCGAACGAGGACGACGGGCCGATGTAGTTGCCGGCCGACACCGCACCCCGCGCGATCCAGTCCGTCTGGTTCCGCGACCTGGTCGACGCCACCACATGACCTGGCCCGACCCGCTGACACAAAGGGTTGTCGCACTCATGCGCCAGCACCTCCACACCCACCAACGCCTCGAACCCTTCCGCCAGCGCGAACGCGAATCTGTGTGCGACCACAGCGCGGCGAGGACCCAGCCAGAACCGGCCGTGGCCAGCGTTGCGGCTGATCGCCCCCGCCCACCACACACAGTCACTGCCCTGCAGCACCCGCAGCTTCGCCCGGAACCGGCCAACCAGCACCTCCGAAGCCAGATCCTCCGCCGTCACCGACACAACCCCACCCTCCGCTAGATGCCCGGCGCCAAGGACGCTGGCTCGGGGGCGGCCGCCGCATCGTGATGGTGGTGTTGCTGCAGGCGTCGGAGCCGGTTGGCCTCCCGGAGCTCCAGCCCACACAACGCCGCGGCCTCCGGAACCGACAAATCCTGGGTCAGGGCGTGCAGGGCCTGGCCGATCCGGCGCTCCGTGTCCTCCAACACCTGCTGCCGCTCCACCGCGGCCGCGGTCGCCACCAGCGCATGCTCCCGGATCCTGGACTCACGCGCTGCAGCCTCCTCACGGCGCCTCAGCAACTGCTCCTGCACCAGGCGGCGCGCTTCCAGACGTGGATTCTGTGCCATCACTCGATACCTCCTCGTCGTGGGGCTCTGATTCCTGGCCCCATCGAATACAGAGGAACCCGAGCCCCACACCATCACAGCGTCACGACACTTTCGGTCGAGTTCATGGAGGCCAACTGGCGTTGGCATCACCGCCTTGCGCGTCACGAGACGAATCGCGGGTCTGGCAGGAGCTCGAGATGGCCCGTCGAGTTCGAGTGGCCATCACCCACCGACCGCGGGTGGCGCTCTCTGATGCCATCATGGGCACCTGAGTCACATGAGCAACGTTTCGATTGGTGGACTAGATGCTTGACCCGGGTGGGGGCGGGGACCATCCCTTCGCAACGGGCGGCGGAGGGAACGATTTTGAGGCCAGGGTAGCGACCTTGCGTGCCGTCGACCTGTTGGCCGGAGATCGCACCAGCTACGGAGGGAAGATCTCGAGGATAGCTCTGCAATCAGGTCCAGCGGGGTTCGATGACCAGTGCCTCACGATTGAGTTGCCTGCGGGCAGCAGTCGCATCGTCCATACGCAGTGTCGTCACCGGGTGACCTTCAGCGAGAAGAACGAAGCCTTCAGGGCTCTCATGAGCCGAGCAATCACGGCAGTCGAAAGCGACGAAACTGAATACCTGAGCGGGCTACGTCGTCTCTGTGTCGTCGTCGACGTCTCGTCGCCAGCACATCAGGAGACGCAGCAGCTATGCGAGCTCGCGAGACGGGACCCAGACGCCACGCGGTTCATTGAGGGGATAAGGCGACGAGGCGGAGAGGCCGCGAAACGATGGCAAGCATTCGTCGCTGGCAGCGACGGCTCCGAAGAGACGGCTCAGAAGATCCTCCAAGTACTGGAGATCCACGCGGTTGCGGTGAGAGATGGGCAGAGGGATTGGATTGACGCGCTGAATCGGCTCGCGCGCCTCTGGGTGCCAGCTGACGACATGAAGGCTGACCGTGCCCTGCACGCTCTACATTCCAGCCTCATCACTCTGAACACTGTGGCTGGCTATATCGACCATCAGGTCCTCGCGAGCCAGCCATCGCTTGGACTTCCGGCCAACCTCTCGAGCCACACCCGCAGGGACAAACTTCACCAAGCTCGCAGAGAGGGAACGGCTCGTGTCTCCGCCCGACTTCAGGCAATCGGCTTGCCGGAAGACGAGGCAGACCAGCTAGCGATCGAAATACTCGACCGGCCCGCGCTGAGTCTCCCCGATCGCAAGACCTTCCTGACTGGCCCGATGGGGGCCGGTAAGTCAACCGAGGCTGAGCGACAGCACCGTAGAGCGATCGACGAAGCGCTAGAGAGCCCTTCAGCCCCCATCCCCGTCTTCCTTCCGGCGTGGAGTCTTCTCACGGGGCCGCTCTTGCCGCATCTTGAGCAGAACTGGGCAGGCATAGCCGATTTAGGCCGAGTCGGAGTACACCTAGTTATTGACGGACTCGACGAGGCGGGTCTCCGGTACGACGAAGTTTCTTTCAGGGCCGCGGGAGTCCTGGCAGACAACCCGCAGAGTCGACTGATAGCGGTTGGCCGCCCTGAGATCCCCGAAACCCAAACGGCAAGGATGGTGCATCTCCCAGAACCCGACCATAATGAGATGAATCACTTGGCTCGACAGATAGACCCCTCTCTCATGAGCCTGCCACCTTGGCTTGGGGATCAAGACCTGCGCCATCCACTATTCGCCATCCGATACGCACTAGATCACCGCGAGCGAGGTCTGGCGCCTACCACTCGGCACGGGCTGATCGAATCGGTTGCCCGCCACGCCACACAGGATCTCGACGACGACAAGTCATTCGAACTGCTCATGAGCCTAGCGACCCTCGTGACGGACCGCGGAGGCAGCCCAGTCCCGCTAACAACTCTGCATGCGACGCCCCCCGAAGTCCAGAGACTAGCCCGCAGCCGGATCTGCATGCTCTCAAACCAAGGACTGAGCTTCCAGGTGGCCGCACTGACTGAATACTTCGGCGCAGAAGCTCTCAGGAGGACACCTGATCTCTTAGGCAGGGTACTGGGTAGCGTCTCGTCACTGGATAACTGGCGATACCCCATCCTCTACCTGGCTTCGAGCAGCCAAGCCGAGGGTCTGGACGCGCTCCTGGTGCGGCTCTGCGATGACGCTCCAGGAGTAGCCGGTTGGGTCATGAGCAACCTTCCCAAGGACCAAGAACTCGTGGGTGGCGCTCCGGGCGTCATCGCAGATGTGAAGGACATCGTCCCTCGCGTTCGGAAGGCACTGGTTCGGTGTCTCAGTCCCTTCAAGCCCTTGGCAGACCGATGGCTGTCCGCCGGCAAGCCGCCAGCTCTCCGCGCCTGGAGCGCCAACGGCAGTTACAGCCTGCAGTGGCACGGAGGTGCCCCCGCTGGCACGGTGGAGTACTCCCAACCTGTCCCGTTCGAGATCGCGATATCCGACGACTCCTGGTACCGGACGAACTACGGACGGCTCGACGAGGAGGGCCGCTGGCCATGGCATCTGGCTTTCACCTGGGTACATGGCGAGTTGATGAGCGAGTTGGAGGGACTAAAACTAGTCCGATACCTGCCTGCCGCGAGGGCAGAGCTCGCATGGGCCTACGCGAATGCCATGGTCGGCAGAAGCGGATTCGGAGGTGTGCCAGTCGACGTCGCCGAGATGAAGACGATCCTGACCCAGATTCGTGACGCGGTGTCCAGACATGACACCAGCGACGTACGGCCCCAGGACGTGCAGTTCCAGAACGGACTGAATCTTGCCGAAGCCGAGCACTTTGTGGCTGAAGTGGAAGCCCAAGACCTCGTCAGCGTCTCCGATCCCTGGCCGTCGCCAGACACCACGGGCACCAGAGCTCACCTCTTCTACACCCCCAGTCAACTGGAGAAGAGACTGGAACTGACATCGTTGAACGGACTCCAGATCTACACCGAACTAGTGGACCAGTCGTTCCCTACCCTTGCGCGAGAACTCAGAACCAGTCATTCAATACCGGCGCTGGTAGAAGGACACTCCGTTTCCACGCCGACCGGCAACTGGAATGAAGACGTGGCCTTCCGATGGAGAATCGTGGAGGCGCGCTCGAGTCGCAACGAGAGCAGGTGGCTCCTTGGACGGACCAGCGCGGATGATCCTCCCGACCAGGCGGTGAACTTCTCTTCACCGGGGTACGGGTGGAGCCGCAACATCTTTGGCACCTCGATCACCCCTTCAATCGACTTCGCACTAGACCTATTGGCTGAGGATCTTCAACAACTCGGATGGGCAGGCCACACCAGCCGAAGACTGCGCCGCCAAACGCCACCACCACCCAGTATGGCGGAATGCGACCACAAGAGCCCGGGTTCTACAATGCCCTCATGCTCGCCAGGATTGACGGCCTCTCAGGATGCGTTTAAGGGTCATCAGTCTCGGCAGCAGCCTACGGCCTGATTACCCCTGATTCCGGTGATCGAACAGTCCAAGACCGCCGCGCGGCATTGACGAGATGGGGTCGCCGACGCAGGATGGTTTCAACGTTGCCTTCCGCCAACGACTCGTGCCCTGAGGCTGGGACCTGGACAACCATTCGAACGCCACGGCCAACTAGGTGGCGCGCTTACAGAGTGGCATCGGACTACAACTCCGATCAGCTCGGCAGGTACCCTCCCCAGGCGAGGTAGTTCCGGATGGCTTCCTCTGCTGACGCGCCTTCGAACCGGTGTCTGTGGGCATCGACCATCCGCCCCTTCGTCTCCCAGCACCCGTCCACGGGCTCGGTTGTGGCGATGGGTACGCCAGACCTTGAATAGGTGATCCAGTGATCGCCGAGGGGGCACCGTCAGGTAGCCAGCCATCGTCGTTGTCCTTTCCGTGAGGCTAGGTGCCTCACCATGAATGGATATATCGGCCGCTGTCCGGCAGCAAGAATGAAGCTCTAGCTTGGCCTTTCGTGGACGTCGCTAGAGAGCATTCCTCGACACGCCTCGCGGTACCCGGCCAAAGCTCGGCTGTAACCCTCCCAACTGTCCTTCTGACCGCTGAACACATCGAAGACGGATTGTCGGAGCCGGTCAGCCGTCAAGACCACGGGTGGTGTCGCCAACATTACTACTCGTGCATGAGCTGCCAAGAGCCCGCTGAATTCGTGGTCGTCAACGAAGTTGACGGCGCTCACACGATGTTCATTTTCAAGCGCCGCCATCCAGTCAGTTTCCTTCTCCGCGGCTCTGTCAAATTCGATTGCCGCGTCTCTTCGGTCCTCATACCTGCTTTCCAGTGCAGCAAATCGACGCCGTTCGCGTTCCTCCCCGAGCTGGCGCAAATTCATGCGCTCCGCGTGACGATTGGCCACCATAAGCGTGATCAGTGAAGCGAGCACAGTCACTGCTGCAACCAGCACGGGCGAACCAAGAAGTGCGACAACGTCCATGGGAAAGCAAGTTATCAGAGGACCGCCCAATGGGGTCGTCGCCGCCTGGGCCTTCGCACGATTCGGCCAGCAGCTAGTTCAGGGATTCAGCGCTGCGAGCTGGGAGCGCCCGGGAACTCACCAGGGCCCCTTGCCGCCTGCGGTCCCTCCATAGCTGATGGCTGGCTCCGCACGCTTCTGAGAGAATCAGGAAGGAGATGACGCATCCTAGCTCCAGATGGGTCGCTGCCGACTGCTGCTTCTCTGACTACGCACGATGCTTCATGGACGCAGCAGGCGCTCCAGCCCGTGCGCTGCGGCCTCGCGGTGAAACTGGACCATGGGCTTACGCGACCACCAGGAAGATGGGCCCGGGCAACCTACGTTCTGCTCGGTGGCGTAGTTCACAAGATCTTCCAGCAGGCTACCTGGCTCACCCATGACATCCTCGTGGTGCTCCGGTACGCCGGGGTCTATGACGTCGAGCGTTCTCGGAGGCCGTTGTTCGAGCCAGTCAACGATCACACGGTTGATGTGCTTATCGCGGAACGAGTAGCCCACCACGACGAGGCGGTCGGTGGACTCCATCCACCGGGAGAACTCCATGAGCATCGCGAGAAACGGGCCGTCTGCTCGAAGCTTCCCTTGGACACCGAAAACGAGTCCTGGGATCTCTAGCGCGTGCGAGCCTGTGCCGCGCAGGGAATCGCCGTGCGTGAACAGGGGATCGCCAGCACGAGCCGCACCGCCTAGCGTGGTCACCACTGGCTGCCAGTTGATGGAGCCATGGAGCTTGAGGAGATGCACTGGCTCCTGTCCCCAGGTCCAGTGGAATCCGCCTGTCCAAGCTTCGATGCCGTCGCTCAGTTCGATGGCCGCAGCGCTGGCTGCCTGCTCCAGGCACAGGTCGTAGTTCAGGGTGGCGATCCGGCAGGGTGGGTCGCTGAACAAAGGCTGCAGGTAGTCCGGCGAGTTCGTGGGCTTCAGAACATGCTGGAGTGCGTCGAGCATGGCTTCGCCGAGCGCGGCGTAGGTCTGGGCCCAGTCGAGGGGCTGGCGCGTGACGGCCGGAGAGTTCCACCCGGCGATGAACGGGGCTATCGGCGAACTGTCACCCACAGCAAGCATCTCGACCGTGGTGAAGAGCGCTTCGACGTCCACGGTGGATGCCTGTAGGCCACGGCTCAGAGCGGTCTGACAGAGCCTCGACGCGGTCTCCTTGCCGAGCCGGACCAGAGCGTCGTCTGCCCCGTCCCGCAGTTCCAGGTAGTCGATGATGTCGGCGGTCAACCTGACGGCACCTGGGACTCCTGCCTCGACAGAAGCGCCAGCGCCAAGCAGCACTGTCCTGCGGGTCGCTGTCATCTCAGTCCTCCAGAACGAGGTCGGGAAGAGAGTCCACGATCTTCATCGTCTCGACAGAGACCGTCACGACCCGCTTGACCAGGTCGATGATGTAGCGGGGGTCGCCTTGCTCGCGGGACCACGCGTTGGGGTCGTTGACGATGCCAGAAGCCTTGTCAGTGCGGACCCAGTAGCGGTCGATGATCCACTCCAGCGCAGACCGGGAGCCAAGCTGGTAACGGTGGGCCTCGTCAGGCATGCCTCGGAGGGTCACGTGCGAGTTGTAGATCAGCGTCGACTTATCCACCGACTTGCCGGAGCCCTGGAACTTCATCTTGGCCCCGACGGCGAATAGCTCGTAGTCGTCCAAGTCCGCCCCTGGGCTGACCAGTTCCTCCAAGGGGTAGGGCTCGACTGTCTCGTACCCAACGTGCAGCGCCACGAGGGCCGCGCCAGCGTCCACGAAGGCGCGGAAGTCCTCCGAGCCAGCGGCGAGCGGCACACGGGGCAGCATCTTCGTCAGGTCAGCCGCGAACCGTTGGCGGTACTGCGGAGAGTGCAGCACCCCGTAGACGTAGGCGAAGATGTCGTCCTTCGTGACAGAGGTCCCGAAGCTGTGCCGGTAGATGGCCAAGGCCGCATCGGTGATGTTGTCGATGCGTTGGTAGCCGTCGATGACCTCGTGGTCTGGGTCGAAGAGCATGTCGGACTCCACTCGCTTCGCTCCAGGCACGTAGGTCCAGCGTGGGTAGAACTGACCGCTGTTCGAGCCGTACATGGCTAGGTCTGGTAGCCGGTCGGTGCCGAGTACCGAGAAGGGCTTCGGTGAGCCAGGGGCTAGTGCGTAGAACCCGACGTTGGGCGTGTGCGCCGTGGGGAACATGCGCTGCATCTGGTAGGTTCGCTCGTTCACAGTGGCGTCAAAGTACGCGTGCATCTGGCTGAAAGGTCGATACAGCGATCGACGCGTGCGTGAGGCCTCGAAGGTGTGCCGACGGCCGCGTTTGAGGTCCCGGTCTAGCCCCCCGCTCCAGGAGATCCTCCGGGGGTCATCGACACGCCCATGTTCGACTGACGAATTGTAAGCGTCGATCATGCTCTGCATGTTCATCCGTAGCCAGGTCTCGCTGAAGTTGTAACACCAGGCGTCGCGGTTGGTCTTCAGACCGTTTGATGAGAGTTCGAAGACCCCCTGCGTCGGGCCGTCAGAGACGATTGGCATGAAGCTGAGGAAGGTGTCGTCGCGGTGGTTGGTCCAGTCGCCGTGGGTGTTGGGGGTGATGGTCTGCCAGGGGAGCGTGTCGAGCTGTGCCTGATCAACGCGCTGGAGCTTCTGTTCGCGGGTGAGGTAGTCGCCGATGTCGTGGTACTGGATGCGGCAGGACCCGGTGTAGGTGGGGTCCTTGACGCCGATGAAGATGGCCACTGTGTTGCGGCTGCCTGAGCCGAAGACCTTGCCACCCTCCTTCTTCGACAATTCGCCGGCGGTGCGCTGGTTGCCGCGGAGGTTGTAGACGTAGATGGTGCTGTACTCGTTGGCGAGGCTGAGGCGCATGCCGTCGGCGGTGTTGCCGTCGATCCAGCCGCCGTTGGACACGAACGCGACGACCCCCTTGGGGCCGAGACGGTCGGTGGCCCACCGGAAGGCCCGGATGTAGGAGTCGTAGAGGCTGTTCTTGTTCGTGGCGCTGGAGCGCCTAGCGTAGGTATCCGCGATGGACCCGTCGAGGGTCTCGTACTTGTAGTTGGCGTTGTTGTCGTTCGCGCTCGTCTGGCCGACGGAGTAGGGCGGGTTCCCGACGATGACTGTGATCTCGTCCTCGATCTGACGCTGGATCCGCTCGTTGTTGACGGGAATGAGGCTGGTGTCGGCCCGGTCGCCGGTCTCGCTGCTCTGGAACGTGTCCGTGAGCACCGCCCCGGGGAAGGGGGTGTAGTCCGTGGCGTCGATGAGGGCCTGGTAGGTGGTTTCGATGTTGACGCAGGCGATGTAGTAGGCCAGCAGCATGATCTCGTTTGCCCACAGCTCGGAGGCGTACTTCCGGGCCAGGTCTTCGGGCTGGATGATCCCGGACTGGAGGAGCCGGACGATGAAGGTGCCGGTGCCGGTGAACGGGTCGAGGATCTTCACGCCTTCGTCGGTAAGGCCGTGGCCGAACTCCTGGCGACACACGTCGTCGGCTGCCCGGAGGATGAAGTCGACGATCTCGACGGGGGTGTAGACAACGCCCAGCGACTGGGCCTGCTTGGGGAAGGCGTTGCGGAAGAACTTCTCGTAGAGGTCGTGGATGACGCTCTGACGGCCTTCGGCGCTCTTGACGGAGGCTGCGCGGGTGCGGACGGAGTCGTAGAACCTGTCGAGCTTCTCGGTCTCCGCGTCCAGTCCCTGGTCTTCGAGGACGTCGAGCATGTCCTGCATCGAGACCGACACCGGGTTGTGCATCGCGAAGCTGGACTCCCCGAAGAGAGCGTCGAACACCGGTGCGGTGATCAGGTGCTGCGACAACATCGAGATCGCATCATCACGGCTGATGGACTCATTGAGGTTCGCCCGAAGCCCGTGCAGGAACTGGTCGAACGCGTCCGGAACTGCCGGGTCGGTGGTGGTGTCGAGGATGGCGTTGATGCGGGTGACCTGGGCGGCGGACATGTCGGCGACATCCTTGGCCCACTGGTCCCAGTACTCGCGGGTGCCGACCTTGGTCACGATCCGGGCGTAGAGGGAGTCTCGCCACTGCCCGAGCGTGAACAGGGCGTCCTGGATCGCATCGGAGATCCCATCCGACCCGGTCCCACTGCTATCGGGTGTGTCGATGACGTCGGTGATGATCTTGTCGGCGCTGTTCTTGTTCAGCTGGATCGAGTTGATCATCGCGTCGAACCGGTCATCGTGGGCACGTAGGGCGTTGAGGACGTCCCAGACCACCTTGAAGCGTCGGTTGTCGTTGAGGGCCTTGTCGGGTTCCGATCCGGCGGGAACCGCGACCGGCAGGATGATGTAGCCGTACTCCTTGTCGGGGGCCTTGCGCATCACCCGGCCCACGGACTGCACCACGTCGACCTGGGAGCTGCGCGGTGACATGAACAGCACCGCATCCAGCGCGGGCACGTCGACGCCCTCGGACAGGCAGCGGGCGTTGGTGAGGATGCGGCACTGGCCGTCGGCGACGGGGGCCTTGAGCCAGGACAGCTTGTGGGCGCGTTCCAGGGCGTTCATGGTGCCGTCGACGTGCTCGGCCTCGACCAGCAGGGTGTCGCGGGAGTCGATGCCCTCGGCGGTCTCGACCATCTGGGGGAACACCTCGGCCACGCGCTTCGAGGACTTGATGTTGCCCAGGAACGCCACCGCCCGCTTCATCGGGATCGCCCCGGTCGGGAAGCCGGGGTGGTCCTTGGTCTTCTTGGTGCGCTTGGCCAGACCGTTCCAGCAGCCGATGATCTTGGCCGCGTCATCCAGCGGGATCTCGTGGTCCTCGCCGGCGAGCATCTCCTGGAGCGGGGCAGCCATCTGCTCCTCGCTGACCATCAGGACCATCACCTTGTAGTCCGACAGGAGGTCCCGCTCGACCGCCTCACCGAACCCGAGCCGGTGGAACACAGGACCGAACTTCGCCGGGTCGTCCATGGAGGTCAGCTCGGCTGAGTGCTCGGCGGCCTTGCCCTTGGTCTCCTCCCCGAACATGCGCGGGGTGGCGGTCATATAGAGGCGACGCTTCCCGGCCAGGAACGACTGGTCGTGGACCTTCACAAACGACGACTCGCTGGCATCAGCCAGGGTCACGCCGGTGGTGCGGTGCGCCTCGTCACACAGGATCAGGTCGAACTCCGCAGCCCCCAACTCCTGCGCCTTCGCGACCGTGTCGATCGACTGGTAGGTGGAGAACACCACCGACATCCCATGCGCACGGCGACCCTTATGGAGACGGTCGTAGAGCTCGTGACCGTTTGTGGTGGCGGGAAGCACCACATCGTGGACGGAGATGTCCTCCGCAGCGCGGGACACCTTGGTGTCCGAGCACACGACGAAAGGGCGCATGTCGATCGTGGTCTGCGCGGTCCACTCCCGCAACGTCTGCGACACCAGCTGGATCGACGGGGCCAGGAACAACACCCGCAGCGATCCGCCGTTGGCCTCGGCGAGTCGCTCGGCCAGCTTCAGGCTGGTGAACGTCTTACCCGTCCCGCAGGCGGAGATCCACTGACCACGGTCGTGCTTCTCGAAGCCGGTCAGGATCTTGCCGATCGCCTCATCCTGATGCGGACGGGTCGCATACTTCCGCGCCGGCGCCAGCTCGACCTGCAGGGTGCCGGGCATCGCGAAAGCCCAGTCGATCGGGGCCGAGGCGATGTCGGTCGACCCGATCCGCTGCACCGGGATGCTCTGGTCCTGGAGCGCTTCCTCGGCGTGGCTAGACCAGTGGTCGGTGGTAGAAATGATGATCCGGTTGGTGAACCCCACCCCGTCGTAGGTCTTCCCAGAGGCGGTGAAGAACGAATCGATGTCGCCCTTGGATAGGTAGTGGTCCGGGTTGAAGAACTTGCACTGGATCGCGGTCCAGCTGCCCTCGTCACGGTCCCTGGCCACCAGATCGATCCCGACGTCCACCGAGGTCCCGCGATGGGCCCAGTCAATCCACCGCGACACGTGCTCGTACTTCATCGACAACACAGGGTCGAGCTGGAAGTACTCCACCATCAGCTTCTCGAACGCCGTCCCCTTCTCCGAGTTCGACGGCGCGTCCTGGAACGCCGCGAACACCTCATCGACCGTGGTAGGGGTAAGGGTCTGCATCACTGCACTCCTGACAAGCACTCGAACCGTGACCCTGAGCGTATCCAACCCAACCGACCAAACCGGGCCAGGCGATTGCCGGATCCTTAGCTTCCTGCTAGCACGCGTAGGCGGCGTCTGTGCGGCAGAGGCCAGGGGCTAGGCGTCGGAGATTCACAAGGCCAACCATGGATCCAACCTCCGTGAGTGTCACGGCGGGTACAAGTGCCCCCATCCATTCGCCCAGCGCCACCAGGCGGGGAAGTTCCCGCAAGTTGGCAAGGAACCGGTCCCGTGACTCAGGATCGATCTGCCCAACCATCCATACGCGGCCAACCTCCTCCGCAACACCTTCCGCCTCCGTGGCGGAGACTCCATGGTTCTGGACCAGGTGGTCGCGGATCTGATCGAGACTCCTCCACACTGAGACGCTGTGGTCGGGCTTGTAGGAGTGCTGCCTTGCTAGAAACGGCCACCGGGTCTTTGCCGAAACGGCCAGAGCGATCTCGTAATCCGGCCCGTCGGAGGGAACCCCTGGTCCTAGGGAAGGCGCGAGTCGATCAACGGTGATCTCTTCGAATGACCTAAGACCTGGAACTGTCCTGGCCAATCCCAACAAGATGGCATGCTCGATCCAAGATCTGGAGCTGGGCGGTCCTGCCGGAAGGACCCTCGACAGGACAGCATCCTGGAGCCTCGGGAGACCCAAGGGATCCAGGAGCTTCACGTCGAGGGCGACTGCCACGTAGAGGGCAGTGATCGCATCGAGCGTCTCGTCATCAAGAGAGGCTATGGCTTTGATCGCGGCGTCCACGACTGCGCGGCGCCGCCGGTCAGCGCTGTCGCTTGCTCGCTCGACGAGGAGATCGACCAACATGTCGATGTCACGGTCATTCTCTGAACCTCCAGCCTCCACGGCGGCTGCTTGTATAGAGCCCCAAAGACTCGGATCCCGAGCGGCGTCGAGCCGATCAGCTTTCACTAAGCCGGCCACGAGCCGGTCGCCGAAGGTCCGCAGCCGGTCGTTGATCTCAAGGCGGACGTCATCTCTGATCTCACCGAACTCGCGGGCGATGCGGTCATCGATCAACCTATGCGCCTCAGTGGGAGTCATGCCGACAGTGACGATCTGCTGTGAGCCGATGCCAGCCTTCAGGTTGGCTCTGATCTCATCAACCACCGGTCACCGCGTCGTTCCGCGTGATTGCCACGCTCTGAGTGGCGTGGTCTCCGGCGCGCTGGTGAACACGGACCCGGCTCTTGTGGAGGTGCCATCCTCCTGCGCTCCCCGTGATGAGGCCCACTAGGAGACTCACGATCTCGGTGCCGATCCCATCAAGGATCCACTCAATTGCCAACAAGCTCACCTGCCGCTCCTTCCATCTGCCCCAGTGTTCCAGACGCAGGAGACAGTTCCAGTGGAGAGGACTCTGTCCCTTGACAACGCGAGTGGCTGACTAGCCGTCGCTCCCTGTCGACTTCAGCGACGTCGTACCCCGATCGCTGAAGTCACACACACCTCTTGCACCATCGGGGAGAAGGCCCGGGTTGTTGCATTTGATGCAACATCAAACGTGGCTGGCCTGGGCCGATGATCGACTGGGGGTACATTCGCGTCCGCGGGTCTACGCGTCATGGTCCGGAGGTCTGCCGGCTCTTGCGTAGCCGGGCCGCGGACCATCCAACGAGCTCGGCGACGCCGCCGACGACCGCGTCGTAGACGATGCCTTTGAGCAGGTGTTCCCAGAGGTAGGCCCAGGCTTGAGCGTCCGTCTCGATGCAGTCTCGCCCCCACAGTGAGCAGTTCAGCGCCTGCTGGGCGGCTATCTGCGAGCCCACGATTCCGGAGCCGATCAGGGCGACCCATCCCAAGCCTTCGGCGCCCTTGCTGAGGTACTCACGGGTACCGCTCTCGCGCAGGAACGCTCCGACGAGGATGGCGATCCATGCCAAGACCTGGACGACGTTCGCTACGGCTGCGAGCAGCTCGTAGTCGGCGCCAAGCTCGGGATTCATGCGACGAGTCTGCTCCTCGGGCACCGGACCTCGCGTGATTCCGGGGCTGCCGCCAGAGATTCAGCGGAGTCGGTTCACGCTGTAGCCGGGTCGGGTTCGGGTTGGTAGGGGGTGTGACGGCGTCTTTGCACAAGCTGACTGCCGGGTCGGGGTATGACTACCTGACCCGGCAGGTCGCTGCGCAGGACTCAACAGAGAAGGGCCACGCGTCGCTGACGAGCTACTACACGGAGAAGGGTGAGGTGCCGGGTCGGTGGGTCGGTACCGGCCTGGAAGCGTTGGAGATGGAGCCGGGTAGTGCGGTGTCGGAGGTGCAGATGCGTGCCTTGTTCGGGGCGGGTTTCCATCCGGATATGGAGGCCCGGCTGGCTGCTCTCCCGGCCGGCGCGACGCCCGCTCAGATCCGCCAGGCGGCCCGGCTGGGGTCGCCGTTCCAGGTGCGGACGGCGGCGACGGTGTTCCAGCAGGAGGTCGCGATCCGGTGCAGTCAGTGGGCTGCAGCCAACGGGTTGGGCAGTGGTGGGACGGTGCCGGTGGATGTGCGGGCTGGTATCCGCAACGAGCTCGCCACTGCTGGTTTCGAGGCGCGGATGGGGAGGGCGCCGAGCGGGGTGGAGTTGTCGTCGGAGGTGGCGACGTTGACGAGGAACCCGACGATTGCGTGCGCGGGCTATGACGTGACGTTCACGCCGGTGAAGTCGGTCTCTGCCCTGTGGGCGGTGGCGCCGCAGGAGGTGGCGGCGCAGATCGAGGAGGCTCACAACGCGGCGGTCGCGGACGCGCTGCGGTATCTGGAGGAGCGGGTCCTGTTCTCCCGGCGGGGGCACGGTGGGGTGCGGCAGGTCGAGGTCACCGGCCTGATCGCGGCCGCGTTCACGCATCGGGACTCGCGGGCGGGGGATCCGAACCTTCACACCCATGTGGCGATCGCGAACAAGGTCCAGACCTTGGATGGGGCGTGGTTGGCGGTCGACGGCCGTCCGTTGCATGCGGGGATGGTGAGCATCTCGGAGGTGTACAACACGGCTCTGGAGGCGCACCTGGTGGCCCGTCTCGGGGTCCGGTTCGAGGCTGAGACTGCGCGGGATCCGGCGAAGCGTGTGGTGCGGGAGATCGTCGGGGTGCCGGCCCGGTTGCGGGAGGCGTGGTCGAGCCGGCGGGCGGCGATCGAGGCCCGCCAGGCGGAGCTGGCGGTCGACTTCCAGCACGCGCATGGCCGGCCGCCGACACCGGCCGAGGCGATCGCGTTGGCGCAGCAGGCCACCCTGGAGACCCGCCAGGCCAAGCACGAACCCCGCTCACTGGCCGAGCAGCGCACCACCTGGGCAACCCAAGCCCGTGCCGTCCTCGGCGACGACGGGGTGGCCCGGATGCTCACCGATGTGACCGCGGCCGGCCGCAGGTCGGGGCCTCCGGTCACGACGGAATGGGTCGACTCTGTGGCCGACGAGATGGTGGCCCGGATGGGTGTGTCGCGGGCGTCGTGGACGGTGTGGCACCTGCAGGCCGAGGCGTCGCGCCGTGCCCGGGAACGCGCCACGGACCCGCGTCAGGCGGAGGAGTTGACCGCCGCGTTGCTGGCGGCGGCGACCGCCAGGTGTTTGCCGGTGGCCGGCTGGAGTGATCCGGTCAGTGATCCGCAGCTGTTGCGGCGCAGTGATGGGGAGAGTGTCTACAGCACCGTCGGGGGTCGCCGGTTCACCTCGACCGCTGTCGTGGAGGCCGAGCAGGTCATCACCGCGGCCGCCGGCATGACGGATGGGCGGCGGGTTGAGGAGGTCGACGTCACTGTGGCGCTGCTGGCCTCCACCGCGACGGGGGTTGGGTTGAATGCGGGGCAGATCCAGCTGGTGCGGCGGATGGCGACCAGTGGTCGGCGGGTGCAGGTGGGGTTGGCGGCGGCCGGGTCGGGGAAGACCACAGCGTTGGCGGTGTTGGCCGGCGCGTGGCGGGAAAGCGGCGGCACCGTGCTGGGCCTGGCACCCTCCGCGGTCGCGGCGGGGGTGCTGGGGGAGCAGGTCGGGGCCTCGGCGACGCTGGCGAAGATCGCCCACGACCTCCACCACAACCCAGCGGGCGTTGAGGCTCTGATTGGTGCGGAGACGTTGTTGATCGTCGACGAGGCCGGGATGGCCGATACCCCCACGCTGGCGGCGGTGGTCGGGTTCGCTGTGGGGCGGGGGGCGTCGGTGCGGCTGATCGGTGATGATCAGCAGCTCGCCGCGGTCGGCGCCGGCGGCGTGCTGCGCGACATCACCGAGACCCACGGCGCGGTGCAGCTGACCGAGGTGATGCGCTTCGTTGACCCCGCCGAAGCAGCAGCCTCCCTGGCGCTGCGGGAGGGCCGGCTCGAGGCCCTGGGCTTCTACCTCGACCAGGGACGCATCCATGCCGGCTCCGAAGAGACCGTGCTGCGCGACGCCCTCACAGGATGGCTCCACGATCGTGCGGCAGGGCTCGACAGCGTGATGCTGGCCGGAACCCGCGACCAGGTCGCCCAACTCAACCGGTGGGCCCGCGACCACCGCCTCACCGACACCCCCGACAGCGATGGTGGAGGTCCCGTTGCGGTGCTGTCGGATGGGAACGTGGCATCGGTCGGGGATGTGATCGTGACCCGACTCAATGACCGTCGGCTCAGTGTGAGTGCGACGGATTGGGTGAAGAACGGTGACCGGTGGACCGTCACCGGCGTCGACCCGGCCGGCGCACTCCGAGCCGTCCACCGCAGCACCGGGCTGCGGGTTCTGCTGCCGCCGGCGTATGTGGCCGAGCATGTGGAGTTGGGGTACGCGGTGACGGTGCACTGCGCTCAGGGGGTCACGGTCGACACCACCCACACGGTGCTGACCGGGACGGAGGCCAGGCAGCAGTTGTATGTGGCGATGAGCCGCGGCCGCGAATCGAACCAGGCCTATGTGCAGGTCGTCGACGGGGGAGAAGAGAATGCCCCGATTCATCCCGCGACGCTGCGGCCGGTCACCGCCGGCGACGTCCTGGAGCAGATTCTGGCCCGGGACGGATCTTCCCGATCGGTGACCACCGAAGCCCGCCACGCCACCGATCCGTACACGAGGCTGGGGCTCGCGGCCGCCCGCTACACCGACGCAGTGACCGTGGCCATCGAGCAGCTGCACGCCGACGCCGCCGCTGAGCTGGATGAGCATGCCGACCAGGTGGTGGAGCAGCTGACGTCCTGCCCAGCGTGGCCGACGCTGCGGTCCCATCTCCTGCACGCGGCCGCCGACAGCGCCGCTACGCCGCTGGAGGTGTTGCGGGCGGCGGTCGATGCCCGTGAGCTGGGGACGGCTGCGGATCCGGCGGCGGTGCTGACCTGGCGACTCCCGAACCCTGCCGGTGTGGGGCCGTTGCCGTGGCTCCCCGCCATCCCCGCCACCCTCACCGCGCATCCGCAGTGGGGACCGTACCTGGCGGCGCGCGAGGGCTTGGTGGAGGACTTCGCTGTCGAGGTGCGTGACGCTGCGGCCGGGGTGTCGCGGCCGGTGTGGGCGCTGCCCGGGCAGACGCTGACGGCGTCGAGTGTTGCTGAGGTGGAGGTGTGGCGGGCGGCGTGGCAGGTCGACCGCGCAGACCGGCGCCCCACCGGCCCTCCCCAGCTCGGGGCTGCGGCGCATCGCTGGCAGCAGCGTCTCCTGGATCGGTTGCGGCCTGCTCATCCGGTGGGGGTGTGGACCGATCTGCTGCGCGACGTCCGCGCCGATCTGCCCCGCGACCCATACGCCCCCGTCCTGGCGCACCGTCTCGCCGCGCTGCATCAGGCCGGGGTGCCGGTCACCGAGCACCTCGCCGCCGCCGTGGCCGACGGCCCGCTGCCCGCGGAACAACCCGCGGCAGCGTTGTGGTGGCGGCTGGCCCGCCACCTCGCCGCCGTCGACGGCCCCACCCTCCCCGCCTGGGAGGGATCACTGGTGGATCGGCTCGGGTACGAGGCGGCGGCGGAGTTGGAGGCCAGCCCCTGGTGGCCGCACCTGGCCGCCGCGATCACCCACGCCACCGACCACGGACACCACCTCGACAATCTGATCACCCCGACGGTGGATGTGTCGGGGTTCGATGATGCGTGTCAGGCCATGCTGTGGCGCACACACCACCTCACCACCCCGCCCCCGGACGAGCAGGGGGAGCCGCCGCATCCCGACGAGCTGCCGCCTGAGGGAATCGAGGACATCGACT
>NZ_JACJGB010000013.1 GCF_014164775.1 Tessaracoccus sp. MC1679
CTCCAACGCGGCCACGCCGTCGCGCTGCGCACGTCGCCGGTCTTCACGGTCGAGTTTGTCTATCACGGTCATCATTCTGCTTTCGTGTCAGGAGCAACCCCTTACACAAACCATCTGACACCCTCCCCTCTAGTCAGCCCCCTGAGCGTGGAGCCCCGCACTGGCGCCCCGCCTCCGCGGACCTGGGACCCACCTGCCCCACGAAGCCAAGCAGAGCGCGGCAGACGCGGTGATGGAAGGGGTGCCCCTGACGGAAGTTCCTTCCATGAGGGTCCCGCGACCGGGAGCGAGGGTGGGGGACGGCAGGGCGGCACTGCGCAGCGGTGCCCAACCCGAGGATCACCCAACCGGCACCCCGCCCAAGCACACCCACCCCCAACGCCGCCCTGCCGGCCCACACCCCGGACCAGACCACGCCACAGGAGGAACGAGTGCGGGGAGACGGGAGACGAGGGCCGGGCGGCCTCAACAACCCAGCCACCGACCAGACCAGCACCCGACAACAAGACCCTGGACAACGGCCGCCCGGGCATCGACTCCCGACTCCCCGCACCCGACCACGAGATCAGCATGAATGTGGAAGTCACGACCCTTCGAGACAGGGCCACGCCGCTCCGCGGGCGGCCCTCCTCAGGGAGCGAAGGGGACAGGCCACGCCGCTCCGCGGGCGGCCCTCCTCAGGGAGCGAAGGGGACAGGCCACGCCGCTCCGCGGGCGGCCCTCCTCAGGGAGCGAGGGGGTGGCCCTCCTCAGGGAGCGAAGGGACAGGCAACGCTCCGCGGGCGACCCTCCTCAGGAGCTACCGTCCTGCCAGTTCAGCGATCACGGCGGGCAGCCTCGCCGCCAGCGCGTCTGGCGGGTACGGGCCGGGGTTCCGCTCGGCGGCGATGGCCTGGACGCTGGCACCCAACACGCCCGCCCGCCACGCCGGGAGTCCCGCAGCCAGCAGGGCTCCGCAGATCCCCGCCAGCACGTCACCGGATCCGGCCTGGGCGGTCCAGGCGGGCCCCCTCACCGCCATGGTCACGCGCCCCGACGGCTCAGCCACGTATTGCGTGGCCCCCTTGAGGAGCACCGCCGCGCCCGTCTGCCGCGACACCTCCCGCACGCACACCAGCGGATGCGCCTCGACGTGGGCACGGGTGCAGCCCAGTATCCGGGCCAGTTCGCCGGCGTGCGGGGTGAGCAGCCACCCGTCGAGTCGCCCCGCGGGCAGCGAGGTGAGCGCGTCGGCGTCGACGACGGTAGGCACCTCGTGGAGTCCCGCGTTCGCCACGCGCCCCTCGGTGCCCTCACCGTCGCCCCACCCGGAACCCACCACCATCGCCTGGGCGCGCCCCTCGCCGATCACCACGCTGGGGAACCGCGACAGGATCAGTCCGGAGGCCACGCGACCGGTGTAGCGCACCATGCCGGCCCCGGCATGCAGGGCACCCGAGACGCCGAGGATCGCGGCGCCCTGGTACTGGTCGGAGCCGGTGTCGATCATCACCACTCCGCGGGTGTACTTGTCCGACGTGGGCACCGGCGCGGGCCACCACCGCGCCACGTCGGCCACCTCGGCCTGCTGCAGCAGCGGAGCATCTGCCTCCACGCCGATGTCGGCGACGTGCACCTGGCCGCAGCGCGAGGCGGCTGGCTCCTGCACGTGGCAGGGCTTCAGTGCGGCGAACGTGACGGTGTGGGCGGCGCGAAAACTCGGATGCGTCGCCCCGGAGTCCGCGTCGAGGCCGCTGGGCAGATCTACCGACAGCACGGGCACACCCAGGTCCGCGCACGCGTCGGCCATGGTCTCGACCACAGGCGGCAGCCCGGGCCGCGATCCCAGGCCGGTGAACGCGTCGATCACCAGGGCGCACTCCGCGAGGGCCTCGACGGCGGCCGTCGCCTCCACCACCTGGCAGCCGGCCGCCCGCGCCGCGGCGAGGCCACCCTCGTGCGCGCTGCCGGCCACGCACCAGACAGCGACGGCGCGGCGCTGGGCGAGCTGGGCGGCGGCGAACAGTCCGTCTCCCCCGTTGTTGCCGGGCCCGGCCACCACCAGCACCGGGCCCTCCGGGGCGACGGAGGTGGCCACCCGGGCCACCTCGGCCGCGGCTCGTCCCATGAGGTCCACGCCTGGCTCGGCGGCGAAGACCCTCGCCTCGGCCGCGCGCATCCCGGCCGCGGTCACCACGGGCCTCATGCTTCGCACACCACCATCGCCGTGGCGAAGCCACCGTCGTGGCTGATGGACAGATGGATGTGGCGGATGCCCAGCGCCTCCACCCTGGCCGCGACGGACCCGGCGTTGCGGAAGGCCGGGTCGCCGTCGGCGTTCTTGACCACCTCGCAGTCCAGCCATCGCATGCCGCCCGGCGAGCCGAGCGCCTTGGCGAACGCCTCCTTCGCGGCGAACCGGGCGGCCTGGGACTCGATGGAGAGAGCACGCTCGGCCGGGGTGAGAAGGCGCTCATCCAGGCCGGGGCGACGCTCCAGCATGTCCCGGAAACGCTCGATGACACACAGGTCCGTGCCGATACCCACGATCATGGCGCCACTCTAGGGCTGAACCCCTACTCGACGGTGACCGACTTGGCCAGATTCCGTGGCTGATCGACGTCGTGGCCCTGCAGGGTGGCCAACTCGCAGGCGAAGAGCTGGAGCGGGATGATGGCGGCCACCGGCTGCAGCAGCGTGGAGAGCTTCGGCAGCTCGATGAACACCGCCGCCGCGGCACGCGCCTCCTCGTCGTCGGCCTCGGCCAGGACGATCGTCTTCGCGCCACGGGCCCGGACCTCGGCGATGTTGGACACCACCTTGTCCCGAAGCTGGTCCCGGCCGCGGGGCGGCACCACGACGAACACCGGCAGGTCCTTGCGGATCAGCGCGATGGGGCCGTGCTTGAGCTCCCCGGCCGCGAAGCCCTCCGCGTGGATATAGGCCAGTTCCTTGAGTTTGAGCGCCCCCTCCAGCGCGACGGGGTAGCCCACGTGGCGGCCGAGGAACAGCACGGAGGGCTCGTTGACGAACTCGCGCGCCAGGTCCAGGACCTGCTGCTGGTTGTCGAGCATGCCCTGGATGGCATCGGGCATCCGCTCCAACTCGGCCAGGAGTGCCCCGATCTCGTCTCCGTACTTCATGCCACGCACCTGCGCCAGGTAGAGGCCGAGCAGGTAGCAGGCCACCAGCTGGGTGGTGAAACCCTTGGTGGAGGCCACCCCGATTTCGGGGCCGGCGTGGGTGTAGATGACGGCGTCGGATTCGCGCGGGATGGTGGCGCCGTTGGTGTTGCAGATGGCGATCACCTTGGCGCCCTGCTCCCGGGCGTGCCGGATGGCCATCAGCGTGTCGGCGGTCTCGCCGGACTGGGAGATGGTCACCACCAGCGTCATCGGGTCGATGATCGGGTCCCGGTAGCGGAACTCGGAGGCCACCTCCACCTCGCAGGGGATGCGGGTCCAGTGCTCGATGGCGTACTTCGCCACCAGGCCCGCGTAGAAGGCCGTGCCGCAGGCGACGATGACGATCTTGTTGATCCGGCGCAGGATCTCGGGGGAGATGCGGATCTCGTCGAGGACAAGTTCGCCGCGCTCGTTGAGGCGGCCGAGCAGCGTGTCGGCCACGGCGCGGGGTTGTTCGAAGATCTCCTTGCGCATGAACCAGTCGTAGCCCTGCTTCTGCGCGGCCTCCAGATCCCAGTCGACGTGGAACTCCTTGGTCGGCGCCGGCGCGCCGTCGAAGGTGGTCACGCTGACCCCGGCGGGGGTGAGCTCGACGATCTGGTCCTGGCCGAGCTCGATGGCGTCCCGGGTGTACGCGATGAACGCGGCCACGTCCGAGGCGAGGAACCATTCGCCCTCCCCCACGCCGACCACCAGCGGCGAGTTGCGCCGCGCGGCGACGATCCGGTCCGGGTCCTGGGCGTCGACGGCCACCAGCGTGAAGGCGCCTTCCAGGCGCGAGACGACGGCGCGCATCGCGGCGAGGAGGTCCAGGCCCGCCTCCAGCTCGCGTCGCAGCAGGTGCGCGGCCACCTCGGAATCGGTCTCGGAGGAGAACTCGACGCCCGGCAGCTCGGCGCGGAGCTGGCCATGGTTCTCGATGATGCCGTTGTGGACGATGGCCACGCGCTCCGAGACGTGCGGGTGCGAGTTCTGGTCCGTCGGCGCTCCATGGGTGGCCCAGCGGGTGTGGCCGATGGCCACGTGCCCGGTGGGAAGCGGATCCGCGGCGATGGCGGCCTCAAGGTTGACGATCTTGCCTGCCTTCTTGCGCCACTCGATGCGCCCCCCGCTCGGCAGGGCGACACCCGCTGAGTCGTAGCCGCGATACTCGAGCCGGCGAAGCCCGCTCAGTACCACATCGAGTCCGTCACGTTGTCCGAGATATCCCACGATTCCACACACGCGAAAAACCGTACATGATGAATGCGCGTTTCTTGACATCCGCGCCTGTGAGGGCTCCGCTGCGGTTACACCTTGCGGATGAGGATCGAGTCGACTGCGTGCGACTCGCGCTTCACGAGGATGGCCGTGGCCCGATCCCTGGTGGGCTCGATGTTGAGGCGGAGGTTGAGGCCGTTGATCTCTTCCCAGACCCGGGCGCCGAACGCGACGGCGTCGGCTTCGGACAGCTCCGCGTAACGCCTGAAGAAGCTCCGCTCGTCGGTGAACGCGGTCCGCCGCAGGGTGAGGAAGCGCTCTAGGAACCACTGCTTGATGTGCGACTCGGGAGCGTCGACGAACACGGAGAAGTCGAAGAAGTCGCTCACCGCCAGCCCCGGCTTCCCGTCCGCCTCTACTCGGGCTGGCTGCAGCACGTTCAGGCCCTCGATGATGAGAATGTCCGGGCGCTCCACAGCGATGTGCTCGCCCGCAACGATGTCGTAGACCATGTGGCTGTACACGGGTGCGAACACGCTCGGCACGCCGGACTTCACGTCGATGACGAAGTCCAGCAGCGCCCGCCGGTTGTAGGACTCGGGGAATCCTTTGCGCTCCAGGAGACCGCGACGCTCCAGCTCGGCGTTGGGGTAGAGGAAGCCGTCGGTGGTGATGAGGTCCACCCGCGGCTGCCCCGGCGCCCGGCGGAGCAGCTCCTGCAGCAGGCGCGAGACCGTGGATTTGCCCACCGCCACGGACCCGGCCACCGCGATGACGAACGGCGTGCGGTCCACATCCAGTCCCAGGAAGTCATGGCTCTGCGAGTAGAGCCTCCCGGTGTTCTCCATGTAAAGGTGGAGCAGCTGCGTCAGCGGGCGGTAGACCTCCACGAGGTCCCGGTGGGAGGTGGGATCCCCGATGCCGCGGAGTCTGTCGAGGGTGACCTCATCGAGATCGATCTGCGTCGCGTCGGCCAACGCCGCCCACGCGTGGCGTTCGAGCGTGACGTACGGTCCGGTCACCGGCACTCCTTCGTGGGGTCGATCGGCAATCGTACAGGGAAGGGCGCCCGCGTACAGTGGGGCGCATGACCGACGACCGCTCCGGGAACCGCCGCGACCCCTACTCCGAGGAGTTCAAGACCTTCATCGTCAGTGGATGGGCTCCGGACCACCACGCACTGCCCGATCGGCTGCCCGCCGCGCGCTACGCGGCCGCCAGGCGGGTGCAGCTCGCGCAGGAGTTCGCCGGCACCACCCTCGTTGTACCGGCCGGTCCGCTGAAGCCCCGCTCCAACGACACCGACTACCGGTTCCGGCCCCATAGCGCGTTCGCCTACTACACAGGCCTCGGCGAGGACAGGGAGCCGGACGCTGTGCTCCTCATCCAGGACGACGACGCCACGCTGTTCTTCCGCCCGCGCGCCCCGCGCACGGACCGGGAGTTCTACGCCGACGCCCGCTACGGCGAGATGTGGGTGGGCCGGCGCGACTCGCTGGAGGAGATGGCGGCCGCTGTCGGACTCCCCTGCCGCGACATCCGCGAACTGGAGGACGTCATCGGCCACGCGTCGGGGCCGCTGGCCGTCATCCGCGAGGCGGACCCGGCGGTCACCGCCCTCGTCGACGGTGCACGCACCGACGAAGACCTCTCGAGAGACGCCGAACTGGAGCGAGCCTCCTCGGAGGCCCGCTTCGTCAAGGACGAGTTCGAGGTGACCGAGCTGCAGCGTGCCTGCGCCGCCACCGCCGTCGGCTTCGAGGCCGTTGCCCGCGAGCTGCCGCGCGCCGTGGAGCAGGGCCGCGGCGAGCGGTGGGTCGAGGGCATCTTCGAGCTGCACGCACGGCACCTCGGCAACGCCATCGGCTACGACACCATCGCCGCCGGCGGGGATCACGCCAACACCCTGCACTGGATCAGGAACGACGGGGACCTCAGCGACGGAGATCTGCTCCTGCTTGATGCCGGGGTGGAGGTCAACACCCTGTACACGGCCGACATCACGCGCACGCTCCCGGTCAGCGGCCGTTTCACCCCGCCCCAGCGGCGGGTCTACGAGGCCGTCCTCGCGGCGCAGACCGCGGGCATCGCGGCCTGCCGCGACGGGGCCGCCTTCGCTGATGTGCACCGGGCAGCCATCACCGTGCTGGCGGGCTTCTTCGAGGAGCTCGGCATCCTGCCCGTCAGCGCCGCCCAGTCGATGTCGGCCGACGGCGGCCAGCACCGCCGCTGGATGGTGCACGGCACCTCCCACCACCTCGGCCTCGACGTGCACGACTGCGCCCACGCCCGAGCGGAGGAGTACCGCCTCGGCACGCTGCGCTCCGGGATGGTCATCACGGTGGAGCCCGGTGTCTACTTCAAGTCCACGGACCTGCTCGTGCCTGAGGAGTACCGCGGCATCGGGGTGCGCATCGAGGACGACATCCTCATCACGGACTCGGATCCGGTGAACCTGTCCGAGGCGCTGCCCCGCACCGCCGACGACGTGGAGCGTTGGCTGGCCCGGAGCCGCGGCTGAGGCTCAGTCCTCGGACTCCGAGACCACGGTGGAGGTCTGGCCGCGGGTGAGGAGCCCCCGGATCACGCGGGCCACGTCTGCGGGGCGCGCCACCGTCACCTGGTGCGCAGCTTCCGGCACCACGTGCAGCTCGCCGCGCTGCACCGTCTCGGCCACCAGCTCGACGTTGGCGATCGGGGTGGAGGTGTCCCGCTCCCCCGCCACCATCACCACGGGAAGAGTGATGTAGGGCAGGTCGTCCCGGACGTCGTGGGCGGCCAGCGCCCGGCAGAGCTGGGCATAGGAGTGGTCGTCCGCGGCGGACAGCCCCTCCATCACGGCGTCCACAACGGCGGGCTGCTGGGCGCGGAACATCGGAGTGAACCACCGCTTCGTGGTCTCCTCCACCAACTGCTGGGTGCCGGTGGCCTCCACCTGATCCGCGCGGTCCAGCCAGCGGGCCGGCTCGCCGACGGTGGCGGCCGACGCCACCACCACGACACCCGAGAAGGTCTTGTCATAGTCGCGCGCCACGTGCAGCGCGGTTGCCCCGGAGATGGACAGCCCGGCGAAGTAGACGGGCACCTCTGCCCCCACCTCCTCGCGCACCTCGGCCGCGACCTGCGCGATGCCTGCGGCCACCGCGTCCAGGGTGGGCTCGTCGGCGTCGTCCCAGACCGTCCCCAGCCCGGTACCCGGGAGATCGACGAAGACCACACGGGCATCGTCGATCAGCTGGGCCGCCACGGGGGTCCACTGATGGGCGGCGTTGCCCCCGAGGCTGGGCCCGACGAGCAGCACGCGCTCCGCGGGGGTGCCGGGGTTGTAGGTGGTCCAGTTCAGATCCATCGACGTGCTCCTTGGACAGTGGTGGTGAGGGACAACTTACCCGAGGGGGATCCGCTCCTCGGCAGCCCGGGGCACTTACTCGAACAGGGCCGCGCGGGAGCCGGGCCGAGCCGTCAGCATGTCGCGGGCCTGCTGCGCCACCTTGTGCTCAGCGAGCACCTCGTAGCTCGTGGCAACCGTGATCCGGGCGGAGTTGAAGTCGCGCTTACCCCCGGTGAGGGAGTGTGCCAGGGCGCGGAACAGGACACCGAAGACCACGCCCATCGCGAGGCCGACGTAGAGCATGGCGAAGTTGCCGTTACCCACGAAGAGCATCAGCATCACGCCGACGAACAGGCCGGTACTGAGTCCGGACAGGGCGCCCTCGCCGAGCACGGTGGCCCAGGTGCGGCGCCCCGTCACCCGCTCGAGCAGCTTGAGGTCGGTGCCCACGATGAGAAGGTTCTGGACGGGGAACTTCTCGTCTGCCAGGAAGTCCACCGCCGACTGTGCCTCGTCGTAGGTGCCGAATTGTGCGATGTGCTGAGGGTAGTTCAGCTGCATCAGCTTCCGGTTCGCCGGCTCGGTCATGTGCTCCTCCGTCCGCGCGCCAAGGTGGCCTGAGCCAAGCTTACGCCCGCCTCATCAACCATCTCGTCGCCGAGAAGGACGGCGCCGATCCCCGAGGCCGCTCCGCGTGCGGCCGCCGCGACCATCGCCTCCGCGCGCGCCAGGGCCTCCGGCGATGGGGTGAACGCCTCGGCCCCGGCCGCGATCTGGGCCGGATGGAGCACCCACTTGCCGTCGTAGCCGAGGGCGGCGGCGCGTCCGGCCGAGGCGCGGAATCCGGCCGCGTCATGGACCGCGACGTAGGGACCGTCCACGGCCTGCAGCCCCCGGGCCCGCGCGGCCACCAGGATCCGGGCATAGGCGTGGTGCAGTGGGTCCCCGGGATATCCGCCGCTGAGTCCTCCCACCAGCAGCGACGGAAGGCCGAGCGAGGCCATCAGGTCACCAGGGCCCATGTGCAGCGCCTCCAGGCGGGGGCTGGCCGAGGCGATGTCGTCGGCCCTTGTCAAGGCGACGGCGTCCTCGAGGAGGACCTCGATCCCAATGCGGCCCACGGCGAGCCCGTGGGCGCGCTCCAGCTGGGTCAGCAGCAGGTCGAGCGCCTCCACCTGGCCCGGCGAGGTGACCTTCGGAAGGAACACCGTGTCTAGGCGGTCGCCGGCCCCAGCCACCACGTCGATCACATCGCGGTACGTCCAGGGGGTGGCCCAGCCGTTGACCCGCACCGACACCGTGGGCGCCAGCCAGGTGCGGGCGCGCAGGGTCTCCACGGCGCGCGAACGCGCCTCGTCCTTGGCCGCCGCAGCCACTCCGTCCTCCAGATCCAGGAAGACCTGGTCCACGTCGAGCCCCACCGACTTGTCCAGGAAGCGTTCGCTGGAGGCCGGGATGGACAGCACGGTGCGGCGGGCTCGTGCGGGGCGTTGGTTCATCGTCGGGTCCTTGCGGCTAGATTTGCCCTATGACCGCCAAAGATACGCAGGTTTTCATCTCGCGGGTCATCGGTCTCCCCCTCGTCGACTCCGCCGGTGACCAGGTGGGTCGCGTCAAGGATGTGGTGTGCTACCTGCGCACCGAGGGACGTGCTCCGCGCGTGAAGGGTCTCGTGGCGGAGCTGTTCGCCCGGGTGCGGATCTTCGTGCCCATGATCCGCGTGCACGACATCACCCCCAACCAGGTGGCCATCACCGGGCAGGTGGACGCCCGGCGCTTCCAGCGACGCGAGGCGGAGCTCCTGGTGGCCGGCGACCTGTTCGACAGGAGCATCGAGCGGGCGCGGCCCACCCGGATCCTCGACGTGTCCATGCACATGGTGCGCAACCGGGAATGGGAGCTGGACACGGTGGCGCTGCGCGCGAGCGGCGGCGCGGGGCGGTTCGGCTTCGGGAGCCGCAGCGCACCCCAGCTGGTGTCGTGGCGCGAGATCCCGGACCTGATCCTGGCCAGCGGCCGCACCGCGGCCCATCTCATCGCCGAGTTCTCCGAGATGAAGCCGGCCGACGTCGCCAAGGAACTCCACGACCTCGAGCCCGAATCGCTGGCAGCCGTCGTGGACGCCCTCGACGACGAGTCGCTGGCGGAGGCCATCGAGGAACTCCCCGAGGACGAACAGATCGACATCATCTCCGCGCTCGGAACCGAGCGGGCCGCGGACGTGCTCGGAGAGATGGACCCCGACGACGCGGCGGACCTCCTCCGCGACCTCCCCCCGGACATCGCCGAGGAACTGCTCCAGCGGATGGAGCCGGAGGATTCGGCCGATGTGCGCCGCCTGCTGGTCTACGAGGAGTTCACCGCCGGCGGCATGATGACGCCCGAACCGATCGTGCTGGACACCGACGCCACCGTGGCCCAGGCGCTGGCGTTCGCCCGGATGGACGCCCTGACGCCGGCGCTGGCGTCGATGGTGTTCGTCACCCGGCCCCCTCTCGAGACCCCCACCGGACGCTACGTCGGCGCGGCGCACCTGCAACGGCTGCTGCGGGAGCCGCCGACCACGCTGGTGGCCACACTGCTGGATCAGGACCTCGACCCCCTGTCCCCGGCGGATCCGCTGGCGCAGGTCAGCCGCTTCTTCGCCACCTACAACCTGGTGGTGGCGCCCGTCGTCAACGCCGCCGGGCTGCTGGTGGGTGCCGTCACCGTCGACGACGTGCTGGACCACATGCTGCCGGATGACTGGCGCGGCGACCAGATGGACGAGGTGGAGGCCTCGGACCTCTCCGGCGCCGAGGTGAGCCATGGCTGAGCGCAACCCCCTGTCCCAGCCGGGCGAGCGCAGCTGGCTGCCGAAGGTCGCGGTGGACTCGGAGACGTTCGGCAGCTTCGCGGAAAGCTTCGCCCGCTTCATGGGCACGGCCAAGTTCCTCGTCTACATGACGGTCTTCGTCATCATCTGGGTGACCATCAACCTGGTGGGGCTCTTCGGCCTCAAGTGGGACCCGTACCCGTTCATCCTGCTCAACCTGTTCTTCTCCACCCAGGCGTCGTACTCGGCGCCACTGATCCTGCTGGCACAGAACCGGCAGGAGGTGCGCGACAAGTTGAGCCTGGACGAGGACCGGCGGATCGCTGCACAGTCGCGGGCGGACATGGACTTCCTGGCCCGCGAGATCGCCTCCATCCGCATGCACCTGGGGGAGCTCGCCACCCGCGACTTCGTGCGCGGTGAGCTCCGCACGGAGCTCCGCGAGCTGGCCGAGCACCTCGACCGGACGGCGTCGGGACGGGCCCCCTCGGATCCCGAGGCGGTCAGTTGAGCGCCCGGCCCGAGATCCGGTGGTTCGGTGTCGTCCTGCTCGTTGGCCATCTGGCCCTGACGGTGCTGGGCGGGGTCGCGCTGTGGCGGATCGCCGGCGGCTGGTGGGTGGGCGCCGCCGTCGCCGCGCTGTTCATGCTCGGTTACCTGGCGCTGTGGAAGCAGCTTCTGGCGCCCGGCACCCGGCAGAGGCTGAACTACCGTGAGAGGCTCACAGTGGCGCTGGTCGTCGGCCCCGCAGTCGTGGTGCTCGGCAGCCTGTCCGGGCTGTGGCTGCCCGCCCTGATGGCCACCAGCGTCGTCCTCCTCGGCGATGCCCTCAATGAGCGCCCCTAGACTTGCCTCGCCAGCCCACCCCTGCACCCTGAAGGACATCGTGACCGAACACCCCCTGCTCCCCCACATCCGCACAGCCCTCCACGGAGTGGAGGACCCCGAGATCCGGCGTCCGATCACGGACCTCGGCATGGTCGACGACGTCGCGGTCTCGGACGACGGCGCCGTGCAGGTGCGGATCCTCCTCACGGTGGTCGGCTGCCCGATGCGCTCCGAGATCATCACCCGCGTCTCTACGGCGGTCTCCGCCGTCGCCGGCGTCTCGACGGTCGCGGTGGAGCTGGGGGTGATGAGCGACGAGCAGCGCGAGGCGATGCGCACCATGCTGCGCGGCGGCGAGAAGCAGCGCGTCATCCCGTTCGCCCAGCCCGGCAACCTCACCCGGGTCCTGGCCATCGCCTCCGGCAAGGGAGGCGTCGGCAAGTCCTCCGTCACCGTGAACCTCGCCCTCGCCCTGGCTGCGCAGGGCCGCTCGGTGGGCATCCTCGACGCCGACATCTACGGCCACTCCATCCCTGACCTCCTCGGGCTGGGAGACGCGCGGCCCACCGTCGTCGACGACATGATCCTGCCCGTGCCCGCCCTCGGTGGCCTCAAGGTGATTTCGATCGGCATGCTCAAGCCGTCGCGGGATCAGGTGGTGGCCTGGCGCGGCCCCATCCTGGACCGCGCGCTCACACAGTTGCTCGCGGACGTCTACTGGGGGGACCTGGATTATCTCCTGCTCGACCTGCCACCCGGCACCGGGGATGTCGCGATGTCCCTGGGCCAGAAGATCCCGGGCTCGGAGGTCATCGTGGTGACGACTCCCCAGTCCGCGGCCTCGGAGATCGCGGAAAGGGCGGGCACCATGGCGCACATTCTGGAGCAGCGGGTCATCGGCGTGGTGGAGAACATGAGCTGGATGGAGACGGTGTGCCCGCACTGCTCCGAGCCGCACCGGCTGGAGCTGTTCGGCTCGGGGGGCGGCACCCTGGTGGCCGAGGCGCTCACTGAGCGGTTCGTCTACGAGGTTCCGCTGCTGGCGCAGATCCCGTTCGACGAGACGCTGCTCAGCGGCGGCGACACGGGCCGCCCGATCGTCGAGACCCATCCGGAGCATCCGGCCGCGCAGGCCATGGTGTCGCTGGCCGGCGAAGTCGCGGCGAGGAAGCGCGGCCTGCTGGGAACGCGCCTGCCCCTGTCCACCTGACAGGCGGGTGTCCTAGGTGGCGTCGGGGTCGAACGGGGAGTTGACCACCGGCGCCGGGAGCGCGGGCGTCGTCGTCCGGGTGGCCTCGACGGCGGCGCCGGCCTCCTTTTCCGCCTCCCGTGTGGTCTGCTTGAGTGAGGCTTCGGCGGCCTGAAGCTCGCGGCGGGCCTCGTCGAGTGCGGCGACCTCCTCGCGCATGTGCTTGGCGATGAACGTCTTGGGGTTCAGGTCGCGGAGCTCAAGGTCCGAGTAGTCCGCGCCGAGTTCGGTGCGCAGGGTGCTGGTGGCGTTGTTGGCGATCCCGCGGAGGTAGATGAACACCCGCGCCGCCTTCCGGGAATACTCAGGAAGCCGCTCGGGGCCGAACATGACGACGCCCAGCACGAGAATGAGGACGAGGTCTATCGCGTCGATGCCGAACACGTCCCCTAGGGTACAGTCTCGACTTCGACCCTCAGCGCACGCCGGTCAGGCGTTTGAACCCGACGGCGGCCCGATCCAGCAGCGTCGGCGCGAACGGCTCCTCGCCGGGAAGCTGGCCCGAGATGGCTGCGAGCAACGCGGGGGAACCGTTCGTGGTCACCGACACCACGGCCGGCCCGGACTGCCAGAGGCTCACGGTTGGGAGCCCCGAGGCCAGATCGGTGCGGGAGGTCACCTGGTCTCCCAGAACGCCCTCCGCCCAGCCGACGACGGCGGTCTCGATGCCGTCCGAGTAGACGAGATTCATCGACGTCGCGCCGTGCCGCTCCGAGGACGAGTAGGCCACCAGCGGCAACCCGCCGATCTCCTGAGGACAGGTGGGGAGTCCCACGCACCATCCGGCGGCGCCGCTGGCGGTGGCCGGCTGGAGGGCGATCAGCTGGGTGAGGGAGTCCTCGTGGAACTGGGCTGTGCCGAGACTGAGCTGCGTGTACCCGACGGCGAGGCTCACCGCCCCCGTGGGGTCATATCTCTCGCCCCACAGCAGCAGACCATTGGTCGCGTCCACCCACCAGCTGGCGACGGCGCCCCCGCCGTCTGAGGCCACCAGCCGCACTGCGGCCCGGCCGGCTACCTGCTCGGGCAGCACGCCCTGGGTGAAGCTCCAGCGCTCTGGGGCGGCCACTGGGCGGGCGGAGAACTCGGGAAGGAAACTCGAGCTGAACCGGTCACCCCGCGCGTCCATCACCTCAAGCTGGGCCCCCTGGCCCTCCACCTTGGTGGTGTGCACGTCCGCGGTGCGGTAGCGGCCCTCTCCGTTGGAGATCCAGACCCGCTGAACGCCGGTGAGGGTGAGGTCGGCCTCCGTGGAGGCCCGGAGCAGGGCGGCGGCCTGTTCGGCGCTGAGCTCTGCGCCCCCGTGGGGCGAGGCCCTGCGCGCGTAGCTGGAGGACTCGCCGAGGTCCGCCCCACGCTCGTAGGCGAGCAGCACGGCGCCCACCGCCTCGGTGACGCTGATCGCGGAGCTCGACATGGAGTACTGCTCACGGGCGGACTTCACGGGGTCGGTCAACCGGGCCGGGTCTGGAGCCACGAGCACCGCCAACACCATGACGGAGACCATGACGGCCAGCAGCGCGGCGCCGGATCGGACCGCGAGGCGGGTGCGGCGGCGTCGGAGGGAGGGAAGGTCGCCCATCCCCGCGGCCATGTACAGGGGAGCCTCGGCGTGCTCACCGGCGATCGACTCAAGCTTGGCGGTCAGGGAGTCCGGCGCCGCCGAGCGGCTGCAGCCACTGAGGGTTGTGCACAGCGTGGAGATGGCCGCCACCTCGTCGCGGCAGGAGGCACAGCCCGCCAGGTGGTAGCTGACCTGTTCCCACCGCTTGGGCGCCAACGTCCCGTCGGCGAAGGCCGACAGGTCGGGGCGGAAGCGCTCACATCGGTGCACTGAACTCAGGAGACTCCGAGATACCGGCTGCGCCCTTCGCTGGGGGCGCGGTGTGCGAGGGAGTCCCGCAGCGCGGCGCGCCCGCGGGCGATACGGCTGCGGACAGTGCCGAGCTTGACGTCGAGCACCTTTGCAATCTCCTCGTAGCTCAAGCCCTCGATGTCGCACAAGACCACGGCTACCCTCTGCTCCGGGTTCAGTGAGCGCAGGGCCGCGGCGACGTCCGCGTCCAGCTGAGCGTCGTCATGCAGTTCTGCCGGCCCTGTGGCCGCGCCCCAGACATGCTCGGGGGCCACGCTCAGCGCGTCCATCCTGATCCGTTGGCGCCTGCGCGCCTGGTCCAAGAAGAGGTTGGTGGTGATCCGGTGCAGCCAGCCCTCGAGGGTGCCCGGCTGGAACGTGTGGATGGACTTGAACACGCGGACGAACACGTCCTGGGTGAGGTCCTCGGCATCGTGCTGGTTGCCGGTGAGACGATACGCGAGCCGATACACCTGCGCCGAATGATCTCTGACGAGTTCCTGCCAGGTGGGCGCGGTCCAGGCAGGCTCCTGGCCGGCCTTCGCCGACCGTGTGCCTTTGAACATCGCTCGCCTCTCCATACCTCTAGGGTGACAGCTCCACCTGTGCGCAGCCTGTGAGTGTGGCTGCCGACCGGTGCGACTCTAGGAGTCAACGCTCAACGGGCGCGGTTTGTTCCCTACGCCTCGAATCCGAGGTCCGTCAGCAGCGTCGTGTACCGGCCAAGCATGTCGTCGGCCACGCGCCCCATGGGCGCCCGGCAGGGTCCGGCGTCGAAGCCTCGGGCGGCGAGCGCCGCCTTGACCATCATGCAGCCCTGAGTCGCGAACACGCCCTGGAAGGCGGGCAGCGCGTACCGGTTGGCTTGGATAGCCTCCTCCACGCGGCCGGCGAGGAAGTGCTCGATGATCTCGCGCATGGCCAGCGCCGTGAAGTGCGACGAGGTGCCCACCACGCCCACTCCGCCCACCGCGAGCAACGGCAGGAGGAACGCGTCGTCGCCGGCGTAGTAGGCGAGGTTGGTGCGCGACAGGACTGTCGCGGAGGAGACGATGGCGCCCTTGGCGTCCTTCACTGCCCGGATCTGCGGGTGCGCGTCCAGCCGGATCAGCATGTCTTCGGGGATGGGCAGCCCCGATCGGTGCGGGATGTCGTAGAGCATCACAGGGAGGTCCGTGGCGTCCGCGACCGTCACGAAGTGGTCCTCGAGCGCGTCCTCAGGTGGCCGCGAGTAGTACGGGGTGACCACCAGCAGCCCGTCGACCCCCA
The DNA here is from genome assembly GCF_014164775.1 of Tessaracoccus sp. MC1679. Lineage (GTDB taxonomy): Bacteria > Actinomycetota > Actinomycetes > Propionibacteriales > Propionibacteriaceae > Arachnia. Next base: position 15,712 of record NZ_JACJGB010000013.1, read on the forward strand.
CCGAGGCCGCCTGCCTGGCGAGCTCGACGGAGTGATCGGTGGAGAAGGTGCCTACGCCCGCGATGACGCTGGCCCGGTCCCCCACCGCCGTCACCACGGCGTCCAGCACCGCACGCTTCTCCTTGTCCGTGGTGGTAGGGGACTCCCCCGTCGTGCCGTTGATCACGAGCCCGTCGTTGCCCAGATCGTCGACGAGATGAGCCGCCAGGCGTGCCACCTGTGCATAGTCCACCTCCGATCCGTCAGCTGTGAACGGCGTGACCATCGCGGTCAGGACGCGTCCGAACAGGGGCTGCATGTCTTCGTCGGTCATCAGTCCTCCGCGATGATGAAGAGCGGGTCGTCGTCGTGGACCACGTCGCCTGCCCGCACGACCACCTCCGTGACGGTTCCGGACACCCCGGCCAGCACCGGGATCTCCATCTTGAGGGTCTCAAGCACGACGACCGCGTCCTCCGCCTGGACCTTCTGGCCGGCTTCCACTGAGACTGAGAGCACCGTTGCGGCGATCTCGGCATTGACGACGTGACTCATGCGCGTCATCCTACTGGCCACTAGGCTGGGCGCGTGAACACGCCTGCCAGCCACTTGGAACCGCCCACCCCCGCCAGTTGGGAATTCGCCGAGGACCACGTGCCCCCCACGGCGGAGATCTCCGAGGCGCGCGACGAGGCCACCATCGCGGGGCTGACGCCCGTGTCGCTCGGCGTGGTGGCCACCCTCAGGGTCCTGACGCGCGCCATCGGCGCCAAGGCCGTGGTCGAGGTCGGCACCATGATGGGCAGCTCCGGCCTGGCCTTCCTCGGTGCCATGGGCACCGACGGCATCCTCACCTCCATTGACGTGGAGGCGGACAATCAGCTGCCCGCGCGCAAATTCTTCACGGCTGCCGGCTTCCCGTCCTCACGATTCCGGCTGATCGCCGGTTCGCCCATCGAGATCATGCCCAAGCTTCGCGACAGCGCCTACGACGTCGTCTTCATCAACGGTGACAAGCTCGAGTACGTCGAGTACGTCGCGGGCTCGCTTCGGCTGCTGCGTTCGGGCGGAATGCTGATCGTCCACGACGCCCTGTGGAACAACCAGGTCGCCGACGACGCGAACGAATCGGACGAGTCCATCATCATCCGGGAGGCGCTGGACGCCGTGACAGCCTCGGAGGCCTACACCCAGGCCCTGCTGCCGGTGGGCAACGGCCTCCTGGTCGCCGTCAAGGACTGACCAGGAGGCCACCGCCTCAGTCGCGGGGGACGACGACGTCCTTGCCCACCACGGTGATGCCCGATTCCGACACCGCGAGCCCGCGTGCGCGGTCATGCTCCTGGTCCACGCCGATCTGCACGCCGTCGGGGACCACCGCGTGCTTGTCCAGGATCGCGCGGCGCACCACAGCGTTCTTGCCGATCTGCACAGAATCCATGAGCACCGACTCGGACACCTGCGCCCACTTGTCCACCTGGACGTTGGGGCTGAGGACTGTGCGGTCCACCTCGCCGCCGGAGATGATGCACCCGGCGTTGACGATCGAGTCCTCTGCCCGCCCGCGGATCACGAACTTGGCCCCGGGCGCCTGCACCAGATCCGTCCAGATCGGCCAGTCGTAGTTGTACAGGTTGAACTCGGGCTCGACGCTGACCAGGTCCATGTGGGCCTCGTGGAACGCGTCGATGGTGCCCACATCCCGCCAGTAGTTGATGTCCTTCTCGGTGGCGCCCGGCACCACGTTGTCCTTGAAGTCGTAGACCTGGGACTCGCCCTGCGCCGTGAACCAGGGGATGATGTCGCCGCCCATGTCGTGGCGGGCCGTCGGGTCCTCAGCGTCCGCGCGCAGGGCCTCGACCAGCGCCTGCCGGCTGAACACGTAGTTGCCCATCGAGGCGAAGGACTCCTCCGGCGAGTCTGGCAGGCCGGGGGGATCGGCGGGCTTCTCCAGGAAGCTCTTGATCTTCTTGTCCGGAGCGGAGTCGATGATCCCGAAGGCCGACGCCTCGCTGCGCGGCACCCGGATGCCGGCCACTGTGGCACCGAGCCCTGAATCGATGTGGGCATCGATCATCTGCTCGATGTCCATCCGGTAGATGTTGTCCGCGCCGAACACGACGACGTAGTCCGGATCGGCGTCCCGGATGAGGTTCAGCGACTGGTAGATGGCGTCCGCGCTGCCCTGGTACCAGCGGGGGCCCAGCCGCTGCTGAGCGGGCACCGGGGCCACGTAGTTGCCCAGCATCGTGGAGAAGCGCCACGTCTTGGCGATGTGGCGGTCCAGCGAGTGTGATTTGTACTGGGTGAGGACGGCGATTTGACGAAGGTTCGAGTTGGCAAGGTTCGACAGGACGAAGTCGATCAGCCGGTACGTGCCCCCGAACGGGACAGCAGGCTTGGCCCGGTCTGCGGTGAGCGGCATCAGCCGCTTGCCCTCACCGCCGGCGAGGACAATGGACAAGGTTTTCGGACGAGCGGACATGCCTTGAACCTATTGCCAAATGGAGGCCTCCGACAAGGAAATCCACCAAATGACCTCCCCCGGGCTCAACCCGGTGTGACACGATGCCGTCATGACGATGAAACTGTCTTTGCTGACCCGCGAATACCCGCCGACGATCTACGGTGGCGCCGGTGTCCACGTGGCCCAGTTGGTGCCCCAGCTGCGCAGGCTGATCGATGTTGAGGTGCACTGCATGGGCGAGCCGCGCGACGGCGCGACGGCGCACGCGGAGGACTTCCCGCCGGGCGCGAACGCCGCCCTGCGGGTCCTGGGCGCCGACCTGTCGATGGCGGCCGCCGTCGGCGAAGTCGACATCATCCACTCGCACACGTGGTACGCCAATATGGCCGGTCACCTCGCGGGCCTCATGCGCGACGTTCCGCACGTGGTGACGTCCCATTCGCTGGAGCCACACCGCCCGTGGAAGGCCGAGCAGCTGGCGGGCGGCTACCGGGTCTCGTCGTGGGCGGAGAAGACGGCCTACGAGGCGGCGGACGCAGTGATCTCAGTCAGCGCAGGCATGCGCAGGGACGTCCTCGAGAGCTACCCGAACCTGGATCCCGCCAAGGTCCATGTGGTCAAGAACGGAATCGACCCGGACGAGTTCCGCCCGGACACCAACACCGACGTCGTCAGGGGGCTGGGCGTGGACCTGGACCGCCCGTCGGTGGTCTTCGTGGGGCGCATCACGCGCCAGAAGGGCCTGGTTCACCTGGTGCGCGCGGCGGCCGAGTTCGATCCCGATACCCAGCTCGTCCTGTTGGCCGGGGCGCCGGACACCCCGGAGATCGCGGCCGAGTTCGAGGTGGCCTTCGCCGAGCTCAAGGCACGCCGCACCGCTCCCGTGATCTGGGTGCAGGAGATGCTGCCGCGCGCGTCGGTTCGCCAGGTCCTCACCCACGCCACCGTGTTCGCCTGCCCCTCGGTCTACGAGCCGCTGGGGATCGTCAACCTGGAGGCCATGGCCTGCGAGACGCCTGTGGTGGCGAGCGCAGTGGGAGGGATCCCGGAGGTGGTCAACGACGGCGAGACCGGACTGCTGGTGGCCTACGATCCGGCACAGGCGGGGGACCCTGCTTTCGTCAAGGGCTTCGAGTCCGACTTCGCGACGCAGGTCAACCGCCTGACCCGCGATCCGCAGCTCGCCGACGAGTTCGGCAAGGCTGGGCGCCAGCGCTGCATCGACGAGTTCTCATGGACCAAGATCGCCGAGGAGACGGTGGCGGTCTACGAAGCTGCTATCGGTTCCCGAGGCTAGACACGGACAAGGGCCGCTCCCCACGGGGGCGGCCCTTGGCATGCTCAAGTGGTTCTCAGCCGACGATGCCCTTCAATGCATTGAGGAGGTCGGTGGCCTCGGTGGCGTTCATCTCGACGACTAGGCGTCCGCCGCCGTCGACGGGAACGCGCATCACGATGCCGCGACCCTCCTTTGTGACCTCCATCGGACCGTCACCCGTGCGGGGCTTCATCGCTGCCATCTGCCACTCTCATTCTCTGTGCTCGAACTGTGGACAGGCTCTATTATTCCGCATCAGGGCAAGCAGCCGCCCGCACGGTGCCCAAACCGGCCGGATCAGCCTTCCTGGGTGGGCTCCTCAGTGAACGTTTCCGCCGCCTTGGGCCGCTCGTAGGCTCCGCGCAGCAGCAGCTCGTCGATGACCTGCATGTCGTATCCGCGACGGACCACGTCGAAGACCACCTCCGCTTCCGGGACGGCGGTGCCATCGGCCAGCTCGGCGAGATAGCGGTCCACCTGGTCACGGCGATAGCCGGACCACGCCGTCGGCAGGATGGCTGCCGCGAGGAATTCGGGCGTCACGGGGCCGGCCGGCACCCGTCCGCGGGGACGGTCGTTGACTGCGTCGGCGGGCATCTCACCCAGTCGGCCAAGGCCCGCGAAGGCCGCCAGCCCGAGGGTGACGATGGCCGCGCCGACGATCGCGATCCACATGGCTCAGGTCTCGAACTGACCGGGAGTGCCCATCGCGTCGAGGGCCTCCTCGACGTCGTCGGTCACGGTGACCAGCCTCAGATCGGCGCGGGAGATGAAGCCGTGTTCCGCCATGGTGTCTCGGACCCAGTCCATCAGGGGATTCCAGTGCGCGGTTCCGAACAGCACCATCGGAAAGTTCTTCACCTTGCCGGTCTGGATCAGGGTGAGCGCCTCGAACAGCTCGTCCAGAGTGCCGAAACCACCGGGCATCGTGATGAAGCCCTGGCTGTATTTGAGGAACATGGTCTTGCGGGCGAAGAAGTAGCGGAAGTTGACGCCGAGACTGATGTGCTCGTTCATCCCCTGTTCGTGCGGCAGCTCGATGCCCAGGCCCACCGACAGTCCCCCGGCCTCGGTCGCCCCCTTGTTGGCGGCCTCCATGATGCCGGGGCCGCCCCCGGTGATGACCGCGAACCCCCGGTGCACGAGGCCCCGGCCGAGCTCGACGGCCGCCTCGTACATGGGGTGGTCAGAGGAGGTGCGGGCGGAACCGAACACGCTCACGGCCGGGGGCAGCTCCTTGAGCGCGTCGAAGCCCTCCACGAACTCGGACTGGATCCGCAGGACGCGCCAGGGATCCAGGTGGCTCCAGGGCATCCGGGTGTGCTGCAGGAGCGCCTCGTCCGCCATGGGTTGGCGGGTGCGCTCCTCACCGCCGAGCTCGACTGCGCCAGAGCGACGCTTGGGCTGGGTCATGGACGTGCTCCTTCTGGGGTGAGCCACCGACGCAGGCCGGCGGCGCACTTGTCGAGGTCTGAGACGCGACAGTACTCGTCGTCCCGGTGGGCGACGGAGGGATCCGCGGGCCCGTAGTTGACCGCGGGGATTCCCAGCTCGCTGAAGCGCGCCACGTCTGTCCACCCGTATTTGGGGCGCGCCGGCTCCCCGATCGCCGCCACGAACTGCTCGGCGGCGGGCCTGTCCAGCCCCGGCCGGGCCGCCGGCGATGCGTCCGCGACCACGAAGTCGTACCCCTGGAACCAGCCGCGTAGCCGTTCGAGCGCCTGCTCGACCGTCTTGTCCGGAGCGAAGCGGTAATTGATCTGCACCGTGGCCGACGGCGGGATCACGTTGCCGGCCATGCCGCCGGTGACCGCCACCGCGTTGAGGCCCTCGCGGTAGACCAGCCCCTCGACCTCGATCTCCTCGGACCGGTATGCGGCCAGGGTGGACAGCACGGGGGCAAGGTCGTGGATGGCGTTGTGTCCCATCCAGGCGCGGGCGCTGTGGGCCGCGATCCCCGTCGTCGTGAGGTCGATCCGGATGGTGCCCTGGCAGCCGCCCTCGATCTGGGCGTTGGTGGGCTCCATCAGCACCGCGAAGTCAGCGCGCACGAGGTCCGGCCTGGCGCGGCTCAGCCGGCCGAGGCCGTTGCGCGCCGCCTCCACCTCCTCGTGGTCGTAGAAGATCCACGTGATGTCTCGCGACGGCGCCGCCAGCTCCTCTGCGAGCGTGAGCATCACGGCCACCCCGCCCTTCATGTCGGAGGCCCCGCGACCCCAGACCCGTGGGCCCTCCGGGTGCTCGACGAGGCGCGAGGGGAGGTTGCCTGCCACCGGCACGGTGTCCAGGTGCCCGGCGATGACCACCCGCTCAGCCCTGCCGAGACTGGTGCGGGCCACGATGCAGTCACCGTCCCGGTGCAGTTCGAGGTGCGGGAGGGCGGCAAGCCGGGCCTCCACCCAGTCCGCGAGGCGGCGCTCGTTGCCCGAGACGGACTCGATGTCCATGATCTCCTGCAGCAACTCCACCAAAGGGTCCATGCCGCGAGCCTAGTAGGTCCGGGTCGAGGCGGGCTCAGGTGAGCCGGGTCATTTCCACGGAGACGAACATCTCGGATCCGCCGGAGCCGGTGTAGATGCCCTTGAGCGGGGCCACGTCCGTGTAGTCACGCCCGAATCCCACCTCCACGTGGGACCCGCGGGGCACGGTCTGGTTGGTGGGATCGAATCCCAGCCACTCGCCGTCGTAGTACTGGATCCAGGCGTGCGACTCCCCCACCATGGGCACCCCGATCTGGGGATCCTCGAGTTGCACGACGTAGCCGGAGACGTAGCGGGCGGGGATACCGATCGAGCGCAGGGCCCCCAGGGTGAGGTGCGCGATGTCCTGGCACACCCCTGCCCTGTGGTCCCACACCTCGCTGGCGAGCGTGTGCACCTGGGTGACGCCGGGCACGTAGTCCACGTGCTCGCGCAGCCTGCGGGCGAGCTCCACCACGGCCTCGCCGGGGGTGGCCGAGGTGCTGCGCACCTGCTGAGCGATGCGCAGCACCTCGCGGTGCGGCCGCACGGAGCGGGTCTGGGTGAGCACCTCCACGTAGCGGTCCTGCAGGTTCGGGTCCTCGAGCCCTGCCCAGCCCACCGGCTCGGCGTCGGGAGCGACATCGTGGATCTCGACGGTGGACGTGGCCACCACCTTCAGGTCCGAGTGGCGCTCGTGGATCTCGAACGCCACCACAGAGGTGCGCCAGTAGTCGCGGTAGGCATGCGTCCAGGCCACCGGGGTGATGTCGAGCCGGGACGAGAGGACCAGCTGCCGCCGGCTCGTCAGGGGTGTCATCCTGGCCTCGTTGAACGAGTCGGAGGCACCGCCGCCGTAGTTGTAGCCCGTGGTGTGCACGATCCGGTACTGACTCACAGGAGGCTCCTTCGCACGTCGATCACCAGGCTCCTCCGACCCACTCGGCCGCGGCCGAGCCCTCGAAATACCGCGCAGACACCGCTTGCGTGGCCTGCGAGCAGACCACCTGCAGCCTGGCCATCTGCTCGGTCAGATCGAGGAGGATCTCCTCAGCGGGAAGGAACTCCAGGTTGGCGCGGGCGGCGCCGAGCAGGCGCGTGGCCGGGTCGTCGGGCCGGATCCGCTGATTGCCGGGGCCCAGCTGCGACAGCGAGTCCACCGCCGTGTTGAGGGTATAGATCAGGGAGCGGGGGAACAGGCGGTCGAGGATGAGGAACTCGGCGGCGTCGCGGTCCGAGGCCAGCGCCCCGTAGCGCTGCACGAACGCGTGGTGGGCCCCGCAGCCGCTGAGCACGTGGTCCCAGGCGCGCGGGGAGTTACCCACCAGCGACGGCGTGGCAAGGAGCCGGGCCGTCATGTCGATGCGCTCAATGCTCCGGCCCAGAGTCAGGAACAGCCAGCCCTCGTCGTGGCTCATGGTGCCGTCGGCCAGCCCCGCGATGACGGCGCAGCGCTCCCGGACGAACTTCACCATGGAGGCCGGCCGCATCCGCTGCAGCCTGCCCCCGCGGACGGCCAGCCAGGTGGTGTTGATGGACTCCCACACCTCCGTCGAGACCGTTTCGCGGGCCCGGCGGGCGGACTCGCGTGCGCTGCCCAGCGCGGCGAGGAAGCTGATGGGCGAGTTCTCGTCGTAGCACAGCTCCTGCAGCACGTCCGGCTCGTCGTCCTTGGGTTCCTGGCCCATGAGGAGCAGCAGGTCCCGGGCCGCCTGCGCTGGGTAGACGCCGGGATCGTCGAGGCGCTGGTGCAGGTGCACCTCGACGATGCGGCAGGTGTCCTCCGCCCGCTCCAGGTAACGCCCGATCCAGAACAGGGAATCGGCGATCCGGCTCAGCATGGGGCCACCTTCCCGCTCTGCTGCTGCTGTTCGTGTTGGTGTCGGATCACCCTGTTGAGCACCGGCTCGGACATCGGCACCGACGACGGCCTGCGCGGCGGTGCCGGCGCGAGCGGCGGGGCCACCGGGCGGCCGGAGGTCAGCACCCACGTGTCCTTCGACCCGCCCCCTTGCGACGAGTTGACGATCAGCTCCCCCTCGGGCAGCGCCACGCGGGTGAGGCCGCCGGGCAGCACGAAGATGTTGTCTCCGCCGGAGTTGACGACGAACGGGCGCAGGTCAACGTGCCGGGGCTTGAGTTCCCCGTCGATCATGGTGGGCACCGTGGACAGCTGCACCACCGGTTGCGCGATCCAGCCGCGGGCGTCCTTGAGGATCTGGCGCCGCAGCTTGTCCAGCTCCTCCTGCGTTGCGCGGGGGCCGATCACGATGCCCTTGCCGCCCGAGCCGTCCACCGGCTTGACCACCAGCTCCGCCAGCCGGTCCAGCACCTCCTCGCGGGCGGCAGGGTCCTCGAGCCGCCACGTGTCCACGCTGGCCAGGATGGGCTCCTCACCGAGGTAGAAGCGGATGAGGTCCGGCACATAGGTGTAGACGAGCTTGTCGTCGGCCACACCGTTGCCGACGGCGTTGGCGATGGTCACGTTGCCTGCTCGAGCGGCGTTGAGCAGCCCGGCGCACCCGATGAGGGAGTCCGCCCGGAACACCGCCGGGTCCAGGAACTCGTCGTCGATGCGCCGGTAGATGACGTGCACCGGGCGGAGCCCCCGGGTGGTGCGCAGCGACACGTGGCCACCGTGGGCCACCAGGTCCCGGCCCTCGACCAGCTCGACGCCCATCATGCGGGCCAGCATGGCGTGCTCGAAGTAGGCGGAGTTGTGCACCCCGGGCGTCAGGACCACGACGGTGGGGTCCGCGATGCTCGACGGCGCGGCGGCGCGCAGGGCGGTGAGAAGCTGCGACGGGTAGTCGTCCACCGCCCGGATCCGGTGCTTGGCGGCGATCTCCGGGAGCGCGGCGTGCACGGCGCGGCGGTTGGTCATCACGTAGGACACGCCCGATGGGCTGCGCACGTTGTCCTCCAGGACGCGGAAGATGCCGTCGCGGCCGCGCACCAGGTCGATCCCGGCGATGTGGACCCGCACCCCGTTGGGCGTGGTGACCCCGGCCATGGCGCGGTGGAAGTGCGGGGAGGAGGCCACCACGTGTCGCGGGATCACCCCCTCCACGAAACAGCGACCCTCCGAGTACACGTCGTCGAGGAAGGCGTCCATCGCGCGGACCCGTTGCTTGCTGCCCGCTTCGACGTGGGCGAACTCGTCGGCCTGCAGGATCCGGGGGACGATGTCCAGCGGGAAGGGTCGCTCCTCACCGCCGATGTCGAAAGTCACGCCCTGGTCGATGTAGATGGTGCGCAGGTACTCGGCCCTGGCCCTGACCTCTTCGATGCCGAGCCGGTCCAGACCTTGGGCGATGGTCTGCGCGGCGGCGCGGATGCCGTCGGCGCCGACCATCTCGTCGAAGGCCTCCCCCGGCGGGTAATCGTCGAACAGCGCAGTCATGGGCACAGGTTAGTGGGGCGCAGGCCTCAGGGCACGCCGGATGGGCATCTGTCACACAACCCTTACCTACCTGTTCGCTGACGGACGCTCAGCGGGCCCAGAATCGCAGCCGACCCGTGACGTGGTGCGCCACTAGACTTGCCGGCATGACCAACGAGACCCGCACCGCCTGGGCCTGGGGCCTGGCCACCGTCCACACCACCGGGGCCGTCCTCGACGCCTGGTACCCCGAACCTCGGTTGGGCTCGGCCGTCACCGACGAGCCACCGTCGCTGCTGGCCGAGGCGCAGCAGGTCGACGAGATCCGTCAGGTGGAATCCAAGGTGGTCCGGGTCGAGATCAAACTCGACGACCCGCCGGAGACGGTCGAGGACGCGTTTCTGCGGCTTCACCTGCTCAGCGCCCGCCTCGTCGCCCCGCACGGGCTCAACCTCACCGGCATCTTCGGGGTGCTGCCGAACAACGCGTGGACCACGCGCGGACCGGTCCGGGTGGCCGACGTCAACCGCGTGCGCATGCTGCTGCATGCCCGCGGCGAGCAGCTCACCGTCTACGGCGTGGACAAGTTCCCCCGCATGGTGGACTACGTCACCCCGCTGGGGGTGCGGATCGCGGACGCGGACCGGGTCCGTCTCGGCGCCCACCTCGCGGAGGGCACCACCGTGATGCACGAGGGCTTCGTCAACTTCAACGCGGGCACCTTGGGCACCTCGATGGTGGAGGGCAGGATCTCGTCGGGCGTCGTTGTGGCCGACGGCACGGACGTGGGCGGCGGCGCCTCCATCATGGGCACCCTGTCCGGGGGCGGCCAGCAGGTGATCAGCCTCGGGGAGCGGTGCCTGCTGGGCGCCAACTCCGGTGTGGGTATCTCGCTGGGCCATGACTGCGTGGTGGAGGCGGGCCTCTACCTCACGGCCGGCACCAAGGTCACCCTCGAGGACGGCACCGTCGTCAAGGCACGCGAGCTGTCCGGCCAGGACGACCTGCTGTTCCTGCGGGACTCGGTGACCGGCGCGGTGCGCGCGCGGCACCGTCGTGGCTCCAAGGTCTCGCTGAACTCAGACCTGCACGACAACTGATGCGCAGAAGCCTCATCGCGACCCTCCTCACCGTGGCCCTGCTTGCGGGCCTCGCCTTCGGGGGATGGTCGGCCTACCGCTACGTGCAGAAGCGCCTCACTCCGCAGCAGTGCACCGTCTTCTTCGACGGCGGCAGCACCGTGCTGACGGCGGAGCAGGCGCGCAACGCGTCGATCATCGTCGCGGTCTCAGTCGAGCGTGGCCTGCCCGAGCGGGCGGCGGTGATCGCGCTGGCCACGGCCTACCAGGAATCGGACCTGCGCAACCTGGACTACGGGGATCGGGACTCCCTGGGCCTCTTCCAGCAGCGGCCCTCCTACGGGTGGGGCACCGAGGAGGAGATCCTGGATCCCTGGTATTCGTCGGCCCGGTTCTACGAGGAGCTGGTCAAGTTCGACGGCTGGGAAACCGGAGACATCAACGACGTGGCCCAACAGGTGCAGCGCAGCGGCTTCCCCGAGGCCTACCGCCAGCATGTGGAGAAGGCGACGGGGGTGGCTGGCGCCCTGCGGGGGTCGCGGCAGGAATCCATCGCCTGCCTGAGCTTCGAGGACTCCCCCACCCCGGACCCGACGGCGTTCGAGCGCGTGCTCGCGGCGCTCGGCGGCGGCGTGAGTGTCGCGGCGGAGGGCGGCACGCTCACGGTCACGGCCGCAGACGAGACGTCGCTCTGGGCGGCGGCGCAGCTCGCCATCGCCAACAGCTACGCCGGGGGCCTCACCTCCGTGGTCGTCGCCGACCGCGAGTGGGTCGCCGGCGAGGGCGCCTGGCGAGACGCCGCCGAGCCCGCCGCCCCGGGCACCGCCGTCCTCACCCTCGGCTAGCGATCAGTTACGCCAGGTCCGCCACAGGTCTGCGTACTGCCCATCGAGCTCGAGGAGCTCGTGGTGGGAGCCGATCTCGACGATGCGCCCGCCGTCGACCACCGCGATCCGGTCAGCGTCGTGGGCGGTGTGCAGGCGGTGGGCGATCGCGATGACCGCCCTCCCGTCGAGCAGCGCCGCCATCGAGCCCTCCAGATGCCTGGCCGACGAGGGGTCGATGAGCGAGGTGGCCTCGTCCAGCACCAGGGTGTGGGGATCGGCGACGATGAGCCGGGCCAGCGCCACCTGCTGCGCCTGGGCGGGGCTGAGGGGCGTCTTGCCGTGACCCAGCTCGGCGTGCAGACCGCCGGGCAGCTTGGAGACCCACCCCCACGCGTCGACGGCTCGCAGCGCCTGCTCCACCTCGCCGTCGGAGGCGGTGGTCTCGCGCGCCAGCACCACATTGTCGCGGACGGACCCGACGAACACGTGGTGCTCCTGCGTGACCAGGGCCACCTCGGTGCGCAACCGGTCCAGCGGGAGGTCCATGACGTCGACTCCGCCGACGGTCACCTCGCCCAAGCGCGGCCGGTTGATGCCCGCCACCAGTCGTCCCAGGGTGGACTTGCCCGAGCCGGAGGGCCCGACGATCGCCAGTCGCTCCCCGGGCCGGAGATCGACGTCGACGCCGTGCAGGACATCGAAGCCGGCCCGATAGCCGAACCGGAGACCGCTGCCGGTGAGCTTGGCGCCGTCGGGCTGGCCATCGCCGGGGGTCCGGTCGTCCTCCACCTGGGCGACGCCGATGAGGCGGGCGGTGGAGACGAGGCCGAGCTGGAGGTGGTCGAGCACCATGATCACCCGGTCGAGCGGCCCCTGGAGCTGTGCCACGTACAGCGCGGCCGTCGTGATCTGGCCGATCGTCACCCAGCCGTTCGCGTGGCCCCAGGTGCCGAGCAGCACCACGCCCACGAGCGGAAGCTGGAACGATGAGTCCACCATGGCGAAGAGCATGTTGCGCAGCGTCATGGTGTAGCGCTCGGCCTGGGCCGACACCTCAGTGTCCTGGTCCAGCTGTGCCACGCGCAGGTCCCCCAGCGCCAGCGCCTCGACGGTGCGGGCGCCCTCGACCGTCTCGGTGGTCGTGGCGTTGATGACGGAGTAGGACCGGGACTCGGTGATGTAACCGGCGGTGGCCCGCGAGAGGTAGTAGCGTCCCCCCACCCACATCACCACTGCCGTGAGCAGCATGGGCATGGTCAGGAGCCAGGAGTTCAGCAGCATCGCGACGAGGGTGGCGCCGATGAGGACCACCGACACGATGAGCGTCGGCAACGCCCATCGCGCGGCGGTGGCCATCTTCGACACGTCCGAGGTGATGCGGGTGAGCAGGTCGCCCGATCCGGAGGACTCCACGTGCCCGAGCGGCAGCCGCAGCACGATGCGCACCACCTCCTCGCGGGCAGCCGCGAGGAGGTCGTAGCCCAGGACCGCGGACGCCCATCGCGCCGCGAAGGTCAGCAGGGCCTGTGCCACGATCACTCCCGCGATGATCATCACCAGTGCGGTGAGCCCCGGCACGTCGAGCCGCCCGCCCGTGACCTGATCGATCAGGCGGCCGAGCATGAAGGGCGCAACCAACCCCGCAGCGGCCGCGGCGCCGTTGAACCCGATCGCCCAGCCGAGCCTGGCCCGGCGGCCCTTCAGCATCCGGCCGAGGAACCCCACGGCCTGGCCCGAGGTGGCCACCGGGAACCCGTGCTCGGGGTTGCGGGCATCGGCGAACACGGCCAGTGCGGTGCTGGTGCGGATGTGGTGTCGCCTGGCCAGCGCGGCCATCCTGGCGCGCAGGCCGGTGCCGCGGGGTACGTCCAGGCCTTCCTGGAGGCGCGGCCCCGACGGCTCGCTGCGCCAGGTGGAGGCGGAGGACTCCGCCAACAGGTGTTCACTCATCGTCATCCTCCATGCCGCGTGCGATGACGCGGTGGTAGTCAGGGTGGGTCCGGAGCTGATCGTGGCTACCCCGGGCGACCTCGCGGCCTCCTGCGAGCACAGCGATCTCGTCGCAGTGGCGCAGCATCAGCGGGGAGGCGGTGACCACCATGGTGGTGCGCCCGCGACGATGCTCGGCCAACCGCTCGGCGATCCGCGCCTCCGTGTGTGCGTCCACCGCAGACGTGGGCTCGACGAGGATGAGGACCTCCGGGTCAAGCACCAGCGCGCGCGCAAGGACGACACGTTGCCGCTGCCCTCCGGACAGACCGCGACCCTTCTCGTCGATCCGGCCCTGCCAGCCCCCCGGCATGGCGTCGTAGATGTCCTCCGCGGAGGCGACGATCAGGGCCCGCTCCGCCTGCTGGCGGCTGTGGGTGCCCCACGGGTCGACGGCGGTCTGAAGGGTGCCCGCGAACAGGCCTGCGCCGGTGTGGGACACGACGACGAGCCTGCGCAGCGCGGCCATGTCGAGGTCCGTGTAATCCACTCCGTCGGCGGTGACGCCCCATGGTCGGGCAGCCAGCTCGGCGTCGGCCTCCGCGCGCCGCGCCCTGGCTGCGAGCCGCTCGCGCCGCGACGCCTTGAGCGCCCGTCCGGTGAGGTCCTCGTCCTCCGACTTCTCGACGGCGGCCTCGGGCAGGTAGCGGCCGAGCCGGTCCGCGAGCGCGGCGGAGGCGTCCGGGTCGGCCGAGACCACCCCGAGCATCCGCCCGGGATGCACGACCACACCGGATTCCTCGTCCCGGAGCACCGGGATACCGGTCAGCTCCTGACCCGAGGCGCGCCAAGGCACATCGGCCCCCAGGAACGACAACGTCTTCTGCGCGGCGACCAGGCCTTGAGCCCACTTTTGCGCAAAATCGAAGAAGGTCTGCATGGGAGAGGTGAGGAAGAGTGCGTACCCGAAGAAGCTGATCAGCTGACCGACGCTGAGCGCCCCCTCCAGCATCTGGCGTGAGCCCAGGTAGACCAGCGCCACCAGGAGGAGGCCCGAGAGCAGGATGCTGATCGCCTCGACAACCGCCTGCCACGTGCCGAGCCGGACCCCCAGCGCACGCACCTTCTGGGACTGGCGCTCGTAGTTGCGGGCGAAGGTGCGCTCCCCGCCGATCCCGCGGAGGATCCGCAGGCCTGTGGCGATGTCCGTGGCCATCGTGGTCAGCGACGAGCTCTCGGTCCGCTCGGCGCTCTGGGCCCTGGTGAGGGGGCGCAGCACCGGGGTCGAGGCGAGCAGAAGCACCGGGGTGGCGACGAGCACGACGGCTCCCAGCGTCGGAGAGGTCGTCAGCATGAGCGCTGAGGCCAGCAGGAAACTGACCGCCGCCGCGATAACATGCCCGAAGGAGTCGATGGTGGCGCCGAACTGGTCGCTGTCCGAGGAGGCCACGCTCAGCACCTCTCCGGTCGGGACGCGGCGGTTGAGGACGTGCCCGAGGTGCACGGACTGCCGCGACACTCGACGCTGGATGCCGTAGATGCCGAGCAACCACATCCGCACGGCGAAGGTGTGGAACATGATGCCACCGACGACGCCGACCGCGATGACGCCCAGCAGCAACGCGACCCAGCCGAGGGTGGCGGAGCTGTCGCCGCCGACCACGCCGGCGTCGATGGCACGGCCCAGCAGCCAGGGGGTCAGTGCCGCCGGCACCATCCACGACGATGCGGCCAACGTCATGGCAGGCACCACCCAGCCGTAAGAGCGGATCAGCCAGAACAGGAACCGACTGGGAGAGCGCACGTCCGGGCGCGGGTCGGCAGGGATGGCGGGCGGAAAATCGAAGCGCCCGCGCGGCGATGCATGCATGAAGGGGGTCCTGACGTGCGTCGATCAACGACGCGGCAAGGTTGTTGGATGGAGGTGGGGACGCCAGTGCGTCACGAGGGGCTTGTGCCCCGGCGGGGTCAGGTCAGCGGGCGAAGTACGCGCGCGGCCGACCGAGAACCGCAGAGTGGATCAACATCTGCAGCACCTCCTCCGTGTCGACAACAGGGAAACAGTAAGGACATCGCCCGTCCGTGTCAATCCCGAGAGGCCCCCAGGCGCGCGGCTGCCGCCGCGACCCTCTCGTCCGTTCCCGTCAGAGCGACGCGCACATGCCTGGCCGCCGCGACGCCGTAAAAGTCTCCTGGCGCAACCAGGATGCCCCGCTCGGCGAGCCAGGCCACGCTCGCGCGGGAGTCCTCGTCCCGGGTCGCCCACAGGTACAGGGATCCCTCGGAGTGCTCGATCCGGAAACCGGCCGCCTCCAGCGCCGGCTTGAGCGCCGCGCGGCGGGCCAGATAGCGGGCGCGCTGCTCCTCGACGTGGGCCTGGTCCCCCAGCATGGCGACCATCGCGGCCTGGATGGGCGCGGGAACGATCATCCCGAGGTGCTTGCGGGCGGCCACCAGTTGCTGCACCACAGCGGGGTCACCCGCGACGAAGCCCGCGCGGTAGCCGGCGGCGTTGGACCGCTTGGACAGCGAGCCCACCGCGAGCAGGCCGGTGACATCGCCGTCGTTGACGCGCGGGTCCAGCACCGAGAACGGCTCCGCGTCCCACGCGAACTCGCCGTAGCACTCGTCGCTGGCGAGCACCGCGCCGCGCTCCCGCGCAGCCGCCACGAAGGCCCGCATCTCGTCGAGCGACAGGATGCGGCCAGTGGGGTTGGCTGGGGAGTTGATCCAGATCAGCCTGGAGTCCTCGGGGATGCGCGAGGGGTCGTCCAGCGGCACCGCCCGCGACCCTGCGGTCAACGCGCCCACCTCGTAGGTGGGGTAGGCGCATTCGGGGAACACCACCGCGTGGGATGGGCCGAGGTCCAGCAGCGTCGGAAGCCACCCCACCAGCTCCTTCGTGCCGATGACGGGCAACACGCCCTCAACGGGCAGCGCGACGGCCGCCCAACGGCGCTCCAGGTAGTCAAGGATGGCTCGGCGTGTGGCCGGCGCGCCCCACACGGCGGGGTAGCCCGGCGCGTCAGACGCACTCGCCAAGGCCTCCCGCGCCAGGTGGGGCGTGGGGTCCACGGGGGTGCCGACGGACAGGTCGACGAGGCCGTCGGGGTGCGCAGATGCGGCCCGTTTGGCGTCACTCAGCGTGTCCCAGGGGAAGTCCGGAAGCCGGGCCCCGAGGGCCATCACTCGCCCTGGTGCGGGAGCGCCTCGACGATGGGGTGGTCCTTGGGGATCACGCCGAGCTTGGCGGCGCCGCCAGGCGAGCCGATCTCGTCGAAGAACTGCACGTTGACGTCGTAGAACTGCGCCTGATCCTCCGGCACGTCGTCCTCGTAGTAGATGGCCTCGACTGGGCATACAGGCTCGCAGGCGCCGCAGTCCACGCACTCTTCAGGGTGGATGTAGAGCATGCGATTGCCCTCGTAGATACAGTCCACCGGGCACTCCTCAACGCAGGCGCGGTCCTTCAGATCGACACAGGGCAGACCGATGATGTACGTCACGTTTCACTCCTTCAAGGGCGGACGTGGACAGCTTAGCGTGCCGCGCCGGGGGGCGGATGGCTCGTACCGATCCCTCAGCCGCAGGTGATCCGGTCCCCGGCGCTGTACTTCCACGAGTAGTTCTCCCGCTTGACCACCTCTGAGCCCTGGTAGAACAGGCGCTGCCAGGTGACGGTGAAGCCCTGAATCGGGGCCTGCGGCTCACACGGGGTCTCGGTGACCACTCGCTCGGCGCCGGTGTAGAAGCCGGACTTCACCAGTTCGGTGGACTCCACCTTGGTGTAGGTGCGCTGGGACCAGATTCTGAAGGTGATGGTGCCACGGCTTCCCGAGCTCGCCTTCGTCACGCTGCCCTGGATGATTGCCGGGTACTTGGTGTCGTTCCGGAACCTCATGTCCAGGACGCCGTAGTAGATGGTGGCCTCACGGCCTGCCGGGTACCGGTCGAAGTAGAGGCTGTGGGGCTTGTGCTCCACATCCTCGTACCCGGCGAAGAAGCCGGCGTTGTACAAGGTGGTGGCGGCCTGCGAGATGCCGCCGCCGGCCTCCTTGACCAGCCGCCCACCGTTGATGACGTAGCCATCGACGTAGCCGTTGGCCGCGGTGCGCGGTCCGAGCGTGTCGTTGAGCGAGAAGATCTCGCCGGGGAGAACCACAGTGCCGTTGACGGAGTTTGCGGCCTGGCTGAGGTTGGTGTTGCGGTATTCCGCGTAGGGGAACCGGGTGGAGTATTCGCCGATCACCTCCGTCGGCGCCAAAGCCTCCGCCTCGGCGGTGGTGAACTCGGGCTCTTCGACGGTGACGGTGGCCGCGAAGGTGCGGGCCTCCCCGGTTGCCGTGGCCGCCGTCTTGACGGCCTCGACGAACGCGTCCAACTCCAGGGTCTCCCCCGTCACCGCGGGCACCACGACTGGCGCGCCGGTGGTGAACCGGTACCCGGCGTCCTTGGCTGTGTTCAGGCCCAGCGCCTTCTCCGCGCCCTCCGCCACAGCAGAGAGGGCCTCGCCGTCGATCACCGGCACCAGTTTTCCGTCCGTGACGGTGAACGTGGTCACGCCGGCGATTGCGGCGGGCGCGATCTCCATCGAAGCGGTCTTGTGGGTCACCGTGACGGGCCCACTGAGGATGGGCTCGGCGTAGGCGGTGACGGCCTCGTCGACCATGGCGTCGGTGACGGCCGGGGGCTGTGCGGCGGTGGCCGCCTCGGCGGTGTCCTGGCTGGCCAGGAAGGCGCCCTCGACGGCGTCGGCCGTGGCGTCCACGTCGAGTTGCTGCCCCTCGACCGCCTCGGTGCGCGCCACTTCGCCGTCCGCGAAGGCGAGTGTGGCGTCCACACCGTCGACGGCGAAGCGGTCGGCGACCGCAGCGACACCGTCGGTCAGCGCCTCCTCATCGACGACACGCACCAGCGCGATCTCTTCACCGCCGGCCAGGGTGGCCAGGATCTCGGCCGGGTTCCAGCTGAACCCGCCGCCCGCCTCGCGGACGGTGGCCTCGAAATCTGCCGAGAGCCCGATCGAGGCCGGCTCCAGGGGGACTGACACGTCGCCGGCGGTGAGCGCTATGGGCGCCTCGACCGCCGGGCCGAGCTCGCTGCGGAGCGTCTCGGCCGCCTGCTCCGGAGACATGCCGCCGATGGCCACGCCCTCCACCGACGCCCTGACGGGCACCTGGTTTCCCGCGACGAAGTAGGACGCGACGTAGACGCCACCCAACACCACCACGGCCCCGGTCCCGACACCGATGGCGATCTTTGTCGCTCTCTTCACATCCACCCCTCAGTGGCGGCATAAACGCCGCGCAGTACACCATGGTACGAAACCGCCGACGGCAGCCCCAAATGCCGCTACCGCACGCGCAGGGCCCAGGGGAGGCTGAGTGCCCCGTGACCGTGCAGACCGGCCTGCGCGGCCAGCCCGGCGAGGATGCCCTCCGCGTCAGGAAGACCCATACCGCCGGCCGCGGCCTCGCTGGAGGTGGCCGGCTTGATCAGCGCGAGCACCCCGGACTCCCCCAGGTGCGTGAGCTTGATCCCGTCGCGATCGAGGCCCGCCAACGCGCAGGCCCGCTCCACCGCGAGCGCCCTACCGCCGATGTGGTCCACCAGGCCCCGCTCCTTGGCGTCTGCCCCGGTCCAGACCCGCCCGCGGGCGAGCGACTCGAGCTGGGCATACTCCATGCCCCGGTCCTGCGCCGCGAAGGTGGTGAAGTCCAGGTAGACGCGGTCGAGCCAGGCGTTGAGGCGCTCCCAGTCCGCGTCGGAGAAGCGGGAGGCGCCTGAGAGGAAGCCGGCGCTTTCGCCGATCGGGAGCGCCTCCCGGATCAATCCGAGCTTGTCGTAAAGGCCTTGAGTCACCATCTTGCCGCCCAGGACGCCGATGGAGCCGGTCAGTGTTGAGGCGTGCGCGACGATCTCGTCGGCGGGCATCGACACGTAGTACCCCCCGGAGGCGGCGAAGTGGCCCATCTGGGCCACCACCGGCTTGCCCGCCTCACGGAGCCGGAGGACTGACCGCCGGATGAAGTCAGACGCCACCGCCGAACCGCCGGGCGATTCGACGTCGAAGATCACCGCCTTGACGTCATCGTCGCGCAGGGCGGCACGGAGGTGCTCGTCGATCACGTCCGCCCCGGCCTGCTCGCCGCCCAGGGGGCTGCGCTGGCCGCGGCCGGTCACGATGGCGCCGCGGAGGGTGACCACCGCCACCTTGGGCTGGCCCATCCGGAGCTTCCGCTTGAGCGCCGCCTTCGAGGTGTAGCGGTGGGCGAACAGGAGGTGCTCCGGCTCCGCTCCCCAGGCGCCCAGCGTCGCTGCGTAGGCCTCGTCCCGGTAGCCGATCCGATCGATGAGGCCGAGCTCGAGGGCCCGTTCCGGCGTCACTGGGGCTCCGTTGACGCCCTCCCAGACCTGTTCAGCGCTCAGCCCGCGACGGCGGGCCACCGCGGCGACGATCTCGTCGACCAGCGACTGCCCGAGCCGCTGCACCATCTCGCGGTTGGCCTCGGTGACGTGGTCTGCCGCGTAGCTGTCCGCGGCGGTCTTGTACTCGTGGCGCTGCCCGAACTGCGGCTCCACGCCCACTTTCTCCAACAACCCGCGCATGAGCGTGATGGTGAGCTCCACGCCGTGGATGCTGAGCATGCCGGTGGGCTGCACCCAGATCTCGTCGGCGGCGACGGCGAGCCGGTAGGCGGCGAGGCCGCCGCTGAGTTCGCCGAAGGACTCGGCCCAGGCCACCGTCGGCTTCTTCTCGCCGAAGGCCTCCACCAGGCCCGCGATCTCCTCGACGTGGGCGAGGAGGGTCTGGGAGGGGACCGCATGGACGATGAGGCCCACGACCCGGGGGTCCTCAGCAGCGTCCGCGAGGTGTTGGCGCAGCGCCCCGAGCGTGGCGCTGTTGATGAGTTGGATGGCCTGCATCGGGTTGGTGGGCCTGGTCACCAACACGCCGCGGGCCATGTCGAGTTCCAGCACGATCGTCTTGTCGCCGATGACCTTGCCCACAACGTCCTTGATGCCCATGCCGCCCAGCATAGACGCCGCCGGCGGCGCCCCCTCGGGTGAGGGAGCGCCGCCGGCGGGAGGTGCAGGTGTCCTCGTCAGAGGACCGACTTGGCGGTGGCTACCACGTTGGCGACGGTGAAGCCGAACTCCTCGAAGCACTTGCTGCCCGAGGCCGAGGCCCCGAAGTGCTCGATGCTGACCGAGGCGCCCTTGGCGCCCAGGTACTTCGACCACCCCATGGCGATGCCGGCCTCGATGCTGACCCGCGCGGTGACGGCGGCGGGCAGGACGGACTCCTTGTACTCGGGCGTCTGCTCGTCGAACCATTCCTGGCAGGGCACGGACACCACGCGGGTGGCGATGCCTTCAGCCTGCAGCGCGTCCTGCGAGGCCAGCGCCAGTTCCACCTCGGAGCCGGAGGCCAGCAGGATGACGGCTGCCTCCCCGTCGGCTTCGCTCACCACGTAGGCGCCGTTGGCGACGCCCTCCGCGGAGGCGAACTTCTCGCCGCGCGGGATGGTGCGGAGGTCCTGGCGGGACAGGATGATGCCGGCAGGGCGGTCGGCGCGGCGCAGCACCTCGCCCCACGCAACGGCGGTCTCGTTGGCGTCCGAGGGACGAACGACGTCGAGACCGGGGATGGCGCGCAGCGAGGCGAGGTGCTCGATGGGCTGGTGGGTGGGGCCGTCTTCGCCGACCCCGACCGAATCGTGGCTCCAGACGAAGATCGTCGGGACCTGCATGATGGCGGCGAGACGCACGGCCGGCCGCATGTAGTCCGCGAACACCAGGAAGGTGCCGCCGTAGGCGCGGGTGAGGCCCGAGAGGTTGATGCCGTTGAGGATGCCGCCCATGGCGTGCTCGCGGATGCCGAAGTGAAGCGTCCGGCCGTACTTGTGGCCGGGCCAGTCGTGCGTGGCGCGCTCCTCGGGCAGGAAGCTGGGCTCGCCCTTCATCGTCGTGTTGTTCGAGCCCGCGAGGTCGGCGGAGCCGCCCCACAGCTCGGGCAGCTGGGGCGCCAGGGCCGAGAGCACCTCGCCGGAGGCGGCGCGGGTGGATTTCTTGCCCTCCTCGAACACCGGAAGGCTCAGGTCCTCCGGCAGCTTGCGGGCAGCGGCGCGCTCCAGCAGCGCCACGCGCTCCGGGTTGGCCGCGGACCAGGCCGCGAACTTCTCGTCCCAGGCAGCGCGGGCCGCACGGCCCCGCTCGGCTGCGTTGGCGCGGGCGTAGTCCACGATCGACTGGTCGACCGCGAACGGCTCCTGCTCGAACTTCAGCGCGTCCTTCAGGGCTGCGATCTCGTCGCCGCCGATCTTCGAGCCGTGCACGGCGTGCATGCCCTGCTTGTTGGGCAGCGGCCATCCGATGACGGTGGTCAGCTTGATGAAGCTCGGCTTGTCGGTGACGGCCTTGGCCGCCTCGATGGCCGCATACAGGGCGTCCATGTCCTCGACGTACTCGGTGCCGCCGTTGGTCCAGTCCACGCTCTGCACGTGCCAGCCGTACGCCTCGTAGCGGGCGTTGACGTCCTCGGTGAACGAGATGTCGGTCTCACCCTCGATGGTGATCCGGTTGTCGTCGTAGATGAGGGTGAGGTTGCCCAGGTTCTGGGTGCCGGCCAGGGACGAAGCCTCGGACGAGAGGCCCTCCTGGAGGCAGCCGTCGCCGGCGATGACGTAGATCTGGCGGTCGAACACGGACTCACCCTGGGGCGCCTCCGGATCGAAGAG
Organism: Tessaracoccus sp. MC1679; assembly: GCF_014164775.1. Lineage (GTDB taxonomy): Bacteria > Actinomycetota > Actinomycetes > Propionibacteriales > Propionibacteriaceae > Arachnia. The sequence goes on from NZ_JACJGB010000013.1 coordinate 37,893, forward strand.
ACCTCGCTCGCGGCGGGCGGCCATGGCCATCCCGACGGCGTTGGAGATACCGGCGCCGAGGGGGCCGGTGGTGCACTCGACGAACTTGGTGTGGTGGTACTCCGGGTGGCCGGGGGTCTTGGAGCCCCAGGTGCGCAGGGACTTGAGGTCCTCGAGCTCGAGGCCGAGGCCGCCCAGGTACAGCTGCGTGTACTGCGTCAGCGACGCGTGCCCGGCGGACAGGACGAAACGGTCGCGGCCGAGCCACAGGTCGTCGGAGGGGTCCGTGTTCATGACCTTCTGGTAGAGCAGGTAGGCCACCGGTGCCAGCGAGATCGGGGTGCCGGGGTGTCCGTTGCCGACCTTCTCTACGGCGTCGGCTGCGAGGATGCGGGCGGTGTCGACGGCCCGTGTGTCCTGTTCGGTCCACTCAAGAGTCACGTTTTTCGGTTCCTAACTGATCTGCGACGACCGAGCAAGGCGCCGCGCGAATGTGCGTGACCAGACTATCCTGCGCGGTCGCGCGGGCTGCCAGGGTTCCCACCTGTTGCCGTGGCGCGCAGGAAAGGTTGGGCAGATGCTCAGCGCGGGCCCTCGCCGATGACCGGCGGCTCGGCGGACCAGGGGAACACGATCCACTCGTCGGTGTGCTTCCACACGTGGTCCGGCTCGAGGAGTGTCCCGGACTTCGCGTACAGCACCGCGCTGCGCACGTCCGCCCCGAAGCCGCGCAGCAGCTTGATGACCAGGCCGAGCGTGCGGCCGGAGTCCGCCACGTCGTCGACCACAAGGATCCGCTTGCCCGCGATCGAGGCGGTGTCCAGCATGGGCGCCAGCAGGATGGGGTCAGGGAGTGTCTGGTCCACGTCGGTATAGAACTCCACGTTGATCACGTCGGTGAGCTTCACGCCGAGTGCGTAGGTGAGGCCGCCGGCCACCGGCATGCCCCCACGCGCCACGGCCACGATGATCGAGGGCTGGAACCCGGAGTCGGCCACCATGCCGGCGAGCTCACGCTGGGCGGCGCCGAAGCCCTCCCAGGTGAGGATCTCCTTGTGGGCGAGGTTGGTCGCGTCTGCGTGGTAGGCCATGGCGTCCATGCTAACGGGGCCCCTGCGCATCCACGGGAGGCTCAGGGGTGCGCCTCGCCGAGCACCAAGGTGACGAAGACCACGTCCAGCCAGCGGTCGAACTTGCGGCCCACCTGCGGCAGTCGCCCCGACTCGGTGAACCCGAGCTTGCGGTGGAACGTGAGGGACTCCTCATTGGCGCCATCGACCACGCCCACCATGACGTGCACCCCCCGCCCACGGGCGTAGTCGATCAGGGCCAGCATCAGCATCCGGCCGGCCCCCGCGGCGCGACGGCCCGAACGGATGTAGACGCTGTGCTCGACCGTGTGGGCGTAGCCGGCCAGCGGGCGGAACTGCGCATAGCTGGCATACCCGAACACCTCGTCGCCGTCCTCCAGGACCAACACCGGATATCCGGAGGCGGTCAGGCGCTCCCACCAGGCGCGGCGGTCGTCGAGGCTGACGGGATCGAGTGCGTAGGAGGCGGTGGTCCCGACGCCGGCCTCGTTGTAGATGTCGGTGATGGCCGGCAGGTCTCGGGGCTGGGCGGGACGGATCGTCGGCATGAGCCACATCGTATGGGCTCACGGGCGGGTCCCGCGAGGGTAGCGTGGCCGGCATGACCATCCACCAGGTGCACGGGGCGTGGGGACGCGGGAGCCTCACAACGGTGGGCGGCTGCGTGCTGTCGTGGGCACCGTCGGGCCGAGGCGAGGTGCTGTGGATGGCAGAGGAGGCGCAGCCACGGATCGGGTGGATGTGGCACGGCGGCATCCCTGTGTGCGCGCCGTGGTTCGGCACCGGCCGGGGCGAGTTCCCCGTGCCCTACCCGCATGGGCTCGTCGCCCGCGCGCCTTGGGTGCTGGATCTGCTGGAGCAGAGCGACGACGGCGCCCGCGCTGTCCTCACGGTGGAGCCCGCGGCGATCGAGCACCTGCCGGGCGCGGAGCTCTATCCTCCGGACCTCGGCTACCGGCTGGACGTCCACATGGACCGCCACAGGCTCACAGCCGCCCTGGAGGTCTCCAGCCCGACGCGCGACGTGGTGGTGGATGTGGCACTGCACCCGTACTTCGCCGTCGACGCCCGGCGCGCCTCGGTTGAAGGGCTGGAGGGGGTGCCGTTCCGGGACTTCGCGGCCGACGCCAGGCCCACCTCAGAACATGCGCCGATCGCGCTGGGGCGGCACGTGGATCGCGTGTATGCCGGCGCGCCGGCGGTGACGCTCAGTGACCCGGCGGGCAGCATGCGGCTCTCAGCCGACGGAGCGTCCAACGTGATCGTCTGGAACCCAGGCCCCGGCGGCTCGCAGGTCTCCGGCGACCAGTGGTCCGAGTTCGTCTGCGTTGAGTACGGCTGCGTGCAGGGAGACGCGGTGTCGATCCCGGCGGGCGGCCGTCACACCGTTGCCATGCACGTCGAGGTGTGAGCTGTCGAGCGAAGATCTACTTTCCAGGCATGCCCGGCATGCTAGCTCGAACGGCTCGCTGGCTGTGAGGCGCAGGATCGCCTGACCCAGGCCACTTTCCGTTGCCTGAGGTCGAGGAGCGCAGACACGAGCCTCGGAAACGCGAATTGACGATGTCACGTTCCTGGGGCTTCCGGGCCGCGCTCCGCGGCACCTCAGCAAGCGGGACGGCCCCTGGTCTCACCGGCGAAGGGACCAAGCGGTAGGTCTGGTACCGACTGCGACATCAGACCTGCCGAATAGTCGCCGCCGACTGCCATGGACGCACCTAACAACCAGGGCGTCGCGCCTTCGCGGAACATCCGAGCATCGGGGCACGCCTCCGCGGACAGGGCCACACGCCACCGCCAGGTGCCGAAGCCGAGGGCGCGGAACCGTGCCCACAGTGGCACCCACTGGTCTGCCTCCTGAGCGTGGGAGGCGGCACTGGCGTCCCGCCTCCGCGGACCCTGGGATCCAGTGCTTCTCCACGCCCGGCCTCGCACGCGAGCCGGCTGGTGGAGCCCTGCCCCAGCCGGGTAGTGTCCAGAGGCACACCAAAAAGCGGTGTCGACATCCCTCGATACGGCTCCCGTGTTTTGCCTCGAGCGGGCATCCCAACCTCTTCCAGCTTGGAGGCCCTCGTGAAACAGCCCGGCACCGTCGAGAAGATCTACGAGATCTTGTCCGGGACCTATCCCACCTACGCCGAGTCCGACGACGAGTGGATGACGAACGGGCTGTCCGACAACTCGTTCCGCAGCACCGTGTCGGTCGCTGTCGACCATGACCAGCTCGCCGCGCTGCATCAAGGCCGCCGTCGCCCTTTACAAGAAGGTTGACTCGTTCGCCGGGCTGGCCGCGATGGACGACGACGACCTGCGCGAGACGATCCGCTCGGTCGCGCACTACAACCGCAAGACCAAGACTTTGAAGGCGATGGCCCGACAGATCCTCGACGAACACGGCGGTGAGGTCCCCGCGACCCGCGAGGAGCTGATGGCGCTTCCCGGCATCGGCCGCAAGTGCACCGACATTCTGATGAACACCCTGCATGCCGCACCCACCATCGCCGTCGACACCCACGTCAAGCGCCTCGTGCAACGCCTCGGCCTCGTCGACGCCAGCTTGTCCGCGGAGCAGACCGTCGACCCACTCACCGAGGCCACCCCCGTGTGCTACCGCCAGCATGCCCACGAGTGGCTGATCCAGCACGGCATGAAGGTCTGCGTCGCGCGCACCCCCAGGTGCGGCGACTGCCCTCTCACCGCTCAGTGCGACTACTACAGCGCTAGCTGAGCAGGTGAACGCCCGCAACAGGGACGCTGCTGAGGTGCTTGGCCGGGCCGAAGACATAAGCAGGAGAACAACTAGCTCATCTCGGCAGGATCGAACGCGCTGGCTGCGGCAGATCCGGATGGCTTCAGGCGGTCTTGTCCTGGTTGAGTCGGTCGAGGATCCAGGAACGCACCAGGGTCGACGGTGGAAGGTGCTGGGCATCGGCGGCCTGCTGCACCCGGGCCTGCTCGTCTTCGCTGAGCCGGATCGAGTACACCTTCGTCCGGTTCGGGCGGGACGGTCGCGCACCCTCCGGGTAGTCGTTCTCGCGGGTTCTCTCAGAGTCATCTCGCAGCCGAGCCGCCAGCGCAGGATCAATTGTCTTTGCCATGTCTCGTTCCCTCTCGATAGAACCTCAGATCGGCACCGGTTGCCGGCCACGCATTGATCCCGTGCAGATCTCCATCAGCGTCTCGGAACGCGATGACCACCAGCACTCTGCCGGCAACCGTGGAGTAGCCGATGAATCGAGAAGCACCCATCCGTGACTTCGGGTCCGGTTCGAACGCCGCGAGGTCGGGGTCATCCATCACCTCCTGCGCCCAGTTCGGTTCGACGCCACCCCCGCCGGGGTAACGGTCGCCGCGATTTCGGATGTACGCCGCGGACTCGTCGTCCCAGTTGAGTTCCTCTCCCACGTCGCCCAGTGTACCTTGCGTCGGACAATGTAGTACGAACCGGGTTCGTGGCATGTCAGGTGCCGGAGGCCATGTAGGCGGCGAGGATGTAGTTGGGATGCCTGTCGAGGTTCTTGCGGGCGCGGTCGTAGCGCATGGTGGTTCTGGGGTCTGCGTGTCGGGCGGCGATCTGAGAGCCGCGACGGTTGAGCAGAATCGGCCCCTCCGCTCGTCCCGCGACGAACCTTGCCACCCTTGCCGTGAACCTTCAGTACGCGGTGACCATGCTCCTCACCGAGGTCTTGGATGTTGGCACCGCATGCTTCGAAGATCCGGAGTCCGAGCAGTCCCAGCATCACCACCAAGGCGAAATCGTTGACGTTAGCCGACAGCCGTGAGGCGCTGAGCATGGCCTCGAACTGAAGGTGCGAAAGGCCCAGAGTCGGGGACTCCGGCGGCACGTTGGGGCGCCTGACGTAGTCAGCGGGCGAGGCCGCGAGGACTTGGTCGATAACGCAGGTGCGATAGAGAAGCCTGCCATCACCGTGACCCGACGGCTCACGGTCGAGGGCTGGAAGTGTCGCACTTCCTGCATCCAGCGCACATACAACTCGATCTGCGCCCGACTAGCCTCCAACGGCTCCAGGCCCCGCTCGCAGCACCACACCAGATACGCGCGAAGGTCCGACTCAGTATGGACTCGGGTCTGCCCACGGTACCGAGCCAAGTACGCGGCCACCGCCCTGACGAGCGGATCAGTGGCGCGTCGATGAGCACAGGAAACAGCACAGGGTCAGGACTGGTCATGGCCAGATTCTGCGCCGCCAAGCCCCCTACCTACAGTGCGAATCCAATCGCAGCGCACTGAGGGCGGCAGATCCGGATGTTCGGGGCGTCGTCCGTGGCGAGCCTGCGGATGTTCACGGAGCCGGCTCCGCGAGTCGGCTCCTCCCCCTGAGACACCGAGCCCTTGACGGCATGGAAGGACACGGGACGTCGACCGTCGGCGTGAACCGGCACCCGTGGGACAGTTGTGCTCGACACGAACACAAGCACCGCTGACCGGGGGGAAGCACCATTGAGACACCAGCTGCCGCACGTCCGCCCGTCGGCGGGTCCCTCTCGCGATCGGTTCGATGGTGACCCGCAGGCGCCGCACGCGTCCGCGTCCTCTGGTCGATGGCTGGTGAAGCAGCTGGCCTGGGTGGGTGCGGTGAGTGTGCTGGTGTTGAGCGCCTGCACAGTGGACGAGCCTGGGGGCGCCACGTCATCGGCCTCAGTCGCAGCGAGCTCACCGCAGTCGGCCACCCCGGCCGAGACAAGCCCCGAAGACACGCCCATCGTCGTTGTCCCGGTGGAGCCAACTGAGTCATCCGGAGCGACCGCTGAGCCCGGTCGGTCCGAGCCTGTTCCCGACGCGGCGCTGGCTGCTCAGATGGTATGCGAGCCGATCACCCGCGCGACGCGTCTGAGCCATGAATCACGGTGGGGGCCTGTGGACTGGGACGAGGCCGTGCAGATCGCAGTGGGTGAAGGACTGACCGCGGGAATCAACTGGTGGGTCGTCGTGGCAACCCCCGACGGCGTCACGGGCCGCGCCCGGCTCACCAACGCCGACAGCCTGGATGACCCTGCGGACGCGGAATGGCTGATCGCATCCGGCTGGCAGGCCTCCACCGGCGAAGGCATGGCCTCCAACGACTCCTTCTACTGGCAGTACTTCCCCCACGTGAAGTGGGACGCTGCCGGCCACGAGCGCCTCCACGCCGCCGTCGCGAAGGGCTTCGAATGTCTCGACCTCGAATACCCTGAACCCGACCCGTTGAACCGTTGACCACCGGGCAGAGCGACCATCTACCGTTCGCCGCTGGGGCAGGGAGACGCCGGGGTGACTGTCTCCGATGTGATCAGGTCCCTGATCCTCGGGCTTCAGCCGTTGATGTCGCGTTCGACGTGATCGGTTCCCAGGACCTCGACGAAGTCGGAGGGGAGTGCATCGGCCCATTCCCGGGTGGTGATCGTGCTGCTGAAGGAGAATTCCGGGGTGAGGGTTCCCGACTCCATGATCTGGCCGGTGGCGTCGAGGACCAGCCAGCGTTCCACGCCTGGACGAGACGTCGGATCGGTCATCGCGGCCCGGTAGCCGGTGACGCCATCAAGGTCGACCTCGGTCACGGTCATGGTGGGGGTGGCTGTCTGTCCGTCCTTGGTGGTCTCTGCGGCCTGGGGGTGTTCCGCGATGCGCTGCAGGACGGTGATCGCGGCTGCACGCAGCTGCGGGGGCGCGGTCTCTGTGAGGAGGATCTCGTGGATCCCCTTGAATACCCGCTCATCTGCGCTGTTGTTGCCGGTGCCTGATCTGAGTGCGGCATCCAGGGCGTCCGGGTCCGTGGGCAGGGACGTGATCGTTGATTGGTCTTGTCCGGTGAGCAACCAGAACTGCTGGTCACCGGTGCTCCGGCTCCACAGCCAGCCGTCACGGTCGATGTAGTCATCGAAGTAGGTGACGCCCGAGTCGACTGGCATCGGCTCCTGTGATGAGCCCTGGCCGGCGACGCTGTGTTGCTCCTCCACCCTGACCACGTGCAGGAACGCGTCAGGCTCTCCCACGGGCGCAGCCGCGGCCGCGACCGCCACCGGTCCCAGCATGGCAACGGCCGAGACGTATCGAGGTGACGGCTCGTCGGGTGGTGAGGCCGGCGCTGCGGAACTGGCGGCAGTCACCCCAGCCACTGGCGGGTCGGCAACGGATTGCTCGTTGAGGGTCACCAGCGCTTGGGTCGCAAGCCCCAGGACAGCCAGGCCCGCTACCGCGGCGGCGACCGCCGAGGGCCAGCGGCGCCGGCTGCGGCGGATCGGCACCACACGTGTGCGGGCCTGCACCTGTTGGAACACCGATTCCCGCCGCTGGGCATCGAACTCGGCATCGATGGCCTCATCGGTGGGCCGAATGGACTCAACGTCTCGCATGTCAGTCATACCTTTCCCGGGACAGGCCGCAGCACGGGTGCGGCGGCCGTGGATGGTTCCATCAGCTCGGTGAGCCGTTGGCGGGCCCGTGAGAGCCTCTTCGTGAACGCCGGCGTTGAACATCCCGCCACCACGGCGGCACGGGTGTGGTCCAAACCGTCCCAGCCGACCAGGAGGAGCGCCTCGCGCTCCTCGTCGCTGAGGCGACGCAGAGCATCGAGGAGGACCTGCCGGTTCACCACCAGGCTGGCCATGGACTCGTGACTCCTGCCACGAGATCCAGCAAACAGCTCGTCGGCGAGCCGGTCACGGCGCTGCTGCCCGCGATGCTGGTCCACCAGCATCCGCTTGGCCGTGACAATCAGCCAACCCATCGGGTCGGCGTCAAGAGACGCCAAGTGACGCCACGCCTGGACGTAGACCTCAGCCAACACCGACTCGGCCACATCCGGATCGGCATGCCGCCGCAGATACGCGTAGACACGACGCGAGGTGCCGTCATACAACCGCCGGAAAACCTCGTCCCCTGGAGCATTCACATCCTGTATACGTTCCTCACCCACCCGATATGACTGTGCACACCAAAATACTTCCGCGACGCTCCAAGTGGACCGGCAGCACACCCCACAGAAGAGGGGTACCGGCCCCCGGGAAGAACGACATGGGAGACGACCACGGCACCTCCCGCGCGCCAAGGGCCCAGCGCACAGAGCTCCCCGTGGACATCAGCAGCAGCGAGGTGAACCCGCAACAACGACACACATGGCATCAGCAAGAGACATGGTGACGAGGAACCCGATGCCACAACAGTCGGCGCTGAACGAAGGCTGCTGCGCAGGTACCCTGACTGCGCACGGCGCGCAGGCGAGGGAGGCCAGGAGTGGTGCGATTCATCCTCGAACTACTCACCGGACTCTCCGTCGCGGCGATCGTCACCGCGGCCGTCATGGCCACGATGTTCTACCTCGGCCCCTGGGCCGACCAACCTGGGATGGACGAACTCTGGTCGCTGCTCGCTACAGCAGCGGTCCTACTCGCATCTTGGCGATGGGGGGCACGCCGACGAACACCTTGAACACGCGAGCACCACCCATCGCGGCAGACATCAGTGCGTTCGCCTGAGCAACTCTGCACTGGCATGGCGGCCGCCGTTATCGCGCTCGGCGCGCAGCTGGATGGCGGCGCCAGCAAGCCTTCGGGAAGGGTCAAGCGGGCGGCGTCGGAGCGTGAGCTGGTGACCCAGGAGGTCAGTGATCGCCTGGAGCTGAACCGCCGCGGGTCAGTAGCCCGATGACCGACACAGCGATCAGAAAAGAGCCCACCAGAGCAATGAAGTCGAGAGTCCCGCCCCAGACCAACGACAGGAACTGCAACGGCTGCGACAGTGTGGGGGCCGTGGTGAAGACGAACCAGGACGGGACGGCGGTCCCGATCACAGCGAAGAACCCCAACAGCCCACCCAGAACAAGGCCACGACGATGTGCTCTGGCCACGGGTCCTGGCCAGAACCCCAGGGCGCCGGCGCTGAACACCGCCGCACCCGCGAGCAAGATCCAGAAGACGGCGTGTAGGACGGCGTCCGTCAGAGCCCAGCCGGGTCCACCCTGAAGCAGAGTCCTGGCCGCCCATGTGGCGATCGCCGCAACGCCACAAGAGGCGGCCACCACGCCCAAGTTGCGCGGAGAAACCACCGTCTTGGCTTGCTCGGCAACCATCGACTTCGACCGCGACTCCATGACAGAACCCTAGAGGCCTTGGGGGTCAGGCCCCAGGTGAACCTGCAGTGCTGGAGGAGCTGACCCTGATCAAAGGATCAAGAGACGTGCGGGTCATGGAGGCAGCGCCGTCGCCACCGGCGAGCACCCAATGCGGCAATTGAGGGCGCATGTCTGGCGCCGCCTATTGGACGTATGGGAATCGCAGGTCGGCGAAGTGTAGGTGTTTGAGGCGCCGCCTCAGGTGGCCTGTCTTGCTGGCATTCGGGGCCCGATCAGGGAACATCAGCCGGAGCGCAGCAGTGTCCCCTCTCGGGCGGACTCGAGTGTGAAATGCACTTCACCGTTGGGGCGGGAGGGCCATAACGAGGGCCACACGACGCTCCCGTGTTCGGCGGTGTCCAGGACAGTCGGCAGAATGAGCTGTCACGATGCAGCGAGGAGCGGGAACTACTGAGCATGAGACAGCTTCCCCTGCCGCAAGATCTGGAATGGCTTGAGAGCCTATTCAAGCTTTACTCGAAACGAGTCAGGGCCTTTGCGATCCGACGCGTGGGCCCGGATGCGGCCGACGATGTGGTCTCGGAGGTGTTCGGCATCGCCTGGAAGCGTCGCCCCAATGTCCCCGAGCCGGCTCTTCCCTGGCTGCTGCGCACTGCCCATCACGTCGTGTCCCACGAACGCCGGGGACTGGCTCGGCGCCTCAATCTCCGAGACGCAATCGCGGGGGCGCTGCCAGACACGCCCAAGGCTGGAGCCGACGCCTCCAGCCGGGTCCTGGCAGACAGTGTGCTCAGCGAGCTCTCCTCGACAGATGCCGAAATCCTCCGGCTGACGGCCTGGGAGGGGCTGACTCCAAGAGAGATCGCCGTGGTTCTCGACCTCAGCGATGCAGCCGCTCGTACTCGACTCAAGCGTGCGAGGCAGCGCGCCCAGCAACTGCTCAATGACTCCGATCCAGCTCTCAGACTCGCCGTCGTCACCCCCCACCTTCAAGGAGAACCGTCATGACCGACATTGACACCCTGCTGAGGGCTGCTGACCCTGCTGCCGGTGTCCCTGACTACAGCGACGCCGAGTGCCGCCACATCCTGGTCAGGGCGATCGCGCCCACGACGCCGCCCAAGCGGCATGCGGGGTGGCGGATCGGCGCGGTGGCTTCGGCCATGGTGATGGTGACCGCCGTCGGCGTGAGCAACTTGGTCGGAACCGGCGCCACGGCGCGCGCGGATCAGATCCTGACCGAGGCTGCCATCAACGCAGTCGACCCGCCAGCGACGGCGGACCAATACTGGAAGATGACCGGGACGGGCGACTATGGCACCGGAGAGGTGTGCGGTGAGAGCTTCACCGAAACGCGCTACCTCGCGGTGGATGGGAACCGGCCTAGCTGGTATGTCGAGAGCTACGACACCGCACCTGGCTGCCCGCCGCTGGGCGAGGACCGGATGTGGACCCTGCCCAAGAGCCCCAACGCCATGGTCGACAGCTGGCGTTGGCCGAGCCCCGCGTTTCTCGCTTCGCTCCCGCGCGACGTAGAGCAACTGCGCTCGCGGCTCTACGCAGACGCAGAGGGGGTAGCGGCGTCCTCCACCGACGCCGGCGTGTTCGTCCTGATTGACTACGCGCTGACCTACGGAGCCCCCCCGGCCGACCTTCGCTCCGCCATGTTCGAGGTACTCAAGGACGTGCCAGGCATTTCGGTTGCCGACGAAATGGTCGTCGACGGTCGCGAGGTCGCTCTGTTCACCCTTGAAGGCGGTGAAGTCACTGAGATGCTGATGATCGACCCGGAAGCCGGGCAGCTGGTCGGCTTCCAGGGCGTGCAGAGTGAGCGCAAGGTCACCTACGAGCGCCTAGTGGTCGACACGGTTCCCGAGGAGGTTCGGGACGCCGCGGACGTGCTGGACTGCGAAGTCGGCTTTGACGACACGATCAACCCAGCGGGCGATCTCATTTGCCGGTGAGGCGAGCCTTACATCAAGGCTAACGAACACTTTGTGAGGGCTCGCCGTCGGGGTGGCCCTCACCCTCGTCATGGCCGTAATCAATCTCTCCGCTAGCGGCCAATCCGGATGTCGGTATTACCCCTTCGCAGAGGTGTCACGGTCGCGCTCTAGCCTGAGACTGTGACCGCTTTCAGTTCATTGCCCGTCCGCGAGGTGGTCGGTGACCCCGGGGAGGATGATCACGGCTGGCCATTCACCATGGGCGCAGTCAGGCAACTGCTGCGCGACGGACTGGAGCTGTCCGAGCTGACGATCCTGGTCGGCGAGAACGGGGTCGGGAAGTCAACCATCATCGAAGCAATCGCCATGGCATACGGCCTGAGCCCCGAGGGCGGCAGCACACACCTAAGGCCCTCGGCGCGCCCCACCGAGTCGCCGCTGCACGAACGGATCCGACTGGTGCGCGGCCTGTCCCGTTCCCGCTGGGGATACTTCCTGCGCGCCGAGACCATGCACGGACTGCTCACTTTCCTCGAGCAGAACCCGGGAGCCGACGGTCGCTACCACGAGCGCTCGCACGGCCAGGCCTTCACCGAGCTCCTCGACACCAAGCTGGTACACCTGTCCCGCAGGGGCGGGTTCCTGGTGCTCGACGAGCCCGAGGCCGGGCTCTCGTTCATGACCCAGATCAAACTGGCCAACCTCCTGGCGGAACTGCGCGACGACGGCATCCAGGTGCTGATGGCCACTCACTCCCCGATCCTCACCGCCACCCCAGGTGCCCGGATCGTCGAACTGGACGACGACGGACTCCACACCCGTGCTTGGAAGGACCTGATGACCGTGGCGCTGTACCGCCGGTTCCTCGCCGACCCCGGCTACTTCGGCCTGGAGTGAGCACGCGCCACCGCGGAGGAGCCATCCGCTCCAGACGCGGCAGTTCTGTGCGTGAGTCTGCCAGGGGGACCTGCGATAGCGTGCAGTCATGCATCAAGCCCGCCGCCCAGGTTGGCAGGTGATCCTGGTGGCATTGGTCGGGCTGTGGGGGCTGGTGCTCATTGTTTTCACAGCGTTCCTCCTCGCGATGTCTACCGTCGGCCAAGAGTTCAGCGTCGCAGCCCTCGGGACGGGGATCGCCGTGGGCATCGGCGCGATCATCACCCTGCTGCCCGTGCTCGCCTGGCTTCGGGATCATGGCGCCAAGCGACTGTGGCCCACGGTGGCCCCAGGTCTGGTTTCGCTGGTCGCTGTCACTGGGTGGTTGGCGTACTTGGCTTTACAGCCCTCCGTCGGGCCATGAGCGCACTCAGTTCCTCAGGTCCGAGCCTCACCGCGTGGGAAGCGGTTTCGGCAGACATCGGGTCGTTTGGCTCCTGAGCCCGATCTGGTTTCGCGGCATGGATCCACTCCGACGGGCGGGGTGTTCCCAGCTGCAAGGGTCCGAGAGGGCTGGCCCGCTGTCAGACTGGGTCCATGGAACGCGTACTGGCGCCCGCGGAAGAGCGGTTCGACCCGATCACCGGGCGGTGGATCAACGCTCCACTTCCCGATCCCGCCCGGACCTGGGTTGACCCAGCCGGCGACGCTCCCGTGACCGTCGTCGGCGAGATCCCGCCTGAACTCTCCGAGCACGACAGGCCACCCACCCCCGGCTCCACCGCTGGAGAGACGCTGGCCACGCGGACCCAGCGCCTGCGTTGGCTGATCATCATTGTGTTGGTGGTTGCGATCATCGCGCTCGGAATCGCGACACTTATCGCCACGGCGTAGACGCAGCATCAATCGCAGGCCCACGAGCTCGCCGTCGCCGAAGACCCGCCGACTCAGGCCCAGGATCACGATCGCGCGAACCCGACCGAATCAGACTTCTCAAGGCGGAGCGACGCTGGACAAGCAAACGTGCGAAACGTCCGCTCGATCGGCGGCAGAAGCGCGCGTTGGGACTCGAGGCTGTCACACCCAAGCGGGACGTGTCCGCCACTCGGCGACGCTCATGGCGTAGACAAGGTTGTCGTCCCAAGCGACTGCGCCTCACTGAGTAGTCGGCTTTCGGGGTGGTTCCCCGGCCTCACTCGACGCCGCCTTTTCCAGCATCCACTGCGTGGCAGCGCCACGAACGGACTCCAGGCAGGCGCCTCTTAGCGGCCGAGGTGGACGGCAGGGTCTGAGAACCGAAGCCAAGGCGCCCCCGCACACCGCCCTTAGTGGAAGTCTTCGGCCAACTGCGGTTGACCGCCGGAGACGAACCCGAGTGGCGCTCGGCGATGTCAGTTCCGGGGAATCGTCTGCCTTCTGTGGCCGCATGTGACGGTGAGCGTTGCGCTGGTGGTGGTGAGGGTGCAGTGGCCGTCACGAGGATCGATCCGGGCCGTATCGTCTCGCCTGATCCACCACCGTCCCGGGCCAGGGTCGTAGAAGTCGACCATGTCGCCGTCGAACCCGTCCTGGGTGATCATCACGGCTGTCCCGTCGTCGGCGGTGACGAAGGTCTGACTGCCCTCGAGCCCGAGGCAGAACAGGCTGAACCAGCAGATGACCAAGAGCGCGAAGGCGCCAACCGCCCAGGCGAGCGAACCGATCACACCGACCGCTGCCCGCAGGAGAGGCTTGCGTATCGGGGTCATCGCGACGCTGATCAGCAACCCGGCGGCGACCAGGCTGACCGCAGAGGTGAGCAGGAGACACCAGACGGCCCACCAGAGGCTGGTGTGTCCCGCGACGATGATGACGCCGGGCAGCTGGTCTATTCGTGCCAGCCAGCAGGTGGCCAGCCATCCGCCGGCTGCCAGCACGGTCGCGACGGTCAGGGCCACGAGCCGGACCCACGGTCGCCCGCTCTTCATCGGGTGCCCACCGCCCGTGTGCATGGGAGGTCAGCCAGCCTCGGTGTCAGGTGCCGGGGCCCCGTCGGTGGGGTCCGGGACATAGGACAAGATGTCGGCAGGTTGGCAGGCCAACTCACGACAGATCGCGTCCAGGGTGGAGAACCGGATCGCCTTCGCACGATTGTTCTTCAGGATCGACAGATTCACCGGCGTGATCCCGACCCGCTCGGCCAGCTCGGTCAGCGTCATCCTTCGACGCACTAATTCGAGGTCGAGGCTCACCACGATGGCCACTAGATCACCTCACTCAGCTCGACGGTCAGCATCGACGCCTTCCGCAACAGCCCCTTCATCACGGCCATCAGCAGCGCGAAGACCGCCCCACACACCACCAGAGCGAGTTCGGCGAGCATCAGCCCCGGCGGGTTCGCCCGCGCCCCGAACGACAACAACGCCCAGATCCCCAGCACCAGCGCCGTATCCAGGATCGCAGCACCGATCACCACGTTCACCCACTTGAAGGCATCCGGGGAGAACACGCTGTCGCTGTCGACCATCGACAACAGTCGCCACAGGGCAACCACGGCGACCTGGACCCCCACAATGATCACCACCACCGCTCCCAGGATCGGCCACCGGAGCCACGCCAACTCGGGATAGGCCTCCGCCAGCTCCCCCGCGAGCGCCGGGAAGAACCACGCCTGCGCCACCAGGCCACCCGCCACGATCACCACCAACAGCGCCCGAAGCGCCGTCATCACCTCCCGCACCACCACAACCCCCCATTGAGATTCAATACCTATGTATCGCAAAACGATATGCCCCCGACCTGGTGGCAGGCAAGACCCAGGCAATCCCCGTGACTCGTCGTAGTTCCGCCAGCCGTCCCCCGACGCCCCCTCAACCCCTGCCGGACTCAGGACGCGAGCCTTCGAAGGCACGCACGCACGGCACCAAGAGGGGACAGGTCCTTCGGGCGTCCTGGATCAACTCGGGGCGGAGACGGCGGTTCGCCGCCCCCGAGCGACCAAGCAGTACCGTCCGAGTCCAAGCCGAAGAAGACGATGTTCGAAGGCAGCGGACCATCCAGCGGCACACTTCGCGGACCCCCATGCGCCGCAGCCTGACTCAGGGTCCGCTCCCGCGCCCGCTCACTGTGATAGCCCGGGTGCCACACCACGCCAGTGACACGCTCACGGTCGTCACGGACACCGCCGTCAATGCCGACCTGGATCTCCAGGTGGTACTGGTTCACCGCCGCCTCCAACTCAGCCGCGGTGTCGAAGGCAGCCACCACGACGTCTCGACGCTGCCGCCTCTCCGGGTCGAAGCGGTAGTGATGAATGACCCATCGCCAGATCGTGTCATCCATCGGATCCACCTCGGCCACCCCGCTCACCCCCATGCTTCCGCAACAGTCAATCGATCCAACACACAGGCCCACAGTGGCCCTGGAAGCCCCACCAGTCAACGATCGCCGGGCCAGCGCGGGACCACTACGCGCCCACGCGGCGCGGCCGCGGAAGGTCCCCGCCGCTCTCCGCCATGAGCGCGCGGTAGAAGAGTGCCCAGTGCTGCTGCGCCTCGCGGCAGATCCGGATGTCGCAGTCTCGGTGCCATCCGGTGCAACGCACGCAAGCACGCCCCCGGGGTTCCGGTGACGCTAACCCTCGACGTCACCCCGCGGCCGTCACCCTCCGCGCCAGCAACCCGCTGGCCGACCTCGCCGCCCCTGACCGGTCGGGAGCCGGGCTGGGGATCGTGGGCGGCGACGAGCCGGTCGAGCTCGTGGGCGGCTCGGTATGTCACGGCGTCCACGCGCGAG
>NZ_JACJGB010000014.1 GCF_014164775.1 Tessaracoccus sp. MC1679
CAGAGAGGGAGGCGGACGGGCGGCCGGTGCCGGAGGAGGTGGCGCGGGCGCTGCTCGCCGTCGTCGAGGACTCCACCGACTCGCGCGACGTCATCGACATCTACGAGATGGCTCAGATCACCCCGCCGGACTTCGACCATCTGGCGCCGTCGGTGCTGGAAGAGGCGCAGGCGTCGCAGAACCCGCAGCTGGCCATCGAGGCGTTGCGTGCCGCGCTGCTGCTGGAAGCCGCGCGCGTGTCGGGCCGGAACCTGGTGCGGCAGCAGACGTTCGGGGACAGGGTGGCCGACGTGATCAACCGTTACACCAACGGGCAGTTGACCTCCGCTGAGGTGCTTCTGGAGCTGTGGCGGACAGCGGAGGAGATCGCGTCGGAAGCGCGGCGCGGGGAGCAGTTCGACCCGCCGCTCGGCACGGACGAGCTGGCCGTCTACGACGCTGTCGCAGCCAACGACTCGGCGATCGAAGTGCTCGGGCAGCCCGTGCTGGGGCAGATCGCTCGCGAGCTCGTGGAGATGCTCAGGCGCGACGCGAAGACGGACTGGACGGTGCGCGACGACGTGCGCGCGTCGATCCGGGCCAAGATCAAGCGGCTGCTGCGCAAGTACAAGTACCCACCGGACCGCTCCGAGGAGGCGGTGAAGCTGGTGGTGCAGCAGATGGAGGTGCTGTCGCGGGGGCAGGGCGGCCGGTCACACTGACCGGCGATCAATCCGTTCGGCCGCATCAGCTGGCTGATGCAGATAGGTAGCGTGGTGGGGGCGGGGTTTCGCCGCCGCTTGCACCGTCGAAGGGGGATCCCATGAAGGACCTGACCATCCTGCACAATCCGCGCTGCTCCACCTCACGCGCGGGACTGGAGGCCGCGGAGGCCTCGGGGCTGAGCCTCGAGGTGCGCAACTATCTCAAGGAGCCACTCGACGAGGCCGGCTGGCTGGCCGTGCTGGAGATCCTCGACGCGGACCCCACCGAGTTGGTGCGCCGCGACAAGGCGTTCGACGAGCTGGGCCTCAGTGACGACGACGTGGCCAGCGTGGACCAGGTGGCTCGCGTCCTGGCCGCCCATCCCGCCTTGGCACAGCGCCCTGTGCTGATCAGGCGCGACGGGGTGCGCGAGCGGGCGATCATCGGCCGGCCGAAGGCCGCCGTCGCCCCCTTCCTGGCTTAGCCCCCGCCGGCTGAGGTGCGAGGAGCGAAGCGACGAGCCTCGAAGCCTAAGAGAGATTCCTTGTCAGCCGACGTTTCATAGGCTTCGAGGCCGCTGCGCGGCACCTCAGCCAGCGGGAGTGGGCCGCTGCGCGGCACCTCGGCCAGCGGGGGAGCCGAAGACCGCCGTTGCCCCCTTCCTGGTTTAGTTGGGAGGGGACAATCTGCAACTTGCTATCCAGAGCGCGGCTTCTGCGCATATCCACAGAAGCCGCGCTCTGGATAGCAAGTTGCAGACAGTTCAGCCAGCGCGGGGGTCGAGCACCGCCGCGACATCGGTCCACTCGCGCCCGAACGCCTCGGCCACCGGCCGCGACACCAGCGTCCCCGCGTGGGTGGACAGGCCGCGCGCCAGCGACTCGTCGGCACGCATCGCGTCG
The DNA here is from genome assembly GCF_014164775.1 of Tessaracoccus sp. MC1679. Classification (GTDB taxonomy): domain Bacteria; phylum Actinomycetota; class Actinomycetes; order Propionibacteriales; family Propionibacteriaceae; genus Arachnia. The sequence continues at coordinate 1,587 of NZ_JACJGB010000014.1, forward strand.
CGCCACCGACGGTCCGCGATCGCCTCGACGTAGGCCAGCGTGGCGTTGGTGAGCGCCCAGGTGGAGGTGTTTGGCACCACGCCAGGGATGTTGGACACGCAGTAGAACGTCGATCCCTGCACCTGGAAGGTGGGGTTCTCGTGCGTGGTGGGGCGGGAGCTCTCGAAGCAGCCGCCCTGGTCGATCGACACGTCCACCAGCACGGAGCCCGGCTTCATCGCGGCCACCATGTCGTCGGTGACCAGCTTCGGCGCCCGCGCGCCCGGCACCAGGACGGTCCCGATGACGAGGTCAGCCCCCAGCACCTGCTCCCGCACGGCCAGCGTCGACGACGCGATCTGGTGCACCCGGTTGTCCCACCGCCAGAAGCTCATCCGCAGCTTCTGCAGGTCCGTGTCCAGGAGGGTGACGTCGGCGCCCATGCCGAGCGCGATGTTGGCGGCGTTCTGCCCCGCGACACCCGCGCCCAGCACCACCACCTTCGCGTTGGCCACCCCTCCGATTCCGCCGAGCAGAACCCCCCGTCCGCCCTGGTTCTTCAGCAGCGCGTGTGCGCCGACCTGCGGCGCGAGGCAGCCCGCAACCTCGCTCATCGGGTACAGCAGTGGGAGCAGACCCGACGAGAGCTGCACGGTCTCGTAGGCGATCGACGTGGTCCCGGCCGCCAGCAGCGCGTCGACAAGCGGTTCGTCGGCGGCGAGGTGGAGGTAGGTGAACAGCACCAGGTCCGAGCGGAGGCGGTGGTACTCCTCGGCCACGGGCTCCTTGACCTTGAGCACCAGCTCGGCGTCGCCCCAGGCGGTGTCGGCGTCCGCGACGATGGTGGCGCCAACCGCGCGGTAGTCGTCGTCGCTGAACGACGAGCCCAGCCCGGCACCATGTTCGACGAGCACCTGATGGCCGCGCTGGGTCAGCTCGTGCACGCCGACGGGGGTGATCGCCACCCGGAACTCGCTGTTCTTCACCTCTCGGGGGACGCCGATGCGCATCTGATGCTCCTTGCTGGGCTCGCGGGCCGCTTCGTCGCGGCGACGGTTCAGGCTATCGCGCACCTGTGCCCACCGGTTGTGGTCGGAGGTCTGCGGCTGATGTTCCTCCAGGCTGGGTCTCGGGCGCCCTGGGGGCTCCAGGGCCGTTCTGGAGGAACAGCTACCGCACCTCCGCCAGGAGCCGGTGGGCTGAGCTCGGTTGCCGTGCACCCGTGGCATAGGCGGGCGTTGCGGCGTTTCGAGGATTTGAGAGCGCTCTACAAGGGCTATTGCGCTGGTCCAGCTCGCGGGTTAGGATCAATCATCGAAACGCTTCGCCAATGGAGGCAGAGTCATGATGAACAAGGAACCAGCACCCACACCGGGTGACCAGCTCGGCGCCGGCGCCCACGCACCGGCGAATCCGCAGGGACGCGGCTGATGTCGGTCGCGGCGCCGGTACAGCCCCCGAAGCCTGAGGTTGTCGCCACCGCCAAGCGTCGGCTCCGTCGAAGCGACGCCCCCGTCGAGGTGAAGTCGTCGCGGCGGCGCCCCTCGAAGGCGATGTTCCTCAGCATCCTGCCGTTCCTCATCCTCGTCTTCCTCTTCTCCTACTTCCCCCTCTACGGGTGGGTCTACTCGCTCTACGACTACAAGCCCGCCCTCGGGCTTTCCGGCAGCGAGTTCGTCGGCCTGCAGTGGTTCCGGCTCCTGATCGGATCGCCGACGCAGCTGGCCCAGATCGGGCAGGTGATGGCGAACACGCTGGGCATGAGCTTCATCGGCATCGCGTCGTCGGTGCTTCCGCTCGCGTTCGCTGTGTTCCTCAACGAAATCCGCGCCCCATGGTTCAGGAACGCCATCCAGACCCTGACTACCCTGCCCAACTTCATCTCGTGGGTGCTGGTCTACATGATCGCGTTCTCCATGTTCTCCACAACGGGCCTTGTCAACACGCTGATGCTGGACTCCGGACTGATCACGGTGCCCACCAAGTTCCTGGACTCGGACCAGAACGTCTGGCTGACCATGGCGGCCTGGGGCATCTGGAAGACCGTGGGGTGGGGGGCCATCATGTACCTCGCCGCGATCGCGGGCATCGACCAGGCGCTCTACGAGTCGGCCAAGGTCGACGGTGCGGGCCGCTTCCAGAGGGGTGTCGATCTCGTCGGCTGTGATGTGCGCGTACGGGTCCGCCTCGGGCGTCAGTTCCCCGGTGAGTGCCCGGGTGAGGAGGACTCGGCGCGCGGCCCGCCGCACGTCCTCCATCCCCAGCAGCCCCGCCCCGAGCGCCGCCCGGATGGCCCCGAGGGTGTGCGAGGAGTCCGCGTCGCGGTCCGTGAAGGAATCCAGGCCGGCGAGGATCGCGGCGGCGTGCGCCTCGGCGTCGGTGGCGTAGGCCCGCTCGGCGCCGGTGAGGTTGGTGGGCGCGTAGGCGTCCGAGACCGCCAGCAGGTCCGGGTTGGCGGCCCGCACGGACTCGAACAGCTCCTGCGACGTGTGGGCCGGGCGTCCGTTGACGAGGTTGTGGGCGGCCATCACGCCACCCACCACGCCGGCCTCGATGGGCTGGACGAACGGCGGCAGGTCGTACTCGTGCAGCACCCGGGGCGGCAGGTTCGACGACGACGTGCAGCGGTCCAGCTCGTTGTTGTAGGCCAGGAGGTGCTTGAAGGTGGGGACGGTCCTCCAGAACACGTCGTGGTCGCCGCGGAGCCCGGAGGAGTAGGCGATGGCGCACTCGGCGGTGACGTGCGGGTCCTCGGAGTAGCCCTCCTCGTTGCGGCCCCACAAGGGGTGGCGCAGCGGGTTGACCACGGGCGCCCACACGTTCAGCGACATCCCGACGGGATCAGCGGCGTGCTTGGCGCGCACCTCCGTGGAGGTGGCCTCGCCGAGCTCGCGGAGCAGCTCCGCGTCCCAGGTGGCGGCCATGCCCACCGGCTGCGGGAAGACGGTCGCGGTGCCGGTCCACGCCACGCCGTGCAGCGCCTCCGCGCCGGTGTGGAACTCTGCCAGGCCGTGGTGGGGCATCGCGGGGTTGACCTGGTGGAGCAGGGCGACGCACTCGTCGTCGGAGAGCCCGGCCAGCGTCGCGTCCACCAGTGCCTCGAGGGCGGGACGGGTGACGGAGGACTCAGCCGAAGGGGCGGACGCCGGGCGCGCCGGGACGGCCGGGGCAGAACTGGCTGGGTCGGGAGGTGTAGAAGCCATGAGATCGAAGCCTTTCGATGCATGAGTGGCGGCGGTGCCCGCGGTGATCGTTGCCTCAATGATGCACTATCCACGCTGCGCACGCGCGATCGTTCGACGAGACTGTCGCGGGGTGTTGCGGCCTGAGCCGCCGTCGTGGTCTACTTGTGTCGAAATGATTCGACGACGAATCGAAAGATCGTCCAACCCGGTGGAGGAGTGCAATGCGGTTCGGCGCGCTGAGCTCAGCACTCCTGGCGGGCGCGCCCGGTCACTCGACCCGCGGCGCCACCAGCCTGCGCTCCGGAAGGGAGCGGTCGTTGACGAGACTCATCAGCATGTCCACCGCGGTGGAGCCGATGGTGGTGCCGGGAATGTCGATGACCGTCATCGGCAGCAGCGGCGCGAGCAGCAGTGACTTCGGCCCGATGGCCACCACCGCGACCGAGTTGGCCACCTCGGGGCCCCGTCGGGCCAGCGCCGTGATCACGCCCGGAAGGGCTGCCTCGTTGTGCACGATCAGCCCGGTGATGCCGGATTCCACCAGCTCGTCGATGAGCGGGGACGCCTCGAGCGGATCGTCGCCGCAGGCCAGGCGCTGCAGCGCGATGTGGTGCGCCTCCGCCTCCCGCTCGGCGCCGCGAGCCAGCCGGACCGCGTACGAGGTGCCGCGGCTGTGCACCGCGGGGGAGGACCCGATGAGCGCGATCCGCGTGTGCCCGGCGGCGGCCAGCTTGCGCACGGCCATGGAGCCGGCGTTCTCGAAGTCGAAGTCGATGCAGCTGAGCGAGCCGGGATCCTCCGGCATCCCGATCAGCACGCTCGGCTGCCGCAGCGCCGCCAGCGTGGGGAGGCGGCTGTCGCGGGACTCGACGTCCATCACGATGAAGCCGTCCACCATCGAGCGCAGCGAGACACCCTCGATGCCGGAGGCGTCCGGCTCGGTGACCAGGAGGACGTCATGCTCGTAGTGACGGGCCCGCGTCGCGATGCCGGCGACGAACTGCATGATCACGTCCACGTTGACGCCCGGGCGGAGCGGGGTGACCAGGCCGAGCACGTGGGTCTTGGACGACGCCAGGGCGCGCGCCCCGGCGTGGGGCCGGTAGTTGAGCTCGTCGATGGCCTTGAGCACCCGCTCGCGGGTGGTCTCGGAGATGGGGCGGCGGCCGCTGAGCACGTACGAGACGGTGGATTGCGAGACGCCCGCCTTGCGCGCGACCTCCTGGATTCCAGCCATCGACACCCCTTGTCCCAGGGCGGGAGCGGCGGGGTGTGGCCCCATCAGCCCGACGGGCTGGCGCCGTCGACAAACGGCCCTGTGCCCCACCAGCGTAGGCCCGCGCAAGCGTTTCGACCAAGCGGGGGCGCGGACGCGCAACCCGTGTCGGACCGGCCCGGAAGAGCGGTTTTCCGCGGCCTCGTCGCCCAGCAGTTTCCCGCGCGGCACCATGTCGTGTCGCGTCACTCAGAGAGGACCCGAGCATGAAGTTCACTGACGGCTACTGGCAGATGCGCCCCGGCGTCACTGCGCTCAGCCCGCGCAGCATCGCCGACATCGTGGTGGAGGACGGCCGGATGGTCGCCCACACGCCCACGCGCGTCATCGAGAGTCGCGGCGACACCCTCAACTGCCCGGCCCTCACCATCACCGTCGACTCGCCGGCCGACGGCGTCATCGGGGTGACCATCGAGCACTGGGACCAGCCCACCACCGGGCCCAGCTTCGCGTTGTCCGGCGGCGGGCACGAGGTCTCGGTCGTCGAGACCGACGACGCGGTGTCGCTGACCAGCGGCACCCTCACCGCGACGCTGGGCAGGGAGGTGCCGTGGGACCTCCAGTTCGTGGGCGCGGGTGGGCCGCTCACGTCGTCGACGGGGCGCTCGCCGTCGGCCCTCACCAACCCGGACGGGGGGCGGTTCGTGCGGGAACAGCTGGCCATCGCGCCCGAGCACCTGTACGGGCTCGGCGAGCGGTTCGGGCCGCTGATCAAGAACGGCCAGAGCGTGGAGATCTGGAACGCCGACGGCGGCACCTCCAGCGAGCAGGCCTACAAGAACGTGCCGTTCTACCTGAGCGACCGCGGCTACGGCGTCTTCGTCGACACCCCGGACCACGTGTCCTACGAGCTGGCCTCGGAGTTCGCGTCGAGGGCGCAGTTCTCCGTCCCCGGGCACCGCCTGCGCTATCTCATCATCGACGGCCCCACCCCGGCCGACGTGCTGCGCCGCTACACCGCGCTCACCGGCCGCCCCGCGCGGGTTCCGGCGTGGAGCTACGGCCTGTGGCTGTCCACCAGCTTCACCACCGACTACGACGAGGCCACCGTCACGTCCTTCATCGACGGCATGGCCGAGCGGGACCTCCCGATGTCGGTGTTCCACTTCGACTGCTTCTGGATGCGCGCCTTCCACTGGACGGACCTGGTGTGGGACCCGGCCACGTTCCCGGACCCGGAAGGGATGCTGTCGCGGCTGCACGAGCGCGGGTTGAAGGTGTCGGCCTGGATCAACCCCTACATCGCGCGGCGCTCGGTGCTCTTCGAGGAGGGCCGGGAGCTCGGGTTCCTGGTGAAGCGCCCCGACGGGTCCGTGTGGCAGTGGGACCTGTGGCAGGCCGGCATGGCGTTGGTGGACTTCACCAACCCGGACGCCTCCGCCTGGTTCGTCGACAAGCTGCGCGGCCTGCTGCGGCAGGGCGTCGACTGCCTGAAGACCGACTTCGGTGAGCGGATCCCCACCGACGTCGTCTGGCACGACGGCTCGGACCCTCAGCGGATGCACAACTACTACGCGCACCTCTACAACAAGGCGGTCTTCGACCTGCTGGTGGAGGAGCGTGGCGAGGGTGACGCCGTCGTGTTCGCCCGCTCCGCCACGGCCGGCGGGCAGCAGTTCCCGGTCCACTGGGGCGGCGACTGCGAGTCCACGTTCTCGGCCATGAGCGAGTCGCTGCGCGGCGGGCTCAGCCTGGCGGCGTCGGGCTTCGGTTTCTGGAGCCACGACATCGGCGGCTTCGAGGGCACCCCGGACCCGGCGGTCTTCAAGCGGTGGCTGGCGTTCGGGCTGCTCAGCTCGCACAGCCGCCTGCACGGCTCCAACTCCTACCGGGTGCCGTGGGCGTTCGACGACGAGGCCGTCGACGTGGCGCGCAGCTTCATCCGGCTGAAGATGCGGCTGATGCCGTACCTGGGCCAGTTGGGCGAGATCGCGCACCTCGAGGGGCTGCCGGTGATGCGGCCCATGTTCCTCGAATTCCCCGAAGACCCCGGCGCGGCGATGGTGGACCTGCAGTACATGCTGGGCGACCAGTTGCTGGTGGCGCCGATCTTCACCGACGACGGGACCGTGTCGTACTACGTGCCCAGCGGGCGGTGGACGCGGGTGCTCGACGGCGGCGTCGTCGAGGGACCGGGCTGGCGCACGGAGACGCACGGGTTCGACTCGCTGCCGCTCCTGGCGCGCCCGGGCTCGGTGATCCCGTGGGGCGCCGTCGACGACCGGCCCGACTACGACTGGGCCGACGGCGTGGAGCTGACCGCGTACGGGTTCGAGCCTGGAATGTCGCGGACGGTCGAGGTGTCGCGGCCGGACGGGTCGGTGTCGCGGTTCGAGGTGGTTGCGGACGCCGATGGCGAGGTGTCGGCCAAACTGCTCGACGGCTCGGCCCCGGTGGGGTCCTGGACCCTGACCGTCCGCTGACCCCTATTGCTCCCGGAGTGCGGTGCTGTGGTCGGGTTGGACGGCGTGTGGTGGGGGCCGGGCCGCCCATGATGCCGGCGGCGGCGCTTCGCGCAGCCGCGCCGTCATCAACGCCCACCCAACCTGCCCCGGCCCCCACCGCCCACCGCCCTGTGGTCCCGTCTCGGCGCCTGGCTTGCGTCTCGGCGCCTGCTCTATATCGCAGGCGGCCCGGAGCCGCCTGTCCTCGGTTCGGCCGCCGGCGCTGTAGCGCCGGCGGCCAGACTTAACGCAGGCGCCACCGGATCCGCCGCCCTGAGACGAGCCGACGCGAGATATGCACGAGGGTGGGGGACGGCAGGGCGGCTGCGCGTCGGGATGCCCAACCCGAGGATCACCAGGCCGGCCTCCCGCCTCAACTCACTTTCACCAGGGCCGCCCGGCCGGCACGCGCCCGGATCAGACGACGCCACAGGCAGACCAGTGCGGGGAGACACGAGACGAGGCCCGGGCGGCCTCGATTGCCCGACCCAGGACCAGGTCGCGACAGATTGCGAACGGCGGACAGCGGCCGCCCGGGCCTCGACTCATGGGTCACCGCACCGGACGGGGGTCAGACGGTGCAGACCTCACGGTTGCGAACGGCGGACAGCGGCCGCCCGGGCCTCGACTCATGGGTCATCGCACCGGGAGGGATCAGGTCGGCGAATACGTCGCAGCGGCGTTCCTGTTCCCAGGGGGACTCACGGGAGGGTGAGGCCGACGTCGGTCCGGACGGCCAGGCCGTCGGCCACCAACGATGCCGCGCAGGCCTCGAGCTGCCCTCCGTCGGGCCAGGCGACGTCCGCGAGCCGGACCGCCCCGTGGCCTCGCAACGCCGCCATGATCCGCCCGCGACACTGCCGGTCCGTGCCCTCCCACGCCTGGACCCTGCGCTCGGGCCCGTCCCACGCGGGCCGCCCCGCCGCCAGCCACGCGCACGCATCAGCCACCGGGCACTCTTCGCACCGCGGCGACTTCGCCGTGCACACCAACGCCCCGAGTTCCATCGCCGAGACCGACCACAGCGCCGCTTCACCGTCGTCCTCGGGCACGAATTCCCACGCTCGCCGCCGCTCGGCCGCCGTCTCGTGGGCGACGGGGAACTCCACCCCACCGTCGATCCTCGCGAGGACGCGCCGAATGTTGGTGTCGAGGACCAGCGAGCGGAGCCCGAACCCGAACGCCCGCACCGCGGCCGCGGTGTAGCGTCCGACCCCCGGCAGCGCCATCAGGTCGGCCTCGCCGCAGGGCACCTCCCCGCCGTGCACCTCGACGACGGCGCGCGCGGCCTCCTGCAGCCGCAGCGCCCTCCGCGGATAGCCCAGCCGATCCCAGGCGCGAAGCACGTCCGCCGTCGGCGCCGTCGCGACATCCGACGGCGCGGGCCAGCGTTCCATCCACTCCACCCACTGCGGGGCCACCCTGGCTGCCGGGGTCTGCTGGCACATCACCTCGCTGACCAGCACCCCCCAGGCGGTCACCCCCTCCGCGCGCCACGGCAGGTCGCGGGCGTGCGCGACGTACCACGCCGCGAGGCGGGGGTGGAGTGGGCCGATGGTCACGGGTCGATCATGCCAAAAGCTGGCATGGTGCCGGCTGGGCCGCGGAAACGATCCCTCAGCGTCGGTGTCCCCATGGAGCGCTGAGCGTGGTGCCGGTCACTGGGGGACCATTTCCGCGCCATGGTTGCCCACACCGCCCTCTTGGCCCGGCTGGGAGCCGACGGGCGGCAACTCCCTGCAACATCGGCACCGGACTCATGCTCCACGGGGATGGCGGTTTAGGCTGAGCGGTCTAGCCAGGAGCCCCGGCGGGCTCCGATGGAGGAGCCCGACGATGACGTACCCGTGGTGGAGCATGCTGCCGTTCGTCGCGATGCTGGGCGGCATCGCGGTGTTCCCCCTGCTGTCGCGCACGAGGCACCTGTGGGAGAAGCCGGCCACCCAGCTGGGCTACGCGCTCGTTCTCGGCCTGCCCGTCGCCCTCGCGGTATGGGCGCTGGACGACCCGTGGCGCGTGGGTCACGCGGTCTACGAGTACGCCCAGTTCATCGCCCTCCTGCTGGCGCTGTTCGTCGTCTCCGGTGGGCTCTTCCTCAAGGGCGACATTGAGGCCACGCCGCGCAACAACACCACCTTCCTGGCCATCGGTGGCCTGGTGGCCTCCTTCGTCGGCACCACAGGCGCCGCGATGCTGCTGATCCGCCCGCTGCTCAACACCAACGTGGAGCGCAAGCACCGGGTCCACACCGTGCTGTTCGCGATCTTCATCGTCGCCAACTGCGGCGGACTGCTCACCCCGCTGGGTGACCCGCCACTGTTCCTCGGCCTGCTCCGCGGCGTCCCGTTCACCTGGACCTTCGGGCTGTGGCCCTACTGGCTGTTCGTCAACGTCATCCTGCTGTTCAGCTACTACGCGCTCGATCGCCGGATCTACGCCACCGAGGCGCCGGAGGACGTGGCGTTCGACCGCACCCACATCGAGCCGCTGGGGGTGCGCGGCAAGATCAACTTCCTCTGGTTCGCTGTGATCATCGCGGCTGTGGCGTTCGCGCCGTCGATGGACCTCCACGCCATCGAGGCCGGCCATGCGACGGCATTGTCCTGGGTGCCGGTGCGCGAGCTGATCATGCTCGCGGTGACCGCTGCCTCGCTGCTGACCACTCCCCACAGCGTCCGCCACGTCGACAACGAGTTCAGCTGGGCCCCCATCGGAGAGGTCGCGGCGCTGTTCATCGGCATCTTCCTCACCATGATCCCGGCGCTGGAGTTCCTCGGCCAGCAGGCGCCCAAGCTGCCGCTCAACGAAATCACGTTCTTCCTGTTCACCGGCGGCCTGTCGTCGGTGCTGGACAATGCCCCCACCTACGCCACCTTCTACGAGATGGCCTCGCAGGTGCCTGCGCCGCCGGGCGTGGCCATGATCGGCACCACACCGCCGGTGCCGGAGAGCTTCCTGGTGGCTATCTCGCTGGGTGCCGTGTTCTGCGGCGCGCTGACCTACATCGGCAACGGGCCGAACTTCATGGTGAAGTCCGTGGCCGACTCCCGGGGCGTCCACATGCCGTCGTTCGGCGTCTACGTCGTGCGGTCGATGCAGTATCTGGCCCCGACCCTGCTGGCCATGATGCTGCTGATGATCGCGGACCACTGGGCCGCGTGGGTGGCGGGCGCTGCCATCGTGGTGTGGATTCTTGCGCGGGCGGTCCTGGACATCCGCCGCTCGACGGCGGTGCCCGTCCCCCCGGCCTGACCGGGAGGCGCGAAGCCACGTCTCAGGCGATGGCCGAGCCCCCGTCGTGGGCGCCCCGCGGCGGTCGGGCGGCTAATTGGCAGGTCTGGTACCGACTACGGCACGAGACCTGCCAATTAGGCCTTCGCCGACGCGGCCCATGCCATCCCGCAGCGCTGAGGTGCCGCGAAGCGGCCCATATCGTTGGCTGAGGTGCCGCGAAGCGGCCTCGAAGCCTTGGGAACGTGACCTTGTCAGCGGCGGTTTCTTAGGCTTCGAGGCTCGTCGCTTCGCTCCTCGCGCCTCAGCCAGCGGAGAAGGGCTCCTCGCGCCTCAGCCAGCAGGGTGGGCTCGTGCCTCGGCCTGCGGGGTGGAGTCGTCGCTTCGCTCCTTCGCCCCCGCCAGCGGGTGCGTCCCGGGGCCCTTAACCGGTGTTCTGCAGGCCGGCCGCGGCACCGTTGACGGTGAGCAGCAGCACCCGTGCCCACTCGGCGCGCTCCGCATCGTCGATCGGCGAGGCGGCGTCGCGGATGAGCCGCAGCGCCCGGAGTTGCAGGTGGCTGAGCGCGTCGATCGACGGCGCCCTCAGGCTCACCCGGCCCTGCAGCAGCGGCTTGGCCTCGAGCAGCTCGGACTGGCCCATCGTCTCCAGGACCAGGCGCCTGGTCAGATCCAGTTCGGTCAGCACCCGCTCGGTGACCTCAGGCCGCCCGCCCAGGGTAAGGAACGACCGGGCAAGCCGCGGGTTGGCCTTCGCCAGGCTCATCTCCGCGACGTCGATCAGGCTGGCGAACAGCGGCCACTCCTGATAGGCCGCGCGCAGGCGCTCCGGATCCCCGACCGCGGCCAGGCCGGTGCCCAGCCCGAACCAGCCGGGGATGTTGGCCCGGATCTGCGACCACGCGAACACCCACGGGATGGCCCGCAGGTCCGCAAGGTCGCGGCCCTCCGTAGCGCCGCTGCGCCGGGCCGGCCTTGACCCGAGCCGCAGTTCACCGAGCTCCTCGAGCGGGCTCGACTCGGCCACCACGTCGGCGAACCCCGGGATCCGCACCAGCTCCCACCAGGCCTCGCGGGAGACGCTCTCGACGGTGGCCGCCACATCGGCGAACCGAGCCGCCGCGTCGCGGTTGCGGCACGTCGCGTCCTCGGTGTCTGCCAGCAGCACCGCCGAGGTGAGCCGCTCCAGGTGAGCCTGGGCCAGGGTCTCATCCGCGTACCGGGCGAAGATCACCTCGCCCTGCTCCGTGACCTTGAACCGGCCGGCCACGGAGCCCGGCGGCTGCGCCAGGATGGCGCGGTGCAGCGGGCCCCCGCCGCGACCGAGCGAGCCGCCGCGGCCGTGGAAGATCGTGAGGTGCACGCCGTGCCGGTCCGCCCAATCCACGAGCTCGCCCTGCGCGGTGTAGAGGGTCAGCGTCGCGCTGGCGGGGCCCACGTCCTTCGCCGAATCCGAGTAGCCCACCATCACCTCGACGTGCCCGCCGGTCTGGCCGAGCCAAGCGCGGGTGCTGTCCAGGGGCAGCCAGCGCTCAAGGATTCCGACGGCGCCGTTGAGGTCCGCCCCGGTCTCGAACAGCGGCACCACGTCCAGCCGGAGCGGACCGTCGCCGACCGCGAGCCGTGCGAGCGCCCGGACGCCCACCAGGTGCTCGGGCGCCTGGGTGAAGCTGACCACGTAGCGGCCGCAGGACCGCTCGCCCCACCGCTCCTGCAGCCAGGACATCACGCGCAATGTATCCAGCACCTCGCGCGTCCTGTCGGTGGTGGCCTGCACCTGGCTGGGCCAGCCCTCCATAGCCAGGCGGTCGAGGAGCGCCAGCCGGCCCTCGTCGTCTGCCGGCTTCTCGTCGAGCTGACCCAGCAGCTCGTCGAGGGCCGCCTTGTGGACGGCGCTGTGCTGGCGCACCTCGAGCTCGGCCAGGTGGAAGCCGAACGTCTCGGAGAGCCAGATCAGGTGCTGGAGCTCGCCGAAGGCCGCGCGGTCGTCGCCGGCGACGCGCAGGGAGTCCTGGATGAGCCGCAGGTCCTCGAGCAGTTCCTCTGGCCGGCGGTAGGCGAGCTCGATCCGTCCGTTCCGCGTGGCGGCCAGGCGCTCAGCGACGAACAGCAGCTTCTGGCGGTGTGGCTCGCTGGGCGACGACGTGCGGATGGCGGCGAACAGCTCTGGCGCGGCGACGGCGTCGCGGGCCAGCGAGTTGGCCAGGTCCGGCGACGCGGGGGTGGCGTCGTCGCTCATGGTCAGGGTGCGCGCGATGCGCTGAGCCCCCGTGGCGAGCGCCCGCAGGGCGTGATCAGCCTGGATGGCGGCGGTCTGCCGCGTCACCTCGGCGGTGACGAACGGGTTGCCGTCGCGGTCGCCACCCACCCAGGAGCCGAACCGGAGGAACGCGGGCACGGCCGGCTCGCGGCGGCCGGCGTCCCCGTTGGAGATCACGGACTCGACGGAGCGGTACAGCCGGGGCACCGCGTGGAACAGCGTCTGGTCGAAGACCTGCATGACCGCGCGCACCTCGTCCGACGGTTGAGGCTTGGTGGTGCGCAGCGGCGAGGTGCGGCTCAGGATGTCGATCTCCTCTAGCATCCGGCGCAGCGCGGCGGCCCGCTCCTGCCTGCCGACGGCCGCGTCGTCGTAGTCGTCGAGATGGTCCCCGATCCGGTCCAGGGCCGACGACACGGCGCGCCGCCGGGCCTCCGTGGGGTGGGCGGTGAGGACGGGGTGGACGCGGAGGTCCCGCACCCGCGTGGCCAGCTCACCCAGCGCCGCGACCGCCGGCCACATGTCCGGCGTGGCGTCGCCCGAGCGGGGGTCGGCGCCGCGGAGCAGGCGGGACCGGTGCCGCTCCTCCGCCAGGTTGATGAGGTGGAAGTGCACGGTGAGGGTCTGCGCCAGGCTGGCTGCCGTGGTGGCCGGGAGGCCCTCGATGATGTGCGACGGGGCGTCGGGGTCACCACCGTCAGCGGCGCCCGCGGCGGCCTCCTCGAGGCGGTCCATGAGCGTGGCGAGCTCGCCGCGGCCGGATTCGGTGAGCACCTGGCGGTGCAGCTCGGTCAGCAGCGCGAGGTCGGCGACCAGGAGCGCGTCCGGGGAGGTGTCGACGGGGGGGAGGGCTTCACCGGGCATGAGAGGGCCTTTCGATCGCGAAGTCCGATACGCGCATTATTTCAGCACTCCGCTTGAGAGCAGCATTCGCGCAGGCCAGGGTGGACTGGACGGCCGGTCACATGGGGGCGTTGATGAAGCGGCTGTAGTGGCCCTGGAACAGGGCGTCGATCCTGCCGGTCTCGCCGTTGCGGTGCTTGGGGATGTGCAGCGTGGCCAGGCCGCGCTCCTCGTCGGTGGGGTTTTGCGAGTACATCTCCGGGCGGTGGAGCATGATCACGATGTCCGCGTCCTGCTCCAGGGAGCCGGACTCGCGCAGGTCCGAGAGCTGCGGGATGCCGTCCTTGCGCTGCTCTGTGTTTCGCGAGAGCTGCGACAGCGCGATGACCGGGATCTCCAACTCCTTGGCCAGCAGCTTGATCTGGCGGGAGAACTCGGAGACCTCGAGCTGGCGCGACTCCACCTTCTTGCCGGAGCTCATCAGCTGGATGTAGTCGATGGCGAGGATCTGCAGGTCGTGCTTCTGCTTCAGCCGCCGCGCCTTGGCGCGGATCTCCATCATGGTGAGGTTGGGGGAGTCGTCGATGAAGAGATTCTTTTCGCCGAGGATGGCGGACTTGTCCGTGACGCGCTGCCAGTCCGTCTCGTCCATCTTGCCGCCGCGGATCTTCCCCAACGGCACCGACGCCTCGGCCGAGAGGATCTTCATCACGATCTCCGTGCGGCTCATCTCCAGGGAGAAGAACGCGGCCGTGAGGTTGTGGTGGATGGCGGCCGAGCGGCACACGTCCAGCGCGAACGTGGACTTCCCGACGCCGGGGCGGGCCGCGACGATGATCATCTGCCCCGCGTGGAGGCCGTTGGTGATCCGATCCAGGTCCACGAACCCCGTCGGCACCCCGGAGAGGGCATCGCCCGAGGAGGCGATGGCCTCCATCTCGTCGAACGTGGGCTCGATGAGCTCGCGGAGGGACTTGTAGTCCTCCGAGGCCTTCTTCTCGGTGACCTCGAAGAGGGTCTGCTGGGCCTCGTCGACGATCTTGTCCACCTCGCCCTGGCCCTGGTAGCCGAGCTGGGCGATCCGGATGGAGGCGTTGACGAGGCGGCGCAGGACGGCCTTGTCGCGCACCAGTTCGGCGTAGTAGATGGCGTTGGCTGCGATGGAGACCGACGCCAGAAGATCGTGCAGGTAGACCGCGCCGCCCACCTTGGACAGCTGCCCGCTCTTGCCCAGCTCCCCGGCCACAGTGATGGGGTCCGCAGGCTCCCCGCGACCGTACAGGGTGATGATGGCGTCGAAGATGGTCTCGTGGTTGGGCCGGTAGAAGTCCACTCCGCGGAGCACCTCGACGACGTCCGAGATGGCGTCCTTGGACATCATCATGGCGCCCAGCACGCTCTGCTCCGCGGCCAGGGCCTGCGGGGGAGTGCGGTCCAGATCACGGTCGTCGTAGACGGCGGTCTGCGTCATGTCCCCTCCTCATGGCCACCGGTTTCCGGCCACAGGACAGGCTAGGGCACGCCACTGACAGGTTCTGTGACGTGCCTGTGGGCAAGCCTGTTGGCGACCTGTGGGTGGCCTGTGGACAACTCCGCCCGTCGTGCCCGTGGGGTGTGCACAATGTTGTGGGTTGAGCGTCGAATCACCGTTATCAAATTGTTATAAAGACCCGCGGGTCGACGGCTCCCGTCACTTTGTCCACAAATCGGTCAGCGGGTCAAGCGCCTCCGGCGCTGACTCGCCTCCGGCGGCACAACGCTGCCGCGCCGTCGCCGCGAAACGCTATCCGACTAGGGGTGATCGTCGATCATCGGCAAACACGAACCGTGCGTCCCGAGGCTGTGTTATAGGCCCCGAGCGTCCCATGGCGGGCGTCTGGCGGCGCTTCGGGGAGGGATGTCCACAGGCTGGGTGCGCAATGTGTGGATAAGTCAGCCCTGTGGGGCCCTAGGTCACCCCGGACGGGGGCCTGCACCCCCGTCGTGTCATGATGAGATCAGTTGAATCCAATACCCCCATGGGGTATATTGGGTACCGAGAAGGGGGACCGATGACCGACATCATTGAGGAGAGCTGCCACGCCACTCACGGGTACACGCCCGAGAAGGCTGCATACCTGCGTCGGTTGAAGCTGATCGAGGGCCAGGCGCGCGGCATCGCGCGCATGGTGGAAGAAGATCAGTACTGCATCGACATCCTCACCCAGGTGACCGCCGTCACCAGTGCACTCAAGGCGGTCTCCCTCGGACTTCTCAACGATCACCTCTCCCACTGCGTCGCCGACGCCGCCCGCAAGGGCGGACCGGAGGCCGAGGAGAAGATCGACGAAGCGATGCAGGCCATCAAGCGCCTCGTCCGCTGACCCACCACGAGAGGATTCACCCCATGATCAGCAAGTACACCGTCTCGGGCATGACCTGTGGCAACTGCGTCAACCACGTGACCGAAGAGGTCTCCGAGGTCGACGGCGTGATCAACGTCTCCGTCACCCTGGACAACGGCGCGATGCTCGTCGAGTCCGCGGATCGCGTCCCCTTCGACGCCATCATCGAGGCCGTCCACGAAGCGGGCAGCTACTCCGTCGTCGAGGCCTGACACCGGCGGGTCGCGCCCGCCGCCCCCGGGCGCCCATAGTTGGCGCCGCTGACATCCCCAGTGCCCGCGTCTACCCGCGCGCCCGAAATCGGAGGGCCTACATGGCCAGTTCCACCATCCAACTCGACATCCAGGGAATGACCTGCGCCTCCTGCGCCGCCCGGATCGAGAAGAAGCTCAACAAGGTCGACGGCGTCACCGCCACCGTCAACTACTCCACCGAGCGCGCCACCGTCGAGGCGCCCACCGGAGTCACCGCGCAGCGCATCATGGAGGTCGTCGCCCAGGCCGGCTACGGCGCCACGCTTCCGGTGCCCGAGGCAGAGAAGGCCGACGAGGCCGCCGCGCTCAAGCCGCGCGTGCTGTGGTCCTTCGCGCTGAGCATCCCCGTCGTCGTCGTGTCCATGGTGCCGGCGCTGCAGTTCCCCGCCTGGCAGTGGGTGGCGCTGGTGCTCTCCAGCGTGGTCGTGCTGTGGCTGGGCCGCAACTTCCACCACGCCGCCTGGACCAACGCCCGGCACGGCACCACCACCATGGACACGCTCGTGTCCATGGGCACGCTCACCGCCTACGCCTGGTCGCTGTACGCGATGGTCTTCGGCCACGCCGGCATGATCGGGATGAAGCACGAGTTCTCCCTGACCCTCAGCCAGCAGGACGCGCGCGGCTTCATCTATTTCGAGGCCGCCGTCACCATCATCTCCTTCCTCCTGCTCGGCCGCTATATCGAGGCCCGCGCCAAGACCGAGTCCGGCGCCGCCCTGCGCGCGCTCCTCGAGGTGGGCGCCAAGCAGGCCAGCGTCCTCGTCGACGGCGAGGAGCGCCGGGTGGACGCCAAGTCGTTGCGCGTGGGCGACCTCATCGTGGTGCGCCCCGGCGAGAAGGTCGCGGCCGACGGCGAGGTGGTGGAGGGTCGCTCCGCCGTCGACGCCTCCGTCATGACCGGCGAGTCGCTTCCGGTGGAGGTGGAGCCCGGGTCCGCCGTGGTGGGGGGATCGGTCAACACGACGGGGCGGCTCGTGGTGCGCGCCACGGCCGTCGGCTCGCAGTCCCAGCTGGCCCGGATCGCGGCCATGGTGGAGGAGGCCCAGACCGGCAAGGCCGAGGTGCAGCGCCTCGCCGACAAGGTCTCGGGCATCTTTGTCCCCATCGTGCTGGTGATCGCCGCGCTGACCCTGGCCGGGCACCTCCTGGTGGGCAACGGCGTGACGATGTCGCTGTCGGCGGCCATCGCCGTGCTCATCATCGCCTGCCCGTGCGCGCTGGGGCTGGCCACGCCGTCGGCCCTCATGGTGGGCACCGGTCGCGGCGCCCAACTCGGCACGGTCATCCGTGGCCCGCAGGTGCTCGAGCGCGCCCGGCGCGTGGAGACCGTGGTCTTCGACAAGACCGGCACCCTCACCACGGGCCAGATGTCCGTGGCCCAGGTGGAGACCGCCGACGGCGTCACCCGCGACGAGCTGCTGCGGCTGGCGGCCGCCGTCGAATCAGGGTCCGAGCATCCCATCGCCCAGGCCATCGTGGCCGAGGTGGAGCGGCCCGGCGCCGTGGTGGACTTCGTCAACGTGCCGGGTCGCGGGGTGCGGGGGGTGGTCGACGGGCGGGCCGTGTTCGCCGGATCGGCGGCCTTCATGGCGGACCTCGGGCTGGCGCCGGTGGCGTGGCCAGGTGAGCCGGTGGGCAGCGTCGTCGAGGTGGCCGACGAGCAGCGGGTGCTGGGCCGGATCATCGTCGGCGACACCGTCAAGGAGTCGGCCGCGGCCGCCATCCGGGAGCTCAAGTCCCTGGGCCTGCACCCGGTGCTGCTCTCGGGCGACAACGAGCGCACGGCGCGAGCGGTGGCCGCGCAGGTGGGCATCGACGACGTGCGCGCGGGCGTCACTCCGGAGGGCAAGGTCGCGGCCATCAAGGAGCTGCAGGCGGCCGGCCGGCAGGTGGCGATGGTGGGCGACGGCGTCAACGACGCAGCGGCCATCGCGCAGGCGGACCTCGGGATCGCGATGGGCACCGGCACCGATGCTGCGATCGCGGCCGGCGACATCACCCTGATGCGGCACGACCTGATGGCCGCCGTCGACGCCGTCCGCCTCTCGCGGGCTACGTTGCGCACCATCAAGTCCAACCTGGTGTGGGCGTTCGGCTACAACACCGCGGCCATCCCGCTGGCGGCGCTCGGGATGCTGACGCCCATCATCGCGGGCGCGGCGATGGCTTTTTCCAGCGTTTTTGTTGTGCTCAACAGCCTTCGGTTGAAGGGCTTTCGGAGCGTGAACCGCCGCTGACTAGGGGTGTTGGCGCGCAAAGTCAAGAGATCGTCAAGAAACCAAAAACCCAGTACTGCGAGTGCATGTGAATGCCACCGGATCGGGTACATTTATCTCCGACGCTGTTGGTGTCACCAAAGACCGCTCGGCCGCTGCCGCCCCCCCAAGGGCAGCGGCCGAGCTCTTTTTCTGCCCGAGCGAGGCGCCGGCGAGGGTAGGTTGGGGCTCATGGGTACCCGCATCGAAACAGACTCCATGGGCGAGGTCCCGGTAGCCGAAGACCGCTACTGGGGCGCACAGACGCAGCGCAGCCTGCACAACTTCGACATCGGCCGCGACACCTTCGTGTGGGGCCGTGCCATGATCCGCGCGCTCGGCGTGCTGAAGAAAGCCGCCGCGCAGGCGAACGCCGAGCTCGGGGAGCTGGCCGCAGACAAGGCGGATCTCATCTCCCGCGCCGCCGACGACGTGATCGCGGGGCGCCTGGACGACCACTTCCCGCTCGTGGTGTTCCAGACCGGCTCCGGCACGCAGTCCAACATGAACTCCAACGAGGTCATCTCCAACCGCGCCATCGAGCTCGCAGGCGGTGTCCGCGGGTCGAAGGCGCCGGTCCACCCCAACGACGATGTCAACCGCGGCCAGTCCTCCAACGACACGTTCCCCACCGCCATGCACATCGCGGTGGTGACGGAGCTCAACGAGCGGCTCTACCCGGCCATCGCCCGGCTGCGCGACGTGCTCGCTGCAAAGGCCGATGAGTACGACGGCGTGGTGATGGTGGGCCGGACGCACCTGCAGGACGCCACGCCGGTCCGGCTGGGCCAGGTGTTCGGCGGCTGGGTGGCGCAGCTGGACTTCGCCGTCGAGGGTGTCCGGCACGCGGATTCGCGGGCGCGGGATCTGGCCATCGGCGGCACCGCCGTCGGCACCGGGCTCAACGCCCATCCCGACTTCGGTCGCCTGGCGGCTGAGAAGATCACCGCGGAGACCGGCCTGGAGTTCCAGCAGGCGGAGAACCTGTTCGCAGCGCTGAGCGCCCACGACTCGCTCGTCGAAGTCAGCGGCGAGCTACGGGTGCTGTCGGGGGCACTGATGAAGATCGCCAACGATGTGCGGTGGTACGCCAGCGGGCCGCGGAACGGGATCGGCGAACTGAACATTCCGGAGAACGAGCCGGGCAGCTCGATCATGCCGGGCAAGGTCAACCCCACCCAGTCCGAGGCGCTGACGATGGTCGCGGCGAGGGTCTTCGGCAACGACGCCACAGTCGGGTTCGCCGGCAGCCAGGGCAACTTCCAGCTCAACGTGTTCAAGCCGGTGATGGCGCACGCGGTGCTGGAGAGCATCCGGCTGTTGGCCGATGGTGCGCTGTCGTTCACCGAGCATTGCGCAGTCGGCATCGAGCCGAACCTGCCGCGCATCGAGCACAACCTGTCGACCAACCTCATGCTGGTGACCGCCCTGAACCGGCACATCGGCTACGACAAGGCGGCGAAGATCGCCAAGCAGGCGCACAAGGAGGGGACGTCGCTGCGGGAGTCGGCGCTGGCCAACGGGGTGAGCGGTCAGGACTTCGACGCGTGGGTGATTCCGGCGGACATGACGGGGAAGTAGCCCTCACCTGCGCCGCCGAGGGAGGACGGGTCTGCAACTTGCTATCCAGAGCGCGGTATCTGCGTATATACACAGATACCGCGCTCTGGATAGCAAGTTGCAGAGGGTGGGGTCCCACCCGCTGGCTGAGGTGCCGCGGGGTGTCCATCCCACTGGCTGAGGTGCCGCGGAGTGCCCATCCCGCTGGCTGAGGTGCCGCGCAGCGGCCTCGAAGCCTAGAAAACGCAGGCTGACAAGGTCACTTTTCTGAGGCTTCGAGGCTCGTCGCTGCGGTCCTCGCTCCTCAGCCCGGGGGAGGGGTCAGCGCGTGGCCGCGACCTCCGCGTACAGCCGAAGCAATTCCGCAGCCTGAGACTCGATCGACCACTGCGACGCCAGTTCGATGGAGCGCTCAGACGCGTGCCGACGCCAGGCCTCGTCGTCGAGGCGGTCGATCACCCGCATCAGCCCGGCGGCCAGCGACGCAGCCGTCGGGCGCGTGATCTCCCCGTTGACGCCGGGCTCGATCACCAGCTGCAGCTCGTGATCCACGCTCACGATGGGCAGCCCCGCCAACGCGGCCTCGTGGAGCACGAGGGCCTGGGTGTCGGTGAGGCTCGGGAAGGCGAACACGTCCGCCATGCCGTAGTACGCGCCCAGCGCGTCGCGCTTCTGCTCGCCCGGCAGGATGATCTTGCCCGCGGCCCGGCCGTCGGCCAGCACCTTCTTGATGCGCGGATACCTCTCCCAGTCACCCACCACGCACAGCCGCGCGTCGGGCCGCTGCGCGTACACGAGGTCGAAAGCCTCCGCCAGCAGGGGGATGCCCTTCTCGGGCGCGATCCGGCCGGCGTACAGCACCAGCGGCCCCTCGGGGTGGGGGAAGGGCGGCGGGCCGGGCGGGAGGGGGTCCACGCCGTTGGGCACCACGACGATCTTGGCGTCCGGGGAGATGAGGCGGAGGCGGCTGGCCGTCTTCGGCGACGGAGTGGTGGTGAGCGTGGCCATCTCCAGCATCTTTTCGCAGATGCTGAGCAGCGATGCGGTGGACTTGCCCCGGTCCTCGTAGCGGATCTCGGCGAGCCGGATGTCCTCGGCGCTGACGAACTGCCCCTTGGTGATCCGCGCGAACGCCCGCAACACGCCCGTGAGCAACGGCAGGACGGCCGAGTAGTGGTCGCCGTAGGCCTCGAAGTCCGTGTGCCAGGTCACCATCATGGGGATCCCCAGCCGCCGCGACGCCCACGTCCCGAGCAGACCGACGGTGCCGAATCCGTGCACGTGCAGCACGTCCGGGCGCATCTCGCCGAGCTGGTCGATGGTGCGGTCGAAGTGGCGGCCATTGGCCACCCGGGTGGGCATCTTCGGCACGCGGACCGACGGCAGGCGCACCTCTGTGCGGCCGGGGCGCCCGTGGTGCGGGTTGGGGCCCTTGGTCTCCGGCGCCACCACAATCACCTCGTGGCCGGCGTCCAACAGGTTGCCTTCGAGTTGCTGGACCGCGAACATCAGCCCGTTGCTGCCGGGCCCGTAGTTGTCCGTGAACTGCGCCACCTTGAGGCGGCGGCCGGGCACTGCGGGTGAGGTCACCCGGTCACTCTATCGGCTCGCACCGGTCGCGTCCCCGGGGTTGGCAGGGCGGGCCCCGAACACCGTCGATCACTTTAGGCTCGGCCTATGCACGTTGTGGTCGCGCCCGATTCTTTCAAAGGGACCCTGACGGCCGCGGAGGCCGCGGAGCGCATCGCCGCCGGCTGGCTGGCCGTCCGCCCCCGCGACACCGTCGCCCTCCACCCCATGGCCGACGGTGGCGAGGGAACCCTGGACGCCTTCGCTGCTGTGACCGGTTCGGAGCGGGTGCCGGTGGCGGTGGTCGACGCCGTGGGCCGCCCTAGGGGGTCGTCGTGGCTGAGACTGCCCGACGGGACGGGCGTCGTCGAGCTGGCCGCCGCGTGCGGCATCGTCGGCCTCGATCCCCTGGATGCGCGGGGTGCGCACACCACCGGGTTCGGGATGGCGATCCGGGCGGCGCTGGAGGCGGGAGTGTCGCGGCTGCTGCTGGCCATCGGCGGCAGCGCGTCCACCGACTGCGGTGCCGGGCTCCTGGTGGCGTTGGGGGCGCGGCTGCTCGACGACGGGGGCCGCGAGGTGACCTCGCCCGGCAACTCGGCGCTGCCCCGCGTGGCGACGGTGGACCTCTCCGGGATGCCCCCGCCGCCTCCGGGCGGCGCGGTGGTGCTCTCGGACGTGACCAACCCGCTGCTCGGCCCCCTCGGCGCGGCCGCTGTGTTCGGCCCGCAGAAGGGTGGGGTGGGGATCGTCGACGAGCTGGAGCTCAACGTCGGGCGGTTCGCGGAACTGCTGGCTGGCGACGTCGAGGCAGCCGGAGCCGGCGCCGCAGGCGGGGCGGGTTTCGCGCTCCAACGGTGGGGGGCGACGACTGAGTCGGGGGCCAGGGCGGTCGCGGAGGCTGTGGGTCTGGAGGCGGCGCTGGACGGCGCGGACCTGGTGATCACGGGCGAGGGGCGCTTCGACAGCCAGTCGGCCGGAGGCAAGGTGGTCTCCGTCGTGCGGGAGATGGCCGGGGACCGGCGGGTCGCGGTCGTCGCGGGGCGGATCGACGCCGCCGTCGACGGGCTGGCGGGTGCGGTGTCGCTGTGGGATCTCGCGGGCGAGGGTGCGCTGACGGAGTCCGCGAGTGTCGCGGAGGAGGCGGGGAGGGTCCTGGCGTCGCGGTTCGTCCTGTCCTGATCTTCGGGCGCGTTCCGGGCTTCCAGGCTGTGGTCGGGCTTGGCGGTGTGTGATGTGGTGGTCGGGTTGGGCGGCGTGTGGTGGGGGCCGGGCCGCCCATGATGCCGGCGGCGGCGCTTCGCGCTGCCGCGACCGTCATCAACGCCCACCCAACCTGCCCCGGCCCCCACCACCCGCCGCCCTGCGGGCCCGTCCCGTCGGACCCCATCACCCGCGCCCTGCTGTCTCCGTCGCGTCGGACACACCAGCCCCAGGCCCCATCACCCGCGCCCGGCTGGCCCGTCCGGTCGCCTGTCTTAGGTCTCGTCGCCTGGCTTGTGTGTCTCGGCGCCTGCGCTCTATCGCAGGCGCCCCCCAGCCGCCTGTCCTGTGTTCGCGCGCCGGCGCTGTAGCGCGGGCGGCCAGACTTATCGCAGGCGCCAAGGGCACCGCCCCGAAACGAGCCGGCGCGAGACGCCGGATGGGTGCCAGGGTGGGGGACGGCAGGGCGGTCTGCGTCGGGGTGTTTCGGTTGACTGTCACTTCTGGCCTCGACTACGCCGCCAGAAGTGACGGTGAGCCAGATGGGTGCGAGTCGCGGGGCGGCGACGTGGGTTGGACGCGAGGGCGGGGGACGGCAGGGCGGTCTGCGTCGGGGTGCCCAGCTTGAGGGTCACCGGACTGGCGTCCCGCCTGGGAAGACTCTCGCCAGGCCGCCCTGACGGCACGCGCCCGAACTCGACGACGCCACCGGGGACGAGTGCGGGGAGACGGGAGCCGAGGCGCGGGCGGCCTCGATGCCTGACCCGAGGCCAACGCGCGCGTGCGTGCTGACGTAGGGAGAGCGGCCGCCCGTGCCTCGGCTCACGGCTCCCGGCACCGACGGCGGGTTCGGGTCAGGGCTTCCTGCGACGGTGCAGTGGGTTTCGACGCAGCAGCGGGCGCTTCGCGCCGCGGCTGGCTCAACCAGCGGGGCTCAGGCGACGGTGACCCGTACCTCGTGGTATCCCTCGGCGCCGTTGGGGAACGGCTCCGCGGGGCCGACGGGCTGCGGCCGACCGTCCGCATCGGTGACACGAACGGCCAGCCGATGCTCGCCCGGGGTCGCATCCCAGGCGTAGGTCCACTGCCTCCACATGTCGATCCCCGCGTCGGGGCCCTCACTCGCCACCCGCCAGGGCCCCTCGTCGATGCTGACCTCGATCTGCGCGATCCCGATTCCCTGCGCCCACGCCACGCCGGCGATGGCCGCCCGGCCGGCCGGCACCGTCGATCCATCGCGAGGCACGTCGATCCGGCTTGCCGGCTTGATCGGCCCCTGCTCGTCCCATCCACGGACCGTCCAATAGGCCTGATCCCGCGCGAACGTGGTCACATTCAGGTTGGTCACCCACTTCGTCGACCCCACGTACCCGTACAGGCCGGGCGTGACCAACCTCACCGGCGCCCCGTGGATGCGCGGCAGCGGCTCGCCGTTCATCCCGATGGCGAGCAGGGCCATCCGGTCGTCGGTCAGCGCCTGGATGGGGGTGGAGATCGTGAACCCGTCCACCGAGCGGCTCATCACCATGTCGGCTTCCGGGAGGGGCCCGGCCATCGCCAGGACGTCGGCTACCCGGACGCCCAGCCACCTCGCCGCCCCCACGTACGGCCCGCCGACGGGGTTGCTCACGCACAGCATGGTGATGTCGGCCTCCACCACATCGAGCGCGAGGAGGTCGTCCCAGGTCAGGGTCAGCGGGCGCTCCACCATGCCCTCGACGTTCAGCCGCCACTCACGGTGGTCGAGCCGGGGTGGGCTGAGGGAGGTGTCGATCCGGTAGAAGTCCGCGTTGGGGGTGTAGAGCTCTGACACCCCCTCCACCTCGCCCTCCAGGCCGGCGGCCCGCGCAGGGAGGGGGCTCGGGGGGACCGGCAGGACGGGCGGCCCGCCAGGAGCGCCGGTGGGTGCCAGCTCGCCGAGCCCGAACCCCGCCAGCGCCACCCCGCCACCGGCCGCCCCGACGATGACGCGCCGTCGGCTCAACACCGGGCCGGGTGTGTTGCCGTCGCCGACTCCGAGGCGGGAGAAGGCCGTCAGGATCCCGCCGCCCACCAGCACGGCCAGCACCGACGGCGCGGCCCACAGCGGCGTCGCCTCGGGATCCGTGAGCGCGGCCGCCCCGACCACCAGGCCCAGGGCGGCGGTGGCCAGCCAGGCGGCCGTCAGCGATCGGGTGGCGAGGCGTCCGACGGCCAGCCCGAGGAGCGCGACGACGGCCAGCACGCCCACCAGCAGGATGGGCTTGTTGGCCGTCCCGAAGGTGGCCACGGCCCATTCCTTGACGACGGTGGGGGTCAGGTCGATGAGGCGGTTGGCCGTCGCGAACAGGGGCGAGGATCCGGCCGAGACGAGTGCCGACAGCCCGTGCCCGACCCCAAGGCCGGCCGCCACCGCGACAAGCCCCTCAAGGGCGGGGATCCGTCCACGCTCGGGCATGCACCAATAGTGCCCCCCGGCGCAAGGGCGGCGGAAGGGCCGACGTGTGGGCCGGACACGGCCCGCGGCGACGGCTCGCGAGCCGGATCAGAGGCTCATCAGAAGTGCCCCATCGTGCCTGGCCAGCTGAGTGAGCCAGATCTGCATTTTCCACCCGGAACGGGCGCCCCGCCAGGGGCGACCCTGCTCAACCCGGAGGGCGCCCCGGTGCGAACGATCCACGCGCCACGAGAGCAGGCTCCGGCCCAACTCCTGCAGCGCGGGGCGCAGAGTCCAAGCGGTGGACGCGGGTGCAGCGGGCCACCAGGTCGGGGTCGTGGGTGAGGACCAGTAGCGGCATGTCGGCGAACTCGCGCCACACGTCGTCCATGAGGGCGGTGGCCGTTTCGCGGTCGAGGTGCTCGGTGGGCTCGTCCAGGATGACGACGTCCGGGCTGCCCACCAGCAGCCGCGACATCGCGAGCCGCCGTCGCTCACCACCGCTCAGCGTGGTGCCCGCCTCGCCGATCCGGCGCTCAGGGTCCAGGGGCAGGCCGGCGCGCGCGAGGGCGGCGCGGATGTCGTCGTCGGTGGCGTCGCGGTTGCCGATGCGCACGTTCTCCGCGACGGTGGTGGCGAAAATGTGCGCGTCCTGCGCCAGGTAGCCCACCCGGCCGCCCCGTCGCACCTCCCCGGCCAGCGGCGGGATCAGGCCCATGACGGTGGCGGCCAGCGTCGTCTTCCCCACGCCGGAGGGCCCCACCACGGCCACCTGCTCGCCGGGCGCCACGCTGAGCTCGATGCCCGCCTGCACCGGGCCGGCGCCCGGCCACCCCACCGCGACACCGGTCAGGCGCAGCCCCGCCTCGCCGTTGTCGCCCGCGACAGCGTCGCCATTGCCGACGGGTGGCTCGCTCAGCACCTCGCCGAGCCGGTCCAGCGCGGACCTGGCGCGGGTGTGGGTCTGCGCCGCCTGCGCGAAGGTGCCCAGCACCTCGTGCAGGGCGAGGGGGGTCAGGGCCAGGACTGCGAGGAAGCGGGGGTCGAGATCGCCCGAGGCGACGGCGTTCGTCCCGAACCACAGCGCCGCCAGCACGGCGATCCCGGCTGCCGCCACCTGGCCTCCCGTCGCGATGCCACGCACCCAGGCGCCCCGCCACTCCTGCCCGCGGAGCTCCTCGTCGACGGCGAGCAGCCGCGCCAGCGTGGGGGCTTCGGCCCCGTAGGCGACGAGGTCGTCGGAGGTGCGGGCCAGCTCGCGCACGCCGTTGGCCAGGCGACCCCGGGTGGGGACGGCCGCTGTGTCGGCTGCACGGCTCGCCTGCTGCGTCCACAGGGGCAGGACCGCGCCCGCGAGGAGTGCGGTGGCTAGCAGCGCGACGGCGCTCTCCCAATTCAACAGGGCCAGCATGAGGCTGGTCGCGGCCACGACTGTCGCGGCGGAGGCGACGGGGATCGCCACCCGCACCACCAGGTCCTGGATGGCCGCGACGTCCGCCACCACCCGGGTGAGCAGGTCACCCCGGCGCCGCCCGATCAGCGTGGTGGCGCTCAGCTTGGCGTAGATCCGCACGCGCAGGGCGCCCTGCAGGCGGAGTGCGACGTCGTGGCCCACCAGGCGCTCCACGTAGCGGAACACGCCGCGCGAGATGCCGAAGGCGCGGACGCCCACCGCGGCGGGCTGGAGGTAGAGCACCGGCGGCGCCATGGCGGCGAAGGAGATCAACCAGGCGGAGACCCCCATCAGCGCCACCGACGAGCCCGACGCCAGGGTGGCGAGGAGGATGGCGAGCAGGAAGCGGGTGCGGGCCTTCGGCGCGGCGGCGAGAAGGTCGCGGAGGAGGGAGGTGGGGGCGCTGGGCGAGGAGGTCGCGGGATACGACCCTTCGAGACGGCCCTCGCCGCTCCGCGGGTGGGCCTCCTCAGGGAGCGAAGTGGAGTGTGGCGGGTCTGCTTCCTCGGGGAGCGGGGTGTTGCTTCGCGGGCGGGCCTCCTCGTGGAGCGGGGTGTTGCTTCGCGGGCGGGCCTCCTCGTGGAGCGGGGTGTTGCTTCGCGGGCGGGCTTCCTCGTGGAGCGGGGTGTTGCTTCGCGGGCCGGCCCCCGCAGGGATCGGAGCGCCCGCCGTCGACACGACGCGGTCCGCCGCGACCAGCACCGCCGGGCGGTGCGACACGATCAGGGCGCCGGCACCGGTGGCCCGCACCGCCTCGATGACGCGCGCCTCCGTCGCGGCGTCGAGGCCGGCGGTGGGCTCGTCGAGCACCAGCAGCCGGGCGCCTCCCAGCCGGATCCGGACCAGGGCGCGCGCCAGCGCCACCCGGCGACGCTCCCCGGCGGACAGGCCCTCGCCGTCGTCGCCGACGGGCTTGTCCGGCCCAAAGTCCGCCCCCGCCTCGTCCAGCGCCCGCCGGATGTCATCCTCCGCCGCGCCCGGGCAGCCGAGCGCGACGTTGTCGCCCACCGTGCCGTTGAGCATTCCGGGCTCCTGGCCCACCCAGGCCAGCTGCCCCCGCCACGACGCGAGGTCCACGCCGGTCAGGTCCACGCCGTCGACGGTGACCCGGCCCGACGTCGGGGTGAGGAAGCCGAGCGCCATGGCCAGCGAGGTCGACTTGCCGCCGCCCGACGGGCCGGTGAGCGCCACCACCTCGCCAGGTGCCACCTCCACGCTCAAGTGCTCGACGGCCCGGCCCGCGGCGCCGGGATAGGAGTAGGTGAGGTCCTCCAGCCGCAGGGACCCGCCGCGCGGGGCGGGCTCGGTGCCGGCGTGCCCAGCCCCGCCGTCGATCATCTCGAAGGCGGCGTCCGCCGCGGCCACCCCGTCGGCCGAATCGTGGAAGTGGACCCCCACCTGCCGCACCGGCAGGAAGGCCTCCGGGGCGAGGATCAGCACGAAGAGGGCGGTGGGGAAGTCGACGTTGCCGTAGACCAGGCGGAAGCCCACCGTCACCGCGACCACCGCCACTGACAGCGTGGCCAGCAGCTCGAGCGCGAACGAGCTGAGGAACGAGATGGTCAGCACCTTCATGGTGGCGTCGCGGTAGTCTTCCTCGCCGAGTTCCACCCCGCGCTTCTGCGCCCGCGCCCGGGCGAAGGCCTGGAGTGTGGGGAGGCCGGCGATGAGGTCGGCGAAGTGGTTGGCGAGCCGGTCCGCCACGGCGAAGCTGCGGCGGGTGGCCTTCTCGGTGGTCCAGCCGATCAGCGCCATGAAGACCGGGATCAGCGGGAGGGTGAACGCGACGATGATCGCAGAGGGCCAGTCCGCCAGCAGGATCGCGCCGCCGACGAGGAACGGCACTGTCGCGGCGAGGCCCAGTTGGGGGAGGTACTTGGAGAAGTAACCGTCCAGGGCGTCGAGGCCCTGGGTGACGATCCGGATCAGCGAGGCCGACGACGCGGCGCCGACGGGGGTGTCGAGGCGGGCGGCGAGAATGTCTCGGCGGAGCTGGGACTTGACTGTCGCGGCGGAGCGGTGGGCCAGGGTTGAGCTCAGCCAGGCCAGCAGTCCGCGTGCCAGGAACACGGCCGCCAGCAGGAGCAGCGCCGTCTGCCACCCCGGCGGCAGGGCCTGAGTCTCGAACGCCAGGGTGATCCAGTCCGCCAGCAGCCGCGCCTGGACGATGAGCAGCCCTGCGGTGACCAGGCCGACGAGCACCGTCGCCACCATGAACCCACGGGTGGCGCGGGCGCGGGTGAACAGTCGGGGATGGATGGGGCCTGCCACCTGGCCAGTGTTCCACAAGGCCAGTGGGGCCTTCTGCGGGGCCGGTGGGCGCCTTCGTCTCTGACCACTCGCGCACGTCGTCGCACACGGGGGAATGTTCTTGCCCTTTCAACTGTTGTGGTCAGCGTGCTCGTCGTCCACCGGCCAGCCACCCCCTCGCAGAACCGGAGCAGCCAGATATGACCTCACCCGTGACCGACACCAAGCCCGCGACGCGCAGCCTTCTCGACAGCACCCCCGCCCCCCAGATCACTGTTTCGCGTGTGCCCACCTTCGTCGACGACGTGACAGTCCGGCTGATCGCGGCGGTGGTCGTGGCCGTCGGCCTGCTGGCGCTGGCCACGCAGCAGTGGTGGCTCTACGCCGTCCTCTTCACCGACTTCACCCTCCGCGCCGCTGGGGGCCCGCGCTGGAGCCCGATCGCGCGCGCCGTCGGCGCCTGGCTCCGGCCGCGCCTCGCCGCCCCGAAGCAGCCCACGCCGTTTGCGCCCAAGCGGTTCGCCGCCGGGATCGGCGCAGTCATGACCGCGACCATCACCGCGCTGTGGGTTGCCCACTCCCTCACCGCGGCCCCGGGCCTCATCGTCGCCGCGACAGCGCTCGCCGTCGTCATGATCGTGCTGCCTGGGCTGGAGGCTGCGCTCGGGTTCTGCCTCGGCTGCACCATCTTCGTCGCGCTGATGCGCGTCGGCCTCATCCCCGAGGACGTCTGCGTGGACTGCGCCCCGTCGTCGCGCCGCGCCTGACCCCCTGACAAGCGAAAGGGCCCACCCGACGGGGGTGGGCCCTTTCGCATGTCGAGGGAGGGTCAGTGGACCGCGACCACCTCGTCGGGGATGTTCTTCGTCGAGATGCGGCGGCTGAACACCCAGTACGACCACGACTGGTAGGCCAGCACGATCGGCACGAAGATCACGGCGGCCCACGTCATGATGGTGAGGGTGGTGTCCGACGACGCCGCGGTGATGATGTTGAGGCGCTCATCAACGGGGACCGTCTCGTCCTGTGCGAAGCCAAGGTTTCCGTACATGCGAATGAAGATGCCGATGAACAGCGTCACCACCGTCGCGCCGGTCAGGATGAAGCCCCAACCGTCGCGGCCCTTGGTGATCATGAGCGTGGCGCCCAGGATGGCCACGATGGCGATGATCCCCGCGCCCCACGCGAACACGGTGAAGTCACCGAACTCGGAGTTGGCCGGCCAGAACACGTTCTGGGAAATCACGAACAGCGCCACCATCGCGGAGGCGGCCCAGCCCACCTTCGAGCCGAAGGCCTCGGCCCGCTCATGGATGTGTCCCTTGGTCTTCAGCGCGATGAACGCCGAGCCGTGGACCAGGAACAGGGTCACCAGCATCACGCCGCCCAGCAGCGCGAACGGCCCGAACAGGCCCCAGAAGGAGCCGTTCCAGAGCAGGCCGTCGTTGGCGAGGCCGATGACGAAGTTGGCGAACCCGACGCCGAACACCAGCGACGGCAGGAACGATCCGACGGTGGCGAACCAGTCCAGCATGGCCCGATAGCGGGTGTCGGGGTGCTTCGAGCGGTACTCGAAGGCGACGCCGCGCAGGATCAGGCCCACCAGCACGAGCAGCAGCGGCAGGTAGAGCCCCGAGAAGAGCGAGGCGTACCAGCCGGGGAACGCCGCGAACATCGCGCCGCCCGCGGTGAGCAGCCACACCTCGTTGCCGTCCCAGACGGGGCCGATGGTGTTGACGAGGACACGCTTGTCCTTGTCGTTCTTCCCCAGGACGGGGATCAGCATGGCCACGCCGTAGTCGAAGCCCTCGAGGAAGAAGTAGCCCAGCCACAGCACGGTGACCAGCAGGAACCACACGATGGGCAGCGTCGGAACCGACACCGTCGCTTCAAGCAGAGTGATCATCTCTGGTTCTCCTCTCTCAGTACGCGAAGGTCATGGGGGCGTCGGGATCCGTCTGCACCTCGATGGGTGCGACGTCTGGCAGGCCCGCCTTGGCGTACCTGAGGAACAGCCACACCTCGATCACGGCCAGGCCGCCATAGATGAGCGTGTAGGTGATCATCGAGAACAGCACCTCGCCCACGCCGACGGTGGGGGAGATACCCGACGCCGTCGGCATCACGCCCGCGACGATCCAGGGCTGGCGGCCCATCTCGGTGAAGATCCAGCCGAACGAGATCGCGAACAGCGGCAGCAGCGGCATCGCGAACATCAGCCACGTCCACAGGGTGCTCGGCTGCGGGAGACGCTCCCTGCGGGTCACCCAGAGCGTGAGCGCCGCGATGGCCATGCCCGCGAACCCCAGGCCGATCATCAGCCGGAAGGTCCAATAGGAGACCGGCACGATGGGCATGGGGTCCAGGTCCGGGTAGTTGGCGGAGAGTTCGGCCGCGTACTGCTCCTGGATGGTGGTCTGGGTCCCGTCGAACTGGCGGAAGCCCTCGGTCTCGAACTCCTCGCGGAGGTCGTTGATGCCCTTGACCTCTTCATGGCCGGACAGGATCGACAGCAGGCCGGGGATCCGGAGCGACCACACCTCCTCCGTGCCGTCGAGGGAGCCGATGGTGACGATGGAGAAGGATGCGTTCTTCTCGGTGTAGAAGAGCCCCTCGGCGGCGGCCATCTTCATGGGCTGGACCTGCGTCATGATCTTCGACTGCAGATCCCCGGTGAAGACCACCACGACGGAGGACACCAGCAGGACCCACGCGCCCATCCGCACGGAGAAGCGGTAGGCGCTGGTGTCGCCGGGCCTGGACTCGCCGTCGCGGTTGATCTTGGCGAGGTGCCACCCCGCAATGCCCGCCATCAGGCCGCCGGCCACCATGTAGGACGACGCGATGACGTGCGGGAAGGTGACCAGGAGGACGGGGTTGGTGAGCACCTCGAGGAATCCCGCGACACCGTCGAGTTCGGCGCGGCCGTTGTTGAACACGGTGCCGACGGGGTTCTGCATCCACGAGTTGGCGGCCAGGATGAAGACCGCCGAGAGCATCGTGCCGAACGCCACCATGTAGATGGTCATCAGGTGGATCTTCTTGGGCAGCTTGTCCCAGCCGAAGATCCACAGGCCGAGGAAGGTGGATTCGAGGAAGAACGCGAGGAGGGCCTCTAGCGCCAGCGGGGCCCCGAAAACGTCTCCGACGAAGCGCGAGTACTCGGACCAGTTCATGCCGAACTGGAACTCCTGCACGATTCCCGTGACCACGCCGAGGGCGAAGTTGATGAGGAAGAGCTTCCCGAAGAACTTCGTGAGCCGCAGGTAGGCGTCGTTGCCTGTGCGCACCCAGAAGGTCTGGAGAACCGCCACCAGCATCGACATCGCGATGGTGATGGGGACGAAGAGGAAGTGGTAGACAGTGGTGATTCCGAATTGCCACCGCGCCAGGGTCACAGCATCCATAGCTGGACGGTACTACCCCGGGTCGTATTTGCCCAACGAGTCCACCCCGGGGGGTGACATCGCCCCTTATGCTTAGCCCCATGCCCTCACGTGGAGAACTCGAGCAGCGCGTCATGGAGCTGCTGTGGTCCTCCGGGGTGCCCCAATCCGTGGCGGACGTGCACGTGCAGCTCAACCGGGAACGCGAACTTGCCTACACCACCGTCATGACGGTGCTGGACAGGCTCGCGAAGAAGAGCCTGGTGTCGCGGGAGCTGGTGAACCGCGCATGGCAGTACCGGCCGATGGCGCCCCAGGCAGATGTCGTGGCCCGCGACATGGAGCGACTGCTGGAGCCGGTGGCACCGGACGTGCGCATCGATGCGCTGCGACGCCTGGCCGAGAGCCTCAGCTCGGAGGAGCGGGCGGCGCTGGCTGCGCCGTTGGCCACGGCCTGACCAGCGCCGCCACGCGTCACTTCTTCTTCCCCTTGCCGCCCTTCTTCTTGTTCTTCTTCACCTTCTCCGGCGCAGCGTCGTCGCCAGATGTGGGAAGGAGATCTGGCCCGACGCCGGCGAGCAGTTCCCGCTTGTGGGCCAGCGTCCGCTCCAGATCGGCCAGCAGGCCCTCCCTCTTGACCCGGAGCCCCTCCAGCGCGGCCGCATGGGCGTCGTCGCCCTGCCCCTTGGCGCGCAGCATGACGGCTTCCTCGCGTACCTCGGTGCTTGACTCGAGGGCCTTCATCACCACGGCCTCCGTGTCCGCCATCGATTCCGCGAGGGCCGCTGGGGACATCGTCGCGGCCAGCTGCCGTCGCTGGACCTCCGGCTTCCACCGCGGCTGCGGCCACTTGAGGTCCATGTCGACGAGGGCGCGGGTGAGGATCTCCGTGGCGGCCAGCCGCGAGTACCACTTGCGGTCCGCGGGCAGGACGTACCAGGGGGCGTGATCGGTGGAGGTGAGCCGGAACACGTCGGCGTAGGCCTCCTGGAAGTCGTTCCACCTCGCGCGGGTGGTGAGGTCGCCGGAGCTGAACTTCCACCGCTTGTCGGGGCGGTCGAGGCGTTCCATGAGTCGCTTGCCCTGCTCGTCGTGCGAGACCATGAGCGCGAGCTTGATCACGATCGTGTCGTCGTCGACGAGGGACTTCTCCCACTTGTTGATCTCGGCGTAGCGCTTGCGCCACACCTCCTCCTCGACGAGTTCCTCAACCCGCACCACGAGCACGTCCTCGTAGTGGGAGCGGTCGAACACGCCGATCAGCCCGGGGCGGGGGAGGCCGCGCTTGATCCGCCACAGGTAGTGGTGCCGCCGCTCCTCGGGGGTGGGGACCCCGAAGCTGCGCAGCGCCACCCCCTGCGGGTCCACCATTCCCATCACGTGGCGGGTGATGCCGCCCTTGCCGGCCGTGTCGAGGCCCTGCACCACGACGAGGACCTTGCGGTTGCCCCCTGCGCGGCCATGGGCGAAGAGGCGTTCCTGAAGCTCGGAGAGCAACTCCCCGCGCTCCTTCATGGTCTCCTCGGCCTGATCCTTGTCGCCCGTCCAGCCCGGGGTGCCGGCCCGGTCGAAGGTGGACAGGTCGAAGTCGGGTCCGACGCGCAGGGCGCTGCGCGGGTCCTCGCTCCAGAAGTCGGTCATGGGTGGTCCTTTCTCTGGGACCCCATTGTGTCGCGGCAAGCCGGTGAGCGTGAGCTTTCCGCTCAGGCGTCGTCGGTGAGCCGTCGACGGTTCCGGCCAGAGGTCACCCATCGGGCCAGGGCGCCCCCCTCGTGGAGCAGTTCCAGGCGGCGCTGCGTGCGCTCAACCAGGTCCGTCCGCGCCGCAAGCAGGAGCTGGTCGTTCTCGCGGAGGCGGGTGCTCCTGTCCGGGACCAGGATGGCGTCGCCGCGGATCACCATGGACACCACCGCGCCGCCGGGGAGCCGGAGGTCGTCGACGTACATGCCGGTGAGGCGGCTGCCGGGGGGCACGGTGACCTGCACGAGGGTGGCGTCGATCCCCTCGAGCGGCGAGGAGTCGAACGTGACGGCGTGCTGTGAGATCGCCTCGGTGACGCCCATCCACCGCGCGAACCGGGGCAGGGTCGGGCCCTGCAGCAGGGTGAAGGTGACCACCAGCAGGAAGGTGACGTGGAAGATGTGGCTGGCGTAGGGCAGGTTCTCGGTGAGCGGGATGGTGGCCAGCATGATGGGCACGGCGCCGCGCAGCCCGGACCAGGAGGTGAACGCCTTCTCGCGCCAGGGCACCTTGAACGGGGCCAGACACAACCACACCGAGAGGGGGCGTGCCACGAACGTCAGGACGGAACCGATCACCAGGGCGTCGACGATGGCGCCCGGCAGCTCGGCCGGTGAGGCCAGCAGCCCGAGCATGATGAACAGCGCGATCTGCGCCAGCCACCCGAGGGATTCGGTGAAGCCCTCGGTGGTGGAGTGGTGGGGGAGGGCCTGGTTGCCGAGCCAGATCCCGGCCACGTAGGCCGCCAGAAGGGCGGAGCCCCCCGCGATGCCGGCCGTCGCGAAGGCCGCCATCGCAATCGTCAGGGTGGCCAACGGATACAGCCCGGCGGACGGGAGGGAGATCCGGCCCAGCAGCACCTGCCCGATGCGGGCGATGATCAGCCCGATCAGCGCGCCGGCGACGAGCTGGAAGAGTGCCGTGCCCAGCATCGCGGCAACCGAACCCTCGCTCCAGGCGTCCGAGGCGACGACGCTGACGAGCACGATCGTCGGGGGATCGTTGAACCCTGATTCGCCCTCCAGCGTGGTGCGGACGCGGCGCTTGATCGGCAGCCGACGCAGGATCGCGAAGACGGCGGCCGCGTCGGTGGAGGACACCATGGCGGCGAGCAGGATCGCGGTGCGGAGGTCCAGGTCCAGGATCAGGACGGCGAAGGTGGCCGCGACCGCGACGCTCACCATGACGCCCGCCGTCGCCATGATCCCGGCGCGGAGCGCGACGGGGCGCAGGTCCGCCCAGCGGGTGGTGAAGCCGCCGTCGATGAGGAGGACCGCGACGGCGATGAGGGCAAGGTTGAACGCGAGCTGGCTGTCGTCGAAGCGGATGCCCAGGCCGGCCTCGCCGATGATCAGGCCGATGCCGAGGTAGAGCAGCATGCCCGGCATCCCGCTGCGCGAGGAGATGCGCACCGCGACCACGGCCGCGAGGAAGATGCCGGACACGGCCAGCACGACGAGGTTGAGCTCCTCGTGGGTCATGGTCTGGCTCGCGTGGTGCGCATGGGGACCCTTCGGCCGGTGGGCAAGAGCTTAGCGGCGTGGTGGGGCTCGCAGACTCCGTCGGTCCACCGTCGTCGCGCCTGCGGTCAATCTCGTCGCCTGCGCTCTAGCGCGGGCGGTCCGACTTAAGTCAGGCGCCTCGGGGGCGCCTGCGTTAAAGGGCAGGCGCGGAGACGTAACGCAGGCGCGCGGCGTGTCAGCCGACGGTGAGGCGGATCTCATTCCTCCACGGATCCAGCACCGACAGCGTCTGGCCGTCGAACGTCGGCGCGTGACCGGAGAAGCGAAGCCGCTCGTCGGCCTTGGCGATCTCCTCGGCTGTGGGCACCAGAATGTCGATGACCCCCATGCCGAGCGTGTTGTGTCGCGGGCCGGCGCCGGCCGAGTTCCACACGTTCATCGCCATGTGGTGGTGGTATCCGCCCGCCGCGACAAACAGGGCCGAGCCGCCGAGGGAGGCGGTCTGCTCGAACCCGAGCGCGTCGACGTAGAACGAGCGGGCGGTGGCGACGTCGCCCACCTGGAGGTGGACGTGCCCCAGCTCGGCCTCGGTGGGCGGCAGTGTCGCGGGGTCCGTGCCGGCGAGATGCTTGGCGACGAACTCGTTGGGGTCGATGTAGAGGGTGGCCATCTGGACCTGGCTGCCGTGCCACTGCCACTGGTCCCTGGGGCGGTCGTGGTAGAGCTCCACCCCGTTGCCCTCAGGGTCGGTGAAGTAGAAGGCCTGGGACACGAGGTGATCCCCCGTGCCGGCGTAGGTCTGCGGATACCGCTCATACATCCGCACCAGGGTGGCGGCCAGGGCGGGCAGCTCGGCGTAGACGACGGCGGTGTGGAAGAGGCCCGCGTCGGTGCGCCGCGCGGGGCGCAGGTCCCTGGCCTCGGTGAGGCGGACGATCGGGGTCTGGGAGTGGCCGAGTGTGACCGAGCCGGGCTCGTCGATGAGCGGTTCGAGGCCCACGCCGTCGGTGTAGTAGGCGAGCATGCTGGTCATGTCGCGGACGCGCAGCTCGAGGCGACCCATGTGGGTGTCGGCGTGAAGGCTCATGCCCCCAGTCTAAAGTTTAAACTTCAACTAATCAAGCGCGATCGCTCGACGGCGGGGCCCAGCGCGCGGGGTCGTCGAGCACCCGCTCCAGTGCCACGTAGGCCGCGCCGAACGCCGGTGCCGCGTGGTCCGGCGTGGCGGCGATGAGCGCGGGCTCGGTGAAGGGCCTGGCCAACAGCCGGGTGTCCAGCTCGCGCTGGATGAAGGGCCGGTACTCCTCGACGAGCACCGCGAGGTCGCCGCCGAACACGACGGTGGTGATGTCGAGCAGGTTGCCGGCGTTGGCCAGGGCGAGCCCGAGCGCGCGCCCAGCCGCCCGCACGGCGTCCACGGCCGCGGGGACGCCGTCGAGGTAGGCCTGCCGGACCTCCTCGATCGAGCCGACGCCCACCAGCTCGGTGAGCGCGCGGGTGCCGGCGTAGCGCTCGAGGCAGCCCTTGGCGCCGCATCCGCACTGCGGCCCGTCCGGATCGATGAAGGTATGGCCGATCTCACCGGCCCAGCCGCGCGTCCCCAATGAGACCGAACCGTTGATGACAAGGGCTGATCCGATGCCCACCTCGCCGGAGAGATAGAGGAACGCGTCGAGGGGGCCGGGGCGGCCGGGCCTCTCGTGGCCCACGTAGATGGCGGCGCAATCGGCTTCGTTGGCCACGCCAAAGTCCACCTCGTCCACCTCAGGGAGCCCGCCCTCGCGAAGAAGGGCGCGCGGGTCCACGTCGTGCCAGCCGAGGTTGGGGGCGCGCAGGACCATGTGCGTGGACGCGTCCACCAGGCCCGGGACGGCGAGCTGGATGCCCACCAGGCTGCCGCCCTCGGGGAGCGCGCCCAGGCACTCCCGGGCGAGCCCTGCCACGCGGGCCAGTGCCTCGGCCGGGGACAGGTCCACGTAGTGGGTGGCGGCGTCCGCCGCCGCGACGACGGTGCCGGTGAGGTCCACCAGTCGAGCGGCGCTGTGGCCGACGTTGATCTCCAGGCCCAGCGCCAACAGCGTGCCGGCGCGGGGGTGCAGCGGCGTGGCGGGGCGCCCGCGCTTGGTGGCCGGCAGCGGGCTGGACTCCGAGACGATGCCGGCCGCCACCAGCTCGTCGACCATGCGCGAGGCCGTCGATCGCGTCATGCCCGTGGCCTGGGCGACGTTCGCCCTTGCCGGGGCTGTGTCGCTGGCAAAGACGTACCTGGCCACCAGCGAGAGGTTGCTGGCGCGGAGGCTGCCCTGCCTGGCCACTCCGGCCGCGGGATCGAAACGTGTGCGCATGGGCTTGACTCTAGCCCAGAATCGTTATAAGTTCAGGACGAAAACAATATGCTTTCTCGACGAGGAGACCCCCATGACTGATCACGACTACAAGTTCTCGTTCGGCCTCTGGACCGTCGGGTGGCGCGGCACCGACCCGTTCGGCTCCGACACCCGTCCCGAGTTCGACCCCTGGCACTACGCAGACAAGCTCGCCGAGCTCGGCGCCTGGGGCATCACGTTCCACGACAACGACATCTACCCCTTCGACGCCGACGAGGCCACGGCCAAGGGCCGCATCAAGCAGCTCAAGGACGCCTGCGACAAGTCGGGCCTGACCATCGAGATGGTCACCACAAACACCTTCAGCCACCCCATTTTCAAGGACGGCGGACTCACCTCCAACGACCGTGGTGTGCGCCGCTTCGGCCTGAAGAAGATCCTCAACGCCGTCGACATCGCCGCCGAGGTGGGCGCCTCCACCTTCGTGATGTGGGGCGGTCGTGAGGGCGCCGAGTACGACACCTCCAAGGACTACTTCGCCGCCCACGCCCGCTACGCCGAGGGCCTCGACACCATCGCCGGGTACATCAAGGACAAGGGCTACGACCTGAAGATCGGCCTCGAGCCCAAGCCCAACGAGCCCCGCGGTGACATCCTGCTCCCGACGATCGGGCACGCTCTCGGCCTCATCGCCACGCTGGAGCACGGCGACATCGTCGGCCTCAACCCTGAGGTCGGCCACGAGCAGATGGCCAACCTCAACTACACCACCGGCCTCGCGCTCGCGCTGTACGCGGGCAAGCTGTTCCACATCGACCTCAACGGCCAGCGCGGCCTGAAGTACGACCAGGACCTGGCGTTCGGCCACGGCGACCTCATGAGCTCGTTCTTCACCGTCGACCTGCTGGTCAACGGCTTCCCGGCCAGCCCGGACGCGCCCCGCTACGAGGGCCCCATCCACTTCGACTACAAGCCCAGCCGCACCGAGGGCGTCGAGGGCATCTGGGACTCGGCCCGCGCCAACATGGAGACCTTCACCCTGCTGGCCGAGCGTGCCCGCGCTTTCCGTGCCGACCCGGCCGTCCAGGAGCTCATGCGTGAGGCCTCGATCTTCGAGCTCGCCGAGCCCACGCTCGCCGAGGGCGAGACGATCGCCGACCTGCGCGCCGCCGAGATGCCGAACGCCGACGAGAAGGGTGCCCGCGAGTACCACTTCGTCGAGCTGCAGCAGGCCGCCATCCGGCACCTGCTCAAGGCCTGAGGGGTTAAGCCGTGACGCTGGTCGCTGGTGTCGACACGTCGACGCAGTCGTGCAAGGTGCTGGTGGTTGACGCCGACACCGGTGAGATCGTCCGCCAGGGCGCCGCCTCCCATCCCGACGGGACGGAGGTGCACCCGGACTACTGGTGGACCGCCTTCCAGTCGGCCTCCGCCGCCGCGGGTGGGCTCGACGACGTCGCCGCGATCAGCGTCGGCGGCCAGCAACACGGGATGGTCGCGCTGGATGCCTCCGGTGAGGTCATCCGGCCGGCCCTCCTCTGGAACGACACCCGCTCGGCCGAGGCCGCCCGCGAGCTCCGGGAGGAGTTCGACGGGTGGGTCCCCGCAGTGGGGTACCTTCCCTTGGCGTCGTTCACCAACACCAAGCTCCGCTGGATGGCGGACGCGGAGCCGGACAACGCCGCCCGTGTGGCCGCGGTGGCGCTGCCGCACGACTGGCTGACCTGGAAGATCCAGGGGTCCGGTCGGCTCGAGGACCTGATCACCGACCGGTCCGACGCCTCGGGCACGGGCTACTTCGACTCCGTGGCCAACGAGTACCGGCGGGACCTGCTGTCGCTGGCGCTGCGACGCGACGCGTCGTCGGTGATCCTGCCGCGCGTGCTCGCGCCTGACGAGGGCGTCGACGGCGGCCGCTGGGTTCTCGGACCGGGCTGCGGCGACAACGCCGGAGCAGCCCTCGGGCTGGATCTTCGGCCCGGGCAGACGAGCGTGTCGCTGGGCACGTCGGGGGTCGTCGCGGCGGTGTCGTCGACGCCGGCCTACGACGAGTCCGGCCTGGTCAACGGTTTCGCCGACGCGTCGGGCTCCTGGCTGCCGCTGACCGCGACCCTCAACGCCGCCCGCATCCTCGACGCGGCGCGTCGGGTGCTGGGGGTGGACTTCGACGAGCTGTCGCGGCTGGCGCTCTCGGCCCCCGCCGGGGCCGAGGGCCTGGTCATGGTGCCGTGGTTCGAGGGCGAGCGCACGCCGAACCTGCCCGATGCGACGGCGTCGCTGGTGGGCATGACGCTCAAGAACTTCACGCCCGAGAACGTGGCGCGGGCCGCCGTCGAGGGGTTGTTGTGCCTCATGGGTGAGGGTCTGGAGGCGATTCGTCGGCTCGGCGTCTCGATCGAGCGGGTCAGCCTGATCGGCGGAGGAGCGAAGTCCGAGGCCGTCCGACGGCTGGCCCCCGAGGTGCTCGGGGTGCCCGTCGACGTGCCCGCTCCGGCGGAGTACGTGGCGCTGGGCGCTGCGCGCCAGGCGGCGTGGGCCCTGTCGGGGTCGCGGCCTGCGTGGGAGTCGTCGTCGACGGAGACCTACGAGGCGGTGTCGCGGCCGGAGATCGCTGCGCGCTACCGGGAGGTCGCGGGTCGGTTAGTGTCGTCGAACGGTTGGTGAGTCACCCGCCGCCTCCCCCGCGGGCTGAGGTGCCGCGGAGCGGCCTCGAAGCCTAAGGAAAGTGAGCTGACAAGGGATTTGGCCCAGCTTGCCTGCAGGACCTGTGGTCGGGTTGGCGACGTGTGGTGGGGGCCGGGCCGCCCATGATGCCGGCGGCGGCGCGTCGCGCTGCCGCGCCGACATCAACGCCCACCCAACCTGCCCCGGCCCCCACCACCCACCGCCCTGATGTCCCCGTCGATCGGCCGCCTGGCTGATGCCTCGTTGGCTGAGGTGCCGCGTAGCTGCCTCGAAGCCTATTTGAGTTCCCTTGTCAGGTTGCGTTTCTCAGGCTTCGAGGCTCGTCGCTGGCGCTCCTCGCTCCTCAGCCAGCGGTGCTGGTCGCGTCGCCAGGCTTGTGGTGTCAACGCAGGCGCCACAGGGCCCGCCACCCTGCCGACCCACTCCCTCGCGGGGATCTTTGGACCCCATCCCGTTGGGTGAGCCGGTCGGGCGCGTAGCGCCGCCGACCGCGTCGAAGCCTCCGTCGGCTGCAAAGGGACCTGTGGCAGGGGGCGTCAGTCCCGCTCCACTGACTCGACCGACAGGGAATGGGCCCACGCCTAATTGTCACGACTGGAGTCGAGTACGACCTCAGACCTGACAATTAGGCTCCGGCAGGCTCGGGTCTGGAGGAAGGTGGAGCCGTGTCCGGCTCAGCTCCGTCCTGCGCATCGGGTGACCCCGGCTTTCACGGCCGACGGTGGGTCATGAGGGGGCGCGAGGGTGGGTGACGGTGGGGCGGCTCGGCGCAGTGCTGCCCAACTCGAGGATCACCCAGCTGGCGTCCCGCCCGGGCAGGCCCGACCCAGGCCCGCCCTGCCGTCGCGGACCCGCACCCGACCACGAGATCCGCGTGAAGGTGGTAGTCACGACCCTTCGAGACGGCCCACGCCGCTCCGCGGGCGGTCCTCCTCAGGGGGCGAAAGGACGGGCTACGCCGCTCCGCGGGTGGACCTCCTCAGGAGCGAGAGCGGGTCAGGCAGCGGTCTCCTCCTCGATCGCCGCGTTGAACTGGCTCTGGTACAGGTCGTAGTACGCACCCCTCGCGTCGAGGAGCTCGTGGTGGGTTCCCTGCTCGACGATGCGACCCTCCTCCATGACGAGGATCAGGTCCGCGTCGCGGATGGTGGACAACCGGTGCGCGATGACGAACGACGTCCGCCCGGTGCGCAGTGCCGCCATCGCGTGCTGGACCAGCACCTCGGTCCGCGTGTCCACCGACGAGGTGGCCTCGTCGAGGATCAGCAGCGCCGGGTCCGCAAGGAAGGCGCGCGCGATGGTGATCAGCTGCTTCTCGCCGGAGGAGACGTTGGAGCCCTCCTCGTCGATCACCGTGTCGTATCCCTCGGGCAGCGAGTGCACGAACCTGTCCACGAACGTGGCCTTGGCCGCGGCGCGGATCTCCTCTTCGGTGGCGTCCGGCCTGCCGTAGGCGATGTTGTCGCGGATGGTCCCGCCGAACAACCACGTGTCCTGCAGCACCATGCCGATGTTGCCGCGCACCTCACCCCGGGGCGCGGACGCGATGTCCACGCCGTCGATGAGGATCCGACCGGACTGCAGGTCGTAGAACCGCATGATGAGGTTGACCAGCGTGGTCTTTCCTGCTCCCGTCGGCCCGACGATCGCGACCGTCTGCCCCGGCTTCGCCGTCAGCGACAGGTCCTGGATCAGCGGCTGCTCGGGCTTGTAGGAGAACCCGACGTGATCGAACACCACGTCTCCCCGCGACACCTTCAGCTCACCGGCGGGCTCCTTCGACATCTCCTCGGAGTCCAGCAGCTCGAAGACGCGTTCGGCCGACGCGACGCCGGACTGCAGCAGGTTGGCCATCGAGGCCACCTGCGTCAGCGGCTGCGTGAACTGGCGCGAGTACTGGATGAACGCCTGCACGTCGCCGATGTTCATCCGGCCCGACGCCACCCACAGGCCGCCCACGACGGCGATCACCACGTAGTTGAGGTTCCCGACCAGGAACATGACCGGCATGATGATGCCGGAGATGAACTGGGCGCCGAAGCCCGCCTTGTAGAGTTCCTGGTTGCGGACCTGGAACTCGGCCTCGACCTCCTTCTGGCGGCCGAACACCTTGACCAGCGAGTGGCCGGTGAAGGCCTCCTCGATGTGGGCGTTGAGCTCTCCGGTGGACTTCCAGTTCTGCGCGAACAGCTTCTGGGAGCGCTTCCCGATGACGGAGACCACCACCATGGCGATCGGCACCGACACCAGCGCGACGAGCGCCAGGATGGGGGAGATCCAGAACATCATGATCAGCACGCCGATCACCATGAGCAGCGAGTTGAGCAGCTGCGACAGGGTCTGCTGCAGCGTCTGCGACACGTTGTCGATGTCGTTGGTGACGCGGCTGAGCACCTCGCCGCGGGGCTGCTTGTCGTAGTAGGACAGCGGCAGCCGGTCCAGCTTGGCGGCCACCTCGCGGCGCATCTGGTAGATCGACTTCTGCACTGCGCCGTTGAGGACCCAGCCCTGCACGTAGGAGAAGATGAACGACACCACGTAGAGGCCGAGCACCCACAGCAGGATGCCGCCGATGGCGCCGAAGTCGATGCCCTCGCCGGGGATGAAGTCCAGGTTGCGCAGCAGGTCCGCGAAGTCGGTGTTGCCTTCCGCGACGGCGGCGTCGATGACCTGCTGCCTGGTCACGCCGGCGGGCATCTGGCCGCCGATGATGCCCGACAGCATCAGGTCCGTGGCGCGGCCGAGGATCTTGGGCCCCACCACGCTGAGCGCCACCGACAGCACGCCCATCGCGATGGCCAGGATGATGCCGGCACGCTGCGGGCGCAGGTGGCTGAGCAGCCGCCGGACCGACACCTTGAAGTTCGCCGCCTTCTCGCCGCTGCCGGCCATCGGGCCGTGCCCGGGGCCACCGCGGTGGGTGGGGGCGTGCTTGGGGCGCTCGTTGGCCTTGACTGGGATTGCCTTGTTCTCGCTCATGCGGCGGCCTCCTCGGCGCTCAGCTGGGACTCGACGATCTCGCGGTACGTCTCGTTGGACGCCAGCAGTTCGTCGTGGTTGCCTCGGCCGACGATCCGGCCGTCTTCAACGACGAGGATCAGGTCTGCGGCGGTGATGGTGGAGACGCGCTGTGCTACCACGAGGACCGCGGCGTTGGCGGTCTCCGGCCTGAGCGCAGCCCGGAGGCGCGCGTCGGTGGCCACGTCGAGGGCCGAGAAGGAGTCGTCGAAGATGTACACGCTCGGCTTCTTCACCAACGCCCGGGCGATGGCGAGGCGCTGTCGCTGCCCGCCGGAGACGTTGGTGCCGCCCTGCGAGATGTGCGCGCCGAGCTGGTCCTCCTTCTCAAGCACGAACGCCTCCGCCTGAGCGACGCGGAGCGCCGACCACAGTTCGTCGTCGGTGGCGTCCGGTTTGCCGTAACGCAGGTTGCTGGCGATGGTGCCGGAGAACAGGTAGGGCTTCTGCGGCACGAGGCCGATCCGGGCCC
The DNA here is from genome assembly GCF_014164775.1 of Tessaracoccus sp. MC1679. Taxonomy (GTDB): domain Bacteria; phylum Actinomycetota; class Actinomycetes; order Propionibacteriales; family Propionibacteriaceae; genus Arachnia. The sequence continues at coordinate 45,243 of NZ_JACJGB010000014.1, forward strand.
AGAGGGTGTCCGGGTCCAGGTCGCGCACGTCGACGCCGTCGACGAGCACCCGTCCCTCCGTCGCGTCGAACAGGCGGGGGATGAGGCTGATCAGGGTGGTCTTGCCGGCGCCGGTGGACCCGATGATCGCGGTGGTGGTGCCGGGGGTGAGCTCGAAGGAGAGGTCCTGAATCACCGGGGACTCGGCGCCAGGGTAGGAGAAGCTGACCCGGTCGAACAGCACGTGGCCGCGCTCGCCCGACGGCGCCACCGGGTTGGCCGGCGGTGCCACCGAGCTCTCGGTGTCGAGGACCTCCATGATGCGGTCCGCGCAGACGGCGGCGCGGGGCGCCATGACCAGCAACATCGTCGTCATCATGACCGAGATGAGAATCTGCATCAGGTAGGAGATGAAGGCGGTGAGCTGGCCGATCTGGATGTCGCCGGACTCGATGCGCTGGGCGCCGAACCACATCACGCCCACGGTCGAGACGTTCATGATGAGCCCGACGAAGGGGAACAGGAAGGCCATCAGCCGGCCGACGGTGGTGGTGGTGTCCACCAGCTCGGCGTTGGCCTTGTCGAAGCGGCGGGCCTCGTGGGGCTCGCGGACGAAGGCGCGGACCACCCGGATGCCGGTGATCTGCTCGCGGAGCACCCGGTTGAGGGTGTCGATGCGCTTCTGCATGGTCTCGAACAGCGGGCCCATGTTGACGATGAGGACGGTGATGCCCGCACCCAGGACCACGACGGCGGCCAGGATGATCCACGACAGGCCGGCGTCCTCGCGCAGCGCCATGAAGACGCCGCCCACCATGGTGATGGGGGCCGAGACCAGCATGACGGCGCTCATCAGCACCAGCATCTGAACCTGCTGCACGTCGTTGGTGTTGCGGGTGATCAGCGACGGCGCCCCGAACTTGTTCAGCTCGCGGGCGGAGAAGGAGAGGGCGCGCTCGAAGATCGCGGCGCGGACGTCGCGGCCGAACTGCATGGCGGCGTTCGCGCCGGCCCAGACGGCGGCGATCTGCGCCGCGCCCTGCACCGCTGACAGCAGCAGCATGACGCCGCCGGTGCCCCAGATGAAGTCCGTGTCGCCCGTGACGACGCCCTCGTCGATGATGCGGGCGTTGAGGGTGGGCAGGTAGAGCGACATGATGGTCGCGATGGTCTGCAGCACGATGACGATCGCGAGCAGCCCCCAGTAGGGGCGGATGTAGCGGTTGATGAGCCGCCCTAAGCGGGAGATCATGCGATGTCCTTTCGGAGCGCCCCGTGGAGCGCGAGGCGGGCGAGGTCGTCGAGTGAGAGCGACGACGAGACGAACCGGGAGGCGTGCCCGACGGCGAACGTGCGCAGCAGCGTGGCGAAGGCGTCGAGGGGGATGGTGATCTGGCTGCGGTAGGGCTCGAAGTGGTCCGTCATCCACGCGTCGAGTTCCGTGGTGCGGGCCTCGAGTTCGGTCCGGGCGCACTGGGCGGCATGGGGGGCGCTGTGCTTCGTGGCACCGTGCGCGGCGACGAACATGGTGTGGACCGAGTGCAGGTACTGCTCGATGAGCTCGATGGCGGTCCTGGTCTGGGTCTCGATGTCACCGTCGAGGTCCGACGCGGCCAGGCGGTCGGCCAGCCGCTCGGCCGAGAGTGCCTCGCTGATGGTGGCTGCGACGAGGTCGTCCAGGGAGTCGAAGACGCGGAAGATCGTGCCCTCGGCCACCCCGGCCGCCTCGGCCACCATGCGGGTGGTGAGGGCCTGGCCGTGCTCGCCAAGGAGGGGGATGCTGGCCTCGATGATGGCGGCGCGGCGCTGTTCGGGGGGCATGGGGGCAGCGCGGGTCACAGGTGGAAGTGTAGTGAGTGAACACTCACTCATCAAATGCGCTGTGCCCTCGCGTGGTCTCCAGGCGCGTGCGTGAGTTCGGGCCGCCTGCGTTGGCTCCCGTCGCCTGCCTTGGGTTGGGCCGCCTGTGGAGGCGCCTGCGTTGGTGCGCGCCGCCCGCGCTGAAGCGCAGGCCGCGCGACATTACGCAGGCGGCAAGACTGACCGGAGCGCGATGGACGTCACTCGTCCGGTTGGACAGTCCACGTCGGGGGCTCGTCCTTGCCCGCCTTCTCGTCGGCCTCCGAGTCCTCCTCGGTCTTGTGCACCTTTCCCTTCGCGTGATGCGAGGGGGCGTAGATCACGTACAACTGCATGGGCTCGTCGCCGGTGTTGACGATGTCGTGCCAGGTGCCGGCCGGGACCTGGACGGACCAGCCGTCCTCCACGTCCACCTTCACGTTGAGCTCATCCTTGGAGGGACCCATCAGGCAGCGACCCTTGCCCGCGTCGAGGCGGATGAACTGGTCCGTGTCCGGGTGCACCTCGAGCCCGATCGAGTGGGCCACGGGGATGGACATCAACGTGATCTGCAGGTACTTCCCGGTCCATGCGACAGTGCGGTAGTTGGGGTTCTCCCTGGTAGCGGTCTCCAGGTCGAAGACGTTGGGCTCCGGCCCATTGTCGGTGATCTTCATCGGTTCTCCCTCCGGTCGTCTTCCCACATTAGCCCAGCGTCGGGGCCAGCGGTGGG
>NZ_JACJGB010000015.1 GCF_014164775.1 Tessaracoccus sp. MC1679
GGGGCAGGTCACCACGAACTGGAAACAGGCCCTCGCCCAACTCGCGATCGCCTACCCCGACCGGATCAACCCCTACCTCTAACCCACCCGGAGACCGAACTCCTTACACAAACAACTTGACAAGCTCTCCACTGGGAAGGGTTCAACCTCGCCGAGGCAGCCGCCATCCTCGGTATCAACCCCTCGACCGCCCGGAGCCGCCACGCCGCAGCGAAGGAAGAACTCCGAACCCTGCTGACCAGCACACACGACGCCACCACCAGAGCCTGAACGCAACCGCCAAGCAGCCGGGACTCGACCTCGACATGCCAACGTATGCCTGATCCAAATAAGCCCGTGTCAGCCAAGCGGATCACCCTCGAATCGGCGCGTCTGGCATCTGGAAATGAAGTCACCACATCCGCACATGCCGCGCCGAGGGTGGTTGGCGGGAGACTGGGAGGATGGATTCATGGTGCCGGGGTGCGACAGTGCGGATTCACCGCCGGGGGCAAACGCCGACGCCAGGATCGTGTTGGCCCGGTTGCTCGAGCTCGGCGTGCGTGAGGTTGACGGTCCGCAGATCTTGTCAGCATGTACACGCTGCGGAAGGGCCGGGTGTTGCTGGTCGCCAGCTTCCGCACCGGCGACGTCGGCCGATCCAGCCCTCTGCGGCCCTTCCTGGTGGAGCTCGACCGCTCCCGCAACGTGGTCCGCATCGAGCTTGGCCCCCTGACTCCGACCGAGGCCTTCGAGCAGATCCGCGCGATGCTGAGCGAGCTCGACGACCGTACGAGCGAGGTCACCGAATACATACTGCAGCAGCAAGAGGCGCTCGGCGAAGAGCTCGTCGACTATCTCGTCGATGTCAGCGGTGACGACGCGGTCGACATCATCCGATCGCTGCGCCTGATGAGTATGACGATCCTCGCCGATGAGCACGGCGGCGCCGATCCCTTCGCCGTACTCGAATACGGTCTCGACACCGGAGACATCGACGACGTTCTGCTGGTGAACCTCGCCTCCGACGGTTCGGTGCAGTCGGTCAGCAGCGCCGACTGACCGGGATCTGCTCGTAGCACGCGAGGGAGCGGACGCCGATGCCTCCGGGCGCTTCGGCGGCATCGAGCAGCCGCATCGCCTCGGGATCGCGTGCCCCCTGGAGCGCCTGGAGAAGATAGTCGCGCACGGCAGCGCTCTGCGCGGAGGAGAGCCGACCGCGCTCCCGCAGTGAGCCGTCGAGGTCGAAGGCGGCCAGCAGCATCCCGTGCTCTCGCTCGGCTCCCGCCGCGATCGAGGGCTGGAAGTAGGGCAGCTCCAGGGCGAGCGCGTCGAATCGCTCGTAGAATCGCAGGCGCGCGGAAGGATCGCCGTGGAGGGGATGCGGCGCATGGGCATCGGGGCGGTCGAGCTCGGCGAGGACGACGTTGACCGCGGGGTCGGCGACCCAGCGGTCAAGCACGGCCCGCAGCAGCAGAGAGCCGATGCTGCGGCCGCGCACCGCGGGCGCGGCCGCGAGGTACTGCAGCAGCACCACCGAGCCGCCCTGCTCGCTCACGGCCGCACCGAGCATGCGCCCCTCCTCATCGCGGGCGAGCAGCGCCTCGGCCTCGTGGGGGAACTGGGCGAGGAAGTCTTTCTCGGTCAGCAGTTCGCCGGGGCGGAAGGAGGGGGTCAGGAGCGTGCGGTGCACCTCGCGGAGGATCTCGGGGTCGCTCGCGGCCTCGATCGCGATCACGGGGCGTCCTCGCGCCCAGGTCGTCGCCGGGATCGCCGGGAGCGTTCGCGTCGCCGTCCTCGCTGCAGCGAGGGCAGCAGCATCGTCGCGCCGAGCACGACCGTGAGCGCCAGGATCGCCCAGAGGAACCACCAGGTGATGTCGCCGCGCAGGTCGAAGCCCGCCTGCGCCACTTGCACGAGACCCGAGAGGCCGACCACGGCGAGGATCACGCCGAGCACCTGGGCCATCCGCTCGGTCCGGCGCTCTCTTGCCGCCTGCCGGCTTTCTTGCAGGCTCGCGATGCGCCGGTGGCATACCTCCAGCAGCGGCTGCAGCCGCGTGCCCAGAACATCCCGCACGGCGCGCTCGAAGCCGTCGCGCAGCAGATCGTATCGATTGGAGCGCAGGACGGTGCTGAGATCGATGCGCAGCGCGGGGGAGGCCACGATCGTCGGCGACTCGATGAAGAGCATGATCGCCTGCTTCGACTGTACGAAGGACTGCAGCGTCAGTTCGGCCCGCTCGGTCATCCGCACGAGATCGCCGATCCGTTCCACGGCCTCCTCCTGTGCGCGGTGGTCGTCGGCTTCGATCGCGGCATCGGCGATGCGCAGCTGATCGTCGACGCGCTCGAGAAGGCCTGCGATCCTCTCGGCGTGCGTGCGCACTGTGCTCTGCCAGGCCTGATACATGCCGTGCATGCTGTGCGCGAACTCCAGGAAGTCCTCGATCTCGCTGACGGCGTAGTCGGGGGAGCGGAAGCTCGTCAGGAGCGAGACGTTGGCGTTCGCACTGAGCAGACCGTCGTTGAGGTGGAGGAGGTCGAAGTGCTCGACCGCGCCGAGCTCGTACATCGTCCAGTCCGCGACGCCCGAGGCTCCGCCGGGTAGCGGATGCAGCAGAGGCTGCGCGCCCCAGAGCTCCACGAGCTCACGTGCGGAGGTGAGCGGCGTGCACTCGCCGCCGAGATCGCGGGAGGCGGCCTCGACGGTGACGATGACACCGAAGGAGCCGGCGCGGGCGGAGATCGCATCGGCATCCGGGATCCCGCGGGACTCGTGGAGCACCTCGCGCAGATCATCGAGGATGTCGGAGACCACATCGGCGAGGCGGCTAATGGTCGTATGGGGAGCGGATGCGGGGCGCAGGTGCAGCATTCCGGGGATCTCGGACAGGTCGCCGAAGACCGGGGTGGCCAGGTTTATCGCCTGGGCGACTTCGTAAGCCGCAGCCCCGTCGAGGTCGATCGTGAAGACGACCGCGTGGTTGCCGAGCTCGGAGAACTGCACGCGGCCGTGGATGACCTGCAAAACCTCGCGGCCGTCTTCGTGAGCCGCGCCTTCAAGGAGCAGATCCTCCAAGTGCAGGATCGAGCCGCGATAGCCGCGGCCCAGACTGTCCGAGCCCTGCCAGGCATCGCTCAGCGTCAACGAGCGCAGTACCTTGTCGATGCGGAGGGCACCGAGTCCGCCGCCCTCCTCCCGGCGCCGGTCGAGCCCTTCACGCAGCGCCACGAGGTCTTCGTTGCCCTCTCGTCCGTGCGGGTGCAGGATGCCGAAGCCGTAGACGATCCGCACGCGGCCCTCGTCGATATGGAGCCAGGGGCGGTCGGCGGCCTCGTTGACCGCGGCGAGAGAGGCGCGATGGCCTCTCAGCTCGCTCGCGTCGACCGCGCGGAAGTCTGCGGAGGCGATGTCGGCGTCGATCTGCAGCAGGGCTGCGGACTCGTCGGTGCTCTCGCGCTCGAGCAGGGCAAGGGTCGACTGCGCGATCCGATGCACGGTCGTGTAGTAGCAGTGCTCGGACCGCGCCTCGGCCAGGAGGGTCTCGCGTCCAGGTTGCGGAGGAAGCTTCTCTGCTGCGGTGACGATGTCGGCGTAGTCGCTGGCCGCGTCCTGGCCGAGGGCGACCACGGCGTGCAGTCTGCCGGTCAGCAGCGCGGCCTCGACGTCGAACTCGCGCTCCATCGCGTCGAGCATGCGCCAAGCGAGCGTCGCGACGGGATCCTGCTCGCTCTCCCGCGCCGTGGCGACGGCCCGGCGCACGGCCGTGCGGATCAGCGTGTGATCCCAGCTGAGCGCCCAGGCCTCGTTGACGAGGTTGCGCAGGTAGAGGGCCAGGACGAGGCTTGCGAAGGGGATGCACTCCGCCGATCGCACGGCGGCGGGCAGGAACTCCGCGAGCAGATTCGCCGGATCGTCGTCCTTCCTCTCGTCGTCGCTGGCGATGGCCTGCCACCAGTCGAGCGTGAGAATGCGGGCTATCGTCTGCTGCTGTGCGGCGCTGAGGGCGCCCGAGACCCCTTCTGCCCGTTGGGCTGCGAAGGCCGCCGAGAGCCAGGAGCGGGCCGTGTCGGCGTCTGCGTCCGCCAGGGCAAAGGCCTCCGTGGGCGGCGCAGGCGCCTCCGCCGTGTTCTCCATGACCCTCCGTTCGCGTGCGCATGGACGCGCTGACTCCGATTCTGCCGGATCGGCGCCGACGCGGCTACGATCGCGGCTACACGGCCTGGGCGAAGCCGAGGTCGGCGCCCTCGGCGATGTGGGCGAGGTGCTCGGGGATCTCGCGGCCCTTCGAGACCATCGACTGCGCCCAGAGGCGCCCGGCGCGGTACGAGGAGCGCACGAGAGGGCCTGCGAGCACGCCGAGGAAGCCGATGCGCTCGGCCTCTTCCTTGAAGCCGACGAACTACACGACGAGGTAGCCGAGCTCGTGGAGCGCAGCGACGGCATTCCGTTCTTCATCGAGGAGCTGCTGGCTCTCGGCAGCAATCTGCGCGACGTGCCGTGGATCGATCGCAGCGACGCGGTGGCCGTTGTTTACGTGGACCTACGGCAGCCGGATCGGTTGTATGGGCTGCGCCGGTCCTTCCCGCCCCATTGTCGGGATGACGATCCAGGGTCGACCGGCGAGGAGATGTGGATGACGATGGTCGAGCCGATCGGTGGCGCGAGCGTGGTGTGGAGCAACGGCGTGCTTTGGCACGGACATGTCCAGGGCGTCAGCTGGCTTCAAGAGGGTCATGACGAGAATTAGTGCAGCTGTCGACGCACGCTTCTGCCGCCGATCGAGCGGACGTTTCGCACGTTTGCTTGTCCAGCGTCGCTCCGCCTTGAGAAGTCTGATTCGGTCAGGTTCGCGCGATCGTGATCCTGGGCCTGAGTCGGCGGGTCTTCGGCGTCGAGTTGGTGGGCCTGCGATTGATGCTGCGTCTACGCCGTGGCGATAAGTGTCGCGATTCCGAGCGCGATGACCGCGACCACCAACACAATGATGATCAGCCAACGCAGGCGCTGGGTTCGCGTGGCCAGCGTCTCTCCAGCGGTGGAGCCGGGGGTGGGTGGCCTGTCGTGCTCGGAGAGTTCAGGCGGGATCTCGCCGACGACGGTCACGGGAGCGTCGCCGGCTGGGTCAACCCAGGTCCGGGCGGGATCGGGAAGTGGAGCGTTGATCCACCGCCCGGTGATCGGGTCGAACCGCTCTTCCGCGGGCGGCAGTACGCGTTCCATGGGCCCAGTCTGACAGCGGGCCAGCCCTCTCGGACCCTTGCAGCTGGGAACACCCCGCCCGTCGGAGTGGATCCATGCCGCGAAACCAGATCGGGCTCAGGAGCCAAACGACCCGATGTCTGCCGAAACCGCTTCCCACGCGGTGAGGCTCGGACCTGAGGATCTGAGTGCGCTCATGGCCCGACGGAGGGCTGCACCGCCAAGTACGCCAACCACCCAGTGACAGCGACCAGCGAAACCAGACCTGGGGCCACCGTGGGCCACAGTCGCTTGGCGCCGTGATCCCGAAGCCAGGCGAGCACGGGCAGCAGGGTGATGATCGCGCCGATGCCCACGGCGATCCCCGTCCCGAGGGCTGCGACGCTGAACTCTTGTCCGACGGTAGACATCGCGAGGAGGAACGCTGTGAGAACAATGAGCACCAGCCCCCACAGCCCGACCAATGCCACCAGGATCACCTGCCAACCTGGGCGGCGGGCTTGATGCATGACTGCACGCTATCGCAGGTCCCCCTGGCAGACTCACGCACAGAACTGAACGAAAGGGGGTTACAATATTTCTTCATACAGGAAGAACTTGTTTTCAGTTGCATCATATAAGCAGAGAAGGATCCCTCCAAACTTAGCCACTTGTCGTTTGTACACTTCGCGGGGCGGAATAGCAATGCCATTCTTAGGATCAAATTGGTTAGTGACATTTTCTATTAAGGCTACTTGTGCTTCAGTGAGCCCTTCGCGATCCATGTCGCCATAGTCGAAAAACGTTCCATTCAGCGAAATGTCTGCTTGTACTTCATATATCGTCAACCGGTAACCGTCTCCATGGAAGCTGGATTCCTCGTAGTGTTCGACCTCTCGCAACCCTTCGGGAACGGAAATGCCCCAGTTAGCCTGCAAACCTTTCTCCGTGGAAAAGATCGCGTTACCAACGAAATACACAACGATCCCAGCTAGGATTAGCAAAACCGGGATAAGGAGAAGCACCAGACGCCAGCGGCGTAGCCGCTGAATGGGCTTGTCGTAGCCATTATCTGTAAGTGAGATTTCTCTATCCCCTCGTGTCTGTCACAACTTTTGGCAACCTAGCACGCTTCGATGAGCCGTGGGATGATTTTCAAACAGTATCACAAATCCGGTAAGAAGGGCGGATCAGCGGAGACCCCCGTCGTGCCTTCTGCCGCTCCAGTGCAATCAACGATCCACAACACTGACCGCTACCGGACACCCACGCCTTCACCGATCGGTGGCTTGAGGCGAAGGGCTCCCTGCTGACCATGTTGGCGCCAAGTCTCTCCGTCCCGGCGGAGCCCGGAAACCTTGACATAGAGATCGCACGGATAGGTGTCACGGACGCCGCGCTGGTCGGGTGTCCCAGCGGTGGCTGGTCCAAGCGACGCGGATGAGTCTGCGTGTGATGATGATGGCCCCGGCCAAGGCGATGAACGCCTCAATGACTTTGGTGTGTCTCTCGGTACAGACCAGGAGTTTCTTGAAGCCGCGGTTGTGCCACGAGTTGGTGCGCTCCACGACCCACCGGGCTCCGGCCTGTAGCGGTGTGCCCTTCTTACGGATCACCGATCCGCATCCCAGCTCATCGAGTAACTCTCGTGTGATTTTGGAGTCGTAGCCGGCATCAAGGTGCACCGTGATCTTTTCGGGTAGGTCGATGCCGAAGCGTCCCAGTTTTTCCAGTGTGGGGCGCAACAGTGGTGAGTCGTGCCGGTTTGCTGGCGCCACCACGCATCCCACAGGGATGCCCCAGCCGTCGGTCAGCAGGGAGCGTTTGGTGCCTTGTTTCCCGCGGTCCACGGGTGACTTGCCGGCGGCTTCGCCGCCGCAGGGCGCTTTCACGATGCACCCGTCCACGCTCAGATTGTGGAGATCGAGGCCGACGATACGGTCGTAGGCTTCTAAACACAGATGCTCCAACGCGGTGAACACCCCGGCTGCGATCCATTCATCGCGGCGGTGGCGCAGGGTGGTGGCGGAACATGTGGTGTCGGCGATTTTGGCGTAGGCGACACCGAAGACCAGCACCTGGATGAGTTTGTCGAAGATGATTCGGTCGCTGATCCGAGGCCGGTGCCAGCCCAAAGGATGCGTCACCAGTTTGTCAGGAAGAAGGGCTATGAACTGGTGCCAGACCGGTTCAATGATGGATGATGGGACAGCAGGCACAAGCACCCTTGGGGAAGACGGAGCATAGATTCCCTCGTTTTCTACTGGAACTTGTGCCTGCCCCATGTCATGACACGCCGCGCCTATCCGCGCGATCTCATAGTCACACCCAAAGCCACACGCCGACCATGCGACGGCGCACGGCACAGGGCATAGGTGCGAAACGGGGGCAACACGAGAGGTAAGCGCGCAGGGCAGCGGAGCGCTTTTCCAATCGTTGACGGTTTTCAAGTATTTGGTCTACCAGACGAACATTCAAGAGACGTAGCGAGCCGACCTTCGCACGCGGTGCGCCTCGACACTTTGCTCGATGTGGGGCCAGCTTAGATTGTCAAAGTGGGCACCACTTGGGTTGACATAGCCAGGATCGCTGCCTTGGAGTCGGACAAGGCCCAGACCGTTGAGCGGGGCGCAGACGTAGAGCACGTAGGTTCTGCCGCGTCGCTCGGTCTCTACCCACCCAAGAATCTCGGAAACGTCGGCTCCAGTGACCTCGAGTTCCTCTGCCGCACCGTTGGCATCGTGGAAGTAGACGCGGTAGCGGGGATGGGTCACCTCCCACGTCTGGTCCCGGGGATCAACAGAGCTCACGAGCATGAACACAGCCTGCCGGACTCGAAGTCCCAGTGCTGCCCGCGTGCTCCCCAGACACTCCGATCTGCCGCATTGGGTGCTCGCCGGTGGCGACGGCGCTGCCTCCATGACCCGCACGTCTCTTGATCCTTTGATCAGGGTCAGCTCCTCCAGCACTGCAGGTTCACCGGAGGGCCTGACCCCCAAGGCCTCTAGGGTTCTGTCATGGAGTCGCGGTCGAGATCGATAGTTGCCGAGCAAGCCAAGACGGTGGTTCAGTAGTAGATCATCTTCTGGACTGCGATGTAGTCGGCTGGCCGGCCGTCTGCGGCCAGCTGGGCGAGGTACTCGTGTTCGGTGGGGCGGGTGTAGGTGGACGCGGCTCAGGATCTGGGCGACATCTGTGTAGCTGAGGGACTGTTCCCCGGACAGGGTGTAGGCCTTGCGGTCGTGTCCGGGTTCGGTGAGCACGGTCGCGGCGACGGCGCCGATGTCGCGGGCGTCGATGAATGCGGTGTGGGATCTGCCGGCCGGGACCCGGATCTCGCTGTGGCGGGCGATGTCGTCGGCGTAGGTGCTTGACAGGTTCTGCATGAAGAAGTTGGGCCGCAGCATCGTGTACGGCGCCCGGGTCGCCCGCAGGTAGGCCTCGACCTGGTGGTGGGGGGTGTTGCGGTTGAACTGGACCCCTTGCAGGGACAGGAACACCACCTGCCGCATCCCGAGATCCTGCGCAGCGTCGATGACGGGGATCAGGAACCGGGCCACGTCGGCGATCTGCGGGGGCCGCATCAGGAACAGCCGGTCCGCGCCGCATGACGCGCCGCAGCTGCTCGGGTGGGGAGCCGAAGTCGAACAGTCGCGCCTCCACGCCGTCGGGGAGCCGGGCCGCTGCCCGGCCGGAGCGGACCCCGGCGATCACCCGCTCGCCTCTGCCGGCCAGCTGCGCGGCGACGGCGGCTCCGACGGTGCCGGTGGCGCCGGTGACGAACACCCCCGTCATCGGGTGGCCTGGGTGGTGCGGGCCAGCAGCCCGGTCAGGGTCGCGAGCTCGGCATCGCTGAGGGCGGCGAACCGCGGAGACAACTCGTCGATGATCGCCTGCTCGAACCCTGCCACCTGCTGCTGGGCGGTGGGTTCCAGGACCAGCAGCCGGCGCCGGCCGTCGACGGTGTCGCGGTCCTGCCGGACCAGGCCCAGCTCGACCAGTCCGGCGACGAGCTGGGTGACGGCCCCTGCGGTGACCCCGAGCCGGCCGGCGATCGCTCCGGGGGTGGCCGGGGACGGGCTGTGGGCGATGTAGAACAGCACCTCCAGCTGGGCCCGGCTCAGGTTCAGTTCCCCGAAGGGGATCATCCGATGCGAGTCCATGACCCTGGTCCACATCACGATCGCCTCGATCGCGCCACCGATCAGCGTGTCCCGGCCGCTCATCAGTGGCTCACGACCGGCATGCCCTGGATGAACCGCTGATCGTCGAGTTGGGCGACGATGAAGTCGGCCAGGTCATCGCGCGAGATTCTGGTGCTGGCATCCACCCCGACCCGGTACCGGCCCAGGCCGGGGTCGTCGGTCAGGCGCGGTCCCCGCACCACCGTCCAGTCCACCCCGGAGCCCTGCAGCACCCTCAGGTGGCCCTCGGCATCGGCCAACACATGCCCCGCCAGCAACCGCAACAGCCCACGGATGATCCGATCCGGAAGTTTGGGCCGGTCCTGCTCGGCGCGGAGCCCGCCACCGGACAAGGTGATCAACCGCGCCACGCCGTGGCGGTGCATCGCCTCAACGATCAGCCTGGTCCCGTCGGTCTGCAACGTGAGCGGGGAACCCTTCACCTGCCCGACCACACTGATCACGGCCTGCGACCCGGCGACCGTCTCCCCCACCGCGGCCGAGTCGAGCACGTCACCGACCACCACCACAACCCCGTCGACCGATGGGAGCCGGGCAGGGTCCCGCACCAACACCCGCACCTGGTGACCCGTAGCCACCAGCCTGGTCAACACCCTGCGACCCGTGCCACCGGTGGCACCGAACAACGCAACAACACTCACACATGAACTTTAGACGCTAAAGCAAGCAAAGTGCGCGCCAAGGATCGCTGCGGCACCAACGCCGAGCAAGGCTCGTTTCGTTTTCGTCATCTCCTTTCGTTACGTTGCGTTACGTAGCGTTATGGTATGGTGACGTTATGACGATTGAGACTGTGCAGCGGGTGTGTCGGTTCCCGGGGTGTGAGCGGCCGGCGGTGTCGTCTTCGGAGGGTGTGGGGCGTCCGTCGGAGTACTGCGATGATCGGCAGCACACTCGGGCGGCTGCGTGGCGGGCTCGGCAGAAGCTGGCCGAGGGGCCTCGCCCGGTGGAGGCGTTTCCGGTGGATGCGGCGCGGCAGCGGGCGAGCATGATCACTGGTCAGGTCACCGGGATGATCGAGCACCTCGGTCAGCAGCTCACTGTTCTGGTCGAAGAGCTGCGCACCGTCGGTGACCCGGAAGCGGTGGAGGCGCAGCTGGAGGCGGTGTCGAGTGAGGCGGCCGAGCAGGTGGCCACAGCCAACGCGCGCGCGACCCGGGCCGAGCAGGGTCAGCGTCGAGCGGAGGCCGAGAAGGCTGAGGCGGACGCCGCCGCCACGGAGGCCACCGCCGCCGTCGAGGAACTGACAGCGGCCCTGGCCCAGGCCCGCCAAGACCTGCACGACTCGACGCTGGCACGAGAGACGCTCGTCGCGGAGCTCGCCGCCGTGCAGCAGGTCATGGCCGAGGCGCAGGCCCACGCCGATGAGGTGCAGACGCAGCTGCGCGACGACTTGACCGTCGCCCGATCCGAGCTCGCCGACACAGTCATGCAACGCGACGAGGCCCAGGCCCGCGGAGAGAAAATCCAGCATGCTCTTGCCGCGGCGCAGTCCCGCGCTGAGACGGCCGTTGCCGAGACCGAAGCCCTACGCGTGAAGGTCGGGGAGCTCCAGGGGGCTGCCGCGGTCCTCACGGCCGAGCGTGACGCGGCCCGCGTGGAGACGCAACGCGAACGCGTCCATGCTGACCAGCGGGTGGCGGACCTCCAGGCGGCCTTCGACGCCCAACTCCACCAACGCCAGGCCGAGATCACCCAGGCACGCGAGGAGCTGCACGTCTACCAGGAGCGGGCCATCCGCGCCGAGGCGCTGGGCCCGGCGCCCAAACGCCGCACCTGACCCCTCCTGGGTTGAGTGACCCGGGATCTCCCCCGAAGGCCGAGGTCCCGCTTGGCCTCTATCTGGGTGGCGTGTGCCGGGGCGCCGTCGACCGGGTGTGGCCCATCGGATGATGCTGGGTCGTGTGCAGGGTGGTGCTGCTGGTCGGCGCGGCTGTGGTTCGTTGTCGGAGGTTGGTTTCGAGGGCGCGGTGGATGGCCTCGGGAGGAAGGCCTTTGAGGCGTGTGGAGAGGTGATCGAGGTCGGCGCCGAGGTGAGCCAGCCGGGTCAGGTGGCCGCGGGTGGTGTCGCGGTCGGGGTCGGTGAGGAGGGCGGGGTTGGTGGCGTGTGCCCAGGTGTCGAACCGTTCCTGATCACGGTCGACGGCGTCGTCGGGGCTGGTGAGGGCGGTTTGGTGGGTGAGTTGTTCGTTGATGGCGGTGTAGCGCTGTCGGGCGGTGTCGAGGTCGTCTTGGTGGGGGAAGGGTTGCCCGTGGAGGGCGGTGGCGTGCGCGTGGCGGGTGTGGTGTTCGGCTAGGGATTCTTCGTGGCCGGCGATGAGGGCGGGCAGGGCTCGGCTGATCAGGTTCTCGAGTTTGGTGAGGGTGCCTTTCTGCGGGTTACCGAGGTCCGCGTGCGGGATCGTGACGGTGGGGGTGTCGCCAGCGGCGGTGAGGGTGAAGGCGATGTTGCCGTTGCCGAGTGCGGTCATCTGGATCTGGTGGCCACCGAGCTCGGCGACAGGGCCGAGGTCGATGTGCTGGTCGGGTCGGAGATTCAGCAGGGCGAACATGGCGTGCAGCTCGTCGGCGGCGTCGCCTCGTTTGGTGTAGCGCTGACCGTTGAGGGTGACGTGGAACGCGTCACCAGCTGTCGGCACGCTGAGTGCGGCGGCGGCGTGAAGTTCGGGGAGCCGGCCGGTGAGGTGCTCGATGGTGTGCTGGCTGCTGCTGATGGTGTGGCGGAGCGCGATCTGGGTGTGCGTGTGGGCTTCGGCGAGGCGGGTGAGGCGGGCGAGGTCGTGTTGGGCTTCGGCGTGTTGGAGGAGGAGGGGGTTACCGGAGGCGATGGCTTTGAATTCGGCGAAGCTGAGGGTGGCTTCGGAGACGTCTTCGATGTCGCGGGCGCCGCCGAGGGTGCCGCGCATGATTTGGTCGATGAATCTGCCTTTCCGTTCGAGGGTTTGCCACATGTAGGTGTCGAAGGAGCCTTCGGTGATGACCTGGGTGATTTGGACGGTGGTGTTCTGGTTGCCTTGGCGGATGGCTCGGCCTTCGCGTTGGGTGACGTCGGCGGGTCGCCAGGGGGCGTCGAGGTGCATGACGTGGAGGGCGCGGTCTTGGACGTTGGTGCCGGTGCCCATTTTCGCGGTGGAGCCGATCAGCACGGCGATCTTCCCGGCGCGGGCGTCGGCGAACAGGCGGGCTTTGGCCTGGTCGGTGGTCGCGTCGTGGATGAACCGCACCGATCCGGGTGGGAGTCCGTTGGCGTGGAGCTGGTCGCGGAGCTCGTGGTAGATGTTCCACTGGTCGCTGGGGGTCGACAGGTCACAAAACACGATCTGCAACCCGCCCAGGATCGGCGACGGCTGGCCGGTGGCCGGATCCAGATACACCTGGTTCTTGGTGGTGTGCCAGATGCGGGTGAGTTCGGCGGCGGCGATGTCGACTTTGCCGGGTTCGTGGAGGAGGGGGTGCTGGTCGGGGTCGGTGACCAGGCGCATGTCGAGGGCGGCGAGGCGGCCGTCGTTGCCGATTTTGAGCATGTTGTCGTCGCGGGGGTCGACCTGTCGGCCGGCGATCAGGTCGACGCGGTCGGCCAGCTCGTCGATGTAGCCGGCCAACGCCGCGGATTTCGCGACGGTGAGCAGTTGTGGGAGGGGGGTGCCGTCGTGGCGGGGGGTGATGGTGGGG
>NZ_JACJGB010000016.1 GCF_014164775.1 Tessaracoccus sp. MC1679
GGGGGGCAGGTGGCGCGCAAGCGCGCCACCGTGCGGGCCGCAAGCGGCCCGCTGCATGGGAGCGGCCTAAAGGCCGCTTGGCTAGGCTTTACGGCTACCGGATGGGTGGTGGGTTGTCGGCCCTTCGGGCCTCCCGCGAGGGGCCGGCCCGGCCCGCAAGCGGGCCCGGCCGGTCTTAGTGTTGTGTGTGCACGCGTGTTTGGTGCGCGCAAGCTCGCTACTGTTGCGCTGGTGTGCGGTGGTGTGTGTCGGCGGTCGTGTGGCCGGTCACTACGTCGAGGTAGGCCACCAGCTCGACGGGTGGGCGGCCGCCGCGAGCGGCGATCAACCCCCGCAACCCTCTAGTGGCTTCTGCGATGCGGTCCAGACGCTCCCGGGCCGCGAGCCCGTAGAACTGCTCAGCAGAGCGGTAACCGGCCCTGAAGCCCTCCTGATAGCCGTCCACGGTTCAGACCGTCGTGTTGTCTCGGAGCCAGTCGGCGGGGTTGCTGCACGTGAGTTCGCTGAGCATGGCGACGGTGCGTGATCCGGGGGTGAGGGCGTCGAGTTGGGTGAGTGCTTCGACGACGGCGGGGCCGTGGCCTGCTGCCCAGCTGGCGAGGGTGAGGAGGGCGAGGACGCCGGGCAGGTGCGCGTCGGTGCAGTGCTGGCGCATAACGAGCAGGTTCCGGTAGGCCTTGTGGGGATCGCGGACGATGCTGGCGACAGCGGCGGCGAGCCCGTCGCGGCCGTCGAGCAGCGCGGCGGCGTCGGCGGCGTCGTCGGGGTGCAGCTCGTTGCTGTCCATGGCGGCGCTCAGGAGCCTCTGCCGTTGGTTGTGGCTGGCGCCTGCGGTGCGGGCCTCGACGGTGTGCGCGTCGGCGGGGTGCCGGGGGGCGGTCACTGCGGCCACTGTGTCGGCGCGGGTGCGTTCCGGTTGGGGCAGCGACGGGGTGAACGGCTCCGAGTCGAGCAGCTCCCCACGGTCGCAGCGCCACGCGGTGGCGCCGTCGGTGATGTGCTGGCGGATCACGGCGCCGTCGAACGGGCCGCGTGCCAGTCCATCGAGCACCAGCGCGGCCCACTCGGGCCGTTGGCTGTAGCCCACCAGCTCCACCGCATCGGCGCCGCTGTTGCGCATCGCCACCAACACGTCGCGGGTGCACGCCTGGGCATCGGCCAGGTCCACCCGGCCACAGAACGCCACCCGGCGCCCACACAGCCCCACCACCACCACCGACTCACTCGGCTGGAACCCCAGCAGCGCGGGGCCCACAGCCACCGCATCCGACGGCGACGACGACAACACGATCTTGTCTTGCATAGTTTCTTCCCTTTCCCGGAAGGCGGGCCGCTGGTCAGACGGCCCTGGATGGATGCCCCCCAGTCTACCGCCGGACAGGCACCAACATCCCTAGCCACAAGGAGGTTCCCTCCGCCACGACCCGGGTAGGGGTCGTGGCGGAGGGAAACCCCCGGGGCAAGCTCGGGAGGTGAGCCGGCCCCGGCGGGGTGGGTCTACTACCCCTCCTCCACGGACCATTCCAAGTCGCGCTCTTCGGTGACCCATCGGGCGATGTCTTCGCTGGTGATGTCTTCGCTGGCGCGTTCGAAGTTCCAGCCTCGGATGGCGCGCGTGATGGTGATGGTGATCTCGGCCTCATAGTCATTGGTGCGACCTTCGAGCCCGTTTTGCTCCATGAACTGGTCGTAGCGTTCGCACAGGTCGTTGTCCTCGGCGTACTCGTTGGCGGCGCAGTTGAGCGCCGACTTCCAGGCCTCGAATGCGCGGTGCTGAGCCACCAGCAGCCCTACCGTGCGCGGGTCCTCCTTCTCCCGGTCCTCCAGCACCATCACAGCTGCCGGGTCGGTGACCATGCTGGTCTCCACCGAGTTCCCGGCCACCGCAAGGAAGTACAGACAGTTGGCCGATCCGAACAACGGCTCCAGCCACACCATCTCCTGCCCGTGCACGAGAACAACGCTCCCCTGTTCCGGCAGCAAGGCGTTAGACGCCTCCAGCATGCTGACCGGGCCGGCGGTACTGACCAGCTGGCCGTCCTTGTAGGCAGACAGCTGCACCGGCTGCCCGTCTTTGAAGATGTGCCTGCCGACCAGACGCACCCCCAGCTCCTCGACACGCATCTCATCAGCGTCGACAGCCGCAGCAACAACAGACATCGGGTCCCTCCTTCATAGGGATAGCGGAGGCTGGTGAGACCTCCATCGGATGGCTCCATTCTACCCCCGCACCCCGCCAACACCCTTCGTCACAGCACGGTGACCCCCTGCCACGACCCGGATACGGGTCGTGGCAGGGGTGCAACCGCGAGGGCTGTTAGGGGCCGACGGTGCCCGTTCTCGCGGCGGATGGTGGCCGTGATGCGGGTGGTGGATCGTCCGGGCCCGGTCCTTCCTTGATCGGGCCGGGTCTTCCTGCTGCTTCGGTGGCGGCGCCCGGTTCGTCCAGGTTGGGTTCTGGAGGGATGTCAAGGATGGCCGTGCGGTTCACGCTCATGCCGATGAGCGTGCCGTTCCGATCTACCGTCTGCTCCATGCCGAGAGCCCATCCCCTCCGTCTCGGAGCGTCGGCGCGCTTTCACGGAGCCTGGCGCACGTGTTGCATACGCGGCCGCTGCGTTACCGGGGCGACGCCACGCCGCGCGCGCAGCAGCGCCTCATCCTTGACGTTCTCGCGGACGACCATTCGGCTGAGGATCCGCTTCTGCGTCTCCGGCGTCCAGTAGATCTTGAGATGCTGGCGAGCCCGGGTGATGGCGGTGTAGAAGATGCTGTGCGAGATCCGCTTCTCGTTGGCGTCCGTGATGACGACCTTGACGCTCGCGAACTCGAGGCCCTGTGCGCGGTGGATCGAGACGGCGTACGCGATCTGAAAGGGCAGCACCGTGGTCGTGGAGTCGTCATCGTCGTCGGTGTTCGAGCGCTCGAACACGTCGAACTGCACGACGGTGTCCGACACCCAGCGCAGGTCCGTGCCCCAGAGATCCGCCGTTGTCACGGTCCGCTTGATGTCGACGTCGAAGGTGATCCGGCCGGGCGAGTAGTCGACCTTGGTGATCGTGCCCTTCATGTTGTTGAAGATCACTGGCCGGAACCGGTCTGTCTCGTTAAAGAGAACAGGGTCGCCGACCTTGAAAGTCGAATCGCCCCACTGGACGGCGCGGTTTGGGTTGCTCGTCTGCATGAAGCGGTTGATGTTGTTGATGCCGTAGAGACCGTCGTAGTTGAGGCAGAGCACGATTTCGTCCGGGTCGACGCGGGCGAAGAGCGACCCATCAAGCGTCCCTGCGAATTCGTTGCCGGAGATCGACTCCTCGATCTTGTCGTCGAGTGTCCGCACTCGGTTCCAGAGCGTCAGCAGTGCATCGTCCTTCGTGCGGAACGGTTCCGTAAGCTCAAATACGGAGTGGGGCGTGATGTAGGAGCGGATCGTCCTGAACCAGTTGCCGAACTCGATGGACTCGATCTGGTAGACGTCACCCACGAGCACCAGAAGGTCGAACGACGTCCGGTCGAGCACCTTGAGCAGATCCGAGTTGCCGACCGTACTGCACTCATCGATGACGAGCAGGTCGTAGTGCAGTGAGCCCGTAGGCCCCGAGCCGAGGTGGCGGTCGATGGTGCTGAAGTAGGCATCGCTCGTCTCAACGCGGCTCCGAAGGTTGTCGACGGCGGTGTTGGTCTTGGCGAGGAAGAGCTGGCGAGCTCCATCGAAGTACGACGCGATGTGCTCGACCATCCGGGTCTTTCCGGTCCCGGCCGCGCCGTAGATCAGGGCGACCTTGGACTCGGCGAACAGCCGGGTGAGGGCATCGGCCTTCAGGTCATCATCGATCTCTAAGGGGTTGGCGTCGAGCCAGGCCGCCGCGTCGACCTCATGGTCGGCGACGCCGCTCGCTGCGATGGCCTGCAGCTCGTTGATAATCGTGACCGAGTCGTTCTCGTACCCGGTGATGAACACGTGCCCCTTGTCGTGGGCCATGATCCGCGGCTTGTGCTTCTCGGTTGGCGGCAGCAGCCCGTTGTAGGTCGCGACCAGCTTGTCCAGGTCGCCGAGGTCTTCAAGGTCCGCGTCCGGTGTGTAGATGGCGCCGTGCTGCTCGACGTTGTTCATGACGCGCCTCGCCAGGAACTCATGCTCGCGCCCCATGCTGCCGATCGCCGTGGCTAAATCGTAGAAGCGCGGCGTGTGGCGCCGCGGGTAAGTGCAGAAGGGCATGGTGTCGAACGGTCTCGACATCGGCGTGAGGTAAAGGTTCGACAGCCACCCACAGCGGTCGGGCTGGTACTGCACGCGCACCACGTTGTTGTTCATGCCGAGAAGCAGGTACCGCAGAATCCGCGTACCGGGGCGGTTCCGCCGGATGATGTCGCGCGAACTCTGGAGCACGGTGAAGATCTCGTCGGCCCGCTTGATGCCGTCGGTCGCCCAGGTGCGGATGCGCTCGAAGTCCGCGTCAGGCATGTCGATCAGATCGAGCAGGCTGAACTCCGTCGTCGTGAGGTACTGCATGAGGTTGCGGTACTCAAGCTGCCCGGTGCTCACCTTCGTCTGCTGGCCGAAGAAGCGGGCGTAGTTGTTGAACTCGCAGGGGCGGATCGAAACCTCCCACGAGCGAATCAGGATGATCGGCATCGCCTGCCCGAAGACGTCGATCGAACTGCTCTCCAGCTCCATGTTGGCGGCGTAGGAGTCCGACACCTCGATTTTGGTGAAGCCGATGATGCGGTCAAACTTGCTCGTCCGGTTGTGCGCCGGAGCGAAGGTGACCTCGTAGTAGATTCGCCCGTTCGCGTAGAAGGGTCGGGAGCTCAGGACGTAATACCGATCGCGGCGCGGCCCGCCCGGCGAAATCAGGCCCGGCGCCTCGATCTTCGCCGCGATCTTCTCGTGGTACTCGTGCAGCAGCGGATCGAGGTCGAGCGGGAACTGCTCGAGGTTTCTTAGGATCTGGATGCCGAGGTGATCTTTGGCGATCTGGCGGGTGCGCAGCAGGTACTCGTAGTACTTCAGCATCAGGCGTTCGGAAGGGTCGCTGTCGAGCGTGAAGTGCGACACGCTGACTTGCAGCATGGCGTGGAAGCGCGTCAGCGGTCGGTATTTGGCCTGCGCCTTCGCGAAGTCACGGGCGGGATCGAATTGCGTTTGGTAGGTGAAGCGGAGTTCCGGATTGCCCGTATGTGCCCACACGACCATCGCTTCGATGAGATCGCGCAGGTACTGCAAGACGTTCTTCGAGAGGAACCCGCGGTCTGCGGTGATCATTGAGATGTTCGTCTCGATGGCGTCGCTGGCTGCGCGCACCTGCCCCTTGATCGTTGCCATCACATGGTCCGCTCGTGATGGTGGTGCACCGCGTCGCGGCTGCGGCGGGGGACGCGCATGGCACTCACGAACTCGACGCCCGCAGCACGTGGCTGCGATCCATGCGGTTCGAGGATGGTTTGCACCAGAAACTCCTTGGCCTGGACTCCGAGCGTGGGGAAGCCCAGCTGGGGCATCGGTCACACGTCCTTCCGACCTACTTCATGATCGAGACTGTATCGGAGCCAAGGATCATCCTCACGAGGCTGGCCGCACCATGCCCATGCACACACTGCGACCAGGCCGTGGCTGCGATGACCCTGATCATGACCTTGCGGTCATGGTTGGGTTCGACCTGACCGTGATGTGCACGAGGTCTCGAATCGAATCGGGACTCAGTGCAGCGGGCCGGCCTCCACCCCTGCATAGCGATGGTCGGAAGGCCGACATCAGCTTCCTACGCACTCATCCAATGCGCTCTGATGCCGCGGTGTGCGAGGGTCGCCTGTCGGCGGTCGGTTCCCGAGCACGACCGCACGTCCTCTATTACCGCTGTGGTGCGGTGTGAGATCCAAGGGGTTCGCCTGCATCTTCGCGGGTCAGGGCCCCGACTTGGTCCGTCCTCACGATGAATCGTCTCGCTCAAGTATCGGCGCAACCAGCGCTTCGATGGATTCAAGCCGAGGGTCACGGTCGCCTACAATCATCCGGTCCACGAGCATTGATTTCACAGCGTCCGCGGCGCCCCAGATCTCATCGGCAAGGTCGGGCCGCTCGATCTCGTGCGGCACGAGCGGAGCGCCATCCTCGTCCAAATCGACGTAGAACCCGCGCTGCTTCGCCCTATTGTCAGTGTCAGCCAGGTTCTCGAGGTATTCGACGTACTGGCGCGGGTCGCTAGCGCCGGTACCGGGTCGGAGTTCTACCTCCGCACGGCTCCGGAAGAGGCGCAGTTCTGAGACGAACTCGTCGGCCCCTTCGATGTAGTGGGTGGATTGCATCAACTTCTGGCGGTGGCTGGCACCGAACTCGTCGAGGTACGGCACATCGAGCGGGGCCTCATCGCCCGAAGACCAGGACACCCCGAAGATCTGGGCCACCCACTGCGCCTTACCAAGCTCCTCCAAGGCAAGGACCACCAGCGACTGCGCGCGAGGTGACACAGGGCCCAGGGTGTCAGCATCCACAACGAGGCGCGCGGCGTTGTCGACAAGGGCGAACCAGAATGCTCGCGCCTTGTTGGGCTCCAAAGCGGTCATAGGCCTGATGGTAGAAGCCCGCCCCGATCACAGACTCCTCGGCGCCGCCGCCGTACAGCTGCGATGCCAGCCGACAATGGATGACATGCCACTGCAGCTCCTCGGGCAGACACACTGATCTGCCGCGAGGTGCGCTGCATTGGGCCACGGCGGCTCAGAGGTCCGGTAGCGCGCCGCCAGTGATGAGGCCCCTGGTGCGTCGGTAGTGTGGATGCATGGATGGTTCGACGTGGTCGTCCCCAGTTCATGAGGACTTGGCCGTGGCGCTCGTCGAGCGGATTCTCGAGACGGGTCGCCGCACCACCCCCCATGCTGGGCGACCGATCGAGCAGGTCACCGCCGCGCACGCTTTGTGGATCTGTGCTTGCATCACCATCGGTGAGGCGCCGACGTGGCTGATCTATGAAACCGCCGAGGAAGGAATCGCCTGGTGCAGGGTTCCGGACGGCGTCAGCGAGCATGACCTCGTCGTCGCGGAGGTGAGTGCCGGCGGGCACGCCGATCCCAGGGATGTTCTGCGCTGGTTGCAGGACAGATCGCCCGAGCCTTGGGGAAGCACGGGGAGCGGTTCCGGTGCCCCTGGCTTCCTCGACCGATTGGCACGCAAGATCCGCCGCCAATAGCCGACCTGCCCCGCCTGCGTGATCAGGCGCACGAGACTCTCAATCGCTCTCATGCCGCGAGCCGGTGGCTTATTCGTGAGACGGTTCCTCGGTTTCGGTGAGTTGCCGGAGCGCTTGGACGTGGCCGAGGTAGGCGGTGCGTCCTGCGGGGGTGAGTCGGATCCAGGTTCGTGGTCTGCCGAAGGGTTGGGGGCGTTTTTCGAGGGTGAGGTAGTTGGCTTGGGCGAGCAGTTTGAGTTGCTTGGAGAGTAGTGACGTCGAGATCTCGAGGGCGTCTTCGAGGGCGCTGAACTCGAGGTCGGTGGCGGTCGCGAGGGCGGCGGTGATCCGGAGCCGGGTTGGGGCGTGGATCAGGTCGTCGAATCTGGGGACGGGGGGTTCCCAGCTCATATGAGGTCGTAGCGGTCGTAGTCCCCGGCGATGAGGCGCCGGATGCGGTAGCGCTCTTCCGAGCGCAGCCAGGCGTATCCGCCCATGGCCGCGATCAGTCCCGCCCCGAGGGAGTACCAGGGTTGCCAGTTGGGTGGTGCATCGATTTGGCCCAGGACGAACAGCACGGCGTACAGCAGGGCGAACCTGAGCGTGCGAGCACCGATGGCGCGTTGGTCGAGCACCTGCCCTCGTCCGCGGGCTTGCCGGTGCAGGGCAACCGCGAACACGAGCGAGCCAACGACCAGGACGACGATCGCGGCCACCCAGTATCCGGCTGTGCCGAGGGCGATGGTGGCGCCCGCTGCGGTGCTGATGCCCGCGTCGATCCACGCGGGCCGCCGGGTGGCCGTCGCGGCGGCGGTGCGTGACGCGGTGATCTGCTCGAGGCTGGCCCGGGCCTCTTCAGGCGTTGGCTGCTCGTGGGCGTCCATGGCCGCCTCTCTGTGAGTTGGTTGACGATGTATCAAGTATCTGTCTTGGTTGTCGTTTCGTCAACCAACTTGGACGCCGCCACCTGCCGCAGTCGCCAGACCAGACGTACGGACATGCCGCGGTGGGTGGAGTTCCTCGGTCAATCAAGGAGCTCGTCGGCGTGCCCACCATCGTCCAGACGCGAGCAGGACCGCCGCGGTCGCCAACAGCCACCACAGTTCGTCCATCCCTGGTGGATCGGCCCACGGGCCGAAGTAGAACATCGTGACCATGATGGCCGCCGTGACGATCGCCGCCAGGGCGACGCCGACGATCAGCTCGACGATGAATCGCATCACCCTGGGACTCCTTCACCTGCACGGCCGCGCGCACCACGCTTCCGTCGCGTCTGCCCTTTCGCGATCACTGACGACGACGTAGCCCCAGTTGAAAACCGGCAACTCCGCTCACGACGAGCGAGCCGGCGAAGACCAGGGCTAAGCCCCAGACTTGTCCGGGCTGCAGCACCAGGGTGGTGGACCACGGTTGGTCCGCTAGAGGGGCGTAGGCGAACCACCCGAAGGAGCTCGGGCCCGGCGCCGTCATTGCGAAGGTGATGATGCCTGAAGCCGTGAGAGCGGCACCGATGCCGCCTAGGACCAACTGCGCTACGGCTCGCGTGTTCGCCATACACAGCAGTGTGGCATGCGTCGAGCGCACCACTCCTGGCAGCAACTGGAAAGGCACTCATCCACCGCACCTCGTGGGTTCTCTTCATGCAGCAGTAGCCAGGTGGCACGGGCGCTTCAGCGCGAGATCACTCACCGCCGTAAATCGGCCCGCGTCACCTGAGCGAGTCGACCCACAGGATGAGCGTGGTGCAGACGGCGACGGCCGCCAGGGAGACCGCGGCGTCGAGGGTGGTCACGTCGGTGGCGTTGAGGTCGCCCCAGCCGATGGCGCCGAACACGAAGCCTAGGGAGTTGTTCA
>NZ_JACJGB010000017.1 GCF_014164775.1 Tessaracoccus sp. MC1679
CAGAGAGGGAGGCGGACGGGCGGCCGGTGCCGGAGGAGGTGGCGCGGGCGCTGCTCGCCGTCGTCGAGGACTCCACCGACTCGCGCGACGTCATCGACATCTACGAGATGGCTCAGATCACCCCGCCCGACTTCGACCAGCTGGCGCCGTCGGTGCTGGAAGAGGCGCAGGCGTCGCAGAACCCGCAGCTGGCGATCGAGGCGTTGCGTGCCGCGCTGCTGCTGGAAGCCGCGCGCGTGTCGGGCCGCAACCTGGTGCGGCAGCAGACGTTCGGCGATCGGGTGGCCGACGTGATCAACCGTTACACCAACGGGCAGTTGACCTCCGCTGAGGTGCTTCTGGAGCTGTGGCGGACAGCGGAGGAGATCGCGTCGGAGGCGCGACGGGGGGAGCAGTTCGACCCTCCGCTCGGCACCGACGAGTTGGCCGTCTACGACGCCGTCGCCGCCAACGACTCCGCCATGGAGGTTCTCGGGCAGCCCGTGCTCGGGCAGATCGCGCGCGAGTTGGTCGAAATGCTCCGACGCGACGCGAAGACGGACTGGACGGTGCGCGACGACGTGCGCGCGTCGATCCGGGCCAAGATCAAGCGGCTGCTGCGCAAGTACAAGTACCCACCGGACCGCTCGGAGGCGGCCGTCAAGTTGGTGGTGCAGCAGATGGAGGCGCTGTCCGCTGCCTGAGGTCTGCTGGCCTCGTCAGCTCGGCTGCGCCACGGAGACGCGGCGTCGCTGAGGGACTGGGCAGGCGATGCTGCCCGAGAGGCGGAATACCAGCCCGACGGCCAGCAGGATCAGGGACAGGGCCGCGAGCCAGGGCTGGAGCGGCCCGAAGTAGGTCAGTGCACCCGTGTAGCCGAGGGCCAGCAGGGCGATCTTGTTGCAGACCGGGCATCCGATCGCGAACCACGCCCCGAAGGCGCCC
The DNA here is from genome assembly GCF_014164775.1 of Tessaracoccus sp. MC1679. GTDB lineage: Bacteria > Actinomycetota > Actinomycetes > Propionibacteriales > Propionibacteriaceae > Arachnia. Next base: position 925 of record NZ_JACJGB010000017.1, read on the forward strand.
ACGGTGCCCCAGACGGAGAGTTTCTCGTCCTCTGCGTCCGCGGTCGCCTTCGGTCCGCTGCGGAAGTACGTGGCGATGAGCATGCCGGACAGGCCCGAGGTGACGATCCAGGCCGGGTAGCTCCACGCGGTGGGCGGGATCTCGCGGCCGAAGATTGGGTTCGGGATCAACACCGTGACCACGCCCAGGGCCAGCCCTACGACGAGGGTGGCCACGGCGGCGCCCGCCCATCGCCTGGCGGACCAGGACCGCAGGGCCTGCAGGGAGAGGTTCAGATGGCGACGCATTCGACCAGTCTGCCACACGCGGCCCAATACCCCCAGTGGTATCCGTCAAGGCGTGCAAGTTTGCTCGTTCAAATCGTTGCCGAATTGTGACCTTTCTAACGTGCCAATTCGCCGCGAGGACCGTTAGTGTCGAGCCGTCGACGTGGTCAGCGGTGACGCTGACGACGTCTCCCCGCCGTCCTCAAGAGGGCGGGCCGCAACGTCACCTAGAAGGGTACGAACCCCATGAAGAACCTGAAGCGCTCCATCGCGCTCCTTGCGGTCGCGGCACTGTCCGTCGGCGCGCTGGCCGCTTGCGGCGATGACGAAGGCGCCAGCGGCGATGCTGAGGGCTCGGTCTACTTCCTCAACTGGAAGCCCGAGTCGGAGGCGACCTACGGCGAGATCGCCGAGAAGTACACCGAAGAGACCGGCGTCGAGGTCAAGGTGGTCACCGCCGCCTCCGGCACGTACGAGCAGACCCTGCAGGCCGAGATGACGAAGTCGGACGCCCCGACCCTGTTCCAGATCAACGGCCCCGTCGGCCTCGTCAGCTGGCAGGAGTACGCCGCTGATCTCGGCGAGACCGACTTCGCGAAGGACCTGAGCGATCCCGGCCTCGCGCTCACCGGCGAGGACGGCACCGTGTACGGCGTGCCGCTGGCCGTCGAGGGCTTCGGCATCATCTACAACGACGCGATCATGCGCGATTACTTCGAGATGGACGGCGCCAAGGCCGCCTCGATGGACGAGATCAACAACTTCGACAAGCTCAAGGAAGTCACCGACGACATGCAGGCCCGCAAGGCCGACCTCGGCATCGACGGCGTGTTCGCGTCGACGTCGCTGGCTACCGGTGAGGCCTGGCGTTGGCAGACGCACCTGTTCAACACCCCGCTGTACCACGAGTACCAGGAGAAGGAGATCACCGACGCCGAGGAGATCGAGTTCACCCACAGCAACGAGTTCAAGAACATCTTTGACCTCTACCTGACCAACTCAACCGTCGAGAAGACGCTCGCACCGTCCAAGACCGTGACCGACTCCATGGCCGAGTTCGCCACGGGCAAGGCTGCCATGGTGCAGAACGGCAACTGGGCCTGGAGCCAGATCAAGGACATCGAGGGCAACGCAGTGGCTGAGGAAGACATCAAGTTCCTCCCCATCTACTCGGGCGTCGAGGGTGAAGAAGACCTGGGCATCAACGTCGGCACTGAGGCCTTCATGGCCGTCAACAGCCAGGCCACCGAGGCCGACCAGCAGGCCACCATCGACTTCGTCAACTGGCTGTTCACCGACGAAGACGGCATGAACTACGTGACCGAGGATCTCGGCTTCATCGCTCCGTTCAAGTCCTTCGGCGATCGCACGCCGGCCGACCCGCTGGCCAAGGAGATCAACCGCTACATCAGCGACGATTCCCTGACCGCCGTGCCCTGGGTGTTCACCACGATGCCCTCGGCCAAGTTCAAGGACGACTTCGCCCAGCTCCTCGCCCAGTACGCCTCCGGCAACCTGGAGTGGGCTGAGGTCGAGGAAGCGGTCGTCGCCAACTGGGCCACCGAGAAGGCTGCCGTCGGCGGCAACTGACCGTCGGCTAACATCTGGGGCGGGCCACGCACAGTGGCCCGCCCCAGTACCCCATTCGGCATCGCGGCCGGGCGGGGTTGAACGGAGTAATCACTATGCAGAGATCCCTGAAGAAGTACTTCCCGCTATTCGTGCTGCCAACGTCGGTCGCTTTCATCATCGCGTTCCTGGCACCGTTCGTCATTGGCCTGTACCTGTCGTTCACGAAATTCACCACGATCACCAACGCCGAATGGGTCGGCCTGGACAACTACCGTCGGGCGCTCGATCCCGCTGACGGGTTCCTCGGCTCGTTCTGGTTCACGATCCTCGTCGTCGTCGCGTCGGTCATCACCGTCAACCTCTTCGCCTTCGGCATCGCCAAGCTGCTGACACAGAAGCTGAAGGGCACCAACGTCTTCCGGACGATCTTCTTCATGCCGAACCTCATCGGTGGCATCGTGCTGGGCTACACCTGGCAGGTCATCATCAACGCGGTCCTCGCCAACTACGGGACCACCCTGGTGGCCGACTGGAAGTACGGCTACATCGGCCTCATCCTGCTGGTCAACTGGCAGCAGGTGGGCTACATGATGGTCATCTACATTGCGGGACTGCAGAACGTGCCGCCGGAGCTCAACGAGGCAGCGGCCCTCGACGGCGCCGGCCGCTGGCAAACGCTGCGCAACGTGACGATCCCCATGATCATGCCGACGATCACCATCTGTCTGTTCCTCACGCTGTCCAGCGCGTTCAAGATGTTCGATCAGAACCTCGCGCTCACCGACGGCGCCCCCATGGACCAGACCAAGATGGTCGCGCTGGACATCTTCAAGACGATGTTCTCGCAGATCGGTCGGCAGGGCGTCGGCCAGGCCAAGGCCGTCCTATTTGTCATCGTCGTCGTGGCGATCGCGATGCTGCAGCTGCGCGCCACCCGGAGCAGGGAGGTTGAGGCGTGAGCACGCAACCGCAGACAGTTACCCCCGTACCGGTCGCTGGACCGACGACGCCCCCGGCGGCCGAGGCCGGCGGCAAGCGCCGCGACCCGGTGGGCAAGATCCTCATCTACGCGCTGCTGGTGGCCCTCGTGGGCCTGTTTCTGGGGCCGATCGTCTTCATCGTCCTCAACTCCTTCAAGCAGAAGTTCTCCATCTCGTCGGACCCCTTCGCGGTGCCGCTGGGGGACATGTGGGCCGGGTTCAGCAACTACATCACCGGGATCCAGGCGCAGAACTTCTTCGAGGCCATCCTCTGGTCGTTCGTCATCACCATCGGATCGGTGCTCATCATCGTGTTCCTGACGGCGATGCTGGCGTACTTCATCACGCGCGTGAAGACGTGGTGGACGTCCCTGATCTACTACCTGCTCGTCTTCTCCATGGTCATCCCGTTCCAGATGGTGATGTTCCCGACGGTGAAGCTCGCCGATGCCCTCGGCCTGGCCAACCCGGTCGGCATGATGGTGCTCTACCTCGGCTTCGGTGCGGGGCTGTCGGTGTTCATCTTCTCCGGGTTCGTCAAGTCGATCCCCCTGGAGATCGAGGAAGCCGCCTATATCGACGGATGCTCACCGCTGACCACCTACTTCCAGGTGGTCTGGCCCATCCTCAAGCCCGTGACGATCACGGTGGCAATCCTCAACGCCATGTGGATCTGGAACGACTACCTGCTGCCCTACCTGGTCATCGGCCTGTCGACACGCTTCAAGACCATCCCGGTCGTGGTGCAGCAGTTCGTCGGCTCGAACGGTAACCGCGACATGGGTGCGCTCATGGCGATGCTCGTGCTGGCCGTGGTCCCGATCATCGTGTTCTATCTGTTCGCGCAGAAGCACATCATCGAGGGCGTCGTCGCCGGGTCGGTCAAGGGCTGAGTGGTCGACCCCAACTCGCGGACCTGGCAGGCGCTCGGCCTCGCGGCCGACGTCGTCGTCGTCAACGCGCTCACCATCGTCTGCTCGTTGCCGGTGGTGACCGCGGGGGCTGCGCTGTCCGCGGCCCACGGCACTCTGCTGGAGATGGTCCGTGAGGAGGGGGCGAAACCTGCCCGCACCTACTTCTCCTACTTCACCCGCACGTGGAGGACGGCGACCTTCGGGTGGCTGCTGCTGCTCGCCGTCGGCTCTGTCCTGGGCTGGGAGTACTGGGCGCTCGGCCGCATGGACGGTGGCGCTGCGCTGGTGGCCCAGGCCGGAGTGCTGGCCGGGGCCATCCTGGTGACTCTCTGGGCTGTCTGGTTCTTCCCACTGGCCTCTCGGGGGGAGGGGTTCGCCCGCACCGCGAAGTTGGCCGCACTGCTCGCGCTCGGCAAGTTGCCCCGGAGCCTGCTCGCCTCAGTCTGGCTCTTGATCCCCGCCGTGCTGATCATCCTCAACCCCGGCGGCTGGGTGCTGTGGCTCGCGGTCATGGCCATCATCGGGGTGGCTCTGATGCTCTACCTGGTCGACCTCGTGGTCGTGGAGACGATCGATTCGCTCCCGCCGCGCGGCTCCACCGGAAGCGCGCAGTAGTCTCGACGGCATGCCATCTGCCGAAGGAAACCTGGACTGGAAGCCGCTCGCCGACCATCCCGAGTTGGTCGCCCACCCCGTCGCGCAGGCGTCGCATCGCGTGCCCGACGCGCGGGTCGCCGAGATCGACGAGGCGCTCGCCGACACCGCCGCCTTCTGCGAGCGGTACGACGTTGCGCTCGAGGCGTCGGCCAACTGCGTCATCGTCTTCGGGCGACGCGGCGAGGAGACCGTCCACGCTGCCGTGATGGTGCTGGCCGTCGACCGCGCCGACGTCAACAAGACCGTCCGCAAGGAGCTGGGCATGCGGAAGATGTCGTTCGCCGACCAGCCGACGGTGGAGCAGCTGACCGGGATGACGCAGGGAGGGATCACCCCGGTGGGGCTGCCGGACGGCTGGCCGATCCTCATCGACGAGGCCGTCGTCAGCGCGGGGCCGGTCGTGATCGGCGGAGGGGTCCGGGGAAGCAAGATCCTGCTCGACGGCGCCGACCTGGCACGACTGCCCGGCGCCAAGGTGATCCCGCTCGCTCTGAGGGACGCCTGACGGGCTCAAGGGAGGGCCCGGCGGGGTGTTACATTGTAACGATTCGTTTAACGAATACCGTTATGGCTCCGCGCGCCAGGCGCCGCTGTAACTCACGCCGGCCGCCCATGGGGACGGCCAGCGCGATGCGAGCGGCAGGGTCAGACGAAGATGACCTGCGCGCCCTCGGAGATCTCGATGAAGTCGGTGGCGCTGATGACGCCCTCGACGCCGGGGTGCAGGTCGGCCTCGATCATCTTCATCATGTCGAAGGTCAGCTTGCAAGCGTACATGTGGGCACCGGCGGCGTGCAGCAGGTCGATGAAGTCGGGCACGTCGGGCACCTCGAGCTCTTCCATCTGCTTCTTCATCATCGACGTCGCGAAGCGGGTCATGAACGGGATGTTGCCCATCGCCTGGGGCATCGAGACGTGCTCGAGCCCGGGCTTCAGGCGTCCCAGCTGCGGCACTACGACGACCTCGACGGGTACGCCCGCCACCTCGCCGACGCCCTCCCCAACGCCACGCTCATCGCGTTCACCGGCACCCCGATCAGCTTCACCGACCGCAACACGCGCGAGGTGTTCGGCGACTACATCGACATCTACGACCTCACCCGCGCGGTGGCCGACGGCGCCACCGTGCCCGTCTACTACGAGCCTCGCCTGGTCACCGTCGGGTTCGACGACGGCGTCACCTCAGAACAGCTCGACGCCGCGGCCGACGAGCTGACCCGCGACCTCGACGAGACCGAGCGGGACCAGGTGGAGCGGTCGGTGGCAGTCATCAACTCCATCTACGGCGCGCCCGAGCGGCTGCGCACTCTGGCCGCGGACATCGTCGAGCACTGGGAGAAGCGGCGGGCCCGGGTCATCACCGAGATCGAGGGGCCGGGCAAGGGCCTGATCGTGTGTGCGACTCGCGAGATCGCCGCGAACCTGTACTCGGCCATCGTCGAGCTGCGGCCGGACTGGCACTCGGATGCCATCGACGGCGGCCGCATCAAGGTGGTCTACTCGGGCACCGCTTCGGACCAGCCCCCGATCAGCGACCACGTGCGGCGCGAGTCCGAGAACAAGGTGATCAAGAAGCGGCTCGCCACCGCCGAGGACCCGCTGGAGCTGGTCATCGTCAAGGACATGATGCTCACCGGCTACGACTCGCCGCCGCTGCACACCCTCTACCTCGACCGTCCGCTCAAGGGCGCACTGCTCATGCAGACCCTCGCCCGGGTGAACCGCACGTTCCGCGGCAAGTCCGCGGGCCTGCTGGTGGCCTACGCGCCGCTGACCGACAACCTCGCCCACGCCTTGGCTGAGTACACGCTCTCCGACCAGCGTGAACGCCCGATGGGGCG
>NZ_JACJGB010000001.1 GCF_014164775.1 Tessaracoccus sp. MC1679
GCAGCGGCTCGGCCAAGGTGGCCTCCGACTGCGAGTAGGGGCCGATCTCGGCTGCGAAGACCGCATGCGTCCCGCACTCGGCCAGCGCCACCACCCGAGCCATGGGAAAGGCAGCCCGCTCGCCCTTATTGACCCCCGGACGCCCGAAGTGCTCGGCGTTGGCTGTCGTGTCAGCGACATCAAGACACATCCCGTCGATCGCGACCAGCCGCCGCCCAGCCAGCCACACCCCCGGCGTCGCTTCCGTTCCGATCGGCCTCGCGACCCGCTCAAACAGCGCCTTCAACGGCTCAGCGCCCAGCCGGGCACGGGCCTGGAAGATCGCTGACTTACTCGGGAGAGCGTAAGACTCCCTCCACCCCGAAGCCCACGACAACCCGTCGGTCAACTGACCGAGCACATCCTCATAGGAGCCCTCGGAGTACAACGCCATCCCAATCGAGAAGTAGGCCATCACCCGCGCCGGCAACGACCGATGCCGCTGCTCGGTCCGGCCGACCTCAGCGATCACCTCATCAACCAGACCCGGCGGGAACACCCGCGTCAACACCCCCACCGACACAAGATCGGACAAACGACGCTCGGTCTCCGGCTTCTTCCATCCCGCACGCGGCATACCACCACACTACACCGACAGGAGCTTAACTGAACGGTATTGGGCTTAGCCCTGGTCTTCGCCGGCTCGCTCGTCGTGAGCGGAGTTGCCGGTTTTCAACTGGGGCTACGTCGTCGTCAGTGATCGCGAAAGGGCAGTCGCGACGGAAGCGTGGTGCGCGCGGCCGGCAGGTGAAGGAGTCCCAGGGTGATGCGATTCATCGTCGAGCTGATCGTCGGCGTCGCCCTGGCGGCGATCGTCACGGCGGCCATCATGGTCACGATGTTCTACTTCGGCCCGTGGGCCGATCCACCAGGGATGGACGAACTGTGGTGGCTGTTGGCGACCGCGGCGGTCCTGCTCGCGTCTGGACGATGGTGGGCACGCCGACGAGCTCCTTGATTGACCGAGGAACTCCACCCACCGCGGCAAGAGCGGATGTTCGCGCTTCACCAACTCCAGCTCAGGTGGCATCGTCTGGTGCCTGGTTCACGCGTCGTGCGGCGGTTCAGCAGGCGGGGCGAGCTGGATCGGCCGGGTCGAACGGGCCGGTCGGCGGGTCGGAGGCGGCTGTCAGGCCCGCCGGGGCGCCGGATTGATGGCGTCCCCGGACCAGCTCATGTTGTCGTCCACACCAACCTCGAACGCCTCCAGGGCGGGATCGGCGAGCACGGCGTCCGCGACCGCGCGCTCGCAGCCGAGCAGGGTGAACCCGAAGTCGATCTCGGTGGCCAGACACCAGACGTGGTCGTCCGGCCATACGAGGTTCGCCGACTGCCCGAAGCTCTCGTCCTCGACCCACGTCTCGTGCGCGGCCAGGGGCGCCCGGAACAGGTGGTAGCGCCGGTGCGGCAGGGCCAACACCGGCTCGGCACCCCCCGGGACCCGGCTCGGCACCGGGACCTCGTAGGTCATCAGGTCGGGGTGGTGCGCCTCGACCGCGCCGCCTCCCCAGAACCCGTAGCCCTCCCACACCGCGTAGGTCACGTCCCCAGACGCCGGCAGGTGCGCGACCAGCGCGTCGTGGTCGGGGCGCGGGAGATGGCCATCCGGCGGCCACAGGTTCGGGTGGCGCAGGGTGTCGAACATGTGGCTCCACTGCGCCAGGGGATGCAGGACGCGTCCATTGGACGCCGCGATCTCCCGCCAGCGGCGTCCGTCCGGCAGGGGGTGCAGGACCCGCACATACGCCGCGAAGCCCGTCGGCACCATGGCACCCACCGGAACCCCAGCCGGTCCCCACGGCAGCAGCCGGGGCGCGAGCCAAGCCGACAGGGCGGCGTCCGTCGTGTGGCGAGGCAGGGCCATACCGCAAGGGTAAGGCCGTAGCGCCCCACTCCTGATGTGCGGATCGAGGCGACCCACTCGTTGCGGACAGCGTTCAACACGAAGGCATACCGCGCTGCGGCAAGCGGAGCCAACACACGACCCTCGCGCAACCTGCGCCATGTCAGTGCGTTCGGGATCCCCTGCGCGGTGGTGTCACGGTCGCGCTCTAGCCTGAGCCTGTGACCCCTTTCAGTTCATTGCCCGTCCGCGAGGTGGTCGGTAATCCCAGCAAGGATGATCACGGCTGGCCATTCACCATGGGCGCAGTCAGGCAACTGCTGCGCGACGGGCTAGAGCTCTCCGAACTGACGATCCTGGTCGGAGAGAACGGAGTCGGGAAGTCAACCGTCATCGAGGCAATCGCTATGGCATACGGCCTGAGCCCCGAGGGCGGCAGCACACACCTAAGGCCCTCGGCGCGTCCCACCGAGTCGCCGCTGCACGAAAGGATCCGACTGGTGCGCGGCCTGTCCCGTTCCCGCTGGGGATACTTCCTGCGCGCCGAGACCATGCACGGACTGCTCACTTTCCTTGAGCAGAACCCGGGAGCCGACGGTCGCTACCACGAACGTTCGCACGGCCAGGCCTTCACCGGGCTCCTCGACACCAAGCTGGTACACCTGTCCCGCAGGGGCGGGTTCCTGGTGCTCGACGAGCCCGAGGCCGGGCTCTCGTTCATGACCCAGATCAAACTGGCCAACCTCCTGGCGGAACTACGCGACGACGGCATCCAGGTGCTGATGGCCACCCACTCTCCGATCCTCACCGCCACCCCAGGTGCCCGGATCGTCGAACTAGACGACGACGGACTCCACGCCCGTGCCTGGAAGGATCTGATGACCGTGGCGCTGTGCCGGCGGTTTCTCGCCGACCCCGGCTACTTCTGCCTGGAATGAGCACGCGCCACCGCGGAAGAGCCATCCGCTCCAGTCGCGGCAGATCAGTGCGTTGGTGGGGTTGCCCACAATCGGTACCTATCCCACTAGGAGCGCGGCCAATGGAGCCAGCTTCACCACCACATCCACAACCGACGATACGGCCGCCATCACAGCCGTCCATTTCTCCCGCACCACCTCCTGCGGCATCCTGGGATCGGCGGCGACGTCACGTAGCGCCACCAACTCGCCACGCACCGACTCATCTGCCACATCTGCGAGTACATCCTCAACCGCCCGCACGAACTCAGCGCGCCGCTCCCATTCAACGGTGACGGTCTGCACGTTTCCGCGCCCACCCTGGATAGCGCCCACCATGTCGCCGCTAATTGAAGTGTTCGTGCTGTAGTCGATACTCGTCGAAGCGGCGCGCACGGCATGGGAGACCGGCCTGCCAGACGTGGCCACAGCCCTACCCGTCGGCGAAACTCGCATCGCGACGATGCGGCCGTCGGCGCGTCTAGGTGCAACCATTGTTGCCAGATTGCGGTCTATGAGCGCGTCCGCGGCGTGAACCACCTCCTCCTCCGAGGCATCCAGCCCTTCGGGCTGCCCGTTGGCATAGAAGTTCTGCGGGCTCGCTGTGTCCACTGAGTTGAGCCACCGCAGCATTGCGGTCTGTACCGCATCGGCCCGATCTGGGCCAGTGGCACGGCTCTCCATGATGTGCTTCGCGGCACGTTTCCCCTTCGGTGTGAGCGCGATCTCCCAAGCCCCTGAGATATCTGGGACAGCAAGTCCGAGTTCGCGTAACTCACCGCCCACCGTGAGAGCTTCGTCGTGCTCCCAGTCCAAGACTTCGCACACCCTTGCCGGTAGGGCCGTAGCCTGCGGTTCGTCCGCAACGAGCACGAGCACGTCCTTCTGTTCCTCATTCAGCCGGTCAACTATGTCCCAGATGGTCACAGGATCCGCCACCCTTCACTTCCGTCTTGGTTCCGGGCGTTTCCCAGATCTTGTTTCATCGTTACATACAGCTCTGACGACTTACGGGAACGAGGCGACGAGTGCCTGGTAGTTCTCGTATTTGCTGGCAATCTCGAACAATTGAGCCGGACTAGCCGCAGGTACCTCTTCGACCCATGCTCACTTCTGACGGTGTGATGTCAGGATTTGGCAGTTTCACACGCCCGCAACTCGGCATGACCGTGAAACCGCACAGCCATCCCTTGACACCAGCACCCGAGCAGGCGCGAACTGGGCGCCGCCGCCGCGGCAGGAGGACTCATCCCCTACTTAAGACCGGTCTCCCGCCCGAGCCAGGAGCGGCGCGATCACCGTGGTGTAGAGCGGCGCCAGGGTGGGATCAGACCCGTCGAGCGCGACGTCGGGATCCGACCAGCGCACGGCGTCGATCTCCGCGGCCGGCTGCACCCGGCCGAGGACCGGATCAGGCCAGCTGAATACGTGCGCGACGACGGTGTGGTCCGGTTCGTTGGCGGCGGCCGCCTCGAACAGTCCCAGGGGCTCCAGCCGGAGGGGATCCAGAACCAGGCCGAGCTCCTCCCGGACCTCCCGGGCGCCGCACTGCTCAGGAGACTCCCCCGGGTCAGGCTTGCCTCCCGGGTTCATCCACATCGACGTGCCGCGCTTGCGCACCAGCAGCACCGCGCCGGTGGGATCGCGCAGCACCACGGCCGTCACGTGGATGCATCGCTCCATGCGGCCGAGGCTACCGCGTTAGGCTGGACGGACCGAGCCGAGAGGGGGCCGACGTGGCCAAGGCACTGATCGTGGTGGACGTCCAGGTGGACTTCTGCGAGGGCGGAGCCCTCGGGGTCGACGGCGGCAACGCCGTGGCCGAGAAGACAGCAGAGCTGCTGAACGGCGATCACGGCTACCGCCGGGTGGTGGCGACGCGGGATCACCACATCGACCCGGGAGCGCACTTCTCCGACAGCCCTGATTTCGTCGACAGTTGGCCGCCCCACTGCGTGGTCGGCACCCCCGGACAGGAGCTTCATCCGGTGCTGCGGGGGTTGGCCTTCGATGCGGTGTTCGATAAGGGCTCCTTCGCGGCCGCGTACTCCGGCTTCGAGGGCACCATCGGGGGCGAGGACGACGGGATCGGACTGGCGCGGTGGCTGGGCCTGCACGGCATCACTGCGGTCGACGTGTGCGGCATCGCAACCGACTACTGCGTGCGGGTCACCGCCATCGACGCGGCGCGCGAGGGGTTCGACACCATGGTCCTCGGCGGGTTGGTGGCAGCCGTGCACGCGGAGAGAGTGGCCCGCGTCGTCGACGAGCTGGCCGACGAGCGCGTGGCCTGGGTGGGCTGAGGTCGCCGCGATCAGCTCTGGACGTACTTGATGAGGTACTCCTGCTCCGTCTGCAGCTGGTCGATCCGGCTCTTGACGATGTCGCCGATGCTGACGATGGCCACGAAGTGCCCCTCCTGCACCACAGGCATGTGGCGGGTTCGGAACTCGGTCATGGCCGCCGCCACGCTGGCGATGTCGTCATCCGGGACGCACACGTGCACGTCGCGGTCGAGGATCTCGCCGATGGTGGCCTCCAGGGCCGCGGCGCCGCGCTCCCCAAGCGCCCGCACCACGTCCCGCTCGCCGGCGATGCCGGTGACCGTCTGGTCGTCGTCGGTGATGACGACGGCTCCGATCCGGTGCTGGGTCATGAGTTTCACGAGGTCCGCGACGCTCTGGTCAGAGCGGGCGGTGATGACAGTGGAGCCCTTGCTGGCGATGACGTCGTTGATGCGCATGGCTCACGGTATCGCCGCCGGAGGGGCCGGCGGTAGCAATTCCACCGAAAGTTTCGGCTCGGCTACCACCCTTGCGGAACGGCTTCGCGGCCGGACTCCTCAAGGTCGTCGATGCTCTGATCCATCTCGAATGCAGGCAGAGCGGAGGCCGGGATGTTGACGATCTTGGCCGGGACACCCGCCACCGTGGTGTGCGGAGGCACATCGTGGAGCACCACGGAGCCTGCGCCGATCTTCGCCCCTTCCCCCACGCGGATGTTGCCCAGCACCTTCGCGCCGGCGCCGATCATCACCCCTCGGCCGATCTTGGGGTGACGGTCGCCGCCCTCCTTGCCCGAACCGCCGAGGGTGACCTCGTGCAGCATCGAGAAGTCGTCCTCCACCACGGCCGTCTCGCCGATCACGACGCTGGTGGCGTGGTCGAACATGATGCCCTTCCCGATCCGGGCACCGGGGTGGATGTCGACGGCGAACACCTCTGAGATGCGGCTCTGCAGATAGAGCGCGAGCGGCTTCCTGTCATGCATCCAGTAGAAGTGCGCCACCCGGTAGGCCTGGATGGACTGGAAGCCCTTGAAGTAGAGCAGCGGGTTGGCGTAGCCGGGGCACGCGGGGTCCCGGCTCACGACGGCCTGCAGGTCCGCGCGGATGGCACGCTGAATGCACTCGTCGTCGAGGATCACGTCGTGGATGATGTCGCGCAGGCTGAGTGCCGGCAGCGTCGTGTTGTCCAGTTTGGCGGCCAGAATCAGGCTGAGCGCGTCCTCCAGGTCCGGCTGGCTGAGAACCACGGTGTGCAGGAATCCGGCGAGCAGCGGCTCGTGGGCGGCCGCCTCGGCGCACTCGGCCTTGATCGACTCCCAGATCTGGTCGTCGGAGACGATGCGGGTCGGATCCATGGGGAACTCCTTGTGTGGTCGGACGTCTGCCAACGTTACCCACCCCGCGCCTTTGGCAGGGATCAGTCCGCTGACGGCGAACCTCCGGGGCTCCTGGAGGGTTGAGGGACGCTCTCGGGTGGCAGGGTGATCGTGACCGAGCCCGATTCGAGGTCCAACGGTTCCGGCCCCGGGGCCCCCTTGTCGGCCTCGACGATGAGGATCTTGTCAAGGTCGCGCTGCTGACGGACGTACTCCAATCCTGGCTGGAATATCGACATGAAGTCGGACACTGGCTCACCTCCGTGTGTGCCCCCACTGTAGGCACCGATTCGCGGCGTCACTAGTGTCCTGCGCCAGAAGTTCGTTGATGGGTGGCGATGTCCCAGGGGATGGATCGCAAGGCCGACGAGCGAAGTAGCACTTGGTTGTTCGTCGAGTGAGGAGAACGCAGCGAGGCGCCGCTGGGGGCCGTCAATCGCAGTGAATTTCTGGCGCAGGACACTAGCATGAGACGCCCCAACCCGAGGAGTCATAGTGGACCCAAGTGCCAGCATCGTCATCACCTCGGCGCTGATCTTCTACTCGATCGGCGTGTGGGGGAGCGTCTCCGCGGACGGCTCAAGTGGTGGAATCTGGCGTTCTTCATCCTCGGCCTGATCTTCGACACGATCGGCACCAGCATGATGTTCGACTTCGTCGGGGGCATGACGTTTGATGTCCACGGGATCTCCGGGCTCATCGCGATCCTGCTCATGTTCGTCCACGCCGCCTGGGCGCTGGTTGTGCTGCTCCGCAAGGACGAGGACGCCATCAGGAGCTTCCACAAGTTCAGCATTCTCGTGTGGGCCGTCTGGCTCATCCCCTACTTCAGCCCCATGTTCTTCGCGATGGCCGGCTAGCCACCGCGCACGGGCGGCCCCGTCAGATCACGCGCACCGAGAGGACGCCCTCGATGGCACCGATCTCAGCCGCCAAGGTGTCCGGGACCGTTCCCTCGACGTCGATCAGCGTGTAGGCGAGCTCCCCACGGGACTTGTTGAGCAGGTCCGCGATGTTGAGCCCGGCGTCGGCCAGGAGCGTCGAGATGCGTCCAACCATGTTGGGGACGTTGGCGTTGGCGATCGCCAGACGACGTGTCCTCTCGTATCGGGCGAGCACCGCGTCGGGGAAATTCACGGAGTTGCTGATGTCGCCGTTTTCCAGGAAGGCGCGCAGCTGTGCGGCGGCCATCACAGCGCAGTTGTCCTCAGCCTCTCCCGTCGACGCGCCGAGATGCGGCGTCGCGACGACCGCGGGATGACCGTTGAGCCGCGGCGAGGGGAAGTCGCAGATGTAGCCGCGCAGCTTGTGCCGGTCCAGGGCATCGACGACGGCCTCCTCGTCGACGATGGCCGCGCGCGAGAAGTTGAGCAGTAGCGCCTTGGGCTTCATGAGGGCCAGCCGGTCGGCGCCGAGTAGGCCACGCGTCCCGGCGACGAGGGGGATGTGGAGCGAGACGGCGTCCGAGCGCTTGAGGACCTCCTCGAGCGAGGTTGCCTGCTCAACGGTGGCTGACAGCTTCCAGGCGTGGCCCACCGTGATCTGGGGGTCGTACCCCAGCACGCGCATTCCCAGCGCCGCGGCGGCGTTGGCCACCTGGACGCCGATCGCGCCGAGTCCGATCACGCCGAGAACGCGCCCGGGGAGCTCGAAGCCGACGAACGCCTTCTTGCCCCTCTCGACGGCGTCCTCGACCTCCTCCGGGGTCCCCGTGAGGGAACGGCTGAACTCCACGGACTGCACGATGTTGCGCGCCCCCGCCAGCAGACCGGCCAGGACGAGTTCCTTGACCGCGTTCGCGTTCGCACCGGGGGTGTTGAAGACCGGCACGCCGCGGGCGCTCAGGTCTGCAACTGGCACGTTGTTGGTCCCGGCGCCGGCTCGCGCCACCGCGATCACCGACGCCGGGATCTCCCGGCTGAAGAGGTTGGCGGACCGCACGAGCAGCGCGTCCGGGTTGGGCATGTCTGCCGCGACGACGTAGGACTCCGGAGGTAGTTGCGCCAGCCCGTGCGCGCTGATGGCGTTGAGCGTCTGGACCCGGTAGGCCACGGTCAGGCGTTCCGGCGCTCGAAGTCGGCCATGAAGCCGATCAGCGCGTCGACGCCCTCTGGCGGCATGGCGTTGTAGATGGAGGCACGCATGCCGCCCACGCTTCGGTGACCCGCGAGATTCGTCAGCCCCGCCGCGGCTGCCTCGGCAACGAACGCCTTGTCACGCTCGGGCTTCGCGGTGACGAACGGGACGTTCATCCAGGAGCGGGAGTCAGGGGCGACGGGGTTGGAGTAGAACTCGGACTCGTCGATGAAGGAGTAGAGCTTCGTAGCCTTGGCGGAGTTGCGCGCGGCCATGGCCTCGAGGCCACCGAGGGACTGGACCCACTCGAGGATGAGGCCGAGCAGGTAGACGCTGAAGGTGGGCGGGGTGTTGAGCATCGAGTCGCTGGCGGCCATCTGCGCGTAGTCCCAGATCGACGGGGTGGTGGCGCGGGCGTGGCCGACGAGGTCGTCGCGGACGATGACGACGCACAGCCCGGCCGGCCCCATGTTCTTCTGCGCGCCACCGAAGATCAGGCCGAACTTTTCGACCTCGACCGGGCGCGACAGGATGGTGGAACTCAGGTCCGCCACGAGCGGCACTGCGCCGGCGTCCGGCACGTAGGAGTACTCGACGCCACCGATGGTCTCGTTGGGTGTGTAGTAGAGGTACTTCGCCTCAGGGTTGACCGCGAAGCTCCCCGGCGCCGGGGTGGTCGTGTAGCTCGACGCTGCCTCGTCGGCGATGACGTCGACGACGAGGTCCTGCTTCTTCGCCTCGGAGATCGCCTTCTTCGTCCACTGCCCCGTGTGGAGGACGTTGATCAGGTCACCGGGTGCGGTCAGGTTCATCGGGATGCCGGCGAACTGCCCGTACGCCCCACCCTGGAGGAAGAGGACGCGGTAGTGGTCCGGCACCCCCATGACCTGGCGCATCCGGGCCTCCGCCTCGGCCGCGCAGGCGACGAAGTCCTTGCCGCGGTGGCTGACCTCGAGCACCGACATCCCTGAGCCGAGCCAGTCGGTGAGTTCGGATTGGGCCCGCTCGAGGACGGCGAGCGGGAGCATGGCAGGGCCGGCAGAGAAGTTGTAGACGCGCACGGGCCAAGTCTCGCAGCGTCGGCGCCCGATGATCGAGGGGGTCCACCGAAGCGACGTCGCCGATTCAGCCGGCTCGTTTCCGGGACCGGGTCACGCGCCGCGCAGCGAGGCAGTAGGTTCTGCGGCGTGACGAACTATTCTCAGGCGGACGAAGCGGGCTACTTCGGGCGATTCGGCGGTGCCTATCTCCCGCCGCACCTGGTGCAGCCGATCGCCGAGGTGAAGGCCGCCTACGCCGAGGCCCGCAACGATCCCGCGTTCATGGAGGAGTACGCCCATCTCCTCAAGGCCTACGTAGGACGCCCGTCGCTGCTGCACTTCGCCGAGAACCTCACTGAGCACCTGGGCGGCGCGAAGGTCTACCTCAAGCGCGAGGACCTCAACCACACCGGTTCGCACAAGATCAACCACTGCCTCGGCGAGGGCCTGCTGGCCCGTCGCATGGGCAAGAAGAAGCTGATCGCCGAGACCGGGGCAGGCCAGCACGGGGTCGCGCTCGCCACCGCTGCCGCGCTTCTGGGCCTGGAGTGCGAGATCCACATGGGTGCCATCGATGTGGCGAAGCAGCACCCGAACGTGGTGCGGATGCAGCTGCTCGGCGCCAAGGTGGTTGAGGTCACCGAGGGCGGCGCTTCTCTGAAGGAGGCCGTCGACTCCGCCTTCTCCACCTATGCGCGCGACTTCGAGGACACGTTCTTCGGCATCGGCTCCGTCGTGGGCCCTGACCCGTACCCGTCGATGGTGCGCGACTTCCAGGCCATCGTCGGCCGTGAGGCGCGGGCCCAGATGCTGGAGGCCGAGGGGCGGCTGCCCGATGCGGTCGCCGCCTGCGTGGGCGGCGGGTCGAACGCGCTGGGCCTGTTCACGGCCTTCCTGGACGACGAGGAGGTGCGCCTCTACGGCGTCGAACCGGCGGGTCGCGGTGTCGAGGTCCTGGGCGAGCACGCCGCCACCATGACCACGGGCACCGACGGCGTCCTGCACGGCATGGCCACGAAGGTGATCCAGACGCCCGAGGGCGAGCCGGCCCCGGTGCACTCCATCGCCTCCGGTCTGGACTACCCCGGCGTCGGACCCCAGCACGCCTTCCTGAACGAGATCGGGCGCGTGACCTACGTGTCGGCCACGGATGCGGAGTGCCTCGACGCGTTCCAGCTGTTGTGCCGCACCGAGGGCATCATCCCTGCCCTCGAGAGCTCGCACGCCGTGGCGCACGCCATGCGGATGGCGCCGTCGATGCCGAAGGACGCGATCGTGCTGATCAACCTGTCAGGTCGCGGCGACAAGGACGTCGATTATGTCGCCGAGGTGCTGGCGTCCCGATAGCCCGCCTCTGAGAGTGCGTGGCCGGTCATCCCAGCGTGAGCAGGATGGCCGGCATCACGACGATCGCGACCAGGATGGTCACGCTGGTGATGAAGGCGCTCGTCTCCACGTCCAACCCGGCCTCTTCCGAGAATCCCGCCACCATGGACGCCACCGGGGCGAAGAGCAGCATCACCAGCACCAGCTTGATGTCGGGGGACAGCGGCAGCGTGAACCAGATTCCCAGGGCCAGGACGATCGCGAAGGTGTAGCGCAGCGCGAGGTATTTGGCGGCGCGTGTGAGCTTGCTGCGGTGCAGCCTGATCTCCAGGCCGATGCCGATCATCAGCATCGCGAGGAAGGGGTTGGCGGCCCCGACGGTGCTGGTGAAGACGATGACCGGGTCCGGTAGCGTCAGGTTGGCCGACCTCATCGCCACGAGGACGAGGTAGGTCACGAAGATGGGCGAGCTGAACACGATCCTGAGGAACGACACGACCGTGGTTCTCTTCGACTGGTCGACCATGCTCATGCCCCAGCCGTATCCCACGCCGGCGGAGGCGAGCGAGTTGCCGACGTCGAACATGGCTGTGTGGACCATCGCGGCGCACCCATGAAGCCCGAGATGTAGGGCATCGAGAAGGCGCCGATGTTGTAGGTCCCGGAGTGGAATACGCCGAAGGCCTTGGCCCGGGGACCGTTGCGACGGTTGAGCCAGTAGCCCACGACCTGCTGCCCGAGGTTGACGACGAAGCCGATCACGACCAGTGACGCGAGCGCCGGAACGAGGTCGTAGCTGTTGAAACTTGTCGCCAGCGCGCAGGGCAACGTGACCCGCAGGACGAGCTTGGAGAAGATCCCGAAGTCGGACGCCTTCACCCAGCCGAGCCACTTGATGCCGTACCCGATGGCGACGATCAGCACCAGGGACAGCGCCTTGGTCAGGATCTCGGCCACGCGATTCTCCTCCCAGGCGGCGCCCACGAGTGTACTGAGGGTGAACCAGCGTCCGGACGCTGCCGTGCCCGACGCAGACCCCGTGGCGCGACGACGTCGACGCCAGCTATCCAGTCAAGGAGTCAAGGTCACGCGACAGGCAGGACCAGCTTCTCCCGTTGTCCACAGGCGAAATCCACGGAGGCAGCCCTTCTCCACAGTGAGCTCTGTGGAGTCCCTGCGGGACTCTGCTTGTAGCAGGCTGCAGGCATGGGAATTCGCTACTACGCCTATCCGCTTGCACCCGAGTTCGTCGACAGGGCAACCGAGGATCCGTGGGCCTTCATGTCTGACGACCCGCTCGCCGATGCGTGGGGACCGAAGGAATCTGCTCCCGACATGTTGTATCTCGACAAGTGCTGGAGATACCTGCAGCGGTTGACTACCCCTGGTGTCGCGTGCCCGCGCATCGCGTATGACCTGTTCGAGGGCGACGTCACGCACACATCACGCGGCTGGATCCCATGGATCAAGGTCCTCACACCCGACGCGGTGAGCGAGATCTCCCGAGACCTGTCACTGCTCGACGGTGACGATGTCGACGCACTGCTCGCCCGGGATGATTTCTACACGACCCGCCTTGAAGAGGACCGCAGCTACATCAAGGAGCATTTGCGCTCTGCCCAGGCTTTCACCGCCCGGATGCAGGCGCGCGGATGGGGTTTGGTCTATCTCATCGGATGAGTCCGCTCGAACCTCACGGCTCGGCCCTCACGGACCCCCGCAGGGCACAACTTCGCGGTGGACAGGGCGTGATGTCAGCCATGATCAGCAGTCTCCGCTGGGTCCGCACTGGTGAAGCCAGGTGAGATCACCGTGAGTCCGATGGACCGGGCCGCTTCGCCGAGCCTGTGGTCATAGGTCAGCATGGCGTCGGCATCCATCCGCAACGCGGCCTCAAGGTGAAGCGCGTCGAGGGTGCGAAGGTACGCCATCGGGAGGAACCCAGCGCTCCGATAGAGGGCCCTGTCGAGGGCCGCGAGCGCCACACCATCGAGTACACGAGTCACGTCCCCCTGGTCAAGGCCTTCCCGGACGGCTAATCTGCGCAACTCGGTCTCCAGTAGGTCGCACGACACCAGCGCGCTCGCCGTGTGATCGAGCCAGTCTGCCAGCACAGTGCTCTCCGGCTGCTCGATGAGCAGCGCACCCAGAGCAGACGTCTCCACGTAGACGATGTAGCTCACCGTCGCGGCCGATCCCCGCGCAGGTCATCGAGCGTCTCCCCCAGAGACCGCGTCGCGGCCTTCCGCTTGATGCCCAGTGCCGACCAGCCACCGACCCGCCGAGCAGGCCTGGTGATCGCCAGGCCTGCCCGGGGGGCCTCTATGGGCACGATCCGACCAACGGGCACTCCGCTGTTGGTCAGGATGAAGGAGTGGCCCTCCCCCACTGCGCGCAGCACCCGTCCGGACTCATTGCGCAGCTCGCGCTGGGACAGACTTTCGACGATGGGCTCCGACGCACGCATAAGCTTGAGCGTAGCACGAGTGCTACGCGAACGACCCGTTGAACGCGCACCTATCCGCACTCGCGGAGGGAGTCTCCGTCCTGCGCGACCGCCAGCATCGACCGATGACAGGCAGAACCCCCCTCGTTGTATCCCGACAGAAGGAGGAACTCACCCTCGGCAATCCGGAGGGTGATCAGGACCTGGTCTTCACAGACGGCGATCGCAGATCCACTCGATGTTGAATCTCAGAAAGCCGATCCGCCGGCGTGAAGACCTGCCATAGCCTCCACCCTTCGTTGACGAACGTTGGCCCCAGAACCGCCAGGACCTGCTCCATACTCATCGACTCCTGCCACGCAGTCACCATGACCCGTGAGCCACCCTCGGTGTGGACCGCATACCCGTCACGAACCCAGCCGTCGTAGACCTCTTGTGCCTCCTCCGTCGTCACTGGCTTGTCGAAGGTGGTCCAGGTGGCCATGAACTCCGCCAGCCGCACCGCCTCGACCATCCGCCAGCCACCCTCGGGGTCTCGGGCAACGCGCACAGTGTCGGCAACCAGCAAGGGAACCTCGACAGCGTTGTTCTGGGCCACAACGAGCCCTCTCTTGCGATCCAGCCACCGCCCCCACAACCACTCACCCGCCATCGAAGCGTCTTCCAAGGGGCGGTACTTCAAGCGGAACTTGAGGAGGTGGTCAGCATCGTGCGCATTTCTCATGACCCGAGCATGGTTGGCACCACCGACATTTTTCGTCCCACCGACCCGGGGCAGGCCCATCAGTCCTGGAGAGGGTCAGGCACCGCGCCAACCAAGTAGGCCTCGATCACGCTGCAGCGCTGCCGCTTCGTCCTTCGATAAGACGAACGTCGATCGAGCGGCTCACGCGACCTTCAGCGGTGTGATCGCCGCGATCTTGTCCCGCAGAACCCGACGCTCAAGCCGTAGTTCGTAGTTGGTCTGAAGGTTCATCCAGAACTCTTCGGACGTGCCGAAGTACCGCGCTAGCCGGATCGCCGTGTCGGCCGTTACATGCAGATGCGCTCGGTGTCCTTGTTCCCGAACGAGCTGATCAGACGACCAGTGTGGAACGAAGCCCGTCGATAACGCTAGACGTTGAACCGGAACTCGACGACGTCGCCGTCGGCCATCACGTAGTCCTTGCCCTCGAGGCGCATTTTGCCCGCCGCCTTGGCCGCGGCCTCGGAGCCGGCCGCCATGAGGTCGTCGAATCCGATCACCTGGGCCTTGATGAAGCCCTTCTGGAAGTCCGTGTGGATCACACCGGCGGCCTCGGGCGCCGTCGCCCCCTTCGGGATGGTCCAGGCCCGCGACTCCTTGGGGCCGGCGGTCAGGTAGGTCTGCAGGCCCAGCGTGTCGAAGCCGACGCGCGCCAGGACATCGAGGCCGGGCTCCTCGACGCCCATCTCGGCGAGGAACTCGCGCGCCTCGTCCTCGTCCATCTCGACCACTTCGGACTCGAACTTCGCGTCCAGGAAGATCGCCTCCGACGGGGCCACCAGCTCACTCATGCGGCCCTTGAGGTCGTCGTCGCCCAGCTCGTCCTGGTCGCAGTTGAAGACGTAGAGGTAGGGCTTGGCAGTGAGGAGGAAGAGGTCGCGGAGCTCGTCGATGTCGAGGCCGGCGGCGCGGACACCCTTGCCCGATTCCAGCGCGTCCTTGGCGGCCTGGTAGGCGGCGAGCTTCGGCAGTGTCTCCTTCTTGATCCGCGCCTCCTTCTCCACCCTGGGGAGGGCCTTCTCGACGGTGGCGAGGTCGGCCAGGATGAGCTCGGTGGCGATGGTGTCGATGTCGTTGGCCGGGTCCACCTTGCCGTCGACGTGCGTGACGTCCTCGTCGTCGAAGACGCGGGTGACCTGGCAGATGGCGTCGGCCTCACGGATATTGGCCAGGAAGGCGTTGCCCATGCCCTCGCCCTGCGAGGCCCCCTTCACGATGCCGGCGATGTCGACGAAGCTGACGGTGGCGGGAATGATCCGCTCGGAGCCGTAGAGCTTGGCCAGCTGCGCCAGCCGAGGGTCCGGCACGCCGACCACCCCGACGTTGGGCTCGATCGTCGCGAACGGGTAGTTCGCGGCGAGCACGTCGTTGCGCGTCAACGCGTTGAAGAGAGTCGACTTGCCGGCATTGGGGAGACCGACGATCCCGATGGTGAGTGCCACGAGGGACGAGCTTACCGGGCCCGTGGCCCCCGACCGAACGAGCCACCCCACCCGACCCACCGCCCTAGCCGAAGCCATTCTCACCAAATTGGGCATCTTTGCGTACTGAAATTCAAACAGGTTAGGGTTCCCTTAGTCGACTCCCCATGAAACTCTGCCAAGAAGGACTGATATGAATCGCACCCGCATCGCCGGCGCCCTCTCCGCCCTCCTCTTCCTCCCCCTCGCCGCGTGCGGCGGCCAGTCCGCAGCCGAGGAACCCGCGGCGGGCGAACCCATCACCGTCACGCACACTCAGGGCGAGACCACGCTCGACGGGCCGGCCGAGCGCATCGTCGTCCTCGATCTCGGTTCCCTGGACACCGTCCGCGCGCTCGGGGCCTCCGACAACGTCGTGGGACTCACCAAGGGCGCAGCGCTCCCCGAGCCGCTCAGCGAGTTCGCAGACGAGAAGTATGCGGACCTCGGCTCCGTCGTCGAGCCTGACCTCGAGGCCATCGCCGCACTGGATCCCGATCTCATCATCGCCGGCTTCCGCACCGCCGCCCTCGTGGAGGAGCTGTCGAAGAACTTCCCGACGATCGACATCACCTTCGACGCGGAGAAGTCGTTCTACGAAGGTATCGAGTATTCGACGAACATCATCGCCAAGGCTGTGGGCGCCGAGGACGAGGCCGCCGAACAGCTCGCGGAGGTTGAGGAGGCCCTCGCGGCCGCACAGGGCAAGACGCCCGGGGGCCAGACTGCCCTCATTCTCATGACCAGCGGCGGCAAGGTGTCGGCTCAAGGCACCGAGTCGCGCTACCGAGTCCTCCACAATGAGCTGGGCTTCGAGCCCGCCATCTCCGACGTCGACGCCGAGGCCCACGGCGACGCCATCTCCTTCGAGGCCATCGCCGAGGCGAACCCCGACGTGCTGTTCGTCGTGGACCGCGACGCGGCCATCGGCCAGGAGGGCCAGGCAGCCGCACAGGTGCTGGACAACGAGTTGATGGCCAACACCACGGCCTGGAGCAACGGCGACGTCACCTACCTCGACGGTGGACGCTGGTACATCATGATCCACGGCGTGGACAACGCTGTGGAGATGCTGAGCGACGCCACGGCCACCAACTGATCGTGACGCCGTGACTGCCACCACCGACGCCACCCGGCGCACTCTGCCCGCCGGCCACCCCCTGTCCTGGGGGTGGCTCGGCGGGCTCGGCGCGCTTCTGGGCTTGTCGGTGCTGTCGCTGTTCGTCGGCGCCGCCGATCTCTCCCCCTGGGATTTCCTCACCGGGCGCGCCACGCCCGACGACTGGCTCACCTTCACCGTTTCCCGGGTGCCACGAACTCTCGCAGTGCTGTTGGCGGGCGCATCCCTGGCCCTGTCGGGCCTCCTCATGCAGCTGCTCGTGCGCAACCGTTTCGTCGAGCCAGGCACCGTCGGCACGTCCGAGTCCGCGGGCGTGGGCATCCTGATCGCGATCCTCCTGTTCCCAGAGGCGCCGCTCGTGGTCAAGATGGTCCTTGCGATTCTGACCGCCTTGGCGGGCACCGCCCTGTTCCTGCGGCTGGTCAGATCGCTACCGCCGACGGTCCCCGTCGTTGCCGTGCCGTTGGTGGGGATCATGCTGGCCGGGGTGATCGCAGCCGGCACCACCTTCGTCGCCTACCGGCTGGAGCTCATGCAGACCATCGGAATCTGGATGCAGGGTGACTTCTCCGGCGTACTCCGCGGCCGCTACGAGCTGCTGTGGCTGCTCGCGGTGCTGGGCGCCCTGCTGTGGTTCTTCGCGGACCGCTTCACCCTCGCATCCCTCGGCGAGGAGCATTCGAAGGCTCTCGGCCTGTCCTACAAGGCCACACTCAATCTGGGGCTGGGCCTGGTCGCCACGTCGAGCGCCATCACGCTGGTGGTAGTGGGAGGGATCGGCTTCGTCGGCCTCGTGATCCCCAACCTCATCGTGCTCTGGCGCGGGGACAACCTGCGGCGCAACATCGGCTGGACCGCCCTCGCGGGCGCCGGATTCGTGCTGGTCTGCGATCTCCTCGCCCGCACCCTCAACCCGCCCTACGAGATCCCCGTGGGGACGGTCTCGGGGGTACTCGGCGGCGTCGTGTTTCTCGTGCTCCTCCTCACCGGACGGATGCGCACCCGATGACCGCCTTGACCACCCCCCGAACCTCGATCGCACCGTCATTCCGGCTGCTGCTCGCGCTGGCGCTGTGCGCGGTCGCCGCCGTCGCGTTCATGACCCTCAACCTCAGCGGCGACCTCGGCTTCATTCTCGAGCTCCGCAGCCGCAAGGTGGCATCGATGATCGTGGTCGGGTGGGCCACCGGGGTAGCGACGGTGGCGTTCCAGACCGTGACCAACAACCGCCTTCTCACGCCGTCGATCATGGGGCTGGATGCCCTGTACGTGTTCCTGCAGTCGCTCCTGGTCCTGACGATGGGCGTGGCGGTCGTGGGGCAGATCGGCGCCTACCCGATGTTCGCACTCAACGTGGCGCTCATGCTGGGGGTGGCAACCCTCCTCACTGAGGTCCTGTTCGGACGGAGGAGCCGCTCGATCTACGTGGTGGTGCTGGCGGGCCTGGTGCTCGGCTCCGTCCTTCGTTCACTGTCATCGCTGATTGCTCGCGTCCTGGACCCCAGCGCCTTCACCGTTCTGCAGGACAACCTCTTCGCCAGTTTCACCGCGGTCAACCCGGAGCTGATCTGGCTGGGCGCAGCCATCGTCACCGCCGCAAGCTTGTGGCTGTGGCGACGGCGCGCGGACCTCGATGTCCTCTCCCTCGGCAGGGACGCCGCCGTCAGCCTCGGCGTCCCCTACCAGCGCACCGTCCGGGGCGTGCTCCTCGTGGCAACCCTCCTGGTCTGCGTCTCCACCGCGCTCGTCGGCCCCATTACCTTCCTCGGCCTGATCGTGGCGGCCATCGCCTACCAGATCAGCGGCACCGGGCGCCACAGCATCGTGATGCCAATGGCAGGGCTGCTGGGCGTCGGCGTGCTACTGGGCGGCCAGACCGTCCTCGAACAACTCCTCGGCCAGGCCACCGTGTTGTCGGTGGTCATCGAATTCGTCGGCGGTATCGCCTTCATCTGGCTCGTGATCCGAAAGGTACGCACATGATCAACGTCAGGAACCTCTCCAAGCGCTACGGCCGCAGCCTCGTGGTCAACGACGTGACGCTGGAACTGCGCGATGGCGGTCTGACCGCGATTGTGGGGGCCAACGGCGCTGGCAAGTCCACGCTTCTCTCGATGATCGCGCGTCTCCTCGAGGCCGACGGCGGATCGATCTCGGTGGGTGACCTGGACGTGGCGACGGCGGACTCACGAGAGCTCGCCAAGCGCCTCGCGGTGCTGCGCCAGTCCAATGATCTTCAGAGCCGCCTCACCGTCGCCGACCTCGTGGGCTTCGGGCGCTACCCCCACTCAGGCGGGCGTCTGACGGCTGACGACCGGCTCAGGATCGACGAGGCGATCGCCTGGATGGATCTTGATGATCTGCGGGACCGTTTCCTCGACGAGATGAGCGGCGGCCAGCGCCAACGCGCCTTCGTGGCCATGGTACTGGCCCAGGACACGCAGTATGTGCTGCTCGATGAACCCCTCAACAATCTCGATGTGGCCCACGCCCACGCCATGCTGCAGACGCTGCGGCGGGCCGCCGACGAACTGGGCAAGACAGTGGTGATCGTGGTCCACGACATCAACTACGCGGCCTGCTGGGCGGACCAGATCGTCGCGATGAAGGACGGCCGGGTGATGGCCGTCGGCTCCCCGCAGGAACTGGTGCGCCCGGACGTGCTCCGAGACGTCTTCGACCTGGAGATCGAGGTGACGCAGTTCCGGGGACGCCCGATCGCGCACTTCTACCTGCCGGTTCCGCTGTGCACGTCGTGCCACCGTTCCTCGCGGGACGGCTGCTGCCTCGATGGCGCCCCAACCAGACCCGTCTCCCTGACCCTCGGCGCCCGTTCCGGCGCAGCCTGACTAGGCGCCGGCCCAGTACGCCGCGACAGCGCGGGCCAGGAACCACGGGTCCTCCACTCCGCACAGCTCCCGGGCCGAATGCATGCTCAGCAGGCCCACGCCCACGTCGACGGTGGTGATACCCAGCCTGGTGGCGGTGATGGGGCCGATGGTGGAGCCGCACGGCACGGCGTTGTTGGACACGAACGGCTGGGTGGGCACACCCGCGGCGGCGCAGGCCCGCAGCCAGATGGCGGCACCGACGGCATCAGTGGCGTAGCGCTGGTTGGCGTTGATCTTCAGAAGCGGACCGCGGTTGGGCAGCGGCCGGTTCACCGGGTCGTGGTGGTTCGGATAGTTGGGGTGCACGAGATGCCCGGTGTCGGCCGAGACACAACTGGAGCGGGCGAACATGGCACGCGTCTGGTCAAGGCCAAGGCCGAAGCCGGCAGCGATCCGCTCCAGCACGTCCTGCAGCACGGGCCCGCCGGCTCCGCTGGTGGTGGCCGAGCCCACCTCCTCGTGGTCGAAGGCGACGAAGACCGCGACGTCTGCGCCGGCCTCGGCCGAGCTGATCGCTGTGAGAGCGGCATGCGTGCAGGCCAGGTTGTCCAGCCGGCCCGAGGCGAGGAACTCGCGCTCGACGCCGATGACGGCCGGGCGTTGCGTGTCGAAGACGAAGAGATCGTGCAGCGCCACGTCACCGGGCGCGATGCCCGCCAAGGCGCAGAGGTGCTCGATCAGCGACTGCTTCAGCTCCACGGCCACGATGGGCTGCGTCCCGGTCTGCTTGTCCAGGGTCAGCGACTCGTTTGCCCCGCGGTCCAGATGGATCGCGAGCTGAGGGATGCGGGCGACGGGACCTGTGCGCACGAGGTGCACGGCACCGTCGAGTGTGGTCAGGCGGCCCGCGATGCCGAGGTCACGGTCCAGCCACGAGTTCAGCAGGGGGCCGCCGTAGACCTCGACGCCAAGCTGAGTCCATCCAGCGCTGGACAGGTGCGCGCCGGGCTTCAGCTTGAATCCCGGTGAGTCCGTGTGTGTGCCGACGATCCGGAACTCGGCCTCGTGCCCCAGCGTGTCCGGGGACACCCACGCCACGACGGCGCCGTCGCGTACCAGGAACCGCCGGCCACCGACGTCCGACCATGGGCGGCGGGCGTCGACCTCCACGAACCCGGCCAGCCTCAGCTGCGCTGCGATCTGATCCGCGGCATGGAAGGAGGTGGGCGAGGCGACGACGAAATCGGTCAGCTGATCAACGTGGTCCTGGGCTGAAGCGAGCATGGCCCTACGGTAGCCGCGGAATCGGAGGCCGGTTCCGGGCCCCCCGGCCGGAGTGGCTGACGGAAATTGTCGGTGGCCCCTGATTGAGTGGACGCATGGACCTGATCGCTCTCCTTCTGAGCCTCCTCACCCTCGTCGCGGGCGCCGCCCTCGGGTACGTCGTCGGGCGCCGTCACGCCGCCTCGGACTCGGGCAGGCAGGCCCGCGCGGACGAACAGCTGGCCCTCTCTGACGCGCGGCAGGAGGTGTCGCGGGCGTGGGCCGAGGCCAGCCGTGCGCGGGAGGAGTCGGCCGTGGTGAAGGCGGAGGTGGCTCAGCACCTGGCCGAGAAGGCGGACCTGCGCACCGCTGCCGTGGACGCGCAACGCCTTCTGGCAGAAGTCCGCGGGGAGACCGCGGCTGTCGAGGCCCGTGTGGCGGCGCTCTCGGCCCAGCGGGACGCTGCGATGGCGCGCGCTGAGCAGCTCGCGGCAGACCGGGAGTCGCTCCTGGACCGCTTCAAGGTGCTCTCGGCGGAATCCCTGGAGCGTCAGGGCAGGCAGGCCGACGTGGTGGCCGATGCCCGGCTCAAGGCGACCGAGCAGCTGATCACCCCATTGACCGATGGTCTGCGCCAGCTGCAGGAGCGGCTGCAGTCCGTGGAGAAGGACCGCGTCCGGATGGCGGCGGAGCTGGGTGAGCAGGTGCAGGCGGTGCGGCTCTCCGGGGACGCCATCCGCCGCGAGACCGTCAGCCTGAGCAACGCGCTGCGCACGCCTCAGGTGCGCGGGGCCTGGGGAGAGCGCAGCCTGAAGCGCATCGTCGAGATCTCGGGTCTCACCGAGCGCTGTGACTTCGACTCCCAGGCCACCTATACCTCGGACGACGGCCGCTTCCGGCCGGACATGCGGATCAATCTCCCCGCGGGCAAGGTGATCTTCGTGGATTCCAAGGTGCCGCTGAGCGCAGCCCTGGAGGCCTATAACACCGAGGACGAGGAGGCGCAGAAGGCGCACTTCAAGACGTTCTCCGCCCACGTCCGCAAGCACATCGACGACCTCTCGGGGAAGCACTACTGGCAGCTGGATCTCGGCTCGCCGGAGTTCGTGGTCCTCTATCTGCCCTCCGACGAGTTCTACCGCCTGGCGCTGGAACAGGAGCCGGCCCTGCATGACTACGCCACGCGCCGCCAGATCGTCCTGGCCTCGCCCGGGCTGCTCATCCCGCAGCTGCAGATCGTCGCCAACGGGTGGCAGCAGGTGTCGCTCGCGGAGACGGCCGGTCAGGTCTCCAAGCTGGGGCGCGAGCTCTACGACAGGCTTGCCACGCTGGGCCAGCACTTCGACAAGCTGGGACGGTCCCTCGGCAGCGCCGTCCAGCACTACAACAAGGCGGTCGGCGCCGTGGAGACCCGGGTCATGGTGTCGGCTCGCCGCTTCCGCGAGCTGGGGGTCACATCGGAGGAGATCGCGGATCTCGCGCCGGTGATCGAGACCCCGCGCCAGATCGCGGTGCCGGAGATGCTGGAGTTCGACGAGCTGCGCAGCCTCGAGCGCAGCACCGTCGCAGACGACGCGGATCTGCTGGACGGATCCGCCGTGCGCCAGCTGCGTCGACGCACCGGCACCGCAGATTCGTGAGCCTCACCGCAGCGTGGGCGAAGGGCTGGGCGCCACGCTGACCGTGGGGCTGGGAGCCGGGTCGTCTCGAGGTGCCCACGGCCTGGCCAGCAGGACCCCGGCCACCAGCCCCAACGCCACCAGGGCCAGTGCGCGGGTGAGGATGAGGGTCCAATCGGGCCCCTGCTCCGCCACCTCCGGCTCGATGGGCTCCGGGGGCACCTGCGCTGCCGCCATCCATCCATGCTGCCATCCTGTTGGCCCATCCGGCCCCAGACCGCGACAATGAACAGATGAGCGCCCTGTCAGACCTCGCCGTCCAGATCCCTGCCGCCGTGGACAGGCTTGGCCGGATCGCGCACCGCACCCCGGTGCAGCTCAACGCGCGCCTGTCGAGGGCCACCGGATCCGAGATCTGGGTCAAGCGTGAGGACCTGCAGCCGGTCCGCTCCTACAAGCTGCGCGGCGCCTACAACCTCATGGCCCAGCTAAGCGAGGCCGAGAAGCGTGCCGGCGTGGTGTGCGCCTCGGCGGGCAACCACGGCCAGGGCGTGGCGTTCTCGGCAGCGGCTCTGGGCATCAAGGCCACCGTCGTGGTCCCGCACACCACCCCGAGGCAGAAGCGCCAGCGCATCCTGGAGATCGGGCACGGGTTCGTCGAGCTGGTGCTCCACGGCGCCAGCTACGACGACGCCTCAGACGAGGCCGCCCGCCTTGCCGGGGACGGGAAGGTCCTGGTGCCCGCCTTCAACGACCAGCGCACGGCCGTTGGACAGGCCACGGTGGTGGTGGAGGCCTTCGAGCAGTTGGGCTTCGTGCCGGGGGTGGTGGTGCTGCCGGTGGGAGGCGGTGGTCTCCTCGCCGGCGCGGCCGCGTGGCTGCGTACGCACCATCCCGAGGTGCGGATCATCGGGGTCGAGCCCGAGGGTGCACCGTGTGTGGCCGCCGCCATCTCGGCCGGGCGCCCGGTGACACTCCACGACATCGACACCTTCGTCGACGGCGCTGCCGTCAAGCGGGTCGGCGACTTCACGTTCGAGGTGATCCAGGAGGCGCGCGTCGAGTTGGTGCGGGTGCCGGAGGGCCAGGTCTGCTCTGAGATGCTGGAGTTCTACCAGGTCGACGGCATCATCGCCGAGCCGGCCGGGGCGCTGGCCGCCGCGGCCCTGCCCAGTGGCGGCGTGGGGCCCAGGGTCCAGATCCCCAGCGGCTCGCGCGTGCTGGTGCTGCTGTCCGGGGGCAACAACGACGTGTCCCGCTACGCCGAGGTGGTCGAGCGGTCCCTGATCCACGAGGGGCGCAAGCGCTACTTCCTCGTCGACTTCCCCCAGCAACCGGGCGCGCTGCGCATGTTCCTGGATTCGGTGCTCGGCCCGGAGGACGACATCACCTACTTCGAGTACGTCAAACGCAACAACCGCGACACCGGGCCGGCCCTGGTGGGCGTGGAGCTGGGAAACCCCGGCGACTACCGCTTCCTGGTGCAACGGATCGACGAATGCGGGATGACCGCGGAGGAGGTGGCCTACGACAGCCCGTTCTTCCGCTTCCTCACCTGAGCGTCCTGCGTCAGTGCTTGACGGCGCGCTTCAGGTCCTTGCGGAGCTCCGGCGGCAGCGCGAACTGAAGCGTCTCCTCGGTCAGGCGCTCCTCAACCGCGGGCGGGAAGCCCATGGACTCGAGGTACTCCAGCACCCCGTCGACGAGCAGCTCCGGCACGGAGGCGCCCGAGGTGACGCCCACCGAGTGGACGCCCTCCAGCCACGCGGGATCGATCTCCGAGGCGTTGTCCACGCGGTAGGAGGCCTTGGCGCCGGCCTCCAGCGCCACCTCGACCAGCCGCACGGAGTTCGACGAGTTCTGCGAACCCACCACGATCATCAGGTCACACCCGCGCGAGATCTGCTTGACCGCCAGCTGCCGGTTCTGCGTGGCGTAGCAGATGTCATCCGACGGCGGGTCCATGAGCAGCGGGAACTTCTCGCGCAGCTTGCCCACCGTCTCCATGGTCTCATCCACGGACAAGGTGGTCTGGCTCAGCCACGCCACAGATCCGTGCTGGGGAAGCTCCACGGAGGCCACGTCCTCAGGCGACTGAACGAGGATGGTCTGCTCCGGCGCCTCACCCATGGTGCCTTCGACCTCCTCGTGGCCGGCGTGGCCGATGAGGAGGATCTGGGTACCCTCGGACGCGAAACGCCGGGCCTCGTGGTGCACCTTCGTGACCAGCGGGCAGGTGGCGTCGATGGTCTTCAGGCCCCGGTCCGCGGCTTCGGTGTGCACCGCGGGAGACACGCCGTGGGCGGAGAAGACGACGGTGGCGCCGGTGGGCACCTCGTCGAGCTCCTCGACGAAGACCGCGCCTCTGGCCTCCAGGGACTCGACCACATGCTTGTTGTGCACGATCTGTTTGCGCACGTAGACGGGCGGCCCGTACAGATCCAGCGCCTTCTCGACGGTGATGACGGCGCGATCCACACCGGCGCAGTACCCGCGGGGGGCTGCGACGACGACGCGCTTGATGGCCGGGGCAACGCTAGACATGCCGACCAGTCTAGGTGGTGCTCCGCCGGTACCCTAGCGGCATGGATTCCCCCCAGCTCCACGCCGTCGGCTTCGACGCCCCATCCCTGGACCAGCTCGTCGCGTCCGCGTTCAGCGCGGGCGTGCGCGGAGTGGACACCGCGCCGGGCTTCGACCTGGTAGGGACGTACACGGACCCGAGCGGTGCCCGCCTGTGCTTCGTCAAGCGGGAGGGGCAGGGGGTCAGCACGACGGGGGCGCTTGCCTCGGAATCGCGCTACCGCGCCCAGGTGGTTCGGTTCTCGGACCTGCTGGCGCGGGTGGCGCTGTACGGGACCCACGCGCCTGGGCCGCTGCTGGCCCAGTTCGTGGCGCTGGTCGACGACCCGGTCGCGTACCCGCAGCACGAGCTGCGCGCCGGCGGCCAGTACACCGTGATCGAGTCGTTGCGCGTCGCGGCGCTGGCGATCGAGGTCACTGTCTACGAGGATGCTGCCGCGTTCGAGGCCTCCCCGGAGGCTGCCCCCGGAGGCGACCTCCGGATCCCCGCCGACGCGCTGATCTCCCCCAGTCTGATCGCCCTCCAGGCCGCCGCGATCCCGCCGGCCGAGGCCTCCCCCGCGCTCCTGATGGGCGTGGAGGTACTGAGCGTCGAGCCCAGGCGCAACACCCTCACCGGCGTGGAGTTCCAGTACGTGGTGGGGCGCAGCGCGATCGAGATCTCCTGCGCGATCCCGGCGGAGGTCCCAGTGTCGGTGGGCAACGTGGTGCACGGCACCTGGTTCGCCACCTGCTCCTCGGGCCTCTGGGACTGACGAGTCTCCGCATGGGGTTGGAGAGTTCCTCGGAGAAGCCGCAGCCGCTCGGCCGGGTGATCATGGCAACCAAGGAGTGGGTGGGGCGCCTGGGAGAGGTGTGGGTGGACGCCCAGGTGGTGGAGATCAAGCGTCGCAACGCTCCCACGCAGTTCCTCACGTTCCGCGACAGGGTGGCCGACATGTCGGTTCAGGTCACGGTCTCCACCATGGTGCTCGACGCCGCCGGGCCCCTTCCCGAGGGATCCCGGGTGACCGCACGGGTCAAGCCGCGGGTGTGGGAGCGCAACACATCGCTCAGCCTGGAGTGCCTGGAGATCCAGGTGGCGGGCGAGGGCCGGCTGCTGGCCCAGCTGGAGCAGCTCAAGCGCAAGCTGCAGGCCGAAGGCCTGTTCGACCCGGCCCGCAAGCGCCGCCTCCCCCTCCTCCCCCGGATGATCGGGCTGATCACGGGCCGGGACTCGGACGCCGAGCGTGACGTGGTGACCAACGTCGGCCGCCGCTGGCCCGCCGCCGGCATCCGTACCCGGCACGCGGTGGTCCAGGGCCCCACGTCGGCGGAGTCGGTCATGCTCG
Organism: Tessaracoccus sp. MC1679; assembly: GCF_014164775.1. GTDB lineage: Bacteria > Actinomycetota > Actinomycetes > Propionibacteriales > Propionibacteriaceae > Arachnia. Next base: position 26,342 of record NZ_JACJGB010000001.1, read on the forward strand.
CCCTCGCCGCGCTGGACGAGGACCCCGAGGTGGACGTCATCATCATCGCCCGCGGCGGCGGGTCGCTGGAGGACCTGCTCTCGTTCTCCGACGAGGGCCTCGTGCGCGCCGTGGCCGCCGCTCGCACCCCCGTCGTCACCGCCATCGGGCACGAGCGCGACGCCCCCATCGTGGACCTGGTGGCCGACCTCCGCGCCTCCACGCCCACGGATGCCGCCAGGCGCGTGGTGCCGGATCACGCCGACGAGTCCGCGTCGCTGGCGGACGCGAGGGCGCGGCTGGAGCGGGGGGTCGACGCGCGGCTCCAGGAGGCGCAACGCCAGCTGGACCAGCTCCGCTCCCGCCCCGTCATGATCGACCCCACCAGCGCCTTCGCCGCCCACTACGACAGGCTCAGCCTGCTGCGCCACAAGCTCGACACCGCCGTCGACCGCCGGCTGCGCGACGAGGAATCCCACCTGCGCTCCGCCGTCAGCTCAGTCCGCGCGCTCTCCCCGAAACGGACCCTTGAGCGCGGCTACGCCGTCCTCGTCGACGACGCCCACCGGTCTGTGTCGGCCGTGGGCGACACCGCACCCGGCGCCCGCATCCACGCCTATCTCTTCGACGGTCAGCTCGACCTCGACGTCGTCGCCACCACAGCTGAAGGAGACCGGCCGTGACCGATCAGAAGCCCACCTACGAGGCCGCCCGCGACGAACTGGTCGACGTGGTGCGCCGGCTGGAGTCCGGCGGCGCGTCACTGGCCGAGTCCATGGAGCTGTGGCAGCGCGGCGAGAAGTTGGCCGAGATCTGCCAGGGCTACCTCGACGGCGCCAAGGAGCAGGTCGCCAAGGCGCGCCGCGCCGTCGAGTGACCGGCCGCGGCTCCCCCTGCTACCCCTCGGTGAGTGTTGCCGCGAACGCTTCCAGCGCCGTGAAGTCCGCGTCGGCCGTCACGATGGAGGTGACCAGGTCGTCCTCGTGCACCAGGCTGCGGGTCCGGCCGTCGTCGCTCTCGAAGCGCTCCCAGGTGCGCCCCGCCAGTTCGACGGCGCCGCCCAGCGGGCTCCCGTCTCTGGTCGTGTCGGTGACGAATGCACTGGCACCGCCGTCGCGCTGCTGCACCCCGTAGTAGATCTCCTCCGGGGAGAGGTAGCCCACCTGCCACCAGTTGCCTGCCGCGGGCTCGCTGGTGATCCACGGGTCGCCCTCCTTGGCCCAGGCCACCCGCACCGGTACCCACCCCTCGCCGAGGTCGCCAGCACGCAGCACGGGGTAGGGCGATTCCACCTCGGCCCTGGTGAGGGTGGCGTCGACGTCGACCACCTCCGGCTTGGGCTCCGGGTTGAGGGTGAACCACCAGACGATGAGCGCGATGGGCACCAGCAGCACCGTCATCGAGATCACCATGTCGCGCGAGCGGTTCTTGGGGTTGCGGCGGGCCATGCGCGCCATCGTGCCACGACCTGCCGCGGTGCCCCAAAGGCCGGGGATCAGCGACCGAAACGGCGCTCCCGCTGTGAGTACGCCCGGAGCGCTCGGACGAAGTCGACCCGGCGGAAGTCCGGCCAGAGCGCCTCGCAGAAGTAGAACTCGCTGTGCGCGGACTGCCACAGCAGGAACCCGGAGAGGCGCTGCTCGCCGGAGGTGCGGATGATGAGGTCCGGGTCCGGCTGGCCCTTGGTGTAGAGGTGGTCGGAGATCTGATCGATCTCGAGCGTCTCGGCCACCTCGGCCAAGGTGGCACCCTCTGCGGCCCGCGCCGCGAGCAGGGACCTGACGGCGTCGAGGAGTTCGTGGCGGCCGCCGTAGGCCACCGCGACATTGACGTGCATCCCCCTCACCCACGCCGTCGAGTCGGAGGCGGCCTGAAGCGTCTCGGACATAGCCTCCGGCAGGAGGTCCAGCGCGCCGACGGCCTGGACCCGCCAGCGCCTGGTGGCGGCCAGATCGGAGACCAGTTGGCTGATCACCTCCAGCAGGGGGGTCAGTTCATCGTCCTCGGCACGCTCCAGGTTGTCCGTGCTGAGCACCCACAGCGTGATCACCTGGATGCCTGCGTCGTCGCACCATTCGACGAACTCACGCAGCTTGGCGGCCCCGGCCCGGTACCCGGCGACGAGCGGCTGGCCGGGGGCGTTCATCCGGGCCCATCGTCGGTTGCCGTCAGCCAGGACGGCGACGTGGCGCGGCAGGCTGTCACGGTCCACGTGCTTGAGGACCTGACGCTCGTAGCTTGCGTACAGCCAACGGGGCGGCCACACGCGATCGATGAGGCGCTGCACCGCTGACATGCGAAATACACTAGCGCCCAGTTGGCTTCCCGCGGCCGGAGTAGTAACCTACGGGAGCGTAAGTTACTCAACCGTAGGTATGTGCATGAGCCAGATCGCAGAACCCCCCTTCGCCTCCACCGACACCGCTGCGGCCACCCCCGCGAAACCCAAGCTCCGCGGCTGGCTGCACCTGGGCATGGCGCCCGTGGCGTTCATCATCGGGCTGACGTTCACCGTGTTCGCCCCCACCTTGACGGGTCGCATCGGGTGCGGCATCTACACGCTGGCCGCCGTGCAGCTGTTCGGCACCAGCGCCGCCTATCACCGGGGCACCTGGTCACCACGCGCCAACGCCATGTTCCGGCGGATCGACCACTCCAACATCTTCGTCTTCATCGCCGGCAGCTACACGCCCCTCGCCCTGACTCTGCTCGAGGGGACCTCGCGCGTGACGCTGTTGGCGCTCATCTGGAGCATCGCGATCCTCGGAGTGCTCTTCCGGATTCTCTGGCTGGGAGCCCCCCGCTGGCTGTACACGTTCCTCTACCTGGCCATGGGATGGGCCGCGGTCGGCTGGCTCACGCAGTTCTGGGCGGCCGGCGGCCCAGCAGTGGTGCTGCTGATCGGAGCGGGGGGCCTCGTCTATTCGCTGGGCGCCATTGCCTACGCCACCAAGCGCCCCCAGCTGTCCCCGACCTGGTTCGGGTTCCACGAGGTGTTCCACGCCTGCACCATCATCGCGGCGCTCCTGCACGCCGTCGCCATCGGTCTGGCGGTCTTCGGCGCTTCCTGAGGTCCGGACAGGTCTGGCGTGTGACGGTGGCTACTCGGCGCGCATGGCGGCCAGCGGGCTGAGGTTCGTCGCCCGCTGCGCCGGCACGAGGCCTGCAAGCGTGCCGATCAACGTCGCGAACACCACCGCACCGACCATCAACCATGCTGGGACGACCGACAGCTCACCCGAGCCGCCCTCACCTGCCACCTGTGCGCCGAGGGTGGCGTTGAGCAGCGCCGAGGCCGCCAGGCTCAACACCAGTCCGATCACGCCGCCGAGGAAGCCGATGGAGGCCGACTCGATGAGGAACATCCTCCGGATGTCCCCCAGCGCCGCGCCCATCACCTTCATGATGCCGATCTCCTTGGTCCTTTCGTAGACGCTCATCATCATGGTGTTGGCGATGCCGATGGCCGCCACCAGCAGTGACACGAACCCGATGCCGCCGAAGACCGCCTGGATCATCAGGGCCTGTGATTGGGCCTGCCTGATCCACTCCACGTCGGCGAAGGCCCCGTAGCCCTGTTCACGCAGCGAGTTGAGGACCATCTCGGCGTCTTCTGGGCTGTCGGTCAGGAGCCGGATCTCCGTGTAGATGAACGCCTTCCCCTTCGGCTTCCCGTCGGCGGTGGCGGGCTGGTTGGGGAGCGCCTTGCCCGGCATCGCCTTCTCCATGGCCTTGCGCAGCGCATCGAAGTCGGCGAACACGCTCGATGAGTAGGGCCCCCACTGGTCGTTACCCGGGTTGGCGATCTGGGCCACGGCGGGCATGATGATCCGCTTGGGCGGCTTGGCGGGCTGTGTTGGGTCATCCCCGTCCTCACCCCCGCCGATCGGCACCGGTCCGTACTCGCCAAAGGTGGCGAAGGCACCGAAGATGGTGTCGGATCGGAAGTCGACCTCCAGAGGCATGCCGGTGACAGGGTCCCAGAGCTGTGTGTGAAGAAGGTCTCCCAGCACGAGTCCGAGGGCTTCGCCCGGCTGCGGTAGCTGGCCCCAGGCCAGGTCCAGGTTCATCTCCTGCAGCGCCTCGGCGGGCAGGCCGACGACCTGGAAGTACTGGGTGGCGGCCCCAACGGTGAACTCCACGTCCACCAGGTAGGTCGGCCACACCGCTCGGACACCGGGCTCAGCTGCCAGGATGGGGATCAGGTCCCCGCTCAGCTGGGCGGGTTGGCCGGGAGCGGCCATCTCCGGTGGCGGTACGGAGTTGACGCTGACCTGACGCAGGCTGATCTGCTGGAACTGGCTCGTGAAGCTCGAGGACAACCCGACGCCCAGCGACACCATCACGATCACCGACGTGGTGCCGATGAGGACGCCGAGCACCGTCAGCGAGGTGCGGAAGAGCCGCTGCCTGAGGCTCGCGAGGCTTGTGGCGAGCAGATCCGTCCAGCGCATCGTGGGCCTAGCGGGCCGTGGGCCCGATGAGCGGGTCCTCGCCCAGCTCCGCGAGCGACTCGAGGTCCTCGCGCTCCACCCGGCGTCGTCGACGGCGTCGTACCGCGAGAGCGACGATCACCACCAGCGCCAGGAGTGCCGCCGCGATGAGCGCTGGGATCAGCAGGGATGGTCCCGCCTCCTGGCCTGGTTGCTCCCCGAGGGGGGGCTCCTCGATGGGCATGGGGGCCATGACGGCCACCTCTGCCATCTTGTCCATGGTGGTTACGTTGCCGTTGACGTCCTCGAAGGAGACGGTGATCGTGATCGGGCCGGCTGCCTCCTCAGCCGCGTTGACCGTCATGTCGACGGCGCCCGAGGCACCCGGGTCGATGGTTCCGACGAAGACCTCCGGCGAGGTGATCGCCTGGCCTTCCTTGATGGCGGCCTTGGCGTTGTAGAGCTTGGTCTTGCCCTGATTGAAGATGCTGAACGTCAACGATGCGTCCTGGCCGAGCGTCAGCTGAGAGGGCATCAGCTGCGGCACCGAGGCATCGGCGCGGATGTTCTGCCTGACCTGGATCGAGACCGTTTCGATCGAGGTGAACGGGTTGGCGGCGGCGTCCTCGTAGTCGATAGTCAGGGTGAGCCGGTACGGCTTCTCCTCCAGCGACGGCAGCGAATGGAAGGCCATGGACGCGGTCTCGAGCTGATCGGCCCTGATCCGGCTGATGAAGAGCGAGGAGGAGCCGCTGGCGGGCAGAAAGGCCGAATCGTCCGAACTCAGCGTGACTTTCATGTTCTGCACGCGGGTGCGTGTCGAGGTGTTACGCAGGGTGAATGCGACGGTGAAGTCCTGACCCGCGACGACCTCCGCCGGGTCTGTGGTGAACCCGGCCAGGATGACCCGTGGCGTGGACACACCCGGAACGACGCTCGCGCCACCACCGCCGCCACCAGCACCGCCCGTGGTGCCTCCGGTGGCGCCGCCGGTATCCCCGGCCGAATCGGTCCCTGCACTGGCCCCGCCGTCGGCGACCGGATCGCCTGCGGCGCTGATGAGCGGGATCATCGTCAGCCCGAACACCACCATCAGGACTAGGAACAGTCGTTGGGTCATCTTCATGGCGCGACCTTCTGGTTGTCGGCGGTGGTCACTGGGAGTCGGTGGTCGGTGTGGCTGATGTCTGTGATGCGGCCGTCACCGATGGAGATGATCGTGTCAGCGAACGACGCGATGTGCCGGTCATGGGTGACCATGATCCAGGTCTGCTGGAGGCGGCGGATCACGGTGCGGAAGAGAGTGAGGATCTCCTCGGAGGTGTGCGAGTCCAGGTTGCCGGTGGGTTCGTCGGCAAAGACGAGCATCGGCTGTACCGCCATGGCGCGGGCGATGCCCACGCGCTGCTGTTGACCTCCGGAGAGCTGGCCCGGGGTGTGATGCAGGTGCCTGCCGAGACCCAGTTGGGTGAGGATGGCGCGGGCGCGGGCCTGACGGCGGTGGGCGGGGATGCCTCGGAAGCTGAGCGGGAGGGCCACGTTGTTGAGCGCGGTGAGGGACGGCAGCAGGTTGAACGACTGGAAGATGAAGCCCACCTGCTCACGACGGTAGGTGACCAGCTGCGATTCGGTGAACAGGTGGAGCGGCTGCCCCGCGACGAACACCTCCCCAGCCGTCGGCTTCTCGAGCCCTCCGAGCATGTTGAGTAGGGTGGACTTGCCGGACCCGGACGTGCCGACGACGGCGGTGAAGCTGCCCCGCGGAATGGTCAGGTTGACGCGGTTGAGCGCGACGACCCGCGAGTCACCCACCCGGAAGATCTTGGACAGATCCCGCGTCTGCACCAGGGGCTCCCCCACCTCGGGCAGGGGAAGCCGTATCATTGTTGCGGGCACCCCTAACCTCCTCGCTCGAGACCGCGGACCGGGCGTCGACGGGGACGCCTGGGAGAAACCTAGCCCAACGACGGGTCAGCTCCCCTGAGGTGCGGGCCGAGTCGCGACCGGAGGGGGACCGTGGCACCCATCGCATCGGCCCCAGGTACGACGCCCTCCCTTCGGCAGCGAATGACAGCCGTGCAATTCCCTCTGGCGGGTGCCCACTTTCCGGGGCTATTGTCGGGCCATGGAGATCCACTCCATCACAGCCCAGACGGTCCTCTAGCAACATTCGGGGACCGACGCGGCGAGCGCGGGCCCCGGCGAAAGGGAGCAATCGTGCTCAACGCGTCCCCGCAGCAGGCTTCCCCCACCGCTGTCCAGCCCGAAACAGCCATCAAGACCTACGTCGTCGATACCTCCGTCCTTCTCTCCGACCCGAAGGCGATGCTGCGCTTCGCCGAGCACAACGTCGTGCTGCCCATCGTGGTGATCACCGAACTGGAGTCGAAGCGCCACCATCCGGAGCTCGGCTACTTCGCCCGCTCCGCGCTGCGGCTCCTCGACGACCTCCGCATCCAGCACGGGCGCCTCGACACCCCCCTGATCACCAACGAGCAGGGCGGCAACCTACGGGTAGAGCTCAACCACTCCGACGAGCGGTCGCTGCCGGCAGGGTTCCGCCTCGGCGACAACGACACGCGCATCCTCGCCGTCGCCCTCAACTACGCCAACGAGGGCCACGACGTGGTGCTGGTCTCCAAGGATCTGCCTCTGCGCGTCAAAGCCTCCGCCGTCGGGCTGGCTGCGGAGGAGTACCGCAACGAGCTCCCGATCCAGACGGGCTTCACCGGCATGGCCGCCGTCGACGTCACCACCGACGATGTCTCGGCCCTCTACGAGCACGGACACGCCCAGGTGGCCGCCGCGCGCGAGCTGCCCACCCACACCGGAGTGGTGCTGCACGCTCCCGGGTCGAGCGCGCTGGGGCGCAGGATGCCCGACGGTTCGGTCAAGCTGATCAAGCACGACCGCGAGGTCTTCGGCATCCACGGCCGCTCGGCCGAGCAGCGGGTCGCGCTGGATCTGCTCATGGACGACTCCATCGGCATCGTGTCCATGGGCGGCCGGGCGGGCACCGGCAAGTCCGCCCTCGCGCTGTGCGCGGGCCTCGACGCCGTGCTGGAGCAGCGCAGATACAGCAAGGTGATGGTGTTCCGGCCGCTCTACCCCGTCGGGGGGCAGGACCTCGGCTTCCTCCCCGGCACGGCCGGCGAGAAGATGGCGCCGTGGGGCCAGGCGGTGTTCGACACGCTGTCGGCGGTCACCAACAAGTACGTCATCGACGAGCTGCTCGAGCAGGAGATGATCGAAGTGCTGCCGCTGACCCACATCCGGGGGCGCTCGCTGCACGACGCCTTCATCATCGTCGACGAGGCCCAGTCCCTGGAGCGCAACGTCCTCCTCACCGTGCTGTCGCGGGTGGGCCAGAACTCCCGGGTGGTGCTCACCCACGACGTGGCCCAGCGGGACAACCTGCGCGTCGGCAGGCACGACGGCATCGTCGCGGTGATCGAGAAGCTGAAGGGCAACCCGCTGTTCGCGCATGTGACGCTAACCCGCTCGGAACGCTCGCCGATCGCTGCGTTGGTCACCGACATGCTGGAGGTCGACGAGCTCGCCTGACCCTTCTGAAAAAAGAAAAAAGAAATCTTGGATCCGGTGCATCCATGGGCGGGGGTCCGTTCGAAGTACTCAGTGTCAAGGCGATGGTCGCCTGAACAGCACTTCGAAAGGACCACTCCATGAAGCTCTCCCGCCTCTTCGTCGCCGGCTCCCTCGCCTTGGCCGCCACCGTCGGCTCCGCCGCCCTCGCCCACGCCGAGGATCACACCTCCACCATCTCCATCCTGCACGGCGTCCCCGGCGCCACCGTCGACGTCTACGCCAACGGCGCCGAGCTGCTCACCAACTTCGCCCCCGGCACCCTGACCGACCCGCAGGAGCTCCCCGAGGGCACCTACGACCTGAAGGTCGTCGCGGCCGGCGCTGGCGCCGACGGCGCTGCGGTGATCGAGGCCAACGACGTGGCGGTTCCCGCCGGCGCGAACATCACCATCGTGGCCCACCTCAAGGCCGATGGAAAGCCCACCCTCACCCCCTTCGTCAACGACACCTCCGCCTCCGACAAGGGCGCCCGCCTGACGGTGCGCCACGTGGCTGCCGCACCCGCGGTCGACGTCCGCGCCGGCGGGGCGGTCGCGGTCCCGGGCCTGGAGAACCCGAAGGAGGCCAAGCTCAACATCGCCGCGGGCATGGTTGCCGCCGACGTGGTGGCCGCAGGCACCGACACCGTGGTCCTCGGCCCCGCCGATCTCGACATCAAGGCCGGCATGAACACCATCGTCTACGCCTGGGGCTCGCTCGAGGGCAAGAACCTCGCCCTGGCCACGCAGACGGTCAAGCTGACCACCGGCATGCCGAGCACCGGCGCGGAGGGCCCCGCGGACACCTCGTTCCTGTCCCTCGCGGCGGCGTCGCTCATGATCGCCGGGGTGGCCACCACGGTCGTCGCCGCCCAGCGCTCGCGGGCCCGCAGCAACTCCTGACCCCCGATCAGCGGCTCCCGCCCCCTCCACATGGTTCCCAGGGGCGGGAGCCGCGCCCCGTCTGTCCCGTCCGCCGCATGGCGTGTGCAAGACTGGGCCCGTGATCGTCGAAGCTCCCGCTACCCCCATCGGGGTCCTGGCCACACGCTTCGCGGCCGGGGACGAGTCGGCGCTCCAGGAAGCGTTCACGCGGTGGTCGCGGCTCATCCACACCATCGCACGCAGCTCACTCGGTTCTTCGGATGACGCCGACGACGTGACGCAGCAGGTCTTCATCGCCGCCTGGAACTCGAGGGCCAGCCTCAGGGCGAGCGACGAGTCCCTTCCGGCGTGGCTGATCGGCATCTGCCGGCTCAAGGTCATCGACGCTCTCCGGGCCAGGACGCGTGCGTTCCGCAAGGACGAGGCCATGACGCAGGAGGCGTTCGCCGGGGATCCCCCCATCGAGGCGGCCCGGGTGGACGAGGTGATCGACTCGGTCATCATCCATGACGCGCTGGCTGCGCTCGGAGACCCCCGGGCAACCATCCTCCGCCTGGTCTACCTGGAGGATCGCACCCACGACGAGGTCGCCAGGCGGCTTGATCTGCCGCTGGGAACCGTGAAGAGTCACGTCAGACGAGGTTTGGAAAGGCTGAGAGCAGTGTTCGAGGAGGTGGACGCAGCATGATCGAGCGCGAGAGTTTCCCGTTGGACGCAGTGGCTGACCGCTTCCGCCGCGCTGCCCGCGCCGAACCCCAATGGTCGGATCCCGGCGACGGCACCTGGGACGCCATCGCGGCCGCCACCGGGGTCGCGGCGGCACCGGGCCCACCAACGCCACCCGAGCCTGCGTCTGCCCCGAGCGTCGGGATCGGCCGCCGGGAGTGGCTGTTCGGGCTGGGCGGCGTCCTCCTGGGCGCAGCCGCCGGCGCCACCGGGATGTGGGCATCAGGTGGGGCGGCAGAGCTGGGCGACGCGGTGCGTCGCGCCGTCCTCACCCCCCTGGACCGCCCCGATGAGGAGCTCGGCCGCGCGGAGTTGCTCCGCCGCAGCGCCGGCTACAGCCTGGCGGTCGAAGTGCCCGGCGGGGTGAACAACCCCAACGGCTACGTCGAGGTCTGGCTGATCAACATCGACCTCGCGCGCATGATCTCGGTGGGCGTCTTCGCCGCAGACGAGGTGGGCCGCTTCACCATCGACCCGTCGCTGATCGAGTCGGGCTATCTCATCGTGGACCTCTCCAACGAGCTGTTCGACGACGAGCCCCGTCACTCCGGCGACACGATCATGCGCGGAGAACTGCAGCTCTGACCCTGGTGCGCTACACCCGGGACCAGAGCGGCGTCTTCAGCTCGTTGTAGTCGGTCACCGGGTCGAAGCACACCGTGCCGCGGCACACGTAGACCGCGTGCTCGGTGCGGTGCTCGAGGTGCGACCCCCAGCCGTCCGCGCCCTCGGACGCCGTCAGCACCACCGACCCGGGCGGGGCCAGCCGCCACGCGGCGCGGGCCAGCTCGTCGAACGGGTCAGGGCTCACCACCACCGCGACAGCGGGCTTCAGCCCTCGGCGCGCCTCGTCCGACATCATCAGGTCGGCCAGCGCCGCGCCCGCGAACCGGGGGGTCTCGGCAACCGCGACCCATGTGGTCCGGGCGGCGGCCTCCGCCCTGTCGACGAGGTCCTGCCGCTCGGCGAGCAGGCCCACCACCCGCAGCGCCGCCACCAGGGCCGACGTGCCGCTGGGCGTGACGCTGTCGGTGAAGGAGCGGGGCCGGTCGAACAACCCGGTCTCCGCCGCGTCGTAGAACCCGCCGTCGGCGTGGCCGAACAACTCGACGGCGCGGTCGGCCAGCGCCTCCGCCCGGCGCAGCCATCGGGCGTCCCCCGTCGCCCCGGCCAGCAGCGCGAACGCCTCGGCAACGGCCCCGAAGTCCTCCGCGACACCCACGCCCTCGCCCGCGACACCCTCGCGCGAGGAGCGCCGAAGGTCGCCGTCGGCCAGGTGCACCGCGACGAGGTGCTCGGCGGCTCTCACCGCCAGCTCCAACCACCCCGGCTCGTTGAACACCATTGACCCGGTCACCAGCGACGAGATCATCCAGCCGTTCCAGGCGGCCACCACCAGCGCGTCGGAACCGGGACGGAAGCGGGTGCCGCGCTCCTCCAGGAGGACTGCGGCCACTTCCTCAAGCTTCGCGAAGTCCGGCCGTCCGCGGAGCTGCAGCGTGGACAGCCCGTCCTCGAACGTGCCGCCCCTGGTCACGTGGAAGACCTCGGAGGCCCACTCCCCCAACTCAGGGCCGAGCGCGTCGTCGAGCAGTTCCGGGTTCCAGAGGTAGAAGATGCCCTCGTGGACGGCGCCTCGGATGTCGCAGGAGTCGGCGTCGAGCCCGCTGATGAAGGCACCCTGCTCGCTCACCATCTCCCGCTCCAGCCATTCAACGATGCCGTAGGCGGTGCGCTCGAACAGCGCCCGCAGGCCGGAATCGTGGTCTGCGGTGCGGCGCCAGCCGCGCACGTAGGTGCCCAGCAGCAGCGCGTTGTCGTAGAGCATCTTCTCGAAGTGGGGCACCACCCAGCCGGCGTCGACGGCGTAGCGGTGGAAGCCCCCGCCCACCTGGTCGTAGATGCCGCCGCGGGCCATGGCCTCGAGGGTGCGCTGGGCGAGCTCGAGCGTGCGCGGGTCGCCCTTGACCAGGAGCGCGTCGATGAGGGTCGGGGCCGGGAACTTGGGCTGATGCCCGAAGCCGCCGTGGATGAGGTCGAAGGAGGACTCGACGGTGTCGACCGCCTGGCGCAGGTCCGGCGCCGTCTCCTGCACGGGCGCCTCGTGGCCCTTGAGCGTGGCGACGATGTGGTCGGCCGAGCCGATGATCGTGTCGCGGCGCGAGCGCCACGCCTCCGCCATCGCCTCGAGCACCTGGCGCAGCGAGGGCTGTCCGCCCTGCGGCTCCGGGGGGAAGTAGGTGCCGGTGAAGAACGGGGCGCCGGAGGGCGTGAGGAATGCTGTCATCGGCCAGCCGCCCGACCCTCCGTTCATCGCCTGGGTGGCAGTCATGTACACCGCGTCGACGTCGGGGTGCTGCTGTCGGTCCACCTTGATGGCCACGAAGTGCTCGTTGAGGTAGCGGGCGATCTCGGGATCGTCGAACGACTCGTGGCTCATCACGTGGCACCAGTGGCAGGAGGCGTAGCCCACGGACAGCATGATGGGCCGGTCCAGCTCGACGGCTGCGGCGAGGGCCTCCGGGGACCACTCCCACCAGTCGATGGCTTGGCGTGCGTGCTGCAGGAGGTAGTCGCTGGCGGACTGGGCGAGGCGGTTGACCATGCGCGTAAGCGTATCGGCCGCCGCCACGGGAGTCGCGGCGGGTACCCTCCCCCGGTATTGTGCGCCGGCTTGCCCCGTCCGACACACTTGAGTCATGCCCCAAGCACAGGCCTCACCCCCCACGCTGTCCCGCGCCCTCGTCGTCGTCGGCGGCCTGCTGGCCCTGATGTGGGGTCTGGAGGTGATCGACGTGTTGACGCTCAACAGCCTGGACAATCTCGGCATCGAGCCACGCCAGACCAGCGATCTGCCCAACATCCTGGTGGCACCGTTCCTGCACTTCGGATGGCCTCACCTGATCGGCAACACGCTGCCCTTCCTGGTACTCGGCGTCCTCACCTACCTCGCCGGAGTGGTGCGGTGGGTGGTGGCCAGCATCACCTCCGTGCTGACCTCAGGCCTGGCGGCCTGGTTCCTGTCCCCGGTGGGCACCATCACCGCCGGGGCCTCCGGGGTCATCTTCGGCTGGCTCACCTACCTCCTGGTGCGGGGGATCTTCAGCGGCAGGCCCGGCCAGATCGCCATCGCGGTGGTGGTCTTCCTCCTCTACGGCTCCGTGTTGTGGGGGGTCTTCCCGACGGCGCCTGGGGTCAGCTGGCAGGCTCACCTGGGCGGGGCCATCGGCGGCGTGGTCGCGGCCTGGCAGCTGCACCGTCGCCCGGATCAGCAGCGCGCCTAGATGTAGAACTCGGGCGTGGTGGGGAGGTCGCGGAGGCCGGCGAAGAGGTCGGTCTCCGGGATCATCGTCGGCACCTTGGAGATCACCAGCTGGTAGTCCTCCGTGGGCCAGCCCGCCTGCTGGATGGCCAGCGGCACCGTGAACCATGGCCCGTCGGGGTCGATCTGGGTGGCGTGTGCCCTCAACGCCTCGTCGCGGGCCGGGAAGTACTTCGAGCACTCGACGAACGTGGTCAGCCGTGCGTGTGAGTACGGGTCGTCGTCGCGGGCCGGAACCTGGTAGTCCAGCCCGCTCTCGTGCATCGCCATCTCCAGCATCTCGTAGCGACGACGGTGGAAGCTCATGTGGTAGTACAGCTTGGCCGCCTGCCACGCCTCGCCGTGCTCGGGCCAGGCCTCCGGGTCCGCGGCCGCGCGGAACGCCTCCACCGTGATCCGGTGGCACATGATGTGATCGGCGTGCGGATAGCCGCCCCGCTCGTCGTAGGTGGTCACGACGTGGGGCCGGAACTGGCGGATCACCGCAACCAGGCGCCCCGCCGCGACCTTCGGGTCCTGCAGTCCGAAGCACCCCTCCGGCAGTGGCGGCGGCGGATCCCCCTCGGGGAAGCCGGAGTCCACAAATCCCAACCAGACCTGGCTGATGCCCAGGATCTCCCTGGCCCGCTCCATCTCGCGCCGCCGGATCTCGGCGATGTTGGCCTCCACGAACGGGTCTCCCGCGAGCTTCGGGTTGAGCACCGAGCCCCGCTCCCCTCCGGTACAGGTGGCCACCATCACCTGAATTCCCTCGTCGACGTACCTGAGGGTGGTGGCCGCGCCCTTGCTGGACTCGTCGTCGGGGTGGGCGTGGACGTGCAGCAACCGCAGCTGGGTGGGCTCGGGGCCTGGCATGCCCCGTATTGTGGCAGGCGCGGATGGCCGGCCGGCGCGGGCAGGGCACAATGGACGGCGTGACCAGCCAGGACGAAGCCCGCATCGCCGCCCGCTACCCCAGGCGTTCCGCCGTGGATTACCTGATCGGCGGCGGGGCCGCCCTCGCCGTGCTGGGCGTCATCGTGCTGGTGGTCGTCACCGGGATCACCCGGGCCAACCCGCCTGTGGCCGCCATGGTCCGCGACTTCGACGTCATCAGCCCCACGAAGGTTGTCGCGGCGCTCGTGATCCAACGCACGGATCCCTCCACGCTGGTGGAGTGCAGCATCTACGCGCAGGCGACCTCCTACGAGAAGGTCGCCGAGCAGCTGGTGAAGGTCCCGGCCGGCACCGAGGTACTCACCACCGTCGAGGTGACGCTGACCACGGTCAAGGAGGCCACGAGCCTCAGCATCGAGGGGTGCCGCGCGGTGGGCTGATAGGCTTGCTGAATGTCTGAAACTTCTACCGACGTGGTCTGGCTCACGCAAGAGGCCTACGACAAGCTCGAGGCCGAACTCAACAATCTGAAGCTTGTGGGGCGCCCGGACGTGACCGCACGCATCGCCTCTGCCCGCGAGGAGGGCGACCTCAGCGAGAACGGCGGCTACCACGCCGCCCGCGAGGAGCAGGGCCAGATGGAGGGGCGCATCCGTCAACTCGAGCACCTGCTGCGGCGCGCCCAGGTGGGCGAACCGGAGGGCGCGCACGACGAGGTGGCGCCGGGAAAGGTGATCACGGTCGCCTACGACGGCGACCCCGACGACACCGAAACGTTCCTCCTCGGCTCCCGCGAGATCCTGGGCTCTGATTCCTCCATCAGCCACGCGGTGTCGCCGCAGGCGCCGCTCGGCGCCGCCGTCGTCGGCGCGAAACTGGGCGACGAGGTGCGCTACGAGGCGCCCAACGGCCGCGAGATCATGGTCGTGGTGACCGGGATCACCACTCTCTGACCCTTACCCGAGCAGCTGGGCCGCCACCTCGGCGCTCAGCTCCCCCCGAGCCACCCGCGCCAGGATCTGATCCTGTGCGCTCGCCGACGGGGGCGCCTCCGACGGGGACGCCTCCGATGTGGGCGCCTCGTCGGTCGGCGTGAGGCCCAGCTTGGCCAGCACGGCGTCCAGACGGGCCCTCGCCGTCGGGTAGGAGACCTGGAGATGCTTCTCCACCTCACGCAGGTTTCCCCGGGAGCCGAGGAAGACCCGAAGCAGGCCGAGGTCGGCCTCGCTCAGCGCACAGAAGTCACATCCGGCGAACTCGCCGGCGATCTCGGTGCCGCACTGCAGGCATCCCTTGCGGATGGTGATGAGCGCTTCCCCGCACACGGGGCAGTCCGCGGGGGCGTGGTACAGGTGGCGTCCGGTCATCTCAGTCCTCCGACCTGATGGTGGCCATGCCCATCACGACGGCCACGTCGAGCCGCGCCGAGCCGTTGCCGACGACATATTCGTCGACGCCTTCGCCGCCCCCTGGCCAGGTGATCCTGCCAAGGCGCGCCTCGCCACGGATGGTGACGTTGGCGCCCTTCGTGAGATGGACCGTGAGGGTGCCGGACTCGACCCTGAGTCGCGACCGACCCATGCTGATGGGGCCACTGATGCTGATCCCGCCGGCCTGACTCAGCAGGTCCTCCACCTCGTGCACGTCCTCAAGGCTCGAGCCGCCGGCCGTCACCCTGATCCGTCCCAGCCTCGGCACATTCAGGGTGCGCAGCCCGCCGGTGGTGACCTCCGCATCGACGATGAGCTGAGGGTTGACGCGGATGGTGAGTTCCTTGCCCAGCCCGATGTCGCGGAGATCGTCGAGGTTGCGCGGTGGCCGGATCAGGGAGAATCCCTGGAAGCTGGGGCCGAACTCGCCGGTGGAGTTGACCTCCATCACCGTGCCCACGCGGCGCAGGACGTGCGGGCCGTCGATGGTCAGCGTCGAGACGGTGGGGTCTCCCTCGATCCGCACCCGCCGGCCCACCGCGGTGACAGAGATGCGCGCCAGCCCGCCGGCCTTGGGACCGCCGGGGGCGGAGTTGTCCGCGGGTGTGTCGCGGGGCGTGTCCTGCGGGGTCGTCGGGGCTGCCGCCGCCTTCGCTGCTTCGATGCGGCGGCCGGCTTCGGCGGCGTCGATGCGCCCGGCGGCCAGGTCGTCCAGGATAGGACCGAGATCGGGGTTGGTCATGCCTAATGGTAAGCCTGCTTTCCATATTCGGAAGGCCCGGTTGCCATTTACCGGGGGAGGGTCAGGTGCATCCCTGGGCGACTCACGGGGCGTGGGTGTGTGCCAGAGTTGGTCACATGCCGAAGCCGCTCGCCGAACTCGTCGCTCCGGACTGGGCCGCGGCCCTCGCCCCGGTGGAGGACCGCATCGCCGCCATGGGCGCCTTTCTTCGGGAGGAGGTGGCCGCGGGACACGGCTACCTGCCGGCCGGGGAGAACATCCTGCGCGCGTTCACGCGCCCGCTCGCGGAGGTGCGCGTGCTCATCCTCGGGCAGGACCCCTATCCCACCCCCGGCAACGCCGTCGGCCTGTCCTTCTCGGTGGCCCCGGAGGTCCGCCCCCTGCCTGGCAGCCTGGTCAACATCTACCGTGAGCTGAAGGCGGACCTGGGCATCGAGCCGGCGCCCCACGGGGATCTGACGCACTGGTTCGAGCAGGGCGTGCTGCTGCTCAATCGTGTGCTGACGGTGCGGCCCGGCGCGCCCGCGTCGCACAGGGGCAAGGGCTGGGAGGAGGTCACGGCGTGCGCGGTTGAGGCGCTGGCGGCCCGGGGCGGCCCGCTGGTGGCGATCCTCTGGGGACGGGACGCGCAGACGGCCCGCCCACTGCTGGGCGAGGTGCCGGTGCTGGCCAGCGCCCACCCGTCGCCGTTGTCGGCCAGGAGCGGCTTCTTCGGGTCGCGGCCCTTCAGCCAGGCGAACCTCCTGTTGGACGAACAGGGCGCCGCCCCCATCGACTGGCGCATCCCATCCTGAGCCCTTGGGGGGCCGGTTAGCATCGTAACCATGGAGATCGACGTCCTCGCCTGGCTCAACGCCCGCCGCGGCCACCCGCAGATGGTGTCGGAGGCCGATGCCCTCGCCGGCCGAAGCGCCCCCGTGCTGTCCCCGATGCCCGTCCACGAGGTGCTCGGCCTCCCCCTCGACGAGGTACCCGCAGGCTGCGAGGTGGCCTACTTCGCGCTCGGTTGCTACTGGGGTGAGGAGCGGCTGTTCTGGGAGACCGAGGGCGTGATCAACACCGCTGCCGGCTTCATGGGCGGCTTCACCCCCAACCCCACCTACAAGGAGACCTGCACGGGCCTCACCGGGCACACGGAGACGGTGCGCGTGGTCTTCGACCCGACCCGCGTCTCGTTCGAGGACCTGCTGAGGCTGTTCTGGGAGAACCACGACCCCACTCAGCTCAACCGACAGGGTAACGACGTCGGCACCCAGTACCGCTCGGCCGTGTTCGCCGTCGACGACGCCCAGCGCGAAGCGGCTGAGCGCACGCGAGCCGAGTTCCAGGCCCGCCTCACCGAGGCCGGATACGGGCAGATCACCACGGAGATCACTCCCGGCGCCACCTTCTACTACGCCGAGCGTGAGCATCAGCAGTACCTGCACAAGAACCCCCACGGGTACTGCCCCAACCACGCCACCGGCGTGCGGTGCGGCCCACGGGCCTGACCTGTGGAGTGGGTGCCCCCCGGCCCCTTCTACACTGGCGCCATGAGGACGTGGCGGATCGGGGCGGTGGCGCTGCTTGCCCTCGTCGCCGGCTGCACAGCACCCGCCCCCGGTCTGACCGGTAGCGGGTCCCCCACACCGGACATTCCGTCAGCCAGCCCAACCCCCTCTGCCACGGCGTCGTTCACCGGGAGGCCGCTGCCTGACAGCTACTTTCCCTTGGACTTCACCGTCACCGTGCCCCTGGCGGACGGCTCCGCGGGAGAGGTGGTCGCCGAGTTGCACCGGGTTGCCGGGGGCCTTCCGGTACTCAAGGTGGACGTGACCGCAGACGCGGCCACGCTCAGCGCGCTGCTCCCCGACCTGTCTGTGGCCACCTACCAGTGGCGCGACGGCACGATCAGCCGGGTGGACTCTGACGTGCAGTACTTCGAGCAGGCCACCTTCGACCCCGAGGATTTTCCCGTGGATTCGGTGGGGCGGATGTTCGACATCGCAGACCTCCGCGGGGTCCGCGGAGACCTGGTGCTGCAGATCGTGGACTACCGCGACGGCCAGGTACTCATGACCGTCACGTCCAGGCCCGAGTCCGAGACCGTCTTCTTCCGGCAGGACGGCACCGCGGTGGCCGTGCTGGGCATGACCAGCGTGGCGGACATCACCTCGGGCATCGAGGAAGTGATCGGGGAGGACCTCGAGGCCTACGCCGTCGGGTTCAACGCCACCCGCGGCTACTGGGCCGACCTTCCCGATGCGGAGGGCGGGGTGGTGCTGAACCGGGCACGCGTGGGCGCCGTCCCCGTCTTCGAGACCCGCCGCAACGACTCACCCACCGTAGCCACGTTCGACCCATCGCTGATCCAGGCTGCCGCGCTCGCCAAGGCGGTGGCCCAGTTCCAGACCACCCCGGAGGAGCAGTGCGACGTCGTCATCGACATGAGCCTGCAGCGCTCCGCGCCGGTGGTCAAGGTGGACTGCCAGGGCGAGCTGCACTACGCGGACCTCGAAGGCCGCGACATGACGGCGCTCGTCGACTGAACGCGGGCCCTACTGCCCCAGGTCGTCGGTGGAGAAGGTGTCGCACACATTCGGATCGCCGCTGTTGAAGCCCTTGGCCACCCACAGCTGGCGCATCTCGGACGAGCCATGGGTCCAGCTCTCGGGGACCACACGGCCGCCCTGTTGCTGCTGGATGTGGTCGTCCCCGACGGCCCGCGCCGCGTCCACGATGCGGTTCAGGTCGTCCTGGGTGATGGACTCGATCGGCGACTCGGGATCCTGGAGCGTATTGGCGAACCACACCCCCGCGTAACAGTCCGCCTGCAGCTCCAACCGGACCTGGCCCGAGGTGGGGCCGGAGTCGTTGCCCATCGAGCGGGCCTGCTGCATGGTGCCGGTGAGGTTGGAGATGTGGTGGCCGTACTCGTGCGCGACGATGTAGGCCTCTGCGGCATAGCCCCCGGCTGCGCCGAGCTGGTTGAGCAGGACGCCCATGAACTCCGTGTCGATGTAGATCGTCTGGTCGCCTGGGCAGTAGAACGGGCCCATCTCGGAGGAGCCGGTGCCGCAGGCTGTGGCCACCTGCCCGCTGAACAGCTGCGTGGTGGCCGGGCTGTAGCCCTCGACGACCTGGCTCCAGTAGTTCTCGATCGCGACGACATAGGCGGGCCAGCGACATTCCGGGTTGCTCTCGATGTCCGCCCCGGTCTGGCAGTCCGGATTCGGTTCGACCTGCTGGGGCGCCGCCTCACCGCCGCCGAGGATGTCGTCCGGATTGATGCCCAGGTTGCCGCCGCCGAACACCATGAGCAGAATCGCGATGATGAGGCCACCGAGCCCGCCGCCGACCGCCAGGCCACGGCCGCCGCGCCTGCCCCCACCGCCGCCGCCGTAGCGAATGTTGGCGTTGTCGATTCGGGCATTGTCACGAAACTCCACGGCGCGCCTCCCTCAACTCTGTTCCGCCATACTAACCGCCGGCCGTCATCGCGGCGCTCAATCGCGCCCGGGGGCACCGTCTAGACTTGTCCAATGCGCGTCGTGGGGGTCACCAGTCCAGTGGGGGCGCCGGTGATCAGCTACCACGTGGAGCACGGGCAGCACCCGAAGGTGACCATGTTCGACCACGGCTATGTGCCGATCCGGCCCCTGTCCGCCACCATGCACGACGGCGAGATCTTGTTCACCTGGCTGGTGCGCGACGTGTGCGCCGCGGATCACCGCCCCCTCGAGCGGCACACCGTGTACGTGGCCTCCTCGAGTGAGACCCCGCACCGGCATCAACGGATCGGCGCCTACGCGCTCGTGGTCTCCGACCGCGGCCTCCTCGGCACCATCAATTCCTCCGTCACTGCGGCCCCCGGCACCTGGGCCCTGCCCGGCGGCGGCGTGGACCCGGGCGAATCACCGGCGGACGCCGTGCTGCGGGAGGTGTTCGAGGAGACGGGCCAGAACGTGGTCATCGACAGGGTGTTGACCCTGGAGTCCGAGCACTGGGTGGGGCGCTCATTGGCGGGGCGGCTGGAAGACTTTCACGCCCTCCGCGTGGTCTACGGGGCCACATGCGAAGCACCCAGCGACCCCGTCGTCCACGATGTGGGTGGATCGACGCAAGGGGCCAGCTGGGTGCCGACGCGCTCCTGGCGCTCACTGCATTGGACCAATGGCTCGCGGACGCTGCTCTCGCAGTACGCCCGCAAGCTCAGCCGGCCTCAGTTCCTGAAGTAGCTCATGATGCGCAGGATCTCGGTGTACAGCCACACCATGGTGACCGTGATGCCGAGGGCCGCGCGCCACGATTCCTGAGCCGGGGCCTGGGCGGCGATGCCGCGCTCCACGGAATCAAAATCCACCACGAGGCTGAGCACGGCCAGGATGACCGCGATCACGGAGATGCCGATGGACAGCAGGCCGGCGCCCGAGCCGATGTCACGGATGCCGAGGTTGATGCCGAACAGCGCAAGGACGAGGTTGACCAGGAACACGGCCGCCAACGACGCCGTGGCGATGAACACGACCTTGCGGAACTTCGCGGTGACCCTGATGTTGAAGAACTTGTACGCCGCGAGGGTGGCGCCGGCTGTCACGAAGGTGGCGAGCACGGCGGAGACCACGATGCCGGGGTACATCATCTCGAACAGGAGCGAGAACGCGCCGACGAAGACGCCCTCGATGACGGCGTAGAACAGCACGCCGCCGATGGGGAGCTTGGCGCGGCCGGCCACCATCAGTACGGTCACGAACCCGACCAGGGCCGAGACGATGACCGCCGGGTACAGCAGGTTCGGCGGCATGAACATGAAGGTGGCGATCGCGGTGACGAAGACCACGCCGAGCATGATGGCCGTCTTGGCGATCACGTCGTCGAGCGTCATCACGCCGCCGGTGCGGACCGGCTGCTGGTAGGGGGCGGTGGCCGGCGGCGGGTACTGGGAGTACTGCTGCTGGTCATAGCCGTAGGTGGGCTGCTGCGGGGCAGCGTTGCGGGTGAAGGCGTCGGGGCGCCCGATGATGGGATTTGCCATGTCACTTGCTCTTTCTGGGTGCAACCCGAGGAGGAGGCTGTCGATCTCCATGGTACCGAGAGGCGCAACCAAAGCTGTGCTTCGCCCACTCGGGCGCGGCGTCGCCACCCCCGTGCCAGGATCGTGGGTATGCGAACACCTCAGAGCGCGACCCTGACGTTCCTCGGGGCCGCCGGCACCGTGACAGGCTCGAAGTACCTCCTGACCATCGATGGGCGACGCATCCTCGTCGACGCGGGCATGTTCCAGGGGGAGAAGCAGTGGCGCACCCAGAACTGGGCCCACTTCCCCGTCGATCCTGCCTCGATCTCCGACGTGCTCCTCACGCACGCGCACGCCGACCACACCTCCTACCTGCCCGCGCTGGTCAAGGACGGCTTCCGCGGGCCCATCTGGTGCACGGAGGCCACGGCCCGGCTGGCGGAGATCATCCTTCGGGATTCGGGGCGGCTGCAGGAGCAGTCCGTGAGGGACGCGCTGAAGGGCGGCTACTCCAAGCACGAGCCCCCCGAGGCGCTCTACACCAGCGCGCACGTGGAGGACACGCTCCCGCTGATGCGCCCGGTTCCTTGGGATGAAGACGTGGATCTCGACGGCGTCCTGGCACGCTGGGTCCGCGCCGGGCACATCCTCGGCTCGGCGAGTGTCCACGTGAGCTTCGGCGGGCGGAGCGTCCTGTTCTCCGGGGACCTCGGCCGCCACGATCACCCGATCCTCAAGCCCCGTGAGACCCCGCCCGGCGCGGATGTGGTGCTGTGCGAATCCACCTACGGAGACCGGGAACATCTCGAGCCGGAGTTGGCGCACGAGCCGTTCGCCGAAGCAATCAGGCGCACCGTCGCCCGGGGCGGCCAGGTCGTGGTGCCGGCCTTCGCGATCGACCGGACCGAGACCGTGCTGCATGCCCTGGTGCAGCTGACCCGAGAGGGACGGATCCCCCAGGTGCCCGTGGTGGTGGACGGGCCGATGTCGATCGCGGCGCTGGCCGTGTACGCCGATGAGTCGCTGGGCGAGCTTGCCGACGACATCACGTTGGCCGACTTCACAGACCTGGACCTCAGCGAGGCACGCGAGGCCAAGGACTCGAAGAAGCTCAACCTTCGCACCGAACCCATGATCATCGTCAGCTCGTCGGGCATGGCCGAGGGCGGCCGCGTGCTCTATCACCTGCAGCGCCTCCTGCCGGATCCCCGCAACACCGTGGTCCTCACCGGATTCCAGGCCGAGGGGACCCGTGGCCGCGCGCTGGAGGACGGAGCCCGCACGGTGAAGATCAACGGGCGCTACGTGCCCGTCAAAGCCGAGATCGTCCGCGACCACGAGTTCTCCGTGCACGGTGACGCGTCGGACCTCCTGGACTGGCTGCGCGCCCTGGGCAGGGAGCCGGAGACGGTCTTCGTGACACACGGCGAACCGGCCGCCGCCGCCACCTTTGCGCGGCGGATCGAGGACGAGCTGGGGTGGGTGGCCGTGGTGCCGAGATTCGGAGAGGTGGTCAGCCTCTTGGCCGACGCCGCGGAGCCAGAGGACGTGGACGCCACGGCCTGACCGTGCCCTCGACGGGATTCGAACCCGCACTGAAGCGGGTTTAAGCCGCCTGCCTCTGCCAGTTGGGCCACGAGGGCGCGCCGGCGAGTTTATCCCCGCGACGGCGCGCCTGCGTAGCGGCGTGCCCAGTCCCCGCTCTCTGAGGGGCCGCCCGCGTAGCGGCGTGGCCTGTTTTCCTATCGCTCCCTGAGGAGGGCCGCTCGCGGAGCGGCGTGGCCGGTCTCCATCGCTCCCTGAGGAGGGCCGTCCGCGGAGCGGCGTGGCCGGTCTCCATCGCTCCCTGAGGAGGGCCGCCCGCGGAGCGGCGTGGCCCGTCTCCATCGACGCTCCCTGAGGAGGGCTGCCCGCGGAGCGGCGTGGCCCGTCTCGAAGGGTTGTGACTACCACCTTGACGCAGTTCATGTGGTCGGGTGCGGTGAGCCGTGAGGCGACGCCCGGGCGGCCGTTGTCCAGGGTCTCGATGTACCGGCCAGCCGGGTCGGTGGTCGGGTGGTGAGGCCGCCCGGGCCTCGCCTCCCGACTCCCCGCACTCGTCCTCCTGTGGCGTTGCCAGGTCCCAGGTGCGTGCCGGCAGGGCGGCGTTGGGGACGGGTCTGCTCGAGCGGGATGCCGGTCGGGTGATCGTCGGGTTGGGCACCGCTGCGCAGTGCCGCCCTGCCGTCCCCCACCCTCTCGGCAACCATCAGACCTCTGTTCGCTGAAAGGCCGCGAAGCGGCCTCGAAGCCTCAGAAACGCAAGCTGACAAGCCAACTCACCCACCACGTCGAGCCCCGCCACCCGCGCCGCACCCCCAGAAATCTCTTCAAAGAATTTTCGCCAGGCACCCTCCTGGGAGCCAAAAATGTCAGAGGTCGGACATAGCGTGGAACCCATGAAGGACAAGGCGCGTGAGATCGCGGAGCAGTTGCGCTCCGCCGACGAGTTGCGTCGTTTCGCCGAGGCCCAGACCCTGACCTTGCTGTGTGATCTGGCGGACCACTACGAGGTGGACTATGACCAGGTGTTGGAGGTGCTGGCTGAGCGCAGGGTGGTGGTCGGGGGTATCGGGACCCCTGCGGTGTCGGAGTTCATCGGCCTGGAACTTGCCGGGCTGCTCCGCTGCCCACCCATCGTCGCCGCCTCAAAACTCGCCGACGCTTTGAGCTTGAAGCATCGCCACCCCCGGCTGTACGCGGCGGTGCAGGAAGGCCGCATTGAGGCCGGGCGGGCCTGCAAGGCCGCCGACCTGTGCCGCGAGCTACCCGCCGAGGGGGCCGACGCCGTCACCTCAGGCAACTGGAGAGGGGACGGTCCTCGCCCGCGTCGCGAAGCAACCGCAGGACGTCTCCAAGGATCGAGAACCCGCGGCCAAACGCAAGGGTGAGGGACGGCAGGGCGGCACCGCGCCGCGGTGCCCAACCCGACGATCACCCCGCTGGCATCCCGCTCAAGCAGACCCAACCCCAACGCCGCCCTGCTGGCACGCATCCGCGACCGGCACCGCCACCGGCACGACGAGTGCGGGGAGACGGGAGACGATGCCCGGTCGGCCTCAACCACCCGACCACGGTGTGACCAGTAGCCCACAACCAGACTCTGGATCACGGCCGACCGGGCATCGTCTCCCGGCTCACCGCACCCGACCACCAGATCCCGTGAAGGTGGTAGTCACGACCCTTCGAGACGGGCCACGCCGCTCCGAGGGCGGCCCTCCTCAGGGACCGGGAAAGGACCGGCCACAGAAAAGCTGGAGCTGGCCGTCCACATCCACGCCGACGCCCGCGGCCACCTAGTCGGCGCGGCCCGCATCGATCGGGCCGGGGACATCACCACCGCCCTGCTGGTCGAACTGCTCCCCGGGTTGGATGTCACGGTGCAGCCTGTGATCGATCTGCCCGAGATCCCCGCCGAAGACCACTACGCCCCATCGGCCGGGTTGAAGAAGGCCCTCCTGCTGAGCATGGACCACGAAATGTTCCCCTACTCCACGCGCCGAGCCAACGGCCTGGACCTCGACCACACCCAACCCTTCACACCCGGCCGCCGAAGGCAGACCCGAAGCGGGAACCTCGCCCCCCTCACCCGACGCGTCCACCGCGCGAAAACCGCCCGCACCTGGCGCGCCGACCAACCCAGACCAAGCCAGCTCCACTGGTCCAGCCCCCTCGGCTACCGCTACGACGTCACCCCCAACGGCACCCGCATGCTCGCCTAGCCGGAGGGCTGCATCGGGCTGCCGCTAGGCTGGGGGTGTCCACCCATCGGAGGGAGCTGCCGTTGACTACGTTCTTGATCATCGGCGCTGTGGGCATCGCGCTTGTGCTGGTGACCCTGATCCTCGGTGATGTGCTCGACGGAGCGCTCGGCCTCGACGCCTTGGACAGCGATCTGTTCTCCATCTCCAGCATCGCCGCGTTCGTCGGCGCCTTCGGGTTCGGCGGCGCACTCTCGCTGGCCCTGGTGCCCAACACGCTGCTGGCCGTCGTCGTGGGAGCCGGCATCGGCTCCACCGCCGCCTGGGGTGCGGTCTGGCTCACGCGAGCCCTGCGCTCCGGTGAGGACACCGCGACCTTCCGGTCGGACTCGATGATCGGCGCCACGGCGCGCGTCATCACCCCCATCCCCGAGGGGGGCTTCGGTGAGGTCCACCTCACGGCGAGCGGACACGTCCGCAAGTTCAGCGCCCGCTCCGAGCACCCCGTCGACGCGGGCACCGACGTGTGGATCTCCGGCATCGTGTCCCCCACCGCCGTCGAGGTCACGCCCACGGCCCCCACCCCAGAACTGGAACCCTGACCGAAAGGCCCGTCCCATGCCACCAGTGTTGACCGCCATCGCGGGGCTCATCGCCCTGCTCCTCCTCGTGGGGCTGCTCATCGCGAGCCGCTACAAGGTAGCCAAACCCAACGAGGCCTTCATCATCACCGGCCGCAAGGGCAAGGAGGTGCGCAACCCCGAGACCGGCCTGGTCTCCACGGACCTCAGTGGCCAGAAGGTGGTGATGGGCGGCGGCGTCTTCGTCGTCCCGTTCATCCAACGCCTCCACGTGCTGGACCTGTCGTCGCGACGGATCATGGTGACCATCCGCAACGCCGTGTCCGGGCAGGGGATCAAGCTCAACGTCGACGGTGTGGCCATCGTCAAGGTGGGCGGCAATGAGGACTCCATCCGCGCCTCAGCCCAGCGCTTCCTCTCCCAGCAGGACGAGATCGAGACGTTCACCCAGGAGACGCTCGCGGGCTCGCTGCGCTCCATCGTCGGCTCGCTGACCGTGGAGCAGATCATCCGCGACCGTGCGGCCTTCGCGCAGCGCGTCACGGACGAGTCCGAGTCCTCGCTGACCGGCCAGGGGCTGGTGCTGGACACCTTCCAGATCCAGGACATCACCGACGACGGCACCTACCTGTCGGACCTGGGGCGCCCCGAGTCCGCGAAGCTGGGACGGATGGCCGCGGTCGCGGAGGCGGAGGCCCGGCGCGAGGCCGAGCAGGCGCAGATCGCCGCCGAGCAGGAGATCGCCATCGCCAACCGTGCGCTGGTGCTCAAGCAGGCCGAGATCCAGGCCGAGACCGACGCGGCACGCGCCCAGGCAGCCGCAGCCGGCCCGCTCGCCCAGGCGGACCGGGACCAGTCCATCCTGATGGAACAGGAGAAGGTGGCCGTGGCCCAGGCCGCACTGAAGGAGCGCCAACTCGACACCGAGGTCCGCCGCCCTGCGGACGCCGAGCGGTACCGGATCGAGACCGCCGCGGAGGCTCAGCGCAACGCCGCGATCTTCGAGGCCGACGCCCGCAAGGCGGCCTCCATCGCCAACGCGGAGGCCGAGGCGGAGAAGGCACGGCTCAGCGGCGTGGGCGAGAAGTCCCGTCGCTCGGCGCTGGCCGAGGCCGAGGCCATCGAGGGCGCCAGGCGCGGCGAGGCCGAGAAGGCCCGGCGCGTCGCCGAGGCGGACGCCGTGCGCGCCGAGGGCGAGGCGCAGGCCGCTGCGGTGCTCGCCGTCGGCCAGGCCGAGGCCGAGGCCATGGACAAGCGGGCCGAAGCGTTCGCGCACTACAACGACGCGGCGGTCCTTCAAATGCTGATCGAGGTGCTGCCTGAGATCGCGGAGAGGGTCGCGGCCCCGATGGCCAACATCGAGACCCTCACCGTGGTCTCCACCGAGGGTGCCTCCGCGCTGCCCAAGGCGGTGGCCAGCAACATGCTGCAGACCCTGCAACTGGTGAAGGACACCACGGGCTACGACCTCACCACCGTGCTGGAGGGCTTCACGCAGAAGGAGCAGAGCGCCCAGCCAGTGGAGGGCTAGCCGCCGAGCAGGCCCAGCGCGATGCCGTCGAGGATGTCGGTCTCGCTGACCAGCACCGCTCCCCCGGGCACCCGGCGCGAGATCTCGTCGAGGATCAGGCCACCGGCGCCGAGCACGGCCGCCCGGAGGGGGTGCATGCACGGCTCGGCCGCGGTCTCGGCCGCGGTCTGGGCCAGCCACCGCTCCACGGTGCGCTCGATGTCCGCGCGGCTGAGCAGCGTCTCGTGCACCGCCTGCCGGGAGTACTGCTGAAGCCCCAGGACGGATGCGGCCACGCTGGTGACGGTCCCCGCGACACCGATCGCGGAGGCCAAGGAGTCGAAGTCCACCCCCGCACCGTCGAGGAGGCTCCCCACGTGGCGGCGGGCCGCGGCCACCTCGTCGGGCGTGGCGGGGTCCGAGGGCATGAGCCGCTCGTTGACCCTCACGGCGCCGACGTCGAGGCTGACCGCCGAGGCGACGCTCGGCCCGTCGTGCACGACGATCAGCTCCGTGGAGCCGCCTCCGATGTCGAAGACGAGCGCCGGGGTGGCGGCCTCGACGCCGCTGAGGACGCCCGTGGTGGACAGTAGTGCCTCCTCGTCGCCGGAGATGACATCCACCTCCACGCCAAGTCTGTCGCGGACATTGCGCTCGAACTCCGCCCGGTTGCTGACGTCGCGCGCGGCCGAGGTGGCCACGAAGCGCACTGCGCCCACCTGGTGGAGCTCGATGATGCCCGCGTATTCCTCGAAGATCACGTTCGCCCGCGCCAGCGCGTCCGGGTGGAACTCGCCTGTGGCGTCGACCCCCTGCCCGAGGCGCGCCAACCGCACCTCGCGCGCCAGCTCGACGACAGTGCCGTCGGCCTCCTCCCGGAGGATGAGTAAACGGATGGAGTTGGTGCCGCAGTCGATGGCAGCGGCGGTGGTCATGCGTCCTCCTGGAGGCAGGGGGTGGTCCAGAACTCGCCCAGCAGCGCGAGCGCCTCGTCGCCGAGGGGATTGACGCCCGGTCCGGCGGCGAGGGCGTGCCCGACCAGCACGTGCAGGCACTTGACGCGGGTGGGCATCCCCCCGGCCGAGATGCCCTCGATCTCCTGGACGTGCCCCAGCTCAGCGCGGTCTGCGAGGTAGGCCTCGTGGGCGCTCCGGTAGCGGGCCGCCAGGTCATCGTCCTCGGCGAGGCGCTGCGTCATCTCCGCCATCAGGCCGGAGGCCTCGAGGGTGGAGCATCCGGCGACGGCGCGCTGGCAGGTGAGGTAGTAGGTGGTGGGGAACGGCGTCCCGGTGGGCAGGCGCGGGTGGGTCTTGACCACGCCGGGCTTTCCGCACGGGCAGCGCCACGCCACCCCAGCGACCCCGCGTGGCTCGCGTCCGAGCTGTGCTTCGACCGCGGCGAGGTCCGCCTCTGTGGGCTCGATCATTGGCAGGGACTCCTAGCTTTCGGGCTCTGGGCTGGGCGCGACGGTCCGGTCCGGGTCAGCCGCGGGCGCGCTCTCCTCGACGGGCTGGTCCGCGAGCGCCACCGAGCCCCACATCCGCTCCCACCACAATCCGGTGCCCGCCGGGTCTGGGGCCTCGATGCTGGCACCGTCGAGCGGCTGCCCGTCCGCGCCGATCACCCGGTACCCCACCTCGCCGGGCATCACCCAGCCGAGCCGCACCCGCGCGACGGCGCGCACGTACTCGGGGTCGTTCCAGCGGTTGAGCTTGTCCTCCAGGTCCGCGATCTGCTCCTGCTTGAGGGCGATGTCCGCCCGGACGGCGGCGATCTCCTGGGACTGCGCGAAGTACACCCGCAGCGAGTGGGCCAGCACCAGCCCCACCCCGGCAACGACGACGAGGAGGATGGCGAGCCGCCAGGTGGCCGACAGAGCCCGCTGCGCGCGCGGCAGCGGACCCGGCTTCGGATCGAGGGCGGCCTTGGCCTCGGTGTCGGGCAGCGGCTCCACGCGCGGGCGCTGCACACGCTCCCCCGGACGCGCAGTGGTCCGGGCCCGCGGGGTTCCGCGACCCGGACCACTGGTGGTCGGTTTGTTCCGAGGAGTCTGAGGCACTGATCCAGTGTGCCGGATCAGGCCCTCAACTCAGCCCTTGAAACGCGGGAAGGCCGAACGACCGGCGTAGACGGCCGCTTCGTCCAGGTCGTCCTCGATGCGCAGCAGCTGGTTGTACTTGGCCACGCGGTCCGTCCGGGCCGGGGCGCCTGACTTGATCTGGCCGCAACCCAGGGCGACGGCGAGGTCCGCGATGGTGACGTCCTCGGTCTCGCCGGAGCGGTGCGACATCATGGTGCGGTAGCCGTTGCGGTGGGCGAGGTCGACTGCGTCGATGGTCTCGGTGAGCGATCCGATCTGGTTCACCTTCACCAGCAGCGCGTTGGCGGTGGCGGTGTCGATGCCCCGCTGGATGCGGGTGACGTTGGTGACGAAGAGGTCGTCACCGACGATCTGGACCTTGTCGCCGAGGCGATCGGTCATGGCCTTCCAGCCGTCCCAGTCCTCCTCGTTGAGCGGATCCTCGATGGAGACCAGCGGGTAGGCGTCGACGAGTTCGGCGTAGTAGTCCACCATTTCGTCGGCCGTCTTGGTGGCGCCCTCGAAGGTGTAGCCACCGTCCTCGAAGAACTCGGACGCGGCCACGTCCAGGGCGAGAGCCACGTCGACGCCGGGCTCGTAGCCGGCCTTCTTGATGGCCTCGAGGATCAGGTCGAGAGCTGCACGGTTGGACTCGAGGTTGGGGGCGAACCCGCCCTCGTCGCCGAGGCCGGTGTTGAGGCCCTTCTCCTTCAGGACGGACTTCAGCGCGTGGTAGACGCCGGCGCCCATCTCGACGGCCTGAGCGAAGCTCTCGGCGCCGATGGGGGCGATCATGAACTCCTGGATGTCCACGTTGGAATCGGCGTGCGACCCACCGTTGAGGATGTTCATCATGGGGACGGGAAGGATGTGGGCGTTCGGGCCGCCGACGTACTTGTACAGCGGCAGGCCGGCCTCTTCGGCCGCGGCGTGCGCGACGGCCAGGGACACGCCGAGGATGGCGTTGGCGCCGAGCTTGGCCTTGTTGTCCGTGCCGTCGAGCTCCAGCATGGCCATGTCCACCAGCCGCTGCTCGGAGGCGTCGATGCCGAGGATCTCCTCGCCGATCACCTCGGTGACGTTCTGGACGGCGGTGAGGACGCCCTTGCCGCCGAAGCGACCCTTGTCGCCGTCGCGGAGCTCAACGGCCTCAAAGGCGCCTGTGGAGGCACCCGACGGGACGGCGGCGCGGCCGCTCGCTCCCGAATCAAGCTCGACCTCGACCTCGATGGTCGGGTTGCCTCGGGAATCGAGGATTTCGCGGGCCTGGATGAATTCGATGGATGCCATGTGCTCCCTTTCAAGAGTGGTTCTCTTTCGTGGCCCAGCCTAGCTTCCACAGGGTGGGAAGCAGTGGCGGGACGGTTTAACTTTCCGCGCTCCGGACGCGGTTCTCGAGCTCGCGCAGCGCCTCCCTGGCAGCCGCATCGGCGTCGATCCCGTGCGCCTGCGCCCGGGCCACGAAATCCAGGATCCCGCGGCCCACGCTCTGCGCGTCCAACGGCTCGTCCGGCAACTCGACGGGGACCCCATGGGAGCGGCTGCGTGAGATCACCTTGTGAGCGCGGCCGAGCACACTGAGCGATTCGGCGATGCCCTCCAGCGCGGAGGATCGCCCCTTCTCAGCGCGCTTGCGCTCCTCCCAGCTCTGCCACATGTTCTGGGGCACGTCCTCGTCGGCGAACACGTGCGGATGCCTGCGGATCAGCTTGTCCGCGATGCCGGCGGCCACGTCATCGAGGGTGAAGCGACCCTCGTCCTCGGCGATGCGCGCATGGAAGTAGACCTGAAGGAGGAGGTCACCCAGTTCTTCCTGGAGCTCGACGTCGTTTCCGGTCTCGACGGCGTCCACCACCTCGCAGGCCTCCTCGATGAGGTGGTTGAGGAGCGATCGGTGCGTCTGCTCGGCGTCCCAGGGGCATTTGAGCCGCAGCTCGGCCATCACCTGGCGGAGCCGCTCGAGCTCAGAGGTCATGTGGTGCGAGGCTCCGGTCAGGAGGGGACCGACATCGAGCCGGTGCCGGTGACGCCCTCGCCCGCCGGGTCCCACTGGCCGTAGCGCGGGTTGAGGTCCACGTCCACGTCTTCGAACATCTGCTGGAGTACTGCGATGTCCGCGTCCTCGCCCAGCTTGGCGACCAGGATCTGCAGCTTCGAGCCCGCCGCCGCGATCCTCGCGCACTCCGGGTCGTTCAGCGCGGGGCTCTCGCCGGCGGTCTCGCGCAGCACGGCGAGCGCCTCTTCGTCGGTGACGGTCTGATCGAGATCTGCCGCGATCTCCACCGCGACGGCGCCCAGGATCTCAGACATCACCAGCGTGCGGCGATCAACCTGATCCGGGCCGATGCCGACGGACTCACAACTGGCGACGACGCCGTCCACCTGGGCCTCGGAGATGCGCGTGTCCCCCACCTGAACGGCCGTGCTCGGCATGGGGCTGCAGCCGGCGAACAGGGCCGCGGCGGCGACCAGCGGGACAACGCGCTTCAGCAACATGTGTGACCTTTCACCGAACCTTCGACCGTGCCCCAGGGCACCGCGGTCAGCCTAGCGCATCGCCCTCGGCGAGCCCGAGGCCGCCGTCGGCTCAGCCGAACAGCTGGCCCAGCAGCGTGGTGGCCCACGTCAGGTGGTCGCCCTCCGGTTTCGGGACCAGCAGCTGATCCTGGGCCGGCTTGAGCGAGGCGCCCGGATAGAGGCGCTGCAGCCTGATCTGCCGTGATTCGGGCAGGTGGACCGGTGAGAACCGCACCACCTTGCCTTGGGGCACGATCTCCTGGATGCCGTGCGCCCGGGCCAGCATTCGAAGGCGTGCCACGCCGAGCAAGGCCTCGACGGGGGCCGGCGGCTGGCCGTAGCGATCCGTCATCTCGGCGCGCACCGCCTCCAGGTTGGCCTCCGTGCGGATCTCGGCGATCTCCTTGTACATCTCCAGCCGCAACCGCTCCGAGGAGATGTAGTCCTCCGGGAGGTGCGCGTCGATGGGCAGCTCCACGCGCATCTGGGGCTCGGTCTCGGTGTCGTCGCCGCGATAGCTGGCCACGGCCTCGCCCACCATGCGCAGGTACATATCGAAGCCGACGCCCTCGATGTGCCCGGACTGGTCCTCGCCGAGCAGGTTACCTGCGCCGCGCAGCTCGAGGTCACGCATGGCGATGGCCATCCCGGAGCCGAGGTCCGTGTTGGCGGCCATCGTGGCGAGGCGCTCATGGGAGGCCTCGGTGAGCGGCTTGTCCTGCGGGTAGAGGAAATAGGCGTAGCCACGCTCCCGGGAGCGGCCCACACGCCCGCGAAGCTGGTGCAGCTGGGACAGGCCCAGGGTGTCAGCGCGGTCGATGATGAGGGTGTTGGCGCTCTGGATGTTGAGGCCCGCTTCGATGATGGTGGTGGAGACGAGCACATCAGCCCGGCGCTCCCAGAAGTCCAGCATCACCTGTTCGAGGCGGCTCTCGCTCATCTGGCCGTGGGCGGTGACCACCCGCGCCTCGGGGATGAGTTCGCGGAGGTGGGCGGCCGTCTTCTCGATGGTGCCCACCCGGTTGTGCACGAAGAAGACCTGGCCCTCGCGCGCCAGCTCGCGACGGATGGCGGCCTTCACCTGCGCGTCGTCGTGAGGCCCGGCGAAGGTCAGCACCGGGTGTCGCTCCTCGGGCGGGGTGGCGATGACGCTCATCTCCCGGATGCCGGTGATGGCGATCTCCAGGGTGCGCGGGATGGGGGTGGCGGACATCGACAGCACGTCCACGTTGACCCGCATGGCCTTGAGCCGCTCCTTGTGTTCGACGCCGAACCGCTGCTCCTCGTCGATGATCACCAGGCCGAGGTCCTTGAACTGGATCTCCTTGCTGAACAGACGGTGGGTGCCGATCACCACGTCAACCCGGCCCGTGGCCAGGCCGTCGATCACCTTCTTGGACTCGGAGTCGCTCTGGAAGCGGGAGAGTTGCGCCAGGTGCACTGGGAAGCCGGCGAAGCGCGAGGCGAAGGTCTGGTAGTGCTGCGTGACCAGGAGGGTGGTGGGCACCAGCACCGCCACCTGCTTGCCGTCCTGAACTGCCTTGAAGGCGGCCCGGACGGCGATCTCCGTCTTGCCGTATCCCACGTCGCCGCAGATCAGCCGGTCCATGGGGATCAGCTTCTCCATGTCCGACTTCACCTCGGTGATGGCGGCGAGCTGATCCGGGGTCTCGACGAAACTGAAGGCGTCCTCCAGCTCCCGCTGCCACACGTTGTCCGGCCCGAACGCATAGCCCTTGGTGGCCTGCCGGGCCGCGTACAGCTTGATCAGCTCGGCGGAGATCTCGCGGACGGCCGAGCGCGCCTTGGCCTTGCGCTTGGTCCAGTCCCCACCGCCCATCTTGTCCAGTGCGGGCGCCTCGGAGCCGACGTAGCGGCTGAGCTGGTCCAGCTGGTCCATCGGCACGTAGAGCCGGTCCCCGGGATGCCCTCGCTTGCTGGGCGCGTACTCGACGACGAGGTAGTCGCGGACCGCGCCCTGGACGGTGCGCTGCACGAGTTCGACGAACCGGCCCACGCCGTGCTGCTCGTGCACGACGGGATCCCCGGACTTCAGCTCCAGTGGAGCGATCGCGGCCTTGCGTCGGGCGGGGAGCTTGCGTTCCGTCCGGTCGGTGACCGTCTGGCCCGTCAGCTCGGCGGCGGTGATCACCTCGAGCTTCGCCTCGTCGGCGCGCCAGCCCTGACGCAGCGACGACGTCACCACCGCGACGCGGGCGGGCGTGGGCGGCCTCTCGAGGTCGTCGAGTGAGGCTGGGATCCCGGCCTCCTCCAGCACCTCGATCATGCGGGCCGCCAACCCGCGACCCTCGACGCAGAGGATCACGCCCCAGCCGTCGGCGAGCTTGGCCGAGATGTGGCGGGTGGCCACCTCGGTGTCTCCGTGGAAGGACTCCGTGGTGGTCACCTTGATGGTGCGGGAGTGCACCGAATCGGCGTCGAAGGCGTGCGGCTCGTCGTCGGCGGCGAACGGCGACAGTGACCACCAGCGGTGCCCGATCGCCAACGCGTGCTGCCGCACGTCGGAGAGGCCACAGTAGGCGGAGGCACCCAGGTCCACGGGAGATTTCCCGCCGCCGGCCGCAGCCGCCCAACTGGCCTCCAGGAACTCCTGGCTGGTCTGGACGAGCTCCGCGGCGCGCGCCCGGATCAGCTCGGGCGAGCTGGCGAGGATCAGCGAGCCCTTCGGCAGCACGTCGACGAGCAGCTCAAGCCCGTCCACCAGCACCGGAGTGAGCGCCTCCATGCCCTCGACGGCCTGGCCTTCGGCGATGCGGCCCAGCATGTCCCC
The DNA here is from genome assembly GCF_014164775.1 of Tessaracoccus sp. MC1679. Taxonomy (GTDB): domain Bacteria; phylum Actinomycetota; class Actinomycetes; order Propionibacteriales; family Propionibacteriaceae; genus Arachnia. The sequence goes on from NZ_JACJGB010000001.1 coordinate 60,534, forward strand.
GAGCTCGGGGTGCTCCGCGGCCAGCCGCTTGGCGCGGGCGCGCACCGCCGTCGTGAGGAGGAGCTCGCGGCAGGGCGGCGCGATCACCGACGATGTCGTCTCGCCCGTGGAGCGCTGGTCCGCGACGGTGAAGGACCGGATGTCGTCCACGTCGTCGCCGAAGAAGTCCACCCGGACCGGATGCTCGGCGGTGGGCGGGAAGATGTCGACGATGCCGCCGCGGACGGCGAACTCGCCGCGGCGCTCCACCAGATCCACGCGGCTGTAGGCCGCGCCCGCAAGGTCCGCCAGCAGGGTCGAGAGGGGGTACTCCTCCCCGACGACGATCCGCACGGGCGCCATGTCCGCCAGCCCCTTGACCTGGGGTTGGAGGATGGACCGGATGGGTGCGACGACGACCTGCGGCGGGGGCTGCTCGCCCTTACCCGCGAGGCGGCGGAGCACAGCGAGGCGGCGCCCGACGGTGTCAGCTCTGGGCGACAGCCGCTCGTGGGGCAGGGTCTCCCAGGCGGGGTAGTAGGCCACCGCATCCTCGCCGAGCAATCCGCCCAGCTCCGTGGTCACCTGCTCCGCCTCGCGGTAGGTGGAGGTGATCATCAGCACCGTCTGACCGGACCCCTCCGCGATGGCGGCGGTCAGCAGAGGGAAGAACGGCGTCACTGCCGTGACGTCGAGCGCGGTGACGCCCGAGCGGCGCGAGTCTGCGAGGGTGGCCGCAAGGGCGTGGTCGCGCTCGAGTGCCGTCAGTAATCCGGGGAACTTCACGCGATCATCCTTGCACCGGGTCTCAAGAGTTGAAGCGGTTCTGCGTGGCGACGAGGCCCTCGCGCACCAGCAACTCGACGGCGTCGGCCGCCACGGCCGCGTCCACCCGCAGGCCCTCGAGGTCTGCCGGCTTCATCTTCGCCAGCACCCAGGCTGCCGCGTCCTGCCTGCCCGGCGCCCGGCCGATGCCGACACGAACGCGGTAGAAGTCGCCGGTGCCGAGGTGGGCGCGGATGGATTTGAGCCCGTTGTGCCCGTTGTCCCCGCCGCCGAGCTTCACGCGCAGCCGTCCAGGATCCAGATCCAGCTCGTCGTGGACGGCGATCACGTGCGAGGGCTTGATCTTGTGGAACGCGGCGACGGCCTTGACCGCGGACCCGGAGTCGTTCATGTAGGTGGTGGGCCTGGCCAGCACCAGCTTGACGGGCGACGGCCCGGGGAGTGTCACCGTCGCCAGCTCGGCGCGCATCCGGGATTGGGAGGAAAAGGAGGAACCGTAGCGGTCCGCGAGGTCCGCTACGGCCCAGAACCCGACGTTGTGCCGGGTGGCCTCGTAGGTCGGGCCCGGGTTGCCGAGCCCGACGACGAGGTAGGTGGAATCGGTCACTCGGCCGCGACGGCGCCCTCAGCGGCAGCAGCCTCGGGCTCGTCGCCGAGGTCCTGCACCGGCGCCTGGCCGACGCTGACCACCACGACGTCCAGCGGGACGGCCGCCTCGACGCCCTCGGGCAGCGGGATGTCCCCGACCGTCAGGTGCGAACCGGAGGAGAGGCCTTCGATCGACACGACGAACTCGGTGGGGATGCTGGCGGCCGGGGCCAGGACGCTCAGGTTGTTGAGCTCGTGGTTGACCAGGGTGCCGCGCTCGGCCTCGCCGGTGAACGTCAGCGGGACGTCGACTGTGACCTTCTCGCCCGCCTTGATGAGCACGAGGTCGATGTGGTCGATGGAGTGCAGGATGGCGTGGCGCTGGACCTGCTTGGGCAGCGCGAGGAACGGCGTCTTGTCGCCCTCCACGGTGATCTGAAGCAGCACGTTGGGCTGACGCAGCGCGAGGAAGGTTTCGCGAGCCGGCAGCGCCAGGTGCACGGGATCGGTGCCGTGACCGTAGAGGACGGCGGGGGTGGAGCCGGCGCGGCGGAGCCTGCGCGAGGCGCCCTTGCCGAACTCGGTGCGGGTGGTGGCGGTCAGGTTGACGTCTGCCATGGTGAATCTCCTCAAGCTGTGGATATCTGCGCGTGCGGGCGCCGAGCGAGGAATAGAGCTAGTCGATCACGGACCCTGGGGGTCCCTCGCCAGGCAGCCCGGCAAGCTTACCCCAGCCCCTCTGGGGCGTGCCAATCGGATCTACAGGACGACCTGGTTGGGGCGCGGGGCATCGAAGCTCTTGCTGCCGCGATACATCTCCACGGACTCGCGCAGCGCTTTGAGGAAGTAGGGCGGGAAGTCCATGCCCTTCTCGTTGGCCCACAACAGCTTTGCCTCGAGGCGCCCGATCTCGCGCGCGTAGATCTCGATCTCGGCGTCGATGCCGAGCTCGGCCATCACACCGCCGAACTCCTGCTGGTAGTACTTCACGTAGTCGACACCCACCATCGTGAACGATTTCGAGCGCAGCAGCCGCGCCACCTGCACCTGCCAGGGCTTGAGCTCCTCGTCCTGCACCATCTTCTCGGCGCTCATCCTGTAGAACGCGAAGTGCCCGGGCTCCTGCTGCTTGATGGGGTGGATGATCGTCTCGGCGATGGCCGTCTCCCCCATGCGGGTGAGCTCCTTGATCAGCGACGAGTAGGCCAGCACCGCCTGCCGCTCTGTCGACGCGCCGGTCAGGTAGTAGAGCATGCGCGAGATGTCGTGGATGGGCTCCCAGTGCGCGAGCGCGCCGAGCAGCTTCATCCGGAGCGGGATGCTCATGAAGGGCTCCTGCGGCTCCATCCCGAGGTCGCCTTGAAGCTGATCCAGGAGGTAGCCGTGGGCCATCTCCTGGTCGTACCAGACGTCCTGGTAGAAGATGCGGTCCACCTCGCTCACGTTCGGCAGGACGGTCAGCAGCTCCAGGACGTTGCGGTCCACCTCGAGCTCGACGCGGGCCAGGTAGTCGATGACGTGCGCGAACCGGGTGCGGACCAGCTCCGGGTTGCGCACGGTGCGGTCCGCGGAGGCCAGGCGGATAGGTGGGTGCTTGTCACCCAGCTGGAGCACGAAGGTCCGAAGAGATGCCTCTGTGATCTTCGCGGCCATGACAGCACTCCCCTCGTTCCGCCTCAAGCATGGACCATCTCCCCAAGTGGGATGAGGTCTCGTCCACCGTGTGAGCCGGCGTCAGCGGGCCAGCGCGGCCGTGGACGAACGCTCGATCAGCTCCGGTCGGATCACGTGACGGGTCGGCGGGCGAGTGGGGTCGGCCAACTCGTCGAGCAGGATCTGGGCCCCGACGGACCCCATCTCGTCGCCGTGCTGGGCGACGGTGGTGAGCGTCACGGGGCCACCCCAGGCGTTGATGTTGGCGTCGCAGCCCATCACCAGCACCTCACCGGGCACCGGCACGCCCCCGGCCGCCAGAACCTGGATGATGGCCATGCCGGTGAGGTCGGCCACGCACACGACACCGTCAGGGCGCAGCTGAGGATCCATGGCCAGCAGCTGACGCCCGGCGACGATGCCACCCGCGATCTGCAGATCGCTGGTCTTGATGTCGAGCAGGTCGACGGCCTGCGACTCCGCGACCGCCCGGGCGACGCCCCGCCGACGCTCGTCGGCCGGCTGGAGCGATTCGGGGACCCCGACGAAGGCGAGGCGGCGACAGCCACGGCCGATCAGATGGCTGGCCGCGAGGTAGCCCACGTGCTCGTTGTCCACCAGGACCGTGGACCACGAGGCACCCGGTGTGTCGTGGTTGAGGACGACGACGCGTCGGCCGTGGGAGCCGAGCCGATCGATGTCATCGTCGGGGTCGAACTGGGGCGCCAACAGGATGCCTGCCACCCGCGTCTCGTCGAAGTAGTCCAGATGCTCGCGCTGCTGGCGCTGGTCGGTGTCGGAGTCGGTGATCACCAGTTGGTGGCCCCGCTCCCGAATGGTGGCCTGAGCGCCTCTGGCGATGTCCACGAAGAGGCTGTTGCTGAGGTCGAACACGTTGAGCCCGATGGTGTGCGAGGTAGCCCCGACGAGGGAGCGGGCATTGAGGTTGCGCACGAAGCCGAGGCGGGTGATCGCGGCCTGCACCCGCTCGACGGTCTCCGGTCGGCAACCCTGCGGCTTGTTGAGCACGTTGGACACCGTGCCGAGAGAGACGCCCGCCTCGCGGGCGACGTCGTTCATGCTGGGCAGGCGCCCCCCGGCGCGCGGATTCATAGGCAGCAATGTAGGCGCTCCGAAGATGAAACGCTCCATCCACCGCGAAACGGAACCCAGAACAGGGCTTGACGAACTCCTCCCCTCGGGCCACCATAAGATGAAACGTTTCACGAGGAAGCGTCAGTCTCAACGTCGAGGAAGCAGATGACCACCACCACACGACTCCGAGTCGAGAACCGCCCCGTCTCCCCCACTGTCCTGGGCCTGGGCGATCCCTCCCCCCGCCTCTCCTGGCAGGTCACCGACGCCCCCGACGGCTGGGCGCAGGCCGGGTACGCCGTCGAGATCGAGCGGGACGGGGCCGCCACGGTGCACGAGGCAGAGTCCGCCGAGCAGCTGTTCGTCGCCTGGCCGGAGGCGCCGCTCACCTCGCGCGAGCGTGTGGTCGTGCGCGTGCGGGCACAGGGCGCTGACGGCGAGTGGGTCGCCTGGAGCGAGCCGGTGGCCGTCGAGGCCGGGCTCCTCGAGACCACCGACTGGAAGGCCTCGTTCATCTCCCCCGCGACCCTCGGTGGCATCCTCACCCCGGCACCCCTGCTCACCACCGAGTGGGACCTCCCCAGCGAGATCGTCAGCGCACGCCTCCATGTGACGGCGCACGGCCTCTACGAGATGAGCCTCAACGGTGAGCGCGTCGGCGACGAGTACCTCGCGCCCGGTTGGACCACCTACACCCACCGTCTGCGCTACCAGACCCACGACGTCACCGGCCTGCTGCGGGAGGGCGCCAATGACGTGAGCGCCCTCCTCGGCAACGGCTGGTTCCGCGGGCGGCTCACCTGGGGCAACCGGCGAGCGCTGTACGGAGACAGGCTCTCCCTCCTCGCCCAGCTCGAGGTGGTCACCGCCGACGGCACCCGGCACATCCTCGGCACCGACGACACCTGGCGCGCCCACACCTGGCGCGTCCTCGCCGACGACATCTACGACGGCTGCACCACCGATCTGCGGATCACCGAGCCCCAGGGCGACGACGCCGTCGAGATTGTCGACGCCGACCTCAGCCTGCTGGTGGCCCCCGACGGCCCGCCCGTGCGCGTCACCGAGGTGGTGGCAGCCCAGAAGACGTGGCGCTCCCCGTCGGGCGCCCTTCTCATCGACTTCGGCCAGAACGTCGTCGGCTGGGTCCGCCTCATCGTGCGCGCGGAGTCCGGCCGCGAGGTGACCGTCACGCAGGCCGAGGTGCTCGAGCACGACGAGCTGGGCATCCGCCCTCTCCGCACCGCCAAGGCCACCGACACCTACTACCTCGCCGGCACCGGCGACGAGGTGCTGGAGCCCACCTTCACCTTCCACGGCTTCCGCTACGCCCGCATCGACGGCGTCGACGAGGCCGAGATCGTCTCCGCCGAGGCCGTGGTCATCCACAGCGACATGGAGCGCACCGGCTGGTTCGACTCCTCCCACGAGCTCCTCAACCGGCTGCACGAGAACGTGGTGTGGGGCATGCGCGGCAACTTCGTCGACGTGCCCACGGACTGCCCGCAGCGCGACGAGCGCCTCGGTTGGACCGGCGACATTCAGGTGTTCACGCCCACCGCCGAGTTCCTCTACGACAGCACAGGCTTCCTGCGCTCCTGGCTGCGCGACCTCGAGGCCGACCAGTTCGACGACGGCGGCGTGCCCATCGTGGTGCCCAACGTCCTCGGCGCCATGGTGGCCACCGCGTGGGGCGACGCTGCGGCGATCGTGCCGACGGTGCTGCACGAGCGCACCGGCGACGAGGCCGTCCTGGCCCGCCAGCTGCCGAGCATGCGCCGCTGGGTGGAGTTCCTGGACAACGCCGCCGGCGAGGACGGCGTCTGGTCCGGGGGCTTCCAGTTCGGCGACTGGCTGGACCCGACGGCGCCGCCGGAGGAGCCTGCCCGCGCCAAGGCGGATCCGGACGTCGTCGCCACCGCGCACGTCTACCGCAGCGCCGACTTCACGGCCCGAGCCGCGGCCATCGTGGGCGACGCCGACATCGAGGCCTACGCCCGTTCCGTGGCAGACCGGGCCCTGGCCGGCTTCCGGCGCGAGTTCGTCACCCCAGGCGGGCGGATCCTCAGCGACGCGCAGACCGTGTACGCGATGGCGCTGGTGTTCGACCTCCTGGAGAACGACGCGCAGCGCGAAGCTGCCGCCTCGCGACTGGCCGACCTGGTGCGGATCTCAGGATTCCGGATCTCGACGGGCTTCGTCGGCACCCCCCTGGTCACGGACGCTCTGGCCGACAACGGCCACGTGGAGACCGCCTACCGGCTACTGCTGCAGACCGGCTGCCCCTCGTGGCTCTACCCGGTGACCATGGGCGCCACCACCATCTGGGAGCGTTGGGACTCGATGCTGCCCGACGGCACCATCAACCCCGGCGAGATGACCTCGTTCAACCACTACGCCCTGGGCGCGGTGGCGGACTGGCTGCATCGCACCGTCGCGGGCCTCGCCCCCGCCGCACCGGGCTACCGGCGGATCCGGATCGCGCCGCGCCCCGGCGGCGGCCTCACCCACGCCTCCGCCCGCCACCTGTCGCCCTTCGGCGAGATCGCGGTGGGCTGGAAGCGAGAGGGCGACGAGGTGGTGGTCTCCGCGACGATCCCCCCGGGGGTGACGGCGGAGGTGGAACTGCCCGGCGTCGCCGTCGAAGTTGGTTCCGGCACCCACGAGTGGCGCGTCAGGTCGCCCGAGCCCGCCTACGGCCCGCCCGCGACCGTGCGCGATCTCATGGACGATCCCGCCCGATGGGACCGCTTCGTGGAAGGCACCATCGCCGCGCCCCTGCGGGGCATGGTGCACTTCACCGACGAGGCCTCGGTGGCCGACCGGATGGCGGCGCACCTCGATGACCGCGTGGAGGTCCTGGTGGACGCCTTCACCCTCGGCGGGAGCGACGACGGCCGCGACGAGATCCTGGCCGTGGTGCGCGAAAGCCTCACCTGACGAAACCTCAGTTGGCTACGGTCGACGCCTCACGGCGTCGGCCGTGACCAAACTGAGACCTACAAACGCTTGACAGGCCCAGGGCCGACATTTTAACCTTTCAACATGCAGATGAAACGTTTCATCTGATTGAGTCCAACGGAGGGCACTACATGAATCTCAAGAAGACCGGAATCGCCAGCATGGCGATCGTCGCGGCCGCAGCACTGGCCGCCTGCAGCCCCGGATCTCTCGGCTCCGCCGAAAGCGAAGCCCCCTCGGGGAGCGGCGCCCCTGCCGCTGAGGCCGTCGAAATCACCCTGCTCGTCGACAACTCCGAGACGTCCCTCAACACTGCCAACGCCATCGCCGAGGGCTTCAACGCGGCGCAGTCAGAGGTGGTCGTCGAGGTCGAGTCCCGCCCGCAGGGCGCCGACGGTGACAACATCGTCAAGACCCGCCTCGCCACCGACGAGATGAGCGACGTGTTCTGGTACAACTCCGGATCACTGCTCCAGGCACTGGACCCCACCACCACGCTGGTCGACCTCTCCGGCGAGGCCCTTGCCGAGCGTGTCGACGACACCTTCAAGACCGCCGTGAGCAGCGGCGACGCCATGTTCGGCGTCCCCGTCGGCCAGGCCATGGGCGGCGGCATCCTCTACAACAAGGCCGTCTACGCGGACCTCGGCCTCGAGGTCCCCACCACCTGGGACGAGTTCATGGCCAACAACGAGGCCATCAAGGCAGCCGGCATCGATCCCGTCATCCAGAGCTACGGCGACACCTGGACCTCGCAGTTGTTCATTCTGGCCGATTTCTACAACGTGACCGCGGTTGAGCCCGATTGGGCCGAGCAGTACACCGCCAACCAGGCCAAGTACGTCGACGAGCCCGCGCTCAAGGGATTCCAGCGGCTCCAAGAGGTCTACGAGGCCGGCTACGTGAACGAGGACTTCGCCACCGCGAAGCTGGATCAGGCGCTGAACCAGCTGGTGACCGGCTCCGGCGCGCACTACCCGATGCTCTCCTTCGTGATCAACACCTACGTCGGCCTGTCGGACGACGCCGCTGAGAACATCGGCTTCTTCGCCCAGCCGGGCGACGACGCGGCCAAGAACGGCCTCACCGCCTGGACCCCGGCCGGTCTCTACATCCCTAAGACCACCGAGGGCGATCAGCTCGAGGCGGCCAAGAAGTTCGTGGACTGGGTGGCCACCCCCGAGGCCTGCGACGCGCAGACCGCCGCGGTGACCCCCACCGGCCCGTACCTGGTCGAAGGCTGCGAGCTCCCCGCCGACCTGCCGGCCGCAGTGGGAGATCTCCAGACCTACTTCGACAACGGCATGGCCAGCCCGGCTCTTGAGTTCCTGTCCCCCGTCAAGGGCCCGAACCTCGAGAAGATCACCGTCGAGGTCGGCTCCGGCATCCGCTCCGCCGCTGACGGCGCCCAGCTCTACGACCAGGACGTCGAGAAGCAGGCCCAGCAGCTGGGCCTCGAGGGCTGGTGATCCACCCCGGCCCGTGAGGGCCGGCACACACCCGCGGAGGGTGGGGGTCGTTCGCTCCTCCCCCACCCTCCTCCCTTGTCCCCGCGACACTGAAACCAGCGGCACCGCAGCCGCCCACGACGACGTGACCTTCAGCCATCAGGAGCCTCCATGTCCGCCATCCACTCCCCACCGCGCGCGGCTGCCGGGCCGCAGTCGGCCGCCAAACCTCGCATCTCCCCCGTGCACATCGACAAGAGCTACCCGCTGTGGTTCTTCCTACCGGGCGGCATCGTGTTCATCGCCCTCTTCATCGTCCCCACCGTCCTGTCCTTCTACTTCGCGTTCACCAGGTGGACGCTGTTCAAGGCCACGTTCGTCGGCTTCGACAACTTCGTCACCTTCTTCAGCGAGCCCGGCCTCGTCGGCGCGCTGATCAATACGCTCATCTACGCGTTCGTCACCTCGGGCGCCAAGGTGGTGCTGGGCATGCTGCTGGCCGTCATCCTGGTCCAGCAGATCTGGGCGCGCGGCTACCTGCGCTCGGTCACCTTCTTCCCGGTGCTGGTCTCGGCCGTCGGCGTGGGCCTCACGTTCCAGGTGCTGCTCAACCCCACGTCGGGCGTGGTCAACGCAGCCCTGGGCGTGGTCGGCATCGAGGGCCCCCGTTGGCTCGTCGACCCCAACATCGCGCTGCTCACCGTGGCGGCCATCGACGTCTGGAAGGGCATCGGCCTGGCCACACTGATCTACATCGCCGGCCTGGTGGCCATCCCCCAGGAGTACTACGAAGCCGCCAAGGTGGACGGCGCCAGCGCGTGGGACATCTTCCGCAGCATCATGCTGCCGCTCTCGTTCCCCGCCACCTCGACGGTGATCATCCTGTCGCTGATCGGCGGCCTGCGCTCCTTCGACCTCATCTGGACCACCACCCAGGGCGGTCCCGGCTTCGCCTCGGACGTCATCGCCTCGGTGATCTACAAGCAGTACCAGGCGGGCTTCTACGGCCTCTCCACCGCGGGCAACGTCATCCTCTTCATCGTCGTGACCGCGATCATCTACCCGCTCTCGCGGTGGCTCAACTCAAAGGAGGTGGCCCAGTGACCAGGATGAAGCCCATCGGCTACATCATCGGGATCATCGGGATCGCGCTCACCAGCGTCATCTTCCTGCTCCCCTTCGCCTTCATCCTGCTCACGGCCATGAAGCCGCAGAAGGAGGCCAACCTTCTGCAGTTCTCCTGGCCCGAGCAGATCGTGCTGTGGGAGAACATCGTCACGGTCATCCAGACCCGGGACTTCATGCTCATCATCGCGTTCATCAACTCCACCATCCTCACCGTGGCCAGCGTCACGCTGATGGTGATCTTCGGCGCGATGGTCGCCTACGTGCTGCAGCGTCGCAAGAGCTGGCTGAACCCGTGGATCAACGGTCTCGTGCTCGCCGGCCTCATCATCCCGCCCGCCGTCGTGCCCACCATCTGGGTGATGCAGACGCTCGGCATCTTCAAGACGCTGCCCGGCCTGATCCTCATCGAGGTGGCGTTCGGCCTGTCGTTCACCGTCCTCATGATGCGTGCGTTCATCGCCGGGATCCCCAAGGAGATCGACGAGGCGGCCATCGTCGACGGCGCCGGGCCGATGCGGCTGTTCTTCCAGGTGGTCCTCCCGCTGCTCCGGGGCGTCATCATCACCGTCGTGGTGGTGCAGTCGGTGTTCGTGTTCAACGACTTCCAGAACCCGCTCTACTTCCTCCCGGGGGACCAGAACGCCACGGTGCAGCTGACGCTGTTCAACTTCCAGAGCCAGTTCAACACGTCCTACAACCTGCTGTTCACCAACATCATGCTCATCACCATCCCGCCGCTGATCATGTACATCTTCTTCCAGCGCCAGATCGTGGCCGGGATGACATCGGGAGCGGTGAAGGGATGACCATCGCGACGGGGTCGTCGTCGCGGCGCCCTCGTCGTCCGCGGCCCGAGGGGGGTCGGCGCGTAAAGTATGCGCAGCCCCCCGAATCCGAACGGAGTCCGGTGAACCATCCGCGCCTCAGCATGCGTGACGTGGCCGAGATGGCGCGCGTGTCCATCGGCACCGTGTCCAACGTCATCAACAACCCCGAGCGGGTACTCCCGGCAACCCGTGAGCGCGTGGAAGAGGCCATCCGCCACCTTGGCTGGGCGCCCAATCAACAGGCTCAGGCGCTGCGGGCCGGGAAGAGCAAAGTAATCGGGCTGGCCGTGATGGACGTGGCCAACCCGTTCTTCGCCGACGTCCTGCGCGGCGCCCAGGGCAGGCTGGAGGAGGCGGGCTACGCGGCCACCATCGGTGACTCGGACAACCGCCCTGAGCGGGAGGCCTCCGCGCTGCGCTCGTTCCGGGACCAGCGGGTCCGGGGCGTGATCCTCGGGCCGATCGGCGCCACGCCACCAGAGGTCGACGCCCTGCTCCAGGCGCGCATCCCCACAGTGCTGGTGGACCGGGCCCACGGCGGGACAGGCTGCACCGTCGGCGTCGACGACGTGGCGGGCGGGCGGATCGCCGCCGAGCATCTCATCGCCCAGGGGCACACGGCGCTCGCCTTCGTCGGCGGCCCGTCGTCGCTGGCGCAGGTCAGGGATCGACGCGAGGGTGCCGAGCGGGCCGCGGCTGCGGCCGGCGTCAGCATTCTCGCGATCTCCGTCGACGCGCTGGACTTCGCGTCGGGCCGTGCGGCGGCGGAGCAGCTGGCGCTGCTGTCAGCCTCGGAGCGCCCCACGGGGATCTTCTGCGCCAACGACATGATCGCGATCGGGCTCCTGCAGGGCCTGGTGGCGGCCAGGATCAGAGTCCCGCACGACGTTGCCATCGTCGGCTACGACGACATCGACTTCGCCGCCGCCGCGGCCGTGCCGCTGTCTTCCGTGGCGCAGCCGAGACGCGAGCTGGGGTCATCCGCGGCAGAACTTCTGCTGCAGGAGCTGGAGGACCAGGACCACGGCCGCCCGCACGAGCACCGCACGATCACCTTCACCCCCACCCTGGTAGCCCGGGCGTCAAGCGTCTCGTAGTCCCCCGACGTTGACCCCACACCCACAGAGTTGTATCGTTTCAATCAATCGCCTGAAACGATTAAAGCGCGAGGAGGCGCCCACCATGATCAGCACCATCAGCAAGCAACTCGAGGACCAGGTCATCGAGGTCCCGTCGTGGGCCTACGGCAACTCGGGCACCCGGTTCCGCGTGTTCGGCACCCCCGGCACCCCCCGGACCATCCAGGAGAAGCTGGCCGACGCCGCCCAGGTGAACCTGTACACCGGCCTGTCGCCGAAGGTCGCCCTGCACTACCCCTGGGACAAAGTCGAGGACTGGAGCGCGCTCAAGACCTACGCCGCCGATCTGGGCGTCGAGCTCGGCACGGTGAACTCCAACACGTTCCAGGACGAGGCCTACAAGTTCGGCAGCCTCGCCCACAACGACCCAAAGGTCCGCCAGATGGCGATCGACCACCACCTCGAGTGCCTGGGCATCATGACCGAGATCGGCTCGCAGGACCTCAAGATCTGGCTCGCGGACGGCTCCAACTACCCCGGCCAGGGCGACATCCGCCGTCGTCAGGACTGGTTGGCAGACTCCCTGGCCAAAATCTACAGCCAGCTCGGCGCGGAGCAGCGCCTGGTGCTGGAGTACAAGTTCTTCGAGCCGGCCTTCTACCACATGGACGTGCCGGACTGGGGCACCTCCTACGCGCACGTCAACGCGCTCGGCGACCGCGCGCTGGTCTGCCTCGACACGGGCCACCACGCGCCTGGCACCAACATCGAGTTCATCGTCGCCCAGCTGCTGCGCCTCGGGAAGCTCGGCTCGTTCGACTTCAACTCGCGCTTCTACGCCGACGACGATCTCGTGGTGGGCGCGGCCGATCCGTTCCAGCTGTTCCGCATCCTCTGGGAGGTGCGCCGCGGCGGCGGCCTCGACCCGGCCAACGGCGTGGCGTTCATGCTGGACCAGTGCCACAACGTCGAGGACAAGATCCCCGGCCAGATCCGCTCCGTGCTCAACGTCCAGGAGATGACGGCCCGCGTGCTGCTCGTCGACGCCGACGCCCTGCAGGACGCCCAGGACTCCAACGACGTCCTCGGCGCCAACGCCATCATGATGGACGCCTTCTACACCGACGTGCGGCCCATGCTGGCCGAGTGGCGCGAGTCGCGGGGGCTGGCTGGCGACCCCATGAAGGCGTTCGCCGATTCGGGCTACCTCGCCAAGATCGCTGAGGAGCGCGTGGGCGGGGCTCAGGCGGGCTGGGGAGCCTGATGCCGAAGCAGTCCGTCATCGCGGTGGACCTCGGCGCGACGAGTGGCCGGGTGGTGCTGGCCACGTTCGCCGAGGGTCGCGTCTCGCTGAACGAGGTGCACCGCTTCTCCACCGCCGCCCGCCAGACCGACGACGGGCTCCGGCTCGACGTGGTGGCGCTTTTCGACGAGATCCAGGCGGGCATCGGCCGCGCGATGGAGGCCGCCCCGGACGGGGTGGCCGCGCTCGGCATCGACTGCTGGGCCGTCGACTACGGGCTCATCGGCGCTGACGGACTGCTCGAACTCCCCTTCAACTACCGCGACCCCCGCACCGAGACAGGCCGCGCCCTGGTCCGGGAGAGGATCTCCGAGGAGGAGCTGTACTCCCGCGTCGGCCTGCAGGACGTGCCGTTCAACACCGTCAACCAGCTGGCCGACGACCTGGCCTCCGGCCGCCTGGAGCGCGCCACCCGCTTCCTCATGCTGCCCGACCTGCTCGGGTACTGGCTGACGGGCCGGCAGGTGGCCGAGCGCACCAACGCGTCGACCACCGCCCTGCTCGACCCCCTGACCGGCCAGTGGGACTGGGACCTGATCGAGCGCCTGGGCCTCCCCCGCCGGATCTTCGCCGACGTGGTCGAGCCGGGCGCCGTCGTCGGTCCGATCACGACGGGTCCGGCCGCCGGCGTGCCGCTGGTGGCGGTGGGCTCGCACGACACTGCCTCCGCCGTCGTCGGCGCACCGCTGGAGGCCGACGACGTGTTCATTTCGTCGGGCACCTGGTCTCTCGTCGGCATGGAGCTCGACGCGCCGATCCTGACCGAGGAGTCGCGGCAGGCCAACCTCACCAACGAGGGCGGCGTGGACGGCACCGTCCGCTACCTCAAGAACGTGATGGGGCTGTGGATCCTGTCCGAGGCGGTCCGCACCTGGGCGGCGTCCGGCCGCGAGTACGCGGTCCCGGACCTGGTGGAGGCCGCCCGCGCCGTCACCGACGCCCCGCACTTCGACGCCACCCACCCCAGCCTCCTCCCACCTGGCGACATGGTGAGCAGGGTCAAGGCGCTGGCCGGCGGCGACGGGCGGCTCGAGGACCCCGCTGTGTTCACGCGCGCCCTCATCGAGTCCCTGGCTGATGCCTACGCCGGCGTGATCTCCGAGCTCGCTGCGATCACCGGCCGCTCCCCGCGCCGCGTCGTCGTGGTGGGCGGGGGTAGCCAGAACAGGCTGCTCGCGCAGCGCACTGCCGACCGCACATGCCTTCCCGTCTCGGCCGGCCCCGTCGAGGCCACCGCACTCGGCAACTGCCTGATCCAGGCCCGCTCCGTCGGCATCCTCTCCGGCTCCCTCTCAGACCTCAGAAAGACCGTGATGGCTTCCACCACCGTGACCCAGTTCCTTCCCCGCCCCGAGCTCGAGCTCGCCGAGATCACCGCGCTGTCCCACGAGTTCGGCGCGAATCCCGCATTCACCCGCGCGGGCGGCGGCAACTCGTCGGCGAAGGCCGACGGCGTGCTGTGGATCAAGCCGAGCGGCGTCTCGCTGGCCTCGATCACCGCCGAGGACCTGGTGCCGCTGGACATGCAGGTGCTGCTGAATTCCCTCGACGCCCCGGACCCCGACCCGAGCCTTGGCGACCCGGTCAACCACATCGCCGGGCTCGCCCGCCGCGACGACGGCCCCCGCCGTCCGTCGGTGGAGATCCTGTTTCACGCGCTTATCCCGGACACCTACGTGTTCCACACGCACCCGCTGCTGATCAACGCCATCACCTGCAACGCCGACGGCGAGCACCTGACTGCCGAGATGTTCGGCAACGACGTGCTCTGGGTGTCCTACGTGGACCCCGGCCTTCCGCTTGCCCGCGAGATCGCGGCGCGGCGCGAGGACTTCACCTCACGTACCGGCCAGCCGGCGCCCAAGGCGACGTTCCTCATGAACCACGGCCTCATCGTCGCCGGCGACAACCCGGACGACGTGCGCGCCGAGAGCTACCGGATCCTGGCCAGGATCGAGGAGGCGGTGGCCTCGGCGTCCGCCGGCGAGCCCTCGACTCCGTCCGGTGCGGACCTGGGCGCCGTCGCGGAGGCGTTCCGCGCGGCCCTGGGCGCGGTGGCTGTGGCCACCGACGAGGGCGGCATCGCCCGCAGCTTCCCGGCCACCGAGGCCGGTGCGCGGTTCCTGATCGAGGGCCCGCTGATCCCGGACCAGATCGTCTACGCCGGTTCGTTCCCGCTCGTGGTGACTACTGCCGACGAGCTGCCGGGCGCGCTGGCCGCGTTCCGCGAGGCGCGCGGGGTGGACCCGGTGATCGTGGTGGTGCCCGGCGCCGGCGTGGCCGCGGCGGGCGACTCCGAGAAGTCCGCCACCACGGCGCTCCAGGTCTATGTCGACGCCCTGACCGTTGGTCAGGCGGCTACGGCGCTGGGCCGCGTGCGGGCCCTCAACGAGGCCGAGCGCCGCTTCATCGAGACCTGGGAGGCCGAGGCGTACCGCCAGCAGGTCGCCAAGGCCTGACGGCGCCCTCGCGGCGACGCGGCGGACGAAACTACGAGACGCCCCCGAAGAGCGAGGTGACCGAGCCGTCGAGGAACACCGCGTTGATGGCCTTGGCGATCAACGGAGCGATGGACAGCACCGTCAGGTTGTTGATGGGCTGCTCCGTGCGGATGGGCAGCGTGTTGGTCACGATGATCTCCGAGACGTTCGCGGCGTTGAGCCGCTCGACCGCGGGGCCGGAGAAAATGGCGTGCGTTGCGGCGGTGATCACCTTGGACGCACCCCGGTCATGCAGGGCCTGGGCTGCCTGCGCGATGGTGCCGGCCGTGTCGATCATGTCGTCGACCAGCAGGCACACCTTGCCCTCGACATCGCCCACCACCTCATGCACGGCCACGGTGTTGGCCTTGTCGTGGTCACGCCGCTTGTGGACGATGGCCAGCGGGGTGCCGAGCACGTCGGTCCACATGTCGGCCAGCCGCACCCGGCCCGCGTCAGGCGAGACCACGCACATGTTGCCCACGTCGTAGTTCTTCTTGACGTAGTCCGAGAGCACTGGCAGCCCCCACAGGTGGTCGACGGGGCCGTCGAAGAAGCCCTGGATCTGGGCGGCGTGGAGGTCTACGGACATGATCCGGTTGGCGCCTGCAG
The DNA here is from genome assembly GCF_014164775.1 of Tessaracoccus sp. MC1679. GTDB lineage: Bacteria > Actinomycetota > Actinomycetes > Propionibacteriales > Propionibacteriaceae > Arachnia. The sequence continues at coordinate 76,473 of NZ_JACJGB010000001.1, forward strand.
CCTTGTACAGGTCCGCGACGAGCCGCGCCGAGATGGGCTCGCGGCCGAGGTGCTTCTTGTCCTGGCGCGCGTACGGGTAGAAGGGCGCCACCACCGTGATCCGCTTGGCGGAGGCCCGCTTCAGCGCGTCCACCATGATGAGCTGCTCCATCAGCCACTCGTTGACCGGCGCGGTGTGGGACTGGATGACGAAGGCGTCGCAACCGCGCACGGACTCCTCGAACCGGACGTAGATCTCGGAGTTGGCGTAGGTGAGCGCCCGCGTGGGCACGATGGGCTCGTCCATCAGGGTGGCCACCTCCTGCGCCAGCTCGGGGAAGGCCCGCCCACTGAAGAGCATGAGGTGCTTGTTGTTCTTGGCGATCTGGGACACGTCGATCAGGCCTTCTTCTTCGCTCGGGACTCCAGCACAGCCGGGTGGATGCTGCCGTCGTGCTCGGCCGCCGCGGCGGCCGCCTTCGAACCAGGACGGCGATCGGCCGTCCAGCCGTCGATGTTGCGCTGTCTGCCGCGCGCCAGCGCGAGGCTGCCGGCCGGCACGTCATCGGTGATCGTGGAGCCGGCGCCCACCAGGGCACCCGCCCCGATGTCCACCGGTGCGACGAGCACCGTGTTGGAGCCGACGAAGGCGTTGCGCCCCACGTGGGTGGTGGACTTGTACACCCCGTCGTAGTTGGCGAAGATCGTGCCGGCGCCGATGTTGACGCCCTCGTCGATGACGGCGTCGCCCGCGTAGGTGAGGTGCGGCACCTTGGCGCCGTCACCGATCACCGCGTTCTTGGTCTCGACGAAGGTGCCGATCTTGCCGCCCTTGCCCAGTTCGGTGCCGGGCCTCAGGTACGCGAACGGGCCGACGGTGGCGTTCTCGCCGATCACGGCGAAGGACCCGTGCGTGCGAATCACCTCGGCACCGGGGCCCACCTCGACGTCCATGAGCGTGGTGTCCGGGCCGATGATGGCGCCCTCCCCCACCGTCGTGGCCCCTTGGAGGATGACGCCGGGCATGAGCACGACGTCGCGGGCGAGGTCCACGTCCACGTCGATCCAGGTGCTGGACGGGTCCACCATGGTGACCCCGGCCATCATCCACGCGTCGCGGATCCGGCGGTTCATTTCGAGGTTGATCCGGGCCAGCTGGACGCGGTCGTTGACGCCCTCGGTCTGCCACACGTCATCGATGAGGTGGGCGCCCACGCGCTGCGAGCGTGAGTGGGCGTAGGTGAGCACGTCGGTGAGGTACTGCTCGCCCTGGGCGTTGTCGGTGGTGAGTGAGGCGAGGCCTTCGCGGAGCGTGGCGGCATCGAAGACGTAGATGCCGGAGTTGATCTCGTCGATGGCGCGCTGCTCGTCGGTGGCGTCCTTGTGCTCGACGATCCCGGTCACCGCGTCCCCGTCGCGGATGATGCGGCCGTAGCCGGTGGGGTCCTCGACGCGCGCGGTCAGCACCGTGACCGAGTGGTGATGGGCGCGGTGCACGGCCACCAACTGGCGGAGGGTGTCTCCGGTGAGCATCGGCACGTCCGCGTAGGTGACCACCACGTCGCCCTCCAGCTCACCGAGACCCGCGAGCCCGCAGGCGACGGCGTGTCCGGTGCCCAGCTGGTCGTCCTGGACCGCCGTGGTGACCGCCTCGGAGAGCTTCTCGAGGTGGTCAGAGACCTGTTCGCGCAGATGCCCCACCACCACGACGAGGTGAGCCGGGTTGAGCGCGGCGGCCGCGGAGACGGCGAAGCTCAGCATCGGCTTGCCCCCCACCTCATGGAGCAGCTTCGACTTGGCGGACTTCATGCGGGTCCCGCCGCCTGCGGCGAGGACGACTACGGCCGCGACGGGCGCGAGGTCGCTGTCAGTGGTGGACACGGGTGTTTCTCCTTCGGTCGCCGACCGCGAGCTCCCCCCGGGGCTCACCCGGTCAAAATACCAGCCCCGCGCCCGCCACTGCGCGGACTCCGGGCGGGCCGTCCTTGAAACCGTTATCAGAGATGTGGTTGACTGGCCGCGACCGCGCGACAAGGGAGTGACCGTGACCGAACTGACCTGGGGGCACGCAGGGCTGGCGCTGACCTTCACCACGGCGCCGGAAGGGCCGGTGGCACTGACGTCGGCAGTGGCTGACGGCTTGGAGGTCACCTCCGCCGAGCCTGTCGGCCTCGTGCAGATCCTCACCACCACCTCGGGGCACGCGCTGGCCAGCACCCGCGTCGGCATGACAGCCCTGGGCGAGCGGCTGCGCTACCTCACGCATGAGGCGACCACGGACGGAGCCTGGCACCGTCTCCGCCTCACCCTCTCCGGCGACGGGATCCAGGCCGACGTGCTCCTGGCCTCCCCGGACGGCGTGGCCGCGTTCTCCTCCGAGGTCACCGTCACGGCCACCGGGGAGGCGCCGGTCTGCCTGCGGTCGGTCTCCTCCTGGGCCGCGCCTCTGGGCGTGCGCGACGCGGGCTCCTGGGAGTTCCACAGCGCCGCCAGCGACTGGCTGGCCGAGTCGCGGTGGAGCGCCCGCCCCTTCCGGCCGGACCTGTTCCCGGCCATCGCGGCCCACCTCACCGGCGTCCGGCCGAGGGGCGCCGCGACACTCGTCTCCCGCGGCACCTGGTCCAGCGGAGAGCACGCCCCGGTGGCCGCCGCGGCCTCGGACTCCGACGGCGCGGCCTGGCTGTGGCAGGTGGAACACAACGGGCCGTGGCGGATCGAGGTGGGCGAGGAGCACGACGACTTCGCCGTCGCCCTGTCGGGCCCCACGGAACTGGACCACGCCTGGTCGCTCGTCATCGCCCCCGGCGAGTCCTTCACCACCGTCAAGGCCGCCGTCGCACTCGGCGCCACCCTCGACGACGCCGCCGCCGCGATGACCCGCTACCGACGCGCCGCACGACGGCCGCACCCGGACAACCAGCTCATGCCGGTGTGCTTCAACGACTACATGAACACGCTCAACGGCGACCCCACCACCGACAAGCTCCTCCCCCTCATCGACGCCGCCGCGGAGGTGGGCGCGGAGGTGTTCTGCGTGGACGCCGGCTGGTACGACGACTCCGGCCACTGGTGGGACAGCGTCGGCGAGTGGCTGCCGTCGACCACCCGCTTCCCGGGGGGGCTCGACGAGGTGCTCGGCCGGATCCGGGGCCACGGCATGACGCCCGGCCTCTGGCTCGAACCCGAGGTGATCGGCGTGCGCAGCCCGATGGCGGACCGGCTGCCCGCTGAGGCGTTCCTGCAGCGGCACGGGCAACCGATCGTCGAGCAGGACCGCTACCACCTGGACCTGCGTCACCCCGCGGCACGCGCCCACCTCGACGGCGTCGTCGACCGTCTGGTGGGCGACTTCGGCGTGGGCTTCTTCAAGCTGGATTACAACATCAACCCAGGTTCGGGCACGGACCACGCGGCGCCCAGCGTCGGCCACGGCCTGCTGGAGCACTCGCGCGCCGTGCTGGCCTGGCTCGACGGCGTGCTCGACCGACACCCCGGGCTGATTCTGGAGAACTGCGGCTCCGGAGGCATGCGGGCGGACTTCGCCATGCTCAGCCGCCTTCAGCTGCAGTCCACCTCGGACCAGCAGGACTTCCGGCTCTACCCGCCGATCGCGGCGTCGGCGCCGATGCAGATGCTCCCCGAACAGGCCGCCAGCTGGGCCTACCCGCAGCACGGGATGGACCCGGAGGAGATCGCGTTCTGCCTGGTCACCGGCCTGGTCGGCCGCATCTACCTCTCCGGCTACCTCAACACCATGTCGGGTCCGGAGCTGGCGCTGGTGCGGGAGGCGGTGGACGTGGCCAAGGCTCTCCGCTCCGAGCTCCCGCACGCGCTCCCCTTCTGGCCGCTCGGGCTGCCTGCGTGGACGGACCCGTGGGTCGCCGTCGGACTCCGCACCGGAGACGACGCCCTCGTCGCGTTGTGGAAGCGGGAGGAGGCCGACGGCGTGGCGCTGCCGGTCCCCCGCCTCGCGGGCCGCCCCGCGACCGTCACGACGGTGTTCCGCCAAGCCGCGGACGGCTGGGACCTGAGCTGGGATGCCACCTCCGGGACCCTCCACGCCGACACCGCCCTGACCACCAGCGCCCGCCTGATCCGGCTCACGCCCTCGGACCGCCGTGGGTGAGGCGACGGCACCCCCCGCGACCATCAAGGACGTGGCCGCGCTGGCCGGGGTCTCGGTGCCGACGGTGTCGCGGTACCTCACCGGCGCCGCGCGGATCAGCGACGACAAGCGCGCCCGCGTCGCCGCCGCCGTCGCGAAGCTGAACTTCACGCCCAATCCCGCCGCCCGGGCGCTGGGTGGGCGGGCGCCCGGGGTGGTCGCGGTACTGGCGGGCAACACGTCGCGCTACGGCTACGCCGAGACCCTCCGGGGCATCGAGGAGGCGGCGCGGGCCGACGGCCACCTCGTCACCATCACCGCGCTCGACGGCGCCGGGGAGAAGGAGCTGGGCGCCGCCGTCGGCCTGGCGTTGTCCCAGCCCGTGGCCGGGGTGATCGTGCTGGCGTTCGACCCGGCGGGCGTGGCGGCCCTCAATGGCCTGCCCGGAGGGGTGCCGGCCGTGGCCCTGTCCGGGGGTCGTTTCGACGGGAGGGCGCAGATCGTGATCGACGAGGACGCCGGCGCGTTCGCGCTGACCTCCCACCTCCTCTCCCTCGGACATCCGACGGTGCACCACGTGCGCGTCCCCTCCCCTGAGGGCGAGGGCGGCCGGACCGAGGGCTGGCGGCGGGCGTTGCTCGCGGCGGGCAGGCCGGTGCCCGCCATCATCGAGGCGAGTTGGGAGCCTGCCGAGGCGCGCCCCCTCGGCCGAGCGCTCGCCGGGCGCGACGAGGTGACAGCCGTGTTCTGCGGCAACGACGAAGTGGCCATGGGGGTGATGGCAGGCCTCCGCGACCGCGGGGTCAGGGTTCCGCGGGACGTGAGTGTCGCGGGGTTCGACGACCATCCCCTGGCGCAGCTGTGGGACCCGGCGCTCACCACCGTCGCGCAGGACTTCGCCGAGCTGGGCCGCCGCGGCTGGCAGCTCCTCCGTGACCGTGCCGTCGGAGAGTCCCTGATCACCCTCACCCCAGACCTCATCCTGCGCGCCAGCACCGCCGCACCCCGCCCCGGAAGGCCCGCCCGTGACCATTGACCGACTCCTCGTGGATTGCGCCTCCCCCGTGGGCTCCTTCCGCGGCGGGGCCTCCGGGACCCTGTACGGCCTGGGCGACGACGGCGTCCCCACCGCCGCGCTGCTCAACGGCGCCCACCTCACCAACACCAGCCAGAAGGCGCCGTTCGGGACGCAGCACCCCAGCGGCGACGCGCTCGCCGTCGAGGGCGCCTTCTTCGCCAAGCACGGCCGCGACATGTACATCTACATCCAGGACCACTACCCGGACTGGCCCTACCACGGCGGCCGGCGCCCCGGCGATGGCCCGGACGACGCCTGGGCCTTCCTCGAGGTGGTGGAACGGATCACCGAGGCCGTCGCCACCCGCTCGGCCCGGCCCCGCGACTACGTGCTGATCCCCTTCAACGAGCCCGACGGGGGCAACTGGTACCCGGAGTGGCCGGAGCATCGGGAGCAGTTCCTCGCCGACTGGCTGACAGTCGTCGGCGTCATCCGCGGGGTCTGGGCGCGTCACGGCCTCGGCGAGCCGAGGATCGGCGGGCCGGGCGACATGCAGTGGCAGCCGGAGCGCACCGCCGACTTCCTGGACTTCGCCGTCGTGCACGGCTGCCTGCCGGAGGTGTTCATCTGGCACGAGCTGGGCATCGACAACCTCGGCACCTACCGCGGCCACCTGCGCGAGTACCGCGCGATGGAGGCCGAGCGCGGGATCGAGCCCATCGACGTCAACATCACCGAGTACGGCATGCTCCGCGACTTGGCCGTCCCCGGCCAGCTGATCCAGTGGCTCGCCATGTTCGAGGACACCAAGGTGGACGCCCAGATGGCCTACTGGAACTACGCGGGCAACCTGTCGGACAACACCGCCCGCGCCCACGGCGCCAACGGGGGCTGGTGGATGCTCAAGTGGTACGGCGACCTCGAGGGCTCGACGACGGTTGCCGTGACGCCGCCGGAGCCGGACGCGCCGGACACGCTGCAGGCGATCGCGGCCGTCGACGCGGCCAATGCGCGCGCCACGGTCCTGTTCGGCGGGACGGACCGGAAGGTGCTGCTGGAGGTCTCCGGGCTGGACCCGGCGTTGTTCGGTGGCCGCGTCGACGTCGAGGTGCGGGAGGCGGTGCTCACGGGGGTTGACGGTCTCCATGCGGCGCCGCGGTTGGTGTCGTCGGGTCGCGGGGTGCCCGTGGCCGACGGTGGGTTCAGCCTCACCGTCGCCCCGTACGACCGGCACTGCGCCTATCAGGCGCTCATCACCGCCGCCGCGGCCGGGGCGTCGGCCCCTGATCCGTGGTGCGCGACGGTGGAGGCGGAGGACACGATCCTCACGTCGGCCGAGGTGTCGCGGTACGATCCGAAGGCCGCGGAGGGCTGGCAGTTCCTGGCCTCGGGTGGCGCGGACGTGTCGTCGTTCCGGGAGGTCTCCTCGTCGGCCGCGTGGACGGTCGAGGTGCCCCGCGACGGGACATATCGCTTCCAGGCGATCGGCAGCGCCGCAGGCGAGGCCGGGCGCCACGCGCTGTTCGTCGACGGCATGTTCGCGGCCTTCGTCGAGTATCCGGCGAGCCTCGCGCTCAACGAGCGGTCGCGGGGGAAGTACCGCGGGAGCGCGGAGACGATGGTGCGGCTGGGCGCGGGGCGGCGCGAGTTGTCGCTGCGGACGAGCATCGACGGGGTCTCGCTGCTCCCGGGTGCCGAGGTGACGCTGGACCGGCTGGTGCTCATGGATGCCACCGACGGCGATCCCGCCACCTACCCGGCGAGCACGTTCAGGCTGTTCGACGGCGCCCAGCTGGAGTGGCCGACGGGGGGCGCCGGCGGGGCCAGGCTGGCTGGGGCCGGGCGGGCCGACGTGTACGCGTCGGCGTGGAAGTCTGGCTATCACGATCTGGCGGTGCGGATGGTCGACGACGGCGGGTGTGGGGTCTCGCTCCGGGTCAACGGCCAGGACGGCGGAAGCGTCGGTGTCGCGGCGGGAGCGGCAGCCGGCGTCGCCCGGGTGTTCCTGGCCCAGGGCATCAACGAGATCGAACTGAGCTGCCCGGGCGGGACCGCCCTGGTGCGGTCGCTGGTGGTGACGCGTACCGCTGACGTCGATGTGGTCCGGGTGCCCTGGCACGGGGGCGCCACCCTCCCCCGCGACGGGGCCCTGGCGGCGGCCGGCGAGTTCGTCGTGGTGGTCACCTACGCCAACGCGGAGCTGCGGGGCAGCCACGACTACAACCCCCAGGTGGTGGACCGCCGCCTGGAGGTGTGGGAGGGCGCGAGCCAGGCGGGCGACGCCCACGTCCGCTACACCTACTCCTGGGACAACTTCTGGGAGCGGGCCATCCCCGTGACTCTGACCACTGCCGACCAGCCGCTGCGTCTGCTCAATCCCACCGGCGAACCGCCGCTCATCCGGGAGGTGGGAGTCGCACGTCTGAGGCACCCGACGCACTGATCCTCACGCGGATATGGGCGGCGACGGAACGAACGGTGGCTCAGTTCCCCGCTGGCGTCCGCATACCCCACCCGGGTTGCACCGGGATACCTTGACACCAGCGCGCCTCCCCACAAGCCTTCCCCTCAGGGGGCTTGAGCATGATGTGGGCCCGGGCTCCCACAGTCACCGACCAGAGGAGCCTCGATGAAGAAGCGCACACTGGCGGCTGTGCCGGCCGCCCTGATGGTTCTCGCCTCCGCCTCACTCGCCCAGGCGGCCCCGCCTTCGGGCGATCCGACGACGCTGGCCGATGGGCTCGTCACCCCACTGCACCTGGCAGTCGGCCCCGGCAAGGCGGTCACCGTCTCGGAGGAGTTCGTCGGCAGGCTCACCACCGTCGCCGGTGGCGACACGACGTCGCTCTATGACGCACCGGACTGGGATGTCGCCGGCAGCGACTACCGCGGCAGCAGACTCTTCTTCGTAGAGAGCCAGGGCGCGGGCCCTGAGGACCCAAGGCCGATGGTCGGCTCGCTGAAGTCCATCGACTCCCACGGCGTCGTGATGACGATCACCGACCAGCTGGCCCAGTACGAGATCGACAACAATCCCGACCAGGACGTGCAGTACGGCCTGTCAGCCGAGGATGCGGCGGCCAACCAGGAGTGCGTTTCGGAGCTGGACGCGCTGGGCATCCCTGCCAGCTACACAGGCGCCGACGTCGACGTGGACAGTCACGTCTACGCGGTGGCGGTGGCGGGCAATACCGCCTACGTGGCCGACGCGGGAGCCAACGCGGTCTTCTCGGTGAACCTCAGGTCAGGAGCGATCAGCACCCTGATGGTGCTGCCCGCCAGTATGGCAACCATCACCGAGGAGGCGGCCGAGGCCCTCAATGTGCCATCGTGCGCGGGTCTCAGCTACGGCTTCGAGGGGGTGCCCACGGACGTCGAGGTCGGCCCCGGCGGGCGGCTGTTCGTGTCGGCGCTGCCCGGGGGCCCCGAGGACGCGAGCCTCGGCGCTCGCGGCTCGGTGTACCGGGTGAACGCGGCGACGGGCGCGTACAGCCAGTACGCCGACGGCCTGATCACCCCCACTGGCATCGCGCTCGATGGCGCCGGCAACCTTTACATCGCCTCCCTCTTCGGCCCAGGAATCTTCATGGTCCCCGCCGGTGGTGGCGCCGCCGGCCTGTTCCTGGAGGCTGAGGGCGCCGCGAACGTCGAGGTCAGCGGGTCGACGCTCTACGCGACCGTCGGAGCCTTCGGCAACGGGACCCTGATCTCGCAACGCCTCTAGGGACCTGGGAGACCCGAGTGGGGTCTGATCAGGCATTACTCGTCAATACTACGTTCGGTAGGAGTTGGTTGCCTGTTCGCCTCCTGTGATGATCGTGTTCACCTGGACCCGTTGGGATGACGGTGAACCACCTCGCAGATCCGACGCCCGCCTCCCAGGCGGAGACCGCCGGATGCGGGACCGATCACCACAGGAGGATTCCCCATGTCCCGACGTCACTTCAGCCTGGTCGCGGCCGCCGTCGCCGGCATCCTTGCGCTCACCGCGGTACCGATGGAGGCCAGCGCCACCACCACCGATCTCGACTACAAGGTCACCAGCCCCTACGCGGGTGTCGACTGGAGCTGGTACCAGTACAAGGCCGGCTTCCACAACCACACCACCGAGTCCGACGGCGGCAACACCGCCCGCCAGATGCTCGAGCAGGCCTACGCCCTCGGCTTCAACGTCTACTCCATGACGGATCACAACTTCGTCAACACCACCTGGGACCGCACCGACACAGCCAAGGCGATCGCGAATCCCGAGTACTACCTCACCACCGAGCGCATGATCGAGATGAACACCGGCGCCGACCGCGGCGGGCTGCCGGGCATGATCGGCACCGGACACTCCGACGAACAGTCGGTCAAGGACCACCTCAACACCTTCTGGACCGACTGGAACAACGGGAGCCACGCGACGCTCGAGTCGAAGATCGCCTACGTCGACGGGCTCACCGCGGCCGAGGGCGCGCTCGAGCCCATCATGCACATCAACCACCCCGGCCGGTACTACGGCGGGAGCAACACCGCCACCGGCGGGGCCGCCGCCACCGACCCCGTGAAGGTGGCCCGCTACGTCGGCCTGTTCGAGGCCTACCCGGACACGTTGGTGGGCATGGAGATCGTCAACAAGGTCTCCGACGGCGACTCCTATTCCGACCGGATCCTGTGGGACTCCGTCCTCCAGGAGACCATGCCTGAGCTCAACGTGCCCGGCTTCGCCAACGACGACGCCCACTCCACGGGCGCGCTCGGTTACGACTACAACCGGCTGCTCATGCCGGAGCTGACGGAGGCCGACGTCCACGCCACCATGCGCTCGGGCGCCTTCTACTCCACCGCCCTGGTGGCGAAGCGCGAGTTGGGCGCCAACTTCAGGGGTGACCGCACGCTGCCCGCCCCGACGATCACGAACATCGAGGTCGACGAGGTGGACGACACCATCACCATCGAGGGCACCCACTACACCTCGATCGAGTGGATCGCCGACGGTGAGGTGGTGGCCACCGGCAACACCGTGGATCTCGACGACGTCGCAGCCGGGGCGGACAACTACATCCGCGCGCAGCTCAAGGGCGACAACGGGATCTCGTTCACCAACGCGTTCGGACTCCAGGTGAACGCCTCCTCGAACAACGGCTCGTTCCTCTCCGACTCCGAGGCAGCCGTGGCAGCCCTCGCGACGATGGACCGCACGACGGCGCAGGTGAAGGTGACCCGGAAGTTCGGCGCCAAGCAGGGCGCAAAGCTCTTCGAGGTGGAGATCACCACCATCGTCGACGGCGAGCCCGAGACCACCCTGGTCAAGGTGGACGCCGTCTCCGGCGCGATCGTCTGATCTCTCGTCGGCGCCTCCGGGGACCCGTCTTCATGACCGGGCCCCCGGAGGCGTTGCCGCCGGCGGGGCCTTCGAGCTGGAGGTGGCGTGAGCTGATCCTCAGGTGAGATGACCCCAACCGGCCCGCGCGGAGTTCCCTCCCCGCGGGCCGGTCCAGTCTTGGGTGTTCACCAACCCATGGAGCCGGGCACGCCCTTGAACGGGCCGGTCACGGCCGAGGTGACCCAGCCCCCGTAGAACCCGCCCGGCTGGGGCGTCACCGTCTCCCCGCCCACCACGCAGGCATCCATCGGGCCGGCGTAGAGGGCAACGTGATCGAGGAGCGCGGCAAAGGGGGCCGTCGGCGTCGGGTAGTACCATGCGGCCGACGGCGCCGTGCGACCACCGCCGTGCACGTCGAGGTAGCGGGCCGCGCCCTTCCACTCGCAGAACGATCGGCCGTCGGCCGGCCGCAGGGCGCCCTCCACGAAGCTCGTCCTGGGCAGGTAGTACGTCGGTGGGTGGCTGGTCTCCAGGACCTGCCAGGATTCCGACGTCCTACAGATGACCTCGCCGCCGAGCACTACCTCGATCGGCAGGGCGCACTTCCGCAGGGCCGGTGGGCGGGGGTAATCCCATACCGACTCCTGCCCGGGGCCGGTCCGGTCGGGACGTGGTCTGAACACCATGCCTCGACGATAGCTCGGGCGCTCAGACCGCCCCCGGGTGTTGGGTCAGTCCCAGCCGGGATCGGCCGGGCCGTCGCCGTGGTCCGGGATGGGGAGCCGTGCCCCGTTCTGGCGTGCGGACTCGAAGGCGATCACGCCGGGCAGGGTAAACCGGGCTGCGCGCCACGCGTTCACCGGGGGCTGAGTGCGGGTGGTCACGGCGCGGACGAAGTCGTCGGCGAGGTAGTGGTGGCTGCCCTCGTGGCCGTTGTGGGCGCCGTCGAACTCGCGCGGGAGCCGCGAGCGGTCCTGGACCTTGGCGCTGCCTGAGGCGAAGCTCTGCATGAGCGCGGGGTCGACGTCGCCGAAGCCCTCGGGCAGCTCGCCGGGGCCGGTGGCGAGGAGGTCGCTCACGTCGAGGGTCTCGCCCTTGGCGTAGTCCTCGCCCTCGGTCTTGACGCTCAGGGTGGCGCCGTCGCCGGACTGCTCGAAGACCTCCTCGGTGCCGTAGAAGCGGAATCGGGACTCGTGGCCCTTCCAGTAACCCACTCGGCGGAACTCGTTGGTGCGCATCGCGCCGCCGTCGGCGAGTTCGAACAGCGCGGTCATGTTGGAGAAGTCGTTGCCCCAGCGGGAGATGGACTTGTCGAAAATGCCGTCGGCTCCGTGGTCGACGATGCCGAGGCACGACACGGAGGTGGCGTAGGTGGGCAGCGCCCCGAGCACCCCGCCGACGGCGTGGGTCGGGTAGAGCATGGGCGGGAAGCTCGCGGTGGGCTTCCAGTCCTCACCGCCGCTGAACTGGTAGGCGGCGGAGAAGCCGTTGTCCATGTCGTGGACGTAGTCCCCCTCGGAGTAGAAGACGCGCCCGAAGGCCCCCTCGGCGATCCGCGCGCGGGCGTAGATCACGGCCGGGTTGTAGTAGCTGGTCTCCCCCATCATGTAGATCAGCCCGGTCTCCTCGACCTTGGCGACGATGGCGGAGATCTCCTCGGCGCTGATGGCCATCGGCACCGCTGAGTAGACGTTCTTGCCCGCCTCGAGCGCCTTGAGAGCCAGCTCACCGTGGCTCCAGCGTTGCGTCATGATGGCGACGGAGTCCACGTCGGAGGCCAGCAGCGCGTCGACGTCCGGGAAGCTGCCGGCGAGGCCGTACTGCTCGACATGCTGCGCGGCCCGCTCCGGGACGAGGTCGGTCACGTAGACCTCCTCCACGGCAGGGTGCAGCTGCCAGAGGCTGATGAAGCTCCGGGCGAACTGCCCGGTTCCGATGACACCGATCTTCATGAGTGTGCAGTCCTTTCGACTGAAGGCGTGGGGGTGTGGATGCGTGGGCCGCTGCGACGCGGTGCCCACAAAGTTACCCGGGTAACCATGTGTGACGCAAATTCCCTTAGGATGGCCTGGAACGCCAGCCCAGACAGGGAGGTTGACCGGTGACCTCGGAGCCCACCCCGCCCCGAAGCAGGCCGCGCGCCGTGACGCGGACAGATGTCGCGCGCTACGCGGGCGTCAGCACGGCGGTGGTCAGCCACGTCGTCAACGGCGGCCCGAAGAAGGTATCGGAGGCAACCGCGCGGCGGGTCCGTGAGGCGGTGGACCACCTGGGGTACCGCCCGAACCGGACCGCGCGCGCCCTGTCCCTGGGCAGCACCAGCACGCTGGGCCTGGTGGTGGGTGACACCACCAACCCGTTCTACGCGGAGTACACCAGGGAACTGCAGCAGGCCGCAGCCGATGTGGGCTACGCCCTGCTCATGACCGCCGGTGGACCCGGCCCCGACGCCCACCTCCGTTCGATGCTCGACCTCTGCGACCGCCAGATCGACGGCCTGATCGTGACTCGGGCCACGGCGATGGGCGGGCTCGACGAGCTGCGCCGCCTCGGCGCAAGCCAGCCTGTGGTGATCATCGACTCGGCCTCGCCCGTCCCCGATTGCGCCACCGTCGGACCGGATGCCGCCGATGGGATGGCGATGGCGGTCGGGCACCTGCTGCGCGTCCACCACCATCAGAGCGTCTCCCTGATCATCGGTGAGTACGTCACACCGGAGGCCGACGGCCGAGAGGAAGGCTGGATGCGGGCGCATGCCGGGCACGAACAGCACCCCGGCCGGGTGGCGCGCACCTCCTTCACGCGCGACGGCGGTTACCGCGCCGGGCTTGGGCTCCTGGGCAGCGATGACCGGCCGACGGCTGTTGTGACGAGCTCCGACCTGCAGGCGATCGGCCTGTTGAGGGCTTGCGGTGACCTGGGCCTGCGGGTCCCGGAGGACGTCGCCATCGTGAGCTTCGACGGCACCGAGGAGACCCGGTTCACGGCACCTCCATTGACCACGGTGCGGCAACCTGTGGCGGCGATGGCCACTGAGGCGATCGACCTTGTGGTCCACGCACGCCCGGCTGCCCACGAGACGTTCCCGATGGATCTCGTCGTCCGCCGCTCCTGTGGGTGCCAGCCCCCGCTCCCCGGCGGGAGTTGAACAATGCCGGTGCCACTGTGCGCGAGGTCCCTAGGGGTTGAGGTGGGCGCGGATGATCCGCGCCGCATCCGCTCGGTCCGTCGCGGCGAGCTTGAGCAGGATCGTGCTGACGTAGTTGGCGACGGTCTTGGTCGACAGGCCGAGCCGTGCGGAGATCGCGGGATTGGCCAGGCCTCGTGCGAGCAGGTCGGCGACGACGAGCTCGCGGGCTGTGAGCCCGCCCGGCAGCGCTGCATGCTCGCTGCCCGGGCGCGCCGCGAACGAGGGTCGCTCAACGCCGCGACCGATCCACAACGCGCCGGCACTCGCGGCCTCCACCGCAGCGATGAGGTGCTCGGGCTCGGCGTGCTTGCCGAGGTAGCCGGCTGCCCCTGCGTGTAGGGCCCGGGCCACCGAGGCCTCGTCGGAGAACAGGGTCACGACGACGACGGCCACGTCAGGGTGTTCCGCCGTGATACGGGCGGTCGCTTCGAAACCGTCTCCGTCGGGCATCGACAGGTCCATCAGCACGACCTGCGGCTTGACCTGCGCCACGACGTCGAGGGCCTCGAGCCCGCCGCGTGCCTGCCCGATGACCTCGTGCCCCGCTGCCGTCAGCAGAGCGACCAGGCCTCGGCGGAAGACGGGGTGGTCGTCGACGACGACCACGGTGGTCATGACGCCTCGACCGGGAGGTCGACGAGCAGGTGGCACCCGCGCACGGTCCGGTCGTAGCGGGCCGTGCCGCCGACCTCGTCGGTGCGCTCTGTGATCGACAGCATGCCGATGCCGGCGCGCACGTCAGGGGGCAGCCCCGGGCCGGCGTCGCTCACCCGCAGCCTGAGGTGCCCGTCGTCCAGTCGCAGCTGGATGAGCACCGGTGCGGCACCGTGCTTGCGGGCGTTGGTGACGGCTTCCTGGATGATCCGCAGCGCCGCGAGGTCGACCGAGGCAGGCAGGTCGAGGTCGTCGGGCGCGTCGATCCGCACGTCGGGCCCGCCGACGCGGTCGCGCAGGGCCGCGACGAGCCCGTGGTCATCGAGCACCGGCGGCCGCAGGCCGTAGGCCAGCTCGCGGGACTGGTCGACGGCCATCCGCAGCTCCCGGTGCAGCTGTGAGGCCTCGGGGTCGCCGGTCCGCGTGGCCAGGGCCGCGGCGCTCAACGCGATTCCCGACAGCGTGGGGCCGAGGTCATCGTGCAGCTCACGACGGATGCGGCGCCGTTCCTCCTCGCGGGCAGCGACCGTGCGGGCGCGGGACTCGCGCAGCGCCACGACCGTGCGCGCCGCGTCGAGCGCGGGGGCGGCCTGGGCGAGCAGCCCGTCGACGACTCGACGGTCGCGGCGCGTCAGGGTGCTCTCGCCGCGCCGGGGCGGCAGCTCGAGCACGGCCAGCACCTCGCCTCGGTACTCGACGGGGAAGCTCTCCGAGTCTGAGGTTGTGGACGCGTCCGATCCCAGCCCGACGGGCTCGAACCACGAGCCGCTGATGCGCCCGCGGTCAAGGAACAGGGCGCCGGTGAACGCCTGCAGGACCGTGCTCGGAGTGTCGTGCTGGCCGATGGGCGTGTTGAGCGCCGACAACATCCGGGTGACGGCGCGGTCGGGGTCCGGCCGCCCCCGGTAGAGGAGCCAGTCCCCGACGTGCAGCATGCCGAGCGCCACCGGTGCCGCGACGACGGCGACGACGACGAGGCGCACCCACGTGGGCCCTGGTAGGACGAGCATGACGACCGCCAGCGCGGCTACGGTCCCCAGGGAAACCACCGTCGCCCGCAGGAACTCGTCGACGTCCAGCGCACGCGGGGCGAGCACCCCCACGGCAACCGCGACGAGCAGGGGGAGCACGGCCAGCTGGGCGGCGACCGCGGAGCCGGTCGACCCCTCGCCGATGGACCCGTACGCGGCCTGGGTGGCCGCGTACGACGCCATCGTCAGCAGAGTGCCGAGGATGACCCAGCGGACCGCCGCTCGCTCCTCGGTGGAGGAACGGCGACGGTAGCGGTGGACCTGGGCGAGGAGCAGCAGCAGCTGGCCGTTGACGACCAGCGCCCACCACGGACTCTCGCTCCACGTTCCGCCCGTGGCGAGGTCACCCACTGCCGCGACGGCCAGGGCGCCCACTGGGAGCCACAGCCACCGCGGGGTCATCACGCCGTCGGGATAGACGCCGACGAGGAGCGGGAAGGCGGCGAACCACAGGGCGGCTGCACCCGGTACGACGATCGCGGCGAACAGGAGCAGGCACGCGAGCACAACGAGCCACTGAGGGCCGCGCGGCATCCGGCGCAGTGACCCGAGCAGAAGCACGGCCAGGACGAGCACGACCGCCGTGGTGACGATCCCGCTCGCCTCGACCAGCGCGTCGTGGGTCATGGGCCGATGATGACATCTACGGCCGCGCTCAACGCCGTTTCCGTGACTTCACGAGCAGGGCGATGCCGAGGACGAGGGATCCGAGGACGGCGACGAGGATCGGCCATGGAGTCGCGAAGGGGACAACGGCCTGGTAGAGCGGGATCGCGGCGAACACGCCGAACACGACGCTGAGCGGCCGGCCGATGAGGCCCGAGCGTCGCCCGGTCGTTGCCAGCAGGGCGTTCCAGCCGACCGAACCGATCCCCACGACGAGCAGCCCCGCCGTGACGGCCAGGTAGGAGGCCTGGAGTGACGCAGCCTGGATCTCGCTGTCCGAGGAGACGTCAGCCAGGCCGGCGCCCACCGAGGTGTACATGCTCAGCCCGTGCCCGGCCACCCAGAACCACGCGCTGGCACCGACGAGCGCCATGGCGAACCCGACACTGCTGAGGACGCCGTTCGCGGCACCTGTGAGGCGCATCGCACGCCACAGGGCGAGGACCATGACGAGTGAGGCCGCGCCGATGGCCGAGAACACCACGGCATCGAAGCCGCCGACCCACGACACAGCCTCGAGGGCCGCCATGTCAGGGGTGTCGTCGGCCCCGCTGCTCGCGAGCCAGCCGACGAGGAGCGGCTGGAACAGCCAAAGGGCGAACACGGCGATGCCGGCCCACCCGGCCATCCGGGTCAGGGACCTGACCTCGTCCGAGTCCTTCGCTGCGTGCGTGCCTGGGTGGGTGGAGGTGTCGCGGTGGGGCTCGGCGTTGCCGAGCAGATCTGCGGCGCTCACGGGAGCATCCCCTTTCGTCGGAAGCGATGGCTTCAGACTCCAGGAGAGTGTTCCCGGGAGAGAAGTGACACTGGATCACAACTTCACCGCGACGGCGTGCCCAGCAACCGCCCGTTCTCGATCTGGGACGCTGACAAGGACCGGTGGGTCCCGATCAAGAGCCGCTACGACCTGCTGTTACTCCCGCTAGTCCTGGAGGTCCAGTTCTCTGGCCGGGGGGTCCACCTCGACGGAGGCCCCGTCGAAGCTGACCCTGGACAGCCACATCTTCCGCCCCTCAAGGGAGTCACCGACGAAGCCTGGCTTCCAGGCGTGGTACACCATCCACCACTGCCCCTCCCTTAGAAAGAGCTGGCAGTGTCCCGGTCCCGCGGCCACCTCGTTGGTGGACAGCACCGGCTCGGGGTCCTTCACGAAGGGGCCCAGCGGCGAGTCTGCCACGGCGTGCCCCACCGCGTACTTGTCAGATCCGTAGTCGTTGGCTGAGTAGAGCATGTGATAGACGTCGTCGACCTTCACGACAGCCGGCCCCTCCACCAGATGACCCTCCCAGTACAGGTCCTGCTTGAACAGGTCGGTCACCTCACCGTCGATGGCCATGCCATCAGCGCTGAGCGGAGCGACCTTGATGAAGGTGTCGACACCGATGGCGTTGCCGTCGTTCTTCCAGTAGAGGTAGGGCGTGCCGTCCTCGTCGAGGAAGGGTGACGCGTCGATGGAGCCTCCCTCGTCGATCTCACAGATCAACGGCTCAACCGACTCGTCGACGTACGGCCCGGCCAGCGTCTCCGACGTGGCGACGCTCACGCACCGCCAGGCGGGGTCCGGCGCCTTGGTGGTGTAGTAGAGCCGGTAGGTGCCGTCCGACCATTCGATGATCTCCGGCGCCCACACCTTGCCGGACGAGGACCACGGAGCCACGCTCGGCAGCGCGTCGACTCCCTGGCTCCATTCGACGAGATCGTCGCTGTGAATGGTCTGGACGTTCATTCCGTTGCCGTTGGTGGCGATGGCCAGGTAGCCGTCGGCATCCAGCAGCACCTGAGGATCGGGGAAGTCGAGCGGGTAGACGGGGTTGGTGGGCTGCGCCACGGCAGAGTCTCCTTCCGGGGAGGGTGTTGGCGTCGCTTGAGCACCACACGCCGTGAGCAGCGAAATGCCGATCAGGGCGACCAGAGGTCGACGGGTGCGGGTCACTTGATCCCCGAACTCGCGACGCCCTCGATGATGTAGCGCTGTACGAACACGTAGAGGAGCAGGACGGGGACCGCCGCGATGGTCGCGCCCGCCATGATCACCGGGTAGTCGATCGTGTAGGCACCCTGGAGACGCGAGAGCCCGATCGGGATGGTGAGCATCTCGGTGGAGAACATCACGTACAGCGGCCACACGAAGTCGTTCCAGTTGGCGAGGAACGAGATCACCAGCAGCGTCACCACGGCCGCCCGGGCGTTGGGCAGCACGATGCTGAAGAAGATCCTCCACGGTCCTGCCCCATCGATGCGGGCGGACTCTTCAAGCTCCATGGGCAACCCCAGGAAGAACTGGCGCATGAAGAAGACGCCGAAGGCCCCAGCTGCGCCCGGCACGATGAGGGCGAGGAATGAGTCCAACCAGGTGAGCCGCGACATCATCTCGAAGTTGGGCATGAGGAAGATGAAGCCGGGCACGAACAGCGTGGAGATGATCACACCGAACATGATGTTCTTGCCCGGAAAGGTGAGCCTGGCCAAGGCGTAGCCGGCCATGGAGCAGACCGTCACCACGAGGATCGCGTGGCCCGTGGCAGCCACCATCGAATTGAGGACCAGCGCAGCACGGGCGTGGTGGAATCGGCCGCGAAAAGCACCTCGTAGGCGCGCATCGTCCACTCCTGCGGCAGGATCGTCGGCGGCAGACTCTGCGATTCGATCCTCGTCTTGAAGGAGGTAAGAATCATCATCGCGACCGGTCCGACGAACACGATGGCCAGGAGGGCCAAGGCGAGCCAGAAGAACGGGTTGCGGTTTCGATTGCTGGCCTTCATCAGAGGGCCCCTTCCTTGACGTCGAGCTTCCGCTGTCGCTTGAGGTCCTTCGCCTCACGCGCGGCGTCCTTGTCACGCATCAGCCAGAAGTTGAGCACGGAAACAAGCGCCAGAGCGATGGCCAACAGGTAGCTCATCGCAGCCGCCTGCCCGGCCCGGTTCTGCCCGAAGCCGACGCCGGTGATGACCATGATGGCCGTCATCGTGGACTCCGTAGGACCACCCTGGGTGATCAGGTAGGACTGGCCGAACATGTTGGCGCTGGCGAGGACGGTGGTCACCATGATGAAGATCAACACCGGGCGCAGGCCTGGCAAGGTGACATGGATGAACCGCCTCCACGGGCCGGCGCCGTCGAGGGCCGCCGCCTCGTAGAGGTGGGGCGGGATGTCACTCAGGCCCACCATGTAGATGATGGCGTTGAAGCCCATGGTCCACCAGACCGTGACGCCCACGAGCGCGATCCAGGCCCACGGCTGATCGGTGGTCCATTGGATGCTGACCCCGAAGATCGCGTTGATGAGGCCGAAGTTGCCGTCCAGCAGGTAGCGCCACATGACGCCGATCACCGCGACACCCAGGACGTAGGGAACGAAGTAGACGGCGCGGAAGAAGGTGCGGCCGGGGAAGGCCGAATTGAGCAGAACCGCCAGGCCCAGTGGGACCGCCACGAGGAAGGGGACGCTGGCCAGGGTGAAGATCGCCGTGTTGCTCATGCCGCGCCAGAAGGGCTGGAACTGCACCGCCAGCGGGTCGAACAGGTCGGCGTAGTTCAACAGGCAGATGAATGGGCGCGCCTCCAGGGTGAAGTCCCAGTCGTGCAGCGACATCCAGAACCCGTAAATGGCGGGCAGGACGACGAACACGCCGAACAACAGCAGGTAGGGCGCCAGGAAGAGGTACGCGGTCAGCGGCGACCCGCCGGCGCTACCTCGGCGCCGGCGGGTCGGGCTGGTGGTCATCAGGCGTACTTCTTCGCGTTCGCCTCGAGGATCTTGTTGGCGCGCTCGGAGGACGCGTTGAGCGTCGTCGCCACGTCCTTCATCCCCAGCGTGATCTCGTTGACTGCCTTGTCGAACTCGATCATGGCATCGCTGATTCCGGCCACGGCCGGCGTGAAGCGCAGGTCGTCGATCTGCTTGGCCAACTCGGCCTGGTGGGTGAGCTCGGCGAACTCGGGCGATTCGCGCACCGAGTTGCGAGCCGGGATCTGGCCGCCCTTGGCCCACTCGAGCGACTGCTGGGAGATCCAGTTGAGGAACACCCGCGAAGCCTGGCCTTGTTCTCGTCGGCCGACTTCTGCGTGGGCAGCACGAACTGGTGAGAGCCAGCCCAGGCCGCCTTCTCGCCGCCGATGTTGGGCAGGACGGTGACGCCCCACTCCAGGTCCTTCTTCTCCGAGAGCGTGTTGATGGACCAGATGCCGTTCCAGTTGAAGGCGGTCTGACCGTTCTGGAGCGCGATGAAGTCCGCGTCCTGACCCACCTTGGGGTTGGAGTAACCCTCCTTGACGAGGTTCTGCCACCAGGTGAGTGCCTTGACCGCCCCCTCCTCGCCCCAGGCCGCCGTGGTGGCGTCCTCGGAGAACAGGCTGCCGCCGAACTGGTAGATCAGCGACTGGCGGGTCAGTCCACCGGTGAAGGGGAACGGCGAGGCCCAGTGACCGGCGATGCCCTTGCTCTTCAGTGCGTCAAGGGCGGACATGTAGGCGTCGTTGTCCATCGGAGGGGCTTCGGGATCGAGCCCCGCGCTCTCCATGACCGTCTTGTTGTAGAAGAAGCCGAGCGGGTGCACGTCCAGCGGGATCGCGTAGCGGACGTCCTTGAACACGCCGGCCTCCCACGGCACCGGGGCGAAGTCGTTCTCGGTGAGCTCGAGCGCGGTGGCCACGTCGTCGAGCGGCTGGATGACCTTGCGGGCTGCGTTGGTGGCCACCGAATCGACGTGCATGACTGCGATGTCGGGCCCGTTGCCGGACTGAACCGCGGTGGGCAGCTTGGTGTAGTAGTCGCCCCACTGCATGGTCTGCATGGTGACTGCGATGTTCTCGTGCTCGGTCTGGAACTGGTCCACGAGCGTCTTCATGTACGCGCCGTCACCACCGGTGAAGCCGTTCCAGAAGGCGAGCGTGACAGCAGGGCCGTCGTACCCGGCCGCGCCTCCGTCACCGGTGGCCGAGGCGCCGGTGGTGGGAGTGGTGGCGCTCTGTCCACAGGCTGCGAGTCCGGCGGTGGCACCGATGGCGAGGCCGGTGCCGAGCAGTCCACGTCGACTGATCGAATTCATGAGTGTTCCTTTCCAGGGTGTTCAGGCTGACCGGACGGACAGCCGGACGCAGTGCCACGACACTGCGGGGAGGGTGAGTGTGAGGAGGGATTCGTTGATGGAGCTGGCGCCCTGCTTCGGGGCCACCCGCTCGTTGCCGGCGGTATTGGTGAGGGAGGGGTCGTCCTCGTGGAGCAGGATGTGCTCGACGAGCTCCACCTCGCCAAAGGCGCTGAGGTCGACGGTGGAGGTGAGGTCGTCGTGCTCGGAGCGATTGACGCAGAACAGGACGAGGTCGCCGGTGGCTTCGTCGATGGTCGCGGTGGACCAGATCTGATCCACCTCACCGAAATACGGGGTGTCGATCTTCGGGCATTCGACGCGTAGGTCGAGGACGTCCCCGCGGGCGTATCTGCTGGTCAGGGCGAACGGGTGGAAGATCGTCTGCCGCCACGCCGGGCCGTCGGGTTCGGTGCGGATGGGGGCGATGATGTTGACGAGTTGTGCCTGGCAGGCCATGGCCACCCGGTCGGTGTGGCGCATGAGCGTGATCAGCAGAGACCCGACTACGACGGCGTCAGCGACGCTGAAGACGTCCTGGATCAGCGGGGGCGCCTCTTGAACCTCGATGGAGCGCTCGCCGTCGAAGCGCTCCTGGAACCAGACGTTCCACTCGTCGAAGGAGACGGAGACCTTCTTGTCCACCTTCCGGGCCGCAGCCACCGCATCCGCGGTGGCGGTGACGGAGCGGATGAACCGGTCCATGTCCTCAGCGCATGCCAGGAACGAGGTCATGTCGCCGCCGACCGGCTCGTAGTAGGCGTGTGCTGAGATGTGGTCCACCACGTCAATCGAGCGGTCAAGAACCTCGTGCTCCCACGCGCCGAACGTGGGAATCATCCGGTTGGAGGAGCCGCAGGCCACCAGCTCGAGCGTGTCGTCGAAGCGCCGGAACGCGCTGCCCACCTCCTCTGCTGCCCGCCCGTAATCGGCAGCGGACATGTGCCCGATCTGCCACGGCCCGTCCATCTCGTTGCCGAGGCACCACACCTTCACACCCCAGGGCTCCTCGCGGCCATTGGCGGCCCGTTGAGCAGCGAGCGTGGTGCCGGTGCCGTTGACGTAGTCCAGGTACTCGACGGCGTCCTCCAGCCCGCGAGTGCCGAGGTTGACCGCGAGCATGGGCTCGATCTCCAACCGTTCGCACCAGGCGAGGAAGTCATCAGTGCCAACCTGGTTGGTCTCGATGGAGCGCCAGGCGAGGTCCAGGCGACGGGGCCGCTGGTCCTTCGGGCCCACCCCGTCCTCCCACTTGTAGTTGGAGACGAAGTTGCCGCCGGGATAGCGGACGATCGTCGGCGCCAGTTCGCGGACCAGCTCGGCCACGTCCTGACGGAAGCCGTGTTCGTCTGCGGTGACGTGCGTGGGTTCGTAGATGCCGGTGTAAACGCAGCGGCCCATGTGCTCGACGAACGTGCCGAAGATCCGGCGGTTCAACGTGCCTACGCGGTAGGAGGGATGGATCGTGATCTGGGACTCGGCCATTGAGCGCCTTTGCAACGGGAGTAATTTCCTACCTCTGAGTCTGCATCCTCCACTGTCCTGTGCGCAAGTCTGCAGAGGTCACGATTTTACAACGGTAGTAGATGCGCGACTCGGCCTGGACGGTTAGGCTGCAGATATGGCGGTGAGACTGCGCGACGTGGCGGCCCGGGCGGGAGTGTCGCTGAAGACTGTCTCGAACGTCGTCAACGGCACTGTCAACGTTCGCGAACCGACCCGCGCCAAAGTTCAGGCCGCCATCGACGAGTTGGGCTACCGTCCCAACCTGTCGGCCAGGAACCTGAAGTATGGACGCGGCGGGTTCATCGCCCTCGCCGTCCCCGAGTTGGCCATCCCCTACTTCACCGAACTCGCGGCCAAGTTTGATGCCGCCGCCGCTGAGCTGGGATTCATGATGCTGCTCGACATCACCCGGGCAGACCCAAGCGTCGAGCGGGTGGTGCTGAGCGGGGTTCAGTCACACATGATCGATGGCGTCGTCTTCTCGCCGATGAGTCTCGACCGAGCGGAGATCGAGGCCAACATCCGCTCTGACGTCCCCGTCGTCTTCCTGGGTGAACGTGCCATCCCGGACGGGGTGGACCACGTGGCCGTGGACTCCGTGGCCGCGGCCCGCTCCATGACACAGCACCTCATTGACATCGGGCGGACCCGAATCGCCACCATCGGGCGGAGCCACGGCGTCACCACTGGTTCAGTCCGACAGCAGGGCTACGCCCAGGCCATGGAGTCCGCCGGCATGGAGGTCGACCCCGCCTACCTCAAAGGCACCAGCGACTACAGCCGAGAGGCGGGCCGAACTGCGATGCTGGAGCTGCTCCAACTCCCCACACCGCCAGATGCGGTCTTCTGTTTCAACGACGTCATGGCCGTGGGTGCACTCAGGGCCTGCACCGAGGCGGGCGTCAGAGTCCCGGAGGACGTCGCCGTCGCCGGATTCGACGATATCTCCGAAGGTCGGTACAGCACGCCCACCCTCACCACCATCACCCCAGACATGGACATCCTCGTGCGCGAGGTGTTGCGCATCCTGGTGCGCAGGATCGAGGGCTACACGGGCCCGGGCGAACGGATCCACATCCCTTGGACTCTCACGGTGAGGGAGTCCACGCGAGGCCGTCGTCCGAGCATCCCCCCGCGCTGAGACTCGTGCGGCCATAGGGGAGGCGACGTCCGGCGCCGGGCATCTGTTGCCATCCACAGGGATTCATCCGTTTGTGAGCGGGATTTGTGAGCGACACCCTCGGGGTCACGAGACCCGGCTGCTTGTGCGGTGGATCTGGTGGCGTAGTCGACACCAGATCCGCCCCCTAGCCGGGCGGCCGAGAAGCCGGATCGCTGCACCCGGCGGGACTTTGAGCTCCCGCGAGGGTGGGGGATGCAGGGCGGCTGCGCGTCGCGATGCCCAACCCGAGGATCACCAGACTGGCCTCCCGCGTGAACAGACTGAGACCAGGGCCGCCCTGTCGGCACACGCCCGACCCGGCCACGCCACAGAGAAACGAGTGCAGGGAGGTGGGAGTCGAGGCCCGGGCGGCCTCACCACCCAACCCACAACAGACTCTCCGCAGCGAAAAGACCCTGGACGGCGGCCGCCCGCGCCACGGCTCACGTCTCCCGGCACCGTCGACGGGTCACGTCGGGTTTCTTGGAGTGTCGGGCCAGGCTTCGCTTCATCAGACCAAGGCCTGGGCTCCCCGGGCAGGAGTCGAACCTGCTGCGCTAATCCTGATTCAAAGTCAGGCGGGCCCTACCGAAAGACCAACCGGGGAACGGCCCCGAAGGGCCTTGGCCGAGTCTATACAGCCGAACCCTGGGCGACCACCCGCGGTCAACGCACCCGGACCCTCCCAGCTCGGACACTCAGAAAAGTCGTCAAAAAAAACGTTGCCCGGAGGGTTCCGGGAGGCCGAAAATGTCGGAGGTCGTTTCTATCGTGAAGGGCATGAAGACAACGGAGGCGCAGCACCTGGCAGACCAGTTGCGCGCCAATCGGATGACGAAACGACGAGCCGAAGCCGACGAACTACGGCTGGTCTCCCAGCTGGCCGTGGGCTATCACCTGGACACCGAAGACGCGGGCCACGAGGCCCTCTACGAGCAGGACCTCCGGGTCGGCGGCGAGGGCTGCCCGTTGATCTCGGAGTGGTTCGGCCTCGAACTGGCCGGGCTCCTGGGATGCACCACACGCCAGGCCGTCAGCCTGACCGGCCGCGCACTCAACCTTCGCTACCGGCACCCCACGCTGTGGACCGCCGTCCAACAACTCCAGGTGGATCCCCACCGCGCCGCCGCGGCCGCGGGTCGCTGCGAATCTCTGCCCCAGGAGGTGGCAGACGCACTGTCCGCACGATGGCTGAAGCAACAGCACAGGCTCAGCTGGACTGCGTCGATGAACCTGATGGACAAGCTGATCATCGACGTCGCGCCCCAGCTCGCCGCCGAGGAGGAACGCCGGACCCTGGAAGCCCGACACGTGTCGATCTACGCGTACAGGGAGGGCTCCATGCAGGTCTCGGCCCAGCTCGACGTTCTGGATGCCAAGTACCTCGACGCCGCCATCGAGCAGATCGCCGCCCTCCTCCCCGCGGCGGACCCAACCTCCGCCGGCGTCTCCAAGGCCGAGCTGCGGGCACGGGCGCTGGGCGCTCTGGCCCACCCCGCCTATGCGCTGGCGCTGCAGCAGCAGGCCGCCGGTCAGCCGGCCCTCCTCGACCCCGCCGCCCCAGGTCCCATCGCGGACCAGGATCCGGACGCGGAGCGCCACCGCCCACACCCAGCCGGCTGCACCGGGCACACCTGCGGCACCATCACCGCACCCCTGGAGAAGCTGCGCCCCGTCACTCAGGTGTTCGTTCACATCCCGGCCGCGTCCCTGGCCGGCCTGGACGGCCCCGCGCGGGTCGAAGGCGCCGGCTCCCTCACGCAGGACACGCTGCGCCTCCTCCTCGGCGACAAGCAGGTGGTGGTCCGCCCGGTCATCGACCTGCCGGAGATTCCGGCCGAGGATCCCTATCGCCCCAGCCACCGGCTCCGCGAGGCGGTGATCCAGATATTCCCCACCGACGCCTTCCCCTACTCCCAGACACCCAGCCGCGGCCTGCAGCAGGACCACACCGTCGCCTACCGGGCGTCCGGACCGCCGGGGCAGACCTGGACAGGCAACCTCGCGCCCCTCAGGACGCGCATCCACCGGGCCAAGACCGCCGGTCACTGGCTCGCCCACCTGCAGAGTCCAGGCTGTGCTTTGTGGCGAAGCCCACTCGGCTACCTCTACCGCGTCACCCCGCACGGCACCGTCGCCCTCAACTGACCCCGGGCCTCCGCCCATTCGGCTCAGCCCGCCACCGAACCGGTGAGCGGGCCAGGAGCGCGCGCCCCAAGACGCGACGACTTATCCCCAGCCCGCGAAGTCGTCTGGGACATCGCCACGCGCGCGGCCCACAGTGGGGGCACACTCGAATCTCTGAAGGGAGATCAACTCATGGACAAGGTGCGCTGCTTCGGGGCGGGCGACGGGCTGTATCAGGCCTACCACGACGAGGAGTGGGGGCGGCCCGTGCCGGACTCACCGGACGAGGCGGCACTGTTCGAGCGCCTCTGCCTGGAGGGGTTCCAGGCCGGCCTGTCCTGGCTGACCATCCTGCGCAAGCGCGAGGCATTCCGCGCCGCCTTCGCGGGGTTCCGGCCGGCGGCGGTCGCGGAGTTCGGCGAGGAGGAGATCGAGCGGCTCATGGGCGATGCCGGAATCGTGCGCAACCGGGCCAAGATCACCGCGGCCATCGGCAACGCCCGGGCGCTGCTGGACATGCACGACGGCGGCCTCCGTCTGGCGGACCTCGTGGCCGAGCACGCCCCAGAGCCCCGCGATCGTCCACCGCTCACGTTCGCGGACGTGCCGGCCCAGACACCAGGAACCGTCGCTCTGAGCAAGGACCTCAAGAAGCGCGGCTTCCGCTTCGTGGGCCCCACCACTCTGTACGCGCTCATGCAGGCGGTGGGAATGGCAGACGACCACATCCAGGGCTGCTGGCTGGCTCAGCCCACGGCCTAGTGCGGAGCCCCACCCCCCAGGCCCAGACGCGCCGAAGGCCGGCCCCTCACGGGGCCGGCCTTCTCGGTGGGGTTCGAGTCACTTCTTGGACTTCTTGGACTTCTTCGACTTCTTGTCCTTCTTGGACTTCTTATCCTTCTTCGCCATGATGTCACCTCCTGTGCGTCAATGTCTCGTTGACAAAGGAGTCAACCATCACTTGACGCTTCTGTCAAGTATCCATTGACGCGTGTCGCGATATACGATGCGCACATGGCGGAGAAGAGTCAGGGCGATGCACGAGCCGCGGCGCTCGGCGCCCTTGACGCCGCGCGCCTCGCCCGCGAAGCGGCGGACCTGGCCGAGAACGCCGCCGTCCGCGACGCCCGCAGGGCCGGCGCCTCCTGGTCCCGCATCGGGGAGCTCTACGGACTGACGAAGCAGGGCGCCCAACAGCGGTTCAAGCGGGCCACCGGCCCCGAGTGACAGGCGTGGATCCGCCGTCGGGGCCGACCTCTGGCGGCCGTGAGACAATGGCACCCGTGTCCACCCGCCAACCTGCCCGCGCACGCCGTTCCCGCACCCGGATGACGGCCACGCAGCGCCGCGAGCAGCTGCTGGAGATCGCCCGCGAACTCTTCGCCGAGCGCGGCTACGAGGGCACCTCGGTGGAGGAGATCGCGGCGCGCGCCGGAGTCTCCAAGCCCGTGGTCTACGAGCACTTCGGCGGCAAGGAGGGCGCCTACGCCGTGGTCGTGGATCGGGAGACCCAGGTGCTGCACACCTCCATCAGGAGCGCACTGACCACCCCCGGTGCCGGATCCCGAGAGCTGCTGGAGAGGGGCGCGATGGCCCTCCTGGACTACATCGACGGCTGCCCCGACGGCTTCCGGATCCTCTCGCGGGACTCGTCGACGGGGCAGGCGAGCGGCTCGTTCGCCTCCATCCTCAGCGACATCGCCGCACAGGTGGAGGACATCCTGGCGGGCGAGTTCGAGCGCACCGGGCACGATCCCCAGTTCGCCGGCCTCTACGCCCAGGCCCTGGTCGGGCTGGTGGCGCAGACGGGTCAGCAGTGGCTGGAGAACCGCGAGCCGTCCCGGCAGGTGGTGGCGAGCCACCTCATCAACCTCGCCTGGAACGGCATGGCCCACCTTCAGGCCGAGCCGAGGCTGATCATGGAAGGCATCGACCGGCGCCGCGCCGGCACCGCGCCCGAAGCTGAAGCCGAGGATCAGACCGAGCCGATCAGCAGCCGCCTCAAGTAGTCGGTCATCTCCGCCCGGTCATGCGGGTCCCACTCCGCGAGGAGCGCCTCCTCGAGCATCAGCAGCGACAGCAACGCCGCATCCACAAGCTCCAGCCCGGCAGCAGTGAGCGTCACCAGCATCCCGCGACCGTCGTAGGGATCGGGATCCCGCGTCACCGCTCCGCGCGCCACCAGCCGGTCCACCCTGTTGGTCATCGTGCCCGAGGTGACGTGGGTCTCGCGCAACAACTGCCCCGGCGAGAGCCTGTAAGGCTCACCGGCCCGGCGCAGGGCGGCGAGGACGTCGAACTCCCACCCCTCGATGGCGTGGGCGGAGAAGGCGCGCTTGCGGTGACCGGCCAGGATGCCGGCCAGGCGGTCGATGCGCGACCAGATGTGCATCGGTTCCAGCGCCAGATCGTCGCGCTCGCGCGCCCACGCGGTCACCACCTCGTCGACCTCGTCGCCGGTCATCCGAGCACCTGCGCTCCCTGCACCGGCCCGTAGGCGCGGCGGACGGCCCGGACCCCGCTGAAGACGCCGAGCACCTCGGCCAACTCATGGCTGTGCGCGTCCGAGCCTGCGAGGAACGCGCACGTGGGCCCCGACCCGCTGACGATGGCGCCCAGCGCCCCGGCGCCCAGGCCGATCTCCAGGGTGCGGGCCAACGTGGGTTGCAGCGAGATCGCGGGCCGCTCCAGGTCGTTGATGAGCGCCGCCCCCACACCCGGGGCGTCGCCGGCCCGAAGCGCCTCGAGGAGCGCCACGGGGATGCTCGTGTCCTGGGGGCTGCACATCCGGTCGAACTCCTTGAACACCGCCGGCGTGGACAGCCCGGTGTGGGAGAGGGCCAACGTCCAGTGGAGGGTGCCGCTCGACATCACCGGGGTGAGGATCTCCCCTCGACCGGTGCCGATGGCGGTGCCGCCCAGCAGCAGGAACGGCACGTCCGAGCCGATCTGGGCAGCCAGGTCGTGCAGCTCATCCCGCGTGGCGCCGAGCGCCCACAGCGCGTTGCACGCCACCAGCACCGCGGCCGCATCGGCCGACCCCCCGGCCATGCCGCCGGCCACCGGGATCCGTTTGCGCACCAGCAGGCTGACGCCCACGTCGTGGCGCCCGAAGTGCCCCGCGAGCAGCTTGGCCGAACGCATCGCCAGGTTGGTGTCGTCGATGGGGAGGAACGCGGCGCCCTCGCCCTGGAACGCGAGCCGGAACTCGCCCGCGGGAGCCGCTTCGGCCACCACCTCGTCGCCGAGGGAGACGGCCTGGAAGACGGTGCCCAACTCGTGATAGCCCTGGGCGTCGGTCCCGCCGACCCGCAGGGCGAGGTTCACTTTCGCGGGCACGCGAACCCTGACCGCCGTCACCCCATGAACGTAGCGCAAACCGCGCCGCGGGCCCAGTGGCGTCCGTCAGCCAGAGACCCGCTCGGCAATCGCCGCGAACGCGGCCACGTCCAGCATCTCGCCGCGCAGCTGGGGATCCACACCCGCCGCCTCGATCAGCTCCGACGCTGCCGCCGACGACCCGATCACCCCCGCCAGGGCGGCGCGCAGCATCTTGCGTCGCTGCGAGAACGCCGCGTCGATCACCCGGAAGGTGTCCTCGCGGGACGCCGTCGTCGCGGGCGCCGGGCGGCGCGTGATCCGCACCAGGCCGGACTCCACATTGGGCACCGGCCAGAACACCTTGGGCGGCACCGTCCCCACCCTCGCGGACTCGGCGTACCAGGCCACCTTCGCGCTGGGCACGCCGTAGACCTTGCTTCCAGGCGGCGCCACCAGGCGGTCCGCCACCTCCAGCTGCACCATCACCAGCCCATCGGTCCAGTCCGGGAACAGCTCGAGCATGCGCAGCAGGACCGGCACGGAGACGTTGTAGGGAAGGTTGGCCACCAGCGACGACGGCGCGGGCCCCGGGAGCGCGTCCACCTGGAGCGCGTCCGCGGCCACCACCGTCAGCCGCTCGGCGGCATCCTCGCCCATCCGCTCGCGGACGGTCCGCTCCAGCCGCGCGGCGAGCCGATCCTCGATCTCGACGGCGACCACCCGGGCACCGGTCTCCAGCAGCCCCAGCGTCAGGGACCCGAGCCCGGGCCCGATCTCCAGCACCACATCCTCGGCCGTCACGCCGGAGAGGGCGACGATCCGCCGGACCGTGTTGGGGTCCACCACGAAGTTCTGCCCCCGCTGCTTGGTGGGGCGCAGGTCCAGCTCCGCCGCGATGCGGCGCACCGAGGCCGGGTCCAGCAGTCCGAGCTCAGGCATCCGTCCCCCACTCCCCGTACGCCGCGGCAGTGGTGGCGACGATCCGGTCGCAGAACTCAGCCAGCTCCACCCCGAGCAGGTCCGCAAGGAACCGGACGGTGTGCGGCAGCAGGTAGGGCGCGTTGGCCTTGCCCCGCTGCGGCGCGGGCGTGAGATAGGGGGCGTCGGTCTCGACGAGGACGCGGTCCAGCGGCGTCGCCAGCGCGGCCTCCCGCAGCGCCCCGGCGGAGCCGAAGGTGACCACCCCGGGGAACGACAGGAACGCGCCGCGCTCCACGCAGCGCCGCGCGAAGTCGGCGTCGCCGGAGAAGCAGTGCATCACCACCCGGCCGGGGAGGCCCTCGTCGTCGAGCACGCGAAGGATGGCGTCGTGGGCGTCGCGGTCGTGGATCACCAGCGTCCGCTCGTAGGTCTTCGCCCACCCGATGTGCGCCCGGAAGGACACCTCCTGAGCCTCCTGGCCCGCCGCTTCGCGCGTCCGGAAGTAGTCCAGGCCGGTCTCCCCCACCGCGACCACCTCGGGCGCCGCGACCAGCGGCTCCAGCTCCGCCAGCACCGCGGCGAGACCCGCGGCCCCGTCGCGGAGGAACACCCGGGCCGCGTCGTTGGGGTGCAGCGCCACTGCGGCGCGCACCGCGGGCTGGCGCTCGGCCAGCTCGATCGCCGCCCGCGACGACTCCACGTCACAGCCCACCTCGATCACCCGCGACACCCCCACCTGGGCGGCCAGCCGAAGAGAGTCACCCACCGGCAGACCCGAATACTCGTGGGTGGACCACAGGTGGGTGTGGTTGTCGACGACGGGCCGGGGCAGCGCCTCCGGCAGGGGCGGCAGGCCGAGGGTGTCGAGGGGATTCACTTGGCGCTCTCCTTGTCTGCCAACGCAGCCGCGTACAGCTCCTTGCGGTTGGCTCCGGTGACCTTCGCCACGTCCGCCACCGCCTCGGACAGTCTCGCACCACCGGCCCGCGCCCGCCGCACCAGCTCCAACGCGTCGTCAGCCGATGCCGTCGACGGCGGCGCCCCGGCAACCACGACGGTGACCTCGCCGCGCACCCCGCCCCCAGCCCACTCCGCCAGCTCGGCCAACGGCCCGCGAATCACCTCTTCGTAGGGCTTGGTGAGCTCGCGGCACACGGCCGCGGGACGGTCCGGGCCCAGCTCGCGGGCGCCGTCGCGGAGGAACTCCTCCAGGCGGTGGGGGGCCTCGAAGAACACCATCGTGCGCTCCTCGCCTGCCAGGGCCGCCAATCGACGGCCCCGCTCGCCGGCCTTGCGGGGCAGGAACCCCTCGAAGCAGAACCGGTCCACGGGCAGCCCGGAGACGGCCAACGCGGTCAGCACCGCGGAAGGCCCGGGCACGGCGGTCACCCGAAGGCCGGCGTCGATGCAGGCCACCACCAGCCGATACCCCGGGTCGCTGACCGACGGCATGCCGGCATCGGTCACCAGCACCACCCGCTGCCCCGCCGCGACGGCGGCCGCGAGCTCGACGGTGCGGGAGGCCTCGTTGCCCTCGAAGTAGCTGACCACCCGCGCCGTCGGCTCGATCCCCAACCGCTTGGTGAGCAGGAGGAATCGGCGGGTGTCCTCCGCCGCGATGACATCCGCCGAAGCCAGGGCGGTGCGCAGGCTCTGGCTGGCGTCGTCGGAGGACCCGATGGGCGTGGCCGCCAGGATCAGGGCTCCGTCGGGAAGGGGGTGCATGAGCTCAGCCTATGATGCATGGGTGCTGACCACGCTCCAGGCTCTCGACGACGGCCGGCTCCGCGACCGCACCGCCGGATGGGTGGTCACCCTCAGCATCACGCTGATGGCGTTCCTGCTGCGCTTCCACAACCTGGGCCAGCCCCACGCCATCATGTTCGACGAGACCTACTACGCCAAGGACGCGTGGGCGATCCTGCAGTCCGGCTACGAGCGGCAGTGGGTCGAGGACGCCAACGACATGATCCTGGCCGGGGACCTCTCCGGCATGAAGGAGGCGGCCGCCTACATCGTGCACCCGCCGGTGGGGAAGCTGCTCATCGCGGCCGGCGAGGCGATGTTCGGCATGAATCCCTTCGGCTGGCGGTTCATGGCGCTGATCTTCGGCACGCTGCTGGTGTTCTTCACCATCCGGATGGCCCGGCGCCTGTCGCGCTCCACGCTGATCGGCGGCGTCGCGGGGCTGCTGATCACCTTCGACGGCTTGGCCTTCATGATGAGCCGCATCGCCCTGCTGGACATCTTCCAGGCCACCTTCGCGGTGGCGGGTGTCGCGGCGCTCGTGGCGGACCGGGACTGGATGCGCCACAAGCTCGCCGCCCACCTGCGGGCCCACGACCTGCCGGACCTGGGCGGCTCGTTCGGGCCCCTGCTGCTGTGGCGGCCCTGGCGCGTGGCGGCCGGAGTGATGCTGGCTCTGTCGGTCTCCGTGAAGTGGAACTCGCTGTTCCTCATCGCCATGTTCGGGATCGTCGTCGTCTTCTGGGACCTGGGCGCGCGGCGGCTGGCCGGCGCCGGGCGCGCCCAGTGGTGGTCGGTGCTGGTGGACGCCCCGATGGCGTTCGTCAACCTGGTGGTCGTGGTGGTGCCGATCTACCTCGGCTCCTGGTTCGGCTGGTTCACTACCGACGGCGGCTACTACCGCGGCTGGGGCGCGGACAACCCGGAGGACCCCGTCGTGCAGCGCTTCGGCGAGGCGCTCGGCTCACTGTGGCACTACCACGTTGAGATGTACCGCTTCCATACCGGCGACGGGATGATGGTGGATGCCACCCACTCCTACGAGGCCCACCCGGCCGGCTGGCTGTTCCTACAGCGCCCCATCGCGATCTACGCCGTCAACGACATCGAGCCGGGGGTGGACGGCTGCGAGGCCGTGGGCACCACCTGCGTGAGCATCGTCAACGGCATCGGCACCCCGTTGTTGTGGTGGGCGGCGGCGCTCGCGCTGGGCGCGGGGCTGGTGTGGTGGCTGATGGGCCGGGACTGGCGGTTCTCCGTTCCGCTGCTGGCCGTCGCGGCCACCTACCTGCCGTGGTTCCGCTACGCCGGCCGGCCCCTGTTCTTCTTCTACGCCATCATGATCATCCCGTTCAGCGCCACGGTGCTGGCGATGGCCCTGGGCAAGATCCTAGGCCCGGCCCACCATCCTCGACGGCGCGTGCGGGCGATGGCGGTGGGCGTGCTGCTGGCCCTGATCATCCTCAACTTCGCGTTCTTCTACCCCATCCTCACCGCTGAGATCATGACGCGGCCGGCCTGGCTGATGCGCATGTGGTTCGGCAACGCCTGGATCTAGGCGGTCTCCGGACTAGCCCTCCGCGCCGCGCTGCCTGAGCAGCCGGGACCCGTAGGCGCGCATCCTGCTGAACCGCGGCAGGGCGTTGGCCGGCGAGTCCCCCAACAGCAGGCCGGCCAGGTAGTAGCCGCTGGCGGTGCCGTTCATCAGCTCACCGCGACCGTTGCCGCGCGCGTAGAACCCGCCCGGGATCGCGGAGGCACCGACGACGGGGCGACCGTGGTCGCTGGGATCGATGGCCATCCGGCCCGTCTCGAGGGCCGAGGCGCCCAGCTCCGAGCGCGCCCACTGCGCCAGCCCCGCCGTCGCGGCGTCGATCGACGAGAGGCTCACCTTCTGGCCCACCACGAGGGCGGCCTCCCCCACCGGTCGGATCATCCACGCGGGCCCAGTGGCGTGCAGGCTCACCTCCGTGCGGGGGCGGGCGGGGATGCAGCGAAGCACCGGAACCCACTGCGCCGGGCCGATGCGCGCAGCCCTCCCCCACGGGCTGACGCCCAGAGTGTCGATGACCGCGACCCCGCCCACGTCGCCGGCGTCGCGCACCCAGGCGAGGTTGTTGCGGAACCCGATCCGCGTGATGCCCTCGCGTCGCGTCAGGTGCGTCACGGTCACCTCGTGCACCACCTGCGCACCCGCAGCCACTGCGGCCGCCCTCAGCAGCCTGGCGTACTCATCGACGTCCACGCACAGCGCCTGGGTGACCAGCGCCGCCCCGCCGGGCCAGCGATCGACCTGCGCCTCCGCGCCCGCGGTGCGGAACAGCTCCGCCACCTCCCGCGTCTCCCGCTCGTCGCCCCCGGGCAGCGAACTGTCGCGGAGCGTCATGGTGGTCAGGCCGGGATGGATCTGCCTGATCTCCGCCATGGCGGCGAGGTTGCGCCGGGCGTGCTCCAGCGCGCCCGCGACCCCGTAGGCGATGGTCATGGTGGCCACGGTGGACGCGTGGCCCACCGCCGCGACCCCGTGTCCGATCGCGGCGCTGCGGAACTCCTGGTTGGGGTCGAGCACCAGCACGTCGTAACCCTCTGCCGCCAAGCGGCGGGCCACGGTCAGCCCCGCGACGCTCGCCCCCAGGACAACCACGTCGTGTGCCATGGGTTCAGCCTAGCCCGAGACCACGACGGCGGGACCGGTGACAGGCCCGCCACGCGAAGGCAGTAAAGTCTGGCCGACGAAAGGAAGCGCCCCATGTGGAAGCTGCACAACAACGGAATTCTCGCCCCGGACGCGGTGGTGAAGCCGACGGAGAGGCTCAGCTGGGGCCGCACCGTCGGGCTCGGTGCCCAACACGTGGTGGCGATGTTCGGCGCCACGTTCGTGTTCCCGCTGCTGATGGGCCTCAACCCGCAGCTCGCGGTGATGATGTCCGGCGTCGCGACGCTGGTGTTCCTGTTCGCGGTCCAGCACCGGGTGCCGAGCTACCTGGGATCGTCGGCCTCCTTCGTCGGCGTGGCCACCGCGATCTACACCGCCGGCGGTGACCCCGCGGACCTGACGGGTGCGCTGTTCGTGGTGGGCCTGACCCTCTTCATGGTGGGTCTCATCATCCACTTCGCGGGTGCCCGCGTGATCCACAAGGCGCTGCCGCCGGTGGTCACCGGCGCCGTCGTGATGCTGATCGGTTTCAACCTGGCCCCTGTGGTCGCGTCGGTCTACTGGCCGGTGGATCCGTGGGTGGCGTTCACCGTGATGCTGATCGTGATCGCACTGAGCATCGGGCTGCGTGGCTTCATGGGCCGCATCGCCATCTTCCTGTCGTTGATCATCGGATACGTCCTCAGCTGGGTCTTCGACCTGGTCCTCGGGCCCCTCCAGCGCGTCGCCGAGGACGGCACGGTCACCGAGCAGCTGCGCGTGAACTGGGCCCCGGTGGCGGAGGCCAACTGGTTCGGCCTCCCGCCGGTCAGCGATCTGGCGAACTGGACCTATGGCGCCACGGACAACGTGGTGGGCTTCCACCTGCCCAGCTTCTCGTTCGCGGCCATCATCGTGGCGCTGCCCGTCGTGATCGCGCTCATCGCGGAGAACACGGGACACGTCAAGGCGGTCGCCGAGATGACCGGCGAGGACCTGGACCCCGTCATGGGCCGGGCCATCGCGGCAGACGGCGCGGGTTCGATGATCGCCACCCTCGTCGGCGCCGGCCCCACCACCACCTACGCGGAGAACATCGGCGTCATGGCCGCCACCCGCGTCTACTCCACAGCCGCCTACGTGGTGGCTGCCCTGGTGGCCATCCTGTTCGGCTTCTCCCCGAAGTTCGGCGCCGTCATCTCCGCCACCCCGAGCGCAGTGCTGGGCGGCATCACCGTCGTCCTCTACGGCATGATCGGCCTCCTCGGCGCGAAGATCTGGAAGGAGAACGGGGTCGACTTCGGCAACCCGCTCAACCTGATCCCTGCCGCGGCGGGCATCATCATCGGTGTCGGCGACGTGCAGCTGCCGTTGGGTGACGACTTCAGCATCGGAGGCATCGCACTCGGCACCATCGTGACGATCGGGATCTACCACCTGGCCCGGGTCATCGCGCCGCGAGAGATGCGTGAGAGCGCCGACGGCGCCTCGCTCATCTACGACGCCCCCGGCATCTACGTCGACGAGGACGACGACTCGCCCCGCTGAGGCTCGGACGGCCCCGCGGCCCTTTGCCGCGGGGCGATACCGTGGGGGCCGTGGATGACCTGCAGAGCACCTTCCGCGACGCCATGGCTCGCGTGGCGGCGCCCGTGACCGTGATCACCACCACAGTCGACGGCGTCCCCACCGGCACCACGGTCTCGGCATTCTCGTCGCTGTCCATCTCCCCGCCCATGGTGCTCCTCGCGTTGGACAACCGGGGCGGAATGATCGGGAGAGTGCGGGCGTCCGGGCGGATCGGCGTCAACGTGCTCGGCGAGGACCAGGCTGAGCTGGCTCTCCGGTTCGCCCGCAACGATCTCCCCGACCGGTTCTCAGGCCTCGTCTGGCACGACGACCACGGCCTCCCGCGCCTCGACGGCGCCGTCGCCTGGTTGCGCTGCGACGAACTGTCGTTCGAGCCGGGCGGTGACCACACCATCATCCTGGGCACCGTGGCAGCGGCATCGTTCCAGGGTGACGCGTCCCTGGCCTACCACATGCGCCAGTTCCAGGCCCTCGTCCCCACCCGGCACCCGTGACCGACGCTGAGGCGTCAGTGGTCTGAGACGTCCCGCGCGTCGCGGATCGGGGCGCTGTCCATGTCCGGAATGCCGTCCAGGTTCATGTCACGGGTGCGGAGCTTCTTGGCGTCCCAGCGGAGGAAGACCGCGGCCAGACCTGCCGCGAGGAACGAGGCGAGGAGGATCGCGAGCTTCGCCCCTGCAGTGTGTTCGGCATCCGGGAACGACAGTTCGGCGATGAGCAGGGACACGGTGAACCCGATGCCGGTGAGGAAGCCGACCGGCAGCAGGTCGCGCAGGCCGATGCTGTCCGGCAGCCGCAGCGGCGTGAACTTCGTGACCAGTGCCGTCACCCCGAGCACGCCGACCAGCTTGCCGACGATGAGTCCGAGGACGATCGCCAGCACCACCGGCTGCGCAAGCACGCTGGCGGGGCCGTCGCCGTCGACGAGCGAGACGCCCGCCGAGAAGAATGCGAAGAGGGGCAGTGCGATGCCGGACGAGAATGGCCGCACGGCGTGCTCGTAATGGTGGGTGCGCGTCTCCGTCTCGCCGTGCACGGCGATGGCCGGGACCACGAAACCGAGCAGCACGCCTGCGATGGTGGCGTGGACGCCGGAGGCGTGCATGAGGGCCCATGCGGTGAGCGCCAGGATGAGCAGCAGCCAGGGCGCCGGCTTGCGCGAGCGCACCACGAGCGCGAACAGAGCGATGACCGCCAGCGATGCGCCCAGCCAGAGGAGGTTGAGGCCTGAGGTGTAGAAGACGGCGATGACGATGATGGCCAGCAGGTCGTCGACGACGGCCAGCGTCAGGAGGAAGGTGCGCAGCGCGCGAGGCAGGCCCCGACCGAAGATGGCCAGCACCGCGATGGCGAACGCGATGTCGGTCGCGGTGGGGATGGCCCAGCCCTGGAGCGCCGTCGGGTCCTGGAGCAGCGTGACGACGGCCACGTAGATGAGGGCCGGCACCGCCATCCCGCCGATCGCGGCGAACACCGGCACGGCCGCCTCCTTCGGGCGGCGGAGGCTGCCGGCGACGATCTCGTGCTTGAGCTCAACTCCCACGATGAAGAAGAACACGGCCAGCAGGCCATCGGCGGCCCACTTGGACAGCGAGAGGTCCAGGTGGAGCGCCTTGGGGCCGACGACGAGCCCGGAGAGCGCCTGGTAGGCCTCGCGCCAGGGGGAGTTGGCCCAGATCAGGGCCACGACGGCGGCGATGAGAAGCAGCACACCGCTCGTGGTCTCCAGGGTCACCCAGTGCCGCAGCCGGCTTCGACGGTTCTGCTCTGTTGGGGGGGTCATGCGTCTCCTTCGGTAGGCCGTGATGACAGCGCGCCGATGACAGCGCGCCAGCCACGACGTCGACCAGACTTCCCGACACTCCGGGGCCCAAGACTAGCGAAGCACCCGCCTGAAACCCGCACGAGGTCCACGACGGATGTCCGCAGTATGAGACGAGAGGGTGGGGTGCCGAGCCGGGAGCGCCTCTCGGCGCGGGGCCGCTCAAAGCGGCTAAGTGTGGAGCCCGGGGCTACCGCAGCTCGGCACCCGTCTGGAGAATACCCGGCGCGGCTCCCAGGACAAACCTGCTACTCCAATTCGCCGCGACGCCATAGCCGGGCGCTGGCCGCAAGATCCTCCGCCAGGTGCATCAGGCGGTCGGCGTGCACGTCGTCGTGCGGCTGCAGGTTCCCCCGCCCGGCGGAGACGACGCGGGCGAACGCCCCGGCCCGCTCCAACGCGAGCGCCAGGTCACCCTCGAACACGCCGCGGAGAATGTCGTCCGCCACCCGCAGGACCTCGTCCGGTCCGGTGGGATCTGCGCCTGCGATGGCGTGGTTGGACTCTGAGAGGTGGGTGCCGGCGGAGTACTGGCGGGCGGCGATGTCCGCGTCGCGCCGCACCCACTCGCGCAGGACGTAGAGCCGGTACAGCGCCCCGGGAAGCGAGCGGGCCGGACGCGAGGCCCACAGGTCTGCCAGCGTGGTGATTCCCACCTCGTCGACCACACCGATGAGGCGCGCCGTGAGCTCCGGATCCCTGCCCTGGCGGCCCGCTCCGACGAGCGTGGCCGCGGTGGCGTGGGCGGCGTGCAGCTCGGCGACGGGGTCCACGCTCTCGCCCATCTCATCGAGCACCGATGGTGCGCGGAGGGCGGGACGGCGAGGCTTGCGGGGCTCGGACACCCCACCAGGCTACGCGACGGGGCAGCAGCGTCGGGCGCCCGCGGGAGGTGGCACTCTTGAGAGGGTCCCACTAGTCAGGAGCCCCCATGAACTGGATCCTCGAAGCCGCCATCGTCCTGATGCTCCTCAGCTACGGCGCGCGCGGCTGGCGCACCGGGCTGGTCGCGGGCGCCTTCTCCCTGGCGGGCACGGTGGCGGGCATCCTGGCCGGCCTGTGGGCGGGGCCGCGGCTGGTGGCGGCGTTCGGCTCCGACTGGCCGGTCCTGGGCCAGACGATGGCCCTTGTCGGGGCAGCCATGGCGGGCGCGGCGCTCGGCGACGCCGTGATCGGCTCGATCGGCCGCCGCTTCCGGGGGCCGGGCAGGCCGAACCCCGTCGACGCGATCCTCGGGGCCGGCGGGGCCGTGGTGGTCTCCGCCCTGGTGCTGGGCGTGCTCGCCGCAGCGATCAAGCCCATCGCCCCGCCCGCGTGGGTGCGCACCATCGACTCGTCGGTCAGCCTCGGTGTCATCGGGCGCGCGATGCCCGAGGAGGCGGCCCGGCAGGCATCGCGACTGACGGTGATGCTCGACGCCGCGGGCCTCCCGCGCGTCTTCAGCGGGCTCTTCCCCGAGCCCGAGCTGCCGGTCCCAGCCCCGGACGACGCCACGGCGCAATCCCCCGGGGTGCAGGCGGCAGCCGACAGCGTGCTGAAGATCGCGGCCGCAGTGCCCGAGTGTCGCGGCCCGCTGGCCGCCAACAGCGGCAGCGGGTGGGTGAGCGCCCCGGAACGGGTGGTCACCAACGCCCATGTGGTGGCCGGCTCCGACGCCGTGGCGGTCGAGGTGGGTGGACGCACACTCGCCGCCACCGTCGTCACGTTCGCCCCGGACATCGATATCGCTGTCCTCCACGTGCCGGGGCTGGAGGCCGAGCCGCTGACCCGGAGCGGCCCGCTGCCTGCCGAGACGCCGGTGGCGGTGGCCGGCTTCCCCGGAGGGGGCCCGTACACGGTCACCTCGGGGCGCGTCCGGGGCACGATCGACGCCCGCGGCGACGACATCTACGGCTCGACGGTGGTGTCGCGGGAGGTCCTGTCGCTTCGCGCCCACGCCGAGCAGGGAAACTCCGGGGGTCCGGTGCTCAACGAGAACGGCGAGGTGGCCGGGACGGTCTTCGCCATCTCGCTCGTCGATGCAGAGACCACCTATGCACTCACCAACGCTCAGACCAACGCCCTGATCGACGGGGCGGCCTCGGCCACGCAGGAGGTCAGCACCCAGGCGTGCACGCAGTGAACCACAAGGGGTGAAACCAGAAAGGCCGGTCCCGGGGGACCGACCTTGGTGGAGCTAGGGGGATTCGAACCCCCGGCCTTCTCATTGCGAACGAGACGCGCTACCAACTGCGCCATAGCCCCTTGAAGCATCACGAAGCCTAGCACCGAGCCGAGCGGGGCTCCAAGTCAGTCCCCGACCGCCCGTGGCCGGTAATCGGAGACCTCCCGGGCCTCGCCTGCCGGGTTGTCCGCCGTCGGAATCTGCGCCGGCTGTTGGCTCACCGGAGCCGACAGGTCGATGGTGCGCACCGTCCGGGGCAGCAGCGGCTGCTGCACGTAGGTGGCCGGAGCGACGGGGATGGGATCCCACAGCGCGCCGATGGTGGTGGGCATCGACAGATCGATCGAGATCTCGATGTTCTCGGTGGCCTCGCGGTCCGACAGGTCGATGACGACGGTGTCCTCGTCCTCATCGAACCCCGCCTTCACCGCGGCCGAGCGGGCGTCCAGGCTGCGGTGCATCGACACCACAGACACCCGCGCCACGGCGAAGAACGCCACCAGGAGCCCTGCGGGGATGAGCAGGCTCCACCAGTGGACGATACCCAGCCCGGCCAGCACCGCCAGCGTCACCAGCGCCGCACCCAGCACCGCCGCGACAATGAGCCGACGGCGGGCCGCCTGCCGGGCGATGAGGCGAAGCTCGAGAAGGTCGGTCCGGCGCGTCAACGGCGTCGACACCTGCGCCGCGTCGTCGTCCTCGACATGCTCGACGACGTCGCGGTGGAGAATCCGCACCGAGTCCGAGAACCGCTGCGAGGGATCCCCGTCGAGATCGGCGTCCAGTTCCCGGGCGTTCCTCACCCAGGGCAGCCCAAGGGCCAGACCGACGACGACGACGATGGCGATGAGGATTCCGGCGAGCACGCCGCCTACGTTAAACAACAACGCTGTGATTTGGTCCCCCGGCTGCGGCGAGTCGGCGGATCACCGTCGCTTATTTCGAGTTCTCACTCCTCGTCGAGCAACCAGACCTTGACGGCCTCGCCGGCGTTGACATGCTCGACGTGCTCATCCAACACGATCAGCGCGTTGGAATGAGCCAGCTCACCCAAGGCGTAGTTCTCCGTCACCTGCGCCACGTGGCGGATGCTGCCCTCGGTGGTGACCCGGCCCCGCAGGAGATGCATCTGCCCGCGGTGCGAGCGGAGCCCACCCGAGGCGATGGCGCGGACGCTCCGGTGTCCGGCGCGGGCGCCCATGAGCTGCCGGATCAGCGGGCGTGCGAAGGCGTGGAAGGACACGTAGGCGCTCACGGGGTTGCCCGGCAGCATCAGCATCGGCACATGGTCCTCGCCGATCAGCCCGAAGGTCTGGGTCCGTCCGGGCGACATGGCCACGTTGACCGAGTCCACCAGGCCGAGCCGCTCCATCACCGACGCCACCGCCTCGTAATCCTCGCGGCGTCCGCCGGTGGTGGAGATCACCAGGTCAGCCCGGATCAGTTGATCCGTGACCGCCTCTTCGATGGCGGAGGGATCGTTGGAGTGCACGGCCACCCTGAAGACGGTCGCGCCCGCCGCCTTGGCCGCCGCCGCGACCATGAACGAGTTGGCGTCTGTGACCTCGCCGTGTTGCACGCTGCTGGTGGGATCCACGAGGTGATCCCCGGAACTGACCACCACCACCCGGGGGCGGGGCCGGACCATCACCTTGTCGATGCCCGCGCTGGCGAGGAGGCCGATGCCCCGATCGTCGAGCAGGTCTCCCTCGCTGAGCAGGCGTGTGCCGAGCTTGAGGTGCTCGCCGGCGGCGCGCACGTACTCCCCCTCGCCGACGCGCTCGATGAGCCGGACCTTGCCGTCCTCGACGGTGCCGAAGGTGGCAGGCAGCACCGCCGTGGCGCCGCGGGGCAGCACGTCTCCGGGCGCCACCGAGGCGGCCGCCCGCTCGGGCAGCCTGGCGACGGTGAGGTCCACGATCTCCATCGGTGCGGCGAGGTGCCCCTCGTCGTCCAGCAACTCCTTGGCGCGGACGGCGTAGCCGGCCACCTTGGAGGTGCTGTTGGGTGGCACCGCGATCATCGAGTCGATGTCCTCGCAGAGGACCTGGTTCCACGCCTCCAGCAACGACATCCCGAACGGCCGCAGAGGCTCGACCAGGCGGAGCAGGTAGGCGGTGTGATCAGTCACGCTCCGCAGCCCGGAGGCGTCCAGGGTTGGCGGATCGGGGAGCCGCGGCTCCTCCTCGACCGACTCTTCCTCACCGGGGACGTCGTCCTGCTTCTTCCGGGCAAACCAAGCCATGCTGCCTACGATAGGCCAATGACCCTCTCGGCCCGGAAGGACGCGCTGCGCGCCCGGATCTCCGCGGCCCGCGCCCGGGTCTCAGCCCAACAATGGGCCGCTGACAACGCCGCACGCGCTCGTTTCCTCCTCGCCCTGGCGGAGGGGTTCCCCGTAGGCACCGTCGCCGCGTACGTATCCCGCGACGGTGAGCCGGGCACCGTCGAAGCCATCGACGCGCTTGCCGCCCGCGGCTGGGGCCTCCTGCTGCCGAGGATCACCGGCCGCGGGGTGGCGTGGGCGCGCTTCGAGGGGTGGGACGCGATGGCCACGGGGTGGGGAGGCATCGCGCAACCCACCGGGCCCGTCCTCCCTCCCGAGGCGCTGGCAGAGGCCGGCCTCGTGGTGGCGCCGTGCCTTGCCGTGGGGACCGACGGCGCGCGCCTCGGTACCGGCGGCGGTTGGTACGACCGGGCGCTGCCCCACCGCGACCCGCTGTCCTTCGTGGTTGCACTGGCGCGCCACGAGGAGATCCGCGACGATCTGGGGCCCCTCACGCTCCCCCACGACATCCCGGTCGACGGCTACGTCACAGAGCGCGAATCGGTCAGATTGACGCTCTGAACTACCATGGGTGGCGTCGTCTCCCACGGAGGATCCTGTATGCCCACCTACCAGTACCGTTGCACAGACTGCGGCACCGATCTCGAGGCCGTGCAGAAGTTCACGGACCCCGCCCTGACGGACTGCCCCGAGTGCGACGGCGGACTGCGGAAGGTGTTCAGCGCCGTCGGCGTGGTGTTCAAGGGCTCCGGCTTCTACGCCACGGATTCGCGCGCCGCGAAGAAGGCCGCCTCCTCCCCCGCCAAGTCCGGGGCCAAGACGGAGCCGGCCAAGTCCGAGCCGGCCAAGTCCGAGCCGGTCAAGGCCGCGTCGGCGCCCAAGGTGGAGGCCAAGTCCGCCTGAACCTGTGGACAGCGGGAAATCGGGCTCTCCACCTGCGATCAAGGGGGTATGAGACGCATCCTCACCCCCGTCGCCTCGTTCGTGTCCTGGCATCGCCGTGCCGTCGCCGCACTGCTGGCCGCGCTGTCGGTGCTGCTCGTGGCGCAGTGGCTCGCCGAGCCGGGTGGGCCGACGGTGTCGGCGCCGGTCCTCGCTGGGCCGCTGGCCGCGGGCCACACGCTGACCTCGGCGGACGTGACGCTCACTGACCTCCCTGCCCACC
The DNA here is from genome assembly GCF_014164775.1 of Tessaracoccus sp. MC1679. Lineage (GTDB taxonomy): Bacteria > Actinomycetota > Actinomycetes > Propionibacteriales > Propionibacteriaceae > Arachnia. Next base: position 119,957 of record NZ_JACJGB010000001.1, read on the forward strand.
TCGTGTTCTCGGGCGCCCCGCCCGCCCTCGAGGACGTCATCGGTCAGGTGACAGCGGTGGATCTCGCCGCGGGCACCCTGCTCCAGGCCGGGCTCCTGGCCACAGGCCAGGGCGTTTCCCCAGGCCGCGCCGTCGTGCCCATCACCCTGCCGGACCAGGCTCTACGGTCCCTGCTGCGCCCAGGGGATCCCGTCACGCTCGTGGTCACCTCCGCGGAGTCCGCGGAGGTACTGAGCCGGGACGCCAGGGTCGCGGCGCTGCCGGCCGCGCCAGGCGGGTCCGCACTGGCGGTCGCGGGGGCCGGGGATGACGGCCTCGTACTCATGGACGTCCCGGCTGAGGAGGCCGCCATGGTGGCCGCCCTCGGACAGACCGGCCAGCTCAGCGTGGTGCTGGGCGCCTTGTGAGACGCGTGTAGCCGCGCCGGTTTGCCATCCTCGCGACATGCCCGCTAGCGTCATTGACGGCTCAACGCCCAGATCCGGACGGCCTCTCGTGTGGCCTCCCCCACGGATCGCCCCCGTCGCTGCATCGCGTGACGGGTCGTCTCCCGCTTCAGCGGAACACAGAAAAGAGACCTGATTCCCATGAAGGGCTTCAAGGAATTCCTCATGCGCGGCAACCTCGTCGAGCTTGCCGTCGCGTTCGTCGTCGGCGCCTCGTTCGCCACGGTCGTCACCGCGTTCACCGCCATGTTCATGGACCTGCTGGGCAAGCTCGGCGGCACCCCGGACTTCTCGTCCTACTCGCCGGGCGGGGTGTCGGTGGGCGCGTTCCTCACCGCACTGGTCGCGTTCATCATCGTGGCCTTCGTCGTGTACTTCGGCGTGGTGCTCCCCTACACCAAGGCCAAGGAGCGCTTCGCCAAGACCGAAGCCGAGGCCCCCTCGCTGACCAAGTCGGAGCAGCTGCTCGAAGAGATCCGCGACTCGCTGGTCAACAACCGCGTCTGAGCCCCGCTCGTCGTTCTCACAGGGGCGTCACCCACTGGGTGGCGTCCCTGTGGCGTCACCTCACCAGTGGGGTGGCCGGTCGTCAGCGAGGCGCTGCTCGTGGCGGTCAAGCGGCCGCGAAGCCGGCGCCGACGGCGTGAGGCCCGTGAGGCCCAGTTCCCGGCGGGCCTCCGCCAGCGCGGCGTCGAACCGTGCGAACCCGAGAGCGCGCCGTTCCTCCAGCGGCACAGGAAACGGCCACGGCTCGCGGGCGAGCTGGCGCTCCCTGCGGAGCGCCTGGAGCGCGTCGGGGTGGAACCCTTGCAGAGCGAGCTCCTCGGCCAGCGCGGACGAGGAGCACAGCTGCAGCCGGTCCCCCGTCAGCGCCAGACCGAGCGCGGCCCACAGGTCGCGGTCACCCACCGAGGGTGGCGCCGTCGGGGACCTGCTGAGGGGACCCCTCATCGCCGAGTTCCGCATCCCCCACCACGGTAACCCCCGCGCCGAAGGTCCAATCGCCGTCCACCTTCAGTGAGGTGGCCTGCCGCAGGGACGGCGCAACCGGGATCCGGGCCAGGAACTTGTCCACCTTCTTGTAGAACCGGGAGTCGAGGCTGATCTCCGGGGAACTCGAGGTGGTGGCCACCAGACGGCCCTCGTCGGTCAGGTCGTAGACGTCAGAGCGCAGCAGGAGCAGCTCGTTGGTGGTCTTGACCGGCAGGAAGCGGTCGCGGCCCACGCAGATGGCCGTGGCCCCCTCGAACACCTCGATGGCGGCCCCCATCGCGGACTCCACCTGGATGACGGGCGTGGAGTCGCCGTCGGACGGGTCGACGGTCTTCTCGTTGCGGATGAGGGGAAGGCCGAGGACGGAGTTGCGCTCGGTGAGGGTGTCGCGGAGGACCTGGAGGTCGAACCAGAGGTTGTTGGTGTGGAAGAACGGGTGGCGGTGCTCGTCGGTGAAGAAGTCCATCTCCTCCGGCGCGGTCTGGGCGGTGTCGCGCAGGATGAGCTGATTGTCCGCCTTCCGGACGGCCAGGTGTCCGCCCTTCTTGTCGTTGATGGTGCGGCGGCACACCTCGGCGGCGTACGGGGCGCCGGACCGGGCGAACCAGCCGGCGATGGTGGCGTTGGGCGCGGCGCCGAGGTTGTCCCCGTTGGAGACGCACGCGTAGCGGAAGCCGTGCTCGAGGAGCTGGTCCAGCACGCCGGAGCCCTCCAGCGCCGGGTAGAGGTCGCCGTGGCCGGGCGGGCACCATTCCAGGGAGGGATCCGCGGGCCACTCGACGGGGGTGAGGTCATCTGCGCGGAGCTTCGGCTCCTGGTTCTGCGTGAAGCTGAGCGGCAGCCCCTCCACCGGAAGCTCCTCGTAGCGCTCGAGGTGGGCCAACGTGTCGTCCTCGGTGCGGAACGAGTTCATCAGCAGCAGCGGAAGGCGGGCGTGGTAGCGGTCGCGGGCGGCCAGGACCTGCTGGGTGATGAGATCAAGGAAGTTGAGCCCGTCGCGCACCTCCAGCAGGGTCTTGGCCTTGTCCAGGCCCATCGACGTGCCGAGGCCGCCGTTGAGCTTGATGATGACGGTCTTGCCGATCGCCTCGCGGGCCTCCGCCTCGGAGATGTCCACATCGGTCAGCATCGGTGGATCGAGCAGCGGCTCGATGGTGTCCTCCCGGATCACCCCGGTGGCACCGGATTCGAGGAGCTCGTAGAAGCGGGAGAAGACCTCGATCGCGGGGGCCGCGACCCCGGCGTCGATCATCTTCTGGCGGGCGGCGTTGAGGCCGGCTTCGGACACAGCTGTTCCCTTCGTTGCGGTTCTCGACACCGATCCTAGGCCAGCGGTCGCCCGGGGCGCGCCCTCGCGATCAGGACACCGCGACAATCCCGTGCGCCCCGCGCTCGGCGTCCACCATCACGTGGCTGACGACGGGGTATCGCCCGGGCTCCGGGAACTCCAACTCCACGAACCCGCCCTCCGCCGGCGCCAGCGCCAGTGCCTGGGCGCCACCGCCGCTGCCGCCGAAGGCGTCCACGCCGTCCTTGAGCAGGTACCCGCCCTCCCGGTACACGGTGTCGAACTGCCCGCCCACGATGTGGAAGCTCGTGGCACGGTTCGGCCCGGCGTCGAGCACCCAGAAGCGCACCCGCTCCCCCACGCGTGCGACGAACGGCTCCTGGTCGTACTGGTTGGCCACGCCGTTGAACACCACCCGGTCCGGCTGCTCGGCGGAGACGGCATCCGCGTCCACCTCGGTGGCGGCCTCGGCGGTGGCGGCGTCGTCGGCGACGAAGACCTCGGACTGGACCACCACGTACTCGCGGTCCACCTCCGGCAGGCCACCCTCGGGTTCGATGATCACGGCGCCGTGCATGCCGGCGGCGATGTGCGCGCTCATGGGCATCGTCGAGCAGTGATACATCCAGACGCCGGCGCGCCCGGCCGTGAACCGGTAGACGAGCCGCTCGCCGGGCGCGATCGTGCGCATGGGCCCCTCGGGGTTCAGAGCGCCGGCGTGGAAGTCGATCGAGTGGCCCATGGAGCCGTCGTTGATGAGCGTGATCTCGAAGTTGTCGCCCACCCGTCCGCGCAGCGTTGGGCCCACGCTGCCGCCGTTGAAGGTCCACCGCCGCTGCCACACGCCCGGGGCCACCTCCAGGGGCACCTCGGTGACCCGGAACTCGTAGCGGCGGACGGTCTCGTCGGTCAGCGGCGGGGCCACGGGGTCGACCACGGCGCTGAGCGTCGCGTCCGGGTCCCCGGCCGCGTGACCGTGCTCTGGCTCGGCGGCCTCCTCGTCGGGGGCTGCGGCGGGCGCGCCCGCCACCACCACGTCGAACGTCATGCCCATCTGACGGTGCCCCACGACGGTGCACCAGCCCTCGATGGACCGGCCCACGATGCCGAGGTCGAGCTCGGCGCTCTCCCCCGGCGCGAGCCGTGGAGTGCGCAGAGTTCCGATGAGGAGGTCGTGCACGGTGGTGGGGTCCTCGTTGACCAGCTCGACGATGACGCGGTCGCCCGGCTGGGCCTCCACGCTGTCGGGCACGAACTCCATGTCGCGTGCCGCCACCTTCACCCGGACCGTCTCGCCGGTGGCCGCAACCGACGCGGCCGGGGCGGTGGTCGAGGCCACGCCGGCCGCCGCCGGATCCAGGCCGACGCCGACGCTGAGCGCGATCGCCAGCGCCGCGACGCCCGCGACCAGACCGTCGCCGGTGAAGACGCTGCGCCGTTCCTTCAACTCAGGGGCAGGTTCGCCGGCCGCGGCGCGGCGGCGCTCCGCCACGGAGGCTCGGATGCCGCGCACCATGAGCGGGAGAAATGTCACGAGCGCGGCGAGCACCAGCACGGACACGGTCACCTTGACCCAGCTGGGCAGTGGGGCCACCCAGGCCAGCAGCCCGCCGTTGATGACGACGAGCCGCACGGTGGCGAACCGGTCGAACTCGGCGGCGCCGGCGCGCACCACGCGCGGCCCGCCGCCGATCACCGACGGCAACAGGTAGGACAGCGCGCCGGTGACCAGCTGCAGCAGAAAGCCCACCACCCACAGCGAGGCCAGCATCGGGTATCCGGAGGCCAGCTCGAGGTCGTCGGAGCGTCCGACGTGGACGGCGGTGGCGAGGACCGCCACGCACGCCCACACGGCCCCGGCAAGGATCGACGCGGCGGCGAACTCGCGCGGCGGACGCTTCCTCAACGGCACGATGAGGCAGCGCCCCCACCATCCCAGCGCGGCGGCGTAGAGGACCAGCCCGGCCACCGAGACCGGCCGGAGGCCCGTGAGGGAACCCCCGATCACGACGGCGATGGCGGCCAGCAGCACCGGCAGCACCTGCTTGGCGAGGCGCTCGGACCGGTCGTCCATCCGGGTGCGCAGCACCGTGGGCCAGAAGGTCACGAAGGTGCCCACCACCGTGAGCCCGATCCAGCCGAGCAGCATGGTCATGGTGTGGGCCACGAGGAGGGCGGCGTGCCAGCGGTCGTCGAGCCCCCAGGCCAGCGTCGCGCCGAACCCGGCCCCCACGGGCAGGCAGGCCGCCGCCGCGATGTAGTAGCGGATGCAGATCCGGAACCGCCCCGGCAGGGCACGCCTGAGGTCGCGCACCAGGACGGCGCCGTGCCACAGCACGGCGGCTGATACGACGGTGGCGCCGGTGACCGCGAGCCACCACTGCGCCGTCGGGACGCCGAGGAAGACCAGCAGGGAGCCGGCCCCCAGCACGCCCAGCCGCACGTCTGCCAGGCGGCGGGTAGCGTCGTCGTCGCGGGTCTTGAGCAGCGCCGCGGTGAAGTGGGCGCTCCACACCATCACCGAGTGCGTCAGAGCGCCGAGCGCCACCAGGTGCACCATGAGCCAGGTGGACTCGGGGATCCAGCGATGCGCGAGAGCAACCACGACGGCGGCCGCCAGCCACACCACCAGCGCGAAGTCGCGGAGCCCGCGGCGGCGCCTCATCCCCTCACCGCCGAGGCGATCACGGTCAGGGCGAACACGAGCATCGCGATCACGGTCAGGGTTCCTCCGGTTCGATACAGGTCACCGACGGCGAGAAGGTCGCCGAGGATCCGCGCGGTCATGCCGGCGTGAAGCAGCCCGAGCGGGAGCCACATCGACCGACGATACGGCAGGGGGCGGCCGATGACGGCCGGGAAGATGGTGGGGGCGTGCGCCATGATCATGGACACACCGAAGCCGAGGAAGACGCCGTGGATGGTGGCATCGTGGTGGCCCGCGGCGACCGGCTGCCCGACCACGAGCCACACAGCGCCCGCCACGGCAAGCCATCCGTTGCCGGCCAGCAGCGCGGCGGCGTTGAAGCGGCGGAACCCGGTGCCGCGGATCATGCGGCGGCCCACGTCGTCGCGGAGCAGCCAGGCGGCCACGAGCAGGCAGCCCAACCCCAGCACCCGATAGCCGACGGCGGGGAGGGCGGTCGCGAGGGCGGCGCCGAGCGCCACCACGGTCGCCAGGGCGAGCAGCATGGGCACCGCACGGGCGCCCATGGTGAGCTGCGCCAATTCGGCGCGCTCCGCGGCGATGGTGATCACCACGAAGGCGGCAAGCAGCGGAAGGGCGGCCGGGATGTCGGCCAGCAGGATCGCGGCCGCCGCCAGCGGGACGAAGAGCGTGCCGAGCGCCTGGGCGGCCACCAGAGGCAGCGGGGCCCGGAGCCACAGGGCCACGGCCACGGCCAGGAATGCCAGCCCGCCGTCGAGGAGGAGAAGTTCGCCGAGCAGGGGCGGGGCGCCGGCGATCAACGCCAGCGACCCCGCGCCCAGCAGGGCGGGCGCCAGGTATGCGAGGGGGGAACGCAGTGCCTGGGCCCGTTCAAGGGAGATGAGGGTGCCCATGAAGCCGAGCGTCATGGCGGGGCCGTGGAGGTCCGCCAGCCGGTCGGAATCCACGGGCGCCCACATCCCGAGACGGAGCAACGCCGCGTTGAGGCCCGTCAGCAGCGAGACCCCGGCCAGCGCGATGAGCGCGACGCGGAGGGGGCGCGTGCGCGCCCCTGGGTCAGTGATGGTGCGGGGTGCCGGCAGCGTGGTCGTGCTCATGGGTGGTGGTATCGATCTCGGCCCATTCGTCGCCGTCGAGCCCGAGGGCAGCGGCCGGGAACAATCCGTTGTCTTCCTTGTCGATGTGGTCACGTAGGGCGTCCTCGAAGACGTCCATGAGCGAGTGGTCGCCTGCGGCGATGGCAGCCAGCAGTTCGTCGAGCGAGCGGTGCTCGCCGCACAGAATGCTGACGTGGTCAGCGAACTCGTCGCGGCGCTTCATCACCGTGAAGAGACCCACCTCCTCGGACTGCGTGTGCGGCCCGAGGAGGAGGGCGAGGGCGCGGGCATGCTCAGGCACGTCTCCACCGTCGACGACGGCGCGGCGCAACTGTCCGCACGCGTTGACGATCTCGACGTGCTCATTCATGAACCGACCGATCACCGTGATCGAGTCACACCCGCAGTAGCTGCACATCAGAGGCGCGCCAGCTTCAGCTTCCAGGCCTCGGGGCCCTCCTGCACGTAGCTGATTGCAATCGACTCGCCGTGGCGCTCTGTGATCTGGCGGAGCAGCGGCACCGGGTCATGCGGGGCCACCAGGACGAAGGCCGCGCCCGGCTGGAGGCCGTCGACGACGCCGTGAATGGCGGCGTGGCGAACGGCGTGCGGGATGATGCGCGCGTCGAGTTCGGGAAGGGACTCGTCATGACCGCCGCAACCGCAGCCTGACTTGGGGGTGAGGGAGATCTCTGTCATGCCCCACAGATTACTACAAGAAACTTGTATCTAATCTCCGGGGTAGCCCCCATGGACTCCGACGGATCAGCCGAGCTGACCCGCGCCCGCTCGGTAACGGTCGACAACCACCGAGACCAGGCCGGGATGCGCGCCGAGGGGTTGGGCGACCACGTCTCCACCGGCCCTGGAGAGCCTGCGCTGGAAGAAGCCGGGCCCGATCAGGTAGGACGCCACAGCAACTGGGCCAGATCCGCCCGCCTCCGCGACAGCCTCAGGGACCCTGGGCTCGGCCGCTGAGAGGAACCCCACCGTGACGGGCCCGGCCCACCGATCCTGCACGGCGCGCGCCACACCGCGACCCACCTCCGCCGCCTCCGGGCGCGACGAACCGGCCACGGCCACCACCACCGCCGACCCTTCAGGGGCGCCGGCCTCGCGAAGGCGTTCCACGAGAGCGTCCTCCAGCCGGGGATCCGGACCCAGCGGGCCCGTGGACACCACCCGCCCCGGGTGGCCGGCGATCGCCTCTGCCACGTCCACCTCCGTGTGGAAGCCCAGCGTCAACAGCACGGGGACCACCACCACGCGGTGCCCCGCGTCGACGAGCCGGTCCACGACCGTGTCGAGCTTGGGTTCCTGAACGTCGACGTAGGCCACCTCGACGGTGACGTCGGGGAGGCGCTCCGCAGCGGCCGCGGCGATCGCCAGGACGGCGGCCTGTCCGTCGGGATCGTCTGTGCCGTGTGCGCACACCACGAGTGCCGGCGTCATGGGCTCACCTCCAAGCGGTAGCCGCGCCGGGGCACGGTGCGCACCAGCGATCGGTCACCCATACTGTCACGCAGTCGCGCCACGGCGACCTCGGCCGCGTGCGGGTCGTTGGAGCTGCCGGGGAGCACGGCCAGGATCTCCTCCCGCGACACCACGCCGCCCTTGGCCTCGACGAGGGAGCGCAACACGGAGAACTGCACCTGGCTGAGCGGGAGCGCGCGCCCACCCAGGCTCGCGGCGGACCGCCGGAGCCACAGCACCCCCGCCGGTGTGGCGACCTCGGCCACGCCGCGGGCGGACAGCGCAGCGGTGAGCTCCCGCACCAGCGCGCCGAGCCGGAACCGGTCCGGAATCAACGGGTCCAGGCCCAGCTCGATGAGGGGCGCGGCGGTGACGGGCCCCACGGTCGCGGGAAGGACGGGCCCCGCCATCGCCGCGATCGCGGCATCCCTCAACCCCTCCCGCTCGCAGGCGGCGAGGAACTCCACCACGCCGTGCGCGGACGTGAAGGCCACCGAGTCGACCTCGGCGGCCGCCACCAGAGCGACGGCGCGGCTCACCGCCTCGGGGTCCGGGGAGGGCCCCCACCGGTACACCACCAGCGACGTCACTCGGGCGCCCAGATCGACGAGGAGCTCGTCGATGCCGTCGCTGCCCGCGCCGTGGTGCTGCACGGCCACGTGCAGGCCCGCGACGCCCTCGGTCTCGAAGAGTTCCTTGATCTCGGCGGCCGTCTCCGAGTCCGCCACCCAGTCGGCCGTGAGGCCCGCGCCGTGGACCGCGCCCTGCGCCTTGGGTCCGCGCGCGATGATCCGGGCTCCCCGCAGCACCTCCAGCAGCTCCCCGGCGCACCCTGCGGCGTCCGCGGCCTCCATCCAGCCGCGGAACCCCACACCGGTGGTGGCCACCACCGCGTCCGGGGGATCGGCGATCAGCGCCCTGGTGTGGGCGATCAGCTGCTCGTCGTCGGCGTGGGGCACGATCGAGAGGATGGGTGCCCGGATGATCTCCACCCCTCGGCGCTCGAGCGCCGAGGCCAGTTCGGAGGCCCGTCGTTTCGCCGTCAGCACGACGCGGCAGCCGGCGAGCGAGTGCGCGCCGGCTGCCGCGGTGGAGCCGATGGCGGTCACCGTCGCGTCCATTCAGCCCGCCCTGGCCAGGCCCTCGGCGGGCCGACGCAGCGGAGCCTCCTCGGTGACCTGAGACCCGACGAACACCCGGCCGTCGAGCACCGCCACCGCCCACGTGCCGAGCGCCTTCGCAGGGTCCGACAGGCACACGCCCGTGCGGAGGTCGAAGGCCTGCTTGTACATGGGAGAGAAGAGTACGGGCACATCCTCCCCGTCCACCAGGGACGAACCCACCAGCCCACGGGCCATCACGTTGGCGCGCGCGAAGGGGTCCCACATGCCCACGGCGACCACGCGGTCGTCGTGGAGCCTGACGATGGCCACCTGCCGGCCGTCGATCATGGCGGCGACAGGCCTCTCGGGCAGCAGGTCGTCAAGGCGGCAGACGGGTTCGGTGGTGGTGATCATCGCGCTCCTCCAATGGGGATGGTGGGTCCGGCGACCAGGACCGGCCGCCGCTCGGAATCGACCAGTTCGACGCCGGACTCGCGGTCGGCGTCGGTGGCGGGGCGGGCCTGGCCACGCTCGCCCACGTACTGGAGGTTGTCGTCGACGGCGTCGGCCGCGTTGACGAAGCCCGCGAACCGGGCCAGCTTGACCGGGTCCTCCAGCACGTCGCGCCACTCGTCGCGGTAGCCGTCGACGTGGCCGGCCATGGCGGCGTCGAGGTCCGCGGCGATGCCGAGGGAGTCCTCCATGATGACCGTGCGGACGTGGTCCAGGCCGCCCTCGATCGACTCCAGCCACACGGCGGTGCGCTGCAGCCGGTCCGCCGTCCTCACGTAGTACATGAGGAAGCGGTCGATGGTGCGCACGAGCTCCTCGGTGGTGAGGTCCTCGGCCAGCAGGACGGCGTGGCGGGGGGTGAAGCCGCCGTTGCCGCCCACGTAGACGTTCCATCCCTTGTCCGTGGCGATGATGCCGACGTCCTTGCCACGGGCCTCGGCGCACTCACGCGCGCAGCCGGAGACGCCCAGCTTGAGCTTGTGCGGCGAGCGGAGCCCGCGATAGCGCAGCTCCAGGTCGATCGCAAGGCCCACGGAGTCCTGGACGCCGTAGCGGCACCAGGTGGACCCGACGCAGGACTTCACGGTGCGCAGCGACTTGCCGTAGGCGTGTCCGGACTCGAACCCGGCGTCGACGAGCCGCCGCCAGATGTCGGGCAGCTGGTCGATCCGGGCGCCGAACATGTCGATCCGCTGGCCTCCGGTGATCTTGGTGTAGAGCCCGAAGTCGCGGGCGATCTGGCCGATCACGATGAGCCCGTCCGGGGTGATCTCGCCGCCGGGCACGCGGGGCACGACCGAGTAGGTGCCGTCCTTCTGGATGTTGGCCAGCACGTGGTCGTTGGTGTCCTGGATCGCGGCCTGTTCGCCGGCGAGGATGTGCCCGTTGCCCAGGCTGGCCAGGATCGAGGCGACGACGGGCTTGCAGATGTCGCACCCGCGGCCGCGGCCGTGCCGGCCGATGATCTCGGAGAAGGTGGTGAGCCCGGTGATCCGGACCACGTCGAACAGCTGGGCCCGGGAGAGCTCGAAGTGCTCGCACAGGGCGTTGCTGACCACAGTCCCGGACTTCTCGAGCTCGGCCACCATCAGCTTGCGCACCAGCGGCAGGCAGGAGCCACAGCTGGTGCCCGCCTTGGTGCAGGCCTTGACGCCCGCGAGGTCGGTGCATCCGCCCTCTGTGACAGAGCACCGGATGGCGCCGGCCGTCACGTTGTTGCAGGAGCAGACGGGGGCGTCGTCGGGCAGCTCGCCCTGGACGGGGGCGCCATCCGCGCCGGCGGGCACCAGGTAGGCGGCGGGGTCCACGCCCAGCGGCCGGCCCAGCAGGGGCCGGAGGCCGGCGTAGGCCGAGGCGTCGCCCACCAGGATGCCGCCCAGCAGGGTGCGGGCGTCGTCGGAGAGCACCAGCTTCTTGTAGACGCCGGCGATCGGGTCGGTGTAGACCACGGACAGGGCGCCCTCGGTGGCGCCGAAGGCGTCGCCGAAGCTGGCCACGTCCACGCCGAGCAGCTTCAGCTTGGTGGAGAGGTCGCCGCCGGTGAAGGTGCCGGAGCGGCCGAGCATCTGGTCCACCGCCACCTCCGCCATGGTGTAGCCGGGGCCGACGAGGCCCCAGACGCGGCCCTGGATGCAGGCCACCTCGCCGATGGCGAAGATGTCGGGGTCCGCGGTGCGGCAGGAGTCGTCGACGACGATGCCGCCGCGCTCCCCCACCTCGAGGCCGGCATCGCGGGCGAGCTCGTCGCGGGGACGGACGCCGGTGGCGAAGATCACCACGTCCACGTCGATGGAGGAGCCGTCGTTGAAGACCATCTTCTCCACGGCGATCCGGCCCTTGATGGCCGAGGTGGCGGTGCCGACGCGCACGTCGACGTCCATGGCCTCGATGAGGCGCTTGAGCGACTCGCCGCCGCCCTCGTCCACCTGGAGGGGCATCAGCCTGGGCGCGAACTCGACCACCGTGGTGTCGGCGCCGAGCTTCTTCAGCGCTCCGGCAGCCTCGAGGCCCAGCAGTCCGCCGCCGATGACGGCGCCACGGACGCGGCGCTTCGGGTTGCGCTCCTGCAGGGTCTCGACGTAGCCGCGCAGGGCCGCCACGTCGTCGATGGTGCGGTAGACGAAGCAGCCGGGCAGCTCACGGCCGGGCACAGGCGGCATGAACGCGTAGGAGCCGGTGGCCAGCACCAGGGAGTCGTAGGCGTGCGACATGCCGTTCTCGGTGATGACGGTGTGCGCCGCCGGGTCCACGGAGACCACCTTGGCGCCGCGGCGCAGCTTGACGTTCGGGTCCTGCCAGAGGTGCGCCTCGCCGAGGTTGAGCAGCTCGGGGTCGCGGTTCTCGAAGTAGCTGGTCAGGGCCACCCGGTCGTAGGGCGGGCGAGGCTCCTCGGCCAGCACGGTCACGCGCCACTCGCCGGCCTCGTCGCGCGAACGCAGCGCCTCGACGAATCGGTGGGCGACCATGCCACCCCCGACCACCACACACAGCTTGCTCATATCGGCCTCCAGGGGTCTTGTCGGTTGGGCTCCTCGGTATCTACGACGCTAGGCGGCGCAGTTTCCGGGGCTGGATCATTCACGTTTCGGCTGTGCAACAAGCCACTCACGCGACGGTGACCCGCTCGAGTGAGGTTCGCGGGCTGCCGGCTGCGCCGAGGGCGGCGACCAGGCTGCAGACGTCGGAGGTGCAGCTTCCGCATCCGGTGGAGGCGCGCGTCGCCGACGCGACGGCCTCAGGAGTGTCGGCGCCTGCCTTGACGGCATCGGTGATGGCCGCCTTGGTCACGGCGTTGCAGCGACACACGACAGCCGCGTCGGGCAGGTCGACCACCGACATCGCCGGGGCAGCGCCGGCGAGCGGGCGGGCCAACAGCGCGGCCGGGTCGTCGGGGACGGGCGTGCGGGAGTCGAAGGCCACCGTCAGGTCGGCCGCGACCTGGGCATCGCCTACGCAGGTGGCGCCCACGAGCAGGCCGTCGGCGACGGCGACGCGCACGCGTCGGCGGCCGACGGGGTCGGTGAGGCTGAGCACCCGCGGGGCGCCGGGCGCGAACTCGTCGTCAGGAAACTCGCCCATGGTGACGGCATCGAGACCCTCGGCCTTCACCCGGAACACGCCGGCGTCTGCGCCGAGCACGGGGCGGGGACCGGAGCGGCCGCTGATCTTCTCTGCGAGGTGGTGCGCCAGGACACGTGCCTGCTCCCAGCCGGGACCCACCAGCCCGGGACAGCCACGGGGGGTGCGGGCACAGTCGCCGATGGCGTAGATGGCCGGATCGTCGGTGCGGCAGGTGTCGCTGACGAGGATGCCGTTGCGGACCCAGATGTCGGCCGCCTCGGCGAGCCGGGTGCGGGGCCTGACCCCGATCGCCACCAGCAGCATGTCCGCGGGGATGTGCCGGTCGTTGGTGAGACGCACGGAGGTGAGGGCGCCGTCGCGACGACGCTCCACTCCCGCGACACGCACGTCGACGAGCGTGGTGATGCCCCGGTCGGCCAGCCCGGCCCGGACAACGGCGCCACTCGCGGGATCGAACTGCCTGTCCAGGGGCGCCGAGCCGCGATGGACGATGGTGACCGCGCTACCTGCCTCGGCGAGCGCGACGGCGGCCTCGATGCCCAGCACCCCGCCCCCCATGACCACCACCTTGGAGCCCTCGACGGCGGCCGCACGGACGCGGTCCGCGTCGTCCCAGGTGCGCAACGCGGCCACGCCCGGCATCGGGGAGCCGTCTGCCCGGACCACTCCGTCGAGGGTGGGGAAGACCGGATCGGCTCCGGTGGCCAGCACGAGCGTGTCGAAGGGGTGTTCCTCCCCCGTAGCGTCGACGACCGTGCGGTTGCGGCGGTCGATCCCGGTGGCCTTGCGGGCGCGCAGCATCCGCACGCCACGGCTCTCGGGCAGCGTGAGCCCCGGCAGGTCCGCCCGGCCGAGGATGACATCGGGTAGGAGGATCCGGTTGTAGGCGGCGTGCCCCTCCTCGCCCAGGACGGTGACCTCGACGTCGTCGAGGTGGTGGGAGGCCAGGTCGGCGAGGAAGCGGTGCCCCACCATGCCGTGGCCCACGACGACGATCCGGTGGCTCATGCAACTGCTCCGATCCGCGTCAGCCGCACGGCCGCGACCTTGAGCTCGGGCATGCCCGAGATGGGGTCGGTGGCGGCGTTGGTGACCCGGTTGACCGCGCCGGCGTCCGGGTAGTGGAAGGGCATGAAGACCGTGTCGTGGCGGATGCCCTCGGTGAGCCTGGCCACCGCCTCGCAGCTGCCTCGACGCGAATGCACCGCCACCCGGTCACCCGCCGCGACACCCAACCTCTGCGCGAGGAGAGGGTGCAGCTCGATATAGGCCTCGGGCTCCACGCTGTTGAGGGCCGGGACGCGCCGCGTCTGCGCGCCGGACTGGTAGTGCTGCAGGACCCGGCCGGTCACGAGGTAGAGCGGCAGCTCCGGGGTGAGCTCGTCGTCGGGTGGGGTCTGGTCGACGGGGTGGAGGACCGCGCGCCCGTCCGGGGTCTCGAACCGGTCCAGGAACACCCGCGGCGTGCCGGGGTGGTCTGGGGCGGGGCATGGCCAGTAGAGGGCGTCGCCGTCGCGGAGCCGCTGGTGGCTGAATCCGGCGTAGTCGGCCACTCCGCCAGCGCTGGCCCGGGCCAGCTCGTCGAACACGACGGCTGGGTCGGCGCTGAACGGGATGGGGCTTCCGAGGCGCTCGGCCAGGTCGCTCCACACCTCCAGCTCGGTCCGCACACCGACGGGGGGCAGGGTGGCGCGGGCGCGCAGCAGCAGGCGCCCCTCGAGGTTGGTCATGGTTCCGGTCTCCTCGGCCCACTGGGTGACGGGGAGGACGACGTCGGCCATGGCGGCGGTCTCGGACAGGAAGAAGTCGGCCACCACGAGGAGGTCGAGGGCCTGGATCCGCTCGGTGAGGCGCAGTACGTCGGGCAGGCTGACCACCGGGTTGGATCCGTGGATGAGCATCGCCCGCGGGCCGCCGGGGGTGGCGAGCGACTCGAACAGCGCGACAGCCGGCTTCCCGGGGCCTGGGAGGGAGTCGGGATTCACCCCCCAGACGGCGGCGACGTGCCCGCGGGCGGCGGGGTCGGTGATCGAGCGGTACCCGGGCAGTTGGTCCGCCTTGAGGCCGTGCTCGCGGCCGCCCTGGCCGTTGCCCTGGCCGGTGAGGCACCCGTAGCCGGAGCCCACCCGTCCGGGCAGGCCGAGGCACAGCGCGAGGTTCACGGCGGCGGTGACGGTGTCGGTGCCGTGGGCGTGCTGCTCGGCCCCGCGGCCGGTCAGCACGTAGGCGCCGCGGCCGCCGCGCGCCGGGCTGGCCTCGGCGAGCAGGCGGGCGGCCCTGCGGAGTTCGGTCACCGGGACGCCCGTGACGCGTTCCACCCGCTCCGGCCACCACGCGGCCAGGCTGGCGCGCAGCTCGTCGACGCCGTTGGCGCGCTCGGCCAGGTAGTCGCGGTCGATCAGGCCCTCGGTCCACAGGATCTGGGTGAGGCCGAGGAGAAGGACCAGGTCCGTGCCGGGCAGCGGGCTGAGGTGCAGGCCCCGGCCGTCGCCGGTGAGGGCCGCCGTCGGCGTGCGGCGGGGGTCGACGACGATCAGCCCGCCCGCCTCCTGCGCCCCAGACAGGTGGGTGCAGAACGGAGGCATCGTCTCGGCGGGGTTGGAGCCCACCAACAGGATCGCGCCGGCGCCGTCGAGATCGGTGAGCGGGAAGGGCAGCCCCCTGTCGAGCCCGAAGGCCCTCCGGCCGCCGGCCGCGGCCGACGACATGCAGAACCTGCCGTTGTAATCGATGTTGGGCGTCTGCAGCGCCACCCGGGCGAACTTGCCGAGCTGGTAGGCCTTCTCGTTGGTGAGCCCGCCGCCCCCGAACACCGCCACCGACTCCGGCCCGTGCTCCACCCGTAGGCGGATCAGCGTGTCGGCGACCAGCGTCAGCGCGGTGTCCCAGTCCGTGGGCACCAGCTCACCGTCGCGGCGCACCAGGGGGCTGGTGAGCCGGTCGGGGGTGGTGAGCACCTCGGCGGACGTCCACCCCTTCTGGCAGAGCCGGCCCCGGTTGGTGGGGAAGTCCAGCGGGGTCACCGTCGGGGTCACCACCGGGTCTGACGGCGCCACGTTCATCGCGCACTGGAGCGCGCAGTAGGGGCAGTGGGTGGCGGTCATGGGTCAGACCTTCAGCGCGGCCATGCGTGAGCCGCGGCGCAGGTAGGTGAACCAGGTGACACCCAGCATGAGGAGGTAGGCGCCCACCATGGCCCAGAGGGCCGCCTGCAGGTCCCCGGTCAGGGTCCTGGAGAGGGCGAATCCCTGCGGGATGAGGAAGCCGCCGAAGGCACCGATCGCGCCGGCGATGCCGATGCAGCCGGCGGCCGCGCGGCCAGCCGCCATCAAGGATCCGGTGCTGTTGTCGCGGACGGTGCCGGCGAAGACCGCAGGGATCATCCGGTAGACGGAGCCGTTTCCGATACCGGTGAAGACGAACAGCCAGAGAAAGGAGATGAAGAAGATCGCGAACGATTCGAGCCGAAGCCCGATGATCGCACCGACCGCCCCCACCGCCATCGCGACGAAGGATGCGCAGGTGACCAGCGCGCCGCCCACCCGGTCTGCGAGGAATCCACCGAAGGGGCGCGAGACCGAGCCCACCAGCGCGCCCATGAAGGCGAGCGAGAGGGTCACCGCCGGGAAGAGGTTCTTCAGCAGCGTCGGGAAGGTGGCGGAGTAGCCGATGAACGAGCCGAAGGTGCCGATGTAGATGAACGACAGGATCCAGGTGTGCGGGTTGCGCAGCGCGGCCGCGTAGGCGCGTGGGTCGGACTTGGCGTTGGACAGGTTGTCCATCCCGCGCCAGGCCAGCACTGCTGCCAGGAGTGCGAGCGGGATAAACATCAGGCCAGCCCGGTCCAGGCTGACCCCGGCCCCGATGGTGATGACGATCGGGACGGCGAGCTGCACGGCGGCGGTGCCGAGGTTTCCACCTGCGGCGTTCAGGCCGAGCGCGGCGCCCTTCTCCTTGGCTGGGAAGAAGAAGGAGATGTTGGCCATCGACGAGGCGAAGTTGCCGCCGCCGAAGCCCGCGAGGGCCGCGATCCCCATCAGCGCCATGAATGGCAGCTCGGGGTGGTTGACGGCCCACGCCAGCGCGCCAGCGGGGAGGAGTAGCAGGAGGGCCGAGACGACGGTCCAGTTGCGGCCGCCGAAGCGGGGCACTGCGAACGTGTAGGGAAGGCGGAGCGTGGCGCCGACAAGGGCCGGCGTCGAGACCAGCCAGAACATTTCGTTGATGCTGAGGTTGAAGCCCACGCCGTTGAGCTGCGGGACGACGATGCTCCACAGCGCCCAGACGGCGAAGCCGAGAAACTCGGCGAAGATCGACAGCGTGAGGTTGCGGCGCGCGATGGGCCGGCCCACACTCCCCCACTGTTCCGGGTTCTCGGGGTCCCAGCCGTCGATCCAGCGACCGGGACGGTACGTGAGGCCTCCAGCGGCGGGAAGCGCCCGGGCGGCGACCTGGTCAGCCGTCAGGGTGTCGTCGACCATCCCCTCCGGCTCGTTCGACGGATGTGTCTGGGTGGTAGTCATGGTCGCTCCTTCGGCTCTTTCTCGGTCACGGGATACCTGAGCGACGCTGCTCCCCACAGAAACTACGTAGAGGATGTGACGGGCGATGAGCCGCCCGGTAACGGGCCTGTGACCTCTTCCTCACGCGGATTCCCCGCCGAGCGTGAGGAGAACGCGGGGCCGATCAGGCCGAGAGCCCGCGTCAGGTGACCCTAATGGTGTCGTCGTCGACGAGGGGTCTGCAACTTGCGATCCATAGAGCGGCTTCTGCATATATGCGCAGATGCCGCTCTATGGATAGGAAGTTGCAGACACACAAACAGTGGGACCGTCTTTTCCTCGCAGGAGGGGTGGGTTCGACCGGGATCCCCCTCCGGCCTTGACGGAGCACCCGGGCTGAGCGCACGGACCTGCCGCTCCTGGTGTGATCTGGATGGCGAAGATCGACCGATGTAGGCTTGACGGTGGTACTGCTCGCGGTACCATATCTCTGTGGCGACCGTGGACAAGCTCGTGGCAGCGATGCGTAAGAATCCACGGAACGTGCGCTTCGACGACCTCCACCAGGTCTGCGAGCACTACTTCGGTCCGCCCCGCAGAACCGGCGGATCACACGCGGTGTTCAAGACCCCTTGGCCCGGTGATCCCCGGGTGAATATCCTCCAACAGCAACGGCCAGGCCAAGCCGTACCAGGTGCGGCAGGTGCTGGCCGCGATCGACGAGAAGGAGGCGAAGTGATGTCCCACACCGAAACGGCCGACGTGTCCCGTTATACCTACCGGGTGACGTGGTCGGTCGAAGACGACGAGTTCGTCGCCACCTGCGCCGAGTTCCCCTCGCTGTCGTGGCTCGCCGACTCCCAGCCGGCTGCCCTCCAGGGGCTGGTTGACCTGGTCGCCGACACCGTGGCCGACCTCTTGGCAGAGGGTGAGGCCGTCCGCGAACCGCTGTCGGAGCGGAGCTATTCGGGCAAGTTCAACCTCCGTGTCGGTGAAAGCCTGCACCGCCGCCTCGCGATCCAAGCTGCCGAAGAGCACCTCAGCCTCAACCAGTACGTCGTGCAACGCCTCTCAGAGGCCTCCTGAGCCACCTCTGGAACATCCGCAATTGCCGCAGCCAGCGCGTTCGATCCTGCCGAGAGTCGCGCTTTCGGCGCACAGCAACCGCGGGCGCTGAGTTGTACGTTTCAGCTGTTCCAGCGGCTATCATGGGTGGCATGACTGAGATGACTGTGAGCGACGCCCGGGCCCGCCTCGCTGATGTCGTGGACGCGGCCCGCGTGGGGCACGACCCGGTGTACCTGACCCGTCGGGGCCAGCGGGTGGCAGCCGTCATCGACGCCGACGACCTGGACCGGTTGATCGCGGCCGCGGAAGACCTGGCCGATCTCGAGGCTGGCCGTGTGGCACGTACCGAGATGGCCGATGGTGAGTCGGCGATCCCCTGGGAGCAGGTCAAGGCCGACCTCGGCCTGGCATGAGCTACCGGATCGAGGTCGCGCCCGCTGCGGTCCGACAGCTACGCAACCTGGACCGGGTCGCCCAGCGGCGGGTCCAGGCGGCGATCGAGTTGCTGGCGGGCGAACCGCGCCCGAGCGGGGCCACGAAGCTGGTTGGCGGCGACGGTGAGTGGCGTGTCCGGACCGGCGACTACAGGATCGTCTACGAGATCCACGACAACGTGCTGCTCGTCCTGGCGGGCTAGCAAGAGTGCATCCGCGGGACGCGGCAGCAGGATCGGCTCAATCTGCGAGGCATGCATGGGGGACGGATGTCGTGTTCGCTCCTCGCCACCAGAAGGGGATGTCCCGGTTCTGCGGTATAGAAGAAGCCCGGTATCCTGTCCGGGTTGACTCCGCCTCAGGGGTCGCGTGGCCCCGTAGCTCAGGGGATAGAGCAGAGGTTTCCTAAACCTTGTGTCGGAAGTTCGAATCTTCCCGGGGTCGCCAGCATCATCCCTGTCCCGTGTGCGGGTCGGTTTCGACGCAGCCGGTGGCGCTACGCCCACGGCTGGCTCAACCAGCGGGAGCTGGTCGGGATCGGCGAAGCTGGACCTCTTCCCACACCGTCACCGCGCCCACCACGAGCAGCAGCGGCAGCACGAACGCCACCATCACCAGCGAGAACCCGCGCAGCGCGTCGTGCTCCGCGGAGGCCAGCACCATGTAACCCAGGTACGCCGCGTACAGGGCGACGAACACGCCGCCCTCGAGCCGCACCACCCGATGCCCTGTGAACGCGACGGTGCCGAGCGCCAACGCGGCCGCGATCATCAGCGGCAGGTCCAGCGCCACGGACGACGCCGGCACCGGCAGTCCACCGGGCGAGAACAGTGCGGGAAGACCCAGGATGAGACCGATGTTGGCGATGTTGCTCCCCACGACGTTGCCCACCGCGATGTCGACCTCGCCGCGGCGCACGGCCGCGACCGTTGCGGCCAGCTCCGGCAGCGACGTCCCCAGGGCCACGATGGTCAGGCCGATAATCAGTTCCGAGACCCCCAGTCCGAAGGCGATGGACACCGCCCCCCGGACCAGCAGCTGTGCGCCGAACACCAGCGCCGCGACCCCCACCGCGACGAACGCCACCGACACCCACACCGGGGAGGGGGCCTCAACCTCCGCGTCGTCGCCGCCGGAGGCTGCCTCCCGGGCCACCGCCCTCCTGCCGAGGATGACGGTGGTCACCATGATGGTGACGAAGGCAGCCATCAGGATCACGCCGTCGATCAGGCCGAGGGAACCGTCGAGGCTGAGCAGCAGCAGCACGAAGGACAGGCCCACCATGGCGGGGAGGTCGAAGCGCAGCAGTTGGCGCTGCACGCTGAGCGCCGCCATCAGCGCGCCGACGCCGAGGATGAGCAGCACGTTGCCGGTGTTGCTGCCGATCACGTTGCCGACGGCCAGTTCCGGGGCGCCCGCCAGCACCGAGTCGACGGTGACCGCCAGCTCGGGCGCCGACGTCGCGACTGAGACCACGGTGAGACCGACCACCAGCGGCGACATTCCCAGGCGCCTGGCCAGCGACCCCGCTCCCCTGACCATCAGTTCGCCGCCGAGGACGAGCAGCACGAGACCGCCGAGGATGAGGAGGACGTCTGTCAGCACGCCCCTATCGTAGGGACGTCAGCGCAGCGAACCGTAGGTGTGCTGCGCCTTCTGCAGTGCCGACACGTAGCCCTCGCGCTCGTAGGCGTCCGGCGCGGCCTCCGCGGGCACCGCCAGGAGCCCGCGGGCCTTGGACAGCGTCAGGCCCTTAGCGGTCAGCCACTGGCCGAGGCCGTCGACGAGCACCTGCGCATAGGCAGGCCCGCGTCGGATGAGCGACGAGGTGGTCATCACGACGTCCGCGCCGGCGAGAATGTACTTGACCACGTCGTCGGCGGTGTCCACGCCGGTGGTGGCGGCCAGCGAGGCCTCCACCGTGCCGTGCAGCACCGAGATCCACGTGCGCGGCAGCCGCGCCTCCACCGGGGACGACAGCGTCACCCCGGACTCCACAGTCATGCGGTCCAGGTCGATGTCCGGCTGGAGGAACCGGTTGAACAGAACCAGCCCGTCCGCCCCCGCCGCGTCGAGGCGGACCGCCATGTTGCCCACCGAGGAGAAGTAGGGGCTGAGCTTCACCGCCACGGGAATGCCGACGGCGCCCTTGACCGCGGCGAGGATGGCCAGGTGCCGCTCCTCCACCGAGTGGCCCGACATCATCACGTCGCCGGGCACGAAGTAGATGTTGAGCTCGATGGCGGCGGCTCCGGCCTCCTCCAGCTGGCGCGCCGTCTGCGTCCAGCCGCCCACCGAGGCCCCGTTGAGCGAGGCGATGAGGGGTACGTCGACGGCCGCGGCCGCCTGTTCCACCAGGGTGAGGTAGGCGTGGCTGGCGTCGTGGGCCGCCCTCGGTACCGTCGGGAAGTAGGACAGCGCCTCCGCGTGTGAGTCCTCGTACATCTCCTCCAGCGCCGCGACCGCCTCAGCCTCGCGGCGCAGCTGCTCCTCGAACAGCGAGTACAGCACGACGGCACCGACGCCGCCGTCGGCCAGCGCCCTCACGCCGGCCACCGTCTGCGACAGCGGCCCTGCGGACGCGACGACCGGGTTGCGCAGGGTGAGCCCCAGGTAGGTGGTGGCGAGATCGGTCATCATCGGTTCCTCGGATCGGCTGCGAACTGGTGAGCGCCCCGGCCGGCGAGCTCTTCGTACTCGGACCACTTGCGGTCCACCTGCTCCTGCGCCAGGGCAAGGAGGCGGTCCGCCTCCACGGGATCCGCCGCGCGAAGCACCTTGTAGCGCAGCTCGGCGGACTGGTACTTCTGCAGCGACATCCGCGGCCGCGGCGAATCCAGCAGGAACGGGTTGCCGCCCGAGTCGCGGATGACGGGGTTGTAGCGCATCAGCGGCCAGTGTCCGGAGTTGACGGCCCGGTACTGCTGCTCGAGGCCCTTGCGGATGTCGTAGCCGTGCGCGATGCAGTGGCTGTAGGCGATGATCAGGCTGGGGCCGTCGTAGGCCTCGGCCTCCCTGAACGCCTTGAGCGTCTGCTGCGGGTCCGCGCCCATCGCCACGCGGGCCACGTAGACCGACCCGTAGGCCATCGCCTGCATGGCCAGGTCCTTCTTGTTGGTCAGCTTCCCGCCGGAGGCGAACTTCGCGACGGCGCCCAGCGGCGTGGACTTCGAGGCCTGGCCTCCGGTGTTGGAGTACACCTCGGTGTCCAGGACAAGGATGTTGACGTTGCGGCCGGAGGCCAGGACGTGGTCCACGCCACCCGAGCCGATGTCGTAGGCCCACCCGTCGCCGCCGACGATCCACACCGAGCGGCGCATCAGGTGATCCGCGACGCTGCGCAGGTCTTCCGCGGCGATCCCCTTGAGCCCGACGAGCTTCTCCTTGAGCCGGTTGACCCGCTCCAGCTGCGCGGTCAGTTCGGAGCCCTGGCGTTGGGGCGCGCCCAGGATTCCGTCGACCAGAGCGTCATCGCCGATCTCGTCGCGGAGCTCGGCAAGCCTCGTGCGGGCGAGGTTCTCGTGCAGGTCCGCGGCCAGGCGGATGCCCAGGCCGAACTCGGCGTTGTCCTCGAACAGGGAGTTGGACCAGGCCGGCCCGCGGCCCGCGGCGTTCTTGGCCCAGGGCGTCGTCGGCAGGTTGCCGCCATAGATCGAGGAGCAGCCGGTGGCGTTGGCGATGGTGGCGCGGTCGCCGAACAGTTGGCTGAGCAGCTTGAGGTAGGGCGTCTCACCGCAGCCGGAGCAGGCGCCCGAGAACTCGAACAGAGGCTCCAGGAACTGGGTGCCGCGGATGGTGCCGAAGTCCACCCGTGAGCGGTCGTTCTGCGGGATGGTCTCGAAGTACTCGACCGCCTCCTTCTCCTTCTCCCGTTCCAGCAGGGGAACCAGGTTGATCGCACGCCGCGACGGCTGGTCCACCGGCTTGACCGGACAGGCCTCCACGCACAGCCCGCAGCCGGTGCAGTCCTCCACGTAGACCTGAAGGGTGTAGCGGGTCTGCGGCAGGCCGGCGGCGTTCAGCGGCGCCGACTGGAACCCCTCCGGCGCGTCGCCGATGGCATCGGCCGGGTAGCTCTTGGCGCGCAACACCGAGTGGGGACAGACGAACGCGCAGTTGCCGCACTGGATGCAGGACTCGGCGTCCCACTCGGCCACGATCTCGGAGATGTTGCGCTTCTCGAACTTGGTGGTGCCCGACGGGTAGGTCCCGTCCACTGGGAGCGAGGAGACCGGCAGGTCGTCGCCGCGACCCGTCAGCATGGTCGCGGTGACGGTGCGCACGAACTTGGGCGCATTGGCGGGCACGGGCGGGATGAACCCGTGATCCGAGGAGGCGAAGTCCGGCACCACCACCTCGTGCAGCTCGGCCAGCGCCGCATCCACGGCCTCGTGGTTCTTGCGCACCACCTCGGCGGACTTGCGGGCGTAGGTCTTGGTGATCGCATCCTTGATCTTGTCGATGGCCTTGTCGCGTGGCAGGACGCCGGAGATGGCGAAGAAGCAGGTCTGCAGGATGGTGTTGGTGCGGCTGCCCAGCCCGGCGGCGCGCGCGACCTTCCCGGCGTCGATGACGTAGACCTTGATCCCCAGCTCGATGATCCGGCGCTGAACCGGGAGGGGAAGCTGATGCCAGGTCCCCTCCGGGCCGTAGGGGGCGTTGAGCAGCAGCACGGTGCCGGGCCTGGCGAACTCGAGCACGTCGACCCGCTCCAGGATGGACCAGTGGTGGCAGCCGATGAAGCCCGCCTGGTTGATCAGGTACGGCGCGTGGATGGGGTGAGGCCCGAAGCGCAGGTGCGACACCGTCCTCGACCCCGACTTCTTCGAGTCGTAGACGAAGTAGCCCTGCGCGAAGGTGTCCTCGGAGGAGCCGAGGATCTTGATGGTGTTCTTGTTGGCGCCGACGGTGCCGTCCGAGCCGAGGCCGTAGAAGACGGCGCGCAGGGTCTCGGGGTTCTCCAGGTCCAGCGTCGGGTCGTAGTCCAACGAGAGATGGGTGACGTCGTCGTGGATGCCGACGGTGAACCGCGGCCTGGGCGAATCGAGACCGAGCTCCTCGTAGATCGCCTGCACCATGGCGGGCGTGAACTCCTTCGACGACAGGCCGTAGCGGCCGCCGATGGTGATCGGCAGCTCGTCGCGCAGCCCGCCCGCGACAGCCTCCGCCAACAGCGAGGTCACGTCCAGGAACATCGGTTCGCCGGAGGCGCCCGACTCCTTGGTGCGGTCCAGCACCGCGACCCTCTTCGCGGTGGCCGGAAGGGCGGCCAGGAACGCGTCGGTGGGGAACGGCCGGTAGAGACGGATCTGGATGACGCCGACGCGCCCCCCTGCCTCGTTGATGCGGTCCACGACGGGGGTGACGGCCTCCACGCCGGAGCCCATGATCACCACGACGCGGTCCGCATCCGGCGCGCCGTGATACTCGACGAGCCCATAGCGGCGGCCGGTGAGTTCGGCGAACTTGTCCATCTCGTTGGCGATCACCTTCGGCGCCCACTGGTAGTACAGGTTGGCCGTCTCGCGGGACTGGAAGTAGGTGTCGGGGTTCTGCGCGGTGCCGCGGATGAACGGGTTGGCGGGGCTCAACGCACGGGCGCGGTGCTCCATCACCAGCTCGCGGGGGATGAACTGGCGCAGCTCGTCGTCGGTGAGCTTGGTCAGGGTGTTGAGTTCGTGGGAGGTGCGGAACCCGTCGAAGAAGTGCACGATCGGCAGCCGGGTGCGCAGCGTGGCCGAGTGCGCCACCGCGGCCATGTCGTGGGCCTCCTGCACGGAGGCCGAGCTCAGGAGGCACACCCCGGTCTGCCGGACGGCCATCACGTCCTGGTGGTCGCCGAAGATGGACAGGCCCTGCGTGGCCAGGGATCGCGCGGCCACGTGGAACACCGTCGAGGTGAGCTCGCCGGCGATCCGGTACATGTTGGGGATCATCAGGAGCAGGCCCTGCGACGCCGTGAACGTGGTGGACAGCGCACCGCCCTGGAGGGCGCCGTGCATGGCTCCGGCCGCGCCGCCCTCGGACTGCATCTCGATGACGGTGGGAACCTGGCCGTAGATGTTGGCCCGGCCGTGCGCGGACCACTCGTCGGCCAGCTCCGCCATCGTCGACGACGGGGTGATGGGGTAGATCGAGCACAGCTCGCTGACGCGGTAGGCGACGTCGGCCGCTGCCTCGTTGCCGTCAATGATGGCCTTGGTGCTCATCGGGGGCCCTCCTGGATCATCTCGATGGCGTGGACGGGGCACTGCTCGAAGCAGCTGGCACAGCCGGTGCACTTCTCGTAGTCGAAGCGGTACCGGTTGCCCTTGCCGAGCTTGATCACCGCGTCCTCGGGGCAGGCGCCCAGGCAGCCGTCGCATTCGAAACAGTTGCCGCAGCTCAGGCACCGGTCGGCCTCGTAGGCGGCCTCTGCGTCGGTGAGGCCCGCTACCACCTCGCCGAAGCCTTCGAGCCGCTCCTCGATGTCGGTCTCGGCCTGGACACGGCGCTCGTGGTCACCGAAATACCACAGGTTCATCATCGGGAGGGTGACCACCGGGTGCTTCTCCACCGGCACCCATTCCTCCTTGTTGAGCCAGGCGTCGATCCGCCGGGCCGCCTTCTTGCCGTGGCCCACGCCGATGGTGACGGTGCGGTCCGACGGCACGGCGTCGCCGCCGGCGAAGATGCCCGGCACCGCCGTCATCAGGCTGTGCGGGTCCACCTCCACCACGTCGTCGTTGAAGCTCATCCCGGGGATGGCGCGCAGGAAGTGGGTGTCGGCGCGCTGGCCGAGGGCGAGGATGACGGTGTCCGCCTCCAGCTTCTCGAACACCCCGGTGCCGCGGGCCTTGCCGTCCTCGTCGAGCTCCATGATCTCGACGGTGAGGTCCTCGTCGTTCATCGAGGTGATGGTGCGCAGCCAGTTCATCTGCACGCCCTCCGCCTGGGCCCCCTCCAACTCGTCGGCGTGGGCGGGCATCTGCGCCATGCTGCGGCGGTACACCACCACCGATTCCTCGGCGCCGAGCCGGCGCGCGACGCGGGCCACGTCCATCGCGGTGTTGCCGCCGCCGTAGATCGCCACCTTGCGCCCGATGATGGGGCGCTCGCCGGAGGCGACGTCGCGCAGGAAGCTGACGGCGTCCAGCACTCGGGTGGCGTCTGCTGCAGGGATGTCGACGCGCTTGGAGATGTGGGCACCCACTGCCACGAAGACCGCGTCGAACGCGCCATCGCGCTGGGTGGCGAGAAGATCCTTGATGGGGGTGTTCTGCCGGAACACCACGCCGAGCTCCACCAACCGCAGCAGCTCGGCGTCCAGCACGTCGCGCGGAAGCCGGTACTCGGGGATGCCGTAGCGCATCATCCCGCCGGGTTTGTCGCCCGCGTCGAAGATCTCCACGGCGTGGCCGAGCCGGGCAAGGTGGTAGGCGGCGGAGAGGCCGGCCGGGCCGGAGCCCACCACCATCACGCGCCTGCCGGAGCGGCGTCGGGGCTGCGGGACGCGCCAGCCTTTCTCAATCGCCAGGTCTCCGAGATAGCGCTCGACGGAGTGGATGGAGACCGCCTCGTCGAGGTCCTTGCGGTTGCAGTCCGTCTCGCACGGGTGGTAGCAGACGCGGCCGTGGATGGCCGGAAACGGGTTGTCGGCGACGAGCTGACGCCACGCCGCCTCCGCCTCGCCCGCTTTGATCAGCCGCAGCCACTCCTGGATGTTCTCCCCGGCAGGGCAGCCCGCGTTGCACGGCGGAAGCATGTCCAGATAGATCGGCTTCCGTGATCTCACCGGGGCCACCCGCCCCGCTGTGTGACTGAGATCCGGCTGGACTGTCATGTCCCTGCGCTCGGCGGCCATCGTTGCCCCTTTTCGTAGCTACTACCAAGCATCGTAGGGGGGCGGGGTATGCCGGGAGACCTGGGGGCAGACAAAGGCCCGCTTGTGAAAGCGGGCCTTTCGCGTCAGCTGTCGCTCACGCTCACGGCTTGGCTTGCGCCTCCTCGACGAGGGTGTCGATATCCAGGGCCTTGATCTGCTCGATGAGCGAATCCACCTGCTTGCCGTTGAGCAGGCCGGCCTGGCGGAAGACCAGGTTGCCGCGGCGGAAGGCCATGATGGTGGGAATGGACTGGATCTCCCACGCGGCGGCCACGTCACGGGCGTCCTCGGTGTCCACCTTGGCGAACACAACGTCGTCGTGACGGGCCGAGGCATCCTCATAGATCGGCGCGAAGCGCTTGCACGGGCCGCACCAGTCGGCCCAGAAGTCGATCAGCACGACCTCGTTCTCGTTGACGGTGTCGTTGAAGTTCTCTGCGGTCAGGGCTGTGGTCGCCATGGGCGATCCCCTTTCTTCCTTGTGTCGTTCGTCGCGGGGTACAACACGCGACTGCGGCGCGGTATTCCCGCAGTGGGACACCCCGTGGGGTATGGCCCAGCGTAGCCGACCTTCGGATCGGCTACTTGATGGCGATCAGCCGGCGCATGGGCAGCGGCACCCGGACCGGTCCTGATTGCTCGGCGCGGGCCGCGAGAAAGTCGACGGCGGCCATGGTGCGGTTCCGGGTCGTCGCCCCGCGGAGCCCTGCGAAGAGCCGCTCCGCGTCCTCGCGGTTCGCGATCTCCACGTAGTACTTCGCCCGACGGTCCTCGGCCTTGGTGAGGCCGGCGGCGAGGAGCGCGTCGCGCGCCCGGAACTCCGTGATCCCGGGCAGCAGCGGCGCCACCCGAAGGATCTGGGCCAGCCGGGTGACCAGCCGCAGGTCCTGGGTGTTGGCGGGGCGCAGCGACGGCGTCAGCGCGGCGAACACGCCGCCCGGGCGGAGCACCCGCGACACCTCGGACATCAGCCGCGGCCGGTCCGCCACGACGGCGATGCCCAGCGACGAGACCACGGCGTCGAAGCTGTTGTCCGAGAAGGGCAGGTACGACGCGTGGCCCAGCACCAGCGGTCCGCGGTGACGATGCGCCGCCTCGACCAGCTCCGCCTCCGAGCGGTCCAGCCCGATCACCGTCCGGCCGGGCCGCTGCAGCCGCTCGATCATCGCACCGGCGCCGCAGGCCAGGTCCAGCACCGTCGACGCCGAGGCCGACACCGAGCGCGCCAACCACTCGTAGGGCGTCCGATCACCGCCGTAGGCGCGGCTCAGCACGTCCTCCATGGCGCCCGGGCCGCTCGTCCCGAGCCACCTCAGCTCCTCATGGTTCTCACTCATCGCGACTCACGAACAGCAGTTCGGAGGCGAACAGGCCCACATCCGTGGTGACTCCGTCGATGTCCACCCGCACCACGTCCACATCGCGGTGGGCCAGGAGCGAGACGCCCGGCCTGAACCCGGCGGCAGCGAGCGCGGGCAGCATGCCGTGATCGGCCTGCAGATTCTCGCTCATCCGCTGCAGCACGAAGCGCTGCGGTTGATCGGTGACGAGGTCAGCAAGCGGGTCCGCGTGCTCCCGGAACGGCGTGTGCTCGACGTCCACGCCCAGTTCCTTGAGCCCCGGGATGGGGTTGCCGTAGGGCGAGCGGGTGGGCGAATCCAGGATGGCCACCAGCCGCTTCTCGACGTCGATGGAGATGACGTGCTCCCAGCGGCAGGCCTCGTCGTGCACCTTCTCCCACTCCAGCCCGATCACTTCGGTCAGCAGGCACTCGGCCAGGCGGTGCTTCCGCATCACGTCGCGGGCGAGCGTGGCCCCGGTGCGGGTGAGGCGGATCGTTCGGTCGGTGTCGACGTGCAGGAGGCCGTCGCGCTCCATGCGGGCGACGGTCTGGGACACGGTGGGGCCGGACTGGTGCAGCCGCTCGGCAATCCGGGCACGGAGGGGCTGCACCCCCTCTTCCAACAGCTCGTAGACGGTGCGGAGATACATCTCCGTGGTGTCGATCAGGTCGCTCATCCGGTTGCCCCCTTCGCCACCCATCCTAGTGTCGCGGGGTGGGTGCATCAGGGCCGAGGCGGGACCACCCATTCGCCGCGACGCATCACGGCGTGCAGGCGCCCATCGTCGTCGACGAGGCAGACGTCGGCCAGGCGGCCGGGCGCGAGGCGGCCCACGTCGTCGAGCCGGTGCCAGGCCGCGGGCGTGGTGGCCGCCATCAGGGCCGCGTCGGGGATACTCACCCCCACCTCCTGCACCACGAACTCGAACGCCTTGTCCATCGTCAAGGTCGAGCCCGCGATCGCGCCGGGTGCTCCGTCGGCGGTGACCAGCCGCGCGGTGCCGTCGGAGACCTCCACCTCGAGCTCACCCAGGATGTAGCGCCCGTCGCCCTTGCCGGTGGCGCTCATGGCGTCGGTGACCAGGGCGACGCGGCGGGGTGTCGCGGCGTCGATGCTCATCGCGGCGATCACGGGCTTGTGGTGGACACCGTCGCAGATCAGCTCCACCATCACGCGCTGGTCGGCCAGCAGGACCGGCACCGGGCCGGGGTCGCGGTGGTGGATCGAGCGCATCGCTGAGAACAGGTGGGTGGCGACGGTGGCGCCCCACTCGATGGACTCCGCGGTCCGGATGTCGTCCGCGTCGGAGTGCCCGAACGCCACCGCCACACCCGCCTCCGTGAAGCGACGGGTCGCGGCCTCGGCATGCTCGAGCTCCACGGCGAGGGTGATCATCCGCAGCGCCGGGCCGCCCGCGGCGATGAGCCGTTCGACCGAGGCCGGGTCCGGGACCCGCAGGAGCGCCTCGTCGTGGGCGCCCTTGCGCTCCGGGGCCAGGAACGGGCCCTCGAGGTGGATGCCCGCGAGATCGCCCGCATCATGCAGGGCGCGGAGGACCGCCAACTGCGCCTCCAGCTTCTCCAACGGCTCGGTGACGGTGCTGGCGAACATCGTGGTGGTGCCGTGCGTCCGGTGGTGCGCGATGGCCTCGAGGTTGCGGGCCGGGTCCGGGTCGCCGAAGCTGACGCCGACAGCGCCGTGGCAGTGGGTGTCGACGAACCCCGGCACCGCCCACAGCCGGCCCCCTCCCCCGCCTGGCTGGACGGACACGATGCGCCCGCCCTCGATCAGGATCGTGGCGTTCTCCACCACCCCTTCCGGAGTGACGGCATGGGCGACGGTGAGCTGATGGGCCATGGCCTCATCCAATCAGGTGCGGACGAGGAAGGTCACCGCGCCGGCGATCAGGGCGACGAGGCCGGCGAGCAGCAGCGCGATCGTCGTGCCGGTGCGCGCCGGGGCCGACTCCGGCCCGGGAACCTCCGCCTCGGCGCTGGCCGACGGCGACGCGGACGCCGAGGCGTCCGGCGAGGGGGATGCCGATGCCGATGGATCCACCGGGGGCGCGACCGTCGTGGTGACGTCCGACGACGGAACCTCGACCTCGCGGATCAGAGGGTTGCCGCCGACGAAGATCTGGTCATCCGGCCCCACTGCAAGCGACTCGCCCTCAGGGGCCCCGATGATGGTGTCGGTGGCCAACGGCTCCCACGTCAGCGCGTCGATGTACTCAATGCCCACGCCCGTTCGGAGCGCCAGGGTGGTGCCGTCGGAGAGGAACACCCCGTCCGTGACTCCCTCCGGAGCGTCGACGACGCGGGTCAAGGTGTTCATCTCCTGACGCGACGGTTCGAGCTCGGCGCGGTAGATGCCGGGGTCCGCCCCTGCGGTGGCGATGTAGATGCGGCCGCGGCCCGAGATCATCATGGCCTGCGCGTCGTGCGGTCCGTCCTCGTAGACGAAGTCGTAGGCGAAGTAGGTCAGCCGCGACTCGGTCAGCTCACTGAGCCGGAACACCACCACGAAGTCACGGGACGCGTCCGGATCACCGATGTCGCCCACCCACAACCGGTCTCCCCGCCAGGCGAGCGCCTGGACCGATTCAGGGTCACCCCCGAACGAGATCTCCCTGCCGTCCTCCGCGGACACGACCACCCCGTCGTCGGCCGACGGACCGGCCAGCCACAGCGTCGACGAGCCCGAGCCGTAGGCCATGCCCACCACCGGCGTGGAACCCTCCGGCGGCTCGACGTCCTCGGCCCAGGCAGGCAGGATGGCGCCGATCACCGCGATGAGAACAAGCGCCACCAGGACGCCCGTGACGATGATGCGGCGAGTTCTCGGATTCACTGTGCCGATGGTACGCCCACGGTTACCGTTGGATGCATGCAACAGCTCGTCGCGTGCGCCATCGCCATCGACGATGTGCGCGACATCTTCGGCGCCTCCCCCGCCCTCGCCGAACGGCTTCGGGCCTCGGCGGCCGCTTACTTTGCCCGCCCCGCCCCCGCACACCGCAGCTGGCTGCGTCCCCTCCTTCGCCGCGACCCCTCCACGGCCGTCGATCCCGCCGCGCCCTCGAGCGCGGACGTGGACGCGCTGCTCGACGGCGCCTACATCGCCCCGGACCGGGTGGCCCCGTCGTGGCGGGTGCTGATCGCGTGGCTGGAGGAGTTGGCCGCCGCCACCAGGAGGGTGGTCTGGGACGAGGCCGCCTTCGAGCGCACCGAATGGAACCTCGCCCGGGCCGGGCTCAACAGCGACTACTCGCTGCGCAGCCTCGCGGACCGCGACCTGGGCATCGCCCTGCGCATCCAGCCGGGACAGGTTGCCGGCTACGCCAAGCACGTGCACGCCGTCGAGACACTGGCCGGGTTGCGCGCGGCGTTCGACCACCCCGAGCTGACCGACGAGGACCGGAGGTTCCTCACCCCCCTCATCGAGGTACTCACCGTTGCCTCAGGGCAGCCGCACCTCGACGTGGTGGTGGTGGGAACCACCGCCTAGCCCCGCCGATCATTCGGGATCGATCACCAGCACCAGGTCGCCGCCCTCGAGCTGCGTGGTGCCGGTCAGGACGACTCGCTTGACCACGCCCGCGACGGGGGCGTTGATGGCGGCCTCCATCTTCATGGCCTCGATGGTGGCCACCTGATCCCCCACCGCGACCCTCGCGCCCTCATCGGCCGTCGGCGTGACTGCACCGCTGAACGGCGCCGCGACATGGCCCTTGTTCTTCGAATCGGCGCGCTCCGCCGTCGCCACCTCGGACTTGATCTTCAGGTCGCGCACCCGCACCGGGCGGATCTGTCCGTTGAGCAGGCACATCACGCTCCGCTTGCCGCGCTTGTCCGGCTCCGAGATCGCCTCGATGCCCACCAGCAGCGTGACGCCCTTCTCCAGCGTGATGGGGTACTCCTTGCCCCGCTCCATGCCGTACAGGTACGGCACGGTGGGCAGCACGGAGATGTCCCCGAAGTCCTCACGCTGCTGCTGGAACTCCTTCGTGGGGCCGGGGAACAGGAGCCGGTTGAGGGTCTCCTGACGGGTGCGGCCGGGCTGGGCGAGGAGGGCGAGGTCGTCGTCGGCCACCTCGGTCACGCGCGCTGGCGTGCGGCGGCCCTCGATTGCCTTGCTCCGGAACGGCTCGGGCCAGCCGCCGGCGGGCTCGCCCAGCTCGCCGTTGAGGAATCCGATCACCGAGTCCGGGATGTCGAAGCGTTGCGGGTCCGCCTCGAATGCGGCGGCCTCCGCGCCCACCGCCACCAGATGCAGGGCGAGGTCTCCCACCACCTTCGACGACGGGGTGACCTTCGTGGGCCGGCCGAGGATCTTGTCGGCCGCCTCGTACATGTCCTCGATGGCCTCGAACTTCTCCCCCAGGCCCAGCGCGATCGCCTGCTGGCGAAGGTTGGACAGCTGCCCCCCGGGGATCTCGTGGCTGTACACGCGGCCCGTCGGGGCGGGAAGCCCGGACTCGAACGGCCGGTACATCTTGCGCACCGCCTCCCAGTACGGCTCCAGGTCCAGCACAGCCTGTGGGTCCAGCTCGGACTGGCGCTCGGTCTGGTCCAGCGCCGCCACCAGTGCGGACATCGGGGGCTGCGACGTCGTCGAGCTCATCGCCGAGTTGGCCACGTCCACCGCGTCGACGCCGGCGTCGATGGCCGCCATCAGCGTGGCGAGCTGGCCGCCGGTGGTGTCGTGGGTGTGCAGGTGGACGGGCAGGTCGAACCGGTCACGCAGCGCTGTGACGAGCCGGCGGGCCGCCTCGGGACGCAGCAGGCCGGCCATGTCCTTGATGGCGATGATGTGCGCGCCGGCGTCGACGATCTGCTCGGCCAGCCGCAGGTAGTAGTCCAGCGTGTAGATCTTCTCGGCCGGGTCCAGGAGGTTGGAGGTGTAGCAGAGCGCCACCTCCGCCACCGACGGGGTGCCGCGCACGGCCTCGATCGCCGGGCGCATCTGCTCGACGTCGTTGAGGGCGTCGAAGATCCGGAAGATGTCCACGCCCGTGGCGGCCGCCTCCGCGACGAAGGCATTGGTCACCTCCGTGGGGTACGGGGTGTAGCCGACGGTGTTGCGGCCGCGCAGCAGCATCTGCAGGTTCTGGTTGGGCATGGCCTCGCGGAGCGTGGCGAGGCGCTCCCACGGGTCCTCACCGAGGAACCGCAGCGCCACATCGTAGGTGGCCCCACCCCAGCACTCCACCGAGAACATCTGCGGCAGCAGCCGCGCCTGGGTGGGGGCGACGGCGAGCAGGTCCCGCGTGCGCACCCGGGTGGCCAGCAGCGACTGGTGGGCGTCGCGGTAGGTGGTGTCGGTGATCCGCACGGGCACCGCCTCGCGCAGTTCCCGAGCGAAGCCCTCGGCGCCCAGCGCCAGCAACCGCTGGCGGGCGCCGTCGGGCGCGGGGGTGGCGAGGTCCACCTTCGGCAGCTTCGTCAGCGGCTCGAGCGTGGTGGGCGCCTCGCCGTTGGGCCGGTTGACCGTCACCTCGGCGAGGTGCCGCAGCAGCTTCGTGGCCCGGTCCGCCGGGGTGCGCGCGTGGAGGAGATAGGGCCGCTGGTCGATGAAAGCCGTCGTGACAGCGCCCTCTGCGAAGTCCGGATCATCCAGGACGGCGCGCAGGAAGGGGATGTTGGTGGCCACGCCACGGACGCGGAACTCCGCCAGCGCCCGGCGGGCGCGCGCGACGGCCATAGGGAAGTCGCGGCCCCGGGCGGTGAGCTTGACCAGCAGCGAATCGAAGTGGGGGCTGATCTCGACACCGGTCCCAGTGGTGCCGCCGTCGAGCCGGATGCCGGCCCCTGAAGCGGAGCGGTAGGCGGTGATGAGGCCGGTATCGGGGCGGAACGAGTTCTGCGGGTCCTCGGTGGTGATGCGGCACTGGAGCGCGGCCCCCCGGATCTGCAGCTCGTCCTGGCGTACGCCGATCTCATCCAGGGACTCGCCGGCGGCGATGCGCATCTGCGCCTGCACCAGATCGACGTCGGTGATCTCCTCGGTGACGGTGTGCTCCACCTGGATGCGTGGGTTCATCTCGATGAACACGTGACGCCCGGCGCGCTCGCCCTCGGTCTCCACGAGGAACTCGACGGTGCCGGCGCACGTGTAGTTGATGGCACGAGCGAACTTCACCGCGTCCGCAGTGAGAGCGTCGCGCAGCTCCTGCGAGATGTGGGGCGCGGGCGCGATCTCGATCACCTTCTGGTGCCGGCGCTGGATGGAGCAGTCCCGCTCGAAGAGGTGCACCACGTTGCCCTGGGTATCTGCCAGGATCTGGACCTCGATGTGTCGCGGTGCCGCGACGGCCTGCTCGATGAAGACGGTGGCGTCTCCGAACGCGGCCTCGGCCTCGCGCATGGCCGCGCCCAGTTCGTCGGCCAGCCTGGAGGGGTCGTCCACGCGGCGCATCCCGCGGCCCCCGCCGCCGGCGACCGCCTTGACGAAGACCGGGAATCCGATCTCCTCGGCGGCCTTGATCAGCTCGTCGGTGTCCGTGGACGGCGGGCAGGAGGCGAGGGTGGGGACGCCCACGCGGCGCGCCTCGGTGATGGCGCGCACCTTGTTGCCGGCCAGCGTCAATACGTCGGCGGAGGGGCCGATGAACGTGATGCCGTTGGCCGCGCAGGCCGAGGCGAGGTCCGGGTTCTCCGAGAGGAAGCCGTATCCGGGGTAGATGGCGTCCGAGCCGGACTCCTTGGCCGCGCGGATGATCTCGTCGATGTCCAGGTAGGCGCGGACCGGATGGCCCTCCTCCCCGATGAGGTAGGACTCCTGCGCCTTGATCCGGTGGTCCGCGTTGCGATCCTCGTACGGGAAGACGGCGACGGTGCGGAAGCCGAGTTCGTAGGCCGCGCGGAAGGCGCGGACGGCGATCTCGCCTCGATTGGCTACCAATACCTTCTGGAACATGGGCGACAGACTACCGGCCCACGCGGACGCGACACTGACGCTTCCATCGCCATCCGTGGTTGCTTGACGGATCCCGATGGGCTGTGTCGCGGCCGCGTGGGCCGGGAGGTTGGGCTCAGTTGATCAGGCCGATGAGGGCGCCTTGGATGAAGTAGATGACGAACAGCGCCGCCACCACGTACATCAGCGGGTGCACCTGCTTGGCGTGCCCCTTGACGAGCTTGATGAACACGTAGGCGAGGAAGCCGGCGCCGATGCCCGTGGTGATCGAGTAGGAGAACGGCATCAGGATGATGGTCAGGAACGCGGGGATGCCCACCTCGGCGTCGTTCCAGTCCACGTCCACCACCTGGGCGATCATGAGGAACCCGACGAAGACGAGGACCGGTGCGGCGGCCTCGGAGGGCACCATGTTGATCAGCGGCGCCAGGAAGATCGCCGCCAGGAAGGCAGCGCCGGTCACCACCGACGCGAGGCCCGTGCGGGCACCCTCGCCGACGCCAGCCGTCGACTCGATGTAGCAGGTGTTCGACGACACGGAGCCCAAGCCACCGGCCGCGGCGGCCACGGAGTCCACGAGCAGGATCTCGGTGGTGCGCGGCGGCATGCCGTGCTCGTCCAGCAGCCCACCCTCGCTGCCCACGGCCACGACGGTGCCCATG
This sequence comes from Tessaracoccus sp. MC1679, assembly GCF_014164775.1. Lineage (GTDB taxonomy): Bacteria > Actinomycetota > Actinomycetes > Propionibacteriales > Propionibacteriaceae > Arachnia. The sequence goes on from NZ_JACJGB010000001.1 coordinate 155,410, forward strand.
GTGTCGAAGAAGTCGGCCAGCAACAGGGAGAACACGAGGATGGCCAGCGCGAGGAAGTTGGTGATCGAGAACTCGCCCTCGGGGAAGAAGGCGCCGATCATGTCGACGCGGCCGATCAGGCCCAGGTCCGGCAGCAGGGCGAGGTTGGAGAGCTGCGGCACGTTGAGCGACCACCCGACGGGGTTGAGTCCGTCAGCGGTGAACTGCGGCCCGATCTTCGCGATGGCCTCGATGATCACCGCGGCGACCGTCGCCACGAGGATGGAGATGAGCATCGCGCCCTTGACGTTCAGCACGTGCAGCGCGATGAGCACCATGATGCCGAGGAAGAACACGGCGATGGGCCAGCCCATGAGCGAGCCGTTGATGCCTAGCTCGACGGGGGGCGCGCCGGCGGGCTTGCGCACGATGCCGGCGTTGATCAGGCCGACGAAGGCGATGAACAGGCCGATGCCGACGGAGATGGCCGTGCGCAGCGTCCGTGGGATGGCCTTGAAGACCGCCGTGCGGAAGCCGGTCAACACCAGGATGAAGATGAGGATGCCCTCCCACACCACCAGACCCATGGCCTGCGGCCAGGTCATCTGGGGCGCCAGGACGTAGGCGACCAGCGCATTGAGGCCCAGGCCGGTGGCCAGGCCCATCGGGAACCGGCCGATGACACCCATCGCGAGCGTGAGGAGGCCCGCGATCAGCGCCGTGGCCGCCGCGACCATGCCGATCGACTGGCCGACCGCCGCGTCGTTGACCACCGTCATGGCGGCGTCGGTGAACTTCGGCTGCCCCGAGATGAGGTTGCCGCTCTTGTCGACGGCGGTGCCGATGATGAGTGGGTTGAGGGCGATGATGTAGGCCATCGCGAAGAACGTCACCAGGCCGCCGCGGATCTCCCGACCGACGGTGGAGTGGCGCTTGGTGATCTCGAAGAATCCGTCGAGGCCGGATCGCGGGGGCTCGGTTTCTGGGTGCAGCCGTGCTGCCTTGGGAGTATTGGTAACCACGGACGGTTATCGTACGGCCTCGCGGCGCCGCGTCAGCACCAGCCCCGGGTTGTGGGCGGTGCCAGGCTCAGTCGAACAGGTTCTCGTCGATGGTGATGGTGTCGAACGACGGGGCCGGCAGCTCCCTGGCGCGCTCGGCGTCCACGACGTCCGAGTGCCCTCCGCAGCCGTGCTCCAACGACACCACGTGCGCGTCCCAGGGCGAGTACTGGTTGGTGCAGGCCCCGAACAGCGTGCCCAGTGAGCCTCGGAGCGCGACGAAGTAGCCGCAGGTCATGCACGGGGCGGGCGCCTCTCGGGAGCCCTCGTCGTCGGGCCCGGGCGGGCCTTCGAGCCAGCGTTCAGCCGCCTCGTCGCGGCCGAACCTGCTGAGCACCCGCGGGCGGCCCAGGCCGAGCTCGGCCACAGTGGTGCGCAGCTGCACCCATTCGGAGGTGTCCGCGTCCGCGGGCAGGTCCGTGGCAGCGAAGCCGGGCTCGAGCCTCGGATCATCGTCGGGGGTGGGCATCAGCGTGCCGGGGGTGATGTCCCCAGGCCCGATCCGATCGGCCCACGGCACCCACGCCGGCGCCTGGAGGGCACCGGGCAGCGGCAGCAGCACCACCTCGTTGACGGTGGCCTCCTTGGCGCGCGAGGCCCTCACAAGCGTGACCGCCCAATGCCAGTCCCGGTAGCCGGGGTGGAGGCTCTCGAACGAGTGGGTGACCACCCTGTCGCCGTCCTCCGCCAGCACGCCGAGGTGCTCGCCGACCGAGTCCCCGCCGCCCACCTCGACGGCGGCGGCGCGGGCCAGATCCACGGCCGAGGCCGCCACGACATCAAGCTTGGGCTTGGGCATCTGTCTTACAGCTCCAGTTCGTCGGCGACGCGGCGCAGCAGTTCGGCCACGCGCGTGGCGTGCTTGGTGTCCGGGTGCCTGCGATGGCGATAGTCGTTACCGATGCCGTCGAGCATCTTGATCAGGTCCTCGACGATCACCGCCATCTGCTCCGGGTCCTTGCGGGAGGCCTTGGACAGCGACGGCGGCAGCTCCAGCACCCGCAGGCTCAGCGCCTGCTCGCCCTTGCGGCCCTCGATCACGCCGAACTCGACGCGCTGCCCCGCCTTGAGCGCCTCGACGCCGGCGGGAAGCGCATTGGAGCGCACGTAGACATCGCCGCCGTCGTCCTTGGTGATGAACCCAAAGCCCTTCTCAGCGTCGAAGAATCGCACTTTACCGGTAGGCACGTCGCCCTCACTTGCACTAGGAGTAGTCAGAACGCGCAGTCTATCCGCTCCGGAGCGCCGAACCCCAATGGAGCCGCAGCCGCGTCAGCGCCCGCCGAGACCGGGGAGCGTGCGCTCTGTTTCGGCGATCTCCCGGAAGTACCCGGCGTTCCTCAGCCTGGACCCAGCCGCCTCGTCGACGATAATCACCGCCCGCGGATGGAACTGCAGGATCGAGGCCGGGCAGGAGGCCGCGACGGGGCCCTCGACCATCGCCGCGACAGCTGCCGCCTTGTGCTCTCCGGTGACCACCATGAGCGCCACGCGGGCCTCCATGATGGTACCCAGGCCCTGGGTGACGCAGTGCGACGGGACCTGTTCGGTGGCGTCGAAGAAGCGGGCATTGTCGCGGCGGGTCTCGGGAGTGAGCGTCTTGATCCGCGTGCGGGAGGCGAACGACGAGAAGGGCTCGTTGAAGCCGATGTGCCCGTTGGTGCCGATGCCGAGGATCTGGACGTCGACGCCCCCGACAGCCGCGATGGCCGCGTCGTAGCGGTCCGCCGCCGCCTGCAGGTCTGTCGCGGTGCCGTCGGGCACGCTCACCCTGGCGGGGTCCATCCGCAGAGGCTCGACGACGGTGCGGGTGATCACGCTGCGGTAGCTCTCGGGGTGCCCGGGGTCGATGCCCACGTACTCGTCCAGCGCGAACCCGAGGCCGTGCGACACGTCGAGCGTCCCGGCCTGGACGCGGCGGGCCAGCTCCTCGTAGAGGCGCAGCGGCGAGCTGCCCGTGGCCAGGCCGAGCACCGGGGTGGGGATTCCCTGCAGATACTGGGTCACCCGGTCCGCCGCCAGCTCACCCACGGCCTGCGCATCCGCGCACAGCACCACTTCCATCTTCCGGACCTCCGCCTCAACCGTGCGCAGCCAGGTCTGGCAGCGCGTCACGATGACAGTAGGCCCGGGCCAGCCAGAACGCGCGTTTTCTGATCACATGAGCGGAACATGAGCATCTTGAGTGCGCAGTCGCCTGCCCGCGTCAGGTGCCGGAGGCGTCGGTAGCATGGGGGCATGGCGAGTTGGAAGGACGGCGCGGCCTACGCGCCCACGGAGCGGCCCGAGGGCTTCGCCACCCCCCGCGTCGAGCCACTGCCCTCCGGGGACCAGTGGAAGTCCGCCACGCCCGGCCCGATCGCGGCGCCCTCGGGATTCGACGCGGCCCCCCAGGCTCCACTCGCACAACTGTCCAGCGGCCCGAAGCAGGCCAGGGACCCTCGGGACTCCTTCGCCGTCGCGGCGTCCGCGCTGACGCCGGGCCCGGGTGTCGCGGTGAAGCGGGACCCGCGCGACCCCATCGTCACCTCCGCACCCCAGCCCCTAGGGCGGGAATGGGCGAGCGCCATGGGGGACCAATTGCCGCCGCCCACCGGCCCAAGGCTCCCGCCGCCGGGCGAGTTGGCGCCCTCGCCGCCCCCGGCTGTTCCCCAACCCCTCGCGGAGGCGGCCCCCAGGCGCGCACAGCCACCCGCGCCATACCCGGCCCCGACGCCCACCGGCTACCCGACCCCCACTGGGTATCCGCCGCCCCCACCCGTCGGCCCGCCTCAACGCCCACTGGCCGCGCAGAAGCAGTTGGCCTTCATCGCCGGCGGGCTGTGCTTCCTCGGCTTCGTGCTGCCGTCGTTGTCGCCGTTCGTGCTGACGGCCGCCGGAGGACTCGGGATGCGCACCGAGGCGCTCACCGGCCGCGCGGGCCGCTCGGCGCTGGCGATCGGCCTGGCCACGCTTGGCTGGCAGCTGCTCATGGACACCCTCGGCAGAGACTCGCTGGTGGGAATGCTCGCCTCGCTGGTGTTCACGATCGTGTTCGTCGTCGGCGCCCTGCGCGCCTAGAGGTCCCCGGCTTCGATCGGCACCGTCGACTCCTCCACGTCACCCAGCTCCACGGGTTCCGGCCCGTCCCATCGCGCCAGGGCCGCGATCTGCGGCGGCCAGGTGTTCTCGGGCAGGTCGTCGAGGGGAAACCACCGCGTGGCCACGTGGCGGGAGCGTTCGCGCTCCGTGAGGCCCGCAGCCACCGGCTCGAACCACTGCGTGCGGTAGAGGAAGAACGTCTCGTCCTGAACCAGGATGCGGTCCGAGTAGCCACGGAACAGGCGCCGCACCGCGACGGGGCCGAGGAGCGCGCGCTCGTCGACGACCAGGCCGGTCTCCTCGTCGAGCTCACGCGCCGCAGCGGAACGGATCCTTTCGCGGGCCTCCACTCCCCCGCCCGGCGCCTGCCAGAATCGGGAGCCGGGAACCCCTGGGTCCACGTCGCCCATGAGGAGCACCTGATCCTCAGCGAGCACGATCACGCGCGCGGCCAGCCGGCGATGGACCGGGCGATCACCCATGGGGATGCCTGGTGTGGGCCACCTCGTCGTCAATGAGGTCGCGCCAGCTGGCCACCAGCTCCGAGTCGACGTATGCCTTGAAGGAGCGTCCCGGGCGGGCCGGGGAGCCGATGTGGAAGGATCTGACGCCGGCCCGGACCAGCCACGGCACGTGCTCGGGGGTCAGCCCGCCGCCGGCCATGATGAGGCGGGCCACGTCCGCATCAGCGCGGGCCCTGCGCACCAGGTCGTCGAGTCCGTGCTCGACACCGCGGGCGGACCCGGCGGTGAGGACCTGGTCCAGGCGGGCAAGCGTGCGCAGGTCGGCCCAGGCGCGATCGGGGTCCAGGCAGTGGTCGATGGCGCGATGAAAGGTCCACGGGAACGCGCCGTCGCCGACGAGCTCGCTGACCACTTCCTTGTCGATCCGGTTGAGGCCATTGAGGAAGCCCAGCACCACCCCGTCGGCGCCGGCGTCCAGGTAGCCGGCGATCAGGCCCTTCAGCCGGGTGACCTCGCCGCCGTCGGTGCCGAAGCCCGCGCGGAGACGCACCATGGGCCGGATCTGGATCGACGTGGCGCGGCGCACCTTCTCGACTGCTCGCGGCTCCGGGGAGAGCCCGTCGTCGTCCATGGTGCCGAGCAGCTCGATCCGGTCCGCACCGCCGGCCTCGGCCCGCTCGGCGTCTGCCGCGTGCAGTGCGATGACCTCCAGCAGATTCATGTGGCCATCTTGCCAACGCCGGGCCTCTGGCGTGCGGAGGCGCGCAGCGCGGAGCGCAGGGCGGCGTGGGCGTGCGCGCGCGGGATGCGCTCCTGTTCGAGGCGCAGGTCTCCGTCGCGGAGTGCGGAGAGCGTTCGGTGTTCGTCGGCGGTGAGGAAGCCGATCTCACCGCGGAACGGGCTGGGCTCGGTCCCCGCCCACTGGCCGTGCGCCTGCAGGGTCGCGGGGTCCATGAGGACCGAGCGGACGCTCGGCAGGGCAGCCCTCACCTGGCCGAGAATGAGCAGGCCGTAGGTGTCCACGTCACCCCAGTACCAGACCTCGTCCGCGCCACCGATCCACGGCACGTGGGCCAGTGACGGCGCCGAAAAGCCCATGCCGTGCACCGCGACGGTGCCTGGTAGGTCGGGCAGCGCCAGCAGCGAGGTGAGGTTCTCCACCAGCAGCACGCGGCCCGCGGCCGTCAGGGACGCCATCCCTGAGATTCCGACGGCGAACTCTCGCGGGCCGTCGGTGAGAGTGGAGTCCAGGTACCGGACGCGGAACACGGGTCTGTGCCTGCGGAGCCCGGCCGCGCCACCGACGATCCCCTCGTGGAGCGCGTCCACCAGCCCCCGATGCCGTTCGAGCCATTTGGAGTCGATGCCGGTCACCGGCAGTTCACGTTCCCACAGTCCTGATTCCGGGTGCGCCTCCAGCCAGCCGAGCACCGCCAGCAGCCTGGTCACATCCTCTTCGCCAAGCTTCCCAAGGCTCTTGGCGGCTTCCCGCACCGATGCCGTCAGGTCCCGGTCCGGCCACGCGCGGCGCAGCATGCCCACTGCCTCGGCTGCCCGCGCCCAGGTCTGGCGCTCACCGGCCAGCGACGCCATCGCTGCGGGCTCTGCCGTCACCCTGGCCGGGAGCCGTTGGCGCCCAAAAGTCCCCGACCGGCGCTCGACCCACTCCACGACCAGCCCCGGCGTCTGCTCGACGGCGGCCCAGTGGGCCACCTCGCGGGCGATCCCGTCGGGGTCCGCCGCGAGCTCGCGCTCAGTGGGCGGGTGCAGCGGCCACGACAACCGGGATGAGTCGGGGTTCGCGAGCCAGTCCGGCCAGTGTGTGCGCCATCGGCGGACCGCCCAGCCCTGGAGGTCCGTGACCGTTCTCACAGCAGGACCTCCTGGGCGCCCTCCGAGCCCGCGATCGGGGCGTCGACGTCGTAATGCAGCTCCTGCAGCGCGGAGCCTCGGCCCGGCTCGTTGGTGACCATGACGACGCCGCCGACATAGTCGTCGATGGTCTGCAGCATCTTCATCGGGGTGGCGAGGAGCAGCTGGAAGCCGAAGGAGCGGAACACCTCCAGGCCGGCCTGGGTGAAGGTGTGGTCCGCCTTGTCGAAGGCTTCGTCGATGACTACGAGCGCGTAGGTGGGCTCGGTCCTTCCCGGCGGGGCGAGCTGGAACCGCAGCGCGGCCGCGAGGCAGAAGGTGACGAGCTTCTGCCGTTCACCGCCGGACCTGCCGCCCGAGCCTGTGAACACGTCCAGCTGAACACCGTCGGCGTCCATCACCCGCGCCTGGAAGGCGACGTGCTGGCGCGTGTCCAGGCACCGCTCACGCCACGCCCTGTCAGCGGCATCGGCCGATCCCAGCCGCTGGAGCAGGCCCTGCATAAGGACGAACCGGGCCTCGGCCGCCTCTCGCTCCTGGGGTGAACCGGCGGCCACAGAGTCCATCACCGACCCGGACGTGATCGCGTTGAGCGTGGCCAGGAAGGTGTCCACATCCGGCAGGGACCTGTCCCGCACTTCGATCTGCAGAAACCCCGTGGGTGAGAACGCCGTCATCAGCAGCGACTTGTTCACCTCGTCAACGCGGCTGCGGATCTCCCGCCTGGCCCCCCTGATCATCATGGCCAGTTGGCTGACGTTGTTGCGCGCCTGGCTCTGCAGCAGCGAGAAGAACCGCTCCTCGAACTCGGGAAGCCGGTCCGACTCGAGGTCCTCGAGGCGCTGCAGGTACTCCGGGAGGTAGTCGACGGTGTCTCCCCAGTCCGCCGCCTGGTTCTGCCAGCCACGGCCGTACTCCGCCATGGCCGTGGCGGCCGCACGCTCCGCCTTCGCCGTGCGCCGCTGAATGGCCTCGGCCACGTCTCGGAACTCAGCCCGCATCGCGACCTCGGCCCTCTCCTCGGGCACCGCCAGGCGCAGGAGCCTCGAGTCCAGAGCCGCGGACACCCCCTCCGGCACCGTGGGGGCCCCGTCGATGTCGGCCTGCCAACGCTCGATGCTGCTGAGGAGCCGCGCCACGACCAAGGCCTTCTCGTCGTGCCGCCCAACCAGCCTCCGCCGGTCCTGCTCGGCCCGGCTGTGCGCGGCAAGGGCGCGGTCCCGCTCGGCCTCACGCTGGCGCAGATCGCTGTGCGACTCGCGCAACTGGTCCAGCTCCCGCTCGACACTCCTGAGCTGTGCCTCCACCGGTGCCGCGTCCACCGAGTCCCACGCGAAACCGGCCAACCGACCGAGCGCAGCCTCCAGACCGCGCAGCCGCCGCTCCCCCTCGTCGAGTTCCGTGAGGCGCTGCTCCACCTCGGCCAGCTCACGCTCTGCCACGCCAAGCCGCTCGACGAGCTCTGCCTCCTTCGCCTCCGTCGAGAATCCGAGCACCCAGCGGGAGCGGTCCTCGACTCTGCGGCGATCGTCCTTCTCGTGGAGAGCCGCGGAGTGCTTGACCTGGCCCTGGCGGGTGACCGCCCGCTCCACCCCGGCGAACCCTGCCGGGCTCGGCACGCACGCGTAGTCGTAGCGGCGCATCAGCCGATCCGCCAGCCAGCCCGCGAACGGACCCTCCGCGATGTCCACCTTCGCCACCAGCGATCCGCCGGGGGCGCTGACCTCCGCAGCAACCGGCTCCGCGGCCCGGACCCGCTCGTACACGAGCCGGGTACCGAGGAACTCGCCGTCGATGAACTCCGCGGCCGCGAGATAGTGCTGCTCGGGTATGACGAGGGTACGCGCCAGAGATCCCAGCACTCGCTCGATGGCCCCGGTCCACCCCGCCTCATCCGCCTTCACCTGGATCAGTTCGCCGACGAAGGGCAGCCGCGTCTCTTCGACGTGCAGTAGACCGGCGAGCCGCTCCCGCACGTGCAGGAGGCGGGCATCGAGGTTGGAGCGGTGGCGCCTGAGCGCGGTCAGCTCCTCGTCGAGACCGTCGCGCTTCCGCACCAGGTCTCCCTTGCGGGTCAGGACGTCGAACTGCCCGGCACGCTGGCGGGCGCGGTCTGCGGCGAGTCCGCTGGCGCGCTCCTGGAGCCGCCCACCGAAGGAGACGGCCTCGACGGCGTCGCCGGGGAACGCGAGTCCGAGCTCAGCGGCGGCGGCCGCATACTCCTCGGCGCGGGAGTTCCGCTGGTCGCGGCTGCTCTGCAGGGCCGTGCGCAGCTCCTCCAACGCCCCCACCCGGGCGCCGCCGGACTGCTCAACGGCGCGTTCGGTGCGGCGCACGTCGTCGGCTGCCTCATCGAGGGCGGTTTCGGCGATCCGCACCTCGGCAGCGAGCCTCTCCAGAACCGGCGCCTCGCGATCCAACTCAGCCCGGGCGCCCGTCAGCCTCCGCACCAGGACCCAGGTGCCCAGGTACTCCTCCTCAGCGGCCAGCGCCGTCCGCTCAGCATCCAACGCACGCAGCTGGGCGTCGACGGCCCGCAACGGGGTCAGTGTCTCCACCTGGCGGCGGGCATCCACCACCGAGGCGTGCGCGAGCCGAAGCTCCTCAAACTGTTCGACGGTGGCGTCGCTCAACTTGAACGTCTCGGGGAGGTCCAGCATGAAATCCCGGAAGAGGTTGTCCAGGTTGGTGAGGTTCTTCGCCGACTGGGTTTTGTGCAGCAGGATCTGAGCCTGCTGGCTGCCCATCCCCAGCACCCGCCTGAACTTCGTCGAGAAGGCGGTGTAGGCGTCTGCGCTGTAGCAGTCCCAGTGCGGGAACGCGGCGCTCACCCGACGGTTCTCGATCCCGTTCTCGACGTAGCTCTTGAGCGTGAGGACGTCCACCGGCTCGGGCGCCAGGATGTACATGCTCTTGAGGTCCCGTGCATCCGTGGATGAGGCGCGGATGTGAAACAGGCGCACCAGGGTGGAGACCGTGCCGGCCGAGTCCGCGTACGTGAGCGCGACAGCGCTCCAGGTGGGGCCCCTGCGGAGGAACGCCGTGCCCACTTCGCCGGTCTCCTCGTCCGTCTCGCGCTTGTGGGCGCCGCGGACGTAGGTGAGGAGGCTTCGCTCACGGTCCCCCGTGTCGGTGCCTTGGGCGGCGGCGTTGAACCGCATCCGGCCCGGCGGCACCAGCAGGGCGGCCATCGCGTCCAGCAGCGAGGACTTGCCCGCGCCCGACGGGCCAGTCAGCAGCATGCCCTTCCACGGCACAGCGAAACTCCATTCGCCGCCGAAGGTGCCCCAGTTGACCACCTGCACGCGCCGCAGGCGATGCTGACTCACGATTCCACCAGCCTGGAGAGGTCTGCGGTGACCGCGGCCACCTCGTCGGAGCCGAAGACCAGCGCCAGGACCGGAGAGATCTCCCACCGGTCCTCCGTGCCCGCTGTCAGGAGCACCGAGTTCTTCGTCATCTTGTTGATCGAGGCCGTGATGCGGTCCGCGAAGCCCTTCTTGTCCGTGGCGACGAGCCGCTGGTAGGAGCGCAGCTGGTCCTCGATCTCATCGCGCCCCACGAAGGTGCGGCTGGCCGAGCCCTGACCGGCGAGCAGCCGCCGGCGCAGAAACAGCACCAGGGCAGTGTCGAGAACGGTCAGTCGGTGTGCGCGCACCACCTTGGGCGCATCGTCGATCTCGAGGTTGCGCACAAACGCCACCCCGGCGTCCAGGTCCAGCACCAGATCAAGGTAGAGGTCCGCCAGCCGGGTCCGCACCACGGCCTCGTGACGCACCAGCGCGGACCACACCTTCGTCTGCTCATCTGCGCGCAGGTACGGGCCACGGATGAGGCTCAGCAGGACTCGGCGCGTGGCCGGATCCAGCTCGCCGTGATCCACGGGCGGCTCGACGGGAGCGTCATCGAACTCGTCGACAACCTCATCAGCGCGCCGCGGGGCCGGCTGCAACGTCATGGGCACTCCACTCTGGCGGTACTTGTGTGAAAACGTAGCGCGGAGCACTGACAGTTCGTGGGGAGCCCGCCTGCGAGGTCCACGTCCACGGCTCGGAACCAGGTGCCCTCGAGGCCTGCTGCTCGGCCAGCAGGAGGAGCCCGACGACGGTGGCCAGGCCCTGGGTCGCGGGGTGGCGGGCAAGCACGTCGCCGACGGTGGGCGCGGGGAGCGCGTCGAGGGTGTCGGCCACGTTGTGCTGGAGCTCTGAGAAGTCGATCTCGGTGAGCCTCACCAAGGCCTTCAGCCGCTCCAGGTCCAGCTCGAGCACCTCCCCGCGGAGGACATCTGCGGTGGCGCGCATGTCCGCCGGGTTCTCCAGTGTCCAGCTTCCGATGGACGAGAGGGACATCGAGGTGAGGTCCAGGTCTCGGCCGATCTCCGTGGTGGGGTGCACGCGCGCCATCACGCGCAGCACCACCTGCTCCGCGCGGGACAGCGCGTCAGCCAGCCGCTTGTGTTCGCGATACTCCTGGGTCTCGACGAATCGTCGAAGGCTCCGCGAGAAGTCGGTCAGGCTTTGGCGCACCTGGGCGCTCTCCCGCTGCAGGACGACGAGGAACTGGCGCAGGAAGGCCGCGTCGGCTGCCGGCAACTCCAGGGTGAAGGGGCGCTCGAGCACCGCGTCGACGGCGCGATGGAAGGTGTCCGACAACACAGGGTCCAGGAGGAGTTCGTGGAACGCGCCGAAGGTTCGCCCGGCCTCGGAATTCTCGATCAGGTCCACGCCCGCGAAAACCTCGTCGAGTACGCCGCCGCGGGCGCCCTCGTTGTTGATGATCTGCTCCCTCAGGGAGGAGTTGAGAGCCTCAAGATCGTCGGCCACCTTCGCGAAGTCACCGGGCACCTCACCGGCAAGGCGCAGGATCTCCTGAAGACGCTCCCGGGCCAGTGCGTCGTCGAGCACAGGGATCTCGCCGGACTCGATGCGGCGAATCTCGTCGTCCAGCTCAGCCCGCCTGGCGTGCAGCGCCTCGAGCCGGGTAGCCGGGTCTGTGTCCGACTCGGCCGCCAGCGCGCCCAGCAGCCCGGTCACGGTGCTGAGGCGCGACGACGTCACGGCCGAGTGAGGCTGCTCCACCGCCCCGACGAAACGCACCGCGTCCGCGGCGCCGCGGGACAGCTCGACGGACTCTTCGCGAGCCGCGGTGGGCCGCCGGATGAGGTACCCGTCGCGGATCCAGTCCCCCACATACTCCTGCGCGGTGCGAGGGAGGGTAAAGCCGATGTCGCGCAGTTCGTCGAGGTCCTCGGCCACCTGGGTGATGAACTCGCCGTAGGCGAGCGAGCGTCGATCGCCGAACCTGCTGACGAGGATGGCGACCACCACTGGCATGAGTTCAGCGCGCACAAGCTTCATGCTGGCGGTCTCCGCCGCCCGCCTGGCGCCGGTCGCGCCGGCCGCTACGCCCACCATCTCGATGCTCGTGATCACACGACGGGTCGGGCCGCCTTCTGCTCCGACCGCTCGGCCAGTACCTTCTTGAACAGCACCATGGGCAGCAGGATGGCTGCGAGAAGCACGGACACCCACACGATCAGCGGCGCCAGCACCCAGGTGGTCACCCCCTCGATCCGGAGACCGCCGGTGAACAGCGTGGTGAGGAACAGCCCGACGAAGGTGGTCACCAACGCGATACCGCCCCGCAGCGCGGGCATGTGCGTGACGGCCATCTTGAGGACGAAGGGTCCGAGGAGCACCTCGATGGCCGTGAAGAACACCACGCTGAAGACGAACCCGAGCGGCTGGAGGTGGAACCCCTCGAGGACGAGCGAGGCAACCAGGAGCCCCACGGCGTTGCCCAGCAGGTGCAGCGCCGTCGACGCGAGGAATCGAAGCATGATGGCCCTTCCGACAGGTCGCGGCGGACCCGCCGTCGACACGCCGACGAGTCTAGTGGGCAGCACAGGAGGGCGGCCCCGAAACGGGACCGCCCTCCTGGTATGTCTGTGCGACGGGTTGGCTCAGAAGCCGCCCATGCCGCCCATCTCGTCCATGCCGCCGCCGGCGCCGCCCGCGGGGGCCTTCTCCGGCTTGTCGGCGATGACCGCCTCGGTGGTGAGGAACAGCGCCGCGATGGACGCCGCGTTCTGCAGCGCCGAGCGGGTGACCTTGGCCGGGTCGATGATGCCGGCCGCGACCATGTCGACGTATTCGCCGGTGGCCGCGTCGAGGCCCTGACCCACGGGCAGGTGTGCGACCTTCTCAGCCACCACGCCGCCCTCGAGCCCGGCGTTGAACGCGATCTGCTTCAGTGGGGCCGAGGCCGCCTTGAAGACGATCTGCGCGCCGACAGCCTCGTCGCCCTCAAGGCCCTCGACCTTGGCGGACTTCGACGCCTGCAGCAGCGCGACGCCACCACCAGGCACGATGCCCTCCTCGACGGCGGCCTTCGCGTTGCGGACGGCGTCCTCGATGCGGTGCTTGCGCTCCTTGAGCTCCACCTCGGTGGCCGCGCCGACCTTGATGACGGCAACGCCGCCGGCCAGCTTGGCGAGGCGCTCCTGCAGCTTCTCACGGTCGTACTCGGAATCGGAGTTCTCGATCTCGCGACGGATCTGCGTGACGCGACCCTCGATCTGCGCGGACTCGCCGGCGCCCTCGATGATCGTGCACTCGTCCTTGGTGACCAGCACGGAACGCGCCGAGCCCAGGAGATCCAGGGTGACGGCGTCCAGGGACAGGCCGACCTCCTCGCTGATGACCTCGGCGCCGGTGAGGATGGCGATGTCGGTCAGCATGGCCTTGCGGCGGTCTCCGAAGCCGGGGGCCTTGACCGCGATGGACTTGAAGGTGCCGCGGATCTTGTTGACGATCAGGCCTGCGAGGGCCTCACCCTCGACGTCCTCGGCGATGACCAGCAGGGGCTTGCCGGACTGCATGACCTTCTCCAGGACCGGCAGGAGGTCCTTCAGCGAGGAGATCTTGGAGTTGGCGAGCAGGATGTAGGGATCATCCAGGGTGGCTTCCATGCGCTCGGCGTCGGTGACGAAGTAGGGCGAGATGTAGCCCTTGTCGAAGCGCATGCCCTCGGTGAGCTCAAGGTCCAGGCCGAAGGTGTTGGACTCCTCGACCGTGATCACGCCCTCCTTGCCGACCTTGTCCATCGCCTCGGCGATGATCTCGCCAACGGTGGCGTCGGCGGCGGAGATCGAGGCCGTTGCGGCGATCTGCTCCTTGGTCTCGACGTCGATGGCCATGTTGGCCAGCTCAGCGACGATGGCGGCCACAGCGGTCTCGATGCCCTTCTTCAGGCTCATCGGGTTCGCCCCGGCCGAGACGTTGCGGAGGCCCTCGCGGACCATCGCCTGTGCCACGACGGTGGCGGTGGTGGTGCCGTCGCCGGCGACGTCGTCAGTCTTCTTGGCGACCTCCTTGACCAGCTCGGCGCCGATGCGCTCGTACGGGTCCTCCAGCTCGATCTCCTTGGCGATGGACACGCCATCGTTGGTGATCGTGGGGGCGCCCCACTTCTTCTCCAGGACGACGTTGCGACCCTTGGGGCCGAGCGTCACCTTGACCGCGTCGGCCAGCGTGTTCATGCCACGCTCGAGGGCGCGGCGCGCTTCCTCATTGAACTCAATCAGCTTTGCCATGGTGTTTCGGGAGTCCTCCCGTCAAGTGGGGCCGGAGCCCCGAGTGTGCAGTGTCGGGTGAACCGCGGTGCCCGCGACGGACGGCTAAGCCTCACCACAGTTCGGTAGCACTCAAAGCGTGAGAGTGCTAACCCCATTATTAGCACTCGACACAAGAGAGTGCAAAGAATTTCGTGGCTGCGAGGCGCTCTCGTCGCCGGAAGTGGAGGTTAGGCTCGGCCTGTGACGCGCAGCTCTCGACGACAGCGGCGGCCGACGACTGATCTGCCGCGGCTCCTCCGCAACGCCGCCAACCTGGCCAACCTGTCCACCCCGCTCGGCCTCGTCGTCGCGCTGGCGGGTCGGTCCCGGCTCCGTCTCCGCGACCATCTGATCGTCGCGGACCGGGTGCGGCTGCCGATCACCAACGCCGGCGCCATGACGATCGGGTCGGTGGTGCTGGTGCCCCGTCGGAGCCTGGAGGAGGTGGAGGCCTCGACGCCCACGCTGATGGAGCACGAGGACGGCCACGCCTGGCAGTACGCCTACTGCCTGGGGCTGCCGTTCCTGCCGCTCTACGCGATGGCGGTGGCGTGGTCCATGGTGCGCACCGGAGACCGGGCCAGCGCCAATCACTTCGAGGTACAGGCGGACCTGCTCAAGGGTGGCTACCGCAGCAATCCGCCGATGCCGCTGAGGCTGGGGCTGCGGAGGCTGATCAGCCGTTGAGCCGGCGGGCCGAGCGGGCGGCGTGACGCTGGCCGCGCATCCGGCGCAGACGCTTCACCAGGAGCGGCCGATAGGCCAAGGCCTCGGGGGTGTCGATGAGCACGTTGAGGTGCTGGTAGTAGCGGGCCGACGACAGGTTGAAGTGCTCCATGATGGCCTGCTCCTTCGGCACCGCCGAGGTGAACCATCGGTCCTCGAAGTCCAGGATCGCGGCGTCACGGTCCGACAACTCGGCCGGTGCGCTGACGGTGAAGGCTTCAGACATGGCGCCCAGTCTAAACCCGAATCACATCAGTGTCATTAGCCGGCGACCGCTGGGCACCCCGTCGACCCAGCGTGCGCGGTACAGTCGAGGGCACCCTGGCCCCCACACCTCAAGGACTCCATCGCCATGCGCCGACTCACCGGCCACGTCCAGCACTTCGCCTGGGGAAGCCATACCGAGATCCCCGCGATCCTCCGTAGGGACCCGGATGGGCGCCCGTGGGCCGAGTACTGGCTGGGCACCCACCCGGGCGGGCACGCGTTCCTCGACGACGGGCGGGCGCTCGCGGATCTCGTCCAGGACGAGCCGCACGTCCTGGGGAGCGCCACCGAGACGCAGTTCGGGGCCCGCCTGCCGTTCCTGTTGAAGATCCTGTCCGCGTCCTCGCCGCTCAGCCTGCAGGCGCACCCGTCGCGCGAGCAGGCCGAGGTGGGCTACGCGCGCGAATCCCTCCAGGGTCTCCATCCCGCGGATCCGGTGCGCTCCTTCAAGGACGACTGGCCCAAGCCGGAGGCCATCGTGGCCCTCACCCCCTTCGAGGGCCTGCTGGGCTTCCGGGATCCCGTGGAAACCGCAGGCCTCTTCGAGGGCCTCGGGGTGGCCGACGAGCTCGCCTCAGTCATCGGGCCGTTGCGGGACCGCCGCGACGCACCGGCGCTGCAGGAGGTGTTCCTCGACGTGCTGTCGCTGGCCGAGCGGCGCTATCTCGTGGATGTGGTGCTCGCGGCCGCGGTCGAACGCCTGCACGCGCCGGCGAGCCTGGGCGAGTTCGCCCGCACCGCGGTCGAGCTGGACGAGCACTTCCCCGGTGATCCGGGCATCCTGGCGGCGCTGCTGATGAACCGCTTCGCGCTGCAGCCCGGCGAGGCCGTGGCCCTCGAGGCCGGCGTGATGCACGCCTACCTGCGCGGCACCGGCGTGGAGATCATGGCCAACTCGGACAACGTGATGCGCGGCGGCCTCACCGCCAAGCACATCGACGTCGATGGACTGCTGCAGGTGGTGGGCTTCGAGCCGATGGTCCCGGAGATCCTGGTGCCGGCCGGGGGCGACGGCATCTACCTCTACCCCACGTCGTTCCCTGAGTTCGAGCTGTGGCTGCTGGCCCCGTGTGACGAGGGCGCCCTGGCGCTCCCCCGTCCGGATTCGGGCCGGATCGCGCTGGCCACCTCAGGCGCGTTCACCCTCCACGGCGACGGGGAGCCGCAGCGCGTCGAGTCTGGAGACGCCGTGTTCATCCCCGCCGACGAACAGGTGACGGTCACCGGCAAGGGCCAGCTGTTCGTCGCCGCGTCGGGGGCCTAGCTTGCGCGGACACCCACCCCTCACGGCAGAATAGGGGCGCCTGCCTCCTTAGCTCAGCGGCCAGAGCTCTCGCCTTGTAAGCGAGTGGTCGAGGGTTCGACTCCCTCAGGAGGCTCCACTTTGTGACCCGGGGGCACTCGGGACAAGAATGACCCCATGACTGAACCCAGCAAGTGGGCGCGCATCATCGCGGCAGACCCTGATCACTCCCAGCGCTACATCGAGCGCTTCAAGATCATGGAAGCGGCCGGCCATGACCTGGCCGGGGAGGTCCGGACGGTCGACGCCATGGTGCCGCGCGGGTCCCGCATCCTGGATGCCGGCTGCGGCCCCGGGCGCGTCGGTGGCCGCCTGAGCGCGCTGGGCCACGTGGTGGTGGGCGTGGACGTGGACCCAGCCCTCATCGAGGCCGCGGAGACGGACCACCCCGGACCCACCTGGGTGGTCGGTGACCTCGCCGAGCTGGATCTCCCGGCCGCGGGCGTCGAGGCGGACTTCGACGTCATCATCGCCGCCGGCAACGTGATGGGCTTCCTGGCGCCGTCGACGCGCGTGGAGGTGCTCCGCCGCTTCGGCACGCACCTGGCACCGGAGGGACGCGCGATCATCGGCTTCGGCGGGGGCCGCGGCTACGAGTTCGCGGACTTCTTCGCCGACGTCGATGCCGCCGGGCTACGGCTGGACGTCGCGCTGTCCACGTGGGACCTGCGGCCCTTCACGGAGCGGTCGGACTTCCTCGTCGCGCTCTGCTCCAGGGCCTGACCCCACTCAGGCCGGATCGGCCAGCACCAGGCAGGACCAGGGGCCGAGTGCGAGGCTCTGGTCTGCGGCGTGCCTGGCCCCGCTGACCAGGTCAACCACCGGGGACGGGACTGTCGCGGCGGCGGGTTCGTCGCTCCAGTTGTGCAGGAACCAGATCCGCCGCCCGTCGGAGCGTCCGGACATGACGGAGACCGACGCGTCTCGCACCCAGGCTGCCGAGACGGGCGACGCGACGAGCAGCCGGAAGACGTCCGCGGCGAGGGCCGGGTTGGGCACCGTGCCCACGCACACCACCTGTCCCTCGCCGTGCCGACGGCGGGTCACGGCCGCGAACTCGCCGAACCGGCGGTGGTCGTAGCGTGCGAGCACCTCGGCGTCAGTGGGCAGGTAGCCGTCCAGCCACAGCGTGCCGCTGGCACCCTCGGACAGCGCCATCCCCTCGGCTACCAGCGGAAGCGGCGCGTCGAGGTTCGAGAACTCCTCATAGGTGAGGCCCGCGGCCTCTCGAAGCCGGTACGGCGCCACGGCCAGCCGGGCGCGGGCCTCCAGGTCTCCGTAGCCGGTACGCGGCCCGACGACGAGCGCGCCGCCCATCTCCGCGTAACGCGCCATCCGCGCCAGGTCATGACCGCTCGCCACGAACTGCGACGCGGCCACCAGCACCGGGTACTGCTCCACCAGGTCCGCCGCCGACATGGCCCGGAACTGCTCGGTGTTGAGGAACCGCACCTGGGCCCCGGCGACGACGGCGCCGCGTTGGAACGCGCCGACGATGTCGTGGTAGGCCGTCCGGCGCGGCGTGCCACCGTCGTCGTTCAGCGGCGGCGTGAACTCGTAGTGCTGCTTGGTGGCCGTGTCCCACAGGATGGCCACCTCGGCGTCCGGCACGTAACTGTCGAGGTGCTCCCCCACCACCGACAGGATGCCGCCCAGCTCCGCCACCTCGCGGTAGACGCGTCCGGGCACCTGCGAGTGGGGCAGGACGCCGCCCCAGTAGGTCTCGGTGCCGAAGTGGAGGGTGTGCCAGTGCCAGTACTCCACCATCGCCGCGCCGCGGGCCACGAGCGCGAGCCCGGCCTGGATGAGCTGGCCCGGGTAGGCGGGATAGTTGGCCGAGGCCCACTGGATCGCCTGGGCGTTGGTCTCGGTGACGAGGAACCGGCGCTGCTGCAGCCCGTAGGAGCGGTCCGCCAGCTCGAGCAGCCCGTGCACGCCGGTGCGCACCCACGGCTCGGGGCGCTCAAGCTCCGAGTCCCACGCCAGGTGGTCCTGCATCGCGTAGTATGCGTTGGCCGCCGCGACATCCAGGCCCGCGCTCACCTGGGCCTCGTCGATGGTGGGCCTGTCGAAGGCCACGCAGGTGGTGACGAACTGGTCCTCCCGCGCGTACTCGCGCACGATGTCGCGCTGCCACGCGATGAACTCGGTGGTGCACTCGTTCTGGAACGTGCGCCAGGCGAGGTCGTACTGCGGCTGGGCGTTGCCGTCGGGCCGCCACAGCTCGACCCAGTGGTTGATGCGGTGAGACCAGTAGGTGAGGCCCCACTCCTCGTTGAGCCGTTCGACGTTGTGGTAGCGCTTCTTGAGCCAGTCCAGGAACCGCACGAACGTGCCGTGGTTGTGCAGGGGGATGACGCCAGGCTCGTTGTCCACCTGGTAGCCGATCACCGCGGGGTGGTCCGCGTAGCGGGCGACGACCTTCCGGATGACCCGCTCCGCGTGGAACAGGAACGCGGGGTGCGTGATGTCGATCTCCTGGCGGGCGCCCCAGGGCTGGCGCTGCCCGGTGCGCGGCTCGCCGGCGATCTCGGGGTAGGCGTGCGCCAGCCACGGTGGGGCCGCATAGGTGGGGGTGCCGAGGATGACCCCGATGCCACGCGCGTGCGCGCCGTCGAGGACGGGCTGTAGCCAGTCCAGATTGAACTCGCCGTTGCGCGGCTCCCAGGTGCTCCAGGTCGACTCCCCCACTCGGATGACCGTGAAGTGGGCGGCCTGCATGAGGTCCAGGTCACGGGTCGGGTCGTCGGTGGGCTGGTACTCGAGGTAGTAGGCGGCCCCGAAGCGGACGCCGGTGGGCCGGAACGGCTGCGTTGTCATGACGTACGTACCTTTCGTCGCTGCTTGAGGTAGGTGGTCACGAAGATGAAGATGATCAGCCCGATCGCCACGTAGCCCGCGAACCTGGCGTAGGCGTTGAGCACCGCGACCGCGGCGTCACCCAAGCGCCAGCCCGTCAGGAAGAACGCGATCAGCCACAGCGTCGAGGCGATGTAGTCGTAGATGAGGAACCGTCGGAGGCTCATCCCCGATGCACCGGCCAGCACGAACACCACCTGCATCAGAGGCAGCGGCATCGGAAAATACGCGATGAGGAAACCCACCGGACCCAGCTTCTCGGCCCAGCGCTCGGCGCGTGCGTAGCCGCGTGCGGCGCGCTTGGACTGCCCGGCCCAGACTTCGATCATGCCGCGCCCCCACAGCTTGCCGGCCCACCAGTAGATCCAGTCGAACTTCAGGCTGAGGATCGAGGCGACGATCAGGACCACAGGCCAGTGCGCCATCCCGCCCGTCGACGCGATCGCCCCGCTGGCCGCCACGGACGTGCGGCCGCCGGTGATCATCGCCAACCAGTCCGGCGCGGTGGCCAACAGCCAGGCCCGGGTGGGGAGCAGGATCAACCCGAAGACGCCCACCACGCCGAACCAGGCGAGGCAGGCGATGTCGTCGCGGCCGGGCTCCTTGCGCCACGGCATGCCGTCGGCCTCCCACCAGGCCTGCTCTGCGTCCTCCGGCGCGGGCTGGTCCGGGCCGGCGGGGCCGCCCGGTTCAACCGCGGCGTCATCGCGGCGCTGCTCATCAGTCACGCGTTGAATGGTACGTGGACAGGCGCCGATGCCCTCACCACACATCGCGGCACCGGATGCGGAACCCTCGGGTGCGGGTTCCAGTTCTGCACCCCGGCTTCGAAATCCCGGGGGGTGGGGTGTAAAGTCTCGCCTCAGGAACACCTGAAAACAGGTTCCTATCCACAACGGATCGTCGGGCACGTACCTGCCCGTGGAAAGGAATATGGCTATGGCCACAGTTAGCTACCGGGACGCGTCCCGTGTCTACCCCGGGACCGATCGTCCCGCCGTCAACAAGCTGAACCTCGAGATCGAGGACGGCGAATTCATGGTCCTTGTCGGCCCTTCGGGCTGCGGCAAGTCGACCTCCCTGCGCATGCTGGCCGGCCTCGAAGAGGTCAACTCCGGCTCCATCTACATCGGCGACCGCGACGTGACTGACCTTCCCCCGAAGGACCGCGACATCGCCATGGTCTTCCAGAACTACGCCCTGTACCCGCACATGACCGTCGCTGACAACATGGGCTTCGCGCTCAAGATGCAGAACGTGCCCAAGGCGGACCGCGAAAAGCGAGTCCAGGAAGCCGCCAAGCTCCTGGGCCTCGAGGACTTCCTCTCCCGCAAGCCGAAGGCCCTCTCCGGTGGCCAGCGTCAGCGCGTCGCCATGGGCCGCGCCATCGTGCGTCAGCCGCAGGTCTTCCTCATGGACGAGCCGCTGTCGAACCTCGACGCCAAGCTCCGCGTCTCCACCCGCACCCAGATCGCCGCCCTGCAGCAGCGCCTCGGCGTCACCACCGTCTACGTCACCCACGACCAGGTCGAGGCCATGACGATGGGCGATCGCGTCGCGGTGATGAAGGACGGCAACCTGCAGCAGGTCGACACCCCGCTGGCCCTGTACGACACGCCGAAGAACCTCTTCGTCGCCGGCTTCATCGGCTCGCCGGCCATGAACCTGATCTCCGGCAAGCGCGTCGAAGACGGCGTGCAGGTTGGCGACTACGTCGTCCGCGTGCCCCGCGAGACCCTGGCCAAGGCCGCCAACGGCGAGGACACCCTCACCATCGGCATCCGCCCCGAGGCGTTCCGCGTCGCGGAGGAGGGCATCGGCCTCCACATCGCCGTCGTCGAGGAGCTGGGCGCTGACTCGTTCCTCTACGGCACCCTCGCCTCCTCGCACGAGGACGAGATCGTCAGCGAGCAGCAGTTCGTCGCCCGCGTCGGCGCCCGCACCGCACCCCACAAGGGTGAGGTCGTCCGCCTCGCGGCGGCTCCTGAGGCCGTCCACGTGTTCAGCAACAAGACGGAGGAGCGCCTCTCCTGAGCGCGCGATCGCTCTCCTGAGAGCGAAATCCTTCTGTAGTGGAGCCCCGGTTCGCCGGGGCTCCACTATTTTGCAGGGGTCTGTACAGAGGAGCGATTGATGGCTGAGCTTGGACGCTGGACCCGGGGCATGCGGGCGGGGCTGGGTGCCGACGGCGCCTATGGTGCCGTCGTGCCCCCGCTGTACCTGAGCACGAACTTCACCTTCCACGGCTTCGACGAGCCCCGCGAGTACGACTACACTCGCTCCGGCAATCCCACCCGGGACCTTCTCAACGAGGCGCTGACGTCCCTGGAGGGCGGCGCCGGAGCCACCAGCGTCGCCACCGGGCTGGCCGCCATCACGCTGGTGGCCGAAGCGTTCGTGCCCGCCGGCGGCCGCGTCGTCGTCCAGCACGACGCCTACGGCGGGACGTGGCGGCTGTTCACGTTCCTGGCCTCGCAGGGCCGCTTCGAGGTGGAGTTCGTGGACTTCAACGATGCGCACGCCTTCGATGCGGCGCTCGACCGCTCCCCCTCCCTGGTGTGGATCGAGACACCGTCGAACCCCCTCCTGCGGATCACCGACATCGCGGCGACGGCCGCCAGCGCGCACGCCGTCGGGGCTCTGGTGGCGGCGGACAACACGTTCCTGTCGCCGTTGTTCCAGCGGCCGCTCGAGAACGGCGTGGACATCGTGGTGCACTCCACCACGAAGTTCATCAACGGCCACTCCGATGTGGTGGGGGGCGTGGCTGTCGCGGCGGACCCGGAGGTGCACGCCAAGCTGCGCCTGTGGGCCAACGCGCTGGGCCTCACGTCGAGCCCGTTCGACGCCTACCTGACGCTGCGCGGGCTCCGCACGCTCGACGCCCGCATGCGGGTGCACGCCGCCAACGCGGAGGCGCTCGTGCGGCTGCTCGACGGTCACCCTGCTGTCGCGGCGCTGCACTACCCCGGGCTCGCGTCGCATCCGGGCCACGAGGTCGCGGCCCGGCAGCAGAGCGGCTTCGGCTCCTTGATCTCGCTGGAGCTGGCCGGCGGAGTGGCCGCGGTGCACCGTTTCCTGGACGGGCTGCAGATCTTCCACCTGGCGGAGTCCCTGGGCGGGGTCGAATCGCTGGTGTGCCATCCGGAGACCATGACGCACGCTGGCATGACCGCCGAGGCGCGCGAGACCGCGGGGATCGACGGCGGTCTGCTGCGGTTGAGCGTCGGCATCGAGGCCGAGGAGGACCTGGTGGCCGTCGTCGCGGAAGCGTTGCAGCGCGCCGAGGGCTCGGGCAGCGACAGCCGCCGCGGCGGGCATTAGACTCGGCCCGTGCCCCGGTTCCTCGCTGCCAAGCCCGACGCGGACCTCCTCCAGTTGCCCTGGCAGGTCCCGCTGGTGGAGTGGCCTGCGCGCCACCTCGTCGCCCTCCCTCGAGGCATCTCGCGCCATGTGGTGCGGTTCCTCACTGTCGGGGAGGAGATCTTCGCGGCCAAGGAGATCCTGGAGGAGGTGGCAGTGCAGGAGTACCGCATGCTCACCGAGCTCAAGCGCCTCGGAGTGCCGTCGGTGGATCCCGTCGGCGTGGTCCTGGGCCGGGTGGACTCCGACGGTGACCCGTTGGACCCCATCCTGCTGACGCGGCACCTTCCCTTCTCGCTGCCGTACCGCTCGCTGTTCTATCCGGGCGTCAAGCACGAGACGGTCAACCGGCTGCTGGATGCCATGGTGGCGCTGTTCGCCCGCCTCCACCTCACCGGCTTCTACTGGGGCGACGTGTCGCTGTCCAACATCCTCTTCCGCCGAGACGCAGGCGAGTTCGCCGCCTACCTCGTCGACGCCGAGACCGGCGAGCTGCACGACACACTCACCGACGGTCAGCGCGCCCACGACCTGCAGATCGCCCGCACCAACCTCTTCGGCGAGTTCCTGGACCTTGAGGCCGGCGGCATCCTCGATGCCTCCCTGGACCCGCAGTGGCTGGTGGCCACCATCGAGGAGCGCTACCAGCAGCTCTGGGCCGAGCTGACGGGCGAGGAGGAGTTCGCCGGCTCGGAGCTCTACCGCCTGGAGGGTCGCGTCCGTCGCCTCAACGCACTCGGCTTCGACGTGGCCGAGATCGATGTCGACGCCTCGCCGGACGGGCAGACCATCCGGATGCGCCCGAAGGTGGTAGAGGCCGGGCATCACACCCGTCGGCTCATGCGGTTGACGGGGCTCGACGCCGAGGAACACCAGGCCAGGCGCCTCCTGAACGACATGGACACCTTCCGCGCCAAGAACGCCCCGCACGCCCCCGAGTCGGTAGCCGCCCACAAGTGGCTCGTCGAGGTCTTCGAGCCGGCAGTCACCCGCATCCCCGCGGACCTGCGCGCTAAGCGCGACGCGGCCCAGTTCTTCCACGAGGTGCTGGATTACCGGTGGTACCAGTCGCAGCGCGAGAACCGTGAGGTGCCCACCACCGAGGCGGCCTCCGGGTACATCCAGGAGGTGCTGACCCAGCTGCCTGACGAGCAGATGGCCAACATCGACCCGGTGGGCGGCGAGCTGGCCAACAAGTACGACCCCTCACACGGCTACGTCGACGACAACGACGAGAAGCCCTACGACCCCTGGGAGGACGGCGCCAACGACCCGGACGTCCCAGTGGTGGCGGGGTTCGACATCAATGCGCTCCGCGCCAAGGCCGCCAAGAAGCCCAAGGGCGGTTAGCGCTTGCGGGCGTGGACCCGCTCGATGACGCCGTGATGCAACCGGTCTGCGGCCACCACCTCCAGGCCCAGCGCCTCGACGACCAGGCGCGGGCGGCGCGTGAAGTACTCGCCCTGCAGCGGGATCGTCACGGCTTCGAGCAGCCACTGCCCCGCGCGGAGGACGGGGTTGGTGGAGCCCACGTGGTCAGCGAGCAGGAGGCTGCCTCCGGGGCGGAGCACCCGCACCATCTCCTCGACACCGCGCCTATGGTCCGCGAAGCCGCACAGTGAGTAGGTGCACACGACGGCGTCGAAGGAGCCTCCGTCGAAAGGCAGGTCCTGGCCATCCCCCACCTGCGCCTCGACGGTGAGCCCGAGGCGGTCGATCCTGCGCTCGGCCACCGCCAGCATGCCGGGGCTCAACTCGATCGCGGAGAGTGTGATGTCGCGGCTGTAGTAGGGCAGATTGAGGCCAGTCCCCACCGCCACCTCCAGCACCCGGCCGCCTGCACGCTCCGCCACCCAGGCGCGGCTCGCTGCCAGGAACCGGCGCTCGAGGGGCGCGATCTTGTCATCGAAGTGCTCGGCTCCCTCGTCCCAATGGTGACGGAGCCGTTCCTCGCGCGCTTTCGACATGGGTCAAGTAGACCACCGGCGTCGAGCGGCCGTCACGCGCAGCCGTCAGGACCGCAGGCCTCTCCGGAGCCGTCGATCGTGATCAACCCGGGCACCCGCTCAGACCATGACACCTCGAGCGCCTGGAGGAACACTTCAGGAGGCTGTGCGCCGGAGACCCCGTACTTGTCGTCGAAGACGAAGAACGGCACTCCGCGCACGCCGATGGCGGCCGCCTCTGCGATGTCGCGGTCCACCGCGGCGTCGAGATCCATGGAGTCGACGGCGGCGCGCGCCTCCTCCTCGGCCAGCCCCGCCGCGGCGGCCAGCCCGCCCAGCACCTCGGTGTCCCCGATGTTTACGCCCCCCTCGAAGTGGGCGGACAGCAGCGACTCCTTCAAGCGGTCGGTGCGGGCGCCACCGTCGACGGCGTCGGCCCGCTTGGCGGCCTGCAGCACGCGGTGCGCCCGGCGGGAGTTCGCGACGACGAGGTTGTCGAAGTCGTAGGTGAGCCCCTCGCCGGCAGCCTGCTCGGAGACGTGGGCGATCATCGCCTCCACGCTGCTGGCGGGCAGGCCCTTCGATGCCACGAGGTACTCCACCTCGGTGCGATGGTCGTGCTCGGGGAGGCCCGGATCGAGCTGGTAGCTGCGCCACTGGACCACCACCTGATCGCGCTGCGGAAACCGGCCCAGCGCGGTTTCGAAGCGGCGCTTGCCGATATAGCACCAGGGGCAGGCGATGTCTGACCAGATCGATACGTTGAGAGTCACCAGCCCAGGATAGTACATGTTTCAATCACCTCTGAGCGGCGAATCCGCGGGCTGCCCAGTAGACTCTGCTCCTGTGACCCTCAAGCTCTATGACACCGCGACCCGCTCAGTGCGCGCGTTCGTTCCCCTCGCCGAGGGCAAGGTGTCGATCTACCACTGCGGGCTCACCGTCCAGGCGTCGCCGCACCTGGGGCACATCCGCAAGGAGGTCGTCTTCGACGTCCTGCGCCGATGGCTGGAACATACGGGCCTCGAGGTCTCTGTTGTGGCCAACGTCACGGACATCGACGACAAGATCCTCGCCAAGTCCGCCGAGGCCGGCGTGGAGTGGTTCGCCCACGCCTACCACTTCGAGCGCGAACTCCACGACGCCTACGCCTCACTGGGCTGCAAACCCCCCACGTACGAGCCCCGCGCCACCGGCCACATTCCGGAGATGATCGAGCTCACCGAGACCCTCATCGAGCGCGGCCACGCCTACGCGGCGCCGGACGGGTCCGGCGACGTCTACTTCGACGTGAAGTCCTGGCCCCGCTACGGCGAGCTGTCCGGGATGAAGGTCGACGAGATGGAGCCCGCGGCAGACGCGGATCCGCGCGGCAAGCGCGACCCGCGAGACTTCGCCCTCTGGAAGGGACACAAGGAGGGCGAGCCGGCGACGGCGTCCTGGCCCTCGCCCTGGGGTCGCGGCCGTCCCGGATGGCACCTCGAATGCTCGGCGATGGCCGGGAAGTACCTCGGCGACACCTTCGACATCCACGGCGGCGGCGTCGACCTCCGCTTCCCGCACCACGAGAACGAGCTGGCGCAGTCCGCCGCGGCGGGCAAGGGCTTCGCCCGCTATTGGATGCACAACGCCTGGGTCACCATGGCCGGCGAGAAGATGAGCAAGTCGCTCGGCAACACCGCGCTGGTCTCCGAGGTGACCAGGATCTACAACCCGCGCGCCGTGCGCTTCTTCCTGCTCGCCCCGCACTACCGCTCCACCATCGAGTTCTCGCCCGCCGACGAGGGCACCCGCGGGTCGCTGACGGAGGCGGAGAAGGCCATCGCGCGTATCGACTCCTTCGTCGGGCGCGTCAAGCCCCTCCGCGACGTCGGATTCTTCGCCTACGCACCACTGCAGGTCCCCCAGTACGAAGCGTTCGACAGGGCGATGGACGACGACCTCGGCACGCCGGCCGCTACCGCCGCCCTGTTCGAGGCCATCCGTGTCGGCAACCAGGCGATCGCCGACGGGGATCACGAGAAGGCGCGGCTGTACGCCGCCGTCGTCGATTCGATGCTGAACGTCTTCGGGATCCACCCCGACGCCGACGAATGGGCGGGCCAGACGTCACACGACGACCTCACCCCAGTCGTCGACGGCCTCGTCGCGGCCCTCCTCGGGCAGCGCGCGCAGGCCCGGGCGGACAAGAACTGGGCCGCCGCGGACGCCATCCGCGACACCCTCGCAGGCCTCGGCCTCGTGATCACAGACACCCCCACCGGCCCCCGGTGGAGCTTGGAGAAGAAGTAGATGGCAGGCAACTCATCGCGCCGCGGCGCGACCAGCAAGGGCAAGAACAAGACCGCCGGATCGGGTGGGCGCGTCCGGCGCGGCCTCGAGGGTCGCGGGCCCACACCGAAGGCCGAGGACCGGCCCTACCACAAGGCCTACAAGTCCAAGCAGGCCGCGCAGCGCGCCGGGCAGGGACGTCCCCAGACCACGAAGAACCCCGTCGGGGCGGACTGGGTGGTGGGGCGCAACCCCGTCTTCGAGGCTCTCACGGCCGGCCTGCCGGTGAAGCAGGCCTTCGTCGCGGAGGGCGCGGAGCGCGACGACCGTCTCCGCGACATCCTCAAGTTCACCGCTGAGCACGGCCTGCCCCTGCTTCAGGTCACCCGAGCCGAGCTGGACCGGGTCACCGGCGGTCTGGTGCACCAGGGCGTCGCGGTGCAGCTGCCCGCCTACGAGTACGCCGACGCCGAGGATGTGCTGGCGGACGCGCTGGAGCTGGACGGCATCGTCGTGGCTCTCGACGGCATCACGGATCCGCGCAACCTCGGGGCGATCGTGCGATCCGCGGCGGCGTTCGGCGCGCAGGGAATCATCATCCCCTCGCGACGCTCTGCCTCCATGACGGCCGCGGCGTGGAAGACCTCCGCCGGGGCCGCCGCAAGGCTGCCGATCGCAATGGCCACCAACCTCAACCGAGCCCTGCAGCAGGCGTCCAAGATGGGCTTCACCATCATCGGGCTCGCCGGCGAGGGTGAGGTGCCCGTCTCCGGCGCGCCCGGCCTCGACGGGCCCGTGGTGATCGTGGTGGGCTCCGAGGACGAGGGCTTGGCGCGCCTGGTGCGCGAGAACTGCGACGCACTGGTCTCCATCCCGATCGCAGGCTCGGTGGAGTCGCTCAACGCCTCCGTCGCCGCCTCCATCGCGCTGTACGAGGTGACCCAGCAGCGCTCCGGGATCACCCCGTCGGAGTGATGTCCAGCCGCCAACGGTGAAAAATGCCCCCAGGCGACGGGGCGACTAGATTGGTACCCACACCGCACACTCAAGGAGAACTGTGAGCGATCTCGAGTCGATCTCTTCGGCCTACCAGACCCTGTTGGGCATGATCGAGCAGGTGGAGCCCCGCATCGCGCAGGCGACGCGGCAGGAGCTCACCGACCAGCGCGCGTCGCTGAAGCTCATCGCGTCGGAGAACTACGCCAGTCTTCCGGTGCTCGCCACCATGGGCACCTGGCTGAGCGACAAGTACGCCGAGGGCACCGTCGGGCACCGCTTCTACGCCGGCTGCCAGAACGTGGACACGGTTGAGGCCGTTGCGGCCGAGCACGCCCGCGAGCTGTTCGGCGCCGAATACGCCTACGTGCAGCCGCACTCGGGCATCGACGCGAACCTGGTGGCCTACTGGGCCATCCTGGCCAACAAGGTCGAGGCCCCGGGCCTGGCCGAGTTCGGCGCCAAGGGCGTGGCCGACCTGTCCGAGGCGGACTGGGAGACGCTGCGGCGCCGCTTCGGCGACCAGCGACTGCTCGGCATGTCGCTCGACGCCGGCGGCCACCTCACGCACGGCTTCCGCCCCAACGTGTCGGGCAAGATGTTCCACCAGCGCTCCTACGGGACGGATCCCGAGACGCAGCTGCTGGACTACGACGCCCTCGCCGCCCAGGCCCGCGAGTTCAAGCCCCTGATCCTGGTGGCCGGCTACTCCGCCTACCCGCGGCGCGTGAACTTCGCCACAATGCGCGAGATCGCCGACGAGGTGGGTGCCGTGCTGATGGTGGACATGGCCCACTTCGCGGGTCTGGTGGCCGGCAAGGTGTTCACCGGCGACGAGGATCCGGTGCCGCACGCGCATGTGGTGACCACCACTACGCACAAGTCCCTGCGCGGCCCGCGCGGCGGTATGGTGCTGGCCACCAAGGAGTTCGCCCCGTCGGTGGACCGCGGCTGCCCGCTCGTCCTCGGCGGCCCGCTGTCCCACGTCATGGCTGCGAAGGCGGTGGCGCTGGCCGAGGCCCGCACCGCGGAGTTCCAGACCTATGCGCAGAACGTCGCCGACAACGCCAAGGCGCTGGCCGAGGGCCTGCTCCGGCGCGGCGTGACCCTGGTCACGGGAGGCACGGACAACCACATCGTGCTGATGGACGTGCGCTCCTTCGGGCTGACCGGCCGCCAGGCGGAGTCCGCGCTGCTGGAGAGCGGCATCGTCACCAACCGCAACGCGGTGCCCAACGATCCCAACGGCGCCTGGTACACCACCGGCGTCCGGCTCGGCACCCCCGCGCTGACGTCGCGCGGCTTCACCGCCTCGGACATGGATGCGGTGGCGGACATGATCTCCGGCGTCCTGAAGTCCACCACGCCGACCACCACCGCCGCGGGCGACCCGAGCAAGGCGAAGTACGTCCTCACCGACGACGCCCGCAGTACGTCGTTGGCCGAGGCCGAGCGCCTGCTGTCGATGCGGCCGCTGTACCCGGGCTTCGAGCTCTGAGGCGCACGCCTCAGCGTGAGTACAACGCGCCCTGCACCGTGTGGATGAACTGCGTCATGGATGCGGGGAGGTCCTGGAGGTGCCAGGTGCCGGGCGCGTGGTACCAGCTGAGCACGGCAGGATCCGGGACGGTGTCGTCGTCGTCGGCGGCCACCATGGCCTCGAGCCAGCGCTCCTTGCCGCCCAGCACGACGGTGTAGCCGAGCAGCCGCGAGATCTCCTGGAGCTCGCGGCCGCGCGGCATCTCGGCGGTGGTGTGCGTGGCCAACAGCGCGGACAGGGCCCCGAGACCGTCGAGGAGGGCGGTGCCCGCAGCGGTGCGGCGCGGCATCCGGTCCGCCACCCACACCACCGCGGCCCCCACCGACACCAGCACCAGCGCCATCAGGCCGAGGGTCGTGAACGCCACCAGCACCACGGCGGCCAGGAAGGCCAGCCCGAGCACGACGTACCCGCGGGTGCGCCACGACGACCGGGTGGAGTCCGGCCTCTGCTCGAACCAGCCCCGTGCCACCACGTCGTCGTACAGTGCGTCCTGGATGCCGACGATCCGATCGGCGAGGCGTCCGCTCAGCCGCGACACCAGGGTCTGCTCGCCTTCGGGCGCGACGGCGTCGAGCAGCTCCTGCTCGAACCGGGCCAGCTCGTCGACGGGGGCCTCGGTGCGCTCGATCGCCCAGTCCAGCAGCCCGTGGCTGGGCCGCGGCAGCTCCGTGATGAGCAAGTGCCCGCGGACGGCGAGGTCAACGAGGGTGGCCGTGACGTCGATCGGGTCCACCCGCTCGTCGGCGACCGTGCCCACGTGCCCGGGGCGCACGCCCTCCGCCACCCGGAACACTGACTCGCCGGGCCCGACCGGCGCGAACGATCCGATGGCGTGGGCCGCGGAAGGGGCGAGGTCGCGGCCGGCGCGGCGATGCAGCAGGAGCAGCAGCGCGCCCCCGAGAAGGGCGGCGCCGAGGGCCGCGAGCACCGTCGGCCAGGAGACGGTGAACGCGCGATCCAGGCTCCACCGCTCCTGGAGGTCCGCCGTAGCTGCCACCTCATCCGCGGGGTAGGCGACGCTGAGCACCACCTCGTCGCCCGCGTCTCGGGGACCGTCCTGGAACGCCGCATCCGGCTGGGCGAACGTGCCGCCGCCGAGCGCCGCGCACCGGCCGACGCTGCCGCGGGGGCCGGCCTCGCAGCCGATCATGTCCGGGAGCGCCGGCCCCTCGACCACTCCTGCCACCTGGCTGAGCGCCACCGGAAGGCCCTGAATCAGGGGCCATTGGAGCATCGTGAGGGCGCCGTCCTGGCCCTGCTCGGTGCGGGTGGCGCCGTGGACGTCGTAGGCGAGGATGAGAGGGCCGGCACCGTCGACGGCCATCCGGATCTCCACCTGGGTGGCGGTGGTGGTGGTGGCGAGGTCCACCGCCTCGCCCGCGACAGTGGCCGAGATGTTGCTGATGCGGTACCGGTGGAAGTGGGAGGAGTCGATGCTTCGGGTGAGCGCCAGCACCTGGGTGAGCTCGTCGAGGGGCGCGTCGAAGGTGAGGGTCTGCGTGACGCGCAGAGTCCCGTCGGCAGCAACCACGCCCGCGACCTCGGCGGCCGCCTCACCGTCCTGCGCGAGGGCGGCTGAGGGCCACCACAGCATCGTCGCGACGGCGGCGATCAGCATCCAGCAACGCGCACGACGGCTCATCGCAGCCCTTCCTCTTCAGGTAGCAGCAACCTAGCGCACCCGCGACGTCAGTCCTCCGCGACGACCGTGGCCACCGCGATGGCCGCGACACCCTCGCCCCGGCCGGTGAGGCCGAGCCCGTCGGTGGTGGTGGCGCTGACGGTCACCGGGGCTCCGACGGCGGCGCTGAGCACGCGCTCCGCCTCCGCACGGCGCGGTGCGAGCTTGGGCCGGTTGCCGATCACCTGGACGGCCACGTTTCCGATGGCGTAGCCGGCCGCGCGGACGCGCCGGGCGGTCTCGGTGAGGAAGGCTACGCCGCTGGCGCCCGCCCACTCCGGCTCGGCGGTGCCGTAGTTGCTTCCGAGGTCGCCCATCCCGGCGGCGCTGAGCAGCGCGTCGCACGCCGCGTGGGCGGCGACGTCGCCGTCGGAGTGACCGGCCAGGCCGGAGGCTTCGTCGGGGAAGTGCACGCCGGCCACCCAGAGGGGCACCCCCGGCTCCAGCCGGTGCACGTCCGTGCCGATCCCCACTCGATTCATCGTTGCTGCCCCTTAGTGTGAGTGATCCCGAGCGGCCAGGATGGCTCGGGCCAGCACCAGGTCCACGGGTTCGGTGATCTTCAACGCGTCCCGGTGCCCGTCGACGAGCGTGACGCTGAGGCCGGCGTGTTCGCAGGCGGCGGCGTCGTCGGTGACCTCGAGCGCCTCGGCCAGCAGGAGGTCGTGGGCCCGCCGCAGCGCGCCGAACCGCGCCCCCTGGGGTGTCTGCACCGCTCGCAGCGGGGCCCGGTCCACCACCTGCGACGAGGCCCCGTCGATCCGGCGGATGGAGTCCACCACAGGCAGCACGGGGATGGCCACCTCCGCGCCGCCGGCCACGGCCGACGCCACGGCCCGCACGACGGTGGGCGGGATGAGGGCGCGGGCCGCGTCGTGGACGAGGACGACGGCCCGGTCCGGCGCGGTGATGGCGGCCAGCCCGATCCGTACGGAGTCCTGCCGGGTTGAGCCCCCCTCGACGCAGGTGGTGGGCACGGCGGCCCCGTCCAGCGCGGTACGGAACTCCGGTTCGAGGCCGTGGGGGACGGTGACGACGACCTGCTCGACTCCCCCTGCTGCCAGGGCGTCCACGGAACGGCGGACCAGGGTGACGCCCTCCAGCTCTACGAGGGCCTTCGGCTGGGCTGCGCCCAGCCGGGAACCAGAACCGGCCGCCACCACAACGGCGACGACCGGCGTATCAAGATGTGACACTTCTGGATTCAGGAGGCGAGGACCTCATCGAGCATGACCTCGGCCCTGTCCTCGTTGACCTGCTCGGCGAGCGCGAGCTCGGCGATCAGGATGGAGCGGGCCTTCGCCAGCATCCGCTTCTCGCCGGCGGAGAGACCCTTGTCGCGGTCTCGACGCCACAGATCCCGGACAACCTCGGAGACCTTGATCACGTTGCCGGAGTGCAGCTTCTCCATGTTGGCCTTGAAGCGGCGGGACCAGTTGGACGGCTCCTCGGTGTGCTCGGCGCGAAGCACCGCGAACACCTTTTCCAAACCATCAGCGTCGACCACGTCCCGCACACCAACCAGATCCAGGTTGCACGCCGGCACGCTGATCACCAGGTCGTTTTGTCCGATGACGCGGAGGACCAAGTACAACTTGTCCTCGCCTTTGATGGTCTTGTTCTCGATGTCTTCAATGACAGCAGTCCCATGATTTGGGTAGACCACCGTTTCACCGATCGAAAAAGTCATTCAATGACCCCTTTCCCAGAACTCAATTCTAGCAGGGCCGCCGCCACCCACCCAGACGGCGATTCTTACCCCACCCCGGGGCCCCGCGCTGGATGCTTCGTGGTACACGCAGCCCGGATCCGGTTAGGATGTGCCTAGCCACGCCCCACAGCCGGAGGACACATGAGCAAGACCCTGCGCCGCACCGCGGCCCTCGTCGCCACCGTCGCGCTCGCCGTCTCGGTGAGCGGGTGCACCGCGGGCCAATGGGAGTACGCCGCACCGCCGGCGGCCGGGGTCCAGGTGGATGAGGGCGGGCTCAAGTTGCGCAACTTCATGGTGGTCACCGACGGCGACGGCACGGGAATGATCCTGGGCGGGATCGCTTCGCGCGACGAGGCAGCCAGCGTCGCCGGCCTCGGATACGCCGCCGAGCTGGAGGATGGCTCGTTCGGTGAGCTCAACGCCGTGCCTTTCACGGCGGACATCCCCAAGGGCAAGACCATCATCCTCGACGGCGCGGACACCACGTTCAACACCTCCGAGCTGCTGGTGGGGCGCCTCGCACGGGTCGCGGTGCAGTTCGACGGCGGGCAGAGCGTCACCCTGAGCGTCCCCGTCGTGTCCGCGGAGCACCCGGACTTCGTCGAGGCGTGGGAGCAGGCCGGCGCCTGAGCGTCAGCCGTCGTACTTGTAGCCGAGGCCCCGCACCGTCACCAGCCGCACCGGGTTGGACGGATCGCGTTCGATCTTGGAGCGCAACCGCTTGATGTGCACGTCGAGGGTCTTGGTGTCGCCCACGTAGTCGCTGCCCCAGATGCGGTCGATCAGCTGGCCCCGGGTCATCACCCGGCCGGCGTTGCGCAGCAGGAGCTCCAGCAGCTCGAACTCGCGCAGCGCGAAGCGGACGTCCACGCCGTCGACGTTGACCTGGTGGCGCTCCACGTCGATCCGCACGCCGCTGACCTCCACCACCTCGGGGAGCAGCACCTGGTCCTGCCCTCTCCGCAGCACGGCCCGGATCCGGGCGACGAGCTCGCGGTGGCTGAACGGCTTGGTGACATAGTCGTCGGCGCCGAGCTCAAGGCCCACCACCTTGTCCACCTCTGAATCGCGGGCGGTCACCATGACGATCGCGACGTTGCCCCTCGCCCGCAGCTGGCGGCACACCTCCACGCCGGGGATGCCCGGCATCATCAGATCCAGCAGCACCAGATCCGCGCCGTTCCTGTCGTACTCCGCCAGCCCTTCGGCGCCATCGGCGGCTGTCACCACGTCGTAGCCCTCCTTGCGGAGCATGAAGCTGGTGGCGTCTCGGTAGGAATCCTCGTCCTCGATGATCAGGATGCGGGTCATCTAGGCCTCCTCGTCGGTGTCGTGGTCTGTGTCTGCGGGATCTGGCCCCAGGTAGGCGGGTAGCCGCAGCGTGAACGTGGAGCCCTGCCCGGGCCTGGACCACACCCTCACGGTGCCGCCGTGGGCGTTGGCGATGTGGCGCACGATGGACAGGCCGAGGCCCGTGCCGCCGCTCTGCCGCGACCGGCCGTAGTCAACCCGGTAGAAGCGCTCGAAGACGCGTTCCTGCTCCTCGGGCCTGATGCCGATGCCGTTGTCCGAGACCTTGATCTCCACGAACTGGTCCCCGTCTGCGGTGACGGGCAGGATGCTGAGCGTGACGCGGGCCTTCTCGTCGGAGTAGTTGATGGCGTTCTGCACGAGGTTGGTGACGGCATCGGCGAGCTGCCACCTGTCTCCCATCACCTTCGCGTGCGTGGTGCGGGCCAGGATGAGGGAGACGTCCCGCTGCGTGGCGCGCTCCTGCGAGCGGGCGATCGCCTCACCCACCACCTCGGCCACGTCCACCACCTCCCGGCTGAGCAGGGGGTCCGTGGACTGCAGCCTGGACAGATCGATGATCTGATTGACCAGCTCGGCGAGCCGGGCCGTCTCCAGCTGCATCCGGTGTACGAAGCGCTGGACCGCCTCGGGGTCGTCCTTGGCCGCCTCGACGGCCTCCGCCAGCACCGAGATGGCGCCGATGGGGGTCTTCAATTCGTGGGAGATGTTGGCGACGAAGTCGCGCCGCACCGCCTCCACCCGCTTCTGGGCTGACTCGTCCTCCGCGATGACGAGCACGTTCTCGTCCACCATGGGGGCGATCCGGGTGGCGAGCTCCAGCCTCTCGGAGCCGGGGTGGAGCTCCCGGACCACCGGCCCGCGGTAGGGCGCCTGGGACGAGCGCACCTCCCGGACGCGCTCGAGCAGCTCGGGGAAGCCGACCCTGCTGCCCCGGGCGAGGTTGAGCGCCACGCCGGGCTCGTTGACCATGAGGATCTCGTCGTGAGGGCCAACGAGGACGGCGCCGGAGGCGATGGTGTCCAGCACGTCGTGCAGTTCCCGTGACGCCTTGTCCGCCATGCGTTGGGCCTCCAGCTGGCGCCAGCTCTGCTTGCCCTGGACGAGCAGGTACGCGAACAGGACACCGAGCAGGGCTACCCCCGCCCCGATGAGTCCGGCGAGGGCTGGGTGCATGCCGCCATCATATGGCTCGACCGCCAGGGGCCCGGGCCCGAAAGCCCTCTGAGCAGCGACGGCGGCGCCGAGTCTTCACCGTCCGTTCACCCGCGATTCACCCAGAGGAAATGCCCCGCTACCCGGGGTGCCTATCGTTCGGGATGGCCCTCCCCCGGCTAGACTGGCCGTTGGCTTTGACACACAAGGAGCACTGCACATGCGCACCAGCTACCACGAGGAGCTCGATTCGATCCTCGACAGCCTCGTCAACATGGCCGGACTCGTCGAAGTGGCGATCCGCGAAGGCTCCGAGTCGCTGCTGACGGCAGACCTGACCAAGGCCGAGTCCGTCATCAGCAACGACGTGCAGCTGGACAAGATGCACGAGGAGATGGAGTACAAGTGCCTCTCCCTGCTGGCGCTGCAGGCCCCCGTCGCCGGCGAGCTCCGCACCATCGTCTCGGCCATCCGCGTCGTGTTCGAGCTCGCCCGCATGGGCGACCTCGCCGCCCACGTGGCCAAGATCGCGCGCCTGCGCTACCCGGTCAGCGCCGTCCCGGAGCAGTTCGATGCGAGCTTCCGCGAGATGGCTGACATCGCCATCGAGATCGTCACCCTCGCCAGGCAGTCGCTGCAGGATCGCGACGCCAAGGGCGCCCACCGTCTGGTGGAGATCGACGAGCGGATGGACGTCCTGCGCCGCGAACAGTTCTCGATGATGCTGGCCGAAGGGACGGACATCTCCATCGAGGGCGCCGTCGACGTCGCGCTGCTGGGCCGCTACTACGAGCGCTTCGCAGACCACGCTGTCGCGGTGGGCCGGCGAGTGATCTACATCATCACCGGCGAT
The DNA here is from genome assembly GCF_014164775.1 of Tessaracoccus sp. MC1679. Lineage (GTDB taxonomy): Bacteria > Actinomycetota > Actinomycetes > Propionibacteriales > Propionibacteriaceae > Arachnia. The sequence continues at coordinate 191,470 of NZ_JACJGB010000001.1, forward strand.
GTGCCCGAGGGCGAGGACTGGCCCAACGCCTGACGGCGGCGGCCCCGCCTGTAGTGTTGCGCGCATGACCGCGAAGTTGATTTTGCTCCGCCACGGCGAGAGCGAGTGGAACGCCAAGAACCTGTTCACCGGCTGGGTGGACGTGGACATCAACGAGAAGGGCATCGGGGAGGCCAAGGCCGCCGCCGGACTGCTCCAGGCGGAGGACCTCCTCCCAGATATCCTGCACACCTCGCTGCTGCGCCGCGCCATCCACACCGCCTACCTGGCGCTGGACGGCTGCGACCGTCACTGGATCCCCGTGAAGCGCAGCTGGCGCCTCAACGAGCGCCACTACGGTGCGCTGCAGGGAAAGAACAAGGCCCAGACGCTGGAGCAGTACGGCGAGGAGCAGTTCATGCTCTGGCGCCGCAGCTACGACACGCCGCCGCCGCTCATCGACGTCGACGACGAGTTCTCGCAGCACCACGATCCCCGGTACGCGGACATCCCCGAGGCGGACCGCCCGCGGACCGAATGCCTCAAGGACGTCGTGGCGCGCATGCTGCCCTACTGGGAAGCGCACATCGTGCCGGACCTGGCCGAGGGCAAGACCGTGCTGGTGACGGCCCACGGTAACTCCCTGCGCGCGCTGGTCAAGCACCTGGACGGCATCTCGGACGAGGACATCGCCGGACTGAACATCCCCACCGGCATCCCGCTCTACTACGAGCTGGACGAGGACTACAAGCCGGTCACCCCGGGTGGTCGCTACCTGGACCCCGAGGCGGCTGCCGCCTCCATCGAGGCAGTGAAGAACCAAGGAAAGAAGTAGACCCGGCATCGCGCCTGGCGTAGGTGCAGGACTTGTGAGGCGATGACCGGGCGGCCCGTTGCGGTTGGCCTTGGTGCCTCTCCCAAGTTCGGAGATGCCCGGGTGGCTTGAGGGCCGCCCGGGCATCTCTTCACAACTCCTGCACTGGTCTCACCGTGGCGTGGTCGGGTCCGGGCGATGGCCGACGGGGCGGCCCTGGTGCGGCCCTGCTGAGGCGGGACGCCAGTCATGTGATCGTCGGGTTGGGCATCACTGCGCCGAGCCGCCCAGTCACCCAGCACCCTCATGCGCCTCCACAAGCCAGGTTGAGTAAGGGCGAGCCGCCAGACGAGCACTCCTGGAAACCATCCCTGATGGATCAGGCGCGGTGTGTGCCGGGGCCGCCGAACCGCTCCCTGAGGAGGGCCGCCCGCGAAGCGGCGTGGCCCGTCTCGAAGGGTCGTGACTATCACCTTCACGCGGATCTCATCGTCGTCCTAGAGTGGCCCCCATGAAGACAGCTGTGGTGACAGGGGCAAGTTCTGGGATCGGGGCAGCGACTGCGCGCCTCCTGGCGCGGGAGGGGTTTCGCGTGATCTGCGCGGCCCGCCGGTCAGACCGGATCGAGGCGCTGGCCGCCGAGATCGGCGGGGTCGCCGTCGAGTGCGACATCACCAGTGACGACGACGTGGCCCGCCTCGCCGAGGCGGCGGGCGGAGCCCTCGATGTGCTGGTCAACAACGCCGGCGGCGCGCTCGGGCTGGAGCCGGTGAGCGACGCGGACCTGGACGCGTGGACGGCCATGCTGCAGACCAACCTGATCGGCACCACCCGCGTCACCAAGGCGCTGCTCCCCGCGCTGATCGCGGCCCAGGGTGTGTTCGTGTTCGTGACCTCCACTGCCGCCGATTCCGGCTACGAGGGCGGCGCGGGCTATTGCGCAGCGAAGGCCGGGGAGCGCGCCGTCGTCGAATCCATGCGGCTTGAGCTCTTCGACGTCCCGGTCCGCATCACCGAGATCTGCCCCGGCATGGTGCGCACGGAGGGATTCTCCGTCACCCGCTTCGGGGGCGACGAGGACCGCGCCGCGGCCGTGTATCGGGGTGTCGCGGAGCCGCTCAGCGCCGAGGACGTGGCGGACGCGATCACCTGGATGGCCACCCGCCCGTCGCATGTGAACATCGACAGGCTGACCATCCGCCCGCGGGCGCAGGCCGCCCAGCACAAGGTGTACCGCGAAGGTCAGTGACTGCGGCGACGCATCCGATCGAGCCAGGACCGGTGGCTCTCATCACCGTGCTCATCCTCCGCTAGGACGCCTTCATCGGCTACCTCGACCTCCGGGCGCCTCGTGCGGCGCAGCCGCACCAAGGCGCTGAAGAACTGGGCGGAGCGCTCGGACTCGCTCGCCACCACCCGACCGTCGGCCGTGGCCCACTCGACCTCGTCAGCTGACCGCTCCCCCGTCCTGATGTCGATCAGGTCTCCGAGGTAGCGCAGGACGACGGCGATGGCTGCAGCCACGGGAACGGCCAGGAAGGCGCCGATGATGCCGAACCAGACGCTGCCGAGCACCACAGCGAGCAGCACGACCACGGGGTGAAGCTTCATCACCTTGGACTGCAACAGTGGCTGCAGGATGTTGCCCTCCAGCTGCTGCACTAGGAGGATCAGGCCCAACACCAGGGCGGCGGTGGTGAACCCGTTGGAGACGAGCGCCACCAGGACTGCGAAGGCGCCGGCGGTCACTGCTCCCACCATGGGGATGAAGCCCGCGATGAAGGTGATCACGGCCAGCGGGAAGGCAAGGGGGACGCCGAGCAGTGCCAGGCCGAGCCCGATGAAAAGAGCGTCAACGAAGCTGACGATGGCCTGAGTGCGGATGTAACCGGAGACGGTGCCCCAGAGCCTGGTCAGGAGCTCGGTGGCATGGAATCCTGCTCGCCGACCCACCACCCTCCGGGTCCAGCCCAGGAAGCTCGCGCCGTCCTTGAGGAAGAAGAAGGTCAGCACCATCATCAGCAGGAGCGTGATGACGACGTTGCCGACGCTGCCGCCGATGCTGAGCGCCTGAGAGAAGATCTCACCGGCTCGGGACTGCAGGTAGTCCAGCCCCTGCGTGATCCAGGTGTCGAGCTGCTCGTCCCGCAGGTTGAGCGGCGGCCCCGCCGCCCACTCCTGAAGGCGCCGGACGCCCTGCACCGCCTGCGAGGACAACTCGGGCCACTGCTTGGCCACGCTCGGCGCGATGCTGGCGATCAGCCCGGCGATGATCCCCACGCCTCCGAGCAGCGAGATCGCCGCCCCGAGCGCATAGGGCACCCCGACGCGCTTGAGCGCCGCGGTGGCCGGCCACAGCACCGAGGTGAGCAGGAGCGCGAGCACCAGCGGGAGCACACCGTCCCAGAACTGGGCGAAGACCCAGCCGAACGCGGCGAGCGCGAGCGCGATGAGGAGGAACCGGCCCGCCCACAGGGCGAGCCAGCGTCCGCCCTGGCCGATCACGTCAGCGCGGTCCACGGGCTCCGCCGGATCAGGTGTGAGCAGCGCGTCACTCGGATGTCCAGGCCGCGGGTCCGGGACGGAATCGGCCGTCAGGTCCGGGTGCGGCGCGTCGTGTCCCTTCTGGTCCGCTGTGCTGTTCTGGGGCGCCGAGGCGCCACCTTCCCTCTGATCCTCGTGGTGGGTCACCCATCCTCCTTGCGTTCGCGGGCCGGTGTGACTGGCGCCGGTCTGCCGCTCAGCGTACCGGGCACGCCGGAGGTGGCGGATCAGGCGGCTTCGCGCAGGATCTGTGCCAGCTCGTCGCGGGTCAGGGTGATCGGATTGCCCTTCATGGAGCTGCCCTTCATGGCCGCCTCGACCACGGCGTCGTGATCCCCCTCGGCGAGGCCAAGCTCGGCCAGCCCGGGGAGGCGCAACTGATCCTCCAAAGCGATGAGCCAGGCATCGAGCCGCTCGCCGACGAGGGCTGTGGGCGCTCCGTCGAACCGCTCACCGGTGAGCGCTTCGGCCGCGACCGCGTACTTCGCCAACGCCGGGTTGTCCGGCTCGCGCTCCGCCATGGCGCGGATGTTGGTGCGGGTGGTGACCCGGAGGAGGGCCGCGCAGATGGCGCCGTGGGGCGCGCCGGTGGTGCCGCCCAGCGGACCGGCGAAGCCGTGGACGGCTCCCAGCTTCGCGTTGGCCAGCGAGAGGCCGCCCATGAGGGAGCAGAAGGCCATGTCGGTGCGCGCCTCCAGGTCCTCGCTCTCCGCGACGGCGCGGGCCAGGCCTCGCGCTGCGGCCCGCAGACCCGCGGTCGCCAGCGCGTCGACCATCGGGTTGGCGAACCGGGACGTGAGCGGCTCCAGGCATTGGGTCAGGGCGTCCATGCCGGACTGCGCCGTCACCAGCGGGGGGCAGGTGAGCGTGAGGGCGGGGTCGACGATGGCCACCGTCGCCAGCATCGACGGTCCCCGCAGCGACACCTTCACCCGGTGCTCGACGGAGGTGAGGACGGCGTTGGCCGTCACCTCGGAGCCGGTGCCCGACGTGGTGGGCAGAGCGATGAACGGAAGAGACAGGTGCGGGAGCGGCTGGCCGCCACCGATCACCTCGGCGTGGTCCATCGGGTCGGTGTCGCCGGCCGCCAGGGCCGCGACGGCCTTCGCCAGATCCAGTACCGCTCCCCCGCCGATGCCGATGATGTGGTCCGCCTTGGCGGCACGTGCGGCGGCGACCGCGGCGCGGGCGTCGTCGAAGCTGGGCTCACCGGTGAGCGCGAAGGAGCCGACGTCAGAAATGTCGCGGAGGACCTCGGCGTGTCGGTGGGTGTTGCGGCCGGTGATGACGAAGGGACGCTCTCCGAGCCGTCGGCTGTGCTGAGGGAGTTCGGCCGCCACCCCCGCCCCGAACCGGATCGACGTGGCGGTGGCGAAGGTGAACTCGGTCATGCCTCCAGCGTGCCAGACCGACGGCAGACGAAGGCCCCGTCGCCCGGAAGAAGTCCGGAGCGACGGGGCCAGCGGGTGTCGTTAGCCGGTGACGAACCCGGCGCCTTCGATGGCGTCCGCGTCCCGCTTGCCGGGCAGTGGAACCGGGCGGCGTTCCTCGCCTCCTCTGGGGCCACGATCGACGAAGTGCTCATGAAGCAGGTCCCGAAGGTGCCGGAGTCGGCGAACCAAATCACGCTGACCGTGGGCGGTAACGACGTCGGCTTCATGACGGTCGCGCAAGCCTGCGCTGAGGCTCCTTCCCGCTGCCAGGGTGCGATCCTCGCGGCTGCGGACAAGCTGGGGGACATGGGCGCCGACCTCGGCTTGCTGATCACGGCGCTCAAAACCCAAGCACCGAAGGCCACCATCTTCGTGACCGGGTACCCGCAGATCTTCCAGCCGTCCCTTACCGAAGGGTGCCCCGCGCTGCCGCTCATCCCTCTGGACGCCCTGTATGCAGCCGACAGCGCTGGTGACGGAGCGCTCCGACGGTCGATCTGGCCCACGCACGCCGTCGTGCCGGCCGCCTTAAGGTCCCCCGCGACGCATCCCCGTGATGCGAACCCTACGCCTCAATGCGGCGCCCCGTGACCGTGGGTGTGCACGACTCGCCGTCGGACCCGCACCCCACCGTCGCTGGTGCACACGCACCCACATTCCGACGGCGTGTCGTGCCCACAAGCCGTCCCCTGGGTGTGCACGAAACGCCGGTCGAGCGTCACCGCGTCGTCGCTGGTGCACACGCACCCTGCTTCCGACGGCGTTTCGTGCACGCTCAACCGGAGCGCCATCAACGCCGGATCACCACTCCCCCAGCACCGCTCCTCCCGCCGGGAGTCAGGTGCGCACGAAACGCCGGCCGAGTGCCACCCCGTCGTCGCTGGTGCACACGCACCCACATTCAGACGGCGTGTCGTGCACACGGATGCACCCGACCGCAGCACCACACCCCCCGCAGGCACCCTCCTTACCGGCCGTGCACGACTCGCCGTCGGACCCGCACCCCACCGTCGCTGGTGCACACGCACCCACATTCAGACGGCGTGTCGTGCACCTGAGAGGCGCGCCAGGGAACAGCGACGGGCCCCGGAGTGCTCGCGCACCCGGGGCCCGTCGTGAGTTGAAGCGGTTGTCAGAGCTCGATGAGCGCCTGACCACCCTGGACCGCGTCGCCGGGGGCGACGAGGATGGCAGAGACGACGCCCGCCGCGGGGGCGGTGATCTCCGTCTCCATCTTCATGGCCTCGAGAAGCAGCAGGACCTGCCCGGCCTCGATCTCCTCGCCGACGGTGACCAGCACCCGCGCGACCGACCCCGCCAGGGGCGCCACGACGGCGTTGGAGCTGACGGCGGACACGGAGGCCTTCGTCGGAATGGGGTTGGCACCGGCGTTGACGCCGATGATGACCGGCCCCATCCCCTGGCGCTCCTCTTCCTCGACCTCGACATCGATCTCGTATTCCGTCTCGTTGACGGTGACCTTGAGTTTCATTGGTTCTCCTGTGGCTGTGTCAGCGGACGTGGGGGACGGACCGGTCATGGACGCGGGCGCGGCTGGCCGCGGCCCACCTGGTCTGCGACCCGTAACGGATGGCGCGCACCTTGGCCTTGTGGCCGAAGTACGCGGCCACCGCGGCGCCGATGGCGATGATGTCCGCCTCGGGGATTTGGCGGCAGTCCTCGAGGGACTCAACCCGTGCCTCGAGTACGGCAACCTTGTCCGTGAGAGCCGCGACAGCGTCGCGCAACTCCTGCAGTGTGGTGTCTTCCATCGCTATCCCCGATCAGGCCGGGCCGAGGCCGTGCTTCTTGGCGGGGCGCACTTCGCGCTTACCGACGAGCAGCTCGAGGGCCATGGCGATCTCGCGACGGGTGTCGGCGGGATCGATGATGTCGTCCACCAGGCCACGGCTCGCCGCCATGTAGGGGGTGGAGAACGTCTCGCGGTACTCCTCGACCAGCTCGGCGCGACGCGCCTCCTTGTCCTCGGCCGCGTCGATCTCGCGACGGAACACGACGTTGGCCGCGCCGGCAGCGCCCATCACGGCGATCTCCGCCGTCGGCCATGCGAACACCTTGTCCGCGCCGAGGTCCTTCGAACACATCGCCAGGTATGCGCCGCCGTAGGCCTTGCGCATCACGACGGTGATCTTCGGGACGGTGGCCGCGGAGTAGGCGTAGAGCATCTTCGCGCCGTGGCGGATGATGCCGTTGTGCTCCTGGGCGACGCCGGGCAGGAAGCCGGGGACGTCGACGAGGTTCACCACGGGGATGTTGAACGCGTTGCAGAAGCGGACGAACTTGCTGGCCTTGTCCGAGGAGTCGATGTCCAGCACGCCGGACATGACGCTCGGCTGGTTCGCGATGATGCCGATGGTGCGGCCCACGATCCGGCCGAAGCCCACCACGATGTTCTTCGCCCAGCCGGCCTGAACCTCGAGGAAGTCCGCGTGGTCCACGATCTCGGCGATGACCTCGCGCACGTCGTAGCCCTTGTTGGACTGCACGGGCAGGATGTTCCGGAGCTTCTCGTTGGGCTCCACCACGTCGTCGGGATCGACGATGGGGGCATCCTCGGTGTTGTTCTGCGGGAGGAAGCTGAGCAGCTTCTTGGCGATCAGGATGGCCTGCTCGTCGTCGTCGGCCACGAAGTGCACCACGCCGGAGCGTGCCATGTGCGCATCCGCGCCGCCGAGTTCGTCCTGCGAGACGTCCTCACCGGTGACCTGCTTGATCACGCCGGGGCCCGTGATGAACATGTGGGCCTTGCGCGTCTGGATGATGAAGTCCGTCAACGCGGGCGAGTAGGCCGCGCCACCGGCGCACGGGCCGGCGATGATCGAAATCTGGGGCACCGCGCCGGAGAGCAGGACGTTGGCGTAGAACACCTTGCCGTAGCCGGAGAGCGAGTCGATGCCCTCCTGGACGCGGGCGCCGCCCGAGTCGTTGATGAAGATGAACGGCGTTCCGGTGGTCAGCGACGCCTTCAGGGTCTCAGTGACCTTGATGGAGTGCGCCTCGCCGGCGGAGCCGCCCATGACGGTGAAGTCCTGGCTGGCCAGGTGGACCGGGCGCCCCAGCACGTAGCCGGCGCCGGTGACCACGCCGTCGGCCGGCATGTCGGCCTTGTCCATCCCGAAGGTGGTGGTGCGGTTGCGGCGGAAGGCGCCGGTCTCCTGGAAGGAGCCGTCGTCGACGAGGGAGTCGATGCGCTCGCGCGCCGTCATCTTCCCCTTGTCGCGGTGCTTCTGCAGCTTGTCCTCGCCGCCACCGGCGTGGACGTGGGCGCGCTTCTCGGTGAGCTGATCGAGGCGCTCAGCCATGGTGTATTCCTTGGGCATCTGCTTGCTCCTCAGACTGGCTCGACGGCGACGTGGTGCTCGCGACCGGCGAGCGTCACCTTGTACTTGATGGGACCGGTGATGCCCTGGTGGCTGGCAGCGGCCTTCTCGGTGTTCAACTGCTCAGGCGTCTTCGCCACACTCTTGGGCCCCTCAGCGCGAGTCTTGAAGAACGCAGGCGCAACCCCCGGGAACATGGCGTTGGTGAGCACATCCTCCTCGGAGCCGTCGAAGCCCTCAAGCGCCTCGGCCTGCGTGTGCAGGCTGTCCCACTCGGGCTTGAGGTAATCAGCGGGTCGCCCGGTGATGATGTCCTTCTTGGTCTGCTTCTGGGCCAGCTCGATGACCTCAGGGTTGCGGTCGCCGAGGCACTCGCCGTAGTAGCCGAGCATGAGGTCCGCGAACTCGCCAGTCATCACCTTGTAGCGGCCCATGAGGACGTTGAACACAGCCTGGCTGCCCACGATCTGCGACGACGGGGTGACCAGCGGCGGGTGGCCGGCGTCTGCCTTGACCCGCGGGACCTCCTCCATGACCTCGCGGATGCGGTCTCCCGCGCCCTGGGCCCGCAGCTGCGACTCCATGTTGGAGAGCATGCCGCCGGGAATCTGGGACAGGAAGATGTCGGTGTCCACCAGGGTGGCCGACTCGAATTCCTTGTACTTGGGGCGCACGCCCGCGAAGTGGTCGCGGATCTTGAGGAGGCGCTCCATGTCCAGGTCCGTGGTGTATTCGGTGCCATCGAGCATCGCGACGAGCGACTCGGTGGGGTTGTGGCCGGGGCCGAGCGACATCGACGAGATGGCCGCATCCACAACGTCCGCGCCGGCCTCGATGGCCTTCATCAGCGACACGAGGGTGACGCCGGTGGTGGCGTGGCAGTGCACGTTGATCTGCACGTCGCCGTAGGTTTCCTTGATGCCGCGGATGATGTCGTAGGCGGGCTGCGGCTGCAGCAGGGCGGCCATGTCCTTCAGGGCGATGGACTCGGCGCCCATGTCCAGCAGCTGGCCGGCGAGCTTGATGTAGCCCTCGACGGTGTGGACCGGGGAGATTGTGTAGCAGATGGTGCCCTGGGCGTGCTTGCCCACCTTCTTGACCGCGGCCATGGCGTGGGCCATGTTGCGGGGGTCGTTGAGGGCGTCGAAGACCCGGAAGACGTCCATGCCGTTCTCGGCGGACTTCTCCACGAACTTCTCGACGACCATGTCCTCGTAGTGGCGGTAACCGAGGAGGTTCTGGCCGCGCAGCAGCATCTGCAGCCGGGAGTTGGGCATCAACTCGCGGAACGTGCGCAGGCGCTTCCAGGGGTCCTCGTTCAGGAATCGGATGCACGCGTCAAACGTCGCGCCACCCCAGCATTCGACTGACCAGTAACCAGCCTGGTCGATGTCTTCGCAGGCGCCGACCATGTCCTCCATGGCCATGCGGGTCGCCATCAAACTCTGATGCGCGTCTCGGAGTACAAGCTCCGTCACGCCGATCTTTCGGGCTGTCATGGAGTAATCCAATCATGGACATCGCCCGCCCGGGACGGCACCCCCGAGATACTCGGTCCGACCAACCCCTGTACGCTGGGGAACTATTCCTCTGCCGCCGTCGCCCCTAGTCGAGCGGGCACTGGGGCGGTCAGCGGGAGGACCGCCAGCACGTACCCACCGGCCTGTGTGGGGCCAGCCTCGAAGGATCCTCCCAGCTCCTCGGCCCGCTCGCGCATGGACCCCAGACCCACGCCTGGGCGCCACGCCTTGACCGTGTCCTCAGCCGTCCTTCCTTCGGCCTGCCCGTCGCGCACCTCGATGAGGAGCGCCCGCCCACCAGGGTGGTCGGAGGGCTCGAGCCGCACGATGGCCCGCGTCGACCCTGCGTGACGCGCCACGTTCGACAACGCCTCGGTGACGATCCGGTAGGCCGCCACCTCGACGGCTGCGGGGAGCCCGCTCGGCACATTTGCGTCCAGCTCGACGGCCAGCGGCTGCCCCGACGCGCTGCGCAGCAACTGCAGCTGCAGCCGGAGGGCGCCGACCAGCCCCAACTCGTCCAACGACGGGGGCCGCAGTCCGTCCACCAGGCCTCGGATCTCGATGATCGCCGCAGCGGCCTCGGCGCGCAGGTCGGAGAGCAGCGCAACGGTGGCCCCGCCGTCGGAGCGGAGGGTGTTGATCGCCGCGTCTGCGGTGAACGCGATGCCCGTCAGCCTGGGGCCGAGGCCGTCGTGGAGGTCGCGGCGCAGCCGTCGACGCTCGTCCTCGACCCCGGAGATGACCGTGACCCGCGAGGCCCGCACCTCGGCCGCGAGCTCGTGGGCGCGCAGCGTCTGGGCGAGCAGGGGGCCGACGAGCGACAACACCTGTTCGTCGTCGCGGCTCAACCGCAGCTCTCCGCTGCGTAGGCACACGACCAGCTGCCGGGTCCCCGGCGACCCCGGCTCGAGGGGGCGAACCGCCTCCGTCCCCACCCGACTTCCCGACTCGGCGAGGGTCACGCCGCCCGCGACGACCGCGGCGTAGGGCAGCCCGAGCGCGTCCCGGATGGCCTCGAGCGCAGACTCGGGCTCGTCGCCGACCGACCCAGCCACCCGAGCAGCGGCGTCGAGAGGATCGCGGCGGCGCCCGAACAAGAGCTCCTCTACGACGCCTCGCAGGACGTGACGCAACGGGTGCACCCCCAGGGCCAGGGCCGCCGCCAGCAGCCCCTGGACGCCGACGGTGGGGGGGCTCCCCAGGAGGAGCTCGACCATCGCCGCCACAAGGCCGAACGCCGCCATGTACCCGGCCACGGTCGTGAAGGTGACTGTCACCCAGACCAGCGCCCCGCGCGGGCTTGTCGTCGGGGCCCTGACCCCGACCACCATGGCCGGGCCGATCAGCGCCAAAGACAACATGGCGGCCACGGTCCCGACAAGCCCCAGCCCGCCGAACGCGCCTACGAAGGACACGCAGAGCGCGACAAGGAGGGCCAGGGCGACCCAGGCCAGAGGCGCACGCTCCCCCACCTCCCCCCGCTCGAACGCCCACCACGTCCTGATCACCACCACGCTCAACGCGGCGGTGGCGAGAACCGCGATGGCCTCCGAAGCGGGGTAGGCGACGGCGGCTGCTCCGATGGCGACGCTCACCGTCACCGCCAGAAGATCGGGCGTGCTGCGCCTCACCCGCGGGTATGTGATGAGGCTGAGCGGCAGGAAGAGCACGCCTGCGGCGGTCCAGGGCCTGGCCGGGTCGAGCCCGAGCCTCCCCATCGCGACACCCGTGACCCCGAATGCGCCGGCCAGGATGAGTAGCGCGGCCGAGGGGCGGCTGCCTCGCGTGGCGAGTAACGCTACGCCCGATCCGATCAGGGCCAGGCACATCACCACGAGCGCGGAGGACTCGGCCACGTCGTTCACGTTCCCAGCCCCTCGTCGCGCGCCCGGATGATAGCCGCGGACCGGTCGGCGACCCGCAGCTTCGCGAAGATCGCCGTCAGATTGTTGCTGACGGTCTTGGGAGAGAGGAAAAGCTGCCTGGCGATCGCGGCGTTGCGCAGCCCCGAGGCCAGGAGGGTGAGGATCTCGCGTTCCCGCCCGGTGAGCTCCGGGAAGGGGACCGTCGACACCGCCGGCGCCGCGAACAGGCTGAGCATGCGCGCGGCGACCCCCGGCCCGTAGATGACCTGCCCGGCGGCGACCGCCCGGATGGCCGCGACAATCTCGTCCTGCTCAGCCCCCTTGAGCAGGTATCCGCGGGCGCCGGCCCGCATCGCGGTCAGGACGGTGGCATCATCGTCGTACATCGTCAGCACCAGGACCGCAACCTCCGGCACGGCCGCGCTGATCCGCCGGGTGGCCTCCACGCCGTCGAGAATGGGCATCCTGATGTCCATGAGGATCACGTCCGGGTGGAGCAGCTGAGCCTCGCGCACCGCGGCCTCGCCGTCGGCGGCCTCCCCGACGACCTCCACCTCGTCGATCGTGTCGAGCAGGGCGCGCAGGCCCCGTCGCACCACCGGGTGGTCATCGACGAGGACAAGCCGAACGGTCATGGCCCAAGAATGGCAGCCAGCCGCCTGGGTGGGCACCGGGAGAATGTTCCCGACCAGGCGGGACCCACTCCCGGGGCGAGGGGAGACGCGACTGTCGCGGTGGGATACGCGCGCGGCGCACGCTGGAGGGACACCAGACGAAAGGATCTCACCATGAACACCAGCGCCACCTCACTCGACCGGCCCAAGCTCGGCGCCAAGAGGATCACCGGCCTCGTCCTCGCCGGCCTCTACTCCCTGACCAACATCCCCTCAGCCCTCATCCCCGTCACCGGCGAGGTGGGCCCACCCTTCATCGTGCTGGTGCTGGGCTCGGTGCTCGGCGTGATCGGGCTGATGGCGGTCATCATCGGCTGGCGGACGGACCATCCGGCGGCGCACCGCATCGCCACCGGAGCCGTTGCGATCTCTGCTCTGACGGCCCTCCCTGCCTTCTTCGTCGCCGGGGTTCCGGTCCTGCTGCGCGTGATGGCCGGGAGCTCGATTCTGCTGGCGATCGTGATCGCGGTCCTGCTGCTGGCCCCGACACAGCGGAGCCGTGTGCCGCAGCCCGCCTGACAACACACGCTCCGCCGGTTCTCCAGGGCCCCGTCTCGCAAGGACGGGGCCCTGCGCTGTCGTCGGGCGGGACGCGACAGATCGTGCCGGTGATCGTGCCGGTTGTGCATGTGCGACGGGAGACACCCCCGGGCGGCGTGCTGGAATCAGTCCTACGGCGGAACGACCCGCCAGCCACCAAGCCCATCATCGGAGATGCCCCATGATCGAGAAGCTGACGACGCTGGAGAAGGCCGCCCTGTTGAGCGGCAAGAACGTCTGGGAATCGCGAGACCTGCCGCGACACCGCATCCCCTCGTTCTTCATGGCCGACGGCCCCCACGGCATCCGCAAGCAGGTCGGCTCGGGGGACCATCTCGGCCTGAACGCCTCGGAGCCGGCCACCTGCTTCCCGACCTCGGCGACGGTGGCCAACAGCTGGGATGTCGACCTGGCGAACCAGGTGGGCCACGCCCTCGGGCGCGAGGCACGCGCCCTCGACGTCGACGTGCTTCTCGGCCCCGGCCTCAACCTCAAGCGCAGCCCCCTGGGTGGACGCAACTTCGAGTACTTCTCCGAGGACCCGTACCTGAGTGGCAAGCTCGCCGCGGCCTACGTCCGCGGCGTCCAGGCCGAAGGCGTGGCCGCGACACCCAAGCACTTCGCGGTCAACAGCCAGGAGCTGCGCCGCATGGCGTCGGACTCCGTCATCGACGAGCGGACGCTGCGCGAGCTCTACCTCACCGCCTTCGAGATCGTGGTCCGCGAGTCCGCACCCAAGGCGCTGATGAGCTCGTACAACCGCGTCAACGGCACCTACGCCCACGAGCACCGCCACCTGCTCACCGACATCCTCCGTGACGAGTGGGGCTTCGACGGCGTGGTGATCAGCGACTGGGGAGGCAGCAACGACGCCGTCGCCGCCGTCGCCGCCGGGGCCAATCTCGAGATGCCCGCCCCCGGTTTCGACTCGGTGCGCCAACTCGTCGAGGCTGTCCGCGACGGCCGCCTCTCCGAGGAGGCCCTGACCGCCAGGGCCGCCGAGGTGGTGGCGCTCGCACTCGGCGCCCGCAAGTCCCCGCGCCCGCAGGTTGACCGCAACGCCCACCACGACATCGCCCGCCGCGCTGCCGAGGAGTCGATGGTGCTGCTCCGCAACGAGGGCGCGATCCTCCCGCTGCCCGCCGGCACCACCGTCGCGCTCATCGGCGACATGGCCGACACCCCCCGCTACCAGGGCGCCGGCTCCTCCGCCGTCAACCCCACCCGCCTGACCAGCGCCCGCGAGGCCATCGCGGGCAGCGGGCTGGAACTGGCCGCGTTCGCGCAGGGCTACCGTCGGCACTCTCCCGCCGACGGGGACCTGGAGCGCGAGGCTGTCGCGGCCGCGGGGTCGGCCGACGTGGCGCTGCTCTACCTGGGTCTTGACGAGATCAGCGAATCCGAAGGTGTGGACCGTCGGCACATCGACCTACCCGACGCGCAGCTCTCCCTGCTGCGGGCCGTGGCCGCCGCCAACCCGAACGTAGTCGTGGTGCTCAGCGCCGGCTCAGTGGTGGACATGGGCTGGACTGACCAGACCCGGGCCGTGCTGCACGGCTACCTCTCGGGCCAGGCCGGCGCCGAAGCCGCGATGCGCGTCCTGACGGGAGCCGTCACGCCGTCGGGCAAGCTCGCCGAGACCTACCCGATGGCCCTGACCGACACCCCGACCTTCGGGCGCTTCCCCGCCGAGGGCCGCTCGAGCGTGTACCGCGAGGGCCTGTTCGTCGGCTACCGCCACGCTGAGGCCGCAGGGCGCGCCGTCCGCTACCCGTTCGGCCACGGCCTCAGCTACACCAGCTTCAGCTATTCCGACCTCCGCCTGAGCGAGGCCGGCGCCGAGTTCACCCTCAGCAACACGGGCCCGGTGGCCGGCTCCGAGATCGCGCAGCTGTACGTCGCGACGTCGGGCAGCGCCGTCGTGCGCCCGGAGAAGGAGCTCAAGGGCTTCGTCAAGGTGCGCCTCGCGCCGGGCGAGTCGCGCCGCGTCACGATCGCCTTCGACAGCTACACCTGGCGCCACTTCGACACCACCACCGGTGGATGGGTGGTTGAGGACGCCACCCGCCGCGTCCTGGTGGGCGCCAGCTCGGCCGACGTGCGGCTCAGCGGGGAACTGCACATCCCCGGGGTGAGCGTCACCAGCGCCGTCGCACCCGCGACGATGCGCACCGCCATGCTGCGCGGTCTCAACGACGACGAGTTCCGGGACCTCCTGGGCGTCACCGTCCATCCGGAGAACGCCGATGGCACGGTGGACCGCAACGACCCGCTCGGCGATCTCCGCCTGGGGCGGAGCCCGCTCGGCCGTGCCGCGCACTGGGTCCTGAACACGCTGCGCCTCCGCAGCGAGGCCAAGGGCGAGCCCGACCTCAACGTCCAGTTCCTCTACAACATGCCCTTCCGCGCCCTGGGCAAGATGACCAACGGCATGGTCAGCGATGAGATGGTCGACGGCGTTGTCACCCTCGTCAACGGTCACCACATCCGAGGGCTGCGGATGATCATCGGCGGCTTCATCCGGGCCCGCCGCACGACCAAGACCCTGACGCGCCAGCTCACCGCGACCCGCTGAACCACAAGGAGATTCACACGATGTTGACCAAGATCCGCGCCATGTGGGCGGGATACAGCGAACGCCACCCCGAACTGTCCAAGTTCCTCATGTTCTTCATCCTCAGTAACGGCATCACCGTCCTGCAGATCGTGATCATGCCCGTGTTCCGGGGGATCTTCGGCCGCACGTCGCTGATCGACACTGACTTCCAGGTGTGGCCCATCGGCTCCAACGTCGACGGCTCCCAGTACTTCGTCTTCGACTACGCAGCCGGGGCTCTCCCGGAGGGTGGCGGCGGCCTGGCCTACTTCCTCGCCGTCCAGCTGGCTATCCTCATCGCCCAGGTGCTCAACTTCTTCGCTCAGCGCAACATCACGTTCAAGTCCAACACCAGCATCTGGCGGGCGGCCTTCTGGTACTTCATCGCCTACCTCGTCATCACGCTGGTGGCCGCGGCAGCCCAGGGCTTCTACAAGGCGCCGATCTACACCTTCTTCATCGACACGCTCGGCTGGGGCCAGACCGGCGAGACCACCGCCGACGTCATCACGATGATCATCAACTCGGCCATCTCGTTCTGGGTCTTCTACCCGATCTTCAAGTTGATCTTCAAGCAGGAGTCCGCGGCCGACGAAGCACCTGCCGAGCAGCACCCGGCCTGAAAGGATCACCCGCTGTGACGACGCTGTCCCTGGTGGTGCCAAGCTACAACTCGGCCGCCTACCTGCACCGCTGCCTGGATTCGATGCTGCCGCTCGATGACGACGTCGAGGTGATCGTCATCAACGACGGCTCAACCGACGACACGTCCGCGATCGCGCACGGCTACGCCGCCGCGCATCCCGGGCGGGTCAGCGTCGTCGACAAGCGCAACGGTGGGCATGGGTCGGGCGTGAACGCCGGCCTCGACGCAGCCACGGGCAGGTACTTCAAGGTGGTCGACAGCGACGACTGGCTGGACCGCGGGGCACTCGCCTCGCTGCTGGGAGTCCTCCGCACCCAGGGCGACGAGCCCGTTGATCTGGTGGTGAGCAACTTCGTCTACGAGAAGGAGGGGCGGAGTCGCCAGCACGCGATGCGCTACCGCAACGTCCTTCCCCAGGGCCGCGAATTCTCCTGGCGGGAGGTGGGACACTTCCGCCCCAACCAGGGGCTCCTGATGCACTCGCTGACCTACCGCACCGCCGTCCTGCGCGCGTCAGACGTGCGGCTGCCGGAACACACGTTCTACGTGGACAACCTGTTCGCCTTCGTCCCGCTGCCCTTCGTGCGGCGGCTCCAGTACCTCGACGTGGACCTGTACCGCTACCACATCGGCCGCGCGGACCAGTCGGTCAACGAATCTGTCATGCTGCGGCGGCTGGATCAGCAGTTACGCGTCAACCGGTTGATGATCGATGCACTGCCCGACGCGGCGTCCACCGACCCCGCCCTGCACCGCTACCTGGTGCACTACCTCGGGTTGATCTGCGCGGTGTCGTCGATCATGCTGATCCGCGCAGGGCAGCCTGAGCACCTCAGGCAGAAGCGGGATCTGTGGCTCGACCTCCGGGAAGCTCACGCGGCTGCCCACCGGCGGCTGCGGCGCAGCGGTGTCGGCGCGCTGGTGAACCTGCCAGGCAGGGCGGGTCGGAGGGTATCCGTGTGGGCCTACCTCGCGGCGAAGCGCGCTGTGGGCTTCAACTGAGCGGCAGCAGCACTGTGAGCGTGAACCAGTTGTCCTTGTCCGCGACGGTGGCCTGACCGCCGTACTTCTCGGCGGTGAAGCGGATGCTCTTCAGCCCGAGCCCGTGGGTGCCGCCGATCTTCCTCGTGGCCAGCTCTCCCTCCAGGTAGCGCAGTTCCCCGTCGAAGTAGTTCTCGAACTTCATGACCACGAAGCGGGCCTGGTTGAACACCGCCACGCGGATGATGCGGTGCTCAGGATCCTCCAGTCGCGACACCGACTCGATGGCATTGTCTAAAGCGTTGCCGAGGATGCTGGCCAGATCGATCACCTCGATGAAACCCAGCGCCGTCCCGTCCGCCACGCAGGTGAAGTTGATCCCGCGTGAACGGCAGAGTCGTGCCTTGGAAGTGAGCATCGTGTCGAGGACGGGGTTGCCGGTGTCGAACGCCGCGACGAACTGATCCAGTGATTCCTGAAGCGCGTCGAGGTGGCGGCCCCGACGCGCCGGGTCCAACTCGGCGCGGATGACCGTGAGTTGGTGTTTCAGGTCATGGGAGGCCCGGCTGATCATCTCGATGTCACGTCTGGCCGCCAGATACTGGTCGTGCTGCGTGCGGAGGATGCCGTCCATGGCCACCAGCTCAAGGTCCGCGCGCTGCTTGCGCAGCTGCTCGTGCTGGGCGTACAACGCGATGTAGCCGGCCAGGTCCACGAGAGTCCGGATGTAGAACACCTCGATCGAGATCTGACCACTGAACGGGGTATTGGGAGTGATGAAGCTGAGGTTGCTCAGCGCGAACGTGGTGAGCGCCATGGCGACGGCGATGCTGAGCATGCGAGGGCCGACGGCGGGTGAAGTCCCGTCGAAGTGACGGCGCTCAAGGACATAGGCCACCCCGAAGCCCACCGCGTAGAGGATCAGCAGCACCATCATCGGAACCAGGCCCGTCACACCGGGCTCGGGGTGGAAGTAGAACGCGTGGATCTGCCATTCGAGCGAGGCCACGAGCTCGGCCAACACGAACGCGCGTGCGGTGACGTAGCCGACGTCGCGGGGGCCCACCGTGGTGGCCGTCGCGATCAACGCCACCATGCCCGCCACCGCTAACGCCATCCCCACGGTCCACAGGTTCAGCGGGAGCGTCCCGGCGAACAGCTGGATCCCCACCAGCGCGGCCAGGCCGACCGCCAGGGTGATCGCGGTGCCGATCACCCCCCAACGTCGCGGCAGCACCAGGATGTAGACCGCACACGCCAGCCACTCGGCCAGACCGGTGACCACCCGGGGGATGTCGGGGAGGACCTCCGTCACGCCTGATGCCCGCCGAAGTAGCCGGTGAGCGCCTCGAGGAACGGCTTCTTCCGGGCGCGGCTGACGGGCAGCGAAACGCCGCCGGTGTGCTTGGACTCGCCGTCGCTGAAACCCTCCACGTGCCGGAGGTTGACCAGCAGAAAGCTGTTGGAGCGGAAGAATCCGCGGGGCTCGAGCTGGGCGGCCATCTCCTTGAGCGTGCCGATCATCGACAGCTTGTCCTCGCCCATGTGGAAGACGAGCCGGTGCTTGATGCTCTCGATGTAGACCACGTCCGCCAGGTTGACGCGCAGCACCTCGCCGCCGACGCTGAGCACGATGTGGTCGTCGCGGGAGCGGTCGAGGCGCTCGAGGGAGCGTTTGAGCTCCTGGGAAAACGCGAAGTAGGGCACCGGCTTGAGAAGGTAGCTCATCGCGTCCACCTCGTAGCCCTTGATGGCGAACTGCGCCATGTTGGTGACGAAGATGAGGATCACCCCGGGGTCCACCTCGCGGATCAGGCGGGCGGTGGCGAACCCGTCGAGGTTCTCCATCTGGACATCGAGGAAGATGATGTCGAAGCGGGGGCGGTAGACGGCAGTCAGCTCGGACCCATCGGCGAATTCCTCGACGGCGAACTGGGAACCGTGCTCGAACTCATAGCGCGCCAGGTAGGTCTGCAGCAGTTGCCGGCTCTCCTCATGGTCGTCGACCACCCCGATGCGGATCATGTGTGCACTGTGCCGGTCTTCCGCCTCCATTTCAACCGAATCGTCTGGCGCACCGATTGTGATGCTGCATGGACCGATCGTGCTCCGACACGGGAACGCGGCAGGAGTACTGGCGAATCTGGACCCAACGGGCTCACCACCCGTGAAGACAACTACCGGTCGCCAGTTCGGCGGCACACTTGACCCCAATGAAGTGGAGGGACCCTCGATGGTCAACTTCGAGATGGCGGATCTCATCGCCGTCCTGCAACTAGTGGCTCCGTACCTGATCGCCGCCGGCATCGTGATTGTCGCCTGCGTCGTCGCGCTCGTGGCGCTCAGGAAGCGCCCACGCCCCCAGCGCATCCTGTGGCGTGGCGGCACAGTCATCGGCTCCCTGCTGGCGCTGCTCCTCATCGCCAACCTGATTGCCTTCGGCCCCATGTCGACGCTGATCGGCCTTGCCACCGGCAGCGGCCAGGTGACCGACGAGACGGTGGCCGAAGCGCTTCCCGCCGCCGAGGAGGTGGCAGCTGAGGGAATCGTGCTCCTGCAGAACGACGGACTCCTGCCTCTGGCCGACGGAGGCGAGCTCAACCTGTTCGGGTGGGCGTCCAGCAATCCCGTCTACGGTGGCGCCGGATCCGGCGGCATCAACGACCTCTTCGAGACGGTCAGCCTCGTCGACGGGCTCAAGAACAGCGGCTTCTCCGTCAACGAGGACCTGCTGGAGTTCTACCAGGGCTACACCTCCGACCGTCCCGAGATGAGCATCCAGAAGCAGAGCTGGACCCTGCCCGAGCCCCCCGCATCCACCTACGGAGAGGACCTCCTCGCCGGCGCGAAGGAATTCTCGGACACCGCCGTCATCGTCGTGAGCCGCATGGCCGGCGAGGGACACAACGACATGCCCACCGATGTGTCGCAGGGCAACCATGACGACAACTCGACCGAGTACGCCGACTTCGAGGCCGGCGAGCACTACCTCCAGCTCTCCCAGACCGAGGAGGACCTCGTCGAGCTGGTCACATCCAACTTCGACGACGTCGTCGTGGTCTACAACGGTGCCAACCCGCTGGAGATGGGCTTCGTCGACGAGCACCCGGAGATCCGTTCGGTGGTGTGGGCGCCCGGTCCCGGCAACGTCGGCTTCAACGCGCTCGGCGGCATCCTCGCCGGCGAGATCAACCCGTCCGGTAAGACTCCCGACACGTTCGTGTACGACTACAAGGCCGCGCCGTGGTGGAACAACCAGGTGATGCGCAACTACGAGAACCTCGAAAATTTCGCAGTTGAGGGAATGAACTTTGGCAAGCCCCAGATGTTCTACCCCTCCTTCATCAACTACGTCGAGGGCATCTACGTGGGCTACAAGTTCTACGAGACCGCTGCCGCGGAGGGCCTGATCGACTATGACGCCACCGTGCAGTATCCCTTCGGCCACGGTCTGAGCTACACCACCTTCACGCAGGAGATGGGCGAGCTCCAGGAGTCCGGCGGCACGCTTTCGGTTGATGTCACCGTCACCAACACCGGTGACACCGCCGGTAAGGACGTCGTGCAGCTGTACTCCAACCCGCCGTACACCGAGGGCGGCATCGAGAAGGCCACCGCCAACCTCATCACGTTCGCCAAGACCGGTCTCCTTGAGCCCGGCGCGTCCGAGACTGTGACGCTCTCCGTGGACGCTGAGGACCTGGCTTCGTATGACATGTCAGGCGAGGGCGGCTACGTCCTGGAGGCCGGGGACTACGAGCTGTCGGTCAATTCGAACTCCCATGACGTGCTCGACTCCCAGACATTCACGGTCTCCTCGGAGGAATCGTTCACCGGCGACCAGAAGCGTGAGAGCGACGACATCACTGCGGCCAACCTCTTCGGTGACGCCGCTGGCGATGTGACCTACCTGTCGCGTGCCGGTGGCTTCGCGAACTACGCCCAGGCCACCGCGGCGCCGACCGACATGAATCTCGCCGAGCCGTTCGCGTCCGAGTACCACGTCAACGCCAACTACGACCCCACCGCGTACCTCGACCCTGCCGACGACATGCCGACCACTGGGGCCGACGGAGACCTGCGTCTCCAGGAGCTGCGCGGGGCCGACTATGACGATCCCCGCTGGGACGAGCTGCTCGACCAGGTGACCGTCGACGAGATGGGTAACCTCATCGCGCTGGCCGGGTATCAGACGGCCGCCGTGGACTCCGTGGGCAAGCGCGCCACTGTGGACTCGGACGGCCCTGCTGCGATCAACAACAACTTCACCGGTAAGGGGTCCCCCGGCTTCCCGGTGGCCGTCATGATTGCCTCAACCTGGAATGTTGAGCTGGCCGAGGTCTATGGCCAGATGATGGGCAAGATGTCTCGGGACCTCGGCTCCGCCGGTTGGTACGCCCCCGCGATGAACACCCACCGCATCGCGTTCGGTGCCCGCAACTACGAGTACTACTCCGAGGATGGGATGCTGGCCGGGCTCATCGCGGCGGGCGCTGTGCGCGGAGCCGAGTCCGAGGGCGTCTACTCGTACATCAAGCACTTCGCCATGTACGACTTCAACGGAAAGATGGTCTCGGTCTGGTCCAACGAACAGGCCATGCGTGAGATCTACCTCAAGCCCTTCGAGCTGTCCGTCAAGGACGGCGGGGCCGACGCCGTGATGGTCTCGTGGAACTACCTCGGTCACCGTTGGGTGGGCGAATGGCGCGAGCTGAACGAGACGGTCCTGCGGGACGAGTGGGGCTTCCGTGGCCTGGTCATCACCGACTTCTTCCGCAACAACGGACACGGCTTCATGACGGCGGACATGGCGCTGTCCGGAGGAGTGGACGGGATGCTGTCCACGTTCGAGGGTGGCCCCAACAACGTCGCAGACCCCACCGCCGCAACGACGGTGCAGGAGATGCGACGCGCCACCAAGAACTTCATGTACACCGTGGCGAACAGCTGGGTGCACGATGAAGAGCGGGCCAGGCAGGGGCTTCTGCCCTGGCAGCAGGCGGCGATCGCCATCAACGTCGCCGCAGTCGCCCTCCTCGGGGCGTCCGCAGCGTGGACGTGGAAGAGGTACCGCAAGGCATCTGCTGACAGCTGACACTCAGCCTGGGCGAATCGGCCGGGTCCACCCCCTCGGGTGGGCCCGGCCACTACCGTGTGGGCAGGAACCAGCGAAGGTGGCGAGGCGGGCGTGGATCTCATTGTCGTCGGGTCAGGGCTGTTCGGGCTGACCATCGCGGAGCGGGCCGCCACCGAACTCGGGCTGCGGGTCACCGTCGTCGAATCGCGGGACCACATCGGCGGAAACGCCTGGAGCACGGTGGACGAGGCCACCGGCATCGAGGAGCACCGCTACGGAGCGCACATCTTTCACACCTCCAACGACGCGGTGTGGGGATACGTCAACCGTTTCACCGAATTCACGCCCTACGAGCACCGCGTCTACGCCCGGCACCGCGGCGAAGTGTTCCCGCTCCCCATCAACCTCGGCACGATCAACCAGTTCTTCAGAGGCGGAATGGGCCCGGACGAGGCGCGCACGCTCATCGACGAGCAGGCCGGCGAGCTGACAGGCCGCGAGCCCGGCAACCTCGAGGACAAGGCGATCTCGCTGATCGGCCGCCCCCTGTACGAGGCGTTCATCCGGGGATACACCGCCAAGCAGTGGCAGACCGATCCCCGCGACCTCCCCGCCGGCATCATCACACGGCTGCCGGTGCGGTTCACCTACGACAACCGGTACTTTTCGGACACCCACCAGGGCATGCCGCGGCACGGCTACGCGGCGTGGCTGCAGCGGATGGCTGACCATCCGCGGATTGATATCCGGTTAGGCGTGGACTTCCTCGATGCCGACCATCCCCTCAGCCGGAGTGCTGTGGCCGGCCAGGTGCCTGTGGTCTACACCGGCCCCGTGGACCGCTATTTCGGCCATCGGTTCGGAGCGCTGGGATGGCGGACCCTCGACTTCGATCGCAAGGTGATGGATGTGCCGGATCACCAGGGCACAGCCGTGATCAACGAGTGCGACGAGGACGTGCCCTACACACGGACGTTGGAGTTCAAGCACTTCCATCCGGAGCGGACCTATCGCGACGGCACTATCGTGGTGCGCGAGTTCTCGCGCTTCGCCGAGGGCGAAGACGAGCCCTTCTACCCGGTGTCCACTCCGGAGGACCGGGCGCGGTTGGAGCAGTACCGCCGAGCGGCGTCCGCCGAGCCGCGAGTCCTCTTCGGAGGCCGGCTGGGTACGTACCAGTACCTGGACATGCACATGGCAATAGGTTCCGCACTCAGCCGATTCGACAGCATCGTCCGGAGCTGGTTCTAGGACCCTGACGCGGAGACGGGGCCGCCCGAAGGCGACCCCGTCTTGCTAGTAGTAAAGCCTGGCTAGCGGCCGTCTGAGACGTCCCGCTTGAAGTCCTCAACCTTGTCAGCCACGTTGCCGGTGGCGTCGGTGAACTTCTCGTTCACTTCATCGCCCACCTGCTTGGCGCTGGCTTCGATGCGGTCCTTCTGGCCCTCTCGGCGAAGCTCGTCGTTGTCGATCAAGTCGCCCAGGCCTTCCTTGGCCTTACCGATGGTCTCTTGAATCTTGTCTCCGAAGCCCATACTTTGCCTCCCGAAAGGTTGATAACAGGACCCCACCCACGGTACCCCTCCCGTTCAATCCACGGAAGGGATCTCCGAAACCTGGGGTCTGGATCAGCTCTGGGAGATGTCCTCCACCACATCGCCGGTGGTTCGGGCGTCGAGGTCGCGGGCCACGTCCGCCTGCGCGATGACGCCGACGAGCTTCCCGCCGTCGAGCACGGGAACTCGACGCACCTGTCGCTCGCCCATGATGCGGGCGACCTTCTCGGCATCGTCGTCGACGTCCACGGTCACGACGGCGCCCGTCGCAACCTCCGCGACGGTGGCGTTCGACGGGTCAAGGCCTTCGGCGATGCCTCGGACCACGATGTCGCGGTCGGTGACCACACCAAGCAGGTGGTCGCCGTCGAGGATGGGCAACGAGCCGACGTTGAGGTCCCGGAGCTGTTGGGCGGCCTCGGTGAGTGTCGCGGTGGGCGCGAGCGTCTCCGCCGGCGTGGTCATGATGTCTCGTGCTGTCTTCATCGTTCCTCCTACGGTCAGGTCAGTCCGAGCGGCTGCCCACTTACCCGTTACCCGGTTCTGGCGGATCCAAACGGCCGTCCCGCAGTCAGCTGCGTCAATGGTGCGGACGCAAGGGGTGCAGATCTGGGCGTTCCCCCCACCACCAGAGACGCCGCCCAACGATCGACGGCAGGAGTGGATCTGCAAGTTCCTACGCAGAGAGCGGTATCTGCGTATATACACAGTTACCGCTCTCTAGGAAGAATCCTGCAGGCCGCGATGGCCAAGCGTCGAAGGGATCAGCTGCTCAGCATGACCTGGCCGCCGGTGACGGGGACGGCCTGGCCGGTCTCGTACGCCTGCTCGATGATGTAATACACCGCCCGCATGACGTCGGCTCCCGTGGTGCCACGACGCAGCGGCACCTTGGCCTCGTAGAACTCACGCACCTCGTCGACGGTGGTGGCGCCCGGAACCTTCCCGGAGCGCAGGTACTGCACGAACAACCCCTTGTCCGGATCCGACCACAGCGGGCCGTCGTAGAAGTTGCCTGGGCAGATCGCGTTGACCTTCACGCCGTGCTCGACGAGCTCCAGCGCGAAGCTCTGCACCAGGCCGATTCCGCCGAACTTCGAGCCGGCGTAGGCGCCGTTCTTGTTCGAGCCCACCAGGCCGGACTTCGAGTTGATCTGGATGATGTCGGTCATCCAGCCCGGCGCCGCCGAGTGCTGCGCGGCCAGGATACGGCCCAGGTGCTTGGTGACGAGGAAGAAGGCGGTGTAGTTGATGTCCGTGGTCAGCGCGAACGCGGACAGGTCCTGCTCCAGCACTCCCCCGGCGCGGACGATGCCCGCGTTGGAGATCACCAGGTCGAGCCCGCCCGTGGTGGCTGCGATCTGCTCCGCCATCGCCGCGACCGAGGCCTCGTCCGCCACGTTGACGGTGATCGCCGCGGAACGGTCGCCCAGCTCGGCGGCCAGCGCCGAGGCGCCGTCGGCGTTGAGGTCCGCGATGTAGACGAAGGCGCCCGAATCGACGAGCCCGCGGACGATCTCCGCGCCGAAGCCCTGCGCGCCGCCGGTGACCACGGCCACCTTGCCCGCGACGACGGCGGATCGGGAGGCCGCGCTACGCGCCTCCGGGGAGCGTGCGCCTGGGAGGGGGGTGACGTCGCCGAGGGTGCTCACCGAGAAGGCGTGGCGCTCCCCCGCCACCTCGACGACGAGGTCGCCGGGCAGGGGGAGGTCGGCGTCGGCCAGGGCCGTGGCCAAGTCGGCGGCCGTGGCCACTTCCATAGGCTTCGAGGCCGACTGCGTCGGCACCTCAGCCAGCGGGAGGGGCTTCGAGGCCGACTGCGTCGGCACCTCAGCCAGCGATGCCAGCGGGGAGAGGATGACCGGGATGCCGTACTTCGCCAGGTAGGCGCCCCGGAGCACCGGGGCGATGTCGACGATGCTCATGACAGAGCCCTCCTCAACTGACTGACACTTTCCTCGACGGTGGTCTCACCGGCCACGAGGGCCCGGCCGAGCGCGCCGTAGCGCGCCACCCGATCCGTCAAACGCAGGACCGCCAGCGGCGAATCCGGCGAGAAGAGGCCCAGCGAGGCGCTCTCGTTGGCCAACTGCTCGTGCGCGACCATCGCCCAGGTGGCGTCGTTGAGGTGCGCCAGCTCGGGGCGCTGAAGCTCCGGGCAGTTGAACACCTGACGGGGCGTGTTGATGTCCACGCCAGACACCTCAAGCATCCGGTGCTCGGCGGCCAGCTCAGCCACCCGCGCCATCTGCTCGGCGGTGTTGCGCGGAGGCATGTAGGTGATAGCCGGCATGCCGATCCGCTCCAGTTCGTCGACGAGCTCCTCCAGGAAGTCGTCCTCGAACTTCTCCGCCTTCTTGTCCCCCGTCGGCGACGCGGTCACGTCGCCCAGGTAGGCATAGGCAGGGATGGCGCCGACGTATTTGGCGAACGCGATGACCTCGGCCATGCTCGGGCACTCGCCGCCGTCCTCGAGCCGGCCCGGGATCACGTAGATCTGATCCAGGAACTCGGCCTTCATGACGCCGAGGAGGTCGAAGACGAGGTAGGGGTTGTCCGGGTCGGCGAGCTGGTCGCGCACCTTGCCGGCCAGGTTCAGTCCCATCTCGGCCAGCCCGTCGACGAGCGACTGGCCGGGGCCGAACCGCTCGATCAGCTTCGACGCCATCGCGGCGAGCAAGTGGCGCTCGGTGACGGTGCCGCCGCGGAGGAACTGCGACCGCTCGACGATGTCCTCCTCCACGTCGATCAGCGGTGCGCCGAGACGGCCGAGGATCTCGTTGGCCCGCTCCACCATCTGCCCGGTGCGCTTCAGGCGCGCCTCGCGGATCGGCGCCAGGTACTCGGCGACGGCGTCGCGCGCCCCCGCCGGGATGCCCTGGACCGTCATGTAGGCGATGCCTGCTGTGTCCGGATTGTTGAGCTTGCGGGCGTGCATCGGCGCGTTGCCGGAGGCCACCTCGTCGGCGGTGTGCACGTAGACGCGGCACTCAAAGCCGGTCACGGCCCCCATCCCCAGCAAGGACGCCGCCTCGGCCATCTCCTCAGCGGCGGCGGCGGAGTCGTGGTCCACGGAGCCCACCACCATCAGCCCGGCCTCACGCGCCCGCAGCGCGGCCATGGCCGGCGTGTAGGGGCTGAAGCTGTAGATGGTGTGGACGTGGTTGTTGGATTCGGTGACGAACTCCGGGAACTCCGGGCCGCCCTGCAGGTACTCCCGCAGGGCAGCCAGGCGCTCGGTCGGGAGCGCCGTCGGATCGTTGATCACGTCGCGGGACATGGCTCAGAGCCCCATCCGGGAGCGACGCGCAAGCTCGGCGTTGGTCTGGTTGGTGGTGGGCACGTGACCCTTGAGCGGGAGGATCCGCTCGTGGATGGCGTCGATCAGCCAGTCGGGCTGGGGGAAGAACTCCTTCTCCAGCTCGGCTGCCGGGGTGATCGCGTTGCGCGAGCCCACCACGGTGACGGGGGCGTCGAGGTGGTCGAACGCCAGCGTCTGGATGGACGAGGCCACGTTGTGCAGGAAGGACCCGCGGTCCACCGCGTCCGAGGTGAGCACGAGGCGTCCGGTCTTCTTCACGGACTCGACGATCGGGTCCAGGTTGAGCGGCGCGACGAAGCGGAGATCGATCACCTCGGTGGAGATGCCGTACTTCTCCTGAAGCAGGTCGGCGGCCTCCATCACGCGGTACAGCGTGGGGCCGATCACCGCGATGGTGAGGTCGGTGCCCTCGCGACGCACCACCGGCTCGCCCTCGGGGACCTCGTAGTAGCCCTCCGGCACGCCGTCGGCCGCGAACTGCTCGGCCACGTCGTAGAGCAGCTGGGACTCGAAGAACATCACCGGATCCGTGCCGCGCAGCGCCAGGTTCATCATGCCCTTGGCGTCGTACGGGGTGGAGGGGTAGTAGACCTTGAGCCCGGGCATGTGGGCCACGAGCGCGGACCAGTCCTGGGAGTGCTGAGCGCCGTACTTGGAGCCCACGGACACGCGCATGACCAGGGGCATCGTGAGGAGGCCGGCGGACATGGACTGCCACTTGGCGGCCTGGTTGAAGATCTCGTCGCCCGCGCGGCCCAGGAAGTCGCAGTACATGAGTTCGACGATGGCGCGGCCACCCGAGAGGGCGTAGCCGACGCCGGCGCCGATGATGGCGGCCTCCGAGATGGGCGAGTTGAACAGGCGGTGGTACGGCAGCATCTCGGTGAGCCCGCGGTAGACGGCGAACGCGCCGCCCCAGTCACGGTTCTCCTCGCCCCAGCCGGCCATCGTCGGGTCGGTGGCGAAGCGGTGCGCCACGGCCTCGAACAGAGCGTCGCGGTAGGAGTAGGCCTTGGCCTTGGAGACGGGCTTGCCGTTCTCGTCGGTGGCCTTGCGCACCTTGTTCTTCAGCGACTTGACGCGGGCGTTCTCCTCCAGCGGCTCGAGCAGCTCGGGCTCGCCCTCGGCCATGGCCTCCACGTTGCCGTTGGAGAACATGACGGTCTCGATGAAGTCCATGCCGACGCGGGGGCTGGACTCCTCGTCCTTGGTCGCGATGGCGATGATCTTGGTGAGGCGCTCGTCGAACTTCGCCTGGATGTCGTCGACCTCGGTCTGGCTGAGCACCTTGTTCTCGACGAGGTAGGCCGCGTAGTTCTTGAGGCCGTCGTGGGTCTCCCACAGCTCCACCTCCTCGCGGGTGCGGTAGCTGGAGGCGTCCGACGGCGAGTGGCCGGAGAAGCGGTAGGTGATGGTGTCGGTGAGGACCGGGCCCTTGCCGGACTCGAGGATCTGGCGCTTGCGGGCGACGGCGTCGGCCACGGCGAGCGGGTTGAGCCCGTCGACGCGCTCCGAGTGCATCGCCTCGGGGTTCACGCCGGCGCCCACGCGGGCCAGGATGTCGTAGCCCATGGTCTCGCCGGAGGTCTGGCCGCCCATGCCGTAGAAGTTGTTGAAGAAGTTGAACCAGATCGGCGGGTTGCCGTCGACGCCGTGCTTCCACAGGGTGCGGTACTGGTCCATGGCGGCCATCATCATGGCCTCCCAGACCGGGCCACAGCCCATCGAGGCGTCGCCGATGTTGGCGATCACGATGCCGGGCTGGCGGTTGATCCGCTTGAACAGCGCCGAGCCGGTGGCGATGTCGGCCGAGCCGCCGACGATGGCGTTGTTGGGCATGGAACCGAAGGGCGCGAAGAAGGCGTGCATGGAGCCGCCGAGGCCGCGGTTGAACCCGGCCTTGCGGGCGAAGGTCTCCGCCACGGTGCCGTAGAGGATGAAGTTCTCGGCCAGGTCCAGCAGGCCGTCGTGGCCCACCTTCTCCGCGAAGCCGAGGGTCTCGCCGTCGAGGAAGGTCTTCATGATGTTCTCGAGCTCGGCCGGGTCGAGCTTGCGGGCCGCGGAGTAGCACTTGGCGAGGATCTCGCCGTGGCTGCGGTGCGAGCCGAAGAGGAAGTCGGTGGGGTCAAGCTGCGAGGCCTGGCCGACGACGGCAGACTCCTGCCCGATGGAGAGGTGCGCCGGGCCGCGGTGGTTGTACTCCACCCCGTTCCAGGCGCCGGTGGTCTTGATCGAGTTCAGCATGGTCTCGAACTGACGCACGGCGATCATGTCGTGGAGGATGTCCACCAGACCGTCCTTGCCGTGGGTCTCGAGCTCAGCGGCGAAGTTGGGCTTGTACTGGTTGACGGGGATGTCGGGCGTGGTGATGAACGACGCCGAGCGGACGTTGCTCGGATCGACGACGAGGGTGCGTGGCATGTGTGACTGCTCCTAGCT
This sequence comes from Tessaracoccus sp. MC1679, assembly GCF_014164775.1. GTDB lineage: Bacteria > Actinomycetota > Actinomycetes > Propionibacteriales > Propionibacteriaceae > Arachnia. The sequence goes on from NZ_JACJGB010000001.1 coordinate 220,800, forward strand.
TTCTGGTGGTCGCTCAGGCCTTGGCAGCCCAAGCCGCCTCTCGGATGAGTTCGCTGACGGTGGGGTGGGGGAAGACGACCTGGCGCAGGTCAGTGATGTTGAGTTCGGTCTCGAGCACCACGGAGGCGCCCCAGATCATCTCGGAGGCGTAGCTGCCCACGACGTGGACGCCGAGCACCTGCAGGGTGTCGCCGTCGTAGACCAGCTTGGCGGCGCCGGGGGCCTTGACGCCGTTCTCGGCGACGAAGCGGCCCGACATGGCGCCTGGGACGGTGACGGTCTGCACGTTGCCGCCCTGGGCCTTGGCCTGGGCCTCGGTGAGCCCGATGCCCGCCGCCTCCGGGATGGAGTAGACGGCCCACGGGATGGTGGACCAGCGCATGACCTCGCCCTTGCGGTGGGCCTCGGGGTCGAGGATGTTCGCCGCGACGATCTCGCCCATGCGGTAGGCCGCGTGGGCCAGGAGGGAGCGTCCGGTGACGTCGCCGATGGCCCAGACGTTCGGGAGGTTGGTGCGCATGCGGTCGTCCACCACCACGCCCTTGCCGGAGACCTCCAGGCCGGAGTTCTCCGCGCCCCAGCCCTGCACGGCGGGGCGGCGGCCCACGGCCATGAGCACGACGTCGGCCTCCACGGCCTCGTCGGCGCCGTCGGCGGTGGTGTAGCGGACGGTCCCGCCGTCGAGGGCGGTGACCTTGCAGGACAGCTTGAAGTTCACGTTGCTGAGCGCCTTGCGGAGCATGGGCGCGAGCTCGGCGTCCATGAACGGCACGATCTCGGGCAGCATCTCCACGACGGTGACCTCAGAGCCGAGCGTGGCGAACAGGCTGGCGAACTCCAGCCCGATCACCCCGCCGCCGATCACGGCCAGGCGCGACGGGATGGACTCGACGGCCAGCATGCCGGTGGAGTCCACCACGTGCGGGTTGTCCTTGGCGCCCGGGATGGGGGGCATCACGGGGACGGAGCCGGTGGCGAGGATCACGTGGTCGCCGGTGTAGCTCTCCGCTCGTTGAGCCGGACCGGAGCCGGAGGCGCCGTCCGCGTCGAAACGCACGGTGACCTTGCCGGGGCCATCGAACGTGCCGTAGCCCTTGACGACGGTGACGCCGGCCTTCTTCTCCGCGAAGCCCACGCCCTTGACGAGCGTGGTGACCGTCTGGGCCTTCCACTTCTGCAGCTCGGTCCAGTCCACCGAGATGTCGGAGGTGTGGATGCCGAGGTTGGTGCCGTGCTTGGCGTGCTCGTAGGTCTTGGCCGCGTTGAGCAGTGCCTTGGTGGGGATGCACCCCACGTTGAGGCAGGTGCCGCCGAGGGCGTCGGCCTCGATGAGGAGGACCTTCTTCCCGGCGTGGCCGAGGCGCTCGGCGGCGATGTAGCCGCCGGGTCCCCCGCCCAGGACGATGACGTCGTAGTCACTCATGGATTGTCAGTTCCTCTCAGCCGAGCACGGTGATGTCGATGGCCTCGATGAACGTCACGAGGTCCTGCAGGAAGCGGGCAGCATCGGCGCCGTCGATGGCGCGGTGGTCGGCGGTGAGCGACAGGCCGATGCGCTGCTCGGCGCCGATGGAGCCGTCGGCGTTGATGGTGACGCGCGGGAAGATCGCGTCGACGCCGAGGATGGCCGTCTGCGGCACGTTGAGCAGCGGGGTGAAGGACTCGATCCCGAAGCCGCCCAGGTTGGTCACCGTGAAGGTGGCGCCGGAGAGCAGGTCGGGGTTGATCGTCCCGCCGATGGCCTCGTTCGCGAGCTGCTTGCTCACTGTGGAGAACTCGCGCAGGCTCATCAGCGACGCGTTGCGCACCGTCGGGACAAGGAGGCCGCGGGGGGTGTCGCACGCGAAGCCCATGTGGACCCGCTCGAAGGTGGTGAGCACGCCGTCGCTGAGGTGCGAGTTGTGCGAGGGGTTCTTCGCGGCGGCGCGGACGGCGGCGTAGCCGACCAGGTCGCCGATGGTGACGCCGTTCATGCCCAGCGACGGGTCCGAGTTCTTCAGCTTCTTGCGCAGGTCGAGCAGGCCCTGGGCGTTCGCGGTGGTGGTGTAGGTGAGCTGCGCGGAGGTGGCCAGCGAGTTCATCATCCGGTCCGAGATGACCTTGCGGACACCCTTGACCTTGGTGGCCTCCGACGGGCCGGGGAAGTCGGCGTCGACGGCGCTCGCCGGACGTGGCGCCGCGGGGGGGGCCGCGGCGGCCGGCTCGGCCGGGGCGGCGAGATCGGCGGTGGTCACGCGGCCGCCGAGGCCGGTACCTTCGGCGCCAGCGGCGTGGGCCCCTGCGCGGGCGGCGCCCGTGGTGGCCGAGGTGAGGGCCTCCTTGACGTCACGCACGATGACTCGTCCGCCGGGGCCGGAACCCTCGGCGACGGCGCCGAGGTCGAGGGAGTTGGCTGCGGCGAGGCTGCGGGCGCGGGGGCTCGAAGCGCCGGTGGCCGCGGTGCGCTCCGTCTGGGGGGCCTCACCGGGTTCGGGCGCGACGGCGGGTGCAGCTGCCTCGGTGGGGGGCGTGGCCTCGGCCTCGCCGTCGCCCTTCCATCCGGCCGCGTCGAGCGCGGGCTTGGGATCCTCGCCCGCGGCGCCCACAACCAGCAGCGGCTCCTTGACCGGGACATCGTCGCCCTCGGCCCAGAGCAGGGCCAGCACGGTGCCGGCCGCGGAGGAGGGGACCTCCATGGAGGCCTTGTCTGTCTCGACCTCGCAGACGATGGCGTTCTCGGCGATCTCGTCGCCCACCTTCACCTGCCACGACACGATCAGGCACGACTCGACACTGTTGCCGAGCTGCGGCATGACTACGACGGTTGCCATGGTGTTGTCCTTCTTCTTCGTTGATTGACTAGACGACGCGGACTTGGGTGTGTTCCCGGAGCGCCTCGACGGCGCCCGCGGGGAGGCCGTCGTCGGTGATGACTCCGGTGATGCCCGCCAGGGGCAGGAAGGTGACGAAGCCGGCCTGCCCGAACTTCGACGAATCGGCCAGCAGCCAGGTCTCCTCCGCCCGCTCGCGCATGAGGGAGGCCACCTGGCCGCCCTCCACGAACCGCGTGGTGAGTCCCCGCTCAGGAGAGAACCCGTCCGTGCCGACGAAGGCCAGGCGGGTGTTGAAGTCCGCGATGGCGCGCTCGGCGAGCGGGCCGACGAAGGACTCCGACTCGGCGCGGAACACGCCCCCGGTGAGGATGACCCCGAGCGCGGGGTTGATCCGGGCCGTGGAGAAGGCCAGCGCCGAGTTGGTGACGATCTGGACGCCGCGACGCCCGGTGAGGTTGCGCACCAGCATGGCGGTGGTGGTGCCGGCCTCGATCATGATGGTGTCGTCGTCGAGAACCATCGCGGCGGCCGCGGCGGCGATGCGCTGCTTGGCCTCCACGTTGAGCTTCTCGCGCTGCAGGATGGACTTCAGCGTGGTGGGGCGGGCCCCGCCGCGGGTGCGGACCAGGAGGCCGCGCTCCTCGAGGTTCCTGAGGTCTCCCCGGATGGTGACCTCGGAGACGCCGAGCTCGACGGCGAGGGCGGAGACCGAGAGGGTGCCATCATCGGTGAGACGCGTCATGATCTCGCTCGCCCGCTCTGCGCGCTCGACGGTCATTGTCGGTCCCATCACTTGCCATTGACTTCCGAAGTGGTTTCGATGCGACCACCCTAAGCCCTTCGAAGCGGTTTCGATGCGCGGGCCCCGGAATGCTGAGCATCTGCTCACGACATCACGATCCGGTCACGTCGGCACCCTCGCGAGGATGCGGATCTACGCTGGAGGGAAGGAGGCCAGCGATGCCCACCCGTCGATCACTCTTGGCCGCCGCGGGACTCGCGGCCCTTGCCATCCCACTGTCGTCCTGCGCCACGGCCAGCCCTGGGGAACTGCGAGGGACCATCGCCCCGGAGGAGTTCCCCCTGGACACCTCCGGCGTGCCGACTGCGTCAGCGGCCACCGAGGCGCTGGCCTGGACGCTGTTGGCAGGGAAGACCGGCAACCGGGTGCTGGGCCCCAGTTCGCTCATGTCCGCCATCGCCATGTTGGGCGAGGGCGCCGCCGGGGCGAGCGCCGCGTCGCTCGACTCGACGATCGGCCTGGCCGGGGACGAGCGGTCCGCGGCAGTCGCGGCGCTGCGACAGGCACTCGCCGGGTACGACACGCTTCCGGACAGCGTGGACAAGAAGGAGCCGCCGGAGGAGATCGTCGTCCATCAGGCGTCACAGGTGGTGATCCTGGACGAGGCGATCGTCGAGGAGGCCTTCCTGGACCGGCTGTCGAGGTTCTACGACTCGGGCGTGGAGCGAGTGGACCGCGACGGGGCGAAGGCGGTGCTGGACGCGTGGGCGAACAAGCACACCGCCGGGCTGATCGAGAAGTCCGCCATCGAGGTGACGCCGGAGCTGCAGCTCGTGCTGCAGGACGCCGTCCTGTTCGCGGCCAGATGGCGCACGCCGTTCACCAGCGAGTGGCCGGTGCCGTTCACCCCCGCCGGTGGCGCGCCGACGGAGGTGCCCGGCATGACGGAGATCGTTCCTGCCAGGTTCGCGGAGGGGTCGCGGTGGGCTACCGTGCGTCTGCCGTACGACGACGTCCTCGCGATGGACGTGATCCTGCCGGCGCCGGGAGTCGCTCCCGGAACCCTGACGACCAAGGACCTGGCCGAGGTGGCCGAAGCGCTGGATGCGGCCAGGGAGCTGCAGGTGTCGGTGGTGATGCCCACCTCGGATCAGAAGCAGACCTGGGACCTGCTGCAGCCCGTCAAGGAGGCCGGGATCGACCTGTCCGACCTGAGCAGGATCGTGCCCGGCGGGACCCTGGGCCAGCTCGTGCAGCAGGTGACGTTGACGGTGAGCCCGAAGGGCACCGTCGGGGCGGTGCTGACCGAGGGTGCGGTGGGCACGGGGATGCCGGCCTACGACGCCGAACTCTGGGTGGACCGGCCCTACATCATGCGGGTCCTGGACACGCGGACGAGGTGACCGATCTTCCTCGCCGTCGTCGAGGACCCCGCCGCCCCCTCCGAATAGCGCAGACATGGCTCGGCGCCCGCCCCCAAGCAGGGCGGGCGCCGAGTGTTCGGGGTCAGCTGCAGCCAGGCAGACTGATCGAGGTCCACGCCTCTTCGCCGGCCGGTAGGGTCACCGAGGCCACCGCAAGCGACCCCGCCGCCTTCCCGACGCCGTCGGCCAGCGTCACGACCTTGGTCTTCCCGGCCGCCAGCGGGAACTTCTTCCGCTTGCCGTCCGAAGAGAGCGTGACGATCATCCGCTCGTCGGTGGGATTGGTCACTGTCACTGTGGCGCCCGCCGAGCAGGAGTTCTTCACCGACACCTCAGGAGAGGTGGTGCCGGTGTGGACCGATTGGGCGAGCGGCGTGGCCACCACGGAGGTGAACCTCGCCTTGCCCCCGAGGCTCACCAGCGACAACCCAAGCGAGTCGGCCGCAGGGAAGACCTGGTTGGTGAGGGTGCGCACGCCGTCCTCGGCGAAGACCTCCACCGAGGACCTGTCGACGTAGACCTGGAAGGTCAGCGAGCCGTCGGGGTTGGTGAGCGGTGCGGAGGTGACGACGGGGAAGTCGGGATCGAAGTCCACGGCGCCGGACCTGGTGCGGTCCACGACGATCTTGCCCGCCTCCGTGTCGATGCCGACGAAGGTGCCCTCGCCGGAGTCGGGGCCGTAGTCGTTGCTGGTGCGCACGGCCACGCCCGCCAGTTCGGCGTCCTTCGGGTCGACGGTGACGTCGAGCACGTAGGCGTCCGAGCTCCAGGGCAGCGCGACGGCGCCGTCCTTGACGCTGACGTTGCGCTTCCGCAGGGAGTCCTTGGTCACCTCGAGAGTGGCGACCTCCTCCACCGGTGCCTGGACGAGTTCGTACTCACCGTCGATCACCTCGAGGGTCACCTCTCGCGGGAGGGCCATGGCGCTGCGCCACTCCCCCGTCGGGATGTTCTCGGCGTAGGACCAGTCGTTCATCCAGGCGAGCATGACCTGACGGCCGTCGGGGGTGTTGCTGAAGGAGATGGCCGCGTAGTAGTCACGGCCCCAGTCCAGCCAGTCGTACCGTTCCACCTGCCGTGGCTGCGGGGCATCGCTCGCCACGATCTGGTCCACCAGGATGTGTCCCCATCCCGCGCGGTTGTTGTCGATGATGCGGATCTGCGCCGTCTCACCCTGCAACCCGGACAAGTCCCACGACACCCAGTCCAGATTCTCGGAGTTCTGGCCGGTGGCGGACCGCACCACCTGGCCGTCGACCACCAGGTTGACCGTGGTCTCGTCGGTGCGGGGCAGCGCCCTTTCGTCACCGATCACGACGTGGTCGAGGGTCAGGTGCCCCCAGCCGCCGGTGGCCTGGTCGACGATGCGCAGCTGAGCCGTCGAGCCGTCCAGCTCGGACACGTCCCAGGAGTGCCAGTTGAGCGATCCGCCGTCAGTGCCGGAGGCCGAACGAACGGGCTCGCCGCCCACCAGGAGCTGGACCTCCAGGCCCCCCTCCTTGTCCCGTCCACCGCCCACGAGGAAGCTGACGTAATCCCCGTCAAGCGTGAACTCGGGAGAGGTGAGCGTGCCGACCCTGCCATCGCCCCCGAGCCCTCCCTCGAAGGTGTTGATCCGGGCTTCGCCGATGTAGTAATCCCCGCCCGCGTAGGACGGACTGGCGTTGGCCGCGAGATCACCGGACCCCGTCCAGCCGAACTCCTCCAGCGTCTGGCCGCCCTCGAAGCCGTTCCACAGCAGCGTGCCGGCCGGAGGCTCGTTGTCGAGCCTCCCGCCCTCGAGGTGCGGATGGTTGCCGCCGCCCACCAGGAGGTTCAGCCACGTCGTATCCACGGTGAACGGCTCGGAGGTCAGGGTGCCGACGGGCCAGTCCCATCCCACGAAGCTGTTGACGAGCTGCTCGCCTCGGAAGCCGCTGACCGGCTGTTGATCGGCGAACGTTCCGGGGAACGGGCCGGTCGCGAACGGCCCGTCCTGCGCGTTGCCCGGCTCGTTCTGCACGGTCCACCCGGAGCCGTCCCAGGACTCGAACTCGAAGTCCTCGATCACCGTGCCGAGGGGGTCAGCCGCCCCTTCCACGATGGTCTCGGCGGTGAAGCTGGTGCCATCGAACTCGCCCACGAAGTACTGCGCGCCCGACCCGCCCGCCACGGCTCCGGGGTTGAGGTTGACCACCATGACCCACTTGGTCTCACCCGTGTCACCCACGGGGAGCTCGAACAGGTCCGGCACCTCCCAGATGCCGCCGGCGGCGTTGGCGGGTCCGAACGTGGAGAGGTAGGTCCAGTCCACGAGGTTGTCCGAGCGGTAGATGACGACCTCGTGGTTCACCGCCTCGACCGCCACCATGACCCAGTAGGCCTCGCCGTTGGCCGCCGTGTAACGTATAACTTTCGGGTCGCGGAAGTTGTTGGAGTTGCGGTTGAGGACGGGGTTGCCCTCGTACTTCTGCCAGGTGTAGCCGCCGTCGAGCGAGTAGGCCAGCGACTGGGCCTGTTTCCCGGCCAAGGTGGGATGCGCTTGCGTGTACGCGCTGGTGTAGACGGCCACCAGCGGCGGGTTCTCCGCGGTGCCGAGCCCACTGGAGTTGGTCTCGTCCACCACGATGGAGCCGGAGAAGATGTCCTCCACCGCGACCTCGTCGTCATTGAACGTCTGGGGGATGGCGAGCGGCTGCTCGGTCCAGGTGACCAGGTCCGGGCTGGTGGCGTGGCCCCAGGACATGTTGCCCCACCGGGTGCCGAGCGGGTTGTACTGGTAGTACATGTGGTAGACGCCGTCGTGGTAAACGAGTCCGTTGGGGTCGTTCATCCAGTTGTGCTCCGGCGACCAGTGGTACGCCGGCCGGTAGGGCTCCTGGCCCGCGGAGTGCTCCGCAGCCGCCGGGACGGTGAGACCGCCGAGCAGCACCGCCCCCGCCAGTCCGATTCCTAGTGCCTTCTTCACGTCTTCTCCTTGCCTATGACAACGTTGTCATGACCAGGGTCACACGGCGTCCGGTGAGATGTCAACCCCCTTCCAGCCGCTATCGAGGAGAATGACGGAGTGGCACTCCACTCACACAGGCCCACCATTCGCGACGTTGCAGTCGCGTCCGGCGTCGCGATCAAGACCGTCTCCCGCGTGATGAATGGCGAGCCGCATGTGCGTCCCGAGACCACGCAACGGGTGCGCGCCGCCGCCGCCGAGTTGGGCTACGTACTGCACGAGCAGGCCGCCGAACTGCGCCGCCGCGACGGCGGGAGCCGCGCTCTGGGTCTGCTTGTCTCCAGCGTCAGCAACCCGTTCGACAGCCAGGTGCACGGGGCCGTGGAACGGGTTGCCCGGGCCGCCGGGCTGATGGTCATCGCCGCCAGCACGGGCGACGACCCTGACCTCGAGCTCACCGCCCTCACCACGCTCCTGGGCCGGCGCCTCGACGGTCTGATCATCTCCACCATCCGCGAGGAGCACGGGCTCCTGGCGCGGGAGATCGCCAGGGGCTGGCCCGTGGTGTTCGTGGACCGCACCGTCGACGACATCGAGTGCGACACGGTGACCGTGGACAACGTCGGGGGCGTCCGTGCCGCCGTGCGACACCTGCGCGCCCACGGGCATCGGCGCATCGCCTTCCTGGCCAACAAGATGGCCATCCGCACCACCCAGGAGCGGCTTCGAGGCTTCGAGGAGGAGACCCACGGCGATCCCGACTGCCTTCGCATCCCGGACCTGGCCGTCGAGGACGACGTGAGCGCAGCCGTCACGGCACTCCTGACTGGGGAGGACCCACCCACAGCGTTGGTGACCGCCCGCAACGAGATCTCGATCGCCACCATGCGGACGCTCCAGCGCCTCGGGAGACAGCACTCCGTGGCGCTCATCGGTTTCGACGACATCCCGATGGCCGATCTGGTGACGCCTGGGCTCAGCGTCGTGGCTCAGGATCCCGACGCCATCGGCGAGCTGTGCGCGCGCAAGGTCCTCGCCCGGCTCGCGGGTGATGTGTCCCCGCCCCAGCACACGGTCCTTCCCACCACCCTCATTCCGCGAGGCAGCGGGGAGATCAGGGCTGAGCCCGGCGCCGGTCGTTGAGCGTCACAGGCGAGCCATCGGACTCGACTCTCCCCCGTGGCCCGGAATCGTGAACGAGGCCGTCAGCCCGTGGGCGACGGCTCCGGACCGAGGAACGCGTGCAACTCCTCAGCCAGGTCGACCGGCGGCTTCCAGTAGGTGAACTCGGTGAGGGCGCCCGGGTCGACGGCGAAGTTGCCGTCGTGCAGCGGCACCAGCGAGATCGTCGAGCCCCACCCGTCGACCAGGACGAACGCACCGCGGTCGTCGATGCCCATCCCGGGGACCTCCCCGCCCACGTCGGTCTTGAGCGACTCCGCCATGCGCGCCAGCAGATCGTCGGGGACCTCCTGCAGGATCCGGATGTCGCCGAAGTTCCGGGAGCAGACGTAGCCGGCCATCACGTCGTCAGGGGTGGCTGCAACAAGCGTGGTGAGCGGCGGGCACACCTCCGGCGCCTCCGTCGGGGCCGGAAGCCCTGCGCGCTGGTCCTCCCACAGCCTGACGACCGTGGCCAGGAACCCGTCGGCTCCGGCGAGCCGGCGCTCGCCGTCGCTCACCGCCCGGCAGCCGTGCAACTCTCCGCTCAGCCGCTTGGCCCCATCCGCGTAGTCGACGACCACCACGTAGGTCATCCGGTACTCCATGGTGCAAGCGATGTCCTGGGGCAGTGGCTCAAGGGCGTTGAACGCGGCCACCAGCTCGTCCACCCCCTTGGTCAGCGCCTCGGCCGGGCCACCCGTGGACGTGAAGCCCTCATTGGGGTCGCCGCACAGCCACGCGCTCACGGCTCCGTCGGGAAGGTCGCCGTCGAACGGGGTGAGCTGGAAGCGGTCCTGTGCGGCCTCCTCCGAGCTGCCCGGGCACCGGTTCTCACCGGGGCCCACGGGAGGCTCCGACGACGCGGAGGGCAGACCGACCGACGGGGTCGGACCCACCGGCGTCTCTGGGCCCGAAACGGTGGGACTGGCGCTCGGGGTGTCGCCCGGGACCGCGCGGTCGGGACCCCACAGCGCCTGATACCCCAGCGGGATGGCGACGGCGGCGAGAATCAGTCCGCCGACCACGGCACCGGTCACCCACCGCCGCGACCCTCGAGCCTCGGGACCCGGGTGCGCGCCCGCAGCCGCACCGTCGTCGTCCACCATGGAGCACCTCGTTCCTGAACCACCCCACGGCCACCGTGAGGCAGGCTGAGCCCATTGTCCCGCCGGAGCACGACGGGCGGTAGCCCTGGCTGGGCATCTGCCCGGATCCGCCGCGACACTCCCCGTCCGCGGCACCCCGGTGCTGGAATAGTCACAGGGCCTCCGCCCCGCTCTCCCGAAAGGCTCCCATGGACATCCTGTTCGACACCGCCAACCTCGACGACATCGAGCGCCTCACCCCGATCTACCCTGTCACCGGCGTGACGACGAACCCGTCGATCCTCAAGAAGGAGGGCCAGATCGACTTCTACGCCCACCTGAAGCGGATCCGCTCGATCATCGGCCCGAACCGCACGCTTCACGTGCAGGTGCTGGCCAAGGACGCGCAGGAGATGATCGACGAGGCCCACCGCCTGCTGGACAAGATCGACGCCAACGTCTACCCCAAGATCCCCACCACCGAGGCCGGCATCCAGGCCATGCGCACCCTCAAGGAGGAGGGTGTGAGGGTCACGGCGACCGCCATCTATTCCAAGACGCAGGGATTCCTCGCGATCGCGACCGGCGTCGACTATCTGGCGCCCTATTACAACCGCATGCAGAGCCTGGACATCGACACCCGCGGAATGATCAGCACCCTGGCCAGCTTCATCGACCGCTTCGACGCACCGAGCAAGATCATGGCGGCCAGCTTCAAGAACATCTCGCAGGTCTCACACGCTCTGGAGTCGGGCGCGCACGCCGTCACGCTGTCGCCGAAGCTGCTGCGCCAGGCCTTGTCGGCGCCCATGATCGAGGACGCCGTCGACGCCTTCATCTCGGACTGGAAAGAGGTGCACGGGACGACCACGCTCCCCTGAGCGCACCCCGTCATGGTCTGCTGAGGCTCGACGACGCATACCCCCTGGGGTATATACTCCTGTGAAACGAAGGAGTGACCCATGGCCAAGATCATCACAATTGCCACCCCGACCCTCGGCGACCGCAGCTACGTGGTCCACGACGGGAACGTGGCGTTCGTCATCGACCCCCAGCGCGACATCGATCGCGTCACGACGATCCTCGACGACGAGGGCGTGCAGCTGAGTGCAGTCTTCGAGACCCACATCCACAACGACTACGTCACCGGCGGCCTGGCCCTGGCGCGCGAACGCGGCGCGGACTACTACGTCAACGCCGCAGACACGGTGTCGTTTGAGCGCACGCCCATCGTCGACGAGCAGGTGGTGGAGGTGTCACCCACCATGTCGGTCAAGGCGCTGGCCACCCCCGGGCACACGTTCACCCACCTGTCCTACGTCCTCTTCAACCCCACCGCGGACGACGACGACGCCCAGGGTCAGGCGGTCTTCAGCGGGGGATCCCTGCTGTTCGGTGCCACCGGACGCCCGGACCTGCTCGGCGCCGCGCACACCCACGACCTGGTCCGGCACCAGTACCACTCTGCACACCGCCTCGCCACCGAGCTCCCGGACGCCACGGAAATCATGCCCACGCACGGCTTCGGCAGCTTCTGCGCCGCCACGCAGACCAGCGGCACCGAGTCCACGATCGGGCGCGAGAAGCGCACCAACCCGGTGCTGACGCAGGACGAGGCCGAGTGGATCGACGAGATCCTGGCCGGCCTGGACGTCTACCCCGCCTACTACGCGCACATGGCCCCGGCCAACTCGTCCGGTCCCGGCGCGCCCGACCTCGCCGAGCCCACGCAGGCGGACAAGGACGAGATCCGCGCCCGCCTCGAGAAGGGCGAGTGGGTGGTGGACCTGCGCAATCGCACGGCCTACGCCGCCGGCCACGTGCCCGGCAGCTTCAACTTCGGCCTGGACGGCCAGCTCTCCACCTACATCGGCTGGATGATCCCGTGGGGCACCCCGCTGACGCTTCTCGGCGAGTCGAGGGAGCAGGTGGCCGAGGCGCAGCGGGAGCTGGTGCGCATCGGCATCGAGCACATCGCCGCCAGCGCCACCGGCACCCCGGAGGACTGGACCGACGCCCCCGCCACGCTGCAGCAGGCGAACTTCGGCGACCTCAGCCAGGTCCGGCACCACCGTCAGGTGGAGATCCTCGACGTGCGGCGCACCTCCGAATACGACACCGCGCACATCGACGGCGCCGTCAACATCCCGCTCCACGACCTGCTCACGCGCATCAGCGAGGCCCCAGACGGCGAGATCTGGGTGCACTGCCAGAGCGGCTACCGCTCCTCCATCGCTGGCTCGATCCTGGCGGCGAAGGGCCTCAACGTCGTCATCATCGACGACAACTTCGAGAACGCAGAGAAGAACGGCCTGCCGATGGCGAGTGCGCAGTGAGCACGGCCGATGTCGTCGAGTGCACCATCTCGGAGCTGCACGCGGCCTGGAAGCGGGGCGACTTCATCCTCGACGTCCGTGAACCGGATGAGTACGCCGAGGGCCACGTGCCGTCGGCGATCCTGATCCCGCTCGGCGAGGTCGCGTCGCGGGTCAACGAGGTGCCGACGGACCGCCCCATCTATGTGGTCTGCCGCAGCGGCCGCCGGTCGATGACCGGGGCGCGCGCGCTGGCCGACGCCGGGCGTCAGGCGATCTCCGTCAGCGGCGGGACCCTGGGCTGGATCTCCGCGGGTCTCGCCGTCTCGGCGCGCCTCCACGGGGCGGGCTCAGGCAGCCGATGACGTGGTGGATCGCCCCCCTGGCCATTGCCGTGGGCCTCATCATGGGGGCACTCGGGGGCGGCGGGGCGATCATCACCGTCCCGGTGCTGGTGTATCTGGCGGGTCAGCCGCCTGCCGCCGCGATGGCCGGCTCGCTGATCGTGGTCAGCGTCACGGCCAGCGCCGGGATGATCGGGCACTGGCGGGCCGGTCTTGTCCGCCCCTCCGAAGGGGTGGCGTTCGCCGCACTGGGCTCCGCGGGGGCGATCGGCGGATCGCTGATGTCGATGCAGATGCCGGGCAACGTGCTCATGGCCCTGTTCGCGGTGCTGCTGCTCGTCGTCGCGGCTGTGATGGCGAAGAAATTCCTTCGCCCGTCGTCGGCCTCGCCGCGCCACGTGCCGCCCATGATTGAACGCGAACCGCTTCGCGTCAACTGGCGCCAGGTCGGCCTCGCGGCGCTGACCGCGACCGGGGTAGGCCTGCTGACAGGGTTCTTCGGAGTGGGTGGCGGGTTCGCCATCGTCCCCGCACTCGTGCTCGCCCTGGGGTTCACAATGCAGCAGGCGGTGGCCACGTCTCTGCTGGTCATCGTGCTGAACTCGCTGGTGGCGCTCGCCACCAGGCTGACGGTGGCCACCGACATCGACTGGGCGATGATCGGATGGTTCAGCGCGCTGGCCGCCGTCGGCGCCATCCTCGGCGGCAGGGTGGGCCGACGGCTCCCGGCCAGGACCCTGGGCCTCGGTTTCGCGGCGCTGCTCGGCGTGACTTCGCTGGCGATCCTGGCTCAGACGTTGACGGGCTTGATCACCCAATAGTCCTCGATGACGGCGCGGATCTCCGCGATCGTCGCCTCATCGAGGCCCCCGTCGCCGGTGACGGCCACCCAGCCGTCGATCATCACGTCGCCGAACGCGTGCCCGTGCCTGGCGGGGACGTCCACGCTGACAAGCATGTCCAGGAATACCTGGACCGCAGTCACCACCGGGATCCAGCGCATGTGCGGACTCACGTCCGGCGCCCTGCCGCCCTCGGTCAACCACTCCGGGCGCTGCCAGATGAGCTCAGGCCCCAGCCAGGTGATCGGATCAGTTGCGTGCTGGAGGATGGCCACCCGCGGCTCGGACCAGTCCCCCTCCAGCGTGTCGAAGTCTCCGGACTGCGAGGCCCAGCGCACCCGTTGCCCGCCGTCGAGGACCGGCTGCCACGGCGGTGATCCTGCGTCGCGCGCGGCCTGCAGCTCCTGCCACAGGGGCGTGGCGTAGGTGGGCCCGACGAGCAGCGCACCCTGGGTGCGCTCGGTGAGCGCACCCAGGGTGCCGAATGCGTTCATCAGGCCCTGGGCGCCGAGGCTGAGCCCGTAGACCACCAGCTTGGGGCGCTCCTCCTCCGGCAGGGTGAGCCAGTGACCCCGCACCCCGGTGAACAGCGCGGAGGCGGCCTCGACCGTGAGCTCCGGCGCCGTGACCGCGGACACGAAGCTCGGCGTGTAGGCGTACTGGAGGGCCACCGTGGCGGTGTCACCCGAGTGCAGGTACTCGACGGAGTCCACGCCCTGCGGCTCCACCCAGCCTGAGCCGGTCGTGGCGGCGACCACGAGCACCTCGCGCTCGAAGCCGCCGGTGCGCACGAGTTCCCGGACGGCGGTGGCCACCCGGTCCGCGAGCGTTCCGCCGGCCCCGACGCCCACATACACGCGCACGGGCGTCATCGCCGGCTTCCCCGTGAGCGCGCTGATCTCGTCGGCCGTCGGGCCACCGGTGACGAAGTCTCCACCCTGGCGCCCCAGCTCATCGAACGACACCTCCGACCCCGGCCCGCCTGAGCGCTCCGGGGAGTCCGGCGCGACGACACCGCCCGCCGGCTGGCCGTTGATGCCCCGGTATGCGACGTTGAGCAGCCCGAAGAAGCCGATGCCCAGCAGGGCCAGGATCAGGACCGACGCCACGGCGGCCCGGAGGCTCGCCAGCTTGAGGGCGACGGCGGGCGTGCGTCCGCCCTCCACCATCCGACCCAGCGTGCGCCGCCACGCGGAGCGGACCAGGCGGCCGAGTCCGAGGCTCGCCAGGCTGGCAACAGCCAACGCCACCACGAACCCGAGAATGTTGACGTTGTCCTGCGGGGGCAGCTCGACGAGGCGGCGCACCTCGTTCTGCGCGGCGACGCCGCCGATCATGGCAGCGATCAGGACCGCGCCGTACAGGGGCCATCCCACCAGACGCAGCCAATGCAGCCACTCCTGCGGTGGACGCCACCGGGTCAGCCTCGCCCCCAGGACGGCCAGCGCCACGCCGATCAGGTAGCCGACGCCGAACACTATGCCGGAGCCCACACCCTGCAGGACCGCGGGCCTCGGAAGCAGCGACGGCGTGAGCGACAGCGCCAGCAGGACGGCCCCCACCGCGACACCTACCGGGTTCAGGCTGCGCAGAAACTGCTGAAGGTGCTGCTTCATGTGACCCTCCGTGTGCGGTGCGGGTCCAACGCCCCCACCGGGCGTACCGCCGGCACACAGGCTACGGCAGTGTGCCTCGTGGGCACCTCCCCCGATCCGGGGGGACGCGTCCCTAGGATGAGCCCATGGCAGATCCTGCGGCACCCCGGCGTCGGTGGCTGTCGGCCGCAGATGTGGTCGATGTCTTCGTCTACGTGGTGGTCCTCAACCTGGCCGCGGAGTACATGCCCGCTGTGATCTCAGAGACTTTCACGCTCTCGTTGCTCACGGCCGTCATCCTCAAGCTGGTGCTGGAGGTGGTGGTGGCATTGAAGGATCGGGCCAAGGCACGGTTCAAGGCAGCCACGACGCCGGTGGGCCGCATCGTCGCTGGCCTCATGCTCTGGGCGCTGCTCATCAGCAGCAAGTTCGTCGTCCTGGAGCTGATCGCCCTGCTCTTCGGCGACAGCGTGAAGCTCGGCGGCTTCTGGGCCGTCACCGCTCTCATCCTCGCCCTCATGTTCGCCCGCAGCGGGGTACGCCGGCTCCTTGCCACCCCGGATTCCAGCGCCTAACCCACCCCGGCCTGCCGCCCGTCCACCAGAGGCGTACGATTCAACCATGCTTGAATCAAGCCTCATTGAACTGACCCTGCGCGAGGACCGCGCGGTGGCGGTGCTGCAGGCCGTCGCGGACCCCATCCGGTGGCGGGTGCTGTCGCGGCTGTCGTCGTCGACACAATGCGTCTGCGACCTCCAGGCCACGATCGACATCGCCCCCAACCTGCTCAGCTACCACCTCAAGGTGCTGCGCGAGGCCGGCCTGATCGTCGGCACCCGCCGCGGCCGCTGGATCGACTACACGCTGGCCGACGGCGCCGCCGCGCTTGTCCGCTCCGCCCTGCCCGGCGAGTTGAGAGGCTGACCGGTGTCCGCGACACTCACCCCCCGCTCCACCAGAGGCCTGATCGCCGCCCTGGCGGCGGCCGCCGTCGTCTGGGCCGGGCTGTACGCGCTCAACGAGGTCCTCTGGGACGCACTGTTCGAGCGCGCCATGGGGCTGGACCTGGCCCAGCGCATCCCAGGCGCCGTCCACTTCTTCCTGTACGACACCTCCAAGATCCTCCTGCTGCTGGTCGGCATGATCTTCGTGATCGGCCTGGTTCGCACCACGCTGCGCCCCGAGCGGGTGCGCGTGTTCCTGGAGGGGAAGCCGCTGTGGCTCTCGCTCGTGTTGGCCGCCCTGTTCGGGGCCATCACACCGTTCTGCTCCTGCAGCTCCATCCCGCTGTTCATCGGCTTCGTGGGCGCGGGCATCCCGCTGGCAGTCACACTGACGTTCCTCATCGCGTCTCCGCTGGTCAACGAGGTGGCCGTCGTGCTGCTGGCAGACACCTTCGGGATCCCCAACACCATCGCCTACGTGGTCGCGGGGCTGACCGCAGCCGTGACCCTGGGCTTCATCTACAGCCGGCTCAAGCTGGACCACCTCGTCGCGGACTTCGTCTTCAAGACCCCCGTCGCCGTGTTGCACGCCGACGGCCACCGCCCGACACTGCACGAGAGGGTGGAGGCGGCCCTCGAGGAGACCCGCGACATTGTGGGCCGGGTCTGGAAGTGGATCCTCGTCGGCGTCGGAGTGGGCGCGGTCATCCACGGCTGGGTGCCCACCGATTTCTTCGCCACCTACGCCGGCGCGGACAACCCGTTCGCGGTCGTGCTCGCCACGCTGGCCGGCGTGCCCCTGTACGCCAACGCGGCAGGGGTGATCCCCATCGCCGAAGCGCTGTGGACCAAGGGCATGGCGCTTGGCACGGTGATGTCGTTCATGATGGCCACCGTCGCCCTGTCCCTGCCGGAGTTCATCCTGCTCAAGCAGGTGCTCAAGCCCAAGCTCCTGGCGCTGTACTTCGGCAGCGTCGCGATGGCCATCATGGCCATCGGATTCGTCTTCAACCTGTTCGTCTGACCCAAGAGAGAAGGAACCCCCATGCTGATCAAGGTCCTCGGCCCCGGCTGCAAGAACTGCGTCAACCTCGAGAAGAACGTCCGGGAAGCGCTGACCCGGCTCGGCGTCGACGCCGACGTGGAGAAGGTCACCGAATACGCCGACATCATGGCCCACGGCGTGATGTCCACCCCAGGATTGGTGATCGACGGCGACGTCGTCTCCTACGGCCGCGTCCCCACGCCCACCCAGATCGTGGAGCTGATCCAAGCCCGCTAGGAGTGCCCCGATAGGGTCGGGGCATGCGTGGTGAGTACAAGGTCCCGGGCGGCAAGCTGGTCGCGGTCGATGTGGAGAGTGACGACGGCCAGATCACCGAGGCCGCGGTCTCGGGGGACTTCTTCCTGGAGCCCGACGAGGCGCTCGACGACATCAACGGCGCCCTGCTCGGCATGCCGGACACGTCGTCTGTCGCGGATCTCGCCGCCGCCATCGTCGCCCGGCTGGACCCCGCCGCGACACTGATCGGCTTCACCCCCGAGGCAGTGGGCATCGCGGTGCGCCGCGCCCTGGGGCACGCCTCCGACTGGTCGGATCACCTGTTCGACGTCATAGGCCCGGTCTCGATGGATCCGCGGATGCACGTCGCCCTCGACGAGGTGATCGCAGGCAGGCTCGCCCGAGGCGAGGCCAACCCCAGCCTCCGCATCTGGGACTGGGACCAGCCGCTGGTGGTGATCGGATCCTTCCAGTCCTACCGCAACGAGATCGACGACGAGGGCCGGGGGCGCCACGGCATCAACGTGGTGCGCCGGATCACCGGCGGCGGGGCTATGTTCATGGAACCCGGCAACTGCGTGACCTACTCGCTGGTGGTGCCCGCGTCGCTGGTGGAGGGGCTGAGCTTCGAACGTAGCTACGAGTTCCTGGACCAGTGGGTGATGGGCGCTCTGGCCGAGCTCGGCGTCAACGCCCGCTATGTGCCGCTCAACGACATCGCCTCGGACAAGGGCAAGATCGCCGGCGCCGCTCAGCGTCGCGTGACGGGTGGAGTGGTGGTGCACCACGTGACCATGGCCTACGACATTGACGCGGACAAGATGCTCGAGGTGTTGCGCATCGGCCGCGAGAAGCTTTCCGACAAGGGCACGAAGTCCGCGAATAAGAGGGTAGACCCGCTGCGATCGCAGACCCGCCTCCCCCGCGATCAGATCATTGCGTCGTTCCTCGCCCATTTCGAGGGGCGCTACGCCACCCAGCGTCGGGGCTACACCGACGCGGAGCTGGCCGCCGCTCAGCACCTGGTGGAGACGAAGTTCTCCTCCGAGGCGTGGACCAAGCGGATCCCCTGACCTCGCTCCTCTGAGGAGTTGCACGTCGCGAAGCGACCGTGGGACCCACTACCCCGCTCCCTGAGGAGTTCCGCGTCGCGAAGCGACCGTGGGACGTCTCGAAGGGTCGTCACTCAAACCCGCAGCAAGAACCCTTGCCAGGTCACGACACGACCCTTCGAGACGGCACCCGCGCCTACGGCGGTGCGCCTCCTCAGGGATCGAAGGGAAGACACCGCCACCCCCGCTTCAGCGGTGCACCTCCTCAGGGATCGAGTCACCGGACACTTACTCGCCGGGCTGGCGGACCCCGACAGTGAGGATCAGGTTCGCGTACAGCCGCTGGTCCGCGCTCACGATCACGACGGACACGTCCTCGGACTTCGCAACGTCGTAGAAGTCCCACCGCGGGATCTCCACCACCTCGATGCCCGGCAATGCCGCGCGGTACTCGTCGTGCGCCGGGATGGACTCGGGCACCTCTGTGGCGTCCGCGGCGGGGACCATGATCCCCGCCTGCTCGATCGGGATGGTGAGCTTCAGCACCTCGAGGATGTCTGAGACCGTCAGCAGCCCGGGCGCCAGGTTGAGGTAGATCCGCTCCGCCGAGACGGGGGCGCCGGTGGCCGCCGGGTAGTTGCCGTCGGTGATGAGGACCTTGGAGCTGTGGCCGGCGCGACCGAGAGCGCCGAGGAGCTGGGGGTGGGTCATGGGTCCGTAGAGCATTGTTCTCCTTTGATCTGGGCCGACGCGGAGGGCCTCCGGCGGATTGGGTTGTCCTGAGGTTCAACGGCCGAAGGGGTGCACCGGGACGGTGCACGGCTTCCTGCCGCCGTGGTGATCACGTGCTGGAGCGCACCACCAGGGTGGGCGTGATGATGGTGGAGTGGGCCTCGTCACCGTTGAGCAGGAGGCTCAGCGCTGCCACGGCCGCTTCTCCCACCGCCCGAAAGTCCTGACGGACGGTGGTCAGCGGCGGCAGGAACGACTCCGAGCCCAACGCATCGTCGAACCCCACCACCCGGACCTCGCCGGGCACCCTCCGCCCCGCCAACTGGAGTGCGGTCATGGAGCCCAGTGCGAGGTGGTCGTTGGCCGCGAAGATCCCGTCCACGCGCCGATCCAGACCGGTCATCAACGGGCTGGCAGCCGCGGCGTCCCAGGATCCGGCCTGGAGGACCAACGGCTCGAGGGCGGCCGCCGCGCAGCCGGCGAGGTAGCCCTCGTGCCGCAACCGCGCGTCGATCCACTCAGTGGGCCCCTCCACGTGGGCGATCCGCGTGGCGCCCCTCCCGACGAGGTGTTCGACGGCCATCAGCGCTCCGGCCCGGTGATCCACCGCGACCCCGACGGCCAGCGGCGGCAGCTCCTTGACCTGACCCACGTAGACCGTAGGCAGCCGGGTGGCCACCGTGTTGACCCACTCCCCCGGCTCGTAGCGACCGCCGAGGATCACCACACCGTCGGCGCCTACCGGCACGAGTTCGCGCAGCGCGAGCCCGCCGAGCTCGGACCTGACGACGGAGGTGGAGATATGCAGGCCCAGCGCCGCCAGCTGCTGGCAGATCACGACGTAGGTGGTGGCGTGGCCGTGGAGCAGCGGCACCGCGTCGATGATGTGGATGGACCCGGTGCGGCGGGCCGACAGCGAGCGCGCCGCCATGTTGGGCTGGTAGTTGAGCTCCTCGATGGCGGCCAGCACCCGGGCGCGCGTGGCCTCGGCCACCACGTCAACGCCGCGCACCACCCGCGACGCCGTCTGCATCGAGACCCCCGCGGCCTCGGCGATGTCGCGGAGATTCGCCCGCTCGCCCCGCCTACTCATGGCCGCGGCTCGTAGCGCACGGTTCTCGCCGACGCGCCGATCACAGCGTTACGTTCGCCCGGATCCAGCCGGCCCATGATCTCGAGCTGCGCCAGCAGCGAGCCGAGGACGGAGGCCTCAACCGGCCCGGCGATGACCGGCACCCCGATCGCGTCGGCGGTCAGCTGGCAGAGGAGCGCGTTGCGGGAGCCTCCACCGACGAGGTTGAGCTGCTTGGCCGGGCGGCCGGTGAGGGCCGCGAGATCCGCCGCCCCTCGCGCGTAGCGGGCGGCGAACGACTCGAGGACCACCCTCACGACGGCCCCCTCGTCGAGCCGGTCCACGTCAGCGCCCTGGGCGCGCAGCGCGTCGGTCACCCGCCCCACCATGCCTCCGGGCTGCGCGAACTGCGGCTCGTCGGGGTTGATCAGGTAGCCCAGCGGCTCGGCGGCCCTGGCCCGCCCCACCAGTTCCACGATGTCGTGGACGCCGCCGGTGGCCCTCCACTCACGCTGGCACTCCTGCAGGATCCACAGCCCCGTGATGTTGAACAGGGGGCGTAGCCCGTCGTCGGCGCGCGCCTCATTGGTGAGCCCCAACTGGTAGGCCTCACGTGACACGAGCGGCTCGTCGCGGAGCACGCCCAGCACCGACCAGGACCCGCAGGACAGGAAGTAGGACTCGTCGTCCACGTCGCGTTGAAGTGCGTGAACCGCGCAGGCGGTATCGTGCGCGCCGGCGGTGACCACCGTCAGCTGCTCCAGCCCTGCGACGGTGCACGGCCCGACGACGGCGTGCTCTCGGGTTACCTCCCCCACCCAGAGTCGCGGGATGCCGAGCGCGGCGAACACCTCGTCGCTGAACTCGTGGGCCCCCGGGCGGCAGAGACCCGTCGACGACGCGTGCGACCGGGACCAGCCACGGACCCCGGAGAGCAGGAAGGTGAAGTAGTCGGGCAGCAGAAGAATCTGATCCACCCTCGCCGCGACCTCCGGCTCCTCCGCCAGGAAGGCGAACAGCTGGTTGGCGGTGTTGATGGTGGCCGGGGCGATGCCGGTGGCGTCCCAGGCGGCCTGATCACTGAGCTGAGCGCGGAACGCCGCGTGGGTCCGGGCGGTGCGCTCGTCGCGGTAGGCGCGTCCGGGGGTGAGCCGATCGCCCTCGGCATCGAGGGGGACGTAGTCCACGCCCCAGGTGTCGACCGAGACGCTGATCGCGTCGGGGAAGCGGGCGACGGCGTCCCGCAGCCCCTCCACCACCTCGGCCCAGATGAAGTCCAGATCCCAGGACAGGTACCCGCGCTGCATCGAGGCTTCGTGGGCGAACCTCCGCACCTCCACCTCCTCCACCCTGCCGTCGCGGAAGGTGCCGGCGATGACCCGACCCGACGACGAACCGAGGTCCACGGCCAGCGCGGTGACTGGATTCACGGTGGTCCTCCTGGTGGGATCGGGGCGGCGGGGGGTGAAACCCCGCCGCGTCACCAGTATGGGTCGCGGCGGGGTCACTGCCTCAGGCTGGGGGAACCCGAGACGTCAGTTGTAGAGCGGACCGAACTGCGCGCAGGCGCGGTAGTCGGCGCTCTCCAGATCGGCGGAACCGAAGCCCAGCCAGTTCTTCGGGCGGAAGATCCGCTCCCTCGACACGTTGTGCATGTTGACGGGGATGCGGAGCATCGAGGCCATCGTGATGAGCTGGTGGCCGATGTGGCCGTAGCTGATCGCGCCGTGGTTCGAGCCCCAGGCGTTCATCACGTCGTAGACGGAGGTGAAGGCGCCCTCGCCGGTGATGGTGGGCACGAACCAGGTGGTGGGCCAGCCCGGATCGGTCCTCAGCTCGATGGTCTTGGCCACCTCGTCGGGCAGTTCGACGGTGTAGCCCTCGGCCAGCTGCAGGACCGGCCCCAGCCCGTCGACCCAGTTGATCCGGGTCATGGTGACCGGCACGTCTCCCGCTGAGCGGAAGTGGGTGGAGAAGCCGCCGCCGCGGAAGTAGCCGGTGTTGGCCGGGTGGAAGGTCGTGGCCTCGGTCATCGCGGCGATGTCCTCGTCCGTCAGGTCCCACCAGGGCTTGATGCAGGCGTTGCCGTCGGCGTCCTTCGCGGCGAAGGTGCCGTCCAGGGTTGTGGCTCCGGAGTTGCGCAGATCGATGATGCCTTGGGCTGCGCGGCCCTCGGGGCGGTGCCCCGTGACGCGTTCGATGGCATCTGCGCTCCAATAGGTGCGCACGTCGGAGAAGATCTGCGCGCGGTTGGTCAGCAGGTAGTTGAACAGCATCGAGGCGCCGTTGAGGTTGTCGTTCTCCGTGGCCATGACCTGCGGCTGGCGCTTGCCGTTCCAGTCGAACTGGGTGTTGAGGAGGGTCTCCATCAGGTCGCCGTTGGGCAGGTAGTCGGTCCACTGGCGCTGCCCCTGGAAGCCGGAGACGAGCGCGCCGTGACCCAGCGCCTCCTCCCCGAACCCCTTCTCGGCGAGCTTCGGGTTGCCGATCATGAGGTCGCGGCCGATCAGGACGAGCTTGGTGACGTAGGCCCACCACTCCTCGTGGTCCTCGGCGGAGCGCTGCCATTCCTCGGGGTTGAAGTCCTCCCCCTGGACGAGGTTCTCGCGCACCCAGGCGTAGGCCTTCTCGTACTCGGCCTCGTCGTAGATGCCGAGCTTGATGCGGCGCTCGAGCTCCACCATGTCCACGTACTCGTTGCGCATGCCGAGCCAGTAGTTCCAGAACTCCTCCTTGACCACGCAGCCGGCGATGCCCATGGACACGCCGCCGATGGAGAGGAAGGACTTGCCCCTCATGAGCGCGACGGCGAGGCCCGCGCCCGCGTAGTCCAGCAGCCGCTGGCGCACATCGTCGGGAATGGAGTCGTCGTCGGCGTCGCGGACCTCTTCGCCGTAGATGCCGAAGGCGGGGATGCCCAGCTGGGTGTGACCGGCGAGCGCGGCGGCGAGGTAGACGGCCCCCGGGCGCTCCGAGCCGTTGAAGCCCCAGATGGCGTGGGGCATGGTGCGGTCCATGTCGATGGTTTCGGAGCCGTACGCCCAGCACGGCGTGACCGACAGCGTCAGGCCAACGTTCTCGCGCTTGAACTTCTCAGCCGTGGCCTGGGCCTCGGGGACTCGGCCGATCGTCGAGTCGGCGATGACCACCTGGACGGGGGTGCCGTCGGGGTAGCGCAGCTCGGCCTCATACAGTTCCTTGACGCGCAGCGCCATGTTCATGGTCTGGTCTTCGAGGCTCTCACGGACGCCGTTGCGCCGCCCGTCGATGATGGGGCGAATGCCGATCTTGGGGTAGTTGGACACGAAACACACCTTCTTTGATCAATGTCTTGCGGTTCTCATGGGTGCCGGTGCGGTGCGGTGGGCGCAGCTGGCCGGCAGGGGCTGCGCCCGGGGTACGGGATGTGGGGGCGTGGGACGGGGTGGGCCCGAAGGCCCACCCCGTATCTCTCACTCGTAGAGGTTTGCGGCGATGTCGGGATCGTCGATGTTGCTGGCGTCGTACCAGGCGAAGCCGGAGTCGATGATCTTCGGCAGTTCCTGGCCGTCGATGGCGCGGATGGCGGCGACGACGGTCTCGTAGCCCATCTTGACGGGCGACTGGGTGATGGCGCCGGCCTGCTGGCCGTTGCGGATGGCGTCGAGCTGGGCCTTGCCGGAGTCGAAGCCGACCACGGTCAGTTCCTTGCCGGACTCGATGGCGCCCTGGAGCGCGCCGATGGCCGAGGCCTCGTTGGAGCCGTAGATGCCGGTGATGTCCGCGTTGGCCTGGATGAGCGCCTTGGCGGTGTTGGCGGCGAGGCCGACCTCACCCGCGTACTGGGGGTCAAGGACCTTGATGTCGGGCGCGTTGGCGGCCATGTACTCCTGGAAGCCCTCGCAGCGCTGCTTGCCGGTGGCCGAGGTCTGGTCGTGGCAGACCATGCCGACGGTGCCGGTGCCGCCCAGCAACTCCACCATGTTCTTGGCAGCCTCAGCGGCGGCGGCCTTGTTGTCGGTGGAGACGGTGGTCAGCGGGATGTCGGAGTCCACGCCGGAGTCGAAGGCGATGATCGGGATGTTCGCGGCCTGGATCTCGGCCAGGACGGGGCCTGCTGCGCCGGAGTCGAGGGCGGCGAAGCCGATGGCGGCGGGCGCGGACTGCAGGGCGGTGCGGAGCTGGTCGAGCTGCTGCGTGACGGCCTGCTCGTTCTCCGGGCCGACGAACTCGACCTTGTAGTTGTATTCCTTGCCGGCCTCCTCCGCGCCCTGCTTGACGGCCTGCCAGAAGCGGTGCTGGAAGCCCTTGGAGACGAGGTAGATGGTCTGGGTGCCGTCGCCCATGGGGACGTCACCCTCGGCGGGAGCCGAGGACTCGGCGGGAGCCGACGACTCGGCGGGAGCCGAGCTGCTCTCTGCCGGGGCCGGCGCGGAGGAGGTGGTGGTGGACGAGGTGGAGCAGGCGGTGAGGCCCAGGACAAGCACTGACGACACTGCCAGTGCGGAGCGCAGCATGCGCATGGCGGTTTCCTTTCGGTTTCTGGGAGGACCGCCCTCCCGTGACGTGGATGAAGTTGTGGGTGGATCTAGACGGCGGAGGCGCGCTGACGGCGCAGAATGTCCGCGTAGACGGCGAGGAGGACGACGACGCCGGTCACGACGAGCTGCCACTGCTGGGCGACGCCCATCATCTGGAGGCCGACGGTCAGCGTCATCATGAGCAGGGCGCCCATCATGGTGCCGACGATGTTGGCGCGGCCACCGGAGAGCGAGGTGCCGCCGATGACCACGGCCGCGATGACCTGGAGCTCCATGCCCAGACCCTCAGCGGGCTGGACGAAGCCGAAGCGGCCGGAGTAGAGGATGGCGCCGAAGGCGGTGAACACGCCGGCGGTGACATAGACGAGCGCCTTCCAGAACTTCACGTTGATGCCCGACAGCCGGGTGGCCTCCTCGTTGGAGCCGATCGCCAGGGCGTAGCGCCCGAGCAGGGTCTTCCCGAGGATGACGGCGGCGATGATGCCCATGAAGACGAAGATGAGCGCCGCGTTGGACAGGAAGGGGATGATCCGCCCGTTGGAGATCAGCGAATAGTCCGGGTTGGCGATCTTGATGCTGGAGGCGTTGGAGATGATCAGAGACAACCCTCGGGTGACCATCATCATCGCGAGCGTGGCGATGAACGGCGGGATGTGGAGATACGCGATGAGGAGGCCGTTGACCAGGCCCATCGCCGCGCCCACCACGATGGTGAGGAGCAGGCCGATGCCCAGGGGGAGGTTCATGAACTCCGCGGACATGAACACGCCCGCCATGACGGCGGTGAACGTCATGCCGGTGCCCACCGACAGGTCGATGCCGCCGGTGGCGATCACGAACGTCGCCCCGAGCGCCATCGTGCCGATGGCGGCGGCTTGGAGCAGGATGTTGGGGATGACGACGCCGGCGTTGAAGTTGGGCGCGAAGATCATGAAGAAGACGAACACCACGATCAGCGCGGCGAAGACGAACACCTGCTGCAGCGACGATTTGAGGAACTGCTGCACCCGGGATGGTTCGGCTGGTGCTGCCTTGGTGGCGGTGTCAGTGCTCACGCTGCGTGTCCTTTCAACTGAGCCATGCCGACGGTGGCGAGCTCCATGATGTTCTCCTGGGAGGCGTCCTCGTTGTCGAGGAAGCCGGTGATGTGCCCGTGTGCCATGACGGCGATGCGGTGCGACACGCGCAGCACCTCCGGCAGCTCGGACGAGATGACGATGATCGCCTTGCCCTGCCCGGACAGTTGCTCGATGAGGTTGTAGATCTCCTCCTTGGCGCCGACGTCGATGCCGCGGGTGGGCTCGTCGAAGATCAGCACGTCGCAGTTGCGCACGAGCCATTTCGCGATGACCACCTTCTGCTGGTTGCCGCCCGAGAGCTTTCCCAGCAGCTGATTCACGTTGGGGGTCTTGACGCGCAGCTTCTGCGAGTACTCGGTGCCGACAGTCTTGATCTTGCCGTCGAGGATGAAGCCGCCGATGTGGAAGTCCTTCATGGCCGCCATGGCAGTGTTGGCCTTGACGTCCTGATCCAGCAGGACCCCGAACTGCTTCCGGTCCTCGGAGAGGTAGCCGATGCCGGCGCGGACGGCGTCTGCCGCGGTGCGGATGTTCACCTTCTGGCCGTGCACGAAGATGTCTCCGCTGGTGCGTGGGTCCGCGCCGAAGACGGCACGAGCCACCTCGGTGCGCCCGGCGCCCATCAGCCCTGCGAATCCGAGCACCTCACCCTTGCGGACCTCGAAGCCCACGTCCCGGACAAGTTTCTTGCTGTTGAGGCCTGCGACCTTGAGGACCACCTCGTCGGAGACCGGCTTGGTGCGGGGTCGGGCGTCGCCCGAGACCTCGCGGCCCACCATCATCGAGATGATCTCGCGGATCTCGACCTCCTTGGTGACGACGGTGCCGATGTACTGGCCGTCACGCAGCACGGAGACTCGATCGGTGATCTCCTCGATCTCCGGCATACGGTGGGAGATGTAGATCAGGCCGGTCTCCGGCGTGATGAAGTCGCGGATCATGCCGAAGAGCGCGTCGGTTTCGGCGAGCGTGAGGGCCGCCGTCGGCTCGTCCATGACCAGGATCCGCGAATCGTAGGACAGGGCGCGCGCGATC
The DNA here is from genome assembly GCF_014164775.1 of Tessaracoccus sp. MC1679. Lineage (GTDB taxonomy): Bacteria > Actinomycetota > Actinomycetes > Propionibacteriales > Propionibacteriaceae > Arachnia. Next base: position 247,769 of record NZ_JACJGB010000001.1, read on the forward strand.
TCGACCATCTGCTGGCGCGCGACGGAGAGGTCGCGGACATAGGTCTTGGGATTGAGGTTCATGCCGAGCCTGTCGATCAGCTCTGCGGCCTCACGGTTGAGCTTGGCGTCGTCGATGTAGCCGCCCTTGTGGCTGCCGGGGCGGCCGAGGAACAGGTTCTGGGCGACGGTGAGGTCAGGAACCATGTTGAGTTCCTGATGGATGATGCTGAGGCCAAGGTCACGGGCATGGTTGGTGTTGCGTACCTCCACCCGCTTGCCCTGCAGCCAGATTTCCGCCCCGGGATCCGGGGTATAGATGCCGGTGAGGATCTTCATCAGCGTGGACTTGCCGGCGCCGTTCTCGCCGCACAGGCCGAGCACCTCGCCCGCGTTGAGATCCAGGTGGACGTTGCTCAGCGCTTTCACGCCCGGGAACGTCTTCGAGACGTTCTTCAGCTCTAGAAGTTTGGTCACACGTACTCCTTCGTACCTGCCGGATCGGTTGGGCTCTCGCGCCCAGCCCGACGGATGCTAACGCTATCATTCCGCGATCCGAGGTGCCACCGTCGTTACCGAACTGTGACGAACGTATACCCGTAGGGGTATAGACTGTGCGCATGAAGCTACGCATGCCCCTCCTCGCCCTCCTCGTCGCCGTCGCCGCCCTGCTCGGGCTCAGCGGATGCTCCGACGCCGGCGCCGACACCGCACGCACGGCAATCACCGACGGCGCCACGGTCATCGATGTGCGCACCCCCTCCGAGTACGCGGCCGGCAACATCGAAGGCGCGCTCAACATCGACGTCCAGGCCGCGGACTTCGCCGACCGCGTCGGAGAGCTCCCCAAGGACGACACCTACGTCGTGTACTGCCGCTCCGGCAACCGGTCCGCGGCCGCGATCGACATCATGGAGGACCTGGGCTTCACCAGCCTCATCGACGGCGGCGCCTACACCTCCCTGAAGTAGCCCCAGACCGAAAACGGCGTGTGGCCGGCCCCCGAAGGGACCGGCCACACGCCGTTCGAACCGTGGTTCAGCTCACTTGGCGCCCATGGTGGTGCCGGCGGAGCGGAGGTTCTCGCACGCCTCCACGATGCGGGCGGCCATGCCGGCCTCGGCCAGCTTGCCCCACGCGCGCGGGTCGTAGTGCTTCTTGTTGCCCACCTCGCCGTCGACCTTGAGGACGCCGTCGTAGTTGCTGAACATGTGACCGACGACGGGACGGGTGTACGCGTACTGCGTGTCCGTGTCCACGTTCATCTTGATGACGCCGAAGTCAACCGCGTCGGAGATCTCCTGTGCGGTGGAGCCGGAACCGCCGTGGAAGACCAGGTCGAACGGCTTGTCCTTGCCGTACTTGGCGCCGACGGCGTCCTGGATCTCCTTGAGCACCTCGGGACGCAGCTTGACCGCGCCCGGCTTGTACACACCGTGCACGTTGCCGAAGGTGAGGGCCGTCATGTAGCGACCCTTCTCGCCCAGGCCGAGCACCTCGATGGTGCGCATGCCGTCTTCGATGGTGGTGTAGAGCTTGTCGTTGATTTCGGCGGAGACGCCGTCCTCTTCGCCACCGACGACACCGACCTCGATCTCGAGGATGATGTTGGCGGCCTTGGTGAGGGCGAGCAGCTCGTCAGCGATCTGCAGGTTCTCCTCCATCGGCACGGCCGAGCCGTCCCACATGTGGGACTGGAACAGGGGGAGCTGTCCGTTCTTCACGCGCTCGGCCGAGATGGCCAGCAGCGGACGGACGAACGAGTCCAGCTTGTCCTTGGGGCAGTGGTCGGTGTGCAGCGCGATCTGGATGGGGTAGTTCTTCGCCACCTCCTGCGCGTACGCCGCGAGCGCAGCGGCGCCGGTGACCTTGTCCTTGATGGTGGACCCGGAGGCGTACTCGGCGCCGCCGGTCGAAACCTGGATGATGCCGTCAGAGCCAGCCTCCGCGAACCCCTGGATGGCCGCGGTCACCGTCGACGATGAGGTGATGTTGATAGCCGGGTAGGCGAACTTGTTCGCCTTGGCCCGATCGAGCATTTCGGCGTAGATCTCGGGAGTAGCAATGGGCATGGATGCCTCTTTTCTGAGTGAGACTTCGGGTCGCCCCAACCTTATCGCCTCAGGGTCCCGGGAGGGAGGGCGGGGTCAGCACTCAGGAGCGCTCAGCTCAGAGCACCCTGTCGAGCGCTGAGACGTCCAATCCGACGCGGCCGAGCGAGTAGGCCCGGGCAGCCGAGTCGATCACCGCCGGGCTGGCGTCGACGAAGCTTGCGGGCACCTTGGCCACCGCGACACCGTCGGCCTCCAGTACGACGGACGGCCCGGCACCGGAGAGTCCCCCGGTGAGCTTGAGGGCCGTGACGCGATCCCACGGGACTGGCGGCGCAGGCGGGGTGACGAACTCGACACCGTCGGGATCGAGGTAGAACGCGACTCCGTCCTGGATGCGGCCAAGGTCACGCTTGGCGCGCTGCAGGCCGAACACCGAGACCACGATCCAGAAAGCCGACGAGCCCACCCAGATCGCCACCATGGCGATGGTCCACTCCTGCGGCCAGTCGCGTCCGATGGTGAGGATGATGACGGCCAGGATGGCCAGCGAGATGACGGTGGAGATGATCCGCCAGCGGAGCGCACCGCGCTTCTGTGTCACGCGGGCCGCCGTCGGAAGGGGGGTCAGGCCCGCCGCGAAACGCTCTGGCTGCATGGTCGCCACAATAGCCCGCGGGTCAGCGAGGGCCGGCGTGCTGGAGGCTCCAGTGGTACATCGCGATGGCCGCGGCGGCGCCGGCGTTCATCGAGCGGGTCGATCCCCGCTGCGTGATCGCGACGAGGCGCTCGCACCCCGCGACCATCGCCTCGGTCAGGCCCGGGCCCTCGGAGCCGAAGACCAGGCAGCAGCGCTCTGGGAGCTGTGCGGTCTCGAGCGGCACCGACCCTGGAAGATTGTCGACCCCGATCGGGGTCACGCCCTGCTCGGCGAGGTGAGCCAACAGCGACGCCTCGTCCTCGTGGTGGACAACGTGCAGGTAGCGGTCGGTCACCATCGCTCCCCTGCGGTTCCACCGTCGCCTACCCACGATGTGCACCGCCGCGACATTGAAGGCGTTGGCTGTGCGGACGATCGAGCCGATGTTGAAGTCGTGCTCCCAGTTCTGGATTGCCACGTGCAGGGGCACCCGCGTCCGGTCGAGGTCCGCGACGATCGCCTCCATCCGCCAGTAGCGGTACCGGTCGATCACGTTGCGGCGGTCGCCCTCAGCGAGGAGCTCGGGATCCAGGCGCTCGTCGTCGGGCCAGGGCTGGGGGTGCGGGCCGACGCCGACGGTGGGCGCCGTCGGGTCGTGGGGCTCGGCGTCGGTCACGGAGCGAAGCTTGTCCCACTCCGCCCTGAGAGGCAAGCGCCGGGGACGCACCAGCGCCCCGGCCGACCGGCCGGGGCGCTGTGTGGGTGGATCAGGCGGCCTGCTGGATCGCGGAGATCTCAACCTCGATGGCGACCTTGTCCGAGACCAGGAAGCCGCCGGTCTCGAGGGCGGCGTTCCAGGTGAGACCGAAGTCAGAGCGCAGGATGTCGGTGGAGCCCTCGAAGCCCACGCGGACGTTGCCGAAGGGGTCCTTGGCGGCGCCCTGGTACTCCAGCGGGAGGGTGATGGGACGGGTGGTGTCCTTGATGGTGAGGTCGCCGGTCACCTCGACGACGTCGCCCTTGATGGCGAAGTCGGTGCCCTTGAAGGTCCAGGTGGGGTGGTTCTCGACGTCGAAGAAGTCGGCGGAGCGGATGTGACCGTCGCGGTCGGCGTTGCGGGTGGTGATCGACGCAGCGTCGATGGTGACGTCCAGCTTGGTGTTGGCGGGGTTGGCGGCGTCGACAACTGCCGCACCCTCGAACTGCTCGAAGGAGCCGCGGACCTTGGTGACCATCGCATGGCGGGTCACGAAGGAGAAGGTGCTGTGGGAGGGATCGAGAACGTAGGTGCCGTTGAGTTCGTTGAGGGCCATGAGATGTTCCTTTCGTGGGCTGTTGGTACAACCTTAAACGACTGTTGTTGAAATGTCAACCAGTTCAGAGTTTCATCACACCCGAGTCCATTTCGACGCCGCCGCGGGCGCTTCGCGCCGCGGCGGGCTCAACCAGCGAGGATCCTTCCCCTGGGCATGCGCGAGGCCCGCCCCCACGCATGGGAGCGGGCCTCGGCGCGCAGGTCAGCTGGAGAACGGGGGACGGTAGCCGCCCTCGCCCTGCGTGGGATTCTGCGACGGCGGGGGCACCGCCGGCTGGGCCGGGGGCTGATCCTGGGCGCGCTGCGGCGGCTGGTAGGGCTGAGCCACGTCGTCGTACCTGGGCGCCTGGATCTGCTGCTGCGGCTCAGGTGAGGCGGTGGGACGCTGCGAGATCTCCCCGAAGTTCACGTCGGGGGCCTGGCGCACGATCGGGTCGTTGACCTCGAAGTAGGTGGCCTTCTCGAACTTCGCGAAGCCGGCGATGATGTTGCTCGGGACCGACTCGATGCGCGTGTTGTAATCACGCACGTTGGCGTTGTAGAAGCGGCGCGAGGCGGCGATCCGGTCCTCGGTATCGGTCAGTTCGCGCTGCAGCTCGAGGAAGTTGGTGTTGGACTTCAGATCCGGGTAGGCCTCGACCGAGACCAGCAGGTTGTGCACGGCCTGCGTCAGCTCGGACTCGACGGCGGCGCGCTGTTCGCTCGGCTGCCCGTGGCTCTGCTGGGAGAGGGATCGGGCGGTGTTGCGCAGGGCGGTGATCTGCTCGAGCGTGTTGCGCTCGTGCGCGGCGTAGCCGCGGACGGTCTCGACCAGGTTGGGGATCAGCTCGTAGCGGCGGTTGAGCTCAACATCGATCTGGCGCCACGACTCCTGGATCAGGTTGCGGCTCCGGACGAAGCCGTTGTAGGCGCTCACGCCCCAGCCCACCACGGCGAGAGCGACGACGACCAGGACGATGAGGATGATCAGGATGATGTCCACGGGGGTCTCCTTCTAACAGTCGACTTCACGGTAGCGCAGCCGAGGATTCACCCGCAGCAACACCACCGGCCCACTACTGCTGGTGGTGGGCGTCCAGGAACTGGTAGACCTCGGTGTCATCGACGCCGGGGAAGGTGCCGGGCGGCAGCGCCGCCAACAGGTGGGCGTGGGTGCGGGCGCTCGGCCAGGAGTGCCCCGACCACCTCGTCGCCAGATCCTCGGGGGCACGCCTACAGCAGGAGGGGTCCGGGCACGTGGACACTGAGTGTTCCCTCGTGTCGCGGCCGCGGAACCACTTCGAGTCCCGGTACCGCACCCCGATCCCCGTGGAGAAGAGACCCGAGCCGGTCCGTTCGACCCGCGCGGTGCACCAGAAGGTGCCCGTGGGCGTGTCGGTGTACTGGTTGAAGGCGTTGAACTTGTCCGCGACATCGAACACCTCGCGAGAGGTCCAGTACCTGCAGGCGGGCTGACCCTCGATGGCGCCGAGATTGTCGCGGGGGAACGCCACTCCGTCGTTCTCGTAGGCCTTGTAGATGATTCCCGACTCGTGGACTCGCTGGAAGTGCACTGGGATCCCGAGGTGCTTCGTCGCCAGGTTGGTGAACCGGTGCGCGGCCGCCTCGTAGCTGACGGCGAAGGAATCCCGCAGGTCTTCGAGCGCCAGCTCCCGTCGCGCCTTCGCCTTCTGGAGGAACTCGACGGCGGGTCCCTCCGGGAGCAGGAGGGCCGCGGCGAAGTAGTTGGTCTCGATGCGTTGACGGAGGAAATCGCCGTAGTTGGCCGGCGGCGCGTGGTCCAGGATGTGATGGCCGAGCGCCTGCAGGAGGACCGATCGGGGGTCGTACTCCCTGGACCAGGCCGCGGCCAGGTAGATGCGTTTGTTCTTCAGGTCCATCACCGAGCGCGTGGAATGCGGCAGGTCCCCCACGTGGTGCAGCGTGAAGCCGAGGTGCGTCGTGATCTCACCGATGAGGTGCTGGGAGAGGGGGCCGGAGACATAGCCGCACCGCTTCAGCAGGGCGGCGGCCTGAGCCTCGATGGCACCGAAGTAGTTGTCGCGCCCCCGCATCTCGTCGCGGAGCTGCGCGTTCGCCCGCCGCGCCTCCTCAGGCGTGGCCATCCGTTCCGCGGCGTCGTGGGCGAGCTCCCGGTGCAGGGCGACGAGCGCCTCGAGCACATCGATTGGCATCCGGGGCGAGATCCGCACCATGGGCAGCCCCTTGGCCCGGGCCAGCGGGGACCGCATCAGGCGCTCCAGCTCGATCTCGAGCTGCGCCCGGCGGCTGGGCACGGGTGCGGTCAGGTCATCCAGGGTCGCCCCGTAGACCCGGGCCAGCGTCTGGAGCTGCGAAAGGCGGGCCTCGCGCTTGCCGTTCTCCATGAGCGAGAGCTGGGAGGCGGCCAGCCCGGACTCCCCCGAGACCTGCGCCAGGGTGAGGCCGCGCTCCTTGCGGAGGTGGCGGAGCCGTCGTCCCAGTGAAAACGGGTCGAAAGGCCCCTCCTGGTCCTGGGTGCGCACGGGTCCATCGTCGTCGACTGGCATGAAATTGATGCTAACGGAATTTCTGCGTTTCTTCACCAGGAATTTCTGACCAAATGCTGGCAGAGCCGCCCAGGATGGTGACATCGCACCGCCCGAGGCAAGCAGAGAAGCCGCCACCACCGGAAGGAAATCCCATGAACGACCCGATGTCCGCAGAGCTCCTGAAGTACGACTGGAAGATCAACCCCCGCTGGACCCACGTCCAGCGCGACTACACAGCCGACGACGTGGTCCGCCTCCGCGGCCGCGTCCAGGAGGAGCACACCCTGGCGCGCCGCGGCGCCGAGAAGCTCTGGGAGCAGCTGCACAGCGAGGACTTCGTCAATGCGCTGGGCGCGCTGACCGGCAACCAGGCCGTGCAGCAGGTCAAGGCCGGCCTGAAGGCCATCTACCTCTCCGGCTGGCAGGTGGCCGCCGACGCCAACCTCTCCGGGCACACCTACCCGGACCAGTCGCTGTACCCGGCCAACTCGGTGCCCCAGGTGGTCCGGCGGATCAACAACGCACTGCTGCGCGCGGACCAGATCGAGCACGCCGAGGGCATCCGCACGGTCGAGGACTGGCTGGTTCCCATCGTCGCCGACGCCGAGGCCGGCTTCGGCGGGAGCCTCAACGCCTACGAGCTGATGAAGTCCATGATCTCCTCCGGCGCAGCCGGGGTGCACTGGGAGGACCAGCTGGCCGCGGAGAAGAAGTGCGGCCACCTCGGCGGCAAGGTGCTCATCCCCACCAAGCAGCACGAGCGCACCCTCAACGCGGCCCGGTTGGCGGCCGATGTCGCGGGCGTGCCGACGGTGATCATCGCCCGCACGGACGCCGAGGCCGCCACCCTGATCACCTCCGACGTGGACGAGCGCGATCAGGAGTTCATCACCGGCGAGCGGACCAGCGAGGGCTTCTACAAGGTGCGCCCCGGCATGGAGCCGAGCATCGCCCGCGGCAAGGCGTACGCCAAGTACGCCGACCTGCTCTGGATGGAGACCGGCGTCCCGGACCTGGCCGCCGCCAAGGAGTTCGCAGAGGCCATCAAGGCGGAGCACCCGGACCAGATGCTGGCGTACAACTGCTCGCCGTCGTTCAACTGGAGGAAGCACCTCGACGACGACACCATCGCGAAGTTCCAGCGCGAGCTGGGCGCCATGGGCTACACGTTCCAGTTCATCACCCTGGCCGGGTTCCACGCACTCAACTACTCGATGTTCGAACTGGCGGAGGGCTACGCCACCCGCCAGATGAGCGCCTACGTGGAACTGCAGGAGCGCGAGTTCGCCGCCGAGGAGCGCGGCTACACCGCCACCCGTCACCAGCGGGAGGTCGGCACCGGCTACTTCGACGCCATCGCCGCCGCGATCAACCCCTCCAGCTCCACCACCGCCCTCGAGGACTCCACCGAGTCCGCGCAGTTCTGACCCCCCACCTCGCGTGCAAGCAAGGAGCACTCCCATGACGATGACACTCACCGCCCCCACCCAGCCGCACCCCCCGTCGGCGACCCACGCCCCCGTCGGGCGCCTGTGGGTGGACCGGACGCTCGTGGACTTCCTGGACCGCGAGGCGCTGCCCGTGGCCGGGGTTGACCGAGAGCGGTTCTGGGCCGGCTTCGAGCGCGTCTTCGGCGAGTTCTCCGAGCGCAACCGAGGCCTCCTCGACGAGCGGGAGCGGATGCAACGCGCCATCGACGCCTTCCACCGCGCCACCCCCGGAACCCCCTACGCGCCGCACTACCGGGCGCTGCTGCGGGAGATCGGGTACCTGCTCGACGAGCCCACCGGGATCCGGGCCCGCACCACGAACGTGGACGCGGAGATCGCGGAGATGGCGGGCCCGCAGCTGGTGGTCCCGGTCACCAACCGCAGGTTCGCGATCAACGCCGCCAACGCCCGGTGGGGCTCGCTGTACGACGCGCTGTACGGCACCGACGCCATCAGCGACGACGGCGGCGCGGGCCGTGGGGCCAGGTACAACCCGGCGCGCGGCCAGCGGGTCATCGCATGGGCCAGGGAGTTCATGGACCGGGCCGCCCCCCTGGCCTCGGGCTCCCACGGCGAGGTGGTGAGCTACGCGGCCGGGAAGGAGCTGCGGGCGACCCTGGGCTCGGGCGAGACCATCGGACTGGCGACGCCGTGGGCGTACGTGGGCTACCGGGGTCCGGCGGAGTCGCCGTCGGCCATCCTGATCGAGAACAACGGCCTCCACATCGAGCTCCGGATCGACCCCACCGGGCCGATCGGCCGCTCCGATCTGGCCGGGATCGACGACATCGTCCTGGAGTCCGCCGTCACCGCGATCATGGACTTCGAGGACTCCGTGGCCACCGTCGACGGCCCCGACAAGGCGATCGGCTACCGCACCTGGCTCGAGCTCAACGCAGGCACCGCCTCGGAGGAGATGGAGAAGGGCGGGCACTCGTTCCTCCGGACCCTGGCCGACGACCGCACCTTCACCCGGGCCGACGGCGGGGAGCTCACCCTGCACGGGCGGGCGCTGATGCTGTGCCGCAACGTGGGGCACCTGATGACCACACCCGCCGTCCTCGACTCCGAGGGCCGCGAGCTCCCCGAGGGCATCCTCGACGCCCTGGTCACCAGCCTGTGCGCCATCCCGGGGATGTCGTCGCACAACCCACGGCGCAACTCACGCACGGGATCGATCTACATCGTCAAGCCCAAGCAGCACGGGCCGGCCGAGGTGGCCTTCACCAGCGACCTGTTCGCCGCCGTCGAGGACGTGCTGGGCCTGCCCCGCACCACGCTGAAGATGGGGATCATGGACGAGGAGCGGCGCACCACCCTCAACCTCGCGGCGTGCATCGCGGAGGCGGCGGACCGGATCATCTTCATCAACACCGGATTCCTGGACCGGACCGGCGACGAGATCCACACCTCGATGGAGGCCGGGCCGATGACCCGCAAGGCGGAGATGAAGCAGGCCGCCTGGATGCAGGCCTACGAGGACTGGAACGTCGACGTCGGCATCGCCTGCGGCCTGCCGGGCCGGGCGCAGATCGGCAAGGGCATGTGGGCGAAGACGGACCTGATGGCGGACATGGTGGCCGAGAAGATCGCTCATCCCTCCTCGGGGGCGACCACCGCATGGGTGCCTTCCCCCACCGCCGCGACACTGCACGCCACCCACTACCACCGCGTCGACGCGCGGGGGCGGCTGGACGAGATCGCGGAACGTGGGCGGCGGGCGTCGCTGGATCAGCTGCTGGAGATCCCACTGGCGCCCAGCACCCGCTGGACGCCTGAGGAGCGGCAGCAGGAGGTGGACAACTCCTGCCAGTCCATCCTGGGCTACGTCGTCCGCTGGATCGACCAGGGCGTCGGGTGCTCGAAGGTGCCCGACATCACCGACACCTCGCTCATGGAGGACCGCGCCACCTGCCGGATCAGCTCCCAGATGTTGGCCAACTGGATTCGGCACGGCATCGTCACCGAGGGCTTCGTCGTCGAGGCGCTGAAGCGGATGGCGCGGGTGGTCGACGCGCAGAACGCCGACGACCCGGCCTACCGTCCGATGTCGCCGGGTGTCGCGGGCGGCGGGGCGTTCGAGGACTCGATCGCGTGGTGCGCGGCCAGGGACCTGGTGATCCAGGGCGCGTGGTCGCCCTCGGGCTACACAGAGCCGATCCTCCACGCGCGGCGCCGGGAGTACAAGGCGCGCTACGGGCTCAGCTGAGGCCGAGGTCCGAAAGGTCCACCGCGTAGCGGTACTCCAGACCGGCGTCGCCGACCTTCTCGGCGGCGCCGGTCCCGCGGTCCACCACCACGGCCACCGCGACCACCTCGCCCCCGGCCTCGCGCACGGCCTCGACGGCGGTCAGGGCCGAGCCCCCCGTCGTGGAGGTGTCCTCGACCACGAGCACGCGGCGACCCGCCACCTCGGTGCCCTCGATCCGGCGCTGCATCCCGTGCCCCTTGGCGGACTTGCGCACCACGAAGGCGTCAAGCCGGCCGCCCTCGGCGGCCTTGGCGTGCAGCATCGCGGTGGCGACGGGGTCAGCGCCAAGCGTGAGCCCACCGACGGCGTCGAAGTCCAGGTCCGCGACCAGCTCGTTCATCACGCGACCGACCAGGGGCGAGGCGGCGCCGTCGAGGGTGACGCGGCGCATGTCGATGTAGTAGTCGGCCTCTTTGCCGGACGCCAGCGTGACCTTGCCGTGCACGACGGCGAGGGCCTTGATGTGTCCGATGAGTTCGCTGCGGTCTGTCATTTCATCTCCGTTGTATCCAGGACGCCGAAACCGACGGCGCGGTCCGGGGTGTCGATGAGGTCTTCGTGGGTGGTCAGAGTGAGGATGGCCTCGGTGGGCGCGAGGTCGGGTTTCCCGGGGACGGGCTCGAGGACCCAGGAGTCGTCGCGGTGCACCGTCAGCTGCGAGGGCGGGAGCGTGACCCGGTAGGTGTAGATGGCCTGGGCTGTCTCGATGACCACCTCATCGTCCACCTGGACGCTGAGCAGGTCCGCGAAGGGTGCCCCGTGCGTGAGCCTGAGCCCGGCGAGGGCGACGTTGCCGACCTGCCCCGGGAGCGCCGTCGACGGGTACCACCCGACGGATTCTGTGAGCAGGTCTTCGTCCACGCCTGCGGCGATGGGCCATTCGAGGTTCTGTCCCGGGAGGCGCAGGATCCAGGCCAGCTCGCCCGGGCCGGGGGCCAGCTCCGCTGGGAGTTCGCCGTCCTCGGCGGGCGGCGTAGGTGTCGCGGTGGCCCACTGGTCGCGGAGCTGGGCCACGCTTTCGGCGGCGGCGCCGCGGGCGAGCCAGGTGGTGCCGAAGACCTGCCAGGCGAGGAATCCGGTGACGGCGAGTGTCGCGGCGAGGATCACGAGCCCGCTGACGGTCAGCGGCGACACGCGACGCCGCGACTCGGCGCCGCGGGACGGCTGCTCAGGCCCTGCCTGGTCCGACTCGGGCTCGACGGCACGGGATGGGCTGACGGGCTTGCCCGAGCCGTCTCGCTCAGCAGCGACCGCAGGCTCGTCACCCTCGCCCTCGCCGGCGGCCCGCTTCGCTTCCATGCGCGCCATTCTTCCCTAACCGGCCCGCCGTGGTGGTCCCGCTCCCAGGCGCCAACCACATCGGGCGATTCGAGGCCGCCGCGCGGTAGAGGCCAGGCGTCAGGCGCGACGCCCGCGGCAGCGGGACGCGAGTTCGAGGCTTCACGCTCAGGAGGAGGTGGGGTGACCGGCACTGGGGTCCCGTCTCCGCGCTTGGGCGCCTCGGGCCGAGGGGAGAGCGGTGAGGGGAGCGCCCGTCACCCCTCCGCGACACCCGCGGAGTCGAACGTCGCCATCTCCCGCAGGATGCGCGCGGCCGCCTGGACCGTCGGCAACGCCAGCGCGGCGCCGGTGCCCTCGCCGAGGCGGAGATCCAGGTCCACGAGCGGCTGCAGGTCCAGCCACGTGAGCGCCGCCTTGATGCCGGGCTCGACGCCCGCGTGACCCGCGATCAGGTATCCGGTCACCGCCTCGTCGAAACCCGCCGCGACACACGCCGCCGATGCCGCGATCACCCCGTCGATGATCACCGGCACCCGGCGCGCCGCCGCGCCGAGGATGAAGCCCGCCAGGGCTGCGTGCTCGAGCCCGCCGACTGCGGCCAGGACCCCCAGCGGGTCCGCGGGGTCCGGGCGGTGCAGGGCCAACGCGCCCTCGATCACGGCGATCTTCCTGCTCAGCATGTCGTCGCCGGCGCCGGCCCCGCGGCCCGTCACGGAGGTCACGGGCAGGCCCGAGAACGCGGCGATCAGCGCGCTGGCGGGCGTGGTGTTCCCGATGCCCATCTCGCCGGTGAGGAGGATGTCGGCGCCGCCGTCGATGGCCTCGTTGGCCGCCTCGATGCCCACCTCGAGGGCCGCCCGGGCCTCATCGAGCGTGAGGGCCGGCTCGACGGAGAAGTCGCGGGTCCCGGACCGGACCTTGCGGGCGCGGATCCCGGGGTGCTTCGGCACCTCCACCGCGACACCCACATCCGTGACCCACACGTCGGCCCCCACCTGGCGGGCGATGGCGTTGATGGCCGCGCCGCCCGAGGCGATGTTGAGCGCCATCTGGACCGTGACCTCCTGCGGCCAGGGGCTGATGCCCTGCACGCAGACGCCGTGGTCGCCGGCGAACAGGCCGATGACGGCGTGCTCGGGCAGCGGGGGCGGGCAGGCGTCGGCGATGGCCGCGAGCCGGTTGCCGATCTCCTCCAGCCGGCCGAGGCTCCCGGCGGGCTTGGTGAGGGTCAACTGCCTGGCGCGGGCCGACGCCAAGGCGTCGGCGGAGGCGGGGCGGAGGGCGGCGAGGGTGTCGTCGAGGAGGGTCATGGCGTCCTTGTCTTCGATGGTTGGATGGGCTGGTGATTCTGATCCTTGGTGGCACCGCGGAGGGCTGACGGCTGGCCGAGGTGTTGGTGGGACGCGATGCGGTGCTCTCGTTGGCCGGCCGGACCCGCGCCCCCCCCCTCGTGGCGGGAGAGGTGCGGATCGGAGGCTTCGGAGGGGTCGACGTGCTGGTGACCAAGGACGCCCGCGGCCCGCACACCGACGCGAAACTGGCTGTGGCCGCGGAGCGGGGCGCCGCCGTCGTGATGATCCGGCGTCCTGCGTCGCCCTTGGGTGCCCGAGGTGGCCGATGTCGCGGCCGCCCTGGCCTGGCTGGGCTGACGTCACGGCCAGCCGTTGAGGTCGGAGAAGGCTGCGGCCAACCGACGGTGGACGTCGGGGGTGCGAACGGCGAACCGCAGCCAGGTGGGGCCGAGGCCGGGGAACGTCTCTCCGCGCCGCACGGCGAATCCGCGTTCGGCAAGCGGCTCCCGCAGCGACATCGGCGACAGCGCCGAGGCGTCGGCCAGCACAAATGGCGCGTGACCATGGACGACGGCGAGTCCCGCGTCCGTGAGGCGCGCGGCGAGATCCGCTCTGGCCCGTGCGGCCTCCTCCGCGAGGCGGGAGGCCTCGGCGGAGGCGCGCGGGGAGGTGCAGGCCACGGACGCGCGGATCGCGGGTGTGGACACCGACCACGGCGGTTGCTGGGCAGCCAGGAGCGCGATGAGGGCCGGGTCGCCGATCACGTAGCCCACCCGCAGGCCTGCTAGCCCCCAGGTCTTCGTGAGCGAGCGCAGCACGAGGCGCCCCGGCATCGTGGGCGCGATGAGGGTCTCGGTTTCGCCAGGGATCGCGTCCATGAAGGCCTCGTCGACGACGAGAATCCCGGCCGGGAGCGCGGCGAGGTCCGCCGCGAGGTGGAGGACGCCGGTGGGGTTGGTGGGGTTGCCGACGATGATCAGGTCCGCCGCCGGAACCTGGGAGGGGACGAGCCGGAAGCCTGTGTCGGGCCGGAGCAGGTGGCGGCGGGGGTCGCGGCCGGCGGCCCGCAGCGCCGCCTCAGGCTCGGTGAACTGCGGGTGGACGACCAGCGCGTCGCCGGGGAGGGCGCGGGCGATGAGGGTGAACGCCTCGGCGGCGCCGGCGACCGGGAGCACGATGGCGGGGTCGACGCCGTGGTGGGCGGCGATGGCGTCGCGGGCGGGGCGGGGGTCGGGGTAGGCGGCGAGATCGCCGTCGCCGAAGATCTCCTCTGCCAGCCAGGTGGGTGTCGCGGGGACCCGGACGTTGACGGCGAGGTCGACGAGGCCGGGGGCGAGGTCGCGGTCGCCGTGGTGCAGGAGGTCCACGGTGCCGGGCACGAGCCGGGTCGGGTCGGGGGTGCGCGGTTGCTGTTCCTCCAGGCAGGGTCTCGGCCCCCTCAGGGGGTCGGGATCCGATCTGGAGGAACGCTGGCCGCGCGCGTGGGTCGAGCCTGCCTCGGGATCGTCCAGCTCCGCCGTCTCCCCCCGCTCCCTGAGGAGCCCCGGCACCGAAGGCACCTCCGGCGCCCCCACCCGCTCCCTGAGGAGCCCCGGCACCGAAGGCACCTCCGGCGCCCCCACCCGCTCCCTGAGGAGCCCCGGCGCCGAAGGCGCCTCGGGCGTCTCGAAGGGTTGTGACCCAGGTCCCCACGCAGGCTTGGGTTCTCGACCCTTCGAGACGGTCCCCGCCGCTTCGCGGGCGGACCTCCTCAGGGAGCGAAGAGAGACGGCCGCTTCTACTCGCTCCTGGGCATGTGCTGCGTCGGCGAAGCGCTGGGCCAACTGTGGGTGGCCGGCCCAGTGGACGTGCAGGTACGACGCGTGGAGGGTCTCCCCCGCGACACCGTCATCCCTGCCGTCCAACAGCCAGGCCGGCCCGACAGCTGCGGTCTCGCCCGCGGCCGCATCCAGACTCACCGTCGTGCGGTGGAACTCGTGCCCCGTCACCTCCTCGTCGGGGCGGCCGAGCAACGTGTCCCGCGACGACACCGCGACCCTGTAGCCCATCGTCAATCGCGGCCCCATCGTCGCGTCCGCCTCGACGGCGCCCACCATCCCGCGACCGTCCAGGCTCCGGCACAGGTACAGCAGCCCGGCGCACTCCGCGACCGTCGGCAGCCCGCCCGCGACAGCAGCCCGGATCTCCCCCGTCAACGGCGAATTCGACGCCAACTCCCCCGCGTACACCTCCGGGAACCCGCCGCCGAGCCACAGCCCGGCCGTCCCCTCCGGCAGCGCGGAATCCACGAGCGGGTCGAACTCCACCACCCGGCACCCCGCCGCCTCCAACAGTTCGTCGGTCTCCGGATAGCGGAACGTGAACGCCCGTCCCCCGGCCACGGCCACCACCGGCCGCCGGTCCGACGGCGGCGACACCTCCCGCGCCGGATCCCACGGGGCGACGTCCAGCTCCGGCGCCCCAACGGCCACCGCCAGCAGCGCCTCCACATCAACGTGCTCGGCCACCACCTCGCCCATCGCCGCGACCCTCGAGTCGTCGCGTTCGGCCACCGGCACCAGGCCCAGGTGTCGCGACGGCGCCTCGATGTCCAGCGCCTTCGGCAGCACCCCCAGCACCGGCAGCCCCACCTCCTCGACGGCGGCGCGGGCCTCCGCGGCGTGCCGGTCGCTGCCCACCTGGTTGAGGATCACCCCCGCCACGCGCACGCGGGGATCGAACCGCGCCATGCCCAGCGCCACCGCGCCGACGCTCCGCGACGTGTGCCGGGCGTCGATCACCAGCACCACCGGCGCGTCCAGCAGCCGCGCCACGTGCGCCGTCGACCCGAATCCGCCGGTGCCGAGGCGCCCGTCGAACAGCCCCATCACGCCCTCGATCACCGCGACATCCGCCCCCACCGCACCGTGCGCGAACAGGGGCCCCATCCGCGCCTCGCCGCACAGGAACGGATCGAGGTTCCGGCCCGGTCGGCCGGTGGCGAGGCCGTGGTAGCCGGGGTCGATGTAGTCCGGCCCCACCTTGAACGGCGCAACCTCCAGCCCGCGCGCCCGCAACGCGGCCATCAGCCCCGTCGCCACCGTCGTCTTCCCCTGCCCCGACGACGGCGCCGCGATCACCAGCCGGCTCACCATTCGATGCCGGCCTGCCCGCGCTGGCACTGCTGGGAGGGGTGCTGGACGAGGGCCATCTCCGTGACGAGGCACCGCGACGATCGGCCGCTGCCGCAGGTCGCGCGTGTGGGCGCGCTCACCGCGACCCCTCCACCACGTACGCCCAACTCACCACTGCGCGCGCGGGCGTCCACCCCAACAGGCGGCCGATGGGTGCGGCGTGCTCGTGGTGCAGCCGGGCGAGCTGCCCGCCCCACCGTCGGTACGCCGCGACACACACCTCCTCGGCCTCCACCGTCACCCCGTGCACGACGAGCCGGCCCCCCACCGGAAGCGCATCAACCGCCCGCTCCAGCAACGAGGCAGTCGCTCCCCCGCCGATGAACACCGCGTCGGGCCGGGGCAGGCCATCCACCGCCTCCGCGACACCGGCCTCCACCAGCCGAACCGCCCCCGCGGGCGCCAGCCGGGCCGAGTTCGCCGCGACCCTCGCCGCCCGCTCCGGCACCCGTTCGACGGCGACCGCCCGGGCCCCGTCGGCCGCCCGGCACCACTCGATGGCCACCGAGCCGGCCCCCGCGCCGAGGTCCCACAGCAACTCGCCTGCCAGCGGCCGCAGCAGCGCCAACGCGGACGCGCGGATGTGTCGCTTGGTGATGAGCCCGTCGTGTTCGAAGACGTCGTCCGGGAGGCCGGGGGTGCGGCCGAGCAGGGCGCCGTCGGGGTCGATGATCATTGGCGGATTCCATCCGGAAGGAGAGCGAGTACCTGGTCGAGGTCGCGCGGCGCGCCGGCGAGCCCCAGGCGGGCCGCGAGCTCCAGGGGCCAGGGGCGGCGCAGCTGGGCGGCGCGGAGCAGGACCTCGTCTCCGAGCAGCGACGGCGGCCCCTGCGTCACGTGACCATCCAGCACCACGGCCACGTCGTCGGCCCAGGCCAGGGCGAGGTCGACGTCGTGGGTGGCCAACACGATCCCCGCGTCCAGACCGGACAGCGTGGCCAGCAGGTCGGCGACCCCTGCGGGATCGAGCCCGGCCGTCGGCTCGTCGAGCAGCAGCAGGTCTGGCCGCATCGCCACCGCCCCCGCCAGCGCCACGCGCTTGCGTTCGCCGAAGCTCAGCTGGTGCGTGGGGCGGGCGGCGAGGTGGGCGATGCCGAGCAGCGCGAGAGCCTCATTGGTGCGGGCGCGGGCGTCGTCGTCGCTGAGTCCGAGGTTGAGCGGGCCGAAGGAGACGTCCTGGGTGACATCGGCGGAGAAAAGCTGGTCGTCCGGGTCCTGCAGCACCAACTGGACGCGGCGGCGGTGCGCCCGCAGCGCGGCCCGCGTGTGGGTGAGCGGCTGCCCGTCGAGGGTGACCCGGCCGTCGGCGGCAGGCAGGGCCCCGGCCAGGCACTGCAGAAGTGTGGTCTTGCCCGAACCGTTGGCGCCGAGGAGCGCCACCCGCCGCCCCGACGCGGCGGAGAGGTTCGCCCCCGTCAACACGGCCGAGCCGCCCGGATACCCGACGACGACTCCCTCGGCCCGGAGCATCACGCCACCGCCCAGCAGGCCAGCCAGATGCCGGCGACGAGGGCGGCCCCCGCAGCCGGGGCCCAGGGGCGGGTGCGGCCCACGGGCCGTAGCGTCGGCAGCGCATCCTCATAGCCGCGCAACTCCAGGCCCGCCTGCAGCCGGGTGGCGCGGCGCCAACTCATCAGCAGGACGGTGCCGATGCCGTCGACGGCGGCCTGGAACCGACGACTGAAGGGCGCGTCGCCCCCGAGACGGGCGGCCTGCGCGGCCTGCAGCGCCAGCGCGCTGCTGAGCAGCACGAACAGCAGCCGGTACATCAGTGCGGCGATCTCCAGCAGCGGGCCGGGGAGGCCGCGGCGATGCAGCCAGCCCAGCACGTCACTCATCGGCGTGGTAGTGGCCAGCAGCAGGACGGCCAAGGTCCCCGCGACGCCGTGCGCGAGCATCTCCGCCGCCCGGAGCCCGCCGTCGGCGGTGATGCGCAGCCCGTCGCCCACCTCGACCGCGAGCGGCAACGCCCCCACCACGAGGAATGCCAGCGGAGGCATCGCGACGGCGGCCACCAGACCCGGCCGGATGCGGGCCGGTCCTAGCATGAGGATCAGCGACGCCCCCGCCACCAGCAGGGTCCCGGGCCAGGCCGGCGTCAGCAGAGCGGTCAGCACCAGAGCGACGGCGAGCCCCACCTTGTGCCCCACAGGGATCGCCCGCCAGGGCCCTGCCCAGGCGGCGTCGTCGACGGCGGTGACGTGGATGCTCACGGGCGTGCGCCGGACGTCGAATGACGGGTGAGGTGGCGGTCGCTGCCGCGCACCGCGCCCCGAGTGTGACTCCCGTGGGTGAACTCAACCCAGGAATTCACACTCGGACGACGGGCCACCCCGGCAACCGTCGCGAGTTCCCTCATGACGCGCGCCGAGCCGTCAACCGGCCGAGGACGAAGCCCAGCAGGATGCCGCCCAGGCCCGCCTGGAGGGCGAAGAGTCCAGACTCGAGCTCCGCGCTCTCGGGCGCGAACAGCGGCTCGAGCCACGGCACGCCGCCGGTCAGGTCCCCCGCGGCGGCGTCGCTGCCCAGGAACTCCGCCCCCGTGGGGGCCAGCGCCAGGCTGCCGAGGTACACCCCCATGACGGCGACCACGAGCGCCACCCCGATCCACACGTCGCGACGGCTAAACACCGGCGTCCTCCTTGAGCAGACCCAGCCGGGCCAACTCCGGGCGCGCCGCACGCGTCAGGAACCCGACCAGCAGCACACCCAGCAGCCCCTCGGCGACGGCCAGCGGGACCTGCGTGACCGCGAACAGCGCGAGGAACTTCACCAGCGCGCCCCCCAGCCCGCTCACCGGGTCCGGATACGCCAACGCCAGCTGCACCGACGTCACGGCATACGTGGCGATGTTCGCCACCGCCATCGCCAAAAACACCGACGCCCACAGCGGGGCCGACAGCCGCGCCGTCGCCCGGTAGATCCCGTACGCCGCCCACGGCCCGACGATTGCCATCGAGAACACGTTCGCCCCGAGCGTCGTCAGCCCGCCGTGGGCGAGCAGCGTCGCCTGGAACAGGAGCACCAGCGTGCCGAGGAACGCCATCACCGGTGGCTTGAGCAGCACCGCCCCCAGGCCTGTCCCCGTCGGGTGCGACGAGCTTCCCGTGATCGACGGCAGCTTCAGCGCGCTCACCACCAGCGTGAACGCGCCCGCCGCGGCGAGGATCAGCTTGCGCTCCGGGTGCTCCCGCACGGTGGTGAGCACGGCGCGGGCGCCGTGGACGACGAACGGGGTGGAGGCGGCCAGCCAGGCCGCGCAGTGCAACGGGGGAAGCATCCCCTCGGCGATGTGCATCGCTCTCTTAGGTCCCTTCGCCCGGGATGACGCGCCCCAGGCAGTCGGCCGTGAGGGTCCAGTTCCTGACTTCCCGCCCGACGGCGGTCCACAGTGGCGCGACCGTGCCGGCTCGTTCCGGCTTCCTGGTCCCCTCGCGGTGTGAATGTGTGGGGCCCAGTCAACCAGAGCCCTGCGTCCCCCGCTATTGCGGGGTCCACTACGGTGAATGGCGTGCGCTACGACTACCTGACCGACGGCTCCGACATCTACCGCGAATCCTTCCGGATCATCCGCGAGGAGACCGATCTCACCCGCTTCCCCGACGACGTGGCCCGCGTCGTCGTGCGGATGGTGCACGCGGCCGGCGCCCCGGACGTCGCCGACGACGTGGCCTTCACTCCCGGCGTCGTGGCCGCCGCCAACGCCGCGCTGCGGGCCGGAGCACCGATCCTCTGCGATTCCTCCATGGTGGCCACCGGCATCATCGCCTCCCGCCTCCCCCGCGACAACGACGTCGTCTGCCACATCAAGGACCCCGGCCTCGCGGCGCTGGCCGCCGAGAAGTCGATGACCAAGACAATGGCCGCGATCGACCTGTGGCTGCCCCGCCTCGACGGCGCCGTCGTCGCCATCGGCAACGCGCCGACGGCGCTCTTCCGGCTGCTCGAGGTGGTCGCGGAGACCGGCGTGAGGCCGGCGGCGGTGATCGGCGTCCCGGTCGGGTTCGTCGGTGCCGCCGAGTCCAAGCAGGCGCTGGCGGCAAACGACCTAGGCCTCGAGTATCTCGTCGTCCACGGCCGACGGGGCGGCTCGGCCCTCACCGTCGCCGCTGTCAACGCCATCGCCAGCACCGACGAGCTGACCAACACCTCACGCCAAGCCTGAGGACCGCTGGCACGTCCGCGTGACGGCTACGCTGAGCCGCATGTCCGCCCGCCGCCACACCACCCGCGAAGAGGTGGTCTACAAGAACAAGTACGTCGGCACGGTGGAGTACCACACCAGCCGCTCCGGGTTCGGCGACGCATCGCTGGTTGCCTACCGGTTCCCCTGCCAGGTCCCGCAGAAGACGAGCCCGGACTTCGTGCTCATCCACGGGATCGGGGTGTCGGCTCGCTCGTACGGCCCGACGGCGGTGGAGCTCGCCAACCACGGTGACGTCCACCTGATCGACCTGGCCGGATACGGCCGTTCGCCCCGCCCTGACCGCGACCTGAGCATCGCCGATCACGCCGCCCTCGTCGGCAAGTACCTGGCGGAGAAGGACCTCGACCACCCGGCGGTGGTGGGCCACTCGATGGGCACCCAGGTGGTGGCGCAGCTGGCCGCCGACTTCCCCGAGGAGGTCGACCACATCGTCCTGATCGCGCCGGTGGTGACGCCGTCGGCCCGCTCGCTAGCGAAGGTCGCGGGGCTGCTGATGGCCAACGGGTTGAAGGAGCCCCCGCAGGTCGCGGCGATGGCGATCTACGACTATCTGTTCCGAGCCGGGGTGCCGTACATGGTCCAGCAGACCCCGCACCTGCTTCAGATGGATATGGAACTGGTCGCGGGGCGGATCGACGCGAAGACCCTGGTGCTCTGCGGGCTCGACGACCCCATCGTTCCCCTCGACTGGGCCGAGAAATTGGCGGGCACGTTCAAGCACGGCTGGTTCGCAACGGTGCCGGGGCCGCACGCCACGATGTTCGCGTCGCCGAAGCTCATCGCCGACCTCATCGACGAGCACGCCCACCGCTGAGCGCCATCGTGACACGGCAGAAGTGATGCCGAGGTCCCCCCAAGACCTCGGCATAGCCGCAGTGTCGCCGCGATTCGGCGCCAACGCATCCGGGAGGGTACGAAAGTACCTTCCCGCGCTCCTCGGCTGGTCAGGCGAGCGTTGCCGACCCATAGGATGACGGCGTGGGACGGAAAGCACTCTCGAGCGGCGCGCTGGAGGTCCTCATCGCGCTCGTGATCATCACGGCCGAGCTCCTCGCGCCCCGAGCGCGGATGGTCCTGACTCCTGAGGTCGTGGCACTCGACATCGCCGCGTTCGTCACGGTGGTGGTCGCGGTCCGGTGGCCGCAGGTCGGCGCGGCATTGACCATCACCCTGGCCGTCGCGGCGGCCGCAATCGACGAAAACTCCCTCGGCTTCTGGCCCTACCTCCTCATGCTCCCTGTCGTCGCCGCCTTACGGAACGGGCGATGGGCCCAGGCAGCGGTGATGGCAGCAACCGTGTTCACGGCGTCGGTGACCGCCACGGCTCGCCAGCTCGCGGAGGACTTCAATCCCTTCGAGGTGATCCTCGGGTGGTTCGCGCTGGACGCCGTGTTCGTGCTCGTCGGATTCGGCCTCAACGCCGTCTCGCGCAACGCCGCCGAGGCCGAGTCCAGGCGCCAGCGGGACCTCAGGCTCCAAGCCACCCTCGACCTCCACGACTCGGTGGCCCGCGAGCTCACTCTCATCGCGATGGAGGCCGACGCCGCGCACAACGCGGGCGGAGCATCTCCGGAGGCGCTGGCCGCACTGTCCGAGCGGGCCCGCAACGCTGGGGCCGCCCTCCGCGACACCATCCGCATGATGCAGCTGGGAGAGAGCGCGCCGACGGACGCGGACTTCCGGGAGACCTTGGCGCAGGAGGTCCGCGAGCTCAAGCGTCGCGGCCACGAGGTGACCACCTCCGGAGACCTCAGCCCCACACTGCATGCGTCCATCGACCGCGCGCTAGCGCAGATCCTCCGCGAGGCGCTCCACAACGTGGCCAAACACGGCCTGAAGCACGGGCCCTGCACGATCGTGGGCGAGCTGTCCGCCGTCGACTACCAGCTGATCGTCACCAACCAGATGCCGCCTGATCGGACGACCGGCGCGGGCCTCGGCACGCTCGGCATGCGCCACCGCGCCACGCTCGCCGGCGGTAGTCTCCGGCTGGCATCCGCGAACGGCACCTGGACGTGCCTGGTGGAGATGCCGCTGACCGTGCGGCAATTGCAGACATGATCAGCGTCGGGATCTGCGACGACGACCCGCTCGTCCTGAGCTACCTCGCCGCGACCCTCGCCCGCGTCGACGACATCGCCGTCGTCCACCAGTGCGCCGGGGGTCACGAGGCATTGGCTGCGCCCCCAGTCGACCTGTGGCTCATGGACATCCGGATGCCCGGTATCTCCGGGGTGGAGACGTGCCGCGCGCTGACCTCCCGCCCGGACCCGCCGCGGGTCCTGCTGCTCACCAGCCTCAGCACCACGAGTCTCACCGAGGCGGTCGGCGCCGGCGCCTGCGGCTTTCTCTACAAGGACACCCCGGCCAAGGCGCTCGCCGCGGCCATCCGGACCGCGGACGCCGGGATCTTCGTCCACTCCCCCGACGCGGCGCGGGGGCTGACCACCAGGGTGACCAGCCGGGAGTCGGCCCCCGACGGAGTGCTGCGCGACGCCGTCGACCACGAGCTGATCCGCGCCATCAACGCCGGACGCGGCTACGACCAGATGGCCGAGGCGCTGGGCATGTCGGTGTCAGGGGTCAAGAAGCGGGTCGGCACCCTCATGAGGCGCGCGGGCGTCAGCAGCCGCCCCCAGCTGATGGCACAGTCCGTCTCCTGGTCAACGCAGCCATCGGAGTCGCCCCGCCCGGATAGTCCTGCTCCGTCCTAGTTGACGGTCCAGCGCGGCTTGGTGAGATCGCACTCTTTGGGGATATGCGTGTCATCGGAGACCTCAGCCGAGGCCGCGGACTCACCGCCGGTCAGTTCAACCGGCCGACCGAGTTCGAAGGTACCTTGCTCTGTCTCGAGTGCACCCTGGTCAGCCCAACTCGGGGCGCCGCGGAAGACCGGGAGATAGTCGGTCCCATCTTCGGCAGTCAGGTACAGGCAGCCATCGTTGAGCTGCAGCATCCCGCTGACCAGGGCCGTGGGTCCGCCGTCGTTGAGCGCCCCCTCCCGCCAAGCTACCTCGGGGGCAGCCTGGCTCGCCGTGCAGCCGAGGCTCAGACCAACCGCAGCCCAAACCAGCCACACCATCAAGTGCTTCATACCGCCTACATATACGCTGCGGCCCGTCGCCGAACAGAAGCGGGACCCCAGAGGGTACTTATGTGCCCACCCATGAGTCCGCGCTACCTGTTCTTCTGCACACTGCAAGGCAGGGAGCGACGCTCGGTCCGACCCCGGCCCACTCACGATGGCGCTCCCGGCTACGCTGGCTACGTGCCCGTCACCGCCCCTCACCCTGTGACTCGAGGCTGCTGAGATGGCGCGCCGCGGGCAACTCGACGACTCCTCGCTCCGGCCCGGCTGGACCACCGGCGCCTGCGCCACCGCCGCCGCGACGGCCGCCTACGAGGCCCTGCTCACCGGGGAGTTCCCGGACCCCGTAGAGATCGAGCTACCCCAGGGCCGCCGGCCGTCGTTTGCCTTAACCCTCGAGCATGTGACCGACGGTGTCGCGATGGCCGCCGTCACCAAGGACGCCGGCGACGACCCCGACGTCACGCACGGCGCCCTCGTCCGCGCCTGGGTGCGCCCGGGCCCGTCGGGCTCGGGCGTGCGGCTCCTCGGTGGCCCCGGCGTCGGCACCGTCACGCTGCCCGGGCTCCCGCTCCCTGTGGGCGAGCCGGCCATCAACCCCGCACCCCGGGCGATGATCAGGGCGAACCTCTCCGCCGTCGCCCGCCGACACGGCGTGCCCCTCGACCTCGAGGTGACCATCGGGGTCGACGACGGCGAGGCCCTCGCGCGGCACACGTGGAACCCGCGCATCGGCATCCTGGGCGGGATCTCCATCCTCGGCACCACCGGCGTCGTGGTCCCCTACTCGTGCTCCGCGTGGATCGACTCGATCCGCCGCGGCGTCGACGTCGCCCGCGCCGCCGGCATGCAGCACCTGGCCGCCTGTACCGGGTCGACGTCGGAGCGCGTCGTCGCAGAGCTGTATGGCCTGCCAGAGCTGGCGCTGCTGGACATGGGCGACTTCGCCGGCGCCGTGCTCAAGTACGTCTCCCGGCACCCCGTCGAACGCCTCACGATTTGCGGAGGGTTCGCCAAGCTCACCAAGCTCGCCGCCGGACACCTCGACCTGCACTCCCACCGCACCCAGGTGGACCTGTCCCACCTCGCGGGCCTGGCCATCGAGGCAGGCGCCGGAGAGGCGCTCGCCACGGCGATCCGTGCCGCCAACACCGCGGCAGAGGCCCTCGACCTGGCCGAGGCAGACGGCATCCCGCTGGGCGACGCCGTCGCCACCGCGGCCCGCGATCACGCCCTCACCGTCCTGCGCGGCTCTCCCGTGGCGGTCGACGTCATCTGCATCGATCGGGGCGGCGCCATCGTCGGCAACTCGGCTTGATGAGGGATGCGGCACGCCGGTCCGGTGAATGTCGGGGATGAGCGCAGACGTTTCAGGGTCCTACCGCCTCAGGTTCTTGAGTCCCTCCCCTACGATCTCGAGCCGCTCCACAGCCGAGCGCCGCAACTCATCACGCAGATAGCCGTCGAGATCCAAAACACGTGCAACTTCCTCACGGTCGAGGTGGGGGCTTAGATTCATGGGCTCCCGGTCTATCGCCGGCTCACCTGTCCTTGAGCTGCTCATGAAGGCCGCCCCGCAGCGCGAGCGGAACCAAGGCTACCCCGAGTGCCCACCCGGACGCGGCGGCCGCACCGATGGCGAGGAGACCTGCACCCAACGTCGCCGCGACGCCGGTCGGCGGGACGGCCTGCAGCGACACGGCCACTGCGAGCGCGGCGACGGTGGCGGCGCAGGCGAGAATCACCGACGGCACGAGGACCAGGGCCACCTCCCCCAACGCGAGGAACATGAGCTCCGCGCGGCTGCTGCCGAAGGTGCGGTAAACCGCGAGCTCTGGGCGCCTGCCCCAGTTGGTGAGCAGGACAAGCAACCCGATCAGCACGCCCGCCACCAGACCCGGGGCCAGGCCCGCGTATCGTTGCCACTGCTCGTGAGGGCTGAGGAGGGCCGAGTCGTCGACGGCGAACGGGCTGACCGCCACGCCGTGCCCTGCGAAAGAGAAATCGAGCAGGTCGCGACCCGCCTCGAACGCCCCAGGGTCCATCCGCACCCAACACTCGCTCATCGCGAAATCGGGCGGGCGCGTCACCACCACATTGGCCAGGAGCCGGGCCGGCTTCACCGAGTCTGGCGTCCGTGCGTCGATGCGATGCGAGTTGCCCTCACCGTCGTAGAGCACCATTCCCACGGCAGCCAGCCCGGTGTCGGCGAGGTCTGATCCTGCAACAACTTCTCCAGGTGGCTCGGCAACCGCCCA
This sequence comes from Tessaracoccus sp. MC1679, assembly GCF_014164775.1. GTDB lineage: Bacteria > Actinomycetota > Actinomycetes > Propionibacteriales > Propionibacteriaceae > Arachnia. The sequence continues at coordinate 273,303 of NZ_JACJGB010000001.1, forward strand.
GGCAGCCCAGATTCCGGGGGTGGCGACATCGACGGTCACCCCCCGCGCCCCTGAGAACGCATGCCACTCACGCTGCTCCTGCCCGACGGCCCCGGCGCCGATCACCCCGGGCTGACCGTTGAGTTGGGCGCAGAGTCTGGCCGGCACCGGCTGCCCATCCGAATCGGCCTGAATCCACCAGACAGTTCCTCCACGGACCAACTCACCGTCGTGCTGGTTGAGGACGCTCGAAGCGGACATGACGGTGGCAACCCCGCACATGGCGAGCACTGCGGCTGTGACCACTGCCAGCACAGCATGCCGGGGACCGAGGTTTCGGAATGCCTCGCGCAGCAGAAGACCCGGATGCCACACAGTTCAGCCTTCCTCCAGGGATCCGTCGGGCCGGATCCGCACGATCCGGTCCGCCATCGCCCCGATGCGCTCATCGTGGGTGGCCAGGAGCACCGCCGTGTGGCCGGCCGTCGCGAACAGCGCCTCCGCCACCACGTCCGCGGTGCGGGCGTCGAGGTTCGCAGTCGGCTCGTCGGCAAGCAGCAGGCTGGGGCGGGAGATCAAGGCGCGGGCGACAGCAACGCGCTGCGCCTCGCCTCCGGAGAGCGTTCGCGCATCTCGTTGATCCGATGGATCCAGCCCGACGCTGAGCAGCAACTCGCTGGCCGTGGCATCGGCGGTGCCCGACGTGGAGCCCGCGGCCAGCGCAGGGAGCGCTACGTTGTCCAGAGCACTTCGCCGTGGTAACAGGTTGACGCTCTGGAGGATCCACGCGATCCGCAGCCGATGGCGATCCTGCACCGAGCACGCGATCCCATCGATCTGCACCCGCCCCGTCGTGGGAGCCGCGAGAAGACCCGCGACGTTGAGAAGTGTTGTCTTGCCCCTCCCTGAGGCCCCCATCAGGGCTACCGACTCCCCTGATGCAACCGTCAGATTCACCCCGTCCAGCACGGCCCGGTCTGCCCCCGCGTACCTGAACGCCACGTCGACCAGCCTCAGGGACATTCAGCCTCCGGTACGACCTCCAAGGGATTGACCAGCACCCGAGCGCCCTCGCCCAGCTCAGGTGCGATCAGGGCGCTGCCGTCGACCGCCGAGCCGATCAACGTCACTGCCGCAGGACTGTGGTCACCGGCCAGCAGAACGCAAGACGCACCTGACGGGTCCAGCACCAACGCCGCCGGGGGCACTGCCTGCCCGGGCTCCGGATCGGTCAATGCCACTCTGCCATCCACCGTCACACTCCCCGTCGTGTCCGAGGGGGGAGTGGTCTCCTCCTCGACGGCGCCCTCGGCATCAGAAGTTGCGCCAGGTTTCGGATCCAGCAGTGCGGCCAACGCGGCTTCGTCGACAAGCGTCCAAGCCCCCTCGCTCAACGTGACATCGTACGAACTGCCCAGGTAGGAGAACCGGTACGCTCCATCCGGCCCACCGCCCTCCACTTCAAACTTCAGACCCTCGACGGTCGTCACTCCGTCGAGGAAGGCCGCACCGGGGGCCGGCGCCGGCTGCCCGACGCGCAGGGCGACGGACGCGACGCGGTATGTGTCGGTTGGGAGCATTAGGAACCACCGCGGATCCAACACTCCGGTGGGCGTCGTCCCGAGCGATTTCTCGTAGGCGCGCACGGCCGAGGCCGTTGCACTCCCGAAGGTGCCCGACACAGACAGTGATGCACCGGGGACGAGAACGTTGAGAAGTTCCTGGGCCACCTTCACGTCGGCACCCTTGTCTCCCCGCGACAGTGACCTGAACAGTGCAGTGCCGGCGGTGTAGGCACGCAGCGTCACCCCGTCGACATCCACGATTGCGCTGCCCGTTCCCAACTCATCCGAGCTCCCGGCATGGACAGCGGTGACAGTGCCCGCCGAGCCGTTCCACAGCACCGGCTCCGGCGCGACCCTGCGACCCGTCAGCGACGCCGCAGACGAGTAGTCGAGTTGCGCCTCGCGGACCTCGACAACCACCGGTACCGGCGGTGCATCGAGCGCCGCCAACTGACCGCGAAGCGCCAGTGCCAGCCAGGCGCCCGCGCCGATCAAGACCGCCACCGCGATGAACACGGTGACGGGGTACAACCACGACCGACGCCTCACGGGTTGTTCGCGTCTCCCTTGGGCCAGACGCCGCGGTAGCGCTCCATGCACGCCATGGCCTCAATCTCCTCTGGGGTGTCCGACAACTGCTCCCAAATGGCCTTGACGAAGACCCGCGAATCGTTCGTCCCGGCATCCAACCCTGTGACACCGAGGTCCCCCAGGCACTCCATGAGTTCTCGCATCACCGCTTCACGCTCGCTACCCGAGACCCGTTTGGTCTCCTGGTATGCGTTCACAATCTCGTCCATATGCTCCGCATAGCACTCGTTGTAGGCTTCATCGAGCTCAGCGTCACGACCCTGTGTGTTCTGGATTTCCATGGCGTAGTCGTTCGACAGCTCGCTCCAGTCAACGCGCGCATCGAATCCCTTGGAAACGAGGCAGTCCGCACCTGCCTGCCACGCCGCGCGATACTCGGCCTCGGTTGGCGCCTGAGAGTCCGTCGCAGAAGCGGTGCAAGCGCTGAGCAGCAAGACCGCACACGCAGCGGCCGTAATGCGTTCTAACATGTCAACGATGCCGAGGGGCTGTGCCGTGTCAAGGTGGTTTCGGAGCCCACCACACATCCTGCGGCGACAACGCTGACAACCAAACCCCGAAGCCCCATGAGCCCCAACTCCTTCGATCGAGTGGGGACGGCGGAAGTCGCCCCACACACAGACCCTGCACGATCCGGGAGATGATTCGCGGGACAACCGCAGAACGCGGATCGAAAGTACCTGGACACGGTACAGAAGTGCCGTGAATCAGGCCGGTGTGCTCCTTGTGCATCACGGTTGCGATCCGCGCCATCCACTGCAGGCCGGCACTCTCCTACCGCCCGAGGTCCAGGTCTCGGAGCTTGGCCATGAGTTGGGGGCGCGAGTGGACGTCCAGGCGTTTCATGAGCGCCGCGACACGCTTCTTCAGCCCGGACTCGGACATGCCAACACGCGGAGCAATCTGCGCGTACGTCTTGCCCGTCATCACCTCGTCCGCGATCCTCCGCTCGTCCGCGGCCAGGTCGGGAACCTCGACCGGGAGACGGGGCGAGGCGGCGTCGCGTGACCGGGGGATGATGACCGCGGCTTGCGGAGATTGAACCTGGAACCCCGCTGCTGCGGCCCGGACAGCGGTGTGGAGCCGTTCCGGCTGTTCGTCCTTGAACAGGTAGCCCGAGGCTCCTGCCCGGTACGCCTCGGAGACCGTCTCCGAGGTGGAGGCTGTCAGGATCAGCACGCGGGGCGCATCCGTGCCGGCAGTCAGGACGGCACACGCCTGGATACCGGTCATCTCCGGCATGCGTTGGTCCATCAGCCACACATCAACCGGCTCATCGACAGCGATGGCTTCGTCCCCGGAGCGGCAGACCGCAACCACGACAAGGTCGTCCGCGCGGCCGATGACATCGGCGACCAGCCTAAGGACCAGCGGGTCGTCATCACAGACGCCCACCCTATCATGCGACGCCACTGCGGGTGTCCTGCACGAGCGGAAGACTGGCCTCAAGTACCCACACGCCGTGGGAAAGGCCAGCCGACACCAAGCCCCCTCGCGCCCGCGCCTGGTTCCCCATGCTCTCCAGCCCCAGCCCCGAGTGGCCGCCCGCTGCCCCGGCGCGGGGTGTGTTGGTCACCGCGAAATCAAGGGCATCGTCGGTGGCCTCGACCATGATCAAGCACGGCCCGTCGGGGTTCCCGTGCTTGGCCACGTTGTGCAGCCCCTCCAGCATGATCCGGCCCGCCGCGTGATCCACCGCGGTGCGGAGTGGAGCGTCCACCTCGATGCTCACCCGAACCTCGAACCCGAGCCTCTCCAACTCAGCACGCCCCACATCCACCGCCATAGACAAACCCGTGTCCCGCTCGGGGGCTGCGGGCCGACCCCCCAGCAGCTGCATGGTTCGACGGATCGCGACACTCGCCTCGCGCGCCATCTGCGCCATCGACTCCAACTGCTCCGGAGTGGCCGAACCCGCCACAACGGCAGCATCCGCCTGCATGGCCAGAACAGCAAGATTCCGTGCGGTCGAATCATGCAGGTCCCGGGCCAGGTCAAGAGCACGCTCCTGGTAGTCACGGTGCACGCGCTCCTCGGCTACCCTCGCGAGCGCGCGACCCGCGAACCCGACCGCCCACACCAGCCCGTACGTGAACAGCCAGGTGATCGTGATCCCGATCAGGTCCCTGTCGTCCGGGTGAACCCGATAACTCACCCACCACCCCGCGGCACCCCCGATTGCCGTCGCAGCACCCGCCAGTCCGATCCGGCCAAGCCGGATCGCCGTCACGGTCGGCAGCGCGCACAGATACAAAGCCATTCCCGAACCGTCAGGATCCAGCCAGAGAACGACAGCCAGCCCGGGCAGCAGAAGGCCGATCCCCAACCCCAGCCAGCGCAGAGCGACAAGCGCCAGCACCAGCGCCAGCACATCCGCCGCCAACGCAGACACAGAGATCCGGCCGCCCACGAACGCAAAGAACGAAGCCGCAATCATCAGCAGCGCGACGGCTGACTCAGCCCCGCCCCACGCCAGCAGGCGATTCACCACCATTGCACGCTTCACGAGCACCCACCCTAGGACGCCCACAACTCCGACACCCGCAAGAAGGATCTTTCGTACCCAATCCGGGCACGAATGAACCCACCCACACCCCACGGGCGCCTACATCCGCCGGGACCCCTGTCTACTTGGGCAGCATGCCGATCATGGTCTCGCTCCTCGCACTGCTACTCCTCATCGTCGCCCCCGCCGAGGCGCCTTCGCCAGCCGGGGCCGAGGCCCGGGACATCTGCACGGTCTTCCCCTGGTACCCGGGCTGCTGACCGAGGTCAGCCCTCAAACGCCGAGAGAAGCCATGCCCATATGAGTGATACTCGCGCACCTGAAGCAGATCATGCGGGGCCCAGCATTCAAAGGTTCACGAAGGTACTTAAGTACCCTGAGGCGTGCAGCCGCCTATTGAAGCAGTCGTTCCACGTGTTAGTGTCCGACACATGCACAGAAGACATTTCGCGACGGCATTGACATTCATCGCCGCTCTCTCACTGTCCGTTGCTGCACCACTGTCCGCCGGTGCCGCGACGGAATCAGGAATCACACCGACGTGTGTTGCCGGGGCGCGGCCTCTTGTGCGGGGAGAGCAGACGAGTCTCAATACCCTCCGTGTCGACATGCCCAGTGGCACAATTCGTCACAACAACGCGACAAAATACTACCTCGCCTATCAGCATCCAACCATGACCCGCGCTTCATGGTACGCGTCGTCCATCTCCTTGAAGGACTCAGGAACGTATGGTATTTGCGCGCCGGTCTAGTTCCATCGCGGCTGCGCTGCTGGCAGTTCTTGGTCTCTGCGGATGTGTTGCGCAGGAACCGGTTGCTGCCGCTTCCAGCTCGTCGGCGCCCGTCTTCGACCGCAATGAGCCTTGGGCGCCTTATCAGAACATCACTCTCCCGCCGATGACAATGGAGCAGAAGCTGGAGTTCCGGCAGCAGTGGCTCGATGCGGAGTGGCAATCCGTTGTGCAGCAATGGCCAGAGCTGGCAGACGAGGATGCACGCCCGACGGTGGAACTGGTCTCGTTCGGGGATCCCCTCGGCGGAGATGAATTCTTGGCACAGTGTTTCACAGATGCTGGATACCCGGCCGTCGCGGAGGAGGGTGGAGTCAGTTTCCCGGGCGGGGTCCAGGCGTCGCCACAGTATGGCCTGGCACATTACGTCTGCTACTCGAAATTCACGCCCGATCCGCTGATGCTTCGCGATTGGAACGATGATCAACTCGGTCTCCTGTGGGAGTATCTGACTCAGTGGCGCAATCCTTGCCTGGAATCCTTTGGGCTTGTCACCAGTGAAGGTCCGGACCGCGCGTCGTTTATCAACGAGTTTTTCACAGACGGCTCCGAAGCCCGCGCTTGGGCATTCAGCGACCCCACCGTCGGATCCGACAACCGAGACGACATTCTAGCGGCGTGCCCCTCGCTCCCACGGGAACACTTCTATGGCTCCTGACATCGCCACATCCGACACGGCTCCGCCAGGTCCGCCTCGCCGATGGCCAGTGATTCTGGGCGGTGCCCTGCTGCTGGCCACCGCGGCCTTCTGGGCGGGAAGGGTCACCCTGACTCCACCGCCCGGGTTACTTGAGACTGCGGACGAGGATCTGGTGGTCACGGTGACCGAGCGCACGATCGGCCAAACCCTCGACTACGGTGCCCGAACATCCCGCGCATCCCGAACCATCGCCACCAACGCTCTGGCTGGGGTCGTCACGGCGGCGCCGGACCAGCCGGTGGCTGTCCGCGCCGTCGGCGACGTGCTCTACGAAGTGGGGGGCATTCCAGTGCGCATCGTCGAAGGAGAGGTACCGTTCCACCGCGATCTGTCCCTGGGCGTGGCCGGCCGTGACGTGGAGCAGTTGGAGGGCGCGCTCGTCGCTCTGAAATACCTCGACGTGGCAGACTCCACCTTCGACGAGGCCACCGGCCGCGGCGTGTCCGAGTGGCAGCGCAACCTCGGCGTCGCCCCTACAGGAATGGTGGGCCTCGGAGAGCTGGTCGCCGCCGACTCACTGCCCGCCGGCGTTGTGGTCGACGCGCAACAGGTGTGGGCGGGGGCTGTGCTGGGCGGCGGCGAGGTGGCCGTCTCGATGACGACAGGCGACCCTCAGTTCATCCTCCCGTTGTCACCCGGACAGATGAGCCTGGTCCCAACGGACGCGCCGATGACGGTCGAGGGTCTCGGGCACAGCTGGCCCGCGGTATGGGGGGCGAGCCGGCCCAACGACGAGCTGGGCGCGGGCGAACTCGTGACGTTGACCAGCCCGGACGGCGGGCCGGTGTGCGGAGACGACTGTGACGCCGTGCCTGCCGAGCAAATGTGGGTGACGGTGCACATCGAGGTAATCCCCAGGACCACCGGCCCCACGGTCCCGGTGGCCGCCGTCTCTACCGACGCCACCGGGCAGGCCTGGGTGACCGTGGTCGACGGCAACGCGCGCGAACGCAGACCCGTGACGGTCAGCAGGTCGCACGCGGGGCTCGCCGTCGTCGAGGGAGTCGAGGTAGGCGAGTCCGTACAGGCCCTCGCCTCGGCCGACGTCACACCCGAGGCGTCAGCCACAGCGACGTCCTCCGCGAGGCCGTCACCGAGCGAGACTCCGTGACATCGGTGCTCTCCGTGTCCGGGCTGCGGTTCACCTATCCGAGGGGACGCGAGCCGGTCCTCGTCGATGTGTCGGCCGAGTTCGACGCCGGCGAGACGGTTGCGCTGACGGGCCCCAGCGGACGCGGGAAGTCCACCCTCCTCTACCTACTCGGGCTGCTGCTCACGTCGGACGAGGGTGAGGTGGAAGTGCACGGACGGCCCACCTCCACGCTCAACGACGCCCAGCGCTCCACCATGCGCGCCCGCCACATGGGCTTCGTGTTCCAGGACGCTGAGCTCGACCCCGCCCGCACCGTCCTGGATTCAGTGGTTGAACCCGCCCTGTACGCCGGCCACCGCAGGAGGGATGTCATCGCCAGAGCGGGAGAACTGCTCGGCGCGTTCGGCGTGGAAGCCCGCGCTGATCACCTCCCGGGGCAGATCAGCGGCGGCCAGGCGCAGCGGGTGGCGCTGTGCCGGGCGCTGATGAACCGCCCCACGATCCTGCTGGCGGACGAGCCCACTGGCAACCTCGACCGCACCAACGCGGAGAACGTCTTGGACCGCCTCGTCGGGGCCGCCAAGGACGAGTCCGTGGCGCTGATCATCGCCACGCACGACCCCTTCGTCATCTCCCGGGTCGACAGGGTGGTCGAGCTGTGAGGGCGGTCTCGCTTCTCCGGGAGGCCGTTGCCTCCGCGATGGCTGCCCGGGTCCCCACGATCCTCATCCTGCTGGCTGCGGCCGCAATGACCTTCGCCGCAGCCGCCACCTCCGGGCGCGGGGCGGCCCTGCAGGAGCAGTTGGAGCAGCGCCTGGAGGACGCCGGCGCTCGCGTAATCGCGGTCACCGATCAGGGCTCCGATGGGTTCCTCACCCCCGAAGCGGTCAGCGTCATCGCGGACCTCTCCAGCGTCGACACCGTCGCAGCGGTGACCAAGGCGTCCACGGTCACCAACGCCGCCCTCGGCTGGGGCGGGCCGACGGTGAGCGTTTGGGGCCTCGTCGGTACCAGCCCCGACGACGTGGTCACCCTCCGCGCCGGCCGTTGGCCCGAGCCTGGTGAGGCGATCGTCTCGGCCACCTCGGGCGCCACCCTCAGGATGGAGGCCCCGTCGGGGGCACTAGTCACGAGGGACAACCACACCTACGCCGTCGTCGGCACCTACGACGCGGCAGCCCCGTTCGACTGGCTCCGCGACGGCGCCATCTATGTTTCCGCGACACCCGGGGTTGGTGAGCAGGCACGAGTCATCGTCGACGATGTGGGTCAACTGGGCCCCACCGAACGCGGTCTCCGGAGGTTGCTGGCGCCCACCGACCCCGCGAACCTGGGCCTCTCCTCCCCACGGGACCTCGCCGAGACCTCCCAACTGGTGGGCGGGGACGTCCGGTTGGCCGGCTACGAGACCACCCTCATCGTCCTGCTCGTCGGCGCGCTGTTCGTGGGCGCCGTCGCCCTGGCCGACGTGCTCATCCGGCAACGCGACCTCGGCCGGCGGCGAGCCCTCGGCATCACCCGCGTCGACCTCATGAGCCTGATCGTTCTTCGCGCCGCGCTGTCCACCACCGCCGGCGCGGTGCTGGGCATCGTCGCGGTCACGGCCTTCGGCACGGCCACGGAAACCATCGCTCCGCTCGGGCATACCGCCGCCACCGCCACCCTCGTGGTCGTGGCGGCCCTCGTCGCGACGGTGCCCGCAGGCATGGTGGCCGCGCACCGCGACCCCGTGGCGGTACTCCGAACGGCCTGACCATCGCGGATTGTGGGATCCGGTCGCTGGCCCCACGTGCCCGCCGGACCCAGCTGGACCTACCTCACCGGGGCCCTGTCGCGTGACCTGGCCGACGAGCAGGGCGTGACCGTGGGTCGACCCGCCAGTCTGCGCGCCTGGATCACCGCGTACGCCACCGCCACCGCTGGCACCGCGGACTGGGAAACCAATCAGGACCGCCGCAAGCCCCGGCGACGCGGACCCCGCCCAGCAAGGCGACCACCAGCCGCTACCGGCGAACTCAATGGTACGACACCCGCTGAGGGAAGGCTGTGCGCAGGTAACGTGATGCGCACGGCGCGCAGGCGAAGGAGGCCAGGAGTGGTGCGATTCATCCTCGACCTGATCATCGACCTCTCCGTGGCGGCGATCGTCTCCGCGGCCGTCATGGTCACGATGTTCTACCTCGGCCCCTGGGCCGATCCGCTCGGGATGGACGCACTCTGGTGGCTGCTGTCGACCGCAGCGGTCCTACTCGCGTCCTGGCGATGGTGGGCACGCCGATACACCCCTTGATCGCGCGAACTCCTCCCATCGCGGCAGATCCGGATGTTCGGGGCGTCGTCCGAGGCGAGCCTGCCACTGTTCACGGAGTCGGGTCCGCGGGTCGGTTCCCCCTGAGGCATCGAGTCCTTGACGGCATGGAAGGACACGGGACGTCGACCGTCGGCGTGAACCGGCACCCGTGGGACAGTTGTGCTCGACACGAACACAAGCACCGCTGACCGGGGGGCAGCACCATACCCCGGCCGGGACAGGCCCCGAGGACACGCCCATCGTCGTTGTCCCGGTGGAGCCATCTGAGTCATCCGGAGCGACGTCTGAACCCGGTCGGTCCGAGCCTGTTCCCGACGCGGCGCTGGCTGCTCAGATGGTATGCGAGCCGATCAGCCGCGCGACGCGTCTGAGCCATGAATCACGGTGGGGGCCGGTGGACTGGGACGAGGCCGTGCAGATCGCGGTGGGTGAAGGCCTGACCGCGGGAATCAACTGGTGGGTCGTCGTGGCAACCCCCGACGGCGTCACGGGCCGCGCCCGGCTCACCAACGCCGACAGCCTGGATGACCCCGCCGACGGGGAATGGCTGATCGCATCGGGCTGGCAGGCCTACACCGGCGAAGGCATGGCCTCCAACGACTCCTTCTACTGGCAGTACTTCCCCCACGTGAAGTGGGACGCTGCCGGCCATCAGCGCCTCCACGCCGCCGTCGCGAAGGGCTTCGAATGTCTCGACCTCGAATACCCTGAACCCGACCCGTTGAACCGTTGACCACCGGGCAGAGCGACCATCCGCGGCGGGGTGGACCCCTCTGTGGAGTACCTTCGCGGTATGGAGAGCATGATTCGCAACACCAGGATATGGATTCTGGTGCTTCTCGCGATCGCCGGACTGGCGATCGTCCCCAGCTCGGCGTTCGCGGAGACACGGGCGTCCTGGTGCGGTTCGTACTGGTTCCGGGATTTACCCGTGAAGCTCAGAATCGTCAACTGCTCAGTCATGACTCCGAGCGCCAAGTACACCTCCTCGGTTCAGACAATCGGCTACGTGGCAGCGGTGGGTCAGTCCCCGTACTGGATGAGAGTCGAGTTGCGAACCTCTGCCAACGTCCTCGTGGGTACCACATCTGATGCCGGCCAGATCGAGGTTGCAGATGTCACTGCCTCGCACAAGGCCGTGTGCCAAAACGCCTCCGGATACTCGAATGCCATTCAATGCGGCGTTGTCTGAGCGTTTGCGTCGCCCTGGCGCTGCTGCCGACCGGATGTGTGCCACCCCCGTCCAGCCATTCCGACGTGGCGACATTCTCGGCTGTCAGCACCAGCACTGAGGTCTTACCGGCACTGTCCAGTCGATTTGAGAGGCACCTTGGTCCGGAATTTCAGGCCTTCTCTCCGAGCGGCCCACCGGGGATTGACGCCTACATCGCCACCGGCAATGGGCGGGTGTGCGTGGGCATCATCCACGACCAGGTGGCCACATCATGCAACGAGCTGAACTCGCCCGACCAGACCTTCTCGATACTGTCGGTGGAGGTTCCCGGGAGAACCTCGCTAACGCTCGTCGCCGCTCCTGATGGCTACACCGCCGGCAGCATCGGTGCTCTCGAGTGCCGCGTTGAGTCCAATACATTGATGCTTCTCAATGCCGACCTTTCCGAGGAACTCGTTCTGACAGGACCGGGGATGAGAACGTGGCGATTCGCCGGTCAGGTCATGGCCGACGAGTCAGCCACAGAGGGCGCATGCTTTGTGAGCCGGTGATCCCCTCCTCTCCGAGAGGACTGGTGGACTTTGGCGCTATCGCCACGGCAGCCTGGACCGAGCGTCCAGGATGGACGAACTCTGGACGCTGCTGGCGCCCACGGGGCTCCCGTGCGCGTCCTGGCGACGGTGGGCACGCCAACGAACTCCTTGACACGCGAGCTCCACCCAACGCGGATGAGCAGAAATGCGGCTCCTGGTGCCGAGGCCATCACCACGACATGGGATTCTATCAATCCAGTCGCACCCGAGACGATCTTCAACATTCAAACGACCCGGATCAACCCCTGAACCTGATCAAGGTGACCAAGACGGCGCCTCGTCGATTCACAGAATCGGCTGAGTCGCCGTCCTCATCAGCGATGAACTCAAGGATCTCACCCGGCTGGCAATCGAGCACCCGACACATCGCCTCAAGGGTGGAAAACCGCACAGCCTTCGCCCGGCCATTCTTCAAAACCGATACATTCGCCGCGGTGATCCCCACCGCCTCCGCGAGCCCCTGAACCGATAGTCCCCTGTCCACCAAGAGATAGTCCAGTCTCACCCGGATCATCAGATTGGGCCGTCCACGTCCTAACGCCGCATGCGCGCCTGGGGACGACGCTCAGGAAACTGACGTCCGCCTGAGGCACAGGCACTGAACCCCGACTGACGGCCAACGCACATACCCAACGCGGCAATTGAGGGCGGTCGTGCTCGGGGACACCGGAGCCGAAGGCTACCCTCGCACACCGCGGCATGAGAGTAAGCCTGTCGGTGGTGAACCCCGTCCGGTCTACAGTCTCGTCATGGGCAACAAGGGCACGGCATGGATCGCATGGAGCCTGCTCACCGCAGCCAGCACTGCGGGCTGCGCCGTTGGCCCGTCTCTGGAGGTGCCTGACAACAGCACCCGAATCTGCCAATCCACACTCGCTGGCGACACCGACTACTGGTTCGGCGTGCCGATCACGAACACGAGCCCACACGCAATCACGCTCAAGTCCGTACAGGTCGGCGAGCATGACCACGTCAAACTCAGCGACGTGGTGGTCGTACCCCCAATAAGACTCGAAGACGGCACAACCCTGGGGTTCGGAGTCACCCATGACCCAGCGGCCCAGAATGCCGCCCTATGGGCCGGACGCCAACCCGTCGCCGCATACCTGATACCTCCAACCGCCACAGTGAGCCTGGCCATCGCATTGCGACCGGAGGCAGCGGACACAGGAAGCGCCGCCAGCCAAGTGGTCACCTACCGCGTCGACGGAGAGCCGCGCGATAGGACTGCGACATCGCGTCTCACCCTGGTCCTGGCGAGCGACTGCCCAGCCGCGCTGGAAGAAGACTCGTAAAGAGACTCCCGCCTTCATCTGCGACGCGCAGGATGCGGCAAATGCGCGCATTCTGCAGGGGGTCTCAGTTCGCGAGGAAGATGTCGTGTTCCGCGCACTTCGCAGGGACAGTGACACCGCCCGCGAGGAAATCGCCTGCCTCAACGTTTCGCGACGAATGCTCCAGAACGTAACCTCCAGCGACAAGCACCTCGTCGCCAAGGGTGTAAGTCCCCACGGTGGGGATCCGGATCGTCAACGGCTGGTCCTGGACAACCTGAGTACCGTGCGGCCACACGATGACCGAGCCACCCGCTCCGAGGCAACCGCCAACCACTTCCAGCGTCCCTCCACCTTGAGCGGCCATGCCACCGTCGGCGCGTTCCGACACCAAGACGGAGACGTCACCGGACTGGACGACCTCCCCTTGCCCACCGCACGCCGCCAGACCAGACACCATCAGAACCGTCAGCCCCACCCTCGCCAAACATCTCACATCCCGCCCCCTTCATGCGACCGCATCTGCGCTCAGTATGCCGGGGCATCAATCCAGGCATCGGCCGTGCGGGCTAGACGAGGATGGGACGATGGGGAACCGCCGCGGGAACGGACAGTGAACAGATTGCGGTCCCGTTGTGACGCGCGGGCCCGATCCGGGAAGTACCAGATGTGAGCCGCTACCAGCCTTCCGACCATGAGCGCCTCGAAGATCTCTTCGAACTCCACTCGAGGGCGGTTCGCGCATACGCCATCCGCCGGATCGGACCCCATGCCGCAGACGACATCGTGAGCGAGGTGTTCACCACAGCGTGGCGCCGCCTGGGGGACGTCCCCGATCCTGCGCTGCCCTGGCTGTTCAGGGTGGCCCACCACACGATCCTCCACGAACGGCGCTCCCTGGCCCGGCGCATGAGGGTACGCGACGCAGTCGCCGATGACCCGCCGCGTCACCACCCGGCGCCCGAACACAGTAGCCGGGCTCTCGCTGAGAGCGTGTTAGCCCAGCTGCCGGACCTCGACGCGGAGATCCTGCGACTGACGGCCTGGGAAGGCTTGACGCCCACCGAGATCGCCGTCGTTCTCGACCTCAGCGGCTCAGCCACCCGCAACCGCCTGATGCGCGCCCGACGACGCGCTCAGCAACTGCTCTCCGACGACCACACCTCACTGCCTCTGGCCGTCGTCCCCGCACCACAAGGAGCCCACCATGCGTGACATCGAAACCCTCCTGCGCGAAACCGACCCCGCAGCCCACACCCCCGCCTACAGTCAGGACGAACGTCGCCGCCTCCTCACCCAGGCACTCACCGCCCCCACCCCGAGACGGAGCCACACGTGGCGCATCGCCGCGGTCGCCGCGGCCAGCGCACTCGTCGTCGGCCTGGGGCTCTTCCAACCCCCAGGCACCGGCGCAACAGCACAAGCCCAGGAAGTCCTCACCGAGGCAGCCATCAACGCCGTCGACGAACCCACCGAACCGGGGCAATACTGGAAGATCGTCAACCAAGGCGAGACACTGCTCATCGACAATGCGGCAACCTGCCTCGTGAGCTTCACAGACACCATGTACGTCTCCGTGGACGGAACTGAACCCACCTGGTACGACCGAACTCAACGCGAACTCGCCCAGGTACTCCACGGTGACGGGTGCCGGGTCGACGGCCCACCCGAGGCGTGGGCCGGAGACCTCGGACCCAACGACCTACCCGCCTCCTGGCAATCACCCTCCATGCGGTTCTTCGCGGAACTCCCCCGCGACCCCGACGCGCTGCTCGAACGCCTCCAGGCCGACACGGAAGACCGGGGCCGCGGGAAAGACCACGCCGTCCACGTCTACGTCGCCGACGTACTGCGCTCCGGTATCGTCCCCGCGGACCTACGCAGCTCACTCTTCGAAGTCCTGAAGAAGCTCCCCACCGTGGAAGTCACCAGCCAGCGCGTGATGGACGGAATCGACGTCACCGTGATCGGCGCCAAGGACAGGTACGGCTACACAGACGAACTCCTCATCGACCCCGCCCGCGGCCAAGTGGTCGGAGAGATCTGGCGACACCCCGACGAAGAGCATGAGTCCGTCGAGACGATCCACCGACAACTGGTCGACGATATCCCGCTGGAACTACAAGAACGCGCCGACCGATGCCAGTACCAAGTACACGACAACGGCTCAGTGGGCTGCCAGTAGACACCCTCGCAGCAGCCCTCCACATCCTGCGGCCCCACCCGAAGAAGGTCAACACACCATCGTGCAAGGCATCGAGTCGATCCATCCCAACCAAACGACCGACACCCTTCGCCTCGACTCACATCCCAAGCCATCCCAGCGGAACCCGGCAGCGGGATTCCGATGAACCCCACGCCGCGCCGCTGGCCCACGGTCCTGCCGGCATTCCTGGCCACAGTGATCGTGGCGGCTCTTGCTACATGGCAGTTCACGAGTAGCGACCACTCCGTTTCCGACCCGGCCCCGGCAACCCCGAGCACCATGAGCGAGTGTGCGCGAGCAGGTCCGACCCAACCGCACCGGTCAGCACCTTCACACAGGCCGTCCCCGATGGCATCCTCGGAAGATGACCGTCTCGCCACTGCCCCGGCGCGGGATCGCACTTGAAGGACGCGACCGTCCTGGCCGTGTGCTGCGCGTCTCGTCTCATCCCGAGACCGGCAGGACGATCCTGTCCATCTGGGAGGACAACACCTGCCGTGCCACGGTGCGACTCTCGCCTGCAGACGCCGCCGAACTCATCGGAGCACTCGCGAGCTCCATCGCAGAAGCGAACCAGCTCAAGGAGTTCGGGAACAACGTCAGCTGACGCCCCCGCACCCACTCGCCCCCTGAACAGCTGTACATGCCTCGCGGTTGCTTGAGAGGCCCGACGACGACCCTTGCAAGGGTTCGCTGTAACTCCATGCCGAACTGTGTGCCAAGGTCCCCGGCTCAACGCACGAGGCGCGGCATGAGCGAGCATCGACCGGTCAGCTCAGGGCAGGAGGTCCCAATACTGCTTGCGCGCAGGCATGGCATGAATGACCATCTCCTCACCACTCTCGAAGACCAGGACCACGGTCTCGAGTAGACGAGCCTGGGTGTCGAAGCCGAGTCGCAGTTCTCGTTGCGGCCAGCCGTCATCGTCAAGCGGCTCAATCCACAGGACCAGTCGGCGGCCTGCACCGCGTCCTCGGGCAGGACCCCATGCTTGCCTGCGCTGCGGTGTACCTTCACGCGGCGTAGCCGGCAAGCGCGCGCCGGATCGCTTCAGAGCGTGA
This sequence comes from Tessaracoccus sp. MC1679, assembly GCF_014164775.1. Lineage (GTDB taxonomy): Bacteria > Actinomycetota > Actinomycetes > Propionibacteriales > Propionibacteriaceae > Arachnia. Next base: position 289,147 of record NZ_JACJGB010000001.1, read on the forward strand.
CACATTGTCACGCTCGGCCAGCGCGTCCAATGCCGTGATTTCCTCGGCCGTCAGGCGTACCGCGATGACCTGCATCGGCTCGGCACCGCGCCCGGGACGGCCACGGCCGCGACGCTTCAACTCCGCAACGTCGTAGCCGGCTTCGGCCTCATTCGTCCATTGTCGGATCTGCTCTTCACTCACCATACAAATATCGTATAACGGAATCTGCAGCCGCGAAAGAGCCCCGCAGTCAGGTCCCGGAGGCCATGTAGGCGGCGGGGATGTAGTTGGGGATGCCCGTCGAGGTTCCTGCGGGCACGGTCGTAGCGCATGGTGGTTCTTTGGTCGGCGTGGCGGGCGGCGATCTGGACGTCACGTAGGTCGACTCCGGCATCGAGCATCGTGGTGACGAAGGTGTGCCGCAACATGTGCGGGTGCATCCGCGGAAGCTGGATCGCGGCGGAGTTGTCGAGGTGCTTCAGCCGCCGGGTGGCAGCGTGACGGTCCATCCGTGAGCCACAACGGTTGAGCAGAATCGGCCCCTCCGCTCGTCCCGCGACGGCACGTTCGATCGCCCGCTGAACAGCCGGCGCCAGTGGAGTGAGAACAACCTTGCCGTGAACCCTCAGCACGCGATGGCCATGCTCCTCTCCCAGCTCCTCGACGTTGGCGCCGCATGCTTCGAAGATCCGGAGCCCAAGCAGCCCAGCATCACCAGAGCGAAGTCATTGACATTGGCAGACAGCCGGGAAGCGCTGAGCAAGGCTTCGAACTGAAGATGAGACAAACCCAGAGTCGGAGACTCAGCCGGCACGTTCGGGCGCCGCACGTAGTCCGCCGGTGAAGCAGCGATCACCTGGTCAATGACACAGGTCCGGTAGAAGCCCGCTATCACAGAGACACGCCGGCTCACGGTCGAGGGCTGGAAGTGACGGACTTCTTGCATCCAGCGCACGTACAACTCGACCTGAGCGCGGCTCGCACCCAGGGGGTCGACACACCGCTCGCGGCACCACACCAAGAAGCTACGCAGGTCCGACTCGGTATGGACGCGGGTCTGCCCACGGTAGCGGGCGAGGTAGGCGGCGACTGCCCTCACCAGAGGATCGGTCGCAGCATCGAGGAGGACCGGGAACAAGATGGGCTCAAGACTGGTCATACATGATGCTGCGCTCACCCCGACCACAACGCCAGAGGCAGCATCTTCGAACTGGCTGCGGCATTTGCGGATGTTGTCAGGCGACGGGGTCGAGCCTGCGGACGGTGGGTAATCCGGCGGCACGCTCGGCCGCGAGGTCAAAAGCCGACTGCAGGGCCAGCCAAACGCGGGCGGTACCAACGCCTGCTCCCTCCAGTCGAACAGCAAGGTTGGGGCTCACGCGGGCATGGCCGTGCAGGACTCGGCTCAACGTCACCCGGGAGATCCCGAGCCGGGACGCGGCCTCCCCAACACTCAGCCCGAGATCGGCCAGCACGTCCTCGCGAAGGATCTCGCCGGGATGGACCGGGGTCCTCATCACCATGTTGTCCACCTCCTGGTCAGTGGTAGTCCTGATAGTCGACGAGTTCGACGTCGCTCTCAACGAAGCGGAACGTCACTCGCCAGTTGCCGTTCACCCAGATCGACCAGTGCCCGGCCAGGTCCCCTGTGAGGGGGTGGGTCCGAAACGACGGGATCGCGAGGTCGTCGGGGGTCTGTGCCACGTCCAGAAGCGACAAGATGCGAAGCAACTTGGGGATGTGAGTCGCTTGAACACCCTTCTTCGAACCGTCGCGATACAGCCGCTCCAGACCCTTGTGCCGGAAGCTGACGATCACAAAAAGCATCGTATCGCGTAGCGCTACACGATACAAGCCCCACCCACGCCGTCAACGACCACCAGCGGCAGATCAGTGCGTTCGGTGGAGCAGGTGAACCTTGGCGTGGTGGCCGCCGCGGTCGAGCTTCGCGTCACAGGTGTACAGCGGTGCGTCCAGCGCCTCTGCCAGAGCGAGGTACGCGGCGTCGTAGCTCGTGTACTGGTGACGCAACTGCCAGATCCGATCAGCCAATGGTGAGACCTCGTAGCGATTGATGACGAACGCGAAGTGGTCGCGACGAACCTCCTCCGCAACAGCAGGATCGAGTTTGCCGCCCAGGAGCAAGCCCCGGAGTACGGACAACACCTCGACGTCGAGCAGGTGCGGTGCGTGCACGTCGCCGGTGAGAGCATCCAGCAACTCGTCGGCCACCTCGCTGCCGATCAGCGCCTCGACCATCGCGGAGGCGTCTAGCACGATCACCGGCGGCCCGCCTGCACGGCAGCGACGATGTCGTCGGAACTGGGCCCACTGGAGCGATCCCGCGCCCTGAGCCGAGCAACGATCTGCTCGTTCGTGGGCCGTGCGGCGATCTTGGCCAACTCTGCGGCGACGTAGGCCGACAACGACATACCTTCCGACGCCGCCCGCTCCTTCAAGGTAGCGGCGACATCGTCGGAGACGTCACGGATATACAGGGTCGTCATGACAACATGCTAGCACTCTGCAAGCACGCTCAGTCAACACGCGGGTCCCTCACAAGAGGATCGGTCGCAGCATCGAGGAGAGGACAAGGAACAAGATGGGCTCAAGATTGGTCATACGTGATGCTGCGCTCACCCCGACCACAACGCCAGAGGCAGCATCTTCGAACGGGCTGCGGCATGAGGGTGCGAGAGTCTGCATGGCAGACTGGTCGAGGTGACGAATGTTCGCCCCGCAGAAGACGCGGCGCCTGCTCAATGGCTGTTTCAGCCTGGTGCTGATTGGTGGGAGCTCGTTCGTTACGGGCCGCCGGGCTTTGACGTGTACGTGCGGATTGCGTTCCCGGAGAACGATGCCGGCGACGCCGTCCGCGAAGCTCTGGCCATCCTTGCCTCGTGCACATCCACGGCAGGCAAAGGCTACGCGGCGGTTTGGGAGGGGTGGGGCGGAAATCCGCCCGCACCTGCAGCACCACGCTTGAACATTCCCAACCGAGAGATGCTGCTCTTCACTGGTCCCATCGAAGTGTTAAGGGATGCACCAGCCCTAGCCTGGGACGAGCCAGGAATCCACGTCGCCCCTCATCTCGCATGGCCTGAGGACAAGGCCTGGTGTCTCGCATGCGAAGTCGACGAGGAGATCGAGTTCACCGTCGGATGCTCTCTCGTCGTGGCACACGTCCTTGCCAACGCCTTCCCGGAAAGGACCCGACAGGTGGAATACGGCGCCGAGCTTCCGTTGTACCGAGACCAGCTTGAGTAAGTCCGTCTGCGGCACCACCTTTTGGTCAGGTGCGGACGACTGAGAGCTGGCCGCCCATAGGGGTTGCCGTCCATTGAGAGGCGCGAGCCTGGCGGCGGTGAAGGCACCCTTGGGATTGTTGAGTTCAAGCACTTACCAGCACCTAGTAATTGCAGGAATCAACCGAATCGCCGGCCCGGTATCGGTAGTTCGCTCAACGGGAACGGTTTGCCGTGCCCTGGGTAGAGGGTCTCGACGCCGAGGCCGCTCAGCTTGCGGATGCTCTCGTGCGCTTGGGCCAAGTCGTCTATGTAGTAGTGGAGTGAAGGTCTCATCACGTTCACGAGCAGGTCCCCACAGAACAGGACCCCACCGCCCGCAAGGATACCGATTGATCCGCTCGAGTGACCCGAAAGATGCACAACCCGCGCATCGAGCCCATAGGCCGAGAGGTCCTGCTCATCCTCCAGGAGTACGTCCGGCTCGAAGGCTTCGAAGTCCACACCCGTCCTGGTGATTTTGTACAGCAGCCCAGAAGCCCATGTCAGGAACCGAAACGCGAGAGTGTGCCTGTCGGGCTTGTCCGTCCGGCCGGCGGTCATGTCTCCGCTCCGGACTATCTCGGCATCTTGGCGATGAATCGCAATGGGGGCATGGTGAGTACTGCGCAGATGTGCACAGTTGCCCGCATGATCGACATCGCCGTGGGTCAGGACGATGAGGCGCAGATTGTCAGGCCCGCAACCTGCTGCAGCAAGTTCGGCGTCGAGCTTGTCCCGCTGGTTCGGGAAGCTCGTGTCGATGAGAACGTAGCCGCCCTCAACATCAATGAGATAGCAGTTCACGCCGAAGTCGATCCTGCGGATTCTGCCGACCATGCTGTCCCCCCGGTCTCGGCGAGCCGCACCTTCCGGACCCGCGACACCCACGCTACGCCTCACAGGCCCGGAAGACCGAGACGAGACCGGACCCACAGCCGTCCTTGACTAACGGGGGCCGAATCCGGGCGAGCGTATCCGCCCTCAGCGCGGTAGTTGAGGGCGGTCGTGCCCGGCGACACCGAAGCCGAAGGCTACCCTCGCACACCGCGGCATGATCGCGAGATACCACACTGGTATCATGACGGCATGGCAATGACACTCCGGCTGGAACCTGAGGACGAGAAGGCCCTCGCGCTGCTCGCCGAGGCAGAGGGTGTGAGCAAGCAGGAAGCCACAGTGCGCGCTATCCGGGAAGCCGCCGCACGACGGCTCCGCGAGGATAAGGTGCGGCTCCTCTCCACTGCGGCTCGGACCCGCTACGCAGACCTGCTCGACCGGTTGGGCCAGTGATCGAGTACCTCACCCTCGAGGACATCTTGTCGTTGGTGGAGGACCTTGGAGTCGGCCCCGTTCGCGACATCGGACTGCTCGACTCCGCGGTCCACCGCCCGCGTGTGAGCGTCTTCGGCCGGGATGCGTACCCCGGCGTCGATGACAAGGCTGCCGTGCTCCTGGAATCGTTGGTCGGCAACCATGGCCTGGTCGATGGGAACAAGCGTCTCGGCTGGCTGTCGCTGGTGGTGTTCTACGGACTCAATGGCATCGATTTGGACGCGCCTGACGACGAGGCGTACGACCTGGTCATCGCGGTCGCCAGCGGGACCGCGACGTACCAAGAGGCATCGGCGCGCCTCGCGTCTTGGCACTGACCACCACCAGCACATCCGGATATTCCCGGGCACTTGACCTGCATGCTCGCAAGTTATCTTGGGACGATGGACGATCCAGTCTTCGCACCGTCCGCGGCGGGCATGGACTTGGTGAAGCTGAGATCCTCCACGCCGACCGCAACCCGGTCCGGATCTGGGATCTCGGCGACGGGTTCATCATGATCGTGGGTCCCAACCAGTCCGCGATCTTCTTGGAGGTCGGCTATGTCGATGGCGATCACGTCATCGTCCACGCAATGAAAACCCGCGAGAAATTCCTGGGGTGATGACCATGCCACGCACTGTTGACGAGATCCTGCAGCACGCCGACGAGCTGGCGGCGCGCTTCGAGTTCCACGAACCCAATCCCGACGACGCGCCCGACGCCGGTGCAGTTGCCCTGCTCCGAGCAGCGGTGGCGGAGAGATCCGAGGCCGAGCGCCACGTGATTGATGCCATCCGCACAGCCCGCGAAGCCGGCATGCCATGGTCGGCGATCGGCGCTTTCGTCGGCACCAGCGGAGAGGCCGCCCGCCAGCGCTACGCAAGCAAGGTCGCCTGACGCACCAGGCGCGGCATGAGCGAGCATTGATCGGTCAGCTCAGGGCAGGAGGTCCCAATACTGCTTCTGCCCAGGCATGGCATGAATGACCATCTCCTCACCACTCGCGAAGACCAGGACCACGGTCTCGAGTAGACGAGCTTGGGTGTCGAAGCCGAGTCGCAGTTCTCGTTGCGGCCAGCCGTCATCGTCAAGCGGCTCAATCCACAGGGACCAGTCGGCGGCCTGCACCGCATCCTCGGGCAGGACCCCGTGCTTGCCTGCGCTGCGGTGTACCTTCACGCGGCGTGCCAGCAAGCGCGCGCCGGATCGCTTCAGAGCGTGACACATTGTCACGCTCGGCCAGCGCATCCAATGCCGTGATTTCCTCGGCTGTCAGGCGTACCGCGATGACCTGCATCGGCTCGGCACCGCGCCCGGGACGGCCACGGCCGCGACGCTTCAACTCCGCAACGTCGTAGCCGGCTTCGGCCTCATTCGTCCATTGGGCAGGAAGTCCGTCACTTCCAGCCCTCGACCGTGAGCCGGCGTGTCTCTGTGATGGCGGGCTTCTACCGCACCTGTGTCATTGTCCAGGTGATCGCTGCTTCACCGGCGGACTACGTGCGGCGCCCGAACGTGCCGGCTGAGTCTCCGACTCTGGGTTTGTCTCATCTTCAGTTCGAAGCCTTGCTCAGCGCTTCCCGGCTGTCTGTCAACGTCAATGACTTCGCTCTGGTGGTGATGCTGGGGCTGCTCTTCACTCAGCACATCCAGCGCACGTACAACTCGACCTGGGCGCGGCTCGCCCCCAGAGGGTCGACACCCCGCTCGCGGCACCACACCAGGAAGCTACGCAGGTCCGACTCGGTATGGACGCGCGTCTGCCCACGGTAGCGGGCGAGGTAGGCGGCGACTGCCCTCACCAGAGGATCGGTCGCTGCATCGAGGAGGACAGGGAACAACATGGGCTCAAGACTGGTCATACATGATGCTGCGCTCACACCGACCACAACGCCAGAGGCAGCATCTTCGAACTGGCTGCGGCAGAGGCGGATGTTCGGGGGCCCGTCAGGCTACACGGGTTGCAAGGTCGTCGAGTTCTGCCCGGATCCTGGCAATCAGCGCCTTGGCGGACTCGTCTGGGCCCGCCAATTGTGACAGCAGGAGGTCGCGAGCCAGAGTGGAAACGGGAAGCCCGCGCTGCTCGGCCAGCCGCGTCAACGTCTCCAACTCCTCGACGTTCAGGCGAACCTGGAGCGTCTTGGCACGCTGATGGCCGCGGGTGACCTTGCTGCCGGGCTTGATCACGGCGTCGGGGTTGCGTTCAGCCGCCTCGGCCTCGGTCGCGATGAGATCACTAATCGACATTTGTCCGCTCCTCTCTGTAACGGCGCTGATCGGTGGTGTTCGATGGCCACGCGTTGACTCCCCAAATGACGTCCTCGTCGGGAAGGACAATGATCGTGACCAGTCTCCGGACGGAGGCTGCCCAGCCGATGACCCGAATGGTTCTGCCCGACACGGACGCGGGATCCGGATCGATGACCAGCCTGTTGGGATCGGCGAAAGCTTCGTCGGCAACAACTGGGGTCAGCCCATGCTTGGCGATGTAGTCGCCCCGATGGCGCCAGTCGATGCCTTCATCCACCATCCCAGCGTACTACACGCGCAATACGGCCACCAAGCCCGTCGTCACCCCGTCTCAGACAAGTCGTCACCCGTCTCAGACAAATCGTCCGCGCACCACGCGGCATGTCCGGATGTTCGGTGAGTGGCTACTCGTAGTGGGTCCACATCCTCAGGATGTGGACGACGTGGCGATCAGGGAGCACCTCATAGACAAGTCGGTGCTGGATGTTGATGCGCCGTGAGTAGCAGCCAGCGAGGTCGCCGACCAACTTCTCGTACTTGGGTGGCGTGGTGAACGGGTCCTGGGCCAGAACCTCTAGCAGGTGCTGCGCCTTCGTCTTCAGCCCTGAGGAGGCCAGCTTCTTGGCGTCCTTCTGGGCTTGGCCTGAGTACACCAGAGTCCAGGGACTCACCAGTCAAGCTCGGTCGAGCCCGCGTCGACGCCCTCCGCGCGGGCGCGCCGGATGGAATCGGCCAACCCCGGTACCGACTCAAGGAACAGCGTCTCCTGGATGGCGAGCCAGTCCTCCTCGCCGATAAGCACCGCGTTGCCACGCTGGCCGGTGATGGTCAGCGGCTCGGACTCCTCGTTGACCTGGTCGATCAACCGGTACAGGTTCGCGCGGGCAGACGTTGCGCTTACAGCAGTCATGGGCACCACCTCCACCAAGCAGCGTACGTTATGACGTACGTTCCTGCAAGTATGGACGGAAGAGTCAAGGTCACGCGGCAGGGGCAACGATGCGATTCGGTCTGGCTATACACCTGCCACACCGGATTCAACCGTCCCAGGAGCGGCATGATCAGACGTTTAGTAGAGCGTTGCTGCAACGGATCAGGGTTCGCGAGACTGAATCGCCGTTGTGGCGAGGTTCAGGCAGGGACCGGGTAGACGTGGCGGCACAGGCAGGTGTGTACTTCCGACATGAGTGATTTCGGGACCCGGATCCGGGAGAGTCGCCGCCGAGCGTCGCCAATCCCGGTTTCGGCGGTCCCGCTCGGTCCGGTCGACCGCGCCGCCCGACCGGGCCACCAACCTGCCGTCCCTACAGTACGGCGCTGGCTGGCGGCAGCCGTTGGCATCGTCGTGGTGGCCGGCATCGGACTGGCCGCCTCGGGCTGCAGCACGCCAGTCTCCGACGCGCCCGCGGCCCCGCCCGGCCGGACCACCGTGATGGTCGACCTTTACTCGGGACGGGAGAACCCGCAGCTCCCGCTCGACCCTGACGTTGCCGAGGAAATGTACCTGATGATCGGCGATAGTGCGGCTGCCGGGGAGGTGATCCCTGCCGACCCGCCGGACCCCGGGCCCGGCTTCCGCGGCTTCGTCGTCACCCCCGCCGACGCGGACCTCCCGGTGCTGCGGATCCTGCCGACGGCCGTCTATCTGGACGAGTCGGGCACCCCCGGGCGCGTCGACGACCCCGGCAGCGGCTTCTACAACCGGGTGTACGACGCCGTCCGCCCGCTGCTTGACGACGCGACCCGGACCGCCCTGCCAGATTCGAACCCGGCGATCCCCGATGTCACCGCGACGATCCCGCCCCAGGTGGGCGCAGCCGCGACCTGGACCCTCGCCGACTCCGAGCGCGTGACCGCCACGTCGACGACCGTCACTATCGAGGTCACTCGCGCAGAGTGCTCCAGCGGGGTGACCGGGGCGATCGCCCAGCCAGTTGTCTCACTCGGCATCGACGACATCATCATCCGAGTCGACGCCGAACCGCTCCCTGGCAACGAGCCCCAGAACTGCCAGGGCAACGACAGCGTCCAGATGACCGTTTCCCTTCACGAGCCCCTCGGCGATCGCGCCCTGGTCGACGCTGCCTGCCTCGAAGGCCCGGCAGTCCGCACCAGCTTCTGCGAAACCGGAGCCACCCGCTGGAGCCCATGACGTCGCCAAGCGACTGTGGCCCACGGTGGCCGCAGGTCTGCTTTCGCTGGTCGCTGTCACTGCGTGGTTTGCATCCTTGGCTGTGCAGCCCTCCGTCGGGCCGTGAGCGCACTCAGATCCTCAGGTCCGAGCCTCACCGCGTGGGAAGCGGTGTCGGCAGACATCGGGTCGTTTGGCTTCTGAGCCCGATCTGGTTTCGCGGCATGGATCCACTCGGACGGGCGGGGTGTTCCCAGCTCCAGGGTCCGAGAGGGCTGGCCCGCTGTCAGACTGGGCCCATGGAACGCGTAATGCCGCCCGCGGAAGAGCGGTTCGACCCGATCACCGGGCGGTGGATCAACGATCCACTTCCCGATCCCGCCCGGACCTGGGTTAACCCAGCCGGCGACGCTCCCGTGACCGTCGTCGGCGAGATCCCGCCTGAACTCTCCGAGCACGACAGGCCACCCACCCCCGGCTCCACCGCTGGAGAGGCGCGGGCCACGCGGACCCAGCGCCTGCGTTGGCTGATCATCGTCGTTTTGGTGGTCGCGGTCATCGCGCTCGGGATTGCGACACTTATCGCCACGGCGTAGACGCAGCATCAATCGCAGGCCCACGAGTTCGACGTCGAAGACCCGCCGACTCAAGCCCAGGATCACGATCGCGCGAGCCCGACCGCAGACTTCTCAAGGCGGAGCGCAGCTGGACATGCAAACGCGAGAAACGTACGCTCGGTCGGCGGCAATTGAGGGCGGTCGTGCTCGGGGACACCGAAGCCGAAGGCTACCCTCGCACACCGCGGCATGACCGGATGTATCTGACCGAAGCGGACAGTTCAACACCTGCTCGGGCGGGCCTCCCTCGGGGCGGCTCCCAGGCCACGGGAGCAAGGCGCAGTCCGAGTGGCCCACCGCGTGGAGCGCCACTCGGACCTCGCTGTCAGCGTTGCTGGAACCCTGCCCGGGTGTAGAGCGCGAGAGCCGCTGGGGAAGTGCCCTCGCCGACGCGCAGCGAGAGGGTGGCATCCTCGGCCCGCGCGCAGGCGTGCACCGCGTCGTCGAGCAGGGCTCGGCCGACGCCCATGCCTCGTACGTCGGGATGCACGAAAAGGTCGATGATGAAGGGCCCGTGCAACTGGGGGTCCCAAATCGACTTACCTACCACCAGGATCGCACCGACGGGTCGGTCCTCGAAGGTGGCGACCCGGGTGAGATCGTGGCGCAGTGCGCCGAACTCTCCAGTGAAGGTGTCGTCCATCTCCTGCCGGGCGTCGTTCAGGCTGGTGGCCGCGACACCTGGCGGGTATGCCGCGAGATAGGCGGTGGCGAGGGCGTCGCGATCAGAGGTCTGGATGCCTCGGAGCTCGACGGCGTCGAGGTTGGCGGGAGTGGTTGTGCGACGGGTAAGTGAGAGGGTCATCAGGTCAGAGGGCATGGTTGTTCCGTTCGTGTCGATGGGCGTTGGTGATCTGTCCTCAGGAGCGGAACATGAGCCCATAGTAGGCACGGGTGACGAGCTTCACGGAGAAATCAGCTGTCGAAGATCTGGGTGCCGCACGGAGCATTTTGCCCGCCGAACTTGGGAACACCACTCGCAGCGGCATGAGCGTGAGATACCACACCGGTATCATGATGGCATGGCTATGACACTCCGGCTGGAACCTGAGGACGAGAAGGCCCTCGCACTGCTCGCCGAAGCCGAAGGGGTGAGCAAGCAGGAAGCCACCGTGCGCGCCATCCGGGAAGCAGCCGCACGACGGCTCCGCGAGGACAAGGTACGACACCTCTCCACCGCGGCTAGGGCACGCTACGCCGACCTGCTCGACCGGTTGGGCCAGTGATCGAGCACCTCACCCTCGAGGACGTCTTGTCGTTGGTGGAGGACCTTGGGGTCGGGCCCATCGCCGACATCGGACTGCTCGACTCCGCGGTCCACCGCCCGCGCGTGAGCGTCTTCGGCAGGGATGCGTATCCCGGCCTCGACGACAAGGCAGCGGTGTTACTGGAATCGTTGGTCGGAAACCATGCCCTGGTCGACGGGAACAAGCGCCTGGGCTGGCTGTCGCTGGTGGTCTTCTTCGGACTCAATGGCATCGACTTGGACGCGCCTGACGACGAGGCGTACGACCTGGTGATCGCGGTCGCCAGCGGGACTGCGACGTACCAGGAAGTATCGGCGCGCCTCGCGTCTTGGCACTGACCACCAGCGGCATAGGAACGCGCGTGGCTGAATCACACATGCGGGCCCCCACCTCGCCGTCGCGTGCCACACCGAGGGTGCTCAACACCACTGTCGGCTCACCGTCGGGACCCACGCCACGAACCGCCACATGACGACCCGCCAGGTCAAAGACTCGACCATCGAGCGCTACCGGGGGCCAAGACATGCCGCCATGCTAAACGCCACGCGGCAAGCCCCCGAGCCCGGCCCGCACTCAGCGTGTTCCCCAGGCAGACCAGCCACCTCATGCGCGGCATGATCGTGCGTTACCGCTGTAGTACGCGGCTCCAGTCAGCTTGGTGTCGCTGGATGAACTGGGTCGTGTTGAGCCAGTGGTCGCCGTGGAAGTCGGGGTACATGCTCGCCCAGGGTTCGCGTCCGATCTCATGGGAGGTGCGCAGGAGTTCATACATGGCGACGGACCGGTCGACCATGAGTGCAGGCAGTTGCTCGCGGAGCGCCTGGTCAGCATCGTAGCCCTCGGCGAAGGCGGCGAGGCGGTCACAGCTGTCGCGGACATCAGCCCCGGGGAACAGGTGCCCGAACGCGATCGCGGCATAAGCCACGTCCCAGGGCCGGCTGCTGGGGGCCGCGCCGTCCCAGTCGATGAAGACGAGCCGGTCGCCGTCGATGACGAGGTTCCACGTGGCCAGGTCGTTGTGGCAGATCAGATCGGCGTGCCGTGCGGGCAGCAGGCCCTCAGGCCAGTCGGCAGGGACGGGCAGTCGTGCGCTGACGTCGTGGATGCTGCGGATCAGCGAGCCCACACGTCGCACGACGTCGAGCGGCAAGGGGGCAAGGTCGATGGCCATCGTTCCTGGCACGAAGTCGAGTACGAGGCGCCCCTGCTCATCGCGGCCGTGCGTTCCAGGGACGTCGATCCCTCCCTCGCGCAGGGACTTCATGAACGCCACGACGCGCGGTGTCGTCGCCAGCCAGGGCTTGCGCACCGTGTCGCCGACACGGACCACATCACCCGACGTGTTTCCTCCGTCGAGCGCCTCTGTTTCCTCCATGCCCAGACCATGCCCGCTGGGTTGCAGTCGTGGCAAGAATGCGTCGCGCCTGGGCCACTCGCGATGCCACGCACCGAGTGCGGCAGTTGAGTGCGTCACTGGCCGTAGGAGAAGCGGAGGTCAGCGAACAGCAGGTGGTTGAGTCGTCTCCGCATGTGTCCGAGCTTGCTGGCGTCGGGTTCCTCGTCGGGCGTCGACAGGATGAACCGCAGCAGCGTGCCACCGTCCTTGGGGCTGAGCTCGAGGTCCACGAGGTCGTTGGGCCGCGAGGGCCACAGGGAGCTCCACTGGACACGGTGCGGCTCGTGACTGCTGAGGATGACGGGTGGCACCTCGTCGTCCAGGAGCACCAACCAGGGACGCGCCCCGGGAAGGCCTGGGTGTGTCAGGGAGGTGAACACGACGTGCGGCGGCGCCGGCAATTGTCGGGTCCTATCTCCCAGGATCTGCATGGGGCAAGGCTAGACAAGGGTCCGTGAGCGTCGCGCGAAAGCTCGCTTCTCGGCATGAGCGGAAGTAGCCCGGCGCATTCGGGCAGCACGCTGGAACGAGAGCCGGTCATTCACCTTGAGTCGAGTGTGGCGGCTCCGAGAGTGCCGCCACGATCGCATCGCGGACATCGCGCGTTCGTCGCGGCTCCCGGTTCCCGACCACGCCCACCGTCACACCCCGCACCTCCGCCGTCGCCGGGGTCCACGCCGAACCGCCGCGGGCGTCGTCGGCCCGCACGCAGAACGTGTGCCTCAGCTCCGCGCCCTCCGCGACCTTCGCATTCACCTCCGGCGAGTCGGTGGCCGCCATCACGTACCAGGTGCCGTCGAGGTCGGCGTCGTCGAACTCCCGCGCCAGCCAGGTCAGCCGACCGGCGTCGGCAAGGGCCTCCACGGCCCGCGTGACCGACGGCGCCACCACCCGCACCCGGGCACCTGACTCCACCAGCCGCGACACCCGCCGGCTGGCCACCTTGCCGCCCCCGACGACGAGCACGTCACGCCCACCCAGCATCAGCCCGGCCAGGTAGGCCGGCGACCCGCCCTCCGACACCGGCAGCGTCTCCCGGTACCGCTCGGCCACCACGTCGGCCAGCGCCGCGCACGCCCCGATCACGTTGGCCACCCGCACCTCCGCGTCCGGGTGCGCCCCCTGCCACTCCGCGGCCTGCTCTCGGGTCCAGCCCTTGAGCCGGCCCGCGAACAACCAGTGCCCCATGACGACGATGCGCCGCGCGCCGTGCGCGTAGGCCCGGTCCAGCGCCTCCGGCAGCGACGGCCGGGTCACCTGGATGAACGCCGACTCGACGTCGGCCCACCCGCCCCGCTCGTAGAGCAGCCGCGCCACCCGGAGGTGGTCGGCGTTCGCCTCGGGCACGAGGGCGCCTCGGCCCACGAACACCACCGTCGTCTCGCCGGGGACCCACTCTTCCGCGGCCTCCGTCAGCCGCGCCTCGACGGCCTCGATCAGCCTCGGCTCCGGGCCCAAGTGCCGCGCGTATTCCACGCGGCTGCCCGGCACCCGCGCCGTCGCTTCGGCGATGAACTGCGGGATGTCGGAGCGGACGTGGCCGCCGGTGCCGAGCATGAGGGGCACGACGACGGCGCGGCGCCCGCCATGGGCCAATGCGTCGACCAGGGCGTCGGTGATGGTGGGCTCCGCGAGCTCGACGTAGCCGACCGTGACCGGGACGCCGGGCAGCCGCTCCGAGACCAGCCCGGCCAGTTCCTCGCACTGCGCGACACCCTCGCCCACGCGGGTGCCGTGGGCGGCGATGATCAGCGGCACGCTCATGCGTCCACCTCCTCCGCCGTGTCCGGCATCCACTGATAGTCGCGCGGCGTGACGATCAGCCGCCGCCCGCCGCCCGAGGTGACAAACCTCGTCGTCGACGATCCCACCACCACCAGCGAGTTCATGTCCACCCACTCGGGCTGGAACTCCGCCAGCGTGCTCATGATCACCTTCTGCCGCGGCCGGCACGCCTGCTGCACCACCGCGACGGGGGTCTCCGGCGAGCGGTGCGCGCCGAGGATCTCCAGCGCGCGGGGCAGGTGGGCCGTGCGGGTGCGGGATCGGGGATTGTAGAGCGCGACCACGAAATCGCCGACGGCCGCGCCCTGCAGCCGTCGCTCGATGTTGGGCCACGGGGTGTGGAGGTCGGACAGCGAGATGGTGGCGTGGTCGTGGCCCAGCGGTGCGCCGAGGATCGCCGAGACAGCGAGGCTGGCGGTCACGCCCGGCACGATGTCGACGTCGATCCCGTCGGTGCCCTGCTCCAGGACGGGGCTGGCCATGGCGTAGACGGCGGGGTCGCCGCCGCAGACCAGTGCCACGTTCTCGCCGTTGCGCGCGGCCTCGATCGCGGCGGAGGTGCGGGCCTCCTCCGTGCCCATCTTGGAGGCCATGACGCGGACGCCGGGGCGGATGAGGTCGCGGATCTGCTTGACGTAGGGACCGTAGCCGACCACGAACGTCGCCTGCTGGAGGCGCTCCTTGGCTCGCGGGGTGAGGAGGTCGCGGACGCCGGGGCCGAGACCCACCACACTCAGCCGCCCGCGGGCTGGGAGGCGGCCGACGGCGCACGTCGCGTCGGTGCTGCGCTGCTTGGGCACGATCAGCTCGGCGCCGTGCGCGAGGACGGACGCCTCGGCCACCGACGGCGTGCCGACGTGCCCCTCCACCATTGCGCTGGGCGTCGGCACCGGTTGGGCGGCGAGCTCGTCGGCCGGGTAGTCGACAAGCTTCACGCCGAGCTGCTTGACGAGTTGGAGCAGGCCGATCTCGCCGGCCTTGAGGTCGACGGTGGTGATCGCGGCGACGGAGTCGAGGGCGAGGCCGTGGTCGGAGAGGGTGCGCTCGAGGAGGTCGCGGAGGTGGGCGACGTCGGTGCCGCGGTTGCAGCCCATCCCGACGACGAGACTCTTCGGGTGCAGGACGACCGTGCCGCTGAGTGGTTGCGCTTCATAGGCTTCGAGGCCGCTCCGCGGCACCTCAGCCAGCGGATCCGGCGCGAGCTCATCGGTCACGACGATCCGCACGACGGCGTCGTCGGCGTCCGGCGACACGTTGGCGGGCAGCGGCGGCAGCGGCCACGGCTGGGACTTCTCCAGCCGCACGGGGCGACCATCGAGGATGGCCCTGGTCACGCCCGCGACGTCGCCGTGATACGCCCACCCGAGCGTGTCGAGGGCGGGGATGTTGAGCGCGTCGGTGGCGGTGGTGAGCACCGGCGTGCCCCCCGTCGCGTCGGCGATGCGCTCGGCCAGCTCGTTGGCGCCGCCTGCGTGTCCGCCCACAAGCGGGACGGCGAACCGGCCCGCCTCGTCGACCACCACCACGCCCGGGTCGGCCTTCTTGTCCGCGAGCAGCGGGGCCAGGATTCGGGCGGTGGCGCCGAGCGCGAGGTGGGAGACGACGAGGTCGCACTCCCGCCACGCCCGCACCAGTCCCTCTGCGGCCGGGCCGTCGTAGCGGCGGGTGGCGGCGCCGAGGGCTGCGTCGATCGCGTCGGCGTGCCGGCGCGAGGCGTCCGAGTTGGTCACCTGCCCGATGACTGGGCCGTGGGCGTCGCGCGCCGCAGGGGCGGAGTCGTCGAGGATCAGCACGACGTTCGGCTCCGCCACCTCGGCGACGGCGGCCTCCTCGGCGCTCAGCTCGCGCACCCGCTGATCCGGCTCCCCGAGGCGCTCCGCGACCACGTAACGCCGCGACCATCCCTCGAGCGCCGCGGCCAGCTCGCGGACCCCGGCGCCGGGCCCGGTCAGCACCGCGACCTTGGGGTGCCGCCGCGCCGCTGCCACGGCGTCGTCGATGGGGCGGCCGTGGGCGGAGACCACGACGGCGTCGTCCCAGGGCAGCGCGACGGCGGCGAACGCGGCCGCCACCGAGCTGACCGCCGGCGTGACCGCGAGCTCCAGCCCCTCCTCGCGGAGGCGGCGGACGATGCCGTGGAATCCGGGGTCGCCGCTGGCCAGCACCAGCGCGTCGTCGCCGTCGGGCAGGGCCTTCAGCCGTTCGACGGCGGGGCTGAGCGCGCCGAGGACGACGCGCCGCTCGTCGGGCACGCCGAGGGCGTCGAGGTGGCGGCGCCCGCCGACGACGAGCGCCACCCGTCCGGCGAGGCTGCGGGTGGCCGGCGAGATCTCGCCGAGGTAGCCGTGGACGTGGATCATCGGTCCTCCTCCAGGACGCCGCGGGTGCCGTGGGCGCGCAGGTCCGCCTGCGCCTCGGGTTCGGCCGCGCGGTACTCGTGCCGGAAGCCGGGGTGGTAGAGGTGGCTGCGGGTGGCGAGGGTGCCCTCGGCGAGCGCCGGCCCGACGAGGACGACGGTGTGCTTCCACAGTTTGTGCTCGCGCATGGTCTGGGACAGGTCTTTCAGCTCGCAGCGCAGCATCAGCTCGTCGGGCCAGGACACCTGGTAGCCGACGATGCAGGGCGTCTCGGGTGGGTAGCCGCCGGCGAGCAGTTCCTCCTGGAGTGCCTTGTTGCGGGCGGCGGACAGGTAGAGCGCCATGGTGGTGCCGTGGGCGGCGAACCCGCGGACGGTCTCGCGCGGGGGCATGGGGGTGCGGCCGCCCTCGAGGCGGGTGAGGACGAGGCTCTGCGACACCTCCGGAACCGTGATCTCCACCTCCATCCGCGCCGCGGCGGCGGAGTAGGCGGAGACGCCCGGGACGGACTCGAAGTCCAGGCCGAGGCTGCGGATGAGGTCGCGCTGCTCTGCGGTGGCGCCGTAGATGGCGGGGTCGCCGGTGTGGACGCGGGCCACCAGCAGGCCCTCGTCGCGGGCCCGGCGGTAGAGGGGCTCGATGTCCTCCAGCGACGCCGACGCCGAGTCGACGAGCTGGGCGCCCGGCTTGGCGCCCGCGACGATGCCGGGGTGGACCAGGCTGGAGGCCCAGATGATGATGTCGGCCTCGGCGATGACGCGGGCGCCGCGGACGGTGATGAGGTCCGCCGCGCCGGGGCCCGCGCCGACGAAGACAACCTTGCCGGTCACAACCGGCCCCCCGTCGTCGCACGGCTCGGGGCCGCGAGGACGGTGGAGAAGTACGGGGCGGACTCGCCGTCGGCCAGGTCCGAGAGCCGGACCAGGCGCTGGTTCGGGAGGGAGACGTCCACGCCCATGACCGCGTCGCGACCCTCGCCGCGCAGCAGCTCCGCGACCTCCGGAAGCCGCCGTCCGCCCTTGTACGCGACGGTGGAGTCCGCCACGGCGAGCACCTCGCGCAGGCGCTCCAGTCCGGCCGTGACCGGCACCAGCGCGAGCACTTCCTGCCCCTCGACCAGGGGCGTACGGCTGGCCGCGGCCAGCGCCTGCATCGCGGTGATGCCTGGGATCACCTCCACCTCCACGTCGGGCAGCTGCTCGACGACGTGCGCGGCGAGGTAGGAGAACGTGGAATACACGCTGGGGTCGCCGACGGTGGCGAACGCGACGGTCGCGGCGCCGTCGGCGAACGCGTCGACGGCGGCCTGGGCCGAGGTCAGCCACGCCTGCTTGCGTCGCGGCGAGACCCCTGACTTGTCGGCCATGGAGAAGGGAACGCGGACGATCCGGGTCGCGGCGTCGGGGCAGGCCTCCTCGACGATCCGCTCCGCCCGGCCCGGCCCGTCGCCGGACTCCTCAGTCGCGGGGACGAGGATCGCGTCGGCGGCTAACAGGGCGCGCACGGCCTTGACGGTGATCAGCTCAGGATCCCCAGGGCCGACGCCGACACCGATCAGTCGTCGTCCTGGAACAGGGGGAAGGGTGGGTACGGTCATCTGCCGTGGCCTCCTGGGGTCGCTCGCCCGAATGGTTGGCCGCGCAGGCCCGAGTTCCTGACTGCCCCATCGGGGTCACAGTGGCGGCACCGTCCCGGACTCACACCGGGTTCCTCGAAGTCGCCTGCGCGCAGCCTCAGTCTGTCAGAGCCCGCAGTTCGACCTGACTTGGGGTCGTCTAGCAGATTCGCGCCTCCGAGCCGTCTGCGGCGGCGCCGAGCGGCGCTCCCCGCGGGCGGGCGAGAACTAGGGTGGTGGCATCGAGAAGGCAGGGTCGGATGAAGAGGTTGTTGGCGGCAGCAGGGTGGGTGGCGACGGGCGTCGCGCTCGGCGTCGGGGCCGTGGCGGGGGCCACCGCCTGGACCCTGAACGGGCCGAGGCGCCCCTGGCCGAACTACACCTTCACCCCGTTCGAGGTGGGGGCTCCGTCGGAGGACGTCCACTTCACCGCAGCCGACGGAGTTCCCTTGGCGGGCTGGTGGCTCGACCAACCAGCGTCGTCCACGGTCGTCGTCTGCGCCCACGGCCATCGAGGCAACAAGTCGGACATGTTGGGGATCGGCTCGGGTCTGTGGAGGGCGGGTCATAGTGTCCTGCTCTTCGATTTCCGTGGCAACGGAGATTCCGGTGATGGCCCACAGTCCCTCGCCCACCACGAGCAGCGGGACCTGAGTGCCGCCTTGGACCTGGTGCGCGAGCGCCGCCCGGACGCCCGGATCGCCGTCGTGTCATTCTCGATGGGCGCGTCCACGGCCATCCTCACCGCCGCTCAGGATTCCCGGGTTGAGGCTCTCGTCGCCGATTCACCGTTCGCAACGCTCAGTGACGTCGTCGCCACGGGATATCGCCGTCACCGCCTGCCGAGCGAGCCGCTCATCCCGATCGCCGACCTGGCGAACCGATTGCGCTACGGCTACGCCTTCTCCGAGGTCCGTCCCCTCGACAGGATCGGCGCGATCTCCCCTCGTCCGCTTCTGCTGCTACACGGGACGAACGACAGGGTCATCCCCTACGACCACGCGCTGCAGTTGGCCGCAGCAGCGGCCCCGGGGCCGGTCGAGCTCATCACCTTCGACGGCGCGGACCACTGCGGCGGCCATTTCGCAGACCGGGCGGCCTACATCGCGCTGGTGGCAGATTTCCTTGACCGTTGGCTTGGTAACCAGCAGGACTTGGAGTTGCGCCATGCCGACAACGCTTGACCTGACGTATCCCTTCGCGGGCCGGTGGCTGGCCCGGAACAGCCCCGCCACCAGGGTCCCGAGCCACGGCACCACACCGATCCCTGAGGTGCGCGCGTCGCGAAGCGGCCGCGTGGGTCTCGAAGGGTCGTGACGCGACACCCTCAGGCAAACTCCCAGTCAGGTCACGCTACGACCCTTCGAGACGGCCCAGGCTGCTTCGCGGCTGGGCCTCCTCAGGGAACGAGAAGGCCGCCACTGGGATGTCACGCGAAGGCTGACCGTCAACGGGCCAAACCCATTAGTCGATCCAGGTCTGCGTGGGCCTCCAGGGCGTCGGCGACCGTCTCGATCATCGACTCCCGCCTGGCCGCGAAGCCGGGCGCCTCCGTCGGCACCCACGCCACTCCAGCGGCGTCCGCGACCTCAGCGAGCCACGCACGGCGGAACCCGTCGGACTCCAGCGATCCGTGCCACATCGTCCCCCACACGGCGCCGGACCGGACACCCTCGAGGAACGGCTCGTGCCCGTCGTCGACCCGCACCCGCCCATGGTGGATGACGTAGCCCTCGACGTCGTGCCCCCGCCAGTCTCCCGACGGCCGGCCCAGCACCTTGTCCGGGTGGAACACGGTGTCCGCGGGCAGTAGCCCCAGGCCCGGAACCGCGCCGGGGTGGCCGGCCTCGACGGGGTCCGTGATGGTGCGCGTCAGCATCTGGAAGCCACCGCAGATTCCCAGCACCGGCCGCCCGGCCTCAGCTCGGGCAGCGATCGCCGCCGCGATACCGGTCTCCCGCAGCCACGCCAGGTCCGTCAACGTGGACCGAGACCCCGGCAGCACAGCCAGGTCAGCCGCGGCCACCACACCGGGGTCAGTCGTCACCACGACGTCGACCCCCGGCTCCTGGGCAAGCGCATCGACATCGGTGGCGTTGGAGATGCGCGGCAGCCGGACGACGGCCACCCGCAGCGTCCCGCTCCCAGCGCGAGAGACGGGCCGGGCGTCGCCGCGCCACCGGCCCACCTCGAGCGCGTCCTCCCCGTCGAGCCACACGCCGGTCAGCCAGGGCAGGACCCCGAACGACGGCAGCCCACAGCGTCGGGTGAGCTCGGTGAGGCCCGGGTCGAGGATGGCCTGGTCGCCGCGGAACTTGTTGATCAGGTACCCGGCCAGGAGGGCGCGGTCGTCATCTGCCAGGAGGCCCCAGGTGCCGTAGATGGAGGCGAGCACGCCGCCGCGGTCGATGTCGCCGACAAGCACCACCGGCAGGTCGAAGGCCCTGGCCAGGCCCATGTTGGTGTAGTCGCCGTCGCGGAGGTTGATCTCCGCCGGGGAACCGGCCCCCTCGCAGATCACCAGCTCGTGCGCGGCGGCTAGTTCCCGGTACGCCTCGTGGGCGGCCTCGGCCAGCAGACGCCGACCCGTGGCGTACTCCCCCGCCTCCAGCGCTCCGGCGGGCTCGCCGCGCAGGACGACGAAGGAGCGGCGGTCGCTGCCGGGCTTGAGCAGCACCGGGTTCATCGCCGACGTCGGTGTCTTGCCCGCCGCGATCGCCTGCAGGTACTGAGCCCGGCCGATCTCAGCGCCGTCGGCGCACACCATGGAGTTGTTGCTCATGTTCTGCGCCTTGAACGGCACCACGTCGATCCCGCGACGGCGGGCGGCGCGGCAGAGGCCGGTGACCACCAGGGACTTGCCCGCGTCCGACGACGTGCCCGCAATGAGGATCCCGGTCATGCGCCACTCCCCTCCGAGACTTGTTCCAACAGCGTGCCCGCAAGGTCGCGTTTCCTAGGCTTCGAGGCCGCTTCGCGGCACCTCAGCCAACGGGTGTCGAGGAGCACCGTCAACGGGGGCACCTCCTCATCGAGGCTGCTGCGGCGAGTCCTGTCGCCATCGCCGTCACCACGCCCACGAGCCGCGCGGCCCTCCGCACCTCGGCCGCGCGCGGGCGAGGGCCGTCGCCGAGGAGGCCCCGCTCCTCCACGCGGGAGAAGTACACGTTGCGGCCGCCCAATTGCACGCCGAGGGCGCCGGCCCAGGCCGCCTCGCACCACCCGCCGTTGGGTGAGGGGTGGTTGCGGGCGTCGCGGCGCAGCACCCGCCAGGCCTCCGCCGTCGACCCGCCGACGACGGGCGCGGCCACACATGCGAGCGCGCCGGTGATGCGGGCCGGGATGTAGTCGAGGGCGTCGTCGAGGCGCGCCGACGCCGTCCCGAAGCGGGCATAGCGGTCGTTGCGGTGGCCCACCATGGCATCGAGGGTGTTGACCGCCCGGTGGGCGAGGAGGCCGGGGATCCCGGCGACGGCGCCCCAGAACAGCGACGCCACAACGGCATCGGCCGTGTTCTCCGCCATGGACTCGACGGTGGCGCGGGCGAGCTCGGGCTCGTCGAGGCCGGCGGGGTCGCGGCCGCAGAGATGGCCGAGCCGGGCGCGGGCGCCGTCGAGGTCACCCTCGTCGAGGCGCTCGGCCATCAGCCGGCCCTCGCGGGCGAGGCTGCGGGCGCCGAGGACGGCCCAGGTGGCCAGCGCGGTCGCGGCGAGGTGGGCGACGGGGTGACGGCGCGTGGCGCGCTCGGCCACGACCCCTGCCGCGAGAACCGGCGCCACCGTCGCGGCGGTGAACGCGGCGCCTCGGGCGCGGTCGTCGGCGTACAGGGGCTGCTCGACGCGCCCCGCGAAACTCCCGAACCACGCGACGGGATGATGCCGGGCGGGATCTCCGAGTACGGCGTCGGCCGCCACCCCGAGGACGATGCCGAGCGCGCGCGTGATCACGGCGCCGACGCTAGCAGCAGCCAGAGGCGGGTCGGGTGGGCGCCTCGGCAAAGGCGCGCCAGTGCGCGGACCGCTACTCCAGGAACTCCAGGAAGGCGTCCATCGCGCGCGGACCATAGACCGTCGCGGGACCACCGCGCATGAGGATGGCCACCCCGAGCGCCTCGGCCACCTCGTCGGCGGTCGCACCCGCGCGCGCCGCTCCGCGGGCGTGGCTGGCGATGCACCCGTCGCACTTGTCCGTCACGCCGATCGCGAGCGCGATGAGCTCCTTGGTCTTCGTGTCGAGCGCGCCCGGGCCGAGCACCGCCTTGTGCATGGCCGAGTAGCCGGCGTACACCTCCGGAATCCGGGAACGCAGTTCCTTGGCGGGCGCCTGGAGGTCCTGCAGCACCTTCTTGCCGTGTTCGTGGGTGGTCATGTCTCTCCTGACTGCCGTAGTGCATGGTGAGCCTTGACCAATTATCAGCCTCCCGGGGCACCGACGTCGGCGGCCGGCGACATTCCCGCCGAGGCTTGACCGGTCCGCAAGAATGGGCCCATGACAACGCTTGCTCCCCGAATTCCCCTGACCGGCGGCACTGCGATCCCGGCGATCGGCGTCGGCACCTGGCCGCTCAACGACGACGAGGTCCGCGCCATGTGCCTGACCGCGTTCGAGATCGGCTACCGCCTCGTCGACACCGCGGAGAACTACCGCAACGAGGCAGGAGTCGGGCGGGCCGTGCGCGAGTCGGGGCTGGCTCGCGAGGACGTGTTCGTCACCACGAAGTTCAACAAGACGTGGCACGGCGACGCCGTCGCGGGAGTGGAGGGAAACCTCGGCCGGCTGAGCCTCGAGTACGCCGACCTCGTCCTCATCCACTGGCCCAACCCGGATCAGGACCTGTACATCCACGCCTGGGAGGGGCTGATCGAGGCGCGCGAGCGCGGGCTGACAAGGGCGATCGGGACGTCGAACTTCAAGCCCGAGCATGTGCAGCGCCTCATCGATGCCACGGGTGTCGCGCCGGAGGTCAACCAGATCCAGTGCAACCCGTTCACCGACCGCACGGCTGAGAGGGCATTCCATGAGAAGCACGGGATTGTGACGGAGTCGTGGGCCCCGTTGGCCGCCGGCACCGGGCTGATCGGCCATCCTGCCGTCTGGGAGGTCGCGGACGCGCATGACGTCTCCCCCGCCCAGGCGGTGCTGGCCTGGCACCTCCAGCAGGGCCTGCTCCCCATTCCGAAGTCGTCGAACAGGGAGAGGCTGGCCGAGAACTTCGCCGCCCTCGGCCTCCAACTCACCGACGACGAGGCCCGGACCCTGACCGCGCTCAAGAGTTCCGACTACCACCTCATGGACTCGGACCACTTCGGCCACTGAGCCCCCACCTGCTGAGTGAGGAGTGAGGAGCGCGCCCGCGGGCTGAGGCGCGAGGAGCGCAGCGACGAGCCTCGAAGCCTCAAAACGTCCCTTGTCAGCCTACGTTTCTTAGGCTTCGAGGCCGCTTCGCGGCACCTCAGCCAGCGGTTGGGGTCGCGCAGATCCGAGGGGTTTAGGCGGAGCGGTGGATGAGGGGGACCGGTCGCGGTGGGTCGGGCGTTGGGCAAGGCACGCCGCGTTTGGGCGTGCCGAGGGCGCCCATGGGCGAGGCCGGTCCCCCTCAGCCACCGCGGAACCCCAGGCGCCTGGGAAGCCAACGTCGACGCACGCTGCGCCGCTTCGCGGCTTGGCCCGGCTCAACCCGCGGGGGCGGCGGGACTCGACCCAGGTTCAGCGAGACCGCGTCAGATGCGGGACAACAGGTCCTGAACCGCCGCCCTTGCCTCCATCGCGTTCTGGCCGCTGATCTCGCGGAACGCCTCGGTGATCTCCTCGGCGAGGTCGAAGTCGCGGCGGATCAACCAACTCTGCTGCAGCCCGTCCCACACCGCGACGAACTGGCGAGCCATCCGCACGGGGTCGCGATCCGGATGCACCACGCCCGCTGCCTGCCGGGCCTTCATCAGATCGATCATCTCGGCCATGACCCGCTCGTAATGGCGCCGGAAGAACGCATGGGCCGGATGCGCAGGGTCCTGCGCGGCCGAGGCCAGCGCCACCTGGAGTTGGAGTCGCTTGTCCTCACCGGGCGACCGGTGGGCGAGTCGGTCGATCAGGTCACGGAAGTCCTCAGGCGGAGCCAGCGGCCGCTCGCCCTCCGGCCCCTCTCCCTGCACGATGAAGCCCTCGAAGTAGTCGATGGCCGCCACAAGCAGGTGGTCCCGGGTTGGGAAGTGGTAGAGCATCGTGCGCTCCAACATGCCCGCCTTGGCGGCGACCGCCGCCGTCGTCAGCTGAGGATGCCCCACCTCCATCACCACCTCATAGGCGGCCTTGGCGATGGCGGCGCGCTTCTGAGCAGACTTGGCGTACGGTCCACGCTTCGACGGGGTTGTCGACACAGCCACCTCCTTCTAAAGTTTCCTCAACCAAAACCTTGAGGCCTCATCCTACCTGATGTCGACCTCTTGACCGTCTTGAACTATGCTGTTCACTACGAATTGAACTCGACCCGTCGATCCCGATCGCGAAGGACCTCCATGACCGACTCCCCCTCCTACCGAGACCCCTCCCTCCCCGTGGAGGAGCGCGTCGAGGACCTCCTCGGACGCCTCACGCTGGAGGAGAAGGCCGGCCAGCTGACGCAGTACTTCTACTTCGGCCAGCTCGACACCCCGGAGGTCTCCGACGAGGACCTGGCAGCGATGCCGTTCGAGCAGCGGCAGTTCCTCGACTTCCCGCGGATGGTGGACAAGGAGATCGACGCCGGACGCGTCGGCTCGCTGCTGTTCGTCCGCAATGCGGCACTGGCCAACCACCTGCAGCGCAGGACCATCGCCGGCAACCGCCACGGCATCCCGGCCCTCTTCGGCTTCGACGTCATCCACGGCCTCCGCACCACCTTCCCCGTGCCGATCGCCGTGGCGGCCAGCTGGGACCCCGAGGTGGCCGAGCAGGGCCAGCGGGTCGCAGCCCGCGAGGCCCGCGCCGTCGGCATCCACTGGACGTTCGCGCCCATGGTGGACATCGCCCGCGACCCCCGCTGGGGCCGCATCATCGAAGGCGCCGGCGAGGAGCCGTGCCTGGGCGGCGCGATGGCGGCCGCGCAGGTCCGCGGGTTCCAGGGCGACGGCGGCGCCGAGTCCGTCATCTCCGGCCCCAAGCACTTCGCCGGTTACGGCGCCGCCCGCGGCGGCCGCGACTACGAAGACTCGGACATCTCGGACGCGGAGCTGCACAACGTCTACTTCCCGCCCTTCAAGGCGGCCATCGATGCCGGCGCCAAGAACATCATGAGCGCCTACATGGACCTCAACGGCGTGCCCGCGAGCGGCAACCGTTGGCTGCTCACCGACATGCTCCGCGACGAGCTGGGCTTCGATGGCTTCGTCGTCTCAGACGCCAACGCGGTGCGATCGCTCGAGACCCAGCACTTCGCCCGCGACCTCACCGACGCCGGCGCCCTCGCGGTCTACGCCGGGCTGGACATGGAGATGGCCATGTTCGACGCCTCCTATACGCGCCTCCCGCAGGCCGTGGCGGACGGGCTGGTCGACGAGGCCACCATTGATCTGGCCGTCCGACGCGTCCTCACCGCCAAGTTCGCCGCAGGACTGTTCGAGCAGCCCTTCGTCGACGAGGCCACCAGCGCCGCGATCCTCGGCGATCCCGCCCACCGCGACGCCGCCCAGGACGCCGCCGAACGCACCGCCGTCCTGTTGAAGAACGACGGCGTCCTCCCGTTGAAGGCCCCCGCCTCCATCGCTGTGCTCGGCGACCTCGCCAACTCCACGCGCGACATCCTCGGCCCCTGGATCTTCGACTTCGACGAGTCCGAGTCCGTCACCCTCCTCGACGGCATCCGCCGCCGCGCCGGAGAGGGGACGCGCGTCGAGTACGCGCCGGCCACCGCCGTCGCCACGCGGCTCTACCCGTCGATGTTCGACAGCCACGAGTCCGGCACCCTGCCGCACACCCCCGAGGGCTTCGACGAGGACGCCGAGCTGGAGCGCGCCGTCGCGCTGGCGGCAGAGTCGGAGGTCGCCGTCGTGGTGGTGGGCCAGCCGCAGAACATGATCGGCGAGAAGGCCTCGGTCTCCACTCTCGATCTGCCCGGCCGCCAGCTCGAACTCCTGCAGCGCGTCCACGCCACCGGCACGCCGATGGTCGTGCTCGTCATGTCGGGCCGCCCGCTCGACCTGCGCTGGGTCGACGGACACGCCGACGCCATCGTCGAGGTCTGGTACCCGGGCGTGCGCGGCGGAGACGCCGTCGCCCGGGTGCTGTTCGGCGACGTCTCCCCCGCCGGCCGCCTGCCCTTCACCTGGCCGCGACACGTGGGCCAGGTGCCGATGGTTCACTCGCACTACCGCACCTTCCAGCCCGAGGAGGCGGACAAGCGCTACTGGGACGAGGAGAGCACCCCGCTCTACCCCTTCGGCCACGGCCTCACCTACGCGACGGTGGGCTACTCGGAGCTGCGGGCGCCGGCGAGTGTCGCGGTGGGCGAGACGGCCACGGTTGCGGTGACGCTCACCAACACCTCCGAGGTGGATTCCGACGAGGTGGCCCAGCTGTACATCCACCAACGCTACGGCACCTCCACCCGTCCGGTCCGCGAGCTCAAAGGCTTCCAGCGCGTGCACGTGCCCGCGGGTGCCTCGGTGGAGGTCGAGTTCGAGCTGGGTCCCGACCAGTTGCGCTACTGGAGCGCCGCCACCCGCACCTGGGTGCAGGACGCCACGGTGATCGATGTCTTCGTCGGAGGCAGCTCCGCCTGCAACCTGACCAGCACCCTGGAGATCACCCTCTGATCGGCATCGATCGTCTGCAACTATCTACCTAGAGAGCGGCATCTGCGTATATGCACAGATGCCGCTCTCTAGGTAGCAGAATGCAGAGGCGCCTACCGCCGCGCCACCGTCGCAGCGTCCTTGACCTCACCGATCAGCCGCTCGACGACATCCTCCAGCATGGCCGCGCCCACCGTCTGCTCGCCGTCAATGACGAGCGCGAAGTGCGTGCCTCCGGCCTGCATCGCGGCGAGCGTGGCCTCCAGGGTGGCGTCCTTCGCGATGGTGGCCAGCGGCCGGACCACGTGCTCGCCTAGGGGACGGGTGAACTCGTCGTCGGTCAGCCCGAGGAAATCCTTGAGGTGGACGTAGCCGACGACGTGGCCCTCCTGCGCTGCGACGGGGAAACGCGAGTATCCCGTGCGCAGGAACTCCGCCTCCACCTGGGCCGGCGTGGCCTCGGAGGGGAGCGTCACGAGGTCGCCTAGCGGGACCATCACCGCCTCGACGGTCTCAGTCCCGATGCTGACCGCCCCGCTGAGCAGCTGGTGTTCGCGATCCTCGAGCAGCCCCTCCTCGCGCGACTCCGCGATGAAGGCGGCCACCTCGTCGGCGGTGAACGCGGAGGCGATCTCCTCCCTTGGCTCCACCTTCAGCAGGCGCAGCACCGCATTGGCGATCCAGTTGAGCAGCCAGATCAGCGGGCGCAGCACGAGCACGATCCCGTAGAGAATGGGGCCGAGGATCATGGCGGATCGCTCGGGACCGGAGATCGCGATGTTCTTCGGCACCATCTCGCCGAGCACCATGTGCAGGAACACGACGATGGCCAGCGCGATGATGAAAGACACCGTGTGGAGCGCGGCGCCGCTGATGCCGATGGCGGCCAGCGGGATCTCCAGCAGATGCGCGACGGCGGGCTCACCGATGGCGCCGAGTCCGAGGGAGCACATGGTGATGCCCAGTTGTGCACCGGCCATCATGAGGGAGACCCGCTCCATGGCCCGCAGCGTGATCCGCGCCGAGCGCGATCCGGCCGCGGCCCGCGGCTCGATCTGCGTGCGCCGAGCGGCGATGAGCGCGAACTCGGCACCCACGAAGAAGGCGTTGCCGATCAGCAGGGCGATGGCAATGAGGATTGCAGTGGAATCAAGCATCGACCTCACCTTCCTCTGCATCCTCGACGGTCAGGGTGAGCCTGTCGACGCGCCAGCCATCCAGACGGGTGACCTTCAGCCGCGCGACCGCCGGGGTCGGTAGCCCATCGCCGTCGGGTCTGGTCTCGTCGCGGACGCCGAGGAGCACCTCGTCGCCCACCCGCGGGAAGCGGCCGAGCTGCTCTGTGATGAGGCCGCCGAGGGTGTCGGACTCGCGTCCCTCGGGCAGTTCGATGCTCAGTGTCTCGCTCGCTTCGTCCGGCCGGAGCAGTCCAGACAAGGACCAACGCCGCTCCTCCAGCTGGCGGTAGGCGCGGGTGGGGTTGTCCTGCTCGTCATCGATCTCGCCGACGATCTCCTCCACCACGTCCTCAAGGGTCACGATGCCGTCGGTGCCGCCGTATTCATCGACGACGACCGCCATCTGTACCCCGAGTCGAAGGACCTCGAGCACCGAGCCCAGGGGCATCGTCGAGGGCACGGCCCGGATGGGGCGGACCAGGTCCTGGACGGTGCGGCCAGCCCGGTCCGCCGAGGGGATCGCCAGGGCGTCCTTGAAGAGCACGACCCCTCGGACGTCGTCGACGCTCTCGCCGATGACCGGGAAACGCGCGTGGCCGCTGGCGCGGACCGCATCGAGAACGTCCGACGCGGTCTCGTCGAGCTCGAGGAAGCGGACGCGGGGTCGCGGGGTCATGGCGTCGGAAGCAGTGCGTTCGTTGAGTGCCACGGAGTGTTCGAGCCGCCTCGCAAGCTCCTCGCCCAGCAGGCCCTGCTGTGCGGAACGGGCGGCGAGCGATCCCAACTCCTGCGCGGAACGGGCGGAGGCGAGCTCCTCCTGCGGCTCCATGCCCAGCGCGCGGACGATGTGGTTGGCAGTGCCGTTGAGGAACCACAGCAGCGGCCTGCTCACCCAGGTGAAGCCGCGCTGGAACCCCACCACCGCCCGCCCCACCTTCAGCGGCTCAGCGATGGCCCAGTTCTTGGGCACCAGCTCGCCGAACACCATCTGGGCCATGGTCGCGATGAGGAAGGCGGCGGTGAAGGCCACCACGGAGGCCGTCTCCTCGGGCAGGCCGGCGGCGCGGATCGGCACCTGAAGCAGCGCCGCGATCGAAGGCTCCGCGATGAAGCCGACCACCAGGCTGGTGATGGTGATGCCGAGCTGCGCGCCGGAGAGCTGCGTCGACATGGTGCGGAGCGCCTCGCGCAGCGACTTCGCCTTCGGGTCCGTCTCGGCGAGCCTCGCCACGCTGGGGCGATCCACGGCCACCAGGGAGAATTCGGCGGCCACGAACATGGCGTTCGCGGCGATCAGCACAACCACGGCCAGGAGCAGTAGCCACTCGATGATCATCGTCGCCTCACCCCCGGCGAAGGGCTCAGCGACTTCTGGGCGGCCCCGGAGGGCAAAGGACTATGACCGTCGTTCACGCGTCGATCGTACGTGAACCTCGGTGGACGAACGTCTCGTCCGAGACCTGGGGTACCACCGTCCACGCCGAGCGCGCCCACCCCACGCCGACCACCGCCACGCCCACAAGCACCGCCGCCACACCTGGCAGCCCGAACTGGGCACCCAGCAGTCCTGCGAGCGGATACGTGAGGAGGAAGCACGCATGCGAGAGCGAAAACTGGGCGGCGAACACCGCCGGGCAGGTCTGCTCCGTCGAGTTCCTGCGCAGGAGCCGCGCCGACGGCGTGAGCACCGCAGAGGTCGCGGCGCCGATGACGAACCAGAGCACGAGCATCAGCAACCAGGCGAGCGCGTTGTCGACCCAGGCGAGGACTCCGGCGGCCATTGCCAGTGCGACGGGGAGGATGGCGGCGCCCGCGAGCATCACCCGCGTGTCGGGCAACTGCTCGAGGAGCCGCGGCACAACCAACGCCAGCAGCATCGAGCCGGCCCCGTAGGCGGCCAGCAGCAGGGCCACGTCACCCTGATCGCGCCCGAGGTACGCGCGCACGATCACGACGGTGTTGACGATCACCATCGCGGTCGTGGCAGCCACGACGAGGTTGATCCCCAACAGCCCGCGCAGTTCGGGCGCGGCCCAGAAGTGCCGGGTGCCGCTGGTCAGGCGCTCGAGGAACGGCGCGGGAGGGGGCGGCTCGACCTGTGGGAGCCGGGTGACAGCCACCAGAACCGCTGAGCCGGCAAAACCCACGACGGTGCCCACGAACAGGTCCTGATATCCCACCACCGCCAACAGAAGGGCGGCGATCATGGGGCTGGCGAGGGCCTCCGTGTCGTAGGCCAGCCGCGACAACGAGAGCGCCCGCGTGTACTCCCGCTCTTGGGGTAGCACCGACGGGATCAGCGCCTGGAAGGCCGGCGTGAACGTGGCCGAGGCCGACTGAAGCAGGAAGATCAGCGCATATATCTGCCACGGCTCGCTGACGAACGGCAGGCACAGAGCGACGCCGGCGCGTACCAGGTCCGCGGTGATGAGCAGCGGCTTGCGCGGCACCCGGGCGACGACGGCGGACATCACGGGGGCGACGCCAACGTAGGCCGCCATCTTGATGGTCATCGCGAGCCCCATCACCGCGCCGGCGCTGTCCGGCGAGACCTCGAAGGCCAACAACCCTAGGGCGACGGTGAGCAGGCCGGTGCCGAGAAGCGCGATCATCTGGGCGGAGAACAGGGTCCGGTAGCTGCGGTTGCGAAGGACTATCAGCATAGTGAGGACCCGCGCTCAGGCGTCGGAGGACCTGCGGCGGGGGCCCAGCCTGTCGGTCCCCCGCTGCGGGGCGTCGTCGTTCACGACGGTGTGGTGCAGCGGCGTCTGCCCGGTCGCAGCGACGGAGTGCTCCGCCTGCCTGACGGCCTCCAGGATGACGCCGAGGGCGTGCTCGTCGGCGAGCTTGTACAGAACCTTGGTGCCGTCCTGCCGGGTGGTGACCATGCGCGCCATCCGGAGCCGGGCAAGGTGCTGGGACACGCCGGAGGGATTCTTGCCCACCCTTTCGGCCAGTTCACCCACGGACAGCTCGTCCGTGGATTGGAGGGAGAGGATGACCCGGATCCGGGTGGGGTCCGACAGCAGGGCGAGCACCTCGGCGGCGAGGTCTACGAACTCCGAGGGGACGTCATGAGCCTTCTTGTCCGCGTGCATACGCAGATACTAATACACATCATGTCCTACTCCGCCCGCAGTACCCCGCTCAGCCTGCGCCCGGACGACGCGCCCGCCCCCGCCTCGCGCCTAAGGTGACGGCTATGGCCCCACGTCACACCCTCCGCCTACCCGCGGAGCTCGCCATCGTGGGCGCCGCGGCGATGCTGACCCTCGTGGCGGGCCCCACGATTGCTTCGAGCCCGCCGCACGGGGGCGCGCCGTACGCCTACGGATGGTTGGACATCGTCCTCACCCTGGTGGCGGCCGCTGCGGTGGTGGGTCGCCGCTGGCACCTCGCCCCGGCCTTCTGGGTGTCCGTGGCGGCGTCCGCCATCGCGCAGGCGAGCGGCCACCCGTTGAACCTGGCCCCGTTCGCGCCCGCCGCGCTGGCCTTCTCGCTCGCCCTGCACCGGGAGCGCCGCACGGTGATGATCTCTGCCGCCGGCGCCACCGTCGTGCTCGTGAGCGCGACCCTGGCGGGCGTGCTCTCGGGGGCGCCGTGGTGGGGGAAGCCGGGCGAGGGATTCCTCTGGTTGTGGATCGGGACGGCGATCGGGTTGGCGGCGCGCAGCCAGCGTCTGATGGTGGAGGCCCTCGAGCAGCGGGCAGAGCGCGCGGAGGCGGCCAACGACCAGTTGGCGCTGCGCCTCGTCGCCGAGGACAGGGTCCGCATCGCGCGCGAGCTGCACGACGTGATGGCCCACCACGTGAGCGTGATCAACGTCCAGGCCGGCGTCGCCGGTCACCTCCTGCGCAGCGACCCTGCCACGGCCGAGGCGTCGATCGGCCACATCCGCACGGCCGCGGCCACCGTGCTCGACGAACTGCAGGGCATCCTCGGCGTCCTGCGCCAGGACGAGAGCCTGGTTCCCTCCGCCGCGGCTCCCGCCCCCACGGACCTGGCCGACACGTTCGACGCGGCCCGCAGGCTCGGCGTGCCCCTCACCGTCACCGGACCCACCGGCCTCGACGGGGTGGCCCCGCTGGCCGGCCACGCCGCGCATCGACTGGTGCAGGAGGCCCTGACCAACGCGCGCAAGCACGCCCCGGGCGCCCCCGTGAGCGTGGTCATCCGCCGCGGGGACACGCTGAGCATCGAGATCAGCAACCCGGTGCCCCCCGGGGAGCGGGAACAGGGGCCATCGAGCGGCTTCGGCCTGATGGGGATGCGCGAACGCGTGCTGGCCGCCGGCGGAACTCTCACCCTCACCCACGACCCCGGCCTGTTCGTCGTGACCGCCGAGCTGCCCCTTCTGAGGGAGGACTCATGACCATCCGAGTGGTGCTCGCCGACGACCAGGCCCTGGTCAGGAGCGGGTTCGCGGCGTTGATCAACTCGGACCCCCAGCTGGAGGTGGTGGGCCTGGCCGCCGACGGGGAGGAGGCGCTCCGGCTGGTGCGCGAGACGGCCGCCGATGTCGTCCTCATGGACGTGCGGATGCCAGTGCTCGACGGGTTGGAGGCCACCCGCAGGATCTGCGCCGACGACGACCTGGCCGGGGTCCGGGTTCTCATCCTGACCACCTTCGAGCTGGACGAGTACGTCTTCGAGGCCCTCCGCGCCGGGGCCTCGGGGTTCCTCGGCAAGGGAGTCGAACCGGCGCAGCTGCTGGAGGCCATCCGCATCGTCGCAGCCGGCGAACAGCTGCTGTCGCCGGCCGCGACGAAGGGGCTGATCGCCAGGTTCCTCGCCCAGCCCACGAGCGTCGCCCAGGCCACCGAGGCGGGTGGCCGACTCCCGCTCCCGCTGCTCACCGACCGCGAGCGCGAACTGGTGGCCCTGGCCGCGGAGGGCCTCACCAACGACGACATCGCGGCCCGCCTGGTGCTCTCCCCGTTGACCGTGAAGACGCACCTCAACCGGGCTATGACCAAGTTGAACCTGCGCGACCGCGCCCAGCTGGTGGTGGCGGCGTACCAGTCCGGCCTGGTCCGCGTCGGGCATCCCTGACCTACTGCGATCGGAGTAGGCCCCGGTTGCCGCGCCGGGCGGATGTGGGGCGCAGAGGCCCTGGCAGAGGATGAAACCATGTCGCATCACGCCAGCACCGTGTCACTCCGTCCGCCCAGCGCGGGGCTGTGGCTCCGCCCCGGAATGGTGGCCACCGTCGCGGGTGCCGTGGTCATCGCGGTGCTGTGGATGGCGCTGCTGCCGGCCGACAAGCCCCTCGGTGACCGCGTGGGCGAGACCCTGGGCGTGGAGGCGATCTGGTTGATGTCCGCCGCCATGCTCTCGATCACCCAGCGCCCGGCGCCAGCGAGGCTCTTCGGTGGGATCGACGCGCAGCTGTGGTGGCACCGGGTGGCGGGGACGCTCGGGTTCGCCCTGGCCATCGTGCATCCCCGGATCATGGCCACGCGGGGCGAGCCGAGTGCCACCTCAATGGTGATGGAAGTCATGGAGAAGGTGACCGTGCTGCTGATCGCCTGGGCGTTCCTCGCGCCGGGAACCCGGGCGGCGCGCTGGCGAGGCCCCCTCGGGTGGATCGCCCGCAGCAGCTACGACATCTGGCGGATCATGCACGCCGTGCTCGCCGTGTACGTCCTTGCCGCCATGTATCACGGCTTCGTCGACGCGGAGCTGACCCCCTCGTCGGTGGCCCTGCGCGCGGTCTACCTCGTCGTGTGCGCCTACGGCGTGTGGGCGGTGCTCGACCGGACGCTCGCCCGCCACGCCCGTGGCTGGTTTCGCAACGGCACCGTCACGCAGGTCCACCGGCTCAGCGACCTCGTGGCCATGGTCCACGTCAAGCCCGATCGCGACCGCGGATTCCTGCCGGGCCACTTCGTGTACCTGGGGCTTCGGTCCGCGCGCGAGCGGGCGCACCCGTTCACCGTCGCCGGCGTCAGCCCCGACGGGGAACTCGAACTGGGGGTGAAGGCGTCCGGCAAGGGCACGCGCCGGCTCGTCGAGCGCGTGGCGGTGGGCGACCGCGTGTGGCTCAGCGCCCCCCAGGGGTCCACCGATCCCGTCCCGCACGAGCCCAGCAACGTCTGGGTGGCTGGCGGCGCGGGGATCGCGCCCATGATCGCGACCATCAGGACGGCCGGTGAAGACGGACCGGGTGGACGGGTGACCCTGCTGTGGTCACGCCGGGACGCCGTCGCGAGCCCCATGGAGGGGGAACTGCTGGACAGCGCCGCCCGGTATCCGTGGCTCACCGTGCGCTTCATCGACACCACAGCCGAGCCCAGGGTGAGCGCCGCGGACGTCCTCACCGCCGGGGGCGTCGACGCGGACCAGCTGGGAGTGCGGATGTGCGGGCCCACGTCGATGATGCAGCAGTTGGCCTCCGAGCTGCGCACGGCCGGCGTTTCCGCGGAGCGGCTGCACGTGGAGCCTACGCGTTCCGGTGAGACCCGGCTTGGGCGAATCGACGGCAGCGCCACCTACCACCGGCGCAGTACCGCAGGAGCCCACATCGAGACGATGCGTCAGGGGCGCAGGCTGCGGATGATTGAAGATGCCGCCCGCTTCCACGCGGCCGGCTTTCATCAGGAGGATCAGTTGACCAGCCCCATCATCTCGGCCCGCGAGGTGCACAAGACCTACGGCCGTGGCCAGAGCAGCTTCGAGGCGCTCCGCGGCGTCACCCTAGACATCCAGCCGGGCGAGAGCATCGCGATCCTCGGCAAGAGCGGATCCGGCAAGTCCACCCTCATGCACACGCTCGCGCTGCTGGACGCGCCGACGTCGGGCAGCATCACGCTGGAGGGCGTCGACACCGGTGAGCTGCGCGGACGGCGGCTCAACCGCACCCGCAACCAGACCTTCGGGTTCGTGTTCCAGCAGTTCTTCCTCACGCCGAGCGCGACGGTGCTCGACAACGTCACGCTGCCGCTGAAGATCGCGGGAATCCCGCGCAGCGAGCGACGACGGCGGGGCATGGAGGTGCTGGAGCAGCTCGAGCTCGACGACAAGTCCAGGAACAAGGCCAGCGACCTGTCCGGCGGCCAGAAGCAGCGGGTGGTGATCGCGCGGGCCCTGATCAACACTCCTCGGATCATCTTCGCCGACGAGCCCACCGGCAACCTCGACTCGGCCACCGGCGCCGTCGTCGAGAACATCCTGCTGGACCTCAACCGCCAGCACGGCATCACGCTCATCATCGTGACCCATGACGACGACCTCGCCGCACGCTGCGACCGCCGCCTCCTCATCCGCGACGGGCTCCTCGTCGGCGACGAGCAGGTGGTGGCGGCATGAAGGCCCACGACCTCGTCTCATCGGCGTTCGCCAACGTGTGGCGCTCCAAGACCCGCACCATCCTGACGGTCCTGGCGATCTTCGTCGGGGCGTTCACGCTCACCCTCACCAGCGGGCTGGGCACCGGCATCAACCGCTACATCGACGACACGGTCACCGCCGTCGGCGCCTCGGACGTGCTCACCGTGACCCGCACGGCGGAGGGCGAGTCCGGCATGCGCGGCGCCTCCGGGCCCCGCGAGTACGACCCCGACGCCATCAGCAGCGACCATCCCGGCCCCGGCGGCGGCGGGGTGGTCACCGCGCTCACGCAGGACGACCTCGACGAGCTGGCGGGCATCGACGGCGTGCTGGACGTGCAGCCCACCAGATCGCTCAACCCGGACTTCATCCAGGCGGGCGACGGCACCCCCTACGTCGTCAACGTGGGCAGCCTCGTATCAGGCCAGGAGATCCAGCTGGTCGCCGGCCAGGCTCCCGACGACGCGTCGGACGAGTCGCAGCTGGTGCTGCCCGTGTCCTACGTCGAGCCGCTCGGCTTCGCCGACGAGGCGGACGCGATCGGGCAGAGCGTGACCCTGCAGATCAGCGACGCGCTCCGCACCGCGCACACCATGGAGGCCACCGTCGTCGGCGTCGCCGAGGAGGGACTCGCCTCCCCCACGGGCGCGAGCATCGTGCTCAACGACACCCTCAGCGTGGCCCTCGAGGAGGCGCAGAACACGGGCCTCCCCGCCGACGAGGAGGACCGCTACGCGGAGGCATCCGTCTGGTACGACGCCGGCGCCACCACGGAGGAGACCGAAGCGCTCCAGGACCGGCTGGCGGACGCCGGCTACTCCGCCGTCACGGTCTCCGACCAGCTGGGGACCTTCACCACCGTCATCGACGGGATCGTGCTGGTGCTCAACGCGTTCGCGATCATCGCGCTGCTGGCCGCCAGCTTCGGGATCGTCAACACGCTGTACATGTCGGTGCAGGAGCGGACCCGCGAGATCGGCCTGATGAAGGCCATGGGGATGGGGAACGGGCGGGTGTTCGGGCTGTTCAGCCTGGAGGCCACCGTCATCGGCCTGCTCGGGAGCGTGCTGGGCGTGGGTGTGGCCATGCTGGCGGGTGGCGTCCTGAGCCGCATGCTGTCGCGCACCCTCCTGGCGGACCTGCCGGGACTCACGCTGATCGCGTTCGACCCCCTGGCTGTGGGGGCGGTCATCGCCCTGGTGGTTGCCATCGCCTTCCTCGCCGGGACGTTCCCGGCGGCGCGGGCCGCGCGGGCGGATCCGGTGAACTCGCTGCGCTACGAGTGATCCCGTGTTGCCCGGCGCTCTGGGGGGCGTCGGGCAACACGTTTCCCCCAAAGGCTTGATTTGATACCCCCTGGGGGTATATACCTGAGACATGGAGCAGTCACAGCACCAGAACCATCACACCTCCCCCGACCCACACGCTGGCCATGCCGATCACGGCGGCGTGGCGGTCGACGACAACCACGCCGGCCACAGCACCCACGGGCAGGCGATGCCCCACGGCGCCGCCCACTCCGGGGCAGACGATAAGCAGGTCCACTCTCACGGGGAGCACGCCGGACACTCGACGGCGATGTTCAAGAACCGCTTCTGGGTGTCCCTGGCGCTGACCATCCCGGTGGTGGTCTTCAGCCCCATGGTGGCGCACCTGCTCGGATACCACCTGCCGGAATTCCCCGGCTCCACGTGGATCGCGCCCGTCCTCGGCACCGCGATCTTCGCCTACGGCGGGGTGCCGTTCCTCAAGGGCGGCTGGCGCGAGCTGAAGACCCGACAGCCGGGGATGATGCTGCTGATCTCGCTGGCCATCAGCGTCGCGTTCGCGGCCTCGTGGGTCACCACGCTCGGCATCGGCGGCTTCGAGCTCGACTTCTGGTGGGAGCTGGCGCTGCTGGTGACCATCATGCTGCTCGGCCACTGGATGGAGATGCGGGCGCTCGGCGCCGCCTCCTCGGCTCTCGACGCGCTGGCAGAACTGCTGCCCAGCGAGGCGGAGCGGGTGACCGACGACGGGACGGTCGTCGTCCCGATCGCGGAACTGGCGGTCGACGACGTGGTGCTCGTCCGCGCGGGCGCCCGGGTGCCTGCGGACGGGACGATCGTCGAGGGCGCGGCGGAGTTCGATGAGTCGATGATCACCGGGGAGTCGCAGCCAGTGGCGCGGGGCGAGGGCGAGCGCGTCGTCGCCGGCACCGTCGCCACGGACAACACGGTGCGGGTGCGGGTCGAGGCCACCGGCGACGACACCGCCCTGGCAGGGATCCAGCGGATGGTGGCCGACGCTCAGGCCTCGTCGTCGCGGGCGCAGGCCCTGGCCGACCGGGCCGCCGCGCTGCTGTTCTGGTTCGCGCTCGGCGCGGGCATCCTGACCGCCATCGCGTGGACCCTGCTCGGCAGCCCCGACCAGGCCGTGGTGCGGACCGTCACCGTGCTGGTCATCGCCTGCCCCCACGCACTGGGCCTGGCGATCCCGCTTGTCATCGCGATCTCCACTGAGCGCGCCGCCAAGAACGGCGTGCTGATCAAGGACCGCATGGCGCTGGAGCGGATGCGCACCATCGACGTGGTGCTGTTCGACAAGACCGGCACGCTGACGGAGGGCGCGCACGCGGTGACGGATGTCGCCGCGGCCGGGGTGTCCGAGGCGGAGCTGCTGTCCCTGGCGGCCGCAGCCGAGGCAGACAGCGAGCACCCCGTCGCGCGGGCGATCGTCGCGGCGGCCGCCGAGCACCCGGAGGCGTCGGGCATGCGACTGCGCGGGACAGACTTCTCCGCCTCCACCGGCCGCGGGGTGCGGGCCACCGTCGACGGCTCGATCATCCAGGTGGGCGGGCCTACCCTGCTGCGCGAGCTGGGGCTGAAGACGCCGTCGGCCCTCACGGAGCAGACGGGATCGTGGTCCGGGCGGGGAGCCGGCGTGCTGCACGTCATCCGCGACGGCGAGGTGATCGGGGCGGTCGCCGTCGAGGACAAGGTCCGCGCGGAGTCGAAGGCTGCGGTCAGGGCGCTGCAGGATCGCGGCGTGCGGGTGGCGATGGTCACCGGCGACGCACGGCAGGTCGCCGAGGCCGTCGGCGCCGAGCTGGGCATCGACGAGGTGTTCGCCGAGGTGCTGCCGCAGGACAAGGACACCAAGGTGACCGAGCTGCAGGGTCGCGGGCTGACCGTGGCGATGGTGGGCGACGGCGTCAACGACGCCCCGGCCCTGGCTCGCGCCGAGGTGGGGATCGCGATCGGGGCCGGGACGGACGTCGCGATGGAGTCGGCCGGCGTGGTGCTGGCGGGCAACGACCCACGGGCGGTGCTGTCCATGATCGACCTGTCGCGGGCGAGTTACCGCAAGATGATCCAGAACCTGGTGTGGGCGGCGGGCTACAACATCGTCGCGGTGCCGCTGGCCGCCGGCGTGCTGGCGCCCATCGGGGTGGTGCTGTCCCCGGCGGTGGGGGCGGTGCTGATGTCGTTGTCGACGATCATCGTGGCGCTGAACGCACAGCTGCTGCGTCGCATCGATCTGGATCCCGATCACCTCGCCTCTCCCGCTGGCTGAGGCGCGAGGAGCGGAGCGACGAGCCCCTCCCGCTGGCTGAGGCGCGAGGAGCGACGAGCCCCCTCCCGCTGGCTGAGGCGCAAGGAGCGAAGCGACGAGCCTCGAAGCCTAAGAAACGCTCCTTGTCAGCTCACGTTTCATAGGCTTCGAGGCCGCTGCGCGGCACCTCAGCCAGCGGGGACGGGCGGCCGGGGCCCCGTGTCCCTCAGGCCGCGGCGAACAGGACCAGGCTCGCGGCGACGATCGCCATCCCGGCGAGCATGCCGTAGATGGTCTGGTGCTTGTCCGTCTGGTAGCGCCACGACGCCTGCAGCATCTCGTCCAGCGCAAGGAACACCATCATCCCGGCCACCAGCCCGTAGAACAGTCCCAGCACGGACTCCGGTACCACCCAGCTGATCAGAGCCGCGGCCACCAAGGCGCCGATGGGCTCCGTCAACCCGGAGACGGTGGCCCACCAGAAGGCCTTGCCCCGCGACCCCGTCGCCGCATAGACCGGCGCCGCGACAGCGATGCCCTCCGGCACGTTGTGGATCGCGACGGCGACGGCGAGCGTCAGGCCGATCTTCGGGTCCTGGTAGGTGCTGAAGAACGTGGCCATGCCCTCGGGGAAGTTGTGCAGCCCCAGCACCAGCCCTACGAGGAGGCCGCTCCGGAGCAGGCGAGTGTTGCGCGCCGCGTCCTTGGACCCCATGGCCGCCTCGCGGCCCTCGATCTCGCTCGGGTTCAGCGAGGCGGGGAGCAGCCGGTCGATCGCCAGGACAAGGAGGATGCCGACGAAGAACGCGGCGAAGACAAGCGCCTCGGCCGTGGCCAGCGAGTAGGTCTCCGCCATCCATTGGATGCCCAGCGGCAGGATCTGCATGAAGGAGATCATCAGCATGGCGCCTGCTGCGAACGCCAGCGCGACGGCCAGGAACCGACGCCCCAACGTCTTGCGGCGCACCACCAGAAGCCCGCCGATGGAGGTGGCCAGACCGGCGAACAGCGAGACAAGAAGCGCAAGGATCATCGTGCGCTCAGGCTAGCGCTAGGCCATGGCGCCGATGGCCGCCTGCCGCGGGCGCCGCCACATTCCGCGGGTGGAGTCCACCACGTCGCCCACCGCGGCGCGGGCGGCCGAGGCCACCTCCGCCCACTGGCTCGTGCCCGGCTTCTTGTTGGGCAGGGAGTACCTGAACACCTTGCCCCACGCGGAGGCCACCTGCTTGGGCAGCGGCCCTGTGACGTAGCGCAGGTGATAGCGCTGCATGAGCGCCTGGACCCTCGGGGAGATCTCGGCATAGCGGTTGCTAGGCATGTCTGGGAACAGGTGGTGCTCCACCTGGTGGGACAGGTGCCCGGTCATGATGTGCATGAGCTTGCTGCCCGAGATGTTGGCCGACCCGAGCATCTGCCGCACGTACCACTCGCCCCGCGTCTCGCCCTCGATGGACTCCGTCTCGAACGTCTCCACGCCCTCGGGGAAGTGGCCGCAGAAGATCACCGAGTGCGTCCACACGTTGCGGGCGGTGTTGGCGATCGCGTTGGCCATCAGCGTCGACAGCGCGGAGGGCCCCGACAGCAACGGGTGCACCAGGTAGTCCTTCGTCATCTGGGTGCGGATCTTGGCGAAGACCTTCTTCAGGTCCTCCCGGAACACCTGCTTGTCCTTGGTCCCCTCGCTCCAGCCCTTGAGGTCGAGGTCGTAGGCCGCGATGCCGTACTCGAAGAACAGCGCCGTGAAGAAGTTGGTCACCGGCTGGAACAGGTGCAGCAGCTTCCACTCCTGGTCCGGGTCCACGCGCAGCACGTTGTAGCCGAGGTCGTTGTCCATGCCCACGACGTTGGTGTAGGTGTGGTGCTCGACGTTGTGGGACTTCTTCCACTGCTCGGCGGGCGAGGCGAAGTCCCACTCCCACGTGCTGGAGTGGATCTTCTCGTCGCGCATCCAATCCCACTGGCCGTGGAGGATGTTGTGCCCGATCTCGGTGTTCTCGATGATCTTGGCCACCGTCAGCCCCGTGGTGCCGAGGACGAACGCGGGCGGGAACCTGGAGAACAACAGCACGACGCGGCTGGCCAGCTCCAGGGAGCGCTGCGTCCTGATCACACGCCGGATGTAGGCGGCGTCGTCGGATCCGCGGCTGGCCATGATCTCGTCGCGGATGGCGTCAAGCTCGCGACCGATGTCCTCGATGTCCTCGGGGCTGAGGTGGGCGATGGGATTGTGCTTGCCGCTGGCCGAGATCTCGGCTCGTTCCTGCGGGCGGGAGGTGGTGATGCGGTTCGGGCGGTTCTGGACTGTCTCGGTCATGGTGAGGCCTTCAGATTCGGAGATGGCATGGACCGGCCGCAGCCGACACACAGGTCTGGATGATGACGGGGTCATCGGGGTTGGCGGTGGTCAGGTCCCCCGTGCGGAGGTCGCGGACACTGCCCTCGGTCATGGGGACGACGCAGTTGAAGCAGATGCCCATCCGGCAGCCCGACGGCATCAGCACGCCGGCTTCCTCGCCCGCGTCGAGCAGGGTGGTGGAGGCGTCGGCCGCGGTGGTGATTCCTGAGCGTGTGAAGGTGATCTCCCCGCCCTCGCCGACGGCGTGGATCCGGGGGCGGAACCGCTCGGTGTGCAGGTGGTCGGCCAGGCCGGCGTCGGCCCAGTGTGCCTCGGCGTCGTCGAGCAGGGCGGTGGGGCCGCAGGCCCAGGTGTGCCGGGTGCGCCAATCCGGGACGACGGAGTCGAGCTCGGTCACGGGCAGCACGCCCGCCGCCCTCGTGAAGCGGGTGATCAGCCGGATCCGACCCGCGTCGGCGAGCGCCCGGAGCTCGGTGCGGAACAGCATCTCCTCGGGGGTGGGCGCGGAGTGGACCACCACCACGTCCCGCGGCAGCGGCGAGTTGCGCAGCATCCCCATGACGGGGGTGATCCCGCTGCCGGCGGTGAGGAACAGCACGGCGTCCGGCACCTGGCTGGGGAGGACGAAGTCTCCCGTGGCCTGGTCCAGCAGGATCACGGCCCCGGGCCTGAGGTGCGCCTTGACGTAGTTGCTGACCTTGCCCTCAGCGATGGCCCGGATGGTCAGCGTGATGGTGCCCGCGTCGTTGACCGGGCTGGTGATGGAGTAGGCGCGCCACTGGCGGACCCCGTCGACGTCCACGCCGATGCGGGTGTACTGGCCGGGCTTGTGGGTGCGCCACCCGCGCCCCGGCCTGATGACCACCGTGGTGGCGCTGGCGGTCTCGGGGCGGACTGCCACGACGCGGCCGCGCAGGTCCGCGCCGGAGCGCAGCGGGTCGATCAGGTCAAGGAAGTCCTCGGGGAGCAGTGGCGTGGCGAGCGCCTCGGCCACCTTCCGGGCCCCCGAGCGGGCCTGTCTCAGCACGCGCTTGACCACCGAGCTGTGCGCCTGAGGCGGGGCGCCGGTGGCGCCCTGAAGAGTCATTACCTACAAGGTTACGCTACCGTAGGTAAGCGCTCAAACAGCGCGTTTCAGCCCCTAGCCGGGGCGTCTGAGCGCGGCCACCAGACCCACCGTCGCCGAGGCCAGGGCGAGCGACCCCGCGACCACCCACCAGAGCCCGAGCGCATCGTCGGGCAGGGCGGTCAGGACGATCACTCCGGCCCCCACCGCGACACTCACGCCCACGAAACCCGCCAGCCCTCGCACCATCCGGTGAGCCGCGCGGCCGGTGATCGTCGCGTACGACGGCGCCGCCGCGGCGAACGCGACGCTCAGGTGGAACACGGCCACCAGGCCGGCCACCGCCAGCCACTCCCACCACGACGAGCCCGCGCCCCCGGACAGCCACGACAGGGCGACGACGGCGACCAGCCCCAGCGGTGCCGCGGAGTCCGGGCGCACCACCGACGCGAACGCCATCAGCACCGCGACCGCAAACAGGGCGGACGAGACCACCGTCGGGAACCACACCGCGCACAGGGCCGCGGTGGACAGGCCCGACGCGAGGACCACCATCCGCAGCACCCACTGCTGACCACTGGTGATCCGCAGCGCGTAGATCCACGCGGCGACCAGTTCGGCGAGGTCCCTCATCGGCCGAGCACCCGCCTCGGGGCGGAGCGCGCCGCCTCCATCGAGAGCAGCACGCTCGCCAGGCTGCTCGTCCCACGCCACGGAGTCACCGGGATGCCGATGCCGCGCAGCCGCTCGATGGCGTCGTCGCGCTCCATCCGGCGCATCATCCAGGCCTCGCCGAGGAAGGTGTCGCGGCGGAAAGCCCCGATGTCCTCGAACCGCCCGATCCCCTCCGGCAGCGTGTCCACCGCGATCACCTCCGCACCGAGTCTGCGGAGCCGCACCAGTTCGTCCTGCGACTCCCGCTCCAGCAGCGGCGAGCAGAAGAACACCAGCATCCCGCTGGTCACCGTGCCGACGGGCCGCAGCATGTCCCAGTCCGGCACGCTGCGATTCGCCCGCGACAGCACGTTGAGCACCACCCTCGCCTGGCGGGGCCCGGTGCCGGAGCGGACATGGCCGATCCGTCGGCCGAGGTCGTGGACCGCCACGCGGTCCCCGAAGCCGACGTAGTGGCGGGAGATCGCCGCGACCGCGCGCACCGTCGCATCCAGGCTCGTGGGCGCCGTCGGATCCGCGGGGACCACGTCGAGGAGGGTGTCGACGACGATGAGGACGTCCGTGTCGCGCTCGGTCAGCGTCGAGTTGACGTGCACCTTC
The DNA here is from genome assembly GCF_014164775.1 of Tessaracoccus sp. MC1679. Taxonomy (GTDB): domain Bacteria; phylum Actinomycetota; class Actinomycetes; order Propionibacteriales; family Propionibacteriaceae; genus Arachnia. The sequence continues at coordinate 332,637 of NZ_JACJGB010000001.1, forward strand.
CCCAGCCGCGACGTCACCCGCCAGTTGATCCGCCTCAGCCTGTCCCCGGGGCGGAACTCGCGCACATCGGCCAGGTCGCTGCCGTCGCCACGATGCCGAGAGCGGTGCATGCCGACGATGCCGATCGGATGGGCCACCCCGCTGCCGCCCTCCAGCGTCGAGGACGCCGGCCGCACGGTGATCTGCACGCGGGGCAGCGCGGCCGAGGCGCGCCAGCTCCCGCTCAGGTCCGCCACGGACACCGAGCCGGGGCCCACGTCGTAGCGACCCCAGCGCTCGGGCTGCACCGCGACACTCGAGCCCTCAACGGCCACCGCATCCAGCACCGTGCCGGCGTCGGGCTCCACCGCGATCCCCGGCCGCACCGGCCACTGCAGCGTGACAACGGACGACGGCCACGCCTGCGACGCGCGAGTCACCAGCGGCACCGACTCCCCCTCGGGCACCACCACCGCCTTCGGCCTCACCTCCACTTCGGGTTCGCCGCGCCGTCGAACCGCCCACGCCCACGCCAGGTGGACGACGAAGGGCGCCATCAGGACCGCGACGTCGGCCCGCTGCGCGACGATCGCGAGCACGCCCAGCACCGCCGCGACCCCGAGGGACCGCAGCAGCGCGGGGGTGTGCGTGACCTGCATCAGAGGCTCTCCGCGTCCGGCACCGGCACCACGTCCAGGACCGCCCGAACGATCGATTCCGGCGCTACGTTGTTGAGCCACAGCTCCGGCCGGATCACGATCCGGTGCCCGAGCGCGGGCACGGCGAGGCGCTTGATGTCCTCGGGGATGACGAAGTCGCGGCCCTCGATCAGCGCCAGCGCCCGCGAGCACAGCAGCAGCGACAGCGACCCTCGCGGCGACGCCCCCACCATCGTGTCCTGATGCTCACGCGTGGCGCGGACCAGATCGATGGCGTAGCGGCCCACCGATTCCGCCACGTGGATGTTCTCGACGCAGTCCTGCACGGCGAGCAGCCCGGCAGGGCCGAGGACGGCGTCGACCACGATCTCCTCCCGCCGTCGCCCCATCCGCCGGGAGAGCACGTCCCACTCCTCGTCGAGCGACGGATACCCGAAGGCCAGCCGCAGCAGGAACCGGTCGAGCTGAGCCTCGGGCAGCGGGTAGGTGCCCTCGTGCTCGATCGGGTTCGCGGTGGCCAGCACGTGGAAGGGTCGCGGCAGCACGAACGTGTGCCCCTCGACGGTGACCTGCCGCTCCTGCATCGCCTCCAGCAGCGCGGACTGGGTCTTGGGCGGCGTGCGGTTGATCTCGTCGGCGAGGAGGAGTCCGGTGAAGATGGGGCCCTCGCGGAAGCTGAATTCGCTGGTGTGCTGGTCGAAGATGTAGGAGCCGGTGAGGTCGGCGGGGAGCAGGTCCGGGGTGAACTGGGCGCGGGTGAACTCCAGGCCGAGCGCCTGCGCCAGGGAGCGCGCCGCCAACGTCTTGCCCAGACCGGGCAGGTCCTCGAGCAGCACGTGGCCGCCGGCGAGCACACCCGCCAGCACCAGGGTCATCTGATCGCGCTTCCCCACGAGGGCGGTGTCGACGGCGTCGAGCACCTGCTGCACGAGCGAGGTGGCCTGGGCCTGGGTGAGCGCGGCGGGGGTGCTCATAGCGAATCGATCTCCTTGAGGTGGGCGTGCAAGGTCTTGCGGTTGAGCACCTGGGGGTGCTCGGCCTCCGCGCTGCGGAGGTAGGTCAGCAGCGCGGGCGAGAGGTGTGCGTCGGCGCCGTCGAGGGGGTCGGCGCCGCGGGCGGGTCGATCGATGCGCCCGGAGGTGACCAGGCGCCTCACGGTGAGCTCGGTGAGTTGGCGGGCGACGCGCCGGGAGTCGAAGCCCCGGCCCGGCTGCGCGTGGGCGAGGACCGAGGCGAGGCGGCGGGTGCGGATGTCGGCCTGGAAGTGCGGGGAGCGGGTGTGCCAGGACGGCTGCTTCCACTCCGGCTGGTCCGCGGCGGGCAGGACCTGGTTGACGGCCCACGACGCCGCGGCCGCCACCATTCCGGCGACAAGCGCCAGGGTGGGCTCGACTCGGAGATAGGCCACGTCGTCGATCAGGATGAACAGCGAGGCGACGCCGATCCCGACGGCGAGCCGGGCGATGAGGCTCCATGCGGCCGTCACGGCGCCGCCCTCCCGCTGAGCTGCGCGCTGAGGGCCTCAAGGGCGGAGACGGCACGGTCGCGGTGGGCGTCCGTGAGCTCGTGGGTGGAGAACATCGCCTGGCGATACAACTCGGCGAGTTCCTCGAGGGCCGCGGCGTCCACCACCGCCCGGCTCAGCACCTCGACGGTGAACTCCTGGGACGTCTGCGCGGGCTTCCTGAAGATGCCCGACGAGACCGCGGCCTGCTCGAGCCGCCGCCAGCACGCGATGACGGCGCCGTCGACGGCCATGCCCAGACGGAGCTCCTCGACCGTCTCGTCCAGCGCCTCGACCAGTTCCTCGTCGTCGATCTCCGGGATCTCGGACTCGGCGCCGGTGGGTTCGGCAGCGTGCCGACGCTCGGTCCTGATCAGCTCACCGGACAGGCGGTAGAGGAAGGTCCCGATCAGCGCGAGGAGTGCGACGGCGGCAAGGATCCGGACCACATCGTCGGCCCACCCCGGCAGCACCAGAGGCTCCACGTCCGGCATGGGATACACCGGAGACTGTGACGGCAGCGGGTTGAGGCTGGGGAGGGGGACCTCGGGCCCGAGTGTCGCGGTGGGTGTGGGTCTGGGGAGGACCTCGACCAGCGGAGGCCGCGGGCTGGTGGCGCCGAGCGTGACAAGGATGAGGACAATGAGCGCGACGGCGATGACGAGGGGGAGGGTTCCGCCTCGTCGCGGCGGCTTCGGTGCGTCCACAAGGGTGGAGTCTACGGACAGGCCTGCGGCAGTTGTTCCTCCAGAACGGTCCTCGAGGCCCTCAGGGGGGCGAGAGCGGTTCTGGAGGAACACTGACCGCACGCTGGGCTCCTGCCGGGCGGGCTCACTGGATGGAGGACTCCGCGCGGCCGCCGTCGACGAGGTTGACCGTCACGACGTCGTCGCCGGACTTCACGCTGTGCTGCCTGAAGGCCTCCACCACGTGCTGGATCACTGCGTCCTGCGCGGTACGCGTCTCCAACTGGCGGGCTCCGGACCAGAAGCGGAGATCCATCTTGACCGTGGCCGTGCCGATCTCGCGCAGTAGGGCCTCAGGCGCCGGCTCCGAGAGGATCGACGGGATCTCCCGCATCGCCTCCAATGCCACAAGCCGCGCATGGGTCAGGTCTGTGGCGTCGTCGAGTCCACGGTCACCGTCGAGCGGACACGCTCATATCCCGTCTGGACTGTGACGATCTCCGAGTGCAGGGATGAGTTGGGAATCAGGACCAGCCGGCCGTCGAACGTGCGCAGGGCGGTGTGGGACAGACCCATTTCGCTGACCGTTCCGGAGTGGTCGAGCACAGAGATCTGGTCGCCGACGCGGAACCTGTCCCGGGCCAGGATCACGATGCCGGCGAACATGTTGCCCAGCACGGTCTGGAACGCGATGCCGGCCGCCAGGGAGACGATGGTGATGCCACCCAGGACATCGACGGGCTTCACGCTGGGGAACACCACGGTGATCGCGGCCGCGGCGGAGAGCACGACGATCACGCCCTGCGCCAGCCCGGAGAATACGCGGGTGGAGCTCTCGCTGCGGCCGCGCCAGGTGAGGAACCTCTCCGCGACGAGCCTCGCCACGAAACCGACCCCCACTCCGACGAGCAGCACAATCAGGCCGGTCAGCACCGCCTGCCAGGTGATGGGTGGGAGATCGATCACGGTCGCGGCTCCTCTCGTCGCTCCTCCGAGCCTACGACGGCAGGCACTCCCGCCTTGCCGCGTACATAGGATTCGGGGCATGGGTGAACGGGTGGTCGACGCGGTGGTCATCGGGGCGGGCCACAACGGGCTGGTCGCGGCCACCCTGCTGGCCGACGCGGGCTGGGACATCCTCGTCCTCGACGGGCGGTCCAAGGCTGGAGGCGCCGTCGCACATCGGGAGATCGACGGGTTCGTCGTCGACGAGTTCTCCTCCTGCTACCCGCTGGGGAAGGCCTCCCCCGTGCTGCGGGCGCTGGAATTGGAGCGCCACGGGCTCGAGTGGGCGGACCGGCGCCCGGCCGTGGTGCACGTCTCCTCCTCCCACGACGCTCTGGGCTCCGCCATCGAGGCCACGCCCGAGGAGACTGCGGCCTCGCTGGAGGCGGACCACCCCGGCGATGGCGAGGCGTGGCTGAGGCTCGTCTCGGGCTGGCGGCGGGTGAAGGATCCGCTGCTGGACGCGCTGCTGCGCGGCTGGGCGCCGGTGGGCGGCGGGGCCCGGCTGGCCGGGGCGCTGGGGGCTGCGGGGTTGCTGGACTTCGCGCGCTTCGCGCTCCTGCCGTCGGACCGGATGGGGCAGGAGCGGTTCGGGGGGAACCGCGCCCGCGACCTCCTCGCCGGCAACGCCATGCACGCGGATGCTTCCCCACTGGCGCCGGTCAGCGGCCTGATGGGGTTCCTCCTGGCGATGCTCGCCCAGGACGTCGGCTTCCCGGTGCCTCGCGGCGGCTCTGGGGCGTTGGCTGGGGCGTTGGTGTCGCGGGCAGCCTCGGCGGGGGCGGCGGTGGAGCTGGCCTCCCCCGTCGTCGGGATCTCGGTCAGCGGAGGGCGGGCGGTCGGGGTGCGGCTGGCGGACGGGACGACGGTGCGGGCGCGGCGCGCGGTGGTCGCGGACGTGTCCGCCACGGCGCTGTACCGCGCGCTGCTGCCGGCCGGCTCTGTCCCAGGAGGTCTGCTCAGACGGCTGGAGCGGTTCGCGTGGGACCCACCGACGCTGAAGGTGAACCTGTTGTTGGGCGGGGCCATGCCGTGGCGGGCGTCGCGGGCGCGGGAGACCGCCGTCGTGCACGCGGGGTTGTCGTCGCGGGAACTGGTGCGCTGGCACGCCGACATCGCGGCCGGGGAGGTCCCGGACCGGGCGTTCGCCCTGGTGGGGCAGATGACCACGGCGGACCCGTCGCGTTCGCCGTCGGGCACGGAGTCGCTGTGGGCCTACACGCACCTGCCCGTGACGGGGGCCGACGGGGTGGCGCGGTCGCTGGGCACCGTCGAGTCGATGTTCGACGAGCTGGCGCCCGGGTGGCGCGACCTCGAGCAGGGTCGCTGGGTCCAGACTCCGCAGGATCTCGCGGCCGCCAACCCCAACCTCGTCGACGGCGCCCTCGGGGCGGGCACCTCGCAGCTGTTCCAACAGGGGCCGTGGCGTCCGGTGGCCGGCCTGGGCGGGCCGGTCACGCACCTCGACGGGCTCTACCTGGCCTCGGCCGGCACCCACCCCGGCGGAGGCGTTCACGGTGGCGCGGGCTTCAACGCCGCCAGGGCAGCGCTGCGGGGCGCGGCGTGGTGGTCGCGGCCGGTCAGCCGGGCGGCGACGCGGGCACAGCTGTGGCTGCAGCGCCGCGACCCGGCCTTCTGACCACGCGCCTCAGAGGGTACGGGTGAGGATCTGCCCGTTGGCGAACTCCACCCACTCCACCTCCCGATGGCCGCGACCCTCAAGCACCGCAAGCAGGATCCGCAGGGTGTCGCCGTGGGAGACGACGGCGAGTTCGGCGCCTGGGGCGTGGGTGTTGCGGAGGGTGGCGACGAAGGTGGTGAGCCGGGCGTGCACGTCGCGGACCGACTCACCCCCACCCCATCGGATCTCGCTGATGTGCTGGCCGTCCGGGACCGGTTCGGCTGTGAGCTCGTCGTAGGTCAGACCCTCCAGCGCGCCGAGGGCCTGCTCGCGCAGGAGCGGCGTCCGGTGGGTCGGGACCCCACGAGGGGCCGCGATGGCCTCAGCCGTCTGGAGCGCGCGGAGCTGGTCCGAGGTGACGACGGCGGCCAGCGGGACGTCGGCGAGCGCGAGGGCGGCGCCGTCGGCCTGTGCCCGGCCGAGGGCGGTGAGCGGCACGTCCATCCGCTGCCCTTGGAGGCGCCGCTCCAGGTTCCAGGTGGACTGACCGTGGCGGACCAGGTGGAGGATCACGGCGCGCCTACCACCCGCGACCCGCAGGTCCCGGCGACGGCTCGGCCTCGCCATCGACGAAGGGCTGCGCGCCTCCCGGCCACGCCTTGGCGTCGCGGCCGGTGATCCAGCGGTAACCCACGCTCACCCTCCGGGACTCGCGCTCGATCCCGGCGAGGTCCGGGCGCGCATCGCTTCCCACCAGCACAACGTTGCCGAAGCGTTTCCCCTTGTGGACCACCGGTTCCGCGCCCAGGAACAGGTGCGGCCAGCGCTCGGCGAGCCCGCCGGCCAGCCGCTTGCCCCAGGCGAACGGCGCGCGGTCAGTGACGTTGTAGATTACGACGGCCTCGTTGCGGGCCACCCGACGGAGCTCGTCCAGGCACTCGACGGTGGCGAGCTCGCCGGGCACCTGGGCGCCGTCGAACGCGTCGACGATGATGACGTCGGCCCAGGCGTCCGGCATGGCCCGCAGGCCCGCGCGGCCGTCGATGTCGCGGACCTTGATCCCGGAGCGCGGGGACAACGGGAGCTTGCGCCGGACCTCCTCGGTGAGCTCCGCGTCCGGCTCGCACACCACCTGGGCCGTGCCCGGCCGGCGCCAGGCGACCCACCGGGGAATGGACATGCCCGCGCCGCCCAGGTGGACGATGCGGAGCCGGCGGTCGACGGGGGCGCCGAGGACGGTGTGGTCCAGAACCATCGCGATGTGCTGGACGTATTCGAAGGCCAGGAAGTCCGGCCGGGCCGGATTCACCCACGATTGCGACGTCGGGCCGAACCGCACCCAGAACGCGCCGGGAGTGTCGCGGTCAGGGATGAGGCGGTCCACCAGGCGAGCCTAGCCCGCGTAGACTCCCGCACGCCATGAGCCTCTCCCGCCGCATCCTCGCCCTCGCCGTGCCCGCGTTCGCCGCCCTGGTCGCGCAACCGCTCATGATGCTGGCCGACACGTGGATCGTCGGCACGCTCGGGACCGTCCCCCTGGCGGGTCTCGGCATCGGCTCGGGCCTCCTCACCACCGTCACCGGTCTGATGATCTTCCTGGCCTACGGGTCGACGGCGGTGGTCGCCCGGCAGATCGGCGCCGGCCAGCGGTCCCACGGCATCGGGCTCGGTGTGCAGGCGATGTGGCTGGCGGGGTTGATCGGTCTGAGCGTGGGCGCCGCTGTGTGGGCGACGGCCCCGTGGTTGGCCTCCGCGCTCGGCGCCACCGGCGACATCCACACCCACGCGGTCACCTACCTGCGCTGGTCCATCCCCGGGCTGCCCGGAATGCTGGTGATGCTCGCCGCGACAGGCACCTTCCGCGGCCTCGCGGACGCCCGCACGCCGCTGGTGCTGTCCATCGGCAGCGCGGTCCTCAACCTGGTCCTCAACGTGGCGCTGGTGTTCGGCGCGGGGATGGGGATCGCCGGCGCCGCGCTCGGCACCGCGCTCGCCGAGGTGGCCCTGGGGACGACGGCGGCCGCCCTGGTAGCGGTGCAGGCCCGTCGCGCCGGGGCCCGGCTGAGCCCGTCGTGGGCGGAGATGATGGGCAGCCTCGCCGTCGGGGTTCCGCTGCTGCTGCGGACCGTCACGCTGCGGATCGCCCTGCTGATCACCACGTACGTCGCGGCCGCGCAGGGCGCCGCCGGACTGGCTGCCCACCACATCGTCATGCAGGTGTGGGGGCTGATGGCCTACGCGCTCGACGCCCTGGCCATCGCCGGGCAGACCATCATCGGCACCGCCCTGGGCGCCGGCGACGCCCGCGAGGCCCGCTCGTCGACCCGGCTGATGACCTGGTGGTCGGTGGGCGCTGGCGCAGTGATCGGGCTGGTCGCGGTGCTGCTGCGGCAACCCGTGGCCTCGTTCTTCTCCCCCGACGACGAGGTCAGCGCCCTGGTGGCCCGGTTGCTGGTGATCGTGGCGGTGGCGCTGCCGCTGGCCGGGTACGTGTACCTGCTCGACGGGGTGCTGATCGGGGCGGGCGACGGACGTTACCTGGCCATCGCCGGCGTGATCACCGTGGTGGTCTACGCGCCGGTGGCGCTGTTCGGGCTGACCCTGCCCGCCGGGGAGCCTGGGTTGACCTGGCTGTGGGTGTCGTTCAGCGGGGTGTTCATGGGCGCACGCGCGGTCACCCTGGGGCTGCGGGCGCGCGGCGACCACTGGATCCGCCTCGGCGGCTGACCACGATCAGGCGTCGGCCCGGTCCGGCATGGGGATCGACGTCGCCGCCCAGCTGGCCAGCAACTGGAGCGCGTGCTCAGAGGCCGACCCCGGCTCGGCCGCATACACCGTCATCGCCACTCCCCCGCCCGTGCGGAGGTCCACCGTCTCGTAGGCCAGCGTGAGGTCGCCCACCACCGGATGATGGAAGTGCTTGGTGCCCGCAGCATGGATGCGGACGTCGTGAGCGCTCCACCGTCGGCGGAACTCCTCGCTGCGCGTCGACAGCTCACCGACCAGCTCGTGGAGCTGCCGGTCGCGGGGGTCGCGGCCGGCCTCGGTGCGCAGGTTGGCCACGGTGATGTCGGCGAAGTAGTCCCAGTCCGGGTAGAACCGCCGGGCGGCCTCGTCGAGGAAGGTGAAGCGTGCGAAGTTGGGCCGCGGATCCTTGAGCAGGTCCGAGTAGAGCGCCCTCCCAAGGTGGTTGGCGGCCAGCAGGTCCCCGCGGCCGTTCCCGATCGCCGCCGGAGCGTCGCGCATCGCGTCGAGGATCCACTGCAGCCCGGGGGTGGGGGTCCACTGCTTGTCGGAGCGACGACGCGGCCTCGCCACCATCCCGCCGCCCTGGGCCGCCGATGCGAGGTCGAAGAGGTGCTCGCGCTCGGCGTCGTCGAGGCGCAGCGCCCGCACGATCGCCTCCAGCACCGACGGCGACGCCCCCGCCAGTTGCCCCCGCTCCAGCTTGGAGTAGTACTCGACGCTCATCCCCGCCAGCGTCGCGACCTCACTCCGCCGCAGCCCCGGCACCCGACGCTGCCCGGACGCGGGCACGCCGGCCTGCTGCGGGGTGATCTTGGCGCGCCGGCTGGTGAGGAACTCGCGCACTGCGTCTCGGTTGTCCACCCACCCACGGTAACGCCGCCCGTCGCGCCCGAGGGATGCCCTGCCGGTACACCTCATGACAGGCCCTTTCCCGGAGGGTGCGGGGCGGGTTTCATGGGTGATGGGTGAGTGCGGGCAACGGTCAGCACCCCAGGACTATGAGGAGAACACCATGCGTGGAGTTGTGATGTACGGACCCGGCGACGTTCGCGTCGAGGACCGCGACAGGCCGGCCATCGTCAAGCCCACCGACGCCATCCTGCGCGTCACCGCGTCGTGCATCTGCGGCTCGGACCTGTGGCCGTACCGCGGGATCGAGCACCAGGACGGGCCCACGCCGATGGGCCACGAGTACGTCGGCGTGGTCGAGGAGGTGGGCAGCGACGTCCGCACGGTGAAGCCGGGGGACTTCGTCGTCGGCTCCTTTTTCGCCTCCGACAACACGTGCGAGATCTGCGCGTCGGGCTACCACACCCACTGCGTGCAGCGCCAGGCTGCGGCGTCGACGGGGGGCCAGGCCGAGTTCCTGCGCGTCCCGCTGGCCGACGGCACCCTCGTCGCCACGCCCGGCATGCCCGACGACGACCTGGTTCCTTCCCTGCTGGCCGCCTCCGACGTGCTGGGGACGGGCTGGTTCGCGGCTGTCGCGGCGGAGGCCGGGCCGGGCAAGACTGTCGCGGTGGTGGGCGACGGCGCCGTCGGCCTCCTCGGCATCCTCGCCGCCAAGCAGCTGGGCGCGGAGCGGATCATCGCGATGAGCCGCCACGCGGACCGTCAGGCGCTGGCTCGGGAGTTCGGAGCCACGGACATCGTCGAGGAGCGCGGCGACGAGGGCGTGGCCCGGATCAAGGAGCTCACCGGCGGGCTGGGTGCGCACTCGACGATCGAGGCGGTGGGCACGCAGGAGTCGATGATGCAGGCCATCCAGGCCACGCGCGCCGGCGGGCATGTGGGGTACGTGGGTGTCGCGCACGACGTGAGCCTGCCGGGCATGGAGCTGTTCTTCTCCGGTGTTCACCTGCACGGCGGCCCGGCGCCGGTGCGTCGCTTCCTGCCTCAGCTGATCGACCTGATCTGGCGCCGCGAGATCGACCCTGGCAAGGTCTTCGACCTGACGCTCCCGCTGGATCGGGCGGCCGAGGGCTACACCGCCATGGACGAGCGCACCGCCATCAAGGTGCTCCTGACTCCTCCCGTTGGCAGATGATCCTCCAACTGGCTGAGCATCTTCCGGCTGTACGGCCACTGAGCGCCCTACCTCCGCTGGCTGAGGTGCCGCGTAGCGGCCTCGAAGCCTCAAGAAAGTGACCTTGTCAGCTCACGTTTCCTAGGCTTCGAGGCTCGTCGCTGCGCTCCTCGCTCCTCAGCCAGCGGATGGGCGCTGCCAGCGGGAGCGGCGAGGGGCAGTGCCGGCGCTGCCCGGCCGCCGGCTTGAGGGGGGAAGGTAGCGTCGATGCCATGCGACGACTCGCCCCAGCCGCCCTTGCGCTCGCCGGACTCGCCGCCTGTTCGGGCCCGGCCGAGACACCCCCTACCACGTCTGCGCCCAGCCCGGACACGTCCTCAGCCCCCGCTCCCACCGCCTCCGCCACGACCCCTGCCGCAGAGAGCACCGTTCCGGAGACGCACGAGTTCACCGTCGTGGAGCACGAACGCTTCGACGAGCCGTGGGCGCTGGCGTTCCTCCCCGGAACCGGCACCATGGCCGTCACCGAGCGCGGCGGCACCCTCAAACTCCGCGACCCCGACGGCACGGTTCGGGAAGTCAGCGGAGTCCCCGACGTCGTGGCCGCGGGCCAGGGCGGCCTCGGCGACCTCATCCCCGGCCCAACCTTCGCCGACGACGGCACCGTCTACCTCTGCTGGGTGGAGCGCGGCGACGGCGGCACCGGCGCCGTCGTGGGGCACGCCCGCCTGGACGTCGAGGCAGCCACGCTCAGCGCCGTCGACACCATCTGGGAGCAGACCCCGAAGGTGGACGGCGACGGCCACTTCTCGCACCGACTGCTGATTCAGGACGATCACCTGTTCGTCAGCTCCGGAGACCGCCAGAAGTTCGATCCCGCCCAGGCGATGGACGGCAACCTCGGAAAGATCGTGCGCCTCACCCTCGACGGGGACCCTGCGCCTGAGAACCCGTGGGCCACCGACGGCGGTGTCGCGGCCGAGTTCTGGAGCATCGGCCACCGCAACCCGTTGGGGTTGGCGGTCGACGACGAGGGTCGGCTCTGGGCCTCGGAGATGGGTCCGCAGGGCGGCGACGAACTCAACCTCGTCGTCGCGGGGGCGAACTACGGCTGGCCGGAGGCCTCGAACGGGTCCCACTACGGCGGCGGGGAGATCCCCGACCACACCGACGGCGATGGGTTCGAGCCCCCGAAGGCGTTCTGGACGCCGAGCATCTCGCCCGGATCGCTGATGATCTACACCGGTGACCTGTTCCCCGCCTGGAAGGGCAACGCCTTCCTCGGCGCGCTGTCCGGAGAGGCCCTCGTGCGGGTGGACCTCGACGGCGAGGCGGCGAGCCCTGCGGAGAACTGGCCCATGGGTGCCCGCATCAGGGCGGTGGCGGAGGCACCGGACGGGGCGATCTGGCTGGTGCAGGACGGTTCCCGGGGACGCCTGCTCGAGCTCAGGCCCGCTTAGCCCCCCACCGCGGAGGATGGTCCCCAGTGCGGGGCTTCGCGCTCAAGTGAGGTGAGGGAGGGTGCCGCTACGGGCACGTTTTCGCGGGCCGGGCCCAAGCCCTCAGGGTTGGAGTCGTCTGGCGGCCCATCCACTGGCGGTCAGGCGGCACGAGACCCGGTCGTTCAGCCTGCTCGGCTGGCCCTGCCAGAACTCGAACTCGTCGATCCTCACCCGGTAGCCGCCCCACCCCGGGGGGCACGGCACCTCGTCGACGCCCGCGAAGCGCTCCTGCGTCGCCGCGACCTTGGCCTCCAACTCCGCTCGCGACCCCAACGTCCGCGACTGCCTCGACGCCCAAGCCCCCACCTGGCTGGCCCGCGGCCTGCTCCGGAAGTACTCCTCGTTCTCCTCGGCAGTCAGCCGATCCACGTCGCCCACCGCGCGGACCTGGCGCATCAGGGTGGGCCACCACAGGTTGATCGCAGCCGACGGCGTCGCGAACAGCTCGTCGCCCTTGGGCGAGTCGTAGTGGGAGAAGAACACCAGCCCCGACGGCGACGCCTCCTTCAGCAGCAGCACCCGGCTGCGTGGGCGGCCGTCCAGGCCGACGGTGGACACCGTCATCGCTGTCGGCTCGACCTCCTCGGAGGCCAACGCGTCCGCGATCCACGAGTCCAGGAAGGCCCACGGGTCGAACGAGCCCAGGTCTGCGGGGAGGCCCTCGCCGGAGTAGTCACGTCTGACGTCTCGGAGTGTGGCGTTCATGCCTTCATCAAACCAGTGACCGGGGGGTCATGGATCCCGGGGTGGCGTGCGGGCGAGGGCCGACCCCGCGGCCGCCACCCGCTTCGGGTCGCCGACGGCGCAGAACTCGCCCCACCACCGGCTCAGCGGGGATATCGTCGACGCAAGGAGGCCCCCCATGAGCTACGACATCCTCGTCTTCGATCCCGCCTCGGTGCCTCGCGACATCGAGCCGTTCCTGGCCTGGACCGAAGGCCTCGGCTACGGCGGCGCCGGCCTGGATCTCGATGATCCCGAGAACGGCACCATCGCCCTGCGCAGCTGGTACTCGGACTTCACCGAGAGCTTCCCGCCCGTCAACGGTCCCCTGGCTGACGCCGACGACGGCACAACAACCTACCGGTGCGGCTCGTCGTTCACGATGGCTCTGTGCCCCAGCGGGGAATCGCGCAAGGCCGTGGAGGCCGCCCGGAACCTGGCCAGGAAGCACGGGGTGGGATTCTTCGACCCCAACACCGACGACGACCCGATCTATCCCGCCGAGCAGCCGTAGCCTCCGCAGTCAGAGTCAGAGGAGACCCGGGTCTGACGGCCGTGCCCGCTGGCCGGGAGTACCCTTTTCACCATGGCCTACGACGAGATGCGGATCGGTGATCAGGAGCGCGACGAGGCCGTCGAGCTGCTCCAGGAGCACATGTCCGAGGGCCGCCTCACTGCTGATGAGTTCGGCGAGCGGATGTCCAAGGCCCTCGAAGCGAGGACCCTGCGAGACCTGACCGTCCTCTTCACGGACCTCCCCGGGCGCAGGCCCGGCCAGCAGCACGAGCAGGTGATGCCGTTCGGCGACCCCGCCTGGAGCACGCCCGCCCCACCACCCACCTATGGCGCCGAGGCCCGGCCGCACCGCGCCGCCCACCCGCATCACGGCGTCGGCAAACCCTGGTACACGCAGTGGTGGATCTTCGTGCTGGCCATCATTCTCACGTCCATGACAGGCGGCCGGATGGGTTTCCTCATCCCCGCCGTCGCCATCTGGATCTTCGTGATCGCCCCCGCGATGGACAGGGAGCGGCAGCGGCGCCAGCAGGCGGTCGCTGCGCCGCCACGGCCGCTGACGTTCTACGAACGCGAGGAACTGCTGGACGAGATCCGCTCCGGCCGCCCCATCACCGCCATCAAGCGGTACCGGGAGCTGACCGGGGCGGACCTGTACACCGCGAAGATGACCGTCGAGGCCCTGCGCCGCGAGATCGGCCGCTGACGCCCCAGAGCTGGTCGCTCTCAGGGTTGGTCTACCCACCCACATAGCGACCGGTTCCGGAGGGACTCGCCGGCTCGGGCTCAGACCATCGAGATGCCGTCGCCCACCCTGTCGAACCGCACCGTCTGGCCGTCGTGGATCTCCCCGGACAGCAGCCCGCGGGCGAGCTGGTCCTCGATGGTCGTCTGCACCAGCCGACGCAGCGGACGCGCACCGTAGACGGGGTCGAAGCCCACGTCCCCCAGCCACTGCTGCGCCGCCTCCGACACATCGATCGAGATCCGCCGCGACTCGAGCCGGCGATTGAGCCTCGAGATCTGGATGTCGACGATCCTGCCCAGCTCTTCGGGGGTCAGGGCGTCGAACAGGACCACATCGTCGAGCCGGTTGAGGAACTCAGGCCGGAACGCCTGGCGCACCACGCCCATCACCGCGGCGCGTTTCTCCTCCCGCGACAACTGCTGGTCCGCCATGAACTGCGACCCCAGGTTGGAGGTCATGATCAGCAGCGTGTTGCGGAAATCCACCGTGCGACCCTGGCCGTCGGTGAGGCGGCCGTCGTCGAGGACCTGGAGCAGGATGTTGAACAGGTCCGGGTGGGCCTTCTCCACCTCGTCGAGCAGCACCACGGAGTAGGGCCGACGGCGGACGGCCTCGGTGAGCTGGCCGCCCTCCTCGTAGCCGATGTAGCCGGGAGGGGCGCCGACGAGGCGGGCCACGGAGTGCTTCTCCGAGTACTCGCTCATGTCGATGCGCACCAGCGCCGTCTCGTCGTCGAAGAGGAAGTCCGCGAGCGACTTCGCGAGCTCCGTCTTGCCCACACCTGTGGGGCCGAGGAACAGGAACGAGCCGGTGGGCCGGTTCGGGTCCGAGATGCCGGCGCGGGAGCGCCGGATGGCGTCCGAGACGGCCTTGACCGCGGGGGCTTGGCCGATCAGGCGCTCCCCGATCCGCTCCTCCATGTGCAGCAGCTTCTCGCTCTCGCCCTGCAGCATCCGCCCGACGGGGATGCCGGTCCAGGCCGCGACCACCTCGGCGATGTCGGTGGCACTCACCTCGTCGGAGACCATCTGGGCGGTGGTATCGGCGGTCTCGGCCTCGGTGAGCTCGCGCTCGACAGTGGGAATGTCGCCGTAGAGGATCTGCGAGGCGCGGGTGAGGTCGCCCTCGCGCTGCGCCTTGTCCGCCTCGACGCGAAGCTGGTCGATGCGTTCCTTGAGGTCGCCCACGCGGTTGAGCCCGCTCTTCTCCGATTCCCACCGCGCCTCCAGTCCGCGCAGCTTCTCCTGCGCGTCCGCCAGCTCGGCGCGCAGCGCCGCCAGCCGCTCCTTCGACGCCTCGTCCTCCTCCTTCTCCAGGTGGAAGGTCTGCATGGTCATCCGGTCCACGTCGCGGCGCAGCATGTCGATCTCCTCCGGGGAGGAGTCGATCTCCATCCGCAGCCGGGAGGCGGCCTCGTCGACCAGGTCGATGGCCTTGTCAGGCAGCTGTCGCGACGTGATGTAGCGGTCAGACAGCGCGGCCGCGGCCACCAGCGCCGAGTCCGTGATCCGCACCTTGTGGTGCGCCTCGTAGCGTTCGCGCAGGCCGCGCAGGATCGCGACGGTGTCGTCGACCGACGGCTCGCCGACGTAGACCTGCTGGAAGCGTCGCTCCAGGGCCGGGTCCTTCTCGATCCGCTCGCGGTACTCGTCGAGCGTGGTGGCGCCGATCATCCGCAGCTCGCCGCGGGCCAGCATGGGCTTGAGCATGTTGCCGGCATCCATCGCGCCCTCGCCCGAGGCCCCGGCGCCGACGACGGTGTGGAGCTCGTCGATGAAGGTGACGATCTGCCCCTCCGCCTCGCGGATCTCGGAGAGGACGGCCTTGAGCCGCTCCTCGAACTCGCCGCGATACTTGGCGCCGGCCACCATCGACGCCAGGTCCAGCGAGACCAGACGTCGGCCCTTGAGGGAATCAGGCACGTCTCCGGCCACGAGCCGCTGCGCGAGGCCCTCGACGACGGCGGTCTTGCCCACGCCAGGCTCGCCGATCAGGACGGGGTTGTTCTTCGTGCGGCGTGCGAGCACCTGGACGACGCGTCGGATCTCGGAGTCGCGGCCGATGACCGGGTCCAGCTTGCCGGAGCGGGCGCGCTCGGTGAGGTCGATGGAGTACTTGTCCAGCGCGGATTCGCCGCCCTCGGACTCCGCCGAGGTCACCCGCTTGCCGCCGCGCAGCTCCGCGAACTTCGCCGTCAGTGCGTCCGTGGTGACGCCGGCGCGGTCCAGGATGGTCTTGGCATCCGAGGCCACCATCGCCAGCCCGATCAGCAGGTGCTCGGTGGCGACGAAGTCGTCGCCGAGGCTGTCGGCGAGGGTCTCGGCTGACGCCAGGACGCGCGCGAACGGACCGGACAGCGCCGGTTGGGAGACCGAGGAGCCGCTTGTGGAGGGCAGCTTCGCGATGGCCGCGGTGGCCGCCGAGTCGACCTGCGCGGGGTCGGCCCCGGCCGCTTCGAGCAGCGCGCCGACGGTGTTGTCGGGGGTGAGCAGGAGTCCGTGCAGCAGGTGCACGGGCTCGGTGTTCGGGTTGCCGTGGGTGAGGGCCTGTCGGGCCGCCGCCGTGACGGCGTCGCGGGACTTCGTCGTGAGCTTTTCGGTGTTCATCAGGGTGCCTCCTAGGAGCGGTTTCAGAGTTGAGTCTACTACACTCAACCCTGATTTCCGGATTCGGTGGCACGCCCACGGCCGTGCACGAAACGCCGCTTCGATCGGGCTCCGGACACGCAGGGACACCCGATGACCGGAAGCGACGGCGTGTCGTGCCCGCTCCGCTGCTTCCGTGACGCGCCCCCAGGCTGGGCCGGGTCGAGAGCTGCAGCGGCGAAACCCCGCGACACTGCGGCGCGGGCCGGTAGCCTCGGACGCGTGATCAAGCGCACCGACGAAGCCCCCGAGAAGACCGCCGCCCCGGAGCCCGACCGTGTCGTCGAGCCATATGAGGAGGAGATGCCGGAGATCACCTTCGACGAGGCCCGCTTCGCCGCGCGGCCGGCGCGGCTGCGCCCCCGCGCCCGCCGTCGTCAAGGCGACGAGAGCCCCATCACCCCGCCCTTCGAGCCGTCCGGCACGAACCGCGCCTACGTCGAGTGGTTGGAGGAGCAGTCGATGCTCCACGACGCGGAGAAGGTGGCCCGGCAGCTCGCCGGCAGCCACACCATGTGGTCCAACCCCTACGCCCACCCGGACCCGCGGGCCGCCCTTCAGCGGGCCTCGGTCTGGTACACCGCCTACCCGCTGTCGCACATCACCGCACCCGGCCAGTCCTTCCTCGGGGCGCTCGGCTCGGCCGAGCTGTGGGAGGCGTTCGCCGCCGTCGGCATCGACGCCCTGCACACCGGCCCGGTCAAGCTCGCCGGCGGGCTCGACGGATGGGAGGTGACCCCCAGCGTGGACGGGCACTTCGACCGCATGTCCATGGCCATCGACCCGCTGTTCGGCACGGAGGACGAGTTCCGTGAGATGGGCGAGATGGCCACCCGTCACAACGGCACCATCATCGACGACATCGTCCCCGGCCACACCGGCAAGGGCGCCGACTTCCGGCTCGCGGAGCTGAACTACCGCGACTACCCGGGCATCTACCACATGGTCGACATCCCCGAGGTGGCGTGGCACCTGCTGCCGGACGTCCCGGAGGGGCGGGACTCCGTCAACCTCACGCCGGAGGTGGAGCGGGCGTTGGCCGACGAGGGCTACATCATCGGCGCGCTCCAACGCGTCATCTTCTACGAGCCGGGCGTGAAGGAGACCAACTGGTCAGTCACGCCGCCGATCCGCGACTACAAGGGCACGCTGCGCCGCTGGGTCTACCTGCACTACTTCAAGGAGGGGCAGCCCACCATCAACTGGCTGGACCCCACCTGTGCAGGCATGCGCCTGGTGATGGGCGACGCCCTGCACTCGCTACTGGATCTGGGCTCGGGCGGACTGCGGCTGGACGCCAACGGCTTCCTGGGCGTGGAGCGCGCCGTCGACGCCCCCGCCTGGTCCGAGGGCCATCCCCTGTCCCAGGCCGCCAACCAGTTGATCGGCTCGCTGGTACGCAAGGTGGGCGGCTTCACCTTCCAGGAACTGAACCTGGCCATGGACGACATCCAGCGCACGGGCGCCGTCGGCCCGGACCTGTCCTACGATTTCGTCACCCGGCCCGCCGCCCAGGTGGCGTTGGCCACCAGCGACACCGAGTTCCTGCGCCTGGTGCTGCGCGAGGCGATGGAGATCGGCATCGACCAGGCCTCTCTCGTCCACGCGATGCAGAACCACGACGAGCTCACCTACGAACTGGTCCACTTCGCGGCCGCACACCGCGACGACCTGTACACCCTCGGCGGGGTCGACTACCGCGGCAACGACCTGGCCGAGCACATCCGCCAGACCATGCGCGACACGCTCACCGGCGACGCCGCGCCCTACAACGCGATCTTCACCCAGAACGGCATCGCGAGCACCACCGCATCGATCGTCACCGCCTCGCTCGGCATCTCGGACCTGAACGCCATCACCGACGCCGACGTCCGGCGCATCTCCGCCGCTCACCTGCTGCTCTGCATGTACAACGCGTGGCAGCCGGGCGTGTTCGCGCTCTCCGGTTGGGACCTCGTCGGGGCCCTGCCCTTGGAGCGTGACGCCGTGAAGAGCCTCATCAGCAGCGGCGACACGCGCTGGATCGAGCGCGGCGCCTACGACATCCTCGGGGTCGCGCCCGAGGTGAAGAAGTCCGCCTCCGGGATGCCCAGGGCCCGCACGCTGTACGGCCCGCTGCCCGAGCAGCTCAAGCGCGACACTTCCTTCGCCTCCCGCCTGGCAGCCGTCCTCAAGGTCCGCAAGCGCAACGGCCTCGCGTCGGGTCGCCTGGTGGACGTGCCGGAGGTGGGCAACAAGGCGTTGCTGGTGCTGGTCAACGAGCTGGAGGTCGGCGCCACGCAGATCACCGCCCTCAACTTCGGGGCCGAGAAGATCGAGGCCCGCATTCAGTCCGAGGCGCTGCCGTCGGGGAGGGTGTTCGACCTGAGCACCCGGCGGAAGGTGGGCACCGTCGACGATCTGGGAGGGTTCAGCGTCGAGCTGCCGGCCTTCGGCGGTTTGGCCATGATCATCCGGGACTGACCTCCCCCAGTTTCAGGACGACGGCTCAAGCCGGTGTCCTGAACCTGGGCGGCGCCGTTTCGATGGGATGTGGCCTGATTCCTGAACTACAACTCGCGCAATAGGATTCATCCATGCCATCGGACGACTGGACCTTCCTGACCAACTATGGGCATGTGCTCGTGGCGCTGTCCAAGGATCCGACGGCGCGCATGCGCGACCTCGCGGAGCAGGTGGGCATCACGGAGCGGGCGGTCCAGCAGATCGTGGGCGAGCTGGTCGCGCACGGCTACGTTGTCAGAGAGAAGTCCGGCCGTCGAAACAGATACAGCCTCGCGGACAACACCTACATGCGGCACCCACTTGAAGGGAGCGTCAGCATCGCGGACTTCATCGCGACCCTCGGCACGGCCGACGACGCTGCCGAGGACGGCTCCCCGACACCGGGCGCGTCCGCCCTCGACGACGCCTCCCACAAGACTGATCCTCGGCCCGGCTGAGTCACGTCGGGCTCGCATCGGTCTAGATTTTCCGGAATTGTATTTCGTATGTTGGGTCACTACCGTTCATCACATGGACCCGCTCAGCTTCAGTGACCTGCTGTCCGCCAATCGCCGCTACGCGCGGTCGGCCCCCCGCCCGTTCGATGGGATAGCCCACGCCGGCGTCGCCGTCGTCACCTGCATGGACTCACGGCTCGAACCGCTCGAGATGATCGGCCTCACGCTCGGGGACGCCAAGATCCTGCGCACCCCTGGGGGTCATGTGACTCCGGACGCTCTCACCGGCTGCGTTCTCGCGGCCCACCTGCTCAACGTGAACCGGATCCTGGTGGTCCAGCACACCCACTGCGCCATGGCCAGCGGCGAGGACGACGCCATCCGACAGCGCGTCCTCGACACCACGGGCACCGACCTCGGCCCTCTTCCCATCGGCGCAGACCCGGACCAGCACGGGCGGATCCGCAGCGACGTCCACCTGCTGCAACAGCACCCGCTGATCGCGGACCGGGTGACGGTCGCCGGATTCCTGTACGACGTCGAGACCAGCCTCCTGGAGCAGATCGCGTGAGCGCGCCCCCTCCCCGAGGCAACCATCCGGTGACATGGGCGCGACCGCCTCATCTGGCCGGCGTTTGGCGTCCACCGGCTTGCTCGACCTGACAGAATCGACCCATGTCATCAGCCCAGAACAGGGAAGGCGCCAAGCTGGCCATCGTCGGCGCGGGCGCGGTTGGATCGTCACTGGCCTACGCGGCCCTCATCCGGGGCGTCGCCCGGCATGTCGTCCTGCACGACGTCAACGGCCCGAAGGTGCGGGCAGAGGCACTGGATCTCGCCCACGGCGGGCAGTTCCTGCCCGAGGCGGTGATCGAGGGCTCGGACGACGTGGACATCACGCGCGGCGCTGACGTCGTCGTCGTCACGGCCGGGGCCAAGCAGAAGCCTGGCCAGACGCGGATGGACCTGGCCGGCTCGACCGTTGGGCTGATCCGCAAGCTGATCCCGCCGTTGGTGGAGCGCTCCCCCAACGCCACCTTCATCATGGTCACCAACCCCGTCGACGTCACCACCCAGGCCGCGCTGAAGATCAGCGGGCTGCCGTCGAACCGGCTGTTCGGGTCCGGCACCGTGTTGGATTCGTCGCGGCTCCGGCAATTGATCGCCACCACCTGCGATGTCGCGGTGGGCAACGTGCACGCCTACGTGTGCGGCGAGCACGGAGACACCGAGACCCCCATGTGGAGCACCGCGACCATCGGCGGCGTGCCCCTGACCGAGTGGGAGCGCACGACGGGGCGGCTGGGCGAGCATGAGCGGGACGCCATCGCGCACCGTGTGGTCAACGCGGCCTACGAGGTGATCGAGGGCAAGGGGGCCACCAACTACGCCATCGGGTTGGCCGCCACGCGGATCATCGAGTCGGTGCTGCGCGATGAGCGGCGGGTGCTGCCGGTGTCGCGGATGCTGGAGGGTTGGCACGGGATCTCGGGTGTCTGCATGGCGGTGCCGACGGTGGTGGGCCGAGACGGCGCGGGCACGCAGCTGGAGCTTCCGGTGTCCGAGGACGAGTTGTCACGGCTGCGCACCAGCGCGGAACACATCCGCGCGATGTCAGAGGGGTTGGGCTTCTAGATCGGCTCGGTCGCTCGTCGCGCCACGACCCTGCACACGGTGGCGAGTCCCCTCAGTGGAGGATGGCGAGCACGTCGTGGCGCGGGCCCTCGTGGTCCGTCCAGCGGCCGATCAGCGAGCCGGCCGCGTTGTCCGGCGTCGGCACGGCCCTGATCAGCAGGCGCATGACCTCCAGGCGTTCGCCCTCTCCGGGGAGCGCTCCGGTGCCGTCCGCCGTCATGGTGATCGGGAGCTGCGCCCCGTGGGCGTCGCGCAGGTCGGCCTCGTGGTCCGCCTCCCGGATGATCCGCGACGCCTCGTCGACGAACACCGGGTCCGTCGCCGCGTCGTAGCAGTAGCGCAGGCCAAGCTCCGAGTGCTGCAGGGTGCCGATCGGCTGCACGCCGTCGAGCGGCGCGGCGCGCCACGTCACGGGCACGAAGTAGTACTCCCCTCCGGCGGAGATCACCATGCAGTCCAGCCCCACCTCGCCGTCGGGATCCAACAGCCTGAAGCCGGCGGCGCGCTGGAGCGTGGCGGGATCGCCGAAGAACCAGCGCTGCGTGGGCAGCCAGGCCTGGAGCAGCTCGATCTTCGACGGCGTGAGCCTGGCCCCCACGTGCAGCTCGGCGGCGCGCGTCACGATGCGGCCTCGGTGGCGTAGCGCTTGGCGGCGCGGGCCTGGGCCTTCACGCGCTCGGCGTCCCGGTCCTTCGGCGGAGCGGTGGTGACCAGCTCGTCGAGCAGGTCCGCCGTGATGTGGGCGATGGCGTGGACCGCGCGATGGAACGCCTCCTCGTTGGCCTTGCTGGGCTTGGTGACCCCCGCGACCTTGCGCACGTACTGCAGCACCGCGGCGTTCACCTCGTCGCTGGTGGCGGGAGGCTCGAAGTTGTTCAGCGGCCGGATGTTGCGACACATGCCGTCAAGCCTACGTTCACATCCCGCCCGGGCCCACCGCCCGGGAGTCATCTGCCACGATGAGTCCATGTTGGCGCTAGCGAAGACGCGGCCGGGCCCCGGGCTGGAGCTGATCGAGCTGCCGCGCCCCACCCCGAGCCCGAACGAGGTGCTCATCCGGGTCATGCGCACCGGGATCTGCGGCACCGACCTTCACATCGACGGCTGGGACGGCTGGGCGTCGCAGGTGGTGACCACCCCGCTCATCCTGGGGCATGAGTTCTGCGGCGAGATCGTGGAGTTAGGCTCGTCGGTGACAGGCCTCGAGGTGGGCCAGTTCATCTCCGGCGAGGGGCACTACGTGTGCGGGCGCTGCCGGGCCTGCCTCGCGGGGAAGCGGCACCTGTGCCGCAACACCCGGGGCATCGGGTACCACGTCGACGGCGCCTTCTGCGAATACTTCGCCATGCCGTCGTCGAATGTGTGGGTGCACCATACGCCGGTGGAGCCGGATGTCGCGGCGATCTTCGACCCGTTCGGCAACGCCGTCCACGCCGCCCTGCAGTTCCCGGCGCTCGCCGAGGACGTGCTGGTCAGCGGGGCCGGACCGATCGGGATCATGGCGGCGCTCGTCGCGAAGTTCCAGGGGGCGCGCAACGTGGTCATCACGGACCTCGGCGACGAGCGGCTCGCACTGGCTCGACGCGTGGGGCTGAGCAGCACCGTCAACGTCGCCCGTGAGGACCTGGCGGACGTCTACGAACGCTTCGACATGCGGGAGGGATTCGACATCGGGCTGGAGATGTCCGGATCTGGCGCGGCGCTGTCGTCGATGATCGCGCACATGACCCACGGCGGCCGGATCGCGCTGCTCGGGACGCCGTCGAAGCCGCTCGAGGTGGACTTCACCACCATCATCTTCAACATGCTGACCATTCAGGGGGTCACCGGCCGGCAGATCTTCGAGACCTGGTACGCCATGAGCGCCCTGCTTCGCTCCGGGCTGGACATCTCGGGGGTCATCACGCACCGCTTCCCCGCAACAGGGTTCCGCGAGGCGTTCGATGTCGCGGCGGCGGGGCACGCCGGCAAAGTCATCCTGACCTGGGACGAGTGAGGAGCACCATGGCATTCATGGACCACATCCGCGGCGAGCTCGAACAGCTGCGCGCGGACGGGCTGTACAAGACGGAGGCGCCGCTGACCACTGCGCAGGCAGCGCACGTCGGGACACCGTCGGGCGAGGTGATCAACCTCTGCGCCAACAACTACCTGGGGCTGGCGAACTCGCCGGTGCTGATCGCCGCCGCCAAGCGCGCCTACGACAGGTGGGGCTTCGGCATGGCGTCGGTCAGGTTCATCTGTGGAACCCAGACGCTGCATCAGGAGCTCGAGGTGCGCCTGACGGCGTTCCTGCGCAGCGGGCCCGACGGTCACGACGGCTGGGACACCATCCTGTACTCGTCGTGCTTCGACGCCAACGGCGGCCTGTTCGAGACCCTCTTCGGGGCGGAGGACGCCACCATCTCCGACGAGCTCAACCACGCCTCCATCATCGACGGGGTGCGGCTGAGCAAGGCCGCCCGCTACCGCTACCGCAACCGCGACATGACCGATCTGCGCGCCCAGCTGGAGGCGTCGCGGGGGGCACGGCACCGCGTCATCGCCACCGACGGGGTGTTCTCGATGGACGGTTTCGTCGCCCCGCTGGACGAGATCTGCGCCCTGGCCGACGAGTACGACGCGCTGGTGATGGTCGACGACTCACACGCGGTGGGCTTCGTCGGCGAGACGGGGGCCGGGACGCCGGAGCGGTTCGGGGTCATCGACCGCGTGGACATCCTCACCGGCACCCTCGGCAAGGCGCTCGGCGGCGCGTCGGGCGGTTACACGTCCGCGAGGCGTGAGGTGGTGGAGCTGCTGCGTCAACGGTCGCGGCCGTACCTGTTCAGCAACTCGCTGGCGCCGTCGATCGTCGCGGCGACAATCGCGTGCCTGGAGCTGCTGGAGTCGTCGTCGTCGCTGCTGGAACAGCTGGCCGAGAAGACGGCGTACTTCAGGCGGCGGATGGTGGAGGAAGGCTTCGAGATCCCGGAGTCGGACCACGCGATCGTGCCGGTGATGCTCGGTGACGCGGTGCTGGCGGCGAGGATGGCCGACGAGGTCCTCGCCCGGGGCGTCTACGTGAGGGCGTTCTCGTTCCCCGTCGTACCGAGGGGGGCTGCCAGGATCCGGACCCAGATGTCGGCGGGATTGTCGCGGGCGGACTTGGATGTCGCGGTGGAGGCGTTCGTGGCGGCCCGCGCCGCCGTCGGCGACGCTCACCCCGCCTAATCCGCGGAGACGGTCCCCCAGTGACGGGCCCCACGCTCAGACCACCACCGGGACACCGCCACAACGGGCACTTCTCCGCGGTCAGCGGGGCGGGAAGGGCGGCTGGTAGGCTCGCCGACGCCGGGGTGCCCCGAAGTCGGGGCTGAGAACACACCCGCAACACCTGATCTAGGTCGTGCTAGCGAAGGGAGCCACCACTCATGACCAACCCCACACCCTCCCCACCCGACGACGCCACCAAAGCCAGCGACGCCTCCACCCTCGGACCGACGAGCGCCATCCTCACCGCCGTCCGGGCCGCCACCCCGCTCGTGCACTGCATGACCAACACCGTCGTGCCCGAGATCACCGCCAACGTGCTCCTAGCCGCCGGCGCCGCCCCCGCCATGATCGACCTCCCCGAGGAGGCCGCCATCTTCGCGACGGTGGCCTCAGCCCTGCTCATCAACGTCGGCAACGGGCTCTCCGAGCAACACGAGGGCATGAGGCGCGCGGCGGCGGCCGCAGACGGCGCCGGCACCCCCTGGGTCCTGGACCCGGTCGCGGTCGGCGCCCTCCCCGTGCGCACCCAGCTCGCCCGCGACCTTCTCGCCCACCGCCCCACCGCCATCCGCGGCAACGCCTCCGAGATCCTCGGCCTCGCCGGGGCCAGCGGCGGGGGGCGCGGGGTGGACGCCACCGACGAGGTGGAGGCCGCCGTCGAGACCGCCCGCGAGCTGGCCGCACAGACCGGCGCCGTCGTGGCCATCTCCGGGCCCGTCGACGTCATCGTCAGCCCCACCCGCACCACGCGCGTCACCGGCGGCGACCCGCTCATGCCGCTGGTCATCGGCACCGGGTGCGCGCTGGGCGCGACTGTCGCGGCGGCCCTTGGCGCCACCCGTGCCGACGGCCCTGCCCCGCACGCCTCCCACGACGCGGTCGTCGCCGCCCACGCCCTCTTCGGCGCCGCGGGCCTGGCCGCAGCACGCGAGGCCCGCCACCCGGGCAGCTTCCGCACCGCCTGGCTCGACGCCCTTCACGCGCTCACCCCCGACGAGGTCGCCGCCCTCGTCACCGTCGAGGAGCAGCCATGACGCAGGCCACGCCAGGCCTCGCCGACGGTGTGGACTGGCGCGTCTACTACGTCACGGACACCGCGATGTCGGGCGGCCCGGCCCACGTGCCGGGGATCGTCGAGCAGGCCATCCTCGGCGGCGCCGGCGTGGTGCAGATCCGCGACAAGGACCTCCACGGCACCGAGTTCCTCGCCCTGGCCCGCGCCTGCGTCGACGCCCGTGACAGGGCATTCGACGCCACCGGACGCACCACGGCGCTCGTCGTCAACGACCGCCTCCACGTCGCCGAGGAACTCGGCCTCCACTTCCACCAGGGCCAGGACGACGGCGCCATCAGCCAGGCCCGCGCCCGCCTCGGCCGCGACCTTCTCATCGGTCTCAGCATCTCGACCGAGGCCGAGCTGGACGCGGAGCTGAGCGACCTCACCGCGGACGTCCTCGGCCTCTCGCCGCTCTGGGCCACCCCCACCAAGACCGACGCCGCCCCCGCCCTGGGCCTCGACGGCGCCGCCCGCCTGGTCCTGCGCACCGCGGGACGGGCCAAGACTGTCGCGATCGGCGGCATCAACGCCACCAACGCCGCCGTGGCGATCGCCACCGGGGTCGACGGCATCTGTGTGGTCTCAGCCCTCACCACCGCGCCCGATCCCCGAGCGGCCGCCGACGAGCTGCTCGCACTCTGGAGAACCCGATGACACGAACATCCACCCCGAAGATCGCCCTCAGCATCGCCGGCTCAGACCCCAGCGGCGGCGCCGGCATCCAGGCCGACCTCAAGACCTTCACCGCGCTCGGCGTCTACGGCGCGGCGGCGCTCGCCGGACTCACGGTCCAGAACACGCAGGGCGTCCGCCAGGCCCGCCCCGTGGACCCGGCCTTCGTCCGCGACCAGATCCTCGCCGTCTTCGACGACCTCCCCGTCGCCGCCACGAAGCTCGGCATGCTCTCCAACGCAGCCGTCGCCAACGCCGTCGCCGACGTCCTGGAGGAACGCCGCGACGACGCGGGCCTCATCATCCTGGACCCCGTCATGATTGCAACCTCCGGCGACGCGCTGCTCACCGACGACGCCATCGACGTGGTGCGCACCCGCCTGCTCCCCCTCGCGGACCTGGTGACCCCGAACGTCCCCGAGGCGGCCGTCCTCCTGGACCAACCGCCCGTGACCGACACCAACGGCCTCATCCGCCAGGCCCGGCAACTGGTGGCGGCAGGAGTGCGCGCCGTCCTGGCCAAGGGCGGGCACCTCACCGACCCGGAGCTCACCGACGTCTTCGCCCACGGCACAGAGTTGGCGCTGCTGACCGGCCCGCGCTTCAACACCCGCCATACTCACGGCACCGGCTGCACGCTCAGCTCCGCCATCGCCGCCGTCGCCGCCCGCCGCGGCGACACTCGCGCCACTGGCGTGCGGCTGGAGTCGGTGGAGGAGGCCCGGGACTACCTGATGCGCGCCCTGGACTCTGGCTCGCGGTGGACCCTCAGCCGCACCCCCCACTCGGGCCACGGCCCCGTCGACCACCTCGTGGGGCGCGCCGAGGTGGGGTTGTGAGCATCGACTGGGCCCCCGGCCCGTTCAGCACCCAGGCGTGGGAGGCCACCTCAGCCATCCGGGCGCGCATCGACCGTCTCCCACTCCTCACCGAGCTTGCCGACGGCACCCTGGAGCCCCGCCGCTTCGTCGAGTACCTCGGCCAGGACGACTTCTATCTCCGCGGCTACACCCGTGCGCTGGCCACGCTCGCCTCCCGCGCTCCCACCTCCCGCGAGGCGGCCTTCTGGGCCCGGAGCGCCGGCGAGGCCGTGGAGGCGGAGGTCCTCATGCACGACGCCCTCTTGGCCGACGACCGCCTCCGCGACCTTCCGCGCCCCGCCGTCGCATCCCCCACCACCCGGGCCTACGTCAACTCCCTGCTGGCGGCCACCGCCTTCGAGCCGTACGCGGTAGGGGTGGCGGCGGTGCTGCCCTGCTACTGGGTCTACGCGGACGTCGGCGCCACCCTCGCCGACAGGGCCGCCCACCTCGACGGCCACCCCTACGCCGGCTGGGTGGCCGCCTACGCAGACGCGGCCTTCCAGCAGGTGACGCGCGAGGCCATCACACTCCTCGATGAGACGGCTGCCTCAAGCGACGGCGCGACCCGCGAGCGGATGCTCACCGCCTTCGTCGACGCAACCTGGTACGAGGAACAGTTCTGGGCACGGGCCTACGCGCTGGAGGTCTGGGAAGCCTGAGAATCAGGCGGCCGTGCGCTGCGCCGAGCCTCCGGCCAAGGCCCTGCGCATGGCCCGCACCTGATCGAATCCGATCACCCACCCCGTCATCCGGACGCTGCGGTAGAGCGGCGTCTGGAGCAGATCGCCCTGCGCGTCGTACACCTCGGGAAAACCGCGATCGCGGCGCATGGCGGCCTCGAAATGCCCGATGTGGCGATCCGCCTCCTCCAGATACCCCTCCAACCGGGTGGACCGAAAGAGCAGCAGGAGTGTCTTGATGTACTCCATGCCCCAGAAGCTCCAGATCGAGTCGCCACCGTAGTTCGGCACCGCGAAGCGGACCACGGCAAATTGGCGATGCGACCGCCGCTCCTGTTGATATTTGATGGCGAAGGGGTGCGCAATCCCCTCGGCGCGAATGTAATCCACGGACCTCTCGAAATAGTGCCGCTCATCAGGCGACTCGGGATCCAGGAAGCGGGTGGCCAGCACGATGAGCCAATCCGAGGAGTAGAGCCGTCGAGACGTTCCCTCAGCGGAAAGGTCCTCCAGGAAATGTCCGTCATCGTCGAGCCAGAACGTGTTGAGGATGCGCGACTTCAGCCGGGCCAGGAAATTGAGGTCCGTGGGGATGAGGCCCAGGTCCATGGCGAGGTGGGTGGTCTTCCAGAAGACCACGTTGTCGTAGAAGGACGATTCACGCTTCACGATGTCCTTGGCGCCGGACATGGTCACCGACGGATCGATCAGGCCGAGGTCCTCGTCGAACACGCGGCGACGGTAGCCCAGGTAGTGGCGGATCAGCGCGCCCCGGTAGGTGTCGAGCAGCAGCGCCGCAGCCTCCCGGGTGCCGAGCACCGACTGCTCCTCGCCGTAGCTCGCCGCCCGAGCCGGTTCTCTGCCGAGCAGCGCGCCGAGCGCGTACAGCATGCCGTAGAGGGTGTCTGACGGGTAGGAATGGAAGTTGACGCAGGTCGCCTCCCACGGCCCAATCGGGACGATGGTGGTGGCGAGGTCATCGGTCTTGTCGAAAACACCGAGCGCGTAGGCCAGCGTCTGCAGATAGACAAGTTGCCGGTCACGCCACTGATCGTCGGTGGCAGGCAGCTGGGTGTCCAGCGTGGGGTAGTAGAACACGCCGAGATTGCGGACGAACAGCGAAGAGAAGTGGTCTCCCGAGATCAGCAACAGTTTGGACGGATCGAAGCGGAGCCGGTAGATCTCCTCGATGATCCGATCCACTGACGCACCCCTTCCCGTCCGGGGACGCAACGAGTATCGGCTGGCGAGGATGTGAAAGGCGTTCTTTGCCATCCCGAACACCCTGTAGCGGAGGCCTGTGCGCACCCTCAGCCTGGCGTTTGAGTCGATCGCCTCGATGGCGTTGAGTTTCATCTCCGCCACATATGGACGGCGAACGATCGACAACCTGCTGAAGGGATCAGTCATCATGGCCATCAGCGACCCGACGCTCATCGCCCCGAGAAGGACGTAGAGCATCATCATGGCCCCATCCTAGGGATCCGAGTGGGGGGCCGGGGTGGTCGCCGAGCGCACGTCATCGTCGTGCGCCCCGCGATTGCGCGGCGCCCATCCACCTCCCCCGCCGGCCACGGGACGATGTCCGCACCCCGGAGGGTTGCGACTTTCTACCGCCGCTCAACTAATGTTTGCGCCATGCCTGATATCCCGCAGCCTGGACGGCCGTTCCCCGCGGACGAGACGCCCAACACTGATACCCGCACATACGGACCCGCCTCCACCCCGAAGCACCCCCTCGCCACGGCACCCGTCGGCGCCCCGCCGTTCTCGGTCGACGGCTTCGTGCGAGAGTTCCTGCACGAGCTCAACACCAACCAGGGTGTGACCCTCTCGGGCTCGAGCGTCAACGACCAGTACCTCGCCCTCGCCAGCACCGTCAAGAACTACCTGATGGCCCGCTGGCTCGAGACCAAGCGCACCACGCGCGAGGCGAAGGTCAAGACCATCGGCTACCTGTCCGCCGAGTATCTCCTCGGACGGCAGCTGGGCAACGCGCTGCTCGCCACGGACCTGAGCGACATCGCCAAGCAGGGCCTCGAACTCTGTGGGATCGATCTCCCCACGCTCCGCGCCCAGGAGGTGGAGCCAGGCCTCGGCAACGGCGGCCTCGGCCGCCTCGCCGCCTGCTTCATCGACTCCATGGCCACCATGGACGTCCCCAGCATCGGCTACGGAATCCGCTACGAGTACGGCATCTTCCGCCAGACCTTCGTCGACGGGCGACAGGTCGAGCAGCCCGACACGTGGCTGGCCCTCGGCTCGCCGTGGGAGTTCCCGCACCCCGAGGCCAGCGTCCAGGTCAATTTCGGCGGTCACACCGAGACCTCCCTGGACGAAGACGGCCGCGAGCACACCCGCTGGGTTCCCGCCTGGAACGTCCTGGCCGTCCCCTACAACTACATGGTGCCGGGGTACCTGAACGGTCGCGTCAATACGCTGCGGCTGTGGAGCGCATCGGCCAGCAAGGCGTTCGATCTCCAGATCTTCAACGCAGGTGACTACGCCCAGGCGGTGCGAGCCCAGACCTTCGCGGAGAACATCTCCAAGGTGCTCTATCCCGAGGACTCGACGCCGCAGGGCAAGGAGCTGCGCCTGCAGCAGCAGTACTTCTTCGTGGCGGCCTCGCTGCACGACTTCCTCACCAACGAGCTCGAGGAGGGCTTCGACCTGCACAACCTGTCGGAGCGGATCATCTTCCAGCTCAACGACACCCACCCCGTCATCGCCGTGCCGGAGCTCATGCGCGTCCTCATCGACGACAAGGGCTTCGAGTGGGACGAGGCGTGGAAGGTCACCAGGTCCTGCTTCGCCTACACCTGCCACACGCTGCTGCCTGAGGCCCTCGAAGTGTGGTCGACCGAGCTGCTCGGGCGCCTGCTGCCGCGCCACCTGGAGATCATCTTCAGGATCAACGAGGAGTTCCTCGCCGAGGTGCGCGAGGCGTTCCCGGGCGACGAGATGCGCGCCCGCAGGATGTCGATGATCACCGAGTACCCGGAGCGCGGCGTTCGGATGGCCTACCTGGCCACCGTGGCGGGCACCAAGGTCAACGGCGTCGCCGAGCTGCACTCGCAGCTCCTCCGCGACAAGGTGCTGCCGGACTTCTCCCAGTTGTGGCCGGACAAGTTCACCAACGTCACCAACGGCGTCACCCCGCGTCGCTTCGTGCGGATGGCCAACTTCAAGCTCGCCGAACTCATCACGGACCACATCGGCCCCGGCTGGGTCACGGATCTTGAGCGGCTCAAGGAGCTCGAGCCCTACGCCGACGACCCCGAGTTCCAGGAGAGGTTCCGCGAAGTCAAGGCGTGGAACAAGAAGCGCCTGACCGATCTGCTGCTCAAGCGCGACGGTATCGAACTCCCCGCCGGCCACATGCTCGACGTGATGGTCAAGCGCCTCCACGAGTACAAGCGCCAGTCCCTCAAGCTGCTCCACATCGTCTCGCTGTACGAGCAGGTGATCAGCGGCAAGATCGAGGCTTCCGAGGTCACGCCGCGCACCGTCGTGTTCGGCGCGAAGGCGGCCCCCGGCTACCGGATGGCCAAGGACACGATCCACCTGATCAACTCCGTGGCCAGGAAGGTCAACTCCGACGAGCGGCTCGAGGGTCGTCTCAAGGTGGCGTTCCCGGCCAACTACAACGTGACCCTGGCTGAGAAGCTGATCCCGGCCTCGGACCTCTCGGAGCAGATCTCGCTGGCCGGCATGGAGGCCTCGGGCACGGGCAACATGAAGTTCGCGCTCAACGGCGCGCTGACCATCGGCACGGACGACGGCGCGAACGTCGAGATCCGGCGCCTGGTGGGCGACAAGCACTTCTTCCTGTTCGGCATGGTTGAGCCGGAGGTCGCGGAGCTGGGCGCGAAGGGCTACAACCCGGGCTCGTACTACGAGTCCAACCCGCAGCTGAAGGCGGCGCTGGATCTCATCCTCTCGGGCGAGTTCAGCTACGGCGACACCCACATGTTCGACTCGGTGGTGTTCAACCTGCTGCACCACGACCGGTTCATGGCGCTGGCGGACTTCCAGCCCTACATCGAGGCGCAGGCGAAGGTGGAGGCGAAGTACGCCGACCAGAAGGCGTGGACGCGTTCAGCCATCCTCAACGTGGCGCGCAGCGGCTACTTCAGCTCGGACCGCTCGATGCGCGACTACCTGCAGCGCATCTGGCACACCACCCCGATGATCTGACCCCGGTTCACCGACGCTGAGGGCCCCTGCTGACCGGCAGGGGCCCTCAGCGCTCCCAGCCGCCGTCCCACCGCTGGCTGAGGAGCCGCGAACCCGTCCCCCACCGCTGGCTGAGGTGCCGCGAAGCGGCCTCGAAGCCTAAAGAACGTGACCTTGTCAGCTCACGTTTCACAGGCTTCGAGGCTCGTCGCTACGCTCCTCGCTGCTCAGCCAACGGAAGGGGTCGTCGCTATGCTCGTCGCCCCTCACCCAGGAGGTGGAGGGCTGACGTGGTGGCGGCCGATCGGGACCACCAGTGGGGTGCCCGAGACCGGGTCGGGGATCACCCGGCTGGGCACGCCGAAGACGTCGCGCACCATCTCCTCCGTGACGACCTCCGACGGCGCACCCGCCGCGACAACGGCGCCCTCGCGCATCGCGATCAGCCGGTCGCTGTAGCGCGCGGCCAGGTTGAGGTCGTGCAGCACCATCACCACCGTCGTGCCCCGCTGCCGGTTGAGGTCGACGACGAGGTCCAGCACCTCGACGGCGCGCGCGATGTCGAGGAACGAGATGGGCTCATCCAGCAGCAGGGTCGCGGTGCGCTGCGCGAGCACGGTGGCGATCCACACCCGCTGACGCTGCCCGCCCGACAGCTGGTCCACCCGTCGCCCCGCCAACTCCGCCGTCCGGGTCATCCCCAGGGCCTCGTCGACGGCGTCCTGATCCGCCCGCGACCATCCACCCAGCATCCCCCGGTGCGGGTGCCTTCCCAGGCCCACCAGCTCCGCGACCGTCATCGCCTCCGGCGTGATCGGCGACTGCGGCAGCAACCCCAGCCGCCGCGCCAGCTCGCGGGCGGGCAGCGTGGCCACGTCGTCGCCGTCGAGCAGGATCTGCCCCGACGACGGCGCCAGCAGCCGGCTGAAGCCGCGCAGCAGCGTGGACTTCCCGCAGCCGTTGGGCCCGACGATGCTCGTGATCCGCCCCGCCGGCACCTCCAAGTCCAGGTCCCGTGCGACGACACGCTCGCCGTAGCCCAGCGTGACCGAGCGTGCGATCAGCTCACCCATGGATCTCCTCCTCCGAGGTTGAACGCAGCAGCAGCGCCACCAGCATGGGCGCGCCGAGAAGCCCGGTGATGATCCCCACCGGCAGGGGCCCCCACGGCCACCGGGCGTCACCCAGCAGGTCCGCGCCGAGGACGACCATCGCCCCGACGAGCGCCGCCAACGGCAACGACGAGCGCCCCTGGTTGAGCCGGCGCGCGATGGGTCCGGCGAGCAGGCCGACGAAGGCGATCGGCCCCGCCACCGAGGTCGCCGCCGCGGTGAGCAGCACCACCACCAGCAGCACCGCGAGCCGCACCCGCGACACCCGCACGCCCAGCCCGCCGGCCAGGTCGTCGCCCACCTCGATCAGCCGCAGCGGACGGCCCAGCATCAGCAGCAGCGGCAGCCCCACCGCAACAGCCACCCAGATCCGGCCAACGCCGTCCCAGTTCACCCCGCTCAGGCTGCCGCCGAGCCACCTCATCGCGTCGCGGGCCTGGTAGACGCTGCCGCGGATGAGCACCCAGTGGATGACCGCCTGCAGCGCGAACGCCAGCCCGAGGCCGATGAGGATGATCCGGTTCGACGCCGAGTGGGCGCCGCCGGAGAGCGCGAAGATTCCCACCGCCACCGCGAGCCCGCCGGCGAAGGCCGCGGCGGTGACCTGCGCGCCGCTCAGCCCGAACACGACGAGACCGGTGATGGCGGCCGCGCTGGCGCCGAGCGTCACGCCCATCACGTCGGGGCTCGCCAGGGGGTTGCGCAGCATCGACTGGAACGCGGCGCCGGAGCCACCCAGCGCCATCCCCGAGGCGAGGGCGACCAGCGCGATCGGCAGTTTCGTCTCCAGGAAGATGAAGCTCGCCGGGCCGAGGTCCTCACCCATCAGGATCCGCACCGCGTCGACGGCGGCGATCTGGTAGTCGCCCAGCAGCGCCCGCACGAGGAACAGCCCCACGGTCACGGCAGCGGCGGCCGCGAGGAGGAGCCGGCGGCGGCGCACCGTCGCGGCGAGGAGTGAGGCGGCGCTCATGCGTGCACCGACCTGCGCACCAGCGCCACCAGCACCGGGGCTCCCAGCAGGAGCACCACCAGGCCGGCGGAGATCTCCGCGGGGGGCATTACCACGCGGCCGATGATGTCCGCGGTGAGCAGCAGCACCGGGCCCAGCACCAGGGAGCCAGCGATCACGACGCGGTAGTCGGGCCCCATCAGCAGCCGGACGACGTGCGGCACCACGAGCCCCACGAACCCGATGGGGCCGACGACGGCCACCGAGCCGGCCGCGAGCAGCACCGCGCCGGTGGTGAGCACGGCCCTCGTCCGGCCGAGGCGGGTCCCGAGCGCGGTGGCCAGCTCGTCGCCCACGGCGAGCGTGTTGAGCGTGCTACCG
This sequence comes from Tessaracoccus sp. MC1679, assembly GCF_014164775.1. Classification (GTDB taxonomy): domain Bacteria; phylum Actinomycetota; class Actinomycetes; order Propionibacteriales; family Propionibacteriaceae; genus Arachnia. The sequence goes on from NZ_JACJGB010000001.1 coordinate 366,724, forward strand.
GCCCACACCGTCAACCCGGCACCGGCGAGGAGAACGGGCAGGGATGGCAGCAGCAGCGGCAGGCCGCGGCCCCCGATGGAGCCCACCTGCCAGAACCGCATCACCTCCAGCGCCGCCTGGTTGCGGATCGTGACGGCGGACACGGCGCTGAGGCACGCAGCGGTGACGGCCGCGCCGAGGAGGACGAGCAGGACCGGATCGTTGCGGCCGCGGCTGAGCAGCGCGACGAAGACGGCGGCCGCGCCGGCGCCCAGGAGGCTCAGCCCGACGACGGTCCCCTGGGAGGCCCCGACTCCGGTGACGACGCCGAGCGCGATCGCGAGCGCGGCCCCGGCGTTGATGCCGAGCAGGCCCGGGTCGGCGAGCGGGTTGCGGGTGACGCCCTGGAGGATGGCCCCGGACAGAGCGAGGGCCGCCCCGCAGACCACACCGACGAGGGTGCGGTCCACGCGGGCGGCGAGGATCGTGGCGGTGGCCGGGTCGCCGCCAGTGAGGAACGACGCGACGTCGACCACCGGCACGCGCACCGAGCCGAGCGCGAAGGAGGCCAGCACCCCGGCCGCCAGACAGCCGACGGCGATGAGGCCGCCGGCCGCCCGGGTCAGCGTCACTGCACCTTCGCGGCGGCCTCCGCCAGCAGCGGCAGGAACTTCTCGACCGCGACGGGGATGCTCAGCGGGGTGGGGCTGGACAGCGGCAGCGCCAGCTCCGGGTCCCCGGAGGCCACGAAGGCGCCGCTCTTGAGCGCGGGAAGGTCCTGAATCAGGGGGGCGGCCTGCAGGTCCTCGAGCTTGACCGAGTCGTCGACGTAGAACACGATCACGTCCGCGTCGAACTCGGAGGCCCGCTCGGCGGACACGTCGACGGAGAACTGCCCGGGGGCGCCGTCGCTGAGCTCGCTGACGATCGCGGGCGTCTCGAAACCGACGGCGTCCAGGAACCTCGGGCGGGCGTCGGTGGCGGTGTAGAGGCCGAACTTGGAGTAGTCGGCCGCGGCGAACCACAGCCAGGCCGCACTCGTCCCGGCGATCTCCGGGTACTCGGCCCCGGCGTCCTCGAGAAGAGCGTTCATCTCGGCCTCAACCTCCGCCGCACGGTCGCTGCGGCCGACGGCCTGGCCGACGAGCTCCAGCGAGTCCTGCCACGAGGTGGACCACGCCGCCTCGGGGTAGGCGACCACGGGCGCCACCTTGCTCAGAGTGTCGTACTCCTCCTGCGTGAGACCGGAGTTCGTGGCCAGGATCAGGTCCGGCTCAAGCGCCACGATCTCCTCGATCGGGGCTCCCGCCGAGTCGTCGTAGCGGCTGGGCTGCTCGCCGCCCAGCTCGGCCACGGCCTCGTCGAACCAGTCCGTGGAGCCCTCGGCGTTGCCGCCCCAGGTGATCTCCACCGCGCCCACGGGGACGACGCCCAGCGACACGAGCGTCTCGTGGTCGGTCCAGCCGATGGTCGCGATCCGGGTGGGCTCGGCCTCGATGACCGTCTCCCCCAGGGCGTGGGTGACGGTGACGGGGAAGGCGTCGCTCGCCGTCGAGGCTGAGCCTGGGCCGGTGGCCGACGAGGTGGCGCCGTCGGTCGTGGCGGAGGGGCCGGTGGAGCAGGCGCTGAGCGCGAGCACGGCGGCAACCGCGCCCGCAACGCGGGACAGGAGGGGCATATCGGGTTTCCTTGAGGGTAGGGCCGGTCAGACGCGTGCCTGGCCGAGCTTCCAGTAGCCGGAGAACAGGACCGTGTGCCTGTCGACGCCACGCTCGGAGACGAGGTAGCGGCGGCACGAGGAGGCAAGGTCGCTCTCCCCGCACAGATAGAAGTAGTCGAACGCGTCCGCGTCGAGCTCGCGCAGCAGCGCGAGGGCACGCTCGCCCGGGGCCGCGCCGTCACGGCTCACCACGGTGAGCCCGGGGTGCCACGGCATCGGAGTGAGGTGGGCCGGGTCCGAGGCCTCGACGATGAGGCGGCAGTCCGGGTCCAGGTCGCGCGATTCCAGGATGGCGCTCAGGCCGGGCGCGGCGGTCTCGTCGACGACGAAGCACAGGCGCGAGGCGTCGCCAGGGAGGAACAGCGCGCCGCACTGGCGGAATCCGACGCGATCCCCCGCCGCTGCGGACAGCGCCCACGCCGAGCCAGGCCCCGCGGTGCCGTGCGTGACGATGTCGACATCCAGGGTGCCAGCGATCGGATCGTGGCGGCGCACGGTGTACCAGCGCAAAACAGGCCGATCCTCCTCCGGGATCTCGGCGACGGCGGCACGGATGTTGAGGCGGTCAGGGTCCGGCAGCACCAGGCGGCCCGAGGGGCCGGGCATGAGGAGCCCGAAGTACTCGTCGGCGCTGGCGAATCCCAGCCCGACGAAGCCCTCCGCATGGAGGGTGATGCGCCGGACGGAGGCGGCTGGGGATCCGACGGCCACCACTTCGGCCTCGATCAGCCGATGCCCGGCCGATTCCGGCATGGGGGCCATAGCGCCCCGGTTGGTCGCCTTGGCGATCCGGGACTGTGCCTTCTCCAGCAGGGTCGAGATGCTCACGCGAGTAAGGGTACCCTAACCTGAGCATTACGCAAAGGGCGTCTTGCTTAATGAGCATCGGGAAGGCCGGCCCCAATCCTGAAGAGGGCCGACCCCTACCCGCACCCTGAGGAGGCCGCCCTCACTCGCTCCCTGAGGAGGGCCGCCCGAAGCGGCGCGGCCCGTCCTTTCGCTCCCTGAGGAGGCGCGCCGCCGAAGGCGCGGGTGCCGTCTCGAAGGGTCGTGACTACCACCTTCACGCCGATCTTGTGGTCAGGTGCGGTGAGCCGTGAGTCGATGCCCGGGCGGCCGTTGCCCAGGGTCTCGATGTGCCGGTCAGCCGGGTCGGTGGTCGGATTGTGGAGGCCGCCCGGGCATAGCCTCGCGTCTCCCCGCACTCGTCCTCCCTGTGGCGTGGTCTCGTCCCGGGTGTGGGCCGGCAGGGCGGCGCTGGGGTCGGGTCTGCTTGGGCGGGATGCCGGTGGGGTGATCCTCGGGTTGGGCACCGCTGCGCAGTGCCGCCCTGCCGTCCCCCACCCTCGCTGTCAGGTCCGAGTTCTCGACCCTTCGAAACTCCCACGGTCGCTTCGCGACGCAGGACCCTCAGGGACCGAACTTAGCCGCCCTGCCGTCCCCCACCCCTGTGTCTGGCCGCGGGTTCTCGACCCTTCGAGACGTCCTGCGGTCGCTTCGCGACGCAGGACCCTCAGGGACCGAACTTCCGATCCGTGAGGAGGGCCGCCCGCGAAGCGGCGTGGCCCTGTCTCGAAGGGTCGTCACTGGAGCTGACAAGCAATCTCAACGGTCACTGTGAACAACGGGGATGAGGATGCTAGCGGCCGGACGACAGCTTCACGTCGTTGCCCGCCCAGAACAGGAACCCCTTGAGGATGAGCGTGCCGTTGGATCCGTCGCCCCTCGCCCCGGATTCGACGTCGTTGCCGGCCATGATGGCGATGGACTCATCGATGACCCGGACGCCGGGCGGCACGAAGATGTCGTGGCCGGCCATGACCGCAGACAGCTCCATCGTGAGCACCACACCCGGCCCCATCACGTCGTCCAGGTGGATGGTGTCGCCACCCCACCACGCGAAGTTGCGGTACAGGGTGGTGCCGGGCGCGACGTCGACGTCCCTGCCCGTCAGGATGGTGAGGGAAGGATGCGCTCCCTCGACACCAGCCGGCAACGGGTGGGGCCGCGGCGCCGGCGTCGCCGGGTGGCCGACAGCGAGCTCGCCGCCCTCCGGCAGGTCCGCGACGAGCTGGGGGAACTCGTCGGTGAACCGTGCCAGGAGGGCGGCGTCCTGCCGCTCCCCCAGCTCCTCGACGGTGAGCCGACCGGCGGCGTGCGCTCGTTGAAGCACGTTGAGCACCGCGTCCCGGTCCGCGTCACCGGCTCGAAGGCGCCTGTGGGGAAGCAGCTCGTCGGACATGCCAACAGTCTAGGAGGCGGGCGGTCCAGGCTGATCGACGGGTGTCTCCGGCTCGCCGGGCTTGTCAGCGTCGGCGTGGCGGGCTTCCCCGCGGCCGCGCTCAGCCATGTCGCGGTATCCCTTGGTGAGCTCGTCGACGAACTTGTTGACCTGCTCGCGCATCTGCGCCAGGAACGCCTTGGCGCCCTCGCTGCTGTCGGTGTCGGGGTGCGAGGCCACGTACTGGCGCTGCTGCTCCTCGTAGAACGTCTTGGCCCTGTCGCCCACGAAGCCGGCGAAACCGACGGCGGCGTAGGCGGCCTCGGTGGCCACCTTGACGATGTTGTCTCCCAGGTTCTCGGGGGAGATCTTCTCGGGCTGCTCAGACTCGACCACCTGCTCGTGCTCGGCCTCGAAATCCTTCGCGTCCTCGGCATCCACGAAGTTGGCCGTGGGGGTGGTGTCGTCGTGCTCGTGCTCAGTCATGATGGTTCTTCCTTCTCTCCGGGCGCCTCGCCCGGCGTCGTCTTCCAGTGTGCCCCGGATGGCGCCGTCGCCACAGGGGTGAGGGCCCTGAATTGTGCCCGGAGCCGACCCTGGTCCGGGCCGGGTCTATGCGTTCTCGGTGGCCGGCAGCGCGAGCCGCCGGACGGGGCGGAAGCGTCCCGCGTGCACCGCGCCGGAGGATTCCGCCGTGAAGACGCGCATGGCCGCCTCGTGGGACTGGAGGCGGCGGATGGTGTCGCTCAGGCGGTCCACCTGATCCCGCAGGCCTTCCACCTCGGCCTCCAGCGCCAGGATGCGGCGGATGCCCTCGAGGTTGATCCCCTCCACCTGGCTGAGCTGCTGCACGTGGCGCAACTTGGCCACGTCGCGGAGAGAGTAGCGGCGGCCGCGGCCCCGGGCGCGCTGAGGCACGACCAGGCCCAGCCGGTCGTAGCCGCGAAGCGTCTGGGCGTGCATGTCCGCCAGCGACGCCGCCACGGACACCGGGAAGACGGCCGCGTCCACGTCGAAGAGTTGGGGCAGGCTCGTCATCCCACTCACCCGCCGAACAGGGAGGCCCGCGGGTTGGACTCGTGGGCCTTCTCGGCGTACTCGAGCAGCGCACGCTTGGCCTCCTCGGTCAGGCCTTCGGGGACCTGCACGTTGAGCGTCACCAGCAGGTCACCCATGGTGCCGTCCGACTTCCGGGCACCCTTGCCGCGTACCCGCATGGTGCGCCCGTTGGGGGTCGACGGCGGGACCCGCAGCTTCACGTTGGGCCCGCTCAGCGTGGGGATGGTGATCTCCGCGCCGAGGGAGGCCTCCGTGAACGTGACGGGGACTTCGAGGGTGAGGTTGTTGCCGCTCCGGCCGAACAGCCGATGTGGGGTGACCTTCACCGAGACGTAGAGGTCGCCGGAGGCGCCGCCGTTCTCACCGGCCGCGCCCTTACCCTTGAGCCTGATCCGCTGCCCATCTGCCACGCCCGCGGGGATCCGCACCTGCATGGTCTTGGCGGACCGGCCCCGGCCCGAGCCCTCGCAGTCCGGGCACGGGTCCTCGACGATCAGGCCGCGGCCGAGGCACTCGGTGCAGGGCTCGCTCATGTGGAACACGCCGCCCGCCTGGGAGGACTGCATCCCGGACCCCTCGCACCGCGGGCAGACGCGCGGCAGCGAGCCGGCCTTCGCCCCGGTCCCCCGGCACGACGGGCACGGCTGATCCGAGATGGTGCGCATGGTCACCGTCGCGCCCTCGACGGCCTGCTCGAACGTGATGGTCACGTCCCCCTCGATGTCCGCACCGCGGCGCGGACCCCGCTGGGTGGCGCGACGGGTGGCGCCCGTCTGCCCGAACAGGCCACCGAAGATGTCGCCCAGGCCCGCATTGCCCTGGCCGCCGGCCTGGGCGTTGCGGATCAGGTCCTCGAACCCCGGCGAGCCGCCCGGGCCGGGACGGGTGAACTTGAACCCGCCCCCGAAGAGGCTGCGGGCCTCGTCGTACTCCTTGCGCTTCTCGGTGTCGCTGAGGATGGCGTTTGCCTCCGACGCCTCCTTGAAGCGCGCCAGGGCAGCGTGGTTGTCCGGGTTCTGATCCGGGTGGTTGGCCTTGGCGATCTGCCGGAACGCCTTCTTGATCTCATCGGCACTCGCGCTCTTGGAGACGCCGAGGACCTTGTAGTAGTCCTTTTCGAGCCAGTCCTTCGTGCTCATTAGTCGTTCATCTCCTTTCCGCTCGTGCGTGGATCAGGGGTTGGCCACCGCGACGCGCGCGGGCCGGACAACCCGGCTGCCCAGCAGGTATCCCTGCTGCATGACCTGCGAGACGGTGACCACCTCGACCGGTTCTTCCATGGGGACCGCCATCAGCGCCTCGTGGAGGTTCGGATCGAAGGCCTCACCGACCGCGCCGAAGACGGTGAGCCCGTGCTTCGCGGCCACCTTCGCCAACTCGTCGGCGATCATCTTGAAGCCGCCCTCGAGGTTCTCATGCTGCCTGGCCAATTCGATGTGGTCCAGGACCGGCATCAGGTCGTTGACCACGGCCTCGATGCCCGCCTGGCGGGCGAGGTCGCGGTCACGGTCCACCCGCTTCTTGTAGTTGACGTACTCTGCGGCGACCCGCTGAAGATCCAGGGTCCGCTCGGCGACGAGCGCCTCGAGCTCGGCCACCTTGTCTACGGCTTCCAGGAGCTCCAGGCCCTCCGCCGGCTCAACGGCCTCGGGTGAGGGCGTCTCCTCGACGCCCTCACCCACAGCCTCGCCGTCCGGAACGAACTGCGAATCGGTCACTTGTTGTCCTTCTCCTCATCGACGATCTCGGCATCCACCACGTCGTCGTCACCCTGAGCGGACTCGGAGGAGTCATCGGCCGCGGCCGACTCCTGAGCCTGCTTCGCCTGGGCAGCGGAGTAGATGGCCTGGCCCATCGAGGCGGCCTTCGTGTTGAGATCATCGATCGCGGCCTTCACCACATCGTTGTCCTCACCCTTCAGGGCCTCCTTGAGCGCCTCGGTGGCCTCCACAACCGGAGCCTTGACGTCTTCACCGATGGTATCGGCGTGCTCGGCCAAAAGCTTCTCCGTGCGGAACACCAGGGCGTCGCCCTCGTTGCGCATGTCGACGGCCTCGCGGCGCTTGCGGTCCTCCTCGGCGTGGGACTCGGCGTCTCGCACCATGCGGTCGATGTCGTCCTTGGCGAGCGCGGAGCCGCCGGTGACCGTCATCGACTGCTCCTTGCCGGTGGCCAGATCCTTGGCGCCCACGTGCACGATGCCGTTGGCGTCGATGTCGAAGGTCACCTCGATCTGCGGGACCGAGCGGGGAGCCGGGAGCAGGCCGGTGAGCTCGAAGTTGCCGAGGCTCTTGTTGTCGCGGGCGAACTCGCGCTCACCCTGGTACACCTGGATCATCACGGCGGGCTGGTTGTCCTCGGCGGTGGTGAACACCTCGGAGCGCTTGATCGGGATCGTGGTGTTGCGCTCGATGATCTTGGTCATCACGCCGCCCTTGGTCTCGATGCCGAGGCTCAGCGGGGTGACGTCGAGGAGCAGCACGTCCTTGACCTCGCCCTTGAGCACGCCGGCCTGGAGCGACGCGCCGAGCGCGACGACCTCGTCGGGGTTGACGCCCTTGTTGGGCTCCTTGCCGCCGGTGAGTTCCTTGACCATGTCCACGACGGCGGGCATGCGGGTGGAGCCGCCGACCAGCAGGACGGTGTCGATCTTGTCCACGGAGGTCTTGGCGTCCGAGATCACCGCGTTGAACGGGGCGCGGCAGCGGTCCAGCAGGTGCTGGGTCATGCGCTGGAACTCGGAGCGGGTGAGCTTCTCATCCAGGTGCAGCGGGCCCTCGGCGGAGGCCGTGATGTAGGGCAGATTGATGGAGGTCTCAGACGCCGAGCTCAGCTCGATCTTCGCGCGCTCGGCGGCCTCCTGCAGGCGCTGGCGGGCCATCTTGTCCTTGGACAGGTCCACGCCGTGCTTGTTCTTGAACTGCGTGGCCAGCCAGTCCATCACGACGGCGTCCCAGTCGTCGCCACCGAGGCGGGGATCACCCTTGGTGGCCTTCACCTCGAACACGCCGCCCTCGATCTCCAGCAGGGAGACGTCGAAGGTGCCGCCGCCGAGGTCGAAGACCAGGACAGCCTGCTCCGTGTCACCCTTGTCCAGGCCGTAGGCCAGGGCCGCGGCAGTGGGCTCGTTGATGATGCGGTCGACCACTAGGCCGGCGATCTCGCCGGCCTCCTTGGTGGCCTGACGCTCGGCGTCGCCGAAGTAGGCGGGGACGGTGATGACGGCGTTGGTGACCGACTCGCCGAGGTAGGCCTCGGCGTCGCGCTTCAGCTTCTGCAGCACGAAGGCGCTGATCTGCTGGGGACGGTAGTCCTTGCCGTCGAGGGTCTTCTTCCAGTCGGTGCCCATGTGGCGCTTGACGGAGCGAATGGTGCGATCCACGTTGGTGACCGCCTGACGCTTCGCGACCTCGCCGACGAGGACCTCGCCGGAGGTGGAGAACGCGACGACCGACGGGGTGGTGCGGGCACCCTCCGCGTTGGGGATCACGGTGGGCTCGCCGCCCTCGAGGACGGCGACGACGGAGTTGGTGGTGCCGAGGTCGATACCTACTGCACGGGCCATGAGTGTTTCCTCCAGTGTTGGTGACATGGTTGAGCGTTGTTGACTCAAGTTAAGCACATGAGTCGTGCACGCTCAAGGTTTAAGTTGAGTTCACTAGACTCAACCCTGGAAGGTTCAGGGTTATTCCCGTTCGGATCGGCGATCAAAACCCTGCGCGGTGATCCGGCCCTGACTAGTGTCGGAGCTGCCGTCACCTGGCGGCGATCTCCCGAGCGCACCCCTGCCAGGCCAACGCCTACCTCACCCCGCCCGGCTCGCAGGGCTTCGCGCTGCACTCTGATTCCCACGACGTCATCGTCTTCCAGACCTACGGTGCCAAGGAGTGGGAGGTGCACGACGACGCAGGCGCGCACCAGGTGATGATGACGCCGGGAACCTCGATGTACCTGCCCACCGGCACGCCGCACATGGCGCGGACGCAGGCGACGGCGTCACTGCACGTCACCGTCGGCATCAACCGCTACGTGTGGCGCGACCTGGTGCAGAAAGTCATCGATCCCGTGCTGGCGTCGAAGGACCTCGACGGCGCCCTCCCGGCCGAACTGTTCCACGACAAGCACGCGCTGGCGGAGGCGCTGCGGGCCAAGGTGGAGGAGGTCGCCGCGGCGCTGACCGGTGCGGATGTCGACGGCGTGCTGCGTCGCTTCGAGACCAGCTTCGCCACCGGCCGCCAGCCGGTGCTCGGCGGCGGGTTGCTCGACCGCCTCGCGGTGGACTCGATCGACGCGGGCACCCGGATCCGTCGTCGGCCCGGCTCCAGCATGACGCTGCGCGACGCGGGAGACACCGTCGAGTTGCTGCTCGGCGACCGGCTCGTGGCCGTGCCGTCGCGGATCAAGGGCGTGGTCGAGGGCCTCGCCGGGCGCGACGGCGACTTCCCGGCCGGGGACATCGAGGGGCTCGACGAGGCGGGTTCGCTCGTGCTCGCCCGGCGCCTGGTGCGCGAGGGATTCCTGGAAGTCGTGCAGTGAGCGAGGGCACGGGATCCGCGCCTCCGACGGGGCTGCGGTTGGACATCACGGTGGCCGAGCCGCCGCCCGACCGCAGCTTCCGGTGCTCGACCGCCAGCCGCGAACGCGGTGAATCGCTGGTGGCGTCGGCGTCGACGGTGTCGCGCTACCTGCTGATCGAGGAGCCTGGGCCGTGGGGCCCGGCCGTGCTGAACTGCCGTCGACTCCCCGTTCCCGCGCTCGAGGCGTGCCGCGACTGGGAGGCCCGGCTCGGCGTCCGGCCGCTGCTGATCCGGCGCCCGGGTCGCTCCCCCGACGGCCCGCGCCGCGTGTTCGTCGTCAACGCCGCCCACGGCTGGTGCGAGACGACGCTGCTCGATTCGCTGGATGGGGTCGCCGCCCTCGATCTGGCGGGCGTCGACTCCCCTGACGGGATCGGCCTCACCCCGCACGGCCGGCCCCTGCTGTTGGTGTGCACGCACGGGCGCCACGACGCGTGCTGCGCGGAGCGGGGCCGCCCGCTCGCCGCTGCGCTGGCCGAACGATGGCCGGAGGAGGTGTGGGAGTCGTCGCACCTCGGCGGCGACCGCTTCTCCGCGAACCTGCTGGCGCTCCCGGGCGGGCACTGCTTCGGCAGGCTGGAGCCGGCCGAGGGGGTCGAGGCGGTGTCGCGGCTGCTCGATGGGCACCTCTCGCTCGACTTCTACCGTGGCCGCTCGACCCGACCCTGGGTCGCGCAGGCCGCCGAGGCCGAGGTGCGCCGTCGGCTCGGGCTGACCGGCATCGACGACGTCGCGACGCACGTGGTGCGGCGGGGTCGGGAGGCCGCCGTGGTGGAGGTCGTCGCCGAGGGGGCGATGCATACGGTGCGGGTCGCGATAGGGGCGGCCGAGCCCGCGCGGCTCACCTGTGGTTCGGCGCAGGCGTCGAGTGCGCCCCATTACCGCGTCGAGGCGCTCGGCGGCTAGGTCGACGGCGCGGTCTCGTCGGGCATCGCCGACCCCGGAAGCCGACGAGGGGCGGTGGACACCGTCGTGCCCACCGCCCCTCGCCGGTTCAGCCGGATACCCGATCAGAGGGCCGGGCGGTTGTAGCGGCGGAGGCGACGACGGCGCTCGTCGATCGAATCCTCGATCCCGACGCGCTCGTCCAGCGGACGGTCGTCGCCGATGTGCTCGCGGCCGTAGTCCTTGACGTCGCCGCGGAAGGCGCTGCCGTCGTCGACGACGTCGCCCGTGCGGACACGATCGTCAACCACGTCGCCCGGGTTGCGGTTCTCGTGGCCGGGGGACCAGTCGTCGGTGTCGCTGACGCGGGCGTCGCGACCCTCGGTCCAGCCGTCGGCCGCGCGGTCGCCGGACAGCACGCCGTCGGCGCGGACGTTCTCCGCCACCTGGCGGTCGCGTTCGGCGGCCTGCAGGTCCAGGTCCTCCTGGACGCGCAGGTCGGTCTCGTCGCCGTAGGCGATCCGGTCGTCGACTCGGACGTCGCGGTCGTCGAGCCGCCCGTCGTCGTCACCGAGGCGGTGGGCCTGGTCGACGTCGCCGCCGACCGGCGAGTAGGCGCGGCCATAGTGCCCGTAGAGGCGTTCTTCGTCAGCCTCGTCGAGGACGGTGTCGGTGTCGACGCGGGGCGCGTCCTTGATGACGGCCTTCTCGTAGGGCACGTCGATGCGGCCGTCGACGACCGTGGTCGATTCGTCAATGGGGACCAGGCTCTCGGACAGCCCGAAGAGGCCGGTGTGGACGGCGACCCAGCTGGGGGCGCCCGTCTCCTCGTCGAGGAAGAGTTGGCCGACCCGGCCGACCTTCTCCCCGTCGCGGTCCTAGACCGTGGCGTCGATGAATGAATTGAAGTCCTGCTCGTCGAACATTGTTGCTCCTTACACGTGGGACTACTGCGGCACCCACCGCTCGGTGAAATGCCTAGTCACGATCATATGCACGCAATTTCCATCCGTGGGCCGAAGTGGAGAATCCATGGCCACCCGCGGGTCGGCGCGTGGATCTAGTGTTGGGGCATGTCCGTCATTGATGACTACCTCACCGAGTACGACGGCGAACACCGCCAGCTCATGGACGAGTTGCGCGCCCTCATCGTCGAGCTCGCCCCCGACGCCACCGAGGCGATCTCCTGGTCGATGCCCACGTACAAGCTGCACGGCAACCTCGTGCACTTCGCCGCCGGCAAGAACCACGTCGGGCTCTACCCCGGATCCGACGGCGTGGCCACCTTCGTCGACGACGTCAAGGCCCTCGGCCTCAAGCACAGCAAGGGCGCGATCCAGTTCCCGCTCGACAAGCCGCTCCCCCGCGAGCTGGTGACCAAGATCGTCAACTTCCGGGTCGAGCAGCAGCGGGGCAAGGGTTCCTGACCAGGCGGGAGGCACCGCTGGTTGAGCCGACCGCCTGGTTGAGCCCGCCGTGAGCCGCTAGGCGAACGCGGTGTCGAAACCGGTCTGGCTCCCCAAGGACCCGACCACAAGTCCACGAACCGGGCGCAGGATGGCTTCGACACCGGCCGGCGCTCGTACCTCGCGCGGGGCCGGGCTCACCCAGCGAAGGCCGGGCTCACCCAGCGAGGCACTGCACGAGTCGGGCTGTGGTTCGGGGGTCGACGACGCTAGAAGCCGCCGGCAGGCCCCACACCGAGCGACTCCGCAGCAGACGCGCACACCCGCGCCAGGGACGGCGTCGACCCCCGAACCACAGACCGACCGAGCCCCGCGATTAGTCCACGGAGATTGCTTCTGCATTCTTCTAGCCATACGTCACGCTCCGCAGATATATGCAGAGCGCGACGGATAGCTAGAAGAACGCAGGGTCCCAGTTCTGGACGGCTTCGACACGGCCCTCGCGCAGAGCGCTCGCGGCCGGCTCACCCAGCAAGGACCGGCTCACCCAGCGTGGAACGGCGTCGACCCCCGAACCACAGGCCGTTGACGGTCCACAGTTCGGGGGTCGGGTCACGCGTCCTTCGTGGGGCGCCGGCTCGTACCTCGCACGGCGGCCCCCTCAGGAACCCGGTCAGGCGATCGTGTCTCCCTCGAACCACCTGCCCTTGCCGGGCTTACCCGGCTTCTCCGGCTTACCCGGCTTGTCGGGCTTACCCGGCTTCTCCGGCTTACCCGGCTTCTCGGGCTTACCCGGCTTCTCGGGCTTACCCGGCTTCTCGGGCTTGCCGGGCTTCGTCGGCTTGCCCTTCGCCTTCTCGACCGTCATCTCGAACGACATCGTCGCCGAGTTGCCCGCCGCGTCCGTGACCGTGACGGTCGCCGTGAACGTGCCGACCGTCGTCGGGGTGCCGGAGATGAGGCCGGTCGCCGGATCGATGGTGAGCCCGGGCACCCCGGAGAACTCGTAGCTCAGCGGCAGCGACTCATCCGTGGCCTCGACCTGGACCGCGAACGCAGCCCCGACCTTGCCCGTCTGCGCACCCAGCTGGGTGATCGACGGCGCCGTGGTGTCGGGCGTCTTCACCACCAGCAGGGCAGCGGTGCGGGCCGGGATGGTGAGCTGGCCGTCGACGAAGCGCGTGGCCTTGACCACGTCGTCGGAGCCGTCCGCCTGGATCTCGCTCAGGGTGAGGTTCCAGTCGGCCACCTCGGGCACCGCGACCGTGATCGCCTCGGGCGTCGCGTTGATCGCCACCAGCGCACCGTCCAGTGCAGGGTCGACGTCGGCGGCGAAGCCCTTGTCGGCAACGGCCATCAGGACCAGACCCGGCACCGCGGTGCCGCCCGACCCCGGGAACGTCACCCGCTCCTTGACCAGCTCGGCCGAGCCGAGGGTCAGCAGCGGGGTGGACTTCCGCAGGCGCAGGAGGTCGAGGGCCTGGGCCTTAGCTCCGGTCATCGCGGCCGTATCGGGCTTCAGGTCCGGGTTCTCCAGCAGCGGCTTCATGATGGGCCATTTGTCGCTGTTCTTCTCGGCGCCGGGCAGTCCGGAGCCGAAGGTGTTCTCCGTCAGGCTCCAGTCCACCTGGTTGAAGTGGTCGCCGGAGTTGTAGGAGTCACGGTCGAGGCTCTTCGAGCGCAGGATCTCGGTGCCGGCGTGCCAGAACGACGGCGACTGGCCGAGCGTCACGGTGGCCAGCGAGACCGTGTTCATGCGCACCCGGTCCGCCATCGTCGTGTCGACGGGCAGCTTCATGACGCCGAGATCGTAGAGCGTCTCGTTGTCGTGGGCGTCGACGTAGTTGACCGACTCCTGCGGCATCGTCGCGTAGCCCGCGGGCGCGCCGTTGTAGTCGAGCTGGTCGCCGCGCTTGACCGTGCCGTCGGAGGCCTCGAAGGTGTAGTCCTCGAGGTTGCCGGCCATGCCGATGCGGATCAGATCGGTAGCGTGCTGCAACGAGGCGCGCTGCTGCTCCGGGGTGGCCGGGTTGAGGCCGTTCGGGTCCGTGAACAGGCCGGTGCCGAAGCCCTGGTGCACGCGGTGGTCCTCATCGAACGGTCCGCCGCCGTGGACGGCGTCGCGCAACCGGTCGTTGAACGCGCCGATGCCGGTGCCGTCGAGCTGGCCCTGCGTGGCCTGGTAGAACCGGGCGTTGTCGGCCACCTCACCGAAGTTCCAGCCCTCGCCGTAGAGGTAGATCGACTCGCCGTCGACACCGTCGGCCTCGAGCGTCAGCTCGTCGAGGGCCGCGCGGATGGCCTCCATATTGGCGCGGGAGTGGTGGCCCATGAGGTCGAAGCGGAAGCCGTCCACCTTGTAGTCCCTGGCCCACGTCACCACGGAATCCACCATCAGCTTCTCGGCCGCGGCGTGCTCGGTGGCCACGTTCTCGCAGCAGGTCGAGGTCTCGACGGTGCCGCTCGGGCTCAGGCGGTGGTAGTAGCCGGGCACGACCTTGTCGAGCACCGACTTCTCCGACTGGCCCGACTGCGCGGTGTGGTTGTACACCTCGTCGAGTACCACCTGCAGGCCGGTGGCATGCAGCGCACCCACCATCTGGCGGAACTCGTAGCTGCGGGCGCCGCCCTCCTGGTTGGCGTCGGTGGCGTAGGAGCCCTCCGGCGTCGTGTAGTGGTACGGGTCGTAGCCCCAGTTGAAGGCGTCCTCGTCCTTGACGACGGCGACGGCGGCCTGCTGTTCCTCGGAGGCCGGGCCGGCGTCGGGGATGTCGGCGACCTTCTGCTTGGTGCGATCCTCCTCGATGGTGGCGATGTCGAACGTGGGCAGCAGGTGCACGGTGTCGATGCCGGCCTCGGACAGCTCCGCGAGGTGCTGCATGCCGTCGGACTGGGCGTGGGTGAACGCCTTGTACGTGCCGCGGTCGCTGGCCGGGACGGTCTCGTCGGTGATCGAGAAGTCACGGACGTGGAGCTCCCAGATCGCGCGGGACGCATCGTTGAGCACCGTCGGCCGCTCGGTGGTGGCCCACTGCTCGGGCGCGAGTTCCGGGTTGTCGAGGTCAACGACGACGGAGCGCTTCGAGTTGAGGGTGAGGGCCAGCGAGTAGGGGTCGGTCACCTGGTTGGTGACCACCTCGTCGAGGCTGGGCACGTAGACGTCGATCGACCACAGGTACTGGGCGTCCTCCCACGTGCGGTCTCCGGCGACGGACCAGGAGCCGTCCGCGGCGCGGGTGGCCGCGACGGTGGCCGGTTCGCCGGAGCCGTCGGCCGGCCATCGCAGCAGCGACACGCTTTGGGCGGTGGGGGCCCAGACGCCGAGGCTCAGGGCGTCGCCGTTCCAGACCGGGCCGAGCTCGGCGTCGGTCAGTGCATCGCCGTAGAGCGAGTCGAGCACGCCCGGGATCTGGACCCCGGTGGCCGCCTTCAGATCGTCGCCGTCGGCGGCACTCACCAGGAGCTCGCCCTCGAGCAGCTCGGCGGCGCGTGCCGCGTCAGCCTCCGCGAGGGTCAGCGCAACGTAGTTGCTGAGGTGCGGGTACTGCTCGACGAGGTCGGCCGGCAGAGCGCCACCGTAGGTGAGATCGATGGTCTCGCCGCCGGTCGCGTCGTTGTCCACCGAGCCGTCGGCGGAGTGGTGCAGCGCGAAGCTGAGCGTTGTCGGATCGCCTTGGACGAGAGTGCGCGGCCACGCGATGGTGGTCGGCGTCAGCCACTGGGCCCACGCCTGCCCGACGCCCGCGAGCGGCGGGTTGGACTGCTCGAACGTGAGCACGTGGGTGGTCTCGTCGTAGGTAGCGGTGAGCGTCTCGCCCGGGTTGACGGTGACAGAGTAGTTGGAGCCCCCGGGGGCCCCGCCCACGCCGTAGTTCTCGTCCCAGCTCCGGCCGACGGCCACCTTCAGTTCGTAGGTGCCAGCGGGGAGCTGGTCGGTGGAGAAGGTCCAGGTGCCGTCGCCGTTGGGCTGCATCGCGGTGGCGAGGCACTCGGGCTGCCAGTCTCCGCTGCAGCCGAGGGCCACCTGCCAGGAGCCGGGCAGCGTCACGATGCCGTCGGTGTGGACCGCCCAGGACTGCTTGGTGTCTGGGTTGTGGAAGAACGTCACCTCGGTGCCGTTGGCCTCGAGGGTGAGGTTGCTGCCGTTGGGGGTGCCCCCGGCTCCGTAGTTCTCGTCCCACGAGCCGTTGTAGGCCACCTTCCACTCGTAGCTGCCGGCGGGCAGGGTCCAGGCGCCGACGTAGAGGCCGGATCCCGCGTCGAGGGCCAGTCGGGCCTTGTCGCAGGAGGGCTGCCAGTTGTCGGTGCAGCCCATGGCGGCGTTGAGCGAGCCGGAGACGGTGATGGTCAGGCCACCGGGCTCCTCCGTGGCGGTGCCGCTCAGGGACAGGTCCTGGCCGACGACGGCCAGAGCCGAGTCGCCGCCGACGGTGCCGGTGGCGTCGACCGTCACCGCGCGCACCTCGAGGAGGGTGCCGGTGGGGGCGGCCGAGACGTCGGCGAAGACGCGCGGGGTGTCGTCCTCGGCCACGCCGGCGGTCTGCCAGTCGGTGGCGCCGAGCTCGCGGAGGGCGAAGGTGGTCTCGGCCCAGCGGTTGTCGGCGATGGTGGCGCTGATCGGCGCGGTGTCGCCGGCCAGGCTGGCGCCGTCGACCAGGTCGACGGTGGGCACGCCGGCGCCGGCGGCCACGGTGCGGTCGGCCTTCAGCACGACGGCCGAGAGGGCCGGCACGCTGATGGTGGCCGCGCCGTCGGCGGTGGCGGTGACGGCGGTGCCGCCGTAGACCGGGGTGTAGTCGGCAGACGGGGTGAGCGTGGTCACCTCGGCGGTCTGGGTGGAGGCGGTGTTGTTGAGCGCGACGACGTACTCGATCTTCTGCTCGCGGTCCACGCGGCTGAAGGCGTAGAGGCCCGCGCCGTCGGTGGCGTGCAGCTCGATCTGCGCGCCGTCTGCGAGCGCCGGGTGGGCCTCGCGGAGGCTGGCGAGCTCGGCGATCTCGGAGTAGAGGCGGGCGTCGGTGTCGTAACGGTCGACGGCCCCTGCTGTGGTGCCGTTCAGCAGCGGCTGAGTGGCGTACTCGGTGACCTGGGTGGCGAACATGTCCTGACGTGCGGACTTGTCGTTGCCGATGCCGGCGAAGCCCTGCTCGTCTCCGTAGTAGACCACGGGCTGGCCGCGGGTGAGGTACATGAGCTGGTGGGCCAGCAGGGAGCGGTCCTCCTTACGGTCGGAATCGCGCAGGAGGTAGCCGATGCGGCCCATGTCGTGGTTGCCGACGAAGGTGGGCAGGGTGGCGGCCGAGGTGTCGGCGGTCAGGTAGAGGTCGTCGGCGGTGAAGAGGTTGGACAGGCCCTTGGTGGTGAACCCCTTGGCGAAGTTCTCGGCCTGGCGCTGGAAGGCGAAGTCGAGCGTGGCGTCCATCTCGGTCTCGCGGACGTAGGGTGCCAGCAGTGCCGGGTCGGCGTCGTAGACCTCACCGAAGGTGAAGAAGTCGGGGTTGGTGGCGTCGGCGTGGGCCTTGATCTTCTTGGTCCACTGCTCCCAGAACTCGAAGTTCACGTGCTTGACGGTGTCGATGCGGTAACCGTCGATGCCCATGTCCATCCACGCCTTGTAGATGTCGACCATGCCTTCGACCACAGTGGGGTGCTCGGTCATGAGGTCGTCGAGGCCGTCGAAGTCGCCCTGGGTGACCGATTCGCCGTTCCAGGTGGAGTTGCCGCGGTTGTGGTAGAGCGTGACGTCGTTCAGCCAGTTCGGGGTCTTGGTGACCTCCGGGTTCGCCACCGGGGTGTAGGGGAAGGACTCAGTGGGGCTGAGGGCGGGCCAGGTCTCGGAGGTGGCGAGCTCGTCGATGTCGATCACGTTTCCGGCGGCGTCGCGGTAGGGCTCGGTGGCGGTGTCGATGTAGCTGTACTGGCCCTCTTCGTAGGCGATGCCGTCGGCGGTGTGGTTGGTGATGATGTCGAAGTAGACCTTCATTCCTCGGGCGTGGGCCGCCTCGGTGAGTTCAGCGAGGGCCGCGTTGCCGCCGAGGTGCGGGTCGATCGTCGTGAAGTCGGTGATCCAGTAGCCGTGGTAGCCGGCGGTCACGTCGTCGCCCGAGCCCTGGACGGCGCGGTTGGTGAACGACGGCGTCAGCCAGATGGCGGTGGTGCCGAGGCCCTGGATGTAGTCGAGCTTGTTGACCAGGCCGCGGATGTCGCCACCGTGGTAGAAGCCGTTGTGGGTGGGGTCGAAGCCGTGCTCGAGGCGGGTGCCCTCGATGCCGCCGGTGTCGTTGGAGGGGTCGCCGTTGGCGAAGCGGTCGGTCAGCACGAAGTAGAAGTTCTCCACCTCACCCTGGCGGACGGCGGGCAGCGCGATGGCGGCGTCGCCTTCAACTGAGACGCCAGTCTCGGTGAGCGGGGCGGAGACGCCGATGCGCTTGGTGGCCGAGTCGAAGGAGAAGGTGAGCTCGGTCTCGGCGGCGGGGCGGATGATCGCGTTGCCGGCGGGGTCGTTGTTCGGACCGAAGGTCTGCTCCCAGCCGCCGTCGAGGGCGACCTTGAACTTCTGCTCCCCCGCCGGGACGGCAAACGTGCCGGTGAAGATGCCGTCGCCGTCGGGATCGGTCAGGGCTGTGTTCGTGCAGGCGGCGTCCCAGTCGGCGGCGCAGCCCGCCTCGCTCTGGAACGTGCCGGCGATGACCGGCCCGGTTGCCGCCAGCGCAGGGGCGGCCGGCCCCAGCGACAGTGATCCGACGGCCAGTGCCAGTGCCGTGCCTACGGCTGCCAGGCGCGAAATGCGATTCATCCTCGATGACTCCCTCGTCGTCCTCCTCGCGTCAGCGCGGAGAGGTGTTCGGTTGCGAGGAACAGTACTGGCGAGGTCGGACCGTGTAAAGACGTTGCACACATTTCAGCAAATTGTAAATTTCTTGCAATCCGAGGGGAATGACGCCAAACGACATCCAAACGCGACCGGAGGGCCCCAATCGAGGGTTCTCGGCCGTCTGGATGTCGTTTCGCGTGTTGCGCGGAGTCAGCTACTCGGCAAGCTTGACATCGTTGCCGCCCCACCAGAGGAAGCCCTTGAGCACCAGGGTGCCGTTGGAGCCGTCGCCCTGGGCGCGGCGCTTGATGTCGTTGCCCGCCATGATCGCCACCGACTGGTCGATCACGCGCACCCCCTCGGGGACGAACACGTTGTTGCCGCCCATGATGGCGTGCAGGGTCAGCGTGACGATCCGGCCGGGGCCCATCGCCTGGGTCAGATCGATGTTGTTACCGCCCCAGAAGGCCAGGTTGCCCCAGTCACGGGTGCCAGATTCGAGCACGATGTCGCGGCCGCTCATGATCGAGACGGTGTATCCACCGTCTGCCGGTCCCACCTCGGGCCGTGCCACGGATGAGGCCGTCTGGGGACCCGCGGTAGGTGTTCCTCCATGACGGAGTTTGGGCCCCCCAGGGTCCCGAGGCCCTGCCTGGAGGAACACCTACCGCACTCCCCAACCAGAGCCACCGAGCCGTGCCCCAAAGCTAGGCTGGCGGCATGGAATCTCTCCTCGCCCTCGTCGCGAACTCCAAGGACGGCACCATCTCCACGCTGCGGCTGGCCGACGGTACCCTCACCCAGGTGGCCACCACGATCGTGGCACCCGGGCTGCCGCTGGCTGTGGACCGCGCCCGCGGTCTGGTGTATGCCGGAACCAGCGAGCCCAGGGGCGTCACCGTCCTCCGGCTGGATCCCTCCGGGTCGCTCACCACGTTGGGCAGCTACCCCGCCCATGGGGCTTCGGTCTACCTGACGCTCTCCTCCGACGGCGGACTCCTGTTCAGCGCCTCCTACCACGACCATCTCGGCGAGGCGTGGCGCGTTGCCGAGGACGGCTCTCTCGCCCCCGTCGGGGAGCCCATCCCCCGGCAGAACATGCACAGCGTGCAGCTGAGCGCTGACGACAGGTTCGCGTACTTCGTCTCCCTGCGGGAGGACCTGGTGGCGCAGTTCGCCGTCGGCGACGACGGTGCGCTCACACCGCTGGATCCCCCGACGGCGACCGCCCCCGAGGGCTCCGGCCCCAGGCACCTGATCTTCGACGCCGCGCAGACGTCGCTGTACGTCAACACCGAGTACTCAGGGGAGGCGCTGCGCTACGACCGCGACCCGTCCACCGGCGTGCTGACGGCGGCGGAGGTCGTGACCAACATCCCCACGGATCGCGGCCTGTCGCACAGCCGCTTCGGCGCCAAGCCCCGCGAGGAGGACCTCATCTGGTGCTCTGACCTGCGGCTCAGCACCGATGGGCGGCGCCTCTTCAGCGCCGAGCGCACGCGCGGCACGATCACGGCCGTTGATGTCGCGGCGGACGGCACGCTGGGCGCCGCGACCGCGCACTCCGACGTGGTGGCGCAGCCGCGGCACTTCGTCGTGCTCCCCGATGACAGCCTGCTCGTCGCCTCCGAGATCGACCGGGTGGTCGCGCTCTACCGGCCGGACGCCGACGGCGCGCTGACGGAGATTGCCCGGCACGACGTGGGCCTCGGCGCCAACTGGATCGAGATCGTCACGGTTGGTTGAGTTTCTCCGATCGCAGCCCCTGGAGGGTGCCGGGAGCCCTTCTGGCGCAGGACACTAGAGCGTGGCGAGGTTGACGTTGGTCAGGCCCGAGTGGTGACGCCGGATGTCGAGCTTGCGCTCCAGATCCTGGATGATCGGGATGGCGAAGTTCTCCTCGTACAGGGCCTGGCAGCTGCCGAGGCCGCCGGGGCTGAAGACGTTGACCTCCATGAGCTTGTCGCCCACGATGTCCAGGCCGACGAGGAACATGCCGTCGGCGACGAGCTTGGGGCGCACCACGTCCACCATGGCGAGCATCTCGTCGGTCACCTTCACAGACAGCGCCTTGCCGCCGGCGGACATGTTGGAGCGCATGTCCGAGCCGCCGGACTTCCGGCGGAAAGCCGCGTACTTCCCGTTGACCATCAGCGGCTTGCCGTTCATCACGAACATGCGAACATCGCCGTTCTTGGCCTCCTCGAGATACTCCTGGGTCACCACGTACCCGTCTCGGGCAATGGCCTCGATGATCTGGTTCAGGTTGGGCGACTCGTCGGTGTTGACGAGGAAGACCCCGCTGCCGCCGGAGCCTTGGAGCGGCTTCAGGACCGCCTTGCCGCCCAACTCCTTGACGAACGCGGTGATCTGCGCGTCGTCGCGCGAGATCAGGGTCCGGGGCCGGACCACCTCCGGGAAGTGCTGGAAGTAGGCCTTGGACAGGGCGTTGGCCAGTGAACCTGGGTCGTTGACCACCAGCACCCCAGTGGACGCGATCAGCTGGCCGAAGGCGACGCCGGCGTTGTTGGCCCAGGCGGCGCCCTGCGCGTCGTCGGCGGGATCGCTGCGCAGCATCACGACGTCGAACTCGGAGAGCTTGAGCCGCTCCTCGACGTCGGGGCGCTGAACGTCCTCCAGGTACCGCTCCAACGATCGGTAGTTCTTGCCGTCGCCGCCCCGGGCGCGGGCGCTGAGCGAGCCGTCCGGCTCGTAGGCGAAGTTGCCCATGCCGATCAGCCACGCCTCGTGGCCGAGGTTGGCCGCGTGCATGGCGAGGCGGGTGGTGGTGTAGGTGGGCTTCTCGGTCATGACGTCGTTGACGACGAATCCGATCTTCATGGGGCAACTCCTTGGATGAGGGCGGTGGGGTCTGTGACATGGGAGGCTGCCTCGAGGCGGCCTCGCCCGGCCGGGTCGTCGAACCAGCGGGGCAGGAGCACGGGAGGGTGTAGGACGCCGCGGGCGGCCAGCTCGTCGACCAGCGGCAGGTCCACGAGCGAGAACTTGCCGAGGAACAACGCATCGAGCGAGCCCCCCCGGCGCAGGTGGGCCAGCAGGTCCAGCAGTCCGCGCAGGTAGATGGCGTCCTTGGTGAGGCCCCCCGAGCGGAACACCCGCATGACGGTGGTGAAGGCGCCGGCGGGGTGGAACCCGATATCGACGAGGCCCGCCCAGCATTCGCGGAACGAGGAGCCGCCCAGCATCCGGTGCACGGTTACGACGCGGCCGGCGAGCTGCCGCATCCTCGACGCCGTCAGCTCTCCGCAGGCCACCTCCGCCAGCACCGCCAGGCCCTCCTGTGTCTCGTCGTAGCCCGCGAGCCCGGTGCCCAGCACCTGGAGCGGCTGGTGGGACCCGTTGACCTGCGTGACCAGGTGCGTGCCCACCTCGTGCTGGATGAGGGCCGTGGCGCGTTCGGCCGCCACCGACGACTCAGGCCCGATGAGCAGCAGGTTGCCCGACACCATGACGCCGGTGGAGTCCGGGCGGATCTCGGCGTGGATATCGACGTCGGGCTCCAGGGAGCGGTAGTAGTCGATCTCCTCGCGGGCCAGGTCAAGGAACTCCTCGGGTGTGAGCCGGTCCCCGCCCCAGGACTGTGGCTCGACGCGGGCCAGCACGGACTCGGCGGCGGAGAGCAGGTCGGGGTGCACCCCGCCGTAGAGTTCGACGCTCAGCTGGCGGAAGTCGGCCGAGTCCCGGGCGCGCAGCATGGCGAGCTGCAGGCCCAGCTCGCGCTTCTTCCCGCCCAGCAACGCCGCGACACTCCCGTCCCGGACGGCTCCGACGTCGATCCGCTCCAGCACGTTCTGCAGCACCTCGGGGTCCGTCTCCAGCTCCCGGTAGGTGAACGACGGCTCGTCGAGGTCGCCGGCCAGGAACGCGTCCTTCACGTCGTCGGCGTCGACGGGGGTGACGTCCAGCACGAACCGGAAGCTCTGCCCGAGCTGGGACAGCTGGTGGTCGATGGCGCGGTCGATCACCGCCAAGGGGCTGGCCTCAGGCATCGGGCAGCGCCTGCAGAACGGGCTCCATGGTGCGCCCGAGGGCCTCGGCGAGGAACTCGATCCGCGCTTGGTCGGGCTCTCCGGTCCACTCGTCCATGAACGTCTTCTTGAACTCGATCGCCAGCACACACCCCACCCCCGGGTAGCGCTCGTGGACCCACCAGGCCAGGTTCTGGCCCTTGAACTTCACGTTCTCCCGGATGTCGAAGCCCTGCGCCTGCATCGAGCCGCGGAACGCCTCCACCACAGGAGAGAAGCGGTCCAGGTCCACGCTGCCGGTGCCGAGGTTGACCTCGGGGTTCTCCTCCCAGGGCTCGGCGTCGGCGTCCTCGCCGTGGCGTCGATGGTTGTAGGAGTGGACGTCGTAGAGCACGAACGGCCCGCGCGCGGCCACCTCGTCGAGCCGCTCCCCCAGCGCCTCGAAGAAGCCGTCGTAGACCTCCAGCGATCTGGCCACCACATCGTCGGGCAGCGGATCGAGCGACCACATGTGCAGGCCCCACGCGTCCTCGGGGCGGCGGTAGACGGTCTTGTCGCGCACGCGGTTGAGGTCGGTCTCGAAGCGGGAGCGGTTGACCCGGACCCGTGCCGGGGCGCGCGACGCGATCCGGTCCGTGAACGGGTCCTCCTCGCGCAACCTGTCTTCCTCGCTGAGGATCGACAGCTCGGCGATCTCGGGGCGCAGGTCATGGCCGGCGTGGATCGAGGTGGCGATGAGCTGCCCCGACCAGTCTCCAACGAACTCGTAGGCGTCCATGGCCAACTCTTACCCTAGGAAGGCCCGGCTCAAACCCCTAGCGCGAAACCGACCTCTCCTCGATCAGCGCCCGGAGCGCATCCGGGCTGCACGGGAGGTCGACCACGTGGCGGGGCAGATCCTCGATCCCCTCGAACCGCGGCGGCCGCGGCGGCACCATCCCGGTGGCCTCGACGATGGTGTCGGCGAACTTCACCGGCAGCGCCGTCTCCAGCACCACGATCCTGCCCTCGACGCCCGATCCGCCGGCCACGTGGACCGCGTCGGCGGTGTGCGGGTCGATCATCACCTTGTCGGCGGCGTACACCCGCCTGATCTCGGCCAGCCGGTCCTCGTGCGTCGAGGTGCCCGCCACGAACCCGTATCGCCCCAGCTGGCCCAGGAACTGGGGCGCGGCAGACAGGTCGAACGCGCCGTCGGCCAGATCGTCGACGAACAGGGCGCGCAGGCGGGCGGCGTCGCGGCCGAGCAGATCGAACACGAAGCGCTCGAAGTTGGAGGCCTTCGAAATGTCCATCGACGGCGACGACGTGGCCAGCGTCTCCGCGGACCCACGCACCCGGTACCGCCCGGTGCGGAAGAACTCCTCCAGCACGTTGTTCTCGTTGGTGGCCAGGATGAGCCGGTGAATGGGCAGGCCCATCTCGCGGGCGATGTGCCCGGCCGCGATGTTGCCGAAGTTGCCCGACGGCACCGCGAAACTGATCGGCTCGTCCCCTGGGAGCTGCAGCCAGGCCGCGAAGTAGTAGACCACCTGCGCCATCAGGCGGGCCCAGTTGATGGAGTTGACGGCGCCGAGCCGGTGGCGGGCCTTGAAGGCGGCGTCGTTGTTGAGCTCCTTGACCAGGTCCTGGCAGTCGTCGAAGACGCCGTCGACGGCGATGTTGACGATTGCGGGGTCGTCGATGGAGAACATCTGCGCCTGCTGGAACGGCGTCATCCGACCACGCGGGGACAGCATGAACACCTGCACCCGCGGCTTCCCGAGGAGGGCGTACTCCGCCGAGGAGCCGGTGTCACCGCTGGTGGCGCCGAGGATGGTGATGGTCTCGCCGCGACGCTCCAGCTCGTAGGCGAACAGCTCTCCCAGCAGCTGCATGGCCATGTCCTTGAACGCCACCGACGGCCCGTTGCTGAGGTGGGCCAGCCACAGCCCGTCGCTCAGCCGGGTGACCGGCACGACGGCGGGGTCAAGGAACTTCGCCGGCTCGTAGGCCCGCTCGACGATGCCGCGAAGATCGGCCTCCGGGATGTCGTCGACGAAGAGCCGCACGATCTCGAACGCCAGCGCTGCATAGCCTCTCTCGGCCAGCAGCGTGCGCCACTGGGCCAGGGTGTCCCGCGACACCGTCGGGTAGCTCTCCGGCAGGTACAGCCCCCCGTCGGCGGCCAGGCCCTCGAGCAGGATGTCGCTGAACCGCTTGCCGGGCAGGCCTGCAGTGTCGCGGGTGGAGACGTAACGCATGGGCGCCATGCTACCGAGCCGCTGGTCTTCGCTAGTTCTTGATGTCGCGGCGTTCGAAGACCGGAAGGGTGACGGCCGCTGCCACCGCGGTGACGACGAGGTGGTAGACCACCGCCTCGCCGCGACCGATCTCGTACAGCCGCTGCCCGTGTGCGCCGTGTCCGAGGACGACACCGTCCAGCAGCGCTATGCCCTGCTGGGTGGGGAGCAGATGGGGCAGCCAGGCCGCGGCCTTGGTTTCGGACAGGATCAGCTGCGCCAAGATGTCGGCCACGAAGACGCCGACCACCAGCACTCCGGCACCCGAGGCTCCGCCGAGGAGCACCGTGAGCAGTGCCCCCAGGACGCCCAGGATGGCCCCGTAGAAGCCGGCGGACAGCACCAGCGCGAGCAGGCTGGTGGTGGCGTCGAGGGCAGCGTATCCATGCATCGCCACGAACCAGACCGCCGACACCACGGTGCTGGTGACCATCGCTGTGGCCATCAGGGCGGCGCCAAGCAGTCCGGCGACCGCGGCACGGGCCACGACCAGAACCGATCGACGGGGCGTGAAGGTGAGCTGGGTTCCGATGGCCCCGGACCGCAGATCGGAGCTCACCGACAGCATCACGATCAGCAGCGCGAGAGCGCCCATCATCATCGCGTACGGCATGAGGCCGGAGTTGACGACGTCGCTGAACGTCCACGGGGTGCGCAGGTAGTCGGAGACCCTGCAGTCCGGGCACTGCTCGGCCGGGATGGTGGCGAAGATCTCCGCCGCCTCGTCGTGGTCCGCGCCGGTCAGGGGACGCGCGCCCTCCATCCACAGCACCGGCACCATGAGGCTCATCAGCAGGACCCCGACCAGGCTCCACCTGGTGCGGCGCCTGTAGCGCAGCCGCGACAGTTCGGCTCTCAGCAGGTTCATGCGACCTCCCGACGACGGCTCTGGGAGCCGACGAGATCCGCGCCGGAGGTGAGATCCAGGAAGACCCGTTCGAGGCTCTGCCGATCCAGCGAGAGGTGATCGGGCCAGAGGTCCGCGCGGCCGAGTTGGCGGGCGATCTCGGCAGGGTCCGGCGCAGCATCGTCGCGGCCGAGCACCCGCAGACCGCCCTCGGCGGGCTCCACCCGCCACCCGCCGCGCCGCAGCACCTCGGCAGCCTCGACGGGGCGGTCGATGCCGAGCCGGACGTGCGGCGCCGCGCCGGCGAGGAACTGGTCCATCGGCCCCTCCGCCACCACCCGGCCCTGCGCGATGATCGACACCGAATCCGCGATCTGTTCGATCTCGGAGAGGATGTGCGAGGCCACCAGCACTGTGATGCCGGCGTCGGCGAGGTCGCGCATGGTGGCACGGATGTCGCGGATGCCGACGGGGTCCAGCCCGTTGGTGGGCTCGTCGAAGATGAGCAGCTCGGGGCGCTTGAGGAGGGTGGCTGCGATGGCGAGCCGCTGCTTCATGCCGAGGGAGTAGGTGGTGAAATCCAGCTCCGCGTCCGCCGCCAGGCCCACCTCGAGCAGCACCTCGGTGACCCGTCGGCGGCTGACGCCGATGGAGTCCGCCAGCACGTCGAGGTTGTGCCGCCCGCTCATCCGCGGCGCGAACTTCGGCGATTCGACGATGGCGCCCACCCGTCCGATCACCGCGGGCAGGTCTCGGGGCACGTCGTGCCCGAGGAGCGTGACGGTGCCCGCCTGCGCCCTGACGAGGCCGAGCAGGATGCGGAGAGAGGTGGTCTTGCCGGACCCGTTGGGGCCGAGCAGTCCGTGGACGCCGCCGCGGGGCACGTGAAGGTCCAGCCCGGCGAGGACCGGGTGCCTGCCGTAGCGCTTCACCAGGCCGGTGGCCTCGACGGCCCACTCAGTGCCGCCGTCGGGCCAGGAGATCTCTGACATAGGACACGACGGTAGTGCGGATGGCCGCTGCCGCCATCCCCCCGTGGTCTCCGTCCGGGTCAACGAAGCGAGGACCGCGGGGGCAGCGGGGAGACGCCCCGCCGCGACATCTCGCTCCACAGCCACCACAGCGGCACCGCGAGCAGAGGCATGGCGATGAGCGGCGCCACCAGCGTCTGCAACGCCGGCAGCAGGGTGAACCCGACCACCACCACCAGCCACGCCCGGTCCCAGCGTGGACCCGCGAGCCAGAACACGTAGAGCGGCAGCAGCATGGTCAGATACCAGGGCTGCAGCGCGGGCCCGAGCACGCAGAAGGCCGCCAAGACGGCCAGCATGAACGCCCAGGGGCGCCTGGGGTCGTCGCCGCGGGGGCCGATCCTGACCCACAACGCGACGAAGGCCGCCAGCAGCAGCACCGTCGACACGGTGGTGACGGCCGGGTTGACCACGTCGTCCGGCAGCGGGTAGCGCAGCGCCTCGGCCAGCCAGGACAGGGGGGCGTTGCTCATGGCCCCGATCGGGTTGCCGGCGGTGGGGTTGCCCCAGCCGAATCCGAACCGCAGCGACACCAGCGCGAACACCGCGATCGTCACGGCGCCGGGCACCGCCGCGACCACGGCGAGCCTCCACCAGCCCGCCGTCGGGCTTGGGGCTGGGGCTGCGCCGTCGCGAGTCGGGGGCGCAAGCCCGTGCGGGAAGCGGGCCGCCCACCCGACGGCGACCACCCCGAGCCCGTACAGCGCCGCCGTCTGTTTCACGCCCATGGCGAGCCCCAGCAGCACACCGGCGACGAGGACTCCTCGCCACCCGCGCCACCCCAGGTCCGTGACGGCCAGGACGGCGGCGACGGCGAGGGTGACCATGACTGCGTCGTTGTGCACCCCGCCGATCCACTGCACGAGCATGATCGGGTTGAGCACGCCCGCCCACAGCGCGAGGCCCTCGTCGACGCCGAACCGCCTTGCCAGCCGTCGCACCACCCAGGCGAGGCCGATGAGGGCCAGCACGTTGGGCACCCTGAGCGCCACCGTCGTCCAGAAGAGGTCGCTGCCGGTCAGCCGCGCGATCATCCCGAACAGCTCCAGCGACAGCGCCGGGTACACGGCGGTGGTCTTATGCCAGTGAACGCCCACCAGCAGCCCGGGCAGGCCGGCCTCCCCCAGGGGGGTGGTGTAGGGGTCCAGACCGCGCGCCACCATCCAGCCCTGCGCGGCGTAGGCGTACGCGTCGCGGGAATACATGGGCAGGGCGAACATCATGGGCGCGGACCAGATGGCCGCCGCCACCAGGGGATGCCGCCACAAGGGGCCAAGCTGCCACCAGGCCAGCACGAGGACGCTCAGCGCGGGCAGGGACACCAGGGGCCGCCACCAGCTGTCGCCGCGCTCCAACAATCCGGGCGCATCAGCGAATTGGGCCCCGACAAGGATCAACACCGCCAGCAGGCCCGCCGTGATCCACCACCACGGGTGCACTGGCCGGCCGTGTGGTGTGGGTCTGAGCCAGGCGGCCAACGTCACGCGGGGGCCCTCCTCCTCGGTCCAGGACGGTTCAGCCTACCCCGGCCGCGATCCGCGACAGTGCGGTGCCCCGCCTGCGGGCGGTTACCCTTTCTGAATGAACGACACGGCCGGCACCCTCCCCCAAGACCCCGAGGCGGCAGCATGAGCAGGCATCGCGTAGTCATCATCGGCTCCGGATTCGGCGGGCTGTTCGCGGCCAAGGCGCTGAAGCGGGCGGACGTCGACGTCACGCTCATCGCGAAGACCACCCACCACCTCTTCCAGCCGCTGCTCTACCAGGTGGCCACCGGGGTGCTGTCCGAGGGCGAGATCGCGCCCGCCACCCGCGAGATCCTGCGGAGGCAGTCCAACGCCCAGGTGCTCCTGGGCTTGGTCGAGGACATCGACCTGACCAACCGCGTGGTCAAGTGGCGCTTCCACGACCAGTTCAGCGAGACCCCCTACGACTCCCTCATCGTCGCCGCCGGCGCCGGCCAGTCCTACTTCGGGAACGACCAGTTCGCCACCTTCGCGCCGGGCATGAAGTCCATCGACGACGCCCTCGAGCTACGCGCGCGCATCTTCAGCTCCTTCGAGATCGCCGAGTTCACCCGGGACGAGGAGGAGCGACGGCGGATGCTGACCTTCGCCGTCGTCGGCGCCGGCCCCACCGGCGTCGAGATGGCCGGGCAGATCCGCGAGCTGGCCACCTCGACGCTGCGCGACGAGTTCCGCACCATCGACCCGAGCACGGCGCGCGTCCTCCTCATCGACGGCGCCGCGCAGGTGTTGCCGCCGTTCGGCCCGGAGCTGGGCGCCAAGGCGCAGAAGACGCTGGAGCGGCTGGGGGTTGAGGTCAAGCTGAACGCGCTCGTCACGGGCGTCGACGAGAACGGCCTCACCATCAAGTACCAGGACGGCACGCAGGAGCGCATCGAGTCGTTCGCCAAGGTGTGGGCTGCCGGAGTCCAGGGCAACGAGCTGGGCCGCACGCTGGCGGACCAGTCGGGCGCCGAGCTGGACCGCGCCGGGCGTGTGGTGGTGGCCGAGGATCTGTCGCTGCCCGGGCACCCGGAGGTGTTCGTGGTGGGTGACCTGATGTCCGTGCCGGGCGTGCCGGGCGTGGCCCAGGGGGCGATCCAGGGCGCGAGGCACGCCGCGGCCAAGATCCGCTCGCGCATCGAGCACGCGGGGGATCCGGGAGCCTTCACCTACAAGGACAAGGGCTCCATGGCCACCATCTCCAAGTTCGCGGCGGTGGCGACGATCGGCTCCATCAAGCTCACCGGTTTCGTGGCCTGGGTGGCCTGGCTGTTCCTGCACCTGCTCTACATCGCCGGGTTCAAGCAGCGCGTCACCACGCTGCTGAGCTGGGCGTTGACGTTCCTCACCAACGGGCGGTCGCAGCGCGTCGTCACCAATCAGCAAATGGTGGGACGCCTGGCGTTGGAGCACCTGGGATCGAGAAGTTCTGGCAGGCTGATCAGAGGTAAGAAGGACGAACTGAAGCCTGGGGGCTGAACATGAAGGCATTTCTGCGGGTGGTGCGCGACATCGCGCTGCTGATAGCGCGCATCGTCGCAGGCGTCACGCTGGTGGCGCACGGGTGGCACCGCTGGCAGGAGACGGGCATCGACGCCCAGGTGGCCCTCCTCGAAGCAGCCGGGCTCCCCTACGGGACTGGGCTGGTGGTGACCACCATCGCGTTCGAGCTCATCGGTGGAGTGCTGCTGGCGTTCGGGCTCGCAACGCCACTGGTGGGTTTGGGCATCGTGGTGCTCAACGTGGCCATCATCCTCACCACGAACGCCAACGGCCCGTTCTACCTGCACCTGGGCGGCTGGGAGTACAACGCCATCCAGGCCGCGCTCGGCCTGCTCTTCCTCGTCTACGGCTCCGGACGCGCAGGGCTGGACGCCCTGTTCGTGCGCCCCAGGGACGAGACAGACAGCCTCATCGACGAGGCGCCTGGCACACAGACTTCTCACAGGTAACCCATAGCTGGGGCCCCAGGTGGGGTGCCACAGTAGTGCCATGGCAATCACCGATCCCCTCACGCGCCCCGACGGCACCGCGATCCGCATTCTCACCGTCGACGACGAGCCCAGCCTGATCGAGTTGCTGTCGATGGCCATGCGCTACGAGGGGTGGGACGTGTACACGGCCTCCACCGGCAGCGACGCGGTGCGCGTGGCGAGGGAGGCCCAGCCGGACGCGCTGGTGCTGGACATGATGCTGCCGGACTTCGACGGCCTCGAGGTGATGCGCCGCATCCGCGCCGAGCAACCCGACGTGCCGGTGATCTTCCTGACCGCCCGCGACGGGGTGTCGGATCGGGTCGCCGGGCTCACCGCCGGCGGCGACGACTACGTCACCAAGCCGTTCTCGCTGGAGGAGGTCATCGCCCGGCTCCGTGGCCTGCTGCGGCGCAGCGGCGCCACCAGCGTGCGGCTCGACACGCAGCTCGTGGTCGGCGACCTGGTGCTGGACGAGGATTCCCACGAGGTGACCCGGGCCGGGGCGCAGATCAAGCTGACCGCCACCGAGTTCGAGCTGCTGCGCTTCCTCATGCGCAACCCCAGGCGCGTGCTGTCGAAGGCGCAGATCCTGGACCGCGTCTGGAACTACGACTTCGGCGGCCAGGCCAACGTCGTCGAGTTGTACATCTCCTACCTGCGCAAGAAGATCGACGCGGACCGCGAGCCCATGATCCACACCATGCGCGGGGCCGGCTACGTGCTTCGCCCGGCGGGCGCATGACACGGGAGCAGCAGCGGGGGTCGCTGGCGGGGCAGCTGCAGCCGCGGCTGGTGTTGACGGTCGCGGTGATGGGCATCCTCGTGGCGCTCACCACGGTGCTGGCGCTGCGCACCATCCTGTACAACCAGCTCGACGCGGAACTCGACGCGGCGCAGGTGCGTCAGAGCCGCAGCGACGGACCCTACGACGGCCCACCCGGCCTGGAGACCCCCGGCATGAGGGTGGGCACCGTGATCGCGGCGGAGCTCACCAACGGCACGGCCCTCGGCGGGGTCGTCGGCGACGGATCCACCAGCTCGTCGATGACGGTGGCGGCGTGGGAGGCGCTGCTCGCGGTCCCGGTCGACAACAACAAGCACACCGTCAGCGTCCCCGGGCTCGGCGACTACCGGGTTCAGGCGCGCGCCACGCCGATCGGGACGGTGGTGGTCGGCCTACCGGTGGCGGACATTCAGCGGACGGTGCTGTGGTTGTCGCTGTTGGCGGCAGCTGTGAGCCTCGTGGCGATCTCGGCCACCGCTGCGGTGACGCGCGCGGTGCTGGTGAGCGCCACCCAGCCGCTGGTGGCGCTGACGGACACAGCCGACGAGGTGAGCCGGCTGGAGCTGGAGCGCGGCTCGGTGGCTGTGCCACGGGTCGAGACCGGGCCGCTGCCCGAGAACAACGAAGTGACGCGGCTGTCGACGGCGTTCAACCAGATGCTGGGGCGCGTCGAGGGGGCGCTGCTGGCGCGCGAGAGCTCGGAGGCGAAGCTTCGGCGGTTCGTGGCAGATGCGTCGCACGAGCTACGCAATCCCCTGGCGGCGATCCGCGGATACGCGGAGCTGGGGCAGCGTTCACCGGAGGGGACCCCGCACGCGCTGAACCGGATCGGGGCCGAATCGGAGCGGATGACGAAGCTGGTCAACGACCTGCTGCTACTGGCCCGGCTGGACGCGGACGCATCCGTGGAGCTGAGGCCTGTGGACGCCGTCGAGGTGGTGCTCAACGCTGTCAGCGACGCGCAGGCCGTCAGCCGCGACCACCGCTGGATGCTGGACCTGCCGGAGCAGGGCGTCGAGGTGCTGGCGGACGCCGACCAGTTGCACCAGGTGATGGTGAACCTGCTGTCCAACGCCCGCACCCACACCCCGCCCGGCACGACGGTGACCACCGCCGTGTCCGCGCTGCCGGGGGCACCGTTCGGTGGGCACGCGGCGGGCGCGGGTGTCGCGGTGATCCACGTGATCGACGACGGGCCGGGGATCCCTGAAGAGGCGCTGCCGCAGGTGTTCGAGCGGTTCGTGCGGGCCGACGATGCGAGGGCCCACTCGGCGGCGCAGTCCACCGGGCTGGGGCTGGCGATCGTGCGCGCGGTCGTCGAGGGATTCGGCGGGACGGCCTCTGTGGAGTCGCGGCCGGGACGGACGTGCTTCACGGTGACGCTGCCGCTCGCGCAGGCCCACACTCCGAATCCGGCCCGGTGACCACCTCCCCGGGGGAGGGGCTTTTCCAGTGGGGATTCTGGGACGGTAGACCGTCCCTGGGGCCACACTGAAAATGCGCCCAGCGGCGTCGGTCCCGCTCATCGGGCCGTCCAAGGCTGTAGCCCGCTCCGAAACACCAGGAACGCCCCGCATCCACGTAGTCTCGTGGCCGTTGAAACAGCCCACCGTCGGGCCAGCAGGAAGAGAAGGACAATCCATGGAGATCACGCGCTCTGCGCTCGCCCAGATGGTGGACCACACCCTGCTGAAGACCGACGCCACCCGCGCCCAGGTCTCCGCGCTCGTCGCGGAGGCGCGGGAGCTGGGCCTGTACTCGGTATGCGTGTCTCCGTCGATGCTGCCCATCACAGAGGATCTGGGCGACGTGAAGGTGGCCACAGTGTGCGGGTTCCCCTCGGGCAATCACACCGCTGCGACGAAGGCTGCTGAGGCGGCGGAGTCGTCGCAGCTGGGCGCCGATGAGATCGACATGGTGATCAACATCGGCCTCCTCAAGGAGGGCCGGGCTGACGCCGTCGAGGCGGAGATCCGCGCCGCGCGCGAGGCGACCACCGGGCTGCTGAAGGTGATCATCGAGTCCGCTGCGCTGACCGACGACGAGATCGTCGCGGCGTGCAAGGCCGCCGAGGCGGCGGGCGCGGACTACGTGAAGACCTCCACCGGGTTCCACCCGGCGGGCGGGGCGTCGGTGCACGCGGTGAAGTTGATGGCGGCGACGGTGGGCGAGCGCCTGGGCGTCAAGGCCAGTGGCGGGATCCGCGACTACGCGACGGCCAATGCGATGGTCGAGGCGGGGGCGACGCGGCTGGGACTGTCGGGGTCGCGGGCGGTGCTCGACGGAGCCGACGGCGTCGCCACCTCGAAGCACGTCGGCATGGGCTCCGCCTACTGACCCTGGTCGCGTGACTACTCCGCACTAGAGCGGGTTGTGCGGGGATCCGGGAGCCGACGCGCGGGCGGCCCCCTGGTGGCGGGTCGGATCTTCGTCCGTGGCATTGCTGTGGCTGGGCAGATTGAGGGCCGCCCGCGCCTCGGTTCCCGGCTCCCCGCTGATGTGCCCTGTGGCGTGGTCGGGTCCGGAGGACGGTAGTCGGGGCGGCGCTGTGGCCGGGCCTACCTGAGCGGGATGCGAGCTGGGTGATCCTCAGGATGGGCACCGCTGCGCAGTGCCGCCCCGCCTCCGTCCCCCTTGCTCGCTGGGTCCAGGGCGTCAGTCGCTGAAACGAGCATGGGGAATCGAAACGAATCCTCGAGGGTGGGGAACGGCAGGGCGGCTCCGCGTCGGGATGCCCAACCTTGGGATCACCCGGCTGGCCTCCCGCCTCGGCGGACTGTTGCCAGGGCCGCCCTGACGGGCCGCACCCGGACCCGACGACGCCACGCGCAGAACGAGTGCGGGGAGGCGGGAATCGAGGCCCGGGCGGCCTCACGACCCGACCCAAGCAGACCTGCGGGTGCGAACGGATCATGGACCAGCGGCCGCCCGGGTCTCGACTCACGGCTCCCGGCACCGGCAGCCGTTTCGGTCAGCCGGTCGGATCGCCGTCGCGCCCTCAGTCGCTGAACTGGGTGGCGTACAGCGTGGCGTACGACCCGCCCGCGGACAGCAGCTCAGCGTGGGTTCCCCGCTCGACGACCCGGCCGTCCTCCACGACGAGGATCTGGTCCGCGTGCCGCACCGTCGATAACCGGTGGGCGATGACGATCGCGGTGCGGCCGGCCCGGGCGGTGTCGAGCGCCCGCTGTACCAACGTCTCCGACTCCGAGTCCAGGTGCGCCGTCGCCTCGTCGAGGACCAGGATCGGCGGGGCCTTCAGGAGCAGCCGGGCGATCGCGAACCGCTGCCGCTCCCCGCCGCTCAGCCGGTAGCCGCGCTCGCCCACGACTGTGCCCAGCCCGTCGGGCAGCCGCCGCACCAGTCCCGCGATCTGCGCCGCCTCCAGCGCCGCCCACAGTTCCTCGGCCGTTGCTGACGGGCGGGCGTAGCGGAGGTTTGCCTCGATCGTGTCGTGGAACAGGTGCGCGTCCTGGGTGACGTAGCCGATCTCATCCTGCAGCGAGGCAAGGGCCAGCCGTCGCACGTCCTCCCCCGCGATCTCGACCCTCCCGGAATCAACGTCATACAGCCGCGCGAGCAGGTGGGTGATGGTGGTCTTCCCCGCCCCCGACGGCCCCACCAGCGCCACGGTCTGCCCCGGCTCAGCTTCGAACGACACCCCCTTGAGCACCGGCTGGTTGGCCGACTCCCCGGCGGCGGCCGTCGGCTCCAACGACTCAAGCGACACCGTCGCCGCGTCCGGATACGTGAACCATACGTCGCGGAACGCCACCGAAGGAGGACCGGAGACGGGCTTGGCATCTGGGGCGTCGACGATCAGGGGTTCGAGGTCCAGGACCTCGAAGACCCTCTCGAAGCTGACCAGCGCGCTCATGATGTCCACCCGCAGGTTGGACAGCTGC
The DNA here is from genome assembly GCF_014164775.1 of Tessaracoccus sp. MC1679. Lineage (GTDB taxonomy): Bacteria > Actinomycetota > Actinomycetes > Propionibacteriales > Propionibacteriaceae > Arachnia. Next base: position 401,707 of record NZ_JACJGB010000001.1, read on the forward strand.
ATCAGCGGCCCGTACAGCCGGGCGAGGAGTGCCACCAGCGCCGTGAGCGTCCCGACGGTCAACTCGTCCTGTGCCGCCGCGACCCCGCCGAACCCGTAGAACAGCGCCGTCGCCAGCGCCCCGACGAGCCCCATCGTCGTCATGAACACCCGCGAGATCATCGCGATCTTCACACCCGAGTCCGCCACGTCCTTGGACTGCTTGGCGAAGATCCGATGCTCGGTGTCCAGGTCCCCGAAGAGCTTGACGAGCAGCGCCCCGGAGACGGTGAACCGCTCGGTCATGGTGGCCGACATCTCCGCGTTCTGGGTCATCCGCAGCCGCGACAGTCCCGCCAGCTTGGTGCCCACCATCCGTGCCGGCACCATGAAGATCGGCAGCAATACCAGCGCCGCCAGGGTCAGTGGCCAGGACAGCGCCAGCATTGACGCCAGCACCAGCACCAGCGTGATGGAGTTGCTGACGACGGTGGACAGCGTCGAGGTGAACGCCTGCTGGGCGCCGTTGACGTCCGACTGCAGCCGCGACACCAGCTTCCCCGTGTGCGAGCGGCTGAAGAACGCGATGGGCATCCGGAGCATGTGGTCGAAGATCTGGGTGCGCATCGAATAGATCAGCCCCTCGCCGATCCTGGCCGAGCACCATCGCTCCACGATCTGCAGCAGCGCCGACCCCACCGCCATACCGGCGACGGCGACCGCCAGCCAGATGATGACCTCGATATCGCCCGCGAGCACGCCGTCGTCGATGATCCGCTGGAACAGCAGCAGCGGCGCCACCGACAACGCGCTGCTGGCGATCACGGTGACGAGGAAGATGATGATGAGGCCCTTGAAGGGCGAGCCGTAGGCAATCACCCGACGGGCGGTGCCGCGGTCCAATTTGTGCTGCTTGATCGCCGGGTCCGCCGCGAGGCGCCCGAGCATCCGACCGCCGCCCATGCCGCCGCCGCCCCCCTGCCCGACGCTCATCCGCCACCCCTCGCCGCCCGTCGTCGGGCTGGTCGCCGGGGCCCGCGCCGCGGCTCACCCAGCCTAGCCGTGCCTGCATGGTCCTGATGTCGCTGAGGGCGTGCGGGGCGTTAGGCTCTGCCCATGCTGCTGAGCGACCGCGACATCCTCGGAGAAGTCCACACAGGGGGGATCCTCCTCGACCCCTGGGATCCCAGCATGGTCCAGCCGTCCAGCGTGGACGTGCGGCTCGACAAGTTCTTCCGGGTGTTCGAGAACCACCGCTACCCGTCGATCGACCCGTCGGTGGAGCAGCCGGATCTCACCCGCCTCATCGAGACGCCGGTGGACGAGCCGTTCGTGCTGCACCCCGGCGAGTTCGTGCTGGGGTCGACGTACGAGCGGGTCACGCTCGGTCCGGCGGTCGCGGCGCGGTTGGAGGGGAAGTCGTCGCTGGGCCGCCTCGGCCTGCTCACGCATTCGACGGCGGGCTTCATCGACCCGGGCTTCTCCGGCCACGTGACCCTCGAGCTGTCCAACATGGCGACGCTGCCGGTGAAGCTCTGGCCTGGGATGAAGATCGGCCAGCTGTGCTTCTTCCAGCTCAGCTCGCCCGCGGAGCATCCGTACGGGTCGTCGCAGTACGGGTCGCGGTACCAGGGCCAGCGCGGGCCGACGCCGTCGCGCTCGCACCTCAACTTCCACCGCACCTCGGTATAGCCCCCTCTCTCGACATGCGACGACGCTGGCGGGCCACTCCCCACCGCTGGTTGAGCCAGCCGCGGCGCGAAGCGCCCGCTGCTGCGTCGACGTTGGTTTGCTGCAGTTGCTGAAGTTGGTTTGCTGCAGTCTCGTCGTGTTGCTGTGTTCGTCGGATGGGTGTTCTGTCTCGTCGGATGAGTCTTGATGGACGCAGTCGTCGGTTTCGACGCGGGCTGCGCCGCTTCGCGGCTTGGCCCGGCTCAACCAGCGTGGGGAGTGCGCGCCGCGGCTGGGTCAGGCGATTGCGGTGACAGCCAGGGTGGGGGACGGCAGGGCGGCACTGCGCAGCGGTGCCCAACCCGACGATCACCCAACTGGCGTCCCGCCCCGGCGGACCCGAACCGAGGCCGCCCTGCCGGGTCGCGCCCGAACGCGACGACGCCACCGGCAACCTAGTGCGCGGAGACGGGAGCCGAGGCGCGGGCGGCCTCATTCCCAGACCACAGCGTTGCGGCCACTCAGAGCCAGACGGTGACAACGGCCGCCCGTGCGTCGGGTCCCGACTTCGCGCACCGTGCGCGGGTCGGTTTCGACGCGGGTTGCGCCGCTTCGCGGCTTGGCCCGGCTCAACCCAAGTCGACGCGGGCTGTGCCGCTTCGCGGCTTGGCCCGGCTCAACCAGCGGGAGGCGCGGCTTGGCCCGGCTCAACCCAAGTCGACGCGGGCTGCGCCGCTTCGCGGCTTGGCCCGGCTCAACCGACGGGGGTGGGTCAGCCGCGGGGCGGTTCGATCCGGAGCGACACACCCTCGCCGATGTCGAGGATCGTCATCATCTCCACCCGCGCGGACGCGCCGTCGCGCAGGGTGAACGGCGTGCCGTCGGGCGGGATCACGAGAGTGCCGTTGACCGCGTGGAGGTCTCGCACGAGGATATCGCCGCCCCCTGCCACCTCGACCGCCAGATGGTTGCGCGAAATGTCCAGGTGCGGGCTCGGCACCCGTAGCAGGTCGGCATCGATGAACCCGGCCGCCCGCTTGGGGTCGCGGCCGATCACGACGGCGGTGGTCACGTTGATGAAGTCACCCGAGTTGGTGTGCACCCCAGCCAGAGGAGGGAGCGGCATGGGGGCCGTCGGGGGTCCGGCGTGGGTGACGGCCGGCATCGGCGCAGTCGGCGGCCCCGCATCGATGATGGCGGTCATGGGCGCGGTCGGGGGTCCGGCGTCGGTCACGGCCGGCATCGGCGCCGTCTGGTGCCAGGTGGGTACGCCGACGGTGGGCTCGCTTCCCGGGACCTCCGCGTACCCGCCCAGAAGGGGGGTTGCGTCGTCCAGACCGGGCGCGTCGGCCAGGCCCCACTCGTCGATGATCGGCTCTGCACGCCGGGCGCGCACAGCAGCGGAATCCGCGCGCATGCCCGCCAGCGCGGACGACATGCGCTCCACCGCTTCCGCGATGATCTCCCGTGAGGTGGCCAGGTTCACCCGGACGAACTGCTTCGTCTCCGGTGAGAACTCGCGGCCGAGGTTGAACCGGACACGCCCCACGTCGTGGAAGTGCTTGCCAGGGCTGTCGAGCCCCAGCGCCGCGCAGTCCAGCCACGCCAGGTATGTGCCTGCGGAGGGCGTGTAGCTGAGCTCAGGGACCTGCAGTGACAGCTCGTCGGCGAAGAACTCCTTGTTCGCCGCGACCTCCGCAGCCGCCTCGGCCACCCAGTCACGCGCCTCGTTGAGCGCTGCGGAGTGTGCGAGCACTCCGAAGTAGCTGGCGCCGTCGGGGGTCATGGGGTTGAGCTTCTTCAGCAGCCCGCGGTCGCCGATGATGAGCGCGGCCTTGATCGCCGCCAGGTTCCAGGACTTCGACGCCGACGTCACGATCAGCGCGTTGGCCGCTCCAGGCACCGCCAGGTAGGGGGTGTGCTCCTCCCCCGCCAAGGGGGCGTGAATCTCGTCGGAGACCACCACGACGCCGAAACGTTCAGCCAGTTCCGCGACCTTCGCCAGCTCGTCGACGGTGTGGATGGTCCCGTTGGGGTTGTGTGGCGAGCACAGCAGGTACACCTTCGGCCGCTGCTCGGCGAACGCTGCCTCCAGCCCGTCCAGATCCAACCGATCCGATACCAGCGGCACGTCGGCGATCCGGCGCCCGGTGCTGGTCACCACGTGCCGGAACGGTGGGTAGATCGGCGAGTTGATCACGACGGCGTCGCCCGGCTCGGAGCAGGCGAGGACCGCCTCGCGCATCCCGGTGACCACGTCCGTGGCGAGCTTCTGGTCCGCCACGTCGATCCGCCAGCCCCACTGCCAATCGGCGTAGTCGGCGAATGCCTCCTGGTAGGCAGGCAGCTCCGGGTAGCCGGTGTCACCGTCGGCCAGCGCCCGTTCCAGCGCTTCCCGGATGGGCGGCGCCAGGTGGGCGTCCATCTCGGCGACGAACAGGGGCAGCACGTCGGGCTCCCAGCGCCGCCACTTGATGGTGCCGCGCCGGCGCAGCTCGCGAAGGGGGACGTCGAAGATCGCCATGAGCCCAACCTAGCGAAGTGCGGCATAATGGACCCGTCCGCACGGCATTGATGAGGCCATCACCTCGGAGCTGCCGGAAGAACGGCGGGGTCACCCCGCTCAGTAGAACCGGCCGCGGCATGAACAAGAGGGGCGCCTCGGCGTCCAAGGAGGGTGGTACCGCGGGCTTCGGCTCGTCCCTTCACAGCTCAGCGAAGAACGATGAGAAGGACCACCCGATGACCGAAGACCCCACCATGGACACCCCCGGCTACCTCGCCGTCCCCGCGCAGGTGGACTTCCCCGCACTTGAGCACGAGATCCTCAGCCTCTGGGGCGAGCGCGACACCTTCACGCGCTCCCTCGAGCGCACCGCCGGCGGCGAGCCGTGGACGTTCTACGAGGGCCCGCCCACCGCGAACGGTATGCCGGGCACGCACCACATCGAGGCCCGCGTCTTCAAGGACCTGTTCCCGCGCTACAAGACGATGCGCGGCCACCGCGTGGAGCGGAAGGCCGGCTGGGACTGCCACGGCCTCCCCGTCGAGCTGGCGGTGGAGAAGGAACTCGGCTTCTCGGGCAAGGCCGACATCGAGGCCTTCGGCATCGAGGCCTTCAACGCGCAGTGCCGCACCTCCGTGCTCCGCCACGTCGACGCGTTCACCGAGCTCACCGAGCGGATGGGCTACTGGGTCAACATCGACGAGGCGTACGTGACGATGACGCCTGAGTACGTCGAGTCCCTGTGGTGGGCGCTGAAGCAGATCCACGGCAAGGGCCTCCTGGAGGAGGACTACCGCGTGGCGCCGTATTGCCCGCGCTGCGGCACGGCACTCTCGGACCACGAGCTCGCGCAGGGCTACGAGGACATCACCGACCCGTCGATCTACGTGCGCTTCCCGCTCACCTCCGGCCCGCTCGCCGGCGAAGTGGACCTGCTGGTGTGGACGACGACGCCGTGGACGCTGGTCAGCAACACCGCCGTCGCGGTGCACCCGGAGGTCACCTACCGGGTGGCGACCCACCCGGAGCAGAAGGCCCTGGTCATCGCCGAGCCCCTGGCCGACAAGGTGCTCGGCGACGAGTGGACCCTCACCGACACCTTCACCGGCCGCGACCTTGAACGTTGGGCCTACCAGCGCCCCCTCGAGCTGGTGGAGTTCCCGGCACCCGCCCACTTCGTGGTGCTCGCCGAGTACGTCACCACCGAGGACGGCTCCGGCCTCGTGCACCAGGCGCCGGCGTTCGGCGAGGACGACATGCACGTCTGCCGCGCCTACGGCCTCCCGTTCGTCAATCCCGTGCGCCGCGACGGCACCTTCGACGAGGACCTCGACCTGGTCGGCGGACAGTTCTTCAAGGACGCAGACAAGGCGATCGTCGCCGACCTCCAGGCCCGCGGCCTCATGTTCCGGGTGCTGGACTACACGCACAGCTACCCGCACTGCTGGCGCTGCCACACCCCGTTGCTCTACTACGCCATGCCGTCGTGGTACATCCGCACCACCAAGATCAAGGACCAGTTGCTCGCGGAGAACGAGGCCACCACCTGGCACCCGGAGACCATCAAGCACGGCCGCTTCGGTGACTGGCTGAACAACAACGTGGACTGGGCGCTCTCGCGGACCCGGTACTGGGGCACCCCGCTGCCGATCTGGCGCTGCGAGGACGACCATCAGGTGTGCGTCGGGTCCCGTGCCGAGCTGAGCGAGCTCACCGGTACCGACCAGAGCGCGCTGGATCCGCACCGCCCCTTCGTCGACGACATCGCCTTCCCCTGCCCCACCTGCGGGAAGGAATCGCGGCGCGTTCCGGAGGTGATCGACGCCTGGTTCGACTCCGGCGCCATGCCGTTCGCCCAATGGGGCTACCCGCACGTGCCCGGCTCCGAGGAGGTGTTCGCCGAGCGCTACCCGGCGGACTTCATCTGCGAGGCCATCGACCAGACCCGCGGCTGGTTCTATTCCCTGATGGCAATCGGCACGCTGGTATTCGAGCAGTCCTCCTACCGCAACGTCGTCTGCCTCGGACACATCCTCGCCGACGACGGGCGCAAGATGAGCAAGCATCTCGGCAACGTCCTGGAGCCGATCCCGCTCATGGATCAGCACGGCGCGGACGCGGTGCGCTGGTTCATGGCCTGCTCCGGCTCGCCGTGGGTGGCCCGTCGCGTGGGCCACCAGGCCATCGGCGAGACGGTCCGCAAGGTGCTGCTCACCTACTGGAACACCGTGGCCTTCCACACCCTCTACGCGCGAGCCGCGAACTGGACGCCCTCGGGCGAGGCGCCGCCGGTGTCCGAGCGGCACGTGCTGGACGTCTGGCTCACCTCGGCCACCCACCAGCTCATCGTCGACACCACCCGCGCCCTCGACAATTTCGACACCCAGCACTATGGCGCGGTGCTCAGCCAGTTCATCGACACGCTGTCCAACTGGCACGTGCGCCGCTCCCGCCGCCGGTTCTGGGCGGGCGACGACGGCGCCCTCTGGACGCTGCACGAGACGCTCAATGTGCTCACCCGCCTGCTGGCGCCGATCATGCCGTTCGTCACCGAGCGCGTGTGGCAGGACCTGTTCTACGCGGCGGATCCCGAGGGCCCGGACTCTGTGCACCTCGCGGACTGGCCGGTGGCCGACGAGTCGCTCATCATCCCCGAGCTCAGCGAGGCGATGGAGCTGACCCGCCGCACCGTCGAACTGGGCCGCGCGGCCCGGGCAGAGTCGAAGGTGAAGATCCGGCAGGCGCTGCGTCGGATGCTGGTGCCGTCGACGATCTTCGAGCGACTCTCGCCTGACCTGCAGGCCGAGATCCGCGCCGAGCTCAACGTGGAGTCCATCGAGTCGTTCGCCGCCCACGGTGATCTGGTGGACTACTTCGCCAAGGGCAACTTCCGCAACCTCGGCAAAAGGTTCGGTAAGCGGACCCCGACCGTCGCCAAGGCGATCACCGAGTTGGACGCTGCCTGGCTGGCCACCCAGCTCCGCGACCTCGGCCGCGCGGTGCTCGACGTGGAGGGTGAGGCCGTGGAGGTCACGCCGGAGGACGTGCTCATCACGGAGCGCCCGCGCGAGGGCTGGTCGGTGGTCAACGAGCAGGGCGAGACGGTGGCTCTCGACCTCGAGCTCACGCCCGAGCTGCTCCGCTCGGGTCTGGCTCGCGAGGCCATCCGGTTCATCCAGGAGTCGCGGAAGCGCGCGGGCCTGAACGTGTCGGACCGGATCATGGTGGAGCTCGAGGCGGACGCCGAGCTGGCGGAGGCCGTCGAGGCTCACCGGCAGTTCATCACCGACGAGGTGCTGGCGGTTGCGCTGACCGTCGGCCCCGTCGAGGCTCCCACGGACGAGGACAGCGAACTCGGCCTCAGGGTGGCCCTGCGCAAGGCCTGACCACCTGCCGTGGGCGTCGGACCCTTGACAGGTCACGACGTCCACGGTTGACTCGCTACATCCATTGTGTGGTCACCACCAGTCCCAACACGCCGGATATGGGGGGACGAGGAGGCTGCCGTCACCCCAGGTCGACGGTGGCCTCCTGGTGTGTCATGCCTGCCTGATGCAGGCACGCCTCCGCGATCCGCATCACCTCGAGCGTGTCGTTGAGGGGCATCGTCGGGGATTCCGTCAGCCCCTCGCGGATGCGCTGGGTCACCTCCGCGAACTCGTGGGAGTACCCGCGCCCCGTCGGCATCGCCTCGATGATCCGGGGAAGCACCCCGTTGCGATGCACGGTGAGCATCGACGGGTGGTGGAAGCGGGGCTCCACCTCGATCCAGCCCTTCGTCCCGACGATGACCATCCGGCCAGGGCCGTAGCCGTCGAACCCGAACGTCAGCGACGACAGGGCATCACCGGCGTGCACGAGGTTGACCGCCGAGGCCCGCTCGACACCCGACGGGTACAGCCGGGACCGGCTGCAGATCTCCTTCGCGTCTCCGAGGAAGGCCTGCGCGAAGCTGATCGGATAGACGCCGAGGTCCAGGATCGCGCCGCCGCCGAGCTCGGGCGCAAAGAGGCGGTGTTCGGGTTGGTACTCGCGGAACGAGTAGAGGTCGCCTTGGACGCCGACGACGTCGCCGATCCGTCCCCAGGCCACCACCTCGCGCGCGGCGGCGATCACGGGGAGGAACCGGGTCCACATCGCCTCCATCGCGAACACGCCCTTCGCGCGGGCGGCATCGACCACCTGCTGGGTCCCGGCGAGGGTGGCGGTGAAGGCCTTCTCAACCAGGACGGCCTTGCCGTTGGCGATGGCCGCGAGAGCCACGTCGCGGTGCTGCGGGTGAGGCGTGGCGATGTAGACCACGTCGACAGCTGGGGACTCGAGCAGCTCGCGGTAGGAGCCGAACGCGAGCCTGATGTCGTGGTGGGCGGCGAACTCCTGCGCCTTGCCCCTGGTCCGCGACGCGACGGCCACCAACTCCGCCCCGGGGACGAACTGGAAGTCACCGGCGACGCCTTGCGCGATAGCGCCTGTTCCTACGATCCCCCACCGGACGGTATTCATGGCCCCAGGCTAGTGCCGGACTCCTGCCCAGGTGTGGGAACCTCGTCGGGATATCCGGTCGGGGAGTGTCAGCCACAGGCGATGAGGTAGAGGCGCTCGACCGGCTCGTCGTCGGAGACCAGGTAGGTCTCGACGTAGCCGAGACCCGCCGCCTCCACCGCCCTGCGCACCTCCGCCACGTCGTGCCGCACGAAAGTCAGATTGACTGCGTGCCCGAACCACTCGTCGCGCCTGTCCAGGGTTGCGCCGGTTTCCATCGCCAGGGCGAGCACCCCGTCGGGCAGCAGCACCTCCGCGAGGCCGCGGATGATTCCCCCGAGCTCGCTGGGCGCGAAGTGCGCCAACGAGTGCCAGGCCACGACGGCGCCCCACCCGGCGGCGGTCGTGGGGCGCAGCAGCCGGCGCATGTCGCCCACCTCGACGTCGATGTTCGGGTGCCGGGCGGCGGCCTCCGCGATCATCGCCGTCGAGACGTCGATGCCCACCGGATCAGCGCCCTCCTCGGCCAGGAACGCCGTGACCGCGCCCGCCCCGCAGCCGACGTCGGCGGTGCGATGCGGGCCGGCGAGCTTGACTATCCGGGCCAGGAACCACTCCTCGAACTCCCCCAGCGCCCGGCGGTCCTCCGCGTAGGCCGCCGCGACAGCGTCGTAGGCGGCCACGACGTCGGCATCGCGCGCGGCCGCCCCCTCCGCCAGCACCTGTTCGCGGTCAACGCCGGCCGGAGCCGCGCCGACGGGCGGCTCACCGAGGAGATGCAGCCACCGGGCGTCCTGCTGCCCGGGTTTGCGTTCGAGTTGAATCACGAGGGGCTCCTCGCGAGCCACCATCGACGCCAGGCACGCCTCGACGGCCGCCCGATCCGCGAAGGGGCGCAGCCGCTCGGCGCGGGTCTTCAGCTCGCCCGCGGACTGCGGGCCGCGCAGCAGCAGCAGCGTGAGCAGCGCCCGTTCGTCGTCGGCGAGCCCCAGCGCCGGCACCACCGACTGCGCGTACTTGAGGGTGCGTTTGCCGTAGTCAAGCCAGGTCACCCGCACCCAGCCGCGTTCCTTCAGGGAGCGCAGCGCGTCCTGCACGGTCCGCTCGTCGTACTCGACGACGGGCTCGCGGCTGTTCTTCTGGTTGCAGGCGCTGCGGAGCGCGTTGAGGGTGAGGGGGTAGGTGTCCGGGACGGTGATCTCCTTCTCCAGGAGGCACCCGAGCACGCGCTGTTCTTCGGCGGTGAGGATCGGCAGCGTCACACGCCTGACCCTACCCTCGGACGAAGTTCCCGCCCATGCCCCGCGGCAACTATCCTGTGACGGGTTCCAGGGAGGTCTTGCATGGGTCGCATTGTCCAGAAGTTCGGTGGGTCGTCGGTGGCCGACGCCGAGTCGATCAAGCGCGTCGCGCGGCGCATCGCCCGCACCCGGGCGGACGGCCACGACGTGATCATCGTCATCTCGGCCATGGGAGATACCACCGACGAGCTGATGGATCTGGCGCTTCAGGTCTCCCCGCAGCCGAAGTCGCGGGAGCTGGACATGCTGCTCACGACGGGAGAGCGCCAGTCCGCCGCCCTGCTGGCGATGGCGCTGTCGGACCTCGGCGTGGACGCCGTGTCCTACACCGGCTCACAGGCGGGCGTGATCACCACCCCCACCCACGGCAACGCCCGCATCATCGACATCACCCCCGGCCGCGTCGAGAAGGCGCTGGAGGAGGGCAACGTGGCCATCGTGGCCGGCTTCCAGGGCGTGTCGCAGACCACCAAGGACGTCACGACGTTGGGTCGCGGCGCCTCGGACACCACGGCCGTCGCGTTGGCCGCGGCCCTCGGCGCGGACTTCTGCGAGATCTACTCCGACGTCGACGGCGTCTACACCGCGGACCCGCGGATCGTCCCGTCGGCGCGCCACATCCGCGCCATCGGGTACGAGGACATGATGGAGATGGCCGCCTCGGGCGCCAAGATCCTCCACTTGCGCTGCGTCGAGTACGCGCGCCGCGAAGGGGTGCCGGTCCACGTGCGCTCCTCCTTCTCAGACAAGCCGGGTACCTGGGTGAAGAGCCAGGACGAGATCGACAAGGACGAATCCATGGAAGAAGCCATCATCACCGGTGTCGCGCACGATCGTGGCGAGGCCAAGGTCACGGTCGCGGGTGTCCCGGACAAGATCGGCGAGGCCGCGCGCATCTTCAAGGCCATCGCGGAGCACGACATCAACATCGACATGATCGTGCAGAACGTCTCCCGTCTCTCGGACGTGCGCACCGACATCTCCTTCACGCTGCCCATGGCCGACGGGGCCCGCGCCATCGCCGCGCTCGAGAACATCAAGGACGAGGTCGGCTACGACGAGCTGCTCTACGACGACCAGATCGGCAAGGTGTCCGTGGTGGGCGTGGGGATGCGCTCCCACCCGGGCGTGTCGGCCACCTTCTTCGAGGCGCTGGCCGGAGCGGAGGTCAACCTGCAGATGATCTCCACCTCGGAAATCCGGATCTCGGTCATCGTGGGAGCCGACGAGGTGGATCGGGCCGTCCAGGCCGCCCATTCCGCCTTCGGTCTGGACGCCGACGAGGCCGCGACCGTCTACGCGGGCACCGGCCGCTGATCGGAGCCCTGCGGCGGAGGCCGCGTTCGGGGGGTGGCCGGGGCGTGGCCGGGGCGTGGCCGGGGCGTGGCCGGGGCGTGGCCTATAGTTGCCTGGCTCACCCGGAGGAAGCCAATGACCCGTCCCAGTCGTCGTAGCGTGCTGTCGGCGCTCGCCGTCGCCGCCGTCGCGCCGCTCACGGCGTGCCCGGGCGATCCGTCACCCGGCCCCTCGTCCTCCCCCTCGGCCACCCCTGCCTCCTCCCCCTCCCCCAGCCAACTCCCCTTCGGACTGGTCACCCCCTCGACGGTGGAGTCCGTCATCTTCGACGGCGCGTTCGGCACCGGCTACGTCGAGTTCGCCGCCGACATCATGAAGGCCAGCTATCCCGGCGTGCGGGTGCGGGTGACGGCCGTTGAGGATGTACGGGCCGCCGTCGAGCCGCGCCTGGCAGACGACGCCACCCCTCCGGACCTGGTCGACAACTCCGGGGCCGCGCTGCTGCCCGTGGCCACGCTGGCGGACCGTTTCGTCGAACTCGACGACGTTGTCGAGTCCCCCTCCCTGGAGGGCGAGGTGTTGCGCGAGACCCTGTACCACGACGTCCTCGCCGCGGGCACCTTCAACGGCAGGCTCCTGGCGATCAACTACGCGCTGAGCGTGTACGGGTTGTGGCATTCGGCCTCCGAGTTCGCCGCCCAGGGCTGGGAGCTGCCGCAGACATGGGATGCCATCCTGGCGTTGGGCGACGCGGCGCGCAGGCTGGGGCGGTCGCTGTTCGTGTGGGGCGATGAGGCCGCCGACTACTACCAGGAGCTGGCCATCGCGTCGGCCGTCAAGGAGGGCGGGGACGAGGTCCGGGTGGCGTTGGACAACCTGGCCGAGGACGCGTGGGCGCACCCCGCCGTGAAGGGCGTGCTGGAGCAGCTCGAGACCTGCGTCCGCGAGGGGTTCGTCCTGCGCGGGGGCGACTACCTCACGGCTCAGGCGGCCTGGGTCCGCGAGGGCGCCGGCCTGCTGTATCCGGCCGGGGCGTGGATCGCCAGCGAAATGTCAGAGGTGGCCCCTGCCGACTTCGCGATGACGGTCGCCCCGGTGCCCACCCTCACCGCGGCCCCCACACTGCCGATCTCGGCGGTGCACGCCTCCCCGACGGAGCAGTTCCTGGTGCCGAGGGACGGGCGCAACGTCGCGGGCGCCAAGGAGTTGCTGCGGACCATGCTGTCGCGGGAGACCGCCGCCCACTTCTCCCGAACCCATCTCATGCCGACGATCGTGCGGGAGAGCGTCCCGGCGGACCTCGAGTCCACCGCGTTGACCTCCCAGGCGCGTCTGCTGGCCGACGCCGGGGAGCACGTGTTCTCGTGGCGATTCGTCACCCACTACGGGTTGGGCCCGGAGACCAACGCCGCGTGGGCGGAGTTCCTGGGCGGCACCCTCTCCGCACAGGGCCTCGCCGAGCAGCTGCAGGCCATCTCGGACCGCGTCCGTAACGACCCGGACGTGGAGCGCTACACCGTCGAGTGACGACGGCGCCGCTCAGCTGCGCCGGCCGGTGCCGAAGATGCCGCGGATGATCTCGCGCCCTGCAGTGCGGACGAGGTCCTTGAACACGGTGGACTTGGTCACCTGCTCCACCAGCCCCGGGTTCTCCCGCTCGTAGCGGCGGCGGGCGGCCTCCTCCGCGCGGGCCTCCTTGTCGCGGCGGGCCTGCTCCGCCCGCGCCTCCCTCTCCAGGCGGGCCTGCTCCTTCTCGGCGGCCGCCAACTCCTTCTCCATCTGCTGCAGCTGCTTCGCCCTCTCAGCCTCGAGGCGCTCCGCCTCGGCAGCAGCGGCCCCCTGCGCGAGCTTGTGGGTGAGCGCCTCGTAGGCGGAGTGCCTGTCCAGCGGCGTGCCGTACTTCGCGGTCAGTGACGACAGAGCCACTCCTGCGCGGAGCTGATCCTCGGGCGTCGGCCCCATCAGCGATTCGGGGGCCCAGATGCGCGTCCAAGCCACGGGGGTGGGGGCACCCTTCTCGCTCATCACGGTGACGATGGCCTCCCCGATCCCGAGCTGCTGCAGGACCTCCTCCAGGTCGTAGCCGGAGTTGGGGTAGGTGGAGACGGTGGCGCGCAGGGCCTTGGCATCGTTGGGGGTGTGGGCGCGGAGCTGGTGCTGCACGCGGGAGCCCAGCTGGGCCAGCACGTCGTCGGGCACGTCCTTGGGGGTCTGGGTCACGAAGAAGATGCCCACACCCTTGGAGCGGATGAGCCGCACGGTCTGGGTGATGGAGTCGAGGAACGCGTCCGAGGCGTCGTTGAACAGAAGGTGCGCCTCGTCGAAGAAGAACACCAGCTTCGGCTTGTCGATGTCGCCCACCTCGGGCAGCGAAGTGAAGAGGTCCGCCAGCAGCCACATCAGGAACGTGGAGAACAATGCTGGGCGCGTCGACAGCTGGGGCAGCTCCAGCAGCGAGACCACGCCCCGGCCGTCGGGGGCCACCCTCAGAAGTTCCGCGGGGTCGAACTCGGGCTCGCCGAAGAACACGTCCGCCCCCTGATCGGAGACGGTGATCAACGAGCGGAGAATCACGCCGACGGTGGCGGTCGAGATGCCGCCGATGCCCTTGAGCTCGGGCTTGCCCTCGTCCGAGGTGAGGTACTTGAGCAGCTCGATGAGGTCCTTGAGGTCCAGCAGCGCGAGGCCGGCCTTGTCCGCGTAGTGGAACACCAGGCCGAGCGAGGACTCCTGCACCTTGTTGAGCCCCAGCACCTTGGACAACAGGATGGGCCCGAACGACGAGATGGTGGCGCGCACAGGCACCCCCACGCCCTCGCCTCCAAGGGCGTAGAACTCGCACGGGAATGCCTTCGGCTGCCAGTCCTGGCCCTGCTTCGCGACGCGGGCCAGCAGCTTCTCCGACGGCGAGCCGGGCGAGGCCATGCCGCTGAGGTCGCCCTTGATGTCGGCGGCGAAGACGGGGACGCCGGCGTTGCTGAGCGCCTCGGCGAGCACCTGGAGGGTCACCGTCTTGCCTGTTCCGGTGGCGCCGGCCACCAGGCCGTGCCGGTTGAACATGGCCAGCGGGATGCGGATCTTCGCGTCGACGAGGGGGCTCTCGTCATTGAGGACCCCCAGTGTCGCGGCGGGGGCGTCGAAGGTGTAGCCCGCGGTGATGGTCTCGATCTGTGCCTCGTTGCTCACTCCCCTACTCTGGCACAGGCCCACAGGGTCGCGCCGCGGATCTGTGGGTGGGCGGCGCGTCCCCAGCGCCGAGTCAGGACACCTACGTCTCTTCGCTCGGGCCCCACGGTAGGGTGGCCTCGTGATCTTCAAGCGAGTTGGTGACTCCTGCCCCTACCCGGACCACGGCTTCACGCAGAAGCAGTGGATCGCGATCGCGCCGCATCAGGTCCGGCTGGACGAGCTGGTCACCACCAAGCGGACCCTGGATCTTGAGGCCCTCCTTGAGGAGGACTCGACGTTCTACGGCGATCTCTTCGCCCACGTCGTGTCCTACCAGGGCGATCTGTACCTGGAGGACGGCCTTCATCGGGCTCTGCGCGCTGCGCTGCAGCAGCGGCAGACCCTGCACGCCAGAATCCTGGAACTGAACTAGCCCCACCGGACGACCACGAAGGAAACCCTCGCCCGTGCGTATCTTCAGGCTCATCGCCACCCCCATCCTGCTGCTGGGCCTGCTCGCCCTGCTCCTCTGGGGTGCGACCTGGGGATGGAAGGCGCTGACCGAACCGTTGCCGTCGCCGTCGCCCACCCCCTGCGTGGTTGGTACGGCCGAGATGATCACCCCCGCGGACATCTCTGTCCGGGTATTCAACGGTGGGTTCACCAGTGGTTTGGCCAACCGCGTGGGCGGCCACCTCGAGCGCGCGGGCTTCAACGTGGTCAAGGTGGGCAACACGGAGGAGCGCATCGTCGGCACCGTTATCCGGGCGAACGAGCGGGAATCGGTTCAGGCCGCGGTGACGGCCGCTCAGTTCATCGAACCCGTAGTTGAATACGACGATCGCGTCGATGGCACCGTAGACGTGCTGGTGGGCACCGATTTCAAGGGCAGTACGCCGTCCCCCAGCATCACAGCGGCCCCGCCCACCGACGGTCAGGTGTGCCGGGTCCCGTCGCCGTCGCCATCGGTACCCCTGTCGCCGTCACCGTCCCCTCCTGCACCGTCACCCACCCCTTAGCAGCTCCCCCGCTGCCCGGCTCCCTGAGGGTCCGCGTCGCGAAGCGACGGCGGGGTGTCCCGAAGCGCCAGGAACGCAGGAAACCCCCAGCCTGAAGCTGGGGGTTTCTCGTCCTGACGGACTCCGCGGTGATGGAGGGATTTGAACCCCCGGTGGGTTGCCCCACTCTCGCTTTCGAGGCGAGCTCTTTCGGCCGCTCAGACACATCACCGCCGGAAAGTTTACCGAGGGCGCCTCCCTTTGACCAATCGCGCTGGTGGGGGGGCCGGTGGGCGGGTTTCGTCGGCCGGTTGGTGGGCCACGAGGCGCGGCCGTATGGTTGGGCCGGTGCGTGACTTTGCGGCGTTGATGAAGGCCCCAGGGCTTGCCCTGATCCTGGTCGCCCAGCTGGCCGCACGGTTCCCCGCCGGCATGTACTCGCTGGGTGTCCTCATGCACGTGCGCGCCACCCAGGGCAGCTACACCGCGGCCGGGCTGGTCCTCGCCTCGTTCTCGGTGGGCATGGCGGTGGCCGGCCCGATCGTCTCGAGGCTGTTCAACCGGTTGGGCACCTTCCGTGTGCTCACCGCCACGCTGGTCATCTCGGTGACCGCGTTCGTTCTGCTCGCGCTCCTGACTGTGCCGCTGGGCGGCGCCATGGCCTTGGCCGCCGTCGGCGGCGCGGCGATGCCGCCGGTCATCCCAGCGGTCCGCACGTTGTACCCGAAGCTGGCTCCCAGCCACCTGCTCACGGCGCTGTTCAACCTGGACGCCGCCCTGCAGGAGGTCATCTGGATCATCGGGCCGGTGGCGATCACGCTGCTGGTGGGTGCCCTCGGGTCCGGGCCGGCGCTGCTGGTGGTGATCGTGATCCAGGTGGTGGGCGGCCTGATGTTCATCCTGACCCCCCGGGTCCGTCACCTGGAGATTCCCGCGAACCGCCGACGCTTCGGCCGCGTCCTGGCCAACCCCGCGGTGCTCCTCATGACGGTGACGTCGCTGCTGATGATCGGCGCCTTCGCCGCCATGGAGGCCGCCATCGTCGCGTCGTTCGGCGACGGCTCGGTCCTGGCCGGCGGGGTGCTCGCTCTGTCAGCGTTCGGCTCCCTCCTCGGCGGCCTGGCAGCCGGCAACCGCCCCATCACCCGCTGGTCGATGGCTCTCCGCATGCTCGTGGTGGTGGCCGGGTTCTCGCTGGCCACGGTGCTCAGCGGCTTCTGGGGCTTGTCGCTGGCGCTGTTCCTGGCCGGCTTCGGGATCGCGCCCGCCCTGGCGGCGGTGTCGTCGGTGATCGCCGGGAGCGTCCCGTTCTCGGACACTGCCGAGGCCTACGGATGGATCGGCACCGGGCAGCTGCTGGGCGCCTCCGTGGGGTCGGCCGCGGCCGGGATCGCCATCGACGCCTCGGGAGGGCACGGCGGCATCCTGGTGGCGGCGGGGATTGCGGTCTCGGCGGTGCTGGTGGCCGTAGCGTTCCGGGGCGTGCAGCCCGATCTGCGGGGCGGCATCGTCGCGCTGGACTAGCGATCCTTGGTCGTTAGCGCCGCTCCCCGAAGAAGGATTCCAGGACGGCGCCGCACTCGTCGGCGAGGACGCCGGAGGTGACCGTGGGGCGGTGGTTGAGGCGCGGGTCGCGCACAACGTCCCACAGCGAGGAGACGGCGCCCGCCTTCTCGTCGAACGCGCCGAACACGAGGTGTCCGATCCGGCTCGCGACGATGGCCCCTGCGCACATCGTGCAGGGCTCAAGGGTGACCACCAGCGTGCAATTCGTGAGGCGCCATTGACCGAGCTCCTCGGCCGCCCGACGGATGGCCACCACCTCGGCGTGGGCTGTGGGGTCGCCCGTGAGCTCGCGCTCATTGCCCGCGCTTGCGATCGGTGCTCCGGCAGAGTCGAGAATCACGGCGCCGATCGGCACGTCCCCATGCCGCCGGGCGGCCTCCGCCTCCTCCAGCGCGAGGCGCATCGCCTCGTGCCAGCGCGTGCCCAAGCTAGTGCCCGGCTCTAGTCGTCGAAGGCCTCGACGGCGCCCTCGAACTCCGCCGCGACCTTCAACTTCGCCGCGATCCTGCCGAGGAGGACGTCGGAGTCCTCGTCGTAGTCCGTGGCGATGGCTTCGAGCTCCATCGCCCGCAGACCGCTGGCCGCGTACATGGATAGGTCTCCCAGGGGGGCCGGATCGTCGTCCTCGTCGGGCATCTCTTCGCCAAGGTAGTCCACGACGTCGCGCGCGATGGGCCAGTCGTTGGCCGCCGTCACGTCCGAGAGCAGCACCTCGACGGTGCGCCCGCGCACGCGGCAGATCACGAAGAATTCGCCCGCGACCGAAACCCAGCCGTCGGCGCCCGAGTCCCCGGGGAGGCGTCCGAGCTGGGTGATGAGTTCGTCGAGGTCATTGGCAAGGTCCACGTCCATGGGCACCGCGACCGCGCGGCCGTCCTCACGGTAGAGAGCCACCACCAGGTCCACGTCGTCCTCGGTGGCGTCTTCGAGGTCGTCGAAGTCCTCCTCGGAGTCCTCCGAGTCTGCGGAGTCTTCGCTGTCCACGTCGTTGAGGTCGAATGGCTCGGCGTCCTCTTCGAATACGTCCACGGCTCACTCCTTTCGTCGCATGCGCACCCCATCCTTGCATGACTGCCCCCGGGAAACATCCCCAGGGGCCCAACCACTGCACGCTCGGGCCGGATGTGGAAAGGTAAGCGGCGTGGAACTCTGCGTCGTCACTCATCCCCTCGTCGATCACAAGTTGACACTGCTGCGGAACAAGAACACGGAGCAGCCGGTGTTCCGCAGGTTGGTAGAGGAGTTGGTGACGCTGCTGGCCTACGAGGCCACGCGTGGGGTGCGGATCACGGAGACCCACATCGAGACGCCGGTCACCGCCGCCACCGGGGTGAAGCTGGCGCAGCCGGCGCCGCTGGTGGTGCCCATCCT
This sequence comes from Tessaracoccus sp. MC1679, assembly GCF_014164775.1. GTDB lineage: Bacteria > Actinomycetota > Actinomycetes > Propionibacteriales > Propionibacteriaceae > Arachnia. The sequence goes on from NZ_JACJGB010000001.1 coordinate 420,044, forward strand.
GCGCGCGGGCCTGGGGATGTTGGACGGCATGCTTCGGCTGATGCCCACAGCAGAGGTGGGGTTCCTCGGGATGATCCGCGACGAGGTGACCCTGCAGCCGGTGACCTACGCGGAGCGTCTCCCCAATGACCTGTCGGGCCGGCAGTGCTATGTGCTGGACCCCATGCTCGCCACAGGTGGCTCGCTCGGTGGGGCGGTGCAGTATCTGGTGGATCGCGGCGCGGACGACATCACCTGCATCTGTCTCCTCGCGGCGCCTGAGGGGATCGAAAAGCTGAACCGGCTGCTGGCGGACCTGGATGTCCCGTGCACCCTGGTGGTGGCGGCCGTCGACGAGCGGCTCAACGAGCACGGCTATATCGTGCCCGGTCTGGGCGACGCGGGCGATCGCCTCTACGGCCTGGCCAACTGATCTGCAGGACGCTATCCCTGGGGCGGTTTCTGCGGATATCCGCACAAACCGCGCTCTGCGTAGATTGCTGCAGAGCCGGGGGCGCCCCCAGCGCCCGGCATCGGGTGGGCTAGCGTAGCCGGATGGCTGGTCGGTCGGCGGGCTGGGTGCCCAAGCAGCACGGCGCTTGGGCCATGCTCGTCGTGCCTTTCCTGGCGGGCCTGGTGATGGCGCGGGACGCGCGCCCTCTCGACGCCGGCGACGCGATGCTCGGCCTCACCTGGTTGGCCGCGTACTTCGCCTACAACGCGGCGACCCTCCTGCTCCGCGCCCCCGCCACGCGTCGCGGCCGCTACCTGCCTGCTCTCGCGGTCTACGCCGCCGCGACGACCATCCTGGGGTTGACGACCGTGGCCCTCAAGGGGTGGGGGCTACTTCTGTGGGCTCCGCTATATGCCGTGCTTGTCGGTGCCGGGCTGTGGCTGGCGTGGAAGAGACGCGACCGCTCACTGGCGTCCGGCGTCCTCATGGTGATCGCGTCCTGCGGGCTGATGGCGGTGTTGCAGCCGTGGGGCGCCGACGACCCGACGAGGTGGCGGGACGTGGCCATCATGCTGATGATCACCGCCTACTTCGTGGGCACGGTGCTGCACGTCAAGGCCCTGATCCGCGAGCGGAACGAGCCGGCCGCGGCCCAACGCTCGCAGGCGTATCACGCCGCCGTCGCGCTGGTGGCCTTCGCGGCGTGGGGTGCCGGGTGGCTGGGGTGGTGGTGGCTGCCGTGGACGGCGGCGCTGGTCGCGAGGTCGTTCTGGATGCCGCGGGCCCCGAGGCGCCCGGCGCAGATCGGCGTGCTGGAGATCCTGCTGTCGGCCTGGGCATTGGCACTCACCCTCCTCGGCTGAGCGCAAGAGCGGCCGCGACTCCATCCATCGGCTCAACTCACACCGGGCAGTCGGCGGCGCCGCCGCTCAGTAGTAGTAGGGGAACTTCGACCAGTCCGCAGCCCGCTTCTCCAGGAACGAGTCGCGACCCTCAACCGCCTCGTCGGTCATGTACGCCAGGCGCGTGGTCTCGCCGGCGAACACCTGCTGACCGATCAGCCCATCGTCGATGGCATTGAAGGCGAACTTCAGCATCCGTTGGGCCGTCGGCGACTTTCCACAGATCTTCGCTGCCCACTCCAGGCCCAGGTCCTCCAGCTCGGCGTGCGGCACCACCCTGTTGACCATGCCCATGCGGTGCGCGTCCTCGGCGTCGTGGACGTCGCCCAGGAAGAAGATCTCGCGGGCGAACTTCTGCCCCACCTGCCGTGCAAGGTAGGCCGAGCCGAATCCGGCGTCGAAGGAGCCGACGTCGGCGTCGGTCTGCTTGAACATCGCGTGTTCCCGCGACGCGAGCGTCAGGTCCGCGACGACGTGCAGCGAGTGCCCCCCGCCTGCCGCCCACCCATTGACCAGGGCGATGACCACCTTGGGCATGAATCGGATGAGGCGTTGGACCTCGAGGATGTGGAGGCGGCCGAGCTTGGCGGCGTCGACGGTGTCCGCGCCCTCGCCTTCGGCGTACTGGTATCCGGCGCGGCCGCGGATCCGCTGATCGCCGCCGGAACAGAACGCCCAGCCGCCGTCCTTCTCCGAGGGCCCGTTGCCGGTGAGCAGCACGCAGCCGACGTCCGATGACATCCGCGCGTGGTCCAGCGCCCGGTACAGCTCGTCGACGGTGTGCGGCCGGAAGGCGTTGCGCACCTCCGGGCGGTCGAAGGCGATCCGCACCGCCGGGACGTCCTTGGCGCGGTGGTAGGTGATGTCGGTGAAGTCGAATCCGTCCACCGCGTCCCAGAGTTCGGGGCGGAACGGGTTGCCGGGGGCGCTCATGGGGCGAGCCTAGTGGCCGTCCGCTGGCCGTCGCGACCGATCGGGCTAGCGGCCTGGGGCGCGCAATACCTCGGCAAGCCGGTCCGGGAGGTTGGTGATCAGCGCATCGACGCCCAGGCCGGCGAGCCAGAGGGCATCGTCGTCCTTGTTGACCGTCCACGCGTGCACCTCTATGCCCGCCTCGTGGCAGAGCCAGACGAAGTTGGGCTGCTGCAGGGCCAGGTAGTGGGGGTGCAGGGCGCCGGCACCGAACCACTTCGCGTACTTCCAGGGGTCGTAGATGCCGTCCGAGTAGAGCAGGCCGATCTGCTCGCGGGCCACCCGGCCGCGCAGGTTCGCCAGCGAGAAGTGGTTGAACGACGAGTACAGCACCTGGTCTGCCATGCCCGCGTCCCGCACGATGCTCAGCACGTCGTCCTCGAGGCCGGGATACAGCACGACGGTGTTCTTCAACTCGATGTTGACGCGAACGTCGGTGCCCCGGAACAGGTCAAGCACGTCGCGCAGGGTGGGGATCCTGACGTTGCGGCGCCCGGCGAAGCCGTTGGAGAAGTCGCAGTGGCGGAGATCCTCCAGAGTCTGATCCACGACGCGGCCGAAGCCGTTGGAGGTGCGGTTGATCGTCTCATCGTGAATGGCAACGACGTGCCCATCCGCGGTGCGCTGCACGTCGAGCTCCACGCCGTCGGCCCCCATCTGGAGCGCCAGCTGGAACGCGGGCAAGGTGTTCTCCGGCGCATACGCGCTCGCGCCCCGGTGGGCCCAGACTTCGGTTGTCACTGGGACATCCTTCCAACTCGGCGCTGTCCGCGCCATCTACCAACGCGGCCTGGCTAGGCCGGGAAGGAGAAAAGGCGCCGGGGAAACCCCGACGCCTATCCCCAGCGCGCTCGGAGGGACTCGAACCCCCAACCTTCTGATCCGTAGTCAGATGCTCTATCCGTTGAGCCACGAGCGCTGGCCGAGTCGTAACTATACGTGGCATTGAGGTGATCGGCAAAAACGCAGGTCCAGCGGCCCGAGCCGACTGGCGTCAACCTGTTGTCAGCCCAACAAGTTGCGCAGGTAGGTGCCGTAGCCGGACTTCTCGTAGCGCGCCGCGCGCTCGGCCAGTTCGTCGTCTGTGAGGAAACCCCGCCTCCAGGCCGCCTCTTCCGGGCAGCCGACCTGCAGGCCCTGGCGCGCTTGGAGCGTGCGCACGAAGTTGCTGGCGTCGTTGAGGGAGTCGAAGGTGCCGGTGTCCAGCCAGGCGGTGCCCCTGGGGAGGAGGTCGACGTGGAGGCGGCCCTGTTCCATGTAGGTGCGGTTGACGTCGGTGATCTCGAATTCGCCGCGCGGCGATGGCCGAAGGTTGGTGGCAATGTCGACCACCTGCTCGTCGTAGAAGTAGAGACCGGGCACGGCCCAGTGGGACTTCGGGTGGGCCGGCTTCTCCTCAATCGAGAGGGCCAGCCCGTTGCCGTCAACCTCCACGACGCCGTAGGCGGTGGGGTCTGCCACCTGGTAGCCGAACACCAGGGCGCCGTCGATCGACTCGGTGCGCCGCTGCAGTCTCGATCCCAGGCCGGGGCCGGAGAAGATGTTGTCGCCCAGGATCAGGCACGACGGGCCGCCGGAGACGAAGTCCGCCCCGATCGTGAACGCCTGCGCCAACCCCTTGGGCTCGGGCTGCACCGCGAAGGTGAAGTGGACGCCGAACTGTTCGCCGTCGCCCAGGAGATGATGGAAGGCGGGCGCCTCGTGGGGCGTGGTGATGATCAGGACGTCGCGGATCCCCGCGAAGATCAGCGTGGCCAGCGGGTAGTAGATCATCGGCTTGTCATAGACCGGCATCAACTGCTTACTGGTCCCCAACGTGATCGGATGAAGCCTGGAGCCGGTCCCGCCGGCAAGAATGATCCCCCGCATGGGTCTTACCTTGGCATAGACGCACACAGGGCGGACGCGGATGCCCGCCCCCGGCCTGACCGGTGGCTCGGGCCTCGGCCAGGTAGGCTCACTGGCTGTGAAGACGATTCTGGTCACCGGTGGAGCCGGGTTCATCGGCAGCAACTTCGCGCACTGGCTGGTGGACAACACGGACGTGTCGGTCACGGTCCTGGACGCGCTGACCTATGCGGGCAACACCGCCAACCTGGCCGGCCTGGACCCCGCACGGGTGCGCTTCGTCCACGGGTCCATCCTCGATGCGCCTCTTCTCGGCACACTGGTGGCCGAGCACGACGCCGTGGTCCACTTCGCCGCCGAGTCGCACAACGACAACTCCCTCGAAGGCCCCGGGATCTTCGTCGAGACCAACATCCTCGGCACCTTCCACGTCCTGCAGGCCGTGCGGCAGTTCGACAAGCGCCTGCACCACATCTCCACCGACGAGGTCTACGGCGACCTCCAACTCGACGACCCCGCCAAGTTCACCCCCAGCACCCCCTACAACCCGTCCAGCCCCTACTCCGCGTCCAAGGCCGCCAGCGACCACCTCGTCCGCGCCTGGGTCCGCTCCTTCGGCGTCAACGCCACCCTCAGCAACTGCTCCAACAACTACGGCCCCCGCCAACACATCGAGAAGTTCATCCCGCGCCAGATCACCAACGTCATCGACGGCATCCGCCCCAAGCTGTACGGCGCCGGGGCGAACGTGCGTGACTGGATCCACGTCAACGACCACAACTCCGCCGTCTGGCGGATCCTGACGCACGGCCGCATCGGCGAGACCTACCTCATCGGAGCCGACGGCGAGCAGGACAACAAGACGGTCATCGAGCTCATCCTCGAACTGATGGACCAACCCGCCGATGCCTACGACCACGTCACCGACCGCGCCGGACACGACCTCCGCTACGCCATCGACGCCACCCTGCTCCGCGAGGAACTCGGCTGGACGCCCCACTACACCGACTTCCGCCTAGGCCTGCAGGCCACCATCGACTGGTACCGCACCAACGAGGACTGGTGGCGCCCCCTCAAGGCCGCCACCGAGGCCAGGTACGCCGCCAAGGGCCAGTGATCCTCGGGGCCTGTCGAACACCTCGGCGGGTCGTATCCTGGCACCACAGCGGAAGGTGTGCGCGACATGACCCACAGCGTGATGGACTCCCCCATCGGCCCCCTGACCCTCGTCGTCAGCGACGGAGCCCTCGTGGCTGTTCTGATGGACGGACACAAGAGCCCTCCGGTGCCCGGGTCCGCGTGGGGCGACCGCGTCGACGACGCGCTCCCGGAAGCCACCCGCCAACTCACTGAGTACTTCGCCGGGGAACGCACCTCGTTCGATCTTCCCCTGGCGCCTTCCGGGACCGACTTTCAGCAGGAGGTGTGGGCGGCGCTCGCCGCGATCCCCTACGGGCAGACGCGCAGCTACGGACAGCTGGCCGTCGCCGTCGGCCGCCCCGGCGCCTCACGGGCCGTGGGGTTGGCGAACGGGCGCAACCCGATCAGCATCGTGGTGCCCTGCCACCGCGTGGTGGGGTCCGACGGGAAGCTGACCGGCTACTCCGGCGGCCCGGAACGCAAGCAGTTCCTCCTCGATCTGGAACGCAGTCACCTCGCCTTGTAGCGGAGTGGGGTCCTCTACGGCAACGACAAAGCCCCCGGGAGCACAGCTCCCAGGGGCTTGATCACAACTGGCGGAGGCGGCGGGATTTGAACCCGCGATGGGGTTGAAGCCCCAAACCCGCTTAGCAGGCGGGCGCCATAGACCGGACTAGGCGACACCTCCAGTGCCGTCACAGCCTAGCCGAGCGCTCGGCGCAGCGGCAAAACACCCACCCGCACCGCCGCAGAGCCCTGACCGGCCCGGGGTTAGACTTGCCGCAGGAGGAGCCTGATGAGCGAAGACCGCCCGGCACGACGCGCCGCGCCCGACGATGACGGTGACGCCATTCCGTCATCGGGCGCTACTCCGTCGCGTGGATACGAGGCCGACGGCGGGGCCGAGATCCCCTTCCCGGCCAACGTGCGGCGCCGGATGGCCACCGATGGCGGCCCCAGGCAGTCCCTGAGGAAGTCGATGGGGCTCACGGTCATCTCTGCACTTATCCCTGGCCTCGGCCTTCTTGGCGCCACACGGCCGGCCTTGCGCGCACTCGGCCTCCTGACCGGGCTGGCCGCGATCGTCGGCGTGGTCTCCCTCGCCTACTACGCCGCGACGAACACCACCCGGCTGGCCACGCTGGCGGTGAGCACTCAGTTCCTCGCCATCGCGAGCGTGGCTCTGATCGCCCTGGGGCTCGTCTGGGTCACGCTCATCACCGTCACGCAACTCGCCACGCGTCCCCGTTGGCTGGGCAGCGGCAAGCGCGCCATCGGTGCGGTGCTGGTGACCGTGCTGGCGTTCGGCGTCACCGCACCCACAGCCATCGGCGCCCGCTACGCGCGCGACCAGGCGCTTCTTCTGGACAACGTGTTCACAACGGGCGAGGACGAGGTGACCTCCTCCTCGAGGCCCACGCTCACCGCCGAGGCGCACGAGGACCCGTGGGCCGACATCCCTCGCATCAACATCCTTCTGCTCGGCGCGGACGGCAGCGATTCCCGCGCTGATCAGGTGGAGGAATTCAGCATCCGCACCGACACCATCATGCTGGCCTCGATCGACACCGGCACGGGCGCCACCACACTCATCCAGATCCCGCGCAACCTGCAGTACACGCCCTTCCCCGAGGGCAGCGAAATGGACGAGGCTTTCCCCAACGGGTTCCGCGGGGAGCCCGCCGGCGACTGGTACATCAACAGCATCTGGGCGCACACCGAGCTCGGCTTCCCGGACCTGTTCGCCGGCTCCACCTACCGCGGCGCGGAGGCCCTCAAGCAGGGGGTGGAGGGGATCACCGGGCTCAAGGTGGACTACTTCGCGATGCTCAACATCGACGGCGTGCAGCAGCTCATCGACGCGATGGGCGGGGTGACGGTCAACATCAATCAGCGCTTGGCCATCGGTGGCAACAGCGAGGGTAAGCGGCCCTCCGGCTACCTCGAGCCCGGCCCGGACCAGCACCTGATGGGCTATGACGCAATGTGGTACGCCCGAAGCCGCCTGGACTACTCGGACTACGACCGGATGGCGCGCCAATCCTGCCTGGTCAGCGCGATCATCCGGCAGGCGAACCCGGCCACGATGTTGACGCGCTACGAGGCGATCGCCGCGGCATCGTCGCAGATGATCGTCACCGACATTCCACAGCGCGACCTGACGGAAATCGTCGAGTTGGCGCTCCGCGTCAAGGACGCCCCGGTGACGCGCCTCGTGTACTCGCCCGGCAAGAACGGGTACTCCTACGAGTACCCGGACTTCGAGGCGATGCGCGCCGCCGCTGAGGAGGCCGTCGCGGCCACCATCGCGTCCCCCAGCCCCACCGCCGTTCCGTCGGTCAGCGCCGCCGCATCGCCCACCGGTTCCGCCAGCGCTTCCGCGTCACCGTCGGCCAGCTCCGCCTCACCCTCCCCCACCGGCGACCTGACAGACGGCGCGCAAAATGTCACGGACGCGTGCGCGTGGCACGGCGCGGAGGACGATGAGGGCTAGGTCCGGCTTAGCCCAGGCTTAATCCTGGCCTACTGTGCTTAGGGCGTTTGATGCAGTGCAGGGGTCGACGGGTCCTCGGTACGGCTGGTGGAGGCCTTTGATGGTCGCCTCCGAGGGTTCTTGGCGACTGGTTCGACACGTTCCTACGCGTCTGGGCTGACGGTCGGTTCGGGACTGTGTCCCGTGAGGCCCTGCCCCCAAGCCAGGAGGCGACGCTTGATCGCGTCCAGGTCTGTGGAGCTGATGCCGTACTCCGCGATGTCGTCGGGAACCAGCGATTCGACAGCGCGGAGTCGCGTGGCGAACAGGGTCACGTCGAATCCCGGGTCATGCTGGGCGGCTAGAGACAGGAGATGATCCTCGGCGAAGCGGCCGGATTCTCGGATCGCATCGACATCGAGGTAGTCGCGTGGCTCGCCTCGGCTGTACAGCGCGCCCACCTTGTTCGCGACTGCGTCCTCGATCGCCAAGACCGGTCCAACTTCCAGCCGGATCGGGTCGTGGGCACGCCAGTCAAGCCCCCAGATCCACCTCGAAGACGTAACCCTCACGTGTGGTGAGCAGCAAGCGAGCGAAATGGCTGCTCAGCCGGCCCACTTCGCAGGTGTAGCGGTGGGCTGTCAGCGTCGCTATCGCCGTGTCGATGGCATCGCTGAACCCAGCCGCTGCCCGGGCCGGCGCGAACAGGTCGATATCGTTGGTCGGCCGATCGATCAGCCCGTGCTCGCGGATAGCACCCGAGCCTGCGAGAGCGAATCCTGCCGGACCGATCGCAGCCAGAATGATGCGAGCGGCTTGCCGCTGGTGCTCTTCACCGGTCGGCATCAGGTCGACGCCGCCCGACGCAACTCGGGGAACCGGGACTCCCACAGGGCAAGGCATCGAGGAGGCAGCGCGAGGTCAGGCCACACCTCGACCAGCCGGGCTGCGTTGAGCATGGCCTCCTGAAGGTCAGTGGTTCCTTCCCGCACCAGGTTGCGGTACGCCTTGTGGAGGCCGCTTCGCGTGTCCAGGTCGGCAGTCGGATCAGGGCCCCAGTGCACCGTACGAGGCAAGATAAGCACCCCAGTGGCGGGGCCTCGCAAGGCATCCAGCGATCGCGGAGTCTCGAAAGGAAAGAGGTCCTGGTAGAGCACGCGCGCTTCCATGGCTGCAACTCCTTCCCGTTCGGGTCTAGTCCCATTCAGCGTAGCGGGCGACACCGACACTGCCCAGAGGCCTCCTTCACCCGACTCATCCCGGCCACCGTCATCCTGGTGGCCGGTGGCCGTGAGCGGCGCGGATCACTCGTTAGGCGCTAAAGGCCATCCAGGCGCATCTAGAGGTGGGGGCTAGGTCTAGGTCGGGCTAGGTCTAGCCCGGTCTAGCCCTTCGTGGCCTTGAGGCGGGCGCGGACCTCGGCCAGCACTTCGTCGATCTGGGCGCGATCCCCTCCCGGGAATAGCAGGTGGGTGCGGCGGACGGCGCCGTGGTAGATCGTCACGTGCGAGCCCTCCTGTGACTGCGTCACCTTGCTCACGTCTGCCCACTGTCCCGCGTGATCGACGCCTGGGCCGAGGAGCCGGTAGCCCTCGTCGGTCAAGGTGAACCGGACAGCCAGCCTGTTGAGCGACACGAACGCGCCGATCATCAGGGCAGTTCCGGCGACAAGCAGGAGTATCGCCACCACCACGAACGCTATATGCCAATCCTGGCTCAGCGCCGCCACCAGCAAGAGTGCGCCGGCAAGGTCGGCCACCGCGGCGGTGACGAAGGCGCGCACGGGTGGCTGCGGCTTGATGACGTGGGTGCTCTCGGGCATGGACCCAGACTACTCAGAGTGGGCTTCGGGCCCCGGGAAGCGGCGAGGGTGGGATTCGAACCCACGGAGAGTTGCCCCTCGGCCGCTTTCAAGGCGGCTGCACTAGTCCACTATGCGACCTCGCCAGTGCGCGACCATGGTAGCGCCTCGACGCCGGCGGGTAGGGTGCGGTATCCGAGCTGGAGAGGAGTGGGATGCCGCCGAAGTCACCGCTGCCGCCCCGCCACGGATTGCAGGCCGCCTGGGTGCGCACCCCGGACCGCGACCCCTCCGATCCGCTGCCCTGGCCGACGATGCGTGACTGGCTGGTGCACAAGCTGGCGCCGTCCCCGGAGGACGTGGACGAGATGCTGGCGCGGGGCGTCTTCGTCGACGACCGGGGCCGGGCGTGGACCGGGCTGGAGAGCTATCGCCCCCACACCTTCGTGTGGTTCCATCGGGAGCTGCGCGACGAGGCGCCGGTGCCGGGGGAACTCACGCTCCTCCACCTCGACGATCGGGTGGCGGTCTTCGACAAGCCGCACTTCCTGTCCACCATCCCGAGGGGGCGGCACGTGCTGGAGTCGGCCGTCGTTAAGGCCCGGGCGGCGCTGGATCTGCCTGAGCTGTCGGCCGCCCACCGGCTGGACCGAGGCACAGCCGGGGTCCTGCTCATGACGACAGCGAAGCGGTGGAGGGGCGCGTACCAGAGTGTCTTCGCCGAGCGGCTCGCCACGAAGGTCTACCACGCCATCGCCCGGTTCGACCCGGCCCTCGAGTTTCCGAGGCGCGTCGAATCGCACCTGGTCAAGCGCGTGGGCACGCTGCAGACCGAGACTCTCGACCTCCCGCCGAACGCAATCACCGACATCGACGTCCTTGAGGTGCGGGGGGACCATGCGCTCTATGAGGTGCGCCCCCTCACCGGCCGCACCCACCAGATCCGCGCCCACTTCCACCAGTTGGGCATTCCTCTCCTCGGGGACCCCCTGTACCCGGTTGTGCTGTCCACGGAGATCGACGACTTCTCCACCCCTTTGCGGCTGCTCGCCCACCGCCTGGAGTTCCCCGACCCGGTCGACGGCGCCCCGCGCAGCTTCGTGAGCCGCCGGGGGCTCGTCTGGCCCGGCTGACCCGACTCCGCGCGTCTGCGGTTAGTGTGAAACATGGCACTCTCCCGCAAACAAGCCTCCGCGGCTCTCCCCGTCTGGCGCTACCTCCTCGGCCGGATGCACCTCACTGTCGACGCCGGCTCCTTCCCGTCCGCGCTCGCCTTCGTCAACGACGTCGCCCGGATCGCGGAGGAGCACAACCACCACCCGGAGATCGACCTGCGCTACTCCCGGGTCCACCTCGCGGTGGCCAGCCACGACGCCGGCGGCATCACGGAACGAGACGTCGCCTTCGGCTCGGCGGTCGCGGACCTGGTGACCGCTCGAGGTCTCGAGGCGGTGACGTCGGACCTGGCCGAGATAGAGATCGCCATCGATGCGCTCGACATCCCCGTCGTACTCCCCTTCTGGCGCGCGATCACGGGCTATGCCGACGACGGGCCGGAGGCGCTGGCCGACCCGCTGCTCATCGGACCGCCGATCTGGTTCCAGCAGATGGACGAGCCGCGCCCGCAGCGCAACCGCATCCACATCGACCTCACGCTGCCGCATGACGAGGTCCGCACCCGCTTGGACCGTGCGCTTGCCGCGGGCGGGACGCTACTCAGCGACGCAGCGGCCCCCAGCTTCTGGGTGCTGTCCGATCCCGAAGGCAACGAGGTGTGCCTCTGCACGTGGCAGGGCCGCGACGAGTGGGACGCGCTCGACGCGTGAGCCTGTGGCAGGGTGGGGGCATGCGCGCAGTGATCGTGGAGACCCCCGGAGACGTCGACGCCCTCACCCTCAGTGAGGTCCCCACCCCCACCCCCACCCCCGGTCGCGGGGAGGTGCTGGTGCGCACCGTCGCCTCTGGCGTCAACCGGGCCGACGTGCTTCAACGCCAAGGGCACTACCCGCCGCCGCCCGGCGAGAGCGACATCATCGGGCTCGAGGCCTCGGGCGTCGTCGAGGAGGTCGGCGAGGGAGTCGAGCGCTGGAAGCAGGGCGACGAGGTGGTGGCCCTGCTGGCGGGGGGCGGCTACGCAGAGTTCTTCGTCGCTCCGGAGGGGCAGCTCATCCCTCCGCCCCCGGGGGTGGACCTGGTGTCCGCAGCCGGGGTGCTGGAGGTGGCGGCGACGGTGCTGTCGAACCTGCGCGCGGGCCAACTCAAGGCCGGGGAGGTGTTCCTGGTCCACGGCGGCGCGGGGGGCATCGGCACGTTCGCCACGCAGTACGCCAAGGCGCTGGGCGCCACCGTCGTGGCCACTGCCGGGAGCCCCTCGAAGCTCGAGCACTGCCTGGAGCACGGCGCCGACTACGCGTTGGACTACCACGACGACTGGGTGGCGGCCCTCAAGGCGGCCACGAAGGGCGCCGACGTGATCCTGGACATCATCGGGGCGAAGTACCTCGAGGCCAACCTCTCGTCGTTGAGGAAGAGGGGCCGGATCGTGGTCATCGGGCTGCAGGGCGGGGTGAAGGGAACCCTCAACCTGGGCGCGATGCTGAGCAAGCAGGCCACCATCACCGCCACCTCGCTCCGGTTCCGCCCAGCCGAGGAAAAGGCGGAAATCTGCGCCGCCGTCGAGGCCGAGGTGTGGCCGATGCTCGCCGACGGCCGCATCCGGCTCTCACCCGAGACGCGGATCCCGTTCGACGAGGTGCGCCGGGCGCACGAGCAGCTGACCGGCGGCGACAACGTAGGCAAGATCGTCCTGGTGCACTGACCTTCGGCCACACCCCACGGCCGTCGGCGGCGGTGAACCTCAACCTTCGCCTCACCTTTCGGGTGACGGATCTACGCGCCGGCAGATTGAATGACCACCATGCCTTCCCCGCGCATCCTCCTGAGAGTGCTGCTTGCCGTGGCACTCGCGGCCACACTCCTGCCCATCGCCAGACCCGCGGCCGCTCTGGACGCAGCCACGTTCGTGGCGAAGACCTCGGCCTGGGCACAGGCCGAGGAGCGGGAGTATGGGGTGCCCGCGTCGGTGGCGATGGCGCAGGCAATCCTCGAGTCCGGCTGGGGCGAGTCCTCGCTGACGAAGAACGCGCGCAACTGGTTCGGCATCAAGTGCTCCTCCACCGTCAGCCCGCACCAGAACGGCTGCTACGCCGTCAACACCACCGAGTACGACTCCAGCGGCACCGCCTACACCACCACCGCACAGTTCCGGAAGTACGACACCGACCAGAACTCGTTCATCGACCACGGTTACTTCCTGAGCAGGTTGACCCGATACGCCAAGGCGTTCAGCTACACCAACAACCCGGACCGCTTCATTGTCGAGGTGCACCTGGGCGGCTACGCGACTGATCCGCAGTACGCCAACAAGGTGATCAACCTGATGGTCAAGTACAACCTCTACCAGTACAACGTCACCGCCGCCGCCACAGGCGCCAGCGAACTCGTGATCCGCCCGCAGACCCAGGCAAAGGTGGGCGCCACGGCGTACGTCACCGGCCTGCTCAGCCCCGGCGGAGGAGGACGCGAGGTCCTGACTCAGGCCTACACGGCCTCCGGGTGGTCCACCGACCAGCGGGTCACCTCTGGAATACGGGGCCAGTTCTCGATCCCGTTGACATCCGGCACGAACACCGTAGGTAACACCAGGTACCGCGTGCAGGCGGCCTCGGCGGCGGGGACGCTGACCAGCGCCGAGTTCACGGTGGACCGACTCGGCTCGATCAGCGTTCAGGCTGTGTCGGGGGTGCTGGTGGGAGGGACCGCACGCCTGAAGGGCGCCGCCGTCGGATACGCCGGCCGCACCGTCACGTCACAAGTGCTGGTGAGCGGCGCCTGGCAGAACCACACCACGGCCACCGTCAACAGTGACGGGAGCTTCGACCTGCCGCTGACCTACAGCCAGTCGACGGCCGGGACCCGCACGTTCCGCGCGAAGCTGATCACCGCAGCGGGGGCCACTCTCACGTCCGGACAGGTCACCGCGACCTGGAGCGGATCGTCGGCCGCCCCGGCTCCGGTGGTGCAACCGTCGCCCGCACCCGCCCCGACCCCAGTCCCCGCGCCGAGCCCGACACCCGTCCCCGCGTCGACCGTCCGCCTGCTGAACGGTACCTCGATTGGCCAGGGCTGGACGGCGGAGCGCACCATCTTCCCAGGCGATTGGGACCGGAACGGTCACGAGGACCTGATGCTCCGCACGTCGGCGGGTGATCTGCTCCTCTACCGGGCGTCGGCGACCGGGCGATTCGATCCCGGGGTGAAGATCGGCAATGGCTGGGGCGCAGCCGTCGAGATCATCGGCGGTCAGGACTGGACGGGTGACGGATGGGCGGATCTGGTCTCCCGCTTTACGGACGGCCGGCTTGTGCTCTATCCCGGCAACGGGAAGGGCGGCTTCGCGATGCCGCAGCAGATCGGACACGGCTGGCAGTCCTTCGCTCGGCTGACCTCTGTGGGTGACTCGGTCGGCGGCAATCCGGGCGTGGTGGCCGCTCGCGTCTCTGGCGAGGTGCTGCTCTATCCCTCAAACGGATCCGGGGCCCTCGGCCTACCACTCCAGCTGGCCACGGACTGGGGCGCCCTCCGGTCGATTACCGGAGTCGATGACTGGGACGGTAACGGCTTCTCAGACCTCGTGGCCATCGAGTCCACCGGGCACCTAAGGTACATGGCAGTGGGCGCGAACGGCCTGGTCTCATCGCAGCATGGGATCGGCACGGGATGGGGCTTGATGCGGGAACTCGGCGGCATCTCAACCACCAGCACCACGCGATTCCTGTTCGCGGTCCGCACCGACGGGCGGCTGTTCAGCTATGAGGTCGCGCGCGGCTGACCACGCCTCCCCGTTAGCGCTGACGGCGCTCGCCCAGCCCTCGCCTGGTCGTAGTCGGACCGGCGGATCGCCAGGACCAGTGTGTGGACCCCATGCTCGCCGCGGGCCGGCGCGCCGATGGGTAGACTGCGGCCGGGTGCGCATCGCCATCCACAGGTGGAAGGGACGAAGAAGAGTGAAGATCGCTGTCATCGCCATGGGCAAGATCGGCCTCCCGCTGGCCGTGCAATTCGCCGACATGGGCCACGAGGTGATCGGCGTCGACGTGCAGCAGGGCGTCGTCGATCTGGTCAACTCCGCGGTCGAACCATTCCCCGGCGAGGCCCACCTCCAGGAGAAGCTCTCGGAGCTCGTGCCCGCCGGACGCCTGCGCGCCACCACGGACTACAGCGACGCCATCCCCGGCGCGGACGCCGTCGTCATCGTCGTCCCCCTCTTCGTCAACGACGAGACCTGGCTGCCGGACTTCGGCTGGATGGAGAACGCCACGCGCAGCTTCTCCGAGCACCTCACCCCCGGCACGCTGGTCAGCTACGAGACCACCCTTCCCGTCGGCACCACCCGCACCCGGTGGAAGCCCATGATCGAGGAGATCTCGGGGCTCACCGAGGGCAAGGATTTCCACCTGATCTTCTCCCCCGAGCGAGTGCTGACCGGCCGCGTCTTCGAGGACCTGCGCAAGTACCCCAAGCTCGTGGGCGGGCTCTCACCCGAGGGCGCCATGCGCGGCGTGGAGTTCTACGAGGCCGTGCTGAGCTTCGACGACCGCCCGGACCTGCCGCAGGGCAACGGCGTGTGGGACCTGGGTTCGGCAGAGGCCGCCGAGATGGCGAAGCTGGCCGAGACCACCTACCGCGACGTCAACATCGGCCTGGCCAACCAGTTCGGCAAGTTCGCAGCCGCCAATGGCATCGACGTCCACAAGGTCATCGAGGCCTCCAACTCGCAGCCGTACAGCCACATCCACCGTCCGGGCATCGCCGTCGGCGGCCACTGCATCCCGGTCTACCCGCGCCTCTACCTCTACACGGACCCAGACGCCACCATCGTGCGCACCGCCCGAGAGGCCAACATGACCATGCCGGAGTACGCCATCGCCCTCGCCGAGGGCGCGCTGGGCGACCTGCGCGGCATGAAGGTGGTGGTCCTCGGGGCCTCCTACCGCGGCAAGGTGAAGGAGACCGCCTTCTCCGGCGTCTTCCCCACCGTTGCGGGCCTCAAGGCGCGCGGCGCCGAGGTGAGCGTCCACGACCCGATGTACACCGACGACGAGCTCGCCAAGTACGGCTTCACGGCCTACCACCTCGGTGATCCCGTGGACGCGGCCATCCTCCAGGCAGATCACCCCGAGTACACCTCGCTCACCCCAGCCGACCTCCCGGGTGTGCAGGTGTTCGTCGATGGCCGCAATGCGCTCAACCGCTCCAACTGGGAGGGCGTCACCTACCTCGCGATCGGCGACGGCTCACGCTGATGGAGCCGATCCGAGGCCGCGTACGCCACCTCACGAGCGTTCATGACATCGGCGACACCCGCATCTCCCACAAAGAGTGCCGCTCGCTGCTGGAAGCCGGATACGACGTGGCGCTCATCTCCTGCCATGACGGCGACACGCGCGTGGGAGACGTGCCCGTCGTGGGCCTCGGGCGTCCCCGCAACCGGATCGAGCGAATCTTTCTCAAGACCTGGCAGATCTTGGCCAGGGCGCTGCGCGACAAGGCCGACATCTACCACTTCCACGATCCCGAACTCATGGGCGTAGGTCTTGCTCTCCGCCTCTGCGGCAAGAAGGTGGTCTACGACGTGCACGAGGATGTCCCCCTGCAGATCGCCAACAAGACGTGGATTCCGGTCCTGCTCAAGCGGCCGCTGTCAGGACTTACGCGGGTTCTCGAGACGGTCGCCGGCCGGAGTATGAGCGCGATAGTGGCCGCCACCCCCTCGATCGCCGAGAAGTTCCCAGCAACACGGACGGTCACCGTCCAGAACTTCCCGGAGAAGGGACTGGCCCTCGAACGCAACCCGATTCCCTTCGGCGAGCGCCGCTACGCATTCGTCTACGTCGGGGGGCTCTCTGAGCAGCAGGGGTTGTTCGAGATGTTGCGCGCATTCGAGCAGCTTCCCGAGGGCGCTACCGGCGTACTTGCCGGGAAGTTCAAACAGTTCCGGAGCACGGCCGAAGCGATGCCAGGATGGACGCACGTGCACTACCCTGGGCTGCTCGCCCGCGACGGCGTCGTGGCCGCCCTGCGAGACGCCAAGGTGGGCATCGTCCTGAACCATCCCATCAGCAACTACCTCGAGGGCTACTCCACCAAGATGTTCGAGTACATGGCCTGCGGCCTACCGGTCATCGCATCCAATTTCGAGCTGTGGCACGACATCTTGTCCGGAGCCGACTGTGGCGTCACGGTCGATCCGTTCGACGAAGCGGCCGTGGCCGCTGCCCTCCTATACCTGCTGGATCACCCGCGCGATGCCGAACGCATGGGTGAGAACGGCCGCCAGGCCATCCTCAACCGCTACAACTGGGACGTTGAGTTCGAGAAGCTCCTGGCCTGCTACCGAGCGCTCTGACCAACCGTCGGCCCTCGCGTCACCCCTCCGGGCGAGTCAGTTCGATGCCTTCCAAGCCACGGGCAGCCTCCTGCTGACTGCGGTGGAGTGCGGCCTCCCCATGTCGCTGTCTGGTGAGACGGGACAGGGACTCCGGGTCCGAACCGTCGACCGTCTCCAACTCAGCCGGCTCCAGGGGCGGGACGCTCACGCGGCTGATGAGCTCATGACCGGTAGGGCGGCGCTCCTCGTCGTCGCTGAAAAGGGCCTCGTGAAGCTTCTCGTTCGGTCGTAACCCAGTGAAGATGATCTGAATGTCCTTGCCAGAGCGGGCGATGAGCCCCTTCGCCACGTCCATGATCCGAACCGGCTCCCCCATGTCCAGCACCAGGACGTCGGCTGCTTCTCCGATTGCCCCGGCCTGGATGGTCAGCTCGCAGGCCTCTGGAATGGTCATGAAGTATCGGGTGATGTCCGGGTGGGTCACGGTCAAGGGGCCACCCGCCTCGATCTGGCGGGTGAACGTGTGAAGCATCGATCCCCGAGAACCCAGCACGTTGCCGAAGCGCACCGAAAGCCAGGTGCGGCCCGTCTTGTGGGCGAAATGGGCGGTCAACTCCTCGGCCAGCCGCTTGGTCTTTCCCAGAACGCTGGTCGCATCTGCCGCCTTGTCGGTGGATACGTTGACGAATCTGTCTACACCGTACTTCTCCGAGACCCGCAAGAGGTTCAAAGTTCCGATGGTGTTGGTCTTCCAGCCCTCCAAGGGGTACTGCTCGAGCATCGGCAGGTGCTTGAGCGCCGCAGCATGGAAGATGACGTCCGGTCGGTGATCTGCGAACACCTTGTCAAGCGCCTCGACGTCACGAATGTCCGCCAGAACCATGTTCGGAGTGTCGAGCAGGCCCTGGTTGAAGATAGACAGCTGTGTCCCGTGCAGGCCGGATTCGTCGCGGTCGAGCATTACGAGTTCCTTCGGCCCGAACCTGTGCACCTGGCGGGCAATCTCTGAGCCGATCGATCCGCCGGCTCCAGTGACCAGCACCACCTTGCCTGACAGATAGTCCGAGATCTCGCTCAGATTCGTCTTGATCTGCGCCCGCCCGAGAAGGTCCGAAACGTCCAGCTCGTGAAGGTTCGAGAGCTGAACCTTTCCCCCGACAATGTCCCTGGTCGGAGGCATGACCAGGGTCCTGATGCCTGCTGGTTCGGTCAACTGGTTGATCTCACGCATCAGCTCACGAGAGGCCGTGGGAAGCGCAACGATGAGTGTCGAAACACCCCGCTCCAGCGCGGCGCGAACCAACTGGTCCCGGCCACCAAGCACCTTGGCACCGGAGAGGTGCAGGTTGCGCTTCGTTGCGTCGTCGTCGATGTACCCGACGATCGTGTAGGGCGCGTCGGGATCGTACTCAAGCAGCCGCCCGAGTTGGGCGCCCGCGTTCCCCGCCCCGTAGACCAGCACTGGTTCGGCGCGGTCGCCCCCCTGGGAGTGGGTGGACAGGGTCCTCAAGATGAAACGTCCGGCTGCCATGAGGATGAGCGCCGCGAAGGGGACGGTGAAAGTCATGACCCTCGGGTAGCTCGTGGGTCCCAAGAGAGCGAAACCGACCGCGAGGGCCACTCCGATGGCCAGGCCTATGACAGCCAGTTGAGTGGCCTCTTCGAACGACGCTATGCGGTGTCTGCCGCGGTAGAGGTTAGTGAGGGTGCCCGCGACAACCTGAGCGGCCATCGCAATGACCGCGTAGACGAGAACCATGCGCGTCTGATCGCTGGAGAGGTCGAAGTTGTAGCGGGTGATCACCAGGGCCAGCGCAGCAACAGCCCAGCACCCGGTATCCCACACCGCCAGGGCCAGGCGTTCCCAGCGCACCCGGGCGCGTCTCGCATCAGCCATGCTCACTCCTTGCACTCATCACACGCACGATCCTATCGGCGCGAAGCCCGGCAGGCTCGCCCCTCTCCCCCCAGCCCCAACGTCGCTCACGCCGACAGCCCTTCGGGCTCCCCCGGCCGGGAAGTAGTTATCTGCTCACCGCACGTCAGCCTCGCCAGAACCGCCAGCCCACGCCAGCAGCGGCCACAACACCGAGGACCGCTCCCACGAACGGCAAGGCCCCCCGTCGTCGCGGGCTCTTGGCCACCGCCGCGTCCAACGCCTCCCCCAGGGACTTCGCGGCGTTAGTGCGTGAGAAGCGGTCGAGAAGTGCGGCCGCGTTGCCGGCCCACCTCACACGTGTGGCCTCATCCGCCGATCTGACGCGCGTGATGCCCTCTACCAGCTCCTCTGGCCCCACCATGGCCCCTACCTCCCCATCCGCGGCAACCCGCCGCAGTGGGTAGCGCGCATTTGACACGACCGGCAGTCCCGCGGCGAGGTAGTCGAAGAGCTTGTTAGGGCTCATCCCCTTGTCGAGCACCTTGAGCGGCGCGATGACGTGAAGGCCCACATCACAGGCGCGCAACAGACCTGGCAGCTCGGACTTCGGAATGGGGTCCCGGAACTCGATGTTTCCGAGGCCCCGCCGCCTCGCTTCGTCGATGGCCCACTGCTTCCTGGCACCCGATCCGATCATGAGAAAGTTGACGTCCGGGAGCGCCTCCGCGGCGTCCATTGTGAGGTCCACCCGGTTGGCGGGCCCGTGGGCTCCCGCGTACACGGCCGTGTAGCCCGAGATTCCATACCGTCGCCTGAGCTCGTCGCGGCTTTGGGTGACCTCGAAGTCCGATGCCTCCGTGCCATTGGGCACCGCAATTACCCTGCTGCGGTCAACGCCGAAGGCTTCGAAATGGTCCTCCCAACCCGGAGTGACGACGACGATGCGGGAAGCACCGCGGTACAGGTAACCTTCCAGCGCGACGAGCATCCGATGGACCACTGAGCCCTCCTCGAGATGCCCCATGGCCACGATGGACTCAGGCCAAAGGTCCCGGACCTCCATCACGAACGGAACGCCCTTCAGACGTGCGATGAGCAGGCCGGCCAGCGCAGACAGGAGTTGCGGTGAAGACCCGTACACCGCGTCCGCCGGACGCGTGCACCCCACTACGGTCGCCTGTGCCGCGAAGATCCCCCAGCCGAGCATCCGCATAACACCATTGCCCGAATACACCGGGATGGGCACGAGGATGAATCGCCTGTCAGTGGTGGTGTACGGCTTGCCCGTGTAGTGGCTGACGTTGCTGGCGATGAACGACGCCTCCCAGCCCTCGACCCGATCGAACAGATCCACGTGGCGGGTCCCCCCGCCCTGGTCACGCGGCTGCGAATACTGCTCCACGACGATGACTCGCTTCACTTGCTACTCCTGCTCGATGTCTGGCGATCATCCTAGGCCTTCCACAGACCTTGACCGGATGTAGACGTCCGGCAGGGCCGGACCTGTGAGCAAGGAAGTGTCGAGCGGCTGCACCGCGCACGTGATGCAGCCGTTGATCTCGAGCCAGACGACGCATAGTGATCAGAAGACGATCACCCGGTCACCCACACGTGCCAGGTCGAACAACTTCTCACTCATCTCGTAATCCCGGGTGTTGACGCAGCCGGCGGAGTTGCCTGCGTAGCCGTACTGGGCGAAGGACCGAGAATAGTGGACCGCTCGCCCACCGTCGAAGAAGAGCGAGAACGGCATCGCAGAGCCGTAAATTGAGGAAACGTGGTTTCGAGACTTCCGTGTCACCCGGAAGTCGCCGTTACGAGTCGGCAGCTTGGACGAGCCGAAACGGACATCCATTGTGAACTGGATCTGGCCGTTGACAACCCATCCCAGTTCGTACTGGCTCTTGGAAATACAGATGACCCGCCCAGTCCGGCAACGTGCGTCGAGGATCATGGCCGGGGTGACGATAGCCTGAACGGGTACGGTGACAGTCTGCCATCCGCCGGCCACCGTGACGCCGGGGAGATGTCCGTTCGTGGCGACGAACCTGAACTGGGCTGCGCTGCCGACGGGCAGCACGAGCTTCCATGATCCGTCGCTACCCGCAGCGGTGGAGGAAAACTGGCGCCATCCCTTCCAGGGGTACGCGTCCCACCACACCACAACCTTCATGCCCGGAGTGGTCCGACCCGAGAATACGTAGTTGGCGCCGATGACGAAGCCACTCGATGACGAGGACAGGACGGACATACGCGTCGAATAGACACCAGCAGGAACCGCGTTCACATAGACGGCCTCCGCCTCCCACGCCCCGAGCGCGGCCAGCTCCCCCGGGGCATGCCCGCTGGTGGCGGCGAAGCGGAACTGCGCCGCGCTGCCAATGGCAAGCTCGAGCCGGTAGGAGCCGTCAGCCGCGGCCGTCGTGGACCCGAACTTCCGCCACCCCTTCCAAGGCAGCGCGTCCCACCACACCACCACCGGGGCGCCAGGCAGCGCCTGCCCGGCAAAGACGTAGGTGGACCCGACCTGAAAACCCCCAGGGCTGGAACCGGCGGCCAGGGTGCCCGCCCCGGGCGCGATTCCAGTTGCCGTCACGCTCACGGGGGCGGACTCCCAGGAACCAGCTGGCGCGGCACTGCCCGGCACATGTCCGCTTGTCGCCGCGAACCGGAACTGGCCGACCTCTTCGATCGGCACCTCGAGCCGGTACGCGCCTTCAGAACCGGCTGTGATGGTCGTTAACGGGCTGTAGCCAGCCCACGGTTCGGCATCCCACCACACGTATACGGAGGAGCCGGGCTCGCTCTGTCCGGAGAAGATGTACTTGGCACCGAGGGGGAAGCCAGCGGGGTCAGACGTCACCAGGAACGAGTGCTCCACCCCTGCGTCCACGACCGGCTCCTCGCCCGTTGCCTCCGCCGAGTTGGGCTCGGCGAGGACGTGATCCTGGTCCTGGCCGTCGAGGGACGCCTCATCCTCGACCACGGTCAAGGGCGGAACCGACTCTGGGTGCGGAACTGACCCAGACTCTTCCCCCGGTGCCACACTTCCTTGGGTGGCCTCACTCTGTGGCTGTCCTGACACGCTCACGATGCTCTCGCCAGTCGGCGCGGCGCTTGCATCCTCCTCCTGTGCCGCGCTCCCCAGGGTGGTCTCACTCTCTGGCTGTGCTGACACGCTCGAGATGCTCTCATCCGTCGGCGCTGCGCTCTCGTCTGCCCACGAGGTGGCTGCGGCGCCCAGGGTGAGTGCGACGGCCATCCCCAGTCCTATCAGCCTTCGGCTAGCTCGGCCCAGCCCAAAAATCCCGGTCACTGCCGGCCCCCAATCTCTCGCGTGTATCAGACCGTCTCGACGCTTCATCGCCGCCTGCCGGTCACCGGCTATATGATGCCAGCATCATGAAGTGGAGGGCATTCGGGGCCGTGGTGGGATTCATAAAGGTGTGGCCGGCTCTCATCGGTGCTTTGATGATGTCTGCGCTCATGTGCCTACCAGCCGCGGCTGAGGGGGAGGCGCCGAGCCCCCTAGACGCCTCAACAATCCAGCGCACGGCCGAGCAACGCATCGGCGGCGCCGATCGCTTCGGGACCGCGGCAAATCTGGCGCGCTGGTTACCGGTTGGCGATGGTCACCGCGTCGTCGTAGCGACAGGTGAGGCATTCCCCGATGCGCTGAGCGTGGGGCCGTTAGCGGCCCGTGAGCAGTCACGAGTACTCCTGACCCGCGGCGGGTCCCTCCCCGACCCAGCCGTGGAGGAGTTGCGGCGCAAGGTGCCTCAGGAGATCCTGATCGTCGGCGGACCCGGTGCCGTCTCTGACGCTGTAGCCGCACAGCTCAGCTCAATCGCGCCCGTCACGCGCGTCGGCGGCACGGATCGCTATGAGACCGCCGCCCTCGTGGCCGCTGGCATGACCAGCGACCACGTAGTCGTCGCCTCCGGTCAAGTCTTCGCCGACGCTGTGCCCGCGGGCCCGCTCGCGGCCAAGTTGGGAGCGCCCCTCCTGCTTACACGGCAAGGAGAGCTTCCCTCTTCCACAGCGCAGGCCCTCCGTGAGCTGGCTCCCAGCGTGGTGACAGTGATGGGCGGACCCGGTGCAATCAGCGAAGCTGTTCTGCAGGAGATAGAACGAGTCTCTGGGGCGTCGGCAACTCGGATCGGCGGGGCGGATCGGTTCGAGACGGCGAGCCTCGTCGCTCGGACCTACTTCCCGGAGGCCGACACGGCGCTTGTGGCGTCCGGAATTCAGTTCCCCGATGGACTGAGTGGCACGCCACTGGCGCATGCCTACGGTGCGCCAATACTGCTGAGCACCGGCAATTGCGCGTCGGCCTTTACCACAGGAGCCTTGGCGGCGATTTCCCCCCTCCACACCATCTACCTTGGCGGACCCTCAGCGGTGACCAGCTCGCCCGCTCCGTGTGGCACATCGGCCCTTCGCGCCGGCATCAATCCTCCACGGGCGGCGGTGCCGGACGAGGTCCCGCTCGGCAGCCCCGCCGAAGAGGCTTTCTATTTCGTGCCGCACCAGGACGATGAGCTCATCTCGATGGTGGGGGGTATCGCCCGCGACATCAACGACGGCCGACGCGTTCACGTCTACCTCATGTTCGCGGGCTACTGGACCAGGGTCAAAGACGCCCTCTGCACGCAGCTGAACCGATGCCTAACCAATGAGCAGATGACTGCCTCTCGCAACGCGGAGCTATTGAGCTCACTGGAACGGATCGGGGTGCCAGCGGGCAACGTCCACTTCCTCTACATCACGGAAGAGGCATCCGACTCCGAGGCCACTGCACGCGGCGTCATCACGCAGGTCATGACCAAGGCTGGACCCAGCGCCCGCTACCGCACCATGAGTTGGCTGGATGGGCACCCCAGTCACTTCAGGTTGGGTCACGCGGTCAAGGATCAGTGTGAGTCGGACTCGATCGTTGACTGCCTCTTCTTCCAGTCACCGCTGTATCAAGAACAGCCCGAGGCCATACAGTCGAACCCTGTCGTCACGCCCCAGGGCACCGTGCTCACGGCACTCCCCGAGCGGGTTGCCGCGGCCGCGGCGGCCTACAAGGAGGACTACCCCAAGTTGGGACGACACTCGGTGGGATGGCGCTCGGTCGAGTCTCAGATCACCTGGATCGAAAACCACGCCTACTCGTGGGCACACGGTCGGGTGTGGGCGTCTGCGGCCGACGAACTTGCTGCGGCCGAGTGGATCGACCGGTACCAGTCTGTGTACTCGGCCAGCGGCAGCGCCAGGACTCCGACAGCAACGATCCCATTCGAGGAAGACATCGACTGACCCCGAGTGCCGCAGTCGTGAGGGCCGCCCGAGCGGAGCTACGAGGGGCGCTCTCGCGACTCGTCCCGCGGAGCCCGATTAGCCTGCATGATCGGCGGTTCGTGCCCCCTGTCTCGTCGCACGAATTAGTCCAAGATGGAGAGGTGTTGGCGGCCGCGCTGGAGGATTCACGAGGCGTGCTGGCTGCGGCGATTTCCCTAGTTTCTACGGGCATGGGGAACGGCTCGACTTGGAGCGCCCGCTTTGGGAGGTCGACGAGCGGCGAGCCTATCCGGGACGTGGTAGACCGGAGCGGACGTCATCAAGCCTCAGCGCGCCACCGCTGGTTGGGAGTGGTCGTAACCCGCGTCGCTCCGCAACGACCAGACATTCGGCAGTGCCTGTGCCGCCGGACCTCCCACTCCGCCGACGAGCGGGCTGATCACTCACCCCCAACCGTTGTCATCCGGGGACGCCATCAACAGGTAGGATCACGCGGTGAAGACCGTCTCGACCTCGGCCCAGGACAGTGCAGTCGAGCCCAACGTCCCGATCCAGCTACGAGCGGCCGCGGACTCCTACGTCCCAAGCCTCGATGGGCTCCGCACGATCGCCGTAGGGCTGGTCATCGCATTCCACCTGAGCCTCCCCGGTGCGGGCCTGGGTTTCGCCGGTGTCGACGTCTTCTTCGTGCTGTCCGGCTACCTCATCACCGCCGGCCTGTTGCGCGACGTCGCGAGCCATGGCCGGCCACGGTACGGGAAGTTCTGGCAGCGACGCTTCCGGCGCCTTCTACCGGCCGCGACGCTCGCGCTCCTCGCGATGTTGGCCTACACATCATTCTTCGTGCCACTGTACCGGCGGGTTGACGTGACCTGGGACATCATCTGGACGTCCTTATATCTCGGTAACTGGCACTTCATGGGAGCGAACAGCTACTTCGCCAGCGACGGAACGCCATCACCGCTCCTGCACATGTGGTCCTTGGCCGTGGAGGAACAGTTCTACTTTGCTTGGCCGTTGCTGATCGGCGGAGGTGCCTACGTCGCGACGTGGATGGGAGTGGGGACCACCGCGAGGCGGCGAACGGTAGCTATCCTGGCCGGTGTCACCGCGGGCCTGATCGCAGCGTCAGCGATCCTGCTGGCGGTGCTATTCGATCCGGCGGCCCCTGACAGGGCATACATGGGCACAGACGCCAAGGCTTTCGAGCCCTTGCTGGGGGCGCTGCTAGCGATCGCCTTCACCAGCCCGAGTATCCGCGACTGGTTCGCGGGGCACCACCGGCTCGTGGCTGTGGTGGGCGCGTTCGTCGGCATCTCCGTTCTACCGTTCCTCGCCGGCCCGAGCGAGTTCTACTTTCGCGGAGGCGCAGTGGTTCTCAGCCTCGCCGTGGCCCTTGTCATCGGGGCCCTCGTTGCCCAGCCGCACTCGACGAGCCTGAGCGCCTTCCTGTCCTGGACCCCAATGGCCTACCTGGGCCAGATCTCATACGGGCTCTACATCTGGCACTGGCCGTGGAGCGTGTGGCTCGGAGTTGCGCATCACGAAGAGTTCCGAATGTTGCGTGCGCCCGCCGCTTTGGCCGGCACACTGGTCTGCGCCGTGGTGTCCTACCACCTGGTGGAGCAGCCGATCCGGAGCGGCCGACTCGCCACGCAGCTGACGCCGCGACGCTTGCTCGCCTCAGTGGCCGTTGTGATGGCCGCTGTTATCATCCTGGCGGCTGCGGTCCAAATCAACACGACGAACCGCCTCCGGTCCGAGGGCCCGGACGGCCTCAACACCACGAGCATCCTCGTTGTCGGTGACTCGGTCCCGCTCCGCATGATGGAGTCCTTGTCCGGGGCTGCCGAAGCGAGTGATGCCGTTCTAGACAGCGCCGCCCGTGGCGGCTGTCCACCGCTTGCCATCGAGATGCAGGAGTACCTCAAGGAGGACCATGCGGGAAGCGGGGACTGCAGAATGCTGGAGGGCCTTCAACGCGACAAGTTGGAGCAGATCCAGCCGGACATCGTTTTCTGGTGGTCGAGATATGAGGTCCACCAGCGCTGGGTAGAGGGACGGCTCGTCGGCCCCGAGGACGAGGCCTTTTGGCCAGCCCTCGAAGCTGACCTCGAGTCGACGGTCGATCGACTCACTGCAGGGGGAAGCCGCCTCGTGATCGCCCAGACGGAACGGCCCGGTAGTGGGATGCTCACGCGCTGTACGCCGCAGGATTGCCATCCATTGCTCGATCTAATGACCAACCATGACGAGTTCCGGCGCCGTTGGAACAATATGGTCGTTGATCTCGCGGCGACCGACCAACGCGTGAGCACGTTCCGAATGGACCCGATTCTCTGCAAGGACCCCGAACCCGCTGCTCCCACCCGGCCAGCCCTGTGCGACGACTCGCGCGAAGGTGGTCTTCTGCGACCGGACGGAAGTCACGTCCAAGTCGATCCATACGGCCAAGAGGCCGCCGCTGCAGTGCTTCAGGCCATGCTGACGGCCTCGGGCGCCTAACTGTTACGACCCTAGGGGAGCGCCCTGGAGCGCTCTTGAGCATCCACTGATGGACCCGTGTGCGCAATTGGCTTGTATGATGAGGCTCCATCATCGGGGCGCTGCGCCCAGATCTCAGTGGCGACATGCTCGTCTTGTGGACCGGTGGGGCGAAAGGGAGACATGCAGCCGAGCGACGACCGCGTCATCGACCTGTGGGGGTTCGTCAAGCAGGTGTGGCGCAGCCGGTGGGTGTGGCTCCTCATCTTCACACTGGTGGTTGTCGCTGGAGCCGTGTACACGATTACACGTCCCACGTTGTTCACCGCCACGCAACAGGTGCTCCTGGCGCCTGCCCTCCCCAAGGGTGAGGCGGAGGCCATCCAGCAGCAGACGTACGCCAGCAGCATGGTGGTGACTGTCGTGGCGCTCGCGCTCGATCCCCGGATCGCCGAGCCACTCTCAGACAAGTATGTGGAGTTGGAAGACCCGGCGAACCTGCCCGCAATCGCCTCCGCGGAACTCAAGACCATCAATCTCGTGGAGGTGAGCATCAGCGGCACGGATGGGCAACGCGCCGTCGCTCTCGCGAGCGACGTCGCGGCCAGCCTCGCCGAGAATCTCGAAGCCCTCACGCCGCAGGTCGAACCGCACCTTCGTCCCACCCTGGTTCTTGTGGGCACAGCACGTGTTGAGCCTCAGGGCCCTGGCCGAACCATCCTTCTGGGCATTACCGCGCTCGCCGCGGTGGCCGTAGCCACCATCGCCACCGCGGGCTGGCAGCGGCTAGGTCACGGCCGCTGACGGCTTCTGCACATGCACAAGGACGAGCGCTCGGGGATGAGCGTCGGCGCACTAGCTTCGTGGCTGCTCTGGATCAGTGCTTTTATCCTGGTCCTCCGTCTGCCCGGGTCAGTGATCCTGAGCGGACTTCTCCCGCTGAGCGCGCTGCTCCTGACAAGACTCTGGCACCCGCGCGCGGACAGCAGACTGCTGTGGCTGTTCTTTGCCCTGGGGCTGGCGAGTTCCGCGATAGGGGTCGTCCTGCACCCCAACCGCGTCGGCATCATCAACTACTTCTCATTGACGGCCATCTTTGCGATCTTCAGTGCCGCCATTCTCGCGGGAGGTCGCGAGCAGCGGGCCTCCGCGTCAGTGATGCACGCGCTGTACCACGCCTTCATGCTCACCACTCTCATCGGGTGGGCCGAGGTCGTCAGCGGATTCAAGCTGCAGTCAGTGCTATATCCGGATGCCTCAACGCTCGTATTGCCGGGACGCTTCTACGTGGCGGCGTTCCTTCCCAACATCAACGACTTCGCGGTCATCGTTACCATGTTCGGCCTCATGGCCTTGACGAGGATCCTCTGGGAGGGCAACGCCCGGCACACGGTTCAACTCGGCCGCCTCATCGGCGTCCTAGGCGCCTTCGTGTTGGTGCTCCAGGGTGGCTCGCGAGGTGCGCTCGCCGCGTTCCTAGTGGGCACCGCTGTGATCCTCTTCACCAGCGTCCGGGTGGCTAGCCCAGGCACGATCCGGCCTTGGATGATCGTCACCTCGGCGCCGCTCGCGGTGGGCGCAGCAGCCCTCATCTGGACCTCGCCCGCCATCCAGGACAACTCGACCAAGGCCCGCGGGGACATCCTGGCGCAGACTCTTGCCATCTCGTTCAACGACCCGGCAACCCTCTGGTTCGGATGGGGTCACCAGGACGCGTTCATGGACGCAGCATCGCGCGCGTTCCCAGGCGAGTTGCTGGACCCGCACAACGTGCTGCTCGAACTGCTCACATGGTACGGGTTGCCGACGGTGGTGGCGCTCGTGGTCTTCTGGTGCCTCGTCTCATGGCGTGGGCTGTGGAAGCTGCAGCTGCGCCCCGGCTGGACCAACGCTTCAGCTGCTCTCCTGTTCCTGCTCATACCGGTGCTGGGCATCGTCCCGTCGAGCATGATGCGCTACTACTATCTGTTTCTTTTCGCCTCCTGCGCGATGGCCGCGCTTCAACCCCTTAACCGGAAGGCGATGCCGTGCAACGCAGGATGATCTTTCACGCGCCCTTTCCGCTCGACGAGAACGCCACGTCCGCCTCCGGGATCCGGCCCATCCAGATGCTCGCCGCCTTCGAGGAGCTGGGTTATGAGGTCTGGCTGGTCACCGGCTACTCCCGGGAGCGACGCCGCCAGATTGCGCGAGTCAGGAGCGCCTTGCGCGCCCGGACGAAGTTCGACTTCTGCTACTCGGAGTCATCGACCATGCCGATGACCATGACCGACCCCCATCACCTTCCACTTCATCCACTCCTGGACCACGGGCTGTTCCGTCACTTGCGTCGACACGGCGTGCGCGTAGGTCACTATCTCCGGGACATCCATTGGGTCAGTCCCAACTACCGCACCGCGGTGCGCTTTCCGAAGCGGCAGGCAGCGCTGCTGGCCTATCGCTTCGATCAGGCGATGTTTCAGCAGTGCCTGGACGTGCTCTACCTCCCGAGCCGCCGTATGGCGGACCTGCTGAGCCTGCCTCCCGGCCTCGTCCGCGAACTGCCGCCGGCCACCCAGCCGATGTCTGCCAGCGCCTTGCCGAATCTGCCGCCACTCAGGCTGTTCTACGTCGGAGGAATGGGTGCCCACTACCAACTGCACCAGTTGTTCGCTGGCGTCACCCTCGCGGCCGAGCGTGGGTGCGGCGTCGAGCTGACGGTCTGCACCATCCCGGAACAGTGGCAGGCGGAACGAGCCGGCTACGAGCGGTACCTGTCCGATGCCATCCACGTGGTTCACGGACGTGGCGCCATGGTGACAGAGCTCCTCGAAGACTCCCATGTGGGCACGTTCTTCGTCGCTCCGGACGACTACCTGGCGTTCGCCGTACCCGTGAAGACCTACGAGTACATCGGGGCCCATCGCCCCATCATCGCCTCAGAGGGCACCCTGGCCGGGGAGTGGGTGGAAGCCCAAGGGGTGGGCTGGTCGATCCCCTACTCGGCGACTGCGCTCGCCGATCTCCTCGAGCGTCTCGTCGCGGACGGCGAACTCATCGCCGCCAAGGCAGCGCATACGGGCGAACTCGCGAGGGAGCACACGTGGGTTGCCCGGGCGCGTCAGGTGGCCGCGGACCTCAGCCCGAGATAGCTCTCCAGGGCCGCTGCCGCCGCACGCCCGTCGTGCCAGCGGCGTACGAAGTCCAGGTTGCCCCGTGCTCGGGCGCGCGCCTGCTCGCGATCGTCCAGGATCTCCATCAACCGGGGCTCCAAGGTCAAGGGATCTGCGTCCACCAGCCCCGGAACGTCTGGCATCCTGGCGGACACATCGGGAGCGAGCCCACCGATGACCACCCTCCCGGCCGCCATTGCCTCAACCGCGGCCACCCCATAGGAGCCAGTGAGGATCTGGTCCACCACAATGTCGACGGTGTGCACCAGCTGCTTGACCTCCCGGTGCGGCACGGACTCGGGTGACACGTACTCGATGAGGCCACGCCGCTCGAGACCGCGCATGACCGGGTCGACGTACTGCGTGCCCTTGATGGGAGGGTGGCGCCGACTCGGCAGGTGCAGCACCCGCGGCACAGCGCGCTCCAGAACGGGGGCTCCGCTCTCCCAGGACCGTACGTCGATGCTGAGCGGTAGCCAGGTCGCGGTGGGTTGGTCGAGCAGGAGGTCCGGCGTGGACACGAACAGCGGACAGCCGAGTTCCAGCGCCTCGCGGCGATTCCGCCCCGTGGAGGAGGCGAGGCTGGTGAACCAGGAGTCGTCGCCCTCGTTGAAGAAGGACCATCTGAGCCGCTCGCGATGCTGCACCGGGTCACGGACATCGGTGCCGTGGGCGATCAACGCCACCTGCTTGCCCTGTCGCTCGAGGAGCCGCATGTCACGAAGCACAGTGGGTGCGTGGGGGTAGCGGTAGAAAGGCTCATAGCCGTCGACTGCCACGTGCGTTGCTCCACGCAGCAGCCACCGCGACCTCATGCCCCTGCCGACCCCTACGTAGAAGGGGATGGGGTGGATGCTGTGGTGGGTTGGGAAGCCGAAGCCAGACGCACGCACCGGGCCTCGCGCGAACGACCACGCAGCCGCGGGCAGATTGCGATTGACCGCCTCGGCCCACTCGTAGGCCTGCCCCGCGTAGTTTGCTGGGCCGATTGCGAGGACGGGGCTACTGCTCACTTGCGTCAACCCCAAGAAACCGGCTGAGCCGACGCGCCGACTCCGTGCCGTCGTGCCAGCGGTGGACGAACTCGACATTCAACCTCGCCCGCTCCCTCCACTCATCCCGCTCATCGAGTACCTTCAGCAGCACGTCGGTGAGGGTAGCGGGGTTGGCGTGGGCTAGGAGCGGCGACGCCGGCATCTTCGCCGCGACGTCGGAACTCAAGTTCCCGACCACCACCCGCCCAGCCGCCATTGCTTCGACGGCCGCAACCCCGTAGTACCCGCTGAGCACCTGGTCCACCACGACATCTACCGAGTGGACCAGGGCCACCATCTGCTCGTGCGGCACCGCTCCGCTCCGCACATACTCGATCCTGCCCTGACGGTCCAGCTCTTCGAGCACGGGCTCAACGTACTGCGAGCCCTTGATTGGCGGTGTGCGGCGGCTCGGGAGGTGCAGCACCCTCGGACGCCTCCGCTCAAGGAGCGGTTCCTCGCATGACCACTGGCTCGGGTCCAGGCACACGGGCAACCAGGATCCCATGGGGAGGTCGAAGGCCAGGTCCGGAGTCGAGAAGAAGACGGGCAGCCCGCTGGACTCGGCGATCCGGCGGGCCTGGGCCGCCTGCGAGCCCAACGCCTCCCGCCAACTCGCACTGCCCTCCTTGTAGTAGGACCACTCCTCACGCTCCATGTGCGCCTCCGGGCTGCGGACGTCCGAGCCGTGGGCGATGAGAGCGACCGCATAACCTGCCCTGCGCAGCTGCTCCACGTCGCCGGCGAACTTGCCCCGCGCACGAAGGTGGAAGAAGGGCTTGAACCCGTCCAGGGCTACGTGGGTGGCGCCACGCAGCAGCCGCTGGGCTCTCCAACCGCGCAGAAGCGGATTGCGGTAAGCCTTGCGCCCGATCAGCCTATCTGCGGGGAACTGAAACCCGCCGCGGCTCGAAACGCTGAACGACCAGGCCCGGGAAGCGCCGCGGCGGTTGACTGCCTGTGCCCACGCGTTCGCTTGACCTGCATAGTTCGCGGGGCCGATGGCCAAGACTGGATGATGCACGCCACCTCCACTGCCAGAGTGCGCGCAGTCTAGCAGCGAACGCCCCGTGCACTCCGGATCCGGGGAGGACCTGGCTCGGGCCTATACTGACGCGATGGACTCGAGCGCGCCACTGCCTGCGCGTTCGCGGCAATGGCTCGATCGGGCCGCTCGGGTTCTGGTGGCTCTCCTGCCCACACTGGCGACCGTCGCCCTCTACCTTCCCAAGGGGGCACTCATGCCCTCCCGCCTCGCCGTTCTGGCGCTGCTCGCGCTGGGAGTGGGCTCCGTCTGGATCCGACGACGTCTCGACGCTCCCCGGACCGCGGCCACGACAATCATGGTCTTTGGTGTGATGCTGGGATTCGGTGCTCTGTCCTGGGCGCGCTTCCCCGAACCGGACCTCGCCGCATTCAGTCACGCCGCCTTCATCGCGGCCGCCGCCCTCGCGACGGCACTGACGGTGGTCCGGCTCCCCATGCTCCACGTCCTGGTGGCCGGCTGGGCCGTCTCGGCCGCCCTTGCCGCCGCCATCGGGTACTGGGAGGTGGTGACCGGCTCCCACCTCCCCGGTAACCTTCCCGCGCAGAAGTACGACGACGTGATCCCCGGGTGGAACGTGATCTCGTCCTTCTTCGACAACCCGAACCTCTACGGCTATCACTGCGCCGTCGTCCTGGTTCTGCTGCCGTTGGCCTATCAACTCGCACAGGGGTGGCTCCGGCCAGGCGTGATCGTTCTCGGCGTGCTGGTCTCGGGCGCGCTGTACTGGTCCTCCAGCCGGATGGGGTTGGTGGCCGCGGTCGTCGGGCTCGTGGTATGGGCCCTGACGCGCCGATGGTCTGTGATCGTCATGCTGCTGAGCGCGGTCACCGTGGGGGTGACGGCTTTGGCCGGATGGCCGCCGGGCCGCACCATCGCTTACCACGTGCGTCAACTCACCGAGAATCTCCAGTGGGGAGAGCTCACTTCCTCAGGCTCGCGGCTCCAGCTCATCCGGACCGGGTGGTGGATGACCGGCGAGAGCGGCTACCTCGGGGTCGGCCCTGGGCACTTCGCGACGTGGGCGGCGTCGCCGAATAACCCCTACCCGTCCGGCCTCGTGAATCCACATTCAGGCGTGGTGGAAGTCATGGCTGAGTACGGGCTGATCTCGCTCGCGACACTGGGCGTCGGAGCGCTTGCGGCAGTGCTGCTATGTGTCCGCGCCTTGGCGCGCCTCCCAATGGAGGCATCCGCAGCGCGGGCGTCTGCCTGGTGCTCCATCGCGCTGGTCGCCAGTTTGCCCTTCGTGTCCCACACGCACTCCAGTTGGCTCAGTCAGCCTCTGACGATGGTCCACATCGCCACCATCACCGGGCTCTTGGCGTTCGTTGAGTCCGCGACGAGAGAACTCATTCGTGTCGAGAATTAAGCGGGCTCTCCTGGGAAAGGCCGGGCCGCAGAGCTTCCTGCGGCAGGTCATGACGCTAATGTCGGGCACCGCACTGGCGCAGCTCATGCCGCTTCTGGCCTCACCGATCATCGCCCGCCTGTACTCCCCCACCGAGATGGGCGCGTTCACCGCCTTCATGTCCCTCGTCGGAGGGGTGGTGACCATCTCGACATGGCGCTACGACCTTGCGATCGTCCTTCCTAAACGTACGGAAGACGCACGGGCCCTGGTGAAACTGGCGTCCAGACTAAATGCCCTGACGTGTATGACGCTCGGACTCGCGTTGTTGATCTTCGCCGGACCCATCACCGACGCGCTCGGGCTTCCGGAGCTCGAGCAATGGCTGGTGGGGGTCGCTCTGGTGTCCTGGGCATTCGCGCAGGTATCGATCTTCAACTACTGGTGCAACCGACACCAGAAGTACGGCCTGCTCGCCGCCAACAGGGTGGGTCAGGCGGCCACAACGACCGGGACCCAGCTCGGCTTGGGGGCCCTGGCCTTCGGGACGACGGGGCTGGTGGTGAGCACCCTGCTGGGCCAACTCGTCTCCGCCGCCAACCTGTTCTGGCGAACCCGTCGGGACATCTACGGTCAGCCCAGATCCTCGCTGCGCGCGGTTATGTCCGAGCACAAGAAGATGCCATTGCTGAACGCCCCCACAGCAATCCTCGACACCATCCGCGTCAACGGGGTCCAGTTGATGATCAACGCGTTCTTCTCGTCCGCCATGCTGGGGCAATTCGGCCAGGCGTGGCGACTCCTTCAGGCTCCTTCTGCTCTCATCAACTCGGCGCTCTCGCAGGTGTTCTACCAACGGCTGGCAACCGTCCAGCGCGGGCACCTCACCAGCCTGGTCCGCGCGAGCATCGCCCGGTCCGCCCTCATCGGCATCGTTCCTTTCGTGCTCATCCTCCTGCTGAGCCCACCTTTGTTCCCCGTGGTTTTCGGTGGACGATGGGCGCTCGCGGGGCAAATCGGCAGTGCCCTCGTTCCTTGGCTGTACATGAACTTCATCACCTCACCGGTGTCAACGGTCTTCGTGGTCACGAGGCGACAGGGCACCCTCTTCTGGTTCGGGCTGCCCTTCACCGCCGCACCGCTCCTCCTCATTCTGGTTTTCCACGCGGATATGCTGCGGCTCATCTGGGCGCTTTCCTTCCTGATGGCCGGCATGCTCGGCTGCTTCCTCATCCTTGCGATGTGGGTGAGCCGGGGGTTCGACAAGGGAGTCGGGCTGACAGACACCGGATCGGACCAGCCCCCCGTAGGGCCGTCCGGCGCCCAACTGCCCACCTGAAACCACAGGTTCCTCCGGAGACCCGGACGAAGAGCGCTGCGGTAGGCTGACCGCACCCGTCCCAGGCAGGAAGTTCCCCATGCGAGTCGTCAGCATCGTCGGAGCACGTCCCCAGTTCGTGAAGTTGGCTCCAGTGGCGAAGGCCTTCAGCGCTGCAGGCATCGACCATCAGATCATCCACACCGGACAGCACTACGACGTGAACATGTCCGAGTCGTTCTTCGTCGAACTCGGCATTCCGGCCCCGGACCTCCACCTCGGCGTCGGCGGCGGAACCCATGGCGTCATGACCGGACGCATGCTCGAGCAGCTAGATCCAGTGCTGGAGCGGTTGGCCCCTGATTGGGTGCTCGTCTACGGGGACACGAACTCGACGATCGCGGGGAGCCTGTCTGCCGTCAAGATGCACCTCAAGGTGGCCCACCTCGAGGCCGGTCTACGGTCCTTCAACCGACGCATGCCCGAGGAACACAACCGCGTCATGACAGACCACGCGGCAGATCTCTGTCTGGCCCCCACCCGGGTGGCTATGGAGCACCTGGCGGCGGAGGGCCTGGCGGAGCGCTCGGTGCTCGTGGGCGACGTCATGACTGATGTGTGCCTCCAGATCCGTGACTCGGTGCTCAGCAATCCGCGGACAGTCCCCGGAGTGGGCACCGGGCAGCCCTACGTCCTCGCCACCGTCCACCGAGCTGACAACACCGACGCGCCAGACCGCCTCAACACCGTGCTGGACCGCCTAGGCTCCCTCGACGTCGATGTCATCCTGCCCATCCATCCTCGCCTGCGGGCGCGCTGCGAGGCGGACGGCATCGCAATCGAGCGGGGACGGCTACGGGTGATCGACCCGCTGCCGTACCCGGACATGATCAACGCCGTGGTGCGTGCCCAGGGCGTCATCACCGATTCCGGCGGCCTCCAGAAGGAGGCTTTCCTCCTCGGCACCGTGTGCACCACCATCCGCACCGAGACCGAATGGGTGGAGACTCTGCGAAACGGTTGGAACGCGCTGGACCCGGATCTGGATCGGCTGGCCGAACTCGCCACCCGCCCAGCTCCGGTAGAGGATTTATCTGCCCCGTACGGCGACGGCCATGCGGCGCAGGAGGTTGCCCGGGTTCTCCTCGCACTCTGACCCGGAGGCCGGCAGAGTATCCTCTCCCTGTGAATGAGCGCGTCTTCCTCTCCCCGCCCGACATGACCGAGCTGGAACGTTCTGCCGTCTCCCGCGCCTTCGATGGAGGGTGGATCGCGCCCCTCGGCCCGGAGGTCGACGGCTTCGAGGCGGAACTCGCTGCCTACTGCGGCCGGGGCCACGCCGTCGTCCTCTCCTCCGGCACAGCCGCCCTGCATCTGGCGGGGTTGGCACTGGGGTTCAAGCCGGGCGACGTCGTGATCACCGCGTCCATGACCTTTGCGGCCACCACCAATGCCATCACCTACACCGGGGCGACGCCGGTGCTGGTTGACTGCGACGAGCAGGGCTCCATCGACGTCGACCTCACGAGGCAGGCAGTTCAAGACCAACTGGCCAAAGGGCGTCGTGTCACCTCACTGGTGCCGGTGGACCTCCTCGGCCACGTCGTCGACCACGCCGGCCTGCGACAGGTGGCCGACGAGTTCGGGCTCAGCGTCCTGAGCGATGCCGCCGAGTCCCTCGGCGCGATCCACGCCGGACGGCCGGCTGCCGCCTACGGCGACATGTCCGTGGTCTCCTTCAACGGGAACAAGGTGATGACCACGTCGGGAGGCGGCGCCGTGCTCACGGACGACGCCGCCGAGGCCGCCCGGATCCGCTACCTGGCCACGCAGGCCCGCCAGCCCGTGCTGCACTACGAACACACCGAGGTGGGCTACAACTACCGGATGTCGAACCTGCTGGCGGCACTGGGCCGCGCGCAACTGTCGCGCCTGCCGGAGATGATCGAGCGCCGCCGCGCGCACCGCCTCCGGTACAAGGCCCTGTTCGAGGGCGTCGACGGGGTGTCCTTCTTCGGGCAGCCTGATGGTGCGGACGGCCCGGTCTTGGCCGGCGTAGACCACGACAACTTCTGGCTGACCTCCCTCATCGTGGATCCCGCAGTGGCGGGATTCAGTCGTGACGAGATCATCGCGGGACTCGCCGCGGACAACATCGAGGCACGCCCGGTGTGGAAGCCGATGCACGCGCAACCGGTCTTCGCGCACGTGGACGCCTACGTCAACGGCAACTCTGACCGACTCTTCGCCACCGGGGTGTCCCTCCCGAGCGGCTCGGCCCTCACCACCGCACAAATGGACCGCGTCGAGGCGCGCCTGCGCAGTGTCCTGGAGCGGAGGCGGTGAGGCGGCCCTACGACGGCGTCAAGCGGGGGATGGACCTCGTCATCGCCTGCGCGGCACTGGTGGTCTCGGCACCGTTGCAGGCCGGGGTGGCCGCGTTGGTGCGGTTTAACCTCGGGTCCCCTGTCCTCTTCCGACAGGAACGACCCGGGCTCAACGGCAAGACCTTCACCATGTACAAGTTCCGCACCATGCGTGACTTCGGTCCGGGCTGCGTGACCGACGAGGAGCGCATCACTGCATTCGGTTCATGGCTGCGCTCCACCAGCCTTGACGAGCTCCCCGAGCTCTACAACGTCGCGCGCGGGGACATGTCCCTGGTAGGCCCGAGGCCCTTGCTGCCCGAGTATCTTCCCCTCTACACGGCGCGCCAATCCAGGCGCCACGAGGTGCGCCCAGGGATCACCGGGCTGGCCCAGGTCAAGGGTCGAAACTCGATCCCCTGGGCCGAGCGGCTCGCCTGGGACGTCCGATACGTGGAGACGCGAGGCTTCCTGCTGGATTCTCGGATCATCCTCGACACCATCGCGGTGCTCTTCCAGCGCGAGGGGATCACCGAAGAGGGGCAGGTGGCCATGACGGACTTCATGGGAGCCCCGGACGTCGACCTCTGACCGCGCCTCAGTGTTTGGACAGACCGTCGATGCGCTGCATGAGTACACCGTCGTACGCCAGCATCGCCCAGTCCTCCTCGTAGTCGCCGATCGAGCGCTCGTTGGCCACCCCCGCCACGTTGCGGAGCAGCATTGACGGGAAGTCCACCCCGCATTCGTACGCGTGGGGATAGACCCCACCGAAGCGCGGGTTCACCTCCAGGATCGACCAGCCGTCGTCGGTGGAGAAAAGGTCCACATCGATCGCGCCCCTGAACCCGGCCCGTGCGGCGAAATCGGAAACCAGCTGAAACAGGGAGTCGTCCTTGAACGAGACCGATTTGTCCGCTGTCCCGGCCCGCATCCGGAGCTTCTTCTTCGCGAACATCGAGACGACCTCGCCCGACATGAGGTCCACGTAGACGTCCACATCGACCGGGTCACCCGGTAGGAACTCCTGGATGAGGAGATCTGGTGTGGCCTGCATGGCCGACTCGAGCTGCGGCAGCGAGTCGATCTTGGCGATGCCGGCCGACGCGGACCCGGTCCGAGACTTGACGAACAGGGGGAAGTCGGCGCTGCCCTCGCGTAGGTCTGCGCGGACTTCCTGAATATCGATCCAGGACCTCGGCGTCGGGAGCCCCTCGGCGGCAAGCCACTGATACATGGCCCACTTGTCGAACGCGCGTTCGACCACTTCCGACGGCGAGACCATCACTTGGGTTCCGATGACCTCGAACTCTTCCACGTGCCTGGCGAGCAGGCTCAACTCGGGGTCCAGAAGCGACAGAACCACCGCGATCTCGTCGTCGCGACAGATCTGCAGAATGGACGCCAGGTAGTCAGGAGCCGTGATCAAGGGGACGACATGATGGCCGTCGGCGGCGTAGAGCGCCGGCGCCAACTCGCTTGCGTCGGTGGCGATCACCCGGCCCCGCCCAGCCAACGCACGCTTGAAGTAGGTGACGGTCTGCACGCGGCTGCCAGCCGTGAGGATGAGGACGTTCATGCCCCTGCCATGTCCCTTCGGTACCTGGTTGGTCAGTTCCATGTGTTGCCCGCCAGGTACTCGTCCACACCCCAACGTCGCCTGACCTCGACGAGGCTGGAGTCGGGGTGCCGGGCATAGACCCGCGGCAGGTACTGGATGAACAATGGGTTGAACGCCATCGTGTAGGACCCCACCTTGTGATAGACGATACGGTCGCCTTCGACGAGTCGGGGGGCGCCCTTCAGCGTCATCAGGCGATCGTTGTCGAGGCAGGTGAAGCCGGCGATCACCTGAGGGGTGTCCGTCGGATCACCGTCGCTGACGAGCGTGTGCTCGTAGCCCGTCTTCCTGAAGAAGCTGTCCAGATTGGTGCGTGAGCCGTCCGTCACGACGATTATGCGGTCCCCCACCGGCTTGGCGTCGACCACGCTGGTGTGGAAGTCCACTGCCACGGCGACCAGTGCCGCGCCTGGCTCGATGATCAGGCACGTGCGCGCCGGGTCCACCGTCGGGAGCAGCGCGTCCCTGATGGCGGTGATGTAGGCCTCCGGCGTGGGGAATCGGTCTGAGTCCCCTCCGAAGAAGCCGCCACCAAGATCGATCCAGTCCAGGTCAAGGCCATAGCGTTCGACGATGGCACGCGCCGTCATCCCAGCTGAGGTGTAGGTATCGAGGGCGCGGGTAAGGGAGGTGACGTGCAGATGTAGACCCGCGACCCTCACGCCAGCGGCGCGCAGTTCGACGACGGCCCAGTCCAGCTCACCGTTGTCGACATGGAATCCGAAGCGCAGCCCGGCGCCGCCGCTGGCCGTGTGCCCCGGTGCATCGCGTTCGACATCCCAGTTGACGCGGAGACCCACGCTGTCCACCCGCTCACCCCGGGCAGCCCGCTCGACCACCCACCGCAACTCCCGACGGGAATCCAAGTTGACGGGAGCGCCTACATCCAAAGCCTCCGCCATGAGCCTCGCGGTCTTGATGGGGCCGTTGACGACGACCCGGGTGGGAACGTGACCGAGGCGCCGCGAGAGGTCCCACTCCTCTTCGGAGACGATCTCTGCCGGGACGCCGTGGCGTCCCATCCAAGCGACGAGCCACGGGAGCGAATTCGTCTTCACCGAGTAGCTGAGTACGGAATTCGGCCAGATACGGTGCAGGGCGGCACGGAAAGCGTCGACCTGACGCGACAGCCGCGCCTCATCCACCACGAAGGCGGGGGTCTCGATGGCGGTCATAGCTCTCCTTATGCGAATCGGCCACATCCTACCCACGTGCGTCCGGCCTCAACGGTGACCAAGCGATCATCATCGCCCTACCCCGGTACCCGCGCGAGAGAGGGGGAGGTCTGGCAACCCAGCGCGACCGCTCGCACTAGACTGCCTCCAGCAGTAAGACAAGGAGCACTCATGGGAGAACCCCGCATCCTCCCGTCGGCCGACCTGGACGACGGCGTCACCATCGGCGACGGCTCGTCGGTCTGGCACCTCGCGCAGGTCCGCGGCGGAGCCGTACTCGGAGAGAACGTCATCGTGGGCCGCGGCGCCTACATCGGCAGCGGCGTCCACGTCGGCAACAACTGCAAGATCCAGAACTACGCGCTGGTGTACGAGCCGGCTTACCTGGAAGACGGCGTCTTCATCGGCCCCGCCGCGGTCCTGACCAACGACACGTTCCCCCGCGCGATCAACCCTGACGGAAGCGCCAAAAGCGCCCACGACTGGGAGCCGGTAGGCGTCACCCTCAGGCAGGGCGCCTCGGTGGGCGCCCGCGCCGTGTGCGTGGCACCGGTCACCATCGGCGCCTGGGCGACGGTGGCGGCCGGCTCCGTTGTCACGCGCGACGTGCCCGATTACGCTCTCGTCGCCGGTGTCCCCGCTCGTCGGATCAAGTGGGTGGGCCGCTCAGGCTTCCCGCTCGAGCAGACCGGCGAGAACACCTTCCGAGACCCCAAGACCGGCGATGAATTTGAACAGTCCGGCGACACTCTGACACTGGTAAAGGAATCCGCATGACGTACGACTTCATCCCCCCGGCGAAGCCCTTGATCGGTGACGAGGAGCGTGCGGCGGTGGACCGCGTGCTGCGCTCCGGCATGATCGCCCAGGGCCCGGAAGTGGCCGCCTTCGAGACCGAGTTCTCCGAGCACTTCAAGCTCGGGCGCGCCTGCGTCGCGGTCAACTCCGGCACCTCGGGCCTTCACCTCGGCCTGCTGAGCTGCGGCATCGGCGCGGGCGACGAGGTCATCGTCCCCTCCTTCACCTTCGCGGCCACGGCCAACTCCGTCGCCCTGACCGGCGCCAAGCCGATCTTCGCGGAC
Organism: Tessaracoccus sp. MC1679; assembly: GCF_014164775.1. Taxonomy (GTDB): domain Bacteria; phylum Actinomycetota; class Actinomycetes; order Propionibacteriales; family Propionibacteriaceae; genus Arachnia. The sequence continues at coordinate 460,856 of NZ_JACJGB010000001.1, forward strand.
ATCTCCGAGGACGACTTCACGCTGGACCCGGCCTCCGTTGAGGCGTCGATCACCGAGCGCACCAAGGCGATCATGCCGGTGCACCTCTACGGCCATCCGGCCAAGATGGACCAGCTGCGCGCCATCGCGGACAAGCACGGACTCATGCTGTTCGAGGACGCCGCCCAGGCACACGGCGCCGCCCTCCACGGCACGCCCGTCGGCGCGTTCGGCGAGTTCGCCATGTTCTCGCTCTACCCCACCAAGAACATGACCTCCGGTGAGGGCGGCATGGTGTCCGCGGCGAACGCGGAGATCGAGCGCAACCTCCGGCTGTACCGCAACCAGGGGATGCTTCAGCAGTACCACAACGAGGTCGTCGGCCTGAACAACCGCATGACGGACATCCATGCCGCCATCGGCCGGGTGCAGTTGACCAAGGTGGGAGCTTGGACCAAGACCCGCCAGGAGAACGCCGCATTCCTCTCCGCCAACCTTGAGGGCGTCACTCCCCCGCCGATCGCCGACGGTGCCGTGCACGTCTTCCACCAGTACACGGTCCGCGTCGCGGGTGACCGCGACGGCCTGTCCAGGGCGTTGAAGGAGGAGTACAACGTGGGATCTGGCATGTTCTACCCCGTGCCCAACCACCGCCTCAAGCCGTTCATGGCAGACGTCGAGCTGCCGGAGACGGAGCGAGCGGCGAAGGAGTGCCTGTCGCTGCCTGTGCACCCGTCACTCAGCCAGGGTGACCTGGAGCGCATCGTGATGGCCGTCAACGCCCTCGCGAAGGCGGGTGCGTGAGCATGGCCAACCTACGGGCCGGCCTGATCGGGCTGGGCATGATGGGGCGCCACCACGCCCGGAATCTCCGCTCCATCGATGGGGTGGACCTGGTGGCCGTCGCGGACGCTGCAGGCGACCCGCACGGTCTCGCCGGTGACCTCGCGGTGCTCCCCGACGTGGACGCCTTGCTCGAGCAGGGGCTGGACTACGTGGTGGTGGCCGCTCCCACGATGTATCACGAGGAGATCGGCTTGAAGCTGGCCGAGGCCGGCGTGCACGCGCTCATCGAGAAGCCCCTGGCGAAGACCGTCGACGGGGCACGCGCCCTGGCCCGGGCCTTCGCCGACAAGGGGCTGGTCGGGGCCGTCGGCCACATCGAGCGCTACAACCCCGCCCTGCAGAGCCTGCGCAAGCGGCTCGAGGCCGGGGACCTCGGCGACCTCTACCAGGTGTGCACCCGGCGCCAGGGCCCGTTCCCGGCCCGCATCGCCGACGTGGGCGTCATCAAGGACCTTGCCAGCCACGACATCGACCTCACCGCATGGGTCACCCAGCGCAAGTATGAGCTGGTGGCGGCCCGGACGATGTTCAAGGCCGGCCGAGAGTACGAAGACATGGTCTCGGCCACCTGCCAGCTCGAGGGCGGGCTCATGTCCAACCACCTCGTCAACTGGCTGACCCCCACGAAGGAGCGGCTCACGATCGTCACCGGCGAAAAGGGCATGTTCGTGGCCGACACCCTCACGGCCGACCTCACTTACTATGCCAACAATAACGTCGTCACAACGTGGGCTGACATCGCTCAGTTCCGTGGCGTCTCGGAAGGCGATGTGACTCGGTTCGCAATTGCGAAGCCCGAACCGCTTCGCACCGAGCATGAGAACTTCCGTGACGCCGTTCTTGGGATGGACGCCGACATCGTGACCCTTGAGCAAGGTGCTCGTGTCGTGGAGGTCTGCGAGGCCATGATCGAATCGGCCAAGACCAACCGGTTCATCGGCGTCAGCTGACAGCCGTCCACGCGCTCTGGCCTGTTCCTAGGCCAGTGCGTTCTCCGCCCATCGCGAACACGTTTGCCGTGGTCAGAGACGAATCCGCCTTCTGCGGGAGCTTCGGAGGAGTCCAGCGCGCTGATCGACCGGGTGGCGCGACTCCTGGCCTCGGCCGACGCTGGTGACCTGGCAGCTGAGGAGGACCTGGAGCGCCTTGATTGCGGCAACGCCCGACTGCAGCCGGCCGGTGAGGAGTTTTCGATCGATCCGCTGGGCGGTCCCTCTGCCACCGATTCCCTGGTGCACCCATGACATGGCATCCCAAGGAGTGTCCGTTGCCTCAGCGATCCCAGGGCTCCCGTCTGCCTGGTCCCCCTTGTGGACGCCCGCTACCGGGACTACCGTCGACGACATGAAGGCCCCGAAGCTCCACGCTCTGATCCTGGCTGCGGTGCTCTCGCTCGGAGGCGCCGTCGCGCCGTTGGCGACGGCCTCCGCGGGTGCAGCCGCTCCTCATTCCGGAAGCCTCCGGCCCGCGAATGCCCCTGCTGGGCTGCCCGAAGTGACGACCGCTTTCGAAGGGCGCGTTGACGTCCTCGCCCGTGATGCTGCAGGACTGTTGTGGCTGTACCGCGGCAACGGTCGCGGGGGCTGGGCCGCGTCGGGGGTGCAGGTCGGCAACGGATGGCAAGGAATGACAGCCATCATCGGGCCCGGGGACTTCTCCGGTGACGGAAACGTCGACGTCCTCGCCCGTGATGCTGCAGGACTGTTGTGGCTGTACCGCGGCAACGGTCGCGGCGGCTGGGCCGCGTCGGGGGTGCAGGTCGGCAACGGATGGCAAGGAATGACAGCCATCATCGGGCCCGGGGACTTCTCCGGTGACGGAAACGTCGACGTCCTCGCCCGTGATGCTGCAGGACTGTTGTGGCTGTACCGCGGCAACGGTCGCGGCGGCTGGGCCGCGTCGGGGGTGCAGGTCGGCAACGGATGGCAAGGAATGACGGCCATCATCGCGGTCGGCGACTTCGACTGGGGAGGCGAAGAGCCAACGGTCAACTGCGCCGTGGTCGCCTGCGTGGCCCTGACGTTCGACGACGGGCCCTCCGCGTACACCGAGCGTCTACTTGACACCCTGATCTCCCGGGATGCACCCGCCACCTTCTTCGTCGTGGGGAGCCAGGTGGCCAACCGGCCGGCGACGGTGAGGCGGCAGGAGGCGTCCGGCTTCGCGGTGGAAAACCACAGCTACTCGCATCCCGACCTGACCAGCTTGAGCCGAGCCGGCCAGTTGAGTGAGGTGCAGAGAGCCGACGACGCCCTGGCCGCGGCCGGGGTGGCACGCAGCACGCTGCTGCGCCCCCCCTACGGAGCGTGGAACTCCGACACTCGCCAACTCGGCAAGCCGCTCATCCTGTGGTCGGTCGACCCGCGCGACTGGGATGGCAAGACAGCCGATCAGGTTCGCTCCCACGTAGCAGCGAACGCGACCGCAGGTTCCATTGTCCTGCTGCACGATTCCCACTCCACCACAGTGGACGCCGTCCCCGGCATCATCACCGATCTGCGGGCGCGCGGCCTCACCCTCGTGACCGTCGAGACGCTCGTGCCGACGATGAAACCCGGAGACATCGTGCGAAGCCGCACCAACATCACTACGGCCGACAGCCAGCCGACTACCCAGTCTGAGGTCCTGCGGGCTCGTGACGGATCGGTCCTCGGGCCAGTCGTCGATGATGCACCGTTCGTTCCTGACAAGTGATCCCTCATTCGGTGATCCGGTGGTGCCCACACCAAGGCGACACCGGTTGAACTGCAGGCGGCTGATCGGGGCCGCGATGCTGCCGCTTCCGCCGGTGCCGCCGGTGGTCGGGAATGGGGTACCCAAGCAGCAGACAACCGATCTGATCCCCATCGGCCCGCCCGCGGGACGGCCCGCGTACGTCGACGTGCATCATCTACAGTGACCCCGTGTCCAAAGTCTTGACTTCCCTCCCCGTCGGCGAGCGCGTCGGCATCGCATTCTCCGGCGGGCTCGATACCTCCGTCGCCGTCGCGTGGATGCGCGAGGCCGGAGCCGTGCCCTGCACCTACACCGCCGACATCGGCCAGTACGACGAGCCCGACATCGATTCGGTTCCCGGCCGAGCCGTGCAGTACGGCGCTGAGCTGTCGCGACTGGTGGACTGCCGTGCCCACCTCGTCGAGGAAGGCCTCTCCGCCCTCGCGTGCGGCGCCTTCCACATCCGCTCAGCCGGCAGGGCGTACTTCAACACCACCCCCATCGGCCGCGCCGTCACAGGCACGCTGCTGGTCCGCGCCATGGCTGAGGACAACGTCTTCATCTGGGGCGACGGCTCCACCTACAAGGGCAACGACATCGAGCGGTTCTACCGCTACGGCCTCATGGCCAACCCTCAGCTGCGCATCTACAAGCCGTGGCTGGACGAGGAGTTCGTCCACCAACTCGGGGGCCGAGACGAGATGAGCCAGTGGCTCTCCGAGCGCAAGCTCCCCTACCGCGACTCCAAGGAGAAGGCCTACTCCACGGACGCCAACATCTGGGGCGCCACCCACGAGGCCAAGACCCTCGAGGACCTCAACGTGTCGCTGGAGACCGTCGAGCCCATCATGGGCGTCAAGTACTGGGACCCGACGGTGGCCATCGCCACCGAGGACGTGACCGTCCGCTTCGAGCTGGGCCGCCCCGTCGCGCTCAACGGCACCCGCTTCGACGATCCTGTCGCGCTGGTCATGGAGGCCAACGCCATCGGTGGCCGCCACGGCCTGGGGATGAGCGATCAGATCGAGAACCGCATCATCGAGGCGAAGTCCCGCGGCATCTACGAGGCCCCCGGCATGGCGCTGCTGTGGATCGCCTACGAGCGCCTGCTGAGCGCCATCCACAACGAGGACACGCTCGCGAACTACCGCTCCCAGGGCCTCCAGCTCGGCCGGCTCCTGTACGAGGGCCGTTGGCTGGACCCGCAGTCGCTGATGCTGCGCGAATCCATCCAGCGCTGGGTGGCCTCCGCTGTCACCGGCGAGGTGGATGTGCGGCTGCGTCGCGGCGACGATTACACCATCCTGGACACCCGCGGCCCCCACCTCTCCTACCAGCCGCACAAGCTGTCCATGGAACGTGTCGAGGACGCCGCCTTCGGCCCCACGGACCGCATCGGGCAGCTGACCATGCGCAACCTGGACATCGCGGACTCGCGCGAGAAGCTGGAGCTGTACGCGGCACAGGGAACGCTGTTGGCGGGCCACCAAGACCTGATCGGGCGCCTCGAGGCTGGCGGCGCCGCAGCCATCGCCGAACTCGGCGCCACCGGCCCCTCCGACGTCGACGAGGCGGTCGCCAGCTCCTCCATGGAGTCCGGCACCGACTGACCCCCTCGCCCTCCCCCGCGACACTCAAGCCGCCGCTCACCTGCCCAGCATGGTGAGCGGCGGTTTCATAGTGGCCGAAAGTCAACTCCTCCCACCGGTGGGCGAACGGCACGCAACGTCGCTGGTCACCCCGCTCCCGCGCCTCCGCTCCGCGCCCTCAACACGGTGGAAATGAGTATCCATACTCAATTGACCGTCGCTAAGCACTCACATTATTCAGGTAGGCACCCCCATCCCTGGGACCGGGACACGGCCCGGCTATTGGCAACGTTGGTGCCTGGGATTCCACCCATGACGGCAGCAGCAGCGAGGGGCAGCTATGGCTGAAATGACAGAGTGTGTGAGGTACAGAAACGTCTTCCTCCACCCATTACTCGACGACGGGGTCACTCCGGACTCCCGGAGCGAGCGGCGCGAACAGGCGATGGTGCGGGCGCAGGCGGAGACGATGTGCGCCCAATGCCCGCGGCTGGCCGCGTGCCTCACGGACGCGGTGACCAAGTTCGACGTCGCCGGTTTCGTGGCGGGCACCACCAGGCGCCAGCGGCAGGAGATCCGCGCCCGCCTCGCCGTCGAGGTGGCTCCGGAGGACTTCGACTCCGCCGTCGGGGTCAGGTCGGGGCGCCAGTACGACCCGCGCGAGATCTACCGTCTCCGCACCGCCCATCCGAACCTGCCGCTGGTGGTGATCGCCAGCAGAGTCGGCTGCTCCGTCTCCACCATCAAACGTCACCTCCGCAGGATCGAGGAGGAGGGGCTCGACTGGCGCAGGCCAGAACGGCCGGCACCCACCCCCGTCGAGGTGATGACGGTGGCCTCCGACGTGCTGCGGGGGTCGCGGCGGGTGGTCGCCGCCTGAGCCCAACGTCGGGGGAAGCTCGGAACAGTTTCGGCAAATCCTTGAATCCACCGCACTGATCGGGTGAGAGTTGGGGCATGACCCGAATCGGCTTCCATGCCTCCCACGAACAGATCTCGCCGCGCCAGCTGCTCCTCGACGTCCAGCAGGCCGAGCGCGTCGGCTTCGACATGGCGATGTGCTCAGACCACTACAAGCCGTGGTCAGAGCGGCAGGGACACTCCGGTTATACCTGGTCCTGGCTCGGTGCCGCGCTCGCGACCACCGGCCTGGAGTTCGGGTGCGTCTGCGCGCCCGGCCAGCGCTACCACCCCGCCGTCGTGGCGCAGAAGATCGGCACGCTCGCGCAGATGTTCCCGGGGAGGTTCTGGACGGCTCTGGCCAGCGGCGAAGCCATGAACGAGTCGATCACTGGTGACCGCTGGCCCGCGAAGGACGAACGGGTCGAGCGCCTCGAGGAGTGCGTCGACGTGATCCGCCGCCTCCTCGACGGCGAGGAGGTCAGCCACAGCGGCCTGATCACCGTGGACCGCGCGAAGGTGTGGGACCGGCCTGAGGAGCCGCCGTCGCTGCTGGTCCCGGCCGTGTCGGCCGCCTCCGCGGCGAGGGCTGCGGCCTGGGCGGACGGCCTCATCACCGTCAACCAGGACCTCGAGGTGCTGCGCGAGGTGATCGCGGCCTACCGAGGGGCGGGCGGTCGCGGACCGGTGGCGCTCCAGCTCCATCTGTCGTGGGCGCCCACCATGGAGGAGGCCGAACAGATCGCCTTCGACCAATGGCGCTCGAACGTGCTGGGCGAGCCGCTCGCCTGGGACATCGCCACCGTCGAAGGCTTCGACGCGGCCTCGAAGCACGTCACCCTGGAGTCGGTGCGCGACGTGGTGCGCATCTCGTCGGACCTGGACCAGCACGTCGCATGGATCCGCGAATACGCAGACCTCGGGTTCGACGACATCTACCTGCACTACGTGGGCCAGGACCAGTCCGACTACCTGGACGCGTTCGGCGCGCACGTCCTCCCCAAGGTCCGGTGACGACGATGAGGATCACCGACACCAGCGACCTGTGGTGGAAGAGCGCAGTGGTCTACTGCCTGGACATCGAGACCTTCCTCGACTCCAACGGCGACGGGGTGGGAGACCTCGGCGGCCTCTCGCAACGCATCGACTACCTCGCCCAACTCGGCATCACCTGCCTGTGGCTGATGCCGTTCTACCCCTCACCGGACCGCGACGACGGCTACGACGTCAAGGACTTCTACGGCGTCGACCCGCGGCTGGGCAACCACGGCGAGCTCGTCGAGGTGATCCGCACCGCCCACGACCGCGGCATCCGCGTGATCGCGGACCTCATCGTCAACCACACCTCGGACCAGCATCCCTGGTTCGTCGCGTCGCGGCGCAGCACCACCAACCCGTTCCGCGACTACTACGTGTGGCGCGACACCGACCCGGGGGACACCTCCGCCGAGGTGGTCTTCCCCGACGAGGAGGAGGGCATCTGGACGAATGACGATCGCACCGGCGAGTGGTACCTGCACCACTTCTACGCGCACCAGCCGGACCTCAACCTGGCCAACCCGGCCGTCATGGACGAAATCCTGCGCACCGTCGGCTTCTGGCTGGAGCTCGGGATCGACGGCTTCCGGGTGGACGCCGTCCCCTTCCTCATGCAGAACGCGGACAACACCGGCACCCAGACCATGGCGGTGGACCCTCACGACGTGATCAGGCAGCTCCGCGCCTTCATGCAGCGACGCAAGGGCCACGCGATGCTGCTGGGCGAGGTCAACGTCCCCCACGCGGAGCAGCGGAAGTTCTTCGGCGGCGACGCGGGCGACGAGCTGCAGATGATGTTCGACTTCATCGCCATGCAGGCCACCTACCTGTCGATGGCGCGTGAGGACCCCCGCCCGCTGGTGAAGGCCCTGGAGACCCGCCCTCAGATCCACCCGACGTGCCAGTGGGCCACGTTCCTGCGCAACCACGACGAGCTGACGCTGGACAAGCTCACCGACTCCGAGCGCCAGGAGGTGTTCGACGCGTTCGGGCCGGAGCCGGAGATGCAGCTCTACGGGCGCGGGCTCAAGCGCCGCCTGCCGCCGATGCTGGGCGGCGACCCGCGCCGCGTGCGGATGGCCTACAGCCTGATGTTCTCCCTCCCCGGTACACCCACGCTCTACTACGGCGAGGAGATCGGCATGGGCGAGGACCTCGAGGCGCCTGGCCGGATGGCGGTGCGCACCCCCATGCAGTGGGGGCCCGGCCGCAACGGTGACTTCTCGACGGCGGCCCCGGGCAAGCTGATCCAGCGGGTCGTGCCCGACGGATACGGGCCGAAGCACGTCAACTTCGCAGACCAGGAGCACGATCCGGACTCGCTGTGGGCGTTCCTGCGCACGCTGATCGGCGTGCGGCGCCGTCGGCCGGAGATGGGATGGGGAGAGTTCTCGGTGATCCCGACCGAGGCTCGAGCGGTGTTGGCGCATCGGATGTCGCTGGAGGGGTCTGCGGCGGTCGCGGTGCACAACTTCTCGGCCGATCCGGTGTCGGTGTCGCTGCCGGATGTCCTCGGGGACGACGATGTGGTGGAGGACCTGCTCGACGGCGACGCGATGGTGGTGCACGACGGCGCCCTGTCGGTCACCCTGGAGGGGTACGGCTACCGCTGGTTCCGCGTGCGGCGCCCCCCTCTCTGAGGAGCCCCGCACGCGCCTGCAGCGGGTCGGCCCTCAGAGAAGGCCGGGGAACCAGCGGGCAAGCTCGTCGACCGTGCCGAGGTCCGCGAAGTTGCCCGTGACGGCGTCCGCGGACTCCTTGACCACGTCCGGAGCGTCACCCATCGCCACGCCGCGACCCGCCCATTCCAGCATCTCGATGTCGTTGCGGCCGTCCCCGATGGCCAACACGTCAGCCGGGGCGATGCCCAGCTCGTCGCACACGATCTGCAGCCCGTGGGCCTTGTCCACGCCCTTCGGGGCGATGTCCAGCCACGCCGACCAGCCGATGAAGTAGGCCACCTCGTGCAGCCCGAGCTGGCTGACCATGCCGTTGAACACCTCCTCGGAGCTGTGGGGGTCGCGCACGATGACGCGCGACACCTCCCGCGACGCCAGCTCCTCGATGCTCTCGATCGCCACGTCCCCCTGCAGCTCGCCGTCGGGGAACGGGCGGTTGACCCGCCAGTGCAGCCCGTCCTGGACGGCGATACAGGCACTGGGTGCCAGCTCCGCGACCCTGTGGACCGTCTCGCGGGGGTCGAAGCGCGTCTCGTGGCGCACCTCGAAGGGCGGGTGGGTGACCACCATGGCGCCGTTGGACGTCACCGCCCAGCCGGGCGGGAGGTCCAGGTGGGTGTGGATGATCTCGGTGGAGATCCAGGACCGACCCGTCGACAGGACCACCGGCACGCCGGCGTCAACCACCCTGCGTACGGCGGCCCGCACCTCCGGCGGCATGTCGCCGAACGGGTCGACGAGCGTGCCGTCGATGTCGAGCGCCACCAGTTGGGGGCTGAACTGCGTCAACGCGTTACCTCTCTTGTCTGGCTCCGGCGGGCCGGGCGTCCCGTGAGCCTGCCAGATCCGCGTGAACGGCCGGTGACCTCCGGCCGAACGACGGGTGAGCTAAGCCGGCGGGACCAGCGCTTCACGGCCGCCCAGGTAGGGGCGCAGCGCCTCGGGGACGCGCACCGAGCCGTCGGCCTGCTGGTGGTTCTCCAGCAGCATGATGATGATGCGGGTCATCGCACACAGCGTGCCGTTGAGGGTGGCGACGGGGCGCACGCCGTCGCCGAACCGCCCACGGATCCCGAGACGCCGGGCCTGGAATTCGGTGCAGTTGGACGTGGAGGTGACCTCCCGGTAGCGCTGCTGCGTGGGCAGCCAGGCGTAGCAGTCGAACTTGCGGGCCGCCGACAGGCCGAGATCCCCCGAGGCCACGTCGAGCACCTGGAACGGCACCTCCAGCAGGTTGAGGAAATCCTTCTCGAAGCCGAGCAGCTTCTGGTGCCACTCCTCCGCATCCGCCGGATCACAGTGGACGAACATCTCCACCTTGTCGAACCAGTGCACGCGGAAGATGCCGCGCGTGTCCTTGCCGTAGGAGCCGGCCTCGCGGCGGAAGCACGGCGAGTACGCGACGTACTGCCGGGGCAGGGTAGCGCCGTCGAGGATCTCGCCCGAGTGATAGGCGGCCAGCGCAACCTCGGAGGTGCCGACGAGGTAGAGGTCGTCGGCGGGAAGATGGTAGACGTCCTGGGCCGCCTGGCCCAGGAAGCCGGTGCCCTCCATGGCCGACGGCTTCACCAGCGCCGGCGGGATCATGGCCGTGAAGCCCCACTCCGCCGCCTTCGTCATGGCGAGATTCAGCAGCGCCAGCTCCAGCTGCGCACCGATGCCGGTGAGCACGTAGAACCGCGACCCGGAGATCTTCGTGCCGCGCTCCATGTCGATGGCGCCCAGGAGCTCACCGATCTCCAGGTGGTCCTTCGGTTCGAAGCCCTCAGCGGCGAAGTCCCGCGGCGTGCCGACGGTCTCCAGCACCACGCCCTCGTCCTCGCCACCCTCGGGGACGCCGTCGAGGACGAGGTTGCCGAGCTGCTTCATCAGGGTGGTGAAGTGGGCCTCCGTGGTGTCGACGGAGGCCTGGGCCGCCTTCACGTCCGCCGCCAGCTGCCCGGTGCGTTGAAGCAGGGCCGCTCGCTCCTCGCCCTTCGCCTTGGCCACCTCCTTGCCGAGGCCCTTCTGCTCGGCGCGCAGGGTCTCGTAGGCGAGGATGGTGGAGCGGCGGGCCTCGTCGGCTGCGATCAGGTCATCGACGAGCTCGACCGAGGCGCCGCGCGCGGCCTGGGAGCGTCGGATGCGGTCTGGATCCGTGCGGAGCCACTTGGGATCGATCATGGCCCCAACCTTACCGAGTTCGGCCCCCACCACCCGCCGGCCATTGCCCCTGCGGGGTGCGGAACTGGCGTGGGTGAGGGGGTTTGAGCAAATGGCAGGGTTCACGGCGAGGCCCACGCTCGGCCCCCGCAGGAGGGCCTCCGTGACCCCTGTCATTTGCTCAAACCCCTCAACCCCGGCCCCGGCCCCAGGCCCCGGGTCGCATAGGGTGGGTGGGTGAAGGACGGGCAGGCGACGGGGCGACGGGAACCGATCTCCGCCGAGATCTGGGTGCTGGTCGCCGCCGCGATGATCATCGCGCTCGGCTTCGGCATCGTCGCCCCCATCCTCCCCCAGTTCGCCCGCTCCTTCGACGTCGGGCTGATGGCCGCGTCGTCGATCGTGTCGGTCTTCGCCCTCGTCAGGCTGCTGTTCGCCCCGGCCGGCGGCGCCCTGGTCAACAAGCTCGGGGAGCGTCGGGTCTACATCGTCGGCCTGCTCGTCGTGGGGACCTCCAGCGTGCTCAGCGGGCTGGCCACCAACTTCTGGTGGCTACTGGTGTTCCGGGGCATCGGCGGCATGGGCTCGGTGATGTTCACCGTCTCGGCGATGGCGCTGCTGGTGCGGTTGTCTCCCCCCGCCCAGCGCGGGCACACGTCGTCCCTCTACGGCACCGCATTCCTGCTCGGCAGCATCTTCGGCCCCATCCTGGGCTCCGCCATGCAAGGCCTGGGGCTGCGGATCCCGTTCTTCATCTACGCCGGTGCGGTGTTCACCGCGGCCGCGGTGGTGGTGGTGTTCCTGCGCGGCGGCACCGGAGGCCGCCCCGTCGACGGGGAAGCCCGCGACACCCTCTCCCTCGCGGAGGCCATCGGGCTTCCCTACTACCGGGCGCTGCTGGTCACCGGCTTCGCGCACGGCTGGTCCAACTTCGGGGTGCGGATCGCGCTGCTGCCGCTGATGGCCGCGGCCATCCCCACCATCGGCACCCAGGCCGCCGGGATCGCGCTCACCCTCTTCGCGCTCGGCAACGCCGTCACCCAGCAGGCCACCGGCCGCCTGGTGGACCGGGTTGGGCGCCGGCCCTTCCTGGTGGTGGGCCTCGCCGTGTCCGCGCTGGCCACGGTCTTCTTCGGCTGGGTGGACAACCTGTGGATCTTCCTCGCCCTCTCAGCGCTGGCCGGGGCCGGGGCCGCGTTCATCGCGCCCGCCTCGCAAGCCCTGATGGCGGACATCATCGGCTCCAACCGCAGCGGTGGCCAGGCCCTGTCGAGCTATTCGATGTCCATGGATCTCGGATCCATCGCCGGCACCTTGGTGGCCGGGGCCATCGCCGACGCCGTCGGCTTCGGCTGGGCCTTCGCCGTCACCGGCATCGTCATGGGCGCGGCCGTGCTGCCCTGGTTGTTCGTCCGCGGACGACCCTGGCGCGCCCGAACCTGACCGAGCCCACCGCACCCCGCCCCCAGCCCGGCGCGCGGTGGAAGAATCGGACCCATGATGCGACGGTCGCCGGTGACGGTCGCGGCGACACTGGCCTTCGGCGCCGCCTTCCTGCTGTGGACACTGCTGCTGCCCACCTTCGTCGACGACTTCTGGCCGCACTCCCCCGTCTCCGACCGTTCGGTGGTGGGACAGGCCGCTGCCGCGGTGGCGTTCATCACGGCGCCCACCCTCGTCTACCCCGCCCTGCTCGTCACCTCCTGGTGGGCGTCCCGGCGACGATTCCTCGCCATCGCCCGGGCGATCCTCATCGCGGTGGTGCTGGCCGTCGCCGGCACGGCACTGCTCAAGCTCACCATCGGCCGCGACCGTCCGGACAGCCCCTGGGACTACCTGGTCAGCAGCGACCCCCTGAGCTACCCGTCGGCGCACACCGTCGCCATCACTGTCGCGGCGATGCTCCTGGGCATCCTCACCACCATCACGCGGCGGCCGCGGCGGGTCGTACTGGCTGCCCGCGCGGTGGGCGCCGCGACGGTCCTGGTGGTGGCGGCGGACCGGCTGCTCCTCGGCGCCCACTTCGTCACCGACGTAGTGGGCGGATTCCTGTTCGGCGGCTTCGTCGCCTCCCTGGCATGCCTGATCGCGGACGTACACATGCTTCCCGTGCCTCCCGCCCACACAGGGCCAGGCCGTCTGGTCGTGGTGTACAACCCGACGAAGGTGCGCGACCTCGCCGTCCTGCACCGCCTCGTCGGGCACGAGACGGAAGTGCACGGCTGGGAGCCGCCGATCTGGTTGGCCACCACCGAGCACGATCCCGGTGGGGGCATGGCGCGGGCCGCGCTGGAATCGGAGGCGGACCTGGTGCTCGTCGTCGGTGGCGACGGCACCGTCCGTGAGGTGTGCGCCGCGCTGGCAGGCAGCGCAGTGCCCGTGGCCATCCTCCCCTCCGGCACCGGCAACCTGCTCGCCCGCAACCTGGGCGTGCCGCGCGACGCGGGACGGGCGATCGCGCTGGCGCTCACGGGCGAGGCGCAGGACATGGACCTGATGCGCTACGAGGACCTCGACGGCGGGGTCGCGGGTGTCGCGGCGGTGATGGTGGGGCTCGGCGCGGATGCCGCCGTCCTCCACGACACCGACGAGGCCCTCAAGCGCGCGCTGGGACCCGCGGCCTACGTGTGGGCGGGGTTCGGTCACATCAGGGCACGGCCGGTGTCGCTGCGGCTCACCGTCGACGGTGGGGAACCCCTGGAGCGGGAGGCGTCACTGGTGGAGGTGGGCAACGTGGGCGACCTGTACCCGGGGGTGTCACTGATGCCCGCGGCGAGCGCGCACGACGGATCGCTGGAGGTGCTGGTCGCGTCGCCGCGGACGGCAGGCGACGTGGCCCGGATGATCGGTGGGGTGCTCAGGCAGGCGTCGGAGGAGCCGCTCCTGGACCGTATCGACGCCCGGAGCGTCACGGCGGAGTACGCCGAGCCGGTGCTGTGCCAGGTGGACGGCGACGTGGTGGGGACGGTGCGGAGGATCCGCTTCGACGTTGTGCCGGCCGCGGTGCGGGTGGTCCTGCCGGCTGGCCCAACTCAGAAATAGCTAATTGTCAGGCTCAGAGTCGTAGTCGACACTCAGCATGACATTTAGCTGGAAGGCCCCTCCCCCTGCTCAGCCGCGAGGGTCAGCCCAGGGTGCGGATCCACTTCGCGGCGGCGTCGAACTCCTCGTCGGTGAACCCGTGGCCGACGACGGGGCGGGCCCTATCCGCGCGCGGGTAGGACCCGAGGAAGTGCACCGTGGGGCAGACCCGGTGCAGGCCCTCCATCGCCTCCTCGACCCGCTTGTCGTGCAGGTGTCCCTCCACGTCGATCGAGAAGCAGTAGGAGCCGAGCGTCGTCTTCGTGGGACGCGACTCGATCCGGCTCAGGTTCACGCCGCGCACCGCGAACTGCTCCAGGATCTCCAGCAGGGCGCCCGCGTGGTCCTCGCGCATGTAGGCCACCAGAGTGGTCTTGTCCGCGCCGGTGCGCTCGGGGACCGGTCCCGCGACACCCACCTCGACGAACCGGGTCACCGCCCCGGGGTTGTCCTCGATCTGGTAGGCCAGTTCCTCCAGCCCGTACAGTTCCCCCGCGACCCTCGCGCACACCGCCGCGTCGTAGCGCGAGTCCGGGCGGGCCACCTCGGCGGCGGCGCCGGCGGTGGACCCGGCCTCGGTGATGTGTGCCTGGGGCACCATGAGGCCGAGCCAGTCGCGGCACTGGGCGGCAGCGTGGCCGTGGGTCAGCACCTGCTGGACCTCATCGAGCCGGGTGCCCGGCCGCACGTACAGCCCGAACTCGACGGGGATGACGATCTCGCCGCGGATCGCCAGCGGGGCGCCGGCGATCAGCTCATCGAGGGTGGCCGAGACCCCGCCCTCGACGGAGTTCTCGATGGGCACGACGGCGCCGCGCACGTGGCCTAGCCGCACCGCGTCGAGCGCCTCGCGGACGCTGGCGAACGCGAGCGCGTCATCGTCGGTGATGGTGCGCAACGCCTGATGGGTGAAGGTCCCCGCGGGGCCGAAGTATCCGAGCACGCCCCTCAGGGTAGGCCATCGGCCGACGGCGACGACGGAGCCGTCAGCGACCCTTGCGCGCCGTGGTCCTCGCCCTCGCGATGCAGTAGACGCCGTAGAGGATCAGACCCACCCCGATGGCGATGAGCACCACCTGGCCGCCCGGGACGCCCGCGAGCGACTTCAGCGCGCCGTCGAGGCCGCCGGTGTCCGACGCATCCCGGGTGAAGACCGCCACCACGAACAGCACGCCGACGATCACCACCGCGAGCCCCTTCGCCAGGTATCCGCCGATGCCCAGCGCCGTGAACCCCAGGCGGAACCGCGGAGGAAGCTCAACATCCTCGAGGAACGAGCGCGTGATGCCCTTGGCCATCATCGCCGCGCCGATCACGGCGATCACCACGCCGGCCAGCACCAGGAGCGCCGAGCCCCACCAACTCTGCAGCAACTCGGCGCTGAGCGACTCGGTGGACTCCTCACCGTCTGCCGTGCCGCCCATGGCGTAGACCAGCGCCGCGGCGCCGACCACGGCGTACATCACCGCACGGCCGACGCTCTTGGCCGCGTCCCGCTTCTCCCGAGTCACCTCACCGACGGCGACCGCCAGCGAGTACACGGCCAGGGCGAACAGCGCCCCGGCGACCAGCCACAGCGCGGCCGCGCCCATCGGGTTTGCCCTGATCGCCCGCATGGCGCCGGACTGGTCCGCGGATCCCCCGGCCCCCTGGGCGATCCCGATGGCGATGGCCCCGATGATGGCGTGCACGACGCCGTTGACGACGTGCCCTGCTCCGGCGACCCAGGCGGCGGCCGGATGGTGCTCGACGTCCTTGGCCTTGTCTTGGATGTCGCCGATGACTCCGCCGTCGCTCATCTCCTCATCGTAGGGCGCGGGGGACACGGCTACTTCAGGAGTCTGGACATCCGACGGTCCGCCAGCGGCTTCCCGCCGGTCTGACAGCCAGGGCAGTACTGCAGCGACGAGTCAGCGAACGACACCTCGGCGATGGTCGAGCCACACACCTGGCACTTTTCGCCCGCGCGCCCATGGACCCGCATCCCGGCGCGCTTGGCGTCCTTGAGCTGCGCGATCGGCACCTGGGCGGCCGCCGCGACAGCCTGGCCCAGCACGTCACGAAGGTGCCCGAAGAGCTCAGCCGAGGCCACCTCGTCGAGGCTGTTGGCGGGCTTGAAGGGACTCAGCCTGGCGGCGTGCAGGATCTCGTCGCTGTAAGCGTTTCCGATCCCCGCCAGAATCTTCTGATCACGCAGAACCCCTTTGAGCTGGGAGCGACCCGCAGCGGCGAGCACGGCCCGGAAGTCATCGACGGTGAACTCGGGGCTCAGCGGGTCTGGACCCAGCGCCGCGACCCCCGGCACCTCCTCGGGGCTCTCCACCACGTAGAGCGCCAGATGCTTCTGGGTGCCGGCCTCCGTCACGCTGAAACCCGAGCCGTCGTCGAGGACGATGCGCAGCGCCAGCCCGGACTTGCCCGGCCTCGCCGGGACCGGCGGGGCCTCGTCGTGCCAGGTGACCCAGCCCGCGCGGGCGAGGTGGAAGATGAGGTGGACACCCTGCGCGTCCACGTCGACGAACTTACCGTGGCGGGAGACTCCGGCCACCTCCAGCCCGGCCAGCGCCTCCAGCGGGAGCCGGAACGTCTTCAGTGCTGCGAAGGACACCAGGTGGCCCGCGGCGATCACGCGGCCGCGCAGCCTCTCGTCGAGCGCGCCCGCCAGGGCGGCCACCTCCGGCAGCTCAGGCATCGCCGCCTCCTCTCCCAGACAGTGTGCCCGCTGAGCGCACCACGTCCCAGGACTTCAGCAACTCCGCCCCGTCCATGGCCTCCCGCGGCCGCCACGACAACCGGGGAAGCTCCAGTGCCACACTGAGCTTCCCCAGATACTCCTCCCGTGGCACCTCGTAGGCGCCGAGCGACCCGAGGTGCTCGGTCAGCCACTGCACGTCCAGCAGCGCTACGCCCGCGTCCGCCAGCTCGACGGCGAGGCGCAGCAGCGCCACCTTCGACGCATCCCGCCCCCGCTCGCGATGGTGGAACATCGACTCCCCCGCGAAAACGCCGCCGACGTGGACGCCGTACAGCCCTCCGACCAGCCGCCCGTCCGCGTCCCACGTCTCGACGGAGTGCACCCACCCCTTCTCGTGAAGCGTCGTGTAAGCCTCCTCGACCCGCGCGTCGATCCATCCGCCGTCGCGCGACGGGTCCGCGCACGCTTCCAGCACGTCCCCGAAGGCCTGGTCCACCGTCGTGGTGTAGCGCTTGGCTGACTTCCTGAGCGACCTGGTGACGTGGAGGCCGCGGATGGGCAACAGCCCGCGCTGCATCGGCGACCACCAGCCCATCTCGTCCCCGTCGTGGTAGATCGGCATCGGGAACACGCCGCACGCGTAGGCCTCGAGCGCCAGACCGGCGCCGAACTCCTCGGAGTATCCGATGAGATCTTGGCTCGGCCACTCCTCGGGCCGGCCGAACGTGGCGCCCAGCATCCCCCCAGTCTGGCAGCCCCTAGGGACATTTCCAGGGTCGACGCGCTTGCGGGCGTGTGCGACGCTTGGGGCAGAGAGGGGTGTGCTGATGAGTGATCAAAACGTCGTGGCGGTAGCCGAGAACTTCACCGCCGACGTCCTCCATGAGCTCCTGCAGCTGGCCATCGACGGCAAGGGCAAGCTGCCGGGCGCCAAACACGCCGCCAAGCAGCTGCTGGCGCAGCGCTCGGACGCCGAGTCGGCCATCTCCTGGATGATCAACCAGCACGTCGCCATGGCCGGCGGCCAGGGCTTCGTGACGAACTGGGGTGGGTTCTTCGTGGCTCTGGTGGCGGTGCCGGCCAACATCGCCGCAGCCACGTTCCTCCAGGCCAGGCTGGTGGCGGGCATCGCGCACCTGCGCGGCTATGAGCTCAGCGATCCGCGCGTCCGCACCGCCATCCTCATGGTCATGCTCGGCCCGTCCACCATGGCGGACCTGGTGAGCAAGGGCGTGCTGCCCAGCTCGCCGCTCGTGGTAGCCACGGCGCCGGTGTTCGACGCGCGGCTCGACGGGCAGGTGTCGCGGGCGCTGCTGGACCGGGTGCTGTATCAGGTCAGCGGGAAGCGCCTTGGTGTGCGGGCGCTGCGCGGGATTCCGTTCGTGGGTGGTGGCGTGGGCGCTGCCGTCGACGGGTGGAGCACCCGGAGCATCGGCATTCATGCCATGAATGAGTTTCCCAGCAGGCGACCCAAGCAGCCCCGTAGCCGCGCCGAGGGCGCGCCCGCCCAGTAGCGGTCAGTAGGTCCGGGGGACGCGGGCGGTGATCAGGCAGGTCACCTCGTAGGTGATGGTGCCCATCAGCTGGGCGATCGCCTCCACGCCGATGCGCTCGCCGCCGCTGCTGCCCATCAGGACCACCTCGTCGCCCACCCCCACGGTCGGCTCCTCGGGACCGAGGTCCAGCATCGTCTGGTCCATGCACACGCGCCCGATGATCGGGTACGAGCGGCCGTCGATCAGCATCCGGCCCCGCGACGACTGCAGCCGCGAGTACCCGTCGCCGTAGCCGACTGCCACTGTGGCCACCCAGGTGTCGCGGGGGGCGGTCCAGGTGCGCCCGTATCCCACCGTCTCCCCCTCCGCGATCCGCTTGAGGAAGCTCACGCGGGAGGTCCAGCGGCCCACATCGCGCAGCTGCCGGGTGGGGGGCGTGGCGGCGTCAGGGTAGGAGCCGTAGATCATGATCCCAGGCCGCACCATGGTGGTGCGGCCGAGGTCGTGACCGAGGACCGCTCCGGAGTTGGCCGCGTGCACCAGTTCGACGGGGCCCACCACCTCTTCGATCCGCGCCACCGTCGCCTCGAAGAGCGCCAGCTGGCCGCGGGTGAACTCCTCGCCGGGCACCACGTCGCTGACCGGGAGGTGCGTGAAGATGCCCCCGACTCTCAGGTGCGACGACGAGGCCAGCCTCTCTGCCAGCGCGACGGCGTCTGCCGGGTGGACCCCCACGCGCCGCATGCCGGTGTCGATCTTGAGGTGCACGTCGACGGTGGCCCCCGCCGCCTTGGCCGCCGCCTGCGTCTCATCCACGGAGCGGGAGTCCCCGACGGACAGCGTCACGCCGGCGGCGATGGCCTCAGGCAGGTCCTCGGCCAGGGTGGGGGTGAACTTGAGGATGGGCAGGGTCACTCCGACGTCACGCAGGGCTTGCGCCTCCGTCGTGAGGGCCACCCCGAGCCAGTCCGCGCTTCCCCGCTGCTGGATGCTCCGCGACACCTCCACGAGTCCGTGTCCGTACGCGTTCGCCTTGACCGCCGCCAGGACCTTCCGCCCGCCCGCCAGGTCGCGGGCGACGGCGAGGTTGGCGTGCAGGGCGTCGAGGTCGACGTGGAACCGGGTGGGCGAGGGCATGGCAACAAGTGTTTCACTGTCGGTGTCGCGGCCGTACTCTCGGGCCCAGGACCCGACACGTGGATCCGGCCTCACTCGTCCTGGGAGTGGTCCCTCCCCCGCTCGA
The DNA here is from genome assembly GCF_014164775.1 of Tessaracoccus sp. MC1679. Lineage (GTDB taxonomy): Bacteria > Actinomycetota > Actinomycetes > Propionibacteriales > Propionibacteriaceae > Arachnia. Next base: position 480,259 of record NZ_JACJGB010000001.1, read on the forward strand.
CCCGCAGCTCTCTGCCGCGGCTGACGAGTTCGCCGTGCTTGTCGGAGAGCTTCTCCGAGGCCCTGGTGTCGCGCGGCGGCAGCTTGATGGTCTCCTCGGCCTCGATCCCTGCCTGGAGTTGGCGCCCCCGCTCGATCTCCGCGTCGATCTCCGCGCCGAAGAGCAGGACGTTGTTGATGATCCACAGGCCGAGGAGGAGCACGATGACCGAGCCGATCACGCCGTAGGTGGCGTTGTAGGAGGCGAAGTTGGACACATACACCGAGAAGCCGGCCACAGCCAGGGCGGCCACGAGCAGCGCGACCACCGCGCCGACGCTGATCCAGCGGAACCTCGGCTGTTTCACGTTGGGGGTGAAGTAGTACAGCAGGGCGATCAGCAGCACCGCCAAGGCGATGACCACCGGCCACTTCGCGATGTCCCAGATCAGGACGGTGGTGTCTTCGAGACCGATGAGCCCACCGATGTCTCGTGCGATGTCCCCGGACAGCACCAGCGCGAAGACGATGACGGCCAGGATGATGACCAGAACCAGCGTCAGGAGCAGCATCTGCGGCTTGTGCTTCCAGAACGGCCTGCCTTCCTCCACCTCGTAGATCCGGTTCATCGCACGGGAGAACGCCCCGACGTACCCGGACGCGGCCCACAGGGCACCCGCAAGGCCGGTCGCCAACGCCAGCCCCGCACCCCCCTGCGTGGCCAGGCCTGTGATGGTGTCGCCGAGCAGTTCCGAGAGCTCCGCCGGCGCGTAGGTCTCGATCAACCGGTTGATGCCTTGCGCGGTCTGCTCTCCCTGCCCGAAGACGCCCAGCAGTGAGACCAGCGCCAGCAGCATTGGGAAGAGCGACAACACGGCGAAGTAGGTGAGGCTCGCGGCCAGATCGGTGACGTGGTCCTTGGAGAACTCTGCCGCGGCGCGCTTCAGCGAGTACCGCCAGGAGGGCCCGTGCAGGTCCGACGGGGAGTCCGGCTTCCTCGGGTCGTCGGGGTGCGGCGCGGTCGCGGCCTTCTCCCTCGTCTGCTCAACAGATTCTGGCTCACTGTCTCGGGTGGATCGTTCACCGGGCGACATGTGCATGCCCTCCTTCAGCTACTCAACCGGCGCCGGCCACATCGGGCCCACGGCGCGTCTCTGCTTGTCCGGGGCGACGGAGACCCCCGTCGGTCACGTACCCACATCCGGTTCATCCGAAACACGCGGCGCACAGCCCGGCTGTCGGGGCAGCCCAGATGACCCTTGGCCGAGGGCCGGTCCCGTGGCAGACTCCGGAGATGATTCGCAGCCTGTGGCGCATCAGCGTCGTCCTGTTGGTGCTGCTGAGCGGGTGCGCTGAGCCGGCCTTCCCCCGGGACCCGGACGGAACCCTGGAACGGGCCACGAACGGCCCGCTCCTGGTGGGTGTCTCCTCGCATCCGCCGCACGCCGAGATCTCCGACGACGGGACGGTCGGAGGTCCCGAGGCCGAGATCGTCGAGGCCTACGCCACCACCATCGGCGCCACCGTGGAGTGGCGCGAGGGGGCCGAGAGCGAGCTGATGGAACTGATGAAGCTGGGCCAGCTGGACCTGATCATCGGCGGCCTCTCCTCCGACTCGCCGTGGTCCACCCACGCCGCCCTCACCCGGCCGTACACCACCACCATCGGCGCGGACGGCAAGGCCGTGAAACTCATCATCGCGGTCCGCCTGGGAGAGAACGCGTTGCTGACCAACCTGGAGCGGTTCCTCGCCGCCGAAGGGCTCCGGGCATGAGCGCCCGCGATTCGGTGCTGCCCCCGAAGCAGTCCGAACTCCTCCACCGGGCCATCCGGCTGGAGTGGATCTCGCTGGTGGTGATGGGCCTCATCATCGCGGCCGTCGGTCTCACGGCCGGCCAGTCCCAGGCGATGCGCACGGCCTTCGTCGAGGACTCGCTCGCCCTCCTGCCGCCGGTGGCATTCCTGATCGGGGTGTGGCGGGCCGGCAAGCCGCGCACACCCGAGCATCCCTACGGGCACCACCGCGCCATCGCGGCAGGTCACCTCGTCTCGGCGGTGGCCCTTCTGACCTTCGGAGCGTCACTGCTCTACAACGGGGCTTCGGGCCTGATCAAGGGCGAGCGGCCACCCGTGGGCGCCGTCACCCTCCTGGGATACACCTTCTGGTCCGGCTGGTTGATGATCGTGGTGATGACACTCAGCGCCATCCCACCGGTCATCCTCGGCCGGATGAAGCTGAGACTCGCCGAGCAGCTGCACGACAAGACACTTGCCGCCGACGCCGACATGCTCAAGGCCGACTGGCAGACCGGTCTGGCGACCGTGGCCGGTGTCACGGGAATCGGGTTCGGCCTGTGGTGGGCGGACTCGGTGGCCGCGGCCCTGGTCTCGGCCAGCATCGTCAAGGACGGCGTCACGAACGTCCGTGGAGCGGTCGCGGCCCTGCTCGACGCCCGGGCGACCCCGATCGATTCCGACGACCCGCACCCCGTGATCGAGAAGCTCCGCCAGGCCGCGCTGCGGACCGAGTGGGTGGCCGAGGCCGAGGTCCGCACCCGCGACATGGGCCACGTGTTCCACAGCGAGGTGTTCGTCGTGCCTGTGGAGGGCGCGGTGCTCACCGTGGCTCAGATCGAGGACCTTCGCCGACGGTGCTCCGACGTGGACTGGAAGACCATCGACACGGTCGTTGTGGTCAGCGACGCCATCCCGCAAGGTCTCTCACCCCTGGCGACTACCCCGAGAGCCAATAAGGCCGAGCACTAACCTCCCCCTTTACTGGCGGTGGTGGCTCTGATTGAACACCCGCAGTTCCAGGGTGCAGGACCACCTCGACACATCCGTCCTTCTTCTCACGGAACAAGGTGTAGACACCCTGCCTGAGCCCGGTAGAGGGCACGTGGTGAGTGGCGAAACCCTCGACGCCGAAGACGTCGTCGGCTCGTGACAGAAGCCCGCTGGGGTGTTGCCACAGAACTCCCGGGAGCGGCGGGGCAGGGGCCGCCGTCTGCAGCGTGCTCGGGGCCGGCCCGGAAACCCCCCGGGCCGGCCCATCGGTCAGGTGGTGCGGAGCCGGTCCGCTTCCGCCTTGGTCTCGTCGGCCTTGACCTGAGCGTCGGCCTTGACGGTCTCGGCAGAGACCCTGGCCTGCTCGGAGACCTCGTCGGTGGCGGCCTGCGCGTCGGCCTTGATGTTCTGGCCGGCGCCCTGCGCCACCTCCTTGACGTTCCCCGCGACCTCCTCGGCGAGCGGCTGCAGGTTGTCCTTCGCCTCCGTCGCCATCGCCTTGAGCTCCTCGATCGCCGGCTCCGCGGCGTCCTTGAGCTGCGTGGCGCGCTCCTTCTCCATCTGCGAAGCGGGGATCAGCCCTCCGATGAGCGCCCCGATCCCGGCGGCGATGAGGCCCGCGGCGAGCGGGTTGCCCCGGGTCGACGCCTTCACCTGGCGCGGCGCGGCGGCCACTGCGTCGCGGGCATCGGCCACAGCGGTACCGGCCTTGTCTCCCACCGCGCCCACCGCGCCATCGTCGTAGGGGTTGGTGTCGGAGCCGAAGATCCGCTCCTTGATGCCGTGGACCCCCTCCTTGACCTGGTCCACCTGCTCGCGGACCATGTTGCTCGGCTTGGCGCTGTCGCCGAGGGCGTTGACGTTGTCACTCAGCTCAGCGCGGGTGCGCTCGATATCTCGACGGATCTCATCCGGGTTGGTGCTCATCAGTTCTTCTCCTCATTGCCAGTGGCAGCGTTCGGGATCTTCTTCACGGTCTCAGCGGTCCGGGGCAGTCCCCGCACCTTGGCGAACTCACTCTTCCCAGCCATGGCGAGGATGGCGGCGATCGCGAACCAGATCACGGCCACGATCACCCCGCTCCATCCCAGGGATGGGTTCTGGGCCGACCCCATCAGGACGGCCAGGCCCCACCAGAGGGCCAGCGTGAGAGCGATCAGGCCCAGAAAGGCAGTGACGCCGGCCCCGGCGAGCATGCCGGCGCCCTTTCCCGCCTTCGACGCCGACTGCTTGGCCTCGACCTTGGCCAACTCCACTTCCTGACGGATCAGGGTGGTGGCGTTGTCGATCAGGTCCGAGGCGATGTCGCCAAGCGACCGCTCCTCGGCCCGGTACCGGGCGTAGCTGGCTTCCTTCTCAGCCTCCTCGGGGTCCATGCCCAGCGGGATGGTCGGGTCCGCGTAGCCGGAGCCGTAGGGGTCTCGGGCCGTGGGGCCCGGATCGGTGTAGGGGGAGGTCATCGGAGACCCTCCCGCCAGGGATCCCCACCCTCGACGGTGAGATCCTCGTACTGGGACTCAGGCTCGACGAACGTCTCGTTGGCCACCTGCGACTCGCGGCGAGGGGCAGCGCCCGAGGGCGTCGGCGGGTACTGGTCGCCGAGGTGCGGCGTGGGATAGGAACCGGGCACCGCAGCCCCTGGGCGATACACGGGCGCGGGCTGCGCCCGGCTGCCTTCATCAGCCTTGGCTCCCTGCAGGCCGCGGTAGATGCGCGCACCGACGAACCCGACGCCGGCGGAGATGGCCAGGAACTGCCAGGGGTTGCGTGCGGCGTAGCGACGCACCGACTCCAGGACCTCGTCGGGCTGCCGGCTCTCCAGCCACGCGGCCGCGTCGTCGCTGAACCGCTGCGCCTTGTCCACATAGCCGGCGAGCATGCCGTCCTGGTCCGCCTGTGACATGGACCGGAGCTCTCCACTCAACGAGCGGGCCAACTCCGCGACCATCTGCTGACCGGTCCCGGCCTGGGCCCGAAGCTCGTACACCGATTCGTCGAGCAGCCGCCGGCCTTGCGCCTTGGCCTCGTCGATGACCTCAGCGGCCTCCTGCTTGGCGGTGTCGACGACGTGGCCACCCGCATCCTTGGCGGTGTCGGTGACGGCCTTCGCCTCGTCCTGGGCCGTGGCCGCGACATCCTTGGCCCGGTCACCCGTATGAGAGGCGACCTCCTTGGCCTGGTCGGTGCCCTTCTGATCGGCGGAAGACCCGGTCCAGGTGGTTGCGCCGGACTGCCCTGGCACAGTGGGGGGCGCCACAGTTGCGCCGTACTCGCTCTGCCCACCGGCGGGTGTCTCATTCGGGTACGCCATGGTGATCCTCCATTACGTTTCGGTCATGCGAGAGCTTGTGCTCTCCTGCACAGTCCTTACCCACAATCGCGATGTCTAAACATGGATCGAGCAAAGTGATCACGCCGGATAAGCCCATCGAACATTGGACAGGCGGAGCCAGTCAGCCCTATTACGTACCCACTTCCGCAGATTCTAAACAGGGGCGATTCAGGGCGAAATACTCCCCCTGTCCACCTCTTGACAGCCGGGCCGATCGGACTAGCGTGGAGCACATTCCACACACCCCGAGAAAGGAACAGAAACCGTGGCTGAAAAGGATCTGGCCGCATTGTTCTTCGCAACCATGCGAGACATGTACTACGCCGAGCGACACATCCTCTCGTCACTCCCCAAGTTGCAGGAGGCGGCGGTCTCCGACGAGCTGAAGGCGGCGCTCGAGCACCACCTCGGGGAGACCCAGGGGCAGATCGATCGCCTCGAGAAGGTCTTCGCCATGATCGATCGCAAGCCCACCAGCAAGCGCTGCGACGCCATCGACGGCATCCTGAAGGAGGGCGATGAGCACCTGGAGGAGTACCAGGGCAGCCCTGCCGCCGACGCCGCCCTCATCGCCTCGGCACAGGCTGTCGAGCACTACGAGATCACCCGCTACGGCACCATGCGACGGTGGGCCAAGATGCTCGGACTCAACGACGGCTACGACCTCCTCACCCAGTCTCTCGAGGAGGAGTCGCGCACCGACGAGCTCCTCACCAAGATCGCCGAGACCGAAGCCAACGCCACGGCGGCGGCCGGCGGCGCCTAAAGCGTCTCCGGGTCCGCGCCGGTCTCGATGACGAGCTCCGCCACGGCGCGGAGCTTCAGGTTTCGGTCCTGGCTGGCGCGCTTGAGCCGTTCGAAGGCGTCGGCCGGCGTCAGCCTGTGCCGCTCGACGAGAATGCCCACCGCCTGACCGATCAGGCGGTGGCTCTCGATCCCGCGGGCCATATGCTCCTGCCTGTCAGCGCTCTGCTGCGCGAGAATCAGGCGATCGACGGCTAGGCCGAAGGCCTGCGCGAGAAGGTCCGCCACGATCATCTCGTCGGGCCTGACCTGCCTGGGTCGCGGGAACTGGATCCACGCCCGGCAGTCGGCGAGGCTCGTCTGCGGGACGAGCAGGATGCCGGGCCGCAGGCTGACGCTGTCGGCGCTCGGACGTCCAGCGATGCCGGCGAGGACCTCCGGGGGCAGCTCGTCGGCCGACACCGTCGACCCACCGTGGAACAGGACAGGGCCTCCCAGGTCGATCTGGATGGTGCACCGCCCCACGAACAGCAACTCGAAGCCGTGGGTCGAGAGCCCCAGCAGGGTCGCGATGTCGTCCTCACCCGCGAAGCTCGCGCTGACCTGCGCGGCGGCCGCGCGGCGACTCTCGGCCTCCTTCTGACGCGTGATGTCCCGGAACGTGCGGATGGTGGCAGTGAGGCCCGTTTCAGGATCCGTGACCGAGGCGTCCGCCGCCGAGACCCAGAAGGGTCGACGCTCACAGTCGTAGAACATCGCCTCGCTGGCCCCCGATGACCCTTCCCGGGCCTCGAGGTGGCGCTGGGCGATCGCCGCTCTCTGCTCCGCGTCCTCCTCCTCGGTCGGCCACCACGGGTAGGGAGGCCGGAACGGTCCATCGGCCATCGTGTACCCGGACAACTGGGAGAAAGCGGGGTTCATGTCCATGACGACGCCCGCCGCGTCGAAGATCAGCACGCCGTCGTGCAGCGAGGACAGAAGCGCGCGCCGCCACGCCGCGTCCAAGGAACGCTGCCGGGCCCTGGCCAGCGCGGCCGCGAGGCGGATTCGCAGTTGGGGAAGATCCACGGCGACCTCACCCGACTTCTCCGGCGGGTCATCGAGAAGGACCACCGCGCTCCCAGCCAGCGCCGGCTCGGCACGGAGGGCGCGAAGGAAGTCCAGGCCCGCGGACCAGCCTGCCAGATCCGCCAGGACGATCTCCGGGGGATTGGCCAGCAGAATGTCGATGGCGCCCTCGATATCGGTCACCGCGACGACGTCGTAGCTGTCATCCAGCGCACTGCTCAGCAGTTGCGCCCGCTGGGACCCCGGTTGGACGAGAGCCAGCCGTGCCCGCGGCGGTGCCACCAGCTCAGGATCCGGCACGAACATGTCGATGCCGACACGGGGCGCCGCTGAGGTCGGAGCCCCCTCTTCGCCACTGAGACCGAGGGTCATTCGAGGTTCCTCTGGGTGAGGCGACGGCGTGGGTCGCCGTACTTTCGCACACTAGCGGAGGAGGAGGGCCAAGGGCAGCCAGCGATCAGGAGGCCCGGCTCAATTTCACTCCCCGCGCTTCTCCGCGTCCGGCGGCTCGGCCGCCGGACCTGGCGCCAGGTAGTCGTCGAGGATCTCCTCCAGCAACCCGGCCTCGATCACGAAGTCCAATGAATCCCGGCGAACCATCTCCAGGAAGGCGATGGACGCGGCGATGGCCCTCTGGGAACGCGCGGCCTTGCCATTCCAGGTGCCGCCGAGGGGGCCGCGCGGCGCCACGAGCCGTTCGGGGTCAGCGTGGACGGCCAGGAGCCGCCTCAGGGTGTCGAAGGCCGCGTCCCTGCTCTGCGGGACGCCGACGCGCACTTGGTGAAGCACCTCCGCCAGTGGCGGGTGCACCTCAGCGAGCGCCTCAGGTTCAGGGGGTGTTGTCACCATGCCACCTGCAATCCACAGACGGGGCGAGCCCACATCGATGCGCCGTACTCCGCTCCGGACACAGCAACGGCCGACCACGTGAGTGGCCGGCCGCGCTTTCGCCTTGATGCGAAGTCAGACTGAATAAGCTCGCCCGGGGGGGCTCTACTTGAAGACGTCCTTGATCTTCTCGCCGGCCTGCTTCACATCGGCCGACGCCTGATCGGCGTGTCCCTCAGCCTCGAGTCGTTCGTTGTCGGTCGCCTTGCCGACGCCCTCCTTGACCTTCCCGGCCGCTTCCTGGGCTGCATTGCTGATCTTGTCGTCGACTCCCATGATTCCTCCTCGTAGTGGGTTGGTAGTAGTGACGTACCCACAATCCGGCCGACTAAACAGCATCGACCGGAACGCGCTCAATAAAGCAGCGCCAAGGCCGGCTCCTGAAGAATGGAGGCCACGTCGTGCAGGAACCGCGATCCCTGCTCTCCGTCGACGATCCGATGATCGAAAGCCACCGCCAACGTGGTGACCCATCTGGGCACGACGCGCTCGTCGGCCCCGGTGCCCACGACCCACGGGCGTCGCTCGATGGAGCCCATGCAGAAGATGGCTGACTCGTCGCCGTTGATGATGGGGGTGCCCGCATCGATGCCGAAGACGCCGACGTTGGTGATGGTGAAGGTGCCGTTCGAGTAGTCGCCGGGTTGGAGCTTCCCCTCGCGCGACACCTGAACCAGCTGAGTCACCGCCTGGCACAGCTGCAGCAGGCTCAGATCCTGGGCGGACTTGATGTTGGGCACCATGAGTCCGCGGGGTGTGGCGGCCGCGATGCCCAGGTTCACGTCGCCGTAGTAGACGATCTCCTGCCGCTCCTCATCCCACGACGAGTTCAGCTCCGGATTGCGCGCAAGGGCCAGGCAGATGGCCTTGGCGTAGACCAGCAGCGGCGACACCCTCAGGCCCGTGAACTCGCGGCGACCCTTGAGCGTCTCGACGAAGTCCATCGTGGCGCTGACATCGACGGTGATCCACTCGGTGACGTGCACATGTGTCTGGCTGGAGCGCACCATGTTCTCCGCCGTCGCCTTCCGGACGCCCTTGATGGGGACACGGCGCTCGGCGCGGCCCTGCCGCGGGTTGGAGCCCCCGAGCCCCTCCGTCGGCCCGAATCCGCCGCCGAAGCTGGACCCTCTGAACGAGGTCCCCGCGTGCGCCTGCCCAGAAGCACCACCTGCAGCCTCGCCGAGCCTCGGCTCGGCTTGGAAAGCCGCCTGATCGTTGAGAATGCGCCCCTGCTTGGGCTGCTCGTCGAGGTAGCGGAATGCGGCGGCGGCCTCCACGTCGCGGCGGGTGATCGTGCCCTCCGGCCCGGTGCCCACCACCGTGCCCAGGTCCACGCCGAGATCCATCGCATACTTGCGCACCGGAGGCTTCGCCCGCGACGATCCATGATCCGAGGCCAACACCAACTGGGACTCCGACGGCGCCCGTCCCGGCGCCGGCAGCGGATCTCCGGAGGCCTGGGCGTGGACCGCCCCCGCGGGGTGCACCTCGTCCGCCCGGCGCCCCGGCTCGTGGTGCCCGTAGGCCGCGGACATCGCCTCGGCCACCGAGGCCTTGTCCGCACCCTGCCCCCGACGACGACGTCGCGCGGGTCCCGGATCGGATGGCCCATAACCCACCAGGTTGGGGCCGGCCTCAGCAGGCGCCTCCTCAGTGGGCGCCTCATCGCCGCTCACACCGTCGTCGATCTCCACGATGGGGCTCCCGACCTCCACCGTCGTGCCCTCCGCCACCAGCAGTTCGGTCACGGTTCCGGCGAACGGTGAGGGGAGCTCGACGAGTGACTTGGCCGTCTCGATCTCCACCAGCACGTCGTTGACGTCGATCACGTCACCGGCCGCGACCCTCCACGCCACGATCTCCGCCTCGAGCAGGCCCTCGCCCGGATCCGGTAGCAGGAATTGATGCTTCATCTCAGGCTCCTAGTAGGCGAGCGAACGGTCGACGGCGTCAAGGATCCGGTCCACACTCGGAAGGTACTCCTCCTCCACCCTGGCCGGCGGATACGGCATGTCGTAGCCGGCCACCCGCTGCACCGGGGCCTCCATCACGTAGAACAGGTCCTCGTGCAGCTTGGCCGCGATCTCCGCGCCCAGCCCCAGCGTCTTCGGCGCCTCGTGCACGACGACGGCGCGCCGCGTGCGCCTCACCGACGACTCGATGGTGACCCAGTCGATGGGGCTCAGCGTGCGCAGGTCCACCACCTCCAGGGACGTCCCCTCCTCGGCTGCGAGCACCGCGGCATCCAGGCAGGTCCTGACCATCGGCCCGTAGGCGAGGAGCGTGGCGTCCGTGCCGTAGCGCACCACCTGCGCCTGGTGCATCGGAGCCGGGCGGGCCGAGAAGTTGACGGTGTCCTTGACGTGGTAGCGCCGCTTCGGCTCGAAGAACACCACGGGGTCATCAGAGGCGATGGCCTGCTGGATCATCCAGTACGCGTCGTTGGCGTTCGAGCACGTGACCACCTTGAGCCCGGGGGTGTGCGCGAAGTAGGCCTCGGGCGACTCCGAGTGGTGCTCGATGGCCCCGATCCCACCGCCGTAGGGGATCCGGATCACCATGGGCATCCTGGTGTGTCCCCCGGTGCGCACGTGCAGCTTTGCCACCTGCGTGACGATCTGGGAGAAGCCGGGGAAGACGAAGCCGTCGAACTGGATCTCCAGCACCGGCCGGTAGCCGCGCATGCAGAGACCCACAGCGGTGCCGATGATGCCCGACTCGGCCAGCGGCGAGTCGACCACGCGATTCTCCCCGAACTCCTGCTGCAGGCCCTCGGTGATCCGGAAGACGCCGCCGAGCTTGCCGATGTCCTCACCGGCGAGCAGCACCTTGGGGTCAGCCTGCAGGGCGCGCCGCAACCCACGGTTGAGGGCCTTGGCCATGGTCAGGGTCTCGCTCACGCGTCCTCCCCGAAGCTCGCGGCGAACTCGGCGTACTCGCGGCGCTGCGCCTCCAGCGCGACGGTGGGCTCGGCATAGACCGTGGCGAACAGCTTGTCCATGGTGGTGTTCTCCATCAGGGGGATCGACGCCCGGGCGGCGGCCCCCAACTCCTTGGCCTCGGCGTCGACGCCGGCGAACCACTCGTCGTCGACGGCGCCCTCCGCGCGGAGATAGGTGGTGAGGCGGGCGATGGGGTCGCGGCCGCGCCACTCCTCCTCGTCGGACCGCTCGCGGTACTTGGTGGGGTCGTCGGAGGTGGTGTGGGCGCCCATCCGATAAGTGAAGGCCTCGATGAAGGCCGGCCCCTCGCCGGCGCGGGCCCGGGCCATCGCCCAGTCGGTGACGGCCTTCACGGCCAGCACGTCGTTGCCGTCCACCTGCACGCCGGGGAAGCCGAACCCCTGGGCGCGCTGGAACAGGGGGATGCGCGACTGCAGCGCGATGGGCTCCGAGATGGCCCACTGGTTGTTCTGGCAGAAGAACACCACCGGCGCGTTGTAGGAGGCGGCGAACACGTAGGCCTCGTTGACGTCGCCCTGGCTGGCGGCGCCGTCGCCGTGGTAGACGATGACGCCGGCGTTCTTCTCGTCGTCGTGGTTGCCGACGGCGCCGTCGAGCTGCAGGCCCATCGCGTAGCCGGTGGCGTGCAGCGCCTGGCAGCCGATGACTATCTGGTAGTTCTTGAAGGTGTCCAGCTTCTCCCAGTAGCCGCCGTTGGTGCCGCGGAACAGCGACAGCATGTTGGTGAGCGGGACGCCGAGCACCATGGCGACGGCGTGCTCACGGTAGGACGGGAACACCACGTCGGCGGGGCGGAGTGCGTGGGCCGAGCCCACCTGGGCGGCCTCCTGCCCGATCAGCGGGGTCCACAGGCCCAGCTCGCCGTGCCGCTGGAGGGCGGTGGCCTCGGCGTCGAAGCGCCGGGCGAGGACCATGTCGCGGAGGTAGCCGACGAGGTCCGCGGTGGTGCCGGTGAACTCGAAGTCGTCGTGACTCACGCGTCGACCCTCAGGGGTCAGCAGCTGCACCATGTCCTGGCTTTGACCGCGCACGCGGCCTCCTCTCCACTAACTTACGCATCCGTAGCTTACGTCTTGGGCGCCTCGAAAGGGACTCCAGCGGCAGACCCCTCGCTGGCTCAGGAGCGAGGAGCGCAGCGACGAGCCTCGAAGCCCAAGAGAAGTGACGTTGTCAGCTCGCGTTTCTGAGGCTTCGAGGCCGCTGCGCGGCACCTCAGCCAGCGGGAAAGGGAGCGAGGCCGCTGCGCGGCACCTCAGCCAGCAGAGGAGGTCAGCCGGCGAGGGTTGCGACCAACACCGCCTTGATCGTGTGCATCCGGTTCTCCGCTTGGTCGAACACGACGCTCGCCTCGGACTCGAACACCTCGTCGGTCACCTCAACGCCCTCGATGCCGAACTGCTCCAACAGGTCCCGACCCACCGTCGTGTTGAGGTCGTGGAACGCGGGCAGGCAGTGCATGAACTTGGTGGCCGGGTTGCCGGTGGCCCGCATCAGCTCGGCATTGACCTGATACGGGCGAAGCAGCTCGATTCGCTCGGCCCACACCTCCTTCGGCTCACCGAGCGAGACCCAGACATCGGTGTAGACGAAGTCCACGCCCGCGACACCCGCGGCCACGTCGTCGGTGACGGTGATCCGCGCACCCGTCGACTCCGCGAGGCGGCGCGCCTCAGCGACGATCTCGGCCGCGTTCTGCTGCGACGCCGGCGCCACCATCCGCACGTCCATGCCCATCAGTGCGCCGCTGATCAGCAGAGAGTTGCCCACGTTGTTGCGGGCATCGCCGAGGAACGCGAACGAAACCTCCTCCAACGGCTTGCCGCTGTGCTCGATCATGGTGAGCTGGTCCGCCAGCATCTGGGTGGGGTGCCAGTCGTCGGTGAGCCCGTTGTAGACGGGGACACCGGCGTGGGCCGCCAGGGTCTCGACGACGTCCTGCCCGGAACCGCGGTACTCGATCGCGTCGTACCAGCGGCCGAGGACGCGGGCGGTGTCCGCGGCGGACTCCTTGTGGCCGATCTGCGAGCCGGCCGGGTCCAGATAGGTGGTGGTGCCGCCCTGATCCGCGACAGCCACCTCGAACGCGCACCGGGTGCGGGTGGAGGTCTTCTCGAACAGCAGGGCCACCTGCTTTCCGGCGAGGAGCGGGCTCTCGCGACGCTGCGCCTTCAGCTCGGCCGCGAGGTCCAGGAGCCCGCGCCACTCGTCGGGGGTGAAGTCCAGCTCCTTGAGGAAGCTGCGGCCCAGCAGGCTCATCGTCGTCGCCTTTCGCTCGCGATCCAGGGAAGGACACAGGCTACCGCGCCGTCCGCGGCCCGCCGCGGCCGGCCGTCACACCGATCTGGCGTGGTCGACGAGCCTGTCGAAGCCCGCATCCATCGCCCCGTCGACAATCTGCCTCTCCGGGTGCGCGTCCCACCAGGCGACCTGCTCCGCGACCGCCTGGTCGTAGGTGATCGTCGGGTTGAACTCCGGCACCAGTGCCCGCAGCTTCGAGCAGTCGAAGACCATGGAGTGCGCCTTGTCTCCGAGGAGCCCGGGTCCGACGTCGGGCAGCACCCGCGCGATGGTCTCCGACGCCACGTGCACCAGTTCGGGGCTGGCCACCCCGGCCGCGTGGGCCAGCCACGTGTAGATCTGGTCCCAGGTGGGTGCGTGGTCGCCCATGATCTGGAAGGTGTCGCCCACCGCCTGCGGGTTGCCGAGGAGACCGGTGAAACCGACGGCGAAGTCGGCCGAGTGCGTCACGGTCCACTGCGTGGTGCCGTCGCCGTGCACCACAACAGGCCGGCCGGCCCGGAGCCGGGCGATGTCCGTCCAGCCTCCGGTGGTGAGCAGCAGGGTGCGGTCGTAGGTGTGGGAGGGGCGCACGATCGTGGCGGGGAATCCGTTGTCGCGGTACTCGGCCACGAGGAGGTCCTCGCAGGCGATCTTGTTGCTCGAGTACTCCCAGAACGGGTTGCGCAGCGGGGTCGATTCGGTCACCGGCATCCGCGACGGCGGGCTCTGGTAGGCCGAAGCCGAGGAGATGAACACGTACTGGTCGGTGCGCCCGGCGAAGCGGGCCACGTCGCGCCCCACGTGGTCCGGGGTGAAGGCGATGAACTGGGCCACGACGTCGAACCCGCGGCCGCGGAGGACCTCGTCGACGGCGGCACCGTCGTGCACGTCGGCCACCAGGAACTCCACGTCCTCGGGAAGCGGGTGCGTGGTGGACTGCCCCCGGTTGAGGACCGTCACATGGTGGCCGAGCCGGACTGCCCGTTCCACGCTCGGGTGGCTGATGATGCCGCTGCCGCCGATGAACAGCATGTCCAGGGGATTGCGTGTGAGTGCCATCCCCGCATCCTTCCATCCAGCCACCACTGCTGGTGCGGACTGGGTGCGATAGCCGCGCCCCGGATCAGTCGCGGGTGACGGCCTCGAGCACGCCGTCGACGGCGGCCTCGATGTCTGCCAGCGTCTCCTCGAACCCCTCCTCCGTGCCGTACCACGGGTCAGTCAGCGGCTCCCCCTTGGTCTTGTCCGGGTTGAAGTCGTTGAGCAGAACGATGTTTTTGGCAGACGGGGCGATGCGCTGCAGGCGGGCGACGTGCAGCGGCTCTGCGGCCACCACGAGGTCCGCGCCCTTGATGTCGGCTGCCCCGATCTTGCGCGCCTGGTGCCCCGAAGCGTCGTAGCCGGCACGCTCCAGGGTGCGCGCGGCGCGGTGGTCGATGGGGTTGCCCACCTCGTCGCTGGACACCCCGAAGCTGGCGATCCGCACGTCGAGCCCACGCTCCTCGGCTCGGCGCCGTGCAACCCGCTCGGCCATCGGGGAGCGACAAATGTTGCCCCAACATACGAAGAGAATCGTTGACATTGGTCACACTTTAGCCGCGCGGGTCTGGCTCACCGAGGCCGGGGGCACAGGTGGCTAGAATGAGCCACCGGCGTGGAGGAAGGTTTGGGGGGACGATCATGCAGATCTTGGTGGTTGACGATGATCAGGCGGTACGCGATTCGCTCGCCCGCTCACTGACCTACACGGGCGACGATGTGCAGACCGCCGCAGACGGCGTCGAGGCCCTCGCGAAGCTGGTCAGCTACACACCCGACGCCATCATCATGGACGTGATGATGCCCCGTCTCGACGGCCTCGAGACCACCCGAATGCTTCGGGACGGCGGCAACGACACCCCCATCCTCATCCTGACTGCGCGCGACGCCGTCGGGGACCGCGTGGACGGGCTCGACGCCGGCGCAGACGACTACATGGTCAAGCCCTTCGCCCTCGACGAGCTCCTGGCGCGCCTGCGGGCGCTGACCCGGCGCTCGAAGCCCGTGCCGGAGGCGGAGTCGCGGGTCCTGACCTTCCAGGACGTCACGCTGGACACGCAGCACCGCGAGGTGACGCGCGCCGGGCAGCACATCTCGCTCACCCGCACCGAGTACGCGCTGCTGCAGGTGTTCATGGAGAACCCGCGCCGCGTCATGGAGCGCAATACCCTCCTCAATGAGGTGTGGGGCTTCGAGTTCCCCACCACGGCCAACTCGCTCGAGGTCTACATCGGGTATCTGCGGCGCAAGACCGAAGCTGGCGGCCGGCCCCGGCTCATCCACACAGTGCGCGGCATCGGCTACGTCCTGCGTGAAACTCCCCCGTGATCGGAAGCTGGTGGATCCGGCTTCGCCGCGGCCTGGGCCGCCTCGTCAGTGGCCAGTCGCTGCAGTGGCGCCTTGCCCTCCTGACGGGCATCAGCGTGGCGCTGTCGGTCCTGGTCGTCGGCACCACCTCCTACGTCGTGACGCGGTGGTCCCTGCTGGAGCAGTTGGATCGTGAGCTGGTGGCGGTGGCCCAGACGGCGTCCGGGACCATCGCGTCGAACGTGTCCAACATGGGCGGGCTCTCGGGTGACCTGATGGGGTCCTCCGATGGGCTGCTCGCTCTTGTCGCGGCGGATGGGCTGGTCAAGCAGGTGCCCGGCCAGCCGGTGTCCCTGCCTGCCGGGTCCGAGGAGATCGCGGTGGCGCGGATGCAGTCCGGGTCCTCGGCCCGCACCCTGGATGCGGACGGCACCTCCTACCGCGTGGTGTCGGTGCCGATGTCGGTGGACGGGGCGTTCTACGCCGTGATCTACGGGCGGCCCACCGTCGCACTGGAATCCACGCTCGGCTCACTGTGGGCCGCGCTGCTGGCGGCCGGCGCGCTGGGCGTTCTGACCACCACGCTCGCGGCGCTGTGGGCGGCGCAGACGGTGCTCGCTCCCGTGCGTCGACTCTCGCAGGCCGTGAAATCCGTCACGCAGACCGATCAGCTCAACCCCATCCGGATCTACGGTCGAGATGATCTGGGTGAGCTGACCAAGTCGTTCAACCTCATGCTGCGCTCGCTGCAGACGTCGCGGGAGCAGCAGAGCCAGCTGATCGCCGACGCCGGGCATGAGCTGCGGACCCCCCTCACGTCGATGCGCACCAACATCGAGCTGCTGCTGGCCGACGACACCTCCGGCATGCTCCCGGAGGGCGCCCGCTCGGTGATTTTGGGCGACGTCGCCGCGCAGCTGGGCGAGTTCTCCGCACTGGTGGGAGACCTCGTGGCACTCACCCGCGACGACCACCTCCAGCGCCCGCACGAGCTCCTGGACATGGCGGAGGTGACGGAGTCCGCCATCGAACGCGCCCGCCGTCGAGGCCCCAACATCACCTTCGACGTCACCCTGGAGCCCACCCCCGTGATGGGGGATCCGTCGACGCTGGAGCGCGCGATCACCAACCTTCTGGACAACGCCGTGAAGTTCTCACCCTCCTACGGCACCATCGTGGTCACGCTGGAAGACGGCACCCTCACCGTCGTCGACGAGGGCCCGGGCATCGCCGACGAGGACCTCCCGCTGATCTTCGACCGCTTCTACCGCTCGGACCGGGCGCGGAACACCCCCGGCACCGGGCTGGGGCTTTCCATCGTGGATCACACGGCGCGGGCGCACGGCGGCTCGGTGCGCGCGGGCAACGACCCGGACCGCGGGGCGAAGTTCGTGCTGCGGCTGCCGGTGATCGCCGAGTCCGCGGAACAGTCTGTCCTGTGAGGTCAGTGGAGTGAGGGTGGCGCTGAGCCCCGCGCAGCGGCGCGGGCTGTCGGTGGGCGTCGCGACGGGGCTCTACGGGATCTCGTTCGGGGCACTGGCCGTGGCTGCCGGCCTGACGGTGGGGCAGGCATGCGTGCTCAGCCTGCTGATGTTCACCGGCGGCTCGCAGTTCGCGTTCGTCGGCGTCGTCGGCGGAGGTGGGGCGCTGGCGTCGGCGACCGCAGCCGCCTCGCTGCTGGGGGTCCGCAACGCGATCTACGGGGTCACCGCCAACGCCATGCTCCGCCCGCGCGGCTGGCGACGTTTCGTGGCCGCGCACCTGACCATCGACGAGTCCATCGCCACCGCGTCGGCCGCGGAGGACCCCGTCGAGGAGCGGCGGGGGTTCTGGGCTGGAGGTGTCGCGGTGTTCGTCCTGTGGAACCTGTTCACACTGTTGGGGGCCCTCCTCGGCGACGCCCTGGGCGACCCGAAGGCCTGGGGGCTCGACGGCGCGGCTGTCGCGGCGTTCCTGGGTTTGCTGTGGCCGCGGCTACGGAGCCGCGACCCGATCGCGATCGCGGTGATGGCCGCCGTGGTGACGGTGGCGGTGGCACCGTTCGTACCGCCGGGGATTCCGATCATCGTGGCGGCAGGTGTCGCGGTGGCGATGACTCTGGCCCAGCATCGCCGCGACTCGACGGTCGCGCCGGACGTCGATCGGAGTGTCCCACGATGACGATGTGGCTCTGGATCATGGCCGCCTGCGCGATCGCGTACGTCACCAAGCTGGTCGGCTACCTGCTTCCCGAGCGATGGCTCGAGAATCCGTGGGTCGTGAAGCTCTCGCACGGGGTCACGGTCGGGCTGCTCGCCTCGCTCGTGGCCACCAACGCGTTCGTATCTGGCACTGCGGTGGCGCTCGACGCGCGCGCCGCGGCCCTGCTTGTGGCCGCCGTGGCCCTGGTGCTGCGCGCGCCATTCCTGCTCGTGGTGATTGCCGGGGCTGCCGCCGCCGCGTTGGCTCGCCTGGGTGGCCTCGCGTGATCTCTCCACAGCCTTATCCACAGCTGTGCACAGATTACGTCGGTGTAATTTCGGCTCCTCGGGCCTGCGGCGAGGCGCCCCAGTCCGCCACCTCCGGAACCTGTGAACGTCCGAGCGGTCCGCGGCATGACCGGACGTTGCGCAGCTCTCGTTCAAGGGCCCTCTTGGGCCAGACCTCTAGTCGCAGGATCGATAGCTTCTCACCGGGGAGGTACGCGCACGCTCTTGCAATCTGCACAGATTCCTATACAGTTCTTGTCATGACCATCTTCGCTGACCTGCACCGCGAGCGGACTCTGTCCGTTACCGCAGCCTCCAGCCGCGGTGTCGCGGGCTTGGTCAAGGATGCGGAGCGTGGTGAGGACATCATCGTCGAGCGCCACGGGCGCGCGGTCGCTGCCGTTATCTCCGTTGAACAGTTCGACGAGCTTCACCGTGTTCGGGCTGACCTGATCGCCGCTTCCCTCGTCTTGTCGCGCGAGCTCTCTGACACTGGCAGCCGCACCGATCTGGACGACGCCATCGCGGCGTTCGGGTTCGACCGGGTGGAACTCGAGGCCGAGCTCGACGCTGACCTAGCCACCGGCCGCGAGTGACAACGCAACTCCGGTCCGGCCCCGGGCCAGCGGTTACGCATGGTTGAAAAGAAGCACCCGGAAGTACCCGGGTGTCTAGTGCGCCTGACCGGGGATGCGGTCGAGGACCTGGAGACCCTGTTCAAGGCCGACCCGCAGATCGTGCGCTGGGCCTTGAAAAAGATGATCCAGATCGAGCGCGACCCCAACGCAGGCGCCCCCTTGCTGGGCGGTCTCATCGGCTACCGCAAGATCGCCGTCGGCGATCGTGACTGGCGCGTCGTATGGCGAGTCGTGCAGGACGACGCAGGAGACTTCCGAGTGGAGGTCGCGGAGGTCTGGGCAGTTGGGTACCGCAAGGACAACGAGGTCTACGAAGAGATCAGGCAACGCGTCGCTAACGCTGGCTCCTCACCGAAGACCAAGGCGCTCACGGAGGTTCTGGAGCTCTTCGCCAAGCAGGCAAGCGACCTGACCGCGACCCCGGAACCGGAGAAGCCTGAGCCAGTCCCGAGATGGTTGACCGACGCACTGCTCTACGTGGTGCACCTCCCGGCCTCCCAGGTCCAAGAGATGACACTCGAAGAAGCCGAGAGGGCTTGGACGGACCATATTTCCGGTGCGGGTTCGGGAACGTAGCTGGGCCTCTGCTGAGGCTGCCCTCCCTGCCGGCTGCGCTCATCGCGGCAGATCCGGTAGTTGTTCATCGCGTGCGGGCCGGAGTGGTATCCCGGCCGAACCCGCCCTCATGCGAGGAAAGACGGTCCCCCTGGTTTGTGTTTGTCTGCAACTTGCTACCCATAGAGCGGCATCTGCGCATATATGCAGAAGCCGCCCTCTGGGTAGCAAGTTGCAGACCCCTCGTCGTCAACGACACCATTCCGGCGGCATCAGCACCTCGGCAGGAGCGTGAAGCGCACAGTCCGGGGCTTCGACGGCGCTGGGCGCCACCTGAGCCACCGGGATGGCGTGTGTGGCTGAGCCCCACAGCGAACGCTCAGCTGTCTGACGACAACCTAAGACCCCGACCCTTTGGGCCGGGACATCCACAAGACGCGCGTGGTCTTGGCGTTGCGGAGTTCCCGCCCATTGTCCGAGTGCGCTGCCATGATGGCGCCATGGCACTGATCGGTGAACCGCGCCGGATGAATCCGCTGCTGCGACTCGGGGTCAGGATCGCCGAGCGCACGACAGGGCGCCGGATGGAGCCCGCCCGGCTGCTCGCCTGGTATCCCAGGGCTGCGATCGGCTCCGGCCTGCTGGAAATGCTGGTGGCGCATCGCGAACCTTCCGAGCGGCTGCTGAAGCTGGTCCGCGTCACCGCGTCCATCACCGCGAACTGTGCGTTCTGTGTGGACATGAACAGCTACGAGCATGACCGCGCCGGGCTGAGCGACGCCGAACTGGCCGCGCTCGCCCGCGGCGACCCTGACGGCATCCAGACCTTCACCCACCGGGAGCGGCTGGCCATCGAGTGCGCAAGGCTGATCTCATCCACACCGCTGACGTTTCCCACAGAGCACCTGGCGCGGCTCAGGGCGGAGTTCAGCGAGCGTGAAATCGTGATCCTTGCCACCACTGCCGCCCAGGTGAACTACTGGGCGCGGGTGATCCAGGCCCTCGGTGTTCCACCGGCCGGCTTCACCGAGGCGTGCCGGGTGCCGAACCCCTGAGGTCCTCGCGACCGCCTCGGAGCTTACGCTCTGTGGTTCACACCCGGGCACGAGGCGTGACAAGAAAGCCAGGAGCGGCCTAGTCAGATCGACACCCGCGGCGACAGGGCTGGATACGATGGATGAGTCCAACGAAGGATTGCACCGAACACTTCGAGGAGCTGTGATGGCATCCGTAGAGAACGACCTCGCCAGGATCAAGGGCATCGGACCGAAGTACGCGGAGATGCTCAAGAGCATCGGGGTGGACTCCGTCAAGGAGCTCCGGCACCGCAACGCGGCCAACCTGAAAGAGATGATCGAGACCCGTCACGGAGCGGTGATCGGGCTGTCGGTAGCTGAGTGTGAGGACTGGGTGACGCAGGCGAAGGCACTCGACGTCTGAGTGATCGCTCAGGGTGGCTGCGCTCGCTACACCACCAGCGGCGCCGCGACCTCCAACTCTCCGTGCTCGATCAGCCACCTCACTGACTCGAGGATGGCCTCGTCCGGCTGATACCTGGGTTCGTACCCGAGCGCGTATCGCGCCTTCCCGATGCTGAGGTAGTGGTTGCGCAGCAGGTGCTCCCAGCTGGCCTCTGCGGCGCCTTCGGCGGCGGACGCGCGGAACTCGTCCCAGCTCACCGAGCGCAGTTCCGCCGCCTGCCCGAACCATCCCGCCGCGATCCTCGCGTACCCCCGCACGTTCAACGCCGACGGAGCCACGACACTGAAGTCCTCCCCCGCGGCCGCGGTGCGGTGCACGATGGCCGCCTCGAAGGCCTGGGCCACATCGTCGGCGTGCACGTGATGGAGGAACTCGCCGCCGAGCCCGGGGATCTCGAGCGGTTGGCCGGCTGAGAGGGTGCGCCACACCGTCGGATCGACGTTGCCGAGCGGGCCGATCGGATGCCAGCCGGGGCCGACGATGTGGCCCGGATGCAGCGACGTGGTGACCAACCCGCCGGACCTCGTCTCCTCCTTCAGCATGGCCGCGATGGCGGACTTCGCGATCCCGTACTCCCCAGCCGGCGGCGTACCGCCATCCTCTGTGATCGGGAGGCGCTCGCTGGGGCCGTGACGCCAGATGGACCCGCAGTGCAGCAGGTGCCCAGTCTCCCCGCGGAGTCGCTCGACCAGCGCGGTGGCAGAGTCCAGCGTGAAGCAGATCAGGTCCACGACGACGTCGGGCCGGAGCGCAGCGACGCGGTCGGTGAACGTCCCCTCGCGCTCCTCGGCCTCCCGATCGGCGACCACCTGACGCACATCCCGCCAGGCCGGGTCCTCGACGTAGCTGGCTCGCTGACCACGGCTGATGCTGACCACGTCGTGCCCGGCCCGGACCAACCTCGGGACAAGGTAGCTCCCGATGTGCCCGCTTCCGCCGATGACAACGATTCTCATGTCGCCACATTAGGGCGCTTGCCCCGCCGCTGCCGACGTAGGCTGAATCCGCACATCACGAGGGAGACGACATGAGCGAGGCGGCGACCACCGCAGCGACGGCGGCCGAGCTGCTGGCCGAGCTTGCTGCGCTGGAGGACCCCAAGATCCGGGCCATCAACGAGCGCCACGGCGACGATCACGGGGTGAACCTCACGAGACTGCGGGCCGTGGCGAAGCGGGTCAGGACCAACCACGACCTCGCCGTCGAGCTGTGGTCCACAGGCGACTCCGCCGCCCGGCTGCTCGCACTGCTCATCTGCCGGCCGAAGCTGTACTCCCGCGACGAGCTCGACAGCATGCTCCGCGGGGCCGGCTCGCCGAAGGTGCACGACTGGCTCGTCAACTACGTCGTCAAGAAGAGCACCCACGCGGAGTCGCTGCGCCTGGCCTGGTTCGCGGACCCGGACCCGGTCGTCGCGAGCGCGGGGTGGGCGCTGACCAGCGAGCGCGTGGTGCGCAGCCCTGAGGGGCTCGATCTGGACGGGCTTCTGGACCTGATCGAGGCGCAGATGGCGGAGGCGCCCGAGCGGCTGCAGTGGGCGATGAACCATTGCCTGGCGCAGATCGGCATCGAGAACCCGTCGCTGCGTGAGCGCACCGTCTCGATCGGCGAGCGACTGGGCGTGCTGCGCGACTACCCGACGCCGCCCGGTTGCACCTCACCGTTCGCACCGATCTGGATCGCGGAGATGGTGTCGCGGCGGGAGACCTAGTCCACGTCTGGAGGGCCCACCGGAAGCGACACCGTCGCGCTCAACCCGCCCAGGTCAGACTCCCCCAGGGTGACCTCGCCGCCGTGGTCGCGGGCGATCTCCCGCGCGATCGCCAGGCCCAGCCCGCTGCCGCCGCCCTCGCGCTCACGCGCCTCGTCCAACCGCACGAAGCGCTCGAAGACCCGCTCGCGATCCCCAGCCGGGATCCCCGCCCCGTCGTCCTCGACGACCACCACCCCGTCGGACACCGTCACCCGCACCACACCACGGGCGTGCCGGGCCGCGTTCTCCACCAGGTTGCGCACAACCCGCCCGACGGCGGCCGCGTCCACCCACGCCCGGCCGGCTCCGCGCACCTCCACCGCGACACCCGCGCGCACGCCGGCCACAGCGTCACCGACGAGGGCAGCCAGGTCAGCGTCGTCTCGCCGCGCCCCCGTCGCACCCACCCGCGCCAGCAGCAGCAGATCGTCGACGAGCGCCTGCATCCGCCGCACCTCCGGCGCAAGCTCGGCCGCCAACTCCCCGCTGGTGAAGGCCGCCGGGTGCGCCTCCGCCACCTCGACGGCGGCGCGCAGAGACGAGATCGGCGAGCGCAGCTCGTGGGCCGCGTCCTCAACGAACCCGCGCTGCCGAGCCGCGGCCCGGTCCAGGCGGTCCAGCATCTCGTTCAAGGTCCGCGCAAGCGCCCCGAGCTCGTCGTCGGCTGCGGGCACGGGCAACGCGCCCGGCCCGCCCTCGCGGGCCACCCGGGCGGCGGCCACCCTGAGCTGCTCCACCGGCCGCAGCGCCCGGCCGAGCGCCAGCC
Organism: Tessaracoccus sp. MC1679; assembly: GCF_014164775.1. GTDB lineage: Bacteria > Actinomycetota > Actinomycetes > Propionibacteriales > Propionibacteriaceae > Arachnia. The sequence continues at coordinate 503,310 of NZ_JACJGB010000001.1, forward strand.
AGATGACGCCCGCGAGCAGCAGCGTCAACGTGGGCACCACCCCCACCAGCGACACCCGCAGCGCTTGCAGCACCCCCTCGACGTCGCGCAGCGGCAGCGCCACCACCACCGTCACCGGTGCCCCCCGCCAGTCCGCCGCTCGGGCCACCACCCGCGCCCGCGCGTCGTAGGCCGTCGGCATCGTCGCGGGGCCGGCTCCCGTGAGCGCCGGGAGCTCCGACGGCGCCACCACCGGCAGCGTCCGGCTCGCGTTGGCCGAGCTCGCCACCACCAGGCCGTCGCCGTCGAGCACCTGCGCGATCTCCCCCGGCTCCGCCACCGGTAGCGGCTCGGGCAGCCGGTCATCGGCCACCAGCCGCGACACCGTCAGCGCCCGAGCCTCCGCCAGCTCGTCCAGCGCAATCACCCGGCTCGCGGACACCACCGTCGACAACGCGACCGCCCCCAGGGAGAGCCCCACCGCCAACAATCCGGCGGTCACCAGAGTCAGCCGCAACCGTAGTGAGAGCCCGCCCCACCGTCGCCCCTCGCCGGGCACGCCGTCAGCCCACCACTCGGTAGCCGGCGCCGCGCATGGTGAGGACGACGTCGCGGCCCAGCTTCCGCCGCAGGTAGCCGACGTAGACCTCCACCACGTTGAGGTCCTCCCCTGTGCCGTCCCACACGTGGTCGCGCAGCTCCACCTTGCCCACCACGCGGTCCGCGTGCCGCATCAGGTACTCCAGCAGCGCCAGTTCGCGGGTGGTGAGATCCACGGGCACCCCGTCGAGTGTCACGGTCCGGGCGGAGGGGTCCATCACGAGCGCGCCGACGGCGAGCACCGACGGCCTGGCCTCCGCGGGACGGCGCACCAGGGCACGGAGCCGGGCCACGAGCACGACGAAGGAGAAGGGCTTGGTGAGGTAGTCGTCGGCGCCGAGGTCCAGCGCATCTGCCACGTCGTACTCGCCGTCCTTGGCGCTCAGCATCAGCACCGGGGTCCACACCTTGCGTTCACGCAGCGCGGCCACTACGTCGTAGCCGTTGCGCCGGGGCAGCATCACGTCCAGGACGATCGCGTCGTAATCGCCGTGGGTGGCCAGCGAGAGGCCCGTCTCGCCGTCGTGCGAGCAGTCCACCGCGAACCCCTCCGCCGCCAGGCCGCGCTGCAACGCCCGGGTGAGCCCCCGCTCGTCGTCGACCACCAGTACCCGCACGCCCCCATCCTGCCAGCGGGCCAGTGGCGGCGGGCGGGCGCTCTCAGCGTCCTCACAGCGACGGCGGTCTACCGTGGGCGCATGACCGAACGACGCTCTGCCCTCCGCACCCCCTGGATCGCCCCGATAGCCGTGGCCGGCGTTGTCGCCGTCGGCCTCCTCGTGCAGCCGCTGCTCGCCTCCGGCGAGTCCAGCAACCTGCCGGACCTCACCGCCGAGGAACTGGTGGCGCGGGTCCTCGAGTCCGAGCCCCAGGCGATGTCCGGCACCGTCGTGCACACCGCCCGCCTCGGGCTCCCCGAACTCCTCTTCACCGAGGCCTCCGGCGCTGATCCCATGTCTCTTCTCGGCGGCAGCTCGACGCTGCGTGTCTGGACCGACGGCGACGAGCGCGCCCGCGTCTCCCTGCTGGGCACCATGAGCGAGTACTCGATGGTGGCCGACGGCACGGACGTGTGGACCTATTCCAGCTCCGACGATGAGGTGGTCCGCTACACCGTCAGCGACGCGGACCGCGCCCGCCTGGAGACGATGAGCGACGAGGCCCGCGAGAAGGCCCTCGCAGGCCAGGACGAGCTGCCCACCCCGCAGGAGGCCGCGGCCAAGGTGCTGGCCAACGTCGAGGAGTACTCGACGGTGCGCGTGGACTCGCAGATCAGCGTCGCCGGGCGCGATGCCTACCAGCTCGTCGTCACCCCTGACACCGACGGCACCCTCGTCGATCACGTGGTGCTGGCAGTCGACGGTGAGACCATGACCCCGCTGCGGGTGCAGACCTGGAGCACGCAGGACGAGGCGGCCCCCGCCGTCGAGGTGTCGTTCACGGACGTGGACTTCACCGCCCCCAACGAGTCCGTGTTCGAGTTCTCCACCCCCGCCGGCGCCACCCAGCGCGACGTCGTGATCCCGATCCCCGCCGAGGGCACCGAGATGCCCGCCCATGAGGGCGACCACCAGAAGCCCACGGTGTACGGCACCGGCTGGGAGAGCGTGGTCGAGCTCACCGGCGTTGACGTCGCCGCGATGATCGCCCAGGATCCGGGCGCGATGAGCGGCATGCCCACCCCGTCGACCGGCTCCGATGAGGCGCAGGACCTGATGGACGAGTTCAAGCCCGAGCATGGGCCGGGCATGGACCTCGACGCCGCCGCCCTCTACGAGCAGCTCACCACCGAGGTGCCCGAGGGTCGCCTGCTCACCTCCGCGCTGCTCAGCGTGCTGGTGACCGACGACGGTCGCGTCCTGGTGGGGGCGGTTCCCGCCGAGACCCTGCGCGCGATGGCGTGAGCGCCCCGGCAATCCGCACCGAGGGGCTCACCAAGCGATTCCGATCCGGCCAGGTGGCCGTCGACGGGATCGACCTGGTGGTGCCCCGCGGCGCTGTCTACGGATTCCTCGGCCCCAACGGGTCGGGGAAGACCACCACGATCCGGATGCTGCTCGGGCTGGTGAAGCCGACGGCGGGTGCCGCCTGGCTGCTCGACGAGGCCATGCCCGAGAGCGGCGGGTCGGTGCTGCCGCGGGTGGGTGCGCTGGTGGAGGGGCCGGCGTTCCAGCCGTACCTCAGCGGGCGGGCCAACCTGGTCCGCCTCGACGCGTGCGACGCCACGGCAGACCCGGGCACCTCACGGTCCCGGATCGACTCGGCGCTCGAACGGGTCGGCCTCACCGCCGCCTCGGGGAAGCTGTACCGCCAGTACTCGCTCGGCATGAAGCAGCGCCTCGGCCTGGCGGCCGCCCTGCTGCGTCCGCGCGAGCTGCTCGTCCTCGACGAGCCCACCAACGGCCTGGACCCGCAGGGCACCCGCGAGGTCCGCCACCTGATCCGTGAGCTCGCCGCGGAGGGCTCCACCGTGCTGGTCTCCTCCCACCTGCTTGCCGAGATCGAGCAGGTCTGCACGCACATCGGCATCATGGGCCAGGGCAAGCTCCTCGCCCAGGCGGAGCGCCACGAACTGGCCGCAGACGACGATCCGCGCGTGGTTGTCACCACCACCGTCGACGGCGTGGCCGAGGCCACCGAGGTGCTCGGCACCCTCGGCTTGGCCGAGGTGCGCGTCGACGGCGTGGAGGTCCAGGCGCGGCTCGGGGCCACGCCCCCGGAGCGCGTGTCCGCCGCGTTGGTGCATGCGGGGGTGGACCTCGTCGGTCTCACCGTCCGCCGTCGCAGCCTGGAGCAGCTGTTCGTGGAACTGACTGGGGAGGGCTTCGATGTCGCGCGCTAGGGGTTCCTTCGGGAGGTTGCTGCGCAGCGAGCTGCGGCTGCTCTTCGGCCGGCGCCGCACGCTGGCGCTCCTCGTCGGGCTGGCGTTGGTGCCGCTGCTCCTCGCCGTCGTGCTGTTCATCGCGCAGGGTTCCGGGCTGGAGGGTCAGGGGCCGGGGTTCATCGGACGGGTCACCGGCAACGGGCTGTTCCTCGTCGTCGCGGCCCTGTTCATGTGCCTGCCGTTCCTGCTGCCGCTGACCATCGCCATCACCGCGGGCGACACGATCGCGGGCGAGGCCCAGGCCGGAACGCTGCGCTACCTCCTGACCCTGCCCGTCGCCAGGACGCGGCTGCTGCTGGCGAAGGCTCTGGTGGCACTGGCGTTCGCGGTGGTCGCGGTGCTGGTGATCGCCGTCATGGCGCTGGCCGCCGGGGGCGCGTTCTTCGGCTTGGGAGAGATGACTCTGCTGTCGGGCACCACCGTCTCCCTGGGGGCCGGGATGGCGCGGATGCTGGGTGTCGCGGGGTATGTCGCCCTGTCCCTGACGGGGCTGGTGGTGGTGGGGGTGTTCATCTCCACGCTGACCGAGGTCCCCGTCGGGGCGATGGCCGCGACGGTCGTGGTGGCGGTGGTGTCCACGGTGCTGGACTCCCTGCCACAACTCGCGGCCATCCACCCCTACCTGCTCACGCACCACTGGTTCGACTTCGCCGAGTTCCTCCGCCTCGAGGTGGACTGGGGCGTGCTGGGATCGGGGCTGCTGGTGCAGGTTGGGTGGGTTGCGGTGTTCGCGTCGCTGGCGTGGGCGAGGTTCCGCTCCGCCGACGTGACGTCCTGACGGGTTCCGCCGCGGCAGGACCCTGCCGTGGCGGGTGCGGAAGGAGCGCGAGTTCGGCCCCCGTCGACCTCATCGGGGGTGCCGGGATGGACACTGAGGAGGTGAACCTCTCTCTGTCCGGCGCGCTGCGTCTCTCAGCGAGCGGTCCGCTACGGGTGGACGAGGTGTGGGAGCGCTACACCCGGCCGGTGTGGTGGACCCGATGGGCGCCGCATCTGCGCGGCGTGGAGTACGCGGAACCGATGGTGACGCCGGGGACGACCGGCCGGGTGACGGGCCTGGGCGGGATCGTTGCGGACTTCCGCATCGATGCGGTCGACGAGGCGGCGCGGACCTGGTCCTGGAGCGTCCGCAGCGGCCCGCTGAGGCTGTCCTTCGAGCACGGGGTCGACGCGGCGGCGCCCGGGTCGGGTCGCGCGAGTGTGGCGTGGCTCGTCGTGCACGGGCCGTGGCCGGTGGTCCTCGGCTATGCGCCCATCGCCCGCTACTCGCTCGGGCGGCTCGTCGGCTGAGCCAGGCGAGGCGTAGCGGCCTACCCTGGACACTGTGAGCGAGCTGCGGATTGCACCGGGGCCGGGGCTGCCGGAGGGCTTGGTGGTCCCGGCAGGTGAGCTGACCGAGCGGTTCTCGCACGCGTCCGGTCCCGGCGGCCAGGGCGTGAACACCTCAGATTCGAGGGTGCAGCTGTCCTTCGATGTGGCCGCCTCCGCCGTGCTTGACGACGTCCAGCGGGAGCGGCTCCTGCACCGGTTGCGGTCCCGGCTTGCGGGCACCGTCCTCACCGTCGTGTCTGCCGAGTCCCGCTCGCAGCGCCAGAACCGGGGTGCGGCGCGGGAGCGTCTGGCTGCGATGCTCCGTGAAGGGCTCGCCCCGCCGTCGCCGCCGAGACGCCGCACCCGCCCGACACGGGGCTCGGTTGAGCGCAGGCTGACCACCAAGCGCCGCCACGGGGAGATCAAGCGCGGTCGCGGACGCCCCGAGGACGCGTAGCGCAAGCAGGAACAGGCTGACCCCCGGGGTGTATTAGCGTGTGCCGGACAGCCTCCTGGTGAGTATCTGCTGGCGGATGGGCCGCGCAGCATGCGGAGGCCCACCGCGTACCCCAGGAGTCACGTATGGCAGCCCCTGAGTCACACACCCAGTGCCCGGCGCGGGGCCATCGGCACCGCCTGACGGACCTGACCGGCCTGACCGCCGTCGTCACCGGCGGCGCGACGGGGATCGGCTACTTCACGGCCGAGGGACTCGCAGCCCTCGGAGCGCGCGTCGTGATCGCGGGGCGCAACGCCGACAGGTTCCGCGCAGCGCAACACGCGATCCAAGCCAGGATTCGGGGGGCGGAGGTCTCGTACCAGCCACTGGACCTGGCTGACCTGTCGACGGTGCGTGCCGCGGCCGAGCGGCTGGCTGGCCTCCCCACGCTGGACCTGCTCGTGGCCAACGCGGGGGCGATCGGCTACCCCAACCACGTCAAGCCCGGGGCGGACAAGGGCATTCGCGGGCGGACGACCGCTGACGGTCAAGAGCTCTTCTGGGGCACCAACTTCCTCGGCCACTACGCGCTCGTCGCCCTGCTGTTTCCGCTGATCAACGCCTCGAACGGCCGGTGCGTGCTCGTGGGCAGCATCGGCGACCGGGGCGCACCGCTGGCGGCGGACGCGGTGCCGCGGCCCGACCTCCGCGCCTCGGACCTGGCGAAGTACGGCCAGTCGAAGCTGGCCACGACAACCCTGATGCACGAACTCGCCCGGCGTCTTGCCCGCCACGGCGGTGGCGCGGCTGCAGTGGGCGCACACCCGGGCACGGCCGTCGACTTCCTCTCCCCACCGCGGGCAGGGGTCGCGACCAACCAGCCCGACGGTGCCCGCCTCCTGCGGGCGCCCGTGCGCCTCTTCGCCCACGGCAAGCACGACGGTGCGCTCCCGGTGCTCACCGCCGCGGCATGCCCCGAGGCGCGCAACGGCGACTACTGGGGCCCGCGCCGGATCACCAAGGGCCCGCCGGTGCTCGCCCGGTCCTCGCGGGCGACGCAGGACCCCGTGGACGCTGCTCGCCTCATGGACGCCGCAGCGGAGCTCACCGGCCTGACGCTTCCGCTGGGGTAGGGCGGGCGTCGTCTAGGAGTGTGCTGAACAATGCTGTCTCCGGCGAGGACGCGCCGGGCGGGATGAGGTGGTGCCACTACATCTGGTGCGTGTACTTGACGTCCATATCCAGATGGAGGGGTGCCAGATCGCCCGATCCGGTGCGCCGCAGCCGAGGCATGATTGTTCAGCAGGCTCCTAGGGTCGGGGCATACGACGTAGACCGCAGGAGGCACCCATGGCACACGTTCCCACCACCCCCGTCACGCTCGGCGCGTCGCGCCTCGGCGAGCGTCCCGACGGCGAGGCCCTGGCTGACGCTCTGCTCGCGTCCCCGCTCGGCCATGTCGACACCAGCAACAACTACGCCGACGGACGCAGCGAGCAGTTCCTCGGCGACGCGATCCGTCGGGCCGGTGGCGTGCCGTCGGGCAAGGCCGTCTTCTCCAAGGCGGACCGGGATCCGGCCACGGGGATCTTCGACGCCGCTCGAGTGCGGCGCTCGCTCGAGGAATCACTTGAACGGCTCGGTGTGGACCACCTGCCCCTGTACCAATTCCACGATCCGTTCACGATCACCGTCGACGAGGCCCTCGCACCTGGTGGCCCCGTCGAGGCGTTGATCGCGCTGCGGGACGAGGGCGTTATCGGGGCGATCGGGATCGCGTACGGATCACTGGCGGAGACGCGCGCGTATGTGGAAACGGGGCTGTTCGACGTGGCCCTCAACCACAATCGCTACACCTTGGTGGACCGCTCCGCGGAGGAGCTCTATGTGCGGGCGCGCGAGCTCGGCATGCAGGTCTTCAACGCGGCGCCCTTCGGCGGCGGAACGCTGGCCAACGGGGAGAGCACCTACGGCTACCACAGCATGCCGGTGGAGTTCGCGGCGCACGTCGGCAGGGTCCGCGAGTTGGCGCGGGAGGCCGGCGTCGATCTGGCCGCTGCAGCACTGCAGTTCTCGATGCGCAGCCCGCTGGTGGACACCACGGTCGTGGGCATCCCGTCGCTGGCCAGGCTCGACGCGCTGGCGGGGTTGATCGAGGCCGAGGTCGCGGACGAGTTCTTCGCCGCCGTCGAGGCGCTGGGCGCGCCTCCGGCCAGCGGCAACAACTGAGTCGCCACTGACCGGAGGAGGGGCGTCAGGCCGCGGCGTCGTCCGAGGCGGCGGCGTCTGCGAGCTTGTCGGAGAGCGAGTGCAGCTCGGCGAGCTTGTCTGCGCCGGCCGTCACCCGACCCTCCATCGTGACATCGGTGTTGAAGATCAGTCCCGTGGTGCCCACAACGTCGGCCTTGAGGTTCTCCATCAGCTGAGTGAGAGCCTTCGTCGCGCGGCCACCGCCACCGAAGCCGTAGCCCACGAACGCGATGGGCTTGCCCTCCCACTCGGCGTAGAGGTAGTCGATGGCGTTCTTCAGCGGCGCGGGGAAGAAGCCGTTGTACTCAGGCGTGACGATCAGGACCGCGTCGGCGGCGTCGATCGCGGCCTTCCAGGCCAGCGTGTGGGGCTGGGTGTAGACGCCGGAGCCGGCGGGCGCGCCCTCGTCGATGAACGGGAGGTTGATCTCCGCGAGGTCGAGCATGGTGACGTCCCAGTGGGAGTCCAGGGTGTCGGCCACCCAGTCACTCACTGTGCCGCCGATGCGCTGGGGACGGGTGGACGAGACGATGATCGCGAGATTGTTCACGCCTCAACTGTGGCACGAGATTGCTTGACCTTTCAATTACGCTGTGGGCGGACGCGGCACCCCCCGTCCCCCATCGTGAACGACACGCCGTTCCGATGGCCACCCGGTGCCCAATGCGGACACGGCCTCGCACTCGGGCGGCGTTTCGTGCACGCGTTCCGTCCACTCAGGGGGTGCCGCCGCGTAGGCCGGCGAGGATTTCACTCCACGCCCCCGCCAGGTCGCCGTCGGGGGTCCAGGGACCGCCGTCGGGGACGCCGAGGGGATCCAGCCGGAGCTGCAGGTCCTCGTCGATCAGGTAGGTGACCGGGTCGCCGTATTGGGTGAGCATCACCACGTACGGCCCGTCCTCCGGGATGTTCCATTGGTCATCCGGGGTGGCCGTGGCCTGGGAGATGGCCAGGACCAGGTCGCCCGGGAGCTCACGCTGCATCCATTCGTCCCCGACGGCGGGCTCCGCGGGAAGGCCGCACACGTAGCCGCGGTAGAGCGAGCCGCGCTCCACGGGGCCTAGCGAGTTGAGTCCGACGATCCCCGCGTTGTCGCTGCAGAGGGAGACCTCGTCGAGGAAGGGCTCGGGGTTCGCCTCGCGCTGGGCCGTCCACAGCGGGAGCAGGTCCTGGAGCAGCTGGGCGCCGCCCGCGCGGTTGCCCCAGCCGCCGACCCACTCGCAGTTGACGGTCTCGGCGGAGACGACGCGACGCGTGCCGTCGGGGTAGTCGAGCACCACGTGGTAGGTGATCCCGCCCATCTCCCGGCACGCCTCGTAGTCGGGGCTGGGCAGCGCGTTGACGGCGTCGACGACGCGGTCCGGGTCCGTGGTCAGCGGTTCGATGGGGCCCACGCCGCCGAACGTCTCCCAGCGGTCGCCACACAGCCATGCCCTCGCTGCGCCGTCGGGGAGGTTCTCGGTGCTGGGGAGTTCCTCGGCCGCGAGGGCGCCGGTCTGGATGTCGTCGCACACCTGCGAGACCAAGCCGTCGCCACGCTCATCCGGGAGCACGACGGGGGTCGGGCTGGGCGACGGGACAGGTCCGCCGTCAACGCCCTGCGCCTCGACGATGCGCGCCTCGAGGGCAACGTCCAACGGCCCCCACATCCAGCGGGCCGTGCCGTCGTCCCACCAGTAGGTGGCGTCATTCCGGTGGAGCGAGACGGGATCGCCCGTGGGCGTGAGCAGGACCAGGGCCGGGAGCGGCGCCTCCCACCCCACCTCCGTGCTTGCCAGCGCGTCGCCGGACTGGAGCGCGGCGAGGAGATCGGCGGTGAGTTCGGCGTCCAGCTCGACCGCCGAGCCGTCCGCACGGCAGGCGACCGCTCGCGTCAGACCGTCCAACTCCAAGGGCCGGAGGACGGAGGCGTAGGAGGAGTCGCAGAGCGCCGCCCCCGTGAACTGGAACCCGGACTCCTCGCGCTCGGCCTTCCACAGCTCGCGGAGAGTGTTCAGGTAGCCGGCGCCGTCGGCTCGGAAGATGTCGAACATGCCGGTCGCGTCCCGGAGGTCGCCGCAGCCGGCGATCCGCACCGCCCGGTGCACGCCGTCGGCGTACTCCACCACGACGGTGTAGTCGAGCGGGTTCGGCATGCAGTCCAGCACGCCCACGGACTTCTCCAGCACGTTGAAGGCTTCGACGGCGGCACCAGCGCGCGCGACGAGCGGATCCGGCATGCCCACCAACTCCAGCTCCGATCCGGTGTCGGAACGGCCACACAGCCAGACGCGGGTGGCGCCGTCGGGGAGGTCGTCGTCGACGAGGGGCTCGGCTCCGGGGAGGGGGTCGCGGCAGGGGTCGGGGACCAGTGGCGTCGCGGCGGGGGTGGGGCTCGGGGTGGCCAACACCACCGACGGAGGCGCGGTGAGCTGGAGCGCCAGCGGCGTGGCCATGCCCACGACGGCCACCACCGCGGCCGCAGCCACGCCCATTCGCCGCTTCCGCGCACGGTTCCTGGCGGCGGCCGCCCAGCCGCGAGCGCTCGGGCGGGGCGGGACGCCGTCGCGGAGGGCGTCGGAGAATTCCTGTTCGTTCATGGCCTGTCCTCCTGGGCGAGGTGGGGGGAGATGCGCAGGGCGGCGAGCCCGCGGCTGACGTGGGAGGTGACGGTCCCCTCGGGGATGCGCAGCAACTCGGCCACCTCGCGGGTGGGGCGGTCCTCGAAGTAGCGCAGCACGAGGCAGGTGCGCTGGAGTCGCGGGAGTGCGGCGAGGGCGCGGTGGACGTCGGTGCCGAGCGATGGTTCGCCTGCGTCCGACGGCCGGTCCGGCGGGCTGTCGGAGGGCACCTCCGAGCGCCACTGGAGCCGGCGCCACCAGGAGATGAACGTGCGGTACATCGTCGTGCGGACGTAGGCCTCGAAGTGGTGGTCGTTGTCGAAGGAGTCGTAGCGGCTGTAGGTCTTGGACAGCGCCGTCTGGACGAGGTCCTCGGCGTGCTGCCGATCCCCGGTGAGCAGCCAGGCGGCCACCCAGAGTTCGCCACCGCGGGCGGCGACGTACCTGTCAAACCCGTTGGTCATCACCTCGACCGGGTGCTCCATCACAGCCTCCATACCCTGTAGACGCGGTGAGTGGTCCGCTTCACTGCACTGGGATCAGCGAACCAGACCCGACGTGCCCACACTGCTCCCGAGCCGCGACCCGCGATGCCTGTTCGGTGGATCTGGTGCCGACTACGCGCCCAGTCCCACCGGACAGCCAGAACCCGGAGCCAGAATCGGCCCACTCACGCGAGATGCCCAGCAGGGGCGACGGCGGGGTCGAGGGGCGAGGGTCCGGCAGGACGCGTCGTGGCCCGCGAGGGTGGGGGACGACAGGGCGGCTGCACGCCGCGCTGCCCGCGAGGGCGACGGCGGGGTCGAGGGGCGAGGGGCGAAGGTCCGGCAGGACGCTGCGATGCCCGCGAGGGCGGGTGACGGCAGGGCGGCTGTGCGTTGTGATGCCCAACCCGACGATCACCCAACTGGCATCCCGCCTGAGCAGACCCGAGCCAGGGCCGCCTTGACGGCACACTCCCGGACTCGAGCACGCCACAGGGAAACGAGTGCAGGGAGCGCTGGCACGAGGCCCGGGCGGCCTCCACAACTGAACCAACGGCCGGCCGGAGGCCGACGGGGAGGGCTGTGGACAAGGGGGCCGCCCGGGCATCGGGTCAGGGCTCCCTGCACCGGGCGCGGTTCGGTTTCGACGCGCGTTGCGCCGCTTCGCGGCTTGGCGCGGCTCAACCAGCGGGAAAGATCAGGGAGCGGAGACGGCCCGTGCGGCGAGACGGTCGCGGACCTGCTTGCGCAGCACCTTGCCCAGCATCGACTTCGGCAGCTCGTCGACCACCACCACCTCGCGCGGCACCTTATAGGCGGCCAACCGCTCCCTGCACCACGTGCGCACTGCCTCCGGATGCACCGTGGCGCCCGGGCGCGGAACCACCTCCGCCACGACGCGCTCTCCCCCGCCCTCCAGCTTCAGGCCGACGACGGCGGCGTCGTCGATGTCCTCGTGCGCACGCAGGACCGCCTCCACCTCCGTCGGCGACACGTTGAAGCCGCCCGTGATGATCAGCTCCTTCACGCGGTCCACGATGGTGGTGAAGCCGTCGGCGTCAACGGTGACCAGGTCGCCTGTGCGCAGCCATCCGCCGGGCAGCAGCACCGCCTCGGTCTCCTCCGGCGCGTTCCAGTACCCCTGGAACACCTGCGGACCGCCCAGCAGAAGCTCACCACGCTCCCCCTGGGGCACCTCACGGGACGGGTCCTCCGGGTCCACCACGCGCATCCGGGTGCTGGGGAACGGGATGCCGATGGTGCCGGTGCGCCGCGACGGGTGGAACGGATTCCCCAGCGCCACGGGGGCGGTCTCGGTGAGGCCGTAGCCCTCGACGAGGAGCCCCCCGGCCACCCCCTCCCAGAGCTCGACGATCGGGTCGGTCAGGTTCATCGCCCCGGAGATGCAGAAGCGGGCCGACTTCAGGCTCACGCCACGCTCGAGGGCCCGTCGGGCGGTCTTCTCGTAGATCGGCGGGACCGCGCAGTACACCGTCGGCGGGGTGGTGCGGGCGGCGTCGAGGACCATGTCTGCGTCGAAGCTCGGGAACAGGACGATCCGGGCGCGCTTGAGGATGCCGAAGGTCAGGTACAGCGTCATGCCGAACGCGTGGAACATGGGCAGGACGGCGTAGATCACCTCCCGGTCGTCCACGGCGTCGTGCATCCATGCCGCGCCCTGCAGTGCGTTGGCGTAGAGGTTGCGGTGGGTGAGGATCGCGCCCTTGGCGCGGCCGGTGGTGCCGCTGGTGTACTGGATGACGGCCACGTCGTCGACCGCGGGGCGCGGATGCGCGGGTTCGAGGGCGGGCGCCCGGAGCAGGTCCTCCCAGGGCATGGTGCCGGGCGCCGGCTGGGTGAGGCGGTCGCGGGCGGCGCGCAGCTTCGGCACAGGCAACTGCAACGCCAAGCGCTTGACAAGGGGAAATGCCCGCAGCAGGTTGACCGAGACGACATGCTCGACCTCGATGTCGCTCGGCTGCTCGCGGATCTTGCCCACGGCCGCGTCCCAGGCGACGACCACCCGGGCGCCATGGTCCTCGAACAGGTGACGCAGCTCGCGCGCAGTGTAGAGGGGGTTGTGCTCCACGACGATCGCGCCCAGCCGCAGGACCGCGTAGAACGCGACGACGTGCTGCGGGCAGTTGGGCAGGATCAGTGCCACGCGGTCGCCTGCGCGGACGCCCAGCCTGCGCAGGCCCTCGGCGACGCGGGCAATCTGCTCCCCGAGACTCCGGTAGCTGGTCTCGCGGCCGAAGAACTGCAGCGCCACGCCGTCGCCGCCCTTGGCGACCGCCTCCTCACACATCTCCACCAGTGAGGTGGGCGGGGTGGCGATGTCTGCCGGGACCCCCGGCTGGTAGTGCTTCACCCAAGGGCGCTCGTCAGTCATGGGTCCATCCTGTCAGGGCCCGGCTCGGCTCCCACCAGTGGCCCCGTGCGGGCCTCGACCGTCAGCCGTCGAGGTCCATATCGCCGGCGAAGTGACGGAACTGCTCCTTCGTGGCGTGCATCTCCCAGAGCCGTTCGGCGAGCACCGTCGGGTCCTTGCGGGGGTGACCCTCGATGATCCCGCCGGGGATGATCAGCTGGGTGACGTGGATGTTGTCCGGCGCCAAGGCGTCGTGCAGCATCTGACCCAATGCCGACTCCCCCGCGAACGCCACCGACGTGCCGGCGAATTTCGCCACCGGGCGCACCGCGCTGCCACCGTTGACGAGCAGGATCGTGCCGCCTCCGCGGAAGCGCATGTGCTGCATGACGTGATGGATCGCCACGAGCGGCCCGTAGACGGAGAACTCGATGGCCGGCTGCAGGTCCTCGACGGTGGTCTCCAGCACTGGGCGCAGGAATTCCTTCGCCGGCAGCGGGCTGTACTGCAGCACGTCGATGGGGCCGAGGTCAGCGGCCGCGTCGTCGAGCGCGGACCGCAGGGAATCGTGGTCGCGGACGTTTGCCACGTAGCCCCGGGCCGTGATGCCCTCTGCGGTCAGTTCCTCGGCGAGGGCATGGACGCGTTCGGCGGTGCGAGAGATGAGCGCCACCGAGAAGCCCTCCTTGGCGAAGCGGCGGGCGACTGTTGCGCCGAGTCCGGCTCCGGCACCGATGATGGCAAGCGTGGGCATGGTGATCCTCCCGTGGTCGTCGTTGACTACCCCACCGAGCCTACTCACCTCGACGGCGCGGGAGACGCCGGCCCCACTCGACAGCGCGGCTCATGGGTCCATTCATGAGCCGCGCGCCCCACCGTCGGGCGTCTCATGCGGAATGCTGGACCCATGGCCTCCCCACCGACGCCCCTCGCTCAGGACCCGTCGTCGGCTCAGGCATGGTCGGTGCGCGATCTGATCCCCGCGGCGGGGGTGTCGATCTCTGCGGTCCTGTTGTTCGCGTTCCAGCTGGCCGGATGGGGGCACGCGCTGCTGCTACTGAGCCTGCTGGCCGCCTGTCTCGTGAACCGCGAGCTGGGCAGGGACCTGCTGCTGATCGGGGTGGGTGTGGCGATCGTCAGCGCCACCTCCGTCGAGGCCGACGTGAGCTGGGACCGCTTCCTCATCATCGGAGCGGTGCTGATCCTCGCCGTCTCGGTGCCGCTGCTGATCGACCGCTTCGTCTACCGCCGCCGGGCAATCACGTTCCCCTGGCGAGGGGAACATCGATGGTCTCGGCTAGAGGTCATCTACGTGGTCGCGGTGCCGTTCCTGGGCTGGGCGATCCTGCCGTTCTACTTCATCCGCTCCGGCGCCTACCTCAACTGGCCGCACATCACCGACGCCAGTGAACTGGCGCGGTTCTTCGTCGGCGTCAACGCGGTGGGCACCTGGGACGAGCTGTTCTTCATCTGCACCTGCTTCGCCCTGCTGAGGCGGCACTTCCCGGTGTGGCTGGCCAACGCTCTGCAGGCCACCATCTTCGTCTCGTTCCTGTGGGAGCTCGGCTACCGCGAGTGGGGACCGCTCCTGACCATCCCGTTCGCACTGATCCAGGGCTTCCTGTTCGCGCGCACGGGCTCCCTGCTCTACGTCCTGGTGGTGCACCTGCTGTTCGACGCCATCGTGTTCATGGCCATCGTGCACGCCCACAACCCGGACATGTTCGCCTTCTTCATCTACTGACGACGACGGTCCTGCGTCGCGCTCACGCCGTGTGGTCCTCCAGGCGGAATCCGAGCTTCAGGCCCACCTGGTAGTGGGCAACCTGGCCGTCCTGGATGTGGCCGCGGATCTCGGTCACCTCGAACCAGTCCAGGTGGGACAGCGTCTGCGACGCCCGCGCGACAGCCCCATCGATGGCCTGCTGCAGGCCCTCGCTCGAGCTACCGACGATCTCGGTCACCTTGTAGGTGTGGTCAGTCATGGCGAACTCCCTCGTTCAGGGTTGCCTTCCGCAACCAGGATCCCTCCAGGCTAAGCGACGGATCGCGGCTGCGAGCCTCCCCCGTCGATCTCCTCATCGCTGGGCCGGCTCGCTCACACCCGCGCGTTTCCGGCCAGGCGACGAAGGGCCGCCAGGGCGTCGTCCAGCCGGTCGGCCGGGACCAGGAGGTGGTCGTGGTGGTACCCCGCGACGACGTTGCAGCTGATGCTCGCCTCCGCCAGCGCCGTGCTCACAGCCGCTGTCAGCCCGACGGCGGCCAGCGATGACTGCACCGTGAGCGTGATCCACCCCGCGACGTAGTCGTAGTCCAACCCGAGCCGGTCCGCGTCCTCCTTGCGAAGCACCATGCTCAGACCTTCCGATTCGACGACGCTGGCCAGCACCTCAGCCTCCACAGGCCCGGGGCCAACCACGAAGACGAAGGCCCCAGGGCACACGACGGGGGACATCGTCGCCAGCAGGGTGGTCAGCTCCGTCTCGCCGCTCATGGCCTCAGCCTGCCTCATTGGGTTCGGGGATGAGCACGAGGTTGCCCACCTTGCGGCCGGAATCAACGCGCCGGTACGCCTCCGGCAGCCGGCCAAGCCCCTCGAACTCCTCGACGGCGGGGTCCAGCCGGCGCTCGGCGACGAGGGCCAGCAGGTAGGCGAAGTCCTCGGGCCGCTCGGGAGCTGGGCCGGCATGCACCCGGCCGCGCGCCCGGAGGGTGTCCCAGAGCCCGGCGACGGCGAGGACCAGAGCACCCTCCTGTGAGACGAGCCGGAGCCCCTCAGAGCGGGAGACGTTGCCGACTGCGTCGAACATCACGTCGTAGGTGCCGGTCAGCCGCGACACCGGCGTCTGCGAGTAATCCACCACCCTGTCCGCTCCCCACCGGGTCACGACGGCGGCGTTCGTCGCGCTGGTGACCGCCGTGACGTCCGCGCCCATGACCTTGGCCAGCTGCACAGCAGCGGACCCGACAGATCCGGAGGCCCCGTTGACCAGCGCGGTCTGACCGGCCCGCAACCCGGCCCTGTCGCGCAGGAAGTACAGCGCCGTGGTGCCGCCGAACAGGACCCCGGCCGCCTCGGCGTGGGTGATGCCGGCGGGCTTCGGCACCATGCGGGCTGCCGGCACCGCCACGTACTGCGCGTGCGCCCCGAGGGCGCCGGACATGCCCGCCACCTCGTCGCCCACCGCGAGCCCCGCGACCTCGGCGCCCACACCGACCACGACCCCCGAGAGGCTGCCGCCCAATACCCGACGGCGCGGCCCGCGCATGCCCAAACCCAGCCGGGCGAGTACCCCGAACCCGGCCGGGAACCGGCCGGCCCGCATCCGGGCGTCGCCGGAGGTGACGGCCACCGCCTCGACGCGGACGACCACCTCGCCCTGGCCGGGCTGGGGGATGGGAACCTCGACGATCGCCACCTCCTCGGGGGGTCCGTAGCGGTGCACCACTGCTGCTTTCACGACTCTCCTTACGGGTGTAAGTCTGCTCGCTTCACTGTAGCCTTACACCTGTAAGAACACAAGGAGGAGCCATGGAATCCCGCACGCCACTCAGCCTGGAGCGCATCGTCGAGGCCGCCGTCGCCGTCGCGGACCGCTCAGGACTCAGCGGGGTCAGCATGCGCACAGTGGGGCGGGAGCTCGGGGTGGAGGCCATGTCGCTGTACCACCACGTGGCCAGCAAGGACGCCCTCCTCGACGCGCTGGCCGATTGGATCTTCTCCCGGATCGAGCTGCCGCTGGGCGGGGAGCCATGGCGCGCCGGGATGGTTCGCCGGGCCTCGTCGGCGCGAGCGGTGCTCGCCGCGCACCCGTGGACGTTGGGGCTCATCGAGTCGCGAACCAACCCCGGCGCGGCGCTGCTCAACCATCACGATGCGGTGCTCGGGTGCCTGGTGGGCGGCGGGTTCCCGCCGAGGTTGGCATCTCACGCGTTCTCCGTGATCGACGCCTACGTCTACGGGTTCGCCCTCACCGAGCAGAACCTCCCGTTCGACTCCTCCCGCGCTGAGGGCGCCGAGGACTACGCGGCCGCGGTGGGATCGCTGCTTCAGCCCTACCCCCACCTGGCCGCGCTCATCGACGAGGTGGCGACGGGCTACACGTTCGCAGACGAATTCGGTTACGGCCTCGAGCTCATCCTCGACGGGCTGGAGGTTCGGCTGGCCACCCACCGGCCCGCCGGATCCCCCACCCCGGGGGAAGGAAACCGATAGCCCCGGCCAGCGCCTCAGAGGCGACCAACCGCGACTCGGCCGGGCGCGGGGACGACCGGCTCTCCGGCGAAGTCCACGGTGGTAGCCGTCCGTGGCGACGTTCTCGGGGACGCAAGGGACGGCCCGGCACTGGCGCGGCTGCGCTATCGAAGCCCCTCTTGACGCCTCAGGACTCGGCGTGCGCGGCCCGGACGGCCCGCACGTCGAGCCCCGCGATCCCCTCGAAGTCACGTGGGTTGGCCGTGTAGATCGGCAGCCCGCGTGACAGCGCAGTGGCCGCGATGAGCGCGTCGTACGCGCGCGCTGCAGGCTTTCGCCCCGCAGACCTCAGCGAGGCGGCCACCACCCCGAAGGCCCTCGCCGCGGCACCGTCGAACGGGATGGGGTCGAAGTCCGCCTCCGCCTGCTGCACCAGCGCCTGGCGGGCCGCACGTTCCACATCCGAGCGCGCAACGTGCGGCCCCACTGACAACTCCGCCATCGTGACTGCGGTGATCATGGGCTCGGCAGGCAGCGAGGCGGGTTCCAGGATGCCCAGGTCGATCACTGCGGAGGTGTCCAGAATCCCTTCACTCACAGCGACGGATCCAGCACGGTGTCGATGTCTGCCTTGAGCGCTGCCGCATCCACCCGTGGCAGCGCCCTCCATCTGTCGACCAGCTCGGCGGCACCTCGTGGACGACGCGGGAGCGGAACCACTGCCGCCACCGGCTCGCCGTCTCGCGTCACCGTCAGGCTCTCACCGCGAGCCACGCGCGCCAGCACATCCGCGCTGCGGTTGCGCAGGTCTCGCACCGTCACACTTCCCATCTCCTCACTGTATCACCGGTGATACATCACCTTTGGCTGCCGCCTGGGAGCATCACCAAGCTGCGAATCAGGCCGCGCGGACGTCGTCGGCCGAGATCTGGTTGTTCACCAGATCCTTGCGCAGGTTCTCGGCCAAGGGGAGAGCGTGCTTGCTCAGCTCATTGACCAGCCGGTGGGCGAGGAGCCACAGCCGGTGGCACTCGGCCTCGGCCGCGGCGGCCGCCTCGGCCCGGGAGGTGGGCAACGCCCCACACCAGCTTCTGATGATCTCCCCGGCGGGGGCCTCCTCATCGGCGTACCAGCGATAGTCCCGGCGGGGTGAAAAGTAGCCGGGGCGCTCGTCGTCGTAGTGGTCCGCGTAGCTGTCTCGCCCGCGCGCGATCTGCAGGGCCTCGGCCGGGTGCGCGACGCACAGCGCCATCGCGATCCTCTGGCCTCCCAGCGCCGACACCCGAAGACTGCTGCCTTCCGCAACCTGTCCGCACGCCGCCAGCAGGACATCCATCGGCAGCCCCGTCCGGGCAGCCAGCCGAGCAGTGTCGTGGATGACGACCTGACCAGAGTGCTCCAACGTGGCCACCTCGCGCGGGACCAGCCGGAAGACACGTCGGATGGATCCTGACAGGCGGGAATCCGGGGCCTGATTCCGGATGAGCTCCTCCGCGGCCAGCTTCTCCTCGTAGGCCCGGGCGTCCTCCCATCTGCACTTGAGACGCGTCCGCGCGACCTCCCGCTCGCGGCCGTCCTCGAAGCGGATGAGGTAACGGTCCTTCTTGGGCCGAGGCACGATCTCCAGGATCTCGACTCTGCTCGCGTTGGGCCGGTAGTCGTCCGGGTAGTACGCCCAGACCTCGCCCACCTGCACGTCCATTGCTTCCATCTCCGTCGCCCTTCTCTCTGAGGTCGCCCCATCACAGCAGCCGCCGCGGCCGATTCGGGACTTCATCGACCCCCTGTGGATAACTTCCGACGACTGTCCCCAACCTGGTCGTTGTCCGGGATGAACGCCAGGAGCCGGGACACCGGCGACGCGGAGCGGGCGGGAGGCCGTAGCGGGTACCCTCGTCCGTTATGGGCCCTGACGACGTGGAGTGGGTTCGGGAGTTCTCCGAGCCCGAGCTGAAACGGGTCTTCGGCGCATCCACCTACTTCCGCGGCAAGGGCTACTTCGACGCCGGGCACGTCCGCGACCTCACCGTCGCGCCCGACGAACTCGGGGCGCTGGTCACCGGCAGCGGGCGTCATGTTTACGAGGTCGAGGTCACCCGCAGTGGCCGGCGCCTCGACAACTGGTGCAGCTGCCCGATGGGCCGCTCCTGCAAGCACGTCGCCGCCGTGATGCTCGCGGCGCGCGCCCGGCTCCGCCAACGCCCCGCCAGCACCACGTGGGAGAGCCAGCTCGCGCACCTGATCAAGCTCGGCGACGCCTCCGCCACCGCCGGACGGGCGCTCGCCCTCGAGTTCTCCGTCCCCACCCTCCACTACGGCGCCGCCGTGTCGCGCATCACGCTGCAGCCCCTCCGCGAGGGCGCCCGCACCCCGTGGGTGAAGACCGGCGCCTCGTGGGGCGACATCACCCAACCGTGGCGGGCCGCGGAGCTGAACCCCGCGCATCGGGCGGCCCTGGCACAGCTGCACCTCCTCAGCCCCGACAACGCCTACTCCTACGGCGTCCCCGCGACAGTGGACCTCGCGAGCCTCGGCCCCCTCGCCTGGCCGCTGCTGCGGCGCGCGGTCTCGGCCGGCGTCGTCCTCCTCGCCGGCGAGGGCCTGCGGTCCGTGCGGATCGGCGACGACTCCGCCACGGTCGCGCTGGACCTCACGCGCTCGGCCGACGGCGGCATCACCGCCCGGCCGCGCGTCTCCCTGGTGGATCCCGACGCCCCAGGACGGGTCCTGCTGTTCGGCAACCCGGCCCACGGGGTGGGGCAGCTCGACGGCGGCGCCCTGACTCTCTGGCCGCTCGCCGCCCCACCGGCCGAGGGGCTGGACCGGCTCCTCGCCGACGGGAAGGCGGTCGAGATCCCCGCCGAGGACGTCAATCGCTTCCTGACCCTCTATTACCCGGCCCTCGCTCGCACGGGAGCGGTGTCCACCTCTGACGGCACCGTCGAGGCCCCGGAGATCGTCCCACCCGTCCTGCACCTCACCCTCACGCACCTCCCCGGCCACGTCACGCACCTCAGGTGGGGGTTCGCCTATCCGTCGCCGGTGGCCGGACAGGGCCCCACCGTCGTCCCTCTCGCGCACGCCGCAGGGGATCCGCCGCGCGATGTGCCGGTGGAGCGGCGCCTCACCGAGGCGGTGGTCGCGCTGCTCAGCGTCGTGGGCGCCTCACTGCTGGAGGCCACCCCCCGCCCAGTCCTGATCGCCCACCACGAGCTGCAGGGCATGGCGGCCGCCGCGTTCCTCGCCGACGTCCTCCCCCACCTGCTCGAAGCAGGGGTGCAGGTGCAGGAGGAGGGCGACGCGGTGGCCTACGAGGAGGCCTCGGAGGCCCCCGTCGTGCTCCTCACAGCAGACGACACCGAGGACCGCGACTGGTTCAACCTCCACATCACCGTCTCCGTCGACGGCCAGGAGGTGCCGTTCGAGGAACTGTTCAGAGCCCTGGCCGCAGGGGACGACGCCCTGCTCCTGGACTCCGGCACCTGGTTCCGCCTCGACATCCCGGAGCTGCAGGACCTCCGACGACTCATCGAGGAAGCCCGCGAGCTCACCGACGGAAGCCCCAACGGCCCGCTTCGCATCGGCCCCTACCAGGCCGCCCTGTGGGAGGAGCTCGTCGAGCTGGGCGTGATCGCGCGCCAGAGCAAGCGATGGCTGGCCTCCGTGGAGCGCCTCCTCCCCGACGCCGACCGCCCGGCGCCCGCCCTCCCGGACGGGATCCGCGCCACGCTGCGCCCCTACCAGCTCCGCGGCTACGAATGGCTGGCCGCGCTCTGGGACGCGCGGCTGGGCGGGGTGCTTGCCGACGACATGGGCCTCGGCAAGACGCTCCAGACCCTCGCCCTGCTGGAGCGGGCGCGCGAGGCCGGGGAGCTGGACGGCACGCCGGTGCTCGTCGTGGCCCCCGCCAGCGTGGTGGGAACCTGGGCCGACGAGGCGGCGAAGTTTGCGCCAGGCCTGAATGTCGCGGTGATCACCGCCACGGGGAAGCGCCGGGGCGACACTGTCGCGGCGGCTGTCGCGGGCGCACACGTCGTGGTCACCTCGTACACGCTGATGCGGCTGGAGGACGCCGAGTACCGGGCGCTGCAGTGGAGCGGGCTGATCCTCGACGAGGCCCAGTTCGTGAAGAACCACCGCTCCCGCACCTACCAGGCCGCCCGACGGCTCGGCGCCCCGTTCACGCTGGCCATCACGGGCACCCCCCTGGAGAACTCGCTGATGGACCTGTGGTCCATGCTGTCGCTGTCGGCGCCCGGCCTGTTCCCGCGCCCGGACCACTTCACCGAACGGTTCCGGAAGCCCATCGAGAACGAGCGCGACCTTCTGGCCCTCGAGACCCTTCGACGGCGGATCAAGCCGTTCGTGCTGCGCCGGACCAAGCGCGAAGTGGTGCAGGAACTGCCGGAAAAGATCGAGCAGGTGCAACGCGTGGAGCTCACTCCCGCGCACCGCAGGGTCTACGACAAGTACCTCCACCGGGAGCGGCAGCGGGTACTCGGCATGCTGGAGGACATGGACCGCAACCGGGTGGCGATCTTCCGTGCGCTCACGAAGCTGCGGCAGCTGGCGCTGGACCCGGTCCTGGTGGACGCGGAGCACGCCTCGGGGGCGCCGTCGGCGAAGGTCGCCGCCCTGGTGGAGCAGGTCACCGAACTGGCGGCGGAGGGCCACCGGGCGCTGGTGTTCAGTAGCTTCACCGGCTATCTCAAGCTCGTGCGGGAGGCGCTGAGCGAGGCGGGCATCAGCCACGTCTACCTCGACGGCCACACCCGCGACAGGCCGGCCCGCATCGCCGCGTTCCGCGAGGGCGAAGACCCGGTGTTCCTGATTTCGCTGAAGGCCGGCGGCTTCGGGCTGACGCTGACCGAGGCGGACTACGTCTTCGTGCTGGACCCGTGGTGGAACCCGGCCGCGGAGAGCCAGGCCATCGACCGGACCCACCGCATCGGCCAGACCAGATCGGTCAACGTGTACCGGATGGTCTCGGAGGACACCATCGAGGAGAAAGTGGTGGCGCTGCAGGAACGCAAGCGGGACCTGTTCACCTCCGTCATCGACTCGGGCTCCTTCTCCTCCGGGGCCATCACGGCCGCAGACATCCGCGGCCTCTTCGACGAATAGGCCCCCGGCGCTGGGCCGCGTCGCTCCCGGCACGCAGAAGGAGGCGCGCAAACTCCTTGTCTGGCACCGATCCCGTGCAAGGCTGGGCGCATGAGCATGGACGCGCAAGACGGCAGCATTGACGGACTCGAGCAGCTGGACGCCGAGGACGTCGCCGACGCCGAGCACCCCTACGGCGAGGTGACAGCCGAAGACCTCGGCACCGCTGACCTCATCGACGACGGCGCTGACGCCGCCTCGATGGTCCCGAACGATCCCCAGACGCCGGTGGACTCGGCTCTCCACACCGACGACACCGATCACGACGAGACCATCGAGGAACGGCTGCGCCAGGAGGAGCCGGACCCGTCGTCGAGAATCACCTACGGCGGGTAGACCGCCTCCCTCTCCCTCAATCGGCCAGAGCGTGAGCCGGCCCCGCGGGCCTGGTGACCAGGGTGGCGGCACGGCTTCCCGGCTCCGGGTGGGCCCGCACATAGCCGGCGAGCCATTCGGCGGCGAAGCTGTCGGCACCGTCGCGATCCACGAGCGCCCACACGCTGCCACCGAACCCGGCCCCGAAGGAGGAGGCGGCCACCGCACCGAGCCGTCGGCCGTCTTCGACCAGCGCCTCGGTCTGGGGGATCTGATTGTCGAGACCGTCGGCCGCCCACCTCTGGGAAGCCGCGACCAACTCGCCCAGCGCGGCACGGTCACCGGCGCGAAGCGCCTCGACCGACGCCGGCACGATCCAGGTGGATTCGGCGACGAACTGGCGGAGGCGCGCGAGCAGTCGCGGCTCGTCCGCGACGAGCGACTCGATCACCGCTGCGGCCTCCGGGTCGGATTCGACGGCGGCGGCCAGGTTCGCGTCTCCGCGCCCGGCGGCGGCGTTCCAGCGGGCCAGCAGCTCAGCGACCCCGCGTGAGGCCTGGTTGTAGGCGTCCTTCGCCGCGCCGGTCTTCTCCGCCGACACGCCGCTCACCGCCACCACGAAGGCGAGGTCGTCCGGGAGCCGCACGCGCTCCACGAGCGCGGCCGGGTTGAAACTGAACAGTCCGAGGTGGTCGGCCTGGCTGCAGAGCATGGCCGTGTGATCCTCGGATCCCCCGAACGTGCCGACGCCCGCCCGTCCTGACAGCGCACCGAACGCGCTCCCGTTCTCGACGCAGGCCAGGTACCCGGCCAGCGCAACCTCGTCCCGGATCGCCGCGACCCAGGCCTCGGACTCGTCGAAGCCGTTGAACTGGGCCAACGCCATGGCTGACGCCACGACCAGTGCCGAGGAACTGCTCATGCCGCTGGCCAACGGCAGGTCCGCGTCGATGGCAAGCCGCGCGGGGCGCAGGGGCCCGAAGTTGGCGCCCAGCCGGTCCACCACCACGTTGAGGTACTGCCCCCAGTGCCCGGCAGGAAGGCGCACCGCAACGCCCGGCTCCAGGGTGATGGCGTCCTCCTGCGCCGTGCTCCGCGCCTCGATCCCCCGTCGGCCCGGCTCCACCGTCGCGGTCACACCCCTGTTGACGGCGCACACCAGCACGTTGCCGCCGGCGTAGTCTGTGTGCTTGCCGAGGACCTCGATGCGTCCGGGTGCGAACCAGCCGCTCACAACCGCACCGGACGGCTCGCGAGGGCTGCCGCCACCAGGGGCACATCGGTGCGCCCGGACATGTCCAGCACCCCTTCGGCCACCGGGACCACCGTGACGGGCTCGCCGGCCGCGATCAGCCAGCGGACGGCGTCGACGATCTCGTACTCGCCCCGCGCCGAGGGTCTGATGGCGTCGCAGGCGTTGAAGATGCTCGCACCGAACAGGAAGCAGTTCATGGAGATGCGCGCGTGCGGGCCGAAGCGCGCCACCACGTCGGCGGGGGGCTTCTCGATCAGGTCGACGAGGTAGCCCTCGGCGTCGGTGTCCAGGATCGCGAAGGCGGCGATCCTGTCGGCGGGGATGTTGGACCTGCTGACCATCGCAGCGGCGTCGAAGCCGACCGTGGCCGTCCCGGGCGCCCGCCTGAGTGCGCGGACGGCGTCGGCGGGATAGAAGTTGTCGGCGTTGACCATCACGAACCGGTCCCCTCCGGCGAACCCGCGGGCCGCCCGGACCGCGTCGGCCGTGCCGAGGGCCTCCACCTGGACGGCGAACGAGATCCGCACCCGCGACAGGTCGAGCGTCGCGTAGTAGTCGCGCACGAGGTCGTGCTCGGGGCCGATGACGAGGCAGATGTCGGTCAGGCCAGCGTCGGCGAGCTCGCTGATCACATGGTCGAGGAACGGGTGTGCCGGTTGCCCTCCCCCGGAGGTGTCGCCGAGACCGACTGGCATCATCGCCTTGAGACCCAGTTCAGCCGCCCTGCGCTGATCCTCGTCGAGGTCGACGTCGGCCGCGCGGCGCATCCGGGTGCCGAGGCCGCGGGCAAGGATGACGGCCTTCGTGGGCATGGTCTCGTTCATGGCCCTCATCCTAGGATCAGCGCCCGGCCCGGCTCCTCCTTCGCGCAGCCATTGTGCGCTTCCGCCCGCCCCACGGAGGCGGCGCCGTCGAGGAGGCGGGTCCGCTCAGGGGCACTGCGCAAACGCGCAATGGTCCTGCCCCGATGCTCCTCGCCGGGAGGCGGCTCAGCTACGGTGCGAGCATGATCGAATTCGGCACGGGTGGCTGGCGCGCAATCATCGCCGACGGCTTCACCAAGGAGAATGTCCGGCTGCTGGCCCAGGGTCTCGCTGACCGGATGAACGCCGAGGGGGTCGCCGGGCGCGGCACCGTCGTCGGCTACGACCGCCGCTTCCTCTCCTCCGACGCCGCGTGGTGGGCCACCGAGGTGCTGGTGGCCAACGGGATCCCGGTCACGGTGATCGACCGCCCGGCCCCCACGCCCATGATCATGTGGACGGTGCGCAACAAGGGGTGCGCCTACGGGTTGGCGATCACCGCCTCCCACAACCCGGCCGTCTACAACGGCGTCAAGGTGTTCGTCGAAGGGGGTCGTGACGCGGACGTCGAGGTCACCGCCGCCCTCCAGGAGCAGATCAACGCACTGACGCCGGCAGACGTGCGGTCGGTGCCGGACTTCGAGGTGCGCACGCATCCGTTGGTGACCGTGCAGTTCTCGATGAACTGGTACATCGACGCCATCCTCGAGCAGCTCGACGTGGAGACGATCCGGCACCGTCATCTGAGGGTGGTGCTCGACCCGATGTTCGGGGTGTCGCAGACCTGCATGCAGACCGTCCTGATGACCGCCCGCTGCGAGGTGGACGTGATCAACTCCCGCCACGACGCGATGTTCGGGGGGCGGCTCCCGTCCCCGAAGCTCGAGACGCTGCACCAGCTGCGGCAGACGGTCATGGAGAAGGGCGCCGACCTGGGCATCGCCACCGACGGCGACGCGGACCGGCTGGGCATCATCGACGACCAGGGCAACTACCTGTCGGCCAACCAGATCATGGTGCTCCTGTACGAGTACCTCCTGACCGGCAAGGGCTGGACCGGGCCGGTGGTGCGCAACATCGCCACCACGCACCTGCTGGACCGGGTCGCGGCTGCCCACGGGCAGCAGTGCTACGAGGTGCCCGTGGGTTTCAAGCACATCAGCTCGAAGATGGCCGAGACGGATGCCGTGATCGGCGGAGAATCCTCCGGAGGGCTCACGGTCCGGGGCCACATCGCGGGAAAGGACGGCGTGTACGCCGGGTCGCTCCTGGTGGAGATGCTCGCGGCCAGCAACCGGAAACTCAGTTCGTTGTGGGCCGACGTCGTCGCCCGGTACGGCGATGCCCAGATGGTGGAGAACGCGTACTCGTTCACCCCCGCGCGCCGCGCCGAGCTCGTCGCCACCCTTTTCGAGCGCCGCGAGCTGCCCGATTTCACCCCCGCCGTGGACCACACCAGCTACCTCGACGGCTGCAAGGTCTACTTCTCCAACGGCGGCTGGCTCGTGGTGCGCTTCTCCGGCACCGAGCCCGTCCTGCGGGTCTTCGCCGAGATGCCCACCCTCGCGGAGGCGGAGGCCGCCATCGCCGAGCTGGTGGACTTCCTGGGCCTCGGCTGAGGCCCGCGGAGCCGCGCTGCGCGACCGGTACTGTGGCGAGCAGGCAGGAGGGGGACGAGGATGCTGCAGCTCAGGGGCCTGACCAGGAGGTTCGGACAGCTCACCGCGGTCGACGACGTCTCCTTCGATGTCCCCGCCGGGCAGATGGTGGGATTCGTCGGCGGCAACGGCGCAGGGAAGACCACCACGATGCGGATGGTTATGGGAGTGCTGCAGCCATCTGCCGGCGAAGTCCTGTGGCGCGGCCGGCCGGCCGGGCAGCCCGACCGGGCGCGGTTCGGCTACCTGCCGGAGGAGCGCGGGCTCTACCCGAAGCAGCAGGTGCTGAGCCAGCTGGTGTACCTGGGGCGCCTCCACGGCATGCGGGCCGCCGCGGCACGGGAGCACGCCGAGGAGCTGCTGGTCCGCTTCGGCCTGGGCGACCGGACCCGCGACAAGGTGGAGTCCCTCTCGCTCGGCAACCAGCAGCGTGCCCAGATCATCGCCGCCGTCCTCGGCGGCCCACAAGCCCTGATCCTCGATGAACCATTCTCCGGCCTCGACCCCACGGCGGTGGACCAGATGGCGGCGTTGCTGCGGGAACACACCGCGGCCGGAGTGCCGGTGCTCTTCAGCAGCCACCAACTGGAGCTGGTCGAGCGGCTGTGCGACCGGTTGATCGTGCTGCACAAGGGCCGCGTGGTGGCTGATGGCACCGTCGACGAACTACGAAGCACGGCACCTGTCCGGTACCGGCTCGTGGTGGACGGGGACGTCGGCTGGGTGCATGCGGCCGGCGGCGTGCGGGTGGTGTCGTCGGGGGCGACGAGCGTGGTCGTCGAGCCGGAGAGCGACGAGGCGGTGCAGCGGCTGCTCGTCGACGCCGTCGGGCGGGGCCCGGTGAGGGAGCTGGCGCGGGTGGTGCCCAGCCTGAGCGAGATCTACCGGGAGGTTGCCTCCGTATGAACAGGACCGACGCACGCCCCGCCCACGCAGAGCCGGGGAGGCGGACGCATCCATGGGCCCTGGTCACGGCCCGCGAGATCAGCGTCAAGCTCCGCGACCGCAACTTCCTGCTCTCCACGGGCTTCAGCCTGGCCCTGATCGTCGGCCTCATGGTGGTGCAGTTCTTCCTCACAGCCGGGGCCTCCACCTACACGGTCGCGGTGACCGACAACGACGGGGCCCGCCTGGTCGCCGGCCTCGACGCGCGGATGCAGGCCGCCGATCCGGAGGCTCGTGCCAACGCCGTCCGGGTCACCGATGTCGCGGCGGGGGAACAGCAGGTGCGCGACGGGGACGCCGACGCCCTGCTGGTGAGAGAGGGCGGAGTCTGGACGTTGGCGACGGACGGGCAGTCGGGTCGGTTGCTGCAGCTGGGGCTCATCGAGCTCGTGTCCGCGTCGGCGCTCGAGGACAACGCGCAACGCCTGGGCGTCGGGGTCGATGACCTGCTCGCCGGAACCCAGTTGGCCACCCGTGACCTGAGCGGTGACACGGATCAGGGGCTGGTGGTCTACATCGTCGGCCTGATCTTCGCTGTGCTTTTCTACATGTCGTCGCTGATGTTCGGGATGGCGATCGCCACCAGCGTGGTGGAGGAGAAGCAGTCGCGGATCGTGGAGATCCTGGCCGCGGCCATTCCGGTGCGGCACCTGCTGCTGGGCAAGGTGCTCGGAAGCACGGCCTTGGCGTTGCTGCAGCTGGCGCTGATCGCGGGCGTGGGGCTGCTCGGGCTGCAGTTCATCGACCTCAACATCGAGCTTCCGGGGCTGGCCGAGGCGGTGGCCTGGTACCTGCCGTTCTTCCTGTTCGGCTTCCTCGCGCTGGCCTGCATCTGGGCCGCAGCCGGGTCGATGGCGTCGAGGATCGAGGACGTGCAGGCCACCTCGATGCCGCTGACGCTGATCCTCGTCGGCGTCTTCGTCCTGGGCATTAACCTGGACGGCCAGGCTCAGGTGACGGGTTCGTTCGTCCCCGTGATGTCCACCATCCTGATGCCGATGCGGATCCTGGCCGGCGAGACCACCTGGTGGGAGCCCGCGGTGGCGTTGCTGTTGACCCTGGCCTTCTGTGCGGTCACGATCCTGGCGGGGGCCAGACTGTACCGTCGCGCCCTCCTCCACACGACGGGGCGCCTGTCGTGGCGGAAGGCGTGGAGCGCCGGGGGCTGAGTGGGCAACCCGTCAGTCGGCCCCTCTGCCGCGCTCAGCCGTCGGCAAGCAGCGCGCGAGCGGTCCGCGAGTCGGTGATCAGAACGTCGCACCACCCGCCCACGAGCGCCGCTCGGATCGCGGCATGCTTCCGCTCGCCGCCGGCCACACCGATGCGCCGTGGGATGGCCTTGAGCGTTTCCTCGTCGATCCCCAGGGTGCGGTCCACCAGTTCGGTATCGACGTGCACGCCGTGCGCGTCGAAGAAGCGAAGGCAGACGTCGCCGACCGCGCCCAGCCGCGCGAGGGCCTCAAGATCGGCCTCCGGGAGAGTGTTACCGGAGGAGACGAGCAGCGCGGACGGCCGGACGCTCCCGATGCCCACGAGCGCCATCGTGAGCCCGGTCCATTCGTCGCGGATCGCCGCGATCTGGGGGTCCGACATCAACGACGCCCGCACCTCGGGGCTCGAAACCACACCGGGGGCGTTGAAGTAGTGGACCTCCGCGCCTGTGACCTGCGCCAGACGGTCCGCCAGCCGGGTGGCCTGCACCTGGGCCCGGGGGTCTCCGACGCCGCCGATCACCTGCACGATGCGCTCGGCGGTCCGGGTGGTGCGGGGGGTCATGGCATCCACCACCGCCAGGAGCGACGCGGACCAGGATGACAGCCCTACCCGGTCGCTCGGAAGCATGGTGGACTCGAGGTAGCGTGCGCCCGCACTGCCGATGGCGCTGAGCAGGGCCGCGTCTGATTCGCCGGCCTCGTCCGGCCCTCCCGCCACCACGACGTCACGCAGCCCGTAGGCGTCGCGCACCTGGTCCTCGAGCTCGGAGAACATACCCGGCGGCTCCACGACGATGGTCCGCACGATGCCCGCCTCGACGCCTTCCTTGAGCAGCCGCGACACCCGCGACTGGGACATGTTCAACCGCGCGGCGATCTCCGGCTGACGAAGTCCGTGCTCGTGATAGAGGCGCGCGACCTTGACGACGAGGGGGAGCCGCTCGGGCGCAATGCGAATGGGCACGCTCGGAAACTAGCACGGTCCTGAGCGGGCCGTCGACGCGACGGCATAACTGTTCGGGAGTGGCTAGATAGTCGGACGGTTGGCCGGGTGCCTGCGAGCTGGCTATCCCGCGGCAGCCCACATCCTGACATAGGCGTTCCTGAATGACCAGTTGGTGCCGCATAACTATGCACAGGTGCTGACGAATGGGCGCAAGGCGGGTGATCCGACCGCATCTCGTGGTCAGGGAATCGACCGCACCACTCCCCTGAACCCTGCCGGCCGCGGAATCGTGCCCGTAGCGACGGTCACCTCGACCTGGGCTGAGCGTGACCGGCGTCACTGGGGTCCCGACTCCGCGCCCGCCCATACCCATCTGGGTATTGTGTGACCCAGGAGGCACCGTGGCACCCACCGTTCTCGTCGTCGACGACGCACCCGAGATCCGCACCCTTCTTCGGACCTACCTTGAGGCCGAAGGAATGGCGGTCCTCACTGCCGGCACAGGCGAGGAGGCAGTCCGGCTCGCCGGAGAGCAGCGCCCCGACGTGGTCCTGCTCGACCTCGGCCTCCCAGACCTCTCCGGCCTTGACGTCCTCGGCAGGATCCGCGCAAACTCGTCGGTCTACGTCATCGTGGTCACCGCACGGGCTGAAGAGGTGGACAAGATCGTCAGCCTCAGCCTCGGAGCCGACGACTACATCGTCAAGCCCTTCAGCCCCCGCGAGGTGGTGGCGCGCGTGCACGCCATGATGCGCAGGCCGCGCGGCGCCGACGAGGCACCCGACGAGACTCTCCGCTTCCCGGGCCTCACGCTGGACCCGGCAGCCCGCGAGATCACGCTCGACGGCGAACCCGTGACGCTCAGCGCCCTCGACTTCGATCTCCTCCTCGCCCTCGCCCGTAAACCCGGCCGCGTCTTCTCCCGCGCGCAGCTGCTCGAGCAGGTCTGGGGCTACGCCTTCTACGGCGACGAGCGGGTCGTCGACGTCCACGTCCGCACCATCCGCGCGGCTCTCGGCGACGACGGCACCGTCGTCATCGGGACCGTTCGAGGGGTGGGCTACCGGTTTCTCAAGACCCCTTCGGGGAAGCCGTGAGGAGCCTGGCGGTGCGGCTGGCGCTGAGCCATGTCGCGGTGGTGGCGATCGGCGCTTTGGTCACGTTCCTCCTCTCGCGGGCGCTGGCCCCGGCCCTGTACGACCGCATGCAACAGCGCGGTCCCCACGCCGGCCAGGGGCAGGGCTTCCGGCAGCAGATCGTCGAGACGATGGACCTGGCGTTGCTCATCGGCACGGCCGCGGGGGTTCTCGTCGCCGCGACGCTCGGGATCCTCGTCGCCCGCCGCTTCATGCGCCCCATCCGCCAGCTGCAGGAGGCGGCTAGGCAGATGGCCGCTGGGCGCTACGACATCGCCGTCCCGGAGGCGTCCGAGCGGGAGCTCAGCGACCTCGGTTCCGACCTTCAGACGCTCGGCCAGTCCCTGGCCAGCACGGAAGCCCGGCGCGTCAGACTGCTCGGCGACGTCGCCCATGAGCTCCGCACCCCCCTCACCGTCGTGGGCGGGTACGTCGAAGCGATGACCGATGGAATGGTTCCGACAGATTCCGAGCACCTCGGCCTCATTGGGCGCGAGGTGGAGCGGATGCGTCGTCTGGCCGACGATCTCGGGGCGCTGTCGAAATCACAGGAGGCGGGCACGGCGCTGCGGCTGGAGCGGATCGACGTCGGGGCCACTGCCGCCGAGGCCGCCGAGAGGCTGCGCCCTCAGGCGGTCGACGCGGGCGTCAGCCTCACAGTCGACTCCGAGGCCGCCTGGGCCGACGCCGACGCTCAACGCATCGGGCAGGTGGTGACGAACCTCGTGGGTAACGCGCTGCGGGCGGTGTCGCGGGGCGGGAGTGTCGCGGTGAGGTGCCGCGCGGAGTCCGGGCGGGTGGCGGTCACGGTCGCTGACGACGGGGTGGGCCTGGCGGCCGAGGACCTGGAGAAGGTGTTCGAGCGGTTCTACCGGGTGGATCGCCGGCAGGGGGATCAGCGGGGCGGAGGATCGGGCATCGGCCTGACGATCGCGCGGCAGATCGCGCGGGCCCACGGCGGGGACCTGGTCGCGGCGTCTGCCGGCCCGGGTCGGGGCGCGACGTTCACCCTGACCCTCCCGATCACCCCCAGCTGACGCGAGCGCCTGCGCCCATCCGGCTGAGACGCGATCCCCGACGAACGCGAGCTGACAAGGTCACGTTCTATAGGCTTCGAGGCCGCTTCGCGGCACCTCAGCCAGCGGGATCAGCGCGAGCCCTCACCGCTGGCTGAGGCGCGAGGAGCGCAGCGACGAGCCTCGAAGCCTACGAAACGCAAGCTGACAAGGTCACGTTCTATAGGCTTCGAGGCCGCTCCGCGGCACCTCAGCCGGCGGGATCAGCGATCAGGCGTTGCCGCGGTTCATGCCACGACGCGGGGCGTCCTCGTTGCCGGTGCCGTCTCGCAGCTGATCGCCCGAGCCGTCACGCGGGGCGTCCGCGTTGCCGCGGTCGGTGTCTTCCATGCCGGTGCCGTCACAGACCGCGCTGCGCTCCGCACGGCGCGCCTCGTTCTGCTGACCCCGCATGCCCTGGCCCTGCTGCAGGCCGGTGGTGTCGCCGTTGGCCCAGGCGGTGAACGCCGCGAGATGGTTCTCGGAGCCGGCGAGCAGGCGCTCGTAGACGGCCTTGATGTCGTCGTTGTCGGTGGCCTTGATCTGCTTCTCGAGGTCGGCGATGTCGCGCTTCTCCAGCTCGATGGCGGCCTTGAACGCCTCGTCCTCGGACTTCAGGCCGTCCTCCAGCCATCCGTCGTACAGCTTCTGGAGCTGCTTGTCGTCGTACATGCCCGGCTCGTCGCCCGCTGTCGGGTCAGCGACGTCGAAGTCGGCGAGCAGCCGCCCGATGGCCTCGAAGTGGCGCTGCTCGCTGTTCGCGATGCGGTCCCACACGGCGCTGTCGTACTTCTCGCCGAAGGCGGTGTAGAGGTCGTGAGCCATCTTCTCCTCCTGGCGGCTGAAGGCGAGGGCCGACTGCTCCTTGGCGTCCGGGGCGTCGGTGTCGGCCGAGGCGAGGGTGGCCCCGCCGAAGGTGAGGGCGGCCACGGCCAGCCCTGCGGTGATGAGGGAAACGGTGCGCTTCATGGTGAGCTCCTTGTGGATGTGATCACTGGTTGGTGATGTATCCAGTTCACCGCGCCGTCGTGAAGCTCCCGCCATGGGAATGTGAAGCTTTCGTGAAGTCAGGCGGGCAGGGTGAGCCGGAGATGCTCACGGTCCCCCAACAACTCAAGCCGGCGCCACAGCACGCTGCCCGGGACGGCCTGAGTGACATGCAGGTGCGCGGCGGCCACCTGCCTGCTGCGATCGACGGCCACGACGATGGGCAGCGCCGCCTCGTCGTGCCCGGTGAACCCTCCGCCGAACTCGTCCTGCAGCGTCGACGCCACGGACGCCGGCAGCCCCCACTCCAGCACCGACAACCCCTTCCTCCCAGCGACCGCGATGGCGGCCCGGCTGGCCGCCTCATGGTCCGGATGGCCGGTCACGCCGCCCTCGACGGCGAAGACGAGCAGGCCGTCGGGGTCTGTGGTGTCGAGGGCGTCCTCGATGTCGGCCACCAGTTCCGCCTCGCGGCCACCCAGCCCGCCGTCGGGATGGTTGAGCAGGGAGGTGGTCCGGCAGCCGAGCACCTCGGCCGCGGCCTCGAGTTCGAGCGCGCGTGTATGCGCGAGGTCGGGCGCGGCGCCGAGGGTGGACGCCTCACCGGCGGTGAGGCACAGGACGCTGACCTCGGCCCCCTCGTCGACGAGGCGACCGATGACTCCTCCCAATCCGAAGGACTCGTCGTCGGGCTGCGCCACCACAACGAGGACGCGCTTCCATGGGGGCAGTTGGGTTTCCATCCCCGTAGTTTATACCCCCTAGGGTATCCTTCTCAGCTGGTTCGACGGCCCCATCGCAGGTAGGTGCACGGCAGCAGGCCCATGGAACTCACCACGGCCAAGGCGGGAACCCAGACCGCCTTGGATCCGTTGATCTCATCCTCAGGGCGCCTGGCCACGTCGACCAACGCGTACACCCGCAGCGCCGCATCCGCCATCCCGCCCAACGCCAGCGCAGCGCGTAGCCAGGGCGGCAATTTGTCCCACTTCTTCGTCGCATGCTTCATTGCAAGCCTCCTGTCCCCCAGCGTACGCCCGCCCCCGCAGGTACGTTGGGGTGGAACGAGAGGGAAGGGGCGTGCATTGTTCATCGATGAGTGGACGTGGGACGATCCCAACGTGAACGCAGAGCTGTGGGAGGGCCAGGCCACCTACCGGCGCTCCCTGGAACAGGTGGCCAACGATGTCCTCGACGCGGCCGGGACGGGCCTCGACGCCCGCGCCTTCGTCGTCGGGATCCCCCTGGACCGGGACGCCGGCGTGGTCGTGGAGCCCGCGCGCGGCCACTTCGACCGTGCCATCGTCGCCCAGTCCACCCACCTGGCCACCCGACGGTTCAACAAGCTTCTCCGCGACGACGACGCCGCGGAGATCTCCCCCACCTATCTGGCCGCGCTCGAGGCGCGCACCAGGAGGCGCGCCGTCGCGGACAAGCTGGACGCCGCCGCCCGCGCCGGCGGGCGCATCCACTTCGTGGGCGTGGGCGTGACGATCGGCGATCACACCGTCTTCCCCGTCCTCGCCCTGCAGGAGGACCAGTGGAAGGAGCTGCCCCAGCTTCCCGACGACGCCGGAGACGACTTCCTCACCGCCCGCTCGTTCCAGGAGGCGGTGATCAACAGCGTCCTCGACGTGGCCTCCCGCGAGCTGGACCGGCAGATCCCCGGCTCCCTGGTGCGGATCGACCCAGAGTTCGTGCTGCGTTCCGCCGCGGACCTGTTCGTCTCCGCCGTCGTGGCCAGAACCGGGCAGGAGTTGGCCTTCGGGGCCCTCCAGGCGTTCGACGCGGTCTCCGCGCAGCCCTACGAGGGGCGGGCGGGCAAGGGGTCCCTCCTCCTGGCACCTCACGGCGGGGAGGGGACCACGACGGTGATGTCGCTCGAGCACCCGGTACCCATCGGCCGGGCCCAGTCGCTGCGCAAGGTGCTGGAGCTGTCCGCCGGGGACCTGCACCTGCTGTGCGACGGCCGCGAGGTCTACGGCTTGGGCAAGCTGGAGGAGGGCGCCTCCCGCGAGCACACCTTCGTGGCGCGGATCTCCGGCAACGGGTCCTGGGAGCTGTGGGACGGCGACGTCCCGTTCCTGCGGGTCGACAACGGCGTGGCCGCGATGCCTCGCGAACTCCTGGACGAGGACGAGTTCTCCGTCACCGTGGACCGCGTGTTCCCCGAGGTGTCCGCCCGCAACGCCCGCTACCTGTGGCAGATCGCCCGTGCAGCACTGCAGCAGCCGCACGGCACCATGCTCGTGGTCCACCCCGAGGCCGAATCAGAGGCGCAACGCCTCCTACCCCAGGCCTACGCCATCACCCCCAGCCGGCTGGGCCCCGAGGCGCTGTCGGCCGCCACCGGCATCGACGGCGCCGTCCTGGTCTCTCCGGACGGCAAGTGCCACGCCGTCGGCGTGATCCTCGACGGGCTGGCCACCGGCACCGGGGACCCGTCGCGCGGCTCCCGGTTCAGCTCCGCCATCCGCTACCTCGCGGGCGCGGGCAGGGGCGCCATGGTGATCATCGTGTCCGAGGACGGCAAGATCGACCTGCTGCCCAAGACGAAGCGGCGGGTCCGCCGGGCGACGGTGCAGAGAGCGGTCGACAGGCTCGTCGCCGCGGCATCCGACGGCGAGGACGGCGACCGGTTCCTGCGCGCCGACAAGGCGGTGGAGGCCATCGAGTTCTACCTCAACCAGGACCAGTGCGACGCCGTCAACGCCGCCCGGGAAGAGGTTGAGGGCCGACAGTGGGACCAGGCGCGGGTACGTCGTCAGTACGTCCCCATCGCCCCCGACCCGGCGATGGACGACTCCTACTTCGTCGATCGCGCCCACGACCCCGACGCCGAGTCCTGACCCTGCGCCCATGACCGGCTCCCGCCCCCCTCCGGGTGGGGGGTGAGTTGAGCAAATGGCAGGGTTCGCGGAACCCGCCCCGCGTGACCTGAGCGCGCGACCCACCGCGACCCTTGCCATTTGCTCAACTCCACCCCCCCACCCGGAGACTGGCCGAGCCGATCGTGCTCGCGGCCCTGGCCACCCCGGAACACACCGAGGCCCGCTGGGGCGAGGAATCGCAGCAAACCTCTGACGCGGGACACTAGATTCGGTCCATGGACCCGTCGACGACGACGCCCGCAGCCTGGGAGCGCTACCTCCCCGGGGTCGCGGTGCTGCGCCGCTACGAGCGCCGCTGGCTGCGCGGCGACACTGTCGCGGGCGTGACGGTGGCCGCCTACCTCATCCCCCAGGTGATGGCCTACGCCGTCATCGCCGGCCTCCCCGCCGTCGTCGGCCTGTGGGCCATCCTCGCTCCGCTGCTGCTCTACGCCGCGCTGGGATCGTCGCGGCAGATGTCCGTGGGCCCGGAATCGACGACGGCGCTCATGACGGCGGCCGGCGTCGGTGCGCTGGTGGCCGCGGCGGGCGGCCCCGAACAGTATGCGGAGGTGGCTGCCCTGCTCGCGATCGCCGTCGGCCTGGTGTGCCTGGTGGGATGGCTCGCGCGGTTGTCGTTCCTGGCGACGCTACTGTCGCGGCCTGTCCTCGTCGGATACATGGTGGGGATCGCGGCGCTGATGATCGTCAGCCAGTTCGGCAAGGTGGCCAAGCTCGAGATCGAGGCCGAGTCCACGCTGGGCGCAACCTGGGAGTTCGTGACGCGCCTCGGGGAGGCCCACCTCCCGACGGTGGCAATGGCCGCGGTGGTGCTCGTGCTGCTGTTCGTGGCGAGGTGGTTGGCCCCGAAACTCCCCAGCCCCCTCATCGTGCTGCTGACAGCGGCCGGGGTGGTCGCGTTCTTCGGGTTGGAGCGCTACGGCCTCGACATCGTCGGCGACGTACCGTCCGGGCTGCCCGCGCCCAGACTTCCCGGGCTCGCCGACGTGTCGCTGCTCGCGCTCCTCCCCTATGCCGCGGGCATCGCCGTGGTGGGCTACTCGGACAACGTGCTCACCGCCCGCGCCTTCGCGGCGAAGCGGCGCCAGAACATCGATGCGGGACAGGAACTGTTCGCCCTCGGTGCCGTCAACGTCGCGACCGGCCTGCTGCAGGGGTTCCCGGTCTCGTCCAGCGGGTCGCGGACGGTGTTGGGCGACGCCGTCGGGTCACGCACGCAACTTCACTCGCTTGTGGCACTGGCCGCGGTGGTCGCCACTCTGCTGTTCGCCGGTCCGGTCCTCTCCACTTTCCCGATGGCGGCCCTCGGCGCGCTGGTGATCTACGCCGCCACCAGGCTGGTGGATGTCGCGGAGATCCGACGGATCGCTAGGTTCCGGTGGAGCGAGCTCGCACTGACGGCCGTGACCACGGTCTCCGTCGTGGTGTTCGGGGTGCTCGGCGGCATCGGAATCGCCATCGCGCTGTCCCTGCTGGATCTCATCCGGCGGATGGCCCACGCGCACGATGGGGTGCTCGGCTACGCGCCAGGCGTCGCGGGCATGCACGACATCGACGACTATCCCAACGCCACCCAGGTACCCGGGCTTGTGGTGTACCGCTACGACTCCCCGCTGTTCTTCGCCAACTCCGACGACTTCCTCAGCCGCGCCGAGGCGGCCGTGGACCGCGCGCCCCAGCCCGTGCGGTGGTTCCTGCTCAACGCCGAAGCCAACGTGGAGGTGGACCTCACGGCCGTCGACACCCTCGAACTCCTCCGGGAGCGGCTCGCGGCCAGGGACGTCATCTTCACCATGGCCAGGGTCAAGCAGGACCTCCACGATCAGTTGGCCGCCGCGGGCTTCGTCGACAAGGTGGGCGACGGCCGCATCTTCGCCACGCTGCCGACGGCGGTGCGCGCCTACGCAAGGTGGCACCGCGATGAGCTGGGAGAGACACCTGATGGGTTGCCACCGGAGATCCTCCGCCCCACCGAGCCGCCCGCCTGAATGGTTCAGCCGCCCGGCTGGACCAACCCGTGCTCGTAGGCGATGATCACGAGCTGGGCGCGATCCCTGGCGTCGAGCTTGGTCAACAGCCGGCTGACGTGGGTCTTGGCCGTGGCATAGCTGATCACCAGCCTCTGCGCGATCTCCGCGTTCGACAGTCCGGCCGCCACCGCGGCCAGCACCTCCGCCTCGCGGTCCGTGAGGGCGTCAAGCGCCGGCCCGACGGGGACCATCGGTGGCGCGCCGCGACGGAACTCCTCGATCAGGCGGCGGGTGGCGTGAGGCGCCAGCAAGGCCTCCCCCGAGGCAACCACGCGTAGCGCCTCCAGCAGCCGCTCGGGTTCGGTGTCCTTGGGCAGGAATCCGCTCGCCCCCGCCCGGAGCGCGGCGAAAACGTTCTCGTCGTGATCGAAAGTGGTCAGCACGAGCACCCTGCAGCCGTCTGTGGACGGGTCGCCGACGATCCGCCGCGTAGCTTCCAGCCCGTCGATCCCCGGCATCCGGATGTCCATCAGCACCACGTCGGGGCATTGCTCGCGCACCAGCGAGACGGCCTCCAACCCGTCGCCGGCCAGACCCGCGACCTCGAAGCCAGGCTCGTGGCGAAGCAGTAGCGCCAACCCGCTCCGGACCAGGGCCTCGTCGTCTGCGATGACAACCCGGATCATGCGTCGGCCTCCTGTCGCGGCAATCTGGCCACCACCTCGTAGCCACCCTCGTCGCGTGGTCCCGCCTCGAGGCTGCCTCCCCACATCGTGACCCGCTCCCGCATTCCGAGCTGACCGGAAGCCGGGCCGACCCCCGCCGAGGTGCCACGTCCGCCGTCGATGATCCGCAGCACGAGCTCCGCCGGGGCGAACGCGACCCGGACGGTTGCCCGACCGGTGCCGGCATGCCGGACCACGTTGGTCAGCGACTCCTGCAGCACGCGGTAGACGGCCGTCTCCATCGACGCCGGCATCGGCCACGGCTCACCGCTCTGCTCAAGATCGACCCGCAGCCCCGCGTCAGCCAGTGAGGCGACCAGCGCGGGGATGGCCGTCAGACCCGGAGTCGGGTCCGCGACATCCAAGGGCTCCCGCACGGTGGCGAGGATCTGGCGGACCTCGCGCAGCGAGTCCCGGCTGCGCTCGGCGATGGCCAGCAGGGCAGCCTTCGCCTCGGCTGGATCCGAGTCCACGACCCGCGCCCCCACGCCCGCCTGCAGGGCGATCACGCCGAGGGAATGCCCCACCACGTCGTGCAGCTCCCGTGCGATCCGCAGCCGCTCCTCCGTGAGCGACGCTCTCGCCTCCTCGCGCTGGATCCTGACCGTGAGCTCCGCCCGCACAGCGGCCAGCACTGCGGCGTCGCGCCGCAGCCGCATGGCCCGCCCGAGCACGAACGACCCGGCGAACAGTGCCAGGTTGGTCACGGCCTCCCCGAACGGCATCCGGTCCGGGAAGGCGGCGGAGACCACCACCACCAGGCACGTCGCGAAGACGGCCCCGACGACGGTGGCGGCCCGCGAGCCGTGCGCCGCGACCGTGTAGGCGACGAGGAACAGCCCCGCCCCGACGACCGCCGTGCCGAAGCCGAGCCCGATCATCGCAACCACCAGTGCACCGGAGGCCAGCAGGACTGGGAGAGGGGCGGCCCGCCGGGCGGCGTAGAGGGCGGAGGTGGCCACCGTCAGCCCGAGCTGGAGCGGTGGAATGGACCCCGTGGTGGCGCCCGCGGCAAACAGCGAGGCTGCGAGCAGGCCCAGCGCGAAGGCGGTGTCCAGGACCCAGGGTCGGGCCTGGTCCACTCGGCGGAGGCTCGCCCAGATGCTCACCTCAGCAACGTAGCCCGACGGGAGGGGCCCCGACAACGGTCTACAGATGTATCTCCGCCTACATCTCCAGCGAAATCGTCTTCCGGTGTGCCCCCTCAGGAGGATGCAGGAGACCAGTCCTCCGCCCGACGCGGCACCCACTCCGCGTCGGCGACGCTGATGCCATGACACACGGTGATGCACTGACAGCTCCACTCCACTCGTCCCGCTGGGCTCGCCTGGCGCTGGCGCACCTGACCGCCGCGGGAGGCGGCGCGATCGCGGGGCTCATCCAACCCGTCGGGCCGGTGACGGCGGCAGGCGGGATCGCACTGATGGCCGCCGCGCTCGCCGTCGGCCTGCTCGCCGGCGCGCTGGCCCGCACCCGCTGGGTCCTGCCCCTGGCTCCGGTGGCCTGGATCCTGGCCTTCGAGGTCGCCCGGGCCGGCGCGGGGCTGGCGACCACCGGGCCCCTGGACCTGGGCACCGCGTTCGGAGCCATCGCCTTCGCCCTCGGCCGGGTCGCGGCCTGGGGCCTGGCCGGGCTGGCTCTCCTCGTCGGCGCGGCGTGGGGAAGCCGTCGCGACGCCGGGGCACGGCGCCCGGTGGTGTTGGCGCTCGCCACGGGCCTCGTCGCGCTGCTGGCGCTCTCGCTGCTGCTGCCCCCGACCTCACCGGCGCTCCGGGGACCCGACGGCGTCCCAGTCGACGGCGCGGTCTCAGAGCTGGTGCAGGTGGAGCTGGGCGGTCACGAGCAATGGATCCAGGTGCGCGGGGCGAATCCGGACCTGCCGGTGCTGCTCTACCTGAGCGGCGGCCCCGGTCAGAGCGACCTTTCCTACTCTCGGGTGCTGCTGGAGCCGCTCACCCAGGACTTCCTCGTGGTGGGGTGGGACCAGCGCGGGACCGGCAAGTCCTATCCCAGCCTCGACGCAGCCACGCTCACGCTCGAGCAGGCGGTGGCCGACACCGTTGAGTTGTCGCGCTGGCTGGCGGATCGCTACGGCGAGGAGCGGATCTACCTGCTCGGCGAGTCGTGGGGGACGCTGCTCGGGGTGCTGGCCGTGCGCACCGCGCCGGAGGTGTTCCACGCCTACCTCGCCAGCGGGCAGATGGTGGACCCGCTCGAGACCGACGAGGGCATCTACCGCGACCTGGTGACCACGGCCCTGGGCAACGGCGACGGCACGCTGGTGGCCGACCTGGCCGCGATGGGCCCTCCCCCGTACGGCGACGTCTTCGACTACGCGATGATCATGGCGCACTACCCCCTCCTGGAGGAGGGATACATCCCACCAGAGGCCTACCGGCAGCGCGGGGAGGCCAGCGGCGTCGGCCCGTGGGGGGTCCTCGGCCAGGAATACGGGCCGCTCGAGAAGCTCAGCGTGGTGCGCGGCGTGATGGACATGTTCGCCGTCATGTATCCCCAGCTCCAGGACCTCGACCTGCGCCGCGACGCACCCCGCCTGGAGGTGCCGGTCTACCTGCTGGTCGGTGAGCACGAGCTGGCCGCCCGCGTGGGGCCGGCGAAGGAATGGTTCGACCTCCTGGAGGCGCCGGAGAAGCGCTGGTACAGCCTGCCCGACGCCGGCCATTCGGTGGCCTTCGAGCAGGCCGATGAGCTGCATCGGATTCTGCTGGAGGACGTGCGCCCGGCGTGACGCGATCTGCTGCGAGGTCAGCGATCCCGTAGCCGGTCAAGGTCGCGGCGCTCCCGCTTGGTGGGTCTGCCCGCGCCGCGATCGCGGACCGCCACCCGGCCCACCATCTCCGGGATCGGCGGCGGCTTCTCGGGTGTCCGGTCGAGGTAGGCGGCCTGGGCGATCGGCGCACCGACCCGCTTCTCCAGGTTCGGGTCCACCACCTGGATCAGCTTCTCCTCCTGCTCGCGACGCACCCTGATCACCTGCCCGGGCATGACGTGCTGCGACGGCTTGGCGAGCTTGTCGTCGACCCGGACGTGCCCGCCGCGCACCGCGGCCGTGGCGGACGAGCGCGTCTTGTACATCCGCACCGCCCACAGCCAGGAGTCGAGTCGAGCCATGGCCCGATCCTACGCGGACCAGGTTGCCCACAGCGTTATCCACAGCTGGGGAAAACTACGCGCGTGTAATTCAAGTGAAGAACGCGCGGTTGGTGGCAGGTGTCCGTTTACCACGAGCCGCAGCTACTTTTTATAAACGGGCCAGGGTCGGGAGCTTCTCGGCTCGTTAGCATTCTAGGGCCCCGTAACCGCACCCCGGCTGTGGCCTCCGAGGGGCCGCAGCAAGACCGCCACTACCGCGCCTCGCCCTCGCGGGATTGAAGGTGGTGATGAACCGTCGCCTCTTCGAGCGTGAGTCCCTGGATCACCGACTCCATGAAGCCCCAGTCAAGCCCCAGGTCGTTGCCAATGCTCGGCGACATATCCTCACTTCGAGCTAGCTCCTGCAACTCCGCATAGGCCCCACCAGCAGCATCCAAGTGCTCGTTCAATCGGCGGGCCGCAGACTGCATGGCGAGCAGGGTCTCCGGAGACGGCGCGCGATGCCTCCCAAAAGGGGGGAAGGGTTGCGTCATCAGCTCACCTTGAAGTTGCAGGCAAGCTTGACGTTGTCACTCTTGACCACGCCCATCTTTTTGCTCTTCAAGGTCACCTCTGCCTGGATCTGAAATTCCTTGGTGTAGGTGGTGTCACACTTCTTGACTCGATGCGCCGTCACAACCTTGCTCGAGACAGATTCCAACGGGCTCATAGCGGTTTCCTGCTTGGTCTTCTGGAACGCAAACGCTCCCGTCTGCATCCAGAGTTGCGCCGAGATTGAACGCACATAGGTCGAGGCAGAGCCGTAGACATTGCAGTCATTCCATGCACCCCACTCGACATTGGAGTTCACCTTCTTGGGCAGGAAAAACCCCCCCTTGCAGATGCCTACACCAAATTCGATATTCATCGGAGATGCGGCGCTGCCACTCCCGCTCTCTGTGATTGTCCAGTTCTGCCCATCGGAAACCAGTGTGTACTCGCCGAGGGGCTGGATATTGACCTCCGCCCCCCGCACCCCGGCCCTCTCCAACAAACTCCGTTCGCTAGGCGGCAACTCCGACTGGAGGACCGTGGCCCCCTCGTCCTTGCCGTCCTCG
The DNA here is from genome assembly GCF_014164775.1 of Tessaracoccus sp. MC1679. Taxonomy (GTDB): domain Bacteria; phylum Actinomycetota; class Actinomycetes; order Propionibacteriales; family Propionibacteriaceae; genus Arachnia. Next base: position 545,698 of record NZ_JACJGB010000001.1, read on the forward strand.
TCGGCCATCACTGGCCCAGTAGACATCCCGACCAGGGATGCGGCCAGGACGGCCGCCATCAACATCTTCTGGGTGCGCATCTCGACTCCTGTCGCTGTACCTGGCAATGACGCTAGCCACCGGATGCGGTGGCGGTACCCATCGGGCATCGAATCCCCGCCAAACGCTCATTCACCCTGAGTGGCGCAGTTCCCGCCCGGTCCACAGTCACTCGCGACGGGGGCAGGACGAGACAGAGACTCAAGGCCAACGGATCGCGACGACGCTCCATCCGCGCGCGTACTCGCCGAGGAGACTCACTGCGCGATCTGTGGCCAGTGGATAGACAAGGGGCTCAAGACCCCCGATCCGATGAGCCCCGAGGTCGATGAAGACATCCCTCGAGCACGAGGCGGGATCTCAATACGACCGGACTCGCCCGCCCTACATTGAACGAGTCGCCACCATCAACTCGTATTTTCAAACTAGAGACCGGGATCTCATTCAAACTAGAGCGCGTCTCGACAGGTGTCGAGGGAGCCGCAACCTAGAGATGCCCCCAAGCCCCCCGATAGCCTGGGACATCAAGACCTCAATTCACAGTTGAGTCGTTCATCGAGGGTGTCTCTGTTCCCGCAGCGGCGCCCTCACTTCATGTCAGGACGCGCGCCTTCAACACCACAGCACCTTGGGGGCCACCCGCCACCGCCTCACAACCAAGCGGGCCCGGGAAGCGTCCGCGCGGTCCGCGGCAGTTCCGTGCGTTGAGTCTGCCTGGGACAACCTGCGCTAGCGTGCATCAAGCCCGCCGCCCAGGTTGGCAGGTGATCCTGGTGGCATTGGTCGGGCTGTGGGGGCTGTTGCTCATTGTTCTCACAGCGTTCCTCCTCGCGATGTCTACCGTCGGACAAGAGTTCAGCGTCACAGCCCTCGGGACGGGGATCGCCGTGGGCATCGGCGCGATCATCACCCTGCTGCCCGTGCTCGCCTGGCTTCGCGATCACGGCGCCAAGCGACTGTGGCCCACGGTGGCCCCCGATCTGGTTTCGCGGCATGGATCCGCTCAGACGGGCGGGGTGTTTCCAGCCCAGCCGGCCCGACGTGTCAATGGGGGCCTGCAGCGTCTACACCTTCCGTCTACCCGAAGTCGGAGCAGGTTCTCGGTGCCACGCGGCAGATCCGGTAGTTGTTCATCGCGTGCGGGCCGGAGGGGGATCGATCCCAGTCGAACCCACCCCTCGTGCGAGGAAAGGACGGTCCCCCTGTTTGTGTGTCTGCAACTTGCTACCCATAGAGCGGCATCTGCGCATATATGCAGAAGCCGCTCTATGGATAGCAAGTTGCAGACCCCCTCGTCGACGACGACACCATTCCGGCAGGATCGCTGTCATGACCGGCGCAACGCGTGAGCTACCGATGTTTCCGCTCGGCTCTGTGCTGTTTCCGGGCATGCCGTTGCAGCTGCGGGTCTTCGAGCCGCGCTACGTCGCGATGCTGTCAACGGTTCTCAGGGAAGCCGAGCACGAGTTCGGGGTGGTGCTGATCGAGCGAGGCTCCGAGGTGGGGGGCGGCGACGCGCGGTTCGGGGTGGGCACCGTAGCGCGCATCGTGTCGATCGAGCCCAGCGAGGACTCGATTCTCCTACTGGCCTCCGGCGCCTCCCGCTTCGAGGTGGTGCGCTGGTTGCAGGACGACCCGTTCCCGCGGGCCCTGGTGCGCGACCTCGCCGCTGTGGAGCTCGACGACTCCACCGCCTCTGCGCTCAGCGAAGCCGAGTCCCTGGTGCGCGCCACCCTCTCCAGGGCGAGCGAGTTCGTGGAGCTCCCCTGGCCGGCCGACATCGAACTGTCGCCGGAGTTGGCGCAGCGCATCTGGCAGGTCTCCGGCATCGCACCGCTGAGCCCGATGGACCAGTACGCGCTGCTGCGCTCGGGAACCGCCTCCGAACTGCTGGCCCGGCTGGTTGAGGACACGCAGGGGGCCGACGTCCTCTTCTCCGCCGGGTGGGGGTCCGGCCTACCCGACGCCGGCGGCCTGCCCGAGTGAGGCCCCAGCCGTCCGCGACCCATCCGCGATAGCCACTGGATCCCGTCGGGAGTAAAGGATCCTCATCTGATCCGATCAAGGATCTCTGCTCCCACCACCTCCGGCCGCTTCTCAGGAAGCCAGTGGCCGGCGTCCATCTCGACGAACCGGTAGTCACCGGTGCAGTACCGCGCAGTGTCCTCAGCCGCCACGCGGCCAAGGTAGGGGTCGCGGTTGCCCCACAGGTACGTGATGGGCACCGACACCGGGGTATCGAGCTTCACAGCCTCGGCGCCGGCCGTCGCGAACAGCCCTCGGTACGGGCCGAGCATCCCGCGCACCGCCTCAGCATCGCTCATCTGGGCGGCATAGGCGGCCGAGAGGTCCGCGGGGACCCCGAGGCGCCGGAGACCCTCCTTGCGCACCAGCCGCGACAGCTGCATCTCGGGCAGTGCGGGCACCTGCATGGCCAGCATGTACCAACTCTTCAACCCCTGCGACGAGCGCAACACGGCCCGTCGGATCGCCGCTGGATGGGGCGTTGACAGCACCGTCAGGCTTCGCACCCGCTCCGGCGTCGTCATGGCGGCGGCCCAGGCCACGCCACCTCCCCAGTCGTGACCCACGACGTGGGCCGAATCGAGGCCTGCCTGGTCCAGCAGCGCGAACACGTCTCCGACGAGGCGTTCGATCCGGTAGGCGCTCCGCCCTGGGGGCCGCGCGTTCGCGGTGTAGCCGCGCAGGGACGGCGCCAGCGTGCGGACCCCGGCCGCGTGTAGCAGCGGCGCCACCGCGTCCCAGGCCGCGGGCGACTGGGGGAATCCGTGGAGCAGGACGACGGTGTGGTCGGAGTCAGCCCGTCGGGGGCCAGAGTCGCGCACCTCGAACGTCAGCCCGTCATTGGCAAAAGTCTCCATGGGCCCAAGTCTCCCTCCGTGCATCGTCGCTGGGGTCGTTCGGTGCTGAAAAAGGCGGATCTGTCCTAGCCACAAAATTGTTATGGAACTGCAACTAAATGTTCACGCTCTTTCCTTGACAGCGATGAAGCCGCGCAGGAATATTTAGTACTGGAGAGAGACAAAGTTGTCGGTCATGGAGACTCGCGACCATCGGGCTGCTCATGCGCATCTCCCGCTTCACAGAAACACGGGTCTGGGCAGCACTCAGATCCCTTGACGTTCTCAGGAGGAACGAATGAAGATGACCACACTCATGACCGCAGCCGCGGGCATGGTGCTCACCGTCGCCCTCACCGCGTGCGGTGGCGGCGGCGCAGGCAGCACCACGGACCCCACCACGTCCGGCGACGCGTCCGCCACCACCAGCGCACCTGCGGGCGAGGCCGGCGGTTCCGTCGGCGTGTCGATGCCCACCCAGACCACCGAACGCTGGATCGCCGACGGCGAGGCCGTCAAGTCCCAGCTCGAAGAGGCCGGCTTCGACGTCGACCTCCAGTTCGCCAACGACGACATCCCCACCCAGGGCCAGCAGATCGACCAGATGATCACCCAGGGCGTCAAGGTCCTCATCATCGCCGCCATCGACGGCACCGCACTCGCCCCCCAGCTGGAAAACGCCGCCGCCCAGGGCATCAAGATCATCTCCTACGACCGCCTGATCCGCGACAGCGCCAACGTCGACTTCTACGTCTCCTTCGACAACTTCAAGGTCGGCGTCGCCCAGGGCCAGTCCCTCATCGACGGCCTCGAAGCCCGCGGTGAAGGCCCGTTCAACATCGAGCTGTTCGCCGGCTCGCTTGACGACAACAACGCCCACTTCTTCTTCAACGGCGCCATGAGCGTGCTGCAGCCCAAGATCGATGACGGCACCTTCACCGTCGTCTCCGGCCAGACCGACATCGAGCAGGCAGCCACGCTCGGTTGGCAGCAGGAGGCCGCGCAGAAGCGCATGGAAGACCTCCTCACCGCCAACTACCAGGGCGACGCCAAGGTGGACGGCGTGCTGTCGGCCAACGACGGCCTTGCACGCGGCATCATCACGGCGCTTCAGAACAACGGCTACTCAGGCACCGTCGCAGACGGCTTCCCGATCGTCACCGGACAGGACGCGGAGATCGCCTCGACGAAACTCATCCAGGACGGCATCCAGTACTCGACCATCTTCAAGGACACCCGCCTGCTGGCCGAGCAGGCCGTCACCGCTGCCCAGGACCTCCTGGCCGGCAACGAGCCCGAGGCCAACAACACCGAGGATTACGACAACGGCGTGAAGGTCGTCCCGTCCTACCTCCTCGATGTTGTCACCGTCACGCAGGACAACCTCACCGAGGCCCTCGTCGACACCGGCTACTGGACCCAGGAGGAGATCGACGCCGGCGTCATCTCCTGACCACTCGCCCAACAGATGGCCCGGTCCCCACGCGGGGCCGGGCCATCGCACGCCCAGGACCCGTTGAAGAGAGTCCGCAGGGACGCGGATCAAGGGCTATCAGCCACCAACGTCGACCATCACCAGGCTCATCCGGCACGGCTCGAGCGCCACCAGGGCGTGCCGCTCGTTCGGCGCCAGATACACCACGTCCGCTGGGGCGAGGGTGACCTCGTCGTCGCCGACCGTGAAGCTCATCCGCCCCTCCAGCAGCTGCACCACCACCGCACGCGGGGACGTGTGCTCGGTCAGCATCTCCCCCTCGTCGAAGGTGAACTCGACCACGCGCAGCAGGGGATTGTTGTGGATGACGCGCGAGGTGGTGGACTCCTTGACGACGGGCACCTCGGCCGCGACCCCCGTGTAGTGGGCCGATTGGGACAGGGGCTTGGGTTCCTTCATGTCTCCTCCTCCGGTGACGCAACGTTCAGACTGGACCCAGCTCAGCACACCCCTCGCGCTACCGGGCGCAATCGCGTCGACCGGCGCCCCGCCCGGATTCTCACGCTGCGCGCGCGGGACCATACGATGGCCCGGTGACCCCACGCCCGACGACGCGCTCCAGATGGCTCGGCGTGCTGATGATCGTCGCCGCTGCGGTGATCTCCGCCTACGCCGTCGTCTACGGCCGCCCGGGCGAGGTGCCGTTCCTGCCCGAGCGGTTCAAGCTGACGCCCCCCTACCGGATCGACCTCGATGTCTACCGGCTCGGCGCCGAGACCCTGCTGCGCGGCGGCGACCTGTACGGCACCCTTCCGGACACCGAAATCGGCGCCAACCTCCCCTTCACCTACCCGCCCATCGCGGCCATGCTGTTCGTGCCTCTCGCGCTGCTGACGATGCGCGACGCCAACCTGCTGTTCTCCTTCGGCACCCTCGGGCTGCTAGTCGTGGTGATGGTCCTCGTCATCCGCGAGCTCACCGACGTCCGGGGTCAACGGCTGCTGCTGGCGGGCTTGGCGGCCGGAACCATCGGCTTCTGGCTGGAGCCGGTCCGGGAGACGGTGGAGTTCGGCCAGGTCAACGTGGCCCTGATGGCGCTGGTGGTGGTCGACGTCGTGGTCGGTCGCGGGAAGCGCTGGCAGGGAGCGCTTACCGGCCTCGCCATGGCGATCAAGCTCACCCCTGCGGTGTTCCTCGCCTACTTCCTCGTCAAGCGCGAGTGGCGCGCCCTCGCGACCGCCGTCGCCTCGGCGCTCCTGTTCACCCTGCTCGGATTCCTCGTGGCCTGGGAGGAGTCAGTCCGCTACTGGACGGGGACGATCACGGACCCGGACCGAATCGGCGGCCTGGCCTACGTGTCGAACCAGTCGATGAACGGCGTCCTGCTCCGGCTCGGCCTCGACGGCGGGGAGGCCACGCTCACCTGGTTCCTGCTGTCCGCCGTGCTGGGGCTGTCCCTGCTGGTGCTGATGGCCCGCCTGTTTCAGCGAGGACACAACCTCGCCGCTGCGTTGACCATGGGTGTCTACGCGCTCCTGGCCTCACCGGTGTCCTGGTCCCACCACTGGGTGTGGGTGGCGCCGGCCCTCCTCATGCTGGCCATCTGGGCGAGGCGTTCGGGAAGCCCCTGGGCCTGGGCGCTGGCCGGCAGCGGGGTGGTGATCTTCGTCACCCGCCTCATCTGGGACCTGCCGGACGAGCACCTCGAGGGAATGGGGTGGACGTGGCAGGAGCAGCTGACCGGCAACGCTCAGGCCGCCTGGGCGCTGGCCTTCCTCGCCTTCCTGGGGTTCGGCTCCCCCGCCCGCGACACCACCAGCCCTGACGCCTGACAGCCGAAGCCATCTGGGTCACGCGGTGATCAACCCAAGCCGCGCCATCACCTCGATCGTTGCGCCCACGCCATCCTCACCGCGGATCGTCGCGGCCACCTCGCGGGCGCGCTCGCGGTAGCGGGCAGCGTCGGGTCCCTCGACCAGGTCGTGGATCAGCCGCGCCAGCCGCCCAGCGTCGAGGTGACGGAAGGGCACCGGCGAGGGCCCCACCCCCAACGCGGCGAGCCGCGCGCCGTGGTACGGCTGGTCAACCCCGAACGGCACCGCCACCGACGGCCGCCCGGACCGCAGCCCGGTGTGCGTACTGCCCGCGCCGCCGTGGTGGATCACCCCAGCCGTGTGGGGGAACAACGCCTCGAAGGGCACGTCGGAGACGGCGTACACCTGACCGTCTCGGGAGCCGACGTGGGCGGCCGTCGGCGCGAGGGTCACGATCCTCCGCCCGGATAGCCGGGCCGCCTCCGCCAGGATCGCCAGGCCCCTGTCGCCGGTTGTCGAGGCGAGGCTGCCGGCGCCCACGAAGACCGGCGGGTCGCCTGCCGCCAGGAAGGCTGTGAGGTCCTCCGACAGCGGAGCGTCCTCGTCCGGTGGGTTGAGATACCCCGTCTGGTGCGCCGTGGGCCGGAGATCCGGCGGCGGTGGGGCAAGCGTCGGGCTGGCCGCCACGAGCACCGGGTGCCGGTCCAGGGCGGCGACAACGGGCTCGTACCTGGCGAGAGCACCTAACCGGCCTCGTAGGCCGGTCTTCGGCTCCGCACCCGGCCCACGACGGCCGCGGCGGCCGACCCGCCGCCGCACCTCTGCCGCGAGCGGGGCCCCCAGCGAGGCCGCGACACTCCAGCTCAGTCCCGTCCCCCACCTGTTGTACGCGTCCCAGGGCCCGAACCAGCTGGCGAAGCAGTGGCTGTCGCGGTAGACCGTGGGCAGCTGGGCCGTGAACAGCACCGTCGCCGCCCGGCCCCCCAGCCCCTCAGCTGCGGCCACCGCAGCTCCGGCCCCCAGGATCCCGCTGAGCAGGGAGTCACCCGGGCGCGCGGCCGCGAGCACCGCGTCGGCCACCGGCCCTGCCACCTCGGAGACCCAGCGGCGCAACAGCCATCCCTGCCCGAACGCCGTGCCAGCCACGAGAGGATACCGCCTGGCCGTCTCCAGGGCCGACGTCAGATCCGCCCGGATGGGCACCGCCTCCGCGCCGTAGCGCCCGGCCAGATCGGCGTACTCCGCCAGCGCCACCACGCGGGCCTCGACGCCGCGGCGCGCCAACTCGCCACCCAGGACCGCCATCGGCTGGACATCGCCCCTGGATCCCAGCCCGATCAACACCACCGCCATCGCAGCCTCCTCTCCCTCAACCGTATCCGCGCGTAGCGTTGGCACCATGCCAGACGACGACGCCGCCCTCCGCGGTCTCGCCCACTCCCCGCTCCAGACGCACCGCCTGAGCCTCACCCCGCTGACAGTCGACGACGCGGCCGCCATGGCCGAGGTCCTCGCCGATCCGTCGATCCACCGCTACACCTTCGACAGCCCGCCGTCCGTCGAGGAGCTTCAGCGGCGCTACCGGGCTCAGGAGGCCGGGCCGCCCCCTCCGTCGACGGCGGTGTGGGGCAACTGGGCCGTCCGGCTGCCCGACGGCACCGCCATCGGGTTCGTTCAGGCCACCGTCGATCCGCCTACCTCCACCGCGACACTGGCCTGGGTGATCGACACCCGGCACCAAGGCAGCGGCTACGCAACCGAGGCGATGCGCGCGCTCAGCTCCGCGCTGCGCGGGGCCGGAATCCGCCGCTTAGTCGCTTTCGTCCACCCCCGCAACGTCGCATCGCGACGGGTGGCGCAGAAGCTCGGCCTCGCCATGCCCGCCCCGCACCGCCCGTTCGACGGCGAGGACGAGTGGGTCTGGGACGAGGCGGCGCCGCTCCCCATGGCGGACCGGCTCGTCTTCCGCCGGATGGGGCACGCGGACCTCGACGCCATGGCCGGCCTCCTCGGCGACCCCGAGGTGATGACCTACTACCCCCGCCCCAGGACCCGCGACGAGGCGGCCGAGTGGATCGAGTGGAACGTCCGCAACTACGCCCGAGATGGTCTGGGCCTCTGGATCATCAGCACCCCCGACGGCGAGTTCGTCGGAGACTGCGGCCTGACCTGGCAGCTCATCGACGGCGTCGAGGAGCTGGAGGTGGGCTACCACGTCATCCCGAGGCTCCAGGGGCGGGGCTTCGCGACGGAGGCGGCTGCCGCCTGCCGCGACCTTGCGCGCTCGCTCGGCCACCGTCGCCTCGTCTCGATCATCCATCCCGAGAACGTCGCCTCCCAGCGGGTCGCGGAGAAGAACGGCCTCTGGCTGGACCGTGAGACGCTCAGCCGCAGCGGCGTCCCGGTGCGGATCTACGCGGTGGACCTCTGAAAAAACTCCTCCGAACCCTTGACAACCTATAACCAAACGGTTGAACATAGTTCCATGACAGTGATCGACGAGGAACGGACAGACGCCCTGTTCCACGCACTCGCGGACCGCACCCGCCGCGACATCCTGCGCCGCGTGCTGGCCGGCGAGCAGTCGGTCACCGCGCTGGCGGCCCACTACGACATGAGTTTCGCCGCCGTCCACAAGCACATCACGGTGCTCGAGAGGTCCGCTCTGGTCTCGCGCCGACGGCAGGGGCGCGAGTCCCTGGCCAGCGGCAACGTCGAGGCGGTCCGGTCTGTGGGCAGCCTGCTCACCGAGCTCGAAGGCATCTGGCGCGGCCGCGTGTCGCGCATCGACGATCTCATCGCCGCCACACCACCACCCACCCCCACCACACCCCAGGAGTGACCATGCCCGTCATCGACGTCCAGAAGGACCTGGACAACCGACGCCTCATCATGACCGCGCAGTTCGCGGCCCCCGTGGAACGCATCTGGCAGCTCTACGCCGATCCCCGCCAGCTGGAGAGGGTCTGGGGCCCGCCCACGTACCCGGCCACGTTCGTGGACCACGACCTGACCCCGGGCGGGCGGATGACCTACTACATGACCGCCCCCGACGGTCAGAAGTACTGCGGGTTCTGGAACGTGAAGGAGGTCGACGAGCCGCGCAGCTTCACCTTCGAGGACGGCTTCGCCAACGAGGACTTCACGCCGGACACCTCCCTCCCGGTGGGGATCAACACGTACTCCTTCAGCCGCCACGACGACGGGACCCGCGCGGTGTACGAGGCCGTCTACCCCTCCATCGAGGCGCTGCAGCAGGTGCTGGACATGGGCATGGTCGAGGGCGCCACCGGTGCCATCAACCAGATCGACGCCCTCCTGGCCGAGGGTTAATGCAGAGGAACCCTGGCAATTGTCGCGGTGGGGTGGCACGGTAGCGCGGTGAGCACAGCAGAGCATCCAGCAGACAGCCACGACATGATCCGCGTCCAGGGCGCCCGCGAGAACAACCTCAAGGACATCGACGTCGACCTTCCGAAACGCCGGCTGACCGTCTTCACCGGCGTCTCGGGCTCGGGCAAGAGCTCACTGGTGTTCGGCACCATCGCCGCCGAGTCCCAGCGGATGATCAACGAGACCTACAGCGCCTTCGTCCAGGGCTTCATGCCCACACTGTCGCGGCCGGACGTAGACCACCTCGACGGGCTCACCACGGCCATCATCGTGGACCAGGAGCGGATGGGCGCCAACGTGCGCTCCACCGTCGGCACCGTCACCGACGCCAACGCCCCGCTGCGCATCCTGTTCAGCAAGCTGGCTCAACCGCACATCGGCTCCCCACAGGCGTACTCGTTCAACGTTCCGTCGGTCACTGGCTCAGGGATGATCAAGACGGAGAAGGCCGGCAGGGTGCAGAAGGAGGCCAAGACCTACACCCTCGTCGGCGGCATGTGCCCGCGCTGCGAGGGCAAGGGCAACGTCTCGGACATCGACCTCACCCAGCTCTACGACGAGACCAGATCGCTCAACGACGGCGCCCTCACCATCCCCGGCTACACCGGCGACGGCTGGTACGTGCGCATCTTCACCGCCTCCGGCTTCCTCGACCCTGACAAGGCCATCAAAGACTACTCCAAGCGCGAGCTCGACGACCTCCTCTACAAGGCGCCCACCAAGATCAAGGTGGACAACATCAACCTCACCTACGAGGGGCTGGTGCCGAAGATCCAGAAGTCGTTCCTGTCCAAGGATCCCGACGCGATGCAGCCGCACATCCGCGCGTTCGTCGAGCGGGCGGTGAAGTTCGACACGTGCCCCGAGTGCCGGGGCACGCGGCTGTCCGAGGGAGCACGGGCGTCGAAGATCGCAGGCGTCAACATCGCCGACGCCTGCGCCATGCAGCTGACGGATCTCGCTGCCTGGATCCGCGGCCTGGACCGGCCGGAGGCCGCGCCGCTGCTCAGGAACCTGCAGCACCTGCTCGACTCGTTCGTGGAGATCGGGCTGGGCTACCTGTCGCTGGAGCGCCCATCAGGCACGCTGTCAGGCGGCGAGGCGCAGCGGGTGAAGATGATCCGCCACCTCGGCTCGTCGCTGACGGACGTCACCTACGTGTTCGACGAGCCCACCATCGGCCTTCACCCCCACGACATCGAGCGGATGAACACGCTGTTGGTGTCGCTGCGGGACAAGGGCAACACGGTCCTGGTGGTGGAGCACAAGCCGGAGACCATCTCCATCGCGGACCACGTCGTCGACCTCGGCCCTGGCGCGGGCACGAAGGGCGGGGAGATCTGCTTCGAGGGGACAGTGGCGGACCTGCGCGCCAGCGACACGCTCACAGGCCGACACCTGGACGACCGCGCCACCCTGAAGACCGCCACGAGGACGTCGACGAGCGCGCTGAAGATCCGCGGCGCGTCGACGAACAACCTCAAGGACGTGGACGTCGACATCCCGCTGGGCGTGCTCACCGTGCTGACGGGTGTCGCCGGATCGGGCAAGAGCTCGCTCATCCACGGCTCCATGCCCGCCGACGCCGGAGCGATCTCCATCGACCAGACCGCCATCAAGGGGTCGCGACGCAGCAACCCAGCCACCTACACCGGCCTGCTGGAGCCCATCCGCAAGGCCTTCGCCAAGGCCACCGGCACCAAGCCGGCGCTGTTCAGCGCCAACTCGGAGGGAGCCTGCCCCGCCTGCAACGGCGCCGGCGTCATCTACACCGAGTTGGGCTTCATGGACACGGTCGCCACCCCCTGCGAGGAGTGCGAAGGCAAGCGGTTCCAGGCCGCGGTGCTCGAGTACCGCTGGGGCGGGAAGAACATCGCCGACGTGCTGGCCATGCCGGTGACCGAGGCACTGGAGTTCTTCGGGGCCGGGGAGACGAAGACGCCCGCCGCGCACGCCATCCTCGGGCGGCTGAACGACGTCGGCCTGGGATACCTCTCCCTGGGCCAGCCGCTCACCACGCTCTCGGGCGGCGAGCGGCAACGGCTCAAGCTCGCGGTGGCGATGGCGGACAAGGGCGAGATCTACGTGCTCGACGAACCCACCACCGGCCTTCACCTGGCGGACGTGGCCCACCTGCTCGCCCTGCTGGACCGCCTGGTGGACTCCGGCAAGTCAGTGATCGTGATCGAACACCATCAGGCGGTGATGGCGCACGCCGACTGGATCATCGACCTCGGTCCAGGAGCGGGCCACGACGGGGGGCGGATAGTGTTCGAGGGCACCCCTGCTCAACTCATCGCCGACGGGTCCACCCTGACCGGTCGGCACCTGTCCGCCTACGTCGGCTAGATACCGCTCCCTGAGGAGGGCCGCCCGCGGAGCGGCGTGGTACGTCCCATCGCTCCCTGAGGAGGACCGCCCGCGAAGCGGCGTGACCCGTCCCTTCGCTCCCTGAGGAGGGCCGCCCGCGAAGCGGCGTGGCCTGTCTCGAAGGGTCGTGACTACCACCTTCACGCGATTCTTCTGGTCGGGTGCGGTGAGCCGTAAGTCGATGCCCGGGCGGCCGTTGTCCTTGGTCTGAAGGTGGCTACCGGTGTGGTCGGTGGTCGGGTTGTTGAGGCCGCCCGGGCATCGTCTCCCGTCTCCCCGCACTCGGTCCTCCTGTGGCGTTGCCAGGTCAAGGTGCGGGCCGGCAGGGCGGCGTTGTGGCCGGGTCTGCTGAGGCGGGATGCCAGCTGGGTGATCGTAGGGTTGGGCACCGCTGCGCAGTGCCGCCCTGCCGTCCAGCACCCTCGCTGTCAGCCGTGGTTCTCGACCCTTCGAGACTTCCCCGGTCGCTTCGCGACGCGGGACCCTCACCGACCGAGCTTGGCCGCCCCTGTTTCGCTCCCTGAGGAGGGCCGCCCGCGGAGCGGCGGCGGCCGTCTCGAAGGGTTGTAACTCCAGCTGACAGGCAATCTCTGGATCGCTGGGGCCGCTCCCCCCTTGCATCCGCGGGCTGGTCAGCCGAGGTCGATCGACCGGCCCTCGAGGGCGCTCTGACGCGCGGCGTCCAGAACCTCCAGGGTGCGGATTGCGTCGGCGCCAGTGACCGGCATGGGCCCCTCCCCTGCCACGGCGCGCGCGAACTGGGAGTAGAAGTCCTGGTAGGCGCCGCGCTCCGACGGCATCCGGCGCTCGCCCGTCGCCGTGCGCAGCGCGCCCCAGCGCTCCTCCGCCTCGTACCCCCAGCGGTCACCCTCGTCGACCGGGCGCCGTCCGGAGAAGACGGCGGCCGCCTGCACGTCGCTCATCTGCGACTCATAGCTTCCCGCGCTCCCGTAGACGCGCAGCTCGCGGGCGACGAGGTGGTTGGCCTTGCTCGCACGCATCGTCGAGCTCACCCCCGAGGCGTGGCGCAGGACCACGGAGAAGCCGGCGTCTGTGCGCCCCTGCGGCAGATCGATCCAGTCCAGCTTGGCGTAGACCTGCTCCACGGGGCCGAAGAGCCACAGCAGCTGGTCCGCCAGATGCGTGCCAAGGTCCCGCAGGAGTCCGCCCGTCGGCCCCGGGTCGAGGGTGGAGGGCTCGTCGAGATCGAAGCGGGACTCCACCCGCCACGGCGTACCCAGCTCGCCGGCATCGAGGAGCGCCTTGAGGGTCCGCACGTCGGTGTCCCACCGCCTGTTGTGGAACACGGCCATCGGGGCTCCGAGGCGTTCGACAGCGGCGACCAGCTCGCGGGCATCCTGGGCGCTGGGGGCGAAGGGCTTGTCCGCGACGATCCCGACGCCCCGCCCTGCCGCCTCGAGCACGAGCTCCCGCCTCGTCTCCGGCGGGGTGGTGATGGTGACGGCGTCGACGCCGGAGTCCAGCAGGGCGCTCATCGAGTCGAACACCGGGACGCCTGGAAGGTCAGCAGCGACCTCCGCGCGGCGTTCCGGGCTGCGCGTCACCACGCCTGCGAGCTCAAGTCCCCCTGCCGCCTGAATAAAGGGGGCGTGGAAAATCCTGCCGCCCATGCCGTAGCCCACCACGCCGATCCTCATGGCGGCAGTATGCCCGGTCCATCCCCGCGACGGTGGGCGGGCTCACGTGGATGCGTCGGCGCCGGCGCGCGCCCAGCGCCCCACCCTGCTCTCCGGCGTCAGCGACCATCGGACCACGGCCGTGGCGAACCGCCCGCACGGCAAGCCCACCAACCTGTCGAACCAGCGGCTGGCCGGGAGCCCCAGCTCCCGGCGCGCCCACACCGGCAGAGTCGAGATGGCGCCGGCCGCCAGCATCCAGTACCCGGGACGGGCCGGCCATGGGATGGGTGGGTGACGCAGCAGGAAGGTGACGGTGTCGACGGCGGCCGCGGAGGCGCGCAACTCGGGGCGATACCGCTCGAGGGCCGCGAGCAGGTCGGCCTCGGTCCGAGGGAGGTCGACGGCGCCGAGGAGTTCACCGACGGGGGCGGCCTGGGCCACGTACTCGTCGGCCTCCCCCCGGCTGAGCCGCCGGTCCCCGAAGTGCTGGAAGCTGGCCAGGAAACTCTGCGTCTCGGTGAGGTGCACCCACTCGAGGAGGTGCGGGTCAGACGCCCGGTATGGAGTGCCGTCGTCGGTCTTGCCCCTGACGCGTTCGTGGACGGCCTTGACCCGCTCGATGAGCGCCAGCGCCGACGGGATGGGCCCGTAGGTGGTCATGGCGATGAACTCGGAGGTGCGCTGCAGGCGGCCCCACGGGTCCGACTTGTAGCCGGAGTGCCCCGCGACACCCGCCATGGCCGCGGGGTGCAGCGTCTGCAGGAGAAGGGAACGGATGCCGCCCGCGTACATCGCCGCGTCCCCGTTGACATGCCAGATCACGTCGTCGGGGGTGTGCCACCGCTCGCCGTCGACCTGCCAGATGAAGTGCGCCTTCTCGTCGGCGTCGTCGCCAGCGACTCGGCTGCGGAGGGTCCGCCCGATCAGCACTCGGAGGCGTTCGATGGGGCTGCGCATACTTCCGAGAATACGTCGGACGGCCGATGCACCGGAGTCAGCCACTGGCGGGGACCATCCCTAGACGCTGTCTTCCTGATGGTGTCACTACTCGACGACGCCCGCGGACCCATCGTCGGCGGACTCGGTGCGCTCGTTGAGCTCGATCCAGGAGGTGTCACAGCCGGGGCACCGATACACGGGCGCGCCCTCCACCCGCTCGTCGGTCTCCACCGTGCCGCACGCGTCCTGGCACGGCCACGTGGTGAGGAATCGAGCGCTCATCCCCCAACCCTACGGCCAGCCCAAGGCCCCGAAAAAGCGAGAGAGCCCCGGTCGAAACCGGGGCTCTCTGCTGTGGGTTGCCTCAGATCACTGGGCGACGACCTCGAAGGGAACGTACGCGGTGACAGCCTGGTGCAGCTTGACAGCGGCGGTGTGGGTGCCGACGGACTTGACCGGCTTCGCGAACGAAACCGTGCGCTTGTCGATCGTGGGGCCGCCGGCCTTCTTGACGGCGACCGCGAGGTCGCTGGAGGTGACGGAACCGAACAGGTGGCCCTGATCGGAGACCCGTGCCCCCACCGAGACGGTGAGGCCCTCGAGCTGGACGCGCAGTTCCTGCGCGTGCTCGACGCCACGCACCTCACGGGCGTCACGCGCCCGCTTGATGCCGTCGATCTGCTTCTCGGTGCCACGGGTCCAGCGGATCGCCTTCGACTGTGGCAGCAGGAAGTTGCGGCCGTAGCCGTCCTTGACTTCAACGACGTCCCCGGCGATGCCGAGCTTGTCGACGGTGCTGGTCAGAATGAGCTTCATTGTTTCTCCTCCTGCGCTCAGCGAGCGGTCGACGCGTAGGGCAGCAGGGCCACCTCACGCGCGTTCTTGACGGCGATGGCAACCTTGCGCTGATCCTGAACCGACAGCCCGGTGACGCGGCGGGCGCGGATCTTCCCACGCTCAGAAATGAACTTCTTGAGCAGGTTGACGTCCTTGTAATCGACGTTTGCGACCCGCGTCTTCTTTACCGGAAGGATCTTCTTCTTGTTCACAGGCTTGCGCTGTGGACCGGCCATTGTGGTGCTCTCCTTTACTCCCGGGCTTGCCGCCCGTGAAAGCCCGTCTTGCGACGGAATGTGCCAGCTAGCCCAGGAGGGCTAGTTAAGCGGATGGATCAGAACGGGGGCTCTTCCGGCTGGGACTGTGCCCAGGGATCGTTCCCGCCGCGGTTGCCGCCGGGTGCACTGGGTGCACCGGCTGCTCCGGAGCCGGACCACGGGTCGGACTGCTGTCCGCCACCGCCGCCAGCCTGGGCGTTACCGCCGCCCTGATTGCCCTGCCAGCTACCGCCACCGCCGCCGCCACCCTGAGTACGGGTGATCTTGGCCGTGGCGTAGCGAAGGGCCGGACCGACTTCGTCGACATCTACCTCAAACACGGTGCGCTTCTCACCCTCGCGGGTTTCGTAGCTGCGCGACTTCAGCCGACCGGAAACGATGACGCGGGTGCCCTTCTGCAGGGACTCGGCCACGTTCTCGGCGTACTGACGCCACACGGAGCAGTTGAGGAACATGGCGTCGCCGTCCTTCCACTCGTTCGTCTGACGATCGAACGTGCGGGGGGTGGACGCGACCGTGAAGTTCGCGACGGCCGCCCCATTGGGCGTGAAACGAAGCTCGGGATCGGCGGTGAGGTTGCCGATGAGCGTGATGGGGGTTTCGCCTGCCATGTCTGTGTGTGCCTTCCGATATCGGACTTGGGTTGCCTCTGCTACCTTACGGCGCCCCTCCGACACTCGGTGCCGGATCTGCGCCTGGTGCGACTGCCTTCACTCTTGGCTGATCGCCCCGAGTTTTCTCAGTCTGCACAGAGGCTGTGGATAACTTTCAGTCCTCGCGACGCAGCACCTTGGTGCGCACGATCCGCTCGTCGATGGACATGAGTCGATCCATCTCGGACACGATCGCGGGCTCCGCGGTGATCTGCAGCACGGCGTAGATCGCTTCGGACTTCTTGTTGATGTCGTAAGCGAGACGACGACGACCCCAGTGGTCGGTGTTGTCGACGGTGCCACCACCCTTGGTGATGACTTCGAGATGCTTATCGACGAGCGCGGGAACAAGGCGTTCATCAACTTCAGAATCGATGAGAACCATGACTTCATACTTGCGCATGCTCAGCCCCACCTCCTTCGGACTAACGGCCACGGGTCTGTCCCGCGGCAGGAGGGCATGACTGACTTCGGATGTCAGCCGACCGCCTAGGTTACCCGTCGGCACTGCGCGGGGGAAATCGCCGGTCCCCGCCGGAGGGGTGCGTTGAGCAAATGGCAGGGCTCAACGATGCGCCCACGCTCACGCTCCCCCGGCCCGGCTCCACGACCCGTGCCATTTGCTCAACGCCCTCCCCCCGGAGGACCAGAATCCGAGACCGGACCGGATCAATCAGCAACGCGCAACTGGTCCAAGCGCCCGCTGGCCACGATCGTCCCCCAGAACGCCTCCGCCCACCCCTCGTAACCGCGGTCGTTGGGATGGAAGAAGTCGCCGGCGGTGTGCCGGTGATAGCCGAGCATGCCGGTCTGCCGCGACACCCGATGCAGCGGCACCAGGTGATGCCCGTGCCGCTCCACCAGCGCCGCGGCCAGGACCGACATCCGCTGGGACTGCCCCCCGAGCACCGGCACCATGAACCACGGAACGTCGGCGACGAAGCTCCCCGCGGGCAGCGCCGCGAGGATCTGGTCCAGGCTGCGCTCGAACGTGGCGGCGTTGTGCCCGGGGTAGATGACGTCGTTGCCGCCGATGTCCAGGGTCACCAGGTCCGGAACGAAGCCCAGCTCGGCGAACTGCGGAAGCTGGTCGCGCACCACGTCGTCGCTGGTGGCGCCCGAGACCGACAGGTTGGTGACCAGAACGTCGCGGCCGCTGGCGGTGCGCAGCCGTTCGGCGACCCTCGGCACGTACCCGCGGGTCACGGCCGTGGCGCCCACGCCCTGGGCGGCCGAGTCCCCCAGCGCCACGTAGCGCAACTGTCCCTCGGCCCCCTCGGGACGCTGCCCCCAGTGGGCGCGGTAGTCCTCGACATGGCGGTCGATGGTGCGGCGCCCCTCGAGCCAACGGGTGGCCAGCGCGGACGCCGTCGCTCCGGCCAGCACGCCGCCGACGAAGGGCGCCACCCAGACGGGACGCACCTCAGCGCCGTCGGCGGTAGGGGCCGGGGAGCACCGGGTTGCCGTCCTTCGCCCAGGCTCGGAGCCCGCCCGCGACCGACTCCGCCAGCAGCCCCTTGGACCGCAGCTCGGCCGCCGCGATCGAGGACCGCAGGCCGTTGTCGCAGATGACGATCACCGCACCGTCGCGCTCCGCGAGCGGGTCGTCGCCGTGGATGGCATCCAGGGGGTTCTCGTGCAGGGCCTTCGGGTCCACCGGACGCGCGCCCGGCGCGTGGCCTGCCTCGTACTCCACCTGGGTGCGCACGTCGATGAGCACCGCGCCCTTACTGAGCGCCATCAGCGTCTCCTCGACGGAGAGGCCGGGCGAACGCTTCCCGAGGAAGTCAAGCAATCCCATGGGCATATGGTGCTCCCTCCGTGTCGGGCAGCCAAGTCAGCCGCCTCACAGGATGCCGAACATCACCAGCCCGACGGCGCCCACGACGGCGCTGAGCCCCAGCCCGAGCAGCAGGTACCCGGCCCACCGCTTCCGGGCCCAGCGACAAGTCAGCACCGGCAGCGCCAACGCCGCGACACCCACAGCCAGCGCCACCCCACGGGTGAACATCCCCTGCCCCGCGACCTCGAAGTCCACGCCCACGCCCCCGTCGTCCGGCAGCAGCGCCGTGCCGAGCAGCGCGACGATGCCCCAGGCCGCCATCGCCAGCGAAGCGGCCGCCATGGTCAACGCCCCCGGCCAGGTGGCCCACCAGGGGCGACGGTGCGTCCTCGTCACGGCTGCGCGCGCCGGGCCTCCATCCGGGCGTACATCTCGTCGACGAGCGCCTTGAACCGGGCCTCGACCGCGCGGCGGCGCACCTTCAGGGTGGGCGTGAGGAGGCCGTTGTCCATGGTGAACTCCTCGTTGAGTACCTGCGTGTCCTTCGGCCGCTCCTGGCTGGGCAGCTTCGCCGTCATCTCGTCGACCCTCTTCTTGAGCTCCTCGAGCAGTTCGTTGCTGGCGAGCCAGTCGTGCACCTCGCCGGGCCACGCGCGCGTCTTGGCCAGGGCTTCCACGTGCGGCAGCGACGGCTTCACCAACAGCGTGACGAAGGGGCGGTTGTCGCCGAGGAGCACGGCGTGCTCGAAGAGGGGGTCCGACAGGATGAGGCCCTCGATGGGCTGGGGGGCCACATTCTTCCCGCCGAGGGTGACGATGATGTCCTTCAGCCGATCCGTGATGGTGAGGAACCCCTCGGTGTCCACATAGCCGACGTCGCCGGTGTGCAGCCACCCGTCGATGAGCACCTCGGCCGTGGCCTCAGGGGCGTTCCAGTAGCCGAGCATCACGTTGGGGCCCTTGTAGAGGATCTCGCCGAGGTCCCCGATCCGCAGCTCGCCGCCAGGGAGCACCTTGCCGACGGTGCCGGCCTTGAAGTCGTCCGGCGCGTTGAACGAGATCAGCGGCGAGGTCTCCGTCAGCCCGTAGCCCTGTTGGATGGGGAGTCCCACCGAGGAGAAGAACTCCTCGATCTCCGGGCGCAACGGCGCGCCGCCGCAGGCCAGGACGGTCTTGGGGCCGCCGAGAGCCGCGCGGACGTTGCCCAGCACCAGCTTGTCCGCCAGCGCCAGCTGGGTGCGCAGCAGGGCGCTGGGGCGCCTGCCGGAGCGGTAGGCGTACTGGTTGTGGCGGCCCACCTTGAGCGCCCAGGCGAAGATCTGCCGCTTGGCCGCGGACGACTCAACCTTCGCGTGGGCAGTGGCGTACACCGTCTCGAACAGCTTCGGCACGCTGACCATCATCGTGGGCTGCGCCAGCACCATCTGCTCGGCCACGGTCCGCGCGTTCTCCACGTAGGTGTTCATGGACCCGTGCAGCAGCACCACGTAGGTCCACGCCCGCTCCAGCGCGTGTGAGAGCGGGAGGAAGCTCAAGGAGTGGTCCTCGGGCTGGATATTGAAGAAGCTGTCCAACGCGTCGCTCTGCGTCACGAAGGCGCTGTGCTGCAGCATCACGCCCTTGGGGTTGCCGGTGGTCCCCGAGGTGTAGATGATCGAGGCGAGGTCGTCGCCGCTGGCTTCGGCGAAGCGGGCCTCGACGGCGCCGTGGTCTGGCTCGGCCAGGAAGTCCGCGTAGCTCGTCACGTTCTCCGGCATCCCCGGGTAGGGCTTGAGGATCACGACGTGGGCCAGGTCCGGCAGTTCGTCGGCCACCGACAGGACGCGCTCACACTCGCTCTGATTGCCGACGAACATCACCGTGAGTCCGGAATCGGCCGCGATGTGGCTGATCTGCTCAGGAGTGGAGGTGGCGTACAACGGCACCGGGACGGCGCGGGCGGTGGCCGCCCCGAAGTCGATCTCCGACCATTCCGGCCGGTTGGCGAGGAAGATCCCGACACGGCCGCCGGGCTCGACGCCGAGGTTGATCAGCCCCTGCGCGACGCGGTTGACCTTGCCCTGGAACTGCGTGTACGTCTGCGTGACCCAGCGCTCCCCCTCGCGGATGCGGGTGGCGGTACGCGACCCGTGCTGCGCGACGACCGCGCGAAGACGCGTGACGACGTGGTTGATCTGAGGCATGGTGAGCTCCCGTTGACGGCCTGTTGAGCACAGGCTACCCACGCGGTCTGCGGCCTTGAGGCCGCTTGACAGGATCCGACTCGACCTCGGCGTGCGCCCGCTCCCACCGAGGTCCTCTGGGAGACTGGGACAACACGCGGAGGAGAACGGCATGGACGTCTTCATCGGAGCCCTCATCAACATCCTGGTGCTCATCTACCTCACCCGGAGGCTGCTCGGCGTGCCCGTCGGATGGGGCCGCGTGCTGATCATCGCCGCGCTGGCCAACGCGACAGCCTGGGAGACCGGCGACGATCTTCTCACTTCCCTGGCCGTCACGGCGGACAGTCCCCCGCTCCCGCTGCTCCTCATCGCCGTGGTCGCGGCCGGATCCGTCATCACCGGCCAGATGATCGTGCTCACGGTCCTCGAGGTGATCCTCCCCACGAGCCGCGTCCCCAGCCTGTCGTCCGTCATCACGGGTATTCCCGGCGCCCTCCGTCGGCTACGCCGCTATGTGGTGATCTGGTGGATCCTGCTGCGTCGCGGGCTGACCGCCTACCTCGGGCCCGTGGCGAAGGCCGACGTCGGCTCGCCACGGGTGGCGCGCTCGCTTCGCAAGGCGCTCACCGACGCCGGGGTCACGTTCGTCAAGTTCGGCCAGATGCTCGCCACGCGGGCCGACCTGCTGCCGCCCACCTTCGTCCGGGAGCTGTCCACACTGCACTCGCAGGTGGAGGCCGAGCCGTGGGCGGACATCCGCCCGGTGCTGGAGGCCGGCCTGGACCGCCCCCTGTCCGAGGTGTTCGACACCGTGGAGGAGAAGCCGATCGCAGCAGCGTCGGTGGCTCAGATCCACGCGGCGCGCCTGGCCGACGGGACAGACGTGGTGGTGAAGGTCCAACGTCCTCGTGCCCGACGCCAGGTGACCGCGGACCTGGACATCCTGCTCCGGCTCGCCCATGGCCTGGAGCGTCGGACCGTGTGGGCGCGACAGATCGGCGCCGTGGGACTGGCGGAAGGCTTCGCGGCCTCGCTGCACGAAGAACTGGACTACCGGGTGGAGGTGGCCAACATGCGCGGCGTGGCCGCCTCCGGCACCCTGATCGTCCCGCAGGCCTTCGACGAGCTGTCGTCCGAACGCGTCATCGTGATGGAGAGGCTTTCCGGCGATCCGTTGTCCACGGCTGGGGACGCGCTAGCTTCATTGCCCAGCGAGCGGCGCCGTGCGCTCGCGGAGGAGCTTGTCGCCGGCATCGTGCACCAGGTCTTCGTCACCGGCGTGTTCCACGCCGACCTCCACC
This sequence comes from Tessaracoccus sp. MC1679, assembly GCF_014164775.1. Taxonomy (GTDB): domain Bacteria; phylum Actinomycetota; class Actinomycetes; order Propionibacteriales; family Propionibacteriaceae; genus Arachnia. The sequence continues at coordinate 567,206 of NZ_JACJGB010000001.1, forward strand.
CTGGGAATGTGGTCCTCACCGACGACGGCGAGCTGGCCCTGCTCGACTTCGGTTCCGTGGGACGACTCGACCGCCCTGCAAGGTCCGCGCTCGCGATGTTGATGTACGCCGTGGAGCGGCAGGACTCCCTCGTGGCGACGGACGCGGTCCTCGATCTCATGGATCGCCCGCCCGGGCTCGACGATCGCGCGCTCGAGCGCGACATCGGAGGACTCGTCATGCGTTTCAGCGGCGACTCGGCTCCGGGCGGGGCGGCGGCGATGTTCGCCGAACTGCTGGACCTGGTGGTGCGGCACGGATTCAGGGTCCCGCCGCAGCTGGCCGCGGTATTCCGCACCCTCGGCACCCTGGACGGCACCCTCCGGCTCCTCGATCCCCGGATCGACCTGGTCTCCGTCGCCCGCGCCAAGGGCGCCGAACTCGCCCACGAGTTGGCGAGCCCGGAGAAGATGCGCGAGCAGGCCTCGCACCAGCTGGCTGCGCTGCTCCCCTTGCTGGCTCGCATGCCGAGGCGGTTGTCCCGCATCGCCGAACACCTGGAGGACGGCACGCTGCAGGTGAACGTGCGCGGCTTCGCCGACCCCGACGAACGACGGTTCCTGGCGGGGATCGGTCAACAGCTCAACCTCACCCTGATCGCCAGCGTGCTCGGCCTCGGCGGCCTCTTCCTCCTCACCCGCGACGGCGGGCCGTTGATGCTGCCGACGGTGCCGCTCTGGGTGTTCCTCGGGGTGACCTGCCTGTTCCTCGCCTTCACCCTGGGCGCCCGGGTGCTGGCCACCATCTTCTTCCAGCCCCGCGGATAGGGTTGGGCGCATGACTCTGCGACTTGGCGCCCACGTCGACTCCACGGATCCGCTGGCCGAGGCCGCCGCGCTCGGCGTGGACGTGGTCCAGATCTTCCTGGGCGACCCGCAGAGCTGGAAGAAGCCGGCCACCCTGGTCGACGGCGGGGCCGCTGCTCTGAAGTCCGCCGCGGAGGCCGCCGGCGTCGGCATTGTCGTGCACGCCCCCTACGCCCTCAATGTGGCCTCCACCAACAACCGGATCCGCATCCCCTCGCGCAAGCTGCTGCAGCAGACGGTCACGGAGGCCGCCGCCATAGGCGCCATCGGCGTGGTGGTCCACGGAGGCCACGTCACCGCCAACGAGGACCCGGCTGTCGGATTCGTTAACTGGCGCAAGTGTGTGGACGCGCTGGAGCTGGAGGTGCCGATCTTCATCGAGAACACCGCCGGCGGCGGCAACGCGATGGCCAGGCACCTGGAGGCCATCGACAGGCTGTGGGACGCACTCTCGGGCTCGCCGAACGCGGACCGGGTGGGCTTCTGCCTCGACACCTGCCATGCGCACGCCGCGGGTCTGGAGCTCGACGGGCTCCTCGGGAGGATCACCGCGATCACCGGCCGGGTGGACGTGCTGCACTGCAACGACTCGCGCGACGAGGCGGGCAGCGGCGCGGACCGGCACGCCAACCTGGGGCAGGGGCTGATCGACGGCGACACCCTGGCTTCGCTCGTCCGGGAGGCCGACACGATCACCGTCCTCGAGACCCCGGGCGGGATCCCCGAGCGGACCCTCGACCTCGCCTGGCTGCGCGGACACCTCTAGGATCGGTACGGCTCGCGCTCCAAACGTCTGGCCGCAACGGCGGGCTACAGCGCCTGCCGCCTCACGAACTCGGCCATGGCGGGAACTGTGTAAGCCACCACCCCGTGATCCGGCGAATAGATCAGACCCTTGTTGATGAGGTTGGCCCGGACGGGCCCGAGAGCGGTGGTCTTCTTGCGCAGGCGAGCGGCAACCTCACCGGAGCTGCTCCCACCATCACCATCCACCGCCATGGCCTTCAGATACTCCTTCTCTGCACTGGTGGCCCGATCCCAGCGGATCCGAAAGAAGCCCGTGTCGAGCGCGAGTTGGCCGATCGCCACCCCTAACTTCGCGTCTGGCAGGGTGATCGGAGGCAGCTCCGTCGCGTTCCACGTGTCCTGACCGAACTGCTGAAGGAAGTACGGGTAGCCGCTCGCCGCCACCACAATGTGGTTCATGGCTGCCTCCTCCCACCCCACACCCTCTGCTTCGGCGGGAGTCACCAGTGCGGCAGCGGCGTCGTCATCGGCGAGCGCATCGACTGTCCGGTAGTTGAAGAGCCGTTCGGCGTAGGACTTCGCCTCCGCGAGCTTGCGTGGGAGACTCGGCAACCCGGCGAGTGCGAGAACGAGGCGATCCTGCCGCTGGTTGGCTGCGTGGACGATGGAACACAACGCGATCAGCTCCTCGTCGGGAAGGTCCTGAGCCTCATCGACGAGAACCGCCACACCAACCCCCTGTTCCTCCGCAGCGCCACCGAGGTCCCGAAGGAGCTTCCCCAGATCGGACTCGAACGTCCCGGTGTCCGCGCCTCCGCCTGGGCTGTCGTTGAGGTTGACGCCGAAGTTCCACGTGCCGGTGACGTCGTACGAGGCTTTGAAACTCAGGGCGGTCTTTAATGCCTTCAACACCCTGGCGCCCACACCGGGCTTCGCCAGGTCCACGAGATCGTCATGGAGTGCCTCGCCCACCATGTCACGCACGGACCTCCCAGATTTCGCCTCGATCTGGGCCACGATCCAGCCCCGTTCGCCGGCCATTCGGGCGAACTGGGTAAGCAGCACCGTCTTTCCCACCCCGCGGAGCCCATATAGGACAACAGACTGGGCGTCCCTCCCGATAGTGATTCTTCGGAGCGCGACGTCCCAGGCCTCGAGCTGCGTCCCGCGCCCGACCAGCGCCGCTGGAAGGCGTCCCGCCCCGGGTGAGTACGGATTCGACACTGGATCCACGACGACCTCCCTGTGTATCGATTGATGTCCCAATGTATCAAGAACTTATACAGGCCCACAGATGGCTATAAACCTCGCCGGTGTCGATGTTCCGGCATCACCGGAGGCCTTGTGCGCCCGATAGACTGACCCCGCCACCACGAACCCAAGGAGATGGGAGTTCTGGCGTGCTTCTCGCGCTGATCGCCGCCCACGCGGTCCTCGGCGCGCTCGCACCACTCTTCGTCCGATGGCTCGGGGCCCGCTCCTTCTTCGTGCTGATGCTGGGCCCGCTGGCAGCGGCGGTGTGGCTCACCACCCTCGCCCCCACCGTCGTGGCCGGCGGCGAATACCTGGTGAGCTACCAGTGGATCCCGCTGCTGGGCGTGGACCTCACCCTCAGGATCGGGCTGCTCCAATGGGTGCTCGCAATGATCGTGACCTGGATCGGCGCCCTGATCCTGCTCTACAGCCGGTGGTACTTCGACGGCATGACCGTGGCCCGGTCCGCGGCCATCCTGACGATCTTCGCCGGCACGATGCTGGGGCTGGTCACCGCGGACAACCTGGTGGTGCTCTACATCTTCTGGGAGCTGACCACGATCTTCTCCTACCTGCTCATCGCCCACGACCCCACCCGTCGGGCCAACCGCGGCGCCGCCCAGACCGCGCTGATCGTCACCACCACCGGCGGACTGGCCATGCTCGTGGGCATCGTCGCGCTCTGGCAGACCTCCGGCACGCTGTCCATGCAGGAGATTCTGGCGGAGCCGCCGACGGGCACGCTGGCCACCGTCGGCGCGCTGCTGATGCTGGTGGGCGCGCTCAGCAAGTCCGCCCTCGTCCCGTTCCACTTCTGGCTGCCCGGCGCGATGGCTGCCCCGACGCCCATCTCGGCCTACCTGCACGCCGCCGCCATGGTGAAGGCCGGCGTGTACCTGGTGGCCGCGCTTGCGCCCGCCTTCGCGTCGGTGCCGTGGTGGCGGCCCACCGTCATGCTGCTGGGCATCATCACCATGATCCTGGGCGGCTGGCGCGCCCTCCGCCAGACGGATCTCAAGCTCCTCCTCGCCTACGGCACCGTGAGCCAACTCGGATTCCTGGTGCTGCTGGTGGGGCTCGGCACCGAGGCGGCCGCCCTCGCCGGGCTCGGCATGGTCATCGCGCACGCCCTGTTCAAGTCCACCCTCTTCATGTGCGTGGGCATCATCGACCACTCCGCCGGCACCCGCGACCTCCGGGAGCTCAACGGCGTGGGGTACCGCGTGCCGTGGCTGGCCGCCCTCGGCGGGCTGGCCGTGCTGTCCATGGCGGGGGTGCCACCGCTGGTGGGGTTCGTCGCCAAGGAGGCCGCCTTCGAGTCCATCGAGTACCTCGTCTCCGGAGACGTCGAGGCGGTGACCCCACTGGCCGCCGCCGCGCTGGCCGCCGCCCTGGTCTTCGGCTCCGCGCTCACCGCCGCGTACTCCCTGCGCTGGTGGTGGGGGGCGTTCGCGTCCAAGGACGGCGCCCCGGAGCTGTCCTGGCACCGGCCCGCCGTCGGGATCGCCGCCGTGCCGATGTTCCTGGGCCTGCTGTCCCTGATCGGCGGGTTCCTCGGCCCCCAGCTGACTGATCTGCTTGACCCCTACGCCCGCACCGTCGCCACCGGCAAGGCCAGCCACGGCTTCGCGCTGTGGCACGGCTTCACCCCGCCCCTGATCATGTCGATCGTCGCGTTGGTGGCCGGTGTTGCCCTCTTCGTGTTCCGTGAGCGCATCGCCCGCATCCAGGCCACGTTCCCGCAGGTCACCACGGCCGAGGAGTTCTACCACCGCTCCATGCACAACCTGGACCGGGTGTCGGTCGAGGTCACGGCCCGCTCCCAGCGCGGATCGCTGTCGATCTACCTGGGCACCATCCTCGTCACCCTGGTGACCCTGGCCAGCTACGCGCTGCTCCGGGTCCGCCTCTGGCCCGAGATCCGGGTCTTCGACCACTGGGCACAACTGCTGGTGGCGGCCGTCATGATCACCGCCGCCGTCCTGGCCGCAGGATCGCGGGGCCGGATCCGCGGCGTCCTCCTGGTCGGCGTCACGGGCTACGGGTTGGCGCTGATGTTCGCCATGGCAGGCGCCCCCGATCTGGCCCTCACGCAGGTCCTCGTCGAAACCGTCACGCTGGTGGTGTTCGTGCTGGTGGTGCGCAAACTGCCCCGCTACTTCACCAACCGGCCCCTCAGCTCCACCCGGTGGTGGCGGGTGCTTGTAGCCGCCGCGGTGGGGACCACGGTGACCCTGGTGGCGATCGTGGCAGCCGGCGCCCGGGTGGCCGATCCGGTGTCCGACGCCTGGTACGAGGCCGCCTACCAGATCGGCTACGGCAAGAACATCGTCAACGTCGCCCTGGTCGACACGCGCGCCTGGGACACCCTCGGGGAGATCGCGGTGCTGGTCATCGCGGCCACCGGCGTCGCCTCGCTGATCTTCCTCCGCTCCCGCGTGGGGTCGGTCACGCGCACCGACGAGGTCTTCGAGGACCGCGAGGACGCCCCCATGTCGGACACCGCTCCGGGGGTGTGGCTGCGGGCGGGCCAGACGCTGTCCCCCCTGGTCCGGTCGCTGGTCTTCGAGGTGATCACCCGGCTGTTGTTCGGCGTGATGATCATCCTGTCGGTCTATCTCCTGCTGGCCGGCCACAACTCCCCCGGCGGCGGCTTCGCCGGAGGGATGGTGGCGGGCATGGCCCTGATCATCCGCTACCTGGCGGCGGGGCGTCACGAGCTCGACGAGGCCGCCCCGTTCGACGCCGGCCGCCTACTGGGCGGAGGCCTGTTCCTGCTGCTGGGAACCGCCGTCGTCCCGGTGCTCTTCGGCGGCAAGGTGCTGGAGAGCTACGAGTACTACTGGGACGTGCCGGGCCCGGACGCGCTCTCCACGCCGTGGGGCGCGCTCCCCCTCTTCGGTGAGGTGCACCTCGTGTCGTCGACGATCTTCGACCTGGGCGTCTACCTCGTGGTGGTGGGCATGCTGCTCGACGTGGTCCGCAGCCTCGGCTCGGGAATCGACCAGCACGCCAGCGACCAGCTGGCCCCCATGCCGCTCCCGGACTCCACCATCGCGCTTCCGGCGCGGCACGGCGGAACCGCCGAGGACCGCGGCCGGCCGGACGCGCACGACGACTCCCCGCGCCACACCCGGCACACCCGACGCGGGGAGGAGCTGCGATGACAGCCAACCTCGTCCTGGCCGTCACCGCGGGCATCCTGGTGGCCTCCGGCGTCTACCTGTTGCTCGAGCGCTCCCTGACCAGGATCCTGCTCGGCGTCCTGCTGGCCAGCAACGGCGTGAACCTCCTGTTCATCGTCGCCGCCGGAGAACCGGGCGCCGCGCCCATCGTCGGACTGGCGGATCCTGATCAGACCTCGGACCCGCTGCCGCAGGCGATGGTCCTCACGGCCATCGTCATCACCATGGCGGTCGCGGCGTTCGTGCTCACCGTCGCCTACCGCAGCTTCCAGCTGCACGGGCACGACGAGGTGGCCGACGATGTCGAGGACGCCCGCATCCGGCGGCTCGCCGAGGCGGATGTGGCCTCCGAGTCCTACGAGGACACCACCTTCTCCGACACCGGCGAGGACGTGGTGAGCGAATGATGGAGAACCTGCTCCCCGTGCCGGTGCTGCTGGCCATCTTCGGCGCCGCCGTCGCCCTGGCGCTACCGCGGCGCCCGGCCACCCAGCGCATCGTCTCGGTGCTCAGCCTCTCCGGCATCGTCGTGGTGGCCGGCATCCTGATCTGGCACACGCATCAGGTGGGGCCGATCGCCTTGTGGCTGGCGAACTGGCCGGAGCCGCTCGGCATCGCGTTGGTGGCGGACCGGCTGAGCTCCCTGATGCTGTTCGTGGCATCGGTGGTGGCCCTGTGCGTCCTCCTCTTCGCCACCGGCCAGGACAGCGACGAGGTGCGCCGCGAGACCCCCGTGTCGATCTTCCACCCCACCTTCCTGCTGCTGATGGCCGGCGTGTCGAACGCGTTCCTGGCCGGGGATCTGTTCAACCTGTTCGTGGGATTCGAGATCCTGCTGTTCGCCTCCTACGTGCTGCTCACGCTGGGCGGCACGGGGGACCGCATCCGCGCCGGCACCACCTATGTGATCGTCTCCCTGCTCAGCTCATCGCTGTTCCTCATCTCCATCTCGGCGGTCTACGCCGCCACGGGCACGGTCAACCTCGCACATCTGGCGGTGCGTCTGCGGGACCTCAGCGAGCCGGTCCAGCTACTGCTCGAGGTGCTTCTGATCGTCACCTTCGCCGTCAAGGCGGCGATGTTCCCGCTCGGGTCCTGGCTGCCGGACTCCTACCCCACAGCGCCCGCGCCCGTCACCGCGGTCTTCGCGGGCCTGCTCACCAAGGTGGGCGTGTACGCCATCATCCGCACCGAGACGCTGCTGTTCCCGTCGTCACCGGTCAACGACGTCCTGATGGTGGCCTCGCTGCTGACGATGGTGGTCGGCATCCTGGGCGCCATCGCGCAGGTGGAGATCAAGCGCATGCTCTCCTTCACCCTCGTCAGCCACATCGGATTCATGATCTTCGGCATCTCGCTCGGCAGCGACGCGGGGATGGCGGCCACCATCTTCTACACGGCCCACCACATCACCATCCAGGCCACCCTGTTCCTCGTCACCGGGCTCATCGAGCGTCGCGGCGGCACGTCGTCGCTGGAGGGCCTCGGCGGGCTCCTGAAGGTGGCTCCGCTGCTGGCCGTCCTGTTCTTCCTCCCGGCCATGAACCTGGCCGGGATCCCGCCCTTCTCGGGGTTCATCGGCAAGCTCGGCCTGCTTCAGGCCGGGGCCGCCCACGGCGGCGCGCTGGCCTGGGCGGTGGTGGCCGGCGGCGTGGTGACCAGCCTCCTCACCCTGATCGCCATGGCCAAGGTGTGGAACCGGGCGTTCTGGGGCGTCACCCCGGCCGAGCATCGCCGCGCGGAGTCGGAGCGGCTCAACGAGGACCTGGACGAGCTCATCGACGACGACACCCGGCCCATGCCGCCGCTCCAGGTGGGCGCCACGATGGCGCTGGTGGCGTTCGGCCTGGCGCTGACAGCCTTCGCCGGCCCGCTGTACGAGTACACGCACGCCGCCGCCGCCGCGCTGCGCGACGGGTCGTACATCGTCGCCGTCCTCCCCGAGGGGTTGCGATGATGAAGTCCGCCACCCCGTGGCGCCAACGGGTGAGATTCCGGCCTCTGTCGGTGTTCGGCATGGCAGGCGTCTGGGTCCTCGCGTGGGGCAGCGCGTCCCCGCTGGTGCTGCTCCTGGGCATCGCGCTGGGCTGGGTCATCGGCGTGATGTTCCCGCTGCCCCCGATCTTCTGGCAAGGCAGATTCCGCCCCGTCGGTTTCGCCCTGCTGACCTGGCACCTCCTCTACGACCTGGTGGTCTCGTCGGTCCGCCTGCTGCGCCTCGCCTTCCAGCGGGAGGTGAACCTCCACGCCGGGATCGTGCGCGTGGACCTCCACACCGACGACGACCTGTACCAGGTCCAGGTGGCCGAGATCCTGTCGCTGGTGCCGGGGACGGTGGTGATCGAGGTGGTCCGCGAGCCGCGCCGCCTGTACATGCACGCCCTCGAGCTGGTCGACGACGCGGCCCTCGACAGGGTGCAGCACCTGGCCATGGCCGTCGAGTCGCGGGTGGTGCGCGCCTTCGGCTCCGACGAGGAGATCGCCGCCTTCGACGCCGCGTGCCTCACCCACCCCGTCAACGCGTCCCCCCGGATGGAGGAGTGACATGGTTCAAGTGCTCACCGACGTGATCCTGAGTGTCGCGGCCGTGGTGCTCACGGTGTCCGCGATCATCGGGGCAAACCGGATCGCGGAGGGCCCCACCCAGCTGGACCGCTCCGTGGCCGCGGACCTGATCGTGGCCGTCGTCGTGGCATCGCTGGGGTTGTGGACGGTGTGGTCCGACAGCTCCACGGAGGTGCTCATCCTGGTGTTGCTGTCCATGCTGGGCTTCACCAGCGCCGTGTCGGTGGCGCGGATGGTGGCCGACCGGATGGCCACCCGGCGCCACTACAGCGCCAACCGAGACCGGAAGGGGGCCCAATGACAGACGAGATCTTCGACCTCATCGCGTCGCTGTTCGTGCTGGCGGGCGCGCTGCTGTGCTTCGGCGCCGCCGTCTCGCTGGTGCGCTTCCCCGACGTGCTGGGAAAGATGCACGCCATCACCAAACCCCAGGTGCTGGGGTTGATCTCGGTCACGGTGGGTATCACGCTCAGCCTGCGCACCTGGTGGGCAGTGGGTCTGTGCCTGCTCGTCATCGTGCTGCAGCTGCTGACCGCGCCTGTGTCCGCGAGCCTGGTGGCGCGCGGCGCCTACCGCGCCGGGCTGATCAAGGACGAACTGCTACTGGTGGACCATCTCACGGAGGACCTCGAGCAGGCGGGATATACCCGCCCCCCGGAGAGCAGCCGCTGAGCGGGTCAGCTCACAGCAGCGCCTCGGCCAGGAGCTCCAGGCCGCGGAGCTTGGCCGGCCAGGCGTCGGCCGGGTCGCCGTCGCGGGCGCCCGCCACTGGATGGACCATGATCTCGTCCACCCCGAACTCGTCGGCGGTGGCAAGCAGCTGGTCGCGGACCTGCGCCACGTCGCCCACCGCCCAGCTGGCGACGGCGGGCGTGACGGCGGCGCGGAGGTCGTCGGTGAACAACGCTCGCACCTCGTCGCCGACGTGCGGCTGCGGGTCCATGCCTCCGCGGGTGGTCAGTGAGGCCATGAGGTACTGATGGGGCTCGGAGAGGTCCCATGCCTCGTCGGCGGTTTCGGCCACGCACACGTTGACGCTGACGAAGGTGCGCGGGCGGGGCTCTTGCCCGCCGGGCTGGAAGCCGCCGCGGTAGAGGTCGAGGGCGCGTTGGGTGCCGCGGCCGGAGAAATGGTGCGCGAACACGTAGGGAAGCCCGAGGGAGGCCGCGAGCTCAGCGGAGTAGTCGCTGGAACCGAGCAGCCACACCTGAGGTGCCGCCTCCAAGGTGGGCGCGGCACGCAGCGTGTAGGTCTGACCGTGGCGGAGGCGGATCTCGGCGCCCTGGGGGCTGAGCAGGGCGAGGATGTCGGTGACGTTGCGTGGGAACTCCAGCACAGGATCCATCGGCCGGCCCGCCGCGTCGACGAACTGCCCGCCGCCGAGGCGGCCGCGGATCGCGGCTGAGGTGACGGGGTCCGTGCCGGGCGCGCGCCCGATGCCGAGATCGATCCTGTCGCCGTAGACGGCAGCCAGCAGCGCGAACTGCTCGGCGATCGCGAGCGGGGCGTGGTTGGGCAGCATCACGCCGCCAGAGCCGAGCCGGATCCGGGAGGTGTCCTGCCCGAGGTACATGAGCTCGACGGCGGGGGACGTGGACGCCACAGAGGTCGCGTTGTGGTGCTCCGCCACCCAGTAGCGGGTGTAGCCGAGGCGGTCCGCCGCGTCGACCAGGGCCTTGCCCGCGCGGAGCGCCTGGCCGGTGCTCTGGCCGCGGCGGACGGGGAGAAGATCGAGGACGGAGAGGCGCATGAGTCCCGAGCCTATGCGCCCCCCCCCGAGTCCGCGCCCGTCCTGGACTGTCCCGCCCGGGATGCTCCTCCGCTTCACCCACCGCGCGACTTTCGTTCATTGACTCGCTCAGACAGCACTCATAGTGTGACGGCCAGCACTATCTCCCCTAGTGATTTGGCGGAACGCATGAAGAAGGTCGGCGCCGTAGCCCTCACCGCACTGCTCGCCCTGGCAGTCCCCGCGACAGCGCAGGCGGCCCCGGAAGACCCACTGGACCGGTTCGAGCGCGTGGACGGCGGCCAGATCTCCTCAGACTTCGTGCCCGTCTCCGCCGACGGCGAGGCCAAGGTGACCGTCATGGTCGAACTGGCGTCGGACCCCGTCGCCGTCGTGGACGCCGCCTCCACCCGGCCCCTCACCAAGGCGGAGCGCGACTCACTCAAGGCCCAACGCAAGGCTGAGCAGGACCAGCTGAAGCCCGCCCTCAGCAAGCTTGGGGCCCAGGTCCGCTCCCAGGTGCAGTCCGCCTACAACGGCATCAAGGTGTCGGTGGCGCGCAAGGACCTCCCTGCATTGGAGGCGCTGCCCGGGGTCAAGGCGGTGCAGCGGGTGCAGACGCACGAGCCCACCACCCTCACCTCCGTCCCCTACCTGGGCGTCGATCAGGTGTGGCAGGACAACGGGTACACCGGCGCGGGCGTCAAGGTGGCGATCATCGACACCGGGATCGACTACACCCACGCCACCTTCGGCGGCCCGGGGACCCCGGAGGCCTTTGCGGCCGCGTCCGCCACCAACACGACGAACCGAGCCTGGATCGGCGACGCCGCTCCGCGGGTCAAGGGCGGCTGGGACTTCGTCGGCGACTCCTACAACGCCAGCGACCCAGCCAACTCGACACCGAAGCCCGACGCCAACCCCATCGACTGCAGCGGCCACGGCACCCACGTGGCCGGTACCACCGGTGGCGGCGGCGTGACCGACGACGGCATGCCCTACACCGGGCCCTATGACGCCACAACGTTCGGGAACACCTTCCGGGTCGGGCCGGGCGTGGCGCCAGAGGTGGACCTCTACGCGCTGAAAGTGTTCGGCTGCCAGGGCTCAACGGACCTCACGGTCGAGGCCATCGACTGGGCGGTCGAGGCGGGTATGGACGTCATCAACATGTCGCTCGGATCCGATTACGGCAACGCCGACGACCCGGCCTCGGTCGCGGCCAGCAACGCTGCCGCCAAGGGAATCGTCGTGGTGGCCTCCGCGGGCAACGCCGGCCCCAACCCGTATCTGGCCGGTTCCCCGGGCGCAGGCAACGGGGTGATCAGTGTCGCGGCCAACGACTCGACGGCGACGTTCCCTGGGGCGAACCTCACGCTGGGCGGCGAAACCATCAATGCGATCAACGCCAACGACGCCGACCTCGCGGTGGGTCCCTATGACGTGGTGGTCCTGACGGACGATCCAGACACTGAGGCGGCGAACGAGGCCCTCGGCTGCGCAGTGAGCGACTACACGGACGCAGGCATCAGCGCGGCGGCGTCCACGCCCCAGATCGCGGTGACCACCCGCGGAGACTGCGCCCGCGTGGCGCGCGCCGCGTACGGCCAACAGGCAGGCGCCGACGCCGTCGTCATGATCAACGACAGCGACACCCTTCCCCCGTTCGAGGGGACGATCACCGAGGTCCCCGACGTCAACGGTGGCCCCTCGGAGGAGTTCCTCGTCACCATCCCGTTCCTCGGCGTGACGAGCAGCGACGGCCCTCTGCTGGTTGGAGCCGACGGCCAGTCCCTGTCCATGACCGCGAAGGACCTCGCCAATCCGGGATTCGAGCGCTACGCCTCATTCAGCTCAGGTGGGCCGCGGATGGGCGACTCAGCGCTCAGGCCGAGCGTCACCGCCCCTGGCGTGTCCATCTCCTCGGCCGCCGTAGGCACCGGGTCCGGCGCGCTCATCCTCTCGGGGACCTCGATGGCGGCCCCGCACGTCGCGGGGGTCGCGGCGCTGGGTGTGCAGGCCCACCCGGACTGGTCCGGTCAGGATGTCTCGGCCGCACTCGTCTCGACGGCGGATCCCGCCGAGGTGGCGGGCTACCGCCTGACCCTCGGCGGAGGCCTCGTCGACCCGGCCGGCCTGGTGAACGCCGAGATCTTCGCCTACGGTGACTCGGCGAAGGGCAGGGGCGCCTTCCGGGAGTCCACGCTCAGCTTCGGCTTCGCCGAGGTGGCGTGGGACTTCACCGCGACCAGGACGGTCACGCTCGTCAACCGGAGTGCCTCCGCCCGCACGTACACCGTCGGCTACGAGAAGACGGCCGAGTCGTTGCCCGCCAAGGTCACGTTCAACCGGAAGAGTGTCGCGGTGCCGGCAGGCGGCACCGCAACGGTGAGGGTGACCCTCGCGGTGAAGGCCACAGATGTACCCGGCTCAGTCGGCGCCACCCAGGCCAACCTCGCCGAGGTCTCCGGCACCGTGGTGCTCACCAGCAGCGCCGACACCCTGCGGGTGGGCGCCCTCCTGGTGCCGCGGCCCTCGACCAAGGTTTCGGCGACTGTGAGCGGCTCGCTCAACGGCCCCCAGACGCAGGCCACCTTGGCGGTGTCCAACATGGGTGCCGTCACCGCCGGTGTCGCTGACGTGTACACGTGGGGGCTCGAGGACCGCAAGGACCAGCGTCTCGGCGGCGGTTTCGACCTCCAGGCGGCAGGAGTCCAGTCGTTCCGGGTCCCACGGGTCGACCTGGATGGTGCCCCTGAGGACGACCTCCTGGTGTTCGCCGTCTCGACGCACGACCGCTACAGCAACGCCGCCAGCATCGAGTTCGACATCCCGATCGACACCGACGGGGACGGCGCCGACGACGTGGTGCTGTTCAGCTACGACGCCGGGGCGATTCTCACCGGCGACCACAACGGGGACAACTGGGTGTTCATCTACAACCTCGAAACTGAGGCGATCTCCTTTTCGGGCTTCGCTGCGGGATCGCCCACCAACTCCAGCACGGTGCTCCTGCCAGTTTTCGCCGGCGACCTGGGGATCGAGGGCGCCTTCAGCTACACCGTCGTGTCCTTCAACGGCGACGCGTTCGACCAGTTTCCGGGCAGGGCGACGTACAACGCGACCGCGAAACCCTTCAACGACGGCGGATACGTCGAGGTCGCGGCGGGGGGCAAGGCGAGCGTCCCTGTGACGAAGGATCCGGCGGCATTCTCGGCACTCAAGCCGTTGGGCCTGATGGCGGTGTCGTACGACAACCCGGCCGGCAAGGAGGCCTCGCTTATCCGGGTCAAGTAGGTCCTTCGCCCAGGGCATCGCTGGTCGAGCGGGCCTCGCGCGGGTCCTCGAACCGGGTGCGGGGGGCTTCGACGCGGGAGCGGCGCCCCCCACCACCACCGTTGGCTGAGGTGCCGCGCAGCGGCCTCGAAGCCTCACAAAGGGGAGCTGACAAGGAACGTTGCACAGGCTTCGAGGCTCGTCGCTGCGCTCCTCACTCCTCAGCCAGCGGATGAGTTGACCCTCAGAGGATCGTGCCGTTCGACGCGCGGCGCTCACTCAAGACCTTCTCGCAAGGGTGGGGAACGGCAGGGCGGCACTGCGCACGGCAGGGCGGCACCGCGCACAAGGGTGGGGAACGGCAGGGCGGCACTGCGCAGCGGTGCCCAACGCTAGGCTCGCTCGGCTGGCATGCCGCCAAGGACCAACCCAAGCCAATGCCGCCCTGCCGGTCGGCACCCGGGTGCGGAAGGGCAACAGCGGGACGACTGCGGTGAGCCGGAAGACGAGGCACGGGCGGCCTCACTCCCCGGCCACAGCCCAACCGTCACGCACACCCATTCTGTGGACAGCGGCCGCCCGTGACTCGGGTCCCGGCTCACCGCACCAGGGGCCTGCCCGAGCCAGCGACGTCGCCCTCCCGAACGAACTACGGGCGGATGCTCAACTCCTTCCCCGATGGAATCACGGGCCGGGGTGTCCCGGAAAGGGCGATAAGGTGTCCCCGTGACGAAAAGCGTTTACATTGCCTCATCGGAGCGGCAGGTCAGCAAGTCGTCGATCGCCCTCGGCCTCATCGACCTGTTCGCCCGCCAAGTGCGTTCCATCGGCGTCTTCCGCCCGCTCGTGCACTCCACCGAGTCGGACCCGGTCACCGAAGCGCTCCTCTCACAGAAGGGCGTCAAGGAGAAATTCGACGACGCCGTCGGCGTCACCTACGAGGACTACGCGGCCAACACCGGCGACGCAATCGACACCATCGTCGCCAAGTACAGCACCCTCGCCGCGGCGCACGACGCGGTGGTGGTGCTCGGCTCCGACTACGAGGACATCGAGACCCCGTCCGAGTTGGGGCACAACGCCGTGATCGCCGCCAACCTCAACGCCCCGGTGCTGTACGTGTGCAAGGCCCTGGGCCGCACCGTCGAGCAGGTGGCGCGCCTGGCCGAGTCGGCCATCGAGGCGTACGAGGCCAAGCACAACACCGTGATCGGCATCATCGTCACCCACGTCGACGAGGCGGACGGAGAGTCGCTGCGGGCGGCCCTCCGCGCGGTGCGGGACGTGGCGATCTCCGTGCTTCCCGAGGATCCGGTCCTCACCGCGCCACTGGTGGGCGCCCAGTTCGACGCCGTGGACGCCGTCCAATGGTTGGGCAAGCCGGAGTTCCGCTCCCACGAGTCGCTGCACAACATCGTGGCCGGCATGACGCTGCCCAACCTGCTCCCCCGCCTCAAGCGCGAGGCCACCGTCATCATGCCCGCGGACCGCCTGGATCTGCTTCCTGGGCTGGTGATGGCGCACCGCTCCCCGGACTACGGTCCGCTGGCGGCGCTGATCCTGACCGGCGGCTTCGAGGTGCCGGAGTCGGTCTCCAAGCTCTTCGCAGACTCTGAGATCGATCTGCCCATCGCGGTGACCCAGCGCGACACGTTCTCCACCGCCGTGCGGCTGCAGAGCGTCCAGGGCACCTCGACGAGTTCCCCGCGCAAGATCGAGGTGTCGCGCGCGCTGTTCTCCCAGCATGTCGACGAGGCCGCGCTCCTGGCTGCCATCGACCTGCCGCGAACCGAGATCCGCACGCCCACCATGTTCGAGCACCAGATCATGCAGATGGCGCGCACCCGCAAGCAGCGCATCGTGCTGCCCGAGTCCGCCGACGACCGGGTGCTGACGGCCGCGGCCGTCGTGCTGCAGCGGGCTGTGGCGGACATCATCCTGCTGGGGGATTCGGCGAAGATCAGCCGTCGCGCCTCCGAGCTGGGCCTGAACCTCGCCGACGCCACCGTGGTCAACCCCGAGGATCCCGAGCTGGCGGAGAAGTTCTCCGGCGAGTACGCCAGACTTCGCTCCCACAAGGGCGTGAGCATCGAGAAGGCCCGTCTGACGTTGAAGGATCTGTCCTACTTCGCCACCATGATGGTGCACTTCGGCATGGCCGACGGCATGGTCTCGGGGGCCATCAACACCACGGCCAACACGATCCGCCCATCGCTGGAGTTCATCAAGACCACCCCTGGGGTCTCGGTGGTCTCCGGGTCGTTCCTCATGTGCATGAGTGATCGCGTCCTGGTCTACGCGGACTGCGCCGTCAACCCGGATCCCACCGCTGAGCAGCTGGCGGACATCGCCATCTCGTCGGCCAAGACGGCGGAGAGCTTCGGCATCGAGCCCCGGGTGGCCATGCTGTCGTACTCGACGGGCGACTCGGGCTCCGGCGCGGAGGTCGACAAGGTCCGCGAGGCCACCCGCCTGGTGCGGGAGCGGGCACCCGAGCTGAAGGTGGAGGGCCCCATCCAGTTCGACGCCGCCGTCGACGAGGTGGTGGCGAAGAAGAAGATGCCCGGCTCCGAGGTCGCGGGCCGCGCCACCGTGTTCATCTTCCCGGACCTCAACACCGGCAACAACACCTACAAGGCCGTCCAGCGCACCTCCGGTGCCGTGGCCATCGGCCCGATGCTCCAGGGTCTACGCAAGCCCGTCAACGACCTGTCGCGCGGCGCCCTCGTCGACGACATCGTGTCCACCATCACCATCACAGCCATCCAGGCCCAGGCGGTCTGAACCCGAAGAAAGGGCGTCATGTCCCAGCCGATCCTCCTGCTCAACTGCGGGTCGTCGTCGATCAAGTACCAGTACCTCGACCCCGCGATCGGTGTGCCTCAGGCCGTCGGCATCGTGCAGCGGATCGGGCAGGACGTCTCCACCATCACCCACGAGGTGGGTGAGGCGGAATATCACGACGAGCGCCCGTTCGCGAACCACACGGAGGCAGTGGCAGCCGTGGTGGCGATGTTCCGGGACCACGGACCCAGCCTCGACCACGTGACGGCCGTCGGTCATCGCGTGGTGCACGGCGGGGCGAAGCTGGTGCACTCCACCCTCATCGACGACGACGTGGTGGCCCAGCTGGAGGAGCTCTCCGGCCTCGCTCCCCTGCACAACCCGCCTGCTGTGGCCGGCATCCGCGGCGCGCAGGAGGTCCTGCCTGGTGTGCCGCACGTGGCGATCTTTGACACCGCGTTCTTCTCCACCATCCCGCCGGCGGCCTACACCTACGCCGTCGACTACGACACCGCCCAGCGCCTGGGGGTGCGGAAGTACGGCTTCCACGGCACCTCGCACAGCTTCGTGTCCAAGGAGGCGGCGAAGTTCCTCGGACGCCCGCTGGAGGAGACGAAGATCATCGTGTGCCATCTCGGCAACGGGGCGTCGATCTCGGCGGTCGACGGCGGTGTCGCGGTGGACACGTCCATGGGTCTCACCCCTCTGCAAGGCCTGGTGATGGGCACCCGCTCCGGAGATGTTGATCCTGGCCTCCACGCCTACCTCGTGCGCAACGGGATGACCATCGACGAGGTCGACGACCTGCTCAACAAGCAGTCCGGCATGGGCGGCATGTGCGGCTACACCGACATGCGCGATGTCGCGGCCCAGATCGAGGCCGGCGACGAGCGCGCCAGGCTCGCTCTGGACGTCTACGTGCACCGGCTGGTCAGCTACATCGGCTCCTACATCGCCATCCTCGGCGGATGTGACGCGCTGGTGTTCACCGCCGGCGTGGGCGAGAACGCCGCGCACGTGCGGCGGCCCGTCATCGACCGGCTGAAGGGTCTGGGCTTCGAGTTGGACGTGCACGCCAACCTGGTGCGCTCCAGGGAGCCCCGCGAGATCTCCACCCCGGCGTCCAAGGTGCGCGTCCTCGTGGTACCCACCAATGAGGAGCTGGCCATGGCCCGCGAGACGGTCGCGGTCACCGCGGCCGCCGAGTAGTCAGGGACGCCGTCGACAGACTGCGCGGGCCGGCTGGTTGTGGCACCCCCACAACCAGCCGGCTCTTTGATTGTCGGACTACAACGAACGGGCGCGTCAGGGCGCCGTACGCATCGCGGCGACCCTCCCGGGTGGCGTACCTTAATCCCATGGCTTCAGCACTGATCACGGGCGGGACTTCAGGCATCGGACACGCGTTCGCGCGCGAACTCGCCGGCCGCGGGACGCACCTGATCCTCGTTGCCCGCGACACCGACAGGCTTGAGTCCGTGGCCGCAGAGTTGCAGGCGGAGCACGGGGTCGACGTGGAGGTGATCAGCGCGGACCTGGCCGTCCGGGCCGATGTGCTGCGCGTGGCTGAGCGTCTCGAGGATCCCGCCCGCCCCGTCGACCTGCTCGTCAACAACGCGGGGTTCGGCCTGCACACCACGCTGCTGGACAAGAACGACATCGACATGCACGCCAAGGCCCTCGACGTGATGTGCCTGGCCGTCCTGATCCTCGGCGGCGCCGCCGCGAGGTCGATGCGCGCGCGCGGCCACGGCCGGATCATCAACGTCTCATCGACGGCGGGCACCATCTTCACCGGCAACTACTCGGCGGTGAAGGCCTGGTGCACCACCTACTCGCAGGCCCTGGCGCTGGAGCTCAGCGGCACCGGCGTCACGTCCACCGCGCTCTGCCCGGGGTGGGTGCGCACCGAGTTCCATCAGCGCGCCGGCATCCGGGCCACGTCCCTGCCCAGCATCGTGTGGATCGACGCCGAGACCCTGGTGCGAGGGGCGCTCGCGGACGCCGAGAAGGGGCGCTTCGTCTCCGTTCCCACCCTGAAGTGGAAGGTGGCCAACTTCATCGCCGTCCACGGCCCGCGGTCGTTCACCCGCTGGTTCTCCCACAAGCTGAGCGCGTCGCGGAAGAAGCACTGACGTGGCCAAGGACGTCGATCCGGCCAATACCAGGTACACCTCGAAGGTTCAGGCCACCACGCGCCAGACGGCCCAGATGCTGCTCCTCAAACCGGCGCTGCTGCGGATCCTGAAGATCCACGTGCACGGGTTGTCCAACCTGGACGGGTTGGAGGGCGCGTTCGTGGTGTTCGGCAACCACTCCTCGCACCTGGACGCCCCGCTCATCCTGTGCTCGCTGCCCACCCGGCTGTCGAAGTTCGTCGCCACTGGCGCGGCCGGCGACTTCTTCTTCGACAACTGGATGAAGTCGATGTCGATGTCGCTGTTCATGAACGCCTTCGCGATCGACCGCGGCAAGGGCGGCAAGGGCAAGCGCGGCATGTCGGCGCAGCTTCTCGACGACGGGGTGCCGATCCTGCTGTTCCCGGAGGGCACCCGCTCCCGCACCGGGGCGATGGCGCCCTTCGTCCCGGGCGTTGCGTCGCTGTGCATCTCCAGGGGGGTGCCCGCACTGCCCGTGGCCCTCGTCGGAGCGTTCGACGCGTGGCCTTCGCGGCAGAAACACCTCCCGAAGGGCCGGCCTGAGGTGCACGTGGTGTTCGGCCGCCCCATGACCCCGTACCCGGGCGAGATCGCCCACGAGTTCAACGAACGGATGCGCCGCCAGGTGCTCCAGCTCCACGACACCACGGCCCGCGCCTACGGCAAGAAGACCCTCGCCGAGTATGCCCGCACCGAGGCCATCGAGCTGGCCCAGAAGTCCCACATCGCCGCCTTGGTTGAGGATGCCAAGGAACAGGCACATAAGCAGGAGGATCGATGATCGACGGCGTCAAGCAGCAGAAGTGGTGGGGTTGGGGTGAGGAAGGCAAGGCCTACCGCTACGAGGACAAGCCGAAGTTCCCGCCCTTCGTGATGAAGATGGTGGGCGTGGACATCACGGCCCCCGTCGAGCCCATCCCTCCGTTCTCCTCCCTCGAGGTGCCCGCCAGCCGTCTCTCGGACACGCTGAGGGCCGAGCTCGCCGGGATCATCGGCGAGGGCTTCGTGCAGACCGACGACGAGACCCGCGTCGTTCACGCCTTCGGCAAGGGTGTCCGTGACCTCCTGCGCGTCCGCAGCGGCCTGCTGGGACGCATCCCGGACGCGGTGCTCTACCCCGGAACGCAGCGCGAGGTGGAGCTGCTCGTCGACGCGGCTGTCGCGGCCGACGCGGTGCTCATCCCGTTCGGCGGTGGGTCCAACATCGTCGCCGCCCTGGAGGCGCAACCCGGTGAGACGCGCCAGGTGCTGTCGGTGAACCTCGGCCGGATGAGCAGGGTACTGGAGATCGACGAGGTCTCCGGGCTCGCTCACATCGAGGCGGGCGTCTTCGGGCCGGACATGGAGGATCAGCTGAAGGCACGGGGCTGGACGATGGGGCACCACCCGGACTCGTTCGTGTGGTCCACGCTGGGCGGCTGGATCGCCACCCGGTCCTCGGGCATGCAGTCGGACAAGTACGGTGACATCGCTGACATCTGCCGCGGTCTCACCATGGTCATGCCCGGCCAGGTGCTGACGCTCCGGCCGCTTCCGTCGTCGTCGTCGGGTCCGAGCGTGCGGGAGATGGTGCTGGGGTCTGAGGGCCGCCTGGGGATCATCACGTCGGCGTGGGTCAACGTGCACCGCATCCCGGAGGTGCGGGAGCTGCAGGCCTACTTCTTCGCCACGTACGAGGACGGCCTGCGGGCCTGCCAGGAGATCGTCGAGTCTGACGCCTCGGTGATGATGGCCCGCGTCTCTGACGCCGTTGAGACGCAATACATCATGGCCAACGGGAAGAAGTCCAGCCGGCTGGGCTCGCTCAGCAGCAAGGCCATCCAGCGGATCATGCTCCAGAAGGGCTGGGATCTGGAGAAGATCGCCATGAGCTTCGTGGGCTACGAGGGATCCCCCACGCACGTGCGCTACGAGAAGGGCCTCGTGGCCAAGATCGTGCGCAATCACGGCGGGATCGGCGTCGGCAAGGGCCCCGGCTCGCTATACGACCAGAAGAAGTACGACACCCCCTACATCCGGGATTTCATGCTGGACCGCGGCCTGGTGGCCGACGTGTCCGAGACCACTACGCCGTGGGCCTATGTGGAGCAGATCCACACCAACACGGTCGCGGCGTTCCACAAGGCGATGGCGGAGATCGGGGTGCGCGGCGTGGTGTTCTGCCACCTCAGCCACTCCTACCATTCGGGAGCGTGCCAGTATTTCACGTTCGCCATCGCCGACAAGTCGGACAACGCCATGGTCACCTACGACGTGGCCAAGCGCGTGCTGCAGCAGTCGTTCATGGACAATCACGGCACGGTGTCGCACCACCACGGCGTGGGCGAGGAGCACAGCCCCTGGATGGATCAGGACATCTCTCCGGCCGGCGTATCCATCCAGCGTGCACTGTTCGACGGCGTGGACCCGGGGCACAACCTGAACCCTGGCAAGATCATCCACGAAGGCCGGCCGGGCATCTCGACCAACTCGCTGGACGCCTGACCCCCACGACTGACGAGACCCTCGGATCCGGCACCTGTGTGCTGGATCCGAGGGTCTCGGTTCGTCTGCGGCCTCGTTGGTGCCCTCCCCCCCCGGGGGACACCCTCCCCGATGCGAGGCCACAGCCTCGCATCCCCCCGGGGCGGGGATCGCCGACATCTCCGAGACTAGGCACCAACCCCCCGCGTGGACGAACCACCAGCTGTACGAGAGTGCACCGGTTACACAAACCCGTTGTCAGGCCCACGTGTCGCGGGGCCCGTCCAGGCGGGACGACCCGCCGAATCCGCGGGGGGACGGGGCAAGTATCGTGCCGCCATGCAGCCACCACTGAGCCGCGAGGCCCTCGCCGAGCACATCGGCGCGGCGCGACACGCCACCAACCTCTCGATCCGCCGAGCGGCGTCGCTGGCGAAGGTGCCGCCGTCGACTGCCCAGGGCTGGTTCGAGGGAAGGCTGCCAACACCGGCGCTCACCTCCAACTTCCTCGACCTGCTCGAGGCACTGGGGCTGGTGACCTCGCCGGAGGAGCGCGAGGCCTGGCAGCGGGCGGTGGCATCCGCCAGGTCCGCCCCCGTCGTCGAGGCGTCCCCCTTCGTGGGCCTGCGCAGCTACACGGCGCAGGAGAGCGCCGTCTATGTGGGCAGGGAGCGCGCCTACCAGGCTCTGGTCGAGGCCTGCCTGCGTGACGACGCGCCCCGCCCCGTCGTCGTGCTGGGAGACTCCGGCGCCGGAAAATCATCGCTGCTCGCCGCGGGCCTCATCGGCACCGCCTGCGCCCCGGATGGGCCGCTGGCTGCGTTCACGCCCGTTGCCGTGCGGGTGGCCGACCTTCACACGCTGACGCTCCCGCCGGGCCGGGTGCTGCTCGTGGTGGATCAGGTGGAGGAGGCCGCTGCACTCCCCGCCGCCGAGCGCGCCGCGTTCTTCGACGCCCTGACCGGGCTGCCGCCTCGCGTGACGTCGGTGGTGGCGATCACCGCCGACGCGTTCGGGTTCGCCATGCGCGACGAGCGGCTCGCGGCCTCGCTCGCGGCGCCGATCCTCGTCGGGCCGCTCAGCACGGCCGAGTACACCCGCATCATCGAGGAGCCCGCCCGCCGGCACGGCCGGACCGTCGCGCCTGACCTGGTCCGGCTCATCCTGCGTGACCTGCGGCTCTACGGGGAACCCGCACCCGGCACCGCGCTGCCGCTCCTGTCCAGCGCAATGCGGCGCTGCTGGGCCGCGGCGCACGGCGCCACCCTCACCCCCACGCACTACCTCGCCATGGGCGGGCTGTGGTCGGCGCTCGATGAGGAGGCCGAGGCGGTCCACGCCGGCCTCACCGAGCAGCAGAAGCCGCTGGCCCGGAGGCTCCTGCTCGCCCTGATCCAGCTCGACGGCGACCGTGTGCTCCGCGGCAGGCTGCCGCTGGAGGACCTCTCCGAGGAGATGTCGCCGATCGTCGACGCCTTCCTCGGGTCGCGCCTGTTCACCCTGTACGGCGGCAGTGTCGCGGTGTCCCACGATGCCCTGCTGAACAGTTGGCAGCGCCTCCGCGGCTGGATCGACGAGGAGCGGACGTCCCTGCTCATCGCGCGCCGCATCCAGATGGCGGCCCAGGTGTGGGAGGAGGGCGGCAGGCAGGACGACGCTCTGATGCCGGTGGAGGCCGAGCTGTGGAGCACGTGGGCCAGGCAGGCGGGCGCCCCGCTTCTGTCTGCCCGGGAGAACAGCTTCATCACCGCCAGCCTCGATCTGGCAGACGCCCAGCAGCGCGCGCAGGCGGACACGATCCGCACGCTGCGCCGACGGCAGCAACTCGCCGTCGCCGCCGCCGCGATCGCCATCGCGATGCTCGTCGTGGCGGTGGGGGCCGGCCTGCAGTCCTCCAGCCTGCGCCAGGCCGCACAGGCCTCGGAACGATCCGCGCAGGCGCGGCAGCTGGCGCTCATCGCCGACGAGATCCGGCCGTCCGCCCCCAACCGCGCGGCGCAGTTGAGCGTGGCCTCCCTGGCACTCGACGAGAGCGTGGAAAGTCGCTCGGCGGTGCTCAAGTCAGCCGGCACCCCACTGTCGACGCGGTCCGTCGGGCCGAGTGGGACCACCATGGTGTCCCACGTCGACGGGGCGGATGTGACGCTACGCGCTGACAGCTCCGGGAGCGTGACGCTGTGGCGCGGCGGCTCGATCACGGGCGAGGCCGAGACGTTCGACAGCGGCGGCGGCCAGCTGTTCGTCCTCGAGGGCGCGACCGTGGCGGGGCGCGCCCTGGTCCTGGTCGGGGGCCAGCAGACCGCTGCAGTGTGGGACGTCACCGGTGAACCCACCAGGCTCCTGGAGTTGGGAGACGACACCGTCGCGTACAGCGCTGCGTGGTCCGGTCCAACGGTCGCCGTCGGCACCCTCGAGGGTGACGTGCGCCGTGTGGACCTCACGGACCCGGATGCCCCGGTGCCGTTGCCCGATCTCAGCCTCGACGAGCCGATGGCGGTGACGGGGTTGGCGATGACGCCCGAGACCGTCTTCGTCGGTGGCGTGAGCGACACCGTGACGGTGTTCGGCGTCGACGGCACGCGGCAGGCCGATCTGGCCGTCGCCGGCACCGTGATCTCGATGAACGCCTCTCCGGACGGCAGCGAGGTGCTTGCTGGGACCACGCAGGGGTTCGGCTACCGCTTCGCCACGCCGCCCGCCGGCCCCTCCCTGATCGACTCGGTCGAGTTCGAGGCCTCAGCCAACGCAGTCCGGCACCTCGGGGACCGGCTCCTGGTCGGAGGGGCCTTCGGGGAGCTGCGTGAGTACCTCCCCGGGTGGGAGTTGGTGCGCAGTTTCCCCGAGCCGACGGTCGTGACCAGCCTGGGTGCGCGCGGCGATGTCCTGCTCGCGGGCGCGACGGGCGGCGCGGTGACCGCCTGGCCCACGGCTGAGGACCCGAGGGTCCTGCAGCTGGCGGAGGGCCGCTTCTTCGGTGTGTATGGCGGCGCCGACGCCGTGATGCTGGGCTCCTCCTCCGGCGGGCTGGTGCTGGGACGCGACGACGACGCCTGGGTGGAGCTCCCCGTCGAGGCTCCGGCCGACGGAGACACCTACAACGGCTTCGCCATCCTGAGCGAGGATGCCTCCGTGCTGGTTAATCTCACCGAGGGCGGCACGCTGGTCACCCTCGAACGGACCGAGGACGGGTTCGCGGCGGCGCACCGCATGCCCGGTCAGGGCGGTCTGGCGGATGTCGAGGTCTCCGCGTCCGGGCGCTATCTGGCGCTCGGCTACCGCGGCGAGCCCGGCTACCACCTCTTCGAACGCGACGGCGACGGCTGGGCGCTCGTCAGCGTCCTGGAAGACACCTGGCCCGGCGGGTCGGGGTTCACACCCGACGAGAGCACGTTCGTGGCCATGCACGTCGACGGCAAGTCGGCCGTCCTGTGGCGGCTCACCGACAACGGCCCGGAGGAGGCCGCCACCCTGACGTTGGCGGACGACGCCATTCCCATCGACTACGCATTCTCGGCTCGAGGCACCCTCGCCGTCGGCGACACCGCGGGGCGGATCACCGTCTTCGATGTCTCCACGCCTGAGGCTCCGCAGGTCCTGCACGAGCTGAACCAGGCGCAGTCCGAGTTGACGCAGGTGGGCTTCGGACGCGGCGGCGACCTGCTGTACGCCGCCACCCGGGCGGGGCGGCTCTGGGTGTGGCGCATCGATGACGGCTCGGCGCGCCTCGAGCTGTCGCTGAGGCCGGAGGCCACCAACCTCACCGGGGCGGCGTGGGTCGACGGCCACTTCGTGATGGCGCTCAACGGGGGCCGCGCCGTCGCCTGGCCCGACGACCCGAAGGCCGCCGTCGAGGACCTGTGCGGCCGGTTCGGGTCCCGCGTGTCACAGGAGGAGTGGGATGCGCTGGTGCCCGGGGTCGAGCTGACCGACGGCTGCTGAGGGGGCGTTAGACTCGCTGCCATGCTCACCGTGCTGTCGCCGGCCAAGTCGCTGGACTTCGAGTCTCCGCTGCCCACGAGGAAGCGGTCCGAGCCCAGGCTGCTCGGCGAAGCCAGCGAGCTCATCGAGATCATGCGCGAGAAGTCCCCGTCGGACATTGCGGCGCTCATGCACATCTCCGACGACCTGGCCCACCTCAACGCCACCCGATACGCGGAGTTCACAGCCGACCACACACCCCGTAGCGCCCGGCCGGCGGTGCTGGCCTTCAACGGTGACGTGTACCAGGGCCTGGCTGCGCGGACCCTGGACGAGCGGGACTTCACCGAGGCCCAGAAGACGCTGCGCGTCCTGTCCGGCCTATACGGTCTCCTGCGCCCGCTGGACCTGATCCAGCCGCACCGGCTCGAGATGGGGACCCGCCTGGAAACGGGGCGGGGCCTTTCTCTGTATGACTGGTGGGGCGATCAGGTCACCGACCTGCTGCGTCGCGACCTCGACGAGTCGCCCGGCGCCGACGTCCTGATCAACCTGGCCTCGCAGGAGTACTTCGCATCGGTGCGGCCCGAGCGCCTCGGTGCCCGCATCATCAGCCCGCGCTTCGAGGACCGGGACCCGCACGGGAAGCCTCGGGTGGTCAGCTTCCACGCCAAGCGGGCCCGCGGCACCATGGCCGGCTGGATGATCCGTGGCCGGGTGCGCACGCCCGGGAAGCTCGCGGACTTCGACGGCGACGGCTACGCCTACGATGAGGCCCGCTCCACGAAGGACCAGCCGGTCTTCGTCCGATGAGCCCCTCCGAGTGGGGTGGAGCCGGCCCCGATGGGCGAGGTGCAGCCTGGCCCCGACGACTGAGAGGCGGATCTGGTGGCGTAGTCGACACCAGATCCGCCGCCTGAGACTCCTGCTCCAGCAGACGGGGGGCTCGCGCGACACGACGGACCAAATCCCCACCCGCCCGCATGCGGCGGGTTGCGTGGAATACGCTACGCGGGTCAGCACACCCCCACTCCCTGAAGGGAGGGCACATGTCCGAACCCAAGACCGCGAACCGTGAGGTCTTCCACTCACGAAACGTGTTCATCCTCGCCGCCATCGGCTCCGCCGTCGGCCTGGGCAACATCTGGCGTTTCCCGTATGTCGCCTACACCAACGGCGGCGGCGCGTTCGTCATCCCCTACCTGGTCGCTCTGTTGACCGCAGGCATTCCGCTGCTCTTCTTCGACTACGCGCTGGGGCATCGCTACCGCTCCGCTCCCCCGCTTGCTCTCCGTCGCGCCGGGAAGAAGTGGACCGAGGTGTTCGGCTGGTGGCAGGTGCTGGTGTGCTTCGTCATCGCCGTCTACTACGCCGCCATCCTGGCCTGGGCCGCGATGTACTTCTTCTTCAGCTTCACCGAGGCCTGGGGCGACGATCCGGGCGGCTTCCTGATGGGCGAGTTCCTGCAGGTGGCGGAGACGCCGAGCGTCGGCTTCGACTTCGTGCCTCAGGTCGCTATCCCGATGGCTGCGGTGTGGATCCTGGTCATCGCGGTCATCGCGCTCGGGGTCAAGCGGGGCATCGCCCGCGCCAACGTGATCATGATTCCGCTGCTTGTGGTCATGTTCCTCGTCCTGGTCATCCAGGCTGTCACCCTGCCGGGCGCGATGGATGGCCTCAACGCCTTCTTCACCCCGAACTGGGCCGCCTTGGGAGACCCAGGGGTGTGGGCCGCCGCCTACGGCCAGATCTTCTTCTCGCTGTCTGTCGGCTTCGGCATCATGATCACCTACTCGTCCTACCTGAGGCGCCGCACCAACCTCAGCGGGTCCGGGCTCGTGGTGGCGTTCGCCAACTCGGGCTTCGAGCTGCTCGCCGGCATCGGCGTGTTCGCGGCGCTCGGCTTCCTCATGCAGGCCACGGGCCAGCCGATGGAAGAGGTCGCGGCCGGCGGCATCGGGCTCGCGTTCATCGCCTTCCCCAGCATCGTGTCTTCGACGTCCTTCGGACCTCTACTCGGCGTACTGTTCTTCGCCTCGCTGGTGTTCGCCGGGTTCACCTCGATGATCTCCATCGTGGAGGTCGTGGTCGCGGCTATCCAGGACAAGCTCGGCCTGGGCCGACTCAAGGCCACGCTGGCCGTCAGCGTGCCGATGGCACTGGTCTCGATGCTGCTCCTCCCCACGACGACGGGGCTCTACTTCCTGGACATCACGGACGAGTTCATCAACAAGTTCGGCATCCTCGCCGGAGCCTTCTCGATGGTGGTCGTGGTGGCCTGGGTGCTACGCAAGCTGCCGCTGCTGCAGCGCCACGTGGACCGCGTCTCGAGCATCCGCTTCGGCCGGCTCTGGCTGGTCCTGGTGGGCGTTGTGGTGCCCATTGTCCTGGGATACATCCTGGTCAATGAGGTAATCACCAAGGTCACCGCGCCCTACGGTGACTACCCGCTGGGCATGCTGGGCTTCTTCGGCTGGGGCATGTCTGCGTTGCTGATCGTCGTGGCCGCGGCGCTGGCGTTCACGCCGTGGAAGCGTTCCACCATCACTCACGTCGACGAGGATGCTCTCGACGCCAGGTACGAGGAGATCATGGCGAAATGACCACCACCGCACTGATCATGATGATCATCGCAATGCTCACCCTGTGGGGCGGGCTCGCCGCCTCGATCGTGCACCTCGTGCGCACGCCGGAGGTCGTCGTCGACGAGGGCGACGACTGACCTTCAGAAACCGACGAAGGGGGCGGGTCGACCATCAGGTCGGCCCGCCTCCTTCGTCTCCCGACCCCGTGGGGGTCTCAGGCGTGTAGGGGCGCCTGGGCGATGCTAGAAGCCGGTGGTGGCGAAGAGCCCGAACATGAAGACCAACCAGACGATGGTGAGGACCACCGAGGCGATCTGGATGATGCCCAGGATCTTGCCGATCAGATAGCCGATCTTCAGGGTTCCGTCCCACTGATACGGCGCGCCGGACTCGATCTGCCTCTTGATCTGGCCGCCCATGTACCAGGCGACGAACGGCACGATGGGCACGAAGAAGCCCAGGATGCCGAGCACCAGGATGGTGGTGGCCTGAGGGTGTTCCGGGTAGCCGTAGCCGTAGCCGGGCTGCTGGCCGTAGGCCTGCTGGCCGTAGGGCGCCACGCCGTAAGACGGCGGGATTCCCTGGCCGTACGGCGCCTGGCCGTAGGGGGTCTGGCCGTAGTCGGCGCCGTAGGAGGGCTGGGCCGGATCGCCGTAGGCCGGCTGCGCGTAGCCCGTCGCGGACCCGCCGTCGCGCGGCAGCTCGCCATAGGTGGGCTGCGCGTAGGGATCCGGGGAGCTCGGCGGGTAGATGGGCATCCGCTCGGTCTGGCCGCTCTGCTCCAGGGGCTGCGCGTACGGGTCTGCCGACCCGGGGTAGGTGGGCGACTCCTGCGGATCGGGCTGGCGGAATCCGGGCTGGTCGGACATGGCGCTCCTTCAAAGGCGTTGCTACCTCATGATTGTCCTGGATCGGAGGTCCACACGCCACCTGGTGACGCCCCTGGCCCGGCCCTGGTTCCGCGTACGAGCGGATCAGGGGGAGGGCCCAGCTCCGCTGGCTGGCTTGACGACAAGTCCGGTTGGGCGTGTCAGGGAACTCCAGTGCGGTGAGCCGGGCCGCTCCCCGCGGGTTGAGCCGGGCCGCTCCCCGACGCTTCTATGCCGTGTCAAGTCGGGCGGCCATGTTCGATCACAGAGCATCCCGCTCCCGAGAGCAAGGGTGGAGGACGTCAGGGCGGCGCCGCGTCGCGGTGCCCAACCCGACGACCACCCAACCGGCATCCCGCCCGAGCAGACCCGACCCCAACGCCGCCCTGCCGGCCCGCACCCGGGACCAGGCAACGCCACAGGAGAACGAGTGCGGGGAGACGGGAGGCGAGGCCCGGGCGGCCTCAACAACCCAACCACCAACCAGACCAGCAGCCGACACGGGACCCTGGACAACGGCCGCCCGGGCCTCGACTCACGGCTCCCCGCATCCGACCACGAGAACTGCGTGAAGGTGGTAGTCACAACCCTTCGAGACGGCACCCGCGCCTTCGGCGGCGCGCCTCCTCAGGGAACGATGGGGACGCACCACGCCGCTCCGCGGGCGGCCCTCCTCAGGGAGCGAAACGAGGGGCGGTCGGCAGCACACTGCTGCCGACCGCCCCATCATCCAGTTGCGCTCAGCGCTGCTTCAGCACCGCCTTCGCCGCCGCGAACCGCGCGATCGGCACCCGGAACGGCGAGCAGCTCACGTAGTCCAGGCCGACGGAGTTGAAGAACTCGATCGAGTCCGGATCCCCACCGTGCTCACCGCAGACACCGGTCTTGAGCTTCGGCTTCACCGAGCGGCCCTTCTCGACGCCCATCTGGACGAGTTGGCCCACGCCCTCGACGTCGATCGTCTCGAAGGGGTTGCGCTCCAGCACGCGCTCCATCACGTAGGTGGTGAGGAAGCCGTTCTCGGCGTCGTCACGCGAGATGCCGATGGCGGTCTGGGTCAGGTCGTTGGTGCCGAACGAGAAGAAGTCCGCGAACTCGGCGATCTTGTCCGCCACCAGCGCGGCGCGCGGAAGCTCGATCATGGTGCCCACCGTGTAGTCCAGCTCACGGCCGGCCTTGGCCAGCTCCTCCTCGACAGCCGCGACGACGATGGCCCGCTGGGTCTCCAGCTCCTGGGTGAGCGCGACGAGCGGGATCATGATCTCCACGCCCACCGTCTCCCCCTCACGGTCCAGCACCGCGAGCGCGGCGCGGACGATGGCGCGGGCCTGCATGTCCGGAATCTCCGGGTACAGCATGGCGAGGCGGCAGCCGCGGGTGCCGAGCATCGGGTTGATCTCGTGCAGCCTCTTGACCTGGGCGAGCGTCGCCTTGGCGTCTGCCAACTCCTGCGCGTCCCCACCCTGCAGCTCCAGCCGCTGCACCAGCAGCGACTGCTCCACGAGGTTTGGCAGGAACTCGTGCAGCGGCGGGTCCAGCAGGCGAACCGTGACCGGCAGCCCCTTCATGGCGGTGAAGATGCCCTCGAAGTCCACCTGCTGCATGGGCAGGATCTCGGCGAGCGCGGCGGAGCGCTGCTCCGGGCTCTCCGCGAGGATCATCTTGCGCACCGCGGGAAGGCGGTCCTGCGCCATGAACATGTGCTCGGTGCGGCAGAGCCCGATCCCCTCGGCCCCCAGCTCGCGGGCCTTCGTCGCGTCCTCGAAGTTGTCCGCGTTGGCCCGCACACCGAGGCGGCGCACCTCGTCGGCCCACTCGACCACACGGGAGAAGTCCTCATTGATCTGCGGAGGAATGAGCTCGAGCTCCTCGCCGTAGACGAGGCCCTCGGTGCCGTCGAGGGTGATGATCTCGCCCTCGGCGATGACCCGATCACCGATGGTGAGGGTCTTGCCCACAGTGTCGATCCGGATGCCCTGAGCGCCGGCCACGCACGGCTTGCCCATGCCGCGTGCCACGACGGCCGCGTGCGAGGTCATGCCACCGTGGGCTGTGAGGATGCCCTGGCAGACGATGACGCCGTGGATGTCGTCAGGGGTGGTCTCGAAGCGGACGAGGACCACGGGCTCGCCGCGACCCCCGCGCTCCGCGGCGGTGTCTGCATCGAAGACCACCTCGCCGACGGCGGCGCCGGGTGAGGCCGGCAGGCCCTGGGCGATGGGCGTCTTGCCGTGATGCGGGTCGATGGCCGGGTGCAGCAGCTGGTCCAGCTGTCCGGGCTCGATGCGCATCAGGGCCTCCTCCTGCGTGAGCAGGCCCTCGTCGACGAGGTCCGAGGCCACCTTGAGGGCGGCTGCGGCGGTGCGCTTGCCGTTGCGGGTCTGCAGCAGGTAGAGCTTGCCGTTCTCGACGGTGAACTCCATGTCCTGCATGTCGCGGTAGTGCTGCTCCATCTTGTGCATGGTGGCGATCAGCTCGTCGTAGGCCTCGGGCAGCACCTCCCTCATCTCACCGAGCGGGCGGGGGGTGCGGATGCCGGCGACGACGTCCTCGCCCTGGGCGTTGACCAGGAACTCGCCGTAGAGGGCCTTCTCGCCGGTGGAGGGGTCGCGGGTGAAGCAGACGCCGGTGGCCGAGGTGTCGCCGCGGTTGCCGAAGACCATCTGCATGATGTTGACCGCGGTGCCCAGGTCCGCAGGGATGTTGTGGGCGCGGCGGTAGACGTCCGCGCGGGGGTTGAGCCAGGACTTGAACACGGCGTCGATGGCCCGGTTGAGCTGCTCAACGGGGTCCGAGGTCCACTCGCCGCCCAGGTGGTCGTTGGAGATGTCCTTGAAGGACTTGACGAGGCCCTTGAGGTCCTCGGCGGACAGGTCAGTGTCCAGCTCGACGCCGCGCTGGTGCTTGAGTGCGGTCAGGGCATCCTCGTAGGCATGCCCGGGCACGCCCTCCACCACTTCGCCGTACATCTGGATGAAGCGGCGGTAGCAGTCCCACGCGAAGCGCTCATTGCCGGACTCCGCGGCCACCGCGGCCACCGACTCGTCGGAGATGCCCAGGTTGAGGATGGTGTCCATCATTCCTGGCATCGAGTGGACGGCGCCGGAGCGGACGGAGACGAGCAGCGGCTTCTCGCTGCCGCCGAGCGTGCGCCCGGTGCGCTCCTCCAGGCGGGCCAGACCGGCCGCGATCTGATCCGAGAGGCCCTCCGGCCATTCGCCCTTGCGCTTCATGGTCTGGACGCAGGCCGTGGTGGTGACGGTGAACGCGTCGGGCACGGGAACGCCCACGCGCTTCATCTCCGCGACGCCGGCGCCCTTACCTCCGAGGAGGTTACGCATCGTGGCGTCACCCTCGGACAGGTCATAGATGTAACGATCCTCGCTCATGCTGGGGAAAATCTCCTTTGACAACCCTGGGGACCTCGATGTCCCCATCCGTCGCCCAGCCTAGACCCGACGCCTCGGCACCGCGCCCCAGGGGCGAACTTCTCCCACCCCTTGCGGGATCACGGAGACCAGGGCGTGCCCGGCCGGACGATGCCCGGTGGGCGACGGAGTCGTGCGCCCACCTGCTTGGCCCGATCGTCGACCATTTCGATGATCCGCGACGCCGCCTCCTCGATGGCCACCCCAGTGGTGTCGACGATGGGGCACCCCAGGCGCTTCTGGACCTTGCCGATCTCGTCGAGTTCGTCATAGATCTTGACCAGGTCCGCGTAGCCGTCCTTGGTGCCGAAGCCGCCCATGCCCCGCACGCGCTGCCCGCGGATCTTCAGCAGCCGCTCGGCGTCCATCGTCAATCCGACGATGCGCCACCGGTCCAGCTCGAAGAGTTCCTTGGGTGGCGTGATGCCGGGCACCAGCGGCACGTTGACGGCCTTGTAGCCCATGTAGCCCAGGTAGATCGACAGGGGCGTCTTCCCGGATCGCGACGGCCCCACCAGGCAGATGTCGGCCTCCCGCAGCGCTGCAGGGAGGGAGCCGTCGTCCATCCGGACGGCGAAGTCGATGGCCGCCATCCGCACGAAGTACTCGGCCTCCACCCCGGGGGGACGCATCGCCACCTGGTCCGCCTCGATGCCCGAGATGCGCTCCAGGGCGTGCATCGCGTCGGTCATCAGGTCCGCGTACGGGAGGTCGGCGTCGCGGCAGAAGTTGCGCACCAGGTCCGCCAGCTCCTCGTTGACGAGGGTGAAGAACACGGCTGCGGCAGGCGCGCTGTCGCGGACGGCCTCCAACGCGCGCAGCAGGGCCGCGGTGGTGTTGATCTTGCGATGGCGGACGATGGTGAAGTCGCGGCTCGGGAACTGGGTGATCGCCGCCCGCGCGATCCGGGCGGCCGTCTCCCCCGTCGAGTCGGCGATGATGTGGATTTCCAGCGGCTCTGCTGACATGGTCCACACTCTATGACCCCGGGCTCGGAGCGAGAGGCCGCCCCAGCGCTCGGGCCAGGCTCGGGTTTGAGCAAATGGCATGGGTCAACGCGGACTCGGGCCTATTTGATCGATCCAGAGAACCGTGAGCCCTGCCATTTGCTCAAACCCCTCCCAACCCGCCAGCCCGGGAGGCGGCGGGTGATGGGGCTAGGAGTCAGACGGAGGCGAGGCGCCGTCGCATCCCCTCGGCGTACTGTTCCGCCTCCAGACCGGCGACGAGGTGCCACGTGTTGGGCGCCACCTTGACCGCGCCTGCCAGGCCGGCCCGCTGCAGCGCCTCGACATCCACGAGGGAGTCGTCCTTGACACCGACGCGCACGCGGGTCTCAGCGATCCACTCCACGCCGTCGACGTTCTCCTCGCCGCCGAGGGCCGTCACCCACTGGCGGGCCTGGTTGACCTGGACATCGTCGACGACGATGATGCGGGGCTCCGCCGTTGCGGCGACGTCGGCGTCCACGTTGCCGCGGCGTGCGGCCGCCTTCTGCTCCGGCGTGCGGTAGTCGGTGAAGACGACCAGCAGCATCGAGGTGAAGAACGCAGCCGCGATGGCCAGGGCGTAGAGGGCGATGTTGTCGAACGCCGGGATGGTCAGCAGGGAGGTGAACACGAACGCGCTCGTCTTCAGGCCACCGCCGAAGCCGATGATGACGCCGCCGACGAGGCAGCCGGCCAGCAGGCGCGGATAGATCTTCTTGAATCGCAGATGGATGCCGTAAAGGCTGGGCTCGGAGATGCCGCCGAGCAGGCCCGCGGCCAACGCACCGGAGGCCGTCTGCCGCATCTGGACATCGCGTTCCTTCCACGCGAGGTACAGCACTCCGGCGGTGGCCCCGAAGCAGGCGAAGTTCCAGGCGCCCATGGGGCCCTGGATGTAGTCGAACCCGTTCTGCGAGATGTTGAGCAGCATGATGGCGTTGATCGGCCAGTGCAGACCCAGCGGCACCATGAAGGGGTATGCCAGGGGGACCACGATCGCGAAGATGAACGGCGAGAAGGCGTTGATGGACTCCAGCACCGAGGCCAGGCCGGCGCCGGCGTAGACGCCGATCGGGCCGATGAGGAAGGCCGTCAGCGGCAGCATGACCAGCATGGCGAGGAACGGCACGAAAATGAGGTGCAGGTTCTCAGGGATGACCTTCTTCAACAGCTTGTAGAGCGGGCCCAGCACCCCTGCCATGAGCAGCGGCGGGAACACCTGCGAGGAGTAGTTGAAGATGGTCAGCGGGACGCCGAAGATGTCGACCAGCGTCACCTCGCTCCCCGCGATCATCGCCGTGTAGGCCTCGTCGATGCCGCCCAGAGCGCTGAAGCCCGGCAACATGACCAGGCCCATGATCGCGAACCCCACCCATGGGTCAGCGCCGAGCTTCTTCGAGGCGTTGTAGGCCACCATGAGCGGCAGGAACACGAACACCGACTGCCACAGCAGGTTCATGAACTGCCACGACGGCGGGAGCGTCACGCGCGGATCCGCCCAGTTCCCGATCACGCCGAGGGTGCTCATCAGCGACATGAAGGTGATGAACAGGGAGGCGCCGAGCAGGGCGCCGAGGATGGGACGGAAGCTGTCCGAGAGGAACTCGAAGAACGAGTCGATCCAGGCGAACCTGCCCCGTACTCCGCCGGCCCGGGCTGCGGCCTTGAGCTCCTCGTCGCTCAATGGCGTCTGGTTCTTGAGCTCCGGCAGCTCGTTGATCTCGTTGTAGACGTTCTGCACGGCGCCGCCGATGATCACCTGGAAGCGTTCGCCCGACTGGGGCACCGCGCCCATCACACCCTTGATGGATTCGACGGCGGCCACGTCGATGCCCGAGGCGTCGCGCAGCTGGAACCGGAGGCGGGTGGCGCAGTGGCTCAGCCCGACGATGTTTCCGCCCCCACCGACGGCGGTGACGATGTCCTGTGCGGTGCTCATCTTGGATCGCCTCTCAGTTCTCAGCCATGGGCACGAGCGCCCGGACTTCTTGCGGGGTGGAGCAGGCCACCGCACGGGCGGCCAACTCCTGACAGGTGACCAGGTCGTAGGCGCGGACCATGGCCTTGACCGCCGGGATGGCGGGGATCGAGCAGCTGAGCTCGTCCACCCCGAGCCCGACGAGGAGTGGCACGGCCTGCGGATCCGAGGCCACACCTCCGCACACGCCCAGCCACTTCCCGTGCGCGTGCAGCGCCTCCGCGGCGCCACCGATCAGGGTGAGGACCGCCGGGTTGCACGGATCCACCTGGGCTGCGAGCTTCGGGTGGCCACGGTCCATGGCGAGGGTGTAGCTAGTCAGGTCGTTGGTGCCCACGCTGAAGAAGTCGCAACCCTCCTCAGCAGCGAACTGCTTGGCCATGACGGCCACCGACGGGACCTCCATCATGATCCCCACCACCACGTCCGCGTCCGGCGCGTGGGCGGCGCGTTCCTCGTCGAAGATGGCCTTGGTCCGCCGCCAGTCCTCGATGGTGGCGATCATCGGGAACATCACGTGCAGCTTCGCGCCGGCGCCCGCCGCGTCGAGGATGGCCCGGATCTGGGTCCTGAGCACCTCCGGCTGCTCCAGCCCGACGCGCACGCCGCGGATGCCGAGGAACGGGTTCTCCTCGGCCGGGATCGGAAGGTAGGCCAGCGGCTTGTCGCCGCCCACGTCCAGCGTCCGGATGACCAGGGGCTGGCCCGGGCTGAGCGCCCGCGAGCACTGGGCGTAGATCTCGGCCTGCTCGTCCTCCGTGGGCGCGGTGGCGCGTCCCATGAACACGAACTCGCTGCGCAGCAGGCCGACGCCCTCGGCGCCCTTGGTCATGGCGCGCTCGGCGTCCTCCACGCCGCCGATGTTGGCCACCACCGCGACGCGATGACCGTCGGTGGTCACGGCAGGCTCATCCTTGGCCGCCTCCTCCTCAGCCTTGCGGACGGCGAGCCGCTCCTGCCTCCCACGGATCTCCTCCACCTGGTCCTCGGTGACGTTCATCCGCAGCGAGCCCGCGGTGCCGTCGAGGACAACCAGGGTGCCGTCGGCGATCTCGAGAGCCCTGCCCTCGATTCCGGCGACGGCCGGGATGTCGAGGGAGCGGGCGATGATGGCCACATGGCTGGAGGCGCCGCCGGCGGAGGTGGCGAAGCCGACGACGCGGCTGCGGTCCAGCTGGGCGGTGTCCGACGGGGTGAGGTCCTCGGCGATGAGAATGGTGTTCTCCGGCAGCTCGGCGCGCTCGGAGCGCTGGCCGGTGAGCTCCTCCAGGACCCGCTGGCCCACGTCGCGGACGTCGTTGGCGCGCCCGGCGAGCACCTCGTTACTCAGGCCGGCCAGCTGATCGGCGAAGGTGCCGAAGGCGGCGCGCCATGCGAACGGCGCGGACTTGCCCTTATCGATGGCGCTTGCCGCCAGGTCCAGCAGGTCGGGGTCCGCCAGGATCTCCTGGTGCGCGGCGAAGATGGCCGCCTTGTCCTCCGACGCCTCGTCGGCGAGCCGCTTCTCGAGGGCGGACAGGTCCAGCAGGGCCCGGTCGATGGCCGAGTTGAGCTTGCGCCGCTCCAGGTGGTGATCCTCGGCCACCTCGTCGACGTCGATGTCCTTGCGCCGCATCTGGAGTACGCGGCCGATCCCGAGGCCCGGCGAGGCCGCGACACCCAGCATCAGGTCCCAGTCCCCGGACTTCGGGCCGACGGCCTGCGGCTCCGGCCCTGGCTCGACCTCGGGCTCCGGCTCGGCGACGGCCCGCCTCGCGGGAACCTCTTCCTCGGCGGCGGTCAGCGGTGGGCAGTCCTCCCCCAGGCCATCACGAACGGCCTGCGCCAACGCCGCGACGGCGTCCTCGGCGTCCGGCCCGTGGGCGGTGAACGTCACCTTCTCGGCGCGCGCCACGGCCAGGCCCATCACGGAGACGATGGACTTGGCGTTGGCCGATTCGTCGCCACGGCGGAGCCGGATATCGGAGCGGTACTGCTTCGCAAGGGCGGACAGGGTCGCGGCCGGGCGGGCGTGGATACCGGTGGGGTTGGGCACCAGGATGCCGTCGGAGGCCGCGGTCCGCGCCGGGCCGGCGGCGGCAGGGTCATCGTCGGAGGCAACCGCCAGGACGACGGTGGCAGCCACGTCGACGCCAGCCGTGACCAGCCCGGTGGCAGCTTCGATGCTCGCCACGGCGTCCGAGTTGGTGATCACCATCTGGGTGAGGAGGCTCTTGGCCTTGCGGCCCACCTCGTCGAGGTCGAACTCGATCAGCGGATCCCCGACCGCGACGCGCTGGCCGGCCTTGACCTTGGGTGTAAACCCCTCGCCCACGAGGCGCACCGTGTCCAGCCCGATGTGCATGAGGATCTCGAGCCCCTCGTCGCTACGCACGGTCACGGCGTGCGCGGAGGGCTGGACGTCCATCACCTCACCCGCCACCGGGGAGATCAGGATGTGACCGAACGGGTCGATGGAGATCCCGTCGCCCACCATCTTGCGCGCGAACACCGGGTCCGGCACCTGGTCCAGCGGCACAAGCACTCCGGTCAGCGGCGCCAGCAGCGTCACGACTGTCGGGTTCTGAATGCTCACGGGGACCCCCTTCAGCGGCGCCGCCGACCCGGGGATCGGGCCTCGTCAGCGGGACCGTTCGATTGCTTGGGAGCGTATCCGTTTCAGGGCTCAGATGGAGGGAGAATTCTCTGATCTGCGGGGTCCGGGCGGGTTTCTGCCCATCCCCCTGCCCGACGTCAGACCGGCGGTACTACGCTGGATGGACAAGGGCACCACAGTCGTTGCCCGGCTTACCAGGAGGTGCAGTCATGGAGACCATGGAGGAGACCACCGAACCGAGAAGCGTGCGGGTGACACGCGTGGTCGCCCACCCGTTGGACAGCGTGTGGAATGTCCTCATGAAACCCCACGGAGCCGAAGCACTGCTCGGCGAAGGGGGACAGCTGGGTAGTAAGGGCGAGGATTGGCGCGCCTCAGACGGCACGTACGGCGTGACGCGCAGCTTCCATCCCAGAGAACAGATCAGATTCTCCTGGCACGCGAGCGACGGCGCCCCGCGCACGCTCGTGGACCTGCACATGCGTCAAGCCGGAGACCGGACCGAGCTCGAACTCGTCCATGAGCACCTGCCCAAGGACGTCGACGCGGATGAGTTGGAGCGGCGCTGGCAAGCGGCCCTCGAGAGGATCGACAGCGCGGCCTCGTGAGACGGCAGCTGGCCCGGGAGCGATCCCGGGCCAGCGTCATTTCTGCCTGGAGGAGGGTGCGCGCCCCCGCATCAGGGAACTCGGAAATGTACTAACTAACCCCGCCCGAGTGTCATTACTACCGGGCGTAGGATGTTCGCGACGGCATGGGCGCCGTGACCTGTTTCAAGGACATGAGCACCCACATGGAAGCTCAAACAACCTCAAGGAAGACATCGTGACGAATCCCTCGCTCGTTACCCAACCCGCCACAGGGAGGCCGCGCGGTTTCATGCGCGCGGCCCTCTACGGCGCGCTCGGGCTCCTTACTCTGACCCTGGCCGCGTGCTCGGGCGGCCCGGCTGAGCCCGCCGAAACCGGCTCCCACACCTCCGAGTTCGACCTGCCGCTGCCCGACCTGCACGCGGTCACGTTCTTCGGCGGGACCATCAGCGGCTGGTGGCTCCTCATGGTCGGCATGCTGATCTGTGTGGCCGGATTCGTGTTCGGGATCCTCAGCTACATCAAGCTGAAGAACCTCCCCGTCCACTCGTCCATGCGGGACGTGTCCGAGCTGATCTACGCCACCTGCAAGGCCTACCTCCTGCAGCAGGGCAAGTTCCTGATGTTGCTGTTCGCGTTCATCGGTGCCGTGATCTTCGTCTACTTCGGGTTCCTCAACACCACCGGCGGCTGGGCCCGGGTGTTCATCGTGCTGGGGTTCGCGATCATCGGCATGCTGGGCTCCTACGCCATCGCCTGGTACGGCATCCGGCTGAACACGTTCGCCAACTCGCGGACCTCGTTCGCCGCCTTGGAGGGCAAGCCGTTCAAGGTCTACGACATCCCGATGCGTTCCGGTATGAGCGTGGGCATGGTGCTGATCTCCACCGAACTCATCATGATGCTGGCCATCCTGATGTTCGTGCCGGCCGACATCGCCACCGCCTGCTTCCTCGGCTTCGCGATCGGTGAGTCGCTGGGCGCCTCGGCGCTGCGTATCGCCGGCGGTATCTTCACCAAGATCGCCGACATCGGTTCGGACCTGATGAAGATCGTGTTCAAGATCGGCGAGGACGACCCGCGCAACCCCGGCACCATCGCCGACTGCGTGGGCGACAACGCCGGAGACTCCGTCGGCCCCTCCGCGGATGGCTTCGAGACCTACGGCGTCACCGGCGTCGCGCTGATCACCTTCATCCTTCTCGGCGTCCAGGCGGACCTGCAGGCCCACTTCCTGATCTGGATCTTCTTCATCCGCGCGATCATGCTGGTGGCCTCGGCGCTGTCCTACTTCGGCAACGCGATGTGGGCCAAGTCGAAGTTCGGCGACGCCGACGAGATGGAATTCGAGACCCCGCTGACATCGCTGGTGTGGCTCACCTCGATCGTGTCCATCGTCCTGACCTTCATCATGTCCGCCATCCTGATCCCCGACGTCGGCGGCGACACCACCCTGTGGTGGAAGCTGTCCCTCATCATCTCCTTCGGCACACTCGCCGGCGCGGTCATCCCCGAGCTGGTCAAGGTCTTCACCGGCGTCCGCGCCAAGCACGTCCAGGAGGTCGTGAAGTCGGCCAAGGAAGGCGGCGCCTCCCTCGACATCCTCTCCGGCCTGGTCGCCGGCAACTTCTCCGCCTACTGGCTGGGCATCGCGATCGTGTCCCTGATGGCAGGCGCCTACGGCGTCTCCACGCTGATCGAACCCGGCGCGATGGTCGACGGCGTGGTCACCGGCGGCGTCATGCTCGTGCCCGGCGTGTTCGCGCTGGGCCTGGTGGCCTTCGGTTTCCTGGGCATGGGCCCGGTCACCATCGCTGTGGACTCCTACGGCCCGGTCACCGACAACGCGCAGAGCGTCTACGAGCTGTCTCAGATCGAATCGCTCCCCGGCATCCGTGAGGAGCTCGAGCGCGACTACGGCATCACCCCCAACTTCGAACGGGCCAAGTACCTGCTCGAGGCCAACGACGGCGCCGGCAACACCTTCAAGGCCACGGCCAAGCCGGTGTTGATCGGCACCGCAGCGGTGGGCGCCACCACGATGATCTTCTCCATCATCATGGGCCTGACCTCCGGCCTGACCACCAACGTCGAGAACCTGTCCCTGCTGCACGTCCCGTTCCTGCTGGGCCTGATCACCGGCGGCGCGATCATCTACTGGTTCACCGGCGCCTCCATGCAGGCCGTCACCACCGGGGCGTTCCGTGCGGTGGAGTTCATCAAGGCCAACATCGACCTTGAGGGCACCACCAAGGCCTCCGTCGAGACCTCCCGCAAGGTGGTGGAGATCTGCACCCAGTACGCCCAGAAGGGCATGTTCAACATCTTCCTGGGGATCTTCTTCGCCACCCTGGCGTTCGCCTTCGTCGAGCCGTACTTCTTCATCGGCTACCTGATCTCGATCGCCATCTTCGGGCTCTACCAGGCCATCTTCATGGCCAACGCCGGTGGCGCCTGGGACAACGCGAAGAAGATCGTCGAGGTGGACCTGCAGGCCAAGGGCACCGAACTCCACGACGCCAGCATCGTCGGCGACACCGTCGGCGACCCGTTCAAGGACACCTCCTCGGTGGCCCTCAACCCGGTCATCAAGTTCACCACCCTGTTCGGCATGCTGGCGATCGAGCTCTCGATCATCATCGGCAACCCCGCCATCAACGCCGTCCTCGCCGTCACCTTCGGCGTGGCGAGCATCTACATGGTGTACCGCTCCTTCTACAACATGCGGATCGACGCACCCATGCTCACCTCCGCGGACTTCGCCTACCTCAAGGAAGACTCGACGAAGGATCAGATCACCGTCGCCTGAACACAGCACTGACCGCGCGAGGGCCGGAGGCAGATTCTGCCTCTGGCCCTCGTGCTGTGCCGATGGAAGACAGAGGGTGGAATCCAACGAAAAAGGCAGTAGATGAACAGCCCACGTTTCATAGGCTTCGAGGCCGCTGCGCGGCACCTCAGCCAGGGGAAGCGGACCTGCGCGGCACCTCAGCCAGCGAGATGGACACTCCGCGGCACCTCAGATGGCGGGTGGGACCCCACCCTCTGCAACTTGCTATCCAGAGCGCGGTATCTGTGTATATACGCAGATACCGCGCTCTGGATAGCAAGTTGCAGACCCGTCCTCCCTCGCCGGTGCCGGTGAGGGCTACTTCCCCGTCATGTCCGCCGGAATCACCCACGCGTCGAAGTCCTGACCGCTCACCCCGTTGGCCAGCGCCGACTCCCGCAGCGACGTCCCCTCCTTGTGCGCCTGCTTGGCGATCTTCGCCGCCTTGTCGTAGCCGATGTGCCGGTTCAGGGCGGTCACCAGCATGAGGTTGGTCGACAGGTTGTGCTCGATGCGCGGCAGGTTCGGCTCGATGCCGACGGCGCAATGCATCGTCCACTTCGAGATCCACGCGGGGGACGTCCCGCAGGCGTCGACTTCTATGTGGCCGGCCTTCGCTGGAAGGCGGAGGACTGGACCGCCTTCACCACTTCGCCCTACATCGGGTCACGACGCACGAGGAGGGTGAGCCCGGCATCCGCTCCCCGCGGTCAGTTGACTGGTGCGGGAACCGGGTTCCGCTGCCCCGATCACCGTCCCTTGCGAACCCTAGGACCCCGCGTCCCGACGACCAGCCCTAGGGCAGCGATCCGCTGAGGAGGCGATCCCGTGTAGGAGTGATCGACGGGGCTGGCCGCGGTCGGGCCTCGGAATCCGGAACGTCAGGGTCAGTTGAGCGCGACCAGGTCGCACACAAAGACCAGCGTCTCCCCGGGCGCGATGACGCCGCCGGCGCCGCGCTCACCGTAGGCCAGGTGCGACGGGATGACGAGCTGGCGACGACCGCCCACCTTCATGCCCTGGATGCCCTGATCCCAGCCCTGGATGACACGGCCGGCACCGAGCGGGAACGACAGCGGCGCGCCGCGGCCCCAGGAGGAGTCGAACTCCTCGCCGGAGCTGAACGCCACGCCGACGTAGTGCACGTGGGCTGTATCTCCGGCCTTCGCCTCGACGCCGTCGCCCTCCACGATCTCCGTGATCTGCAGGTCCGCGGGGGCCTCGCCACCGGGGAAGTCGACTTCTGGCTTCTCATTCATGTTCGTCATGCTGCGAGCCTAACGCCCGACCCGGACAAGCCCAACCCTCCCGCCCGGGCCACCCTCGGGCACGACACGCCGCCTCAGACCGCACCCAAGCCCACCAGCGGACCCGGAGGGCAACTCCGACGGCGTTTCGTGCCCGCCGGACTCGTGACGGCGACCCGACGATGTGCGACAGTGACCGCGTACCACCCACGAAAGGACTGACGATGAGCGATCAGTACCCGCAATACCAACCCCCTTCCGACGGAGGCCCCGGTCAGCCCCAGGGCCAGCCGGACGACGCCAGACGGTTCGACGCGCCCTACGGCCAGCCCGGCCCCTCCGGTTACGGCGCCCAGCCAAGCGATCCGTCGCACTACGGCGCCCAGCCTCCCGGCCCCTCCGGCTACGGACCGCAGGCACCCGCGCCCGGGTCATGGACACCCGACCCGGGCTACCAGTACCAGACCCCTCAGCCCGGGCCGCCCCACGCCGGGCCGCCACCGGGACCGCAGCCCTGGCTGGCCCCAGGCACCGCGACAAACGTCGGCAACTCTGCAAAGGGCTTCCTGGCGGCCCTCTTCGACTTCAACTTCGACACCTTCATCACGCCGAAGATCATCAAGGCCGTCTACATCGTCGTGACCGTGATCATCGGGTTGACCGCGGTGGGCTTCCTCCTCTCCGCAGTCGTCAGCGGTGAACCCGGCTTCATCGTGCTCGCACTCATCGGCGTGCCCCTGGCCGCCATCGTGTACCTCGCCATGGCCCGGATGACGCTCGAGCTGTACTTCGCCGTCGTCCGGCTCTCCGAGGACGTCCACGAGCGTCTGCCGCGACAGTGAAGCCTTGAAGCAGCCGCCGTCGCGGTAAGTTGGCGGGGTGAGTATCACCTGTGGACCCATCACCGCCGAGCAGCATCTCGTGTTCATCGAGCAGCGCGGTGCCGCGTCGTTCCTGCAGACGCCCGCCTGGGCGAAAGTGAAGCCGGAGTGGCGCGGGGAGTCGGTGGGGTTCTTCGCTGACGGCGAACTCACGGGGGTGGCGCTGGTGCTCTACCGGCAGCTCCCCAAGCTCCCCCGCTACCTGGCCTACCTGCCCGAGGGACCGGTCCTTGATTGGGGCCGCCCGGACATTGCCGCCCACCTGGAGGCGCTCGTCGCCCACG
Source organism: Tessaracoccus sp. MC1679 (assembly GCF_014164775.1). GTDB lineage: Bacteria > Actinomycetota > Actinomycetes > Propionibacteriales > Propionibacteriaceae > Arachnia. Next base: position 610,408 of record NZ_JACJGB010000001.1, read on the forward strand.
CGAAGCGCAGCAAGGCGTTCGCGGTACGGATCGGCCCGGCGCTGGTGCACCGCCGCTGGAGGGCGGACACCATCAAGGCCGCCATCGCCGACGAGGCCGTCACCCGCCTCTCGGACGTGGCGCCGGACGAAACCACCCTCGTCGGCACCCGCGTGATCAACCAGCTCATCCACGGCGGCTGGCACACCGACGAGAGCGGCCACGGCTTCGCCGCCGGGCAACCCATGTTTAATTTCCAGCTGCCGCTGCGCCACGACGACGGCACCCAGAAGTCCGAGGACGAGCTCCTCAAGGGCATGAATCAGCTGTGGCGGCGCAACATCAAGAAGGCGGCCAAGGAGGGCGTCGAGGTGCGCCGCGGCACCCGCGAGGACCTGGCCTCCTTCCACCAGGCCTACCTGGAGACCGCCGCCCGCGACGGTTTCACGGGACGCTCGCTGGCCTACTTCCAGACCATGTGGGACGCGCTCAACGCCGAGGATGAAGACCGGATGCGCGTCTACCTCGCCGAGCACGACGGCGACCAGGTGGCCGCCACCACCTTCGTCCGCGTCGGCGAGCACTCGTGGTACTCCTACGGCGCCTCCACCAACGCCAAGCGGGAGGTCCGGGGCTCCAACGCGGTGCAGTGGCAGATGATCCGCGATGCCAACGCTGCCGGGTGCGCCGTCTACGACCTGCGGGGCATCGTCGAGGGGGTCGGCGCCGATGACCCGGAGATCGGGCTGATCCAGTTCAAGGTGGGCACCGGCGGCGAGGCAGTGGCCTACCTCGGCGAATGGGACTACCCGATCAACAAGGCGCTGTACCGGGCGTTCGACCTCTACCTGAAGAAGCGCTGACGATGACGCTCACCCTCACCATCGACCGCTCCCGATGGCAAGCGCACCAGCGCGCCATCCTGGAGGACGCGCCGGGCCTGGTTCCCGTCGCGAAGGGCAACGGCTACGGCTTCGGGCTGAGGCTGCTGGCGTCCGAGTCGGCGCGTCTGGGCGTGAAGACCATCGCGGTGGGCATCGCCCAGGAGGTGCCGGCCGTGCGCGCGGGCGGGTTCGACGGCGACATCGTCGTCCTCAGCCCCTGGCGCCCGTTCGACGACGCGGCCACCGCACTGCTGCACGACCCGAAGGTGATCACGACGGTGTCGCGGGCCGAGGATCTCCGCGCGCTGGCCTCGGCGCACCCGGGCGTGCGGGTCATCGTCGAGATCGAGACCTCGATGCACCGGCACGGACTGGATCCCCGCACCCTGACGGAGCAGGACTTCGGCCCGCTGACCTTCGAGGGCTGGACCATTCACCTTCCGGCCAATGGCTCGCTCGACGAGGCGAAGAGGCTGGCGGGCGCGGGCCTCGGGGTGCGCCGCGGCCCGGTGTGGGTCTCGCATCTGAGCGTCACCGACTATCGCGTGCTGCGCACCGCGCTGGGCGTCCGGACGCATCTGCGGGTGGGGACGCGGCTGTGGCTGGGTGACAAGCGCGCCTACGCCACCACCGCCACTGTGCTTGACGTGCACCGGATCACCTCGGGCTCTCCTTTGGGCTATCACGGAGTCAAGGCGCCGGGCAACGGATGGCTCGTCATCGTGTCGGGCGGCACCGCCCATGGGGTGGCGATGAGCGCACCCACACCGCAGCGGTCGCTGCGCCAGCGTGGCGTGACCGTCGCTCAGGGCGTGCTCGACGCGTTGGGGCGCTCACTCTCGCCGTTCACGATCGGCGGCCGGAAGCGCGCCTTCGCCGAGCCGCCGCACATGCACTCCTCCATGGTGTTCGTGCCGGGATCCGATGCCCCCGCCCAGGTGGGCGACGAGGTGCCGGTGACCACCCGGATGACGACGGTCACCGTCGACGAGATCCGCCAGGTCTGAGCCGGCCTCAGTCTGGGATGGGAGCCAGTTCGCCGGTGTTGAGCTCGCCCCCCAGGGGGTCCGGCTGGTCCGGCCTGCGCAACGGATCCCGACCGGGGTCCACGATGTCGGTCAGCGACGACGCCAACACCCACGCCTCCACCGCGGCCCGGGCGATGATGGCGCCCCAGTACACGCCGTAGGGGCCGAGCTGACTGAGGGTGAGGCTCCCCGCCAGCCAGCCCCAGACGGCCAGGTAGTGGGCAACGTGCGCCACCGACACCGCCGCCCACTCCTGGCGCAGCGGCCGCGACACCAGTACCGCGAACATCACCCACAGCGAGGTCTGCGGTGGGAAGGACGGCCCGAGGAGGGTGGCGGCGAGGATCATCACGGCCACCAGCGATCCGACGCGTGGCCGCCGCCGCGACACGTACAGGTACGCCACCAGGACCGCGAGGAACAGGGCCAGGAACAGGAATCCGAGTGAACCGGCGTGCCTGAGCGGACGGCCCAGCAGCGACATCAGGTACCACAGTGAGCCGTAGCCGGCCTCCTTGTGGATCTCCTGGTGGTAGAAGCCGAACACCTTCCCGGCGTCGGCGAGCAGCAGGGGCAGGTGCACCGCGGCGACGGTGATCGCCGCTGGGCCGGCGAAGGTGAGGGCCTGCCGCACTCCGCCGCGCAGCCCCGCCGCGACCGTCACTGCCAGGATGACGGCGAACGGCATGGTGCCGGCGCACGCGGCCAACCCCAGCACGATGCCCGACTCCAGAGCACGCCCGCGGGCGTACTGGGCCAGCCCGAGCGCCGTGATGGCCAGCGGAAGCAGGTCCCAACTGATCAGGCCCACCGCGAACACGATCGGCGATCCGGCCACGAGGATGGCGTCCCACGACTGTGCGCGCCCTCGGCGGCCGAGCCGGGAGGTCGCGGCGATCAGGAGGAGGAAGCAGAAGAAGAGGCCGACGACGGTGATGCCGAAGAACGCGACGCTGGAGTCGACCTGGTCCTGCAGGGGCGCCCCGGGTCCGACTGGGGCGCCCAGGAGCGCCGCCGCCCGGACGGCCAGCAGGATGGCGACGCCGACCAGCGGAGAGAAGGCGAGCTTCTCCCCGCTGAACGGGGTGGCGCCGAGGCCGAACCCCTGGCCGAGGAACGTGCCCTGAATGTCGGAGTAACACAGCAGTGCGTAGCTGTTGATCTGGACCTCGGCGTCGGTCTGGACGCACTGGGTGTGCCGCAAGAACAGGACGAGGAACAGCACGGTGCCGACGGCGATCGCCCAGGGGAGCGCCGCGAACCAGAGCCCGCGCCCGGCGGCGTGGCGACCCATCGGTCCGCCCAGGCCGGGCAGCAGCGCGTTGTCCACGCCGGACACTCTAGCCGGGGGTCACCCGGCCGGAGTCAGCGTCAGGTGGTGGGGTTGGGCGTGGGACGTACCCCGGCCCCCACCCCTGCACCGGCCCCGGGTGCGTCCTCGGTGACGGTCTCCTCTACGGTCTCGCTGGGAGTGGGCGTCGGCTCCGGGCTCTGACCGGGTGGCGTCGGTTTTCCGCTCTGGCCAGGGGGCGTGGGCTCCTCGGTCGGCTCCTGCTCGGTCGGCTCCGGGGTGGGAGTCTCCGTGGTGGGCTCCTCAGACGGGGTGGGCGAGGGCGTTTCGGAGGGGGTCTCCGACGGCGACGGCGTGGGCGTGGGTGATGGCGACGCGCTCTCTGAGCCCTTCGTCGCCCGGATTTCGCGCGGCACGTCGAACTGCTCGACGGGCATGCCATCGGTGGCCCGGGTCATGAACTCCACCCAGGTCATGAGGGGATAGCTGGAGCCGAAGAAGGTGGGATCCTGGGGGCGCTTGTAGTCGTCGAGATCCTCGTTGCCGGAGTCGCCTGCCACATACATGACGGCGGTGGAGATCTGCCTGGTGTATCCGACGAACCATGCCGAGGTGATGTCGTCCTCGACGCCGTTGGTGCCGGTCTTGCCCGCGACGGGGCGTCCCAGCTCGGAGGCGCGCCTGCCGGTGCCCTCCTGCACCACGGAGGTGAGGGAGTCTGTCACGTTGGCGGCCACATTCTGGTCGATGCTCTGCACGCCCTCGGGGTTGGCCTCGAGGAGCACCTCGCCGTTGCGTCCCTCAACCTTCGCCACGACGTGCGCGGGGTTGCGCCGGCCGCTGTTGGCCAGCGTGGCGTAGGCGGTTGCCATGTTGACCGGGCTCACCTCGGCGGCGCCGAGCGCGATGCGATTGTTGGCGTCCCAGCCGCGGCTGGTGGGCGCGCCGGCGTCGTTGGCGGCCGTGATCACCTGGTTGGCGCCGTCGGGGATCTGCTGAGTCATGTCGACGAAGGCGGTGTTGATGGACTCCGCCGTCGCCTCTCGGAGCGTGACCGGGCCGTACTGGTTGCTGAACTCGTTGCGGATGGTCTGGGTGTCGCCGTCGGGGGTGAACGTGTTGCCGTTGAAGATCGACTTGAGCGAGAATCCGTTGCGGAGTCCGGCGATGGTGGCGAACGTCTTGAACGTCGACGCGGCGGGGCGGTCGGTCATGGCCCAGTTCCGGGAGCTCGCCACGTAGTCCGGCCCGCCGTACATCGCGAGCACACCACCGGTGGCGGTGTCGATGGAGGCGATGGCGGCGTGCAGCTGCGCGGGATCCTGGTCGCCTTCCGCGTCCTCCGCGGCCTGAGCTGTGTACTTCTGGGCCGTCTCCACGGCCGCGGCCTGCATGGACTCGTCGAAGGTGGTGGTGACCTTCAGCCCGCCGCCCTGAATCTCGCCCTCGGTGAAGCCGCTGGCAAGAAGCTCATCCTCCACGGCTTTGATGAGGAAGCCCTTCGGGCCGCCGTAGCGGTCGTTGACCGGTACCTCCGGGAAGGCGGGCAGCTGCGGGCGGGCCGCGACGTGCTCAGCGTCGGTGATGGCGCCCATCTCGAGCATGCCGTCGAGCACGTACTGGTAGCGACCGAGGAGTCGCTCCACCTTCTCCGGGCCACCGGACGGGTTGAAGCCGGCCGGGTTGTTGAGGATCGCGGCCAGCGCCGCCGTCTCCTCGATGGTGAGGGCGCTGGCATCCTTGAGGAAGTAGGACTTGGCTGCCGCCTGGATCCCGTAGGCGCCGCGGCCGAAGTAGATGGTGTTCAGGTATCCCTCGAGGATCTCCTCTTTGGAGAGTTCCCGCCCCATCTTGATCGCCAGGAACAGCTCCTTGACCTTGCGGGACAGGCGCTGACCGGAGTCCAGGTAGAGGATCTTGATGTACTGCTGAGTGATGGTTGAGCCGCCCTGCAACTCGCCGCCGGTGGCGATGGACACCATGCTGCGCGCGATGCCTGAAGCCGAGAACCCCGGATCCTCCCAGAAGCTGCGGTTCTCAGCCGCGACGACGGCGTCCTTCATCAGCTGCGGCATCTCCGCGTAGTCCAGCGTGACCCGGTTCTGGACCGCGAGGGAGCCCAGCTGGGTGGTCCCGTCGTTGTAGTAGAGGAAGGTGGTGTTGGTCTGGAAGTCCGCGTTGGGATCCGGGAGATCCGTGGTGGCGTAGAGGTACGCGAAGGCGCCCAGTCCGGTCAGCCCCGTGATGATGAACAGCACAAGGGCCGTGAGTCCGATCCGCTTCCAGATCGTCCCCGCCGTCGTCTTCTTCGCAGCACGCTTCGCTTTAGCCATAGAGGTTCTCTACTCGTCTCTTCTTGACACCACTTCCGTTCAAGGGTAGGTGTCGCGGCGCGGAGCGCCAAAGACGGGCGGTTGGTGAGTTGTCAGTACGGGTTGAACATGACGTAGATGATGACGTACACCCACGCACCGATGACTGCCGCCCCGATCAGGAGACCTGTCCACGTCGGCCAGCCCCGATCGCCCCGTTTGAGGGCGAGACCGGCGGTGGCCGCAGCAGCGATCCCGGTGACCGTGCCCACCATGTAGAGGCTCTGCGAGTCGAACTCTCCTGAGGCCGCCGCAGCCTCGGCCTCCGACGCGAAGTCAGGCGCGAAGGCGTAGCCGACGGCGGCGAGGATGAGGGTCAGGACGCCGAGGCCCAGCGCGGCCCACCCGAATCCGGTGGAACCGCCTTGGGAGTCGCCACCTTTGGCTGCTCGGACGATGAGGACGACGACGAGCGCCGCCACTGCCAGTCCGCCAAGAACGGCCAGCACCATCTGAGTCATGATGAATCCCTTCCATCCTCCACGGGCGCCGGGCGCCTCGTGCCGATCAGTCCGGCGAGCGCCGGTCCGAGAAGGATGCAAAGCAGGTAGACCCACGCGCCGAGCAGCACAAACACCTGTACAACCCCGGGCTGGAGTCCCAGGAGGAACTGGCTCAGCCCCACGACGGCGACCCAGACGGCGCCGCGCTTGAGGCCGTCGGCCACCCCGTCGGTCTTCAGCAGCCAGCCGAGCAGGAAGCTGAGGATCAGCATCCCGACGGAGGCGAGAAGGTACATCGCGTTGATCTGGTCGAGCAGCGCGGGCGGGGTGCTGCCGTCCTCCGGAGCCATCTCGTAGGGCATCGGGATGCCGAGCATCGGGCCGGTGAAACTCGCCGCCAACAAGACGAACTGGCCGGCAATCGCCAGGCCGAGGCCGGCTGCGACGTCGACGAAGACTCGCTTGATCATGAGGTCCTCCGACCACGAGTAGTACCTCCAACGCTACTCCTGAACACACCTCGGGCGCGGAAAGCGCAGCCAGCGGCTGGGCCCGACCGCCTAAATGTCAGAGCTGGTGTCGACTACGGCACCAGCTCTGACATTTAGCGAACCGGAAGGCAACGCGAGGGCGGGAGACGGCAGGGCGGCACTGCGACGCGAGGCGGGAACGCGAGGGCGGGAAACGGCAGGGCGGCACTGCGACGCGAGGCGGGAACGCGAGGGCGGGAACGCGAGGGCGGCACTGCGACGCGAGGTGGGAACGCGAGGTGGGAACGCGAGGCGGGAACGCGAGGGCGGGAAACGGCAGGGCGGCACTGCGCAGCGGTGCCCAACCCGACGATCACCCAACTGGCATCCCGCCCAGACAGGCTCGACCCAGGGCCGCCCTGCCGGGTCGCGCCCGAACGCGACGACGCCACGGGCAATCCAGTGCGGGGAGACGGGACACGAGGCACGGGCGGCCTCGACACCCGACCCGAGTCCAGCTGGCGTGTGCGTGCTGTGGTGGGAAGAGCGGCCGCCCGGGCCTCGTGTCCCGGCTCCGTGCACCGGTCCGGGGGGTTTCGACGCAGCAGCGGGGGGTTCGACGCAGCAGCGGGGGGTTCGACGCAGCAGCGGGGGGTTCGACGCAGCAGCGGGCGCTTCGCGCCGCGGCTGGCTCAACCAGCGACATACGGGATCAGGGGGCGGCGGGGCGGGCGCCGGGGAGGATCGGCCCGCGGATCCCCTCGGCGGCCAGCGCACGCTGCGCGCGGGCCCGCGCCTCCCGCATCGGCCCCCACTGCTTGTCGGGCCCCGTCTTGAGCAGGATCCGCAGCACCATCGTGCCCTCGCTCATCGACTCGACCCCCAGCACCGTCGGGTTCTCAAGCAGCACCTCGGACCACTCGGGCTCCTCCCCCATGGTCCCGACGGCGCCGCGCAACACGTCCTGCACCCGGTCCGGGTCCTCGTCGATCGCCACCGGGACCTCGACCAACGCCGTCGAGAACCCCTGCGACACGTTGCCCAGCGTCAGCACTTCACCGTTGCGCACGTACCAGACCGTGCCCGACGGGTCGCGCAGCTTCGTCACCCGCAAGGTCACCTCCTGGACGGTGCCGCGGAGCTCCCCCACCTGGATCAGGTCTCCCACCCCGAACTGGTCCTCGGCGAGCATGAAGATGCCGGACAGGTAGTCCTTCACCAGGGACTGCGCGCCGAAGCCGAGCGCCACGCCACCGACGCCTGCCGAGGCCAGCAGCGGCGCCATCGGCACCCCGAACGTGGCCAGGACGGTCAGCACCACCACCACGATCAGCACCACGTCTACGACGCTGCGCAGCAACGACCCAAGCGTGGTCACCCGCTGCCTCTGGCGCTCGTCGCCCAGACCGCCCGCCCTCGCGAGGATGGAGCGGGCCTTCGCCCCCAGGTCGTCGTTGCGGTCCTTCGGCTTGCTCGCCAGGGCCTTCACGGATCGTCTGATCACGTGGACCAGGACGGCCCGCAGTATCAGCGCGACCACGAGCACGACCGCGCTCAGCAGTACCTTCTCCCACACATCAGCCATGCCCCCATCATGACGCACCGCGATACCCCGCCCGCGGCGGAGACCTCCCCGCACCGCCGTCGGAGCGCGCACGACGTAGACTCAACCCTCGTGCCGGACCTGACTCAAGCGCAGACCAACGCGATGCATGAACTGCTGCGCATCGCGCCCGTGATCGACGACCTGGGCCGCCTGTACCGCGAGGAGGGGCACCAGCTGTACCTCGTCGGCGGCTCCGTCCGCGACGCGCTCCTCGGCTCCCTCGGCCACGACCTGGACTTCACCACCTCCGCCACGCCGGAGCAGACGCACGAGATTCTCAAGCGCTTCACGCCCACCACCTGGGACATCGGCAAGGAGTGGGGCACCATCGGCGCCTTGAAGCGGGCCGCGGATCAGGACTGGCAGATCGAGGTGACCACCTTCCGAGCTGATGTGTACCGCAGCGAGTCCCGCAAGCCCGAGGTGACCTTCGGGGACACCATCGACGGCGACCTCCACCGCCGCGACTTCACCGTCAACGCCATGGCCGTGGACGTGTCCACCCGCGCCTTCGTCGACCCGTACGGCGGGCTCGCGGACCTGGCGGACCAGGTGCTGCGCACGCCGTCGACGCCCGAGTCGTCCTTCTCGGACGACCCGCTGCGCATGATGCGTGCGGCCAGGTTCGCGTCCCGGCTCGGGTTCCAGGTGGCGCCCGAGGTGGTCGCTGCCATGACGGACATGGCAGAGCGCATCACGATCGTCTCGTCGGAACGCATCCAGGGCGAGCTGACCGGCCTCCTGCTGACGGACAATCCGCGGGTGGGCCTGGATCTCCTGGTGAGCACCGGCATCGCGGACCACATCCTTCCTGAGCTGCCGGCGCTGCGGCTGGAAGTCGACGAACACGCCCTCCACAAGGACGTCTACCAGCACACCCTGACCGTGCTGGACCAGGCGATCGAGCTGGAGAAGGCCCGCGGCCACGAGCCTGACATCGTCAATCGGCTCGCCGCCCTCCTCCACGACATCGGCAAGCCCGCGACCCGCCGGTTCGAGGGATCGAAGGTGACGTTCTACCACCACGACATCGTGGGGGCGAAGCAGGCGACGAAGCGGCTCAGGACGCTCAACTACCCCACGCAGGTGGTGAAGTCGGTGGCCAAGCTGATCGAGCTTCATCTCCGGTTCCACGGCTACTCCGACGGCGAGTGGACCGACGCGGCGGTGCGCCGCTACGTCCGCGACGCCGGCGACGAACTCGAGCACCTGCACATGCTGACCCGCGCGGACTGCACCACCCGCAACCGTCAGCGCGCCACGAAGCTGCGCCGCGCCTACGAGGAACTGGAGTGGCGGATCGACGAGCTGGCAGGGCAGGAGGAGCTGGCCGCGCTGCGCCCGCACCTCGACGGGACCCAGATCATGGAGATCCTGGGCATCTCACCCGGGCGCGCCGTCGGGGAGGCCTACTCGTTCCTGCTGGAGCACCGCACCGAGCACGGCCCCATCCCCCACGACGACGCCGTGGCGCTGCTCCAGCAGTGGTGGGCCGATCGCGGCGGCCAGTGACGCGAGCTTCCGCGGGGGCCCCGGCAACTACCATGGGACGGTGATGGTCGGTCGGTTCGCGCGCGCGCTGCTGGTGGCGGCGCTGCTCGCCCTGGCGGTGGTGATCGTCGACCCCCGGCCCGCCGCGGCCGCCACGGACTACCTCGAGGTGGAGCTGACCAGCGTCTCCACGCCCACCCTGGATCTGGCAGACCCGGCGCAGGTGGTGGAGCTGAGCGGGACTCTCACCAACGTCTCCACGGTGCCCATCCGCTACGTCAACGTCCACTTCTGGCGGCTGAGCACGCCGCAGACCACCACCACCCAGCTGGCCCAGACCCTGGCTGACGTGCCGATCGGCGCCAGGCTGTTCGACGAGCAGGCCGGCAACCTCGACATTCTCACCCGGGACGAGGACTTCGCGCCCGGGCAGCGCGCCGACTTCACCGTACGGGCCACCGTCGCTCAACTGACCGCCGGGCAATACGCCTTGACCAGGACCGATGCCGGGTATCTGCTCGGCGTGCAGGTGCGCGGCATCCCGGCCGATGGCCCCAACCAGGTGGTGGGCGAGGACCAGGTGGTGGTGGCGGCCACCACGGAACCCGTGGAGTCCAGCGCCCTCGTGCTGCTCACCGCCCCACCCACCTGGCTGCCCGACGGGGACTTCATCGACGACTCCCTCGCCCGCGACCTCGCCGGCCGACTCGACACCCTCCTGGCCAGCGCCGAGCGCGACGGGGTGGTCGCGGCCGTGGATCCGGCTCTGCTGGAGGCCGTCGAGCTGATGACCGGGGACCACGTCGTGGGCGGGGTGAGCACCCCCGGAAGCGGGGTGGCGCTCGCCTGGCTGCGGCGCGTCCAGGCCCTCGCCGAGCAGGACCGGCTCTGGCGGCTCCCCTACGCCAACCCCCATCTGACCAGGGCCGACGCCGCCGGTGAGCTGGACCGGGTGCTGGAATGGAGCGCCACCGCCACCCCGCCGTCGATGCTGGCGCTGCCGGGTGTCGCGGTGATGGAGGACGGCGCCGGCGAGCAACTGGCCGAGCAGCTGACCGACGTCGACACCGTCGTGGTGCGGAACGCCAGCGGCAGCCGCGGCGGCGCGCCCGCGCTGCTGGGTGCCTCTCCCCTGGCCAGCTTCGCGGCGCTACCGCCCGGCGTGCGGCTGGGCAGGCTGATCACCGAGGAGTTGCTCGCCGACGCGACGCCGCTCTACGTCATCTCGACGGTGGAGGCGGCGGAGGCGGACGCCACCCCCGGCGCTCAGCGGCGCCACATCGCCCCCGGCTCCAGCCCCGCCGGCCGGCTTGTCTGGCCGGATGCCACCGAGCCCGCCCAGTGGCCCGCCCTGGCAGACCGCCTGCACGCCATCGAGGCCGACGCGGAGTTCCTGCGCCAACTCATGGGCTCCGACGAGCCGACGGACCTGTCCAGGATCGGGTCCACGGCCTTCTCGAAGGACTTCGCCGACGAGGCCGCCGCGCTGGCCTATCTCGACGCCGTCGCCCCCTCCCGCATCGACGCCTCGCTGGTGACACTGCGGGCGGCCGAATCGTTCGTCATGGGGTCGCGCACCAACACGTTCCCGGTCACCGTCACCAACGGCCTGGGCGTTCCCATCCAGGTGAGGCTGGAGTTCGCGTCGGACTCCCCGCAGCGCATCCGGGTCCCCGCGGTGGGTCCCGTGACGGTGGGGCCGGGCCAGGCGGCCACCGTCGACATCACGCCGGAGGCCACCGCCAACGGGGTCGCGATCGTGCGCGCCCAACTGACCACGGTGGCGGGCGACCCCTTGGGGAGGCCGCTGCCCATCGAAATCAGCGCTACCGACTTCGGGCGCGTCGGCTGGATCATCATCGTCGTCTCGGGTGCTGTAGTGGTGGGGGGCACCGCCCTCCGGATCCGCGCCGTGCAACGCGAACGTTCGGGCAAGGAGAACAGTGAGCCAAGTCAGTAGCACCAGGAAACTCATCGGCGCCGGCGCCATCATGGCGTCCGGGACGATGATCTCGCGCATCCTCGGAGTCATCCGGGTCATGCTCGTGGCCTTCATCCTCGGCAACGGCACCCGGCAGGCGGACATGCTCGCCCTGGCCACCATGGTGCCCAACTCGCTCTACATCCTGTTCGCCGGCGGTGCGCTCAACACCGTGCTGGTGCCGCAGATCGTGCGCGCCATCAAGAACGATGACGACGGCGGCGAGGCCTACACCAGCCGCATCATGACCGCGTTCATGCTGATCATCACGGTGGTGGCGGTGGTGGTCACCATCGGCGCGCCACTCGTGACGGCCATCTACACCTCCCCCGCCTGGCGCGGGACGGACCTGGAGGCCCAGTACGCGTCGCTGGTGGCGCTGACCTACCTGACCCTGCCGCAGATCTTCTTCTACGGAGCCTTCTTCCTCCTCGGACAGGTGCTCAACGCGCGGGACAAGTTCGGCCCCATGATGTGGGCACCCATCGCCAACAACATCATCTCCATCGCCGTGATGGCCCTCTACTTCGTCGTGTGGGGCAACGACGACGACCACTCGAGTGCCTTCACCACGCCGCAGATCCTCCTGCTGGGTATCGGCACCACGCTCGGCATCGTCGCGCAGACCGCCGTCATGATCCCCTACATCCGGAAGCTCGGCTTCAAGCTGCGTCCCCGGTTCGACCTCAAGGGCACCGGGCTGGGCCACACCTTCTCCCTGACCAAGTGGACGATGGGTTTCGTGGCCGTCAACCAGGTGGGGCTCATGGTGGTCAACAGGCTCGCCACCTCCGCGACCGCGGGCGGTAGCGGCGCGGGCGTCACGGTCTACGCCAACGCGCACCTGCTGTGGATCCTGCCGCACTCCCTGATCACCGTTTCCCTGGCCACCGCCATGCTGCCCAATGCGTCGCGGCTGGCCGCGGGTGGCGACTTCAGTGGTGTCGCGGGCGAGTTCACCAAGACGGTGCGGCTGGCCATGGTGGCCATCGTGCCCGCCACCGTCGCTTTCCTGGCCCTGTCGGGCCCGATGGCCGGGCTTCTCTTCGGACAGGGCACGGGCGCCACGGACGCCGTCTGGATCGCGTGGGCGCTGATGGCGTTCGCGCTGGGGCTGATCCCCTTCACCGTCCAGTTCGTCTGCCTGCGCACCTTCTACGCGCTGGAGAACACGCGCACCCCGTTCTTCCTGCAGACCCTGATCGCGGGCCTGAACATCGCGGGCGCCATCGCGCTCGTGTGGTGGGTGAATTCCGACGCCTGGGTGGCGGGGGCGCTGGCCCTGGCGTACTCGCTGGCCTACTCCATCGGCGTGCTCGTTACCTGGCAGGCGTTGCGGCGCAGGGTGCCGGACCTCGACGGCCGGGCCCTGGTCATGCACCTGGTTCGGCTGCTGCTGGGCGCCGGAATCGGCGGCGTGGCCGCCTACTACCTGTCGGGATGGCTGATCGGGGTTGTGCCGGGCCGCACCGTCGGCCAGATCGTCGCGCTGGCCGCGGGCGGACTGGTGATCCTCGTCTCCTTCCTGCTGATGGGCAAGGCGCTCAAGGTGAAGGAGCTCGGCAGCCTGTCGGAGCTGGTGGGGAGCCGGTTCGGGCGCCGCGGAGGGTCGCGGGCCGGCGCCGTCGAGTCCTCCCGGGATGACCGCTCGCAGGGCGACGACCAGATGCCGACCGCCGTCGTGCCGGCGCTTCGCGACGACATGATCGACTCCTTCGACACGGGTCCCGCGACGGTGGTGCGCAACAAGCCGGCCACCACAAAGCACACGTTCCCCCCCGTCGCGGGCACGCCGTCGGCCCCCTCCTCCGTCGACGAGGACACCGGCCGGATGGCGCCGTTGGCACCGGCCGGGCCGCGATCCGCCGCGGTGGACTGGTCCGACGGTGGGGAGCTGGCCGCGGGTGGCGAAGCCTCCGACCAGGACGAGACCACCGGGGCGCTCGACATTCCGGGCCTGTTCCGCGACGCCACTCCCGCCCGGATCGCCGCCGCCGGGGCCCTGCTCAGCACCCGCTACGAGCTGGTTGAGCGACTGGCCTCCCTGTTCGGCACCGAGACGTGGCGGGCCCACGACCAGGTGCTCTCTCGCGACGTCGTGGTGCACGTCATCGCACCGGGAGACCCGCGCATCTCCGACGTCATGCTGGCGGCCCGCAAGGGCGCCGTGGCCACCGACTCGAGGTTCCTGCGCGTGCTCGACGCCGACGAGGTGCTGGACCCCACGCAGGGCATCGGGGCGTTCGTCGTGCGCGAGTACGCGCCCGGCCGCTCCCTGACCGACATCCTGGCTGCTGGACCGCTGAGCGCGATCGAATCCGCCCACATCGTGCGTGACCTCGCCGACGCGCTCGTCGCCGTCCACGCCCAGGGGCTGTTCCACGAGCAGCTGAGCCCGGACAACGTCATCATCACCACCTCGGGGGCGGTCCGGCTCGGCGGGTTCGGCGTCGAGGCGGCGCTGGCTGACCGCGCCGACCACCAGCACGCCTGGTCCGCGCGCGAAAGCTCTGACGTCGTCGGCCTGGGAAAGATCCTGTACGCCACCCTGGTGCGGCACTGGCCAGGGGAGGCCGCCTTCGGGATGCCCGCCGCGCCCATCGTCGCTGGGGAGACCGCGCCGGCACACACGGTCAAGGCGGGGGTCTCGCCTGCCCTGGACCGGATCTGCACCGTCACGCTCACCCAGCGAGGCGCGATGAGCGAGCCCCGGATCTCATCCGCGGGGCAGCTGGTGGAAGCACTGTCCATGGTGCTGGGCACCGCGAACGCCGCGGCTGACCTCGAGGAGCGCGTCCGCGGCCTGGATCGCGCGGTGCCGTCCCCCTCGGGCGCCCCGCACGACCCGTTCCGGCGCCCGGGCGAGACCCGCGTCGGGATCTGGGCCCCGGTCTCCGGGACCGCACCGGAGGAGGGCACGGACGTCGAGGCGGCCACCCTGGCGCGCTCGGCCGGATTGTCGCGGGAGGGTGACGGCGCGGGCAGGCCAGTGCTCAGCGACGACCTGTTCACGGGCCCGCGCCGCACTCCCGGGGATGTGGTTCCCCCGCCGGTGGCGTCCACGAGGGTCGCGGGCGAGGACCCCGACCGTCCCCGAACGCGCCGCGGGGTGGTGGCGCTGCTGGCGCTGCTGGTCCTCATCGCGGTGGCGTCGATCATCGCGCTGTGGACGGCGGACCCGGATCAGGCGACCACCTCGCCGTCCGGCCCCGGCGCGTCGAGCCCGGCAGCGCAGTCGCAGTCGCCGTCGGTGTCGCAGGGCGCTGCGGGGTCTCCGGCGATCGTCGGCGTGCGGGACTTCGACCCCGAGGAGGACGGCGGAAACGGCGAGGAGAACGGGGACCGGGCCGCGACCGTGATCGACGGGGACGCGGGCACCACGTGGGTGACGATGCGCTACCTCCGCAGGCCGGACATGGGCGGGCAGAAGCCCGGCGTCGGGCTGATCCTGGACCTCGGTGCACCCACCACGGTGACGAGCGCGACGGTGACGTTGGTGGGCGGGGAGACCGCCGTCGAGCTGAGAGTGCCGTCGGGGTCTGAGCCGTCGATGCGCACCGAGGCTGACTGGACGATCGTCGGCTCGAACCCTGCCGCGACGGGCACGGCCACCATCGCGCTGGATGAGCCGGCGGAGACGCAGTACCTGATGGTCTACGTCACGAGCCTGCCGCCGGTGGAGGGCGGGTTCCGCGCCGAGATCGCGGAGGTCACCCTGCAGTAGGGGTGTGGTTCCCGAGGACCCGGGCCAGGTCGTAGCTGACCGGCTCGTCGAGCTGGTCATAGGTGCACGACGCGGGATCCCGATCGTCCCTCCACCGCACGAACTGGGCTGTGTGACGGAATCGCTTGTCTTGTCCTGAGCCCTGCGAGGAACGAGCAGGTGTCGAAGGGCCCTCCATGTGGTCGTAGCGCACCTCCACCACCCGCTCCGGGCGCAGCGGAGTGAAGGACAGGTCCTTGGTGGCGTTCCAGCGCGAGTGCGCGGCCGCCGTCGGGGTGCGGGGGAAGGACTGGTCGCGGTTGTCGGCCTCCGTGTCCTCCGGCTCCGCCCACGCCCAGGGATGGCCCTCGAACGACGTGACCAGGGGCTGGAGCTCCTCGAACAGCTCGCGGCGCCGCGCCATCGGGAGGGCCCCGATCACCCCGACGGAGTTGAGCGTGCCGTCGTCGGTGTACAGCCCCAGCAGCAGCGAGCCGATGGCGTCGCGCTCGCCCTTGTACAGCCGGTACCCCGCGACAACGCAGTCCGCGGTGCGCTCGTGCTTGTACTTGAACATCACGCGCTTGTCCTCGGCATACGGCTCGCCGAGTGGCTTGGCGATCACCCCGTCGAGCCCTGCCCCCTCGAACTGCTCGAACCACTGCCCCGCGACACTCACCTCCCGCGTAGCCTGCGTCAGGAAGATCGGGGGCCGCGCCCCCGCCAGCGCCGTCTCCAGCGCGGCTCGCCGATCCCGGAACGGCTTCTCGGCGAAGTTCTCCATGCCGAGCGCCAGCAGGTCGAACGCCACGAAGCTGGCGGGCGTGGCCTCGCTCAGCTTCTTGATCCGCGACGCGGCGGGGTGGATCCGCTGCTGCAGCGCGTCGAAGTTGAGCCGGTCGCCTGTGTCAGGGTCGATCATGACGATCTCGCCGTCGATCACCGAGTGGTCCGGGAAGTTCTCGACGACGGCGCGCACCAGCTCGGGGAAGTAGCGGGTCATGGGGCGCGAGTTGCGCGAGCCGATCTCCACCTGGTCGCCGGAGCGCCAGATGAGGGAGCGGAAGCCGTCCCACTTGGGCTCGTAGAGGAAGTCGCCCTCGGGCAGCTTCTTCACCGGCTTGGCGAGCATCGGCCCGTACGGCGGGGCGATGGCGGTGCCCCATTCGGCGTCGCGTTCGGCCTTCGGCGCCATGTACTCGTCGTCGGCCCGGTCCGCCTTCCGCTTGCTCGGCGGCACTCTGGGCGGTTCGCCCGGCATCTTGGGGTAGTCGGGCGGGAAGTTCAGCTCGCCCAGCCCGCACTCCAGGTCCGCTGCCCACAGCGACAGCGCGCCGGACACGTCGCCCGCCTCCTCGTCGATGTCCGCCCAGGCGCAGCCGCGCCCCATCAGCAGCGCCGTGACCGTGCGGAGGGTGAGCTCGCGCGGGTCGGCATCGGGGAGCTCGTCCCAGGTGAGCGGCGTGGAGACGGGGGCGCCCGGGAGGGGTCGCGGGGAGTAGGCGGCGGCGATGGTGCGGTCGCGGTTGGCCTGGTTGAAGTCCACGAAGATGCGTTCCCCGCGCTCCTCCTTCCACCACGACGTGGTGACGAGGTCCGGGAGGCGACGTTCCAGCTCGCGCGCGATCCCGATCACCCCGTGCCGCACGTCCTGGAACTCGTGGGTGGGGAGGATCCGGGCGTAGACGTGGATGCCGCGGTTTCCGGAGGTCTTGGCGTACGCCTTCAGCCCCGCCTCGGCCATCACCTCGCGCAGGGCGAGGGCGGCCTCGACGGCGTCGCGGAAGTCGCGGCCGGGCTGGGGGTCGAGGTCGATGCGGAACTCGTCGGGGTTGTCGAGGTTCGCGGTGCGCACCGGCCAGGGGTGGAAGGTGATGGTGCCCATCTGTGCGGCCCAGGCCAGCGCCGCGGGCTCGTCGAAGGTGAGTTGGTCGTGCTTCCGGCGCGACGGGTAGGTGCAGGTCACGCGCCGCAGGAACGACGGCGCGCCCTGCGGTGGCCGCTTGGAGAAGAACTCCTCGCCGTCGATCCCCTCCGGGAAGCGCTGCAGGGTCATGGGCCTGTCGCCGTTGAGGTGGAGGAACGGACCGGCGACGGCGATGAGGTAATCGGCAAGGTCGCGCTTGGTGACCGCCACGCCGTCGGACATGCCGTCGCCTGGCCACAGCACCTTGTCTGGACTCGTCAGCTTGACCTCGCGCGCACCCTCGGGACCGTCCACCTGCAGGATCACTGAGTCAGCCATGTCGGCAAGGCTAGTCGGCAGAGGCCCCCTCATCGCCTAGTGGCGCATACCCGTCGCGGGTACCGCTCGCCGTGCCTCCAGGGCGCTGGAGGGTCCTGCCTGCGAGGCGCGTCGCTTTCACGGTCGCGGTGGGTCCCATCGCGCCTGCGATAAATCTCCCCGCCCGCGCCAGAGCGCAGGCGTCGACAACGAGGGCAGGCAGCCCGGACGCGCCTGCGTTCTAGTGCAGGCGTCGACAACGAGGGCAGGCGTCGGGACGCAAGGCAGGCGGCTCGGACGCGCCTGCGATAAGTCTCGCCGCCCGCGCTAGAGCGCGGGCCCACCAACATAGGGCAGGCGGCTCTGACGCGCCCGCGCTGTAGCGCAGGCGCTCATAACGAAGGCAGGCGCCGAGACCCAAGGCAGGCGCGGGGTGGCGGAGGCGGGAGGGGAGGCACCGCAGAGCGGTGGATGAGGGGGACCGGTCGCGGTGGGTCGGGCGTTGGGCAAGGCACGCCGCGTTTGGGCGTGCCGAGGGCGCCCATGGGCGAGGCCGGTCCCCCTCAGCCACCGCGGAACCCAGGTCCCTGGGAAGCCAACGTCGGTTTCGACGCACGCTGCGCCGCTCCGCGGCTAGGCGTGGCTCAACCAGCGGGGAGGGGACGCGAAAGGGGCGCCGGTTGCCCGGCGCCCCTCGCGTGAATCAGCCTTGGAGGATCACTCCTTGACGTCCTCGTCGACCCAGTCGAAGGTCCGCGTGACGGCCTTCTTCCACAGGCGGAACTTGCGCTCCCGCTCGGCCTCGTCGACCACTGGCTTCCAGCGCTTGGCCTCTGCCCAGTTGTCGATGACGTCCTGCTCACCCTCCCAGTAGCCGACGGCGATGCCGGCTGCGTAGGCGGCGCCCAGGGCCGTGGTCTCCGCGACAACGGGGCGAACCACGTCGACGCCGAGCTGATCGGCCTGGAACTGCATGAGCGTCTCATTCATCGTCATGCCGCCGTCAACCTTGAGCTCGGCGAGCTTGACGCCCGAGTCCGCCTCCATGGCTTCCAGCACCTCGCGCGTCTGGTAGGCGGTGGCCTCCAGCGCTGCGCGGGCGATGTGGCCGCGGTTGACGTAACGGGTGAGGCCGACCAACGCGCCGCGCGCGCTGGACTTCCAGTAGGGCGCGAACAGGCCCGAGAACGCGGGCACGAAGTACGCGCCGCCGTTGTCCTCGACCGTGCTGGCCAGCTCTTCGACCTCGGGGGCCGAGTTGAACATCTTCAGGTTGTCGCGCAGCCACTGCACCAGCGAGCCGGTGACCGCGATCGAGCCCTCAAGGGCGTAGATGGCGGGCTTGTCGCCGATCTTGTAGCACACGGTGGTCAGCAGGCCGTTCGTCGACGGGACGATCGCTTCGCCCGTGTTGAGCAGCATGAAGTTGCCGGTGCCGTAGGTGTTCTTCGCCATGCCGGGCTCGAAGCAGGCCTGGCCGAAGGTGGCCGCCTGCTGGTCGCCCAGGATGCCGGCGATGGGGACGTCGGGCAGGAGACCTGCCGCGCGACCCACGCCGTACACCTCGGCCGAGCTCTTGATCTCGGGCAGCATCGACATGGGGATGGTCATGTCTGCCGCGATCTCCGCGTCCCAGCTGAGGGTGTTGAGGTCCATCAGCATGGTGCGCGAGGCGTTGGTCACGTCGGTGACGTGCACTCCGCCGTCGACGCCGCCGGTCATGTTCCACAGCACCCAGGAGTCCATGGTGCCCATGACGAGGTCGCCGGCTTCGGCGCGCTCGCGTGCGCCCTCGACGTTGTCGAGGATCCACTTGACCTTGGGGCCACAGAAGTAGGTGGCCAGGGGCAGGCCCACGCGTGCCTTGTACTTGTCCTGGTCTCCGCCGCCGAGCTCGTCGACGATCTTGGCGGTGCGGGTGTCCTGCCACACGATGGCGTTGTAGACGGGTTCACCGGTCTTCTTATCCCACACGACGGTGGTCTCGCGCTGGTTGGTGATGCCAACCGCCGCGATCTGCTGGTGGTTGATGGATGCGCCGCTGAGTGCCTCGGCGACGACGGCGCGGACGTTGTTCCACACCTCGACGGGGTTGTGCTCAACCCAGCCTGCGCGCGGGAAGATCTGCTCGTGTTCCTTCTGACCGGTGGCGACGATCTGGCCGCTGTGGTCGAAGACGATGGCCCGGGAGCTCGTTGTCCCCTGGTCGATTGCGAGTACGTACTTGTCAGCCATTACTTAACTCATTTCCTTTCGATCAGATTGCCGGCAGGAGAACGCCGGAGAGGAGGCCGGCCAGGACGCCACCGATGATGGGGCCGACGACCGGCACCCAGGCGTAGCCCCAGTCGGAGCTGCCCTTGCCCTTGATGGGCAGGATGGCGTGCACGATGCGGGGGCCGAGGTCACGCGTCGGGTTGATGGCGTAACCGGTGGGGCCACCGAGGCTGAGGCCGATACCGAGGACCAGCAGTGCCACGCCGAGGGCGCCGAGCCAGCCGAGGTTGGCGGGGGCGACGCCGCTGTTCGCTGTGAAGTTGCCTGCCGCGAGGACGACGAAGACCAGGACGAAGGTGCCGATGACCTCAGTGACCACGTTCATGGCGTAGTTGCGGATGGCAGGGCCGGTGGAGAACACGGCGAGCTTCAGGGCCGGATCCGGCTCCTCATCGAAGTGGTCCTTGTAGGCCAGCCAGCAGAGGACCGCACCGATCATCGCGCCGAGAAGCTGGGCAGCGATGTAGACGACGGTGGACGCGGCCGTGATCGGGACGCCCGTGGCGTAGTTCTCAGATCCCGAGGCGAGGATGCCCAGGGTGACGGCGGGGTTGATGTGGCCGCCCGACTTGTACGAGACGAGGACGCCCGCGAAGACCGCGATACCCCAGCCCCAGTTGATGAAAAGGAAGCCCTGCCCGTTGCCCTTGGTCTTGGTGAGGATCGCGCTAGCGACGACACCACCACCAAGCAGCAGCAGCATGGCTGATCCCACGACTTCCGAGAGGAAGACAACACCCAAAGAGGTTTCCATCCCTCACTCCGTTCCTGACAGCTCTGTCAGTCCGGCGTCACCAGTGACGCATGCTTCATGACGACCCCAACGGCCGCCGACCACAAGCCAACTCTGGTCTGCACGTCCTTGCAAGGACGGTGCACGTTCGTGCACCATCAGGTTCTGACAATGCACCTTTCGGAACAGACTGCGCGTCGACTTGCAGAATCCGGCAGACTGCCGGGGCCCGCACGATCAGGCGGCGCGCAGGTACTGCTCCACGGTGATCCGACGGCGGCTCGAGACCGCCAACACCGACAGCAGCAGCCCGACCGCCGCCATCAGCACCGCCATCGTCGCGAGGCCGATCTCGCCACTGCCTCCGGACAGCCAGGCGCGCACCAGCAGCAGGCCGTTGTGGAGCGGGGAGACGGCCGCGATCGGGCTCAGCCAGGACGCAGCCGACGACAGGCCCAGGGCCACCGTCATGACGAGCAGGAGCAGCGACACCGCTCGCCCAGCGTTGCCCAGCCACCCGGCCAGCGCGTGGTTGGTGAAGACGAACGACGCGCCCATCACCACCAGGAGCGCGGCGAGCGCCACCGTCGACCCGAACCCGACGTCGAGGACCACGCCGCCGACGAGGCCGAGCACCAGGCCCTGGGCCGCCACGACCGCCAGCGGCAGCCACATGGTCTGCGCCCACATGGCCAGACTGGACGCCCGGGAGGTCACCACATCGCGTGGGATGGGGCGGGAGACGACGAAGCCGGCCGCCGCGCCGAGCCACAGCCCGGCCACCAGCAGCAGAGACACGAGCGGCACGCGTCCGCTCTCCAGCAGGTCGTCGGGGGTGTCCACAGGCGCCGCCACGACGGTGGCGAGCCGCTCACGATCGCGCGGGGAGTAGGTGGGCACCTGGTCCGCGCCCTTGGCCAGCTCGGTGGCGAACGTGGTCACGCCGTCGTCCAGCTGCCGGGCACCGTCGGAGAGCTGCGAGAGCCCATCGGCGAGGAGCGCGGTGCCGTCGGCCGCCGACGTCACGCCCTCGGTGTACTGGGTCAGGCCGTCGACGAAGGTGGCGGCGCCCGTCTCGAGCTGGCCGACGCCGTCGTCGAGCTGGGCGACCCCGTCGGCGAACTGCAAGGCGCCGTCGGCGAGTTCGCCAGCGCCGTCGTTGAGCTGGGTGGCTCCGGCGGAGATCGCGGGGGCGTTGTCGACGATCGGCTGGGCCTCGGTGGCCAGGGTGTCGGCGCCGTCGCGGATCTGGGTCAGGCCCGCCTTGAGTTCGCCCAGTTGGGCCTCGGTCTGGGCGGGCAGCTCGGTGACCAGCTGGTCCACGCCGTCGGCCAGCTGGGCTGCTCCCCCGGCCAGCGCCTCCGCGCCGGCCACGAGCGACAGGCCGGTGGCCGCGTCCGGGGTGGTGAGGGCGGCGGACGCGGTGCCGGTGCCGGCCTGGAAGCCTGCGCTGACGCCGGCGGACGCTCCCGCGGCGAAGGTCTGCTGAAGCATCTCGCAGGTGGCCGGGTCGGCCACTGGGCACTCGAAGCCCGCGGCGATCTGGCCGCCGATGGCGGTCACCTGGTCGGGCGCGGGGATGGCGCCTGAGCTGAAGCCCTGCATGGCCTGGTTGACCTGCCCAATGCCGCCGGAGAGCCCCGCGGCGCCGTCGGCGGTCTGTCTGGCCCCGGCGGCGAGCTGTTCGAGCTGGGAGAAGTCCTGCGGCTGGTCCAGACCCGCGATGACCTGGTCCAGTCCGTCGCGCAGCTGCCCCACCCCGCCGATCGCCTGCGCGGCACCGTCGGCGAATGCGGGGATGCCCGTGAGGAGCTGATCCGCCCCGTCGGCGAACTGCTGCGTGCCGTCGGCCAGCTCGGCGGCGCCGGCGGCGAGCTGGGAGCTCCCGGAGCTGAGCTCGCGGATGCCGATGACCAGCTGGTCGCCGCCGTCGGCGAGCTTCGGCCCGTTCTCGCCGAGCAGCGCCATGCCGTCGCTCAGCTGGTTGGCACCCTGGGACGACTGGAGCGTCCCGTCGGCCAGCTGGGCGGACCCGTCGCTCAGCTGCTGCGCGCCGTCGACGATCGTGGAGAACTGCTCACCCACGGTGTTGAAGCCCACGTAGATGCCGTCGAGGTAGCCCTCGGTGAGGGTGGCGTTGATGGTGTCGGTGGCAAGGCGTGCGATCTGCTGGGCGAGCTGCGCGTCGGTGACGGGCGCGTTCTCGCTGACCTGCACCTCGATGGTGGCCTGCTGGGCGGTGTCGGCGTCGTTCTCCGAGAACGAGGTTGCCGCTGCGGAGAAACCCTGCGGGATGGTCACCACGGCGGCGAACTCCCCCGAGGCGAGCCCGTCCGCCGCGCTCGGCTCGTCCGCCAGCGTCCAGCTGACGTTCTCGCCGTCACGCTCGATCATGGCGGCGGCCAGCTGGCGGCCCATGGGGACGAGCTGCCCGTTGACCGTGACGGCCTCGTCGAGGTTGACGACGGCGGCGGAGATCTGTTCGTCACCGCCCGGCCTGGTCAGGGCGAGCAGGGCCGCCACCGCCAGCAGCGGGACAAGGACCAGCGCGACGATGGCCGGCCAGGTGACGCGGCGTCCGGACTGGGTCTCGGGTGTCATGCCCGGCTCCCCTCGTGAGCGATCGACGGGGCGGCGTAGACGCCGTCCAGGGTGTGGTCTGCGAGGTGGTCCTCGACCGCCGCGCACAGCACGACGGCGCCGTCCGCGCGGACGCGGTCCACGAGTGCGTTGAGGGCGGCCCGGGCCTCAGGGGTGGTGACGAGGTCCACCGAGTCGATGAACGCCACCCTCCCCGGGTTGGTCTGGGCGAGCGCCAGGGCGGGATCGTCGACGTGGGCGAGGTCCAGGTAGGTAACCCGACGCCGGGCGTTGCCGGCGGCCTGCGGCAGGAGCGCCCCGGCCACGCGGGCACGCCCGCCGGTGGTCTCCAGGCGCCCGCTGAGCGCCAGCGCCGCGCCGGTGCGCGCGCCGACGGGGCCGACGAGCCCGATCACGTTGCCGGGCACGAGCTTGAGGTCAATGGGCCCCACCACGCCGTCGACCGTGAGGCCCTCGGCGTAGAGCAGGGAACCATCGCCGGGCCAGCCCTTCAGTGCCATCTCGGTGGAGAGCACCTCGCCCTCCACGTCGAAGGTGGGCAGGAGCCGGTCCAGCCACTTCGGGAGCCACCAGGCGCGCTCACCGAGCAGCGCGAGGACGGCGGGCACCAGGGTCATCCTGACGAGGAACGCGTCCACCGCGACACCCACCGCCAACGCGAAGGCGATCGGCTTGATGGCGCTCATGCCCTGCGGCACGAAGAACGCGAACACGGCCACCATGATGACGGCCGCCGCCATGACCACCGGCCCGGAGGCGACGAAGCCGCCGCGGATGGCCTCCAGGGGCGACTTGCCGTGGACGTACTCCTCCCGCATGCGGCTGACGAG
Source organism: Tessaracoccus sp. MC1679 (assembly GCF_014164775.1). Taxonomy (GTDB): domain Bacteria; phylum Actinomycetota; class Actinomycetes; order Propionibacteriales; family Propionibacteriaceae; genus Arachnia. The sequence continues at coordinate 634,321 of NZ_JACJGB010000001.1, forward strand.
GAACACCTCGTAGTCCATGGCCAGGCCGAACAGGATGCCCATCAGCAGGATGGGCAGGAAGGAGATGATCGGCATGCCGCGCTCGAGGTTGACGACCTCCTTGAGGAAGCCGTAGTTGAACACCAGCGCGGTGGCACCGAAGGCGGCGCTGACGCTGAGGAGGTACCCCACCGTCGCCTTGATGGGCACCCAGACCGAGCGGAAGACCGCAGCCAACAGGACCAGGGAGAGCCCCACCACGAGGAGCCCGAACGGCAGCAGGGCTGCCGTGAGCTTCTCGCTGATGTCGATCTGGACTGCCGTGAGGCCGGTCACGTTGGTGGAGACGCCGTAGCTCTCCTCCCAGTCGTCGGCCCGGCCCTGGAGGGCGCGGACGAGATCCGCGGTGGCGGGGTCGTCGGGGCCGGTCTCGGGCACGATCTGGATGAGGCCGGTGTCGGCGTTGGGGTTGGGGGTGGCGAGCGGGACGCTGGCCACCCCGTCCATCTGCTCGATATCCGCCTTGAGACTGGCCATGAGGCCGAGGGGGTCGGTGGAGCCGATGATGTCCGCGGTGACGATGAGGGGCCCGTTGACACCGGGGCCGAAGTGCTCGGCGATCAGGTCGAAGGCGATCCGTGCGGGTTGGTCCGGGCGCTGCTGGCCCGCGTTCGGCAGCGACACCTGCAGCCCCAGCGCCGGAAGCGCCAGAGCCACCAGGCTGCTCACCACCAGCACGATGGTGAGGACGGGGCGGGAGGTGGTGAGGTTGACCCACCACGCGAACGCGCCGCCGTGCTTCCTGGGCTTGGCGGCCGCCTTGCGCGGCTTGGGGCGCATCCGCTCCCCCATCACGCCCATCAGCGCGGGGAGGAAGGTGAGCGCGATGGCCACCGCGACGGCGACGGTGATGGCCGCGAAGATGCCCATGACGGTGAGGAAGGGGATGTTGGCCACCCCAAGTCCGAGCAGCGCGATGAACACGGTGAGGCCGGCGAAGACGACGGCCGAGCCTGAGGTGCCGACGGCGCGGCCCGCGGATTCCTCGGGGTCCAGCCCTTCGCGGAGCTGGTCGCGGTGCCGGGAGAGGATGAAGAGGGCGTAGTCGATGCCGACCGCCAGCCCCAACATCACCGAGAGCAGCGGAGTGGTGGAGTTGATGTCGAAGATGCTGGTCAGCAGGAACATCAGTGCCATCGCGATGCCCACGCCGGTGATGGCGGTGAGCAGCGGAAGGCCGGCCGCCACGATGGAGCCGAGCACCACCGTCAGCACCACCAGCGCCACCACCAGCCCGATGGCCTCGATGACGGAGAGGTGAGGCAGTTCGATGTTGTAGGCCTCGCCGCCCATGCTGACCTGGGTGCCCTCCGGCATGGCCGCCTGGAGGGCATCGGCCACCTCGCTGATGGGTTCGAGCTGCTCCTCGGTGGGCGACTGGCCGTCGAAGTCCAGGCTGAGCTGGATGATGGCGGCGCGCCCGGAGTCCGAGATCAGCCCGTCGACGTACTCGTTCCACGGGGACGTGACGGCCTCCACCATGGACAACTCGCCGAACTCCTCGAGGGAGGCCTCGATCTCGGTCCGGGAATCAGTCACCTGCTCACCCTCGGGGGCCACGACGATGGCCAGGGCGGAGAGCGCCGCCCCTTGCGGGAACGTCATGCGCAGCTTGTCCAACGCCTCCTGGGACTTCGAGGACGGGATCTCGAACGCGTTGTTGAACGACCCCCCGAAGGTCACCGCGGCGAGGCCCAGCACAAGGAGGGCCGAGAGCCAGAGACCGATGACGGTGAGGCGGCGCCGGTAGCACCAACGACCAACGGCATAGAGCCAAGCAGACATACTTCGGGGCCTCTTCTTCAGATCGATCCCAAGCCGGATAGGCTCACAGGATACAACTATGCACCGAAATGCCTACATTTCTGCATCCATCCTTCTGGAGGTCCGCGACCATGACTATCGAACTCACGCGACGCCGGTCTGAGACGCGGCGCAGGCTCGTCCTGGCGGCGATCGAGGAGTTCAGCCGGCGCGGCATCGACGCCACCAGCGTCGAGCACCTGTGCGCCGCCGCCGGCTTCACCCGTGGCGCGTTCTACTCCAACTTCGCCACCAAGGACGACGTGTGCGTCGAGGTGATGCGGCACGTGGCCGAGGATCAGGTGGCCCTGTATCGCTCATCGCTGGCGGCGCTGCCCGACGAGATGACCACCGAGCAGATCATCGCCGGCATCCTCGACGTCAACCAGGCGGGGCCCGAGGTGATGCGGACGTTGATGGAGATCGACCTGCGCGCCTACCGGGACCCGGAATTCGGCGAGCGGGTCGACGAGATGCGCAAGGACGTCTGGCCCCTGTACGTGGACCTGGTGACCTCGGCGGCCGAGCGGGCCGGGCTCGAGTTCGAGGTGGACGTGGAGGATCTGCTGCTGATCTTCGAGGCCATCTGGCATCACCCGCGCACCGCGGCCAGCGATCAGCCCGGGCTCCGCAACCGGCTGATCACCGCCGTCGCCCGCCACCTCACCCGGGAGAAGGCGTGACCGCGCGGGTGCAGCGACTCCTCACCGCGGGAAACCACGACCCCGCCGGTCCGCCGGTGCACGAGAACAACGTGTGGATCGTCGGAGAGGGCGCAGACGTAGTCGTGATCGATCCGGCCCACGATGCTGACGCGGTGGCCCGGGCTGTCGCGGGGCGGAGGGTCACCGCGATCCTGCTCACCCACGGGCACTGGGATCACGTGCGGGCGGCGGTGGAGTTCGCCGCGCTGGTGGGGGCGCCGGTGCACCTGAACGAGGCGGACCGGTTCCTGTGGGCGGCCGAGCACGGCGAGGCGACGTTCGAGCCGCTGCGGGACGGCGACGTCTTCCACGCGGGCGGGGTAGAGCTCGTCGCGCGGCATACCCCTGGCCACACCCCCGGCTCGACGTCGCTCGTCGCGGCGAGCCTCGGCTGCGTGTTCAGCGGCGACACCCTCTTCGAGGGCGGCCCGGGCGCCACGCGATGGGACTACTCGAGCTTCGAGCAGATCATCGAGTCCATCGAATCGCAGTTGTGCACACTCCCCGACGAGACGGCGGTGCATACCGGCCACGGCCCGTCGACGACCATCGGCGCCGAACGCCCTGCGCTCGAGGACTAGATTCGCCGCGGCTGGTGACCGCTGCCCGTCCGCGTGGCCCCCTCGGCAATAGGATGAGGGAAGGCACCAGGGAAGGGTACGAATGAAGGTCTTGATCACCGGCGGCGCCGGCTACATCGGCAGCACCGTCGCATCGGCGTGCGAGGACTCCGGACACGAGGTGGTGATCCTCGACGACTTCTCGACCGGCCGTCGCGAGTTCATCGGAGACCGCGACGTCTATGAGGGCGACTTCGCTGACGAGGCCCTCCTGGAGCGGGTCTTCTCCGAGCACTCGATCGACGCCGTGGTGCACTGTGCCGCCAAGATCGTGGTGCCGGAGTCAGTCGAGCAGCCGCTGGACTACTACGAGAACAACGTCTCCAAGACCATCACGCTGCTGCGGGCGATGGAGCGGGCCGGGGTCCTGCGGTTCCTGTTCTCCTCGTCCGCCTCCATCTACGCGCCGGACGAGAACTTCATCGTCACGGAGGACTCGCCGCTCTCCCCCGGCTCGCCGTATGCGCGCACCAAGTACATCGTCGAGATGATCCTCGAGGACTTCACCAGGGCCTCGGCCATGAAGGTGCTCTCGCTGCGCTACTTCAATCCCATCGGCACGGACCCGAAGCTGCGCTCCGGCCAGCAGCTCGAGAAGCCCAGCCACGTGCTGGCCAAGCTGCTCGAGGCGTGGAGCAAGGGCGAGACGTTCACCGTCACCGGCGTCGAGTGGCCCACCCGCGACGGCTCCGGCATCCGGGACTTCATCCATGTCTGGGACCTCGCCCAGGCCCACGTCGCGGCTCTGGAGGGCTTCGACAAGGCCACGGCCACCTCGTCCTACGAGGTGTTCAACATCGGCACCGGCAGCGGCGTCACCGTCAAGGAACTGGCCGCCTCGTTCGAGGCGATCTCCGGCGACGCGCTCAAGGTCCAGGAGGGCCCGTCCCGGCCTGGCGACGTGGCCGGCGTGTACACGGTGTCGTCGAAGGCCAAGGACGTGCTGGGCTGGGAGGCGAAGCTCACCGAGCAGGAGGCGGTGCGTGACGCCATCGCGTGGCTGCCCGTGCGCAAGGAGATGCTCGGCTACTGATCGGGCCGGACTGGCTCGTGGCCCGGGCCCCGCTTACAGTGGGGACCATGATGCGCAAGGTGCTGTGGATGGTGGCCATCCTGGTGATCGTCTCCGCGGTGTCGACCTTCGTCGACCAACGCGAGGCAGCCCGCCGTCGCGCGCTCTGGGCCGAGGCCACGGACCCCGTCTGAGCGTCGGGTGTCAGTTCTGGTGTCGTAGTCGCCACCAGAACTGACACTCGCCTGAGCCGCACCCGACTGGTACGGCCGGGGCGCACGCCCGCGGCTCAGATGAACAGCGTGGTGCCCGACTTCTGGGCCTCCCCCAGGAAGGTGGCCACTCCACCCAGCTCAATGCCCTCGATCAGGTCGGATTCGGCCATGCCAAGCAGGTCCATCGTCATGGTGCAGGCGATCAGACGCGCCCCGTCCCTCTGCGCGGCCTCGATGAGCTCGGGCAGCGTCGGCACGGAGTGATCCTGCATCACCTTCTTGATCATCGCCGCCCCCATGCCCGCCATGTTCATGGTGGACAGCGGCAGCTTCCCAGGCCCGGACGGCATCATTGTGCCGAACATCTTGTCCAGCATTCCCCGGTCCCGCTTGGGCGGGTCCTGCCGACGAAGCGCGTTGAGCCCCCAGAAGGTGAAGAACATCGACACCTTCTGCCCCATCGCGATGGCGCCGTTGGCGATGATGAACGCGGCGAGCACCTTGTCCATGTCACCGGCGAACACGACGAACGACACCTGATCCAACCGCTGGGACATGGCACCCATCGGCTGCTGGCCACCCTTGCGGAAGGTCGCGGCGAAGCCGGGGCCCTCGGGCACCATGGTGAGCAGCTCGTGCCCCTTCGTCGCGGCCCACGCCGGGCCGTCGGCAGCGAAGCCGGGGTCTGAGACGTGGACCACGATGTCGTCGCCGGGGGCCAGCTCGTCCATCTTCTTCGAGAGCTTCATGATGGGCCCCGGGCAGGCCAGGCCGGTGCAGTCGAGATCGACGACCTCGCCCGTGCCGCGCTTGGCAGTCACGAGGTCGATCGCCTCGGCGTAGGAGATCTCCGGGTTCCTGGCCGCATCGCCGACGGGCTCGAGGTCGTGCCAGAACCGGAAGGTGTGCGAGCCGCCCGACAGCGTCTTGACGTCGGCGAACCCGCGCTGGACGAGCAGGCGGTATGCCAGATAGCTGCGGAAGCCGACGGCGCAGTACAGGCGGATCGGGACGGACGTGTCCCACGCTCCGCAGACCTGCCGCATGGTGCCCAGCGGCACGTTCTCGGCGCCGGGGAGGTGCCAGATGTCGTACTCCTCGGGCGTGCGGACGTCGATGATCCGCGCCCCCTCTACTGCGGCGGGGAAGTCCTTGGCGTACCAGAGCTTCAGGTCCCCTCGGAGGACGTTGGTGGCGACGAAACCGGCCATGTTGACCGGGTCCTTCGCGGAGCCGAACGGCGGCGCGTACGCCAGCTCGAGGGTCTCGAGGTCCTGGACTGTCGCGCCGAGCCGGATGGCGGTGGCGAGCACGTCGAGGCGCTTGTCGACGCCGTCGAACCCGGCGATCTGAGCCCCGAGCACCTTGCCGTCGACAGGCGAGAACAGCACCTTCATGTGCATCATCGCGGTGCCCGGGTAGTACCCGGCGTGGCCGGAGGGGTGCACGTGCACCGTCTGGTAGGCCACACCCTCGCGTTCGAGCTGCCGCTCGGTGGCGCCCGTGCCGCCGGCTGTCATCTCGAAGACCTTGACGATCGAGGTGCCCTGGGTGGAGAGGTATTCGGTGCTGCGGCCGCAGATGTTCTCGGCGGCCACGCGCGCCTCACGGTTGGCCGGGCCGGCCAGAGGCGTGATCCACGAGCCGGGGAGCACGGTGTGCGGGGTCTCGACGGCGTCGCCGGCGGCCCAGATGTGCGGGTCCGAGGTGCGCATGTGGGTGTCGACGGCGAGGCCGCCGCGGGGACCCAGCGCCAGCCCGGCCTGCTCGGCGAGGCCCACGTTAGGGCGGACGCCTGCGGAAAGGATGACCAGGTCCGCCTCCAGGGTGCGGCCGTTGTTGAGCTCCACCTTGAGACTGTCGCCTGGCCCCTTCGCGAACGCCGCCGCCGCGGTGCTGAGGATCAACTCCACCCCGCGACCACGGATGTGCTGCTCGACCGGGATCGACACCTCCTTGTCCAGTGGCGGCAGGATCTGGTCACTCAACTCCACGACGGTGACTTCGGCGCCGCGGTGGCGCAGGTTCTCGGCCATCTCGATGCCGATGTAGCCGGCCCCGATGACGACGGTGCGGACCGGGCGGCGGGCGGCCTCGGCTGCCTTGAGGGCGGCGTCGAGGCGGGCCTTGATGTCGTCCATGTCGTGAATGTTGCGCAGGACGTGGACGCCGGGCAGGTCGATGCCGGGAAGCTTCAGCTTCAGCGGGTCCGCCCCTTGGCACAGCGCCAGAGCGTCGTAGGACTCGGTGTACTCCCTGCCGGTCTTCACCTCGCGCACCGTCACCGTCCTGGCCTCGGCGTCGAGCGCCACCACCTCGGTGGCCACGCGCACGTCGATGGCCAGCGATTCGTTCAGGCTCTCGGGCGTCTGGAGGAGCAGTCGGCTGCGATCGGTGATCACCTCGCCGATGTGGTAGGGCAGCCCGCAGTTTGCGAAGGACACGTACTCGCCCCGCTCGAAGACGATGATCTCTGCGGACTCATCCAGGCGGCGGGCGCGCGCCGCGACCGACGCACCTCCCGCGACACCGCCGACGACGACGATCTTTATGACAGGGCTCCTCTGCTCACGGGTGGACTCACCTCTGTCAGGACAATACCCGTGGGGGTACCCGCGTCTGCGGGCGGGGTGGGCGTTGGCATCTCCTGCCTCGGCCGCCTGGGACCGGACGGTCAGACCCGGGTACACCCTCAACGAGGGATCGACGCCGACGGTCTGACCCCCCCTCGGCCACCTCCCCCTAGGCTGACCACATCATGATGGACAACCGGTGGTCACGCGACGGGCGCACCGTCCTCCGCGACGCCGCCCTGGCTGCGGTGTTCGCCGTCGGCACCGGGGTCCCCGTCCTGGCTGTGCCGGATGTGGACTTCTCGCGGCGGGCCATCGCCTGGTCGCTGCTCATGTGCGCCTCGTTGGTGGTGCGACGCGTGGCGCCGTTGGCCGCGCTGGGCGTCCTGAGCGCCGCGGGCGTCGGCATGGCCGCGACACTCACCACCCCGGTCCCCGCCCTCCTCGCCGTCCCCGTCGTCGTCTACAGCGTCGGCAGGTATCAGCGGATGTCGGCGGTGCTGCTGGTGGTGGCCTTCGGCGTGGCCGGCTCGCTGGCCGGGCCGCTCAGCTGGACGGGCGGCATGCCGCAGCCGTACCGCCTCGTCGGCACAACGCTGCTGGTGCTGCTGTGCCTGGCCATCGTCGCGCTGAGCTTCCTGTGGGGACGGTTCCTGCGCGAGCGCGCCTTGACGGAGGCGCTTGACCGCGAGATCGTCACCGAGCGGTTCACGGCCGCCCAACGCTCCGAGCGGCAGCGCACGGAGCTCGCCGCGAGGCGGGCGCGCACCGAGGTGGCGCAGGAGCTCCACGACGTCCTCGCCCACTCGTTGTCGATCATCGTCGTGCAGGCCGAGGGGGCCCGCGCGATGGCGGCGAAGCGCCCAGAGGCCGCCGTCGAGGCCCTTGACGTGATCGCGGACACGGGGCGCAAGTCGATCGGGGAAGTGCGCCGGATCGTGGCCCTGATGCGCGGCGACGCGGACTCCCCCGCCTTCGGGCCGTCGCCGTCGCTCACCCAGATCCCCGAACTGATCGCCGGCGCGGGCGACCGGATCACGTTGGAGGTCGACGGCGAGGTCCCGCTGGTGCCCGAATCGTTGGGCGTGACCGCATTCCGGGTCCTGCAGGAGGCCGTCACCAACTTCCTCAAGCACGCCGGCCCCACCGCGACCGCGGAGGTACGCGTGGGGTTCACCCCGGAGGCCATCGAGATCCAGGTCCGCGACGACGGGCTGGGCGCGCTGTCGACCTCCGACGGACACGGCTCAGGGATCCCCGGGATGCGGGAGCGGGTGCTGGCGATGGGCGGCGAGTTCACGGCCGGGCCGTGGGCGGGCGGCGGGTACGAGGTGCGGGCGCGGCTTCCGATGCCGAGCCAGCTGGGCAAGAGTTGGCTGAGAGGGGCCTGACGTGATCACAGTGCTGTTGGCGGACGATCAGTCGTTGGTGCGCAGTGGCTTCCGGATGCTGATCGACTCGGCCGACGACATGGAGACCGTGGGCGAGGTGGACAACGGCCGCGACGCCGTGGCCGCGGTCCGGACCAAGCGCATCGACGTGGTGCTCATGGACATCCGGATGCCCGTCATGGACGGCATCGAGGCCACCCGGCAGATCAGCGCCCTGGGCCTGGACACCAAGGTGCTGGTGCTGACCACCTTCGACCTGGACGAGTACGTGTTCGCGGCCATCCGGGGCGGCGCGAGCGGGTTTCTGCTCAAGGACGCCCTCCCCGAGGAGCTGCTGGGCGCCATCCGCGCGGTGGCCAGCGGCGACGCCGTCGTGGCGCCGTCGGCGACCCGCCGGCTGCTCACCCAGTTCGCGCCGCTCCTCCCCAAGGCTGGCCTGGCCCCGGACAGCCGCCTCGACGCGCTCACGGACCGCGAGCGGGAGGTCCTCGAGCAGGTGGCGCACGGGGCGAACAACACAGAGATCTCGCAGCGCCTGTACATGGCCGAAGGCACGGTCAAGACCCACGTCGGGCGGCTGCTGAGCAAGCTGGGCGCCCGCGACCGGGTTGGCCTGGTCCTCATCGCCCACGAGTGCGGCCTGCTCGACACCTGACCCGGGTGGAGGGGGCTCAGGAGCGCAGGAGATCCTCGGTACCGCGCTCCAGCGCCTCACGGCCCAGCCGTCGGCTCACGTCCACCAGCACCACGACGCAGGCCGCATAGACGACCGCGATTCCCAGGAAGGCGGGGGTCGAGAGCCCGCCCGGGGGGAGCACCGCCACGGCCACCAGCCCGGCCAGCACGAAGGCGCCGTTGAAGCCCACGTCGTAGAACGTGAAGGCCCGGCCCTTGTACTCCTCGTCGACGTGCGCCTGCACAATGGTGTCGACGCAGATCTTGAACGACTGCACGGTCAGGCCGATGAAGAAGCTCGCCACCAGCAGCGGCAGCATGGACGTGGTGAGGGCGGCGCCAGCCGAGACGACGGCGGCCGCGGCGAGCAGCGCCGTGGCGGCCCGTCGAAGCCCGAGGAGGCGAACCAGGGTGGGGACCACGGGCGCCGCGAGGATGAACCCGGCGCCCGTGACCAGCCCCCACACGGTGAGGTCCGCGAGCGCATCCCCGGGCCTGTCGACCGGGTTCCACACGTGCCTCGCGGCGAGGATCACCGCGACACTCCACACCCCGAACAACAGGCGCGTCACCGCCATCAGCGCCAGCGCCAGCACCGCGGCGGGACGGGTCTGGAGGTGTCGCCCCGCCTCGGCGAGGCCCGCGAGGACCCGCCTCAGGCTCGTCCGCTCTCCAGCGACGTCCGGCCCCAGCGCCCCGCGGGCGAACCCGCGACACACCAGGACCGAGCCCACAAACATGGCCGAGGCAAGCCCGAACACGACGGCGTCCGCCTGGTGCGCGGGCACCACCCCGCCGAGCGCGGCGCGCGTCACGAACCCCAGCACGGCGCCGATGACCACGCCGAGCGGCCCCACCGTCGGCAGGATCGACGACGCGGTCAGGTACTCATCGGCGTCGACGGTGTGCTGCAGCCCCGCCGACAGCCCCGCCAGCATGAACCTGTTGATGCTCATCGCCAGCAGCAGGGCGCCGTAGAGGACCACCGCCCATCCCCCCGTCGTCGCGCCCGAGGCGATGACCAGGCCGATGAGGGCCGCGAGACCGGCTCGGGCGACGTCGGAGTAGAGGGCCACGTTGCGGCGCGGCCAGCGGTCCAGCAGCGGGGAGACGAACGGCCCGATCACCGTGAACGGCAGAAGCGTGATGGCCAGCACCCCGGCGATCGCGGCCGCATTCGGCTGCGACTGTGGCGAGAACAGGATGTAGGAGGCCATCCCCACCTGCAGGGTGCCATCTGCCGCCTGGCTGAGCGTGCGCAGCGCCAGGAGACGGCGAAACGACGCGTGACGCCAGAGCCGCCGGAGGGCGGCGATCACCTGCATCCGTGACGGCTAGCGCCTGGTGGCGTCCGCGTGCATCCGGTGAGCCTTCTCCACCGCGCGCAGGGCCCCGGTCTCCTCCATCTGCTCCATGAGCTTGTCCTGGTCGAACTGCGTGAGCGCCGACTCGGCGTCCAGCATGCGCTGGTAGTTGGCCTCGCGCTCCACCTCGTCGCCGTGGTACTCGGTGTGGACGTAGCCGTAGGCGAGGCGATCGATCTGACGGACGGCGGTCTGCATCTTGCCGGTGGGGCTGAAGATCGACGCCAGCACCGTGACGACCAGGATGCCGAGGATGACGGTCAGCGACAGCCCGATCTCGATCTCGTAGACCGGCACCGGCTCGCCGTCGTTGATGAACGGCAGGTTGTTCTCGTGCAGCGCGTGCAGGATCAGCTTGACGCCGATGAAACCGAGGATGAGGGACAGGCCGTACTTGAGGTAGATGAGCCGGTCCAGGAGACCGTCGATGAGGAAGTACAGCTGGCGAAGCCCCATCAGGGAGAAGGCAGTGGCCGTGAACACGATGAACACGTTCTGGGTGAGGCCGTAGATGGCGGGGATCGAGTCCAGCGCGAACAGGATGTCCGTGCCGCCGATGGCGATCATCACCAGCAGCATCGGGGTGAGCACGCGGCGCCCGTTCTCGATGGTGAAGAGCTTGTCGCCGTCGTAGTGGTCCGTGGTGCGCAGGTACTTCTTGGCCAGGCGGATGATGAAGTTGTTGGCACCCTCCTCCTCGCCGTCCTTCTCCGGCGCCAGCAACTTGCCCGCCGTGAAGATGAGGATGAGCCCGAACAGGTAGAACGTCCAGGAGAACGCCTCGATCATGGCCTTGCCCGCGAAGATGAACCCGGTGCGGGCGATCAGCGCGAACACGATGCCGAACAGCAGCACCTTCTGCTGGTCCTGCCTCGGGACGGCGAAGCTGGACATGATGATGAGGAACACGAAGAGGTTGTCGACGCTGAGCGCCTTCTCCGTGATGTAGCCGCCGAAGTACTCCGCGCCCATCTGGGCGCCGCCGAAGACCCAGACCAGCACGCCGAAGAGCAGCGCCAGCCCCACGTAGATGGCGGACCAGATGGCCGCCTCCCGGAGCGTCGGGATGTGCGCCTTGCGGACGTGGAAGAAGAAGTCGAAGGCCAGCAGGCCGAGAATGACGAGGATGGTGATGGCCCACACCCAGAGGGGTACGTTCAACGGAATTCTTCTCCTGTGTTGAGGCGACTGGCTCGGGAAGACCCGGGTAGAAGGTCTGCGAGACGCCATTTCCAGGGTACCGGGGCACGGGCCGACCACCAATCCGCGACGAGGCACGCCTGGATGGCGAGCCTCCGCCGTTTCCCGACGGCGGGGTCACCGAAGGTGTCGGAAGGCCCCGGTAGCCTTGTCACGAACAGGAGGTCCCCCATGAGACGACGTCTGCTGGCCGCCGCGATGACGCTGGCACTGCTCCTGGCAGGGTGCGCCCCCGGGCCGGACCCTGATCCCAACCCCAGTGGTTCGCAGGCGGGGCGCCCGGATCTGCCCCCCATCGACGAGGCCCTCACCGCCGTCGTGGATGCGCTCAACGCGCAGGACGTCTCCGGCCTCCCGATGGTGGGCGTGGCCGCGGAGGCGCAGACAGACTTCGAGGCCATCTTTGCGGGAATGGACGAGATCTACCCCACCGTCAGCGCCGGGCCCGTGGCCTACCAGGCCAACGACGACGTGGCCGTCGCCACCCTCACCATGAGCTTCCAGCTGGGTAAGGAGGGGTGGACCTACCCGTCGGAGGCGAGGCTGCGCTATTCCGGGGACAAGTGGCGGTTGAGTTGGGCGCCCTCGATCATCCACCCGGAGCTCACCGAGGCCACCCGGCTGCGGCACACGCTCACTGAGGGCCGCCGGGCACCCATCAACGACAACGCCGGCGTGGCGATCGTCGAGGAGGGGGCCATGTTCGAGGTGGGCCTGGACAAGTCCTCCGTGGAGGCAGCCGAGTGGCCGACGGCCTCGTCGGACCTGGCCGCCATCCTGGAGGTGGACGCCGCGGCGTTCACGAAGAAGGTCCTGGCCAACGGCCCCAGGGCGTTCGTGGTCGCGGCCACCATGGTCCAGGCTGAGATTCCGCCCACCATCAGCCAGGTGCCGGGCGCCTACGTCCGCGAGATCTCGGCCATCGTCGGCCCCGGCGGCTCCTTCGCGGCACCCATCCTGGGCTCGGTCGGCACCCCCACCAAGGAGATGATCGACGAGTCCGGCGGCACGCTGACCATCCAGGACCGGGTCGGGCTGAGCGGCCTGCAGGCCCGCTACGACGAGCAGCTGCGCGGCGTGCCCTCCGTGCGGGTGGACCTGGTGCCGCGTCAGGACGCCACCGCGTCGGAGTCGGCGTCGCCCGCCCCGGAAAAGGCGCTGTTCCAGCAGGATCAGAGCGTGGGCTCCGGCATCGACCTCAGCCTGGACCGGGATCTGCAGACGAAGGCCGAGGAGGTGTTGAGCACGCAGACCGGCATGGCGGCGCTGGTGGTGCTGGACGTGGCCGACGGCGGCGTCCTCGCCGCGGCGCAGTCCCCGGCTGGCGGCACCTACCCGCACGTGACCTACGGCAACTACGCGCCCGGCTCCACCTTCAAGGCGGTCTCCGCCCTGGCCATGCTGCGGTCCGGGCTGACGCCGTCGTCGACGGTGAATTGCCCTGCCTCGCTCACGGTGGGCACCTACACGTTCGGCAACTATTCGGGTTACCCGTCCGGTTCGCTGGGCCGGATCCCGCTCAGCACAGCCTTCGCGCAGTCGTGCAACACGGCCTTCGCTGGCGCGTCGGAGTCCATCACGGGTGAGCAGCTGCACGCGGCAGCGGGGTCGCTCGGGGTGGGCACCGATTACGACGTGGGCTTCACGTCCAACTTCGGCACGGTCCAGCCGGCCAACTCCATCGACCTCGCGGCCTCGATGATCGGGCAGGGTCAGGTCACCATGTCACCGCTGGGGATGGCGACGGTCGCGGCGTCTGTCGCGGCCGGGCGGACGGTGCTGCCCTGGTTGGTCAAGGGCGAGGAGGCCACCCCGACGGCGGCGCCGCTCACCGCGGCAGAGGCGGAGTCGCTCCAGTCCCTGATGGAGACGACGGTGACCTCGGGCACGGGCCGCTCGCTGCAGGGCATCATGACGGGCGCGAAGACGGGCACCGCGCAGTGGGGTACGGCGGGGGCGCTCCAGACCAGCGCGTGGATGATCGCCTACAACGACAGGTACGCGGTGGCGTCGTTCGTCGAGGTTGGGGATTCGGGCGGCACCACGGCCGCTCCCCTGATCGTCTCGCTGTTCCGCTGAGCGTCAGGCGCCCCCGTGGGTGAGGCGTCGGGGACGTTCGGCAGGGCGGGGCTCAGGACGCCACAGCCTGTTCGGCACCATCTCTGTTCCCGGCGTGGCCGCCGTCGAGCCGCTTGAGCCCGATCACGCACCCGATGATCCCGGCCAGGAACAGTGCCTTCAGCCAGGTGATGCCCTCCGCCCCGATGGCAACCGAATACGCGACCGTCAGCACCGTTCCGACGCTGGTCCACACCGCGTACGCCGTCCCAGTCGGGATGTGGCGCATGGCGAAGGCCAGCCCGACGACCGAGGCAACCGTGGCCACAAGAAACACGAAGACGGGCACTGGGCGGGTGAAGCCCTCACTGGCCGACAGGGCGTTGGCCCAGACGGCCTCGAGTACGGCGCTGGCCAGCAACATGGGCCAGGCCCATCGCGCGGTCATGCCAGCACCTTCAGGCCGACGACGCACGTGACGATGCCCACCAGCAGCAGGATCTTTGCCAGGCTCACCGGCTCGACGCGGGTGAACATCGCCCACGCAACTGTCAGCGAGGCGCCGGTGGCGGTCCACACGGCATAGGCGGTGCCGGTGGGCAGCGTGTTGAGCGCGAACCCAAGCCCGACAAGGCTGAGGACGGCCGTGACCGCGAAGATCAGGGTGGGGGTGGGGCGGCGCAAGCCGTCGGAGCGACCGAGGGCGGTTGCCCAGACTGCCTCGAGGACGCCGGAGGCCAGCAGAATGACCCAATCCATGGACGAATCCTTTCAAGGAATGGCCAGTCTTGTCGTCACCGGGTACTGATCCGTCGTCCAGGGCGGGTCGCCGCGGCCCACGCTAGCACCCAGCGCGGAGACGCCGCCCCATGCGGCCCCCCGCGCCTGCGCTCGGTCTCGACGCCTGCCCTAGTTCTCGACGCCTGCGCTCGGTCTCGACGCCTGCGCTAGATCTTGGCGCCCGGGCGGGCGCCTGCGCTAGCTCTGGCCGCCCGCGCTCCAGCGCCGGCGGCTGAATCGAAGGCAGGCGCAAGAAAGGCGCCTGCGCTAGAGGGCAGGCGTCCGCACCGAGGGCAGGCGTCCGCACCAAGGGCAGGCGCCGGCCTGAGCGGGTAGGCTGGGAATAGTTGATCTCTCAATCTTTGCGAGGAACCCATGGACATCGACCGGCTCGAATTCGGCATCGACACCTTCGGCGACGTCACCGCCGGCCCCGACGGCGCCCTCCTCCCCCACGATCAGGTGATCCGCAACCTCATCGACGAGGCGGTCCTGGCCGACGAGGTGGGCCTCGACGTCATTGGCATCGGCGAGCACCACCGCGACGACTTCGCCGTCTCAGCCCCCGACATGGTGCTGGCGGGCATCGCCACCCGCACGACCCACCTGAAGCTGGCCACCGCCGTCACCGTCCTCTCCTCTGACGACCCCGTCCGCGTCTTCGAGCGCTTCGCCACCCTCGACGCCCTGAGCGGCGGCCGCGCCGAACTCATCGCCGGTCGCGGCTCGTTCATCGAATCCTTCCCGCTGTTCGGCTACGACCTCGCCGACTACGAGGCCCTCTTCGAGGAGAAGCTCGCCATGCTCGCTCAGCTCATCCATGGCGGGCGGCAGACCTGGTCGGGTCAGCTCACGCAGAGCCTCGACGACGTGGAACTGTTCCCGCGCCTCGCCACCGCACCGCTCACCACCTGGGTGGCCGTCGGCGGCAGCCCGCAGTCCGTGCTGCGTGCGGCCAACTACGGCCTGCCGCTCATGCTGGCCATCATCGGCGGCTCCGTGGACCGGTTCGCGCCGTTCGCCGACCTGCACCGCCGCGCCCTCGACGAGTTGGGCAAGGAGCCGCAGCCTGTGGGCTGGCACTCCTACGGACACCTCGCCGCCACCGACGATCAGGCCCGCGAGCGCATGTTCAAGCCCTGGCTGGAGCAGACCTCGAAGATCGGGCGCGAGCGCGGGTGGGGCCGGATGACCCGCGCCCACTTCGACGACGAGGCGGAGCACGGCGCCATGGCCGTCGGCTCACCCGAGACGGTGGCGGCCAAGGTCGCCCACGGCTTCCGTTCGCTCGGCGCGCAGCGGTTCCAGCTCAAGGTGTCCACCGGGCGCCTGTCCCACGAGGCCATCATGGACACCATCGGCCTGTACGGCACCGAGCTGGTGCCACTGGTGAAGGACATGCTCGCCGGAAGCTGACGGAGCCCGCTGGTAGCGTCGGCGCCATGACCAACCGCGTGAGCACCCCGCTGGACATGGTCGCCGACGCCTACGTCGACACCATCGTCACCCTCAGCCCCATCACCGCCACCGGAATCGGCGCGCCCGGCCACGATCACCAGCTCGACGACTTCTCCCCCGCCGGCCTGGCCGCGCGGGCCGAGGCCACCCGGGCGGCGCTGCGCCTCGCGGAGGCCACGGAGGCCGTCGACGACGTGGACGCCGTGACCGCCGCCGCGATGCGCGAACGCCTCGGGCTGGACCTCGAGCTGTTCGAAGCCGGGGAGGACTACGCCCAGCTCAACAACATCGCCTCCCCGCTCCAGCACATCCGTGACGTCTTCGACCTCATGCCCACCGCCACCACCGACGACTGGGAGATCATCGCCGCGCGCATGGGCGCGGTGCCCGCAGCCGTCGACGGGTACATCGAGTCGCTGCGCCTCGCCGTCGACCAGGGCCCCGCGCCGGCGCTCCGGCAGATGGAGATGGGCATCAGACAGGCCGACGAGCTCGCCGGGGACGGCTCCTTCTGGACCTCCCTGGCGGCCTCCCCGGATGCGTCCGGGCCGCTCGCCGACACGCTGAGCCACAACGCGGACCAGGCCCGCGGCGCCTACGCCCGGCTCGCGGAGAGCCTGCGCGAGCTCGCCCCCCGCGCGCCGCGGGCCGACGCCGTCGGCCGGGAACGCTACGGTCGGCTGTCGCGGCAGTTCCTGGGCGCCACCATCGACCTGGACGAGACCTACGAGTGGGGTCGCGAGGAACTGGCCCGCATCGTCGCGGAGCAGGACGAGGTGGCGCATCAGCTCTACGGTGACGGCACCACCGCCGACGAGGCCATGCGTCTCCTCGACGAGGACGTCACCAGACAGCTCCACGGCACCGACGCCCTCCAGAGCTGGATGCAGCAGACCTCGGACGCCGCCGTCGAGGCGCTGGCGGGCACCCACTTCGACATCGCGGACCCCATCCGCCGGCTGGAGTGCTGCATCGCCCCCACGCAGCACGGCGGCATCTACTACACCGGCCCCACGGACGACTTCTCGCGGCCGGGGCGAATGTGGTGGTCGGTTCCCCCGGGCGTCGAGAGCTTCGGCACCTGGCGCGAGAAGACGACGGTGTACCACGAGGGCGTGCCGGGGCATCACCTTCAGATCGCGCAGGCCGTCTACCGCGCCGGCGAGCTCAACAGATGGCGCAGCCTGATCTGCTGGGTGTCCGGGCACGGCGAGGGCTGGGCGCTGTACGCGGAGCGGCTGATGGAACAGCTCGGCTTCCTCGACGACCCGGGAGACCGGATGGGGATGCTCGACGCCCAGCGGATGCGGGCCGCCCGCGTTGTCCTCGACATCGGCGTCCACCTCGGCAAGCCGGCCCCCGAGGAGTGGGGCGGCGGCACCTGGGACGCGGACAAGGCGTGGCCGTTCCTCAAGGCCAACGTGAACATGGCCGAGGAGTTCGTGCGCTTCGAGTTGGAGCGGTACCTGGGCTGGGCAGGGCAGGCCCCGGCGTACAAGGTGGGGCAGCGGCTGTGGGAGCAGGCCCGCGACGAGGCGGCGGCGCGTGACGGGGCGTCGTTCGACCTGCGAAAGTTCCATAGCCGGGCTCTGGACCTCGGGTCCGTCGGCCTGGACGTGCTGCGGGAGGCGCTGAAAGCTCAGCGCTGACCCGCGGCGCCCGTGAGGAACTCGCGCCACCCGTCGGCCGAGGCCAGGGGGACGCTGATGCCCAGCTCCCGCTGGACGGCGCGGACCGCGGACCTGGTCTGCTCGTCGTAGCGGCCCGACGCCTCGACGTCGCGGCCGAACAGATGCCGCAGCACGCCCTGCACCAGCTCCACCTGGGTCCGCGACCCCTCCCGGAACGACGCGGCCTCGTAGCCGTTGATCCCGTTGTCGATGTGGATGTGGTTGTGGTGCTGCGCGTTGTAGCGGTAGGTCAGCGTGTAGGTGAAGCGGGACGCGACGGAGGCGGCGAGCCGCCAGTAGCCGGGGAGCTCGGCGGGGTCCTCGCCCCAGAGGTCGTAGCGGCAGGACACGCGGCCGCCCTCGTGCACCAGCTCGGCGAAGTCGAAGGCGCGGCCGGCGGCGTGCCAGGAGTCGCACCTGTCGACGAAGGCGCCGTACGTGGATACCTCCCGGAGGGGCCCTAGGCCGCTGACCGAGACCCACTCCGCGGCCCATTCCTCGAGACGCTCGATGAACCGGGGGTCGGCGCGGAACGCCTGCGGGGTGCCGGTGATTTCGTAGCTCAGCGGTGCGCCGCCGAGCGAGGAGAAGGACGTCAGTGAGTCGGGTGTGCGGCACCCGCCGAGGCCGCCGACGTCAGGGATGGGCAGCGACACGGGACCTGAGCAGGCCGCCGCCGGGAGTGCGGCGGCTCCGAGGAGGAAGGCACGGCGTCGCATGCCTTCGATGGTATGCGCGCCTGGCTCGGGTCGGCGTCGGGGTGGGGGTCACCACCCGTTCGAACGGGGCCCCGCGCTACCGGCGGGGCCGTCGCTTAGACAGCGGATGAGGGCACGTCGAGGGTCGACGCCCAGGCGCGCACCGCGCCGAGATCCAGGTTGTCCTGCATCGGCTTCTGCATCGTGTGCAGAAACCATCTCCTCCACCAGCTCACACGCTCGGGAACGAACCGCCCGGCGAACGACTCGCTCGCCTCCGCGCCCAGCCGTTGCGCCATCGAAGCGTTGTAGGCCAGCGACTCGACGCGTTTGGCCGGATCCGCGGCGTTGAGGCAGGCGTTGAACACCGCGACACTCACCTCCCGCAGCGCGCCCTCCTCCGCCGCGACCCACGCCGTCGCCTCCTGATACCAGCTGCCCGCATTGATCCCGCTGCCGAGCACCACCAGCGCCGCGCCGTCGACGGAGGGGCGGGACTTCAGGTCCGCGACGAGGACCTGATGCCCGGTGGATCTCAGGACCGAGCCGACGGCCTCGGCGATGTCGCGTGCGGTGCCCCCGCGGGTCGCGTACGCAACCAGAACCTTGCCCATGGCGCACACGCTAGCCAACGGGGTCCGCCCCGTAGCTCCCGGGGTGGACTAATAAGTCCAAATGTCCGGTGCTAATTGCGGCTTCGGCACTCAGTCGAAGATCGGGTCCGTGGTTCGGGTGCGCTTCAGCTCGAAGAAGCCGGGGTAAGCGGTGACCTTCACGAAGCCGTCGAACAGGTTGCCCGCCTCCTCGCCCTTCGGCGCAGGGGAGATCACGGGCCCGAACAGGCTCATCCCGTTGACGCGGAGCACCGGGGTACCCACCTCGTCGCCCACCGGATCCATGCCCTCGTGGTGCGAACGGCGGAGGTCGTCGTCGACGGCTTCGGTCTGCGCGATGTCCAGGATGTCGGCATCGGCGCCGACGGCGGCCAGCGCGGCCTCGACGGTCTCCGGCCCCTGCTTCTCACCGCCGGGGTGGAAGCGGGTGCCGAGTTCGGTGTAGAACTCGCGCAGCATGTCCGAGCCGTGGCGCTGCTCGACGAGGAGCGCGGCGCGGGCCGGCATCCAGGCGCGGTCCATGTGCCGCCGGTACGCCGGGGGCAGGTCGCGGCGGTGATTGAGGACGGCCAGGCTCATGACGTGGAAGGTGACCTTCACGTCGCGGACCTTCTCCACCTCGAGCATCCAACGCGAGGTCATCCAGGCCCAGGGGCAGATGGGATCGAACCAGAAGTCAACGTCAGTGGTCATGGGGCCATCTCACCACAGTCCGGCTTGGTCGCCGGTTGAGATCGCTGAGGGGGATGACAGCGCCGCGTCGAGGGACGCGGGCGATCAGGGATCGCCGCGCGGGGGCGCTGCGGCAGGACTACAGTCGGATGCAGGAGCGGACACCGATGTCCGCGGGCTCGAGGAGGTAGTCATGGCCGTCATCACCGTGTCGCGTCAGCTCGGCAGCCAGGGAGGCCGGATCGCGCAGGAACTGGCCCATCAGTTGGGCTACGACTTCGTGGATAAATCGACCATCAACAAGGTCATCCGTCAATACGGCGTCACCCGGCTCGATGCGATCTACGACCACAAGCCCAAGATCTGGGAGTTGTTCAAAGAGGACAGCGCCACGACCATCCAGATGATGAACGAGACCATCGCGGCCTTCGCGGCCCGCGGCAACGTGGTGATCCTGGGCCGGGGCGGATTCCGGGTGCTCCAGGGCATGGCGGACGTGGTGAACGTGCTCGTCAAGGCGCCGGACTCGGTGCGCGCGGGCCGGGTCGCCAAGCGCACCAGCATCGAGCCCGACGAGGCGGCCCGCCTGATCAAGGCCGACGACGAGATCCGAGCCCGGTTCGTTCGTCTGTTCTACAACGTCGACTGGTCTGACGAGTCCAACTTCGACCTCGTCATCGACAGCGACTCCATGTCCGAGCGGGCCGCCATCGCTCAGATCGCGGCGGCAGCAGCCGCCCTCCCGGCCCTCACCGGAGGAGAACGCGCTGCCGCCACCATTCAGGTGGACCCGGTTCTGGCGACGACCGCGGAGGCGGCGTTGTCGCGCAGACCGTCCGGGTCCGATCAGGCTGCACCCGAGTCCTGAGGCTGATGGTCGCCGCCCAGGCTCCACTGGGCGAACGCACCCAGCGTCAGGCGGCGGCCCGGACGGCGGCCTCGTCGGCCAACTCGTCCTTGTGCCTGGACCGCGACACCCACTTGTCGACGATGGCCGCCAGGGCGCCGTCGCCGGTGACGTTCGTGGCGGTGCCGAAGGAGTCGATGGCGATGTAGGCCGCGATCATGAGGCCCACCTGCGCCTCGGTGAACCCGAGCATCGTCGAGAGCAGGCCCGCCGCGGTCATGATCGCGCCGCCGGGCACCCCTGGCGCCGCCACCATCATGACGCCCAACATCATCACGAACCCGATCATCACGCCCACGTTGATCTCGATCCCTGCGAGCATCATCACGGCCAGCGCAAAGCAGGTGATCTTGATGGTGGATCCCGCGAGATGGATGGTGGCGTTGAGCGGGATGGCAAACGCGGCCACCGGCTGCGACACGCCCATCTTGATCGCCTGGCGCAGCGTGACGGGGATGGTGGCGGCCGAGGACGAGGTGCCGAGCGCCGTGGCGTAGGCCGGCAGCATGGTGACCAGCATCTTGAGCGGATTCCGCCCGGTGATGATCCCCGCGACGGTGTACAGCGCCAGCAGCATCACCCAGGTCAGGATGAACACGAACACCACCACACCCAGGAAGGTGGCGATGACCGTGTACACCTGGCCGCCCTGCGTCATGTTGAGGAAGATGCCGAAGATGTAGAACGGCAGCAGGGGGATGAGGATCTTCTGGATGACCATGTTGATCACCTCGCGGAACTCCTCGAACCCGCGCTGCAGCGCGCCGCCCTCGATCATCGTCAACGCGACGCCGACGATGAACGCCAACACCAGCGCCGACATGACCCCGAACAGTGGCGGAATCTCCAGCGCGAAGTAGGGCGCGAGCAGCGCCTCGTCGGGGTTGGTGAGCGACGGCGCACCGCCTTCGGGCAGCACCCGCGGGAGGACGAGCAGCGATGCGCCCAAACCGATGAGGCCGGCGCTCAGCGTCGACGCGTAGGCCAGGGCGGCTGTCACCGCCAGCCACCGGCCCGCGCCGCGACCCAGCTGGGCGATGGCCGGGGCGATGAGTCCGAGGATGATCAGGGGGATGGCGAAGCCGAGGAACTGACCGAAGACGCCGTTGAAGGTGACGAAGACGCGCGTCAGCCAGTCGGGAAAGAAGTTCCCGAACAACACGCCAAGCGTGATGGCGACGACGATCCGGGGCAGAAGACCGAACGTGAACTTCTTCTTCTGGGCGACGGCTGCAGTGCTCATGCGCGCAAACCTAACCCAGCATCCCTCCACGGGCTACCCGAGGCCCCGCTAACGCAGGAGCCCGCGCGCCACATTCAGGGCCATCGGCAGGTATCCGCCCCCGAACAGGACCACGTGAACCAGCAGCATGTGCAGTTGGTGCAGGGGAATCCGCTGGCGCATGCCCTCCGCCGGCGGGCTGACCTCGCGGTAGCCGTCAAGGATGTCGGAGATCTGCCCGTTCCCGAACAACGCCAACTCCGCCAGGTCCGTCTCTGCGTGTCCTCCGTTGGCACAGGGGTCGATGAGCGTCCCCACCCCGTCGGCCGTCCACACCACGTTGCCGGCCCACAGGTCGCCATGGATGCGCGCCACCTCCCCACAGAGCGCGGGTTGCGGCGAGTCGAACCGCCCCGTCGCCACGGCGTCGCACGCCCGGTGAAGCAGCCGGTTGTCCTCGGCTTCAAGTCCGGCGGCCATCGCGACGTAGGGCCTGAGCCGCCCCTCGGCGTAGTACTCGCCGAACGACCGCCAGGTGGGCACTGCGGCGGCGGGCGTCGGCAGGTTCGCCGTCGCCAGATCCGCCGGCTCCAGACCCGGTGGCGCCTCGCCCCACCACCTGGCGCCAGCGGCGTGGGTCAAGGCCAGCCGGCGGCCGAACTCGGCTGCGTCGTCGCGCGTCGGCGCGCCGTGGTCCAGCAGAGCCGTCTCCAGCCAGGTCTCCCCGGAGCCGGCGAGTTCGGCGACCGCGGCGCCCCCTCCTGGGGTCGCCTCGGACAGCCAGCGCAGGCTGGCCACCTCGGTGGCGATCGCCCGCCGGGTGCCCGCCTTCCGGAACGTCTTCATCCGAGGCGTGCAACCCAGGCGGCGAGCACGTCCTCGAGCCTTCCGTGGAGGCGCAGGGTGGCGAGGTCGTCGCCGCGGGTGGCGCCGTCGTTGACGATGACGACGTCGTGGCCCCGCTGGGCGGCACGGCGCACGAACCGGAGGCCGCTCATCACCGACAGGCTGGACCCGAGGACGAGCAGCGTCGCGGCCTCGTCGAGCAGCGCCATCGCTTCGCCGACGACGGTGCGGTCCGCGTTCTCCCCGAAGAAGACCACGTCGGGTTTCAGCATGCCTCCGCAGCGCCGGCAGTCCGGGTAGAAGAAGTCGTCCGTTCGATCCACTTCGGCGTCCCCGTCGGGCGCGGTGCGGCTCTCGACGGCGAGCGCGTCGAGGCGCTCGGCGAAGTGCGGGTTGAGCGCGAGGAGTTGCTCCTGCATGCCGTCCCGGTCAATCAGGGTGCGGCAGGCGAGGCAGACCACCCGTTCGAGTGCGCCGTGCAGGTCCAGCACCGGCCGCGACCCCGCCGCCTGGTGCAGCCCGTCGACGTTCTGCGTGACCACGCCGGTGAGCGGAGTCAGCTCACCCAGGTCCGCCAGCGCGTGGTGCGCCGCGTTGGGGCGCGCCTGGGCGAACCACCGCCAGCCCACCGTGCTGCGCGCCCAGTAGCGTCGACGGCTGAGGTCAGAGCCCACGAACTCCTGGTAGGTCATCGGCGAGCGGGGCACCGCGTCGCGGCCGCGGTAGTCGGGCAGGCCGGAGGCTGTCGACATGCCGGCGCCAGTGAGGACCATGGCGGGGCGCCCCCGGAAGAGGTCAACGGCGGCCGCGAGGTCGTCGTCGTGGGAGCGCAGCCCGAAACCGCCCGTGCCGGGCCCCCACGAGGGTGTCGACGGCAGCGCGACGGCGTCCGCGGCGGTGCGAAACCAGCCGCCGACGTCCGGAATCGGGGCACTGTTCATCGGTCTCCTTCCCGGCCAAGCCTAGGCCTCTCCAGAGTGGCGCCTGGGGGTCGGTCTAGCATCCCCGAACCCCCAGTGAGCAGGCACTCACTCGCGGGCGGGGCTGCGGGCACCCTGCGGGTGCCGCCCACCACCGTAGAATCGCCGACGAAACCTGGTGAGAGGGGAACCCATGGCCGGCGGCCTTGCAGCACTACTCGACGACGTGGCGGCCATCGCCCGTGCGGCGGCGGCCTCCGTCGACGACATCGCGGCCGCGGCCGGCAAGGCGTCCACCAAGGCGGTGGGCGTGGTGGTCGACGATGCGGCGGTCACCCCCCGCTATGTCGACGGCTTCACCCCGGACCGCGAACTGCCGGTGATCTGGAAGATCGCCAAGGGATCGATCCGCAACAAGCTGTTGTTCATCCTGCCCGCAATCCTGCTGCTGAGCCAGTTCCTGCCGTGGGCACTGACCCCGCTACTCATGGTGGGCGGCCTCTACCTCTCCTACGAGGGCGCCGAGAAGATCTGGGAGGCGGTCAGCGGCCACTCCAAGGTGAAGGAGGCACCGGTCGCGATCAAGGGCGAGAACCACGAGGACAAGATGGTGGGTGGCGCCATCCGGACCGACTTCATCCTATCCGCGGAGATCATGGTCATCTCCCTCAACGAGATCGCCGGCGAGGGCTTCTGGATGCGGGCGATCACGCTCGTGGTGGTGGCCTTCGGCATCACCGCGTTGGTCTACGGCGTCGTGGCGCTGATCGTGAAGATGGACGACGTCGGCCTCAGGCTGGCCGCCAACCCGCCCACCAGCCGGCTGGGCGAGGGCTTGGTCAAGGCGATGCCGATCGTCATGAAGGTGCTGTCCACTGTGGGGATCGCGGCGATGCTGTGGGTGGGTGGACACATCCTTCTGGTCGGCATCAACGACCTGGGCTGGCCCGTCATCTACGACTTCGTGCACCACTGGGAGGTGTTGGCGGCCGAGGCGGCGGGCGGCT
Organism: Tessaracoccus sp. MC1679; assembly: GCF_014164775.1. Taxonomy (GTDB): domain Bacteria; phylum Actinomycetota; class Actinomycetes; order Propionibacteriales; family Propionibacteriaceae; genus Arachnia. The sequence continues at coordinate 658,769 of NZ_JACJGB010000001.1, forward strand.
TCGTCGGCTGGTTGGTCAACACGCTGGCGTCGGCGGTGCTCGGCCTCGTGGCCGGCGGGATCGTCGTGGTGATCATGCACCTGATCCCGCGGAAGAAGAAGGTCGCGGCGCACTGACCCTCGCCTCCTGCAGCCTGCTCTCCGGGCAGCGTGGTCTGGTACAGGATGCCCGGATGCGCGACGGCAGGGCGGGCCTGGGTCGGGTCAGCCCAGGCGGGACGCCAGCTGGGTGATCCCCGGGTTGGGCATCACTGCGCAAGCCCGCCCTGCCGTCCCGCATCCTCGCTGTCGGGCTCAGGCGCTCCGCGGCAGCGGGCCACGCGCGGCGGCTGGCTCAACCGTTTTTTGGGGGGGGCTCTACCCACGACGTAGCCCAATCAGCGTTCGGCGTGGCGGGTCAGCGGTTGGGGCGACCGCCTCCTCCACCCATCCCGCTTCCGGTCGAGGTGCCGGCGGTCACGACCACCGACTGCCCATCCACCGCGACGGTGTACTCCTGGCCGCTGCTGATGCCCTCACCGGAGTAGACGACGTTGGAGAAGTCCTTCTCAGCGGTGAACTCACCAACCATCTCGGAGCCCGAGAGGATCTGGACGGTGGAGCCCGCGGAGCCGGAAACCGTCGCCTGCACCCACCCCTGCGCCGACTCCGCGTCCGGGGTCTCGGCCATCCCGGAGGAGCCGACCGCCAGCAGCGTGCCGCCGCTGATCGTGAACGTGCCGTTGACGTCCAGCGCGCCGTTGCCGTCGTTCAGCGGCCCGTGCACGATGACCGTACCGCCGGTGATCTCGGCGTCTCCGTTGGAGTCGAACCCGTCCCCACCTGCGTCGATGGTGAGCGTTCCGCCGCTGACCAGCGCCGACCCGTCGATGACCCCCATCCCTCCCCCGCCTGGGCCGCCGCCCATCTGCCGGTCCGTGGAGGCGGTGTCGGTGGACGTGGTGGTGTCGGCGGCGGAGACGTTGAGGCCGTCATCCTCCGCGGTCACGTCGATGGTGCCGCCGGTGATCGCGATGTACTGCGCCTCGAGGCCCTCGTAGGACCTGGCCAACGTGACCTCGCCGTCGCCGATGACGAGGCTGAGCTCGGCGTGGATGCCGTCGTCGCCCGCCTCCACCGTGACGGTGCCCCCGGAGATGATCACGTCCGTGGCGGCGTCGAAGCCGTCGGACCCGGAGGTGAGCGCCAGGGTGCCGCCCGAGATGTCGATGAAGCCGGATTCTACCTCGGTGTCATTGGTGGACTTCAGCGCGTCACCACCCGCCTCGACCGTGACGGCGCCGCCCGTGATGGCGAGGTGGTCCTTGCCGCGGATGCCGTCGTCGGCCGCGGTGACCTGGATGCTGCCGCCGACGATGGCCAGGCCGTCGGCAGTGGCGATCCCGTCGAGGCTCCGCCCGGTGACCGTGAGGGAGCCGTCGCCGCCGATGGTCAGGTCCGCCTTGGAATAGAGGGCCGCGGTGGGCGCCTCGTCGGAGGTGCCGGCGTAGCTGGCCGCGTCGGTGAGCGTGCTGCTCGTGCCGTCGGCGAGCACCACCACCGCCTCGCCGGCATCGGCGATGGTGATCGCCCGCCCCGTGTCCGAGGTGATCTCGGCGTCGGAGAGGACGAGCTTCACCTCGTCGTCGGAGGCCGAGTTGACCACCATCTGGCCGTCGAGCGAGCCGGTGAGCACGTAGGTGCCGCCGGCGGTGATGGTGACGGTGTTGCCGTCGATGGTGACGCCCTCGCCGTCGACGGTCGCGGTGCTGCCGCTCAGCGTGATGGTGGTGGCCGACGATGCGTCCCACGTCACGTCGGCGGCGTCCGGCGTGGCGTTGGCGGCCCGGGTGGCGTCCACAGTGAGGGCCGCGCCGTCGACGGTGGTCGCGGTGGTGGTCGTGGTGGTGGCGGAGGTCGTCCCGGCGGCGGCCGTGCTCCCGACGCCGGTGGCGCCGCAGCCCACGAGCAGGGCGCCGACGGCGAGGGAGGACAGGGAGGCGAGGAGTCGCTTGGGGGTCATGGTCATATCTCCTGTGGTGCTTGGTGGGTGTCGGGTTGGGTCGGGTGACGGGGGGGTGTGACTGGTTGTCAGGTTGCGTTTCTTAGGCTTCGAAGCTCGTCGCTGCGCTCCTCACACCTCAGCCAGCAGAAGGGTGAGCGACCACTTCCCGGGTCACTCGGCGGCGGCCCCACTCCGCTGGCTGAGGTGCCGCGCAGCGGCCTCGAAGCCTACGAAACGTAGGCTGACAAGGTCACGTGTATTGGGCTTCGAGGGTCGTCGCTGCGCTCCTCACACCTCAGCCGGCGGTGGAGGGTGGTCAGGCGGCGGCGAGTTCGGTGTGGGTCATGAGGCGGTGCCAACGGTTGTGGGGCAACTCGGGGCGGAGCGTCGCCAACCCCGTGGCGTACTTCGACATGGACACGGGCCGGTGCCCGCGACCCCACAGCACCCGGTCCGCCACCGACGCCCCGGCACTGGACTTCGTCTCGACGATCACCAGGCCGTCGGCCGATCGCTCGTGGCCGGTCTGTCGGTCGGACCACGTCAGGTGCGTGTCGAGCGTGGCGCGGGCGGCGCCGTCGGGCATGAGGAACGTGGACCGGGTGTAGGTGCAATACCGTTCAGTTAAGCTCCTGTCGGTGTAGTGTGGTGGTATGCCGCGTGCGGGATGGAAGAAGCCGGAGACCGAGCGTCGTTTGTCCGATCTTGTGTCGGTGGGGGTGTTGACCCGGGTGTTCCCGCCGGGTCTGGTTGATGAGGTGATCGCCGAGGTCGGCCGGACCGAGCAGCGGCATCGATCGTTGCCGGCGCGGGTGATGGCCTACTTCTCGATTGGGATGGCGTTGTACTCCGAGGGCTCCTATGAGGACGTGCTCGGTCAGTTGACCGACGGGTTGTCGTGGGCTTCGGGGTGGAGGGAGTCCTACGCTCTCCCGAGTAAGTCAGCGATTTTCCAGGCCCGTGCCCGGCTGGGTGCTGAGCCGTTGAAGGCGCTGTTTGAGCGGGTCGCGAGGCCGATCGGAACGGACCAGACGCCGGGGGTGTGGCTGGCTGGGCGGCGGCTGGTCGCGATCGACGGGATGTGTCTTGATGTCGCTGACACGACAGCCAACGCCGAGCACTTCGGGCGTCCGGGGGTCAACAAGGGCGAGCGGGCTGCCTTTCCCATGGCTCGGGTGGTGGCGCTGGCCGAGTGCGGGACGCATGCGGTCTTCGCAGCCGAGATCGGCCCCTACTCGCAGTCGGAGGCCACCTTGGCCGAGCCGCTGC
>NZ_JACJGB010000002.1 GCF_014164775.1 Tessaracoccus sp. MC1679
GAAGCGATCACCGACGGGCTGCGCCGACTGCCCGCCCGGCTGAGCCCCGCGGAGCTCGAGCAATGCCAGACGGAGATCCTGTCGTGGGTCGACGAGCTGGGCCCCTCCGAGCTGCGGACCCTCGCTTCGCGGATGGCAGAGATCATCGACCCAGACCGCGCCGACGCCGACGAGGCCAAGCGCCTCGCGCGGGAGGAGCGCGCCGCGCACCGGAACAGGTTCCTGCGCCTCGCCCCGGACCACCACGGCTCGATGCGGATCACGGGCCAGCTCCCGCTCGCCGACGCCGCCCTGTTGACGGCCCAGCTCGATGCGTTGATGCCTCCGGCCTCGAAGTACACGGCCACCAGCGAAACACCCACCAGAGACGCCCGCCGCGCCGACGCTTTGGTGCTGCTGACCCAGCACGCCGCCAGCGGCGGGACACTGCCCTCACACGGGGTGGACCGCCCCCACGTCCACATCACCCTGGACTACGACACCCTCGTCACCGGCCTCGGCAACGTGACACTGCTCGGCGCGGGCGGCGACCGGCTCTCGGCCAGCGACGCACGTCGCCTGGCCTGCAACGCCGACCTGATCCCCATGGTGCTAGGCACCACCTCACGCCCCCTGGACGTCGGCCGCACCCACCGCCTCTTCACCCCCGCCCTCCGCGCCGCCATCGTGCAGAGGGACCAGGGATGCGTATTCCCCGGCTGCACCACCCCACCGGCACCGTGCCAGGCGCACCACATCATCCCCTGGTGGTCCGGCGGGGACACCTGCCTAGCCAACGGAGTTCTGCTCTGCCCACACCACCACCGCCTCGTCGAACCCGACCCCCTCCAATCAGAGGAATCCCAGTGGCGGGTCCACCTCGACCCCGCCACCGGCCTGCCATGGTTCACCCCACCCCGACACATCGACCCCGCCCGCCGACCCCGCCAGCACCAACGCCACCGACTCCAACAACTCAACCTCCAAGCAGGGGCACCACCCTGCCCACACGAGGCAGCCGACCCCCCGGGCCGGGAACCGGAACCGCCAGACCCGGACACCCACAGCGCCCGCCACAAGCACGCCGAACACAGCCTCGACAACCTCATCGAACGCAGTGCCGCCATCTGGGGCTCCCCAAGTCCATGAACCGGGCACGGAAAGGTCTCGACGCTGACGCGCGTCGATCCCGCTCCACGCCGCCCGGCTCAACCAACGGTCCCCGCTGAGTGAGAAGGCCAGGCGCGGAGTGCAACCGCTCCGAAGCCTCGAAAACGTGAGCCTGGCCCTCTCAGCTACGCCCCCTCACCTGCTGGCCGAGGCGCCGAGAAGCGGCCTCGACGCTCAAAGAACGCGGCACAGCGACTGACGACTACGCACAGGAGCATCACTCTTCGCTCAACCGTCCGCCCGGGGAAAGTTCCGGGTTGAGATTCTCCGCACTGAGTTCGTCGGGACCACGACCAGGGGTCGTGTCGGCGCAAAGGAGGTAGGGTGACGGCTGCCAGTCGTACTCCGCATCCCGGAGTCAGGGAACCCGGTGCGATTCCGGGACTGACGCGCAGCGGTGAGGGTGACGGTCGGAGCACGCCAGAGATGGCAGCCACTGGGTGATACCCGGGAAGGCGCCCCGATCCGAATGATCCCGAGTCCGAAGACCTGCTGGCCCTTGCGGCGACCGCCGCCAGGTCTCAGAGCGGCCCCGCGCAAGGGCCTCGGACCGAAGGGCCTCCTTGCCATGACACTTCTCCGCGACCGACGAGACCAGTGCCCAGGCGCGCTGCGTCCGTGGTCTGCCGACGACGGCCTCCTGGTGCGCCTGCGCATCATCGGTGGCCGCGTGGCCACCCGGTCCCTGATCGCCCTCGCTGAGGTGGCCGAGCGGTTCGGCGATGGTCGCGTGCGCGTCACCGGGCGCGCCAACCTGCAGGTGCGTGCCTTCCCCGGCACCGACGACTGCCTCGACGCGGAAGCACTGGCCGCCCTCGAGAGCACCGGTCTTCTGCCCAGCCGCTCGCATGAACTCGTCCGCAACGTGATGGTCTCACCGCAGAGCGGACTGGCCGGGGGCCGGGCAGACCTGCGCCCGGTCTCGGCAGCCTTCGACTCCCTGCTGCAGGGCACGCCGCGCCTGGCCGACCTGCCGGGCCGGTTCCTCGTCGTACTCGACGACGGGCGGGGAGACCTCATGGAGCGTCGCTCCGACCTCGCTTTCATCGCGTTGGACGCGGACACGGGGCAACTGCGCGCCGGCGGTGACTGGGGCGAGGTAGTCCCCATTGCCGCGGCGCCGGAGAGCCTCGCGGCCCTGGCCCTACGGTTCCTCGCCACTCGTGGTTCCGGACCCACGGCGCCCTGGCACGTGAGCGAACTGGCCGCCCCCCTCGTCGCCCCGGCCCCGCCGGATCCGCGGCTACCGACCCCGGCTGCGCCGCTCCCCTACGGAGAGGTACCAGGGGGCAGGCACGTTCCCGTGCCGGACAACGGGCTCGACCGCACCGAGATCGCCGCACTGGCCGACGGCGCGCCCGAAGTCATCGTCACACCCTGGCGGGGTGTGCTCGTCCCCCGAGGAGAATCAGCATGACGCACCCGACCCGGCCCACCAGGCACTACGACTACATCGGCGAGGGCCAGGACATCTACGTCAACTCCTTCGCCGCCATCCGCCTCGCGGCCGACCTCGCCTCCGTTCCCCCGGACGCCGAGAAGGTGGCCGTGCGGATGATCCACGGCAGCGGTCAGGTTGACCTCGTGGGCGACCTGGTGATCCATCCGCAGCTCGTCTCGGCCGCCCGAGGGGCCCTCGAGGCGGGGGCGCCCATCCTCTGCGACGCCACCATGGTGGCCACCGGCGTCACCCGCCGTCGGCTACCCCGCGACAACGAGGTGCTGTGCTTCCTCAACGACGGCCGCGTCGCAGATCTCGCCAAGGCCTGGGGAACCACCCGCACCGCGGCGGCGGTCTCGCTGTGGGAGCCGCTGCTCGAGGGCGCCGTCGTCGCGATCGGCAACGCCCCCACCGCGCTGTTCCACCTCCTGGAAATGATCATCGACGGCGCCCCCCGGCCCGCCGCGATCGTCGGCTGCCCCGTGGGTTTCATCGGCGCAGCGGAGTCCAAGCAGGAGTTGATCGATCTTCACGACAGACAAGGCATCGACATCCCGTATCTCACGGTCCTGGGCCGACGGGGCGGATCGGCCATGACCTCCTCGGCGCTCAACGCCTTGGCACTGGAGCAGGAATGAGCGGGCGGTTCTACGGTGTCGGAGTCGGCCCCGGCGACCCTGAGCTCATCACACTCAAGGCCGCGCGGCTCATCCAGGGCGCCGACGTGGTGGCCTACCACGCCGCCGCGGGCCGCCAGTCGAACGCCCGCCGCACCGCAGGCGGACTCTTCCGGCCGGGTGTGGTGGAGGAGCAGCTGACCTACCCGCTGACGACAGGGAAGACGGACCACCCCGGCGGTTACGAGGGCGCCATGGCCGCCTTCTACGCGGACTCCGCGGCGCGGATCTCCGGGCATCTCCGGGCAGGGCGCGATGTCGTGCTGCTCGCTGAGGGTGACCCGCTGCTCTACGGGTCCTGCATGTACATGTCTGACCGGCTGGCCGTGGACTTCGACACCGAAATTGTTCCCGGCGTGCCGGCGTTCGCCGCCGCCACCGCCGCGATCCGCAGCCCCCTGGTGCGCCAGACCGACGTGCTGACCGTGCTCCCGGGAACCCTCCCCGAGCAGGAACTCGCCCGGCGCCTCGCCGACACGGACGGAGCGATCATCATGAAGCTGGGTCGCACCTTCCCGGCGGTCCGCCGCGCGCTGGAGGTCTCGGGCCGGCTCAACGACGCCGTCTACGTGGAGCGCGCCTCGCTGAGTCAGGAGCGCTGGATGCCCGTGAGCGCGGTGCAGGCCGACGAGGTGCCCTACTTCTCGCTCATCGTCGTCACCGGCGACTCACTCAACGGCACCCGGTCCCGCGACGGCGAGGGCGAGGGCGTCGAGCCGACGACGCCGGGGCTGAGCACCTCGCAGACCGGTGAGGTCCTCGTCGTCGGGCTCGGACCTGGGCCGGAGGACTGGATGACGGGCGAGGCGGTCACGGCGTTGAGTGACGTGGACCACGTCGTCGGGTACGGACCCTACGTGGACCGGGTCCCGCACCGGGTGGGTCTGACGCGGCATGCGTCGGGCAACACCGTCGAGGTCGAACGGGCCCGGCTCGCCCTCGACCTCGCTCGCGCGGGCGAGCGGGTCGCGGTGGTGTCGGGGGGCGATGCCGGCATCTTCGGCATGGCCGCCGCCGTGTTCGAGGCGGCCGAGGATCCGGTCTACGCCGACGTGCGGATCCGCGTTCTCCCCGGCGTCAGCGCGGTGCAGGCGGTGGCCGCCCGCGCCGGGGCCCCGATCGGCGCCGACTTCGCAGTGGTCAGCCTGTCCGACCGGCTCAAGCCCTGGGCAGTGGTGGAGCGTCGGCTGCGCGCGATCGCTGAAGCCGATCTGGTCCTGGCCATCTACAACCCTGCCTCGCGGACCCGAAGCACCCAGATCGCCGAGGCACGTCGCATACTTCTGGAACACCGGGCCCGCGACACCGTCGTGGTGGTGGGCCGCGACATCGGGCGACGAGAGGAATCCCTCACGGTCACCACGCTCGGCGAGCTGGATCCGGCGTCGATTGACATGAAGTGCCTCCTCATTGTGGGCGCCTCGGCAACCCGCGTAGGGCCCGCCGGCGTATGGACCCCGAGGTTCGTGCGGTGAGCGTCCACTTCGTCGGGGCCGGTCCCGGGGCCGCTGATCTGCTGACCGTACGGGCCACGCGCCTGCTCGCCGGCGCGGATGTCGTGCTCTATCCGGGCACCTATCTGGACCCCGACGTGCTGTCACACGCAGGCCCGTCAGCGGATCTCGTGGACACGCAGCACCTCGACCTGGATGAGATCACCGGCCACCTCGTGGCCGCGCACCGCGCAGGCCGGGTCGCGGTCAGGCTCACCTCCGGTGACCCGTCGCTGTATTCCGCGCTCGCGGAGCAGACCCGACGCCTCGACGCGGTCGGGGTCCCGTGGGACGTCACCCCCGGTGTTCCCGCCTACGCTGCCGCGGCCGCCGCGATCGGGCGGGAGCTGACGGTACCGCTGCTGGCGCAGTCTGTGGTCCTCACCCGCACCCAGGCCCGCTCGACGCTGATGCCCGCCACCGAGTCACTCGCCGCGTTCGCCGCCACCCGCGCCACCCTCGTGCTCCACCTGGCCATGACGACGGTGCGGAGCCTCATGGCGGAGATCGAGCCCGAGTACGGCGCGGGCTGCCCCGCCGTCGTCGTCTACCGGGCCAGCCAGCAGGAGCAGCAGATTCTCACCGCGACGGTCGCGACCATAGCGGACGCCGTCGAGAGCGCGGGGCTCCGGCAGGCGGCGGTGATCCTGGTTGGGCCGGCTCTGGACCCGACCTCGGGCGGCGAGTCCTACCTGTACGACAGGGATCGGGCGCGCAGCAGGCAGCCTGTGGTCAGGCGATCGTCAGCGCCCACCGCGTGACCGCATAGCCGGGCACCCACCCCGAGGGCGTCCGCACCTCACAACCGATCCGGGTGAGCTGTCCCCCGAATCGGTGCTGCAGTTCCAGCAGCCGCGCAGCCTCCCCCTCCCCGACGGCGTGTGCGACGAGCCGTCCGCCGGGCCGAAGCGCGCCAAGACAGACGGCAGCGAGCCGGGCTGCAGCCGCGCCGGGGCCGAGATGCACCGCGTCCGGCCGGGCCAGGCCAGCCAGGACCGACGGCGCCGTCCCGACCGCGACCGGCAGCCGTGGTACGCCGAGCCGGGCGGCGAGGCCGCCGATCGGCCCGGCTGCCGCCACATCGGGCACCACGGCCGTGGCGAGGCAGGTGGGATGGGCGCGGAGCCACTCGACCGCCACGGGACCCGCGCCCCGGCCGATGTCCCACAGCCGTCCGCCGGGGACCGGCCCCAACAGCGCTAGAGCCGCTGCCCGGACGTCGCGCGGGAGGGGGGTCACCACCCCCGTCAACAGGCTGTCGGGCACACCCGCCGTCCACCCGGCGATCAGCTCCCCGACGCACTGGATCGCAACGATGTTGAGCCGCGGGAACTCCGCGACCACGCCCGCGGCCGCGGCGAAGGCGTCCAGGTCGAGCCGGCTCTCGTCGCCGCCGAGATTCCCCAGTACCGTGAGAAGCGACGAGCCGTATCCGGCCTCGACGAGGAGCGCACCGAGGAGCCGCGGCGTGAGCTCGTCCGAGGACAGCACCAGGAGGCGTCGGCCGGGCGCCAGGTCCCGCAGCACGACCGACACGTCACGCCCCACCACGCTGACCAGGCCGTGGGACTCCGCCGGCCAGCGCATCGCCGCCCGGGCCAACGCCACCGATGAGACGGCAGGGCGGATCTCGACGCTGTCGGGGCCGAGGATGTCGATGAGGACGGAGCCGATGCCCGAGACCAACGGGTCGCCGGATGCCAGCACCACCACCGTGGTGTCGCGGTGAGCGGTGACGATCTCAGCCAGCCCGGCCCGCAGCGGAGAGGGTAGGGGGAGCCGCGCCTGCCCGCGGACCGGGGGCAGTAGACCCAGGTGCCGCGCCGCACCGACGACCAGCGTCCCGGATCCGGCGAGTTCCTCGCTGACCGCGTGCACACCGTCGGCCGCAACGCCGACGACGATCACCCGGCCGGTGGTGCGGCCAACCGCCGCGCGGGTTCCGTCGGACACGACAAAGGACGTTATCATGTGGGCATAGGCACGAGGTGCCCCGGAAAGCCGAACCATCGGAGACGGTGGCTTTGGGTGACGGGGAGAATCTGGGAAGTCGGTGAGAGTCCGGCACAGGCCCGCTGCGGTGAACCCGGCCTTCGCGTGAGCGAAGGACCAGGCAAGTCCGAAGACCGGCCTCGCGCCCGATCATGACCATGGCCACACGAGCGGGAGCCTCACATGCCGGTGCACTTTCCTTTCCCTGCCGTTCTCGGCTGCGACACCGACGCGATGGATGACATGGGCCTGGCGCTGGTCCTGGCCTCCATCTCCCCCGAAATCGGCGGGGTCCTCATCCGCGGCGAGAAGGGGACCGCCAAATCAACCACGGTGCGTGCGCTGACAGCCGTCCTCCCTCACGTGAGGGTCTACGCCGCGGACCGGTTCTCGGTTGACCCGGCCGACCCGGCATCGACCTCCCCGGACGGTCCCTTCGGGCCCGGGGCGGAGACGGTGGGCCGGCCCGTGCGGCTCGTCGAACTCCCCGTCGGGGCGACGGAGGACCGCGTGCTCGGCTCGCTGCACCTGGAGCGGGCGCTGTCCCACGGGCGCGTCGAATACGAGCCCGGCCTGCTCGCCCGCGCCCACCGGGGCCTGCTGTACGTCGACGAGGTGAACCTCCTGCACGATCACCTTGTCGACCTGCTGCTGGACGCGGCCGCGATGGGGCGGGTGAGCGTGGAGCGTGACAGTGTCTCCGTGGAGCACCTGTCGCGCTTCGTGCTGATCGGGACCATGAACCCCGAGGAGGGCGAGTTGCGCCCGCAACTTCTGGACCGCTTCGGCCTCACCGTGGAGGTCGCGGCCCCCCGGGAACCCGGGTTGCGGGCCGAGGTCGTCCGGCGGCGGATGGCCTTCGACGGGGACCCGGTCAGCTTCGCAGAGAGGTACCGGCCCGCGGAGGAGGCACTCACCCGCCGGATCGAGGCGTCGCGCACCAGGGTCGTTTCGGTTGTGCTGTCCGACGCCGCCCTGCTGAAGATCGCCGAGATCTGCTCGGCGTTCGAGGTCGACGGGTTACGCGCCGACCTCGTCACGGCCCGAACCGCCGTGGCCCATGCCGCCTGGGAGGGGCGCACGGAAGTGACGCGCGCCGATATCCGCCGGGCGGCTCTCCTGGCCCTGCCGCACCGGCGGCGGCGCAACCCGTTTGACGCGCCCGGGCTCGACGAGCAACTCCTCGACGACATTCTCGGGCGCGACTCTCCTCCGCCGGACGACCCGCCCCGCGACGACGACCCGCCCCGCGACGACGACTCCACGCCGTCGGATCCCAGCGACGAGAGCCCTCATCCGCAGGACCCCACCGGCACCGATCCGGCGCCGCAGCCCCCCATGGAGGCCAGCCCGCCGATCGATGGCGAGGGCAAGGACACGGCGGAGGCAGCACCGGCACCGGAAGCATCCCCCGAGAGCCGGGTCTCCAGCGGGGAGCCCTACAGGCCGAAGGCATTCGTCGTGCAGGGAACTGGCCACGGGGCGCCCGGGCGCCGCAGCCGGGCCATCAGCGAGACCGGCCGTCGGATCGGGGCCAGCCGGGCGGTGGGCGCCGGCGGGGGTCTGCACCTCGTCGAAACCCTGCTGGCCGCCGCCGGGCGCGCTCCGGACCGCGACCCCCAAGGACGGGTCATGCTGCGGCCGGAGGATGCCCGCACTGCGGTGCGGGAGGGCCGCGAAGCCAACCTCATCCTCTTCTGCGTCGACGCCTCGGGGTCCATGGCAGCCCGCAAGCGGATGGGCCAGGTCAAGACGGCGATCCTCTCGCTGTTGCTCGACGCCTACAGGCGGCGGGACAAGGTGGGGCTCATCAGTTTCCGGGGTCGGCGGGCGGATCTGGTCCTGCCGCCGACGCACTCCGTCGACGTGGCGGCGGCCCGCCTCGACGATCTGTCCGCGGGGGGCCGGACGCCGCTGGCGGAGGGGCTCCTTGAGGCGGCAGCCGTACTGACGCGTGAGCGCCGCCGCGACCCACGCCTGCGTCCTCTCCTCATCGTCGTCACCGACGGGCGCGCCACCGGCGGAGCCGACGCGCTGGCCCGCTCCGAGTTGGCAGCCGCGCACCTGGCGGGGCTGGGCGTGATGAGCGTCGTCATCGACGGCGAGAGCGGCCCGCTGCGGCTCGGCCTCGCGGCGCGCCTGGCTGATCGGCTCGGCGCCCGACACGTCCCGGTGGCGGAGGTCACCGCGGACGCCCTCACTTCCACGGTCCACACCCATATGAGAAGAGCCGCCTGATGCCCCAAGGTCAACCGCTGTCCGTCCCCGACGACGGACTCACCACACGCCAGCGACGCACCCAGCCGCTTCTCGTCGTCCACACCGGCGAGGGCAAGGGCAAGTCCACGGCGGCCTTCGGCCTCGCGCTGCGTGGGTGGAACCAGGGCTGGCGCATCGGTGTGTTCCAGTTCGTCAAGTCGGCCAAGTGGCGCATCGGCGAGCAGACCGTCCTGGAACGCCTCGGGCGGCTCCACGACGAGACCGGCGAGGGGGGCCCCGTGGAATGGCACAAGATGGGCGCCGGCTGGTCGTGGACCCGCAAACAGGGTGAGGTGGAGGACCATCGGGCCGCCGCCCGCGAGGGGTGGCTGGAGGTCCAGCGAAGGCTCGCAGACCAGACGCACGACCTGGTCATCCTCGATGAGTTCACCTACCCCATGACGTGGGGATGGGTCGATGTGGAGGACGTGGTCACCACCCTGGCCAGCCGCCCGGGACGACAGCACGTCATCATCACCGGGCGCGGCGCCGATGCACGTCTGATCGAGATGGCGGACCTGGTCACCGAGATGACCAAGGTGAAACACCCGATGGACGCGGGGCAGAAAGGTCAGCGCGGTATCGAGTGGTGAGGCCGCCGGTTGCGGGGCTCACACCCTCCGCAGCAACCAGGCCAGCGCCGCGTCGACGTCCACCACAGTGGGCACGCCCTGAGGGCCCGGTGGCCGACGCACCATCACCACCGTCACGCCGAGTTCCGCGGCCGCTTCCAGCTTCGCGCTGGTGTAGGTCCCACCCGAGTCCTTCGTGACCAGAACATCGGTGCGGTGGCGGCGCATGAGCGCCCGCTCGTCATCGAGCGGGTACGGGCCACGACTCCGCACCACCTCCCAGGCCGGCGGCACCGTGAAGTCGGGCGCATCCACCACGCGGGCCAGCACTGCACGCTCTGACAGCGCCGGCACGTAGCGCGCGAGCTCCTGTCGTCCGACGGTGATCAACGGCCGGGCACCTGCCTGGGCGGCGGTATCGGCCGCCGTCTCGTGATCGTCCACGTAGCACCAGGCCGGATCGGGCGACCAGCCCGGCCGCTCCAGCCTGAGCAGCGGCACACCGTCGGCGCGGCACGCCTCGACCGCGTTCGCGGTCATCCCCAGCGCGAAGGGGTGGGTGGCGTCCACGACGGCGTCGTAGTCCACCAGCTGGGCGCGGAGGCCCTCCACGCCACCGAAACCTCCCGTGCGCACGCGCCCCGGCGGCAGTCGCGGGGCAGCGACGCGGCCGGCCAGGGAGGTGGTGACATCGATGCCCGCAGCTTCGACGAGCCGCGCGGCCAGGCGGCGCGCCTCGCTGGTGCCACCAAGAATGAGCACTCTCATCCGGCACCGCCCTCCAGCGGTGGGGCGGACCCATCGGGGGCACGCAGGAGTGCGATGTCCATGACCCAGCCTGCGCTGGCCCGGGCGCGCTCCCGCGCCGCAGTCAGGTCGCGGCTGACCTCCGCCACCCGGCCGGCCACCAGTTCCTCGGAGTCCGCTCCGAGGTTGGCGCCCCACCAGATCGACCAGTCATCGAGACCCTCCAGGGCGGGCGCTCCACCCAGCATGACCACAAGGTTCCTCTGGCCCGCCGCGATGTCCTGGCGCAGCCTCCGCGCCGTCGTGACGTGCACCGGGTCCGCCACGGGGTGGAGGACCATCCGGTGCCGGGCCGCCAGCACCTGCGGGGCGCTGATCCCCGGCAGCACGTCGTAGCTGAGCGGGAGCCTCGCCGCGATCCCCTCGACGATGCGGATGGTCGAGTCGTAGAGGCCCGGGTCACCCCAGACCAGGAAGGCGGCGGTGCCACGCCGGGCACGCAGGATCTCCTCGTAGGCGCTGACCCGGGCAGCGTGCCAGGCCCTGACCGCGGCCGGATAGTCCGCGGGAGCGTCCCGGTCGCGCTCGGGGTCGGGTACCTCCACCACCTCGACGCCGTGGGCGGCGGCGATGGCCCGGCGGGCCGCCAGCAGCCCGTCGTCGTCGCGCTTCCTGGCTGCGAGCACGTAGTCGGTCTCAGCCAGAGCCCGCGACACCTCCGGCGTCACATGGTGCGCACCCATACCGATACCGAGTATCCGCACCCTCACCGATCCGCTCATGTGTCGTCCTCCAGCTCACCCTCGACCTCGAGGTAGACCTCACGCATGGCCGCGAGGGTGTCGGCGTCTGGCTCCGCCCACAGGCCGCGCTCCGCGGCCTCGTGCAAACGCTCGATGATCCCCCGCAGGGCCCAGGGGTTCGACCTGCGCAGGAACTCCTGAGTGGGGCCGTCGAGGACGTAGGCGTGGGCCAACCGGTCGTACATCCAGTCATGGACCACGCCGGCCGTCGCGTCGAAGCCGAACAGATAGTCGACGGTCGCGGCGAGTTCGAAGGCCCCCTTGTAGCCATGGCGCTGCATCGCCGCGATCCATCGAGGATTCACCACGCGGGCCCTGAATACGCGCGCCGTCTCCTCGGCGAGGGTGCGGGTACGGACAGAGTCCGGTGAGGTCGAGTCCCCGACGTACGCCTTCGGCGCCGTCCCGGCCAGCGCCCGGACGGTGGCCACCATCCCGCCGTGGTACTGGAAATAGTCGTCGGAGTCCGCGATGTCGTGCTCGGCGGAGTCGATGTTCTTCGCCGCCACCGCGATCCGCCTGTAGTTGGTCCGCATGTCCTCGGCCGCCGGGGACCCGTCCAGACCGCGGCCGTAGGCGAAGCCACCCCAGGCCGTGTACACCTCGGCGAGGTCCGCGTCATCGCGCCAGTTGCCGGACTCGATCACCTGCAGGATCCCGGCGCCGTAGGAGCCGGGCTTCGAGCCGAAGATACGCGTGGTCGCCCGGCGATGGTCGCCGTGCACCGCGAGATCTGCGCGGGCGTGAGCACGCACGAAATTCATCTCGTCGGGCTCGTCAAGGCCGGCGACCATGCCGACGGCGTCGTCGAGCATCGCGACCACGTGCGGGAATGCGTCACGAAAGAACCCTGAGATGCGAAGCGTCACGTCGATCCGAGGGCGGCCCAACTCCTCCAGCGGCACCACCGTCAGCCGCGACACCCGCCGCGAGGCCTCGTCCCACTCCGGCCGCACGCCGAGCAGGGCGAGGACTTCGGCGATGTCGTCGCCAGAGGTCCGCATGGCGCTGGTGCCCCAGACCGAGAGCCCTACCGACGGCGGGTAGCTGCCGGCCTCGTCCAGGTGGCGCTGGAGAAGGGAGTCCGCCATCGCCTGCCCCGTCTGCCACGCCAGGCGGCTCGGCACCGCCCGAGGATCCACGGTGTAGAAATTGCGCCCGGTGGGCAGCACGTTCACGAGCCCGCGCAGCGGCGACCCTGATGGTCCGGCGGGGACGAAGCCACCGGCGAGCGCATGGACGACGGCCGTGAGCTCGTCTGTGGTGGAGGCCAGGCGGGGGACCACCTGCTCCGCGGCGAAGCGGAGGACGCGCCCGACTCTGGCGTCCGTGTGGAGCGTCGAGACCGCGGATGGGTCCCAGCCCGCCGCCTCCGCACGGTGGATGAGATCACGCGCCTGGGACTCGGCCAGATCGACGGCCGCCAGGTCTGCCCCATCGGTGAGGCCCAACGCAGCCCGCAGACCAGGGACGGCGTCCCCCACACCTCCCCAGACCTGCGTCGCCCGCAGGATGGCCAGCACGAGGTTGACGCGGGCCTCACCGGTGGGGGCGGCACCCAGGATGTGGAGACCGTCACGGATCTGGGCGTCCTTGATCTCGCAGAGCCAGCCGTCGACGTGGAGCAGGAAGTCATCGAATTCCTCGGCGTGGGGCTGCTCCTCGAGGCCCAGGTCCCGGTGCATCTCAGCCGAGCGCATCAGCTGCCAGATCTCGCCGCGGATCGCGGGAAGTTTCGCCGGGTCCATGGCCGCGATGTTGGCGTGCTCGTCGAGGAGTTGCTCGAGCCGGGCGATGTCGCCATAAGTCTCCGCCCGGGCCATCGGCGGGATGAGGTGGTCGACGATCGTTGCGTGGGCCCGGCGCTTGGCCTGGGCTCCCTCACCCGGGTCGTTGACCAGGAACGGGTAGATCAGGGGCAGGTCGCCGAGCGCGGCATCCGGGCCGCAGGAGGCGGAAAGGGCGGCGTTCTTCCCGGGGAGCCACTCCATCGAGCCGTGTTTGCCCAGATGAACCACCGCGTCGGCCCTGAAGCCGCGCTCAAGCCACCGGTACGCGGCGAGGTAGTGGTGGCTGGGCGGCAGGTCCGGGTCGTGATAGATCGCCACAGGGTTCTCACCGAAGCCCCGCGGCGGTTGGATGAGGACGATGACGTTGCCTGCCTGCAGCGTCGCCAGCACCAGTTCCCCCGCCTCGTTGACGAACAAAGTGCCGGGCGACTCCCCCCAGGCGGCCACCATGGAGGCGCGCAGGTCGGGGGGCAGGTGTGCGGTCCACGCGTCGTAATCGGCGGCCGGGATGCGGACGTGCGCCCCGGTCAACTGAGCTGAGGTGAGCCACTCCTCGTCCTGACCGCCGGCGGCGATGAGAGCGTGGATGAGCGCGTCCCCGGCCGCGGTGTCGTCGCCCAGGTCCAGCAGGTGGTGGATCGGGAAGTCGGCGGTGTCGTCGTCCGGCCCCAGGTCGTAGCCTTCGGCGCGGAGAAGGCGCAACAGACGGATCGCGGAGACCGGGGTGTCGAGCCCCACCGCGTTGCCGATGCGGGAGTGTTTGGTGGGATAGGCCGACAGCACCAGGGCCACGCGCTTTCGCGCGTTGGGGATGCTGCGGAGCCGGGCGTGGTTGACGGCGACGCGTGCCACGCGGGCGGTGCGCTCCGGGTCCGCTACGTAGGCGGGGAGGCCCTGCTCGTCGATCTCCTTGAACGAGAACGGTGCGGTGATGATGCGCCCGTCGAATTCGGGAATCGCGATCTGGTTGGCCGAGTCGAGCGGCGTCGCACCCTCGGACGAGGCCTCCCACTCGGCGCGCGACGAGGTCAGACACAGACCCTGGAGCACAGGGATGTCCAGTGCGGCCATCCGGGCGACGTCCCAGGACTCGTCCTCCCCGCCGGCCCCTGCGGTGGCGGGGACGGATCCACCGGCGGCCAGCACGGTGACGACGAGCGCGTCCAAGGTGCCGAGCGCCTCATAGAGGGCGTCAGGAGCGGATCGAAGCGACCCCGCGTAGATCGGGACGCCGACAGCTTCACGGGTCTCATCGACGGCGTCGGCCAGCGCATGCGCGAAGGCATTGTTGCCGCTGGCCTCGTGGGCCCGGTAGTAGAGGATGCCGATGCGCGGAAGCGCCGGATCAACGGCGGGTCGAGGCGCGTAGCCCCACGCGGCGATCACGCTGGGAGGGTCGAAGCCGAGACCGGTGAGCAGGACGGTGTCGGAGAGGAAGGAGTGCAGTGCGGCCAGGTTCGCCGGGCCGCCCTCCGCCAGGTAGCGGTGCGCCTCCGCCGCGACCCTCATCGGCACCGTCGACAGCTCCATCAGTTCGGGGCTCGGCTGGTGCTCACCGCCGAGGATCACCAGCGGGGTTCCGATGGTCCGCGCGTGGGCGATTCCCGGCCAGAGGTCCTGTGGGGAGCCGAGGAGCCTCACCACCACCAGATCGGCGTCCTCGACGAGGCGGGTCAGCACGCCGTCGGTCGTGCGTCCGGGATTGGCCCACGTGTATCTCGACCCGCTGGCGCGGGCCGACAACAGGTCCGTGTCGGACGTGGACAGAAGCGCGATGCGCGCGGGTGAATCGGTCATTCGCGGGTTTCCTCCTCGGGGTTCTCGCCCCGTAGACCGGTCGGATGCACCTGTGGAGAGTGTCTGGCTGGTCGATCAACGACGTCACAGTGGCGGAACCGCCCCGGAGCCACACCGGGTTCCTCGCCCACAAGCTGCCTGGAGCCTAGCGACATTCTCAGCGGCAGGACAGGCGAGCCCGCCCAGCGGTGGCCGACGCCCGACCCACGTGCTGAGTACGCTTGGTGGAATGGCTGTCAAGGGTTGGTTCGGACTTCCTTTCTTCGGGCGTAGCCCGCGCCCTGAGGTGGTGTCCTGCACGCTGTCGGGCGGCGGCTCCCGGGCCGGCTTTCAGCTGGGTGCGCTGGACTACCTGTACCGGCACGACGAGGCGTTCGCGCCCAGCGTCTTCGTCGGGGCCTCCGCGGGGGCCATCCTTGCCTCCGCCCTCGCACAGGACCCCACCAGGGAGGGCCAGCGCGCCTATCTGGAGCGGCTGACCGGGCTATGGATGTCCATGACCGGCCCTGAGGACATGTTCACACCGCGCCCCTGGTTCCAGCGGCTCCAGGCGGAGGCGCCCGTCTGGCTCGAGGTGGTCTCCCTGCCGCGACAGGCGCCGCCGCGCCCCCCACGGAGGCCGGCGCTGTTGCCGTTCCTGCGCTCCTCGCCGGTGAGCCCGCAGAGCCCCGATGAGCCGCCGCCGATGGATCCACTGGAGCTGGCGCTCACGCCCGACGAGGACGTCCCGTCCGAGTGGTCCCTCTCGGTGCTGTCCGGCATCGCCGCCCACCTCGGCCGGCTGCCCCGCATCGGCAGCGGCCTCGGCAGCATCTGGCAGGGCATGGGCCGCTCGCGCTCCATGTACCGGCCGGGTCCCATGCTCGCCCACCTGCTCGACCCGGGCACCTTCGACCCTCAGCGAGTGGCCGCCTCCGGCGTGACGCTCCGGATCGCCATGGTCGCGCTGGAGAGCGGCGAGCTGCGGTTCATGACCGAGACCGGCACCCTGGTCGACCGCGCCGACCGCCCCGTCGACGAAACCGAGCACAACCTCGCCGTCGGCGTGCTCGCCTCCTGCGCCATCCCCGCCGTGTTCCGGCCCGTCCCGATCGGAGACGAGACCTACGTCGACGGCGGCGCGCGGGAGAATCTGCCCGCGGAACTGGCCATCGGCCACCTCGGTGCGGCGCGCAACTACGTCATCTCGTCGCAGGCACAGGGACTGCCCCGGCGCACCAGCATGATGGACGCCGACATGTTCAGCGTGGTGATGCGCTCCACCGAGATACTGATCGACGAGGCGGGACGCGACGAGCTCGCCTACGCGCACTCGGCCGGCGCCATCGTCATCCACCCCGAGCTCGCCGTGCACGACACCATGACCGTCCACCCCGGCCTGATCGCCATCAATCGGGACTACGGCTGGCTCCGGGCCGCCGAGCGGCACCTGGGCCTGGGAGAGGCGGCGGAGGAGCTGCACCGCCGCATCATCACGCTCCGCATGCGCATCATCCGCCTGGAGGAGCGCCTGTTGGAGAACCCCGAGCCGAGCCGGCGGGACTTCCTCACGCTGCGGGGCGCCAAGGTAGAGCTGCGCGACGCGGTCCGCTCCGCCCACGACACGCCGTTGCCCGACGGCGCCGAGGACTGGTGGACGACGTGGGAACGCCACGCGGTCACGCCGACCACCGAACCCCCCTGGATGCCGCTCACCGGGCGAGGCTGAGCACTACGCTGAGCAGGGTGAAGACGACCTTCGACCTCAGGTGGGAGCGCTACGGCGCAGAGCTGATCGCGGCGCTGGAGGCCGTCTACGGAGAGCGGGCCTGGGAGGTCACCGACCGCGTGCGCGACCTCGTCCGTGAACGGTTCGACGCACGCAGCGACGACCTCCGCGAGCTGGACGAAGCGCGGCTGCTGCGCCCCGACTGGCTGCAGCTCCCCTCGCAGGTGGGCTACGTGGCCTACACGGACCGCTTCGCCGGCACCCTCAACGGGATCGCCGACCACCTCGACTACCTGCAGGACCTGGGCGTCACCTACCTGCACCTGATGCCGTTGCTGCAGCCGCGCGAGGGCGCCAACGACGGCGGCTACGCCGTCGCCGACTACCGCACGATCAGGCCAGACCTCGGCACCATGGAGGACCTGGAGAACCTGACGGCCAGCCTCCGGGCCAACGGCATCTCGCTGGTGGTGGACCTCGTTCTCAACCACGTCGCCCGCGAGCACGAGTGGGCCCAGCGGGCGCGTGCCGGGGAACAGAGGTACCGCGACTACTTCATGGTTTTCCCGGACCGGACCATGCCGGACCGCTACGAGGAGACGCTGCCGGAGGTGTTCCCGGACTTCGCCCCGGGCAACTTCACCTGGGACGACGACCTGGCCGGCTGGGTGTGGACCACGTTCAACGACTACCAGTGGGACGTGAACTGGGCCAACCCCGACGTCCTCATCGAGTACCTCGACATCATCCTCGAGCTGGCGAACCGCGGCGTGGAGGTGCTGAGGCTCGATGCCATCGCCTTCATCTGGAAGGTCATGGGCACCGACTGCCAGAACCAGCCCCCCGTGCACGCGCTGACGCAGGCGCTCCGGGCCGCGGTGCGGATCGCGGCACCCGCGGTGGCGTTCAAGGCGGAGGCCATCGTCGGTCCCAAGGACCTCATCACCTACTTCGGCGAGGGCGAGCACTACGGCAAGGTTTCGGACATCGCGTACCACAACTCGTTGATGGCGCAGCTGTGGTCGACTCTGGCCACGCACGATACGACTCTGCTGCGTCGGGCGCTCGGCGGATTCCCGGCAAAGCCGGCCACGGCCACCTGGGGCACCTACATCCGCTGCCACGACGACATCGGCTGGGCCATCGATGACGTGGATGCCGCCACCGCGGGCCTCAACGGGTTCGCCCACCGGAGCTACCTCAGCGACTTCTACTCCGGCGAGCACCCGGACTCGTTCGCGCGCGGACTGGTGTTCCAGGCGAACCCGGCCACGGGGGACCGCCGGATCTCCGGCTCGATGGCCTCCTTGGCGGGGCTCGAGGCCGCGCTTGACTCGGGCAACGCCTACAAGGAGGAGCAGGCGGTGGCCAGGATCAACCTGCTGCACGCCGTCATCTGCGGGTGGGGCGGCATTCCGCTGCTCTACATGGGCGACGAGGTGGCCATGCTCAACGACCACGACTTCGCCCGCGACCCCGAACACGCCGACGACAACCGGTGGGTCCACCGCCCGGTGATGGACTGGGCGGCCGTGGCCGCGCTCGCCGACAACCCCACCTCGCCCGCGGCGAGGGTCAACGCCTGGCTCCGGCACGTCCTGTCCGTCCGGCGCCATGCAGCCCAGCTGCACGCCTCCAGGGAGGCCGTGTTCCTCGAGACCGGGGACCCGCGCGTCCTGGCCATCAAGCGGGACCACCCAACCGGCCCCATGGTTCAGGTGTACAGCTTCTCGCCCACGGAGATCACGGTGCCCATGGCGTGCGTGAGCGAGACCCTGGGAGAACGCGCCCGCGAGCTCCTCGACGGTGTGGAGTGGGACCTGACGCCCTGGACGATGACCCTGCGCCCCTACGCGGTGCACTGGTTCACTGCCTGACGGTGCACCAGCGTAGAGAGTTTGAGAACCCTGGCCCGGCCCTGAAAACCGTGGCTTCTCGCCTGTCTCAGGGTGCCTACAAGCGCAGCGAACGGCCCTCGGAACCCTCGGTGACCGACTCTCGCGGTCGTGTGGTGCGCGCAGTTGGGAGGACTCGAACCTTTCTGAGCCCCGCCGAGGTCGATGAGCTGGTGACCCTGTACGAGCAGGGCATGACGCTTGCGCAGCTCGGTGAGAGGTTCGGGGTCTATCACCGCACAGTGTCCGCGCACCTCGTCCGCCGCTCCGCTGCGACGCGCACGAGAGGGCTTGCTGAGGAACACACGCCCGAGGCGGTGCGGCTCCACGAAAGCGGCTTGACCTTGGTGGCGGTCGGCCTGCGCTTCGGAGCGAGCCAGGGGGCAGTAAGGAGGGCGGTGGCCGCAGCAGGCGCGACCATCCGCCCTCGGGGACGTCGGGTGTCGGCTACAGCGTAAAGCCCTCCGCCGAGTGCTCGGCCTCGTACTCGGAGATCGCGAGCATGATGCCGAGCTCGGGCGTCGTCGGGAGGCTCACGCGGCCCTGACCGACGATATAGAGCGGCATGCCGACCTCGTCCAGCGTCTCAACGATGCCCGCGAACGCATGCCCCTCAGGGACCAGCCTCGGCGCTCGTTCCTCGGACGCGTGCGCCTCAGGGTCCAGATGCCCCAGCTCGTTCCTCGCTAGTTTGGCCCTCGGACGGCGGCTCGGAGGCGCTCGCGATGCAGGGCCGCGACCGCCGCCAAGTCAATCCCCGCGGGGCACACCTTGACGCACTCGCCGTAGGTCGAGCACGGGCCAAATTCTGCCTCGACGGCGTCCACCATCACCCGCGCCCGGCGGCTCCGCTCCGTCGACGGTTGGGGCAGGAGCGCCAAATGCGCGACCTTGGCGCCCGCGAACAGATGCGCCGAACCATTCGGGCAGGCTGCGACACACGCGCCGCACCCGATGCAGGCGGCGAAATCGAGCGCCAACTCCGCGTCGTCGTGGCTCACTAGCAGCGCATCGGCCTCGGCTGCCGTGCCCGCATTCACCGCGACTGTCCCACCCGCAGCGCCAAGCCGGTCGAGCGCCGAGCGGTCCACCACGAGGTCGCGCACCACCGGGAACGACGCCGAGCGCAGCGGCTCGATCCGCAGCCGCCGGATATCGCCGAACGCGCGCAGATGCTGACGGCACGACGGCGTGTTCGGCACCGGGCCGTGCGGCACCCCGTTCACCGTCACCCCACACGCCCCGCAAATGCCCTCCCGGCAGTCCGATTCGTAGGCGACCGCCTCGCCGCCGCCGTCGACGATCTGCGCGTTGAGGAGGTCTAACACGTCGAGCAGCGACGCCTGCGGGGTGAGGCCGTCGAGCTCGTGGCGCTCCCACCGACCTCGGTCGAGCGGGCCGTTCTGCCGCCAGATTTCCAGTGCGAGTTTCACCGGTAGTCCCTCTCCTGCAGCGCGACGGCGTGGAACCGCAGTGGTTCCCGGTGGCGGATCGGCGGCGACGCATGTTCCCAAACGCTGGTGAAAGCCCAGTTGGCGTCGTCGCGCTGGGCTTCCCCGCCGTCGGTGTGGAACTCCTCACGGAAGTGCGCGCCGGCGGATTCTTCGCGGTCGAGGGCGTCGAGGCACATGAGCTGCGCGAGTTCGATGAAGTCGGCCACACGTCCGGCTTCCTCGAGTTCTTGGTTGAGGTGGTCGGCTCGGCCGGGGAGCCGAAGGTCGCGCCAGAAGCTCTCTCGGAGTGCGTCGATCTCCGCGATTGCCCTTGTCAACCCCGCTTCGGTGCGAGCGAAGCCACACCCGGCATAGAGGATCTCGCCCAACTCGCGATGGAACGACGACGCCCTCGTGGTCCCGCCAATGCTGAGCAACTTCTCCACCCGGGCACCCACTTCGTCGACGGCGGCGACGGCGCTCGGGGCGTCGGCGCTGAGCAGCGGCGTGCCGCGGACGCCAGCGAGGTAGTTGGGTACCGACAGCGGGAGCGTGAACCAGCCGTCGACACACGCCGACAACAGCGAGTTCGCACCCAGGCGGTTCGCCCCGTGGTAACCGGCGCCCGCCTCGCCGCCGACGAACAATCCGGGGATGGAGGTCATCAGATCGAAGTCGGCCCACAGCCCTCCCATCGTGAAGTGCGCAGCCGGCGCGATCCGCATGGGTTCCACGTAGGGATCCTCGCCCGTGACGTCGGCGTACATGTGGAAGAGGTTGCCGTAGCGCTCGGCGATGGTGTCGCGGCCAAGACGGGCGATGGCGTCGGAGAAATCTAAGTAGACGGAGTTCTTCAACGGCCCGACGCCGTGGCCCGCATCGATCATCCGCCGGGCTGCGCGCGACGAGATGTCACGCGGGGCGAGGTTGCCGAACGCCGGGTACTGGCGCTCGAGGTAGTAATCGCGCTCGGCCTCGGGGATGTCGTTGGGGGCACGGGTGTCATCGGTGCGGGCGGGCACCCAGATCCGACCATCGTTGCGCAGCGATTCACTCATCAGTGTGGTCTTCGACTGGTGCGGCGAGTCCACGGGCAACGCCGTCGGATGGAACTGGATGAACGACGGCGAGGCCATCCGCGCGCCGCGCAGGTGTGCGCGCCAGGCGGCGCTGGCATTGGAGTGTCGGGCGAGCGTGGAGTGATAGAAGACCGAGCCGTAGCCGCCGGTAGCGAGTACGACGGCGTGCGCCGGGTAGGCGCGGATCGTGCCGGTCACCAGGTCGCGGGCGACGATGCCTTGGGCGCTACCGTCGTCGACGATGAGGTCGAGCATTTCGTGCCGGGTGTGCAGTTCAACTCGACCGGCGTGCACCTGCCGCAGCAGCGCCTGCGCCGACGCCACCTGCAACTGCTGCCCCGTCTGGCCGCGCGTGTAGTACGTGCGCGACACCTGGACCCCGCCGAAGGAGCGGGTCGCCAGCGCCCCGCCGTACTCGCGGGCGAAAGGGGCGCCGATGGCGTTGAGATGGTCGATGACGCGGCCGGATTCCGCGCCCAGCCGGTAGGCCTCCGCCTCCCGACCACGGAAATCGCCGCCCTTGATCACGTCGATGACGAAACGCTCCAACGAGTCGTTGTCGACGGCGCGGGCACGGGCCGCGTTGATTCCGCCTTGGGCGGCCACGCTGTGCGCGCGGCGTGGGGCGTCGTGGTAGGTGAAGACCTCCACCCGGTAGCCGAGTTCGGCGAGCGCCGCGGCGGCGCCGGCCCCGGCGAGTCCGGTGCCGACCACCGCCACCGTGAGGTGCCTCCGGTTGGCGGGGGCAACGAGGCGGTACTCGAGCGTGCGGACGGCCCAAGCCTCGGCGGGTGGGACGTCGGGGATGTTGGCCGCGACCTCGGTGCCCACGGTGCGCAGGTCGTCGATCATGACAACACCCCTAGCCAGATAGCGATTGGAAGGGACGCGTTACCCGCCGCGATGACGGCGGCGAGCAGGTAGGCGATGACCTTCCACGTGTGGCGCGCGCGCCGGCCTGTGACCCCGACATCGTTGGCGGTGGTCCACAGGCCGTGCGCAAGATGGGCGGCCAGCGCGGCCATGGCGAGGAAGTAGAACGCGCCGGCGAGCGGTCGAGCCAAGCTAGCGACCGTGTTCTGGTAGGCGAAGGATTCGGTGGCAGTGGCCGCCTGATACGTGGCGGGGCCGAAAATGCCGAGGGTGAGATCGAGGAGGTGGAACACGATGAAGGCTAGGAGGAACAGGCCGGTCCACGGCATCGATCGTGCCGCCCACGCCCCGTAGGAGGCCCGACGATGTGGCCCCCGGAAGCGCCGACCTCGCGCCCACAGGATCGCGGAGGCGCCCACATGCGCGACCAGCGCAATGGCCAACACGACGCGCATGATCCACAGCAGCCCCTCCTCCGGGAGGAGGGGATAGAGGGCGTGGCGCAGCCAGAATGAGTAGGAGTTGTAGGCCTCCGCGCCCACGAACGCCTTGAGGTTGCCATACATGTGAATGCCGACGAAGGCCGCGAAGATCCATCCGGTGACGGCCATGGTGAGTTTGAGGGCGAAGCTGGTCAGCGCAGGCGTCGCTCGCCCGACTGCCGGTTTGGTCGTTGTGGACATGGCCTCACCTCGCGCACCATTCTACGAAAGGCGAGGTCCGGTTCCGACGGCGGGGTCAGCGTCCGCGGAGCCGCTCGATGTCGCGACGATCGCGCTTGGTGGGGCGCCCCGCACCGCGTTCACGGACGGCCACTCGACCCACCATCTCCGGAATCGGAGGCGGCTTCTCGGGTGTGCGCTCGATGTAGGCGGCCTGGGCTTGCGGCGCGCCGACGCGCTTCACCAAGGTGGGATCGACCACCTCGATGATCCGGTCCTCGTGCTCGGCGCGACGCACCCGGACCACTTGGCCTTCCCCCACGTGCTGCGACGACTTGGGCAGCTTGTCATCGACCCGCACGTGCCCGCCGCGCACGGCAGCGGTCGCCACGGAGCGGGTCTTGTACATCCGCACCGCCCACAACCATGCGTCCAGCCGAGCCCTGGAGCGAGTCCATCGTGGGCTCTTGACGCGGATCCTCCGCTAGTTCCGGATTTTCGCCCGTGGGGCGCCCGGAATCAGAACTCGGGGAGGATTCGCGTCAAGGACTCAGGCGCCAGCGAACCCGTTGGGGTTGTCCGACTGCCAGCGGTAGGTGTCGGCGCACGCATCAGCAACAGACTTCTCCGCCCGCCAACCCAGCTCCGTGTGCGCCTTATCGACGTCGGCGTACGAGGCCGCCACGTCACCCGGGCGGCGCGCCACAATCTCGTACGGAACCGTGATCCCAGCGGCCTCCTCAAAGGCGCGCACGATCTCGAGGACCGTGGTCGGATTGCCCGTGCCCAAGTTCCATACGTAGTAGCCAGCGTGATCGCTCAGGTAATCGAGCGCCGCGAGGTGCCCAGCAGCGAGGTCGACGACGTGGATGTAGTCCCGCGCGCCCGTACCGTCGGCCGTTGCGTAGTCGTCACCGAAGATCATCAGCTTCTCCCGACGCCCGGCCCCGCGACGGCGGGCCTCGACACGCTGCGAGGGCACCGAAGACAAGGTCGAGGAGTAAATCCCGCCAACGGCAGCACCGCCTTGATCAGCGCGGCTCCTGCACGCGCCATCTGAAGCGGCGTGGAGCGCGTCCGATCTTTGACGTGGCCTATTGATCGCGCGCGTTCTCCGGTAGGGACGACGGAGCCCAGGCGGACCATCTTCACGGGTCTGTGATTCTTCTATATGTAGGCGTGCAGATCGTCGCTATGCGTGACGATCTGCACGCCTACATATGAAAGAATTCTGACTTGGCCTGGTGAGTTCAGGCAGCGCGCGGTTTCGGTGGCCTCAGATGGCGTTTCGACGCAAGCCCAGCGAGGAGAGCCTGCTGCGTCCTCTCCCAAGACCACCAGATTTGCTGGTACGTGAAGCGTGTCCGTTCGTACCCGAGCTCCCAGGCGTTGAGATCCCGGTCTCGGTCCACTTCGATGTTGAACCCCGCGGAGTGGTGAGCGTGGCTGTCCGCTTCAACGATCCATGAGCGGCCTACCAGCATGTCAACGCGTCCTACTCCCGGGATGAACGCTTGAGACTTGACCTTCACCCGGCGTTGCTGAAAGAAGAGTCGGAGCCTTGTCTCTGATCCCGATTGTGCGCCGAGCTGGAAGTGCTCGAGCGCGCGGCGCTTCCGCACGGGGGCGGCGTTGATAAGGGCCCGGGCATCAGCCGGAGCTATGAGTTCGAGGTTCACGGCCGACTCCAGCACGACCAACGCCTCCTCCGGAGAGTGGCGCTGGATCACTTGCCCGAGACATTGATCCACTGAAGCGAGGGCGTCGGCGCAGAAAGAATCAAGGCGGTGGAACTGCACACCAGACTGGGAGCGGGGCACAGCCACTCCGGGGTTGACTACTACATGCAGGTGCGAGTCCGGGGGGACCCACAGACCATGGGCGCGACTTCCGCTGAGACACCCCAGCCGCCCGCCGAGCGTGATTGCTCGGACCACTTCGGAATCGGCGAACGGCTCGGCGAACCAGCCCCGGCCGATGCGGCGAAGTCGCCCAACCGACAACTCCAGCTTGAGCTGCGCTCGACTTACCCCGGCCGCTAGCAGTTGCTGCAGCGAATAGACACCCCGTGGATCCACCCTCCGAGGCTGCCATCCATGCGGTTCCAGGACGCGCCGTTTGAAGGGGTTGTGGATAACTTCTCGGCCGGAGCCGCAAGGAGCAGCGCGTGTGCCCGGCCTAGGCGTTGGGGTCGGTCGTGCCCTCGTACAGGCCGATGTGGTTGCCGTCGGGGTCATCGAAAGCGGCCCACCAGCTGGTTTCCGAGATGGGGGACTTCTCCATCGTGACCGTCCCACCGGCCGCACGAACCAGTTCCAAGGTTTCGTCGATCGAGTCGACCTCCACGTAGGAGCGCGGCTGCTGGAACCCGTCCCCGCGCGGCGCGAGTCCGCCGCCGCTGATCTTGTTGGGCGCCTGCCACATGGGGTACCCCTCGAAGCCCGGGTATTCGTTGAATTGCCAGCCGAACAGCTTCCCATAGAACTCCTGGGAAGCCTTGTGGTTGCTGACGGGGATGTCGATGTGGGTGATGTCGCCGTGGGGCATGAGTCCTCCTGATCTCTTGCTCATCACGCTACTTCAGGGCCGTCGCTGACGAGGAGAGTGCGGGAGATACTTGCCTCGGGACGCAAGCCGTGCGACTCTGGACGACAGGCGCCACCGTCGGCGCCTTTTCGAGAAGGATGAACATGACCAGGATGGAGCTCCGTCGCACTGCGACGTTTGAGCCCTGCCCGCATGCCGTCGAACGCCCCCAATCCGGTTCTGCGCACCAGCGCTGAACCTTGGGGTAACTGACTTTCCTTTCGCTAACTCGACATCTCGCCCACACGCCCGTTCGCGGGAGGGCCGTCGGTTGCCCCTGTCACACCAACTCACAGGAGAACCATCATGTCCATCTATCCGGTGCCACTCAGCGGCACCGACAACACCCTCATGTGGGCCAACGAGGCCGGCATTGAGGAGAAGGCGCGCGCCCAGCTGCGCAACGTCGCAGCGCTTGAGTGGACGCACGGGGTGCGTGTCATGCCCGACGTCCACTACGGCCTTGGCGCGACCGTCGGGTCAGTCATCGCCATGGACCAGGCAGTTTCCCCCGCCGCTGTCGGCGTCGACATTGGCTGCGGAATGACGGCGGTGCGCACCAACCTGCGTCCCGACCAACTACCCGACGACCTTGCTCCGATCCGCCGCGGCATTGAGCGGGCGGTGCCGGTGGGGTTCTCATCTCACCCAGACGAGCCCCGGACCGTCGCTCGGCATGCCGAACTCGGCCACCGGTACGCGGCCATGATGCGCGAGTTTGGCGGACTGAAGGCGGGCGAGGTCACACCGTCGGCCGCGTCGGGTACGGCTGAGCGCAAGGCGATGACGCAGGTGGGGACCCTGGGCGGCGGGAACCACTTCATCGAACTGTGCGCAGGGGACGACGGCCGGGTGTGGGTGACGCTGCATTCGGGGTCGCGCGGGACGGGCAACCAGTTGGCTCAGGTGCACATGAAGGTCGCGCAGGCGCTGCCGCACAACCAGGGCCTAGTGGATCGGGATCTTGCCGTGTTCCTCGCCGGGACCACGCAGATGGAGGCCTACCTGCACGACCTGTGGTGGGCGCAGTCGTACGCGCTGCTCAACCGCGACGTGATGCTGCAGGCCATCTGCGACGAGCTGACCCACCGGATTCCGGGGGTCGCGTTCGAGGCGCCGATCCGCTGCCACCACAACTACGTGGCGGTGGAAACCTACGATGACACCGAGCTGATCGTGACCCGCAAGGGTGCGATTCGAGCGGGGTTGGGCGACCTGGGCGTGATCCCGGGGTCGATGGGCACCGGCTCCTACATCGTTCGAGGCTTGGGGAACCCGGCGTCGTACCAGTCGGCTTCGCACGGGGCTGGGCGTCGGATGTCGCGCTCTGCCGCGCGGAAGCGGTTCACCGCTGCCGACCTGGCGGAGCAGACCGCCGGGATCGAGTGCCGCAAGGACGAGGGGGTGGTCGATGAGATCCCGGCCGCGTACAAGGATATCAACGAGGTCATCGACGCGCAGCGAGACTTGGTCGATGTTGCCGCGCGGCTCCAAACGCTGCTCTGCGTCAAGGGATAGGCGGCGTCAACCCGCTAGAAACTTCCTCGATGGGGTCTCCCTGCGTGGGGTCACGCAGGGAACCCCCATCGAGGGAGTTGTGAGCGGGTGAGTGGGTCGCTGTCCGGGTCGTTACCCTGCGACTGACGTTCCTCGCGCAAGCGCTCGTCTCTGCTCAGAAAACTAGTTGAGGCCAAGTGGACGGCGAGGCCAGCGTCGCGGAGGATGTGGGCGCCGGAGGGGAGGCCGGCGGTGGCGCGCGCCGTCTCCGTGTAGCCCTGTTCGTACACAACTCGCGTCACACGGCGCGAGTTCACGATGGGCCGTGCGCACGTGGCGCACGGCCCATGCGTGACGAACAAGGTGTGCCCCTCACCGTTTCAATTCGCCGCAAGCAGCGCGTTGACTTCGGCGTGGATGAACCCGCTGTGGCCTTGGTCGAGGCTTTCGCGTTCTTTCGGCTCCCCGGCTGCTCGGCCGTTGTACCCCACCCCGACCACCCGGTTCCACTGATCCAACAAGCACGCGCCCACGTGGACTTTCGGGTCTGCGCTGCGGGTGGCTCAGAGTCGCGCTGTGGCGACGCCCAGGTCGTCGAAACTTGGTCGGCTCATGAGATCATCCTAGGGGTAGTAGTAGAAGGTATCCGCTCCCGGGCACCCCGCCTGGCGACTAGCCCAAATGGGGTAGCTGCGTGGCACACGGCCGGGGAAGTTGGCCTCGCCCATCCCCGGCTGGCACAGCACTTGCCAGGTCTTCGGGCCGACAATACCGTCGATCCCAGACATCCTCAGGATGTACCAACCCGATTGAAGAGTCCGCACCGCACGATCGGTCCGCGCACCAAAAATCCCGTCGACCGCGAGCGGGGTGCTCCGCGGCAGCTGATAGTTCAGCAGCGCCTGGATTGACTTCACGCAGTCGCCGCGGCTGTTCAACCGCCACATCGACTGGTAGCACGTCGCCGCCGAGGCGTCCTGGGTCGGGATGACCGTCACCAGCGACGCGACCGTCAGCCCCATCGCGACCAGGCCAGCTCGGATCCTATTTCGTAGCTTCAATGCCACACTCCTTCGCTCGGATGGAGCAAGCGTACGCGCGGCTGGGGGTCAATTCCCGGGGTTGGATGACACTATCTTTCCACTGGTTGCCGCAAGATCGTCCGCAGTTTTTCCGGCGCGGTCCGGCGAGCGTCGCTGAGGTAAATCTCATGGTGTTTCCCCGCCAAGGCGTAGCCGGCGCCGACGATCGCCTCCTCGTGCATCTGCTGCAGCACCGGGCCCTCGTCGTCGAACCGCCCCACGTGCAACGTCTGCACGCTCAGGCCCTCGTCGAACGTCTCGACCCGCAGGTCCGCCAGCCGCGGCGCCTTCTCTCCGACGGCGGCGCGAACCACCTCAACATGCTCAGCCTCGATCCACCCGGGCACCATGATCATCATCGTCCACAGCCACTGCGCCTTGTCGCGACCCACGGTAAACGCGGCCATGTCGTCGGCCCACCACAGGCCTTCGAGCGGCATGACGGTGTAGTCGCGGCCCAGTTCCTTCTTGTTGAAGAACTTGAGCTTGTATGCCATCGGGTAGAGCGTCGCGAGGGTCGCCGAGTACTGCGGGTCGGTGTTCGGGTCGCCGGCGCCGTCGATCATCAGGAACTTCAGCGGCGGCACCTCGACGACGTCGAACCGGCCCCGACGAGCCTTGTAGCAGTCCAGTTCGCGCTTGAAGTCGGTCATGGCTGCAGGCTAGCTCGGCGGTACTGTTACGCGGGTCGAAATGGAGGCGGGTTGCTGCGGCTGATCCTGTGGCCGGTGCTGGTGCCCTCGTTCCTGTTCGGAACCGGCGCGGGGGGCGGTCATGCCCATCATGGTGCTCGCCGCGCACCCGCAGCTCGCCCGCACGCTCGCGGAGCATGGCATGACCCTCGATCCGGTGAGCGGTGAGGTGGTGGAGTTGGAACCGTTCAACGCGGTGATGTCGAAGCGGTCGGCGCAGATCAGGCGCAACCTCGACCGGCTCGAAGCCGAATGGCAGGCCGCGCATCCGGGCGAGGTGCTCGGCCCGGTGATGACCGCTCGGTTGCAGGGCATCGCGTGGACGCATCAGCGGCCCGGGAAGAAGCCCGCCGACCTCAAGAACGAGCAATGGTGGCGGCAAGAACTCGCGGATGCCGGATACGACCCCGCAACCCTCGAACACCGGGCCGTGCGTCCAGTGGTGTCGGTCGATGACCTGGCCGTGCAGGAGGTTGCGTCGCGCGCGTTGGATCGGTGCGCGGCGTCGTCGTCGGCGTGGACGCGGCACACGATCCAAGAGCAGGTCACCAGGATCACCACCGAGGCAGGCGTGCACGCAACGGCCGCCGAGTTGCGCGAGTTCATCGCCTTGGCGACCGGCTTGGCCGTCTCGGACTGCTTCACCATCCTGCCGCCCGGTAGTGCGATGCCGGAGCATGTCGCGCACCTGACCAGCCTGACCGTGATCGCAGCAGAGACCGCACTACGCGACCAACTCACCGCCACCGTTCCCGCTGCTCGACGTAGCCGAGGCGGCACACGTCGCAGGACTCGAGGCTGGCCAGCAGGTGGCCGCCGCCGCTGTTGCTTCGAGCGATCCGTTAGTGATCGTGGAAGGAGCGGCGGGCGCGGGCAAGACCACCATGCTCGGCGTCGCCATCAAGGTCGCTGCCGAGCAGGGGCGGATGTCTCGGGTGGTTGCGCCCACTCTCAGTGCGGCGCAGGTCGCGCACGACGAACTTGGCGTGCCCGCAACCAGTGTTGCGGCGCTCGTGCACGCGCACGGCTGGCGATGGAAAGACGATGGGGTCTGGACATGTCTCAACCCCGGCGATCGCGATCCCGAGTCGGGGCGCATCTACATCGGCCCACCCATAGACGCGCGCCTGCGCGGTGGTGAGCGGGTGATCGTGGATGAGGCCGGGATGCTCGACCAAGACACCGCCCACGCCCTCCTGACCGTCACCGCCGAAGCCAGGGCGACCGTCGCGCTCGTCGGTGACCGCGCACAGCTCCCGGCGGTTGGTCGGGGCGGGGTGCTCGACATGGCCGCGCAGATCAGGGGCCGCACCTACGACATGACCGAACTCCACAGCTTCGCTGATCCCGAGTACGCGGCCCTGCCCCTGGCGATGCGCGACAGGCAGAATCCCGGCGACGTGTTCGACCAGCTCGCCACGATGGGCCTGGTCACGCTGCACGCCGACGACGGCCACGCCCAAGAACACATCACCAACGACGCGCGAGACGGGGAGGCGATCACCCTCGCCACCAACGATGAAGCGGCAGCGGTGAACGAGCGCATCCGCGCCGGACGCATCGAGCGCGGCGAGGTCAACGACATCATGACGGCGACCGGCAGCGACGGCCTGCCCATCGGAGCCGGTTCTACATCGAGGAGGACGACGAGCTGCGCGTCGAGAATGCATGACCGTTCGAGATGCTGCCCGAGCCCGGGGTCAACGCGGACGCCCTCACATGGGCCGCGAACGCCGACAAGGCCCGAGCCCCGGCCCTTGATTCATCGGGCCAAGGTTCGAGCCTTGTGCGTTGGGTGCCCCCAGCGGGGCTCGAACCCGCGACCCATGGATTAAAAGTCTGACAACACTGTCCGGAACTGTGCGCTCAAGTGCGATCTACAGCGGTCGATGCTTTGAGTCGTCCGGTCTGGGGCGGCTTGTTGGTCACTGTTCCGGATCGGTTTGTGACCAAGTTTGTGACCACGTTTTCATCCACGCCGAGAGCCTCCCGGGCCTCCTGCGACCAGATCGCAGCCGCACGCTGACACGGCTGACCGGCCACCCACTCAACCATGAGCTCCTGAAGTGCAGCACTGCAGGCCAGGAGGTCAGAGCCTGAGGCTCAATACCCACCCGCATGGGGACGCCTTAAGCGCCAATCTCCCCCTGCCCAACATCGGACGACTTCCGAGCAGCTCGGAGTTCTTGCAGCGGGTCAGGCCCCAACACTTCGCGGGCACGCTTCGCTTCTTCGAGCAGCGCCGTGTCTCCCTGCACCTGAGCCAGCAGGCTTTCCGCAGCCTGGACCTTGGCCGTGTGATCCGCGCTGAAGCGCGGGAAGTCCACCGCGGCACTGTTCACGCTGGCGGCGAATTGCCGGGCCGACTCACCTTGCTGCGCTGGGACCTTCACGACTTCTGCCCAACCGTCACCAACAACCATGACGAAGAGCTCGCGCGTGTCCAAGGTCTTGATGGACTGCTTCTTCGCCACACCACCTGCGATAGCCCCAGCCCCGCCGAATAAGACGGCTCCCGTAGCCATTCGGGTCACGGTGCTTCGGGATGCCAAGAAGCCCGTTACGTCGCCCGTGGAGTCCACTTGAGCAGCGACATTGGCGGACATCGGATGCCGGTGCCCCTTCATGTTGACCTCCAACGGGGTCACGCTGTGCGTCTGAAGTGTCGCGAGGGTGGGCACCTTCTGAGCCGCTCTCAGTTCGCGCTGCGCTCGGGCGACTTCGCTCTGATGCTTGCGCTCCTCTTCGCGCAGAGCCTTGTCAGCTGCGACACATTGCTCATGTAGCGCGAGTCGTTCGGGGCTCAGCGTCGCAAGGTCCCTCACTTTCGCTTTGTGGGCGCGGACTGCGAAGAAAGAGATGAGGGCGATGACCGCGACGGCCACCAGAAGCCAGACTAGCCCTGTATCCATGCGGTCAGGCTACTGTGGTCTGCTCGCGGGCGTGTCGAATACTTTGCATCGCGGCGAACCGCAGCTAGGCGAGAAGCTGTACCAGCAACGCGCAACACCCCGCGTTCCCGACGCCGGCGCTTGGAGGTTGGGCACGAACGGCGCCTGAAGAGTGAGCACTCTCGACGATTGGAGTGTGATCACGATGGAGCCGTGCGGGATCACTGACGCTGGGTTCACGCCGCGCAAGGTGGTAGCCGTGGATCGTCGCGACCCACAGAACAGGCTCCTGGTCGCTACGACTTGCCGAGGCGAGACAATCCACGTGCTCCGAGCGCGGTCGGGCTACGGTGACAGTAGACCGTTGTGGCTGCGGGGTTGTTCCTGCCGAGTCACTGGACGACGAGGGGGCTTGGGGTGCGCATGGGTGATGGATTGTCGTTGCCATCCGGCATCGTGTTGTCCGTTATCCACTCTGAGGAGTTCACCGAGTGACCCAAGACGAGGCACGCGCGCTTGCTCTTGCCCTGATCCCTGCCAACTTCGGCCCCTTGTCGTTGTCGGAGCTTGAGAGCTATTTGTCTGCGGCGGCCGACCTGTTGCGCGGCGCGATCGACCAAGCCGACTTCAAGGCGTACATCTTCCCGTTGATGTTCTTCAAGCGGATCTCGGACGTCTACATGGAGGAGTACGGGCAAGCCCTGGCCCAGTCGGGAGGCGACCACGAGTTCGCTTCGTTCTCTGAGAACCACCGCTTCACGATCCCCGAGGGTTGCCTATGGGAAGACGTCCGCGCCCGTACGCAGAACATCGGGACGGCTCTCCAGACGGCCTTCCGGGCCATCGAGAAGGCGAA
Source organism: Tessaracoccus sp. MC1679 (assembly GCF_014164775.1). Lineage (GTDB taxonomy): Bacteria > Actinomycetota > Actinomycetes > Propionibacteriales > Propionibacteriaceae > Arachnia. The sequence goes on from NZ_JACJGB010000002.1 coordinate 31,975, forward strand.
CCCCGAGACGCTCTACGGGATCTTCGGGAACGCGAACTGGACCAACAAGGACAAGCTGCCGGACCGGCGGTTGAGCGATTTGATCGAGCACTTCTCCTCGAAGGCTTTGACTAACGCGGCGGTGCCCCCGGACGTCTTCGGCAACGCCTACGAGTACCTGATCAAGAGGTTCGCCGACCAGTCCAACAAGAAGGCCGGGGAGTACTACACCCCGCGCTCGGTGGTGGGCCTGCTGATCAACATCCTCGACCCGAAGGAGGGCGAGACCGTCTACGACCCAGCCTGTGGCACGGGCGGAATGTTGATCGAGGTCATCCAGCACGTGAAGGACCGAGGCGGCAACCCGAAGACCCTGTGGGGCAAGCTATACGGCCAGGAGCGGGTGCTGGCCACCGCCAGCATCGCCCGCATGAACCTACTGCTCCATGGCATCGAGGACTTCAGGATCGCCCGCGAGGACACCCTCCGCAGCCCCGCCTTCTTCACAGGCAACCGGCTCGCCCAGTTCGACTGCGTGGTTGCCAACCCGCCCTTCTCGCTGAAGAAGTGGGGCGAACTGGAGTGGGCCTCCGACAACTGGGGCCGCAACCTGCTTGGTGGCGTCCCCCCGACCAGCTACGCGGACTGGGCTTGGGTGCAGCACATGCTCACCTCGAAAAAGCCCCGCACTGGCCGTGTCGCGGTGGTACTGCCCCGAGGTGCACTGTTCCGGCAGGGGGCCGAAGCTCGAATCCGAACCCACATCGTGAAGTCGGACGTCGTCGAGGCCGTCATCGGTCTTGCGCCCAACCTTTTCTACGGGACCGGCTTGGCCGCGTGTGTGCTGATCCTGCGCGCCAGCAAGGCCCCGGAGCGGGCGGGCAAGGCGTTGTTCATCAACGGCGAGAAGCTGTACAGGCGCGGCCGGAACCAGAACACTCTCGAACCCGAGCACGCCGAAGCGTTGTTGAAGGCGTACGTGGCGTTCGCCGACGCCGATGGGGTGGCCCACGTCGCTACTCTCGACGAGATCGCGTCGAACGACTTCAATCTGAACATCCCCCTCTACGTACCGCCAGCCGACACGGGCGAACGAGCGACCCTCGCCGATGCGCTCCGCGAGCTGAAAGCGGCGAAGGCCGCGGCGGCCGCCACCCGTGCCGCGCTGGAAGCCGAACTGGCCAAGTGGGGGCTCGGCACGGACGGAGCCAACCAATGACGATCCGGATCACCCAGAACGAACTGGAATCCTACCTGTGGGGCGCTGCAGTCGTGCTCCGCGGCCTGATCGACGCCGGTGACTACAAGCAGTACATCTTCCCGCTGGTGTTCCTGAAGCGGATCTCCGACGTCTACGACGAGGAACACGCCGACGCTCTCGCCGTATACGGCGACGAAGACCTGGCCGACCTACCCGAGAATCACCGCTTCGCCATCCCCGCGGGCTGCCACTGGTCCGGCATCCGCGGGGTCACCAGCAACATTGGTGCCGCCATCCTCACCGCGATGCGCGCCATCGAGAAAGCCAACCCCGATACTCTGCCCGGGGTGTTCGGCGACGGTGACTGGGGCAACAAGAACCTGCTCTCCGACCGGACTCTGTCCGATCTCATCGAGCACTTCTCGACCAAGACCCTGTCGATCGCGAACTTGCCCGAAGACGAGCTCGGCAACGGGTATGAGTACCTGATCAAGAAGTTCGCCGACGACTCCGGACACACCGCGCAGGAGTTCTATACCAACCGCACGCTGGTCCACCTGATGACGATGATGCTGCAGCCCGAGCCCGGGGAGTCCGTCTACGACCCAACGTGCGGCACCGGGGGAATGCTCATCTCGACCGCGGCCGAGTTGAAGCGCCAAGGAAAGGAATGGCGCAACCTCCGCCTCTACGGTCAGGAACTGAACTACGGAACCTCGGCCATCGCCCGCATGAACCTGTTCCTCCACGGCATCATCGACGGCCAGATCGCCCACGGTGACACCCTCACCAAACCTGCCTTTCACGACCAGCACGGTCGTCTGCAGTCCTTCGACGTCGTCCTCGCTAACCCGCCCTACTCGATCAAGGCGTGGAACCGGGAAGCGTTCGCCAAGGACCCTTACGGCCGCAACATGTGGGGCGTCCCACCCCAGGGCCGCGCCGACTACGCCTTCTTCCAACACATCGCCAAGAGCCTCCACCCGAAGACTGGCCGCGCCGCCATTCTGTTCCCGCACGGCGTTCTGTTCCGCCGCGAAGAAGCTGCCCTCCGCGAAGGACTCGTGAAGTCCGACCTGGTCGAGTGTGTCCTCGGCCTTGGCGAAGGGCTCTTCTACAACAGCCCCATGCCCGCAACGGTTGTCTTCCTACGCTCGAAGAAGAGTCCGTCTCGTCAAGGCAAGGTCCTGTTCATCAATGCAGCGAACGAATTCGCTCGCGAGCAGGCACAGTCGCTCCTCCGGCCCAGCCACCAGAAGAAGATCCTCAACGCCTACCGCGCATTCACCAACGACGACGGCTTCGCGGCCGTCGCCGACCTCGACCGGATCGCAGCCAAGGGCTACAGCCTCGCCATCCCTCTCTACGTCAACAGCACCACAACGAGCAAGGCAGAACGAGTATCGGTAGCCGATGCGGTTGAGGACTGGCGATACGCAGCCGAGTCAGCCGATGAGGCCATCGCGGACGTCCTAGCCCTGCTTCAGCAGGAGGCGGTCCGGTGACCCTCAACCTCGACAAATCCAGTTGGAATCGAGTAGTTCTCGGAGACGTCGCCTCAGCCTCCAAAGAGAAGGTTGACCCCACTGATGGCACCATACATCGATACGTCGCCGGGGAACACATGAACTCCAATGACCTCAAGCTCAACCGCTGGGGTGATGTCGGTGACATAGACGTCGGTCCGGCATTCCATCGTCGGTTCAGGCCCGGCCAGGTGCTGTATGGCTCGCGCCGCACCTACCTGCGCAAGGTAGCGGTGGCCGAGTTCGACGGCGTCTGCGCCAATACCACCTTCGTTGTTGAGCCAACAGATCTCAACGCCCTGCTGCCGGATTTCCTTCCCTTCATCATGAGCGCCGAACCGTTCCACGCGTTCGCCATCGCTGAGTCGAAGGGATCGGTGAACCCCTACGTCAACTGGTCGGACATCGCACGCTACGAGTTCCTTCTCCCGGCGCTCGACGAGCAGAAGCGCATCGCGGATCTGTTGTGGGCCGCAGAGCGCCATCGGGCATCACTTCGGTTATCGGCCACCCGCGCTCGCCTCACAATCCAGCATTGGCTGGATGACACGATATGCGGTCTTGAATTGGCGCGGCCACTTAGGGCCGTGGTCGGATCGTCTGCATACGGCCCGCGGTTCTCGAACTCGCTGTACTCGGATGACGGAGAATTCCGACTTCTGCGTACGACAGATATGGATGGTGTGGGGAGAATCGACTACGGGACCATGCCAAGGGCGAGGTTGGACGACTCCTTCCGGCCCCACCTCCTAGCAGATGGTGACTTCTTGATTTCGAGGTCCGGCTCCTGTGGAGTCCCCGCGGTCTTCGACGTCTCCGTTGGCGGCGACCAAGTGATCCCGGGCGCCTTCTTGATCCGGCTGCGACTGACCGAGGAAATGGATCCACACTTCCTACGGGCCTACTTCAACTCCGCCCCTGGCCGGAATCTCTCCCAGAGCCTCGCGCAGGGTGGTGTGCAGAAGAACATCCGAGGATCTTCGCTCTTAGCAGCGCACGTCCCTGTACCGACGCGAGCCACTCAAGCCGAGATAATGGACACCTTGGGTCGTCTCTTGGTGGGTGCCGAGTCAATCAATGGCGAACTTGCGGCCCTGGACGCAGTGCGTTTCTCCCTGATCGACGACATCCTTGGAGGCGCCTGATGTCTCAGTTCAAAGAGGACTCAACCGTGCGTGACTTCGTACGCGACTTGGTGGCGTCGGTCGATGTCCAATTCGTGGCTGGCAAGGACCTGCCGCGGAGTCTGGGCGAGGTGGTGTTGGAGTCCCAGGTGCGGGCGGCGTTGCTCCGGTTGAATCCGGCGATCGCGGAGGACCCCTCGCGGGCGGACGAGGTGCTCTATCAGTTGCGGGCGATCCTGATCTCGGCGCGGACGAGTCCGCACCCGGTGGTCGCGAACGAGGAGTTCACCGCCTGGTTGACAGCCCAGAAGTCCCTGCCGTTCGGGCCGAATGGCGAGCACGTCACGGTGCGGCTGATCGACTTTGACCACCCGGAGGATGCGTCGGCCAACCAGTGGGTGTTCTCCACGGAGGTGATCTTCCGGCAGGGGCGGATCGAGAAGCGGTTCGACAACGTGTTGTGGTGCAACGGTTTCCCGTTGGTGGTGGGTGAGGCGAAGTCCGCTACGCGGCCGGCGTATACGTGGATTGACGGTGCCGCGCAGATCCACGATGACTACGAGGTGAACGTCCCGCAGTTCTTTGTCCCGAACGTTCTGGTTTACGCCACGGAGGGCAAGGACTTCAGGTACGGCTCGATCGGGATGCCAGTCGAGATGTGGGGGCCGTGGCGTGAGGAAGAGAACCGCTCCGAGGCACCGGTGAAGATGGGGCTCGCGGTGGTGAAGGAGGCTGTCGAGGGTGTGCTGCGCCCGGCGGCGGTGTTGGACTTCCTGCGGTACTTCACGCTGTTCGCCACGGATAAGAAGTTCCGCAAGATCAAGATCATCGCTCGGTTCCAGCAGTTCCAGGCTACCAACCTCATGGTCGAGCGGGTGTTGCACGGCAAGGTCAAGAAGGGCCTCATCTGGCACTTCCAGGGCTCCGGCAAGTCGCTGCTCATGGTGTTCACCGCGCTCAAACTGCGCGGCATCGCCGGGCTGCGGAAGCCGACCGTGATCATTGTGGTGGATCGGGTGGACCTCGACACCCAGATCACTGGCACGTTCAACGCCGCCGACGTCCCCGGCCTCGTGCGGGTGGACTCCCGCGCGGAGCTGCAGCAGTTGCTTGCCCAAGGCACCCGCAAGGTCCTTATCACGACGATCCACAAGTTCGGCGAGGCCCCCGGTGTCCTGAACGACCGCGACGACGTGATCGCTCTGGTAGACGAGGCGCACCGCTCGCAAGAAGGCGACTTTGGTCAGGCAATGCGGATCGCGCTGCCCAATGCGTTCCTGTTCGGCATGTCGGGCACTCCGATCAACAAGCGGGACAGGAACACGTTCAAGTGGTTCGGCTCAGAGGACGACGCGGGCGGCTACCTGTCCCGCTACACCTACCAGGACTCGATCCGTGATGGGGCCACGCTGCCGCTGCACTTCGAGCCACGGCTCTCAGAGATCCACATCGACCAGGAGGCGCTCGACGTCGCTTTTGACGAACTGGCCCGCGAGCGGGGCTTGTCCGAGGGCGAGAAGATCAGCCTGTCCAAGCGGGCGGCCTCCATCGAGGTGCTGATCAAGGCGCCGGCGCGGATCGCGAAGATCGCCGCTGACATCGCCGAGCACTTCAAGACCCGTGTCGATCCGGAGGGGCTCAAGGCAATGATCGTCGTCTACGACAAAGCCTCATGCGTGGCCTACAAGGCCGAGCTGGACCAGCACCTGCCGCCTGAGGCGTCCACCATCGTGATGTCGAAGAGCCGCGACGACAAGCCCGAGTGGAGCGAGTGGACCCCGAACGCCGAGCAGACCGAGAAGTTCCTCGCCGCGTTTAACGACGCCGCCGACCCGCTGCGGATAGTGATCGTCACCGCCAAGCTGCTGACCGGCTTCGACGCCCCCATCCTGTACTGCCAGTACCTCGACAAGCCGCTCAAGGAGCACACCCTGCTCCAGGCAATCACCCGTACCAACCGGGTTTACCCGCCCAACAAGTCCCATGGATTGATCGTGGATTACCTGGGGATCTTCGACGACGTCGCGAAGTCGTTGGCCTTCGACGAGAAGAGCGTCCATGACGTCGTCACCAACATCGAGGAACTAAAGGCACGGGTCGCCCCGGCCGTGGCGGCAGCCCTGTCTTTCTTCCCGGGGGTGGACCGCACTGTCGGCGGCTACGAGGGCCTGATCCAGGCCCAGGCCGCCATCGCCGACACCGCGACGAAGGACGCCTTCGGTCTGGCGTACAGCGTTGTCTCGCAACTGTGGGAGATCGTCAGCCCCGACCCGATGCTCGCGCCGTTCAAGGCCGACTATCGCTGGCTGACCGACGTCTACGAGTCAGTGCGTCTTCCCGACATCACCGGCCGCCTAGTTTGGCATGCCCTCGGGGCCAAGACCGTGGAGCTCATCAACGAGCACGTCCAAGTCGAGGTGCCTCAGGACGATGTCGAAACCATCGTGCTGGACGCCGAAACCATTGCTGACCTGATGCACGGCCGACGCACTGGCGTCACCCCGCAAGAGATCGAGAGACAGATCACCGCCCGCATCGCCCGCCACCTCAGCAATCCGGTATTCGTCGAACTGGGCAAGCGACTCAACGAACTGCGTGAACGGTACGCAGCGGTGCAGCAGTCCAGTCTGGACTTCCTGCGAGAGCTTCTGGAACTGGCCCGAGACACCGTGGCCGCGGAGAAGGCCATCAACGAGGTTCCCCGTGAGGAGCGCGGCAAGGCTGCCCTCAGCGAGCTGTTCGAGGCGCTCAAGACTGAAGAGACCCCGATCATCGTGGAGAACATCGTCAGCCGCATCGACGAGGTCGTCCGGGCCGTCCGCTTCGATGGCTGGCAGTCCACGATCGGCGGGGACCAAGAGGTCAGGAGAGCACTCCGTCAGGTGCTCTACCTGCAGTTCAAGATCCGCGACAACGACGTCTTCGAGAAGGCCCTCGGCTACGTCAAGGAGTACTACTGAGATCGTGAAGTGCGCCAGCATGACGCGACGTGATGCATCACCCGAGGAAGGACTAATGAATGGCAGCGATCTTCAAGACCGTGTCCTGGCAGGTTGACCAACTGGTCAACGGAGTCAAGACCGGCACCGTCCAGCTGCCGGACCTGCAACGTCCGTTCGTGTGGCCTGCCACCAAAGTTCGGGACTTGTTCGACTCCATGTATCGCGGGTACCCGGTGGGCGAACTCATGTTCTGGGACGTCCCGGCCGAGGGAGAGACGCGGACCATCGGCGGCGACGCGAAACTCGCCGCGAGCCACCAGATCATCGATGGTCAGCAGCGGCTGACGAGCCTCTATGCGGCGATGCAAGGCCACCCTGTTCGTGACGAGGCGTACCGGCAGCGGACCATCATGATCTCGTTTAACCCGTTCAGTGAGAAGTTCGAGGTCCGGACGCCAGCGTTGGCCAAGTCCGTGCAATGGGTGGAGGACATCTCCACGTGCTTCGACTCACCAATTCGCGCCCGCAAGGACTTCCTCAAGCGATACAGGTCCGCCGACAACACACTCACCAACGACGATGAGGAACGCATCGAGGAGGTGTTCGCACGACTCAGCGAACTGAAGAACTACCTGTTCGACGTCGTCCACATCCAGAAGGAGGCGGACAAGCGACTGGTCGCCGACATCTTCGTGCGAATCAACTCCGAAGGAGTCCGGCTCAAGGCGTACGACTACATCCTCACGTGGTTGAGCGTCTTCTGGCCAGAGGGCCGCGAGGCCATCGAGCAGTTTGCCCGCAACTCACGTATCTCGCCTCAGCGGGCATCCGAGATTGCGGGGCGCCCGGTGAAGTGGACCGCCCTGAACCCCTACATCGCGGTTGACAACGGTCACCTCGTCAGGGCGATGGTCGCTATCGGACAAGGGCGCGGGCGACTCCAAGACGCCTACGCGGCCTTGCAGGCCAAGGACTCGACCACCGGCTTCGTAAACCCGGACCGCCAAGAAGGGGAGCTGAACAAGTTGAAGGGCGCGCTGCCCGTCGTCACGGACCGAGTCAGTTGGACCGAGTACATCCGTGCCATCCAGACGGCAGGCTTCCGTTCCTCACAGAACGTGACGTCCAACATGAACCTCATCTACAGCTACGTGATCTTCGTGCTAGGCCGCACCCGCTACAAGGTCGCCTTGGACGAATTGCGCACCCTGATTGCCCGGTGGCTGTTCATGTCGCAACTCACCGCCCGCTACACCGGCTCGTCAGAGTCCCAGATCCAGAAGGACTTGGACCGGATCGAATCCATTCAATCCGGAGATGCCGAGGGCTTCACTCGGGTGCTGAACGAGATCATCGGAGCCCAGCTCACAGCTGACTTCTGGCGCTACAGCGTGCCCCAGCAGCTCATCACCTCCGGCCCTGGGCTGTCCCCGCATTATCAGTGCTACTTGGCGGCGCTGAACATCCTCGACGCCCCGATGTTCATGCTCGACTCCCGGGTCCGGGACTGGATGGACCCGTCCCAGCCGGCGATCAAGGGAACCGAGGGTCATCACCTGTTCCCCCGGGACTACCAGGAGAAGGTCCTCGGCATCACTGACATCAAGCGGATCAACCAGGCCGGGAACTTCGCTCCGACAGACTGGAGCACCAACATTGCGATCTCGAACAAGGCACCGGCCGAGTACTGGCCCGAACTCGTCGCTTCCAGGGCCAAGGACCAAGCTTGGCTCGACCACCAGATGTATTGCCACGCCCTCCCCCATGGGTGGGAAAACATGGACTACGAGGAGTTCCTCGCCGCTCGTCGCTCCCTCATGGCGCGGCTGACCCGGGACGCCTACAACAAGCTCACCGGGGGCCATGTGCAGCCGGTGGAGCCCATGTCCGCGACACCGGAGCATGTTCAGGAGCCGACGCTGAGTGAGCTCGTGGAGCGCGACCTTCTCAGGCCGGGTGATCTACTGGACCCCGTGGATCCTGAGTGGGAGGTTGACGCGGTGATCAATGACGACGGCACCTTGGTCATCGACGGCACGGAGCTGTTCGATTCCCTCGATGAAGCAGCTCACCACCTCGAAGTGACGAACATGTCAGGGCTTGAGTTCTGGGCGCTGGAGACTGGTAGGGACCTCATCCCTCTCCACGAGTTGATCTCGGTCGGCCGCTCGTAGCCGCGGTTCAGCCGGGCCGTTGGGAGGAGACCTCAGCGATGGCGCTTGCGATCCGCTCCGCCAAGCTGATTAGAAGAAGGGCCTCTCATCTCGAGTGCGAGCCGGTAAGCCGTCGCCTGCGAGGTGCCCAGCAGCGCAGCCTGAACCCTCGTCGAGAACGTCGCCAGAGTCGGCGGTGGCGGCTCCACCCACTGCGGCGCGCCGAGCGGGTAGGCGTCGCCCTGGACGGTGGAGTCCGACCTGGCGAGCGCCAGGTGCGGCATCCTGCGGTGATCCTTCGACATCACGCAGACGTAGATCGCGCGGGCACGACCAGTCTCCGCCAGGCGCTTTGCGGCGCGCCGCCAGACGGCGGCCTCCGCCTGGCTCACGCCGTCAGGAACGACCCGCACGACTCCGGAAGGCTGAGCGTTGAGGGCGGCCAGCAGTGCGCGTTGCCGCACTCCGGGACCCGTACTCATAGGGCCGTATCTTTCATGTGGCTCGCGTGACTCGCCTCCTCCTTGCTGGCGTGCAGTGCAGCGAGTCGCTCGATAATGACGTCAACCGCCGGCCGTTCCGGGCGCGCAGGCCGAATGTCTACCAGCGCGGCGGCTGAGAGGCCGACATCGACACCACGACGAAGGCCGACCCGGTCGAGGACTGCGCGCGCGGCGCGCACGCGGACGATGTCAGAGTCGGCGTGCGTAGCAAGGTCGAGGAGGTTCTTGGCCAATGCGACCGGGTCTGCCGCAAGCGCCTCCCACGCCTTTCGCAACTCCTCGACGCCCAGTTTCTGCACGACGCAATCGTCTCAGACGGGTGCGGTTGCTACCACGCTTTGGGTTGACCTCATGCGGAGGGCGGGTCGTAGGGTAGTTGACATGCCGGAGCCGGAAGGGATGACCGCGGAAGATCTGCGCGCATGCGCCGATCATCTCCGCGACGTCCTCCGTCTGCTCGACGACGGCGAGGTCGAAGTCTCCTCCCGTGAGCGCGCGTACATCGCTGGCGCGCTACGAGCGGTCGAACTGATGCACGAGAACTTGGGCCAAGCCTTCTCGGTTGCGGCGCTAGCGCGCGACGGCCGCATCTGATGGGCCGCGAGCCTTGGTGCTGCGCAGCTTGCCTTGGCACGAGTTCCAGAAATGCGGGGCAGTCGCGGTGCAGAGTTAGCTATCCAGACGCCCCTGAGTGCCTCAGTAACCTACTTTCTCGCTGGCCAAGCTGGATACTGTGCCAAGGGGGGACGATGTCGAAGTCCCCAGCGTGCCCACCGGCTGCGATCTGAGCCCTACTCGTCGCTCACAGTCAATTTCAGGTACAGGTCCTGGCCATGACGGTACGGCCACATACCGTGGTGGTGGAGGTGGTGCAGGATAACGCCCGAACTAACGCCAGCTCGGCGGGCTAGGTCCGCAACTCCCGATTTAGATTGGATCCCGATTAGTTCATCACGGATGCTCGCCGGAATCAGCCACTCTTCAGCGAATTCGTTTGCCTCAGCTTCCCGATCCTCATCAGGGTTAGTCCCAGGCTCTCCCTCCACACACAAAGCAAGGGGATGGCGAAGTACATGTCCGAGTTCATGAAAGAGGGTGAACCACAACGGCCCATCCTTCTTACCTCGTGCACTAAGGACGATGACAGGCTGGTCTGCCAGCCAGAAGGTCGCGCCGTACGCGCGACATCCCTTGATCTCTGGCTGCACTACCACCTGCACTCCGGCCTGAGCGAGACATTCCACGAATGCCATGGGTTCCGCGACCAGCCGCATTGACATGGCACGGATTTCAGGTAGCGCTTCCTGCAGCAAGGAAGCTTGGTACTTGTGGGCTAGAGGTTCCTCCACAGCCGCCAGCTTTGCGAGGCGCAACCACGTGGCCAGACTCGCCATTTCTGCGTCGAATGCCTGGGTCTGATGGAACGCAACTTGGGGGAGTAGATTTGCAGGCACGAGTGCCTCAGGCGCTCCCACATCGAAGAAGGACATCAGCTGCACCATCAGGTGCCCCGGTTTCCGCACATCGCCGGCGATGACGCCACGAGCACGGAGATAGGTAAGGCTCGCCTTGAAGCGCTCCAATAGGCACTTGTCTGCAGACAGCGAGTTCTCTAGCCCGAGTCGCTCAACGTCGGCCCGGTACTGGGCCTCAAGCGCAAGCCAGCGTTCAGCGGGAACGTGGGTGACGAGGGCCAACTTGGTTGCGAAATCTGGCGTGACGGGAGCCCCTGCAATTACCATGGTGATGTGTTTCCGGGACACGCCAGCGCGCCGCGCCAACTCCGCCCGGGACATGTCGCGATCCTCCAGCCACTCGGCGATGAACTCGCCCGTAGGAACGGCGTAATCAGTCTTGCTTGCCATGGTCTTCCCTCCCCTCAGTGCTTGTAGCAGTCACCTATACATAGAACTCGCCATCCCCGGGTTCCACCGTTCTCGACTATTGGCTGAGCGATGATCGTGCTGGCGCCAGAGAGCTCACCACCGAGGCAACCCGGCCAGTCGTGGTTGATCGGGTGCCAGTCTCCCGGTCCCTGCCGAAGGGCCACGCTATCCGCCGACACTTCAAGTTCCTTGATCCTGCGGGCCAGCTTCTTGGCCCCCGGCCTCCCGAGTTGCCTGGTCGCTACCGCCTGCCTTTCACACAGCTCCCTCAGATCTTCACTCGCGTACTCGATGCAGTAGGTCATCGAGCATCCTCGTTACCTGATAGGTAACAGTCTGCCACGTTCAACGCAGGAGAGCGCCGCCTTCCGCCACCCTCGCGAGGCGTGGAAGGACGCGCAGCCCTTGCATCCGACATCCTGACCGCCCTCCCCCTGGCCTCGTGAGCCTAACCACCACCACTCGGAACCCCCTGATGCGCCCGCGCACTGAACCGCGGATCGGCGTTTGGCTACTCCCACGCCGCCCGCCCAAGACGCGGAATCCGAACTACCGTATCGGCATCCCAGCAGGTCCCCCAGCCGGAGGTGGCCGAGTAGCGGTGTACAGCAATCGACCCATTGCTGTACACTCATATACATGAAGACACCCATCCAGGTAGGCGAGCGACCGCTGGCGCTCGCCTACGTGCGTGTCTCCACAGCGGAGCAGGTCGAGACAGGTGCATCGCTGGACGCCCAACGGGCCACGCTGGTTGCTGAAGCGGACAAGCGCGGGTGGGCTGTCGAGGTGGTTGCGGACGAAGGCAAAAGTGCCAAGTCGCTGAACCGTCCCGGACTGCAGTCTGCGCTGGCTCGGCTCGACGCAGGGCAGGCCGACTACTTGATGGCGATCCGACTCGACCGGGTTTCCCGTTCCGTGAGTGACTTCGCGGGCTTGCTTGACCGGGCGACGAGGAAGGGGTGGGGCTTGGCTTTGTTGTCCCCCAACCTCGACACCAGCGACCCGGCTGGCCGCTTCACAGCGAACGTCCTAGCCAGCGCTGCCCAGTACGAGCGCGAGTTGATTGGCGCACGGACACGCGAGGGCATGGCGCAGCGCGTTGCGGAAGGCGTGCGGATGGGGCGACCCCGCACAATGGCGACCGCGGTCGTTGATCGCATTCGCGCCGCCCGCACGCAAGGTCAATCGCTTCGGCGCATCGCCGACGCCCTAAATGCCGACGAAGTGCCGACCGCCCAGGGCGGGGCTCGATGGCACGCCTCGACGGTCAAGGCAGTGCTCGACTCCGCGGAGTAAGCGAGCGAGTCATCGTCGATGTCAACCAGGGCGGTGGACATCGCAATCGTGTCAACCGTTCAACCGGCCACCTGGCGTGTCAACAACGCCCTCAACGATCTCAACCAGCAGGGCACCCGACCCCGCCGGTCTCCAACCAACCCCAAGGAGAATGCCTTGAACCTCACCTCAACCATCACCGACCGCGCCGCGGGCGTCCTGCTGGGCCAGGCCATCGGCGACGCCCTCGGCGTACCTTACGAGTTCGCCAGCCCCATCCGCGCGGGTGAGGCCCGCATGGTAGGCGGGGGCCTCGGCCCCTACGCCCCCGGGGAGTGGAGCGACGACACGCAGATGGCGATCTGCATCGCGCAGGTCACCGCGACCGGCTCGGACCTGCGGACCGCCAAGGCGCTGAACGCCGTCGCTAGGAGCTTCCTGGACTGGCAGCAGCGCGGAGCCTCGGACATCGGCGCTCAGACATCGTCGGTGCTGCACGCCGCCCGCCGTAGCAAAGGCGCGCTCGCCACGCGTATGACCAATGCTGCCCAGCACGCCGCTCGCGAGGGACGGGCCGGAAACGGCGCGTTGATGCGCACGGGCGTCGTCGGCCTCGTCTCGCTCGACGACCGGCAGGCCACTGCGGATGCCGCTCGTCGCGTGGCTGGTCTGACCCACGCCGATGATCGATGCTTGGATTCGTGCGTCTTGTGGTCGGAGGCGGTCCGGGTCGCGGTGGTCGAGGGGCGTTTCGACGTCCGCGCCGGCCTAGACCTCCTTCCCCAGAACCGCCGCGCTGAGTTGACCGCGATCATAGACGAGGCCGAGAACCGACCGCCGGCCTACTTCGCGAAGAACGGCTACACGATCACCGCGATGCAGGCCGCATGGTCTTCGATCCACTCCACGAGACACATCGAGGGGCCCGATCATGTCGAGCTCGCCCTCCAGACGGCCATCTCCATTGGTCACGACACCGACACCGTGGCGGCCATCGCCGGTGCACTCCTCGGCGCGAGGTACGGCGTCTCCGGGCTATCCACCGATCTGGCCCGCCGTGTCCACGGCTGGCCGGGCCTGCGAGCCCAGGACCTGATCCGGCTGGCCTTAGGCACCGCAACCCAGAAGGAGGACCCCGTGTGGCCGGGGACCGCGTCCATGTTGTCCGGACTGGGCAGGCAACTAGCCGTCCCTCACCCGGCAGACCCCGACGTGCTCCTCGGCACCGAGGCCGACCTCGCACGATGCGTCGAACTTGGCGTGACCGCGGTGGTCAGCCTCTCGCGAGTGGGCGCGGTTGACACCGCCGCTGCGGGAGTCGCTTCGGACAAGCATGCGCATGTCTGGCTTGTGGACTCCGACGACCCTGAGTACAACTCGAACCTCGCCTGGACCATTGAAGACGCCGCCCGCACTATCAAGCGGTTCCGGGACCACGGGGAGCGGGTCCTGGTCCACTGTGTCGCCGCCCAGCACCGCACGCCCACTGTTGCCCTGGCCTACGCCCTCCTGCGGGGCCAACCACTGGCTGAAGCTATCGCGACCCTCACAGACCTCCTCGGCCCCATGGACGAATTGCTCTGGGAAACCGTCACCCTCCAGAAGGCTGAATCACGGTGACTCCAAGCGCTAGCACCTGGGTCTATTTCGCGGCGGTTGACTCGCTAGACAAAGGCGCGGTCCTCGCCCTCATCCGGACCGCTCATGGAGGTTCCGAGTCCTTCTCCGCCACCGATGGGTGGCAACCCATCGAGGATGTTACCCATGCGTCGGGCAGTCACCCCAACCTGCTGGTGAAGCTGACCGACGCTCAGGCCCGGAGCGTGCTCAGGCAGATCGGAGCCCCTGCCCCGTCCTCACCCGCGCCCCCGCAAACGAGCGAGGAGGACGCCATCAACGCTCTAGAAGCGGCCCTCAGAGCCGCCAGGGGCGACCCCGGCGCCCGCCATCTGGTGTTCGGGGATGTCTACGCCCAGTGGCTCGACCAGGGCCCCCATCTGCTCGTGGAGGTCTCCGCGAACAGGTTCCTGCCCCCGGGCCACCGGCTCTCTGCTCAGGAGGAGTGGCGATTGCTCGTGGACTCCCCGCTGGAACCGCCCTGGGACGCCAGCCCAAACTGGTCGATCGAAGCCACCACCGACGCCCAGTTCCGCCAAGCTGCCGCCACGGTCGTGTGGGCGCTCGCCCTCTTCCGGATCACGCCCGCTGCCATCGTCGCCGCGCTCAAGCACCAGCAGTAGCAGCCAGGCATCCCGCACGGCGAGAATGACTGTGACGGCAGGGCTAGACCCCGCCCTTGCGCCGGTTGCAGTCAAGGCACAGCATCTGGCAGTTGTCCGCCGAGGTCTTGCCCCCCCCTTCGACCACGGTGTGATGTGGTCGGCTTCCATCTCGCTGATGTCGAGGGCCTTATCCCGGTTGCAGGTCCCGCCGCCGACCTTTAGCAGCTTCTCGATGTTCCTGCAGGGGCAGATGATCGGCGCACTGACGGGTCGCCCGTTTCGGCAGAGACTGTGGCGCGGATCACGGCGAAGGGCCCGCGCCCCGGAATGGAGACGGAGGCGGTACCCGCGGTGGGACTGCAGTAGTCCGGCCCCAGGGGTCCGCTTCGACAGCATGTCAACCGGCTCCCAAGATCTCGCGAGACGTGTCAACCAGAGCCTGCACCCGTCCAGGGGGATCTGTTCATCCCTCTGCGATGATGGGGCAGTGACTGATAGCACGCAATGGTCCCCCGCTCTGGCGAACCGGACGGAGTGGGTGACAGAAGTGCTGGATTCACTGCCCAGGACTGTTCCGCACCGCCGCGCCGCGCTGCTTGCAGCCGGCGACATGTCGTACAAGGCGGGGTCGCCCGTCACTGACTACGCGCCTGGCCTCATGCGGTTGGACGACAAGGTCCTTGAAGAGGTGGCCCGCCTTGCCCACAACTTCGCCCTCGCCCACCCGAGCATTCCCGAACACCCGATGGCCGAGGACGAACGAGTCCGCTACCTCGCAGAGATCAAGGTAGTCGCGCAGGACGTCGAGTCAGACGAAGATCTGAGTCCGACGGAGCGCCGACACGTGAAGTCACTCATTCAGGAGTTGCTTCGCGCCCTGGAGGCAGCGCCCCAGGACGGTGCTCGACCTGTTGAGACTGCCGCAAAGGCCGTCCTAGGCGACGTCGCTTTGAACAGGGGACTCTGGCAAAGACTCTCACCCAAGCCGTGGATGAAGAGGTTGGGCCGAATAGCTGTTGCGCTGAGCATGCTGGTCAGCTTCTATTCAGACGGCAAGGAACTCGTCGCAGATGCCTCTGCTTGGTTCGGTCAGCCACTCGCCATCATCGCCGAACAGCACCATCCGCAGCCTCGAATGTCTGAAGTAGTAACCAGTGACGAGAACGAAATACATGACGCCGAGACCGTCCCCGAAGATGACACGGACGAGCCGCGGTAGTCAGTCCTCTGACAGCCGGCGCTTCAGCCACCACCTTCTTGAGACGGGGGCGCATTGCCTTTCGGGTATCAACACCGCAGATTCCAGCGAGCCGGTGGTGGGACCGGGCGATGATCGCGATGTGGCGGGCGGAGGTTACGGGCACAGCTAGCCGTGGAAGTCGCACCGCCCGTCCTGGAGCGCCAGCAGGCGGCAGCGCGTCCCGCGGGAGTTGGTCCCTTCGCACTGCCCTTCGAAGGGCGGCTTCGGGGTCCTCGGGGGCTTCGCCAGCGGCGGACGCTGGGAGGGCCTCAGTGCCTTCGTGCGGGCCTTGGAGGTCCGGCTGCCGCTGACGGTAGGGGGCGCCGCAGCAGCAGTCCTGAGCGCTCTCGCGGCGCGCTCCTGTTCAGCGAACCAGAACTCCACAGCCGGGTACAGCTGGCGGGCGGTCGGGCGCGGCGCCAGCACCCGGGGGGCTCCTTCCGCGAGGATCCTCCGCGCCGCGGTCACGCCCGGATGCTCCCCCGGGAACGCCGCTCGTGCTCGAAAAGAGCGTCTCCGCCTGTAGATCACCGCGGTCCCGATTCGGAGCTGAGCTTCAACGCCAGGTCTTCGTCCAGATCGCGTTGCAGACGGCGCAGTGCGATCGAACTGGGGACCGGTCGCGGACCCTCGCCTCGGTCGTAGGCTCTTTTGGCGCGGAGATACTCCGAGATATTGGCGGCGCGCTGTTCGGGGTGCCACGTGATGGGCGGGGGCAGCGGCCATCCGCCGTTGATGGCGATGAAGCAGCGCACTATCTGCGCCCAGCGCCAGTCCTCCAGGCCTCGCAGCCACGGAATGTTCCAGTTCTCCGGGTCGCCTCGGTGCCGTGGCGCGGCGCTTCCGGGCGCGGGTACGTCGCAATCAGTTCGGCGTCTGAAATGTCGGCGGGGTTGACCGGGAACCGGACGCGGTCAGGCTTCGTGGTGCGGGCAGCTTCCTCAAGCCAGCCCCGCACTTTGGCGGAAGCTTCGAGGTTGATCGACCAGCGGTGCTGCGGGTCAAGATGTAAAGCTGCTGTTCCTGGTCGTTGTTCATCTCTGTTTCTCTCCTTCTTGTTGATTGACTGACGGGGCGTGACGAGTGATCTACGCCGTCGTGGGGTCCTGGACCTGTCCGCGAAACCTGTCCGGGAAGGCTCGACCTGTCCGGTCCGCAGAAGCTGTCCGCGACCTGTCCAGACCTGTCCGCGACTGTCCGCAGCTGACCGCACGGCGTATTTAGCACCTGTCCCGGACAGCCCCCACACACGAAGTGTGGGGGGGCGGACAGGTGCCTAAGCCCCATCACGGGCCTTCCTATGCTTCACCGCCTGTGCAAGCACCTCATTGGAGAATGAGATAGCGAGCGGCTGCAATTTCCCCCGCGCCTTTTCGCGACCGAAGTCGTTCGGCACGCCAGCGTCGTCCAAGACTTCGATCGCCTCTACGACGGCATCCGACCACTCGGCCACATCCGAGCCCGGAACCCCGACGGAGCCCGCGAGCACATGGATCAGCGGGTCGCTTAGGCGCATGAGGTTCAGAGTCGCCTCACCGGACAGGCCGGGGCGGTTCTTCTCGCGCGTGAGGCGGAACCGCTCACCGCCGACGTGGCTGAGTTTGTAGATGAGGTCCACATCGTCGTTCTTGCCCGACGATCCACGGGTGCCACGTTCTGCATCCTTACCGGCATGGTCGAGCCTGATGATTGAGACCCCCCGCTTCTTCAACTCGCGCATGGTGAAGGCGTGCAAGTGGCGGAACGTGTCCGAGTCATTCTCACGCCCCGAGATGACCCTCTGGGTGGTGTCGATGACCACTACATCCACCCCGTACGCCTCCACAGCCTTCACAAGCGCCATGCCGCCCTGGAGGGTATCGAGCATGGGCCAGTCGCCGTAGAGGCTGTAGATGAGCTGCTGATCAAGGACTGCGGCCTGATCAGGACTCTTGATGCCCAACGACATCAGGCGAGCGCGTATGAGGTGCTGGTCGTTCTCCAGATCCACATACAGGACCCTCTTCTGCGGCACCTTCTGACCAAAGATCTCGCCACCCAGCGCGAGGTTCACAGACCACTCCAAAGCCAACAGGGACTTGCCGATGCCCGCAGGGGAGTACAACGTCATTAGACCACCCCGCGTCAGAACCCCGGGCACGAGCCACTCAATAGGTTCCGGCTCGCTCAGCAACAGGTTCGACCAGTTGACACGCCCTATCGCGTCATCCAAGGCGGCGTTGACGTTGTGCTCGTTTGTGCGTGGCTCGTGGTCAATAAGAAAGTCCAGCCCTGCGGCGCCGTTCGCCTCGGCTTCGGCTTCCGACGCGGCGATGTCTTGTTCGCTGGGGGCTTCCCGGCTTGAATTGCCTTCAGCCTGCGAGTCTTTCCAGTTGGCCCCCTCTTCCCTCTGAAACTTCTCGAACTCAGCCCATTCCTCTTCTGTGGGCGGGCAGTCGGGGCACTCCATCGAGCCGAAGATCTCCGCGTACTCGGCCGCGAGGTCAAAGGGGGGATCCGAGCGGGGCGGATGGTAAGATTTCCATTAGGTTCAGCTCCTTGTGTGGGAAAGCGCCCCGGTTAGTCGCCGGGGCGCTTTCTTGTTCTGGTTAGTTGGTGGTGGTGGCGTTCAGGACGTAGTCGCGGTCAAGGCAGACCACGAAGCCCTCGCGCTCCAGGGCGTCCAGGAGCAGGCGCTCTGAGTCGTCCTTGGGGCGGACCGAGATCTCGACGGCAAGCCGCCCGCGCATGGCCTCCAGCGCGTTCTTGAGTTCGCTTCGCCGCGCCGCGTCCGCCTGCTCGGCCAACCGCTCAGCGATCCAGACGTCGCGGTCCCCGGACAGCGGCTTGGTCCAGACGCCGCCTTCCACCACGGCCACGTCCACACCCCAGCGGGTGAGCTGATGCACCACCGGACGCTCACTGAGCCAGCCGAGAAGCCATCTGGTTCCGGTGCCCACCGAGGTCCCCGCCACCCAGATGCGCTGAACTGGGGCAACGGGGACCGGCTCGAAGTCCAGGTAGGGCTTCGCCAGGGCGATGTAGGCGCACTTCTTGTCCTGGTGGAGGACGCGAGCCTCACCTGACTCGACCAGCTCCTTGACTGCCTTCAGCTGCGTGTCCCAGACGTGATCTTTGATGCCGTGGAGACCGCGGGCGATGTAGATCGCCCAGTCCTTGCGGAACGCGCCCAGCAGGTAGCTGACCTGAGCGTCCGTCTCCTTCCGAGCCGCCCGCTCCTCCCGGGCCAGAAGCTCAGCGAGCTGCCATTGGGCGAGGTCGAACTGCGACCGGTCCGCCACAAGGACGTGGGGCTCGTCCGGGGAGATGGTGCGAACCTTCCCGTGGACGCTCTTGACGACCCACCGCCCCTGCGCGTCGGTGCCGATCACCTGGTGCACCGTGTTCTCGCCCTGCTTCACCGGGCAGTCCATCGCTGCGATGTATCCGCCCAGGTCGCGCTTGAACCCTTCGAACTTCTTCATGGTCTGCTCCTTCGTGGTTGACATTCTTGTGTTCCTCTCAGATGTCGCCGAGCATCCGGCGGAGTGCCGGGACCGGCACGCGGAGCAGTCGCCCCACGCGGATTACAGGTAGCTCACCGGCGGCGGCGGCTTGGTAGGCGCTGTCGCGGGACAGGCCCATCACCGAGGCCGCGCTGGGAGCGGTGCGGTGCCACACGGGCAGGCTCGCGAGATGGCGGATATCAGCAAGGGGCGTGGCGGTCGCGCTCATCGCTGTGCTCGTTCCAGAGAACGCAGAAGCTCCAAGTAGGCGAAAGCTGCGCCACCTGAGACGGGGACACGCTCAGCGCGCTCCCAGCGGCCCACAGTGGACTGATCGACGCCCACTGAGCGGGCGACAACAGCGATCGGCATCCGGGCAGCCTTGCGCAGCTCAAGCGCCCGGCCGGTTGTGCAGTACTCGCGGAGCGCCAGGTGGCGAGCCGCTTCGGTGGTGTGTGTCGTCGTCATGAATTCAGTGTGCACCCACCCAGCCACGCACTAAAGCGCTTATTACAAGCCTGTCAACCCGCGACAACTAGTGCTTATGGCGCGCCATTATCGGCATAGCTTTTGAGTCCCGAGGGGCTCTCATGCTAGATTCATGCCATGAGCGAGCCACCAGTCACCTTCGTTGCCTACTTCAGATGGCACCGGTTGACACGGCGAGACCAGCGCTTGGAGCGGGTCCTACCGGAACCCAGCCTCTACATCCACCCGTGGGCATCCGGCGTCGATGTAGAGGTTCACCTCAAGATCTACGAGCGCGACCGCAAGCTGTACGTCGGCGGCGTAGACGTCCGCACCACTCCTGAGGACTTCGTCACGCCCTACGAGACCGTTTCCCCTCCGCAGTTGGCCCCCCGACCCATGTCAACCGATCTGATGCGGCTGATCCCCCTAGGCGCACTGGAACAGGAGGCGCTGGAGTGGCTCAGCTCCCGAGAGGCGGGATCGGAGGTCGCCGACATCCTGGCGGAGCGGCCGGATGTGTTCGAAAGGTTCAGCAAGGTGGGAGCCCCCAGTACCCGTCCACGTCGGGGACGCCCGCCGAAGCTCACGCCCCAACTGCTGGCGATTGTGGCTGGCGCCTATCTCACCGGCGGCAGACAGGGAGTACGGGCAGTCCAGCGTGCGCTGGATGAAGCCGGGTACGAAGGCAACGGCCCAAAAGGCGAGACCACGTGGGACCAGGCGGCTAAGGCAGTAGCCAGGGCTAGAAAAGAAGGATTGCTGCCCCCGGCGGGTGGCCGACGAAAGGAACAAGATGTGGATCTTCTCTGAAAAGGGCTTCGTCTCACTGGTCCAGGACCGTGACGACGCCAGCAAACTGCAAGTCCGCGCACGCGTCGCGGACGACATCACCGACACCTTCCCCGGTGCGGAGCTGTTCACCGCGGACGGGGCGGACTACCGCTACCGCGCGCGCATCGACCGACGCGAAGTGGCCGACGTCATGCACCGCGCCGTGATGGGCGTCAACTACGACTCGCACTTCAAGGACGTGGCGATCGAGGCCAGCAACCACCCGGGCCGCTGGCGCGCCTACTACGGCGTGTGGACGGCACTCGCAGAACTCCAGGACTATAAGCCCTACAGCAGCGTCCCGCGGGCGCTGGAGCCCCGCTGGGACGAAGACGTGGACGACGACGACGAAGCGCACGACAGCCGGTGGTGGCGATGAGCGGCAACCGGGCCGCTCTCCCCGCCGACGCGATGAAGCGCTGCCCCGCCTGCGGGACCGGACGCGGCACCGTGAAGAAGGACTGGACTGCGATCCACCAGGACGGGGGCATCGTCGGCTTCACCTGCCCGCAGTGCCCCACCTGGACCGAACCGATCCGGCGCGAGTCCTCGCGGGCGGGCGTGCGGTTCGTGGCCGTCGTTGCTGGACGGGTCGCCGGGAAGCGTCGTCAGCTCAAGCGACGTTTCAACACGCTGGAGGGGGCCCGCGCGTGGGTGGACGAGATGCGCGGGCTCGCTGCTACCGGGCAGGCTGGCGATCCGTCGCTGCTCACGGTTCGCGAGGTCTGCGAGCGCTGGATGGCGCACCGCGAGGCGGAGGCCTCAACCCCCGGCGGACTGCGCCCCAGCTCGCTGGAGGGCTACCGGTTGACACTCGTGTCACCGCTTCAGCTGATCGGTGATCGACGGGCCCGGGAGTTGACTCCCAGCGACATCGAGGCAGCCCTGCGGAAGCTCGCCACCGTCGGAGGGATCAAGGGCAAGCCGCTCAGCCACCGCAGCCGCACGTACGCGCTGGGCGCGCTGCGACAGGCGTTCAAGTTCGCCCAGCGGGAGGGCTGGCTTCAGGGCAACCCCGCGGCGCTCGCGAAGGTCCAGGGCAAACCGGCCAAGACTCGCCAGTCCCAGCGCTGGACGGTGGCGCAGCTCCAAGGTTTCCGCGCCTACGTGGATTCGGCCTACGCCACTCCCGCACGGCTCGCTGCGGAGCCGTGGGTTCCGGCTGCGATGAGGCTCGCGCTCTGCGGACTCCGCCGCTCTGAGGTGCTGGGGCTGGACTGGGGCTCGGTTGACATCGAACAGGGGACGGTTGACATCTGCGCGAGCCGCACGGCGTCAGGCCCGGGCCGCTCAACGGCGATCGGGGCACCCAAGACGGCCAACTCCGTCCGGCGCGTGGCCGTGGAGACGCTCCACCCCGGCACCCGCGCGGTGCTGCGGGCGCTGTGGTTGGCGCAGGGGCAGCCTGCCGACGGGCTGGTCATCCGCGACTCGCTGGGCGAGCCGGTCCACCCGGACACGCTCTCGTGGCGCTTCAAGACGCTCTGCTCCGAGGCGGGCGTCCCCTTCCCGGGCGCGATCCACGCGACCCGCCACACACTGGCGACTGCACTGGAGGAGGCTGGGGTCCCGTCGAACCAGGGCGCCGCCCTGCTGGGGCACGACGTGCAGACCTACCAGCGGTTCTACCTGGTGACCGACCAGGATGCCGCCGGGGCAGCCGCCACAGTGGCCGGGAGCATCTTCGCGACAGCTACCGGATAGTGGCGAAGATGACCGATTCTCCACGGTTTGTGACCAAGTTTGTGACCACGGACCGCCGGGAATGCGCAGCACTACCGATCATTCAGGTTGCGCCCCTAGTCAGAAGCCTTTCAGCGGTGCCCCCAGCGGGGCTCGAACCCGCGACCCATGGATTAAAAGTCCACTGCTCTACCTACTGAGCTATAGGGGCGTCAGCAGTGTACCGGTCCCAGGTCGTGGCAGGCTGGGGACATGCCCGCGTGGTCCTGGTTCATCGTCGCCGTCATCCTCGGCGGCGCGCTGCTCGCGCTCGCCGCGCTGGCTGACCGCCGCTCGCGTCGCCGCGCCACCGGCGCCGACGAGCCCGCCCCGCGACGCGGCCTCGACGACGTGGACCGCCACGTTCCGCACTACCTCACGCAGGACGAGATCGACGCCATGCCCGCCCCTGCGTCCGGACGTGGACCGGCCCCGCTCTCGCCCGCGGGCGAAGGGTTCGGATTCGGGCACGCCCATGCAGACTTCGCGAACCACCGCGACGGCGCCGCGCACAGCGAGCCGCTGATCCTCGTCGTCGACGGCGACGTGACAGCCATGCGCGAACTCCTCGCCCCCCTGGGCAGGGCCAGTGATGAGCACCCGTTGGCCATCGTCGCCGCCGGGTTCCACCCTGAGGTGCTCACGGCGCTGACTGCCAATCGCAGGGCGCTCGCCCTGCCTGTGGTGGCCGCAGTGGCGGGTTCCCGCGACAGGACGCGGCTGGCCGAACTCCTGGGCGTCGCCCCGGTCCCGTCCGAGGATCTGAGATCGGGCTACCTCCCCGAGCAGGCATACGGGCGGGCCGCCACATGGTTCAGCACCCTCAAGCGGACCTGGGTGGACCCCCGGGATCTTCCCTGAACCTCAACCCATGACAGTGAACCTCAACCGAGAGTTGAGCTCACCTTGATTCTGAGGCATCCAAGAGTTTCTCACTGCACACTCAGCCTGAACTTTCGGCCAGGCGCTCCACCATAATGCCTAGTCAAGTCCATTGAGAACGTCACCATCCCCCAAAATCCCACGGCTGTAATTCTTACCCCGCAGACGACGTGTCGGCTTGCATCCTCTCACCCAATTCTCAGCGCTCGTTGTCCGATCATGAGGATCGCTCTTAGTCTCCGGGGCAGTGGCCGGACGTGTCGGGGGCTACGGAGCCCCGAGGAAGCGGCACGTCCGACCTCCCGAAGTAAGTGCGAGGAGAGACGTGAGAACAGCATTCAAAGGCCTGCGCGGCATCGGTGCCGCGGCAGGCATCGCCGTCCTGGTCCAAGGGCTGGGCACGCTGGCCATCGGGCCGGCGGCGGACGCGGAGATCGCCAACGTGACCGCCACCACCAACGTCAACATCCGCACAGCCCCCACCGTCTCCAGCACGCGCCTGGCCGTCCTGCAGAAGGGCCAGAGCCTTCCCAGCCAGGGCTCCTCCAACGGGTGGACGACGGTGACCTACCAGGGGCGGACGGCCTACGTCGCCAGCGCCTACCTCAACGGAGGCACCGCCGCCTCGACGCCGTCGTCGACCACCTCCAACGGCAGCACCACTTCATCGACCGGCACCGTGTACACCACGGCCAACCTCAACCTGCGCGTCGGGCCCTCGCTGTCCGACGCAGTCTCGGTCGTCGTCCAGCGCGGCACAGCACTCCAGCTCGCCGGAAAGGTCAGCGGCGCCTACGTCCAGGTGTCCCACAACGGCAAGCTTCTGTGGGCCGCCTCGCAGTACATCAGCGCGACCGCCGCGGCCGCCTACGGCCAACTCCCTGCAGTCACCGGCAAGGGGCGGGCCACTGCCGCCCTCATGATCCGCACCACGCCCTACACCGGCTTCGTCAACCTCGGCGACGTGCCGGCTGGCACCATCCTCGACACCACCGGAGTGGTGACCAACGGCATGGCCCAGGTGGTCTACAAGGGCGCCGTCAGGTGGGTCAACGCGAAGTATCTGGTGGCCGTGAGCGCCAGCACGCCGGCCCCCACAGCGCCCGCCCTGCCCGCCACCACCGTCCGCTACGCCACGACGGTGCTCAACATCTGGACCGCAAGCAGCGGAACCTCCTACGTGGGCGAGATCCCCAGGGGCGGCGAGGTGCGGGTCACCGGCCTGGTCACCAACGGGCGGGCCCAGGCCGTCGTCAACGGCGCCGTCCGCTGGGTGACGGCCCGCTACCTGTCAACGACGAAACCCTCCGAGAGCACGGCCTCCAGCGGCAGCAGCACCACCCTCAACCGCGGCTACTCGAGCGGTCTCGACCAGACCAACGCCAACGTCCAGGCCATCGTCCGCGACATCTGGAACCGCTACCCCGCGATCAAGACGATGTACGGCTGGCGGCAAGATGTCACGCCGGACCACCCCGCGGGCCGCGCCGTCGACGTGATGATCCCGAGCTACTCGAGCAACCAGGCCCTCGGCTGGGAGATCGCGAACTACTACAAGGCCAACGCCTCGAAGTACAACATCAACTACATCATCTTCGCGCAGAAGATCTGGTCGGTTCAGCGCTCCAGCGAGGGGTGGCGGCTGATGGCAGACCGTGGCAGCGACAACGCGAACCACTACAACCACGTCCACATCAACACCTACGGGTAAGCTGGGTCGGTGCGAACGGCGTCGCCCTTCCCCCCAGGGTGGCGCCGTTCCGCACGTCCCACAGGCCCTCAACTCGCTCCAGTTTCCGCCCCCCGTTTGCGCGGTCCCGCCGCGAGTCTCTAGACTCTGCCTAGCTGGTCCCCATCGTCTAGCGGCCTAGGACTCCGCCCTTTCACGGCGGCAGCACGGGTTCGAATCCCGTTGGGGATGCTCCTGCCCACTCCCCCGCGGAGTGGGCTGAAACGGTAACGACAAGGCGTTTCGGTCGATTTCCCTTGAGGGAATCACTCACGCTATAGTTACCGGGCTGGCACGGCCAGCAGGTCAAGAAATTGGCCCCGTAGCGCAGTTGGTTAGCGCGCCGCCCTGTCACGGCGGAGGTCGCGGGTTCGAGTCCCGTCGGGGTCGCTAGGTCGGCTTAAACGCCCGGCCATCTGGCCAGGTAGCTCAGCTGGTAGCAGCGTTCGCCTGAAAAGTGAAAGGTCGCCGGTTCGATCCCGGCCCTGGCCACCGATCCCCCGCCCCGGCGGGGTTCTTTCGGTTCTAGCCCACACTGAGCAGCGCGAGGGCCTCATCGATCTCGTCCGGGGATAGCGCACCCTTGCGGATGTCCGCCACCGTCCCGTCGGCGTTGATGAAGTAGTGCGTCGGCACTGA
The DNA here is from genome assembly GCF_014164775.1 of Tessaracoccus sp. MC1679. Lineage (GTDB taxonomy): Bacteria > Actinomycetota > Actinomycetes > Propionibacteriales > Propionibacteriaceae > Arachnia. Next base: position 57,788 of record NZ_JACJGB010000002.1, read on the forward strand.
CGAGGCGAGGTAACGCAGCGAGATCTCGCCGATCGGGTCCGGCACGCTCGTGATGCTCAGCCCCATCCGCGCCGCGTAGTCGGTCACCAGCTCGCGGTCCTCGCGCAGGTAGATGGCCACCACGTCGATGCGATCCGACGCCTCCTCCACGTCAGGAAGCTCCGCGCGGCAGATCGAGCACCAGGTGGCCTGGAACAGCAGCCATACGGGTCGGCCGGCATAGTCCTCGAGCGAGACCGGGGCCCCGTCGATGTCCAATGCCCTGAATCCGGGGGCGAGGGCCCCGACGGACGGCCCCTGGAGCGGCACCGCCTGCCCCGTGGAGGCCGCCTCACTGGCCGCCCCACCCTTGATGAGGTAGATACCGCCGACGACCAGCGCGACGAGCACAGCGAGCCCCAGAGTGCCAAGGAGGCGCCCCCGGGCCCGGTTGCTAGGCATAAGAGTGCAACCCTCCGAAGAAGTGGTTGCCGAAGTAGGCGAACAGGATGGTGAGGAACCCGATCACGAGCAGCCAGGAGGCCTTGGTGCCTCGCCAGTCCCGCACGACCCGGGCGTGCAGGAACGCGCCGTAGACCAGCCAGGTGACCAGCGCTGCGGTCTCCTTCGGGTCCCAACCCCAGTAGCGACCCCACGCGGTGCTCGCCCACACCGAGCCCAGCACGATCATGATGGTGAGCAGAGGAAAGGTGATGACGGCCGCCCGGTAACCCACATCGTCAAGGACCTCCTGCCGCGGCAGGTGGACGCGGGTGATGTGCGGGTGGAGAAGGTAGAGCACGGCCGCGCCGAAGGACACGCAGGCGGCGCCGTAGGCAATGATGGCGAATCCGACGTGCAGGGTCAGCAGCAGGTTGTTCTGAAGGGCAGGGATCAAGGGCCGGACCCCGGTGTCCAGGCTCAGCGCGTAGACCAGCATGGCCGCCGCCACGGGCAGCACGACCAGCGACAGCATCCTGATCCGGTAGCGCAACCCGAAGAACAGGTTGACCAACAGGATCCCCCACGTGAAGGCGACGGCGAATTCGTGCTGGTTCGCGAACGGCCCGTGCCCGGTGAGGCTCATCCGGATCGCCATGTAGGCCGTCAGCAGCAGCAGCGCGATCACCTGGAACGCCGTGGCGTACCACCCCAGACTGGTGCCCCGTCCGGCCTGCACGGGCGCCTCGGACTGCGCGGGAGCCAACGCGGCACCACCCACACTGACCTTCGCGCGCACGCTGACCGTCGCAACGGGATTCCTGCGGCGCGAGGTGACCAGCGCGATGCCGCTGACCAGGCCCAGCAGGACGAAGACCGCGGCGGCGGTGACCAGATATTCAGCGAACTCGAGCATCAACAGGCTCCTTCTCAGCAGCGTCCGGGGCGGTCGCGTCGATCTGCTCCACGAGGGCACGGAAGTGCCGCTCGAAGGTGGTGTCCAACTTCTCGGCGGAGGCGATGCGCAGCATCGTGTGATCCCCCTCCGGCACGGCGCGCACCCAGAGGCGGCGGTGGCGCAGCGTGAAGGTCATCGTCATGCCGATCACCAGCAGGGCCGAGCCCACCCACATCCACATCGCCCCCGGGTCCTGGCGAGCGATGATGCCGGTGTAGCGCTGCTCCCGCTCGAAGGTCAGCTGCAGCCCGTCCCCGGAAGCGGTCTCCCCCTGCTCCACGGGCAACACGTCGATCTTCTCGCCGCTGGCCACGTCGTAGAGCTCGAAGACGGCGCTCCCCGCGGTGATGGCCGCGTCGACCGCACCGGAGGCGGGCGTGACGACCAGTACCTCGGTGCCGGCGGCCTCCGGGGTGACCTTGCCGATGGCGTAGCGCCCGTCGTTGCTCTGCCACTTCAACGGGACCGATCCCTCGAACAGGGTGGCGCCGGCATCGTCGGCGATGCGGATGCGGGCCGCGATCCCGAAGGAGGCCTGGTGAAGCGCGGTGCCCTCCACCACCAGCGGCGAGTTGACCCGGACGTCGCGGGCATCAAGCACGGCACCGTCGCGGGTGACGACGAGGTGGCTCACGTAGTCCGTGGGGCGGCCGGCGTCGTCGTAGGAGTCCTTGAAGGACTGGGCGGTGACCGTGAGACCGGTGCCGTGGCCCACCTCGACGCTCTCGCCGACGGCGATGTCGAGGTTCTGCTCGAAGCCGGTGAACGCGGACACCCCGAAGGCCGCCAGGATGACCACCATGGCGGCATGGGCGATGGCCGTGCCGAAGGGGCCCCACCTGAACCGGTCGGCGTAGAGGCCGACGGCGGGGGCGGCGAGCCGTTCATCCGCAAGGAAGCGGTAGCGCTGGCCACCCAGCACGGAGCGCACGTGGCCGTCCGCCTCCTGCGGACTCAGCGGCAGCGTCATCTCCGCCCGGTACTGCGCATGCTCGAAGAACTTGTCGGTGACATGCGTCCGGGGACGGGTGGCCCGCTCCCACAGCTGCGGAAGCCGGTGCACGGTGCAGGCGATGATCGACATCGCCAGCAGGGCCGTCACTGCGAGGAACAGCGGGGAGGTCCAGAGCCCGAACAGGCCGAGGAACTCGAGGACGGACGTCCATCCGCCGTAGCGGGGCCGCACGGACTCCAGCCAGTCTGCTCTGGCGAGGGTGTCCAGCCCCGAGGGGGCCTGGACGATCAGGGTGCCCAGCAACGACAGCACGGCCATCGCCAGGATGACCAGAACCCCCAGCAGCTTCGAACGCAGAACCCGGTAGGTCCAGCTGAACAGCTCGCGCACGGCCCCTCACTCCTCGCTGGACGGGGACGGGGAGGCCACTGAGGCGGCCAACGCATCCAGGTGGGAGCGCACGGTGGCCGCCAGGTCCGAATCCGGCGCCACGTCGAGCACCCTCTGCCAATCGGCCTGAGCCGCCTCGGCGTTGGGCGGATCCTCCGACAGGTGGACGAAACCCAGGTTGAACCAGGCCTGCGGATTGCTGGGGTCCACCTCTGTCACCGTCGTCCAGAGCTGCTCCGCCCGCTTCACATCACCGTCGTTGAAGGTGAGCACGCCGAGTTCGAGGTTGGCTGCGACATCCTCCGGGCTGTCCGCCAGCGTGGCCTCCAGCTCGGCCCTGCGGGCCACGCTGTCGGTGGCCGACGCCTGGGTTGCCTCCGTGGTCGCGGGAGCCGCGGTGTCCGCGGGGAGACCCAGCCGGAACACCCCGTAGACCACCGCCGCAACCAGCAGCACGCCCAGCAATGGCATGAGAAACCCGGACTTTCTGGGCACCGACGTGACCAGGGCCGCTGGCTTGTCCGCCGGCGTGTGGACGACGGGGCGACGGCGGGGCTCGTCGTCGTGCTCCCCCAGCTCGGCCAAGGCGAGGTCTGCCGCGTCGTGGACCCCGGTGGGCGTGATCGACGGGGGTTCCGGCTGCGCTGACGAGGCGAGCGCTCGTGCCTCGTCCGCGCGGGCGTCGGCCCAGTCCCGCAGCGGCCCAGGGGCCGTGGCGAGAAAGTCCAGCAGGAGTTGGGTGTGCGCGTCCGCGGGGCCCTCGACCGTGTCGGGGGCCCCGGGCCGCGCGCTGGTGTCAGGCTCCACGTTCCTCGGACTTCTTCTCGTTCTCCGCGCTGATGTCGGAGGGCTCCAGAGTGGTGACGTCGACGCCGCTGAGGACCAGCTGACCCTTGCGCGACGCGTCGAGCGAATCCGCGAGGATCCGCTGGATGTAGGCCGGCGCGTGGAACCCGTAGGAGTTCTCGGAGTACACGTAATCCAGGTAGAAGCTCGCCTTGTTCTGGAACTCGCGTGCCTGCTCGATCGCCTCCGCCGGGGTGCCGTCCGTCTGCGCCGTCTCCAGTGCCCGGATCAGCGCCACGAGCGAGTCGAAGGCCACGTCGCGGGTGCCGATGAACTCATCCTGGATGCCCACAACGCGCTCGGTCATCTCCTCCTCGCTGGTGTGGTGGCAGGTCATGCAGGAGGAGTTCACGGCCAGTAGCGGCGACTGGATGTGATGGTCGGTGACCTTCCTCGCGCCTTCAGCCTCGTAGGGCATGTGGCAGTCGGCGCAGCTGACGCCGTTGGCCGCATGCACCGAATTGGACCAGAAGATGTCGAACTCGGGGTGCTGCGCCTTGACTACCTGGGCTCCCGTGGTGGCGTGCTCAAAGTCCTTGTGACCGTCCTTCAGGTAGTACTCCCAGATCTGGTCGATGTCCAGGCCCTTGGTCCAGGGGAACGTCAGCTCCTTGGTGTCCTTCTCGAAGTAGTACTCCACGTGGCATTGGCCGCACACGAAGCTGCGCATCTCCTGACGCGTGGCGTCACGGTTGACGTCGTAGTCCTCCACACCCTCGCTGGCCTTGAGCGCCGCGATCCCCTTCTCGAACGCCGGGCGGGTTATCCGCAGTTCCATGGTCTCGGGGTCGTGGCAGTCGATGCAGGCCACGGGGTGCTCGACGAGCTGGGTGACATCCGCGTAGGACATCTGGTTCATCGCCGTGAAACCGGCCTCGCGATCGCCGTCGCCGAGCTCGTCCATGAGCGCGACGGTGGAGGCGTGGCAGTTGAGGCAGGTGCCGGGCTGGTCGAACTCGGTGACCCGCAGGGTGTAGCGCTGGTCCTCGAGCATGTACTCGTGCCCGCGGGCGTGGCGGTAGTCCACGGAGAACGGGTAGCCGGCCCACATGTCCGTGAGCCGCGGATCCTCCTCCAGCCTGCTGGTGGACACGATGGTCCGCGGATCGGTCGCGGTGGGCGTGCGCTCCTGCTCGACCGAACCCGCGTGGGTGGTTCCCCCCATCTGCTGCGTCTCCAGGTAGGACTGGTACTGGGCGGGGAAGTTCTGCCCCCAGACAGCCGGGTCCACGACGGTATCGTCGAGTTCGACCACCTTCGTGAACGAGTCGCTGGCCTCACCCATGCGCTCGATGACGTTCGCCAGCAGCGCGGTAATGCCCGCCGTGACGACGGCGGTGATCGCTATCGCCACGATGAGGATGCCGATCCAGCGGTTGCGCTTCCTCTTCTCCGGCGTTGCCTGGGGTTCTTCGGTGGTAGTCATGTGCCTCACCTGCTCCTGTGCCCGACGTCGACGTGGCAACGGGTGCAGTTGACCTGCTCGCTGCCGGCTGTCATTCGCATATCGCTCGTGAAATCCGAGTGGCAGTAGAGGCACGCCTCGTTCGTCACCGCCCGGTTGGAATCACGGATCTCGATGTTCTCGGGGTACCAGCCGGTGGTGAACTTCAACCCGTGCCAGAACCCGTTGTCGGCCTTGACGTAGTACTTGTTGACGAGGTTGTCGTGGGGAGCGTGGCAGTCGTTGCACGTCGCCACATTGGTGTGGCTACCCGCCAGCCAGGCGTCGTACTGGCGCTCCATCACGTGGCAGTTGACGCAGGATGCCGGGTCGTTGCCGAGGTAGGAGATGCCGCGGGCGTACACGAAGGTGAACAGGCCGACGCCGATGAGCGAACCCACGACGAACACCGCTGCTGCGATGAGCAGCCGCGGCTTCGTCATCCAGGCGCGGACGCCGGTCTTCGCGGTCAAGGCAATCACTCCTACGACGCATAGTAGTGCTACGCGTAGTAGTAGATGCCGAGTTTGGCAGAACCTGCGGCGAGATCAGCGGGCGTAGCAGCGCAGGAAGCGCGAGTACTCCGCGAACACCTTCGCCCGAACGTCGGCCCCTGACAGAACCAGGTCATGGACCGCATCCGGGATCCGGGCAATGACGACGAAGTTGCCCAACTGGGGGGCGCGGTCCGCGATCCGGTCCACGTCCAGCACGACGTCCGCCAGGCGGAACTCTTCGGCCCACACCCGCCGGAAGTCGCTTCGCCCGGAGACGGCCACCAGCACGGGGCAGTCGATGGAGAGGCCGGCGGCGACGCTCGCGTGCCCCTCGAGGATGGCCGCCATCCACCCCACCCGGATCAGGAACGCCGGGTCACCCTTGAGGTTCGCGTTGTACGCCCACTCGCCCTCCTCCGCCTTCGAGATGGTTCGGCGGTAGAAGCCGGTGTCCATCTGCGGCAGGGCCGTGGTGGCCACGACGGCGCGGGCAGCGCTGAACATCGGCTGGGTGGCTGGGCGCAGCAGGGAGTTGGCCTGCAGTTCCAGCCAGGGCGCGTTGAGGATCAGCGCCGAGAACACGCCCGGGCGCTGGTCCGCCCAGAGGGAGGCGATGAGGCCGCCCGTCGAGTGGCCCATCAGCACGATGTCGTCGTGCCCCTCGTCGACGAGGATGGCGAGAGCCCGGTCAAGCTCGTGGAAGTAGTCCGTCAGGTGAACGATGTAGCCGGCCAACTGCTTGCCGCGCAGCGACCGGCCGTAGCGGCGAAGATCCACGGCGTAGAAGTCGTAGCCCTGGCCGGCCATCTCGTCAGCCAGGTGGGCCTGGAAGAAGTAGTCATTCCAGCCGTGGAGATACAGGACGGCGCGACGACCCGTGGGTGCGTTGCGCCGCACGAGCGTGGCAACGAGACTGCCCTCAGGCTCAAGGGCGTACGTCGGCTCCTCCGGCAGAGGAATGACCAGCTGCTCGTAACCAGGCAGCTCGGTGTCCGGCACCCACGGGTGCGGAGCCTCAGGAGGTGTGGCGCTCGAACTGATCGTCGTCGTAGTCGTCGTCCTCGCCCGTCGTCTCTGCGTAGGCCTCGGGGATGTCGTTGTTGGTCTCGTCGACGACAGCATCGCCCCTGAGCTCGCGCTCCAGGGACGTGAAATCGGTGGACACCGAGCGATACTTCAGATCGCGGGCCACCCTAGTCTGCTTCGCCTTTGCACGGCCGCGCCCCATATCGGGTCGACCCCCTTGCTTTGTCCATCGCGGGTTGGCCGCGGAATCTGTCAGATACTCGTGGGGTACAGGCTACCCAATCCGGCGGGTTCCTCCAAAGAGCGCACTGTCGCTGGGCAGCGGCGTTCGCCGCCGTCGAACGCATCCCCGGCAGCGATAGGCTGAGGCATCCAACCCTCGAGGAGTTCATCGCAACATGGGCAAGATCATCTACACCCTCACCGACGAGGCCCCGCTGCTCGCCACCTACTCGTTCCTCCCCATCATCAACGCCTTCGCCGGCCAGGCCGGTGTGGATGTGGAGACCCGCGACATCTCACTGGCGGGGCGGATCCTCGCCCAATTCAACGACACCCTCCCCGAGGACCAGCGGGTCGACGACGCCCTGACTGAGCTCGGCGAGCTGGCGAAGTCACCAGAGGCCAACATCATCAAGCTGCCCAACGTGTCGGCCTCCGTGCCGCAGCTCAAGACCGCCGTGGCCGAGTTGCAGTCCCAGGGCTTCCAGCTGCCGGACTACCCCGAGGACCCCCAGAGCGACGCGGACCGCGACGTCCGCGCCCACTACGACCGGGTGATGGGCTCGGCGGTCAACCCCGTGCTGCGCGAGGGGAACTCGGACCGCCGCGCGCCGGAATCGGTGAAGAACTACGCCAAGAAGAACCCTCACCGCATGGGCGCCTGGACCTCCGAGTCCCGGACCGCCGTCGTCACCATGGACTCCGACGACTTCCGCCACAACGAGCAGGCCGTGGTCCTCCCGTCGGCAGACACCCTCACCATCCGGCACCGCGCCAGCGACGGCACGGAGACCGTGCTCAAGAGCGGCCTGTCCGTGCTCGCCGGCGAGGTCATCGACGCCACCGTCATGCGGGCCGCGGCGCTGGATGAGTTCCTGCGCACCCAGGTGGCCGCTGCCAAGGAATCGGGGGTGCTGTTCTCCATCCACCTCAAGGCCACCATGATGAAGGTCTCGGACCCCATCATTTTCGGCCACGTCATCCGGGCGTTCTTCCCCGACGTGTTCGAGCGCTACGGCGCGGACCTCGCCGCGGCGGGCCTGTCCCCCAACGACGGGCTCGGCGCCATCCTCGCAGGGCTGGACGCGCTTCCGAACGGGGCCGAGATCAGGGCAGCGTTCGAGAAGGGCCTTGCCGACGGACCGACGCTGGCCATGGTGAACTCGGACAAGGGCATCACCAACCTGCATGTTCCCTCCGATGTCATCGTCGACGCATCGATGCCCGCCATGATCCGGCAGTCGGGCCACATGTGGGGCCCCGACGGCGGGGAGGCCGACACGCTGGCCGTCCTCCCGGACTCGTCCTACGCTGGTGTGTACCAGGCCGTGATCGAGGACTGCCAGGCCCACGGCGCCTTCGATCCGCGCACCATGGGCACCGTGCCCAACGTCGGTCTGATGGCGCAGAAGGCCGAGGAGTACGGCTCGCACGACAAGACCTTCGAGATCGCGTCGGACGGCGTGGTCGAGGTCGTGGACCAGTCCGGCACGGTACTGATGAGCCACACGGTCGCGGCCGGTGACATCTGGCGGGCCTGCCAGACCAAGGACGCCCCCATCCAGGACTGGGTGAAGCTGGCTGTGACCCGCGCCCGCCTCACCGGATGGCCGGCGGTCTTCTGGCTGGACACGGAGCGGGCGCACGACCGTCAGCTCATCGAGAAGGTGCGCGCCTACCTCGCAGATCACGACACCGACGGGCTCCAGATCGAGATCATGAGCCCCGTGGAGGCCACGAAGTTCACGGTCGAACGCCTCCGCAAGGGTGAGAACACCATCTCCGTGACCGGCAACGTGCTCCGCGACTACCTCACGGACCTGTTCCCCATCCTCGAGCTGGGCACCTCCGCCAAGATGCTGTCGGTGGTGCCGCTGATGGCCGGCGGAGGCCTGTTCGAGACCGGCGCCGGTGGGTCCGCCCCGAAGCACGTGCAGCAGCTCGTCGCCGAGGACTACCTCCGGTGGGACTCGCTCGGCGAATTCCTGGCACTGGCCGCGTCGTTCGAGCACCTCGCCCAGACGGAGGGCAACGCGCGCGCCGGGATCCTGGCCTCCACGCTGGACCGCGCCACGGGCACCTTCCTGGACCAGGACAAGTCGCCCACGAGGAAGCTCGGCGGCATCGACAACCGCGGATCGCACTTCTACCTGGCGATGTACTGGGCCCAGGAGTTGGCCGCCCAGACCGACGACGCCGAGTTGGCGGGGGTGTTCGCACCGGTGGCGGAGGCGTTGGCCTCGAACGAGAGCGTCATCGTCGAGGAGCTGTTGGCCGTGCAGGGCAAGCCCGCCGACATCGGGGGCTACTACCGCCCCGACGAGGCGAAGACGGTCGCGGTGATGCGCCCGTCGCAGACCCTGAACGAGATCATCGACGCCCTCTGCTGAGGCCCTCGACACATAGGCGACAGGCGCCGCCCGATGTGGGCGGCGCCTGTCGCGTCATGAGCGTGAGGTGGTTTGACCGCTCAGGCGAAGAGCCTCTTGAGCCAACCCGCGAAGCCAGCCTGAGCTGCGGGGGCCGCCTGCTCGGTGGCTGGGGCGGCCGGGGCCGGGGCCGGCTCCACCGCGACAGTCTCGTCGGCGACCGCCTCGGCGGACGCCTCGGGGTCCTTGATGGCGGACACCTCGAAGACCAGGTTCACATTCTCGGAGACGAGGACGCCACCGGTCTCCAGCGCCGCGTTCCACACCAGGCCGAAGTCCTTGCGGTTGACCATGACCGAGCCGGAGAGCCCGACGCGCTCGTTGCCGAACGGGTCCGTGGCCACGCCGTCGTAGTCGAAGTCGATGACCACCGGGCGCGTGACGTCCTTGATGGTGAGGTCGCCCTCGACGCGCAGCGTGTCGTCAGCAGGGGCGGTGACGCTGGAGGAGGCGAAGCGGATGGTGGGGTACTGCTCGACGTCGAAGAAGTCCGCGGAGACAAGGTGTCCGTCGCGGTCCGCGCTTCCCGTCGAGACCGACGCGGCGTTGATGGTCATGTCGAGGGCCGGGGAGCTCAGGCCGGCGCCCGTCGAGGCGGTGCCGGAGAAGTCGGTGAAGGCGCCACGGACCTTGGTCACCATGGCGTGGCGGGCGGTGAAGCCGATTTCGGTGTGGCTGGGGTCGATGGTGTAGGTCCCGGCGAGCTGGTTCAGGGCGGTGGCGGTCATGGGCGTCTCCTCGTGGCGGCGTGCGGTAGGTCGTTGAACGTGAAACCAGACTAGCCCGTCTTAGTTGAACTGTCAATTATCCCGTCAGCGACCCACGGGCTGCGGCTCGCGCTGCGCGGTCCACACGCGCAGCCGGAGCGGCCACCCCCGCTCGATCGCGAGCCGGACACCGTCGTGCGTCACCAGGTAGCCGAGCACCGCCAGGGCTGCCATCCCGGTGGCCACCGCGCCGGTGAGCACCATGGCGCGGGGCCCCCAGAGCTCGCCGAGCCAGCCGATCACCGGGGCGCCGAGCGGTGTTCCGCCCGTGAAGATGGCCACATAGACGGCCATCACGCGACCCCGGTACTCCGGTGCCGTCCCGAGTTGCACCGCGGCGTTCGCCGTCGTCATCACGGTGAGCGCGAAGAATCCGCAGGGCACCAGGAGAACGGCGTAGACGGCGAAAGTGGGGGCTGCCGACAGCAGGGCCGTGCTGACGGCGAAGGCGCCCAGCGCGAGCAGGACCGTGCGGAGGCCCGGCTGCGTGCGCCGGGTGGCGACGAGCGCGGCGCCGAGCGTGCCGATCGCCATGACGGTGCCGAGCAGCCCGTACTCCTGGGCCCCCTTTCCGAACACCTCAGTGGCCATGGTGGCGTTGTAGATCTGGAAGTTCATGCCGAAGGTGCCGAGGGCGAACACGATCACCATGAGGACCACGAGGTCCGGACGGTCGCGGAGATAGCGCAGACCGTCGACGGTGGCACCCCTCGCCTTGACCCGCCTGGAGGGGCGAAGCTCGCCGGGGCGGAGCGCCACCACCGCGGCCAGCATGGCCCCGAAGCTGAGCGCGTTGATCAGCAGCGTCGGGCCCACACCAAATGCGGCGATGAGGAGGCCGGCGGCTCCGGGGCCGACGAGGCGGGCCCCGTTGAATGAGGTCGAGTTCAACCCCACCGCATTGGGGAGGAGTTCGGGGGCGACCAGCTCGGAGACGAACGACTGCCGCGCCGGGTTGTCGAACGCGGTGATGACGCCCTGGAGGAAGGCGAAGACGAACACGTGCCACAGCTGCACCACGCCCAGCGCCACCACGGCCCACAACGCCAGCGCCGTGATCCCGAGGAGGACCTGGGTCACCAGAAGCAGGCGTCGCTTGGGGAGGCGGTCCGCCAACGCGCCGGCATAGGGGGCGAGGATCGGGATGGCCAGGAACTGCAGCGCCGTGACCATGCCCAGCGCGGCGCTCGAGCCGTCGGTCAGCTCGGTGAGGACCAGCCAGTCCTGACCCACGCGCTGAACCCAGGTTCCGATGTTGCTGATCAGGGCCCCGGCGAAGAACACGCGGTAGTTGCGCACGGCGAACGAGGCGAACATGCGCCCCCGGTCACTCCGCATGCGACACCTCCATCAGGATGTCCGCCGCCCGACGGAGCAGGTCCAGCCGCTCGGGCGACAGGGTGGCGATGTGGGCGAGCATCCAGGTGTCGCGGCTGGCGATGGTCTGCTCAACCACCCGCCGCCCCTCGTCGGTGAGCGACACAAGGATCTGCCGGCCGTCCTGCGGGTGCGGTGATCGCTCGACGAGCCCCTTGTCAGCAAGGCAGTTCACGGTCCGCGTCATCGACGGCGTGCTCACCGCATCGCGGGCCGCCAGCTGCGTCGGCGTCTGGGGCCCGGTGAAGTGCAGGAACACGAGCACCGAGAACTGGTGCGGCGCGACGTCGCTGGTGCTCTCGAACCGCACCCGGCGGGAGATGCGCTGACACGCGACGCGCACGTCGTTGGCGAGGCTGAGAAGATCTGGGTCGTAGTCCGGCATGCAGTCCTTTCGCGGGAACTGCTTAGCCTAGTTCATTATCTTGGTTAATCAACTGCGGGGGTGCGGGCGGCGAGGCGGCGCGCGGTCAGCAACGGGAGAACGACCTGGCGGGCCGATTCGCGGGCGGCTGACAACGCCCCCAGCGACACGACGTCTCCCCCGAGCCCCGAGGCGACGATGCCGGGCGGCGGCAGCTCCAGCTCGCCTGCCATGTGCGCGACGGCGATCTCGATCACCTCGCCCAGCGTGCCCGCGATGGCCCCGCACACGACGATGACCTCGGGATCGAAGAACCGCGACACCACTGTGCAGATCCGCCCGAGCGTGCCCCCCAGCTCCTCCACCAGCGGCCGCGCCACAGGGTCCGCCAGCCGCGCGCGAGAGAGGACCGCCTCGCCGGTGACGGCGCCCCCACTCAGGGCGGCCCAAGGGTGGTCAGCAGGAATCGCGCCCATGCCGAGCTGCGCCCTCAGCCACTGCTCCGCCAGATAGCCGAGACCCCAGGTGCCGCCGACACCGGGCACATAGGCAAGTGCCTCGAGCTCCCCGACGCCGCCGTGCGCGCCGCGCACCAATCGCCCCTCCAGGACCACGCCCGAGCCCAGGCGAAGCCCCGACAGCATCGCGACGTAGTGCTCGCGCCCCTGCGCCTCGCCCAGGGACCCCTCAGCGACAGCGGCGAGGGAAGCGTCGTTCTCGACACGCACGACAGGGAACTCCCCACTCAGCGCCTCACGGAGGCCTGCGTTCATATAGCTCCAGAAGCCGGACGTGTGCGTGGGCGAGGCCCCCTGGCCGTCGACCGGGGCAGGCACGCCCACCCCGACGGCGATCACCTCATCTCGGCTACCCCCGGCAGCGGCGAGCACCGCGTCGATGGCCCGGAGGGCCGCGGTGTGCCGGGTGGCCGGGTCCGGAGCCTCCAGCTCGAAGAAGCTGGTGAGGTCGAGGTGTTCGCGCGCGAGGATCCGGCCGCTCAGATCGGCGGCTATCGCGGAGAAGCGTCGGCCGCCGGCGTCGAGGCCCACGATCAGTCCGGCCTCGCCTCGCAGCTCGAATCGTCGGGCAGGCCTTCCCAGCCGCTGGGCGGGCCCCGCGGAGCTCGTCAGCTCCTCGATCAGGCCGACGTCGATCAGCTCATCGAGCGCGGAGAGTGCCGTGGATCGGGTCATTCCGAGGGCGGAAATGACGTGGTCCGCCCCGAAGGCGCCGGAGTCCCACGCGTGGTCGAGGACCGCCTCTGTGCTCGCGCGGTGGCGCGTCTGGCGCTCGGCCACACCCACTTTCCGCACCCCCCTTGACGATCCCTCAACCGTGATGCATCCTAGACCCAGATGACTTTCTTCGATAGTTAAATCTATTGCTCGAAAACAAATCAGTCACCGACGACGAAGGGACAACGACGTGCCTCAACCCTCACCGACGCCTCCCCCAGGGCTGGCCCCCGCCTCCTGGGCGCCGCCTCGGCGCACCTTCCTCAAGGCCCTCGCGGCGGTGGGAGCCGCCAGCACCATCCCGTTGGTGACCGGCTGCTCCTCTGGCGGGCAGCAGACCATCCTGTTCCACCAGTCCAAGCCGGAGGCGGTGCCCTACTTCCGCCAGCTGGCTGCCGACTTCACCGCCTCCCAGGACCAGTTCCGGATCCTGCACGACATCTCGACGAACCTCTCGGCGAGCTTCGTGCGCAGCAACCCGCCGGACCTCGGGATGCTCAACTACAACCTGGAGATGGCCAGGTTCATGGAGCGCGGTGCGCTCTCGGACCTCTCGGACCTGCCGGAGGCCGCCACCATCCGCGAGGACATCATCGAGCTGTCGAAGTCCTACCCGCAGTACGAGGATCGCACCAGCGTGCTCCCCTACTCCGCGATGGCTGCGTCCGTGATCTACAACAAGCGCATCTTCGCCGACAACGGCGTCGAGGTGCCCACCACCTGGGATGCGCTCATCGACGTGTGCGAGAAGCTCACCGCCGCAGGGGTCACCCCGTTCTACGCCACGTTCATGGACCCGTGGACCATCATGCAGGGCTGGTTCGACTACCCGGCCGGCGGCATGGTCGACATCGCCGAGTTCTACCGGAAGATGAACGAGATCGGCGCCGACGTCGGCCCCGACTCCGAGGTGTCCTTCCAGAAGACCATGCTCGAGCCGGTGCAGAAGATGGTCCAGCTCACCGGATACATCAATGACGACGCGGGGAGCCGCGGATACGGCGACGGCAACACCGCCTTCGCCAACGGCGCCGCAGCGATGATCTTCCAGGGCCCCTGGGCCTTCGGCGAGTTCGAGAAGGTGGGCAACGACCTGGACCTCGGCACGTTCCCCCTCCCCGCGACCGACAACCCCGAGGACCTCAAGGTCCGCGTCAACATCGACCTGGCGCTCTGGGTGCCCGAGGTGGCCGACGGGCAGGAGGGCGCGCGAGCCCTCCTCCAGCACCTCATGAAGCCGGAGATCCAGGACCCCTACAACGCCGAGTTCCTGGGCTTCGGCACCACGAAGAACGCTCCCCCGGTCACTGACGAGCGGATCATCGGTATGCAGGAGTACTACGACAGCGGCCGGTTCTACATGGGCCCGTCGCAGTTCATCCCCAACAACATCCCCGCCCCCAACTACTTCCAGTCGATCGCCCTCGGGGCTGAGCCGGAACCGCTGCTCGCGCAGCTGGACCGCGACTGGGCCCGGCTCGCCTTCCGCGCCTGAGACAAAGGAGTCACACGCATGTCAACCCCGTCCAGGGCCAGCGCGCCCGCAGCGAAGACAGGGCCGAGACGCCCCGTCGAACCCGTCTACTGGTTCTTCCTGGTGCCCGCCGTCGCGGTGTTCACCCTGATGATCGCCTACCCAGCCGTCGAGGGCATCACGATGAGCTTCACCAACTCGATGGGCTTCGGCGACTTCGAGTGGATCGGCTTCCGCAACTACGTGGCCCTCTTCCGCGACGAGAACATCCTCTCGTCCTACGGCTTCACCCTCCTGTTCGCCGCCGTCACCGTCATCCTGGTCAACGTCATCGCCTTCTTCCTGGCCCTCGGGCTCACCTCGAAGATCAAGTTCACCAACCCGCTGCGCACCGTCTTCGTCATCCCCATGGTGATCTCGGCCATCATCTACTCGTTCGTCTTCCGCTTCCTGTTCAACAACTCGCTGCCGCAGATCGGTGCGGCACTGGGGATCGACGGCCTCTCGACGAGCCTGCTGGCCAACCCGGACTGGGCGTGGTTCGCCATCGTCCTGGTCACCACCTGGGGCTCGGTGCCCAGCGCCATGCTGATCTACATCGCGGGCCTCATGACGGTCCCCGGTGAGGTGTACGAGGCCAGCTCGATCGACGGTGCCACCCCGGCGAAGAACCTGTGGCACATCACGCTGCCGCTGGTGGCCGGCTACGTGGGCATCAACATGATCCTCGGCTTCAAGGGCTACCTGGCTGTCTACGACCAGATCGTCGGCCTGACCCAGGGCGGCCCCGGCACCGCCACCCGCAGCGTCGCGTTCACCATCTTCGCCGGCTTCAGCGGCGGAGACTACGCCTACCAGATGGCCAACGCCGCCGTCTTCTTCGTCATCACCATCGTCATCGCGCTGCTGCAGCTGCGCCTCACCCAGGGAAGGTCCGGGTCATGAGCACCCCACTCGCCACCGTCGCCGTCGGCGTCCCGGCCCCCACTGCGGCGTCGCGCCGCGGGCGGGTCGGCCAGGAGAAGGTCAACTGGACCGCCACCATCCTGCTGATCCTCGCCGCAGTCACCGTCCTCGTGCCGCTCTACGTGACCATCTCGATGGCTTTCAAGACCACCCAGCAGTCCACCGACCTGAACGCGTTCAGCCTCCCCAACCCATGGAGTTTCAGCGGGTTCGTCGAGGCGTGGAGCCTGACCAACTTCCCCCGGGCCTTCCTCGTCTCCCTGATCGTGACCCTGGTGGCCGTGGCCGGTGCCATCCTCGTGTCGTCGATGGCCGCCTACGCCATCGTGCGCAACTGGGACCGGAAGCCCTTCAAGTACTCCTTCTACTACCTGCTCGCCGCCATGTTCATCCCGTTCCCGGTGGTCGCGCTGCCGCAGGTGCGGCTCACCGGCCTGCTGGGGTTGGACAACTACTTCGGGGTCGCGATTCTCCACATCGTGTTCGGGCTGGCGTTCAACACCCTGCTGTTCAGCACCTTCCTCCGCTCCATCCCGCTGGAGCTCGAGGAGTCCATGCGCATGGACGGCGCGAGCACCTGGCAGGTGTTCTGGAAGCTGATCTTCCCCCTGCTGTCGCCCATGGCGGCCACGGTGGGCATCTTCGCCTTCCTCAGCTCCTGGAACGACTTCATGATGCCCTCGCTGATCATCTCCCAACCCGAATGGCAGACGATCCCCGTGGTCAACAACATCTTCCAGACCCAGTTCAGCAACAGCTACAACGTGAGCTTCGCGTCGTACCTGATGGCCATGGCCCCGGCTATCGTCGTCTACCTGTTCGCGCAGCGCTGGGTGATGTCCGGCCTGACGCAGGGCGCCATCAAGTAGTCATCCGACCCACCACCAACCGCACCAAGGAGAACCATGACCGCAGAACGCCATCAGACCGCCCCAGCTTCCCGCCCGGACGGCTGGTGGCGCTCCGCGGTGGTCTACCAGGTCTACCCCCGCTCGTTCCAGGACTCCAACGGCGACGGCATCGGCGACATCCCAGGCATCACCAGCCGCCTCGACCACCTGGCCGAGCTCGGGGTCGACGTCATCTGGCTGTCGCCCGTCTACCGCTCGCCGCAGGTGGACAACGGCTACGACATCAGCGACTACCGCGACATCGATCCCCTGTTCGGAACCCTCGCGGACCTCGACGAGCTCCTCGCCCAGGCTCACTGGCGCGGGATCAAGCTGGTCATGGACCTGGTGGTCAACCACACCTCGGACCAGCACCCGTGGTTCGTCGAGTCCCGCGACCCGGCCTCCCCCAAGCGGAGCTGGTACTACTGGCGCCCCGCCCGTCCCGGACACGAGCCCGGCACGCCTGGCGCCGAGCCCGACGACAGCGCCGCGGCCTTCGCGCCGTCGGCCTGGACGTTCGACCCGGCCAGCGGCCAGTACTACCTGAGCATGTTCAGCCCCGGGCAGCCGGACCTCAACTGGGAGAACCCCGAGGTTCGCGAAGCCGTCTACGACATGATGCGGTGGTGGGTGGACCGCGGAGTCGACGGCTTCCGGATGGACGTGATCAACCTCATCTCCAAGCCACACGACCTCGCCTCCGGCGGCCCGATCGAGCCCGGCTCGGCGGACTTCCGCCAGATCGCCAACGGTCCCCGTCTCGACGAGTTCCTCGCCGAAATGAACCGCGAGGTGGGCCTCGACGACCAGAATCTGCTCACCGTCGGCGAGATGCCCGGCGCGACCGTTGAGTTGGCCCGGCGGGTCACGGACCCTGCCCGGCGGGAGCTGAACATGGTCTTCACGTTCGAGCATGTCAGCCTCGACCAGGCCTCCGGTAGCAAGTGGGACCTGATGGCACTGCCCCTGCCCGCGCTGAAGGGCAACCTTGCCCAGTGGCAGTACGGTCTGGCGGAATCGGGCTGGAATTCGCTGTACCTCGACAACCACGACCAGCCGCGGGCAGTGTCCCGCTTCGGCGACGACTCCCCCGAGCACCGCGTCAACTCCGCCAAGACGCTGGCCACCGTCCTGCACCTGCACAAGGGCACCCCGTACGTGTACCAGGGTGAAGAACTCGGCATGACGAACTCCCCCTTCACGGAGATCGGGCACTACGTCGACGTCGAATCGCTGAACCACCACACCCTGGCCACGGCCATGGGCACCGCCGAGGCCGAGATCCTCCGCTCGCTGGCCGCGAAGAGCCGCGACCATGCACGCACCCCCGTCCAGTGGAACGACGGCCCGCACGCGGGCTTCACCACCGGCGTGCCCTGGCTGCCGGCCAACCCCAACTACCGCGACATCAACGCCGAGGCGGCCCGCCTCGACCCCGCGTCGGTGTTCGCCCACTTCCAGAGTCTGATCGCGCTTCGACACACCGACGAGGTGGTCCGCGAGGGCCGCTTCGAGCTCCTGCTGCCCGACCACGAGCAGCTCTGGGTGTTCACCCGCACCCTGGGTGACACCACACTGCTCGTCCTCGCCAACTGTTCGTCGACCTCGGCGGAACTCCCGCTCGACGCCCTCCCCAGCCTGGACGGCGCCAAATTGATCCTGGCCACCCACGATGCCGCCGACCCCTCGTCGCTCGCGCCGTGGGAGTCCCGAATCCTCCGCCTGGCCACCCGCTGACCCTCACCACTGTAGGACCTTCCCCCATGCAGGACATCACGGACCAGGCGACCCTGGTCTCCGACCAGAGCGCCCAATGGTGGCGCCAAGCCCTCGTCTACCAGATCTACCCCCGCAGCTTCGCCGACAGCAACGCCGACGGCATCGGCGACCTGCGCGGCATAGCGTCGCGGCTCGACTACCTCTCCGGCCTCGGCATCGACGCGGTGTGGCTGAGCCCCTTCTATCCCTCCGCCCTCGCCGACGGCGGCTACGACGTCATCGACTACCGCGGAATCGACCCGCGCATCGGCACCCTCGATGACTTCGACGAGCTCGCCGCCGGGCTGCACGCGCGTGGCATCCGGATCCTCATCGACATCGTGCCGAACCACACCTCGAACCTGCACGACTGGTTCCAGCAGGCGATCGCGGCGGGCCCCGGATCGGCCGAGCGGGAGCGCTACATCTTCCGCGACGGCACCGGCCCGGACGGCTCCGAGCCGCCCACGGACTGGGTCTCGATCTTCGGTGGCAGCGCCTGGGAGCAGGTGGCCGACGGACAGTGGTATCTCCACACCTTCGCCGTCGAGCAGCCGGATCTGAACTGGGCCAGCGATGAGGTCCGGGAGGAGTTCCTCAGCATCCTGCGCTTCTGGGCCGATCGCGGCGTCGACGGCTTCCGCGTGGACGCCGCCCACATGCTCGCCAAGGACCTGACGGAGCCGCTGCCCACGCAGGCCGAGCTCGAGGCCCACCCGAGGGACGGCAGCCATCCCACGTGGGACCGCGACGAACTCCAGGAGATCTACGCCGAGTGGCGCGGGGTGTTCAACTCCTACGACCCGCCGCGCACGGCGGTCGCGGAAGCCGCGGTGCACTCGTCACGCGTGCCGCTCTACGCGAGCCCGTCCACGCTGGGGCAGTCGTTCTTCTTCGACCTCCAGCTCGCCAACTACGACGCGGCAACCTTCCACCGGATCATCGACGAGTGCCTGGGTGTCGCGGCCGTGTCCGGCTCGTCGGTCACCTGGGTGCTCAACAACCACGACACGATCCGGTCAGCCAGCCGCTACGGCACCCCGTTCCCGGGGACGAACCCCGACGGGACGCCGCTGCGCAAGCACGGCGGCGACTGGCTGTTGGCCGGAGGGGACCCTGTCCTTCTCGACGCGGCCACTGGCCTTCGCCGGGCGCGCGCGGCGACGCTGCTTCTCATGGCGCTGCCCGGCTCGGCGTACCTCTATCAGGGCGAGGAGCTCGGCCTCCAGGAGGTCGCGGAGATTCCCGACTCGCTGCGCGCCGACCCGTCGTTCTTCCGCAACCGTGAGCTGGAGGTGGGCCGCGACGGCTGCCGGGTGCCGCTGCCGTGGACGCGGTCCGGGTCGTCGTTCGGCTTCGGCGACGACGGCTCGCACCTGCCGCAGCCGCTGTGGTTCGGGCACTACTCCGTCGAGGCGGAGTCCGAGGATCCGGGCTCGACGCTGTCGATGTACCGACGGGCGGCGCAGCTGCGGCGGGAGCTGCAGACAGACGAGTCCATGGTGTGGATCCCGACCGACTACGACGAGGTGCTGCGGTTCCGGCGGTCGGGCGGCTGGGAGGTGGTGTCGAACTTCGGCAAGGATCCGGTTCAGCTGCCCGAGGGAGAGATTCTGGTCGCCTCGGGCCCGTGGGGAGACGAGCTTCCGGGCGAGACCACCGTCTGGCTCCGCGCCTGACCGCCCGCCGGGCCATCTTCGCTCCCTGAGGAGCT
Organism: Tessaracoccus sp. MC1679; assembly: GCF_014164775.1. GTDB lineage: Bacteria > Actinomycetota > Actinomycetes > Propionibacteriales > Propionibacteriaceae > Arachnia. The sequence continues at coordinate 77,523 of NZ_JACJGB010000002.1, forward strand.
CCGCGCCATCCTCGGTCCCTGAGGAGCTCCGCGTCGCGTAGCGACCGTGGAGCGTCTCGAAGGGTCGTATAGTGACCTTCCCTCGGACTTAACCCACTCGCCCGGGTCCGCCTCGCCCTGGTCCGCCTCGCCTTGGTCCACCGTCTGGGTGCGGGGATCCGGGTTCCGCTGCACGGGCGGCCCGCGGTGGCCGGGTCCCCTCGTCGCCAGACACCACCGGGTGGTCGGGGCCTGCGGCGCCTCTGAGGGCCGCCCGTGCAGCGGATCCCGGTTCCCCGCCGCCTTCTGCTGTGGCGTGGCCAGGTTGGGGTGTGGCCCGTCAGGGCGGCCCTGGCAACAGCCTGCTGAGGCGGGAGCCAGCCGGGTGATCGTCGGGTTGAGCACCGCTACGCAGTGCCGCCCTGACGTCCCGCACCCTCGCTGCACCTCACGGTTTGTCACTGGGGTTACGACTTTGCGACCAAAGACCCCGGCGTCTGAAGCCGCCCCCCGCGGGTTGAGCCGGGCATGCCGCGGAGCGGCGCAGCCCGCGTCGAAACCACCCTGAGCCCATGAACCCAACCGCCCGACGGCCTCGCTCCGGTCGGTGAGAAAAGGGACCCCGCGTCTGGGCCCGCTACCAAATCGGTAGATCTGGGTTCGTAGTCGCCACCAGATCCACCCAACAGACAGGCGATGACGGGCCCTTTCGCGAGGGTGGGGACGACAGGGCGGCACTGCGCAGCGGTGCAAAACCCGACGAGCACCTGACTGCCCTCCGCCTCGAGGAACTCAAGCCAGGGCCGCCCTGACGGGCCACACCCGAACCCGGCCACACCACAGGCCAAGCCAGTGCAGGGAGACGGGAGCCGAGGCACGGGCGGCCTCACCACCCAACCACCCTCCGAGTCCGGAGGACGTGCAGACCGTGGACAACGGCCGCTCGGGCCTCGGGTCACGGCTCCCTGCACCGGACAGCAGGGTTGATCGGGCAACGCGCGTCACGACCCGCGGGGCAGGCCTCAGCCGACGGTGGCGAACACGTAGGCGACGAACGTCACCACGCTGACGACCGTATACAGACTCAACACGTTGTTGGAGTAGGCCACCTCGTCGCGCCTGTGGGCGGGCAGGAAGATCGGGACGATGAACGGCGGCGGAAGGATGAACAGCATGAAGACCGCCGCTTGGGCGAACTGGTCAAGGCCGAGCCACCGACCCACGACGAGTTCGGAGAGGACCAGCGCCAGGATCAGGCACACCACGAAGCGGACGGCCACCAGCGGGGCCGCCTCCCGGACTCCGGCGCGGCTCAGCCTGGTCCCGTAGCCCACGATGAGCAGGATGACGGGCACGATCACGGCGGCGAGGTAGCCGAGCGCGCCCAGCACCCCGGCCGAGAACGGGTTCGCCGCAAGCGGTTCGGCCACGCCGAGCGCGTTGAGCACCAGACCGGCGAAGATCGCGAGGATGACCGGCGACTTCACGAACGAGGAAAGCGTCTCGATCAGCGACACCGCCCCGTCGCTCTGACGCTTCAGGAGCGTCACGAAGATGAACCAGATGAAGAACTCGTGCCCCAATCCGACGATCGCCGCCGTCGGCACGTTGCCCAGGCCGTAGGCCGCCGCGTACAACGCCAGCCCCACCATGCCGAACTCGAACCCGGTGAACAGGAAGGTGGCCACGGGCGGCGCCCCCAGAGCGCGCCGCGCCACGGCACCCATGCCGAGCAGCAGGACGCAGGCGACGGGGATGATCACGATGAGCGCCAGGTATTCGGCCCGGAACTCCATCGACAGGAATGCGGTGAACAGCACCGCAGGGAGCACAACGCTGACGATGAGGCGCTTCAGGCCCTCGACCACGCCGTCGTCCAGCACCCGAAGGCGGCGTAGGAGGATGCCCAGCGCGATCAGCAGGACGATGGGGATGACGCTGGCGAGCGTCTCTGCGATGGTGCCCATGGCTGGCACCCTAGCGAGCCCTCGTCGTGCCGACGACGGTGGGGCTCCTCCCGCTAGAGGAGGAACGCCTCGCCAGGCCCCTCGGAGGCCTGGATCTCGCCCAGCACCCACCCGTGGACACCGCGTGCGGCGAGCGCCGCCAGGGCCGCGTCGACCTCATGCTGAGGCAGGATGGCCACCATGCCCACGCCCATGTTGAGGGTGGCGTCGACGTCGGCCTGCTTGAGCCCGCCCACCGTCTGCACGATCTGGAAGATCGCGGGCGGGGTCCAGCTGGAGCGGCGCAGCACCGCGGCCATGTCGTTGGGGATGACGCGGGCCAGGTTGTTGGCCAGCCCGCCGCCGGTGATGTGGCTCATGGCATGCACCTCGACGGTGTTGATGAGGTCCAGCACGTCGAGCGCGTAGATTTTCGTCGGCTCCAGGAGTTCCTCGCCGAGGGTTCGGCCGAGCTCGTCGACGTGGCGCCCGAGGTCCCAGCCCGCCTGGTTCAGCAGGACGTGGCGGACCAGTGAGTAGCCGTTGGAGTGCAGACCGGACGAGGCCATGGCGATGACCGCGTCGCCCGTGCGCACCCGCTCGGGCCCGAGGATCTTAGAGCGCTCCACCACGCCCGTCGTCGCGCCGGCGATGTCGTACTCGTGCGGCTCGAGGAGGCCGGGGTGCTCGGCCGTCTCCCCTCCGATGAGGGAGCAGCCCGCCGCGACACACGCGTCCGCGATCCCGCTGACGATCGCGGCGATCCGCTCCGGGACCACCTTGCCGCAGGCGATGTAGTCGGTGACGAACAGCGGCTCGGCGCCGCAGACCACGAGGTCGTCGACGAGCATGCCGAGGAGGTCGAAGCCGATGGTGTCGTGCTTGTCCAGGGCCTGGGCGATGGCCACCTTGGTGCCCACGCCGTCGGTGGAGGTGGCCAGCACCGGATGCTGGTACCCCTTCAGCGCCGAGGCGTCGAAGAACCCTGCGAAGCCGCCGAGACCGCCCAACACCTCGGGCCGACGGGTGCGGCCCACGTGGGCCTTCATCAGTTCGACGGCGCGGTCGCCCGCCTCGATGTCGACGCCGGCGGCGGCGTAGGCACTCTTCTCCACTATCTCTCCTCGAGTCTCAGCAGCTCGGCCTGGGCCGGCGGGATCGCGACGGGATAGTTCCCGTCGAAGCAGGCACGGCACAGGTTGTCGGCGGGCACGTGGGTGGCCTCCGTCAGGCCTTCAAGCGAGATGTAGCCAAGGGAATCTGCGCCGAGGGAGCGGCGGATCTCCTCCACCGTCAGGCCTGGCGCGATCAGCTCGGCCCGGGAGGCGAAGTCGATGCCGTAGAAGCAGGGCCACTTCACGGGCGGCGACGAGATGCGCACGTGGACCTCGCGGGCGCCGGCCTCGCGCAGCATCCGTACCAGGGCGCGCTGGGTGTTGCCCCGCACGATGGAGTCGTCGACGACGACGAGCCGCTTGCCCTCGATCACCTCGCGCAGCGGGTTGAGCTTCAGCCGGATGCCGAGCTGGCGGATGGTCTGGCTGGGTTGGATGAAGGTGCGGCCCACGTAGGCGTTCTTCACCAGGCCCTGCCCGTAGGGGATGCCCGAGGCAGCCGCGTAGCCGATGGCCGAGGGCGTGCCCGACTCCGGCACCGGGATCACCAGGTCAGCGTCGACGGGGTACTCCTCCGCGAGCTTCCGGCCGATCCGGACCCGGACCGTGTGCACGCCGTGTCCGGCGATGGTGGTGTCCGGGCGGGCGAGGTAGACGTACTCGAAGATGCAGCCCTTCGGCTTGGCCTCGGCGAAACGCACGGACCGCAGTCCGCGCTCGTCGATGGCGAGGAACTCGCCGGGCTCCACCTCACGCACGAAGCTGGCGCCCACGATGTCCAGCGCCGCGGTCTCGGAGGCGACGACCCAACCGTTGGACAGACGCCCGAGGACCAGGGGCCTGATGCCCTGCGGGTCTCGGGCCGCGAAGATCGTGCGTTCGGTCATGAAGGTGAGGCAGAAGGCGCCCTTCAGGCGGGGCAGGACCTTCATCGCCACCTGCTCGATGGGCTCCTCGCCGAAGCTGGCCATGAGAGCCGTCACCAGCGACGTGTCGTTGGTGGAGTCCATGGTCTTCTTCTCCGGCACCCGCTCGGTGGGGTCCAGCTCCGCCAACCACGCCTCGAGCTCGTGGGTATTGGTGAGGTTGCCGTTGTGGGCCAGGGCCAGTCCACCGGCGTGCGTGGCGCGGAAGGTGGGTTGCGCGTTGTGCCAGACGCTGGCCCCCGTCGTCGAGTAGCGGGTGTGACCGATGGCCAGCCGGCCGGGAAGCGACTTCAGCGTGGCCTCATTGAACACCTGGCTGACCAGGCCCATGTCCTTGTAAACCATGATGCGCTGGAGGTTGCTCACCGCGATGCCGGCGGACTCCTGGCCTCGGTGCTGCAGCGCGAACAGGCCGAAGAACGTCAGCTGGGCCACGTCCTCTTCGGGCGCCCAGACACCGAACACGCCGCATTCTTCCTTGGGACCGTCGTAGCCGAGCACGCGGCAGACTCTACCCGCTGGCGCCGTTCCGGGCGCCGTCCCCTCCTCCGGTGGGCCGATGCTCAGGCCGACGACGGGTACAGCGACACCAGGGTGGCCTTGATCACCGCCACCACCCGATCACCGGGCGCCAAGCCCAGGTCGCGGACCGCGGAGGGGGTCAGGTCGGCAGCGACCCGCTGCCCCACCACGTCCAGCGTCACCCGCTGCACGGGCCACCTGTCCTCGATTCCCACCACCAGGGCGGGCAGTTCGTTGCGCGGACTCCCGTGCGGGGCCTCCCGGAACACGCTGACCGCGGTGGGCGCGAACACGGCGCGGGCCGGCCCCGGCGGCAGAGGGCCCGCGGAGATGCCCGCCACCATGATCCCCTCGTCCAGCCGGACCCCGCCGTCGCCCGTGGCCTCGCCGTGCAGCAGGTTGACCCCGACGAAGCCGGCCAGGAAGGCGCTCGTGGGGCGCTGACACACTTCGTCGACGTCCCCCTCCGCGACGACGCGGCCTTCGCTCAGCTCCACCACCCGGTCCGCGAGGGTCACCACGTCGAGGAAGTCGTGGGTGACCAGGACGGTGGTGATCCCGCGGAGGCGCTGCCTGAGGAGCACCCGGACCTCCGGCGCCACGGTGGCGTCGAGCGCAGCGAGCGGCTCGTCGAGCAGCATCACCTCCGGGTCGATGGCCAGGGAGCGGGCCAGGGAAACCCGTTGCGCCTGCCCGCCGGAGAGGGACCTCGGGCGACGCCGCCGCAGGTCGGCGCACCCGACGGCGGCCAGCTCGTCGGCCGCCCGGGCCCGGGCGGCCCCCCGCGACACGCCGCGGGCGCGGAGTCCGAAGGCGACGTTGTCGAGGACGTCGAGGTGGGGAAACAGCAGGGAACGCTGCTCGACGTAGCCGAACCGCCGCTGGTACGGGGCGACGTGCCCCTCCGGCCCGGACAGCTCCAGTCCGAGGACGCTCACGCGGCCGCTGGTGGGGCGCAGGTCGCCGGAGAGTAGCTGGACCAGGCTGGACTTGCCCGCGCCGTTGGGGCCCACCACCGCGACAGTCGCGCCCTCGGGGACGCCCACATTGAGGGTCAGGCCCCGGTCCGCGACAGAGGCGTCGACCCTGATGGCCTCAGGCATCGGTGCGGCCCGTCCGCATCGCCACGAACACGACGACAGCCGCGACCCCCAGCAGCACCAGCGCCAACGCCAGCGCCAGCTCGGCGTCGGACTCCCGCAGCAGGTAGATCTCCAGCGGCAGCGTGCGGGTCACGCCCTGCAGGGACCCGGCGAACGTCAGTGTTGCGCCGAACTCTCCGAGCGCCCGTGCGAACGCGAGCGCGGTGCCGGACAGGATCGCGGGGGCGGCCAACGGCACCGTGACCTGCCCGAACACGTGCGTGGGCCGCGCGCCGAGCCGTGCCGCGGCCCGCTCGTAGTCGGTGCCCGCGGAGCGCAGGGCCCCCTCGAGCGAGACCACCAGGTACGGCAGGGCGACAAATGTCTGCGCGACGATCACGGCGGCGGTCGTGAAGCCGATCTCGATCCCGAGCACGGCCAGCGGCGCGCCGATGAGCCCGCGCCGCCCGAGGGTGGCGAGCAGCGCCAGCCCCGCGACGACGGGCGGCAGCACCATCGGCACCGCCACGACCGTCCGCGCCACGCCGACCCACCGGCCCCGCGACCGCGCCAGCACGAGCGCCGTCGGGACGCCGAGGATGAGCACCGCGAGGGTGCTGGCCAGGCAGGTGCCGAGGCTGAGCGCCAGCGCGTCACGGGCCCGCTCGGAGCCCAGGAGTTCACCCAGCCTCCCCCATGGGACCCGCAGCAGCAGGCCGAGCAGGGGCACGACGAGGAACGCCAGCGCGGCGGCGAAGGGCGCCCACGCCCAGCGCGGGAGCGCTGCGGCGGTCACTGCGGTGGCCCGAACCCGGCGGCGCGCAGGTCATCCTGCCAGGGCCCGGTCAGCTCGTCGATGAAGCGCTCAGCCGCGTCGGGGTGGGGCGCATCGGCCACCGCCGCAACCCAGTAGGTGTTCGGATCGTCGCCGGCACCGGCGATCTCGATGCTCTCCACGGCGGTCGAGGCCGCGGCGTCGGTGGCGTAGACGAGGCCGGCGTCGGCCTCCCCGGAGGCGACCTTGCCGAGGACGTCGGCCACCCTGCTCTCCTCGGAGACGGGACGGAGCTCCAGCCCGGCCGCGTCGGCCAGCCTGTGTGCGGCGGCCCCGCACGGCACCTCCACCGCGCACGCCACGAGCTTCCCGCGGTTCAGCGACTCGTCGAATCCCGACACCCCGGCCGGATTGCCTCGCGGTACGGCGATCACCAGCCGGTTGGTGGCGAACATCACCGGATCGTCGACGACGAGACCCGCGTCGACGGCGCGCTGCATCACCGCGCGGTCGGCCGAGGCGAACACGTCGGCCGGGGCCCCACCGGCCAGCTGGTCGAGCAGCCCGGACGAGCCGTCGAAGCTGAAGGTAGCCTCGGCGCCCACGTCCTGCAGCACCTCACTCAGGGATGACGCCGCGAACACGACCGGGCTCGTCGACGAAGGCTGCCCGCAGCCCGTGAGTGCCAACGCGGCGGCGAGCAGTGCCGCGGACCTCTTCACGACCTGAGCCCCTCGATCGAAACGTTCGTCGCCTTGATGACAGCGGTGGCCACCGAGCCGACCTCGAGCCCGAGTTCCCGCACCGCCTCGGTGGAGATCAGGCTGACGATGCGGTAGCGGCCGCACTGCAGCTCCACCTGGCTCATCACCAGATCCGAGGTCACCTTCGTCACGATCCCGGTGAGGTGGTTGCGCGCTGATCGCGTCCCCGCTCCCCCGTCCAGGTCGTCCAGCCCTCCATCGGCGAGCTCCTGGGCGAGCGCGGCCAGCGCGGCGCCGTCGACGACCCGTCTCCCCTGCTCGTCGGCGCTGGCCGGCAGACGGCCGGCCTCAACCCAGCGACGGACCGTGTCGTCGCTCACCCCCAGAAGGCTTGCCGCCGCCGAGATCCGCATCTGCGTCATGCTTGACCCTAACACTCCGCTCCTGCGGATCGGTGGGTCTGGTCCTGTCGGCCTTCGCGCCGGAATAGGCTGGGGCCATGAGTCACAGAGCCGCCGTCATCACCTGCTCGGATCGCGCCTCGGGCAACGTCTACGAGGATCGTTCGGGCCCGATCATTCGTCGCGCGCTGAAGGAGTTGGGATTCGAGGTGACGGAGCCGGTCATCGTGCCGGACGAGGCCGAGGTGATCGCCACAGAGATCCGGCTCGCGGTGGCCGACGGCGCCCGCGTGGTCATCACCACGGGCGGGACGGGAGTGGGCCCGCGGGATGTCACCGTCGAGGCGACCCGGTCCCTGCTCACCTACGAGGTGCCGGGGGTGGCGGAGGCCGTCCGCAGCCTGGGCGCGGCGAACACTCCGCTGTCGTGGCTCTCCCGGGGCCTGGCCGGGGTGATCGACCACAACGAGAACCGCGCGTTCGTCTACAACGCCCCCGGCTCCCGGGGTGGGGCCCGCGACGCACTCTCAGTGCTGGCCCCGCTGCTCGTCCACATCGTCGACCAGCTCGACGGCGCTGATCACGACCTCAATCGGCCCTCCAGCCAGTAATCAGGAATCCGCGGGCCGGCTCCAGTCGCCTGAGCGCCCCCCGCTCTTGGCGGTGATCCGCGCCGACACGATCTCGGCCGAACGGTCCACGCCCTTGACCATGTCCACCACCGCCAACGCCGCGACAGTCACCGCCGTCAGCGCCTCCATCTCGACGCCGGTCCGGTCCGCGGTCCGCACCGTCGCTTCGATGGCGACCCCCTCGTCGACGATCGACAGGTCGACGACGGCGCCGTGCACGCCGATCACGTGTGCCAGCGGCAGCAGATCCGGGACCCTCTTCGTCGCCGCGATCCCCGCGACCCGGGCGACGGCCAGCACGTCGCCCTTCGGCACTGTTCCCGTGCGCAACGCCTCAACCACCTCCGCCGAGCAACGGACGGAGGCGACGGCGGTGGCCGAGCGGACCGTGGGTTGCTTGGCGGTGACGTCGACCATGCGGGCCTCGCCGCGGGCATCAAGGTGCGTGAACTCCATGGCGCAAGCGTGTCAGGTTCCATGACCGGGGCCAACCCGGGGCTTTACAGGTGACCTATCGGTCACATATTGTCGCGGTATGGACGACGACCTCGTGTTCAAGGCGCTGGCGGATCCCATCCGCCGGCTGCTGATGGACGCGCTCTTCGAGCGGGACGGCCGCTCGCTCGCGGAGCTGACGGACCTCGTCCAGACCCGGGCGGAGATGACCCGGTTCGGCGTCGCCAAGCACCTCCGCATCCTGGAGGACGCCGGCGTCGTCACCACGCGAAGGCAAGGCCGGGAGAAGCTCCACCACCTCAACCCGGTCCCGATCCAACAGATCCACGAACGGTGGATCGGCAAGTACACCGAACGAGCGGGCATCGCCTCCGTGCTGCTGCAGCTCAAACACGTCGTCGAGGACGACCCTTCGAAAGGCTGAACCATGAACAACACCGTCATCTACAGCATCTACATCAACGCCCCGGCGCAGAAGATCTGGGACGCCATCACCACATCGGAGTACACGTCTCGCTGGGGCTACGGCGGAGACGTCGAGATCGACCCCCGACCCGGGGGCGTGTACCGCAACCTCACCACCGACGAAATGAAGCAGATGGGGATGGGCGAGGTTGCGGTCAACGGCTCAGTGGTGGAGATCGACGAGCCGCGACGGCTCGTCCTGGACTGGGCGCCCGCCTGGTACCCGGAGGCAGAGGCAACCCGCGTCACCTGGGAGCTCACCGAATACCCGGGCGGCCTGACACAGGTCGTCCTCACCCACGACGTGACGAACAACCCGCAGCTGCTCGCCGAGGTCACGGGCGGCGCGGATCCGGGCACCGGTGGCGGTGGATGGCCGTGGGCACTGTCGGGGCTCAAGACCCTGCTCGAGACGGGCCGATCCATGGACCAACCCGCCGCCTGACCGCCGAGCGCGGCAGGCAGTGACGTCGGGTGTCGCAGCCGGCACCCGGCGTCACTCCTCAGGTCAGGTGAGGCCGTGGACCGCCACGACATCGCCCGGGCTGACCGCTTCCACCAGCTCCGGAACGACGGCGAGGCCGTCGGCCAGGTGGAGCGAGGCCACCAGGTGCGAACCAGAGCCGAGCCGGTGCGTGGGCAGCACCGCACCGGCGGCGATGCGCACCGGCGTGTACTGCCGGCGCCCCAGCGGGCTGCGCCACCCCTCGGCGACGGGGAGCTCGACGGACGGCCACCCTGTGGGCAGGCCCTGGAACGCGGCCAGCAGAGGGCGCAGGAAAGCCCAGGCGGAGACGAACACGCTGACCGGGTTGCCGGGCAGACCTACGAACGCCACTGCCCGCCCATCACGGTCGCGCAGTGCGCCGCAGGCCTGCGGCTTGCCCGGCTGCATCGCCACCGTGACGAACTCGATCTCGCCCTCGACCACCTGACGGACCACCTCGAACGCGCCTACCGACACCCCGCCGGAGGTGACCACCACGTCAGCGGCGGCGCAGGCCTCGTCGAGCACCCGCGCAAACCGGGCGCCGTCGTCGGGCACCGATCGCCGCAGGACGACCCGGCCGCCGAACCTCTCCACGAGGCCGGCGAGCAGGATCGAGTTGGAGTCCGGGATCTGGCCGAAGCCGAGTGGCTCACCGGCGGGCGCAAGCTCGGAGCCGGTCGACAGCACCGCGACACGCGGCCTCCGACGCAGCGGCACTGACCCGAAGCCGATCGACGCCGCCGCGGACGCGGCCTCTGCCCCCCACACGGTCCCGGAGGGCAGGACGGTGTCTCCCGCGCGCACGTCCTCACCCGCCCGCCTCACGTGCCGGCCCGGCACCGCTGCCTCGCTGACGACAACGCGATCGGGCAGCGGTGCGGCGCCCATCGGCTGGTCGGTGGCCTCCACCGGGACGACGGCGTCCGCCCCCGGTGGCATCGGCGCGCCCGTCATGATCCGGGCCGCCTCCCCGGGCCCCACCGTCGGCGTGGAGGTGGCGCCGGCAGGGATGTCGCCGACCACGCTGAGCGCGGCGCCGGTCGTGGCGTCGGCGGCGCGCACCGCGAACCCGTCCATGGCCGAATTGTCGAAGGGGGGGACCGCCACCCGCGCCGTCAGGTCCTCCGTCAGCACCCGTCCGCGACCCTCATCGACGGGTGTCGCCTCGGATGGCAGGAGCGTGGCCAGCGCCAGCACCCGCTCCAGGTACTCCTCGACGCTCAGCATTCCCAGCCCCGGCTCACGGGCACTGCGACCACTCGTGGGTGCCGTCGGCGAGGAACTGCTTCTTCCAGATCGGAAGCCTCTCCTTGACCCGCTCCACCAGGTCCGACGCGCAGTCGAACGCCTGCGCCCTGTGCGACGCCGCGACCGCCACGAACAACGCCACTCCCCCGATGCCCAGCGTGCCGAGGCGGTGCTGCGCCGCGATCGCATGCACGCCGTCGCGGCCCTCGAACTCGGCCACGATCTCCCGCATCACAGCCTCCGCCGTCGGGTGCCCGACGTACTCGATGCCCGTGACCGCCACCCCGTGGTCGTGGTTGCGCACGATGCCGCCGAACGTGACGACGGCGCCCGCGCGGTCATCGTTGACGAACGCCGTCAGCGCGTCGATGTCCACGTCGTCGGCCGTCACCCCCGCGAGTTGCTTCACACTCACACCCTAACGCGGGGGGTCAGCTGGGCTTCGGCGCGCCTGGGCGGGCGTACCGGAACCAGGTGATGGCGATGCACATCACGGCCCAGACAGCGCCGATCGCGTAGAAGATCGTGGGGCTCATGATGGTCAGGCCGACACCGAACAGGAACGGTCCGAAGGCCGCGATGGCCGCGGTCCAGCCGATCACGCCGCCCGCCTGCCGCTTCTCGAAGATCATCGGCATCTGCTTGAACGTGGACGCGTTGCCGATCCCGGAGAACAGGAAGATCAGCAGCATGCCCCACAGGAACTGGTTGAACCCGCCCTGCAGCGCGGCAGCGCTGGAGGTGTCCGGTGTGAGCGCCGGGATCGTGAAGAGGATCGAGCCCAGGATGCCGATGCCGGAGATGAGCGTCCAGATGGCGCCACCCATCCGGTCAGTCAGCGGCGAGAACACGATACGGGCCCCGGCACCGACGAGCGGCCCGAGGAAGACGAACTTCACCGGATCCGGCAGCGTGTAGCCGTCGACGAGCATCGTGGCCGTGGCCCCAGCGCCCTCGACGATGGCGGCGTTGCCCGCCCCGTAGAGGTTGAGCATCAGCAGGCCGAACTGGGCCGCGAGCCCGGAGAAGGTGCCGAAGGTCATGATGTAGAGGATGGTCATCCACCAGGTGTCCTGGTTGGAGAAGATGTCGAACTGTTGCTTGATGTTGGCCTTGATCGGCACGGACCGCAGCGCGATGTAGGCCCAGATGGCGCCGACGATGATGAACGGGATGTAGACCAGCGCCGAGTTCTGGTACCAGACCGTGACGGGGTCCCTGCCCGCGAACGACATCTGCTGCGAGCCGAGGAACCCGAACATGCCGAAGGTGATCAGCCAGGGCGTCATGAGCTGCACGAGCGACACGCCGAAGTTGCCGATGCCCGCCTGCAGGCCCAGCGCGGTGCCCTGGAGGCGCTTGGGGAAGAAGTACGAGGTCGAGGGCATGAATCCGGAGAACGCACCGCCGCCGATGCCGGAGAGGAACGCCAGACCCAAGAGCCGCCAGTAGGGCACGTCAGGGTTGGTGACCTCAAAGCCCCACCCGAGGACCGGCAGGATGAGCAGGAGGGTGGTCAGGGTCACCATCTTGCGGGTGCCGATCTTGGGCGGCAGCACCATCCACACGAGCCTCAGGATTCCGCCGGACAGGCCGGGCATGGCGGCCATCCAGTAGAGCTGCTCCTTGGTGAAGTCGAAGCCGAGCGCGTTGAGCTTGGGCACGATGGCGCTGGGGAGGAACCAGGCCACGAAGGCCAGGGTCAGCGTGAAGGTCGTGATGGTGAGGGTGTTCCAGGCGAGTCTGCTGTCCCACTTCTCCGGATCCTCCGGGTCCCAGGCCTGGAGCCAGTCGCCCTTGGTCTCGAGCTTCTTGGTACTCATACTGCGGACTCCTCAAGGGGAAGTTCGATGGTGCCGGCGAGTTCGGGTGACTTGTCGTGCAGCATCTTGACGATGGTGAGGTGCATCCACACCGCGCAGATGACGGTGAGGAGGAACAGGACGAAGAAGGTGGACGTGGGGAACCCCGACCACAGCTTGGTGTAGGCGAACAGCGGCGGAAGGACGAACCCGCCGAGGCCACCGAGGGTGCCGACGAGGCCGCCGACCGAGCCGACGTTCTCCGGGAAGTACTCGGGGATGTGCTTGAACACCGCGGCCTTGCCCAGGCCCATGGCGCAGCCCAGGAGGAACACCAGCACCGCGAACATCCAGAGGCTGAGGCTGTAGGCGAGGTGCTCGGTCTGGGAGCCGTCGGCGTGCTCGATGACGATGTGGCCGTTGGGCATCATGAGGATTCCGCTGGTGAGCAGCATCAGAGCGAACGTCCAGTACATGACCCTGCGGGCGCCGAAATGATCCGACAGCCAGCCGCCCACGGGACGCAGGAGCGAGGCCGGGAAGATGAAGGTGGCCGTGAGCAGACCCGCGGTGGTGAGGTCAACGTCGAAGTTGTCGACGTAGTACTTGGGTAGCCACGCCGACAGCGCCACGTAGGCGCCGAAGACCGCCACGTAGTAGAGGCTGAACCGCCACACCCGCATGTGCTTGAGCGGCAGCAGCATGGTGCGGACGCTCCGGCTGGTGCCGGGCGCGCGATCCACGCGCGGCACGATCACCCACACGGCCACCCCGACGATGACCAGCAGCACGGCGTAGATCACCGGAACCAGGCGCCAGCCGCCCTCGATGCCGAACGCGAAGGTGGCCCCCGCCGTCCCTGCGATCAGCGGGGGGCCGATGAACTTGGTCACCGACGCGCCCACGTTGCCCGCACCGAAGACGCCCAGGGCGAGGCCCTGGCGCTTGCGGGAGTACCAGGCCGCGTTCCAGGCGGTGCCGACGGAGAACAGGTTTCCGGCAAAGCCGACGAGGAAGGCCAGCACGAGCAGGAGCCCGTAGCTGTCGGCCTTCGAGACCAGGAAGGCGGGCAGCGCGGTGGCGAACAGCAGGAACAGCGTGACCTTCCGGCCGCCGATCCGGTCCGCCAGAATGCCGGCCGGGAGCCGCCACATCGAGCCGTTCAGGACGGCCAGGGCCGAGATCCAGGACAGCTCCACGTCGGTGAGGCCGAGTTCCTTCTGGATGGGGACGCCGAGGATGCCGAACATCAGCCACACCGCGAACATCAGCGTGAACGCGAGGGTGGACATGATCATGACGCGGCCGGCGCCCTTGCCCGTCTCGTGGACGGGCTCAACCTCGATGAGGTGCTTACTCACGTGTGGGGTGTCTCTCTAGGGGGAAGGCGGCAGGGAGCTCAGCGCTGGGCGCGCTTGTTGTCGGGGGTACCCACGGGGTCCCAACCGCGACCCTTGACCGTCTCGGAGCGACGCGACGAGTCGTCGCGCGAGCGGTAGACGATGTAGGGGCGGAACAGGTAGTGGAACGGTGCGGAGAAGGCGTGCACCAGGCGGGTGAAGGGGATCATCGCGAACAGCAGCATCCCGATGACGACGTGGGTCTGGAACTGCCAGGTGGCGGCCCCCATCGCCTCCACGTCGGGCTGGAACACGAACAGGGAGCGGAACCACACCGATACCGTCTCGCGGTAGTTGTGCTCCTCGCCTGTGGGGGTGGTGTCGCCGGTGAGCGTGGCCACCATGCCGAGCCCGATCACGGTGGCGAGCACCAGGTACATGATCTTGTCGTTCCACGTGGTGGCCTTGAACACCGCCGTGGTGGAGCGACGGCGCCAGATCAGCATCGCCAGGCCGACGATCAGGGCGATGCCCGCCAGCCCGCCGCCGTAGAGGGCGCCGGCGTGGTAGGTGTGCTGATCGATGCCGATCCAGTCCGTGAACGCCTTGGGGATCAGCAGGCCGACGATGTGGCCCATGAGCACCGCGATGAGCGCGAAGTGGAAGATGGGCGAGCCGATCTTCAACAGCCTGGACTCGTAGAGCTGAGACGAGCGCGTGGTCCAGCCGAACTGATCGAACCGGTAGCGCCAGATCAGCCCACCCACGAGGATCAGCAGCACCACGTAGGGCAGGACTCCCCAGAGCAGAATGTTCATCGCGTGCTCCCTTGCAGTTGCGGGTAGGGCAGGAAGGTGGGTTCGAGGCCGACGGTCTCGGTGGGCGGGCCGCCCAGCAGGTCCCGGACCTCGGAGCGGGTACGCGGCGAGGGCCCGCCCAGCGCGGCGCAGACGGCCTCGACCACCCCGGACTGCGGGAGCTTGTCCTCCGCCAGTCCGATGCGGAGCAGCTCGAGGCTGGCGCGGTAGGCGTTGAGGAGCCCCAGCCCCAATTGGGGGTGTCCAACGGCGGCGAACTCGAGCACCATCGGGAGGTAGTCCGGCAGCTCACCGGCGAGGTCCACCACGAGGCCGGAATCCCGGTAGGTCTGCTTGATGGCGGCCAGCACCTCGCCGCGGCGGCGGGTGTCGCCGTCGGTCCAGTAGGTCAGGTGCAGCGCGTGCCGGCGTGACAGGTCGAACTCCTGCACGTACCAGCTCTGCAGCTCCATGATCGGCATGCTGCGCAGGTGCGCGAGGGTGGGCGCGAAGTACTCTCCCGCACCAGCCTCGGCGACGGCGGCCTCGATCACCGGGAGCCGATCCAGCAGCTCCTCGTCCGGGTAGCCGAGCAGCAGCCCGGCCGCCTGGAACACCACCGCTGACATCATGCTCCGCTCGCGTCGAGCTGGCGGGCCTTCGCGTCGGCGAAGCTCTCGATCGCCACCGGGACCACGCGGCCTGAAGAGGTGCCGAACGGCCCCTCTCCCCCGGCGCCCGGCCCGCCCTCGAAGTCCAGCGAGCAGCCCATCTCCTCCAGGTTGTGCGCCTGCTCGGCATGGGCCTTGGGGATGACGTAGCGCTCGTCGTACTTGGCGATGGCTAGCAGCCGGTACATCTGCTCCAGGGCCGCGGGCTCCATGCCGACGGCGTGCGCCAGCTCGGGCTGCCGCTCTCGGCCGAGCGTCACGTCGCGCATGTAGGAGCGCATCGCGGCCAGCTTCTGCAGCACGCCCGTCACCACGTCGGCGTCTCCCGCGGTGAACAGCTCAGCGAGGTATTCGACGGGGATGCGGAGGGTGTCGATGGCACCGAACAGGTTGCCGCCGGCCTCGGAGTCGTGGCCCTGGGCCTTGAGCAGGTCCACCACCGGGGAGAGCGGGGGCACGTACCAGACCATCGGCATGGTGCGGTACTCAGGGTGCAGCGGAAGCGCCACCTTGAAGTGCTTGATGAGGGCGTACACGGGTGACTTCTGGGCGGCGGCCAGCCAGTCGCCAGGGATCCCGTTGGCCTTCGCATCGGCGATCACCTGCGGGTCGTTCGGGTCCAGCATCAGGTCCATCTGGGCCTGGTACAGGTCCTTGTCGTCGACGAGGGCGGCCTTGGTGACCTGATCGGGGTCGTAGAGGATGATGCCGATGTAGCGCAGCCGGCCCACGCAGGTCTCGGAGCACACCGTCGGCAGTCCCACCTCGAGGCGGGGGTAGCACATGGTGCACTTCTCGGCCTTGCCGGAGCGGTGGTTGAAGTAGATCTTCTTGTAGGGGCAGCCGGTGATGCACTGACGCCAGCCGCGGCACTTGTCCTGGTCCACCAGGACGATGCCGTCCTCCGAGCGCTTGTAGATGGCGCCGGAGGGGCAGGAGGCCATGCAGGAGGGGTTGAGGCAGTGTTCGCAGATCCGGGGCACGAAGAACATGAAGGTCTTCTCGTACTCGAACTTGATCTGCAGGTTGGCGTCCTCGCGAAGCTTCTTCACGATCGGGTCGTCATGGCCGGTCTCGTGGATGCCGCCCAGGGCGTCGTCCCAGTTGGCGGAGGCCTTGATGGCCATGTCCTCGCCCGTGATCAGGGACTTCGGCCTCGCGACGGGGAAGTCGTCGCCCAGCGGTGCCTGGATGAGGTTCTCGTAGTCGTAGGTCCACGGCTCGTAGTAGTCGTTCATCTCCGGCTGCACCGGGGAGGCGAAGATGCTCAGCAGCTTCTTGAACCGGCCACCGGAGCGCAGCTTGAGCCGCCCGGACTTGGTCCGCACCCAGCCGCCCTGCCACTTCTCCTGGTCCTCGTAGGTGCGGGGGTAGCCCTGCCCGGGGCGGGTCTCCACGTTGTTGAACCACACGTACTCGGTGCCGGCCCGGTTGGTCCAGGCCTGCTTGCACGTAACCGAGCAGGTGTGGCAGCCGATGCACTTGTCGAGGTTCATCACCATGGCCACCTGGGCCATCACGCGTCGCTGCTTGGCCATCAGTACTGGACCTCCTGGGAGCGGCGGCGCACCGTCGACACGATGTCTCGTTGAACGCCGGTGGGGCCGATGTAGTTGAAGGCGTACGCCTGGTGTGCGTAGCCGCCGATGAGGTGGGTGGGTTTGAGAAGGATCCGGGTCACCGAGTTGTGGATGCCGCCGCGCTTGCCGGTGGCCTCGGACTTCGGCACGTCGATGGTGCGTTCCTGGGCGTGCTGCACGTAACAGATGCCGTCCGGCAGCTTCGGCGTGACGACGGCGCGGGCCACGAACACTCCGTTGGCGTTGGTCAGCTCGATCCAGTCGTTGTCCCTGACCCCGATGCTCGCGGCGTCGGCGACGCTGAGCCAGGCCTGCGGCCCGCCGCGACCGAGGCTGAGCATGAACAGGTTGTCCTGGTACTCGGAGTGGATGGACCACTTGTTGTGCACCGTGATGTAGCGCAGCGTGATGGCCTTCTCACCGTTGGGTCCGAGCTCGGGCTCGCCGTAGTCGCGGCCCATGTCCAGCGGCGGCCGGAAGATCGGCAGCTGCTCGCCTGCGTCGGCCATCCAGTCGTGGTCCAGGAAGAAGTGCATCCGCCCGGTCAGCGTGTGCCATGGCTTGAGCCGCTCGGTGTTGATGGTGAACGCGGCGTAGCGGCGGCCGCCGGTCTCCGACCCCGACCACTCCGGGGAGGTGATGACGGGCTGCGGCGACTGCTGGGTCTGGATGAAGGTGATCTGCTTCTCCTCGGACCCCTCAGACAGGTCCGCCAGTCTGCGGCCGGTCTTGCGCTCCAGGTCGCGGAAGCCCTGCGTGGCCAACTCTCCGTTGGTGGTGCCGGAGAACATCAGGATGGCCTCGGCGAGCCGCTGGTCGGTGTTGATGGCGGGGCGGCCTGCGGCCGGGCCGGAGGGGTACACCCCGTGCAGCTTGCCGAGCTTGGTCACCTGGTGGCCCACGTCGTAGGTGATGTTCTTGACGGTGAAGCCCAGCTTCTCCGCCAGCGGGCCGACGGTGAGCAGCTTGTCCGCGATCGCCGTGTAGTCGCGCTCAACGACGGCGAGCACCGGCATGTTCTTCCCGGGCACACCCTCCAGGTCGGTGCCTCGCCAGTCGGGCACATGGCCGCCCGGCTGGGCGATCTGGCCGGGGGTGTCGTGCTGGAGCGCAACCGCCACCAGGTCCTTGCGGGTGTCCAGGCGTCCCTTGGCCAGCTCGGAGAGCTTGATCGCGAGTTCGGCGAACACGTCGAAGTCGCTCTTGGTCTCCCACGGCGGGTCGATCGCGGGCGTGAACGCGTGCACGAAGGGGTGCATGTCCGTGGAGCTGAGGTCGTACTTCTCGTACCAGGTGGCGGCAGGGAGCACGATGTCGCTGAGCAGCGTGGAGCTGGTCATGCGGAAGTCCGCGGTGATCAGCAGGTCCAGCTTCCCTTCAGGGGCCTCGTCGTGCCACTTCACCACATCCGGGCGGAGGTCAGCCCCGTGACCGTTCTCCATCACGTTGTTGTGGGTGCCGAGGAGGTGCTTGAGGAAGTACTCGTTGCCCTTGGCCGAGGAGCCGAACAGGTTCGAGCGCCACAGGATCATGGTGCGCGGCCAGTTCTCGGGCGCGTCGATATCCTCGACGGCGCTCTTCAACTCGCCGGAGTTGAGCCTGGCGGCCACGTAGGCCTGCGGGGTCTCGTACTCACCGCGTCCGACGGCGGCGATCGCCTCGTCCGCCAGGTCCAGCGGGTTCGCGTCGAACTGCGGGTAGAACGGCATCCAGCCCAGGCGGTGTGACAGCGCGATGGCGTCCGCCGAGTGGGTGCCGTCGAGGCTGCCGGTGGACAGCGGGGACTTGATCCGGTCAGCCGAGAAGCCGTCGGTGCGCCACTGATCGGTGTGCATGTACCAGTAGGCGGTGCCGATCATGGTGCGCGGGGGCCGCGACCAGTCCGTGGCGTTGGCCATGTTGAACCAGCCCGTCATGGGGCGGCACTTCTCCTGGCCCACGTAGTGCGCCCAGCCGCCGCCGTTCTTGCCGATGCAGCCGGTCATCATGAGCAGCGCGATGATGGCGCGGTAGGTCACGTCCGCGTGGAACCAGTGGCAGATGCCGGCGCCGATGATGATCATCGTGCGGCCCTTCGACTCCTCCGAGTTGGCCGCGAACTCACGGGCGATGCGGAGGCACGCCTCGGCGGGCACGGAGGTGATCTCCGCCTGCCAGGCGGGGGTGTAGGGAACTGTGGCGTCGTCGTACCCGGCAGGCCACTGGCCAGGGAGGCCGTCGCGGCCCACGCCGTACTGGGCGAGCATGAGGTCGAAGACTGTGGTGACGAGCTTGCCCTCGACCACGCGGGCAGGGACACCGCGGTGGATGATGCTGCCCTCCCCCTTCGGGTCCTCGAAGCACGGCAGGGAGATCTCCACCTTCTGCGCGTCGGCCTGTTCGATGAGGCTGAGCGCGGGTCGGATCTCGCCGAGGTCCAGGTTCCAGAGACCGGCCCCGTCCTCGGAGTAGCGGTAGCCCATGGAACCGTTGGGCACCGCAGGGCTGGAGGTGGCGTCGTCCCACACCACGGTCTTGAAGGCGGCGTCGGAGACCTCTGCGGTGGCCGGCAGGTCCGCGGCGGTGAGGAACTTGCCGGGCACCAGCCCATGGCCTTCGGGGTGATCCACCAGGGTGATCAGCATGCCGAGGTCCGTGTACTGCTTGACGTAGTCGTCGAAGTACTCGACCTTCTTGTCGACGAAGTTCTCCTTGAGGATGACATGCCCCATGGCCATGGCCAGCGCGGCATCGGTGCCGGCCTGGGCGGGCAGCCACTCGTCGGCGAACTTCACGTTGTCCGCGTAGTCCGGCGCCACGGTGACCACCTTGGTGCCGCGATAGCGGACCTCGGCCATCCAGTGCGCGTCCGGGGTGCGCGTGACGGGCACGTTGGAGCCCCACATCATCAGGTAGGTGGAATCCCACCAGTCTCCGGACTCCGGCACATCGGTCTGGTCGCCGAACACCTGCGGGGAGGCGACGGGGAGGTCCGCATACCAGTCGTAGAAACTGGTCATCGCGCCGCCGATGAGGTGCGTGAAGCGGGTGCCGATGGCGTGGGAGACCATGCTCATCGCCGGGATGGGCGAGAAGGAGACGCAGCGGTCCGGGCCGTAGAACTTGATGGTGTTGACGTAACTGGCGGCGGAGATCTCCAGGGCCTCTTCCCAGGAGATGCGCACCAATCCGCCCTTGCCTCGGGCCTGCTGGTAGCGGCGGCGCTTGACCGGATCGGTGGAGATCTCACGGAAGGCGGCCACCGGATCGCCCAGGCGCTTCTTCGCCTCCCGGTACATCTCGATGAGCACGCCGCGGCCGTACGGGTAGCGGACCCGGGTGGGCGAGTAGGTGTACCACGAAAAGGCGGCCCCACGGGGGCATCCGCGGGGCTCATACTCCGGCCGGTCAGGCCCGGTGGTGGGATAGTCCGTCTGCTGGGACTCCCAGGTGATGATCCCGTCCTTGACGTAGACCTTCCAGGAACAGGAGCCGGTGCAGTTGACGCCGTGCGTGGAGCGGACCACCTTGTCGTGGCTCCAGCGGTCGCGGTAGAAGACGTCTCCCGCGCGGCCACCCTGGCGGAAGACGGCGCGGCCGTCGTCGGTCTGGTCCCACTTGGTGAAGAAGCGGCCAAGCTTCAGCAGGGCATCGGAGGCGGGGCCGTCAACGCGCGCGGAATCGGTGCTCATGGGCGTCAGCTTTCCATGCCGGAGAGCGGTACGTCCAAACTTCTCGGAAAAAAGTCTTACGCGCCGTCGTAGTTGCGAAATTCAGCGCCGGCGAGTCGCGCCTGGCTAGGGGTGTCGACGTCTCGGACGAGGGCTGGCGGGGCTGCCACCCGGGCCAGATCCAAAGTCCCGAGGAGGCGACGGACGGACACGTCGCGCAGGGCTGGAGCACCGCCAACGGCGAGCCTCAGAGCGGCCGCGCGGTAACGCCCCGCCAGCAGCTGGGGCCAGCCCTCTTCGTCCTCCAGCACCACACCGTCGACCCCCATCGGCGCCGCGCGCAGCGCTCCCACGACGGCGTGAGGATCTGCCAGGTCACCCGCCAGCAGGAGCACCTCCTCCGCCTCGCCGGGAAGGGCGGCCACCGCCGCCGCGATGCCTGCCACGGGGCCACCGAAGGGAGGATCCTCCAGCACGAAGACGATGCGCTGGTCCGGGAACCCGGCGCGGACGGGTGAGGCGACGATCACCTGGCCGGCCCAGCCGAGGGAGGCATCGCAGGCGCGCTGCAGCAGCGAACGGTTCCCGACGGTGAGCTCCAGCTTGTCGGTGCCCATCCGCGACGAGCGCCCCCCGCCCAGCACGATCGCGCAGCGGAGGCCGGGCGATTCGGGAGTCATCCTCCGATGGCGCTCATCGTGCGGGCGGGCTGGACGAACCCGATGTCATCGATGCCGTGGGCCCGCGACTTTGTTGCGTGGGCGCCCGCCCAGGCCGCGACGATGTCGTCGTCCGAGCCGCCCCCGCGCAGGATTGCGCGCAGGTCCGTCTCCGTCCTGGAGAAGAGGCAGTTGCGGACCTGACCGTCCGAGGTGAGCCGCGTCCGGTCGCAGGCGGCGCAGAAGGGGTTGGTCACCGAGGCGATCACGCCGACGGTGCCGCCCGGCTGCTCGGCGTCCGGGTCCACCCGCCAGAGCTCCGCGGGGGCCGCGCCTCGGGGCTCGTCCAGCGGGGTGAGGCGGAAGCGGGTCTCCAGCGCATCGAGGATTTCCCGGGAGGTGACCATCTGTGATCTGTCCCACTCATGCTTGGGACCGAGCGGCATCTGCTCGATGAAGCGCAGCTGGTAGCCCCTCGCCAGGCAGAACGCTGCGAGCGGCACGATGTCCGGCTCGTTCTCGCCGCGCATGATCACGGAGTTCACCTTCAGCGGGCGCAGGCCGGCGGCGTCGACGGCCTCGATACTGGTCAGCACGTCGTGCAGCCTGTCGCGGCGGGAGAGCCGGGCGTAGCGGACGGGGTCCAGCGAGTCCAGCGAGATGTTGATCCGGTCCAGGCCGGCGGCCTTGAGCCCCGCGATGCGCTTGTCCAGGCCAAGCCCGTTGGTGGTGAGTGCCAACTCAGGGCGCCCGCCGGGACCCTCCATTGCCGACGCGGCAGCGACGATGCGCTCCAGCCCGGGCCGCAGCAGTGGCTCTCCCCCGGTGAACCGGACCCGCTCCACCCCCAGGCGCACGACGGCCACGCGGATCAGGCGCACCACCTCGTCGTCGGTGAGGGTCTCCTCGACGGGCAGCCAGGCGAGGCCCTCTGCGGGCATGCAGTAGGTGCAGCGCAGGTTGCAGCGGTCGGTCAAGGACACGCGGACGTCGCGTGCGACCCTCCCGTGGCTGTCCAGCAATCGGTGCTCCTGCATGGGCGCATGCTACCCCGACCCGGGAGGGGTGCCCTGAGCATGCGAAACTGGATCAGTGACCAGCGAACCCCACGGGCTCGGCCCCACCCGCACGCGCGTGCTGGCGTTGCTGCAATCCGCCGCAGGCCCGGTGGCGGTCGCCGAGGTCGCGGACCAGCTGGGGCTGCACCGCAACTCCGCCAGATTCCACCTGGAAGGGCTGCGCGATGCGGGCTACGCCGTCAGCGCCGCGGCTCCGCTCGGGCAGGCAGGGCGCCCGCCGCTGCTGTTCGCCGCCACCAGCGACTCCCCCAACGTCAGCAACTCACACCTGATGGAGCTCACCGAGGTGCTGATCCAGAACTTCGTGGCCACTCTGCCGGACGGGTCGCGGCTGGCCGAGCAGGCGGGGCGCTCCTGGGGCGGTTCGATGGTCGATGACGAGCCCGAGGACACCGAACCCGTCGAGGGGCTGGTGGCTCATCTCGCCGAGCGGGGGTTCGGGACCGTCGCCGTCGGAAACCAGCTCACCTTCACGCGCTGCCCGTTCCGGGCCGAGGTGGGCCTCAGGGAGCTCCCGATCGTGTGCGCCATCCATCAGGGCTTCGTCGACGGCTACCTCGAGGCGAGCGCGAGCGGGATGGTGGCGGGTCGGATCGACGTCGGCCCCCGGCTGTGCCACCTGGCACTCCAGCCGGATACGGGCGCCGAGCCTCGAGACGCGACCACGCCGGTGGGCTGAGCGACCCATCGGGTCGCCCGCACACCGGCGTGGATCGGTAGAGCCTTCGATCAGCCCTTGACGCCACCAGCCGTGAGGCCGGAGACGATGTACTTCTGCAGGTACATGAACAAGGCGATGATCGGGATGGCCGCCAGCACGCCACCGGCCGCGAACAGCGACCACGGGGCGTTGCGCTCGTCGGAGCCCCAGACGTACAGGCCCACGGCGAGCGTGTAGTTCTCGGGCCTGGCCAGCACGATGCGGGCCAGGATGAACTCGCCGTAGGAGCCCACGAAGCTGAGCAGACCCACCACCGCGAGGATCGGCGTGACCAGGCGCATGATCATGCCCCAGAAGATCTGGGCATGCGTGGCGCCGTCGATCTTGGCGGCCTCGTCGAGTTCGATCGGGATGGTGTTGAAGAACCCGTACATCAGGAACGTGTTCGCTCCCAGCGCGCCGCCGAGGTAGATGGCGATCAACTGGAGGTGCGAACCGAGGCCGAGGAACGGGAAGATCTCCCCCAGCGTGAGCGCCAGCAGGAAGATGGCAACGAAGGCCAGCATCTGCGGGAACATCTGGATGATCAGCAGCGCGGTCAGGCTGGCGCGGCGCCCCTTGAACCGGAATCGGCTGAACGCATAGGCCGCAGCCGCGCCCATGAGGACCGTCCCGATGGCCGTCAGTCCGCTGACATAGAGCGAGTGCAGCGCCCACTTCGGATAGTCAGTGGTCATCAGCTCGGCGTAGTGCTCGGTGGTGAAGCTCGTGAAGAGCCGCAGGGAGCCCGTGATGGATCCGTTCGTGTTGAGCGAGGCCGACAGCACGTAGAGCAGCGGGAACACGCAGTAGATGATGACGATGATCCCGAAGACGTGCCTCCAGCCGACCTCCTTCCACCACCGGCCGCCACGAAGACGGGTGTCGTTGTCGCCGTTGGCTAGCTTCTTGGCCATCACATGATCTCCTCAAGCTTGCGGGTCTGCCTGAATCCCAGCCAGGAGATGAAGCCGACCACCAGGAAGATGACTATCGACATGGCGCTGGCCAGGCCGTACTGCCGGTTGCCACCCTCGAAGGCGATGGCGTAGACCATCGAAATCAGGATGTCCGTCTCGCCGGCAGGCACCGGGGCACCCGGATAGTTCGGTCCGCCGCCGGTGAGCATGTAGATGAGCGAGAAGTTGTTGAAGTTGAACGCGAAGCTCGCGATGAGCAGCGGCGCTACCGACACCAGCAGCAGGGGAAGCGTGATGCTCCAGAACCGCCTGAGCGGGCTGGCGCCGTCCATGATGCCCGCCTCCGTGAGCTCCTGGGGGATGGACTGCAGGGCGCCGGTGGTGACGAGGAACATGTAGGGGAAGCCCAGCCACAGGTTGACCCCGAGGATGGCCAGCTTGGCGAGGTTTCCGTCAGTGAACCACGGGACGCTCGCACCGCCCAGCAGGACCTGGTTGATGAAGCCGAACTCCTGGTTGAGCAGACCGCGCCACACCAGCGCGGCCAGGAAGCCAGGGAAGGCGTACGGGAGGATGAACAGGGCCCGGTAGAGGGTGCGCCCCTTGATGCGCGGGTCGTTGAACACCACCGCCAGCAGTAGCCCGAAGGCGAACGTGGTGAGCACAGACAGGATGGCGAAGGCGAACGTCCACACCAGTGAGGACAGGAACGGGCCCGCGAGCCGGGCGTCGGTGAACATGGCGGCGAAGTTGTCGAAGCCCACGACCACGCGCCAGCCCGGTGAGAGGCTGCTTCCGTCGTCGGCGACGAACAGGCCACGGCTTGGGTCTGCCGTGTAGACCTTGCCGTCGGCGTCGGTGAACGTATCTGCGGCCTCGTCGTAGGCCAACAGCGACTTGGCGATGTAGGCCCTGGCCCCGTTGTCCGTCCTGAGCCAGCCGTCGTCCGGGTTGTCGGACACGCTCACGCGCAGGTCCAGCACCTCGTTCTGGCGCTGTTGGACGTCGGCCAGCGCGAGCACCGTGGCGTCGGGCACCTCGGTGACCCGATCACCGTCGACGACGGCATCCGGAGCGTCTGCCAGCGGGGTCTCGGCGTCGCCGATCCGGGCCTGGTCTCCCTCCACGATCGCGAAGCCGAGCTGGCCGTTGCGGTCGAAGACGGTGACCTGATACTCCGGGGTGCCCTCCACCCGGCGATCCGAGGTCTTCAGGATCTGGGTGATGGCCGGTTCCTTGGCGTCGTTGTGTCCGTCGCCGTAGTTGGTGAAGGCCACGTAGGCGGTGTTGATCATCACGTAGATCTGGAACACAGCGAGGAAGATGAGGCCGGGGACGAGGTACTTGCCGGGGATCGCGCGCTTCGAGAAGTACACGTAGTCGACGATGATCAGGGTGATGACGAGGAAGACGAGGACGCCCCACTCCTGCTGGCCGTAGCTGGCCAGGATGCCGTAGACGCCGAAAGCGTTGACAAGCATCATGAGGACGAGCTTCGCGATGAAGCCCGGGCGCGAGAGGTCCCGCGCGTGGGAGAGCCTCGGCGACTGCGATGTCGGGGAGTTGCTCAAGGGAGTTCAACCTTCGCTTCGTTGCGGATATGGGCCGGAGGTTGGGCCGCCTTGGCTTCCCAACCCCCGGATGCGACCGTGTGGTCGAGAGGCGTCAGAACTTGGCTTCGATGTTCTTGATCATCGCGTCCCACGCCGCGGCGGGCTCGGCGTTGCCGGTGATGATGCTCACCTGCGCGCCGCCCCAGAACTCCCAGACAGCGCCCATCTCGGGGATGGACGGCATCGGCTGGCCATCCTTGCCGGCCTCGCCGAACCCGGCCAGGACCTCGTCGGTGACGGCGTCAGCAGACTCGGTGAGCGCGGGCATGCGGCCGCCCAGCTCGAGCATCTGATCCTGGGCCTCCTTGCTCGCCATCCAGTCGAGGAATTGCGAAGCCAGCAGGGTGTTCTCGGACTTCGAGGACAGGAAGACGCCCTGCACGCCGACGAACGGCGCGGACGGCTGGCCACCGGCGGACGGGACGGGCAGCACCGTGATGTCCATGTCGGCCGCCACGAAGTCGGCGACGTACCAGGGGCCGGTGATGATGTACGGCGTCTTGCCGTCGAGGAAGGCCTGCTTGGCGGTCTCACCCTCGAGCGAGGACGAGACGACCTTCTCGGCGGCGAGCGTCTTCAGGTACTCGGCGAAGGCGAGACCCTCCGGGCCACCCATGCCGAGTTCGGCGGTGTAGTCACCGTTGGCGTCGGTCTTGAACACCGGCGCACCGAACGAGGTCTGGATCGGGTACAGGTGGTACGCGTCACCGTCGGGGCCCTGCTGGATCACGGCGGGGAACTCGGCGCCAGCGGCGGCCTTGCCCTGCGCGATCAGCTCGTCGAACGTGGCCGGGGTGTCCTGCAGCATGGCGTTGTTGCGGACGAGCGCGATGTTCTCGATGGCGTACGGGACGCCGTAGAGCTGGCCGGCCTGGGTGAAGCCGCGGGTGGCGACCTCGTTGAAGTTGGAGACCTGGTCACCGAGCTCGACGGGGGCGATGACGCCGTTCTTGACGAGGTCGCCCGTCCAGTCGTGCGCGCCGACGATGAGGTCCGGGCCCTCGCCGGTGGGGGCCTGGGCGATGAAATCTGTCTTGACGTCGCCGGACGGCTTCTGCACGACGTCCAGGGTGACGCCGGTGGCGGCCAGGAAGGACTCGCCGATCGTCTTGAACGCGTCGATGCGGGTCTCGTCCACCCACACGGTGAGGGTGCCGGCGGCCGCGGGGGCCGAGCTCTCGGCGGGGGCGCTGCTCGAGGCCCCGTCGGTGGCGGAGGGGGAGGTGGTTGACGTGCCGCCACCACAGGCGACCAGCGTCAGAGAAAGCCCGGCCGCTGCGGCGGCGAGAAGGCTCTTGCGCATGTGTGTAACTCCTTCGTTGTCTCGGGACGCTCCGGTGCCGACCCGATCTGCTGAGAAGCGTAACCGTCTTTGCAACGTTTGCAAAGTCGTTGCAATAACGGTTCGATAACAATCTGCGTCGGGAAACGTCTCCAGAGCTTCGCGACGCACGTGATGCCCTGGACTAGGTCTGCCAGTACCCGGCCCGCCCTGCAACGATTTGCAAGATCATTGCTAAGTCCTCCGAATACCTGCACACTAGCCTGCGAGCACTGTTGATGTGCACGGACTCGAAGGAGAGGAGGCCCATGATTCCCCCACGGGCCAAGCTGGCGGACCTAGCCGTCGCGGCAGGCGTGTCGACCGCCACAGTCTCCAGGGTCCTCAACGGCAAGCCCGGCGTGGCCGACGCCACCAGAACCTCCGTCCTGGCCACCCTTGAGCGGCTCGGCTTCGCGGCGGAGCCGGACCAGCCCTCCGGCGAGGGCCTCATCGCCGTGATGGTGCCGGAGCTCGCCAACCCGTCCTTCGCCCTGTTCGCCAACGAGCTGGCCCTGGTGCTCACGGCGGCGGGCCGCCACATGATCATCTGCACGGCAGGGCCCGGTGGGACCAGCGAGGAGCAGTACCTCGACGCGCTGCTTGGCGTCGAGATCGCGGGCATCATCTCCGTCTCTGGCACCCCGGCGGACGCCGAAGCCTCCCCCGAGCACTACCAGCGCCTCATCGACGCCGGCGTGCCAGCGGTCTTCATCAACGGCTACAGCTCCGCCGTCGATGGCGCGTTCTTCTCGTGCTCCGACGCCGAGGCGGTGTCCATCTCGGTGGCGCACCTGCGCTCCTACGGGCACGAGCGCATCGGCCTGGCGGTGGGGCAGCTGCGCTACATGCCGAGCCGTCGCAAGCGGGAGGCGTTCATCGGGTTGGGCCTGCCGAGCAGCTCGACTGTGTCGACGATCTTCAGCGTCGAGGGGGGCCAGGCGGCCGCCTCGCGGCTGTTCGACGCGGGGCACACGGCCATCGTGTGCGGATCCGATGTGATGGCGTTGGGCGCCATCCGCGAAGCGCGCGCCCGGGGCCTGGACGTCCCCGGCGACGTCTCCGTGGTCGGCTACGACGACACCCCGCTGATGGCCTTCACCAGCCCCGCGCTCACCACGGTGCGCCAGCCGGTGCCGGCCATGACGAGGGCCGCCGTCGGCTCGCTGCTCACCGCGATCCGGGGCCTCCCCACCGACTCCACCGAGATGCTCTTCCACCCGGATCTCATCATCCGTCAATCGACAGGACCTCACCATGGCAGCTGAATGGTGGCGCGACGCCGTCATTTACCAGATCTACCCGCGCTCGTTCGCTGACTCCACCGGCGACGGCTACGGTGACCTTCCCGGGATCATCGAGAAGATCCCGTACCTGGCCCGCCTCGGGGTGGACGCGATCTGGATGTCCCCGTTCTACAGGTCCCCCATGGCCGACGCCGGCTACGACGTGGCCGACTACGAGGAGATCGACCCGCTCTTCGGTGACCTGTCGGACGCCGACCGCCTGATCGAGACCGCCCACGCGGCGGGGTTGCGCGTCGTCGTCGATCTGGTGCCCAATCACACCTCCGATGAGCACCGGTGGTTCAAGGCGGCGGTCGCGGCCGGGCCGGGCTCGCCCGAGCGCGACATGTACCACTTCCACGACGGGCTCGGCGAGCACGGCGAACTGCCGCCCAACAACTGGAAGTCCGTCTTCGGCGGGGCTGGCTGGACGCGCCTCACCCGGCCGGACGGCACGCCGGAGCAGTGGTATCTCCACCTCTTCGACGTGAAACAGCCGGACCTGGACTGGTCCACCGAGCGGGTGCGCGAGGCGTTCGACGGCGTGCTGCGCTTCTGGCTGGACCGGGGCGTCGACGGGTTCCGCGTGGACGTGGCCCACGGCCTGATCAAGGCCGACGGGCTGCCGGACTTCGACGCCGAGCAGTCGATGCTGGACCTCGACGGACCCGCCGGCCCGATGTGGGACCAGGACGGCGTCCACGACGTGTACCGCCGCTGGCGCTCGGTCCTGGACTCCTACCAGGGCGACCGCTCGCTGGTGGCCGAGGCCTGGGTGGCCGACCCGAAGCGCCTGGCGCTGTACCTGCGCCCGGATGAGATGCACACCGCCTTCAACTTCCAGTTCCTGGACAGCCCATGGGATGCCGCGTCATACCGCGAGGTGATCACCTCGACGATGGCCGAAGACGAAGCCGTGGGCGCGCCCACGACCTGGGTGCTGAGCAATCACGACGTACTGCGGCACGTCAGCCGTCTCGGGCTCAAGGAGCCGGGCTCCAGCCACGAGGGCCTGGGGGCCGACGATGAGCAGCCCGACAACATCCTTGGCCTGCGCAGGGCACGCGCCGCGACCCTCATGATGCTGGCGCTTCCCGGCTCTGCCTACCTCTACCAGGGCGAGGAACTCGGACTCCCGGACCACACCACGCTGCCGGACGACCTGCGTCAGGATCCCGCGTGGTTCCGCTCCGACTTCACGAAACCGGGCCGCGACGGATGCCGGGTTCCGATGCCCTGGGCGGCCGAGGAACCGGGTCTGGGGTTCTCGCCCACGGGGAAGACGTGGCTGCCGCAGCCCGAGTCCTATCGGGCGCTCGCCGTGGACCGGCAGGAGGACGCGCCCGGCAGCACCCTGACGATGTACCGGGCCGCCCTCGCACTCAGACGGGACAGGAGGCTGGGTGGCGGAGAGCTCGAGTGGGTTCCTGCCGGGGACTCGGTGGTGGCCTTCGACAACGGCCCGGTCCGGGTGATGACGAACGTGCTCGGCGCCCCGGTGGAGCTGCCAGAGGGTTACGAGGTGCTGCTCTCCAGCGTGAGCCTGCGCGGCCACGTGCTGCCCACGGACACGACGGTGTGGCTCACCCGACTCTGAGCCCGCCTCGGTGGCGGCATGCCCGGGAGGATCTCGTGCCTTGTCGCGGGCACCTTCCCCACCAGGACCCGCGTCGGAGACGGGCTCCCCTGGTGGCTATGATTACTCGCGTGTCCGCCCGCAACGGTGCGGCGGCAGATAAGGAGCCTCTGATGGCCAGCAAGTCCGTGACCGTCGGGTCCGTCGTGGGGCTGCACGCCCGTCCCGCCGCCCTCATCGCCGCAGCAGCCGGCGAATACGACGACGACATCACCATCTCCCTCAACGGGGCGACGGTGGATGCCGCCTCGTCGCTGCTGATCATGACGCTCGGCGCCGAGAAGGGTGCGGTGGTCACGGTGGAGTCCGAGAACGAGGAGGCGGTCGAGCGGATCGCCGGCATGGTGGAGCAGGATCTCGACGCCTGACCTGCCCGATGGGCTGAGCTGACACGCACAAAGGAGCTGGTGATGTCCGATCACGTCCCCGACGATGTGGACCCCGCGGGCCGCGACCTGCGGCAGTACACGGACCAGTTGCGTCCGGGCCATCCGGTGGTGCGCAACGTCCGCGGTGAGTGGGTGCTGCTCCGGCACGCCGACGTCGTCCGGGCCGCCGAGGATCCCGCGACGTTCTCCAGCGCGGTCTCGGCCCATGTCCACGTGCCCAACGGGCTCGACGGCGACGCCCACCGCGCGGCCCGCCAGACCCTGGACCGCTACTTCGAGCCCGACGCCCTGGCCCCGCACGAGCCGGCCTTCCGCGAGGTGGCGCGCAGCCTGTTCGCCGCGCTTCCCCGGGGCGTTCCGGTGGACGCGGTGCGCGACATCGGCTTCCCGTTCGCCGTCCGCGCGCAGAGCGCGTGGCTGGGGTGGCCGGCCTCGTTGGAGGCCCAGCTGCTGGGCTGGATGGCCGCCAACCATGCCGCCACCCGCTCGGGGGATCGGGCCAGGACGGCGGAGGTGGCGGCGGAGTTCGACGCCATCATCCGCTCGGTTCTCGCCCCCCGCCGGGCCCTGGGCGACGACGCCCCCGACGACCTCACCACCGCGCTCCTCCGCGACGAGGTGGCGGGCCGGCCGTTCACCGACGAGGAGCTGGTCTCCGTGCTGCGGAACTGGACCGGTGGGGACCTCGGCTCCATCGCCCTGTGCGTGGGGGTGCTGTTCGCCTTCCTGGCGGACCATCCGGAGCTGCAGCGCCGCCTGCGCTCGGGGGTCAGCGACGCGGAGATCGACGCGACCGTCGACGAGATCCTGCGCATCGACGACCCGTTCATCTCGAACCGGCGCAGGACCACCTGCCCCGTCGACATCGCCGGGGCCACCATCCCCGAGGGCGCCGTCGTGAAACTGCACTGGACCTCGGCAAACCGGGACGCGGCCGTCTTCGCCGACCCGGACGCCTTCGACCCCGAGGGGAAGGCGCGCAGAAATCTGGTCTACGGAACCGGCCCGCACGTGTGCCCGGGCCGGCCGCTGGCCACCCTGGAGCTGCGGATCGGGGTTCAGGAGGCGTTGGCGGCCACCACATGGATCGAGTGGGCTCCGGGCGGGTCCGCCGAGCGCGAGGTGGCTCCGCTGGGCGGCTGGGCCCACGTGCCGGTTCTGCTCGGCTGATGTCCGGCCGCCGATGGGAGGCCCGATGACGTTGCCCGCGCAGTTGGCCGACCGGCTGCGGATTCCCGTCGTCGCGGCGCCCATGTTCCTGGTCTCCGGGCCCGAGCTCGTCATCGAGTGCTGCCGGGCAGGGGTGCTCGGCACGTTCCCGGCCCTCAACCGCCGGACCACCGAGGCATTGGCCGGGTGGCTCGACGGGATCCGCGACGCGCTGACCCCGGCCGACGCCCCGTTCGGCGTGAACCTCATCGTCCACCCCACCAACACCCGCCTCGAGGCGGACCTCGCCGTCGTCGTCGAGCACCGCGTGCCGGTGGTGATCACGTCCCTGGGCGCGGTCCCGGAGGTGGTCGAGGCCGTGCACGGCTACGGGGGGCTCGTGTTCCACGACGTCACTACGCTCAGGCATGCGCGCAAGGCGGCCGGCGCCGGCGTCGATGGGCTGGTGCTGGTGGCCGCCGGGGCCGGCGGGCACGCCGGGGCGCTCAACCCGTTCGCCTTCGTCGCCTCCGTGCGGCCGTGGTTCGACGGGGCCCTGCTGCTCGCGGGGGGCATCACCAGCGGCGACGATGTGGCGGCAGCCATAGCGATGGGGGCGGACCTCGCCTATCTCGGCACCCGCTTCCTCGCCACGCAGGAGTCGCTGGCGGGCGACGCCTACCGGGCGATGGTGATGGCCGCGGGCGCCGCGGACGTGGTGTACACGCCCGCCGTCAGCGGAATTCCAGCCAACTTCCTGGCGGGCAGCCTGTCCGCCTCCGGCATCGCCCCAGCAGGGCCGCCCGCCGAACACGAGGATGTCAAGGCGTGGCGCGACGTGTGGTCCGCCGGGCACGGCGTGGCCGGGATCACGGACGTCCCCACCGTCGCAGAGCTAGTTGACCGTCTCGAGACCGACTACCGCGCCGCCTGCCGGCGTCTGCAAGGAGACCACCCATGAGCACCGTCCTGCTGACCCGCGACGACGGCGTCGCCACTCTCACCCTGAACCGGCCCGACAAGCTCAACGCCTTCACCCTCGAGATGGGCCGCGAGTTCGTGGCCGCCCTGCACGAGGCCGACCGCGACGACACCGTCCGCGCCATCATCGTCACCGGCTCAGGTCGCGCCTTCTGTGCAGGCATGGAGCTCAGCGACGGCGACAACGTGTTCGGCTTCGACCCACGGATGGACCTCAGTCCAGCCGAGCTGCGCGACCACTGGACCGAGCCGGAGGTCGCCGACGGCGCCCGCGAGCCCGGCGGGAAGCTCACGCTGGCCATCCTCGAGTGCCGCAAGCCCGTGATCGCCGCCATCAACGGTGCAGGCGTGGGCATCGGCTCGACGATGACGCTGCCGATGGATGCGCGGCTGGCCTCGACGGAGGCGCGGATGGGGTTCGTGTTCGCCCGCCTCGGCATCACACCGGAGGCCTGCTCGACGTGGTTCCTGCCGCGCATCGTGGGGCAGTCCAAGGCGCTCGACCTGCTCTACAGCGGCGACATCATCCCGGCCTCCCGCGCGCTGGAGATCGGGCTGGTGGACGCCGTTCACGAGCCCGGGGATCTGCTGGAGGCGGCCCACGCCGTCGCGGATCGGATGACGAGGGGGCGCTCCGCGCACGCGGTCGCGCTGACCAGGCAGCTGGTGTTCCGCCACCTCGCCGGGGCGAGCGTGCTGGACGCGCACCTGGCGGAGTCCCTGGCCCTCAGGTACTCGGCCCACGGCGACGGCCGTGAGGGCGGGCTGGCGTTCCTCGGCAAGCGGGAGCCGCGCTTCACCCAGCCCGCCCCTGAGGGCTTCGGCCACGTCTTCCCACCTGCCGGCTAGTCGGCTCAGGCCTCGTCGTGGCGGTCCGCCTCGTCGAGCTCCCGCTCGATGCGCGAGATCAGCTCGGCGGTCATCGGGGGCAGCGGTCCGGTGTCCTGCAGCCCGGACAGCGCCGCGGGGGCCAGCAGCTCGTCGAGCACCTCCGCGCTGATCAGGCCCTCCCGCAGCACCAGGTCGCGGACTGAGCTGCCGCTGCCGAGGGCCTCCTTCGCCAGCCGCGTGGCGCGCGCGTAGCCCAACACCGGCATCAGCGCCGTGACCACACCCACCGACTGGCCCACCTGCGCCCTGGTGCGCTCGGCGTTGGCGGTGATGCCGTCGATGCAGTTGATCCGCAGCGTCCGCGCGGCGCGCCGCAGCCACGTCGAGTTCTGCAGCAGTACGTGCGCCATCACCGGCTCGAACGCGTTGAGCTGCAACTGGCCCGCCTCGGAGGCCATGGCGATCGTGACGTCGGAGCCGGCGATGACGAACGCCACCTGGTTGACGGCCTCCGGGATGACAGGGTTGACCTTGCCGGGCATGATCGAGCTGCCGGCCTGCACCGGGGGCAGCACGATCTCGCCGAGCCCTGCCTGGGGGCCGGAGCTGAGCAGCCGGAGGTCGTTGCAGATCTT
This sequence comes from Tessaracoccus sp. MC1679, assembly GCF_014164775.1. GTDB lineage: Bacteria > Actinomycetota > Actinomycetes > Propionibacteriales > Propionibacteriaceae > Arachnia. The sequence continues at coordinate 111,303 of NZ_JACJGB010000002.1, forward strand.
CGAGAGTTTCATCGCCGTGCGCTTCATCACCGATGAGGTGGACATGAACACGCCGGTGTCGCTGGTGGCCTCGATGAGGTCGTCTGCCAGGACGAGCTCCGGGAAACCGCTGATCTCGCGCAGATGCCGGATCACCGCCGGCCCGTAGCCGGGCGGGGCGGTGATACCCGTGCCGATGGCCGTGGCGCCGAGGTTGAGCTCCATCAGCAGCGGCCGGACGTCCTCCATGCGGTCGATGTCCTCACCCAGCGTGGTGGAGAAGCCGCGGAACTCCTGGCCCAGCGTCATGGGCACGGCGTCCTGAAGCTGGGTGCGGCCCACCTTGAGCACCTCCCGGAACTCGCGGCCCTTCGTCGCAAAGGAATGTCTGAGGAGGCGCAGCTCGTCGGCGAGCTTGGTGAGCGCCATGATGAGGCTGAGTTTGACTGCGGTGGGGTAGGTGTCGTTGGTGGACTGGGACCTGTTGACGTGGTCGTTGGGCGAGAGGAACCCGTAGTCGCCGAAGGGGCGGCCGGCGAGTTCGAGCGCCCTGTTGGCGATCACCTCGTTGACGTTCATGTTGGTGGAGGTCCCTGCCCCGCCCTGGATCACGCCGACGACGAACTGTTCGTGCAGCCGGCCGTCGATGAGGTCCTGGGCCGCACGGTCGATGAGCTCCGCGCGCTCGTCCTCGAGCACGCCGATCTCGCGGTTGGCGCGGGCCGCGGCCTGCTTCACCTGGGCGTAGGCGACAATAAGATCCGGGTAGACGCTGATCTCGCGGCGGCTGATCCTGAAGTTGTGCACTGCCCGGGCCGTGTTGATCCCCCAGTAGGCGTCGTCGGGGATCTCCATCTCTCCCAGTGAATCCCGCTCGATCCGCACCTCGATGTCCGTTCTGTCGGCTGAGGTTCACGCTACCGGCGCGGTTAGATAGGGGCATGGGTTTCGAGTTGATCGCCTGGGTTGCACTCCGCGATCCCGCCGGCCGCGTGCTCCTGGCACGGCGCGACGGGACGGACCGCGGCGACGGGCTGTGGAACCTTCCGGGCGGGCACGTGAACGACGGCGAGCCGATCGCCGTCGCGGCGGCACGCGAGGCCTCCGAGGAGGTGGGGGCGCTGATTGATCGGCTGGCGCTGCGTCACGTCGGCGTGCAGCGGTTCGACCTCTCCTACCCCAGCGGGCGGGCGCGGGGGTTCAACTTCTTCTTCGAGTCACACGTCTGGCTGGGCGAGCTGGCTCCGGGTGAACTGACCTCCGAGCTGGGCTGGTTCGCCCTCGATGACCTGCCGTCCGACATCCTGCCGTGGCTGCCCGCGGCGCTCGCTGCGCACCTGGTGGAGGGTCGGTTCTGGGTGGAGTCGGTGGGCTAGACGCCGACAGCGGCCGCTGCCTCGAACGCCATCCACGCCTGGAGCTGGGTGGCCAGCTCGACGGTGTGAGCGACCGGGACCGCGCCGTGTGGCGAGGTGTCGACGGGGAAGAGCGTCACCGCTGTCCCCCGCCATCCGCGAGTGTCGCGGCCCTGCCACAGCGCGTCTGCGAAGGCGTTGACAAGGCCGGATGCCTCCCTCCTGCTCTCCGCGGGGAGGCGGGTGTCGCCTGCCGCGAGCGCCAGGTAGCGCGTGAGGATGCCGGTGAACAGGCCACCGTCGCCGTCGCCGTGGGTTCTCAGGATCCGCGACCCGGGGTGGGTCAGATGTGTGGCCACGGCCTCGATGTGACTGGCCGCCTCGTCGAGCCTGCCCAGTTCGAGCATCGTGCCGAGCACGGGGCCCTGGTTGTAGGTGAACACGTGGGGCACCATCGCCGGACCGTCGGGCGTCAGGCGCAGGCCGTCCTGGAAGAGCCCGGTCCGGGGATCGGCGAGGTTGGCCCGGAGCCAGTCGTGGAGACGGGAGGCCTCGAGGATGTTGCCGGTGCGTGCCAGGTGCAGGGCGATGGGGCCGGTGGCGGCCGTGTTCTTGAAGTCGCGGTCCAGGCTCCAGAACGCGCCGCCACCGAGGTCGTCGGTAAGCGCCTCGCGCAGCGCGCGATCCAGCGACGGGGTGCGTCGGCCGGCCCGGTGAGCCGCGAGCGCGAGCCACGCCATGTCGTCGTAGAACCGGTTGGGGAGGCGTCCCCAGTTCCGCAGCCGGATCCCGCGGAGGTGGCGCCCGATCAGGCGACCGGGCACCGTGGCGGAGCCGCGGGCGTGCGCATCAACCATGCAGTCGAGGAGGTGTGCCTGCCACCAGTAGTGCCAGGGTCGCGGCGGGGGGCCGGGGCGCGCGGTGACCGCCAGGTGGGTGCCTGGCAGGCCGAACAGACGCCGGCCGAAGAGAGCCAGGACCGAGCGCGCCGCCTCGTCGGCCCGTTCGCCCGTCACGCCAGGCGCTGGAGGAACAGGGTCTCGGCGAGCGCGGCCCTGGCGAGGTCGCCGAGGTCCAGCGACTCGTCGATGCCGTGCATCCGCGACGTCGGGTCCGTGACCGCCGTGACGAGGACGAGCGCGCCGGGGTTGCGGCCCGCGAACTCCGCCACGATGGGAATCGAGCCCCCGACCCCGATCTCCACCGGGGCAACCCTGAACGCCTCGGTGAACGCGTCGACGGCGGCGCGGGCGCGGTCGTCGACGAGGGAGATGACGCTGCCCGTCCCGTTCTGGCCTGCGGCGACCGTCACCTGGGCGCCCCACGGGGCATTGGTCAGGAGGTGGTGGCGGAGGGCGGCCTCGGCGGCGTCGGCGGCCTGGCCGGGGGCGAGGCGGACGCTGACCTTGGCGCGGGCGGTGGGGATGAGCGTGTTGGAGGCGTCCTTGACGGGCGTGGCATCGATGGCCAGCACGGAGGCGGCGGGCCTGGTCCACATCCTGGCGGAAGCGGGGCCGTCGCCGATCCACCGCACGCCCTCGAGGATCCCGGTCTCGTCACGGAGGCGGTCCTCGTCGTAGTCGACGGCGGGATCCGGGTTGCTGGTCAGGCCGGCGATGGCCACGTTGCCGCGATCGTCGTGCAGGGTGGCCAGCAGGCGGCAGAGCGCGGTGAGGGCGTCGGGCACCACGCCGCCGAACTGGCCCGAGTGCAGGCCGGTGGTCAGTGTGGAGACCGTGACCTCGGCGTCCACCATTCCACGCAGGGTGGTGGTGAAGGAGGGCTCGCCGACCTTCCAGTTGACCGAGTCCGCGATGACGAAGATGTCCGCGGCGAGGTCATCGCCGTAGGTGTCGAGGATCTCGCCCATCGAGGGCGAGCCGATCTCCTCCTCGCCCTCGATGAAGACCTTCACCCCTACGGGCGGCTTGCCCTCGAACGCGCGCAGCGCGGCGAGGTGGACCGCGATGCCGCCCTTGTCGTCGGCGGATCCGCGGGCGTAGAGCCGGCCGTCGCGTTCGACCGGCGCGAAGGGGGCCGAGGTCCAGGCTGTGTCGTCGCCGTTGGGCTGCACGTCGTAGTGGGCGTAGAGCAGCACCGTCGGGGCGCCGGCGGGGGCCGGGTAGTGGCCGAAGACGGCCGGCTTGCCGGCTGGGACGTGGAGCATCCGGACGTCCGGGCAGCCGGCGTCGCGGAGGAGCTCGGCCACGGCGTCGGCCGCGGACAGGACGTTGTCGTCATGCTCAGGCATCGACGAGATCGAGGGAATCATGATGAGTCGCTTGAGGTCGGTGAGGACGGAGGGCAGGACGTCTTTGACACGATCGTTGAGGCTCATGGCTCCACCCTACCGAGGGGGTTGCGCGGCTAATGTTGATCCATGGTGCGCCGCGACCTCGCAGACCTGATCAGGGAAGGCCGCATCGAGTCCGTCCCGCCGGAGCCGGCCCAGGTGGCCATCCTGCGGGAGCAGGCCGTCCGGCACCTGGCCAGTTCCCGGACGATCAGCGAGACGGATCCGGCGGGCGCGTTCTCGCTCGCCTACGACGCCATCCGCAAGGAACTCACCGCCCTGCTGCTGGACCACGGCTTCCGGGCCAGAAGCGCGGGAAGCCACACGGCCACAGGCCAGGCTGCGGCCATCCTGCTGCCCAAGTTCGACGCCGACGGCTTCGAGTGGTTGCGGACGGTGCGGATCGCCACCGAGTACGGCACCGACAACCGCGGTACGGCGACACCCGCAGACCTTGAGCGGGCCTGGAGGTTCGCCGACGGGCTGGCTCAGCTCCTTGCGGCTACGCCATCGCGGCTGGGATCGGCGCCATCCACACGGATTCCGCCTCGCCCAGATCCACGGTGAATTGCCCCACGAATTCCATCTCCGGCTCACCGGTGACCTCACCCAACCGCGACACCACCACCCCGCGCTCCGCACACAGCGCCTCGAACTCCGCGACACTCGAGCCCGGCAGCGACACCACCGCCCGGGCGGCAGATTCGGAGAACAGCGCGACGGTGGGGTCACCCTCGGGCAGCGTCACCGCGAAGCCGAGCCCGTTGCGGAAGGCCGATTCGGCCAGCGTGACGCCGAGGCCGCCCTCGCTTACGTCGTGCGCGGAGGACAACAACCCGCGCCTGGCCGACTCCCCCATCACCTCCGCCAACGCCTTCTCGGCCGCGAGCACCACGGCCGGCGGCAGCCCGCCCAGGTGTCCGTCATGGAGGGCCGACGCCCAGATGGAGCCCGACAGCTCCTCCCGCGTCTCGCCCAGCAGCAGGATCGAATCCCCCGGATGGGTGAAGCCGGATCGGATCCTCGTGGCCACGTCGTCGATCACGCCAAGCACGCCGACGGTGGGCGTCGGCAGGATCGGCGCGGTGGCGGTCTGGTTGTACAACGACACGTTGCCGCCGGTCACGGGCACGCCGAGCTCACGGCAGCCGTCGACCAGGCCCAACACGGCCTCGGCGAACTGCCACATCACCTCCGGGTCCTCGGGTGAGCCGAAGTTGAGGCAGTCGGTGATGGCCACCGGCTCGGCGCCGGTGACGGCCACGTTGCGGTAGGACTCGGCCAGCGACAGCTGCGCGCCCAGGTACGGGTTGAGGTAGGAGAAGCGCGAGTTGGCGTCCAGCGCGAGCGCGATGCCGAGCCCGGTCTCCTCGTCGATCCGCAGCATGCCGGAGTCCTCCGGCTGCGCGAGGACGGAGTTGCCGCGGACGTAGCGGTCGTACTGCTCGGTGACCCAGGTCTTGTCCGCGATGTTGCCGTGACCCAGGACCGTGATCAGCGCGGCCTTCAGCGCCTCGGGCGAGTTGTCTCGGGGCAGGTCCTCGGCGCGGTTGGCGTTGACCTCATCGAGCCACTCGGGGCGGTGGTAGGGCCGGTTGTAGACGGGGCCCTCGTGCGCGACCGTCTTGGGGTCCACGTCGACGATGGTCTCGCCGTGCCACTGGATGATCAGGCGGTCGCCCTCGATGACCTCGCCGACGATGGTGGCCTGGACGTCCCACTTGGCGCAGATCTCCATGAAACGCTCGACGTTGGCGGGCTCGACCACCGCCATCATCCGCTCCTGGGACTCGCTCATGAGGATCTCCTCCGGCGCGAGGTTCGGGTCGCGGAGGGGGACGAGGTCCAGGTTGACGAACATGCCGCCGTCGCCGGCCGATGCCAGCTCCGAGGTGGCGCAGGAGATGCCGGCCGCGCCGAAGTCCTGGATGCCGTTGATGATGTCTGCCTGGAAGAGCTCAAGGGTGCACTCGATGAGGAGCTTCTCCATGAACGGGTCGCCCACCTGGACGCTGGGCCGCTTGGCGGGGCCGTCCTCGTCGAAGGTCTCCGAGGCGAGGATGGAGGCGCCGCCGATGCCGTCGCCGCCGGTGGCCGCGCCGAACAGGATCACCTGGTTGCCGACGCCGGTCGCCTTGGCGAAGTGGAGATCCTCGTGACGGAGCACGCCGACGCACAGCGCGTTGACGAGCGGGTTGCCGAGGTAGCTCTCGTGGAACTGCACCTCGCCGCCGATGTTGGGCAGCCCGAGGCAGTTGCCGTATCCGCCGACGCCGGCGACCACACCGGGAAGGACCCGGCGGGTGTCGGCCTCGTCGAGCGGGCCGAACCGCAGCGAGTCCATGACGCCGATGGGGCGGGCGCCCATGGCGAGGATGTCGCGGACGATGCCGCCCACCCCGGTGGCCGCGCCCTGGTAGGGCTCGACGAACGACGGGTGGTTGTGAGACTCGGCCTTGAACGTGACCGCGTAGCCCTGACCGATGTCCACGACGCCGGCGTTGTCACCGATGCCCGCGAGCAGCGGGCCGCGGGGGGTCTCCTGGCTGAGCTCGCCGAACCTGCGCAGGTGCACCTTCGAGGACTTGTAGGAGCAGTGCTCGGACCACATCACCGAGTACATGGCCAGCTCGGCGGACGTGGGCCGACGGCCCAGGATCTCGCGGATCTGCGCGTATTCGTCGTCCTTCACGCCGAGCGCGGCGTAGGGCTGCTCGACGTCGGGGGTCTGGGCTGCGTGCTCAACGGTGTCTGCCACGGGGTCAATCTACCGCCGCGACGCGCGGCGCGGGGACCGCTCGGGCGTTGGCGGACCGCACATGGGCCGCGACCTCAGCCTCGTAGACCTCCTCCCGGACCAGCCGCCGCAGCGCATCCGGGGCGTCCGGGTGCTCGCGCAGCCAGCGATGGCCCGCCTCGACGCCGTCGACGGGGAATCCCCCCTGCACCAGCCGCATCGCGATCTCGATCGGGTGGTCGCGCCACACCTCGGTCAGGTGCTCGAAGTATCGCCCCGCGAACCTCGCGCGCAGCGCGTCCTGCCCGGGTGCGCCGAAACCGTCCATGAGGGCGTCCACTGCGTCGTTGGTCTCCCCGTCGACGGTGTGGGCGCGCCGCCAGGCCTCCTCCTTCACGCCCGGGTCCGGCCGCGACATCGTCGCCTTCAGATGGGCCATCTGCCCGGTGGCCGTGTCGTCGGCGGCCAGCGCTGCCGCCAGCTCCGCGTCCGAGGCGCTCCCCTGCGCGGCCAGTGACTGCCATCCCAGCCACGCCACGTCGACGGACACCTCAAGGCCGGGCATCCCGCCGTCGAGCACCCAGCGGACGTCCTGGGGTGCCAGCGCGGCGGCCCTCAGGTAGGCCTTCGTCCACAACAGCTGCTCGGCGGAACCCGGGACCGCCGCCAGCGCCGCCCCGCGACACCCGTCGCGCCACAACCCTGCCGCGACGCCGTCGGCCGCGTACCGGTCCACCGCTGTGAGGGCCCTCCCCTGCAGCGAGGCCAGCACCCCGGACTGCGGCTCCTTGGCGCGCAGCACCGAGTCGACGAAGTCCGCGGGAGCCAGCAGGCCCGCCCGCACATCACCCCACAGCGCCGTCCACACCACCGCGCGCGCCAGCGGCTCCAGGTCCGCCACGTGCGCCAGCAGCACGTCACGACTCCGGGCGTCCAGCTCGACGCGGGCGAACGTCTGGTCCGTGTGGTTGATCAGCACGGCGTCGGGCACGGGCAGCCCGTCGGCCTCGGGGATGCGCACCTCCGCGGCCTCGATCCGCACGTCGAAGGCGTGTTCCAGCCGCAGGCGATCCCCGTGCAGCCGGTAGAGGCCGACGGTGGTGGCGTGGCGGCGCTCGGCCTTCGGGTCGCCGGCCCCGTAGAAGTCGCGCCGCACCCGCAGCCCGGTCAGGTAGCCGCCGTGAACGTCCCAGTGCGCGCTCAACCGGTCGTGGCCGGCCGACTCTAGCCAGGCCTCAACCCAGCCGCGCAGGTCGCGGTCGGTCTCAGCGTCGAGGGCGGCGATGAAGTCCGGCAGCGTCGCGGAGTCGAAGGCGTGGGCGCGGAAGTATCGACGGCACCCCGCCAGGAACGCCTCGATCCCCACGTAGTGCACGAGCTGGGTCAGAGCGGAGGCGCCCTTGGAGTAGGTGATCCGGTCGAAGTTCGTCTTGGCCGCTTCGAGGTCGGGGATGTCGGCGACGACCGGGTGCGTGGTCGGCATCGAATCGGCCAGGTAGCCGCCCACCTTCCGCGACGTGGCGAAGTTCACCCAGCCGTCGGCGAAACCGCACGCCTCGACGGAGATGTGGGTGCCCATGAACTCGGCGAAGCTCTCCTTCAACCAGAGGTCGCCCCACCAGCGGGGTGTGACCAGATCGCCGAACCACATGTGGCTCATCTCGTGCACCAGGGTGTTGGCGCGGCCCTGCAGCTGCGCGGGTGTCGCGGGCGAGCGGAAGAGGTACTGCTCGGTGAAGGTGACCAGGCCGGGGTTCTCCATGGCCCCGAGGTTGTATTCGGGCACGAAGATCTGGTCGTACTTCCTGCCCCAGGGATAGTCGCCGAAGTTGGCGGTCAGCCAGTCCAGGCCCGCCCTGGTCAGCCGGAACAGCTCCTCCGAATCCAGGTACCGGGCCAGGCTCTGCCGGCACATGAGCCCCAGCTCTATGCCCTGCCACGTGTCGACGACGCGGTGGTAGGGCCCGGCGGCCAGGCATGTGATGTAGGTCGACAGGGTGTGGGTAGGCGCGCACTCGACCCGCACCACGCCGTCGGTCACAGTCTCCCGGCGGGCCTCCGGCTGGTTGGAGCCCAGCCACCAGCCCTCCTGACCCGTCAGAGAGAACGAGAAGGGCGCCCGGATGTCGGGCTGGTCGAGGTTGGGGAACACTCGCCGCGCATCGGCCGGCTCATACTGGGTGTAGAGGTAGGTCTGGCCGTCGGCCGGGTCGACGAAGCGGTGCAGCCCCTCACCCGTGCGCGAGTACCGGCCGCGCGCGTGCACGGTGACCGTGCAGCGGCGACGGGGTAGGCCGGCGAGCCGGATCCGGGCACCGTCGTACTCCACGGGCCGCTCCACCCCGTCGATCAGGAGTGTGTCGACCTCGCCGATGAAGTCCAGCCAGGTCTCGCGGGATCGGCTCGTGAGCGTGATCGACGACGTGACCGGGAAGGTGTGCGCCGCCGGGTTCGTGGCGTCGCGGACGTCGACGTCGACGCGGTAGTCATGGACGCGCACATGGCGCGCGCGGTTGGCGGTCTCGGCCTGGGTGAGGTTCGCGGACGGCATGGGCCCCATCCAAGCACGAGACCCGCCCCCGCGAGGAAGGCGGACGCAGTCAGACGCGGGCGGAGAGGAACTGCAGGACGGACTCGAAGAACGTGACCCCGTCGAGGGTGGGGCTGGTCAGCTCCTCGACGTTGTGCTCCGGGTGCGGCATCAGGCCGACGACGTTGCCCCGCTCGTTGGTGATGCCCGCGATGTCGTTGGCCGACCCGTTGGGGTTGTCCAGGTAGCGGAAGACCACCTGGTCGTTGTCCTCGAGCTTGCGCAGCGTCTCCGGCGAGGCCTGGTAGTTGCCCTCGCCGTTCTTCAGGGCGATGGTGATCTCCTCGCCCTTGGTGAACGCGCAGGTCCACGTGGTGTCGATGGTCTCGACGCGGAGCCGCACGTCGCGGCAGATGAAGTGCTGGTGTTCGTTGCGGATCATCGCGCCCTCGAGCAGGTGTGCCTCGCAGAGCAGCTGGAAGCCGTTGCAGATGCCGAGCACCGGCATGCCGGCGTTGGCGGCGTCGATCACGGTGCTCATCACCGGGCTGAACCGGGCGATGGCGCCGCAGCGCAGGTAGTCGCCGTAGGAGAAGCCGCCGGGAAGGATGATGGCGTCCACGCCGTCGATGGAGTCCGACCCGTGCCACAGCGGCACGGCCTCGCTCCCCGTCAGCCGGACGGCGCGCAGCGCATCATGGTCGTCCAGCGACCCCGGGAACGTGACGACGCCGATGCGAGGCATCAGTCGGCCACCACATCGAAGGACTCGATGACGGTGTTGGCGAGCAGCGTCTCCGCCGCCTCGCCGATCTGGGCCAGCACCTCGGGCGTGACCTCGCCGTCGACCTCGATCTCGAACCGCTTGCCCTGGCGGACGGTGAGCCCGTCGAAGCCCAGCCGCTTGAGGGCGCCCGTGACGGCCTTCCCCTGCGGATCCAGGATCTCGGGCTTCGGCATGACGTTGACGACGACGCGTGGCATGGCACGGATCCTAGCGGACCAGCCCCGGCCGGCCGTGACTCCGGCCACCCTCGGACTGATCAGGATCCGGCGAGGGCGGCCTCCACGCAGGCCCGGATGTCGCCCGCGGCCGCCCCCAATCGCTGCGCATCTGTCACGAACCGGGCCGCGAGCGAGGCCAGCGCCTCGCCCGAGGGCTGTGGCGCGCCGACCACGACGGTGCCTTGCCCCCGGCGGCTGGCTATCAGGCCCTCGCCCTCCAGCTCCCGGTACGTGCGCATCACCGTGCCGGGGGCCAGGCCCAGGTCCTTGGCCAGCTGCCGCACGGTGGGCAGCCTCGTGCCCACGCTCACGGCCCCAGCGCGGATGAGCACCGCCAGCTGCCGGCGCAGCTGTTCGTAGGGCGGGGTGGGATCCGCCGAGTCGACGCGCAACGCGACCGTCATCGCCCGCCCCCGTCGCGGGGAACCAGGAGCACGACGGCTGACCCGAGGAGTCCGACCAGGGCACCCACGGCCACAATGAGGCTGACCGCACCGGACGCGGTCGCGAGCGGCACCGGACCCAGCTCCAGCAGATCCATCCCCGAGACCAGCGTGACGGCAAGGGCCGATCCGCTCACGCCGACCCCGACGGCGGCCACGATCCCCTCCACGGTGATCCGACGCAGGGCGTCGTCCACCCGGACCAGTTCTGGGTCCGCACCGTTGCGCGGCCGGCGCACCGTCAGGACGAGCCCGAGCACCGCCAGCGCGAGGAGGAGCGCGAGGGCGAGACCGACCCATGAGGTGTAGAAGCTCCCGGGGAACGGGGTGCGGGCTGCTCCGTAGGTCCCTGACTGCGCGCCCTCCCCCTCGATCCACCACACCGACACGGCGCGCCCGGCGCGACCCATGTCGTCGGGAGACGCGGCGAGGGTCGAGAACAGGACGGCCGTGAGGAGCAGGGCCAGCAGGCACACCGTCCACCTGGTCAGGGCCGGCGGCAGGTAGCTGCGCAGTTGCCGGCGCTCGAGACCGGCGCTGCCGGTGACCCGCGCCGCCCGGTAGGCGCTCTGCTGACCGACGACGATGGCCGCGACCACGACGACCGCGGCCAGCAGGGGTGCGGCGAAGGTGAGCGGCCGGAGGTGACCCCACGCCAGGGCGGCCGCCCCGGCCACCCCGCCGACGGCCAGCCCGATGCCCCGGTAGCGGATCGTGGCACGCCGGAGCGATCGCAGGCCTGGGTAGATCGTCTCGTCGAAGGCGAGGGAGCGCGCCCGACGCCCACCGGCCAGGAGCGCTGCGGCGCCGACGATGATGATGGCCAGCGGCAGGAACACCAGTGAGACCAATCCCGAGATGACCATTGCTTCTCCTTGTGTCAGATAAGTGATACAAACGTAACGACCCGGTTCTCTTGTGTCAAGCCACTGACACAAGAGACTCCTGGGCCGGCCGGTACCCTGACGCCCATGCCGTCGTCGCGCTCCGCCGTCCCGCCGTTCGAGGTGATGACCGTCCTCGACAGGGTGGCCACGTTGCGGGCCGCCGGGCGCGACGTCATCTCGCTGTGCGCGGGCGAGCCGGCCGGGGGTGCGCCGACGGCCGTCAGCGCCGAAGCTGCCCGGCTCCACGCCGCGGGGAGCCCATTCGGATACACCCCGGCGCTGGGCATCCGCCCGCTCCGGGAGGCGTTGGCCGGACATTACCGACGGTGGTACGGGGTTGAGCTGAGCCCTGAGCGGGTCGCCCTCACCACCGGGTCCTCCGGCGGATTCCTGCTCGCGTTCCTGGCCGCGTTCGAGGCGGGCGACAGGGTGGCGCTGGCCCGGCCCGGCTACCCCGCCTACCGCAACATCCTCAGCTCGCTCGGCTGCGAGGTGGTCGACATCGACTGCGGACCTGAGGTGCGGTTCCAGCCCACCGTCGAGCTGCTGGCTGCGGCCCACTCGGAGGCGCCCCTGGCCGGGCTGATCCTCGCCTCCCCGGCCAACCCCACGGGCACCATGGTGAGCCGGTCCGAGCTGGCCGCACTGGTGGCGTGGTGCGAGGACAACGGGGTGCGGCTCGTCAGCGATGAGATCTACCACGGTGTCACCTACCCCGTCGGAGCTGATCGCGGGACCTCCGTCCTCGAGCTCAGCGGCGACGCCGTCGTGGTGTCGTCGTTCAGCAAGTACTGGGGCATGACGGGGTGGCGGCTCGGCTGGCTGGTCCTCCCGGAGGCGCTGGTGGGCGCCGTCGACGCGTTGGCTGGAAACCTGGCGCTCTGCCCGCCCGCGCCGGCGCAGCACGCAGCGCTTCGGGCGTTCGACGACGCGTCCTACGCCGAGTGCGACGAGGCTGTGGCCGACTTCGCCGCCGCGCGCTCGGTGTTGCTGTCATCCGCGGGGCGCCTGGGGTGGGGTGTCGCGGCGCCGGCGGACGGGGCCTTCTACTACTACGCCGACCTCGGGGACCAGCTGGACCGGTGGGGCACGTCGGCTGCCTACGCCTCGGCGCTGTTGGAGGCCACCGGGGTCGCGGTGACTCCGGGGCGCGACTTCGACTCCCGGCTGGGCGACCGCACCGTGCGGATCAGCTTCGCCGCCGGCAGCGCCGCGATCGCGGAGGCCGTGGAGCGGATCGTCGCCTTCCAGGCGTGAGCGTCAGCGGGAGACGGTGGGGTCGCCGTCGATCCAGAACCGGAGCGGGAAGTCCGCGGCCTTGCCCACGCCGATGCGCGGACCGACGGCGACCCGCGGCTCCTCCCCCACCCGCGGGGTGAGCGTGAGGCCGGTGCTGCCGTCGAGCGGAGCGCCGGCGTCTGGGAGGGTGATGCCCATGGCGACGGTGAGCCGGGCGGGCCCGGCTGCGAGGTCGGTGTCGCGGCGGGTGACGCCCCTGGCCGAACGCCGCGCCCGGGCGGTCTCGAGGCCCTCGATCACCTCGCCGGCCCGGATCAGCACCCCGGTGGGGGTGCCGTCCACGGCCACCACCACGTTGAAGCAGGTGTGCAGGCCCATGTGCCGGTACACGTAGGCGTGCTGCCCGGGCCCGAACATGGCGGCGTTACGTGCGGAGGGGCCACGGAAGGCGTGCGACGCGGGGTCGAATCCTCCGCCGTAGGCCTCCACCTCGGTGATCCGCAGCGTGACGCGCGCGCCGTCGCGGTCGACGGTGAGGGTGCCGTTCAGGAGCGCCCTGGCCTTGGCCGCCACCTCGTAGAGCAACGCGACGGCCTCGGCGGGCAGCTCCGCGTAGGAGATCGACGGTGGAACCAGCATCACTCGCCGCGGGGGGTCAGCACCTCTGCCAGCCGGGCGCCGAGGGGAGAGTGCGGCATGGGCTCACCGTCGACGTGCGTGACCGGCGCGACAATGCGGCCGCTGGACAGCAGCCAGGCACCGCGGCAGCGCTCCAGGTCCGAGCGGGTGAGGGCGGCGACCTCGACGGTCAGTCCCGCACCCTCCGCCTTGTCGAGGAGCTCGGCGATGGTGATGGAGCGCAGGATGCCGTGGAGCGGGGGCGTGACGAGGATCCCGTCGATGTCCAGCACCACGCTCGACGTGGGGCCCTCCAGGAGTGAGCCCGACGGGGTGACGAAGATGACGTCGTCGGCGCCGTTGGCCTTCGCGTAGCGCTTCGCGGCCATGTTGATGCCGTAGGACAGCGACTTCGCACCCGGCAGGAGCCAGGGCAGCGGGGCCACGTCGGCGCCCTCGAAACCGCGGTCCAGGATCAGCACCCGGACCCCCTCGGCGCGTTCGCGCTTCGTGGTGGCGTCGAGCGGCGCAGCCATCACCCAGCCGTTGGGCTCGTCGAGGCCCTCGGGGCCGCGGGTCATGATCGTCCGCAGGACCGCCTCGGGATCCTCGTCCCAGTCCCAGGCCGCCAGGATCGCGGCGACGGCGCGGCGGTAGCCGGCCTCGTCGGGGGCGGGCAACTGGAGGATGCGGGCGGAGGTGGCCAGCCGGTCGAGGTGCTCGTCGAGGTGGTGCGCGCGGCCGAAGCTGGCCAGCATCGCGTCGAACACGCCGTCGCCTCGGACCACGCCCTGATCGTCTGCGCGGACGATGGGTGTCGCGGGGTCCACGAGGGTGCCGTCGAGCAGGGCGAGCATGCGGATGGTCATGCGGCCGAGATTACGCCTCAGTGGACCCGACGGGGGCGAAGCCGCGGCCGGTCAGGCGACGGTAGGCCTCGAGGTAGCGCTCACGAGTGGCCGCGACCACCTCGTCAGGCAACGGCGGGGGCGGGGTGTCCGTCGCCCTGTCCCAGCCGGAGTCCTTCGCCAGCCAGTCGCGCACGTACTGCTTGTCGAAGCTCGGCAGCGACTCCCCCGGCTTCCACGTCTCGGCGTCCCAGAACCGCGAGGAGTCCGGCGTCAGCACCTCGTCGGCCAACACCAGGGTGCCGTCGGCGCGGCGGCCGAACTCGAACTTGGTGTCGGCCAGGATGATCCCTCGCGCCGCCGCGATCTCCTGGGCGCGCGCGTAGATCCTCAGCGTCAGGTCCCTAAGCTCACCGGCCAGCTCCTCACCGTGGAGGGAGGCGATCGTGGCGAAGTCCACATTCTCGTCGTGCGCACCCAGCGGCGCCTTGATGGCCGGGGTGAAGATCGGCTCCGGCAGCTTGTCGCCGTCGCGCAGCCCCTCGGGCAGCGGCACGCCGCACACCGTCCGCGACACCTGGTATTCGGCCCACCCGGATCCGGTGAGGTAGCCGCGGGCGACGCACTCCACCTCCACCATGTCCAGCGCCTCGACGAGCGTGGCCCGCCCCGCGACAGCAGCCGGCACGTCGGTGCTCACCACGTGGTTGTCGACGAGGTCCGCCAGCTGCGCGAACCACCAGAGGCTGAGCTGGGTGAGGATGGCCCCCTTGTCCGGGATGGGGCTGGCCAGCACGTGATCGAAGGCCGAGATGTTGTCTGTGGCCACCATCAGGATGCGCTCGGTGCCGCCGTCGTCGACGGTGTACAACTCGCGCACCTTGCCGGCGTGCCGCAGCGGAAGGTTGAGGACGTCCCCGAACTGACTCACGCGGCTGAGCCTAGTGGCTGCCTCGACGCCGGCGAAAGATCACGATACGGACCCAATCCCGGACCCCCCTTGACGCGGGTGCCGGTCGCGGTTTAGCGCTATTTCATCGATGTAAACCGGACGTGGCCGAGGTTGGTCAAACAGGCTCATCGGAGCGGGTCGGCACGGACGCCGAGCTCGTTTTCAACGCTATAACAGGTGGCACGCCCATGTCGGCGTGCAAGAGGCGGAGGCTCGCTGTGATCCAGCGCACATACAGGTCAGGACGGGGGTCAGCTCAGTGAAGAGATGGCTCTACTCGCCCAAGGTGGCCCCTTACATCTTCGTGTTGCCGTTCGTCCTGACGCTGGCGATCTTCTGGGTGAGCCCGCTGATCAAGTCGTTCATCATGAGCACGCAGGACATCATCCCGGGCTCGGTGACCAACGTCGGCCTGGCCAACTTCGAGCGGCTGATCGGCGATCGCCTCTTCTACGTGGCCCTCGGCAACTCCATGAAGTACATGATCTTCACGCTTGTTCCTGCTCATCCCCATCCCGCTGCTGCTGGCCGTGCTCATCAATTCCAAGCTCGGCACGGACAAGATGAAGGCCATCTTCAAGTCGGTGATGTTCATCCCGGCGCTCACCTCCGTCGTGATCGCGGGCATCGTCTTCCGCCTGATCTTCTCCGAGTCCCCCACCGCGCTGATGAACCAGGTGGTCGGAGCCTTCGGCGTCGATCCGGTGAAGTGGCTCAAGGGCAGCGAAACCGGCTTCCTGGCACTCCTCACCGTGGCGAGCTGGCGCTGGACTGGCGTCAACATCCTGTACTTCCTCGCCGGCCTGCAGGCCATCCCCACCGACTACTACGAGGCCGCCTCACTGGACGGCGCGTCGGCATGGCAGAAGTTCTGGCACGTCACCGTTCCCCAGATGAAGCCCACCATCGTCTTCGTGATCACCATCAGCGTCTACGGCGGCCTGGCCATGTTCCTGGAGAGCTTCATGCTCTGGGGTGGCAACAACTCCCCGCAGAACATCGGCCTCACCATCGTCGGCTACCTGTACCGGCAGGGCATCGAGAAGAACGACCTCGGTTACGCCTCGGCCGTGGGCGTGGTGCTGCTCATCATCGTGCTCGCCATCAACATCCCGCAGCTGATCGCCACCGGGACCTTCAAGAAGGAGGAGCGATGAGCACCTCGTCGTCACAGGTGAAGCCGATCGACGCCAGGCTCACCAAAGAGAAGGCTTCGCGCATCGGCAAGAACGACCGCCAGATGAGCGACGAAGGCAAGGCGTTCCGCCGCCGTTCCCGCGGCGCCACGGCGCTGATGGTCCTGTTCTTCGTGGGCCTGGGGCTGCTGGTGCTCCTCCCGTTCTGGGCGATCTTCGTCGCCACCTTCCAGGACGGCAACATGATCGTCCGCTACGGACTCAACCTCGGGATCGACTTCTCCACGGCCAGCTTCGACAACTGGGTGGCCCTGTTCACGGACTCCGGAAGCTACTTCCGGTGGTTCTTCAACAGCACACTGGTCACGCTTCTCCAGGTGGGCCTGACGCTGGCCATCAGCTCGTTCGTGGCCTACGGGTTCGCCATGTACGAGTTCCGGTTCAAGAGCGCTCTGTTCATCTCCGTGATCCTGCTCATGTCGGTGCCGTTCGAGATGCTCATGCTCCCGCTCTACATCCAGATCAACGACATGCAGCTCCAGGACACCTACACCGCCGTGATCCTGCCGTTCCTGGCGCATGCCGTGACCATCATGTTCTTCCGGCAGTACCTGCGGGGCATCCCCAAGGAGATCGTCGAGGCGGGCCGGATCGACGGCGTCACCGAGATGGGCATCTTCTTCCGGCTCGTGCTGCCGCTGACCAAGCCGGCCTTCGCCGCCATGGCCATCTTGAACGGCATGGGTAGCTGGAACAACTTCCTCTGGCCGCTGCTCGCTCTGCGCAGCCCGGACAAGTACACGTTGCCCATCGGCCTCAACACCTTGTTGACGCCGTACGGCAACAACTACGAACTCCTCATCGTCGGATCGTTCTTCTCCATGATCCCGATCTTCATCCTGTTCATCCTGTTCCAGCGGTTCTTCATTGAAGGCATGACCGCCGGCGCCATCAAGGGCTGACGCCCACTCCCCCCGTCCACCACAACTCAACATCCGACTCCCCAGCGCAGGTGCTGGAGGACAAGAAAGGTATCTGTCGATGAAACTCAAGAAGTTTGCCACAGCGGCTCTTGCAGCGGGCATGGCCACCATGGCCCTCACCGCGTGCAACACCGCTACGCCCGACACGTCGGCCGAGTCGACCGCCGAGGGCTCCGTCATCACCCAGGAGGCCGTCGAGGGCGCCACCGAACTGGAGCTGTGGACGTTCGTGGAGCTGCACGCGCAGTTCTACACCGAGATGGCTGAGATCTGGAACGAGCAGAACCCCGACAAGCTCGTCCAGATCGCCGTCAACGTCCTGCCCTACGACGACATGCACAACAAGCTGCAGATCGCGCTCACCTCGGGCCAGGGCGCCCCGGACATCTCCGACATCGAGGCCGGCAAGTTCCCGCAGTTCACGCAGGGCACCCCCGCGCTCATGGACCTCACCGAGGCCGCCGCACCGTACCGCGACAACATCGTCGAGGCCCGCCTCGACCTGTTCTCCAAGGACGACGCCCTCTACGGCCTGGACTTCCACGTGGGCGCCACCGTCGCGTTCTACAACACCGAGCTGCTCGAGGCCGCCGGGATCGACTACACGACGATCGTGACGTGGGACGACTACAAGGAGGCCGGCGTCGAGTACTTCGAGAAGACCGGCAAGTACCTGGGCACCGTCGACACCTCCGCGGCCTGGCAGGAGGGCCTCCTGCTGGCCCAGCTCGGCGGCGAGTACTTCACCGACGACGGCAAGGTCAACGTCAACAGCCCCGAGATGATCGAAGCGATCACCATCCTCAAGGGTCTTCAGGACGCCAACGCCGCCGCCGTCCCCCCGGGCGGCCAGCCGGACACCGAAGAGGCCTTCGGCGCCTACAACAACGGTGACTTCGCGGCTGCCGTGATGCCGTTCTGGTTCACCTCCCGCTACCTGGCCTACATGCCCGACTTCGCCGAGAAGATCGCCATCGCTCCCCCGCCCACCGTCGAGAACCCCGTCAACATCTCCGTCGGCGGCGGCGGCACCGGCACCGCGGTGATCAAGGACGGCGAGAACGCCGAACTGGCCGCCGAGTTCATCTCCTGGGCCAAGCTGGGCACCGAGGGCAACATCTCCACCTGGGAGCTGCTGGGCTTCGACCCGCTCAACACCGAGGTGTGGGCGGATCAGGAGATCACCCACAACCCGGAGAACAAGTTCGTCAAGTACTTCCAGAACAACCCGTTCGAGCCGCTCCTGGAGATCCAGGACAGCATCGGCCACCTGGAGTCCTTCACCAACGGCTCCATGCCTTCTGTGAACAACCTGCTCAACACCCAGACCCTCAACGACATCTTCGAAAACGATGTGCCGATCGAGGACGCGCTGAACCAGGCGCAGTCTGACCTGCAGAACGAGCTCGGCGAGTAATCGTCGCTCTCCCATCCCTCTGAAACGGGGCGATCGGGCTTAGCCCGCGGGCTACCGGATCGCCCCGTTTCGCTGTGCCCCGCCGCGTGCAGGGCACCCCGAACCACACTCGTCTGAGGAAGACACTTTCATGACATCTCACCGCATCAGCGTGGACCCGGACTTCGTCGTCGGCCCGGTCCGCCCCAGGACCTTCGGCTCCTTCGTGGAGCACCTCGGGCGCTGCGTCTACACCGGCATCTACGAACCCGGCCACCCCACCGCCGACGACCAGGGCTTCCGCCAGGATGTCCTCGAGCTGGTCCGCGAGCTCGGCGTCTCCACCGTGCGCTACCCCGGCGGCAACTTCGTCTCCGGGTACCGCTGGGAGGACGGCGTCGGCCCCGTCGACCAGCGCCCCGCCCGTCTGGACCTGGCCTGGCACTCCACCGAGCCCAACACCTTCGGCACCGACGAGTTCATGTCCTGGTGCGTCAAGGCCGACGTCGAGCCGATGATGGCCGTCAACCTCGGCACCCGCGGCATCCAGGAGTCGCTGGACATTCTCGAATACTGCAACGTTCCCGGCGGTTCGCACTTCGCTGATCAGCGCCGCGGCAACGGCGCCGAGGACCCCTACCGCGTCAAGATGTGGTGCCTCGGCAACGAAATGGACGGCCCGTGGCAGATCGGCCACAAGACCCCCCAGGAATACGGTCGCCTCGCCGCCGAGACCGCGCGCGCCATGCGGATGATCGATCCGGGCCTGGAGCTGGTGGCCTGCGGCTCATCCAACACCGAGATGCCCACCTTCGGCGAGTGGGAGCGGGTGGTCCTGACGGAGACCTATGACGTGGTGGATATGGTCTCTGCCCACGTCTACTACTACGAGGACGAGGGCGACCTCGGTTCGTTCCTGGCCTCCGCCGTCAACATGGACAGCTTCATCGACGGCGTGGTCGCGACGGCGGACGCGGTGCGGACCGCGACGAAGCGCACCAAGCGGATCAACATCTCGTTCGACGAGTGGAACGTCTGGTACCAGCAGCGCGTCGAGTCCAAGGTGTCCGAGGGCGACGACTGGCCGGTGGCTCCGCGTCTGCTGGAGGACCTCTACAACGTGGCCGACGCCGTCGTGGTGGGCAACCTGCTCATCTCGCTGCTGCGCCACACGGACCGGGTGCACTCCGCGTCGCTGGCGCAGCTGGTCAACGTGATCGCCCCGATCATGACCGAGCCCGGCGGCCCTGCATGGAAGCAGACCACCTTCCACCCGTTCGCGCTCACCTCGAGGTACGCAAAGGGATCTGTGCTCAACGTTCAAGTCCGGAGCGAGACCTACGAGACGGCCAAGTACGGCGAGGTCGCCCAGATCGACGCGGTGGCCACGCACGACGCCGAGGCTGGAGAGGTCGCGGTGTTCGTGGTCAACCGAGGGATGGCGGGGACTGCACCCATCGAGGTCAACCTGAAGGCGTTCGGGGAGGCGCGACTCGTCGAGGCGGTCCAGCTGTCCAACCCGGATCACACCTGGGCGGCGTCGATGCAGGACTCGACGTCGGTCGAGCCCCAGTCGATCGACGGCGCCGCGATCGTCGACGGCGTCCTGAAGGCGGAGCTCCCTGCGGTCAGCTGGGCGATGTTCCGCATCGCGACCGCGTGAGCTGATATCGCCTCCCGCTCCCGGTGCCGGGAGACATGACACGAGGCCCGTGCGGCCCTTGACCACACTCTGCTTCTCGACCGCAAGCCGGTCAGGGGCAGGGTAGTCGAGGCCGCACGGGCCTCGTCTCATGTCTCCCTGCACTGGTCCGGAGGTGGCGTGGCCGGCCCCGGGCTGGTGCCGACAGGGCGGCCTGGTGAAGGTCTGTCCAGGCGGGACGCCAGTTCGGTGACCCTCAAGCTGGGCACCCCGACGCAGAACGCCCTGCCGTCCCCCACCCTCGCGCACAACCCGCGTCGCGCGCCGGCCCGCTCGGCTGGCTGAGGCGCGAGGAGCGCAGCGACGACCCCACCGCTGGCTGAGGCGCGAGGAGCGCAGCGACGAGCCTCGAAGCCTAAGAAACGTGCGCTGACAAGGTCACCTTCCATAGGCTTCGAGGCCGCTGCGCGGCACCTCAGCCAACGAGACATGAGCCACGAAGCCACCGACGGGGACAGCAGGGCGGTGGGTGGTGGGGGCCGGGGCAGGTTGGGTGGGCGTTGAGGACGGCGTCGCAGCGCGAAGCGCCGCCGCCGGCATCATGGGCGGCCCGGCCCCCACCACACGCCGCCAACCCGACCACGGCCAACCGGAGAACAGGAGAACAGGAGTCAGATGTCGGCGCCGGCGTAGCGGTCCGGAGCGTCCGCCATACCGGCGGCCAGGGTGGCGCCGTCGGCGTCGTCGATCAGCAGGAACGCGCCGCTCCTGCGCAACTCGTGGTAATCGTCGATGGGCAGGTCGTCGGCCAGCCGGACCCGGACCCGGCCGATGTCGTTGAGGCGCAGCTCCTGCGGGGCGCGGCGGTAGTCGACCGTGTCGATGTCGAGCAGGTCGATGATCTCCTCCACCATGGCCCGCACCGTGCGCGTGCCGGCGCGCAGCAGCACGCGGTCCCGCGGGCGGATCGGGCGCTCCGACAGCACGCACACCGTGCCACCGACCGAGCGCGTCACATACCCGCGACGCTCGGGCTCCGCGATGAGATCGCCCCGCGAGATGTCGATGTCGTCGGCCAACCGCAGGGTCACGGACTGCGGCGCGTGCGCCACCTCCAACTCCCGCACCGAGCCGTCGGCCTGCCCCAGGTCGATGCCGACGACGGTGGTGGTCCGTCCGCCGGGCAGCACGGCCACCTCGTCGCCCACCTTGACCACGCCGGCGGTGATCCGCCCCGCGTAGCCGCGGTAGTCGCGGTGCTCCCCCGATTGGGGGCGGATGACCACCTGGACGGGGAACCGAAGCGGCTGTTCCGAGGGATCGGTGCCGACGGGGACCGACTCCAGGTGTTCCAGGAGCGTGGGCCCGTCGTACCAGGCGGTGTGGGCCGAGCGGTCCACGACGTTGTCACCCAGCAGCGCCGAGAGGGGCACCGCCACCACGTCCTCGATGTCGAAGCGGGCGGCCAGTGCCCGCGCGTCGGCCACGATCTCGTCGTAGCGCTCCCGGCTCCACTCCACCAGGTCCATCTTGTTCACCGCCAGAGCCACGTGCCGCACGCCCAGAAGCCCGGTGACGGCGAGGTGTCGCCGGGTCTGCTCGACGACGCCGTAGCGGGCGTCGACGAGGATCAGCGCCAGCTCGGCGGTGGAGGCGCCGGTGACCATGTTGCGCGTGTACTGCACGTGGCCGGGGGTGTCCGCCAGCACGTAGGAGCGGTTGGCGGTGGAGAAGTAGCGGTAGGCCACGTCGATGGTGATGCCCTGTTCACGCTCGGCGCGCAGCCCGTCGGTGAGGAGCGCCAGGTCCGCGCCCTCGAGGCCGCGCTCCTTCGACACCCTCTCCACCGCGTCGAGCTGATCAGCGAGCACAGACTTGGTGTCGTAGAGGAGGCGCCCCACCAGGGTGGACTTGCCGTCGTCGACGGAACCCGCCGTCGCGAGCCGGAGGAGGTCGTGCGTCATCAGAAATATCCCTGCTTCTTGCGGTCTTCCATGGCGGCCTCGGAGAGCCGGTCGTCGGCGCGGGTTGCGCCGCGCTCGGTGATACGCGAGGCAGCGACCTCGAGGATCACGCCCGCCACGTCGGCCGCGTCGGACTCGACGGCGCCCGTGCAGCTCATGTCGCCGACGGTGCGGTAGCGCACGATGCGGGTCTGGGTGGGCTCGCCCGGCTTCGGGCCGCCCCACTCCCCCGCGGTCAGCCACATGCCGTCGCGATTGAACACCTCACGCTCGTGCGCGTAGTACAGGCCGGGCAGCTCGATGCGCTCACGCTCGATGTAGCGCCACACGTCGAGTTCGGTCCAGTTGGACAGCGGGAAGACGCGCACGTGCTCGCCGGGCGAGTGCTTGCCGTTGTACAGCTCCCACAGCTCGGGGCGCTGCCTGCGGGGATCCCAGGCGCCGAAAGAGTCGCGCAGCGAGAACACCCGCTCCTTGGCGCGGGCCTTCTCCTCGTCGCGCCGCCCGCCGCCGAACACGGCGTCGAATCGGCCGGCCTCGATGGCGTCGAGCAGCGGGACGGTCTGAAGCGGGTTGCGGGTGCCGTCGGGGCGCTCGCGGAGGCGTCCGTCGTCGATGTAGTCCTGCACGGAGGCCACGTGGAGCCGGGCGCCGATCCGCGCGACGGTGTCGTCGCGGTAGGTCAGCACCTCGGGGAAGTTGTGGCCGGTGTCCACGTGGAGGAGCGCGAACGGCAGCGGCGCCGGGGCGAACGCCTTGAGCGCCAGGTGCAGCATGACGACAGAGTCCTTGCCGCCGCTGAACAGGATGACGGGGCGCTCGAACTCGCCCTCCACCTCCCGGAAGATGTGGATGGCCTCGGACTCCAGGTGGTCCAGGTGGTCCAGGGTGTATTCGGGGGGAAGTGTCATGTGTGCAATCCGCATTCGGTCTTGTTCTTCCCGGCCCAGCGGCCGGCTCGGGGGTCTTCTCCGGGGGCGACGGGGCGCGTGCAGGGCGCGCAGCCGATCGACGCGTAGCCGCGCTCCCGCAGCGGGTTGAGGTGGACGTCCTCCTCGAAGGCGAACCGGTCCACGTCGTCGTCGTCCCAGGCCGCGATCGGGTTGAGCTTGACGATCCGCCGCTTCTCGTCGAAGCCCACCAGCGTGATGTCGGTGCGGGTGGGCGCGTCAACCCGCCGCATCCCCGTGACCCAGGCCTTGTGACCGGCGATGGCGCGGTTGAGGGGCTCCACCTTGCGCATGGCGCAGCAGAGGTCTGGGTCGCGGTCGTGGAGCCGGGCTCCGTATTCGGCGTCCTGCTGGTTGACGCTCAGCACGGGCAGGATGGTGCGGATCTTGACGCGTTCGGCGTAGTGGTCGCGGGTTTCGAGGGTCTCGGCGAAGTGGTAGCCGGTGTCGAGGAAGAACACGTCAAGGCTGGGCGCCGACTGGGCGATCAGCTCCACCAGCACCTCGTCGCCCATCGACGACGCGACAGTGATGTCCGCGCCGAAGGTCTCCTCGGCCCACTGCAGGACCTCGCGGCTGAGCTTCACCTTGCCGAGGTGGCCCGCGTAGGCGGGGTCCGACTCGAGGGCGGTGAACCGCTCGTTGGCCTCGTCGGCGATGGCGTGCAGGTCATCCATGGTGCTTGGCCTCCTCTTCGGCGATCCGGGCTGGGATGTGCTCGGCTGCCACCCGGTGCTGGGTGACGGAGAACACTCGGGCGCAGGCCAGGCAGTGCCAGGCCCCGGCGGGCTCCTCGACGGGGCGCAGGTCCTCCTCCGCGCAGAACGGGCAGTGGAAGATCACCGCGCTCATCGCAGGAGGTCCTCGTCGGCCCGGTGGGCCCACTGCGCGAAGGGCTCGTCGGCGTCGCGGTGGGCGAGGAACGTGCGTGCCAGGCGCTCGATGTAGTCCGGCAGGTCCGCGGCCGCCACCTTCAGTGCCCTGGTCTTGCGGGCCAACTGCGGGGTGGCGCCGAGTCCGCCGCCGAGGTGCACCTGGAAGAGCTCGACGAGGTTGCCGTCCGCGTCGGACTGCACCATGCCCTTGAGGCCCACGTCCGCCACCTGGGTGCGGGCGCAGGCGTTGGGGCAGCCGTTGACGTGGATGCTGAACGGCACGTCGAACTCCGGGAGCCGGGCCTCGAGTTCCTCGACGATGAGCCGGGCGCGCGCCTTCGTCTCCACGAGCGCCAGCTTGCAGTACTCGATGCCGGTGCAGGCCATCACGCCGCGGCGGAACTCCGACGGCCGCGCGGGCAGGTCCTCGGCGTCGAGCGCCTCGACGAGAGCCTCGACGGCGTCGCCGGGCACGTCGAGGACGAGCAGCTTCTGGTGGGGGGTGAGCCGCACGCGGCCGGAGCCGTGCTGGGCGGCGAGGTCCGCGATGCGGGTGAGCCGGGTGCCCGAGACGCGGCCGGCGATGGGCGCGACGCCCACCCAGAACGTGCCGTCGGCCTGGGCGTTGACGCCCACATGGTCGCGGCGGAGGTGGGTGGCGTCCTGGGGTGGGCCGTCGAGAAGCTTGCGCCCCAGGTACTCGGTCTCGAGGATGTGGCGGAACTTCTCCGGCCCCCAGTCCGCCATGAGGAACTTGAGGCGGGCGCGGTTGCGGAGGCGGCGGTAGCCGTAGTCGCGGAAGATCGAGACCACGCCCTTCCACACCTCTGGGACCTCCTCCAGCGGCACCCAGGCGCCGAGGCGCTGCGCGAACATCGGGTTGGTGGAGAGCCCGCCGGCTGCCCATACGTCGAAGCCGGGGCCGTGTTCGGGGTGGACGACGCCGACGAAGGACACGTCGTTGGCCTCGTGCGCCACGTCGAGGTTGGGGCTGCCGGAGATGGCGGTCTTGAATTTGCGGGGCAGGTTGGAGAACTCGGGGGTGCCGATGTAGTTGTCCAGGATGGCGCGCACGGCGGGGGTGCCATCGACGATCTCGTTGGCGGCGATGCCCGCCACGGGCGAGCCGAGGATGACGCGGGGGGTGTCGCCGCAGGCCTCAGCGGTGGTCAGGCCCACCGCCTCGAGGCGGCGCCAGATTTCCGGCACGTCCTCCACGCGGATCCAGTGCAGCTGGATGTTCTCGCGGTCCGAGATGTCCGCGGTGTCGCGGGCGAACTCGGTGGAGATGGTGGCGACGACCCGCAGCTGCTCGTTGGTCAGGGACCCGCCGTCGGAACGCACGCGCATCATGAAGAACTCGTCGTCAAGGGCCTCGGGAGGCAGCGTGGCGGTCTTCCCGCCGTCGATTCCGGGCTTGCGCTGCGTGTAGAGGCCCCACCAGCGCATCCTTCCGCGCAGATCCTCTGGCGCGATGCTGGAGAAGCCCTCCTTGGAGTAGACCTCCTCGATGCGGGCGCGGACGTTGAGCCCGTCGTCGGCCTGCTTGAACACCTCGTTGGGGTTCAGCGGCGTCTTGTCGCCGTCGGCCCAGGCACCGGTGGCCTGGTTGCGCTTGGGGCGGGTTACCGCTTCGGTCATCGTCGGTCCTTCGTCGGGGGCCTTGCTGAATCCCCCAACCCGACGATGGGGCCGGTCATTCCCGACGGCCAGCCGTGATCGCCATGGGCGAACAGGATTTCTCAGGCCTCGGCGCCGTCGAGCGTTGTCACGGCCTGGGCGCTGCCCTCCACCTCGATGGGGATGGTGTTGATGGCGATGATGCCGAGAAACAAAGTCTCGTACGAGCCGCGCACCGTCACGTGGGCGCGGTTGCCGCCCTCGACCCTGGCCTCGGCGGACAGCCCCGCCGCGCGGGCGAAGCTGACCGCCTCCCTCCTGGCCGCGGCCACGTCGAGGGTGGCGCCGTCCGGGGTGATGCGGAGCTCGTGTGTCGCGGCTCTGGCCGCCTGGGACGCCACCGCCCTCGCCTCCTGCTCGGCGGCGGCGTGCCCGGCGAAGTCCACCCCGAGGCCCACCATGAGGATGAAGGCGGGCAGCGACACCGAGGTCCACACCGACAGCGCGAGCCCTCGTTGGTCGCGGGTGGTCATCGCACCGACACCGACTGCAACTCACCGACGATGACGTCCGCGGAGCGACTCAGCTGCAGTGGGAGGGTGCCGGTGAAGCCGGCCGCGGACCAGTCCACCGACCAGGTGGAGGTCGCGGTGACGGTGTAGCGGCCGTCCTCGAGGTACACGTACCCGCAGTCGGGCGAGGCGACGTTCTTCCCGCCCTGGGTACGCGCGGAGGACCACGCGGTGCCGCGGCCGCAGGAGACCGTTTCGCCGTCGCCCATGTCCCACTGGACGCGGCTGGCGCCTGCGGTCAGGGTCACGGCGATGCCGGAGTCGGTCGCGGAGGCGGTGACCGGGCCCCACTGCTTGTCCGATGGGGAGTCGGCCCACAGCCAGGTCTCCCATCCGACGAAGCCGATCCGTTCGGTGGTGTCGCCGCGGGGCTGCATGCCGAGGTCGATGGCCTCGAGGCCGATGGATGCCAGGACCCGTCGGGCGGCGGCCTCGGCATCGGCCTGAGTCACTGGGTCTGGGGGCGCGGGTAGCCAGCGCGTGAAGACCATCCCGGGATCGCGCACCAGGGAGCCGTTCGGACGAATACAGGTATAGATGGCGCCCTCGCTGTTGGCCTCCCATGACGCGTCAGTCAGCGGTGGCTGCGGCTCCTTGATTCGGCACCAGCCTTGGGCCGCGCCGCTCCACGTCCCGTAGGCCGTCCGGCAGGCGATCTCCTCGCCGGCATACGAGCAAGTTCGCTCGCCGGCGGATACTGTGGTGGTGCCCACCCCGGCGCTGCCCTCACTGCGCGGCGGCTCTGCCTCTATGTAGCACTCACCCACACTGAAGTCGTTGGACAACTGGCACCCGACCCCAGGCGATGCGGCAGATTGCGGCGCAAACCCGACGCTCACAGCTGTGAACAGAGGAGCGGCAACTAATAGGCCTAAGACGAAGGCGACGAATCGGCGCCCGCCAAGCCCCTCCTGGCCAGTGGGACTCGGCTCTGCGATTAGCACGCCTCCTCCTGGTTGCGTCGTTCAGCCAACCTCCAGCGCCCATCCTTGCCCTGCTTCATCACCGCAGTCTCCGCGAGGCTTGGAAGTGACTGCACAGAAACAGTGCCGGTCTCGGAATCCTCGATGCGCATGCGCGATCTGTCCACGCAGTACGTCATCTTGCTCGTCACCTCACCAGCACCCGCGGCGGCCGGCTCGGCAATGGCGATGTCGCGAAACTGCCAACCTCCGAGGAACGCAAGGTTGTCATCACGCAATTGGCCAATCGCATCCAGGATCACATTCTGAGCCTCACCGGTCGTGACCTGCTGAGTCTCAGTCAGATCAGTGAGCGATGGATCTCCGGCGAACTTCTCATAAACCCGCCAGTACTCCATCCAGGCCGCCCGAATCGCAGCCTGCTCAGCCGACTCCGTCGCGGGGGCCGGCGGGAACGACTCCACTGCGGTCGGGGACGGACTCGGCGACACCGAGGGACTCGCGGACGCCGTAGGCGACACGAACACCGACGGCGACGCCGTCGGGGCGACGTCCGGGGTGCAGCCCACGGCGAGCGCCACGACAGCGAGGGGCACGAGAAGGTGACGCATGGGCTCTCCGATCGAACAGGTCGGGGCCTATTCAACCAAGCAACCGGGTCATCTCCGCATCCGGTCCGTCAGCTGTGGATAACTCCGGTCAGAGCACGGCGCCCGGGCGGTACGCGGCCGCCTCCGGATCCGCCGCGACGACCTCAGCCACGCGCGCCGCCACCCGCGACACCTGCGCCTGCGCCGTTCCCGCCAACTCCAGCGGGCTGACCACCAGCGCGCCGAGCTCGTCGCGGGTGAGCCCGAGGCGCTCGTCGCCGGCGAGTCGGTCGAGGAGGTCGTTGACCCGCGCTCCCTTGCGCAGGTCCAGCGCCACCGCGACGGCGTGCTCCTTGATCGCCTCGTGCGCGACCTCCCGGCCCACGCCCTTGCGGACGGCGGCCATCAGCACCTTCGTGGTGGTGAGGAACGGCAGGTAGCGGTCGAGCTCGGCCTCGATGACGGCGGGGAAGGCGCCGAAGTCCGCCAGCACCGTGAGGAACGTCTCGAACAGGCCGTCGAGGGCGAAGAACGCGTCCGGCAGCGCGATCCTGCGCACCACGGAGCAGGAGACGTCGCCCTCGTTCCACTGGTCGCCGGCGAGCTCCCCCACCATGGACACGTAGCCGCGGATGACGACGGCGAGGCCGTTGACGCGCTCGCAGGAGCGGGTGTTCATCTTGTGGGGCATGGCGGAGGAGCCCACCTGCCCCTCCTTGAACCCCTCGGTCACCAGCTCGAGGCCCGCCATCAGGCGGATGGTGGTGGCCACGTTCGACGGCGCCGCGGAGATCTGCGCCAGCGCGGTGACCGCGTCGTAGTCAAGCGAGCGCGGGTACACCTGCCCCGTCGAGGTGAGGACGGCCCCGAAGCCGAGTTCGTCGGCGATCCGCTGCTCAAGCTCGGCCAGCTTGCCGGCTTCGCCACCGAGGAGGTCGAGCATGTCCTGGGCGGTGCCGACGGGGCCCTTGATCCCGCGAGCGGGGTAGCGGGCGATGAGGTCGTCGAGGCGGGCGAGGCCCGTGAGCAGCTCGTCGGCCGCCGTCGCGAACCGCTTGCCGAGGGTGGTCAGCTGCGCGGCCACGTTGTGGGAGCGGCCCGTCAGCGGCTGATCGGCGTACTCGGTCGCCAGCCGGGCGAGTTGCGCCAGCGCCGCCACCACGCGGATCCGGACTGCCCGCAGCGAGTCGAGCACCTGCAGCTGTTCGATGTTCTCGGTGAGGTCGCGAGACGTCATGCCCTTGTGGATGTGTTCGAACCCGGCAAGGTCGTTGAACTCCTCGATCCGGGCCTTCACGTCGTGGCGGGTGATGCGTTCGCGGGCGTTGATGGAGTCGAGGTCCACCTGGTCGATCACCCGCTCGTAGGCCGCGATCACCTCGTCGGCGTTCGCCCCGCCGAAGTCGACGCCGAGGTCGCGTTGTGCGCGCAGCACGGCGAGCCATAGCTTGCGCTCGGAGACGATCTTGGCCTCGGGGGCCCAGATGTCGCGCATCTGCTGCGAGGCGTAGCGGGTGGCCAGGACGTTGGGGACGCTCATGGCACCACAGCCTAGGACTCCCCCTGTGGATACCGGAAAAGTCGGTGCCCAGCGCCCCACCATGGCGACGTGCCCAGCCAGCCATCACACAACCAGTGCGATTCCGGGGAGATAGAGCCCAGAGAGGGCCATCTCCCCGATTCCTCACTCCCAAGCCTCCCCGGGGTCATGTCCCTGGCCCACCTCAGGACCCTGGGCTACGACTCGGCCCGGATCAGGGGCGAGCTGGATGACGGACGTCTGAGGAAGGTGTCGCGGGGCTGGTACGCGACTCCCCAGGCACATGCGTGGGAGTTGGAGGCGCTCGCCGCTCGCGCCCGGGTTGGCTGCTTGAGCGGGTGCCAACTGCATGGCCTCTGGACGCCCCAGGTAGCGGAGGCGCACTTCATCGTCGGCATGGGATCCGCCTCCCTGAGCTCGACCTGGCATCGATCGCGCGGGGACTTGCCGAGGATCGCGCTCTATCCGCTGAGCGACTGCCTCGCCCAGGTGATCCGCCACCACAGTCCCGAGAAGGCCCTGATGGTCCTCGAGTCAGCCGTCCGCAAGGAACTACTGTCCACCGATGTCACAGACATCCTGATCCGCGAGGCTCCAGTCCACAAGCAGCGCACCTTGCAGTTCTTCGACGGCGATGCGGGGTCCGGCTCGGAAACGCGGGTCCGACTGTTCCTCCAGCAGCACCGTTTCTCCGTCCGTTCCCAGCAGCAGATCTCAGGAGTGGGAGCGGTGGATCTGCTCGTCGGGAGATCCCTGATCATCGAGTGCGACAGCGCCGCCCACCACACCGATCACAAGGAGGACCGACGACGGGACCTGGCGGCGCGCGAACTCGGATACTCGACGTTGCGGCTGAGCTACAGCCAGATCCATAGGACCTGGAGCAAGACCAGCGCCAAGTTGCTGCGCATCCTGCGGACGGGCGGGCACCTCACCCCTCCGTCGCCGGTACCTGAATAGTGAGGATCCGGGGAGATAGCTCCCGTAGACGGCTATCTCCCCGGATCCTCACCATCTGAGAAGCCCGACGACAGGGCGGGCCCCGGGAAAGCCGAAAGATAAGCACGGGGGTGGGGGACGGCAGGGCGGCTGCGCAGTGATGCCCAACCCGGCGATCACCAGGCTGGCGTCCCGCCTGAGCAGACTGTCGCCAGGGCCGCCCTGCCGGGGCCCGCCCAGGGCCGAGCACGCCACCGACGAACCAGTGCGGGGAGACCTGAGACGAGGCCCGGGCGGCCTCAACTACCCGACCACTGACAGTCGGGCAGCCGACGAGTCGACGGTGGGCGAGGGCCGCACGGGCCTCGTGTCAGGGCTCCTTGCACCTGCGCCGGCTCCAGTGGCTTCGACGCAGCGGCGCTCCGCGCCGCAGCTGGCTCACCCAACGGAACTGCCTCGTGTCAGGGGTCGGGGAAGGCACCGTCGACGTACATCCACCGTCCCGCCCGGCGCGCGAACCGGGAGCGTTCCCGCAGCGCACCGTCGCGATGCGCTGCCTCGAACTCCACCACGCCCGCCTCGTCGCCCGGCCCACCGTCGACCACGTCCAGGACCGTCAGCCCCGTCCACTCGACGCCGTGCGCACGAACCGATCCCGGGCGCGTGCTCGGGTGCCAGGTGCGCCACAGGTAGTCGCCGTCGCCGACCACGAACGCGCTGTACCGCGACCGCATCAGCTCCTCAGCGGTCGCCGCCTGGCGCTCGCCTGCCAGAAGCGGCCCGCAGCACGTCCCCCAGGAGGCCCCACCGCAGAGGCACGCGCTCACGTCAGCTCACCCACGAGGTGGGGCTTGCCTTCCCGGTTGACGACAGCGAACCTCCAGCCCGCCTCGTCGCGCGCCGCGGCGAACCGCACCTTTCCCGGCAACAGGATGGGCTTGGCGAACTGGACCCGCACCGTGTACGCCTCCGGCAGCCCGCCACCCAACGCCGCGACAGCGCGGGCGTGGGTCCACATCCCGTGGATGATCGGCCTCGGGAAGCCGAACAGCCGGGCGGTCAACGGGTTGAGGTGGATGGGGTTCGAGTCGCCCGAGACCGCCGCGTAGCGACGCCCCTGGTCCGCGCCCAGCCGCCACTCCTGCGACGGCGCCACCGACGGCGCATGCAGCCGCACCGGCGACGGCGCCTCCCCCGCCACCTTGGCCCCCGACGCCAGGTACACCGAAACTCCCCGCCACACCAGCTCATCTGCGGCGTGGATCTCGCCCACCATGTCGAAGGTGGCCCCCTTGGCGTGGGGCTGGAGATTCTCCGCCCGCACCAGGATCCGCAGCGGCTCGTCGACGGTGACCCGACGGTGCAGCATCATCTCGTTGGTCACGTGCACCAGCCCGGCCAGCGGGAAGGGGAAGTCGTCTGCCGCCATGGCCTCCATCTGCAGCGGGAACGTCAGCACGTGCAGCCAGGTGGCGGGCATCGCGTCGCGCAAAGCGAAGCCGGTCTCGGCGCAGTAGGCCGCCAGCCGCGACACCTCAACCCAGTGCTCCAACACCAGGTAGCTGCGATCCGGCAGGGACGACACCTCCCCCGGCTTCTTCAGCATCCCCAGCGCGGCCTTCGCCAGCACGCCCGACGGCTCCGGCAGCGCCGGAAGCACCCGCACGTCGCGCGCCATCAGGCGCCCACCAGGTTCTGCCCGCACACCCGGATGACCTGCCCGTCGACCCCGCCGGAGGCCGGCCCGCACAGGTAGGCCAGCGTCTCGGCCACGTCGACGGGGTTGCCACCCTGCGTGAGCGAGTTCGAGCGCCGGAAGATCTCGCGCTGCACGAACGGGATGGCGGCCGTCATCTCGGTCTGGATGAACCCGGGCGCGACGGCGTTGACGGTGATCGGCCGGTCCGCCAGCTCGTCGCGCATCGCCCAGACCAGGCCCATGACGCCGGCCTTGGAGGCGGCGTAGTTGGTCTGTCCCTTGTTGCCCGCCACGCCCGAGGTGGACGCGATGCCGACGATCCGGGCCGCCTCGTCCAGCCCACCGGGCACGTCGTGGGTGAGCAGGTAGTCGTTGATCCGCATCTCCGCGGCGAGGTTCACGTCGAGCACCGAGGACCACCGCTGCTCGTCGAGGTTGGCGAGCAGCTTGTCGCGGGTGATGCCCGCGTTGTGCACGATGGCCCAGATCCGGGCGGACTCCCCGTGCACGTGAGCCACGTGGGCCGCGATCCTGGCCCCGGCATCCGCCAGGGTGATGTCGAGCTGCAGCGCCGAGCCGCCGATCCCGTTGGCGACCTTGGCCAGCGCGTCCCCGGCAGCGGGGATGTCGACGGCGACCACCGTCGCCCCATCACGGGCGAAGGTGCGCGCGATGGCGGCACCGATCCCCCGGGCCGCCCCCGTGACCACCACGATCCGCCCCTCGAACGGGCGCGCCGTCAGCTCATGCGGGTCCTTCGACGGCCCCACCCGCCACGTCTGCCCGCTCACGAAGGCCGAGCGGCCCTCCAGCAGGAAGGACAGCGTGGAGGCGAGGTCCGCGGCGGAGGTGCCGGTGCGGACGAACACCAGGTTCGACGTGGCGCCGCCCCGCAACTCCTTGGCCACCGTGCGGTTGATCCCGTCGATGCCCTGGGCCACGGCCTTGGCCTCCAGGCCGGTCACGTCGCGGGCGTCGGTGGCCAGGATGATCACGCGGCCGGAGCCCTCCAGGGAGCGCATCGCCGGACGCAGCACCTGGCGGAGGCCCTCCAACTGGGGGATCTCGCGCACGCCGGTGGCGTCCACCACGACGGCGCCGGGGCGCACCGGGTAGCGCGGCGGTACGTCGCGACCCTTCTCGTCCTTCGTCCGCGTCTCCGGGACGTCGAGCATCGCCTCGCCGGGGACGACGCCCAGCTGGGCCAGCGTCGACGCGGCCAGGCCCCCACCGTCGAGCTCGCCCAGCACCACTGGCCCCGACGGCATCACACGCCCGCGGCGGAGCACCGGCGGGTCGGCCAGGCCGGCCTTCCGGGCCACGAACTTCCCAGCGGGGGTTGCATACAACTTCTCCAGCACGTCCATCTCACGCCTCCAGGATCGCGACGACGCCCTGGCCGCCGGCCGCGCAGATCGACACCAGTCCACGGGAGCCCGGGCCCCGCTCGTGCAACATCTTCGCCAACGACGCGACGATTCTGCCGCCGGTGGCCGCGAAGGGGTGACCCGCAGCCAGCGACGACCCCTTCACGTTGAGCTTCGAGCGGTCGACGGTGCCCACGCCGTTGGCCTCCAGCGCCGTGATCGTGGCCAGGACCGTGGAGGCGAACGCCTCGTGGATCTCCAGGAAGTCGAAGTCCGCCAGGGTCAGGCCGTTGCGCTCGAGGAGCTTCGGGATGGCGCGCGTCGGCGCCAGGAGGAGGTCCTCCTTGCCCGTCGTGTAGTCCGCGGCGGCCACCTGCGCGTCCACCACCCTGGCCCAGACGGGCCAGCCGCGGCCGCGCGCGAACTCCTCCTCCGCAACGAGCACCAGGGCGGCGCCGTCGGTGAGGGCCGTGGAGTTGCCGGCGGTCATAGTCGCCTCGTCACCCTTGCCGAAGACGGTGCGCAGCTTCCCGAGCGCCTCTTGAGTGGTGTCGGGTCGAAGGATGCCGTCGCGCGACACCTTCAGGTACGGCGTCACCAGGTCGTCGAAGAACCCCTCGTCCCACGCGGCGGCCAGGTTCCGGTGCGAGGCCAGGGCGAGGTCGTCCTGGTCCTCGCGCGTCACGCCCCACTTCGCGGTGGTCAGCGCCTGGGACTCGCCCATGCTCAGGCCGGTGCGCGGCTCGACGACGGCGGGCGGCACGGGAGCCAGGTCCGCGGGACGGATCCGCGCCA
Source organism: Tessaracoccus sp. MC1679 (assembly GCF_014164775.1). GTDB lineage: Bacteria > Actinomycetota > Actinomycetes > Propionibacteriales > Propionibacteriaceae > Arachnia. The sequence goes on from NZ_JACJGB010000002.1 coordinate 145,180, forward strand.
GCGCGGCGAGCTTGTCCGGCAGGGACCTGGCCCGCGACAGCGCCAGCATCGCCTTGCGCATCCCCTCGGAGGTGACCAGCGGAGCGTCGGAGGCCGAGTCCACGCCGCCCGCGATGGCCACGTCCACCTGGCCCAGCCGGATCTTGTTCGAGGCGTAGACCACGGCCTCCAGGCCGGTGCCGCAGGCCTGCTGCAGGTCGCACGCGGGCGTGTGAGGCGAGAGCGCGGAGCCGAGCACCGCCTCGCGGGTGAGGTTGAAGTCACGCGTGTGCTTGAGCACCGCCCCTGCGACCACCTCGCCGACCTCCTGGCCCGCCAATCCGAAGCGGGCCACGAGACCATCCAGGGCCGCGGTGAGCAGATCCTGGGACGAGGCCTCCGCGTACTTGCCGCCGGCCTTGACGAAGGGGGTGCGGTTGCCGCCCACCACCACTGCGGTGCGTGTCATCGACGTTGATCCTCTCGCTGGGGTATTCGATACCCACAGTAGCAGATACGCAGAGTTTCAGGTACTCTGAGTTGCATGAAGATCGCCGACGATCCCCCGACGGTGGCCGCGCCCCCCCAACCGGACGGCCGCGCCTCACGCTGGGACGAGCACAACAGCCTCCGCCGTCGGGCGCTGGTCGAGGACGCCGTGCGCGCCATCCGCGAGCACGGGCCCTTGGTGGGCATGGACGAGATCGCCGCGTTCAGCAGGACGTCCAAGACGGTCCTCTACCGTCACTTCGGCGACAAGGCGGGCCTGTACCGCGCCGTCGTCGAGTCCGTGCACGAGTTCATCCTGCGCAAGCTGCCGCTTGAGGACGCCGCGACCTTCGAACCCCGCGACCTCGTGCGTACCCTCGCCGACGCCTACCTCGCCGTCGTCGAGCGGGACCGCAACCTGTATCTGTTCGTCTCCACCAGGCCCGCCGGGGAGTCGCCGGTCGACGATCCGGTCCTCGGCATCACCACACGCATCGGCAACGAGGTGGCCGCCGCCTTCCGCTCCTGGCTGAGGCGCCAGGGCCTCGACGAGGAGCCCGCCAACACGTGGGGCCACGGCGCGGTGGGCTTCATCTGGGCGGTCGCCGACCGCTGGATCATCACCAATCTCCGACGGCCCCGCGCAGAGGTCGTCGACTACATCGACCAACTGTTCGCCCCGGCGTTCGCCGCTCAAACCAAGGAGCTGACCCCATGACACTGACCGCCACCCGAGACACCCGACCCACCACCTCCGCCGGCCCGGCCGCCCACGGCACCACCATCTCCCCCACCGGCGAGGCCCTGCGCCGCGCCCTCGACGGGCCCTTCCACGCGCTGAAGCAGCGATGGCGCGACGAGGTGAGCCCCGACGACGTGGTCCGCGACACCGCCCTCACCGTCGACGAGGCCCGGGACTGGACGCTGGACCGCGTGGTGAAGCTCGCCCAGCGCAACTTCGTCACCGCGGGCTTCCCCATCGCCCAGGGCGGCACGGGCACCGCGGCCGAGTCCGTGGCCAACTTCGAGATGGTGGCTATGGGCGACCTGTCACTCACCATCAAGACCGGCGTGCAGCACGGCCTGTTCGGCGGCGCCATCACCAACCTCGGCACGCAGTACCACCACGAGACGTTCCTGCCCGGCGCCATCAGCACCGAGCTGCTCGGCTGCTTCGCCATGACGGAGTTGGGCCACGGGTCAGATGTGCAGTCCATCGAGACCACCATCACGTGGCTGCCCGAGACGGCCGAGTTCGAGGTCCATTCGCCCACGCCATCGGCCACCAAGGCCTACATCGGCAACGCAGCCCGGGACGGACGGATGGCCGCCGTCTTCGGGCAGTTGATGGTCGACGGCGAGCACCAGGGCGTGCATGTGGTGCTGGTGCCCATCCGCGACGAGGCGGGCAACGACCTGCCGGGCGTCACCACCGGGGACCACGGCCACAAGGGCGGCCTCCTGGGCATCGACAACGGCACCATCGCCTTCGATCACGTCCGCGTGCCGCGGCTGATGCTGCTGGACCGCTACGGGGGCGTCGACGACGAGGGCCACTACCAGTCGCCCATCGAGAGCAAGAACGCGCGATTCTTCACCATGCTCGGCACGCTGGTCCGCGGCCGGATCTGCGTCGGCGGTGGGGCCGCCTCGGCTGCCCGCAAGGCGCTGAGCATCGCGGTGCGCTACGGGGACGAGCGCCGGCAGTTCCGCCGCCCGGGTCTCGGGGAGGAGATCCTGCTGCTGGACTACCTCACCCACCAACGCCGGCTCCTGCCCCATGTGGCACGGGCGTACGCCTACGGATTCGCACAGAACGAGCTCGCGCTTCAGCTGCAGCGCGTCATGGATGTGGGAAGCTCGGACCAGCGGGCCTCGCGCGAGCTCGAGACGCGCGCCGCCGGCATGAAGGCGCTGCTCACGCGTTGGGCGTTGGACTCCATGCAGGAGGCCCGCGAGGCCTGCGGGGGCGCCGGCTACATGTCGGACAACGGCATCACGATGGCCCGCCAGGACGCCGACGTGTTCGCCACCTTCGAGGGCGACAACACCGTGCTGCTCCAGCTGGTCGCCAAGGCGCTGCTGCTGGAGTACAAGTCCACGTGGGGCGACATGGACCTGCGCGGCACCGCGCAGAAGACGGCGGCCATGATCGGGCAGACCGTCCTGGAGCGCACGACGGCGCGCTCCCTCATCGACCGACTCGTGGCCATCGCCGACCGCAAGCCGGACTCGGAACGGATGCGCGCCCGCGGGTGGCACGTGCAGATGTTCGAGTTCCGCGAGAAGCACACCGTCGAGGGCCTCGCCCGGCGGATGCGGGCCGCGAGCAAGCTGCCGGACGCGCAGCAGCCGGCCGCGCTGAACGCGTGCCAGACGCACATGCTCGAAGCCGCGAAGGCGCACGTGGACCGCATTGTGCTCGAGGCCTTCATCGAGGGGATCGAGCAGTGCGACGACGACTACGTCACGGCGATGCTGGTGAAGGTCTGCGACCTCTACGCGCTGGCCACCATCGAGTCCAACCGCGCCTGGTACCTGGAGCACGAGGCCTTCGACCCGCGCCGCAGCAAGGCGATCACGGCCACCGTCGACGACCTGTGCGGCGAGCTGAGGCCGAGGGCGCGTGAGTTGGCCGAGGGCCTGGGCGTGCCGGAGTCGTGGCTGAAGCACCCGCGGGAGGCGGTGCCGCCGCTGCTCCCCTGACCGCTCCTCCCGCTACTGGTACGACACGAAGTTGGGTCGCGGCTCCACGTCCTCCATCGTCTCCTGGGGCGTCATCGTCGGGGAGTCCTCGTCGATGAAGTTCTTCCACCCCAGCCAGACGTTGGCCGGCAGGCCCTCCTTGAGGTTGCGCCAGGTCGCCTGCTTGAGCGGCGGGTTGCCGTGCCCGTCGGCGTGGACGAGGTACTGTAGCTCGTCGCGGGTGGTGTCGAGCCGCTCGCGGCCGACGATCATCCGCTGCTGGAACTGGTGCAGGATCACCACCTTCGGGGGCAGGTTGTTGGCCGCCACCAGGTCCGCCAACCAGGCTCCGGTGGCGTTGACCTCGTCCACCTCCACCTGGCCGATGATGGTCATGTGGCGCTGGCCGGGCTTCAGCCGCCACTCGGGATCGATCGCGAGACCGACGGTGGGCCGCTTCAGCAGCTCCTCGTAGCGCTTGGCCTGGGTCAGGAAGTCGGTGTGCCCGGGCTGGAGGTCCAGCACGCAGTAGATGCCCGCCGCCTCGGCCGCCTCGATGTAGGGCAGTAGCTGCTCGGCCGGGGTCTCGTAGGAATAGTCACCGTCGGGGCCGGCCGACGCGCTGGCCACGGTCGTGATGATCTCGAACGCGCCGATGACCGGGACGTCACTGAAGGCCTGATACTGGGCGGCCAACTCCTTCACCCGGGCGACGGACTGTTCCGGCCCCTGCTCGCCCAGCACCCCGAGGGTGCCGCCGGACGGGTGCCCATAGAGGGCCACCATCATCCGTCCCGGGAACGGCGCGACTCCACCGCCCGGCAGTTCCGGAAGCGTGCGGGCGGCCTCCACCCGCGCGGCGAAACGGGCGGAGTCGCCGAACGCGCCGACGCCGAGGACGGCTCCGGTGGCCCCCTTGACCAGCGCCACCGACTCGGCCGTGGCGCGCGGATCCGTGAAGGGCACCTCGGTGAGGGCGATGCCGGCTGCCGCCAGGATCGCGGCCGTGGCGGCGGAGACGGACTCGCCCCTGGGTCGCAGCGCGGCGGCGGTCGCGGGGGCGGTCTCGGCGGGGAGTCCCTCCACCTGCAGCTCGGCGGGATCGGCCGGGCCGTCGACGACCTCGCGGTCCCCGAGGTCCAGCCCTGCGGCCGGGTAGGCGATCACGGTGCGGGTCTGGAGGCGGTTGAGCTCGGCAGCGAGCTCGGGCCCGGCGATCAGCAGGGGGAGGCCGAGCGCGGCCGCGGTGGCGGAGGCCGCCGCGACGTCCCCACCGGCAGCGGGCGTCGGAGACGTGGCCGCGCTGGGAGAGGCGCTGTTCGACGGCGAGGCGCCAGCCGACGGCGAGGCCGGAGCGCTCGGCGTTGGCGGGGCCGGCTGAACGACGACCACGGCGGTTGCCTCGGCCAGCACCAGCCGGCTCACGGCCAGGGCGCCCTCGTCGTCTGAGGGCAGCACCCCCGACGCGAGGCCGGTGTTGACCGCAACGCGGTGGCCGATCGTCGACGGCGATGCTTCAGCCGACGGGCCCTGCGTGCCTCCGGAGGAGCTGGAGCCCGATCCGTCGCTTGGCGAACCGCTGCAGCCGGAGGCGGCGGCCACCGCTGTCGCGGCGAGTCCGAGGAGGGCAATTCGGCGAGTGATCATCCCAAAAGCCTGCCATCTCGCGCCGCGACCCCGAAATCCCGCCACGGGTGGCCTCAGTGCGGGATCCCGATGTCGGTGCGGTGGAAGCCGTCCGCATAGTCCACGCGCGAGAGGAGCCCGTACGCGCGCTCACGTGCCTCATCCACGCTCGCGCCGCGACCCACCGTGCCCAGCACGCGTCCGCCTGCGGACACGAGCCTCCGCCCGTCCAGGCGGGTGCCGGCATGCAGCACGTAGGCGTCGTCATCGTCGTCCGGCAGCACGATCGCCCCACCCGTGGCTGGAGTACCGGGGTAGCCCGCCGCCGCCGACACCACCACGACAGCCGCGCCCTCGCGCCACGCCAGCCCACCGACGGTGTCCAGCTCCCCGCGGGCCGCGGCCTGAAGCACCCCTGCCAGCGGGGTCTCGAGCAGCGCGAGCACGGCCTGGGTCTCCGGGTCTCCGAAGCGGACGTTGAACTCCACCACCCGAAGGCCCCTCGACGTGAGCGCCAGCCCGGCATAGAGCAGCCCGATGAACGGGGTGCCCCGTCGGCGCATCTCAGCCAGCGTGGGGGCGATGACCTCGGCCATGATCTGGTCTGTCAGCCCGGGATCCGCCCAGGTCAGCGGCGAATACGCGCCCATGCCGCCGGTGTTGGGTCCCGCGTCGCCGTCGCCGACCCGCTTGTAGTCCTGCGCGGGCAGCAACGGGAGCGCACGCTCGCCGTCGCAGATCGCGAACAGGCTCACCTCCGGACCGTCCAGGTAGTCCTCGATGACCACCCGGCCGCAGGTCGCGGCGTGCGCAAGGGCCGCCTCGCGATCGTCGGTGACCACCACGCCCTTGCCGGCGGCGAGGGCGTCGTTCTTGACCACGTAGGGGGCGCCGAACTCGTCCAGCGCCGCCGCCGCCTGCTCCGGCGTCTCACAGAGGCGTGAATCCGCGGTGGGCACCAAGGCCGCCCGCATGACCTCCTTGGCGAACGCCTTGGACCCCTCGAGCACGGCGGCCTCGCGGCCGGGCCCGAACGCGTCGATGCCGGCCTCACGCAGGGCGTCGGCCACCCCCTCCACCAGCGGCGCCTCCGGACCGATGACCACCAGATCGACACCCAGCCGCTGCGCCGCCTCCACCACGACGGCCGGCGACGACGGGTCCAGGGAGTGCAGCGTGGCGATGCGCCCGATCCCCGGGTTCCCCGGGGCCGCGTGCAGCTCGGTGACGGACGGGTCGGCGGCGAGCGCGCGGGCGAGGGCGTGCTCGCGACCCCCGGAGCCAAGGAGAAGAATCTTCACCCGCGTCAGCCTAGTGGTCCGCTCCCGGACTTCAGATCAGGTCGTTGATGGCCACGGACTGCTCGCGGCCGGGGCCGACCCCGATGCCGCTGATCCGGCACCCGATCAGCTCCTCGAGCCTGTGCACGTAGGCCTGGCAGGTGGCCGGCAGCTCATCGAACTCGCGGCACCCGCTGATGTCCTCGGCCCAGCCGTCGAGCTCCTCGTAGATGGGCTTGGCGTGGTGGAAGTCCGACTGCGTCATGGGCATCACGTCGTGTCGGACGCCGTCGACCTCGTAGGCCACGCACACCGGGATCTTCTCCCAGCCGCTCAGGATGTCCAGCTTGGTGAGGAAGATGTCGGTGAAGCCGTTGATCTTGACCGCCTGCTCCACCAGCAGCGCGTCGAACCAGCCGCAGCGACGCGGGCGGCCGGTGGTGGCGCCGAACTCGGAGCCGATGCGGCGAAGCTCCTCGCCGTCGTGATCGAACAACTCCGTGGGGAAAGGGCCCTCGCCGACGCGGGTGGTGTAGGCCTTCGCGATGCCGATGGTGCGATCGATCCGGGTGGGGCCCACGCCGCCGCCCGTGGTGGCGCCGGCCGCCGTCGGGTTCGACGAGGTGACGTAGGGGTAGGTGCCCTGGTCCACGTCGAGGTGGTGCGCCTGGGCGCCCTCGAAGAGCACCACCTTGCCCGCATCCAGCGCGTCGTTGACGTAGCGACCGGAATCCACGATGTGGGGGCGGATGGTGTCGGCGTGCTTGAGGAGGGCCTGCACCACCTCCTCCGCGATGATCGGGCGCCGGTTGTAGACCTTCACCAGCAGCTGGTTCTTCTGATCCAGCGCGGCCTCGACCTTCTGCCGCAGGATGGACTCGTCGAGGATGTCCTGGATCCGGATACCGAGCCGGTTGACCTTGTCCGAGTAGCACGGCCCCACGCCGCGGCCCGTGGTGCCGATCCGCCGCTTGCCGAGGAACCGCTCGGTGACCTTGTCCAGCACCTTGTGGTACTCGGTGATGATGTGGGCATTGGCGGAGATCAGCGGGTGAGCCACGTTCACGCCCCGCGACGCCAACACGTCCAACTCCTCGGCCAGCACGTCCAGATCCACGACGACGCCGTTGCCGATCACCGTGGTGGTCCCGGGGTTGAGGATGCCGGAGGGCAGCAGATGGAGGACGAACTTCTCGCCGCCCACCACCAGCGTGTGGCCCGCGTTGTTGCCACCGGAGTAGCGGACGCAGACGTCGACGCGGTCCCCCAGCTGGTCAGTCGCCTTGCCCTTGCCTTCGTCTCCCCATTGAGCCCCGACCACGACAACGCTTGGCATCTTGCCACCTCCACACACATGGATGAAGCCCCAGCTCTTCGCGGGGGCCCTACCGGGGCAGTCTAACGGAGCCGAGGCCCGGCCACCGGAGGCGGCCTCCTTCCTGAACCCTCAGGCGGAGTGCTGCTCCACCCAGCGCTCGAGCTGCTGCGCCGGCAACGCGCCCACCTGCCGCGCCACTTCCTTCCCGTCGCGCATCAGCACCAGCGTGGGGATGCTCATCGCCTCGAACCGGGCCTGCAGAGCGCGGTTGTGATCCACATTGATCTTGACCACCTTGAGCCGTCCGGCCTTGGCCTTCGCGAGGCGCTCAAGGACGGGCGATACCATGCGGCACGGCCCGCACCACGGCGCCCACAGGTCCACCACGACGGGGACCCGGGTGGCCACCACTCCATCGAAATCCGCGTCGGTGGCGTCGACGAGCCACGGCAGGTCGGCCTTGCACTTGGCGCATCGCGGCAGGCCGGTGGCGGCGGCGGGGACCCTGTTGCGTGCGCCGCACGCGACGCAGGTGGAGATGCTCATGACTCCATGGTCCACCCTCCCCCGAAATGTGGGATGACAGGGCATGAGATCGGCGCACATCGGTGGCCCCGGGCTTGGAGGAAACTGCACGAAAGGTCAGGGCCCTTGCCTACGATCGCTGTGGGAATCAGGATCGATGGATACCCGCAACGACGCAGGAGGTAGGACCGTGAAGAAGCTCATCAATTCCGCCGACGACGTGCTCGCCGACGCCCTCAAGGGCGTGGAGGCATCAGACGCGAATGTCCGCGTCGATCACGAGAATCGGGTGATCTACCGCGTCACCCCGAAGGAGGCCGGGAAGGTCGCCATCATCTCCGGCGGCGGCTCCGGTCACGAGCCGATGCACGGCGGCTTCGTCGGCGTGGGCATGCTCGACGCCGCGTGCGCCGGCCAGGTGTTCACCTCCCCCACCCCGGACCAGATGTTCGAGGCCACCACCGTCGTGGACAACGGCGGGGGCGTGCTCCACATCGTGAAGAACTACACCGGCGACATCATGAACTTCGAGATGGCCGCGGAGATGGCCACCGACGCAGGTATCACGGTTGAGACGGTCATCGTGGCCGACGACGTCGCGGTGCAGGACTCCCTCTACACTGCGGGCCGCCGCGGCGTGGGCACCACGGTGCTCCTGGAGAAGATCGTCGGCGCCGCCGCCGAGGAGGGCCAGGACCTGGCCGCCGTCAAGGCGTTGGCGCAGCGGGTGGCGGACAACGGCCGCTCGATGGGCATGGCGCTCACCTCGTGCACCGTCCCGTCGGCCGGCAAGCCCACCTTCGACCTGCCCGAGAACGAAGTGGAGATCGGCATCGGCATCCACGGCGAGCCCGGGCGTCACCGAGAGCCCATCGCCGACGCGAAGTCCATCGCCAAGCAACTGGTCGATCCCATCCTCCACGACCTCGACTTCACCGGCGCTCCCGTCATCGCCATGCTCAACGGCATGGGCGGCACCCCGCTGATCGAGCTGTACCTCATGTACGGCGAGGTTGTGGCGCTGCTGAACGAGGCCGGCGTCACCATCGAGCGCAACCTCGTGGGCAACTACATCACCAGCCTGGACATGGCCGGCTGCTCGCTCACGCTCGTCAAGGCGGACGACGACATGATTCGCCTGTGGGATGCCCCCGTGAAGTCCGCGGGGCTACGGTGGGGCATGTGAGCGCACAACACCTGACCCTGGACCTGCTCGCCGACTGGCTGCGCCGCTACGCGCAGATCGTCGACGAGAACAAGACCTTCCTCACGGACCTCGACTCGGCCATCGGTGACGCGGACCACGGCGCCAACATGGCCCGGGGTACCGCGGCGGTGGTGACCCACCTCGATGCGGCCACCACTGTCGACGGCCTGCTCAAGAAGGCGGGCATGACGCTGGTCAGCACGGTCGGCGGCACCGCCGGCCCGCTGTACGGCACCCTGCTGATGAAGATGGGGATGGCCACCGGGTCCGTGATGGAGCTCTCGCCACAGGAGTTCGCGAAGGCCTTCCGGGCCGGGCTCGAGGGGCTGATCGCCCGCGGCAAGACGGAGCTGGGCGACAAGACGATGGTGGATTCGCTGGCCCCGGCCATCGACGCCTTCGACGCGGCCCTGGCCGACGGAGCGGATCTGCACGACGCCGTCGCGGCGGCCGCGCAGTCCGCCGCCGTGGGCCGTGACGCCACCACCCCCATGGTGGCAAAGAAGGGACGCGCGAGCTACCTCGGCGAGCGGTCCGCGGGTCACCAGGATCCGGGGGCCACCTCGTCGGCGTACCTGTTCGACGCCTTGGCGGACGTGATCGGCGCCTGATGGCGGTGGGCATCGTGGTGGTCTCGCACAGCCGCGCGCTGGCCGAGGCCGCCGTCGAGCTGGCCATGCAGATGGTCCACGAGGAGCCCCCTCCCGTGGCCATCGCGGCCGGCATGCCCGACGGCGGGCTGGGTACGGACGCCGCGGCGGTCGCGGAGGCGATCGCGGAGGTGGACCGGGGCGACGGCGTGGTGATCTTCGTCGACATGGGCTCAGCGATCATGAGCGCCGAGATGGGCGTGGAGTTCGCGGGCGTCGAGAACGTGCGCGTCCTCTCCGCCCCCTTCGTGGAGGGTCTCACGGCTGGTGTGGTGCGCGCCGTGGGTGGAGCGTCGATCGACGATGTCGCGGCAGAGGCCGAGTCGGCGCTCGCCCCGAAGCTGTCCGCGCTGGGGAACGCTCCTGCGGCACCATCCGTGCCACCCGTGGTCGCGGCGGACGGCGACGCCACCGGGACGGCTGTCCTGGTCAACGAGACCGGCCTGCACGCGAGGCCTGCGGCGCTCTTCGTGGCCGAGGCAAGGAAGTTCGACGCAGATGTCCGCATCTGCAACGGGGACGTCGGCCCCGTGAAGGCGGGCAGCAGCATCGGCCTGGCCACCCTCAACGCCCGCAAGGGAGACACCCTGAGCCTCACGGCCACAGGCCCGCAGGCGCAGGACGCCGTCGACGCGCTGGTGGCGTTCATCTCGGCCGGGTTCGGCGAGAATTGAGGCCCGCTCGCTAGGCTGACGCCATGAGCGAGACGCACCCCAACCTGATGGCCTCGAACGTCGTCGTGTTGCTGCCGGACGACCCTGCTCTCGCGGCGATCTCCGAGCACGGCAAGGAGCGCTTCCTGGAGGTCGTGGCGCAGCACCCCACCTCCTCGTTGTGCTGGGCGCTCCTCGCCGAGACCTGCCTCGCCGAGGAGGGACTGGGAAGCTCCCTGGCCGCCTACGCCTACGCCCGCACCGGCTACCACCGCGGGCTTGACACGCTGCGGCGCAACGGCTGGAAGGGCTCAGGCCAGGTGCCGTGGGAGCACGAAGCCAACCGCGGCTTCCTGCGGGCGCTGTGGGCGCTGAGTGTCGCGGCGGGGCGGATCGGCGAGCACGAGGAGCAGGAGCGCTGCGCGCAGTTCCTCCGGGACTCCTCCGAGACCGCCTACCAGGTCCTCGCTCAGCCCGAGCAATCCGATTGACTGAGCCTCCCGCGCTCCGCCGACCCCATCGGCACTCGATCCGGCGTCTAGTCGAGGTTCACGGTTCGTGGCGCCAGGCTCCCGCCGCGTAGACTCTCCCGCGGCCCCCACCGTCGATCCCCCGGAGATGCCACATGCCCACACGCGAAGACCTGCGCAACGTCGCCATCGTCGCCCACGTCGACCACGGTAAGACGACGCTTGTCGACGCCATGTTGTGGCAGTCCGGAGCCTTCCGCGAGGGATCCGATGTCAACAACCGCGTCATGGACTCGATGGACCTGGAGCGCGAGAAGGGCATCACCATCCTCGCGAAGAACACCGGCGTGCGGCACATCCGCCCCGACGGCTCCGGGGTCACGATCAACATCATCGACACCCCCGGCCACGCCGACTTCGGCGGCGAGGTGGAGCGCGGGCTTGAGATGGTCGACGGCGTGGTCCTGCTGATCGACGCGTCCGAGGGTCCGCTCCCCCAGACCCGCTTCGTGCTGCGCAAGGCGCTGGCCAAGAACCTGCCGATCGTCGTGGTGGTCAACAAGGTGGACCGTAGCGACGCGCGCATCTCCGCCGTCGTCGAGGAGACCTACGACCTCTTCATGGACCTCATCGACGACGACGCGGCCCACGTGCTCGACTTCCCCATCGTCTACGCCTCCGCGAAGGCCGGCCGCGCCTCGCTGACGCAGCCCGAGGACGGCGGCATGCCGGACAGCCCCAACCTCGAGCCGCTGTTCGACACCCTGATGGAGCACATCCCCGCCCCCGTCTACGAGGAGGGCGCGGTCCTCCAGGCGCACGTCACCAACCTCGACGCCTCCCCCTACCTCGGCCGCCTTGCCCTGTGCCGCATCATCGCCGGCGAAATGAAGCGCGGGCAGCTGGTGTCGTGGTGCAAGACCGACGGGACCATCTCCACGGTGAAGCTCACCGAGATGTTCATGACGCAGGCACTGGATCGCGTGCAGGCGGATCTGGCGGGCCCCGGCGACATCGTCGCCATCGCGGGCATCCCGCAGATCATGATCGGCGAGACACTCTCGGACCCCGAGAACCCGAAGCCCCTGCCGCTCATCCACGTCGACGAGCCGTCGATCTCCATGACCATCGGCATCAACACCTCACCGCTGGCGGGCCAGTCCGGCAAGAACCTCACCGCCCGCCTGCTGAAGGCGCGCCTGGAGCAGGAGCTGGTCGGCAACGTGTCGATCAAGGTCAACACCACCGAGCGCCCGGACACCTGGGAGGTGCAGGGTCGCGGCGAGCTGCAGCTGGCCATCCTGGTGGAGATGATGCGCCGGGAGAGCTTCGAGCTCACCGTCGGCAAGCCGCAGGTGGTCACGAAGCTGGTCGACGGCAAGGTCCATGAGCCCATCGAGCGCCTCACCGTCGACATCCCCGAGGACTTCGTCGGGGTGGTCACGCAGCTCATGGGGCTCCGCCGCGGCCGCATGGAGATGATGGTCAACCACGGCACCGGCTGGGTCCGGCTTGAGTTCATCGTCCCTGCCCGCGGCCTCATCGGCTTCCGCACGGAGTTCCTCACCGAGACGCGCGGCACCGGCATCATGAACCACGTGGGCGAGGGCTTCGAGCCCTGGGCCGGAGACTTCCGCACCCGCCCCACCGGCTCGCTGGTGGCGGACCGGACGGGCGTGACCACGTCCTACGCCCTGTTCAACCTGCAGGAGCGCGGCACCTTGTTCGTCCCTCCGGGCGCCGAGGTGTACGAGGGCATGATCGTCGGCGAGAACCCCCGGGCCGAGGACATGGACGTCAACCCCACGAAGGAGAAGAAGCTCACCAACGTGCGCTCCTCCACGGGCGACGAGCTGGAGCGGCTGATCCCGGCCAAGAACATGTCCATGGAGCAGGCGCTGGAATTCTGCGCGGGCGACGAGTGTCTCGAGGTCACCCCGGCGATGGTGCGCATCCGCAAGGTGTCGCTCAACGCCAACGATCGGGCCAAGGAGCGCAAGGGGCACAAGAAGCCCTGACTCTTTCACGATAGTTCGCGATATATCTTTGACATATCGCGAGCTATCGTGCATCCTGGAACACGTACGGGGCATTCAGCCCCCACTGTCCAGAAGGAGTTCGCGATGGACTACGCGATGCATCACCCCTGGGGCGGCCGAGGCGCCGCCCTGCACCAGATCTTCGGCGCCCTGCTCAACGAAAGCAGCACGCCCGAGGAACCCACCGACGATCGGCGCGGCGAGCGCCGCGGTCGCGGTCACCGCCACGGAGGCCCTAGCCGCGGCAGGATGGGCGGGCACGGCCCGTCCGGCGGCGGCCCGTTCGGCCCCGGCGGCTTCGGACCCACACCCTTCGGCCCCGGCGGCTTCGGCACCGGCCCGTTCGGTGGCCGACGTGGAGGCCGCGCCCGTCGCGGCGACGTCCGCAACGCCGCCCTGCTGCTGATCGCCGAACAGCCGCGCAACGGCTACCAGATCATCCAGGAGCTCGACAACCGCAGCGGCGGGCGCTGGAAGCCGAGCCCCGGCGCCATCTATCCGGCGCTCAACCAACTGGAGGACGAGGGGCTCATCCGCCTCATCGCCTCCGAGGCGGGGAAGGCCTATGAGATCACCGACGCCGGCCGCGCCGAGGCCGAGGCCACCGAACGGCCCACCCCGTGGGAGCAGGACGACGACGCGGCCGCACATCCCGCGGCCGGGCTGGCACAGGCCTATGGTCAGGCCTGGTCCGCCGTCGGGACGATCGCCCAGAGCGGCAACGAGGACCTCATCGGTCAGGCGACGGCCGAGGTCGAGGACCTGAAGAGGCGTCTCTACCAGCTGCTCGCCGAGAGCTGATCCAGCTCTCGCCGGAGGTTGTACCGGGCCTGGTGCTCCCAGAGCGCCAGGCCCTTCGGCGTGTGGAAGACCGATCCGCGGCTCAGCATCCGCTCGATGAAGCGTCGCCGACGCTCGACCCATTCGGCCGGCCCCAGGTCGGGGAGCTCGGCCCGGATCGCCGCGACATTGACGCAGTACCGCTCCCACGGGAGCCTCAGTCTGTGCAGGTCTGCGTCGGCCATCCGTCCACCGGCCTCGTCGTCGGGGTGAGGCGCGTGATCGACGGTGACCAGGATCAACCCGCACACCTCGTCGACCTCCGCGGCCGGCAGACCGCGGAGGAGGCCCCGCGCCAGCGCGACGGAGGCGAGTTCGTCGTCCGGGCTGGCGTTGTGGTGGACCGCGTCGTGGAACCAGAAGGCGACTCTCTCCAGCCTGCCCGCCTGCAGCAGATCCAGCGCGGCCAGCCCGTCGCGCAGGTGGGCCTGGGAGTGATAGCGACGATGCGGCTCTGCCCACCTGTCGAGGAGCTCTGCCACCACATGTTCCGGGAGCAGGCCCCCGGCGCTCACCACGCCCGGACGGCGAAGTAGGCGACGCCGGCCCAGAGCCCTGCCCACAGCATGCTGGCGAAGGTCCCGATGATGAACAACTCGCCCTTGCGCGAGGTCCCCGAGTCCGACGCCGTGGCCAGGTCCGCGTACCGCCCCAGACCCTTGACCGCCAGCACCATGGCGATCCCGGCAGGAAAGCCCGCCACGATGCACGCGTAGACCGCCACCCGCTCCAGCATGCCGATCCACCGGCCGCCCGGAAGCTCCTTCTGGGCCGCCTCCAGGCCGAGGCTGGCCCGGGTCTGCGCCACCTCCACCTCCGACGACGGGAGGGACGCCTTGTCGATCCGTCTCAGTAGGGCACGCACGACGGGGTTGCCGAGGGCGGCGACGAGGCCCGCGAGCAGCACGATCGCGGCCTTCAGTACCAGCCCCCAGTCCATGCCGGAAACGCTACACGGCCGCCCCGACACTCCCGCGGGATAAGGTTTGTCCTTCACCCGGAAGCTATGAAGTTATTCTCTACATATGAAGACTACGAAGGTGCTGCCCGTTGTGGCTCTGCTCGTCGACATCGTGGCGTCGCGCACCGCGCAGAGAGACGCCCTGCATGCGGACGTGCTCCGGGCGGTCGCGGGCGTCAACGCCGCCGTCGAACCGCTGCACGAACTTCGCCCCACCGTCGGCGATGAACTCCAGGGGGTATACCCCTCCCTCGGCGCCGCCTTGACTGCCGGCTTCTCGCTCAGGCTCGCGCTCGCCCCCCGGTGGGACGCACGCTGCGGACTCGGGGGTGGCCAGGTGGTCGTCGTCGACGAGGCTCGCGGGATCCAGGACGGTTCCGCCTGGTGGCAGGCACGCGAGGCGATCGACTGGGTCAAGGGACAGGCGGCCAAACCGGGATACGAGGCGGTGCGCACGGCGGTGCGTGACGAGCGGGCCACGGCAACCCCCTCCGCCGACGCCGTGTCGCGGCTGATCGACGCCCATCTCGGCCGGCTGCGGCCGGGGGCGCTCTCCACCCTCCGGGGCATGCTCGACGGCCTGGACAACGCCGAGATCGCCGGTCGCGAGGGGATCAGCGAGTCGGCCAATTCGCAGCGCGTGCGCAACAACGACCTGCGCCCGCTGATGGATGCCATCCTCGCCCTCGGCCGGCTCCCCTGACCCGTCCCTGGGCGCGAGAGTTGGGGACGGCAGGGCGGCCAGGCTCGGTCCCTGAGGGTCCCGCGTCGCGAAGCGACCGTGGGAGTCTCGAAGGGTCAAAAACCCGCGGCCAAACGCAAGGGTGAGGGACGGCAGGGCGGCACTGCGCAGCGGTGCCCAACCCGACGATCACCCAACAGGCATCCCGCTCAGGCAGACCCGACCCCAACGCCGCCCTGCCGGCCCACACCCTGGACCAGGCAACGCCGCAGACAGGACGAGTGCGGGGAGACGGGAGACGATGCCCGGGCGGCCTCAACAACCCGACCACCGACCCGGCTGGACGAAACATCGAGACCATGGACAACGGCCGCCCGGGCATCGACTCACGGCTCACCGCACCCGCCCACAAGAACTGCGTCAAGGTGGTAGTCACAACCCTTCGAGACGGGCCACGCCGCTTCGCGGGCGGCCCTCCTCAGGGAGCGGAAGTAGACCGGCCACGCCGCTTCGCGGGCGGCCCTCCTCAGGGAGCGAAAGGGCGACCTTCCACCCGCGCTGCGGGCGGTCCAGCTCGGCTCAGGGACCGACCGTCAGTCCGCGGAGGGCGGCACCAGCTCGGAGAGGAGGGCACGCACGCGGGCGTCGATGTCGTCGCGGACCAAAGTCATGCGCTCCTCGCCCTCGATCCCGCGTAGGGACGGCTCGTCCGTCAGCCACGTCTCGATCGTGCCGCGCATGCCCTCGACGGGCTCCACCACCGCCTCGCCGCCGACGAGCACCACCCTGTCGACGCTGCGGAGAATCTCGGGGTCGATCGCCTTCGGCTGCTCACCGTCGAACGTGGCACCCACCTGCTCGACGCTCGCTCGCGATTCCTCGTTGAGCGTCGCGGCGGGCTTGGTGCCGGCCGAGTACACGTCGACGGCGTCACCCGCGTGCAGCCTGGCGAGGGCGGCGGCCATCTGGCTCTTGCCGCCGTTCTTCACGCAGACGAACAGGACGCTCGGCTTGGTGGAGGCCTGCTCAGGGTCCGTGGTGGATCCGCGGGTCGCATCGAGGCGGACTGCGGCGTCCTCGGCGGACTCCTCATCCGCCTTCATCCACTTCTTGCGGCCCCGCTGCACGATCAGCGGGTCCGTGGGCCTGATCGCCGACGGATCCTTGCCCTCGTAGTCGTGCAGGTCCAGGAACAGGCGCATCGCGTTGAGCCGGGCGCGCTTCTTGTCGTTGGACTTGATCCGGTACCAGGGGGCGATCTCGGTATCGGTGTGCTTGAGCATCGCCGTCTTCGCAGCGGTGTAGTCCTCCCAGCGGCCCAGCGACTCCAGGTCCATCGGTGAGAGTTTCCACTGCCGGACGGGGTCGATCTGGCGGATCGCGAACCGCGTGCGCTGTTCGCGTTGCGCCACCGAGAACCACAGCTTCGTCACGGTGATACCAGATTCGATCAGCATCTGCTCGAACAGGGGGGCCTGCCGGATGAAGCTCTCGTACTCCTCATCGGTGCAGAATCCCATCACCCGCTCGACCCCCGCCCGGTTGTACCAGGAGCGGTCGAAGAGGACGATCTCGCCCGCCGTCGGGAGGTGCTGCACGTAGCGCTGGAAGTACCACTGGCCCTTCTCCCGCTCCGTGGGCGCGGCGAGCGCGACGACGCGCGCGCTACGAGGATTGAGGTGCTCGGTGAAGCGCTTGATGGCACCTCCCTTGCCTGCAGCGTCGCGCCCCTCGAAGATGATGATGTGCTTGGTGCCCGCATCCTGGGCGGCGTACTGGAACTTGAGCAGTTCGATCTGCAGCTCCCGCTTCTCCGCTTCGTACGAGTCCCGGTCCAGGAGCTCGTCGTAGGGGTGGCGATCCCGCCAGGTCTCCACCGCGTTGCCGAGCGGGTCGATCAGATACGGGTCCTCGCCGTGGACATCGGCGACTGCGTAGCCCTCGGAGCGCAGATGGTCGATGTATTCGCGGAGATTCTGTTGGCTCATGGGAGTAGTTCACCACCTTCGGGTGAACGCGAGTTGAACGGGCTCAAACCGCGACGAGCCGTGTCGCGCTCACCCACACCCGATGAGCACGCTCGTGGCGAACAGCACTGCGGATGGCGGCCCGGGCATGGCCGGATTTGTCGTCATCTTCCACTCCCTGGACACCGGCACCTGCGCGATCAGCGTGGTGGCCTCGGACTTCCGCTCGGACTTCGGAGGCGCCTACGGGGTCACCTACACCGACGGTCCCATCCGCGGCCTCCTGGCGCGCTCCGTCGTCGTCATCGACGGCGAGGGAACGGTGATCTACACCGAGCAGGTGTCCGAGACCTCACACGAGCGAGACTATGACGCCGCCCTGGCCGCCCTCAACTGATCCGGTCCACCAACTCCCCGGGGACCTCCGCCTCCGGGGAGTTGTCCGCCCGTCGGACCCCGAGTCCGCGCAGCGGCTTGAGGAGGTCGTCTGGGCTGCGCGCCACCCCCACCGGTCGGGACGCCCGCACCATGGTCCAGGTCCCGGCCCAGATCGCCACCACCCCGAGGATCGCCCCCGGGTAGGCCGGGTGGAGGACCGTGCCGTGGCGCCACACCAGCATCGCGCCGGCGATCATCAGCACGTAGCTCAGCAGCGCGAGGTAGCGGTCCTGTGAGGTGCCGAGCGGCGGGATCAGCCGGTACTCCACGAGCCCGATGAGCGGCACCAGGACCAGGATCAGGACCACGCCGACCGCCAGCACTGTGGTCTGGGCCAGGAGCACCGGCGCCGCCATCGGCAGTGCCGTGGCCAGCAGTAGTAGCGCGGCTGCACCGATGAGCAGACACGGCACGTGCCACAGGTAGACCGTCATCATGAGCGCACTCAGCCTGGCGAGCCGCGCCTCGGCCCGCGGTGCGAGGTCGGCGAACACCCGTGACCGCTCCACGAGCCCGAGACCTGCCACCTGGGCAACTCCCAACAGCGCCATCGCCAACGTGGGGGGAAGGTGGTTGGCCCGGGGGGCGTTGCCGAAGCCGACCGCCGAGGCCGGGTAGCCGAAGAAGGCGATCAGGAGCACGATCGCGCCGGCCGCGGCCAGCAGGAGTGCCCAGGTGCGGCGCGCCGGGCCCTCCCTGAACCAGCCACGCTGGTACCCGATGCCCAGCTGATGGCAGAGCGGCCACACGAGGAACATGTTGATCTGACCGATGTCGTTGCGGCCGAACCCGATCCATGCGCGGTCCACCACGATGATGCCCAGCAGCATCACGACGATCACCCACGCCCCGAACCGGTCGTGGAGCATCACCATGAACGGCGCGAACAGGACGATCACGAGGTAGACGGAGATGAACCACAGGAGGAACATCAGGGAGCGGCTGAGCTCCGCGGCCAGCGCCCGATAGCCCACCCAGGCGGCCCCGGTGGCGATCACCGCAAACACCGTCACGAAGACAGTCAGCCCTCCGGTGAGCCGACGGCCCCGGTTGGCGAGATAGTGCGAGAACCCGGTGCCCCGCCGTCGCATCTTGTCCACGATGATCGCGTTGGCGAAGCCGCCGCAGGCGAAGAAGAGCGGCATGGACATCAGCAGCCACGACAGCCCCCACACCCAGATGGGCGGCGCCCACAGCTCCGCCTGCAGAGCGCCGTCGGGCCCCACTGAGGCCTGGAAGATGAGTCCGTGGAAAACGACGACGACGAACACGGAGAGAGCGCGCGCGACGTCGATCGTGGTGTTACGCGCCGGCTCGTTGTGCACAGGAGAATGATGCCAGCTGGCGAGCGACTCTCCCTTATCCCAGGACGGGGCGCACGTGCAGGCCCACGTCGGGGTCCACCAGTGCCTCCTGCGCGGCCGGGATCCCGTCCGCCAGCAGCTCCGCGTCAACGGCGAGCGACCGTTTCACCAAGGCGAGCGCGATGGGGCCGAGCTGGTGATGGCGGGCCGAGGAGCCCACCACACCCACCACCCGGCCGGCCAGCTCGACAGGTGCGCCCCACTCCGGCAGCGCGGACATCGTCCCGTCGAGGTGCAGCAGCACCAGGCGTCGAGGGGGCCTGCCCAGGGTGTGAACCCGGGCCACGGTCTCCTGGCCTCGATAGCACCCCTTGTTCAGGTGCGTACCCACCAGCCCGATCTCGTTGGGGATGGTCTTGTAGTCGGTGTCGATGAAGATCCGGGGGACGCCGGCGGCGATGCGCATGGCCTCGAGCGCCCAGGTGCCGACGGTGCCGGCGAGCTCAGCCTCCGCAGGGAGGAACACCTCGAGCCCGCCCAACTCGGAATCGCGCCTCCGCCACGCCCCGTCCAGGGGCACGCGATGCCCCACCCAGGCCAGGCGCAGGTCCGGGCGGGAGGCCACCTCCACGCGCATCGAGAAGCGCATCTTCTCCAGGAAGGCGATCAACTCGGCGGCCCGTCCCGGTTCGGTCCAGGCGAGGAACGAGGCCCCGTCGTCGACGCCGTGCAGGACGTGCTCGATGTGCCCTGTGGGTGACAGGATCAGCGCCGTCGTGGCCTCGCCGGGAGCCAGCGCACTCAGGTGTTGGGTGGTCAGGGAATGCAGCCACCCGAGCCTGTCCGGCCCGCTGATCTCCAGGATCTCGCGGTTATGGAGGTCCACGACCCCCTCCCCAGCCTCCAGGGCCCGCGCCTCGGCGACCGGGTTGCCGAAGTGCCAGGCGAGGCCGGCGTCCACACCGGACTCGAGCATCACGGGCATCTCAGGTCCGCTTCAGTCTGGCCCACATGTGGGGACGCAACTCGTGCTCGGTGGTGGCTCGATCCAGCGCGTACATCAGGTCACCCTCCACCTTGCCGTAGAGACGCTGGCCCGCGGAGTGCGTGACGGTGGCCGACTCCGTGCGGACCACGGCGTCGGTCATCAGGTCGATGCGGGTGACCTGGATCTTGCCGACGAGCACCTCGGTCCAGCCGTCTGCGCTGGTCAGCACCACCTCAAGGGAGGCGTCCTTCTTGGGGCGCCAGAAGCCGGTCTCCATGCTCATCGGCACCTGATCGGCCCCCTCGCTGCCGAGGAGGAAGGTCTGGGACGCGTAGTACAGGTACTCGCCGCCGTTGTGGTTGAACTCGATGCGCTGCTCGAACTCGAACCCGTTCCCGTCGTGGTCCGTGCCGTTGCCGGTGCCCTCCCACCGGCCCACCAACCAGCCCAACGCCGTCAGGGCGGGGTTGAGGCCCTCAGGCACCTCGATGTCAATGTTCACGACTCATCTCCTCGCAGCTGTCTCCACAGCCCTCGCAGGGTCACGCCCAGCGCGATGAGCGCACCGGCGCCCAGCGCGACGGTGGCGACAATCAGCACCCACACCAGGACCGCGGCCATGCGGGCCAGTATACGAACCGGCCACAATGGGGCCATGCGCGTGGTGGTGACGAAGGTACTCGAGGCGTCCGTCGAGGTGGGCGACGAGGTGGTCGCGCGGCTGGACCGGCCCGGCCTGCTGGTGCTGGCCGGTGTCGGGCACGGAGATGCCGACGCCGACGCGGCGGCCCTCGCGCGCAAACTGTGGGGCCTGCGGATCCTCGACGACGAGGCCTCCGCCAGCGACACCGGGGCCCCCTTCCTCGTGGTCAGCCAGTTCACCCTCTACGCCTCCACCCGCAAGGGGCGCCGTCCCTCCTGGAGCGGGGCCGCGCCCGGCCAGGTGAGCGAGCCCCTCGTCGAGGAGTTGTGCCGGCAGCTGGAGCTGCTGGGGGCGACAGTGTCGCGGGGACGCTTCGGCGCCCACATGCGCGTCTCCTCGGTCAACGACGGCCCGGTGACGATCCTGATCGACACGCACGACTGGGCCTGAGGGTCAGGCTGGGCCGAGGAAGTCCAAGGCGCTGATGGACACAGCGTCCATGGACACGCTGGTGCCTCCGGGGGCGGTGGACTCGAGGATGGTCAGCGTCACCCTGTCTGTGTCCGTCTCCGGGAAACGCACCTCCTGCGGGGTTCGATCGTTGGCCGCCAGACCCTGCTCGAAGAACGAGCCGTCAGCGAATGTCCACCGGATGGTGAGGATCCGGCGTTCGGCCAGGTAACGGTCCGTCCAGACGGTGTTCCCATTGACGACCCGTAGCCCGACGAGGGTGCGGACCCCGGGAAAGCGCACCGTGACGCTCTGCTCGGCGCCGTCGCCGCGACACCGCCAGATCGTCTCGCCGTTGTTGTCCACCAGCGCCAGCGGGGCGTCGCGGCTGCCGCCCTCGACGCAGCGCCCTTCGGCCGCGATGGCCTGGACCGCCGTGACGGCGCCGTCGTACGGGGCGAGAACATCCGGCGACGCGGAGGGAGAGGGCATCGCGGAGACGGAGAGCGAAGGGGCGGGTTCCGGACGCGGCTGCTCGTCCGGGGGGAAGACCCAGAGCCGCCCGACGGTGAAGGAGGCCCCCACCACCACCACCCCCAAGGTGGCGACGGCGCGAGCCGTCCAGCCGACGCGGATGTCTGCGAGCGCGACGGCCTTCGCGGCTGCCCTGTCCGGGAGCGGGCGGTCGCTGTCACCAGCGCGCACGTCGTCGGATTCAGCGGCTGGCCGGAAGTACTCATCAGGAACCCGCTGCCCCATGGCGGCCATGCTACAAGTCGTCGCGGATAACGCCGGGAGTCCCGCGGCGTTACGATGAGCCAGTCACTCGACCGGAAGGAGGTCTCCCGCGTGAGCAATATTCTCTTCGTCTCGGAAGGGGAACCCCCGGTGGAGCTGACCCTGCTGAGCCATCACGTGACACAGGTCACCTCCGCCGCCCAGGCGTTGGTGGAGGCGGAGGCGGTGGCGGTGGTGATGGTCGACGGCCGCACGGATCTCGCAGGGGCGCGCTCAGCCTGCCAGACCCTGGCCAAGAGCGGCGGCACACCCGTCCTCCTGCTCGTGGCCACCTCCGGGTTGGCGGTCCTGTCGCCGGACTGGGGCTTCAGCGACTTCGTCGCGGCGGGCGGCGAGCCCGCGGAGCTGGACGCCCGCCTCCGCATCCTGGCCAAGGCCAACGTCGATCCCGATGTGCTGACCGCCGGCCCCATCCGCGTCGATGGCGCGGCCTATTCGGCCAGCCTCGACGGCGCCCCCCTGGACCTCACCTACACCGAGTTCGAGCTGCTGCGCTACCTGATGCAGCACCCCGGGCGGGTACTGTCGCGGGAAACCCTGGTCAGCCAGGTCTGGGGCTACGACTACTACGGCGGGACCCGTACGGTGGACGTCCACGTGCGCCGTCTCCGGGCCAAGCTCGGCCAATACGACTACTACATCGGCACCGTACGCAACGTGGGCTACCGGTTCGCCAGCTCGAGGGAGGGACACCGTGCTGATTAGCCTCAACACGTTGACGCCGACGATGCAGGACGCGCTGAGGCGCCTCGTCGCCGCCATCACCGAGCACGACGGCATCTCACCCCTCAACGAGTCCGGCTCGATGGGCATCGACGGCACCCGCGAGGCAGACTTCTTCTTCATGGGATCGCGCTCGGACCCCCACGGGTTCGTGGTGTGTGACGAGCGCGACGGCACGCTGCTCCTGGGCGTGCATCCCGCCCACCGCTCGGAGGGGGTGGGCGCCGCGCTGTTGACGGAGGCGCTCCGGGCCCACCCGGACTCCGCCGTGTGGGCGTTCGGCACTCTGCCCGGCGGTGACGCACTGGCGAGGCGCCTCGGGTTGACACCGGTTCGCACGCTGCTGCGCATGGAGCGCCCCCTCCGCAGCGACGAACCGGGGGGGCAACTCCCCGAGGGCTACCGCATCGTCACCTACACCCCGGATCGGGCCGCAGCGCTGCTGGCGCTCAACGCACGGGCTTTCGCGCACCATCCGGAGCAGGGCCGGCTCACGGCGAAGGAGTTCGACGACCTGACCCGCCAGCCCTGGTTCGACGCCGCTGGATTCTTCGTCCTGTTGCACGGCGACGACGTGGTGGGCCTGCACTGGACCAAGCGGCACGGCGACGCCTTGGGTGAGGTCTACCTCATCGCCGTCGACAAGGCCCACGAAGGCAAGGGGTTGGGGCGCGCCCTGCTGGCACACGGCCTCGCGCACCTGGCCGCAGCGGGTGACCGCACCGTCCAGCTCTACGTGGAGGGCGATCAGGACAGGGTGGTCCGGATGTACCAGAATGCTGGCTTCCGGATCGCCCAGACCGACACCAGCTACCGCCTCGAGAGGTGAGGGACATTGAGTGAGACCCCGCTACCCACGGACCGCTACCTAGATCGCGAGATCTCCTGGCTTCAGTTCAACGACCGCGTCCTGGATCTCGCCCGGGACCGGGACCGCATCCCGCTGATCGAGCGGGCCAAGTTCCTGGCCATCTTCTCCTCCAACCTGGATGAGTTCTTCATGGTCCGCATCGCGGGCCTGAAGCGTCGCATCGCCGCCGGCGTCGCCGTCCCCACCGTCACCGGCAAGATGCCGGGCGAGTTGCACTCCGAGCTGCTGGGCAAGGTGGCCGACCTGGTGGTGGAGCAGTCGCGCGTCTTCCAGGAGGTGATCCGGCCCGAGTTGGCCGCCGAGGGCATCCAGATCCTCCGGTGGGATCAGCTGACGGCCTCCGAGAAGGACAAGATGCGCGCCCTGTTCGCGGAGCGCATCTTTCCGGTCCTCACCCCGCTGGCCGTGGATCCGTCGCATCCGTTCCCCTACATCTCGGGGCTGTCGATCAACCTGGCGGTCCTGCTGAAGAACCCACAGACCGGTGGGCGGCAGTTCGCGCGGGTCAAGGTGCCGCCGGTGCTGTCGAGGCTGGTCAAGTTGGCCGAGGGCCGCTTCCTGCCGCTGGAGGAGATCATCTCCCGTCACCTGGGGCAGCTGTTCACCGGCATGCAGGTGATCTCGCACACCACATTCCGGGTGACCCGCAACGAGGACATCGAGGTGGAGGAGGATGACGCGGAGAATCTCCTCTTCGCGCTGGAGAAGGAACTCCTCCGCAGCAAGGTGGGCCGCCCGCCTGTGCGCCTCGAGGTGGAAGAGGGCATCGACGAGCACATGCTGGCGATGCTGATGGCCGAGCTGGACGTCCACGACAACGAGGTGTTCCGGCTCTCGGCCCCGCTGGACCTCACTGGCCTGTTCTCGCTGGCGGACTCGCAGCGCGAGGACCTGAAGTACCCCAACTTCCTGCCCATCACGCACCCTGATCTCGCGGAGGTGGAGAGCGCCAGCCCCGCGGACATGTTCAAGTCGCTCAAACTGCGCGACGTGCTGGTCCAGCACCCCTACGACTCGTTCGCCACGTCTGTGCAGCGCTTCATCGAGCAGTCGGCGGCGGATCCTGCCGTGCTGGCCATCAAGCAGACCCTGTACCGGACCTCAGGCGACTCTCCCATCGTCGACGCCCTCATCGAGGCCGCCCAGGCCGGGAAGCAGGTGCTCGCCGTCGTCGAGATCAAGGCCCGCTTCGACGAGCAGGCCAATATCGGCTGGGCCCGCAAGCTCGAGAAGTCGGGGGTGCATGTCGTCTACGGCATGCTGGGCCTGAAGACACATTGCAAGCTCTCCCTGGTGGTGCGCGAGGAGTCCGACGGGCTGCGCCGGTATGCCCACATCGGCACCGGGAACTACAACCCGAAGACCGCGCGACAGTACGAGGACATGGGACTGCTGACGTCCAACCCCGTCATCAGCGACGACGTGGCCCGGCTCTTCAACCACCTCTCCGGCATGACGCAGGAGACCAACTACCGCCGTCTGCTGGTGGCGCCCCACGGCATCCGCCAGGGGCTGCTCGCCTACGTCGACGGGGAGATCGCCAACCACCTCGCCGGCAAGGTCTCCGGCATCAAGATCAAGGTCAACTCGTTGGTCGACGAGGCTCTCATCGACGCTCTGTACCGCGCCTCTCAGATCGGCGTTCCCGTGGATATCTGGGTGCGGGGCATCTGTACCATTCGCCCGGGTGTCCCCGGCCTGAGCGACAACATCCGCGTCCGCTCCATCCTCGGCCGGTTCCTGGAGCACTCGCGGGTGCTGTGGTTTGCGGGGGGTGGCAGACCGATCGTCGGCATCGGGTCCGCGGACATGATGCACCGCAACCTGGACCGCCGGGTGGAAGCGATCGTCGGCATCAGCAACCCGGCCCACGTGAAGCAGGTGGAGGACCTCTTCGAGATGGCGTTCGCGGACAGCACCGTCCACTGGGAGCTGACCGACGCAACCTGGACGGCGCACACCACTGACGACGCGGGTACCCCGCTCCTGGACCTCCAGGAGTGGCTCATCCAGCAGACAGCGGCCCGACGCTCCTCGCGATGACCAAGAGAGCCAAGATCCGGGCCGCCGGAGCCGTCGTCCTGCGCGGCTCCGGCGATGACTCCGAAGTCCTGCTGATCCACCGCCCCCGCTACGACGACTGGTCGCTGCCGAAGGGCAAGGGCGAGGCCGACGAGTTGGCGCCGCAGACGGCAGTGCGGGAGGTCTTTGAGGAGACCGGAGTGGTGATCCGGCTGGGCCTACGGCTGCCGACGATCCGATACCAGCTCCAGAAGGGGCCCAAGTCCGTCGAGTACTGGCGCGCCGAGGTGCTGGAGGAGATGCCACGCGAACCCGATGCCGAGGTGGACAGGGTGCGTTGGTTCCGGATCGACAAGGCGATGCGGCGGCTCACCTACGCCGACGAGCGCAGGGTCCTCTCGGCCGCCCTCCTCACGCAGCGCACCACCCCGCTCCTCCTGGTCAGGCACGCCAAGGCCATGCTTCGCAAGGATTGGACAGGCCCGGACCAGGAGCGACGGTTGGCCGGTCGCGGCAGGCGCCAGGCGAAGGAACTCGCCCAGCTGTTCTCGGCGTACGGCATCGAGAGCCTGGTGTCGTCGTCCTCGACGCGCTGCGTGGACACGTTGAGGCCCTACGCGGATCAGCGTGGCCTCACCATCGAGACCCTCGATGTGCTGACCGAGGAGAAGGGCACCGTGCACCCGGACGAGGTCACCTCCTACACTCGTGAGCTGTTCCGGACCTTTGAGGTGCCCACCGCGCTGTGCGGGCACCGGCCGGTCCTCCCGGCGATGTTCAGCGGCGTGGATCTCTCGCCGCGGCCAATGGTGGTCGCGGAGGTGGTCGTGGTGCACCGCGACGACGCCGGCGACAAGGTGGCCGTCGAGATCCACAAGCCCACCGCTTGACGGCATCCCGCGACCCCCCCCCAATTACCCGATCGTGGGGTTCGCCGCGTGAGAACTCGACCACCGTTCATCTTCTGTTAACCGAACTGGACTCATCGCGTTACTTCGATTCTTTACCGTCCGATGCAGGAACGAACCGAAACACATCGAGTTCCGGGGCCGCACGCAAGCCCCACCCCCCTCTCGGAAGGCACTCCCCGAATGAAGATTCGTCTGACCGCTGCTCTCGGCCTCTCTGCCGCGCTCCTCCTGTCGGCCTGCGCGGCCAACGAGGGCACCACCACGCCGGACACCACTGATTCCGCCACCGCCGATTCCTCGGCCGTCTCCACCCTCGAGGGCACCCTCGCCGGCAAGGGCTCCTCCGCCATGAACTCCGCGCAGACCACCTGGATCGCGAAGTTCCAGGACGCCAACCCGGGCATGACCGTCAACTACGCGCCCGACGGTTCCGGCGCCGGCCGCGAGGCCTTCATGGGCGCAGGCGTGGACTTCGCCGGCTCTGACCGCGCCTTCACCCTTGAGGAGAACGTGGCCGGCGCCTCGTCGCTGTGCGCCGATGACTCCATCGCCTACAACCTCCCGATCTACGTCTCACCCATCGCTGTGATCTTCAACCTCGAGGGTGTCACTGAGCTCAACCTCAACCCCGACACGCTGGCCGGCATCTTCAACGGCTCCATCACCAAGTGGAATGACCCGGGCATCGTCGCCACCAACGAGGGCGTCGAGCTCCCGGACATGGACATCACCCCCGTGCACCGCTCGGATGACTCGGGCACCACCGAGAACTTCACCGACTACCTCAACAAGACCGCCCCCTCCGTGTGGACCAACGAGGCCGACGGCGAGTGGACCTACGAGGGCGGCGAGGCCGCCAAGGGCACCTCCGGCGTCGTCGCAGCCGTCACCGGCGGCACCGGCACCATCGGCTACGCCGACTCCTCGCAGGCCGGGGAGCTCGCCGTCGCCAAGATCGGTGACGACAACTTCTACGGCCCCACCGCTGAGGACGCCGCCGCCGCGGTGGACGTCTCCCCGATGGAGGAGGGTCGCGAGGCCAACGACCTCGCGATCAACCTCGACCGCAGCGCCGAGGGCTACGGCATCGTGCTGGTCGCCTACGGCATGGCGTGCGCGGAGTACGCGGATCCGGCCAAGGCCGAACTGGTGAAGGCGTACCTCGGGTACGTCGCCTCCGAGCAGGGCCAGCTCGACGCGGCCGAGGGTGCGGGCTCCGCTCCCCTGGCCCCCGCCCTGCGCGACAAGGTGCTTGCCGCCATCGACTCGATCAAGTGATCGTAGGATCCCAGTAATCCCAGGAGTCGCGCCTCTCGTTTGCGGGAGGCGCGACTCTTAGGGCTCAGGGCAGCCGCCCGGCCCCATCGGTCAACAGCAGGAGAACCATGTCGACGACGGACGCGGAGGCGCCCACCACGCCGCAGAAGGACTCGCTCCCCCACCGGGAGGACGAGAGTCACGCCCTCCACCACAGCAGCAAGCGATTCGGGGACAAGCTCTACAAGGCGATCTCCACCGGATCCGGCACCCTGATCCTCGTGATCCTCGCCGCCGTCGCCACGTTCCTCGTCGGGTTGTCGATCCCGGCGCTGACCGCAGACGCCGAGGACCTGCAGTACGGCGAGTTCTGGAGCTACGCGCTCCCCTTCGCTTTCGGCACCGTCTGGGCCGCCTCGCTGGCGATGGTGTTCGCTGTTCCCGTGGCGATCGGGATCGCGCTGTTCATCAGCCACTACGCCCCACGGAGGCTCGCAGCCGGTCTCGGCTACATCATCGACCTGTTGGCAGCAGTGCCGTCGGTGGTCTTCGGCCTGTGGGGCATCAACACCCTGGCCCCGCTGATGCGCCCCATGTACGTATGGCTGGCGGACAATTTGGGACCGCTTCCCGTCTTCGGCTGGTTCTTCTCCGGTCCGGTCTCCGGCACGGGTCGCACCGTTCTGACGGCTGCCGTCGTGCTGGCAGTCATGGTGCTGCCCATCATCACGGCCATCTCACGCGAGGTGTTCCTGCAGACCCCGCGGCTTCACGAGGAGGCGTCACTCGCCCTGGGCGCCACCCGCTGGGAGATGATCCGCCAGGCGGTGATCCCGTTCGGGACGCCCGGAATCGTCTCTGCGTGCATGCTCGGGCTCGGTCGCGCCCTCGGCGAGACGATGGCTATCGCCATGGTGCTCTCGCCCGCGGCGATCATCCACTTCCAGATGCTGACCTCCAGCAACCCCAACACCATCGCGGGCAACATCGCGCTCGCCTTCCCAGAGGCCTTCGGCCTGGGCATCAACCAGCTGATCGCGACAGGCCTCGTGCTGTTCGTCATCACCCTGGCCGTGAACATGACGGCGCGCTGGGTCCTGTCCCTGCGCAAGGAATTCTCGGGAGCCAACTGATGAGCGCCACCACATTGACCACGCGCACCAGCGAGTTGACCGCCGGCCAGCTGCCCCGCTTCACCACGCCCGCGATGCTCGTCGTCGCCTTCGCGGTCACGTCGGCGGTCCTGGCCCTCTTCAGCGCCGCGGGCATCGGCAGCGTCCTGATCATCGGCGTACTCGTCTTCCTGGTCGCCATGTTCGCGCTGTCCTGGTCGGTCGAGGGCATGCGCAAGGCCAAGGACCGCAACGCGCGCCACATCGTCACCGGCGCCTTCCTGATCGCCCTGTTCCCCCTGGTCTCCCTGATCTGGCAGACAGTGGCCAAGGGCCTCGAGCGGATGGACATCAACTTCTTCACCTACTCGATGCGCAGCGTCATCGGTGAAGGCGGCGGGGCTGTGCACGCCATCTGGGGCACGCTGATCGTCACCGGCATCGCCAGCCTGATCTCCGTTCCGATCGGGCTGTTCACAGCCATCTACCTCGTCGAGTACAGCGCAGGCAGCAAGCTGGCCTCGGCGATCCGTTTCTTCGTCGACGTGATGACCGGCATCCCGTCGATCGTCGCGGGGCTGTTCGCCTACACCGTCTTCAGCCTGATCTTCGGGCCTGGCACCAACAACGGCGTCTCCGGAGCGGTAGCCCTGTCGGTGTTGATGATCCCGACCGTGGTGCGCTCCACGGAAGAGATGCTGAGGTTGGTGCCCAACGAGCTGCGCGAGGCCTCGTACGCGCTGGGGGTGCCGAAGTGGCGCACCATCGCCAAGGTGGTGCTTCCCACCGCCCTGGCCGGCATCGTCACAGGCGTGGTGCTGTCCGTCGCACGCGTCATCGGCGAGACCGCCCCGCTGCTGGTCACCGCCGGCATCACGGCGTCGATGAACGTCAACCCGTTCTCCAACCCGATGGCCACGCTGCCCGTGTTCGTGTACTACCAGTACGTGACCCCCGGCATCCCCCAGGATCCCTTCTACGCCCGCGCCTGGGCAGGGGCCCTCACCCTCATTCTCATCGTCATGGGCCTCAACGCGATCGGTCGACTCATCGCGTGGAAATTCGCCCCCAAGTCCGGCCGCTGATCAGGAAGACGCAGGAAAATGTCCAAGCGAATTGAGCTCAAGGATCTCGACATCTACTACGGCAAGTTCCACGCCGTGAAGTCGGTCAGCATGACCATCGAGCCGCGCGCCGTGACGGCCTTCATCGGCTCGTCCGGGTGTGGCAAATCCACGGTGCTGCGGTCCATCAACCGCATGCACGAGGTGATCGACGGCGCCTACGTCGACGGCCAGGTGCTGCTCGACGGGGTGGACCTGTACGACAAGTCGGTGGATCCGGTGCGCGTGCGCCGCCACATCGGCATGGTTTTCCAGCGCCCGAACCCCTTCCCCACCATGTCGATCAAGGAAAACATCCTGGCCGGCGTGCGACTCAACAACGACAGGATGAGCAAGTCGGAGTCCGATGACCTGGTGGAGCAGTCCCTGAAGGGGGCCAACCTCTGGAACGAGGTGAAGGACCGCCTGGACAAGCCGGGATCCGGCCTCTCCGGCGGGCAGCAGCAGCGCCTCTGCATCGCCCGCGCGATCGCGGTGTCGCCGGATGTGCTGCTGATGGACGAGCCCTGCTCCGCCCTCGACCCCATCTCGACGCTGGCCATCGAGGACCTGATCAAGGAGTTGAAGGAGACGTACACCGTCGTGATCGTCACCCACAACATGCAGCAGGCCGCGCGCGTCTCGGACCAGACGGCGTTCTTCAACCTCAAGGCGCACGGGCAGCCGGGCGAGCTGATCGAGTACGGGCCCACCGAGAAGATCTTCCACAACCCGGATCAGAAGTCCACTGAGGATTACATCACCGGCCGCTTCGGCTGATCCCCTACCGCTCCGCCCACAGGTGTGAGCGTCGTGACGTTCCGCTGTCCTAGCCCCATGGTCGGGGGCCGCGTGTGCGGGGATCCGGGATCCGATGCCCGGACGGCCCGTGGTGGTCGAGTGAGTAGGGTCTCCGCGACTGACGAGGTGGTCGGGGCCTGCGGCGCTTCTGAGGGCCGCCCGGGCATCGGATCCCGGTTCCCCGCAGACTCCTTCTGTGGCGTGGCCGGGTCCGGGCGCCACTGGTCGGGGCGGCCTTGGGTCGGGATGGTCCTGGGCGGCATGCCAGCTGGGTGATCCTCGAGTTGGGCACCGCTGCGCAGTGCCGCCCCGACCACCGTCCCCCTGACGCAGAGGGCAACGCGCGCTCGCTGAGCTTCCGCGCTTCATCGTGGGGTCGATGGCGCCGATCGCCGATTTGAGATCCAGCGAAGGGCTGGCCACGCGAAGCGCCGACGAAGGCTTCGACGCGGTCGGCGGCGCTCCGCGCCCGACCCGCTCACCCACGGGCACGCGAGGTGTGCGCCAGGCGGCGGGGGGGGGGGGGCGGGGCCGGGTGGGGGGGGGGGGGTTGAGGGGCCCCCCCCCCGCGCCCCCCCCCCCCCCCCCCACCGGCCCCCCCCCCCCCCCCCCCCCCCCCGCCAACCCGACCACGACAGGCGACTCCGGCCAACCCGACCACGACACCCGACCACCGGCCAACCCGGCCCCACCACAGGCCCGCCGAACCGGGGCACGGCCACCGAACCCGACCACACGCCGGGCCTGCAGGTTGGGGCTAGTCCTGGACCGGCTCGACGGACCAGTACGTCATCGGCTCCGACTCCTTGCCGCAGCTCAGCGGCGCCTCGTCGCCCATGTCGATCCGCGACACCCGCACGATGACGCGACGCTCACCGTGGCGCACCTCCACCGCGTCTCCCTCAATCCGGCTGCCGAGGTCCTGAGAGCGAGCCGCTCCGAACCGGGCCAGCGCCCACGCCTCCGCCGCCTGCCGTTCCGGGGGCAGGTGGCTGCGTCCCCTGTCGCGGCGCTCACCGCCGGGCCAGAGCAGCCCGACGCCCGCGTCCCGGTACGCCGCGAGGGCCTCCCCCGCGACCATCCTCCCGAGCACCTGCCCCGTCGGCAGGAGGAGTGCGGTGGGCGCGAACCGGTGACCCCCCAGGTGGGAGCACTCCCACAACGACTCCACTCCCAGCTCCCCTTCGAGTTCCTCGAGGATGGGGCGGCCCTCCAGCGCGCAGCACCGGTCCCGCTTGGCGTGCGTGCACACGAGCAGCACCGGCTCAGCGACGGTGTCCTGTGGCGATGGCATGCCCGCCTGCCGCCAGCTGTCCAGCCACTCGACGAGTCCCTTGGCATCGCCCACCTCGAACCGCGTGAGCCAGCCCTCCTCGTCGAATCCTCCGGAGACGAGGACCGTGAGGGGGTCGTCGCCGACGGTGTTGCGCGCTGCCTGGCGGATCAGCAGCAGGCGGCCGCCCATCTCTTCGATCAGCCGCTCGAGCCGCGCCCCCACCGCCGGGTCAAGCGCTCGGGCGCTGGTGGCGGCCTTGGCGCCCCAGGGGCCGGGTGCCTCGAGGCAGACCCAGAAGTCCGCGCGGGCCGCGGTGCCCCAGGCGGGGAGACCGGCGGCGGACCACAGCACGGAGCAGCGCGACATGACCGTCAGCCTAGCCGTCGACGACGGGCGGGACGGTCAGCCGCAGTCGACGAGCCCCACTGAGGCCTTGAGCCGCAGGACCCGTTCGGCGGAGTCCAGCACGCGTTCACTGAAGTCCTCGTCTGTGGCCTCCCTGGCCGCGGTGGCGTCGATCATGGCGCTCATCAGGGTGGGATCGGCGTTGATGACGAGGTCACCGCCGGCGTCGAGGAAGCGCACCGCCCGGTCTGCCGGCGTGACCCCCGCCACGGATCGGGCGGCGCCGAGATCATCGGCGATGACCACGCCGTCGAAGCCCAGGTCGGAGCGCAACAGCTCCGAGATGATCACCTGGCTGAAGACGCCCTCCACGCCGGGGTCGAGCTGGGTGAACACCGCGGAGGAGATCATCACGGAGCTCGCGCCCGCCTCGATGCCCGCACGGAACGGCTCCAAGGAGGGGTGGTCGGCGGTGATGTCGTCGTCCGTGGCGGCGCCGAAGTCCGTGTTGGTGACCACCTCACCCAAACCGGGGAAGTGTTTGAGGGAGGTGGCGATTCCAGCCTCCCCCATCCCCTCGACGAACTCGACGACGGAGCGCGAGACCGTCGGTGCATCGTTGCCGTAGTTGCGAGACAGGAGCCCGATCGGCTCGTTGCTGCGCTGCTTGTCCGCCGGGACGACGTCTGCCACGGGCGCGAGGTTGTAGTGGACGCCTGCGATGCTCAACTGATCCCCCCACAGGCTGCTGGCGGCCCTCAGCTCGCCCTCGCTGAGCTCGCCCTGATCCGTGGCGGCCGGTATCGCATCGAACCCTTGGCCCCGGAGCCGTTGCACCTGTCCGCCCTCCTGGTCGACGGCGATCATCAGCGGGAGCTCGGCGGTGCCGAGGCTGCCCAGCTCTGCGGTCAAGGCGCGGATCCCGTCGACACCAGAAGTGGTGTTCCCCAGCAGCACCACTGACCCCACCCGGCCCAGCGAAATGGCGGAGCGGGTGGTCTGGTCCAGGCCGCCGGTCGAGACGCCCACCATGAAGAGCTGGCCCACCCTGGTGGGCCCGTCGAGGCCCTCGGCGATGCTGCGGCAGCTGGTGAGCGTGGGTGTGGGTTCAGGGGTGGGGGGCGGGGGCGACGCCTCTGTGGCCTGGGATGCGGCCGCCGGGGAGGCCTGGGTGGTTGTCATCGACGGCGGCAGCGTGGGGCCGGGTGCGCAACCGGCGGCGGCGAGAGCCGCCGCGCAGACCAGCGACAGCCGCAGAGATGGGGCCGGCATTCAGCGGTCCAGGTAGATGGGGTGGTGCGAGTCCACCAGACCCAGCAGCGCGTTCTCAACCACCTCGGGCAGCGCAGGATGGATCCAGTACTGTCCCCGCGACATCTGGGTCACCGGTAGCCCGAAGCTCATGGCCTGGATGAGGGGCTGGAGCAGTGTCGGCGCCTGGGGGCCGAGGATGTGCGCGCCGAGGAGGTGCCAGGTGTGGGGGTCCGCAAGAAGCTTCACGAAGTGGCCCTCGTCCTCCATGGCCCAGCCGTAGGCCACGTCCGCGTATCGCTGGCGCGCCACCACGAAGGGCACGCCCCATGCCTTCAGCTGCTCCTCCGTGGCGCCCACGCTGGCGATCTGGGGGTCGCTGAACACGGCGTGCGGCACGTAGCGGTGGTCGGTCTCGACGAGGTTGTCGGGGTGCAGGAGGTTGTGCTGGACGGTGCGCATCTCGGCGTTGGCGACGTGCTTGAGCAGGTAGTCCGACGATGCGTCACCCATCGCCCAGACGCCTCGCACGTTGGTGCGCTGCTGGGCGTCGACCTGAATCTGTCCATCCGCCCTGACGTTGATGCCGGCCGCGGCCAGGTCCAGCGCGTCCGCATTGCGCACCCGCCCGACGGCCAGCAGGAGTGCGTCTGCGAAGTACTCGTACTCGACGCCGTTGCGGTCCTTGGTGATCACAGTCATGGCCCCGTGACCGGCGGCCTCCAGGGAGCTGAGCTGCTGGTTGAGGCGCACATGCACCCGCCGCGACAGCTGGGCGGCGAAGTGTTCCGCCACTTCCCTGTCGTGATGGCGCAGCAGGACGTCCGAGCGGTTGATGAGGGTGACGTCTGTGCCGAGCGCTGAGAAGATGTGCGCGAATTCTGCCGCGATGTAGCCGCCGCCCACGATCACGAGGCGACGTGGCCGTTCGTCGATCCGCATGATGGTGTCCGACGTGTGGACCAGCCCCGCGACGTCATCGAGGCCAGGCACGTCGACGGTTCGCGGTCGTGATCCGGTGGCGATGACGATGTGGTCCGCGCTGATCCGGTCCTCTCCCACCTGCAGGGTCTGCGGTCCGACGAACCGGGCCTCGCCGTGGAAGACCGTGACGTTGCCGGAGCGCTCACGCCACTGCAGCCCACCGGCCGAGATGGGGTCGATGCGCCCGAAGATGCGGTCGCGGATGGCCTTCCAATCCGAGCCGCGGTACTGGAGATCGACGCCGAGGCGCCGTGCGTCGGAGGGCGCGGCGGCGTGGTCCGCCGGCAGCACGAACATCTTGGTGGGGATGCAGCCGCGATTCAGGCAGGTGCCTCCAAAAGTCTCGTCACGCTCGATCAATGCCACGTTCCAGGTGGCGAAGCGCTCGTCGATCAGCGAGTTCCCTGAGCCTGAACCGATGACCACCAGATCAAAATGCTGCATGGCGCCATTGTTCCATGGACGGGCCGTGGAGCAGTGGGTGCCGCCGCGCGCCGGGGTGGGGGTCGATCCCGGCCCGTAAGCTGGGGGCCATGAGCAGATCCTGGGCAGTGGTCACCGGTGCGTCGAGCGGTCTCGGGGTGGGGTACGCCGAGAGGTTGGCGGCCGAAGGCAACAACGTCCTTCTGGTGGCACGCCGACGTGACCTGCTCGAATCCGTGGCCTCCTCCATCCGGGCCACTTCGGGGGTGGCGGCGGAGATCTGGCCGGCGGATCTGACGGATCGGGATGAGCGCGCCAAGCTCGCGGCGCGGATGGCAGAGCTGGACGTGAGCCATCTGGTCAACAACGCAGGCTTCGGGACCATGGGCCACTTCAAGGACGCCTCCCCGGATCGGGTCAGCGACGAGATGGAACTCAACATGGTGGCTCTGACTGAGCTGACCAGGTCCGTTCTCCCCCACATGGTGGCGCGCGGCGCCGGGGCGATCATCAATGTGGCCTCCACCGCGGCCTTCCAGCCCATCCCCACCATGGCTGTGTACGCCGCCTCGAAGGCCTATGTGATGCGGTTCACGATCGCGCTCTGGGAGGAGCTGTACTCGACGGGGGTCCGCGCCATCGTGATCTGCCCCGGCCCCACGGACACCGAGTTCTTCGCCAACGCCGGCGACGACGGGGTCATGCGGCGTCGCCGGACCATCTCCCAGGTGGTGGAGACCACCTTTGCTGGGTTGCGTGCGCATCGGCCTTTGGTGGTCGACGGGCCACAGAACGCGGCGATGGCGTTGGCCACCCGTCTGGTCCCGGTGCATCTCCAGGCGCGGTTCGCGCGGATGGTGGCCACCAGCTGAACGGCTGGTCATCGGTGAGCCCCACCTGGGGGCTGCCTGTCCGAGCCAAGTGATCCCGTCGAGACAGCAAGGGTGGGGGACGGCAGGGCGGCACTGCGCAGCGGTGCCCAACCCGACGACCACCCAACCGGCATCCCGCCCAAGCAGACCCGGCCCCAACGCCGCCCTGCCGGCCCGCACCCGGGACAAGGCAACGCCACATGAGGACCGAGTGCGGGGAGACGGGAGGCGATGCCCGGGCGGCCTCACCACCCGACCACCGACCCGGCTGACCGGAACATCGAGACCATGGACAACGGCCGCCCGGGCATCGACTCCCGGCTCACCGCACCCGACCACAAGAACTGCGTCAAGGTGGCAGTCACGACCCTTCGAGACGGTCCACGCCGCTCCGCGGGCGGCCCTCCTCAGGGAGCGAAAGGGGACGGTCCTCGCCGCTCCGCGGGCGGCCCTCCTCAGGGAGCGAAACAGACAGGGCACGCCGCTCCGCGGGCGGCCCTCCTCAGGGAGCGAAACAGACGGTCCACGCCGCTCCGCGGGCGGCCCCCCTCAGGGAGCGAAGGGACGGGCGGCCCTCCTCAGGGGACGATGGGCTCGGGCCGCGCTAGCGAACGCGGATGGACTTGTTCTCCGAGGAAACCGTCGGAGGGGTACCGCCCCGCACGCTGGCGCTCAGATCGTAGTCGCCCGGCTGCAGCTGAAGGCTGACCGACCACACCCGCCAGCCGTCGGAGTTCACGCCGGTCGAGGTCTGAGCGGAGGTCTCGGCCACGACCCGGTCGGTGTCGATGTCCGTGATGCGGACCACCGGGACTCCCCAGCCGGGCTTGACGGTGCCGACGATCACCACCGGTCCGGGCGCGAGCCGGGCGGCGTTCTTCGGTGAGGTGATCCACAGCGACGGCATCGGGCCGAGTCCCGTGCGGGTGAAGCCGGCCTCGCTGATGAGCTCGGCGGGGGGCGGTCCGCCGTCAGAGAGGAACTGGACCCTCAGCTCGGGGTCCCCCATGATCTCCGAGGCCGTGTACACGACCTGGTTGCGGGCCCTGGCCGTGAGTTCCGGGGAGGTCAGGTCCGCGAACGCATCGCCGGAGAGATCCACGATGAGCGTCTCCCCGGACATCTCGGTGCCGATGAGCTGGCCGGGACCCCAGGCGGACTCGTAGTCGGGATCGAGCGGCGCGAGGGTCAGGAGCGCCGTGAGCGCACCCTCCACCAGGTTGGGGCTGGCTGGAAGATCCCGGAGCTCCTGGAACAGCTTCCCGTCCTGGCGGTCCACGTAGTAGAGCGGAACGCCGCGGACCTGCGCCGGCAGCGACGCGGCGGCCGCCGCCGTCGGGGACACTGTGGGGGCCGGGGAGCCGGCCTCGGTGGTGGCTGCGGTGGGGCGCGTCAGCGCCGCCAGCCCCAGGCCCGACAGCACGGCCACCATCGTGATCAGCGCCACCACCTTCGGGCCGAGGCCCGAGGTGCGCAGCGAGGTCAGGTTCAGCAGCTCACCCTCGAGGGTGTCGGTTCCGGGCGCCTGGACGAGGCGGGCGGCTGACCGGAGTGCGGCCGTGACCTCCTGGGACAGCGACTCGAGCACTCCGGGGAAGGTTCCCGGCGCAGGGTCGCCCACGCGGGCCCGCAGCGTCTCCAAAGCCACCTCAAGCCGCTGGTTGCACCCATTCACCGACATCCGCATGATTCCGGCCAGCTCGGGGCCGAAGACGGACAGGTAGTGGCTGACGATGAGGAGCTCGGCCATCCGCGGGGGCATCGCCGAGATGGCGCGGAGGACCTCCTGTTGCCTGGCCTCCGCGACGTCTGGAAGCTGGATGGGCGCCTGCGCGGGCCGGACGGCGTGGGCAAGGTGGACCACGTGCTCGTGCAGGAACTCGACGCGCTCCACCGGATCGATGAGCCGGTGACCCCGCCGGTGGAGGGCCAGCAGAGCACTGCGCACGATCCGCCCGGACTGTTCTTCGGCGTCGAGGAGCACGACGAGACGGTGCAGGGTGGCCCCCTGCTCCTCGTACACCCGGACGAGCCAGTCCAGGTCCTCCTCAGACGCCACGGCTCAGATGCCCGCGTACGAGTGGAGGCCACTGAACAGGAGGTTGACCCCGATGAAGTTGAACCAGAAGGTGACCAGCCCGAGGAGCGCGATGATGGCGACGGGGCGGCCTCGCCACCCGGCCGTCGCGCGCGCATGCAGGTAGGCGACGTAGACGATCCAGGTGATGAAGGACCACGTCTCCTTGGGGTCCCAGTTCCAGAACCGTCCCCACGCGTACTGCGCCCAGATGGCGCCCGCGGCGATGGTGAACGTCCACAACGGCACGGCGAAGGCGTGCAGTCGGTAGGAGATCAGGTCCAGCTTCTGGGCGGTGGGCACCTTGGCGAGGTAGCCGTTGATCACGGTCCCCCGGGCGGCGGCCCGCCGCTCCGCTGCGTCTCGGACGAGGAAGAGAGCGGACGCGACGGCTCCCACGTTGAACGCCGCGCCGGAGATGGCTGCAGCCACGATGTGGATGACGAACCACACGCTGTGCAGCGCGGGCACCAGCGGCGACACCTCGACGTAGAACTGGGTCACGGCCAGGCCGAGGCCGACCGTGAAGAGCAGGGTGAGCCCGAGCCCGAGCCAGCGCATGCCGAAACGGGCGACGCAGAACAGGTAGATGATCACCGCGAACGCGAGGGCGGAGGTGACGAACTCGTACATGTTGCCCCACGGTGGGCGCTCCGCGGCGACACCGCGCAGGACCACCGCGCCCACGTGCAGCAGGGCTGAGATCACTGTGGCTGCTACCGCCAACCGCCCCCACAGGTCCACCCTCGTGCGTTGGGTGTCCTCAGAACCATCGGCTGGCCTGGCGGGTGCGAGCCCTCGGGCCGACGCCCACTCCAGCGCATGGAGGGCGAAGGCGAGGAGGTACCCGACGGCCGCGTAGACCATCGCGGTGTAGGACCATTCGGACAACGTCACGTCTCGGGTCCCTCCTTCATCTGCTGGCTGGGCGCGCCCCCATTGTGCACACGATCTGTCACGGAGGCCAACACGCCGGCCACCTCGTCGTCGAGTCCGCTGGCCGCGTCCGCGCGGTCCAGGCCACCTGCGAGCGCCTCGCCGTCGACGATTCTGACGAACAGGCGACGGGGCCGGACGATGAGCGACACCGACAGGCCTGCCACCCCCACGATCAGCGAGATGAGCGTCATGGTGTTGCCTGGTGTCTGGCTGACCTGCAGCTTCACCCAGCGGTCCCAGCCGTCGAAACTGATGGATCCCAGCCCCTCCGGCAGCGCGAATCCGGCGCCCGGCAGCATCCTGGCCCGCAGCACCTCTCCGTCGTCTCCCTGCACGGGGGCGAGGCCGGTGGTGGTCAATGTGTAGACGCTCTCGGGAACACCGGTCTCCTCCGCGGGGGGCCCGGACCAGGCGTTGAGGTAGACCTCCGGGCTGAGCGCGTCGGGGAAGACCGAGTGGGGGCCGGTCTCGTCCAGCACGGCCGTCGGGAAGAAGAAGGCCTCGAACGCCAACCGCTGAGGGCGGGCGTCGGGCACCTTGATTACGCCCACCGACGCGAAGTTGCCGTCCTGGGGCAGGAAGACCACCGGGCCGCTGAAGGCCACGTCCCCGTTGCCGTCGG
Source organism: Tessaracoccus sp. MC1679 (assembly GCF_014164775.1). Classification (GTDB taxonomy): domain Bacteria; phylum Actinomycetota; class Actinomycetes; order Propionibacteriales; family Propionibacteriaceae; genus Arachnia. The sequence goes on from NZ_JACJGB010000002.1 coordinate 184,761, forward strand.
TGACCGTGAAGGCGGGTGCGTAGCCGTGTCCGATCAGGTTGACCTGCGTCCCACCGCTGGTGATGAGCGGCTCGTTGACTGTCAGCAGCGCGTCGCGGGCGCCGGAGGAATCCTCCAGCACCACGTCCGCGTCGAACTGACGGGCCGCCCCCCGCTGCACCTCACCGGTCTCGAAGGCGACGCGGAACTGCTCGATGCCGACCGAGAAGGGCTCCAGCCCGTCGGTGTCCACCAGGGAGCCGGAGGTGAAGTCGTCGTACTGGGTGATGACGTTGGCGAAGGCGCGGCCTTCGACCACGACGACGGTGCCGTGGAATCCCCACAGGTTGGACCAGGCCATGCCGATCAGCATCGCCACCAGGGATATGTGGAAGATGAGGTTGCCGGCCTCGCGGATGTAGCCGCGTTCGGCCGACAGCCCGTCATCGAAGCGCCGGACCCGGTACCGCTTGGACCGCAACCACTGTTCCCCGGCGTCGAGCGCCTGAGCGGTGGGTGCCTCGAGGGTGCCACGGCCGGTGGCGGGAAGCCTCTCGATCCGCGCGGGCAGCGACGGCGGCGGCTTGCGCACAGCGTCCAGGTACTTGCTGATCCGCGGGAGGATGCACCCGATCAGCGAGACGAAGAGAAGCAGATAGACGGCTGAGAAGGCAGGCGAGGTGTAGACGTCGTAGAACCCCAATGGCTCGAAGATCGAGTCCCAGAACGGGTTGGCGCGCTTGAAGTCCAGCACTGAGATGGGGGAGGCGCTCTGTTGGGGGATCATGGAGCCCGGGATGGCGGCCAGGGCCAGCAGGAAGAGCATCATGAGGGCGGTCCGCATCGAGGTCAACTGCCCCCAAGCCCACCTCACCAGCTCCACCGGGCCCAGCGCCTTGCGCGACCCCTCAGTCACAGGATGGTTCCGAAGCTCGAAGCCCATTGGCGCAGCACCGCGATGAGCGCGTCCCACCAACCCACCACCATGGCGAGACCCACCACCATCATCGCGACGCCGCCCAACCGCTGCAGCAGCTGCCCGTGGCGCTTCATCCACTCGAAGCGGGGCGCCAGCGCGGTGAACGCGACGGCGAAGGCGAGGAAGGGGATGCCCAGGCCAAGCGCATATGCGAAGGCCAGGATCCCGCCTCTGGCCGCAGACCCCTCGTTGAGGGCCAGGGTCAACACCACCGAGAGCGCGGGGCCGATGCACGGCGTCCAGCCCAACCCGAAGACCATCCCCAGGAGGGGCGATGCCCACACCCCGAACCTGGGCGCCACGCTCGGGCGCCATCCGCTGGGGACCGGTAGCCAGCCCGCGAACCCCGCGCCGAGCACCATGATGATCACGCCGAGCGCCACCGTGATGGCCCTGGCGTTGGTCAGCAGGGCGGCCCCGACGCCCCCGATGAGAGCACCGGTGAGGACGAAGACAATTGAGAAACCCAGAATGAAGCCGAGTGTTCCACCCACGAGGAGCCGCTTGGATGCGGTTCCTCCCGTGATTTGGGCCGAGCCCAGGCCTGAGGCGTAGGACAGGTAGCCGGGGAGCAGCGGCAGCACGCAGGGGGACGCGAACGACACCAGCCCGGCCAGCATCGCCACCGGGATGGCCACCAGCATGGACGACGTCAGGGCAGTCCCCGCCCAGGACTCGAGGAGGATCACCCGCCGGCCTCCACATCGGCGACGATACCCGTGAGCGTGGTGGCGTCCACCTCACCCAGCACCCGGGCCGCGACACGCCCCTCGGAGTCGATGACCACGGTGCTGGGGATGGCCTTGGGAGGCAGCTGCCCGAATCCGAGCAGCAGTTCACCGTCCGGATCGAAGATGCTGGGGTAGGTGAGGCCGAAAGCCCGTTCGAAGGCCTGCGCCGGGGCCACATCGAGGTCACGGGTGTTGAGGCCGATGAAGGAGACGTCCTCGCCCAACTCCCGTGCGGCCTCCACCAGCTCGGGCGCCTCGGCCCGGCACGGGGCGCACCAGGACCCCCACACGTTGACCACGATGATCTTCCCGGTGTGGTCCGCCGTCGAGACCTCAGTCCCGTCAAGGGCCGTCCCGGCGAGTGTGGGCGCCGGTTGGCGCGCCTCTGCGGGCACGATCGTGACCGTGCCGTCGCCGCCCTCGAAGCCGACTCCGTCAGAGGATCCCTGCGCGCCACAGCCCGCCAGGAGCACGGTGGCGGCCCCTGCGACGAGGAGAAGCCTCACGTGCCGACCTTGAACCGCCGACCACGCACGGCGGGCAGGAGGTGCGCGACAGGCTCGGCGTAGTCCACCGCCGTCACGACGCCGTCGCGGAGCGTGAAGCTGGTCACGGAGCACAGGGTGCACTGCCGGCGGCGCGGGTCGTGGACCAACGGCCGGCCCTCCGCGTCGCTGCGGGCGATCCAGATGGGCAGCTGGTGGCTCACCACGAGCGCCTGCCCACCGGGGCCGGCGGCGAGGGCGGCATCGGAGATGGCGGCCCTCATCCGGGCGACGACCTGCGTGTACGGCTCGCCCCAGCTGGGCTGCAGCGGGTTGCGCATGTGCCAGAACATCCTGGGGTCCCGAAGTGCGCGGTTCCCCTTGCCGAACACCATGCCCTCGAACTTGTTGTCTGCCTCGATCACCCGCTCGTCTGTGGTGACGTCCAGCGCGGGAAAGAGTGCGGCGGTGGGAGCCATGGTCTCCTGCGCACGCTGGAGGGGCGAACAGCGCAGATGGGTCAAGGGCACGTCTCGCCAGTGTTGCGCCATCCGGGCCGCCATCCGTTGCCCGAGCTCTGAGAGCCCGAAGCCAGGGAGGCGCCCGTAGAGGACGGCGCCGGGATTCTCCACCTGTCCGTGCCGCATGACGTGCACGATCGTTGCGTCTGCCACGCCCATCACCCTAGTCTGCCGGGGCAACTACCTTGCGCCGCTTGCGGCGCTTGCGCTGCGAGGGCTTGCTGACCGGGAGACCGGCCGCCAGCTGATCCGCGCGCCTGCGGTCCGCGAAGCGGGCAAGCGCCTCAGCCAGTGATTCGAAGGTGGGCGCGTCTGCGATCACGTCCACGCGGAGCCCGTGCATCTCGCAGGCCGCGGCGGTGGCGGGGCCGATCGCCGCCACCACCGTGGCCGGGTGCGGCTTGCCGGCGATGCCGATCATGTTGCGCACGGCCGTGGCGGAGGTGAAGACGACGGCGTCGTACATGCCCGTCTTGATGTCGTCGCGGACCTCAGGCGGCGGCGGGGCGGCCCGGACCGTGCGATAGGCGGTGACCTCCTCCACCTCCCAGCCCAGGCGGCTCAGACCGACGAGGAGGGGCTCCACCGAGACGTCGGCCGAAGGAACCAGGACCCGGTTGAGTGGGTCGATGAGATCGTCGTAGGCGGGGAACTCGTTGGCCAGCGCGCCGGTGGTGTTCTCGACGACCGGGGTGAGGTCCGCCACCAGGCCCAGCCGGCCGAGCGCCTCCACCGTGCCCCTGCCGACGGCGGCGAGGCTGATCCCGGACAGGGCGCGGGAGTCCAGGCCGTACTCAGTCAGCCGCTCGGCGATGGCGGCGACGGCGTGCGGCGAAGTGAGCACCAGCCACAGGTAGCGGCCGTCCACCAGCCCGCGAACGGCCTTCTCCATGCCCTGCTCGGCGCGGGGCGGCTCGATGGACATGGTGGCCACCAGCTCGGTGGCGGCACCGTAGTGCGCCAGTTCCTCGGTGAGCGAGGACAGATCGTCCTTGGTTCGGGGGGCGATGACCCGCCAGTCGAACAGGGGCTTGCCCTCGAACCAGGCGTAGCGCTGGCGGCGCGCCTCCTCGATCCCGGGCCCGACGATGAAATAGCACTCGGCGGCGGCGACGTGGTCCACCTCACCCCAGGTGAGCACCTCGCTGACCTGCGCCGTCGTGCCGACACCCACGAGGCTGAGGCACTGCCCGTCGCGCCCGTACCGCGTGGCGGCCTGCTCGGCCACGGCGCGCGCCAGGGAACCGGCGGCGCGCACGATCAGCGTCTTGGCCGAGGGCCAGTCATCGATGTGTGGGACTTCCACCCTGGCGTCCAGGGCGGCGAACGCGGCGGTGGCGGTGACGCCGCCGAACGACAGCGCGGCGCTCCAGCGGTTGACGCCAGGCACCACGTTCGCGCGGATGCCGGCCGTGGCAAGGACCTCCGGAAGGACGCCACCGGCGTCGGCATCGGTGAAGTAGTCCCCGGCGTGCAGCCGCACCACGCGACGCCCCCGCGCGACGGCGCCGAGGATCTCGGCAACCTCGTCGTCTCCCCCTGCCAGCCGCACTTCGGCGTGCGCCGGAACCATGGCCTTGATCTGCTCAACGTCCGCGGCGGGGTCCACGATGAGGAGGTCCGCGAAACGCATCGCCCGCGACCCGGACAGCGTGAGTAGACCAAGGTCAGCGGGGCCCGAGCCGACGAACGTGACCGACCCACCGGTCGGTTCGAACTCCGGCGGACTTGCCGGCGAGGTCGGTTCCAGGGAATCGGTCACTTCGATCATTTCCGTTCAGGGCTGGTCGGCGAGCGACGAGATCCAATCGACTGGCGTGTCCCGGGGAGTACGCGAGGCGAGAGCCACACGCAGTGCGTCGTCGTCGACGAACCAGTAGCTGAGTAGCTCCCGGTCCACGAATGTGACGGGCACATGGTCTGTGAATCTGGCTTGGAGTGAGCCGATGGAATCTATGTCCACGGCACGCCAGGCCACCCCGAGGTCCTCGCAGGCGCTGCGCACGACCGCTTCGGCATCCACGCAGAGGTGGCATCCGGAGCGGGTCAGCAGCAGAACCCGTGAGGGTGCTGCCACTACTTGCCGGCGCGACGACGCTGGATGCGGGTCTTCTTCAGGAGCTTGCGGTGCTTCTTCTTGGCCATGCGCTTGCGACGCTTCTTGATGACAGAGCCCACTGTGTGCCTTTCATTACCGGATGATCCGGGTGCCTTCGATGTGCCTGGCCACGTTGGGCCAGACTCTGAATCTTAACCGCTCTTGGGGAGTATCGACCAATCCCTCTCAGCGGGCCATGGCGCGGCCGCGCTCGGCGCAGGCCTCCATCGCCGCCAGGAACGCCGCGCGGACCCCGCGATCATCCAGCACTCGGAGCGCGGCGGCGGTGGTACCGGCGGGCGAGGTGACCTGTTCGCGCAGCTCGACGGCCCGCGACCCTGTGGCGAGCAGGGCCGCCGATCCGACGAAGGTCTGCACCACCAGCTCACTTGACTGCTGGCGCGTGAGGCCCTGGTGGACCCCCGCCTCGATCATCGCGTCCGCCACGTAGAAGAGGTAGGCCGGGCCGGAGCCTGAGACGGCGGTGAGCGCGTCGATCTGGGTCTCCGGAATGACGATGCTGCGTCCAACCGCGTCCATCAGCGCGGAGACCGCCTCAACCTGCTCCGCCGAGGCGTGGTGCCCGGGCACCACCCCGGCCATCCCCTGCCCCACGAGCGCGGGCGTGTTGGGCATCACGCGGACGACGGCGGCCCCCTCGGGCAGGCCGGCCTCGAGCTGCGCGATCGGCGTGCCGGCGGCGATCGAGACCACCAGTGGCACGTTCCCCCGCACCTCGATGCGGCTCGACAGCTCCTCCAGCACCCCGTCGATCTGGTGCGGCTTGACCGCCAGCACCACGACATCGGCGACGGCGGCCTCGGACAGCGGGACCGCCCGGACCCCGTGTGCGGCGGTGACCGCGGCGGCCCGCTCCGCGGAGGGCTCGACGACGGAGAGGTCCGCCGGCCGATGCCCTGCGGCGAGCCATCCCGCGAGCAGCGCCTCGCCCATCGCCCCTGCGCCGATCAGAGTCAGCTTCATCGGATCAGCAGCTCAGCGATCTGGATGGCGTTGAGGGCAGCGCCCTTGCGCAGGTTGTCGTTGCTGATGAACAGCACCAGACCGCGCCTGCTCTCCACGCTCTGGTCCTGACGGATCCGGCCGACGAACGAGGCGTCAGCGCCCGCGGCCTGCAGCGGGGTGGGCACATCCACGAGCGTCACTCCCGGCGCCTTCACCAGCGCCGCGCGGGCCTCCTCGGGGGTGATGTCCGCGGCGAAACGGGCGTGCACCGACAGCGAGTGGCCAGAGAAGACGGGGACGCGCACGCAGGTGCCGGCAACCCGCAGCTGCGGCAGGTGCAGGATCTTCCGGGACTCGTTGCGCAGCTTCTTCTCCTCGTCCGTCTCACCCTCGCCGTCGTCGACGAGGCTGCCGGCCAGCGGCACCACGTTGTAGGCGATGGGGGCGACATAGGGGGCCACATCTGATGGGTGGAATGCCGCGCCGTCGTGGGCGAGGACGCGGGGGTCCTCGATCTGGCCCAGCTGCGAGGCGAGCGCCTCGACGCCCTTCACTCCCGACCCGGAGACGGCCTGGAAGGTGGTCACCTGCAGCGACTCGAGGCCCGCTGCGTCGTGGAGTGCCTTGAGGACCGGCATGGCGGCCATCGTGGTGCAGTTGGGGTTGGCGATGATGCCGAGCTCCGCCTGCCCGACGTCCTCCGGGTTGACCTCGGAGACCACAAGCGGGACCCGCGGATCCATCCGCCAGGCCGACGAGTTGTCCACGACGGTGGCGCCGGCCTCGGCCACGCGCGGCGCCCACAGCTTCGAGGTCGACCCACCGGCCGAGAACAGGGCCACGTCCAGGCCGGCGAAGTCCGCCGTCTCGATGTCCTCGACGACCACCTCTCCCGCACCCCAGGGCAGCGCCCTGCCCGCCGACCTCGCCGAGGCGAAGTAACGGATCTGCTCAACCGGGACATTGCGCTCCGCCAGGAGGCGACGCATGACGCCGCCCACCTGCCCGGTCGCGCCGAAGACTCCAACACGCATGGGCGGAAGTCTACGACGACACCGCCTGAGCGCGACATGTCGTGTCCAGTGCCTCGCCATTCCCGCCTGTCCACTGGGTAGTGTTCGCCTCGTCGGGTCTGAGAGAAGAGGTCGACGATGAAGCAGGTTCCCCAACCACATCCGTCGCGCATCACGCCCTTCAGCAACCATTGCGTCGTCGTCGGAGTGACGCCGGAGCAGCCGGCGGTGGTGCTGTTGACCGCCGCTGAGCTGGCCCGGGCGCAGGGAGGTGTCCTGTACTGCGCCTATGCGGACCCCGGCCGGGTCGTCGAACGCGAGTTCCCCGATGGCACCGTGGAGCACAGCGACATGGACCCGGACATGTCCGACGACGAGGAGTGGCGGCGGCGCCAGGAGACGCTGCTGGCCGCGGTCGGGGAATCGATGGCCGGCAGCGATGTGCGCTGGGAGTTCCGGTACCTGGCCGGCCGCGCGGATCGGGCGCTGACCCATCTCGCCAGGGCGGTCGACGCAGCGGTGATCGTCGTCGGCACCGGGCGTCCCGGGCGGAGCGGGCGTTTCCATGGCCTGCTCGACGCCGCCGTCGGCACGCACCTCGTCCACCACCAGCACCGCCCGGTGCTCACGGTGCCCACTTCGGTGGTGGACTGGAAGACACCGCTGGAGTGGCGGTGACCCCACCCTCCTCGTCGCTGCCCGCCTACCTGCGGCCCTCCCTCCTCGGTCTGGTCACCCTCGGCGGCGCGGCCGGCACGACGCTACGCTCCGCCCTGGAGTCCGCCTTCGGGGCGGGCGCCGGCGAGTTCCCGTGGGCCACGTTCGCCATCAACGTCTCGGGCGCGCTGATCCTCGGCGCCCTCCTCGAGGCGCTTGCCCTGGTGACGGCTGACAGCGGGCGAAGGAGGGCGCTGCAGCTCGCGCTGGGCACCGGGCTCCTCGGCGGTTACACCACCTACAGCACCTTCATCCTGGAGGCGGTCGCGCTGGGGCGCGGTGGAGACCTGCCCCTGGCCATGGCCTATGCCGGTGCCAGCGTCGCCGCCGGGTTCCTGGCCGCCAGCGCGTCGATGGCGCTCGTGCGCCGGGCGGTCGCGGCTGGGCGGCGGGCATGATTCCGCTCTGGGTGGCCCTGGTCGGCGGCCTGGGCGCGGCGGCACGCTTCATGCTCGACGGGGTCATCACGGCAAGGCTGAGCCGCTCGCTACCCACCGCCACGCTCATCATCAACGTGACCGGCTCGTTCCTGCTGGGCGTCGTGACTGGGTGGGCCGCCGGAGGGGCCGAGGCCGTGCGCGCCGTCGCGGGGATCGGCTTCCTGGGCGGCTTCACCACCTTCTCCACCGCCAGCGTCGAGCTGGTGCGCGTGGTGCGCGTGGGCCGCGCCCCCGCGGCGGTGGCGCTGGGGGTCGCGATGCTCCTGTTCAGCGTCGCGGCCGCCCTGATCGGCCTGGCCGTCGGCGCGGCCATCCGCTGAGCGCCAGAGGGTCAGCGGCCGATCCAGGCGAGCAGTACGGGCAGCAGGGGGGCGCCGACGAAGGCGACGATGTCCAGCAGCGAGTGCGTGATCACCAGCGGCATCACGCGCCTGATCTTCAGGTACAGCCATCCGAAGGCCAGGCCCATCACCAGGTTGCCCACGAAGCCGCCGAAGCCCTGGTAGAGGTGGTAGCCGCCGCGGATGAAGGCGCTGACCACGACGATGACCCACATCCGGCCGCCCGTCTGGGCCCACCTGGTGAAGAGGTAGCCGATCATCAGCACCTCCTCCAGCACGCCGTTCATCACAGCCCGGAGCACAAGCACGGGAACGGTCCACCAGTTCGCGGCCAGGTTGGCCGTGCTCACCTGGGTGTTGATGCCGATCTCGACGGCGAACACGTAGAACGCCAGCCCCGCGACCCCGATCACGGCGAACACGCCGAACCCCCAGGCCAGGTCGAAGCCGGGGCGCCGCAGGTCGAAGCCCATCACGCGCCAGGGCCCCTCCTCCGGGCGGTGCTGCGTGGCGAGCAGGTACAGCGCCAACGCCACCGGCACCAGCGGAAACGTCATCCACGCGAGCTGGTAGGCGAGGTCCAGCCAGGGCCTGTCCGGAGTCGCGCTGTTGTTGATGGAGGTGGTCTGCTGGTTGAGCGGGATGGGCCTGGTGAGCTTCTCGATGATCGAGAGCAGGGCGTAGATCGCCGACTGCCCCAGCGAGAGCAGCAGCACGATGACCATCTCGGTGCGCAGGAGGCGGCGGGTGGACGGCTCGACCGCGAGCGCCGAGTGCGCCGTCACCGCTTGTCCGAGATGGCCCGCAGGTAGCTGTACAGCGTCCTCGGCCGGGCGGCGATCCGCGTGGTGAGGTACTCGAACCAGGCCGGCCCGAACGGCACGTAGGTGCGGGAGCGGTAGCCAATGTCCGTGAGGCGGCGCTGCTCGAGCGGGCGGACGCCGTAGAACATCTGGAACTCGAAGCCGTCCCGGCCGACGGCGTTGCGTCGGGCCAGGTCCTGCGTGATGGCGATCATCGTCGGGTCGTGGGACGCCACCATGGCGTAGGCGTGGTCCTCCATGGCGCGGCGAACGCACCTCACCAGGGCCAACGACTTCTCGTGCTCATGGCGGTAGCCCTCGGCCTTCGGCACCGGATAGGACCCGACGCAGAGCCGCACCCGTGCCCCGTCGGCGCCGATCCGCTCCAGGTCACGTTCGGAACGCCGGATGTCGGCGGGCAGGGTCAGCCCGATCCGGTCGCAGCCGGCGCGGGCGGCGCTCCACAGCCGCAGGGTCTCGTCGTATCCCTCGGTGCCCTGCATCTCCAGGGTGACGACGGCACCGCTGGCCGTGGTGACGCGGCAGAGATCCTCGAGGCGGGCGCGGGCGCTGGCTGGACTGTCGCGGAGTCCGAGCGAGGACGGCTTCACGGAGATCTCGACGCCTTCGGCGCCCTCCCCCAGCGCGTCCAGGGCCCGGCAGAGCATGTCCGTGGTCTCCGCCTCGTCGTCGGAGCTGGGAAGGTAGGCCAGCGATACCAGCAGCCCCTGCCCCTGGAGCCGCCGCGTCACGGCCACCGCGTCGTCGATGGCCTCACCCGCCACGTAGGAGCTGGCGAAATCCAGCGCCGCCCCGGAGGCCATGGCGGACTCCTGCACCCGCCGAGACCTGATCACACCCCGTACCGCGCTGTTAAGACGCGACATCGACCCTCCTGGCAGAGCCCTTCGCCAGCACCTTCCGGATGGAGGCCAGCGAATCCGCCAACATCTCCTCCCGTTCGTGCCGCGACCGCGCCCGGCGGCTGGAGATCTCCAGCACGATATGGCCCGGGAACCCCTGTGCCGCGAGTTCCTCCACGAGGGTCCACGCGTGCTGATCGCCCTCCCCCGGCAGGAGGTGCTCGTCCTTGAGGGAGCCTCGACCGTCGGTGAGATGCACGTGAGCCAGCCGATCCCCCCACGCGTGCATGAGGTCCAGCGACTGGCGCTGCGACGTGGACGCGTGGCTGAGGTCCAGCGTCAGGTGGTCGTAGTCATAGACAGTTGGGTCCCAGCCGGGGAGATAGGCCTGGAAGTGGCCGGCGGGCGTCCGCCACGGGTACATGTTCTCGACGGCGAACTTCACCGGGGACTCCGCGTTGAGGCGCTTGATGCCGGTCACGAACTCGGCGCCATACTCGCGCTGCCAGCGGAACGGCGGGTGGACCACGACGGTGTCTCCGCCGAGACGCTGCACCGCCTCACCGGAGCGCCTCAGCTTGTCCCACGGGTCCGAGCCCCAGGTGCTCTGGGTGACCAGGAGGGTGGGGGCATGCACGGACAGCACGGGCACCCCGTGGTAGGCGGAGAGTTTCTCGACGGCGTCGACATCGGTGGAGAGGGCATCGACGCCGACCATGAGCTCGACGCCGTCGTAGCCGAGCGACGCGGCCAGCTCGAACGCGCTGGCAGAAGCCTCCGGAAAGACGGAGGTGGTCGAGAGCAGGACCTTCGACGTGGACACACCGCAACACTACCCGCCGGAGCCCCGGACCGGCTGAGCCCGATTAGTTGTTTAGCACTGGTCAGGGCAAGAATGGGCCCATGCACGTCGACCATCTGATCTTTGCGACAGGCCCCGACGGCCTCAAGGCTGAGGCATCGCGGCTCGCCGATGCACTGGGTACGGAGTACAAGGACGGCGGTTTCCATCCGCGTTTCGGTACCCGCAACCACATCATCCCGCTGGCTGACGCCCGCTACATCGAGGTGGTCGAGGTCCTGGACCACCCGGCCGCAGACAAGGCCGCCTTCGGGCAGGCCGTTCGGGCCCGCTCAGAGATGGGCGGCGGATGGATGGGCTGGGTGATCAGCGTTCCGGACATCGCGCCCTACGAGCAGCGCCTCAACCGCTCCGCCGTGCCAGGTCTGCGCCACTTCCCGGACGGACGCCGTCTGGAGTGGGTCCAGATCGGGATCCGCGGTCTCATCGCGGACCCGCAGCTGCCGTACTTCCTTGAGTGGAAGAGCGACGACTCGCTCCGCCCTGCCGCGCTCCGCGGCGAGGTGCGCCTGACGTCGCTGCAGATCTCGGGCTCCGCGGATCGCCTCTCGGAGTGGCTGGCGATGCCGGTGGCCGACGAGATCGACGGCATCAGCCTGGACCTCGTGGCCCCGCACGGCACGCCCGGAATCTCCAACGTGACGTTCGAAACTCCCCAGGGCACCGTCACCATCTGACCCGATGTGTCGGAGGGGGCACCTAAGCTCTCAGCGTGGCAAAAAAGCAGGACACCTATCACTGCACCGAGTGCGGATGGACGAGCGTGCGCTGGGTCGGCAAGTGTGGTGAATGCCAGGCCTGGGGCACGGTGGCCGAGCGCGGGGCACCCAAGCTGAAGCAGGTGTCGTCCTCCGTTCCCATGGACGCGGCCGTGCCCATTTCGCAGGTACCCACGGACACGGCCCAGAGACGCCTCACCACTATCGCCGAGCTGGACCGGGTGCTCGGCGACGGCATCGTGCCGGGATCGGTGATTCTGCTGGCAGGCGAACCCGGGGTCGGCAAGTCCACGCTGCTGCTGGACGTGGCGGCCAAGTGGGCAAGGTCCGGACAGCGCACTCTGTACATCTCGGGTGAGGAGTCGGCCTCCCAGGTGCGGCTGCGGGCCGAGCGCACGGGATCCGTCGCGGACGAGCTCTACCTGGCCTCCGAGACGGATCTGGGCACGGTGCTCGGCCACGTGGAGAGCGTCCGTCCCAGCCTGCTCGTGGTGGACTCGGTCCAGACCATCGCCACGGCTGAGGCCGAGGGAGCGCCCGGCGGCCCCGCGCAGGTGCGGGAGGTCACGGGCGCGCTGGGCAGGGTGGCCAAGCGCGAGGACATGGCCGTGATCCTGGTGGGACACGTCACCAAGGACGGCGCCATCGCCGGCCCGCGCACCCTCGAGCACCTGGTGGACGTGGTCCTCACCTTCGACGGGGACAGGCATTCGGGGTTCCGGATGGTGCGGGCCACGAAGAACCGCTTCGGCCCCGCGGACGAGGTGGGGTGCTTCGAGATGAGCGAGAGGGGCATCGTCGAGGTACCGGACCCGTCCGGGCTGTTCACCACAGAGCACAACGAGCCGACGCCGGGCACCTGCGTCACGGTGACCATGGAAGGCAGGAGGCCGCTGCTCGCCGAGATCCAGGCGCTGGTGGCGCCGTCGCCCTACCAGTCCTCCCCGCGGCGCACCACCCACGGCCTGGACAGCTCGAGGATCGCCATGGTGCTGGCGGTGCTGGAGCGGAAGGTTCGCCTCCCGCTGTCCCAGCACGACGTCTACGTCTCCACCGTCGGCGGGGCGCGGGTCACGGACCCCTCTCTGGACCTCGCAGCCGCGATCGCGATCGCCTCGGCCGCCGTGGACTGGCAGTACCCACGCAGGCTGATCGCGCTGGGCGAGGTGGGACTCGCGGGTGACCTGCGGAGGGTGCCGGGCGTGGAGCGGCGGCTCGCCGAGGCGGCCAGGCTGGGCTTCGAGCTCGCCCTGGTACCGAGGGGCTCACGGGACGTGACGGTCAAGGTCCCCCGGCTAGGCGGGTTGAAGGTGACCGAGGTGGGCTCTCTGGCGGAGGCGATCGAGACGCTGGCCCTTCACGTCTCCGGGCAGGGTTGAGGCCGAGGTGGAGGCGCTGCGGATCGGGGAGATTGCCCGGCGCACGGGGTTGTCGCCCCGGACGCTGCGCCACTACGACCAGCTCGGCCTGCTGGTCCCCAGCCAACGGTCGACGGGTGACTACCGGCTGTACTCCCATGAGGACCTCGTGCGGCTCCTGGCCATCGCGCACCTCAAGTCGCTCGGGCTCTCACTCACCGAGGTGCGCAGCGCCCTGGACGATCCGGCCTTCGACGCGGCGACCCTCCTCCAGCAGCACATCGAGGCTCTCGAGCGCAGGATCGTGGCCGAGCAGGAGCTGCTCGCCAGGCTGAGGGGGCTGACGACGGCGGCCGAGGCCGGCTGGGACGAGGTGCTGGATGCCATCGCATTGAGCGAACGGTTACGGCATCCGGATGCGGCGGTCCGCTTCCGAGCGGCGCTGTCCAGCCACGAGGCCGCCCCCCTGGAAGACCTCGTCGAGATCCTGCGCAGCGATCCGGAGCCCGGCGTCCGTGAGGCCGCCACCTGGGCGATCACCCAACGCGGGCAGGGCTCGTCGGCCAAGCTGAGCGAGGCCCTGGCCACCGGAGACCGGGACGCCCGCCTGTCCCTGGCGCACGTCCTGGGCAAGCTCCGGGACCCGGGGGCGGTGTCGATGCTGGCCGGGCTGCTGGAAGACGAGGACGCCACCGTGGCGGCCAAGGCCGCGTTCAGCCTGGGACAGGTGGCCGGGCCTGGCGCGGTGGACGCGCTGACCAGGGCCCTCGCCGACCCCAGAGCCGCCGTCAGGGATGAGGTCGCGGCCTCGCTGGCCCGCCTCGCGGGCGCGGTGGAGCCGCTTCTGGCAGCCACGTCGGATCCCGCACCATTGGTCAGGGCGCTGGCGGCCGAGACGCTGGGCCTGATCCGGGCGCCCGCGAGCGTCGGGGCGCTGGCGGCCCTCCTCTCGGACCCGGACCGGGAGGTGCGCTTCGCGGCCCTGCTGGCGCTCGGTCAAATCGACGGTCAGGAGGCCGGGCGCGCCGTCGCGGGTGAGTTGGACTCACCGGATCAGCGCGCCCGGCTCCTCGCTCGGCGCCTCATGGCGGACCGTCAGGCCTTCGCCTTGGCGGACTCGGAACGGGCGGCCAGGAAGCGACCAGCCACCTGAGCGAGCAGTGCGTCACCGCCGTCGGCGATACGCGCCAGGGCGCCGTCGGACACCTCGCTGAGCTGCCCCAGTGCAGACACCGCATGCAGCGCGACGGTGGTGTCGCCGTCGTCGGCGGAGGCCTCCAAGGCGTCCACCGCTGGGTCGGCATGCGGTCCGCCGAGGTGGCCGAGCGCCTCCGCGGCGTGGGCCCGCACCTCGGCGTCGGGATCACCGAGGGCGGCCGTCAGCGCGGGAACGGCCTTCTCCCCCAGGCGGTGCATCGCGGTGGTGAGGGCGTCGCGTTGCAGCGCATCACCATCGCCCAGACGCTCGGCCAGCGCACCGGCCGCCTCGTGGCGCCCGGTGTTGGCCACAGCGCGGTAGGCCTTGATCGCCACGTCGGCGTGCTCGTCGCCGACGAGCGGACGGAGGCTCTCGAAGTGGGCAGGGTCGCCGATCTTGCTGAGCACGTGCGCACCGGCGCGTCGCTGGTCCGCCTCCGGGCTGGTCAGCATGGCCAGCAGGTCCGCCTCCGCCTCGTCGGCGTGCTGGACAAGGGCCCAGGTGAGGTCCTCGCGGACGCGGGGGTCGCGTTCGATCCGCAGCCGATCCAGGAGGGCCGGCGCGGCCGCGGCGTCCCGCGTGGCACCCAGGGCGAGGGCGGCGTGGCGCCGGGCGGTGCCATCGGTGCTGGCGAGGGTCTGGATAAGTGTCTGAACATCGGTCATGGCTCGACGCTAATCCTTGACGCTGCGTGAAGGTCAAAACGGTTCGCTGACGGAGGATTCCGTAGCCGGTTCACCCCGACCGGGGGGCCAGTCAGCAGTAGCGTGGAGCCAGACCGCCGCTCTCAGGAGAAAATGCCAGACCTCGCCATGATGACCCAGCTCGGCGGACTGCTCATCCGGCACCTCAAGGCGTTCAACACCGACGCTTCTCCGCTACCCGGCGAGTCCCCCGACGCCACACAGGCCGAGGACGCCGTGAAGTTCACCGAGGGGCTGGAGAAGCTCGGACCAACCTTCATCAAGTTCGGCCAGCTGCTGTCCACCCGCCAGGACCTGCTGCCCACCTCCTACACCGAGGCGCTCACCCGGCTGCAGGACAACGTCGATGCCGTCCCCGTCGAGGAGATCCGGCAGCGCATCGAGGACTCCCTGGGCGCCCCCGTTTCGACGCTGTTCGCGGAGTTCGACGACGTCCCGCTCGCCTCAGCCTCGCTCGCCCAGGCCCATCGGGCCGTCACCCGCACCGGCCGCGACGTGGTGGTCAAGGTGCTGCGTCCGGGCGTCCGGGAACGCGTGCGCAGCGACCTGGCCTCGCTGGCCGAGCTGGCGGACTTCGCCGACGCCAACACCGCCATCGGCCCCCGCCTGGGGGCGGCCAAGATGCTCGCTCAGTTCCGCCGGTCCATGGCCGACGAGTTGGACTACCGCAAGGAGGCCGCCAACCTCGACACCTTCCTGGAGCTCGTCGAGGACGAACCGGACCTCGTGGTCCCCGCCTACATCGCGGATTACTCCACCGACGACGTCCTGACCATGGAGTTCGTCCCCGGCAAGAAGATCACGGACGTCGGCCCGCTGGCGATGCTCGATGTCGACGGCGCCCGGCTGGCCGCCTCCCTGTTCCGCTTCATGCTCAGCGCCATGCTGATCGACGGCATCCTGCACGCCGACCCTCACCCGGGCAACCTGTTCCTCACGCCGGATCATCGGGTGGCGATCCTCGATGTCGGCATGGTGGTGCGGCTTCCACGGCGGCTCCGGAGCGCCATGGTCAAGCTGCTGGTCTCCATCGGTGAAGGCGACGGCGAGGGCGCCGCGACCATCCTGGCCGACATGTGTCACCCCACCGACGAGTACGACGCGGCGGCCTTCCGCGACGACGTCTCGCACCTGGTATCGGCGACGCTGTCCATGGGAGCAGACCTCCAGGCGGGCAGCGTGCTGATGCAGCTGGCCCGCGTCTCCGGCGTGCACGGCCTCCGCCCACCCGCGGAGATGACCCTGGTGGCCAAGGCACTGCTCAACCTGGACCAGGCCACGCAGCACCTGGACCCGCGCTTCACCCCCATCGAGGCCATCCAGGCAAACCTCCCCACCATCCTCACCGCCGGCCTGAAGCCCAGCGCCGGGCAGACCCTGCTCGGCACCATCGAGGGCAAGGAGTTCCTGGAGCGGCTCCCCCGCCGCGCCAACCGCCTGCTGGATTCCCTGACGGAGGGGGAGCTGGCGTTCACCGTCAACGCCTTCGACGAGAACCGCGTCCTGATGGTGCTGCAGCAGGTGGCCAACCGGCTGTCCACGGCCCTCATCCTGGCGGCCATCACGATCGCGGCCGCCCTCCTGATGTTCGCCGACGTCGGCCCGCGGCTCCTCGGATACCCGGCGCTCGGGATGGTCTTCTTCCTGCTCGCCGCCGTCGGTGGCCTCGTGATGGTGGCCACCATCCTGTGGCACGATCGGCCCTTCCGCCGCACGGTCAAGCGGACCGACCGGAGGGCTCGCCTCTCCGACGACGCGGGTGGCCCCTCGCGCACCTAGACTGGGCTGATCCACAAGGAGGTGTGTTGGCCAAGTCCACCGTTCGCCGCTACCTGAAGCTCCTCGCGCCCGGCACTCCACTGCGCGCCGGACTGGACCGCATCCTGCTGGGTCGCACGGGCGCACTGATCGTGCTGGGCAACAACTCCAAGGTGACGCAGGTGTGCTCGGGCGGGTTCCAGATCGGTGTGGAATGCACCGAGCAGGCGCTGCGGGAGCTGGCCAAGCTCGACGGCGCCATCATCCTCTCCACGGACCTCACCCGGATCATCGCGGCCGGGGTGCACCTGGTGCCGGCGGGTGACCTGCCCACCGCGGAGACCGGAACCCGGCACCGCTCGGCGGACCGCACCGCGCAGGCCGCCGGGGTGCCGGTGGTGACGGTGTCGGCCTCGATGTCGACCGTGTCGCTCTTCCTCGACGGCCGGCGCCACGTCGTCGAAACCGTCTCCCAGGTGATCAGCAGGGCGAACCAGACGCTGGCCACGTTGTCTCGGGTGGTCGCCCGGCTGGGTGACCTGATGGATCAGTTCACGGCCCTGGAGATCGGGGAGCAGGTGACCCTGCGCGATCTCGCCCACGTGGTCCACCGCCTGGAGCTGACCCGCCGGCTGTCCTCGGAGATGCAGTTCCACGCCGACGTCCTGGGGGTCGAGGGCCGGATGGTGGCGATGCAGCACGCCGAGCTCGCCTCCGCCTTCGACGGCGTGGCCGATCTGCTGACGGAGGACTACGCGCACAACCTGGAGGATCCCGCCGAGTTCGATCTGGCCCGCCTGCACAACTTCTCCACCGAGGAGCTGTTCAGTGGGGCGCTGGTCGCGCAGCGACTCGGCTTCGGGCCCAACCCCAACATGGAGCAGGCGGTCGCCACACGAGGTGTCCGCCTGTTGACCAAGGTGGGGCGCCTGCCGGCGCCCCTGGTGACCAGGCTCGTGGACCGCTTCACCATCCAGGAACTGTTCGCCGCCCCGCTGAGCGCGCTGCTCGAGGTGGAGGGCATCGGGCAGCTGCGGGCACGCCAGGTCCGCGACGCGATGTCGAGGATCGCCGAGATCAACTGACTGCACACGGCCGCGGACCAGTGGAGGAGCCCCCTGCCGCCGGTATAGGCTGGGGGCAACACAGGGGAGCGCCACGGGGCGCTGAGAGTGCGGGAAGTCCGCAGACCCTCAAACCTGATCCGGTTAGCACCGGCGTAGGGAGTGAGATCTCCTCGGCCCGGCCGAGCCTCCGAAAGGAGACAACCACCATGATCAGCACCAGCCGCGCCCTCGCAGCCGGGGCAGCCGTCCTGGCGCTCAGCGCCTGCGCAGGCGGCGAGCCCGCCACCACCGGAGCGCCGACGGCCACCACCACCGAGACCAGCTCACTGACCGTGTTCACCCACGACGCCTTCACCCTGCCCGACGAGCTGAAGGCCCGCTTCGCCGAGGAGACCGGCTACGAGGTCACCTACACCACCCCGGGCGACGCTGGCGCCCTGGTCAACCAGCTGATCCTCACCAAGGACTCCCCGCTCGGGGACGTGGTGGTGGGCGTGGACAACACGTTCGCGTCGCGGGCCTCCGAGGCGGGGGTCCTCGCCCCCTACACCTCCCCGGCATCCGCGTCGCTGCCCGAGGAGTTCCTCGCCACGGACCTCACCCCCTTCGACTACGGCGACGTCTGCATCAACGCGGACACCGTCTGGTTCGAGGCCAACGACCTCCTCCTACCGGTGACCCTCGACGACCTGGCCGAGCCCGCCTACAAGGACCTGCTGACGGTCACGAACCCGGCCTCGTCGTCGCCGGGCCTGGCCTTCCTCATCGCCACGGTCGGCGCCAAGGGCGACGGCTACCTGGATTATTGGCGGGCGCTGATGGACAACGGCGCCAAGGTGGCCTCGGGCTGGACGGAGGCCTACTACACGGACTTCTCCGGCGCCGACGGCAAGGGGCCACGGCCCCTCGTGCTGTCCTACGCCACCTCACCGGCCTTCACTGTCGCGGGGGACGAGTCCACCACCGTCGCGCTCCTGGAGACCTGCTTCCGGCAGGTCGAGTACGCGGGCGTGATCGCTGGGGCTGAGAACGCGGTGGGGGCCGGAAAGTTCATCGACTTCCTGCTCACCCCCGAGGTGCAGGCCGCGATCCCCGAGAACCTCTACATGTTCCCCGTCGTCCCTGGCACTCCCCTCCCCGAGCAGTGGGAGAAGTTCGCGGTGCTCCCCGACGAGCCCATCGACGTCCCGCAGTCCGAGATCGGAGCCAACCGCGACGAGTGGATCAGGGCGTGGACCGACGCCACCAGTTGAGCCGCGGGCTTTGGTGGGCGGGCTGGACGGTCGCGGCGGGGGTGCCGGCCGCCTTCCTGGCCGTCTTCTTCGCGTGGCCGGCCGCCAGCCTCGTCGCCCGCGGCCTCCACGACGGCTCGGCCTGGACGCTTGAGGGCTTCGCGTCGGTCTTCGGCTCCCCCCGCACGTGGGGGGCAGTGGGCTTCACGCTCGGCTCGGCGTCCCTATCGACGGTGCTCTGCCTCGCGCTCGGTCTTCCCGGCGCGCACCTGCTGTACCGTCGCCGCTTCCGCGGCCGAGACACGCTCCGCGCGCTGGTGACCATCCCCTTCGTGTTGCCGACGGTGGTGGTGGGCGTGGCGTTCGGGTCGCTGTTGCGCCCCGACGGGCTGCTCGGCTGGCTGGGCCTCGGCGGGACCGCCTCCGCGATCCTCGCCGCGATGGTCTTCTTCAACTACTCGGTGGTGGTGCGCACCGTCGGTACCTTCTGGGCCCGCGTCGACCCCCGGCTCACGCAGGCCGCTGCCACCCTCGGCGCGTCCCCGGCGCGGGTGCTGGTGACGGTGACCCTCCCCACCCTGGCGCCCGCGCTGCTGTCGTCGGCCTCGCTGGTGTTCCTGTTCAGCGCCTCCTCCTACGGGATCGTGATGGTGCTGGGCGAGACCCGGTTCCGCACGATCGAAACGGAGATCTGGTTCCTCACCACTCAACTGCTGGACCTCCCGGCGGCGGCGGCCCTGTCCGTGGCGCAGCTCGTGATCGTCACCGCGACACTCTGGCTCAGCGCCCGGGCGCAGGCCCGCATGACGCGGGCGCTGCGCCTGCAGCCCGACGTGGTGACGGCCCGCCCGCTCGCGCTGCGCACAGACTGGCCGGCGGCCGCCCTCACGCTGGCCGTCGCCGTCGTGCTGCTGGGCCTCCCGCTGGCCAACCTGCTCTGGCGCTCCCTGCATGTCGGCGGGCAGCTCAGCCTCGGCAACTTTGCGCTCCTGGGCGACACCGGCGGACCCGGGGCCGGGGTGTGGGGTGCGCTGCGCACCACCGTCATGACCGCGCTCACCGCCACGGCCATCGCCCTGACGCTCGGCATGCTCGTGGCGTTGGTGGCCTCCAGGCGCCCGCGCCGCCGCCGCGGTCGGCACGCCCTGGCCGCCCTGGAGGGGCTGTTCCTGCTGCCCTTGGGGGTCTCCGCGGTCACAGTCGGCTTCGGCTACCTGATCACGCTGAACCGGCCGCCGCTGGACCTGCGTTCGAGCATCGTGCTGATCCCCATCGCCCAGGCCGTGGTGGCCCTCCCCCTCGTGGTGCGGACGCTGCTGCCCACCCTGCGCGCCATCGATCCCCGGCAGCTGGAGGCCGCCGCGACACTCGGCTCCACGCCTCTCCAGGTGCTGCGACGGATCGAGCTGCCCCACCTGGCGCGGGGGCTCGGGCTGGCCACCGGGTTCGCGTTCGCCACGTCGCTGGGCGAGTTCGGGGCCACCTCCTTCCTGGCGCGTCCCGACAATCCCACCCTGCCGGTGCTGATCTTCAGGGCCTTCGGCCGCCCGGGCGCCGAGAACTACGGCCTCGCCCTGGCCGCCTCGGTGCTCCTGGCAGTATTGGCGGGAATCACCATGGCGCTCGCGGAACGCGTGCGGCCGAAGGAGGTAGCCACGTGGTAGCACTCGAGGTTCGAGACGCCGTCGTGCGCTACGGCGACACGGTCGCGGTCGACGGCGTATCCGTGGCGGTGCCGCGGGGAAGCGTGGTCGGCCTCCTGGGGCCGTCGGGGTCCGGGAAGTCGACCCTCCTGCGCGCCATCGCGGGGCTCGAGCCGCTCGTGGCCGGTTCGGTGTCCTGGGAGGGGCAGGATCTCGCCGGCACCAAGGTGCACCAGCGCAACTTCGGGCTCGTCTTCCAGGACGCGCAGCTGTTCCCCACCATGACGGTGGGCAGGAACATCGCCTACGGGCTGGGGCGGCTGGCACGCGAGGAACAGCGCGCGAGGGTGGCGGAGATGCTGGAGCTGGTGGGGTTGCCCGGTTACGAGCAGCGCCGCCCCACCGAGCTGTCCGGGGGCCAGGCCCAGCGGGTGGCGCTGGCCCGCTCGTTGGCGCCGTCGCCGCGCGCCCTACTCCTCGACGAGCCGCTCTCTGCGCTGGATACCGGGCTGCGCCGTCGCCTGGCCGACGATCTGGCCAGGATTCTGCGCGAAACCCACACCACCGCGGTCTACGTGACCCACGACCATCAGGAGGCCTACACCATCGCCGATTCGGTGGCGGTGCTGCACGAGGGCAGGCTCCTGCAGATGGCCGACCCCGAGGCGCTGCGCAGCGCGCCCTCCTCCAAACAGGTGGCGGCGTTCCTGGGCTACCGCGCGTTCGTGACCGAGCACCAGGCGCGGGAGTTGGGATGGCACGGCTCGCTGCCGGTGGGCTTCGTGCTCGGCGTGGGGCCGAGCTCGTTGGTGCTGGACGACTCGGGCGTGGACGTGGAGGTCGTGGATCAGGGGTACACCGTCGACGACGTCGAGATCGGGGTGCGCCTCCCTGACGGTCAGCGGGCCACCGTGTCCTCGCCCGATCGGATCCACGAGCCGACGGTGCGGGTTCGCCTCATCGGCGGCGCCGTCACCCCGGCCTGACCGCCGCCACTGCCTCAGCTGCCGGCCGAGGCCACCCACGCCGCCCGGACGCGCTGCCCCACCGTGACGGCGCTTCCCGCCGCCACGGCCGCCAGCCCCGCCGCCAACACCCACGACGGCGCGCCGAGCCCGACTGCCAGGGTCGCGGCGCCCGCCACCACGAGCCTGTCGCTGCGCTCGAAGATGCCCACCGCCATCTCCCAGCCCTCCGCCTCTCCACGGGCCCGGGAGTAGGACACCGCGAAGCCGAAGACGAGGCAGGCCAACGCCAGCCAGAGGATAGTCGGCTCGGCGTTGGCCGCCGCCCAGATCACGAGCCCGGCGAAGACCGCGCCGTCTGCCACGCGGTCCGCCGTGGAGTCCAGGAACGCCCCGAAGCGGGTGACCCTGCCTCCCTGGCGAGCCATGGTTCCGTCGAGGCCATCGGCGAGCAGCAGCACTCCGACGACGATCACCCCGAGCACCAGGTCGCCCTTGGGGAGGAACCAAAGCGCGGCCGCGCAGACCCCTACGGTGCCGCCGACGGTGACCGCCGTCGGCGAGACGCCGAGCCTGAGGAGCAGCCGGGCCAGTGGGGTCAGGGCGCGCCCGTAGGCACCGCGGAGGAAGGACAGCACCCCACCAGACTAGTGAGGTCCGCACCACCCGAACCCGCGGCACCCACTGACCTGACTTCCACAACTACTCCTGATCGGCCGGGCTGAGGGGCTTGTCGGGGCTGGTTTGGGTGCCGGTTTTGGGGCACTAATCGGGGGTAGAGTGCGGGTGTGAGTCCGTTCGTGCGGAAGGTGAAGACCGCGTCGGGGGCGACAGCGGTCCAGATCGTCGAGAAACGTAACGGCCGCCGGCGGATCTTGGAGCATGTCGGTTCGGCTCACGACGAGGCCGAGCTCGCGGTGCTACTCAGCGCCGCCCAGCAGCGTGTCCATGGAGTCCAGGACGACATGCTGCAGTTCGAACAGCCCGGGCGGGAGCCTGCGGGGCCGGTGGTGGAACGCACCTCCAGCGAGTTGCTGTGGCCGGTGCTGACCGACGCTTACGAACGGCTGGGCTTCGACCAGATCAACGACGAAGTGTTCAAAGCGCTAGTCACAGCGCGGATCATCGAGCCGACCTCGAAGCAGGACACGCTGCGCGTGTTGGGTGACTTGGGTCTGCCGGTGCCGCACTTGAATACCCTCTACAACTGTCTGCGGCGGTGCGTGGAGCGTGACTACCGCAGCCGTGTCGCCGCCTCCTGCTGGGCTCACGCGACCGCCCGGGGGCCGGTGGCTCTGGTGATGTACGACCTGACCACACTGCATTTCGAGGTCACCAACGAAGACCGGCTCCGGAAGGTCGGGATGAGTAAGGAACGCCGCGTCGACCCGCAGGTCACGGTCGGGCTGCTGGTCACCGGCGACGGGTTCCCGCTCGAGGTGGCGCTTTTCGAGGGCAACAAGGCAGAGACCAAGACCTTGATCCCGGTGATCGAGCAGTTCAAGACCCGCCACGGCATCAACGAGCTGGTCGTGGTCGCCGACGCCGGGATGCTGTCGGCGGACAACCTCAACGGCCTCGAAGACGCCGGATGCCGCTTCATCGTGGCCTCCCGCCAGTCGCACGTGCCCTACGACCTGGGCGACCACTTCGAACGCCACGGCAACTACACCCCCGACGACTCCACGATCGAGACCACCCGCGACATGGGCACTGGCCGGCAGCGACGGACCCGCCGGGTGGTGTATCACTACTCCTTTAAGCGGCATAAGCGAGACGACAAGACCATCAACGCCCAGGTCGTCAAGGCCGAGAAGGTCGCCGACGGGCTGAGACCCGTCGCCCGGGACCGGTTCGTGACGGTCACCACCGACGCCGACGGGAAGAAGGCCGAGGTCAACTGGGACGTCATCGAACGGGCCAGGTTCTGCGCCGGCTCAAGGGCTACGTCACCAACATCGGACCCGACCTCATGGGCGGCGCAGCGGTGGTGGCCGCCTACCGGGACCTGTGGCACGTCGAAGAGTCCTTCCGGATGGCCAAGGGAGACCTCCAAGCCAGACCGATCTTCCACCGCAAACGCGAACCGATCGAGGCCCACCTCACCATCGTGTTCGCCGCCCTCGCGGTCGCCCGGCACCTCCAGGACCAGACAGGGGTCAGCATCAAGCGCCTCGTGCAGACACTTCGACCCCTCCGAACGGTCACGATCACCATCGCCGGCGTCCTCTCACGCACGGGCCGCTGGTCGACCGCGACGATCGCAAAAAAGCACGGCTGGACGGTTCCGCTGGTGATGCGCACCCGTCGAGCTTTGGCACAGATCGCCGGCCTGGAGCAGCTGGGCCGCTCATGGGCTCCTGACCCAATCGGCAAGGTCGCGGTCATCCCTGTGTGGAATGGCCGAACCCGTTGGCTGATGGGCGTCTCGATCGAGCTTCACAGCGCCAAGGGCAAGGCCGCCATCGACCACCACAAGTCGAGCAGGCCCCTGGTAATGAAGGTTGCCCGAGCAGACGCCAATACCGCTGACGGCCGCACTGGACGAGGAGTTCGCACCTCACATGAGACAGTTGCCCGGAAACTCGGAGTGAGCCGTGACGCCGTGCGCCATGCCCGCTACGTCCTCGAAGCGATCGGCATGTCTGTCACCGTCGTGCAGGGCCGGTACCTGACCGCTGGGGAACGGGCAACCGCCCACGCCCACCACGGCGGCAGACAGCGTCGAATCGCCTCCACACGGCACCTCACCATGCCCCGCGGGATGGCTCAGATCGTGGCCCGCCACCTACCACGTAGTGGTTCAGGTAGACCTACTTCTCTAGAGAGTTCTAACTCACCTAGACGCGCAGGAAGCTCGAAAAAGCGACACCACCTTGCCCCTATCCCGCTGCCATGGCAGAAACTCGCTGGGCAAGTCGTCTCAGAGCTCCCCCATCTGGGGGATCGGCACATCGGAAACCTCAGCCGCGGCCTCATGAGGCTCCCCATCAACCCCTCCAGCTGGACCGGCCGACGCCTAGTGCGACTGATCGAGCTGTCCAACCGCCAGCGTCGAATGACCCAACCCCAGTTCACGCACAGCAACCTCGGACTGTTCTTCCACCAGATCCGAACTGCCCTGGCTACGCCAGCCCTAACAACGAAGTGAGGGCGCCCCTGCTGGAACAGGGACGCCCTCGATGAACTGCTCAACTCGTGAACTGAGGTTCTTGTGTCCCCGCCTATCTGGGGCTCGGGGGTGGCGCTAGCTCACTCGACCGACCACTGGTCGTCGGCGGGGCGCCCGGCCGCGACCACCCCGGCAGTGCCCTCGGCGACCTGGGACCAGCTGTCCAGCTCCAGCACCGCCAGCGCCGACGTCGGCATCGGCAGGAACCGCCCCGTCGCGAGGTGGATCAACTCCTCCATCGCCGGGTTGTGTCCCACCAGCACCACCGACGACGCCGACTCGGGCAGCCCCGCGACCAGGTCCGCGAGGTCGTCGCCGTCGAACGTGTAGGCGTCCTCGGCGTCGCGCACCTCGGCCGCGGACAGGTGCCGCGAGACCAGCTCCCACGTCTCCCGCGCCCGCGCCGCCACCGACACGACGGCGAGGTCGACGTCGCCGAACCGGCCAGCCAGCCACTCACCCGTTTCAGGCGCTTGGCTACGGCCCCGGCCGTTGAGCGGGCGGTCGCGGTCGGAGACCCCCGCATTCCAGTTGGACTTCGCGTGACGGATGAGGATGAGGCGTACTCCCATGATGGAACCCTAGCCACGCAGCGCCGCCGACGTGCCTGCCAGACCGGAGTGCGACGTCAGCGTCGGGCGCGCAACTCCGCCCGGACGAGCTCCAGGAGCCGTCCGATCCAGTTGCGGCCTCCGCGGTAGCTGGTCCAGAAGCCGTCGATGCCGTTGGCGTACTCGATGCGGCCGTCGGTGGCGAGCAGCGCCTTCGCCAGGTCCTTGTGTTGCGTGTACTTGGCGCGCAGGGCTGCCGCCATGAGCGCGAGGTTGGCATCGGGCCCGGCGCCCGGGCCCTGCAGCGCGTGGAACGCCGCCGTCACCGTCGGGTACGGCTGGCCGTCGACGACGATCTGCCGCGGGAAGTTGTTGTGCAGCACCTCCGGCGCCGGCGGCTGGGGCCAGTACTCGTCGCGCACGAACACCTTCTCGATGACGGTGGGAGTCCCCGTGAACTCGTGGAACTCGCGCTCCTTGTGGGCTTCCCACCGGTGCGGTCGGCCCGGCGCTCGCGGAAGTACTCGATCGCCTGCGCCTGGACCTTCTCCGTGACGGTGACGCCCTCGGCCGTCGATCCGCCCAGAGGCGTCAGGAGAACCCGGATCGGCTGGTCCTTCACGTCCATGTCCGAGAGGACGTACGGCCGCAGGTGGGCCGGTACCCGCAGATACGCCTCCTGCATCACCAACCAGCGTTCGTGGCTCGGTTCCTCGGCGAAGGCCTCGGCGGCGTCGCGGCAGAGTTCGCGGGACGTGGGCCGACCGTTGAGGCGCTCGATCTGGTCGGCGACCTCCCTGACGAAGTCCTCGTCAGCCACCGGCGGGCCCGACGGCGTGGCCGCAGTCATCCGGGCGGTGAGGCCCAGCGTCACCGTGGTCCCCTCGGCCACGTTCAGGGCGATCCGGTTCACCGACAACGCCTGGCGCAACCCGTCCAGATCCATCCGCCCGAAGTCGCACAGGATGGAACCGTCCGCGTACACCTCGAGGTTCGTGACGCCGAAGTAGTGCCCGCCCCTCGAGTCACGGCGGCCGAGGACGTGAGTGACGACGCCGTCGACGCGCTCACCCTCGACAGGTCGGTACGTTCGCGTCCAGGTGCTCATGCGCCCAAGGTAGCGCCCGGGTGGTTCCCCGACTTCAGGACAGCCGCCGGTGCCGAGGTCGAGCGCGCTGGTCGCCGTCGCCAGCGCCTCGCGGCAGTCGCCCTCGAGGTCCCACCAGGGCTCGTCCGCGGTCATTCGCCCGTCGAGTCGGGAGAAGTCCCAGCCCACCATCGACGCCGCCGCGTGCGCGCGGTGCCACCGCGCCAGCGCGTCGTCGGCCGTCGAGTCGTTCACGGGCCCATCTTGCCCACACCCTGTGCTTGGATGCACGCATGAGCTCCACCACTCGACCCACGCCCGACGGCTCCTCGCTCCGCCAGACCCTGGCCGCGCTGACCGCAGCGGCGGAGGACCTGGGCTTCGTGCAGTCCTCCGAGGGCGACCTCGGCCGGCTGCTTCGACTCCTGGTCGCGTCGCGCCCGGGCGGCAGTTTCCTCGAGCTCGGCACCGGCGTCGGTTACGGGGCGGCATGGCTGCTCGACGGCATGGACGCCGACTCACGACTGGTCTCGGTGGAACTCGAGGACGACCTGCAGCGGATCGCGCGCGCCACCTTCGACGACGACCCCCGCGTCGAGTGGGTGCTGGGAGACGGCTCGGAGTGGCTCCGCGAGGCGGTCGCCCGCCCGGAGCGGTTCGACGTCGTCTTCGCCGACACCTGGCCCGGCAAGTACCACGACCGCGACCTCGCCATGGAACTGGTGAAGCCGCACGGCTGGTTCGTCCTCGACGACCTGTACCCGCAGCCGGGCTGGCCCGACGGCCATCAAGCCAACGTCGACCGCCTCATCGCCGACATGCAGTCAGTCGACGGCTGGCGCACCGAGTTCCTGCCGTGGGGCTCGGGACTCATGCTGTGCGTGCGCGACTGAGTCACACCACGCAGAACTCGCTGCCCTCCGGGTCCTCCATCACGATCCACTCGCCCTGAGGGGGCTGCCGGAACTCCTCCACGACGTCGGCACCCGCGGCGACCAGCTTGGCCGCCTTGGCGCGCATCACGTCCCAGTCCTTCGGCTGGTCGGGGCCGCCGGCGTTGCTGTGGACGTCGATGTGCAACCGGTTCTTGGCGGTCTTGGGCTCGGGCACCTTCTGGATGAAGATCCGCGGGCCGTCTCCGACGATCGCGTAGGCGTCGTTCCAGCGCTCCTCGGGAAGACCCCAACTCGTCAGCGCCTCCTCCCACGTGGCGAAGTTCCCCGGCGGGTCCTCGGGCCGGTAACCGAGCGCCAGCGCCCAGAAGTCACCCAGCCGCCTGGGATCGGCGGCATCTATGGTCAGCGTGAAGGTCATGACCCATCGTCGCACCGAAGGGCGTTTTCGGTGATGGATCTGGTGCCAATGTTGGCACTAGATCCATCACTGGAAACGCCCCCCTCCTCACCCCTCCATCAGCCCGCTTCAGAACTTGACGTGCGTCAAGGAACGGGGCGCCGATCGCGCGTAATTTCAAGGTCAAGATCACCCCCGAAGGACGCATCATGAACAAGATCCACACTTGGCTCCACGGCCGCTGGGCCGTGCCCGCCATCTCCGGCGTCGCCATCGTCGCCTCCCTCATCGCCGACAAGCTGGGCGCGACCACCGTCGGCAACATCCTCATGCTGGCGGCCGCCGTCGTCGCCGGCCTGCCCATCGCCATCAAGGCCTTCCGCTCGCTGATGGTCAAGCACATCAGCATCGACCTGTTGGTCTCCGTCGCCGCCATCGGCGCGATCCTCGTCGGCAACTTCTGGGAGGCCGCGGCGGTCACGTTCCTGTTCGCCGTCGGCGGCGCCCTCGAGGCCGCGACCCTCAACAAGACCCGTTCCGCGTTGGCCGAGCTCGTGGCCGTCGCCCCCGACACCGCGATCGTCCTCCGCGATGGCCAGCAGGTGGAGATCTCCGCCTACGAGGTCAAGCCGGGCGAGACCGTCCTCGTGAAGAACGGCGCCAAGGTGCCCGTCGACGGCGTCGTCATCGGCGGCAACGGCGCCATCAACGAGGCGTCCATCACCGGCGAGTCCATCCCGGCCGAGAAGAGCGACGGCGACCAAGTGTTCGCCGGCACGATCTCCACGGGCGGCTTCCTCCAGGTCGAGGCACGCGGCGTCGGCGCCGACACCACGCTGGCGCGCATCATCCACCGCGTCGAGGAGGCGCAGGACGCCAAGGCCAAGACCCAGAAGTTCATGGACCGCTTCTCGAAGTGGTACACCCCCGGGATCATGGTGCTGGCGCTGGTCGTCGGGCTCATCACCCGCGACGTGACCCTCGCCCTGACGCTCCTGGTCATCGGCTGCCCCGGCGCCCTGGTCATCTCGATCCCCGTGTCGATCGTCGCCGGCATCGGCCGCGGCGCCCGCGACGGCATCCTCATCAAGGGCGGCGAGTTCCTCGAGACCTCCGCCAAGATCACCGCCGTCGCCCTCGACAAGACCGGCACCCTCACCGAGGGCAAGCCCAAGCTGACCGACGTCGTCGTCCTCGACCCGTCCCTTTCCTCCGACGAACTCCTCACCATCGCGGCCCGCGCCGAGGCCGGGTCCGAACATCCGCTCGCCCGCCCGATCATCGACGGCGCCATCGCCCGCGGCCTCGAGGTGGGCGGCCTCCCCACCCACACCGAGCCGGTCGCCGGCCAGGGCATCGTCGTCGAACTCGATGGCCAGCGCGTCGCCATCGGCAACACCCGCCTGCTCGACGCCGAAGGCGTCGAGGCCCCGACCTCCGTGCTCGACGACCTGTCCGCCCAGGGTCGCACCCCGATGGCGATCGCCATCGACGGCCGGCTCGCCGGCGTGGTCGCCGTCGCCGACAAGATCCGCGACGACGCCGCCGAGATGATCCGCCGCCTGCACGCCAACGGCGTGAAGAAGGTCGTCATGCTGACGGGCGACAACCAGCGCGTGGCCGACGCCGTCGGCGCCCAGGTGGGGGTCGACGAGGTGCACGCGGGCCTGCTGCCCGAGGACAAGCTCGACATCGTCGCCAAGCTCCAGCGCGAGGGCCATGTCGTCGCGATGGTGGGCGACGGCGTCAACGACGCCCCCGCCCTGGCCACCGCGGACATTGGCGTGGCCATGGGTGCCGCGGGTACCGGGGTCGCGATCGAGACCGCCGACATCGCGCTCATGAAGGACGACCTGCTGAAGCTCCCCCAGGCGGTCCGCCTCGCCCGCCGCACCGTCGCCAACATGAAGCAGAACATCACGGTGGCCTTGGTGGTCGTCGCGACGCTGCTCGCCGGCGTCCTCTTCGGCGGCGTCACGATGGCGATCGGCATGCTCGTGCACGAGGCCTCCGTGCTGGTGGTCATCGTCAACGCGATGCGCCTCCTCCGCCGCGAGAACCCGCGTCGCCCGAAGGCCGCCAGCCCGGCGAAGACCGTTGTCAGCCCCGATCGCGAGCTCGTCAACCAGCCCTGATCCGAACTTGATCCAGATCAAGGAACGCAACCCCGCAACTCCGTACAGTCACAGACATCAGCCACGAAAGGACACACCATGACCGCGCAGACCACCACCCACACCATCCTTCGCGCCGAGGGCTTCTCCTGCCCCTCGTGCGTCACCAAGATCGAGAAGCAGGTTGGCCAGCTCGCCGGCGTCGAAAACGTGAAGGTGCACTTCGCCTCGTCCCGCATCGAGGTTGACCACGACGCCGAGCGCACCAGCGCGCAGGACCTGGTCGACACCGTCGCCAAGGCCGGCTACAAGTCGAAGGTCTCCGCCTTCTGAGCCAGCCCCCACCAACCCACGAGCCCCCGGCCAGCCACACCCGGGGGCTCGTTGTCGTCTATCCGACGGCGCGCGCCACGACGGCGAACGTCGGCGACGCCGCGTCGAAGGGACCGCCGGCCGCGTCGCCGACGACCTGCTCCACCTCGAAGCCAACCGCATTGAGCTCCGCCTCGACCTCCGCCACGGTGCGGCAGTGGGTCCAGTTCCAGAACTCCCGCACGTGGCCGTCGCGCTCGATGACGTAGCGGTCGAGCATCAGCCGCAGGTGTGGGTAGGTCCACCGCTCATGCACGCCTCGGTACGGGCTGGGCGCCCAGAAGCCGCGCTGCAGGTCGGCCTCCTCGCGCCGGAACTCGGTGGGATCGAAGCGGGCCGCGGAGGTGACGTCGAACGCCAGGCGACCTCCGGGTCGGAGTGCCTCCCGAACGCGCCGCAGCAACACGGCCCGCTGAGAGGGGCTGAGGACGCAGTAGTCCCCGTAGATGAGGATGGCGGCGTCGTGGCCCGACCCGAGGTCGGCCTCGAGGTAGCTACCCTCGAGAGTCCGCACGGGCAGATCCTCGGCAGCGGCAGCGGCGCGCAGGTGCTCGAGCGAGAGCGGGGCGACATCGACGGCGAGCACCTCAACGCCTCGACGCGCGAGGCGAATCGCGTAGAGGCCGGGGCCGGAGCCCAGGTCCAGAAGGCGGGCGCCGTCGCTCAGTTGGAGCGCGGAGAACAACCACTCGGCGGAGCGGTCGATGAACTCGTGCCGACGGGACGACGCGTTGGTGTCGGGGTCCAGGTGGTGGGTGAGCATGCGCGCGGAGATGTGCGGGTCGGCCCAGAACTCCGGCGTGGTGTAGACGCTGAACGGCTCGGGTCGTCCGGTGGCGGTCATGCGTCGACATTACCCACCGACGGCGGTCCCGCGGCCTCTTCCAAAGGAGGGTCCCGAGACGTAGCGTTGGACTCCCGACCCCAGGAGGTCCCCATGCACGGCGACATCACCCACATCGACATCCCGGTCAGCGACCACGTCAAGGCCCGCGAGTTCTACGGCGAGCTCTTCGGCTGGCAGTTCAACGAGTACCCCGGCTTCGAGGGCTACCCCATGTGGCAGGCGCCCAACAAGATCAGCGGCGGCGGACTGGCCCCGCGCGACGAGTCCTTCACGCAGCCGCGTTCGTACGTCGAGGTGGACTCGATCCACGACACCCTGGCCAAGGTCGAGGCGAACGGCGGCACGGTGATCATGCCCAAGACCGCGATCTCCGAGACGAGCTGGTTCGCCTTCTTCGAGGACCTCGACGGCAACGTGCTGGGCCTCTACGAGGGAAAGACGGACACCTCCGCCTAGCCGGGTCCCTGAGCCTGAGCCGCGAGGGACGAGCGGCGATGGACGAAGGGCCTCCGTAGCCGGTCCGTGGACTCAACCCCCTTCTCGGGTTGGTCCTTCAGAGTCGGGCTGCAGGGTTTCGCCCGTGGCGTGGTTGGCCTTGGGCGGTGCGGAGCGTGACGGCCCCTGGGCTGGGTTGGTCCTACGGGGGAGGCCAGTCTCTGCGCACGGACCTTGTCTGCATGCCCCCTGGCCGTCCCGCTCCTCCCGCGCCCCGCGTTCGGCCGCCCGTCCGCTCGCCGCACACCCTCGCAGGGCTTTGGTCTTCGTCGCAGGGCTTCTGGCCGACCAACGGGCTGCGAGGACGACGGATGCCCTGCGAAGGTGCAGCTCAAGCGACCACAGGGCTGCGGCGGCCGTGCGCGACGCTCAGGCTCAGGGGCCGAGCGTGATCCGCACGCCGTCCTTCGGGCGCATGGACGTGATCCCGACCGCGCGCACCTTCTGCGGCTCCAACCGGAACTCCCCGCGCGCCAACAGTGTGGCGAGCATGACGGACAGCTCCGTCGTCGCCATTACGTGGCCCAGACACCGGTGCGCGCCGCCGCCGAAGGCGACGAACTCACCCCGATTGGGCTGGAAGCCCTCCTCCAACCATCGCTCGGGGCGGAACTCCTCGGGGCGGTCGTACACCTCGGGCATCCGGTGCGTCGCATAGGGCGAGAAGATCACCATCGTGCCCGGCTTGATCCGGTGGCCGCGGAACGCGAGTTCGCGCTCGACGTACCTCGGCACGATCGCGGCCGGCCAGCCAATCCAGGCCCAACCACGCCTCACCCCCGAAGCCGAAGCCATCCTCACCAAGATCCCTGGTCGAGCGGGGCACTAAATCAGGCCCGAATTGTTGAACTCAGGACTGAGCGGCCCCGCGCCGACTGATGCCGGCGTGGTCGACGGCGCTACGGTGGTCCCGTGGCCCGAGAACGATTCCCCCGATCCGTCTACGCGGCCGGCGACGAGCCGGACCCCCGGTTCACGCTGGCCAACGAGCGCACCTACCTCGCGTGGATCCGGACCTCGCTGGCCCTGCTGGCCGGCGGCATCGCCCTTGAGGTGCTGGGGCTGGGAATTCAGGAGTCGTTTCGGATCGCCGCATCGGTGCTGCTGATGGTCACCGGCATCGCCGCCGCCCCCTTCGCCTGGTGGGGATGGGCGCGCTACGAGCGGGCGCTGCGCAGCGGCACCCCCCTGCCGTCGTCGCTGTTCGCCCTGCCTGTCGCGGTGGCCGTGACGGTCAGCGGAATGCTCGTGTTCGTCGGCTTCCTGGTGCGATGAACGAACGGCCCTCAGACCCCGGCCTGGCAGCCGAGCGCACGATCCTGAGTTGGCAGCGCACGGCACTCTCCATCGGCGCAGGAGCCCTGGTCTTCGCCCGCATCGAGGCCACTGCCCTGGGGCTGTGGTCGTGGGCGTTCGCCGCCGCTGGGTTGGCTCTGGCTGCCCTCATCGGTGTCTGGTCCAGGCGGAGGTACTCCTACACCCACCGGACGCTGGTCGGCGGTGGCCGGCAACTCGCCGACGGCCTGCTGCCCGCCGTCGTCGCAGTGTCGGTCGCGGCGGCGGGAACCGTCGCCCTCATCCTGTCCCTTGTCAGCGACGCTCCGCGTCTGTGAGTGACGACCAGGTCCGCCATTGTCAGCAGGCGCGTGCGGCGTGAGGCAACTCTGCGGTGGGGCGCCCAGCCCGAGGTCGGGAGGAAGCGAACGGGGCCGACCCGTTGGTCGGCCCCGTTCGTCGTGGGTGGCGTCAGGCCGTGGCCGCGCCGTCGGTCCCCGGTGCCACAGCCAGCTCAGGCAGATCCGCCTTCGCCACGCCGGTGAACTTGAACGGCAGCTCCGCGCCCTCCTCAGTGACGTCGACCTGGACGATCTGGCCCGCCTGCAGCTCACCGAAGAGAATCTTCTCGGCGAGGAGATCCTCGATGTCACGCTGAAGCGCCCGACGCAGCGGGCGCGCACCCAACACCGGATCGAATCCGCGCTTGGCGATCAGTGTCTTGGCCGCGGGCGTGAGCTCGATGCCCATGTCCTTGTCCTTCAGCCTGGACTCGATCTGCGCAACCATGAGGTCAACAATCCGTTCGATGTCGGCCTGCGAGAGTTGGTGGAACACCACGATCTCGTCCACGCGGTTGAGGAACTCCGGACGGAAATGCTGCTTCAACTCGTCCGAGACCTTCGCCTTCATCTTCTCGTAGCTCGACTCGGCATCCCCCGAACGGGTGAATCCGAGATTGACGCTCTTCGAGATGTCACGCGAACCCAGGTTGGTGGTCATCACGATGACGGTGTTCTTGAAGTCCACCACTCGACCCTGGGCGTCCGTCAGCCGGCCTTCATCCAGAATCTGCAACAGCGAGTTGAAGATGTCCGGGTGAGCCTTTTCGATTTCGTCGAACAGGACCACCGAGAACGGCTTGCGCCGCACCTTCTCCGTGAGCTGACCGCCCTCTTCGTAGCCGATGTATCCCGGGGGGGAGCCGAACATCCGCGACGCGGTGTGCTTCTCCGAGTATTCGCTCATGTCCAGGGTGATCAGGGCATTCTCGTCGCCGAACAGAAACTCGGTGAGCGCCTTGGTCAGCTCGGTCTTTCCGACCCCGGAAGGGCCGGCGAAGATGAACGAGCCGCTTGGACGCTTGGGATCCTTCAACCCGGCGCGGGTGCGGCGGATGGAGCGGGAGAGCGCCTTGACCGCATCGTGCTGACCGATGTACCGCTTCCCCAGTTCCTCCTCCATGCGGAGCAGCCGCTGGGACTCCTCCTCCGTGAGCTTGAAGACGGGGATGCCGGTGGAGCCGGACAACACGATGGCGATCTCCTCCTCACCCACAACGGCAGGAATGTCGGAATCGCCCTGCTTCCAGGCCTCCTCCTTCTCTGCCCTCTGGGCTCGGAGCTTCTGCTCCTCGTCGCGGAGGCGCGCGGCCCGCTCGAAGTCCTGCGCGTCGATGGCCGCATCCTTCTCGAGCTTGTTGGCGGCGATCATGTCGTCGAACTCGCGCAGGTCCGGCGGCGCGGTCATGCGCT
Source organism: Tessaracoccus sp. MC1679 (assembly GCF_014164775.1). Lineage (GTDB taxonomy): Bacteria > Actinomycetota > Actinomycetes > Propionibacteriales > Propionibacteriaceae > Arachnia. The sequence continues at coordinate 219,163 of NZ_JACJGB010000002.1, forward strand.
GGATCCGCAGGCGTGCGCCTGCCTCGTCGATCAGGTCGATGGCCTTGTCCGGCAGGAAGCGGTCCTGGATGTAGCGGTCCGCCATGGTGGCCGCCGCGACGAGCGCCTCGTCCGTGATGGTGATGCGGTGGTGGGCCTCGTACCGGTCCCGGAGGCCCTTGAGGATGTCCACCGTGAGCGCGACTGACGGTTCGGCCACCTGGATGGGCTGGAAGCGACGCTCCAGCGCGGCGTCCTTCTCGATGTGCTTGCGGTACTCGTCCAGGGTGGTGGCACCGATGGTCTGCAGCTCGCCTCGGGCCAGCATGGGCTTGAGGATGCTCGCGGCATCGATGGCGCCCTCGGCGGCGCCGGCCCCGACGAGGGTGTGGATCTCGTCGATGAACAGCATGATGTCACCGCGGGTCTTGATCTCCTTGAGCACCTTCTTCAGGCGTTCCTCGAAGTCGCCGCGGTACCGGGAGCCCGCAACGAGGGCGCCCAGGTCCAGGGTGTAGATCTGCTTGTCGCGGAGCGTCTCGGGCACGTCGCCCCGGACGATGGCCTGGGCGAGGCCCTCCACCACGGCTGTCTTTCCGACGCCGGGCTCACCGATCAGCACCGGGTTGTTCTTGGTGCGACGGCTGAGCACCGTCATGACGCGCTCGATCTCGTGCGCGCGGCCGATGACCGGATCCAGCTGGTTCTCGCGCGCGGCCTGCGTGAGGTTGCGGCCGAACTGGTCCAGAACCTGCGAGGTGCCCTTCTCGGGGCCGGTCTCCGGGGCGCCAGACATCGAAGCCTCGCGTCCCTGATAGCCGGTGATGAGCTGAAGCACGGTATTGCGGACGCGGTTGAGATCCGCGCCCAACTTGATCAGCACCTGAGCCGCGACACCCTCTCCCTCGCGGATGAGGCCGAGCAGGATGTGCTCGGTGCCGATGTAGTTGTGGTTCATCTGGAGCGCCTCGCGCAGCGAGAGCTCCAGCACCTTCTTGGCGCGCGGCGTGAAGGGGATGTGCCCCGTCGGAACCTGCTGCCCCTGGCCGATGATCTCCTCGACCTGCTCGCGCACCGCTTCCAATGCGATCCCGAGCGATTCGAGCGCCTTCGCGGCCACGCCCTCACCCTCGTGGATGAGGCCGAGCAGGATGTGCTCGGTGCCAATGAAGTTGTGGTTGAGCAGCTTCGCCTCGTCCTGCGCCAGGACGATGACGCGCCGGGCGCGGTCCGTGAACCGTTCGAACATGTGATTTCCCTCCTGCGGCCCGGCGACGTGCGCCGAGCAACCACCTCTAGCTTACTGACGTACCCGAGGGAACCAATGCTCCACGGTTCACCGGCCGCGAACGTGGACGGTCAGTGCGCCGCTTCGTAGGCCGCGAGCACCTGAGCCGGGATGCGGCCGCGGTCCGAGACCTGGACGTCGTTGGCCCGCGCCCATTCCCGGATGGCGTTGGTGTCGCGGCTTCCGGGCCGCGCGGCCTGCTTCCGGGCGGCCTTGCGACCCGTCCTGGTCGCCTTCTCGATGTAGGGGGCGAGCGCCGCCTCCAACTTGCTGGCATTCTTCTCGGAGAGATCGATCGTGTAAGCGTCCCTCCCCAGAGAGAACTCGACCGTGCGGGCGTCGCTCGACCCGTCGATGTCGTCAACGAGGATGACGTGAACCTGCTTTGCCATGATTACTCCTATTTCGGGGGGGTGAAGAGTCCTCAAAGAGATTACCGCCTCAGGGCCCGTGACGGAAGGAGGGAATAGAATGCCGCCGATGAACTCATTCACCATTGGCGGACTTTCCCTGGCCGGGCACACTCCCCTATCGTTGGGGCTGAGGCATCCCACCTCCGTGGGACTGATCACCCTGGCCGCAGATATCGAGGCCGGCGTCATTGTCCATGCTGACGTGACCTCAGGATTCGGGCATCGGGCTGCCGAGAAACTATTTGAGGTCCGCGATTATCGCGCCATGATCATGCTCGCGGACCGGCACGATTGGCTGGCGGCCTTCAGCGGCGAATTGAGCCTGGTGCTCACCATCGAGAATTCCATGCGGTTGACTCCCCCGGCGCGCGCCACCATCCTCCGCACGCTGCTGGCTGAATGCGCCCGCCTGCACAGTCACCTGTCCTTCCTCAGCTATCTCGCCGACGGGGAACTCGGCTCACGACTGTGGACGGTGGTGGACGCATTGCGTGACCACATGCTCAGCTGGACCGGAAACCGCGTCCATCCGATGCTCTGCAGAGTGGGCGGGCTGGCCGCCGACGTCCCGCCCGGCTGGCTGGCCGGCCTCACGCCACTGCTCGACGACGTGGCCCGCCTGGCCGGCGACCTCGCCGCCGCGCTGTCGCGCACCACGCGGTTCTCCGGCCTGGCGGTCCTGGACCGGAACGCGTGCCTCGGGTACGGGCTGTCGGGGCCGGTGGCGAGGGCCGCCGGAGTGGATCTCGACCGCCGCCGGTCGGGCTACCTTGCCTACGGCACCCTCTTCGTCCCAGCGCCCACCCGGCACGCCGGCGACGGCCGGGCGCGTCTCGCGGTGCTCATCGACGAGCTGGACACCAGCGTCGCCATGATCCGGAGCGCGCGGTCGCTGGCCGATCAGACCCCCGGCACCGTGGGGATCAAGCTGTCACGCAGGCTGAAGGTGCCGGAGGGGGAGCATTCGACGGACCTTGAGGCGCCATGGGGAGTCGCATCGTGCCTGATGGTCTCGCGAGGTGGTCAGACGCCGTGGCGGGTTGCGTTGCGCACCCCGTCGTTCAGCAACCTCTCCGCGCTGGGGCGGGCACTCGAAGGGGTGCCAACAGACAGCATCGCCGACGTCGTAGCCACACTGGGCTACACCGTCGGCGATGCGGACAAGTGAAGGCGTCAACCTCAGGCGTGGCGGCGCAGCTCCGGCAGGCCGTCGAGGTTGAGCTTGGCCAGGTCCACCATGGTGGGGTGCTCGTCCTGGCCCCACACGTCGTAGATGCTGGGTGAGACCCGGCGGGGCAGGTCGACGATGTTGGCCGTGTCCTCAGCCTCGAGCTCCGCGATCCGCGACTCCAACGCCTCGATGCGGGCCTGGCGCTCAGCCACCTCCGCCCTCAGCCAGACGGCGTTGCCGCGCATGGAGCTCAGCTCGGCCTTCGCGGCACCCAGCTGGCTGCGCAGCTTGGCGATCACGAGTTGCAGGTTCTCCGCCCGGGCGTTGAAGCGGCCGATCATGGCCACAGACTCCTCGTGGAAGCGTGCCGCCTGCTGCGAGCGGAGGCCCACCTCATGCTTCATCTCCACAGCGTGCCGCTCCCGCTCCGCACTCAGCTCCCGCCAGGCGGTCCAGACCGCGGCGAACGCCATCACGACGGCGACCAGCACACCCGCACGGACAACCCACAGGTCCCCCGCCAGGGAGGCCAGGGAGGCGGCGGTACCGACGCCGAGGATCGTGAGCGCAAGGGTGCGCTCGGTGGACTTTCGAGAAGCGCGTCGACCAGACATGCGGCCACAGTATTGCCCAGCCTGTCCGCTTCCGGGCAGGCTGGTGGGCGTGTCGGGATCACGCCGGCGAGGCAACCCCCGGCGAAGGATCGTCGTCGTCATCCTTGTCCTGCACCACACAGGCACGCTCCAGCAGCGCCCCCGCAGCGGCCAACAGCAGGGCAGCCACGATCGTGGCGACGCCCTGAATCACGCGCGCCGACGGAAGGGGTGCGTCGAAGAGCTGCACGAAGCGCGCCACATAGACCACGTGCCCCCCGGCAAGGAGGGCGCCGGTCATGATCATGGACTTGCCGATGGCCAGAGCCGCAACCGACTCCTGCGACTGCACGCGGTGCTCCTCGATGCGCTTCGGCAGAAGTCGCGCGTAGACCGCGACACCCACTGCCAGCACCACCGTCAGGATGGGCACTGACCACGGAACGACGGGAGGAAACGTGCCCGCGGCCTCGAAGGCGAGCAACAGCAGTCCGGACACGGCGGCGCCAGAAAGCACCGAGATGACGGCCTGACGGGCGGTGGTCAGGCCGAGGCGCGGCCCCTGGCTCAAAATCCTGTGACGGCCGTGACCACGACATCGTCGCGGCGGGTCACCGTCGACGTGTCCAGTTCCTCGACGAGGTCCGCGATGGGCCCGTGCCCCGCGATCTCCGCGTTCGGGTCGATGTCCAGCCACGGCACCAGCACGAAGGCTCGCTCGTGCGCGCGGGGATGGGGCAACTCGATGCTGTCCTCCGAGATCCGCTTGCCCACCATGATGATGTCGATGTCCAGCGTCCGCGGGCCGTGACGAAGCTCGCGGGTGCGGCCGAAGTTCTCCTCGATGGCCTGTGCCCGGTCCAGGATGGTGAGCGGCTCCAAGGTGGATTCCGCCACGACGACCAGGTTGAGGAAATCGTCCTGGTCCTGAACATCGCCGTGCGGCTTGGTCTCATAGACCGGCGAGACATCGACCAGGATGAGGTCCGGGGTCTCGGCGAGGTAATCGACGGCCTCCTGCAGGATGGCGGCCGAATCCCCCATGTTGGATCCGAGGCTCAGTACCACCTTCGCGATGGGGCGAAGGTTACCCAGCGTGTCGACATCGATATCGAAAGGGCCGTTAGACATCTCTACTCCTGCTGATCGTGACGGCAACATCCGCAAAGTGCTGGCTGAGGGGCGCACGCGGCTTGTGCACGGTGACCGTGACGCCCACCACTCTGCCATGCTCCAGGCACCTCGTCGCAATCTCCCCAGCCACCGTCTCAATAAGATTGCGTGGCTCCCCGGTGATCACCGACTCCACCATGGTCGCGACGTCCGCGTAGCTCACGGTGTCGTCCAACTCATCCGAGGACGTCTCGAGGGGAAGCTCCAGAATGACGTCAACGACGAAGGGCTGACCTTCGCGGCGCTCATGGGGAAAGACCCCATGGAAGCCTATCGCGGTCACTCCTGTGAGCGTGATGCGGTCGATTGTCGTGCTCCCTCCGGTTGTGCCGACCCTACCGCACGGGCTCCCTCGGCCGACGGCCCGGGCCCGTCGTTCAGCTGATCCTGAGCGGCGCCTCATGCCGGAGCCTGCGGGCCACCGCGACCGCGTCGCTCTGCGTGAGGACGTCGTGGGTGCGCACCGCCCACACATCGTGCAGGGCTGACCAGAACGAGACAGCCGCGGTGGCGCCGTCCCTCCCCTGGGGCTCTCTCCCGCCCAGCAGCTCTCCGAGGAAGGCCTTGCGGGAGGCGCCGATGAGCAGCCTGTGCCCCAGGTCCTGGAAACGGTCGAGGTGCCTCAGCAGCGTCCAGTTGTGGTCCCAGGACTTCGAGAACCCCAGCCCGGGATCGAGGATGATGCGCTCGGCAGGGATGCCCGCGGCGAGCGCGGCGTCCCGCTGGACGAGCAGCTCGGCGATCACGTCACTGACCACATCGGCGTAGACGGCGTGCTGCTGCATGCCGACGGAGTGCTCGCGCCAGTGCATCACGACGAAGTCGGCCCCGGAATCGGCCACCACGGCCACCATGTCCGGGTCCGCCTGCCCGCCCGAGACGTCGTTGACGATGGCGGCTCCGGCCGAGATGGCGGCCAGGGCCACGCTGGCGCGCATGGTGTCCACTGAGACCCGGATCCCGTCGGCGGCCAGCGCCTGCACCACCGGCACCACTCTGGCCCGCTCCGCATCCTCGGTCACCCGTTGTGCGCCCGGCCTGGTGGACTCGCCGCCCACGTCGATCAGCGAGGCACCCTCGGCGAGCAGCCGCCTCGCGTGCACGACCGCCTGCTCGGGATCCAGGTAGCGCCCGCCGTCGGAGAACGAATCAGGGGTGACGTTGACGATCCCCATCACCAGCGTCATCGGGTCACCTGCCGATGATGAGGCTCATCGCCTCCGCCCGCGTGGCGGGATGACGCAGAAGCCCGCGCACGGCCGAGGTCACGGTCCGGCTGCCGGGCTTACGCACCCCGCGCATGGTCATGCAGGTGTGCTCGGCCTCCACCACGACGATGACCCCCCGGGCATCCAGGTGCTCGACCAGCGCGTCCGCGATCTGGGTGGTGAGCCGCTCCTGCACCTGCAGGCGCCGCGCGTAGATGTCCACCAGCCGGGCGAGCTTCGACAGCCCGGTCACGCGGCCGTTCTCCGAGGGGATGTAGCCCACGTGGGCCACACCGGTGAAGGGCAGGAGGTGGTGCTCGCAGGTGCTGACCAGTTCGATGTCCTTGACCAGCACCATCTCGTCGTGGGCGATGTCAAAGGTCTTGCCCAGGACGCCGGAGGCGTCCACGCCGTGGCCGTCCAGCAGCTCCCCCCACGCCCGCGCCACCCGGTCCGGGGTCTCCAGCAGCCCGTCACGTTCAGGGTCTTCTCCGATTGCGATGAGCAGCTCTCGCACCGCGGCCGCGGCGCGGCCATGATCCACGGCCATATCAGTGCCCTGCCGGCGGGATGGGCGGGCCCCAGGGCGAGGGCCCCGTCTCGGGCGGCTGCGGCGTCGAGCCCCCGGGCTGAAAGTCCGGGCCGATCGCCGGCGGTGAGGGCGGCGAGGTGAGGACCGGTGGCCTGTCGGGTGGGGCCTCGGGCGCCGGCGGAACGTCGACGGGGGGCACGTCGGAGGGTTGCCGCAGGTCCGAGCCCGTCCAGGCCGGCCGCTTGTCCCGGCGGCGCAGCGGTTTGAAGACCTCCGCCACGTCGGCCTTGTTGAGCGTCTCGCGCGCGAACAGTTGACGGACCAACTCGTCGAGGACGTCGCGGTTCTCGTGGAGGACGTCGAACGCCTCCTGGTGAGCGGTGTGGATGAGCTTGGCCACCTCGTCGTCGACGACCGCGGCCATGGCCTGGGAGAACTCCTGGCTGGAGTCGGTGCCCCGCATGCCCATGAAGGGCTCCGAGTCCCCTCCTCCGAGCTTCACCGCGCCCACGCGCTCGCTCATGCCGAACTGCATGACCATGGCACGTGCCACCTTGGTGGCCTTCTCGATGTCGTTGGACGCGCCGGTGGTGGGGTCGTGGAACACGAGCTCCTCGGCGGCACGGCCGCCCATCATGTAGGCCATCTGGTCCAGCAGCTCGCCCCGCGTCTGCGAGTACTTGTCCGAATCCGGCATCACCATCGTGTAGCCCAGCGCACGGCCACGGGGCAGGATGGTGACCTTCTGCACCGGGTCGTTGCCCGGCAGGGCTGCGGCGACGAGAGCATGGCCGCCCTCGTGGTAGGCCGTGATGAGGCGCTCCCTGTCGTTCATGAGACGGGTGCGCTTCTGCGGCCCCGCGATCACGCGGTCGATGGCCTCGTCGAGCTGCGGCTGCCGGATCATCTCCATGTTCTGGCGCGCCGACAGCAGCGCCGCCTCGTTGAGCACGTTGGCGAGGTCTGCGCCCGAGAAGCCGGGCGTGCGCCTGGCGATGGAGGCGAGGTCCACGTCGCTGGCGAGCGGCTTGCCCTTGGCGTGCACCTGCAGGATCATGTGGCGGCCCTCGAAGTCCGGCGCCTCGACGCCGATCTGACGGTCGAACCGGCCGGGGCGCAGGAGCGCCGGATCCAGGACGTCAGGCCGGTTGGTGGCCGCGATGAGGATGACGCCGCCGCGAACGTCGAACCCGTCCATCTCGACCAGCAGCTGGTTGAGGGTCTGTTCGCGCTCGTCGTGCCCGCCGCCCATGCCGGCGCCACGATGCCGACCCACCGCGTCGATCTCGTCGATGAAGATGATGGCCGGGGCGTTCTCCTTGGCCTGGTTGAACAGGTCACGCACGCGTGAGGCGCCCACGCCGACGAACATCTCGACGAAGTCCGAGCCGGAGATGGAGAAGAAGGGGACGTTGGCCTCACCCGCGACAGCGCGCGCCAGCAGGGTTTTACCGGTGCCGGGCGGACCATAGAGCAGGACACCCTTGGGGATCTTGGCGCCCAGCTTCTGGAACTTCGCTGGCTCGGCGAGGAACTCCTTGATCTCCTCAAGCTCCTCCACCGCCTCAGTGGCGCCGGCCACGTCCTTGAAGGTGGTCTTGGGGGTGTCCTTGCTGACCAGCTTGGCCTTCGACTTCCCGAACGACAGCGGGCCTCCCTGACCGCCACCGGAGACCGAACGCATGATCCAGAAGAACACCAGCAGCAGGATGATGAAGGGCAACCCGGTGTACAGCAGCATCGACAGCAGACCAGGACTCGGGTTGCTGGCGGTCCACCGCTCCAGGGTGCCGGCCTCCTCGCGCGCCTTCAGGAGAGGGACCACGTCGTCGACCTGGTTGCCCACCCACGCCGACTGGGTCTTGATGCCGGTCTCGTCGATGATCTGGATCATCTGCTCGCCGTCGACCAGCACGACCTCCTGCAGCTGCTGGTCCCCCTCGAGCAGCGCGAGCGTCTCGGAGGTGGGCACCGTCTGATACCCGGTGACGCTGCTGAGGACCTGCATGCCGAGCAGGAGGAAGAGCAGACTGAGCACGATCCAGGCCATCGGGCTCTTGAAGAACTTCTGCACAGTCAAAGCCGATCTAGTAGGGCGACAGTGTGGCGCACCGAAACATTACCAGCGGCCCTCAACCGGCCCCTCGGGCGTTCAGTCGGGGCGATCGGGCGTCAGCTGTAGACGCGTGGGGCGAGCGTTCCCACATCGCGCAGGTTGCGGTACCGGCCTGAGTAGTCCAGTCCGTAGCCGACCACGAACTCATTGGGGATCTCGAAGCCGACGTACTTGACCGGCACCGTGATCTGGGCGGCGTCCGGCTTGCGGAACATGGCCATGATCTCCAGGGACGAGGGGCTGCGGGAGGCGAGGTTGCTCATCAGGTAGGACAGCGTGAGGCCGGTGTCGATGATGTCCTCCACGACGATGACGTCTCGGCCCTCCAGGTCCACGCTGAGATCCTTGAGGATGCGGACCACTCCGCTGGACTGGGTGCCGGAGCCGTAGGATGACACGGCCATCCAGTCCATCTCGACGTGGCTGTGCATGGCGCGCTGCAGGTCGCTCATCACCATGACGGCGCCGTTGAGGACGCCAACGAGCAGTACGTTGCGGCCCTGATAGTCGGCGTCGATCTGTCCGGCGATCTCGGCCACCCGGGCCTGGATCTGCTCGGAGGTGAAAAGCACCTTCTCCAGGTCATCTGCAACGTCAGCGGCATCCACGATTGGTCAGCCTATCGTCCCGGCGCGGAGTCCGCACCCGGTGTCGGAGCACCCGGCTGGAACGCAAGCCGTCCGGAGCGCCTGGCCACTGCGCCGCCCGGGACGGCCACCGGCCCCTGCCCGCGCCACCGGTCGACGAGTGCCGCCACCGCCAGCACGTGCACCATGCCCACCTCGGGCGACCACGCCGCGAGCCAGTGATGGATGGCGCGCCACCGCAGCGCGTCTGGCAGGCCGCCGAGATCCGTGACGTCCAACTCGTCGGCATCCGCGACGGCGTCCCTGGCGAGCTCATCGAGGAGATCCGCGTCCGCCCTGGCCAGGGTGGCCGTGCGCGCCAGCGCGGGAGCAAGGTCGCGGCCCCACGCCTCGGACAGGTCCCGGAGCACCCCGCGGGCGGCGACCCGGGCGAACCGCGCGTCGTCGTTCATGGGGTCCTCCCACACCTCGACACCCCACTGGGCGCAGGCCTGCTGGGTGTCGGTCCTGCGGAGCCCCAGGAGCGGGCGCAGGAACGGGCCACGCTCCTCGGCCATGCCGGCCAGAGACCGGGTGCCCGAGCCGCGCAGGAGCCCCAGGAGCACGGTCTCGGCCTGGTCGTCGAGGGTGTGCCCCAGCAGGACGGGCAGGCCGGGCGACGCCAGCGCCTGCAGCCGTGCCTCGCGGGCGGCCGCCTCCACACCACCGGTGTGCGGGCGGCCGAGGTGGAGGCGCTCGACGGTTGCCTCGAGGCCCCGCTCAGCCAATCGGCCCACCACCGCGTCGGCGACCTGACTCGAGCCGGGCTGCAGGCCGTGGTCCACCACCATGACACGAACGGAGGTGCCCGCCCGGCGTGCGGCCCAGTGCGCTCCGAGCGCGAGCGCCGTCGAGTCCGCGCCACCCGAGCAGCCGACGATCACCGGCGAGTCAGGGAGGGCATCGGCGACGGCGTGGGCCACCCGCAGCGCGGCCGGCCCGAGCTCGCGCCTAGCCATGGACCCGGCGCATCCACGCGCCCGGATCTGCGATCTCGGACGGGGTGGGCAGCGCCTCCGCGGACTCGAACGCCCGGGCCAGCGCCTGCTTTCCCCGCGACCGGTACACCGCGGTGCAGAACGCCAGGCCGTCGCGGTACTGGGCGTTCTTGCTGAGCGACCCGACGAGGCGGCTGAGGACGGTGGTGCTCTTCGGCCGGCGGAACGCCCGCCGCAGGGCCGCCACGGTCTTCACCTGGCCCCGGCCAGCCCGGTCCGAGACGTGATCGGCGTGGCCCTCCAGGAACGTCATCGCCGCCGTCAGGGCGGCCAGGTCCGCGCGACCCTTCGTCGACGTCAGCAGGGCTGCGGCCTCACCGGTCGAGCGCCACCCGGCAAGGGCCTCGAGCAGGTTCGCGTCGTCGGCGGCCAGCCGTGCCATCAACGACCTCAGGTGATCGCGCAGCCATGGCGCGGCCTGGAACTGGAGGGCGTGGGTCTGTTCGTGCAGGGCGATCCACAACCGGAAGTCACGGGGCACGAACGAATGGCTCCGCTCATGTGCCACGACGGTGGGGGCGACGAGATAGAGGGCCCGGGTGCCCGTGAAGGCGTCGTACTGGCCCAGCATGCGGCGGCTCACGGCGCCCAGCGCCAACCCGGCGGCCAGCCCGTTGCCCAGCCCCCTCAGCGCGTTGAGCGGATGCGGGGGCCGCGCAGGCAGACCGAGCTCTGTCACGGCGCCGTCGGTCATCGACCGGACGGCCCGAGCCCACCCGGCCCAGTCCACCACCGTGACCACCTCGGCGCCGACGCTGTCCAGCCCGAGATAGCGCGCGGCGAGCCGCCCCGCCCGGTGGGCGGTCACCCGGAGATCGGCCACCAGCTGCTCGGCCTCCGGACGGGTCACCCGCGGCAGCGTGCCCGCTGTCACCGTCGCGGCGCGCTGCGCCAGGGACCAGTTCACGATCGGGGCGTGCTCCATCAGCAGCCGCAGGCCGCAACGACGCCCGTCGCCTGGTCCGCCCACAGCTTGGCCGAAAAGCCGTCCGGGGGGCCGTTGATGAGGAAGGCGAAGGTGACCTGGCGGCCGTCCGAGGTCAGTGTGGTGCCGGCGAGGGCGGACACGAAGGAGAGGGTGCCGGTCTTCGCCCGGGCCACCCCACGCGCTGGGCGCGAGACCTCGTCGGTGAAGCGGTCAGCAAGGGTGCCGGTGACGCCGGCCGTCGGGAGCCCGTCGAGGATCACCGACAGCCTGGCGTCAGTGCTCATCGCGCGGAGGGCCGCGGCCAGCATGTGGGCCGTGACCAGGTTGCTCCGCGACAGCCCTGAGGCGTCACGCAGGACGGACCCGTCGTCCCACAGCCCCAGTGCGGTGAGCTGTTCCTCGATGGCCGCCACCGACCCGGCGAAGGTGGACGGGTGGCCGGTGGCGAGCGCGAGCTGGAAGCCGAGCACCTCGGTGAAGGAGTTGTTGGAGCGGTTCATCGCGGTCTCGACGAGGACGTGGACGGGAAGCGATTCCACCCTTGCCAGCTCAGTGCCGGTGGCCGTGGCCTGGGTGGGCGTGCCGGTGACGGTGACGCCGGCGGCTGTGAGCTGCGCGGCGAACAGTGTCGCGGCGTCGACGGCGGGGGTTCGGCTGCGCGGTCCGCCGGTTCGCCCCTCGTCCACCCAGAGGGCCGAGAGCTGCGTGACCTGGTCGCGGTAGCCTGCCGGCCAGGTTTCGTTCCAGCCGGAGTCCTCGAAGAGCGAGGCGTCGAAGCCGAGGGTGACGCTGGTCTGGCCTGCCGCCTTGAGCGCGGCGGCGGTGTCGGCTGCCAGCTGCTGCGTGGTGGGCGGCTGGGGGTAGCTGCCCGGATCGGCCGGCTCGCTCAGCAGCATCGGATCCCCACCTCCGACGAGCACGATCTGCCCCGGCGCAGGCTGGACGACGGTGGTGGCGAAGCGCTCGTCGCCTGCGAAGGCGTTCATCACGGCCAGGGTGGTGAGCGTCTTGGTGTTGGACGCGGGGATCAGGGGTGTGGTCTCGGTGGCGGCGCCCACCACCTCGCCGGTAGCCACGTCGACCACCTCCCAGGCGATCTGGACGGCTCCCCCGTCGACCCCGACGAGTCGTGAACGATCCAGCCCCGCGAGGCGGGCGTCGAGGGTGGCGCGGTCCGGCAGCACCCCCACCGGTGGAAGGTCGGCCGCGTCGGCCAGCCCCGTGCCCGCGGCGTCCACCTCCGGGCTGGGAGTCGGCGACGGGGAGAACAGGGTGGGGGGGACGGAGCTGGGGGCGCCACTGCGCAGTACGCCGATGGCCGTCAGCAACGGCTGATGCACCACCGCGACCGAGAACCCCCCGGCCAGCAACAGGCCGACGAGAAGCCAGGCGAGCACCGCCTGAACCGTCCTCGTGCGTGTCCGCAAGGTGTCCTCCGAGCCTGTATCCTGCAGGGGTAGCTGCCCCAGTGACCTGCGGGCATCACCTTCAACTATAGGAGTGCCCCAGTGAGCGAAGACGCACCCGTCGGCCTCATCCCGGTGGACCCTGGACGCCGGATCCTGTTTGACGTGACTGTGGAGATCCCCAAGGGCACCAAGAACAAGTACGAGATGGACCACAACACGGGCCGGATCCGCTTGGACCGGACCCTCTTCACCTCCACCCAGTACCCCTACGACTACGGCTTCGTCGAGGCCACCCTCGGCCAGGACGGGGATCCGCTGGACGCCATGGTGATCGGCGCGGAGCCTACGTTCCCGGGTTGTCTCATCGAGTGCTACGCCGTGGCGATGTTCCGCATGACCGACGAGATGGGCGGCGACGACAAGGTCCTGTGCGTGGCCACGGCAGACACCCGCAGCAAGCACATCACTGACCTGTCCTCCGTCCCCGAGCACATGCTGCTGGAGATCGAGCACTTCTTCTCGGTCTACAAGGACCTGGAGCCGGGCAAGTCGGTCGAGGGCGCCACGTGGACCAACCGCGAGGACGCGGAGGCCGAGGTCGCGGCGTCGTTCGAGCGCGCCAAGGGCACTCCGTACGAGCATCACCACGTGAACCTGGCCTGACCAGAACCTCGAGAAGCCCCGCCACGGCGGGGCTTTTCTGCGCGGTGGCGGCGACCCCTGGTGGGCGTGGGAGAATGTGCCAATGCCTCGTTACCTCATGTTGCGCATGCCCTCGGCCAATCGTGTCTACGGCGGCGAGTCCGGGCCGCTGACGGCGGCCGAGCTCGAGCTGACGGCCCCGTTCGCTGAGGACATCGCAGACACCGAGGTGGCGGGGGTCGGCTACCTGTCTTTCGAGGCCCCGGACCTCGGCGAGGCCCAACTGGAGACCGTCGCCAGGCAGTCGGCGTGCTTCGCCCTGTTCGAGTCCTCGGGTGATCTGCTGCGGCCCATCGCGCTCCCCCGGACCTTCGCCCTCGACGACGACCTGGTCACCATCCCGAAGTATCAGGGCAAGACCAACGAGCAGTTCACGCACCTCCTGCTGGGGGTCACCCTTGCAGCGGTCACCCGCCAGCCCACCGGGCCCCGCCAGATCCTTGATCCCCTCGCCGGGCGCGGCACCACGCTGTCCACGGCGCTGCTGTTCGGCCACGACGCCTACGGCGTCGAAGGTGATGCCAAGGCGTTTGAGCAGATGGCCTCCTTCTACACCACCTACCTTCGCCGGAAGCGCCTCAAGCACACCACTGAGACCACCCCCGTGCGCCGCGATGGCAAGGCTGTCAGCAGGCGCTTCGACGCCGAGATCAGGACCGACGGGGCAACGCTGCATGTCACCTCGTTCGTCGGCGACACCCGCGAGTCCGCCACCCTCTTCGGCAGGAAGAAGTTCGACGCCATCGTCACCGACGCCCCCTACGGCATCGCCCATGGCTCCACGACGGACGTCCGCGGCGTCTCCGGCAAGCGGGACCGCTCCCCCGCCGGCCTGCTCCGCGAGGCCCTCCCGGTCTGGGCAGGGCAGCTGATGCACGGCGGCGCGCTGGGGCTCAGCTGGAACACCTTCGGTCTGTCCCGCGACGACCTCGCTGCGATGCTGTCAGAGGCCGGCCTCGTGGTGCGCACCGGCGGCGCCTGGGAGCGGTTCGGCCATCGCGTCGACTCGTCCATCAAGCGCGACCTGATTGTCGCGGTGAAACCCTGACGGAGGGGCGCGCCCGCCGTTGCGCGGCGGCGTAGGCTCGGCGCATGCGACGACTCGTGCTGATGCGCCACGCGAAGACGGAATCCAACAATGCTGGCGGCGACAAGGCCCGCCGCCTCATGCCGCGCGGGGTTCAGGACGCCCAGGAGGCGGGCCGGGAGCTGCGGGAGCTCGGCCTGCAGTACGCCCTCGTGTCGACCTCACAGCGCACGCGTGAGACGTTCGCGGCCCTCGGGCTGGACGTCCCCGCCGAGTTCCAGGACGCCCTGTACTACCAGGGGACCGAGACGATGCTGCAGCGGATCGGCGAAACGGACCCCGACGTCACCGGTCTGCTCGTCGTGGGGCACGCACCCACCATCCCCAGCCTCGTCGCTGAGCTGGCCTTCGCCAGCAACCGGGCTGAGGCGGACCAGGCGCAGTGCTGGTTCCCCACCTCGGCCTTCAGCACCTTCACCCTCGACGGCGAGTGGGCAGATCTGGCCGAAGGTGACTTCTCATCAGTCCACCTGGACAACGTGCGACGACGGCCTTAACGCGACGGTAACTCGCCGACACCCGATCGATACGTCGGCCGGGATTTCCCTAACTCAACCGTTACGCTGCGACGAACCCGCCGAAATAGGCGCCCTGCAAGCTTTGCGGCATGACAGTTCTCGAAATCAGTGCAGGCGACACCGCTTGGGTCCTGGTGAGCGCCGCCATGGTGCTCCTCATGACCCCCGGTCTCGCGTTCTTCTACGGCGGCATGGTCCGCGCCAAGAGCGTGCTCAACATGCTCATGATGTCGGTCACGACGATGGGCATCGTCGGCGTCCTCTGGGTGATCGTCGGCTACTCCATGGCCTTCGGCAATTCCATCGGCGGCTTCATCGGCAACCCGTTGGAGTTCCTCTTCCTCCAAGGGATGATGGATCCCGAGCTCGCCACCTTCACGGTGCCGGCCATGGTCTTCGCCGGCTTCCAGGCGGCCTTCGCCATCATCGCGGTGGCCCTCATCTCCGGCGCGGTCGCGGACCGCATGAAGTTCTCCGCTTGGGCGGTCTTCGCCGCCGTGTGGGCGCTGCTGGTGTACTTCCCCGCAGCCCACTGGGTGTTCAGCTTCGACGGCGGAACCGCTGAGAAGGGCGGCTTCATCGCCAACAGCATCCAGGCCATCGACTTCGCCGGCGGTACCGCCATCCACATCAACGCGGGCGCCGCGGCGCTGGCCCTGGCCATCGCGATCGGCCCGCGGATGGGCTTCGGACGCACCCCCATGCGCCCCCACAACCTGACCCTCGTCATGCTCGGCGCCGGCCTGCTGTGGTTCGGCTGGTTCGGGTTCAACGCGGGCTCGGCGCTGGGCGCCAACGCGATGGCCGGTGTGGCCTGGATCAACACCCTGGCAGGCGCCGCCGCGGCGATGCTCGCCTGGCTCCTGGTGGAGCGCCTGCGTGACGGACACGCCACCAGCCTCGGCGCCGCATCCGGCATCGTGGCGGGCCTCGTCGGTGTCACCCCCGCCGCCCACTCCGTCAGCCCCCTGGGCGCCCTCGTCATCGGTCTGCTTGCCGGCGCGGCCTGCGCCTACGCCATCGGCCTGAAGAGCAAGTTCGGCTACGACGACTCGCTCGACGTCGTGGGCGTCCACCTCGTGGGTGGCCTGGTCGGCACTCTGGCCATCGGCTTCCTGGCCGACCCGGACTCCCCCGCCGGTGTGGCCGGCCTCCTGTACGGCGGTGGGGTCGACCAGCTGTGGCGCCAGGCGCTCGGTGCGGTGGTCGTCATGATCTACTCCTTCGTGGTCACCTTCGCCATCGCCAAGGTGATGGACAAGACCATGGGCCTGCGGGTGCCCGAGGCAGCCGAGACCCAGGGCATCGACACCGTCGAGCACGCTGAAACCGGCTACGACCTCAGCGCTGTCGGCTACTCCACCTACGGCGTTCGGCAGACGCTGATCGTTCCCATCCCCCGAGAGGACGTGCAGGCATGAGGCTCGTCACGGCAATCGTTCAGCCCACCATGTTGACCCAGGTTCAGATCGCCCTCGCGCAGCACGGCGTGGCCGGCATGACCGTCACCGAATGCTCCGGCTACGCCCGCCAGCGCGGCCACAAGGAGTTCTACCGCGGAGCCGAGTTCACCATCGACTTCATCACGAAGGCCAAGATCGAGGTCGTCGTGGAGGATGACGAGGCGCAGGAGGTCATCGACGTGATCTCCAAGGCCGCCCGCACCGGAGCCGTCGGCGATGGCAAGGTCTGGTCCACCCCGGTGGACGAGATCGTCCGGATCCGCACCGGCGAGAAGGGGTCGGCCGCCATCTGATCGAGCGGCACTGTCAGCGGGAGGGCGACGCATCACGCGTCGCCCTCCCGCTGTGTCCGGGGGGTCAGGGGGCGACGAAGGGGAAGGCCGCGAAGCGGACCGCCAGCTGCCTGCGCACCGTGGGGCTGAGAGCGGTGAACTCCACCGTCTCGAGCCTGCGAGCCCCAGGCCGGCCTGCGCGGGTCCAGATGCCGCGGACCAGACCGCTGGCCACGATCGACTTCTTGAACACCCCGTTGTTGCCCGGCACCAGTTGGTGGTGCTCCTCAGCGGTCAGCGCGAACAGGCGGTCCTGATACCCGAGCACAAACTCGTCGAAGCCCGGCAGCAGGAGCGGCGCCGACGCCCGGCGCCCCAGCTCCGCGGCCTCCTCCACCAGGCCTGGGCGCCAGTGGCTGGCCTCCTGCCCCCCTGCCTCGCCCTCCAGGTCACCCAGCACCAGCGGCAGTGCCGAGCGGATCTCCCCCAGCCCCAACTTCGTCCACCACGCGAAGTCCCGGATGGTGGCGGGACCATGGCTGGTCAGGTACCGGCGCAGCAGCTCGGCGACTGCGGCGACCCGATCCCCGTTGAACCGCGACTCCAGCGACGACCCCGCGGGCAGCCAGCGGGCGGCAAGAACGACATCCTGATCCGCGCCGTTCCACGGCCCGTAGCAGAGCGTCCCGCCGGCAATGAGGTGGAACAGCAGGTGGTAGCCGCGGCCGCCCTTGGGCCTCAGCCCGTGGGCCTCCCAGTGGTCGAAGAGCGCGGCCCTTGGCATCGGGCCGGCGTCCAGCGCCTCGGTCGCGCGGTCGCGGGCGTGGAGTATCTGCGCCTCGTCGAGTTCCAACTGGTGGCTGCGGGCGGAGGCCGCGCGCATCGCTGGACGGGCGCAGAGCTCGGTGATCCAGGCAGCGTCGGCAGCGGGGAGGAGGAAGACGGTGCCCCGCATGGGGTATCCCCGCACCAGCCGTCCCTCAGCGACGTCCGACAGCACGGCCTCGATGCCCAGCGGCGTCCGCAGAGCGGCCGAGGCCAGCACCCCGGGCAGGTCCTGGCCCTGCATGGCACCGAGCGCGGCCACCGCGTCGGCGGGCGTGCCGAACGGCCGCGTGATCAGGCCCTGCGCCACCAGGCGCAGCCGGCCGAGCCGTGCGTCAGGCGAGGTTCCGGGCGACAACGGCTGCCACCTCGCGGCCCGAGCGCACCGCACCCTCCAGGTACCCGTTGAAGCGGGTGGCGTATTCGGCCCCCGCCCAGTGCAGAACCCCTTCGGGTTCGGCGAGGACGGGTCCGTTGGTGGTCCAGACGCCGGGCGCGAAGTGCGCGCCGTGGCAGCCGCCGGTGAACCTCTCCGCGGACCAGTCACGCTCGATGTAGGACAGTGGGAACGCGGCCACGTCACCGAACGTGCGCACGACAGAATCCACGAAGGCCCGCTCACGCAACGTGACTGAGCGGCGCGACAGGCTGTCGGCGTCGGCGCCCTCGAAGAAGCCCATCAGGTGCCCGCGCTCGGAGTTGTCCGACGTGGTGTCGAAGGTGACCCGCACCGCGCCCTCGTCGGCACTGGACTGACCGGAGTAGCCCAACTCGCGCCAGAAGGGGCGCGAGTAGATGAGGAAGGCCTTGATCACATTGCCGGGAGCCACCTTGTCCGCGGCCTCCGCGCGCCACGCCGCCAGCGCCGGCTGGTGCGGCAGCGCGACGGCGAGCCTCGGCGGCAGGGTGGAGATCACCTGCCGGGCCTCTACCTGCTGACCGTTGGCGAGCCTGAGCCTGGCAGAACGCTCAGCGTGCTCCACCATGGTCACCTCGGCATCGAGCCGCACCACATCGCCCAGCCGGGCGGCCAGCGCCTCTGCCACGGCGGCCATGCCCCCCTGCACGCGCTGCTGATGGAGCCCGCCATTGCTGGCCAGCATGGATTCCAGATCCGGCCCGGAGTTGACCTGATGCAGACCCTCAACGAGCGTGGCGTCCTTCGGCATGGGCCCGAACGCCGCGGCGTACACCTCTCCGAAGCGCCGCTGCGCGCCATGGGTCCGCAGGTTGGTGGTGACCCACCGGCGGAGATCCTGCTTGAGCCAGACGTCGTTGGCCTTGCGCCAGGCCGGGTCGTCGCGGAGCCGCTCGGCCAGGCGACGCAGCCGCAGCAGGCCCTGCCCAAGATCAGAGACCTCGAACGGGGTCAGCGCCGGGGTGTCCTCCTTCGACGGCACCTGCAGGGCCTGTCCGCGCAGGCGGACCACCAGGTTGCCTCGGGCGGGGAGGCCGATGGTCTCGAGGCCCAGCGAGTCGATGATCTCGACGAGCTCGTCGAAGCCGGGGCCGATCCACTGGCCGCCAAGCTCCACGTAGGAGCCGTCACTCAGCACCTTGTTCTCGACGCGGCCGCCCACGCGGTTTCGCCCCTCGAGGACGGTGACGTTCAGCCCGCGGTCCGTGAGGTATTGCGCGGCGACCAGCCCTGCCAGGCCGGCCCCGATGATGGCGCAGTCGAACACGGTGTTCCTCCTTGACGTACCCCGGATCGGGGAAGCGATGACCAGCCTACAAGGCCCCCTCCAGCGGTGATGCCGGGAGTCTCCTAAGCCAGGGCGGTCGATTCGGCTGAAGTGAGCCACGCGGCGAAGCCCTGATCTGCCGGCAGTGAAGCGTACAGGGTGGCCTGGTAGACGTGGTAGAGGTCCGGCTTGCCTTCCCAGGTGTGGGTCACCGGCACGAGGCTGCGGTCGAGCTCCGAGTGCCAGCTGCCCAGCTCATGGTCCACGAAGTGCCGGTCGGCGAAGCGCCAGAACCGCTCGTACCATTCCTGGTACGAGACGTCCCCGGTGGCGAGCCACAGGTAACGCGCCGCGCCCATCGCCTCGGCCACCTCCCAGAAGAACCGCTCCTCCACCACGGTGGAGCCGTCCCAGTCCACCGTGTAGACGAAGCCTTCGCTCCACGCGTCCCGCACCGCCCCGTCGAACAAGGCGGCCGCGGCGGGCAGCAACCACGACTCGTCCACGCCGAGGCCCCTGAGCTGGAGCAGCAGCTTGGTCCACTCCAGCCAGTGTCCGGGCTGGGAGCCGTAGGGCCTGAAGGCGTGCCGCGGATCCTCTGCGTTGTACTGGTTGTCGGGTTCCCAGTCTGCGGTGAAGTGCTCGGGCAGCCGCCACGCGCCCTCCTCCTGGCCGGCCGCCTGGGCGGCGATGCGCCGCGCGATGGACGTCGCCCGGGTGAGGTAGGTGGCCTCCCCTGTGGCCTCGTAGGCGGCCAGATATGCCTCGGTGAGATGCATGTTGGCGTTCTGGCCCCGGTACTCGTCGAGCTGGGTGAACGTGCGGTCGTAGCCCTCCACGCAGATCCCGTCCTCCTCGCGCCAGAAGTGGCGGTCGATGACGGCCGAGACAGCGTCCAGCAGAGCACGCCCTCTGCTGAAGCCGGCGGCGGTGGCCGTACTGGCGGCGAGCAGCAACTGGGCGGTGCCGTAGAGCTCCTTGCGGTCCTGCGGCTGGTCACCGCCCACGACGGGAACCCATCCGTCGAACTCAGGATCGCGGCCCGGGCCGTCGAGGTAGAAGTCCAGCCCGTGCTCGACTACCTCGCGGGCGCCCTGGCGACCCTCCAGGGCGGCCAGCGAGAAGACGTGCATCATCCGGGCACCGATGAACAGCTGCGCCCCCATCTCCGGCATCGCGCGTCCGTCGCTGCCGATCCAGGCGAATCCACCGGAGGGCAGGCAGACCTCCGGCTGGTAGAAGTCGAGCAGGGCCCGGCGGTGGTCGACGAGGAAGCGACGGTGCGTCGGGTCCGCGAAGCGGTCCGGATGGTCGCCGAAGAGATCGGGCACGCCGGCCTCTCTCAGGCTCTCGCGCAGCCAGCCGAGCTGGCGCCACACCTGGACGTCCTGGCCACCCTCGTGGCCGCTGTGCGGATACACGACCATCTCGCGCGGCCCCCCGTAGGCGTTGTGCGCCGCGAAGACCGTCGACGGGGGGCAGATGGTGTCTGCCAGCGCCACCGAGAACAGCGCCGGGCATTCGGCCCGCCGCGCGAACGACACCCCGTCGAAGTGGCCAAGCGTCTCCCACACCGCGTCCTCCAGGTGCGGGGCCGCCCTGATGAAGCGGGCGATGTCGGAGAACGGGGCGTCGTCGGTGAGCCCCACCGCCCTGCGGATGTGACACATGAACGCCACGTCCGGCATGGCGCCGGCCAGGCTGATCCCCACCGACGGCGCCAACCCCGCGGCGGCGAGCGTCAGGTAGCCGCCCTGCGATCCTCCGGCGACGAACAGCCGGGACGCGTCCACGAGCCGGTGGCCGGCGGCCAGCTGAAGCATCCGCACCGCGTCGGTGATGAGCCGGCGGTAGTAGTACGTCTCCGGAGATGAGATGCCCTTCGTCATGGGGCCGGCCGGGCCGAACTCCCCCGCCGCCACGTCCGGATCCGGGGTCCGCTCGAACACGCTCGCGGAGTGCCAGCCCTGCCCCCGATTGTCGAGGTCGAACTGCGCGTACCCGGCGGCGGCGAACACCGGGGCCAGCGGCATGCCGCGCGAGACCGAGTACCCGTGGTAGCGCACGACGGTGGGCAGCGGGCCGCTGGCGCCGGCGGGAACGTGCAGCCACGCCCTGACGGGTGCGCCCCCGAAGCCGGTGAACGTCAGGTCGTAGGTGTCGATCAGCGCCTGCCGGTTGTCGATCAGCGCCTCCTCGAGCAGCGCCACGGGCTCGTCGTGAGCGAGCGTGGATGACCAGAACTCGTCGAAGCGCGGCGATTCGGGCACGTCGGGCTGGTAGGTGCGCAGGGAGTCGAGGGGGAGATCGAACTGGGCCATGGGCGGAACTCTAGCGATTCCCACCGCCGTGCTGCCCTCAGACCCGGGGAGCCCGCGTCAGGAAGCACGAAGGCCCCGATCCGGGGATCAGGGCCTGGCGCTGGAGCCGCCCACGGGAATCGAACCCGTGACCTACGCTTTACGAGAGCGTCGCTCTACCAACTGAGCTAGGGCGGCGGCAAGCTGGAACTATACCGGCGACGCTTCCCCGCGGCAAAGCGTGCAGACCCTCCCGTTCAGGAGCAGGTTGTGCCCTCCTCGGGGGCCACACCGTCATACAGGTAGGCGTCGACGGCTTCGGCGATGCATCCGTTGTCTCCAGTGACGGCCCCGTGGCCGGCCCCGTCGAGGGTCAGCAGCGTGCCGGATTCCAGCTGCCCCGCCATGGACTGGGCCTGCTCGTAGGGAGTGGCCGAGTCCCCTGTGGTGCCCACCACGAGGATGGGCGGCGCTCCTGGGGCGGTGATCCTGATCTGTGGCGCCGGCTCGGCCGTCCACAGCTGGCAGGTGTAGCCCATCCCCATGTGGGGCGCCATGAGGGGCGCCTCGTCGAAGGTGTCGCGCCACTCCTGCGGCACGGGGGCGACGCCCTCGTCCGCGGCGTCCGCGCACACCATGGCGGGGAACGCGTAGGCGATCGTGTCGTAGCCGGCGGGCCCACGCCCGTTGAGGAGGTCCGCGGAGTACAGCAGAGCCTCCCCGTCTCCCGCCATGGCATTGGCGATCACCTGGTCCAGGCTTCGGTACGCCTCCTCGTCCTCGTAGAGGTACAAGGCGATGCCGGTGGCCGCCATCGTCTGGGTGAGGAGGCGCCCTTCCACCTGCAGGGGCGCCGAGTCCAGGCCCGTGAGGAAGTCGTCGATGCCGTCGGTGATCTCGGCCTGGTCGTCCCCGAGGCTGCAGAGCTCCGATCCGGCACACCACTGCGTGAAGTTGCCCATCGCCCGCTCAAAGCCCTGCGTCTGAGGAATGTCCCCCTCGCCGGTGATGTCCACAGCCGCGTCCAACACGAGCCGGCCGACCGACCCCGGGAACAACTGCGCGTACATCGCGCCCACATACGTGCCGTAGGAGACCCCGACGTAGTTGAGCTTCTCGGCGCCCAGGAGGTGACGCAGGAGGTCCAGATCCCGCACGACGTCGATGGTGGTGATGTGGTCCAGCAACTCCCCCGAGCTGTCCCTGCACTGCTGGGCGAAGTCCACGGCGCCCTGCTGCAGCGCGAGATCCTCGGCCTCGTCGTCGGGGCTCGCGTCGAGTTCCATGATCTCGTCGGTCTGCTCCAGGGTGCCGCAGACCACGGAGGTCGACTCCCCCGTGCCGCGGGGATCCCATCCGATGGCGTCGAAGTTGGTCCACCTCCCGGCGAGGCGCTGCGCAAAGTCCTGTCCGCCGAAGCCGGGGCCGCCGGGGTTGACGAAGAGGGGGCCCCGGGAGGAGTCACCGTCGACCACCCGGCGCACCGCGATCTCGATGGCCTTCCCGGCCGGGTTCTCCCAGTCCAGGGGCACCTTCACGGTGGCGCACTGCCCGCCGGAGCCGTCGTCGCACAAGGCCCAGTCCACCACCTGGCTGGCGTATGCCTCGAGGTCCCCGGCCGAGGGGAGGAGATCCACCGCCGGTTCTGCCGACGGCTGGTAGTCCAGGAGCCTGTCCTCGTTCTGCCCGGGCTTGGGCGGGAATGTCTCATGCTCCGCGATGGGCCGCTCCGGCACACCCGGCATCCGTGCACCGGGATCCATCGCCGACGGCGTGGCGGGCCCTGGCGTGTTGGGCGAGGCAGGCTCGTCCCTGTTGGTGCCCCCCACGAAGCCGCCCATGAACAGGGTGGCCACCAGGGCCAGGGCGATCATCCCGAGCACCGCCTGGACGAGGTTGACTCTCCTACTCATCCGCACCCTTCCCGGCCGACCCCTGAGCGAAGGCGCTGCGCCCACGCGCCGTCGAACAGACCGACTCCAGCGGGCAACGCACGATCTCACCGCCGCCGTGGCGCACCGTGACCATCTGCTCGGTCACGCTGTGACCTGTGACAACTCCGGGGTTCCCGTCGACGCTCACCTGCTCCCCGACGGCAGGTGCGCGCTGGATGAAGTCCACATACAGCGGGTGTTCGTATTTCAGGCAGCACATCAGCCGCCCGCACGCGCCCGAGATCTGCAGGGGGTTGGGCGGCAGGCCCTGCACGCGGGCAAGACGCATCGACACCGGCTCGAAGTCCGTGAGAAAGGTGGTGCAGCAGAATTCACGACCACAACTGCCCACTCCACCGATCAGCCGGGCGGCATCGCGGGCACCCACCTGCCGCAGATCGATCCGCGCATCCAGGGCCCGCGCCAGATCCCCCAGAAGGTTGCGGAAATCCACCCGGTGGGGTGCCGTGTAGTACACCGCGACAATGCGGTCGAAATCCGCCGAACGGTCCAGGAAGTCGACACCCACCACCTTCATCGGCAGCCGGTGCTTCGCGATCAGCGACTTGGCGATGCCTGCCGCCTCTGTGCGGATCCGCCGGTTCGCCCGGTCACGATCAAGGTCCGACGCGGTGGCGGGACCGGGGCAGACGGGGAGCCCTTCGAAGCCTTCGGCCACGGATTCCGGCGCCCAGACGCACTGGGCCACCTCCTCGCCGTCGGGCGTGGGGAACCGGACCCAGTCTCCCACCGCGTAGTGAAGGTCCCCTGGGTCGAGGTAGTGCAGTTGGCCGTACCGCTCGAAGGCGACGGCCATCACCCGTGCCATGCCCACAGCCTAGTGACCGGCCCAAGCGCTCGGGCGGTGGCCTCCGGCTCCGTGCCCGGCGGTCAGTGCTTCGCCTCCCGGGCGGTCTCCCTCGCCTTGACGAAGGCACCGTCGATACCCCAACGCCCGCCCCCCAGGGAGAAGAAGAGGATGCCGACGGCGGCCAGGAGGAGGTCGTGGTCCCCCAGGAACCCTTCCATGCCGGCGACGAAGGGGCTGAACTGGCCCCAACGGATGAAGACCAGCGACCCGACGGCCACCACGGCCAACAGGAGGCCCGCCACCCGCACGGCGAGCCCGATGACAAGGAGCACAGCGAGCACGGCAAGCCCGAATCCGACGATCCACGCCACCAGCCGCGGCTCTGGGAGGAGGGTTGCGCCGAGGAACTCGGCGGTGGCATCGATGTCGCTGAGCACCTGATAACCCACCACACCGATGATCACGGCGGTGACGAGCCGAAGCACGAAGAGACCGAAGCTGCCGAAGTGCCCGACGCCGCGGCGGCGGACCGGGCTCGGGTCACGGACAGCATTGGCGTCCGAGGTCTGGACCAGCCCCAGGCGTTGGTTGCGGGCCTCCTTGTCCGCCCTCAACTGGTGAGCCTGGCGCTCCTCCTCCGCGAGCTCATCGTCATAGGTCTGACGCTGCGCGCCGTCGATC
Organism: Tessaracoccus sp. MC1679; assembly: GCF_014164775.1. Taxonomy (GTDB): domain Bacteria; phylum Actinomycetota; class Actinomycetes; order Propionibacteriales; family Propionibacteriaceae; genus Arachnia. The sequence continues at coordinate 243,875 of NZ_JACJGB010000002.1, forward strand.
ACGCGAGTCTCCTCGGCACGATCGCGGTCTGCGCGATACAGCCCTGCGAGCGTGGCGGCGCCCGCCACGGCTGCAGCTCCAGGAGCGGCGCTGGCCGTCCCGGCGGCTCCGGCAGCCCCGCCGGCGAGCATGGGCATGGCCCTCGTCGACTCGGCATCGTCCTCGCTCAGAGGTTCGCGATCCGCCGGGCGCCCGAACGCCCCCACAGGTGCGGGCGCCTCCTCGATGACGGGCGCCTCCTCGATGACGGGCGCCTCCTCGACGGTCGGCTCCTCGACAACGGGCTCATCCTCGACAACGGGCCCATCTGCGAAGGCTTCCTCAGCTACGGGTTCCTCGGCTGCGGCCTCGTCCTCGACAACCGGCTCATCCTCGACCACGGACTCCTCTGCAACACCCTCCTCGACAACCGGCTCCTCGTCGGCCCCCCTGTCATCGACCACCTGATGCCCCTGGGAGTCCGCGACGGCTTCGTCGGCCGCCCACTCGTCGTCGACACGCTGGTCTGCACCCTCACCCGCGGAAATATCCTGCGACGCCGGCACCTCCGCCTGCCATTCCTCGTCCGGCTGCTGGTTCGCCTCGGCCGCAGGGGGCTCCTCCTGGGCGGGCTCAACGGCCTCGCCGTCCCCGTCCTCACCGGTCACCGGCGGCTCGCCCTGCTCGACCGGCTGGACCGGGGCGGGGGGGACGGGCACGGTCTGCTCCGAGGCGTAGTCATCCCACTCGGCTGGTTCCACCGGCACGCCGTATTCGTCCTGCTCGGCCGTCCATTCCTCGTCGCGAGGCGTGCCTTCCTGGACCCAATCGTTGTTGGACATGAGTTCCCCTATCCGTGGGCAGTCGTGCTGTTCATCTTGGCACCACTACCGCGGCCCAGTCCGGGTGACACGCCCGCGACGTCAGGTCCGGGCAGCGAGCGAGAGGCTGATCAGGAGCGCCTCCAGCGCGAGCAGGGGCGCCACGTTACCCTCCAATGCCGTGCGCGCCTGCAGGATGGCGTCCAGGGCTCGGACCGTCTGTTCCGGGGTGGAGCAGCGCGCCACCGGTTCGATCTCGTCCGCCAGGTCCGCGTTGACCAGTGGCACCTCAGGGGCCGTCTGACTCACCAGGACGTCTCGGTAGTAGCCGGTCAGCTCGGTGAGCACACGATCCAGGGCGTCACGCTGCAGCCGCTTCCCGCGCGCCTTCTGCTGGTCCTCAAGGTCCCGCACCGCGGCCTGCGCGTTGCGCGGCTTGGCGCCGCGTCCGCCGAGGCCCAGCATCTCCTGCAGGGAGGCCAACTCCTTCGCGTCCAGCTCACCGGTGACCGCGGCCGCCTCTTCCGCGCTGGAGGAGACCAGGTTTTCGGCCGCGGTGAGGCACGCGGTGACGGAGTTGAGCTTGCCGGGGAGGGAGAGGATCTCGCGGCGCCTGATCCGCGCCGATTCCGAACGCGCCAGCACTCGCGCGCGGCCGACGTGCCCCTGCGCGGCCCGGGCCGCGTGCGCCGCCAGCGCCGGGGAGATAGCGTCGCGGGACACAAGGAGCTCCGCCACCGCGTCGTCGCTTGGGGTCACCAACTTGATGCCTCTGCACCGCGACCGAATGGTGATGATGACGTCGTCCGCGCTGGGCGCGCACAAGAGCCACACCGTCCTGGGTGCCGGCTCCTCCAGCCCCTTGAGGAGGGCGTCCGCGCCTCGCTCGGTGATCCGGTCCGCGTCCTCCACCACGACGATCTGGTATCGGTTCTTCACCGGGGCCATGCTGGAGCGGCCCACGAGTGCGCGCACCTCGTCGACCCCGATGGAGAGTTGCTCGGTCCGCAACAGGGTGACGTCCGGGTGCGCTCCCGCCAGCGTGGTGCGGCACTCCTGGCAGTGCCCGCAGCCGCCGTCGGGGCACTGCAGGGCCGCTGCGAACGCCTTCGCGGCGTTGGATCTGCCGGAACCGGGGGGCCCCACGAAGAGCCACGCGTGGCTCATGGCGTGGCTACGCCCTTCGACGGCGCGACGGAGGGTGGCGACGGCGCGCTCCTGCCCGATCAGCTCGGAGAACACATCGCCCATGGCGCCATCCTGCCATGGCCCGCAGACGGTTCGCTCAGGCGAACCCGAGCAGCGCCCCGACGCGTGCCGCGATGGCGCCGGCCAGCTCGTCGCGCGTGGCCCTGGCGTCGAGCACGAGGTAGCGCTCCGGATCCTGAGCGGCCAGATCGAGGAAGAAGTGGCGGGCGCGGCGGTGGAGGGCGATCCCCGCCCCCTCGAGGCGGTCCTTCTCGGAGAGCCCTTCCACGGCATCCGAGGGATCCGCGTCCAGCAGGACGGTCAGATGCGGCCTCAGCCCGTCGACGGCCCACCATGCGATCCGCGCCACATCCTCGATGTCCAGGGCCCGACCAGCCCCCTGGTAGGCGATCATCGAGTCCACGTAGCGGTCGCAGACCACCGTCTCTCCCCGCTCCAGCGCGGGTGCGATCAGCTCGTGCACGTGTTGGGCCTTGTCCGCCGCGTACATCAGTGCCTCCGCGCGGGCGTCCACATGGCCCATCGCCGGGTCCAGCACCAGTCGGCGGAGCTCGTTGCCCACCTGGGTCCCGCCGGGTTGGCGGGTCGTCAGGTGCGGCGCCTCCCGCTGTGTCAGCCAGGCCGACAGGCGTTCCACCTGGGTGGTCTTGCCCACCGCGTCGCCGCCCTCGAAGACGATGAACGCGCCCGTCACCGCTTCTTCGCCTGCTTCTTCTTGGCTCGCAGCATCAGCTTCCGGGCCTCTACGACGCGCGCCGGCCAGCGCTCGATGAACGCCTCGCGTCGCGCCTTGACCAGGGCGCGTTTGCGTTCGGCGTCCCGGCCGAGGGCGAACGCCTGAGCCGCGCTCAGCCCGTCGAGGGCGGGATCTCCAGCGAACGTGCCCAGCGCGCACCCGCGCAGCTCCTGCGTCACGTCCGCGAGCCGGCGCAGAATGCGGGTCACGACCTTCGGGAACAGGGGGGCAGCCACCCCCACCACCACCTCGAGCTGCTCGGCGGCGCGCAGCGCTCCCTGCCACTGGTCATCCGGAGAGTCCGCTGTGAGGGAGCGGCACCGGTTGGCCAGGATGAGGGTGGCCTGCTCGGCGCGATGGTACAGCTGCTCACCCGCCTGCTTGTGCGCCAGGTCTCCCAGCCTGGGTGCCCGGGCGGCCCCCACCAGGGCGTCGATGACATCCAGCAGCGGACTCTCCGCCTCCGCCGGCGATGAGTACGGCAGTCCGGCGAGCGAGCGCTCCGTGGCCTCGCGCCACGAGGGCTCGAGCACCGGCGCCAGCCCGCGGAGGTCGCGTCCGAACGCCCAGAGGCGGGCGTTGACATCGCCCAGGTCTTCCAACGAGGTGGCTCTGCGCGCCAGATCCGCCCGCACGATCCCCTGAAGATGCTCGGCGAAGAGCGAGCTGACGTACTCCTCCAGGGACGGATCCGGGCGCGTCTCCCGCGGCCGCGGGAAGCTCGTCAGTCCCGTTGCGGGCGCGCCCAGCCGCTGCGCGACGGTGGGGTACTGGTCCACGACGGTGGCGTTGACCGCCATCGCCGCGCTGATGAGGAACTCGCGCTGCTGACCGGTCAGATGCTCAGTCGGGGTGATGGTGATCTCGCGGTAGCGGGCGGTGGTGATGCCACTGCGCCGGATTCTCACCCGCTCGTCCCGGACGACGGCGGCGACCTGACCCTCGCTGGTACGCAGCGCCCACTCGTCGCGCTCGCAGTGCAGCGCGGCCAACGGGCCCAGCACCCCCCGCCGCGTGAGCGGCCGGATCAGGCGGGCGTAGTGCTCCGGCAGGTCCCCGGAGGCCCCGAGCGGCTCCACCTGTTCGGCGGGGAGGTGTGGCGCCCAGCCCTGCGCCGCGAGGTACCACTCCCCGGTGCCCTCGATCACCCGGTGCGCCACGATCACCCCCGCCCGCAGCAGACGGGCGTCGTCGACGTCGAGGATGGTGACGTCCATGGTGTAGGACGCGGCCGGCCGGCGCAGGATCCTCGGCAGGCCCACCGCCTCTGAGGTCAGCCGCGGCGGATCCGAACTGAAGGGGGCCTCCAGCCTGAGCACGGAGCGACGCTTCTTAGCCATGCGCCAACCCTAGTGGCGGCGAAGCGGTCACGCCTTCTTCGTGGTGCGGGCGGCGGGCTTCCTGGCCGCGGTCTTCGCGGCGGGCTTCTTGGCCGCCGGGGCCCGCTTCGGGGCGGGCTTCTTCGCGGGTCCCTTCGCACGCTTCTCGGCGATCATCTCGAACGCGCGCTCGGGCGTGATCGCCTCCGGGTCGTCATCGCGGCGCAGGGTGGCGTTGGTCTCCCCGTCGGTGACGTAGGGGCCGAACCGGCCGGACTTCAGCACCACTGGCTTGCCGGAGACCGGATCCGCCCCGAACTCCTTCAGGGGCGCCGCCGCCGCGGCACGTCCGCGGGTCTTGGGCTGCGCGTAGATGGCGAGGGCCTCCTCCAGCGTGATGCCGAAGATCTGATCCTCGGTGGCCAGCGAGCGGGAGTCCGTGCCGCGCTTCAGGTAGGGGCCGTAACGGCCGTTCTGGGCGGTGATCTCCACCCCGTCGGCGTCCGCACCCACCACGCGGGGCAGGCTCATCAGCTTCAAGGCCGTGGGGAGGTCCATGGAGTCCAGCGACATGGACTGGAACAGCGAACCCGTGCGCGGCTTGGCGGACTTGGGGGCGTCCTCCGGGAGGACCTCGGTGACGTACGGGCCGTAGCGCCCGTTCTTGGCCACGATCAGGTTTCCGGAGGCCTCGTCCACGCCCAGCTCGCGCTCCTCGTCGAGTGGCTTACTCAGCAGCTCCTCCGCCACCTCGACGGTCAGACCGTCCGGGGCCAGGTCGTCGGGGACGTTGGCCCGGCGACCGTCCGACGACTCGACGTAGGTCCCGTAGCGGCCCACCCGCACGTCGATACCCGAGTCACGCAACGGGAACGTGGAGAGCGCACGGGCGTCGATCTCCCCCAGCTCGGTCACCAGCGTCTCCAGGCCGTGGTGCGCGCTGCCCTCAGGCCCGCGGTAGAACTCCGAGAGCACCGTGAGCCGCTTGGCCTTCCCAGAGGCGATCTCGTCGAGCTGATCCTCCAGCTGCGCGGTGAAGGCGTAGTCCACCAGCTCGGAGAAATGCTCCTCCAGAAGCCTGGTGACGGCGAACGCCAGCCACGTCGGCACCAGGGCGGAGCCCTTCTTGAAGACGTAATCGCGGGCCGTGATGGTGCGGATGATGGAGGCGTAGGTGGAGGGGCGGCCGATCTCCAGCTCCTCCAGCTTCGCCACGAGCGACGGCTCGGTGTAGCGCGCCGGCGGACGGGTCTCGTGGCCCGCCGCCTCCACCCTGGCGACCTCCAGCCCCTGGCCCTGCGTCAGGATCGGGAGGCGCGTCTGCTGATCATCGGAGGCGGACTCGTCGTCGACCCCCTGCACGTAGGCCTTGAGGAAGCCCGGGAAGGTGATGGTGCGCCCCGACGCGACCAGACCACCGGTGGTCACCTCCGAGCCCCCCACGACGGTGGGGGCGAAGGACGCGTCGATGCGGATGGTGAGCGACTCGCCCTTGGCATCGGCCATCTGGGAGGCCAGGGTGCGGCGCCAGATGAGCTGATAGAGGCGGAAGGTGTCCCCGACGAGGCCGGTCTGGTCCGGGTGGCGGAACGTGTCGCCCGCGGGACGGATAGCCTCGTGGGCCTCCTGGGCGTTCTTGACCTTCGAGGTGTAGACCCGGGGCTGCGCGGGGAGGTACCTCTCGCCGAAGAGCTCCTTGACCTGCGCGCGCGCGGCAGCGATGGCCTGCCCTGCCAGCGTCACGGAGTCCGTTCGCATGTAGGTGATAAAGCCCTTCTCGTAGAGCTCCTGGGCCACCGACATGGCGCGCTGGGCCGTGAACCCGAGCTTGCGGCCGGCCTCCTGCTGCAGCGTGGTGGTGCGGAACGGCTCGTAAGGCTTGCGCGTGTAGGGCTTCGCCTCGACCGCCCCCACCGTGACGGCTGAGGCGCGGAGAGCGTCCGCGAGGGCCCGGGCGGACGCCTCGTCGAGGACGAGGACGTCCTGGGCCGTCAGCCGGCCCTCTGCGTCGAAGTCGCGGCCCTGTGCCACCCGCACTCCCCCGACGGTGGCGAGCCGGGCCGGAAAGTTGCGGGGGTCCGCGTCCGGTCCGGCGTCGAGGTGGGTGTCGAGATCCCAGTAGGACGCGGGAACAAAGGCGATGCGCTCACGCTCCCGATCGACGACGAGCCTCGTGGCCACAGACTGCACGCGGCCCGCCGAGAGCCTCGGCATGACCTTCTTCCACAGCACGGGAGAGACCTCGTAGCCGTAGAGCCGGTCCAGGATGCGTCGGGTTTCCTGCGCGTCGACCAGGTCGACGTCGAGCTCCCGGGGATTGGTGACCGCCTCCTCGATGGCGGACCTGGTGATCTCGTGGAACACCATCCGCTTGACCGGCACCTTCGGCTTCAGCTCGTCCATGAGGTGCCACGCGATGGCCTCGCCCTCGCGGTCACCGTCGGTAGCCAGCAGGAGTTCATCGACTCCGGCGAGCTTGGCCTTCAGGTCCTTCATGGTGGAGCGTTTGTCCGGCGAGACCACGTAGATGGCACGGAAGTCGTTGTCCACGTCCACGCCGGTGCGCGCCCACTTCTCGCCCTTGTACTTGGCGGGCACCTCGGCGGCCGACGTGGGGAGGTCGCGGACGTGGCCTCGGCTGGACTCGACGATGTAGTCGGAGCCGAGGAAACCGGCGATCTTTGTCGCCTTCGTCGGCGACTCGACGATCACGAGACGCTTGGCAGCCATGGGTGATTCAGCCCTCCGGTCGGGAAACTCTCCGAACAATAGCCTGTGCTGTCAACGTGGCCCGAGCCTCGGGTGTCGCGGCGGGGGCCCGTCAGCCGCGCAGGGACTGCCCGCCGTCGGGACGCAGCAGCTGGTCCAGCAGCGCGACGCGCACCTCGGGCACGACGGCCGCGGCCAGTTCGGCGGCGTCCAGATCCAGCACCTGCGCCACGGCGCTGATCACCTGACCCAGCGTCAGGTCGCCGTCGAGGGATCCCAGGACGGCGGACAGAGCCGTGTCCGCCTTGATCGCCCTGCGGAGCCCCCCACGCTGCCGGAAGACGATGTGCTCGGGATGCTCCGCCCCCGGGGAACCGATGGTCTCCTGGTCGACGCCCACCAGCCGGGGAGAGGTCTCGAGGAGCTCGCCGAGCGGGAGTGTCGCGGCCGTGACCGCCTCGGCGTGCCGGGCGAACACGTCCCCGACCGGCTGGGCGACGGCGTGGGGCCAGCTCTCGCACCGGACGTGCGGCTCGGCACGCTCCGCGCGGGTCACCAGGATCCAGCCCATGCCGACGGCCCTGATGCCGAGCCTCTCGAAGTAGTCCAGCCACTCGTTGTAGGCCGCGCGCCACCGGGGCGAGCCGGACAGCCCTGCGTCGGTCAGCCACATCTCGATGTAGGAGAAGATGTCGAGGCGCTCGCGCTCGATCACCCAGGCGTCGCACCCCTCCGGCACCCACCCGGCCAGCCGTTCCTCCCAGGAGTCCCCCAGGATGGCCCAGTTGGTGAGCAGCTGGAGGCTGCCTCCAGGGTTGAGGTGGGCAGCAGCCCCACGGACCAGCTGCTCCACCAGCGAGTCACCCTCGAAGTTGGTCTCCCGGTAGGCCAGGGTGCTGGCCTCCTCGCTGGGTGGGCTCATCACGAACGGCGGATTGGACACGATCAGGTCGAAGCGCTCGCCGGACACCGGCTCGTAGAGCGACCCCTCACGGATGTCCACCACAACCTCGTTGAGAGCGGCGGTGAGGCGGGCCAGCTCAAGGGCCCGGGGGTTCACGTCGGTGGCCACCACGCGCGAGGCGTGCCGGGCGAGATGGAGGGACTGGACCGCGCACCCCGTCCCCAGGTCAAGGACGGAGCCGACGGTGCGGCGCATCGTGAGCTGGGCCAGCGTGGTCGACGCCGGCGAGACGCCGAGCACATAGTCCGGCCGGGTGGGCTCGGTCCGCCCGTCCATTCCGGGCGTCGGATCGGCCACAATCCACCCCGTCGCACCGTCGTCGGGAGAACCGTAGGGCCGGATGTCGACCCCCGCCCTGATGCCGTCCGCATCGCGCGCCAGGTACCCGGCGTCGAGGAGCGGTGTCAGGTCCAACGCGGCGCGCACCTGCCGCTCCGGGAGCACCTGCTGGAGTATGAACAGCCTGATCAGCGTCGCCAGCGGATCCGTGGCCTCGCCCAGGGCCACGTCGGCCGGAACCGTGCAGTTGCGGCCGAGGCCGGCCTGCCCCTCCTCGCCGATCCTGTCCAGGACGGCGTCGACGGTGAATCGGGCCGCCCGCAGGCTGGAACGGAGCGCGGTGGCGTCGAGAGGCATGCCGCCATCCTAGGGAACCGCTTACGCCATCGGCTGGAGCCGGCGTCGAGGCCCGCTGGCCCGGGGCCGCAGCCCCGGCCTCATCCGGCTGATGTCCTCACCCCCCTCCCGGAGGCCGATGAAGGCCACCGCCGCGTACGCGAGTGCCGCCCCGGTGACAGCCGCCCCGGTGGCGTTGATCCACCGGCCGGTGGCCACAGCCACCCCGACCGAGACGACGCACCAGAGCGTCATCACCCAGATGGAGAGGACCGCCCAGGCCGGGGCCGCCGTGCGGCCGCTCACCTTGGGGGTTCGGCCGAAGGGGATCCGCTTGCCGGTGAGACCCTGGTGGATGGACTTGAACACCCCGGCCAGGTGCACCGGGACCAGCATCAGGTTCAGCGCGAACACCCGTCCCATGTCGGTGGTCCGGTACCCGCTCAGCACGAGGTCGCGTGCGTAGAGGACGAAGTACGGTGCAGAGATCAGCGGAAGCCAGAGGCTGCGCAGCTCGTCGCCGCCCAGCGGGAGGAACAGGAGGGCCAGGAGCCCAAGGCTTCCCGTGGCGATGGAGGTGAGGTAGTGCATCCTGATCAGGAACGCGGGCACCGCCAGCCGGTCGAGGGGTCTCGCGAGCAGCCGCCGGAGCGCCTTGGGGGCGATGAGCAGCCCCCCGTTCGCCCATCGGCTGCGCTGGATGGCCAATGAGCCGAAGTCCGGTGGGGTGGCGCTCCAGGCGAGCCTCTGGGGGACGTTGTGCAGGTCCCATCCACGCTCGGCGAGGTCCAAGGTGGACTCCGTGTCCTCGATCACGGTCCGGTCCTGGATGTAGCGCGCGATGGTATGGCCGCGCTCGGTGTCCTCGGCCCGGGTGTCCATCAGCGCCTCCTTGCGCAGCAGCGCGTTTGGCCCCCACCCAGAACGTCGCCCCGCACCACGTGAATCCCTGGTGCACGATGTATTGGATGTCGGTGGTGGCGCCGGCGATCCGCTCCAGCAGTCCGGTTGCCCCGGGGATGGCGGTGTAGGGGGTCTGGACCACGGCCAGACGCTCGTTGCCGGGCGCGGCGAACGTGGCCGATAGGCGCAGCGCATACTCCGGGTCGAGCAGACTGTCCGCGTCCAGCGTGAGGACGAAGGAAGCGTCCGGGACCGGCAGGCCACGACCTGCCTCGACGCGTTCCAGCCACAGGCCCTGTGCCCCCTCGACCTCCCTGACGTTGGAGCCGAGGAGGTCGATGTAGGCGTTGAGGTTGGCCGCCTTGTTGGGCTCGTGGGTGAGGTTGGCGTAGCGCTTTCGCTGGAAGGCGGACACCTCGCACGTGTAGGCCGCCAGAAGCCGGCCGAACTCGCGCAGGATCCCGGCCCTGGACCAGCCGCGGGGATCCCGGTCGGCCAGCATCCTCAGGCGCTCCTCCAGGAGCTGGGCCTGCCGCCGCCAGGTCACCTCCACGAAGTGGGCGTCGGTGTGGTCCGCGATCACCTCGAGCGCGGCCCGGTGGCGCGCCCAGCTGGCGAGCGAGTCCAGGGTGCGCAGCAGGGCCCCGGGCCCGTGCGGCTCCTCCCCCTCCGAGGCGAGGAAGCCGGTGTACCCGACCTCAACTATCCCTCTCGCCTCTGCCAGAGTGGCAGTGACCTCCTCCGGGACGCGCAGCCCGGCGGCGAGCAGCTCTCTGCTCTCGTCGTCGGCCGGCTGGGGCGGGTCATCGAGGAGCAGCGCCACCCGGAGTTTGGGGTGATGCTGGAACACGGCCGAGGTGAGGGTCTGACGGATGGTCCGCTGATCCTCCTTGAACGAGGGGACCAGCACGACGATGGGCTCCGCGTCCTCCCAGCTCTCCTCGATGAGCGCACCGAACGACGGGGCCTCGTGTGCCTGCGTCCGCAGCAGGTAGCCGAGTCGTGAGACCTGGTAGACCACATTGCCGGACACCAGCACGGTCAGGACCACCACCAGTGCGCCGAGCCTCAGAACCGTGAGTACCCGCCAATCGTCGGCGCGCGACCACGAGCAGGTCGAGGCTGAGCATGACCGCGGCCACCGCGGTGAGGACCATCATGGCCACGGTGAGGAGGACCTCGCCGCGTGCATCCGGGCGCGGCGAATCGGGTTGGGCAGCCAATGTTGACCTCCGTGGGGGTAGGGGCCAGCGGGGGTCGATTCACCCCAACGCAGGATCCCCGCCTACCCGTACTCCCCACAGCCCTCCAAAGTCTGGCCAACGACGTCGGGGCGCCACTCTCACCCGGCCGACCAGCCACCCGTACGGTCAGCCGCGGCCACCCCGTCGGCCAGTTCCAGCCCTCCGACCGTCCAGTTGACCTGGACCCGGAGGCCCGGAAGGTCACGAGACCGAGTCGGTGGCCCCCTGCCAGAGGTTGACGCCCTCGACGCCTGCGTGCCGGTCGATGGCCGCGAGCTCCTCGGCGGTGAAGTCCATCTTCGCCAGGGCCGAGAGATTGTCGTCCAGTTGCCGTACCGACGATGCGCCGAGGACTACGGAGGTGACCGACGCGTCACCCTGGTCTCGCAGCGCCCAGGCGATGGCCATCTGCGCCAGGCTCTGCCCGCGGCCCTGAGCAATGTGATTGAGCGACCGGAGATGGGCGATGTTGTCCTCGGTGAGCAGGTCTGAGCCCAGCGACTTGCCTTGCGCGGCCCGCGAGTCTGCGGGGATGCCGTCGAGGTAGCGGTCGGTCAGCATGCCCTGCGCCAGCGGCGAGAAGGCGATGACGCCCATGCCCGCGTCGCGACAGGCCTTCAACAGGGAAGGCTCACCCTCCTCGACCCACCGGTTGAGCACGGAGTACGACGGCTGATGGATCACCAGCGGTGTGCCGAGGGCGCGGGCGATCTCCTGGGCCTTCGCAGTGAGCGCCGCCGAGTAGGACGAGATCCCCGCATACAGCGCCTTGCCGGAGCGCACGGCCTGGTCCAGCGCGGCCATCGTCTCCTCCAGCGGCGTCTCCGGATCCGGGCGGTGGTGATAGAAGATGTCCACGTACTCCAGGCGCATGCGCCGCAGCGAGTCGTCCAGCGAGCTCAGCAGGTACTTCCGGGACCCCCCGAAGCCGTAGGGGCCGGGCCACATGTCCCATCCGGCCTTGGACGAGATCACGAGCTCGTGCCGGTACGGGGTGAAGTCCTCCGTCATGATTCGACCGAAGTTGGTCTCTGAAGCGCCGTAGGGAGGACCGTAGTTGTTGGCGAGATCGAAGTGCGTCACCCCGCGGTCGAAGGCCCGGCGCAGAATGTCGCGTTGAGTCTGGACCGGTTTGTCGTCGCCGAAGTTGTGCCAGAGCCCCAACGAAATGGCCGGGAGCTTGAGCCCCGAAGTCCCGAGGCGGCGGTACGGCATGGACGTGTAGCGGTCATCCGCGGCGATGTAGGTCATGCCTCGCACTGTATCGCCGCGCGGGTGGGCCCGAGGGTGTCGCGGATCTGCTCCTGCTACGCCTCGCCTCAGCCGCACCCACCGCCCTCAGGTGCCCGCGGTGGCGGACCTCACCAGCTCGCCGGGAAGCCCCGGCAGCGGCGGCTCCAGGCGGGCCCGGATCCCCACTTCCACCACGATGGAGCGGCCCCCGCCTCGCACGTGGCACTCGGCGAGGTCCGCCTCGTTGCGCGCGGCCGCCTCCTCCGCCGCAGGGCACGGCAGCCGGCCTGAGACCGCCGCGCTGACGGCCGCGAGCGCAGCCAGCTCAGCCGACTGCTCCGCTCTCCGTGCGATGAAGAACCACTGGATGAGGACCGCCGCGGCCATGAAGGCGCTGACCAGGACGAGGCAGAGGCCGGCCACCAGCACCGACCCGGCAGCCCCCCGATCGTCGCGGCGGCGCATCACGGACCCGACCCGGGTTCGTAGGCCGCCCAGGAGGTGGCGGCGACCTCGACAGGCCCGATACCGGGCACCGCCACGGCCATCGTGACGGTGGCGGTCACGCCGTCGCCTCCCCGCCGCACGTCGATCACCGCTCCCTCGGGTGCCCGTGCGCGTGCCTCCCGGAGGGCCACCTCGTCTGCTCTTGCCGCCTGGCGGGCAAGCTGCGCACTCGACTCGGAGACCGTGGCCTGCGCCACGCCCAGCAGCGAGAGCCCGGCGAGGCAGGTGGCCAGGACGGCGACCGTGAGGAAGCCGATGGCGAGCTCGACGGTGACCATGGCGCGCTCACCCCGCCGGGATCCTCGCATGCTGGTCATGGGAGCCGGACTCAGCCCTTGGCCATGTGGGTGAACACGTTGACCACCCAGTCGAACAGCGTCTTGTAGAACTGGTTGTCGCCGAAGATACGCAGCAGCACCAGCGCGACGGTGGCCGCGGCCAGCAGACCGAGCGCGTATTCGACGGTGGTGAGTCCGCGCTGTGCCAGGGTTCGGGCCCGGGCCGAGCGCGTGGGAACAAGGTGAGCCATGGGAGGCGTCCTTTCGGTGCGCCGGCTGCCTGTCAGCCGGTCACCCCCTTGTTCGCAAGCAGCCTCCGGCGTTTCCCGGGCACGGGCAAGGGGTGTGGACGACGGCAACGGACAACACCAATGCCTGTGCACAACGGAAGGCGGGCCTCAGCCGAGGATGAGACGAAGGAGCTCGGCGGCGTCGGACTTGTTGAGGTCCTGGTTGGCGTTTCCGCACTTGGGGGAAACGACGCAGGCGGGGCAGCCGGACTCGCAGGTGCACCGCTCCAGCCGGTCCAGGGTGGCGCGCAGCCAGTCCTCCGCGACGTCGAACCCCCGATGCGCGAAACCGGCCCCACCGGCCATCCCGTCGTGCACGAACACCGTGGCCAGGCCCGTGTCCGGGTGGAGGGCCGTGCTGACCCCTCCGATGTCCCACCGGTCGCAGGGCGCGAAGGCGGGCAGGAGCCCGATGGCCGTGTGTTCCATGGCATGCACGGCGGCGCCCGTCTGCAGCTCCGCCCAGCCGAGCCGTCTGGCCAGGGACTGCGGCACGGTCCACCACACGGCCTGGGTGGTCATTCTGTGCCGGGGAAGGTCCAGCGGTGTCGAGTCCCACACCTCGTGGGTGATCTCGTCGCGCCGAAGGTAGCCGATCACCTGGGAATCCAACCGCACGTCTCCGCGGGACACCTGGGTGGCGCCCAGGGCGCGGCGCTCCACTTCGGCGACGATCTGGATGTCGAACGACGCCTGGGCCTGGGTGTAATAGGTGGGTCTGGCCTGGACGACCAGCGCCTGATGCTCCTCCAGGTCCAGTTCCTCGACGGTGAACGCCTCACCCTGGTGCAGGTACACGGCCCCCGGATGCACCGTGCGATCGGCGGCCGCCACGTCGATGACGCCCAGTACCCGGCCGGTGTGACGTTCGATGATGTCCACTGGACGCTGTGCCGTGGCGCGCAGGTTGATGAAATCCACGGCCCTGTCAGGGCGGGTCCAGTAGAAGCGGTCCCTCCTGTGCCGCAGCACGCCCTGGTCCGCGAGGGCGCGGGCAAGCGCCGGGACGGTGGGCCCGAACCACTGCTCGTCTGCGTCCGAGAGGGGGAGCTCCTGTGCTGCCGCCGCCAGGTGGGGTCCCAGCACCCGAGGGTTCTCCGGGTGAAGCACAGCCCGCTCCACCGGGGCGTCGAACACGAGCTCCGGGTGCTCCACGAGGTAGGCGTCGAGCGGATCCTCGCGGGCCAGAAGCACGACGAGGGCATCCTGACCGCGCCTGCCCGCCCGACCCGCCTGTTGCCAGAACGACGACAGTTTCCCTGGGTAGCCCGACACCAGCACCGCGTCCATGCCCGCGACATCGACCCCGAGTTCCAGGGCGTTGGTGCTGGCGAGGCCTCGCAGCTCGCCCGATTGAAGGTCCGCCTCCAAGGTGCGGCGATCCGCTGCGAGGTAGCCGCCCCGGTAGGACGCGATCCTGGCGGGCTCCCGCGATAGCTCCTGGGCGGCCAGCGACACCAGCTCCGCCCCCTGCCGGGAGGCGACGAACGCGATGGTCTGCGCCTCGTGGTCCGTCAGCTGGGCCAGGAGCTCCGCGGTGTCCGCTCGCAGCGACGACCCTGGACGCCACAACACTGCGGTCCTGCGGCCGCTCGGGGAGGAGTCCTGCCCGATGACCTCAACGCATCCGGCGCCGATGAGAGTCTCCGCGAACGCGCCCGCGTTGGGGGCGGTGGCTGAGGACAGCGCCACCACCGGGTCAGCGCCGTACTGGGCCGCCAACCGCCGGAGCCGCCTGATCACCTGCGCGACGTGGGCACCGAAGACACCCTGATAGCGGTGCGCCTCGTCCACGACGATGTAGCGCAGCGACCCGAGGAACGAGGCCCACCGCTGATGGTTGGGCAGCACGGAGAAGTGCAGCATGTCAGGGTTGGTCAGGACGAAATCAGCGTGGTCACGGGCGAACCGGCGCTCGGCTACGTCAGAGTCCCCGTCCAGGGTGCTGATCCGCCAGCGGGCCGGCCCCAGCGCCGTTGCCGCCCGGGACTGATCGTGTGCCAGCGCTTTGGTGGGTGCCAGATAGAGGGCAGTGTGTCGCGCTCCGGTGAGCCGCGCCCGGGTGGAGTCCACCGCGACGCCGAGCCTGCCTTCCGCGGTGGCGGCGACGATGGGCAGAAGGTACCCGAGCGTCTTGCCTGACCCTGTCGGGGTACACACGATGGCGTGCCTGCCGGCGAACAGCGCCTCGGCGAACTGGCTCTGGTGGCGCCATGGAGCCGAAATGCCGGCCTCCTCGATCCGCGAGACGGCCGCCGCCGAGACCCACTCGGGCCAGGGCGCCGTGCAGCCAGGCATGGGATCTCGGTGCCGGACCGCCACCGCCTCGTCCCTGCCGAGCACCCAGTCGTACTTCACACCCCCACTGTGCCAGCGCCCCCCGACAATCCCTCATTTCCGCAAGACCGCATCATGGCTCCTGCCCACCGGGCGGGAGTACAGTGGAAGCAGCAAGGAGGCGGGGACGATGCGCCGGTCACTGGACCTGTGCGGGCCCGTCCACCACCGGGCACGGCCCGGGGTGGCCGGGATGCTGATCGTCGCCCTTGCGCTCGTCGGCTGCGGGGTCCCGCCTGGCACCCCTGCCGATCCAACCCCCACCCCCTCCAGCCGGATCAGCACGGCCTCACCCGCGTCACGCACCCCAACCATGAAGCCGTCAGCGCCGGTTGAGTCTCCGACCGCACCCCCGGCCGAGAGCCTGCCGACGACGCCCGACCCACCGGACACCAGCGCGCCTGTGAGCACCTCGACACCGACACCGGCGGCGTCCACGATCCCCCCAGCGCCGAGGACCTCCACCCCCGCTCCGGCCACGGCGCCGCCACCGACAACGACCAGTAGCACCACCGCACCCGCCGCTGGGCTCGTCCAGCTGTGGGCAGGGATGGACATCGAGGCGTTCCCCACTGAGCGGAAGGTGGTGGCACTGACCTTCGACGGGGGCGCCTCGGCCCAGGGGGTCGCGTCCATCCTGGACACGCTCGCCGCCCGCGACGTGGCCGCCACGTTCTTCGTCACCGGCGCCTTCGCCCGCGCCTACCCGCAGCAGGTGACCGCGATGGACCGTGCCGGGCATCCTGTGGGAAACCACAGCAACACCCACCCCTACTTCACGCAGATCACCAACGAGGCCATCCGGGCGGAGTTGGCAGCCGCGGAGCGGGACATCTCCGCGCTGACCGGCACCACGACGAAGCCCCTGTTCCGGTTCCCGTTCGGCGACGTGGCGCCCCTTGACATCCGTGTGGTCAACGAGGCGGGCTACATCCCGATTCGCTGGACGGTGGACACCCTCGGCTGGAAGGGAACCAGCGAAGGGATCACCACGGCCATCATCCGCCAGCGGATCCTGGATCGCCTGCGCCCCGGGCAGATCGTTCTGATGCACGTGGGGGCAAACCCGTACGACAGCTCGACCCTGGACGCGGACGCGCTGCCCGGGATCATCGACGACCTCCGGGCCCGTGGCTACAGCTTCACCACGGTGCCGGACCTGCTGGACGACGGCCGCTGAACTCACCCGAAGAAGCTCTGCATCAGGCTGGCGATGATCGGCACCACACCCACAGCCATGAACGCCGGGAGGAAGCAGGCCATGAGCGGCACCACCGACCTCACGCCGACGGTCCGGGCGCGCCGTGCAGCGGCGTCCCTGTGCTCTTGTCGGGCGTCCTCCGCATGGTCTCGGAGGACGCCTGCCAGTGCGGTGCCTGCGTGCTCTGCCCTGATCACGTCCACAGCCACGCGTCCCCACACCGGGTGAGATCTCAGGCTCTCCCACGCGGCGGGGCCGGCTCGTCCCAGGGCGAGCTGAGCGGCGACCTCCTGCAGCAGGTGTTGGGTGGCCGACGGCGACACCCTGGCCACCTCGCCGACCGCGTGAGCGGTGGGGAGACCGGCGTCCATGCACACCGCCAGGAAGTCGAGCGCGTCCGGCAGCTCACGGGCGAGCATGGACCAGTCCGGCCGCGGCGCGGCGAACCCAAGGCCGAGCGTTGCCACAAGAGCCACGCCGCCACCGAGGACCACCCCACCCCATCCCTCCACCACCACCGCAGCCAGGAGCCCCGCCGCCGCCCCGACGGCGACACGCTGCCCCCCGGGTGGCGCCCCAACCCGCCCCGGGAGAACGAGGAGCCGCTCGGCACGGCCGCCCCGCAGGCTGACCAGGCGGCCCGCAGGGAAGGGCACCACCACCCACGCGGCGATTGCGGCCATGGCTGCGGCCAGCGCGATGCTGCTCACCGACGCCCCCGCCCATGCCGGGCGCCCGTCCTGGCCAGGCTCTCCACCCAGATCACGCCGGCGGAAGTGAGCGCCACACCTGCCAGGACCAGCCACTGCCCGAGTGGCTCGGTCAACAGGTAGTCCAGCGTGTTGACGCCTGAGACCAGCCCCAAGCCCATCGCCAGGAACGGCAGCGTGGCCATGATGTGGCCACTGGTGCGTGCGGCGGACAACTCCGTCGCCACCACCGCGTCGAGCTGACGCTGCCGCCGCAAGGTCTTCGCGACCCGCCCCAACACCTCCGCGATGGGGGCTCCCGTGCGCTCGCTCAGCTGCCAGGCTGCGGCCACGGCACGTAATCCGGCCCGCCCAGGACCATCGGCCGCCCGATCCAGCTCGCGCCCCACATCTGAGCCCAGGCGGGCTGCGGCAGCGGCCGAAGCCAGGACGGAGAAGTCTCTGGCGGCTTCCGCCAGGGCAACGCGGGGAATGTTGCCCGAACGCATCATCGACGACAGGGCCCGAGCCGCCTGGGCACACTCATCGGCAGCCCTGACCTCCTCGCGTCGTGCCTGGCGACCGTACTCCAGCCACCCGAGCGTGGATACCGCCACAGCCACGGCCACCATCCACACCACAGGTCTGGTGCCGAGCACCAGCCATCCGGCTCCCAGAGCCGCCGCACCCCCCAGTGCACCGACGGCGAGATGTCCGTTGCCGCGCGCCACCCTGGGCGGCCGGAGCCTGCCGGCCACCGCGGTGGGCGGCGGTCCGACAACAAGGGCGGCCGCCAGCCCGGCCATGAGGGCCGCTATTAGCACGGACCCACCGCCAACCGCAGGAGATGGGCACCCTCGCCGTGGCTCACACCGGAGGAGGACAGGGTAGCGGCGGGCAGCACGTCCACCCGCCCGTCCTCCCTGCGCCGGAAGACCCCGATCTGCGCCACCCGTCGCCGCCCGCCCGGGTCCCTGACGACGTGGATGACCAACTTCAACGCCGCCGCCACCTGAGCGTGGCAGGCCTCCCGCCCCATGCCACCGAGGGCCGCCAAGGCCTCAAGCCGCGCCGGGACATCCTGGATCGAGTTCGCGTGGATGGTGCCACAGCCGCCCTCGTGCCCCGTGTTGAGAGCCGTGAGCAGGTCCGTCAGCTCAGCCCCGCGCACCTCGCCGAGCACCACCCTGTCCGGCCTCATGCGCAACGCCTGCCGGACCAACGTGGTCAATGTGATGGCGCCGGTCCCCTCAGCGTTGGCGGGCCTGGCCTCCAGGCGCACGCAGTGGGGGTGGTCTGGGACGAGCTCGCGCGCGTCCTCCACCAGGACCACGCGCTCGGTGTGTGGGATCAGCCCCACCATGGCGGCCAGCAGCGTGGTCTTGCCGGAACCTGTTCCTCCTGAGACCAGAAACGGGACGCGTCGATCCACCACAGCCCGGAGCAGCGTGGCCCCGGCATCCGGGAGCGATCCCGCCTGCACCAGATCCTGGAGCGAGAAGCTGCGGGCTGCCGGGACACGCAACGAGATGCAGGTGCCGGGAGCTGCCACGGGCGCCAGCACGGCGTGCAGCCGCACCCCGCTGGGGAGGCGTCCGTCCACGAAGGGGGTGGCGTCGTCCAGCCGACGGCCGGCCGCGGCCGCAAGCCGGATGGCGAGGCGGCGCACCTGCTCGTCGTCGACGAACGTGACCGGGGCGCGTTCCAGCCCTTGACCCGTATCCACGAACACGTCCCGGGGGCCGTTGACCACCACGTCCGAGACCCCCGGCCTGCCCAGGAGATCCTCCAGCGGGCCCGCCCCCACGCTGTGGCGTCTGAGGTCTGCGAGGACGTCATGGACCCCCGCGTCCGTCACAGCCACCCCCATGGCTCGGAGCGACACCACCACATCCAGCGGCGTGAAGGGCCGCCCCAGCGACGCCAACGACGCCTGAAGGCGGTCCAGTTCGATGTCAGGCATCGGGGAGGCCCTCGAGGATGGCGCCCACCTGCCGGGCGTACCGCCGGGCCGGCCCGGACACGGGCAGCAGTCCGAGTTCAGCCAGCCGAGGCAGCGCTCGGTGGTGGTCCATCCGGCCCAGGCTGGGCGCGCCGAGCGCCCGCGCCACCACCTGCTCGGGGAGGGAGCGCCCGGGGCCACGGCGCACGACGATAGACGTGGGGCGAAGCGCCTTCACCTCCGCCAGCATGCGCGCTGCTGCCACCGACCTGACATCCGCCCCCACCACCAACACCGTGTGATCTGCCGGAGTTGGCGACGGGTCGCGCCCGCAGTCCACCACGACCATCCGGTGGGACCGCGCCAGGGCGCCCATCACCGCTGCGACCGTCTCTCCCGACGGGACGGACGGCGCCTCCCTCGAGTGCGCCAGCAGCACCACTCCGCCCAGCGAGGGCAGGCTGCCCGCGAGGTCACCCAACTCGCCGCGGGCCTGGCCCAGGTCCGACCACCTCATCCCTTCCACCGTCTCGCCTCCAGCGGCCAGATCCAGCCCCCCGCTGCAGGAGGCCAGATCCACCACGGCCGACGGCGTGCCACGGCGCCCCGCTGTGATGGCCAGCGACACCGCCAGGGTGCTGACCCCCAGGCCCCCCGCGGCGCCCACCAGCGCCACCGTCGTACCGCGGTGGAGCGCCTCGCCCGAGTTGCGCTTCAATGCATCCACGAGGCGACCCCCGACGTCTGGCAGGGGGATCACCGGCAGTTCCAGCTGGGCGGAGCAGCGGGTCAGCTCAGCAGGAGAGGTGCCCACCAGGAACGCCCGCCCCGGCGGCGCCGACGTCCAGCGGGCCGCCACCTCGGTGGAGAGGAACCGGAGCGTGGCGGCCGGCCACAGCGCTCTGGCCTCCTGGGCGTCCCGCGCCACACGGAGCCCGACATCCATGGCCGCGGCGGCCACTTCAACCGCCTCGATGACGGCAGGGTCCCGGGAGCACAGCAACGTCGACGCAGTGGTGTCCATAGCCCCTTGTTCGCAAACTCCGGCCCCCGTGTCCCGCCCCATCCCGGGGCTGTGGACAACTGGTGCGGCGCGGCCTCCATCTCCCTCCCGTTACCCTTGGTGCGATCGCTGTACGAGAGGAACCCATGACCCGCGCCACCCTTCCCACCGAAGCCCTCGACTGGCTGGCGGTGTGGCACGGTGTGCGGGCCCTGGCTGTGGACCCCGAGCCACACCTGGCCAGGCGGCTGACCGACGCGGGGCATTCGCTGTTCGCCACGTCGGAGGACGCGCAGTGCATCGAGCGGCTGCGCCGGGTGCGTTCGGTCACGCCCATCATGGCTCGGCCCGAAGCGATCCCGACGGACCCGTTCACGTTCGAGGTGGTGCTGATTCACCAGGGGCTCCACCGCTACGACCTCACGCAGGCGCTCCCGCAGCTCGCCCGGGTGCTCCGCCCGGGTGGGTGTCTGAGCGCCTCGTACCTGGTGCGCGACGACTCGGTGCCCTGGGTCCGCCGCCTCGCCGCACTCCTGCGACGATTCGACCCGATGGCGATGAAGGGCGACTACGGCCACCACAGCCTCGACTTCCTGAGCTCCAGCAAGTACTTCCCCGAGGTTGAGCAGCGGGCATTCCGGGTCTGGCAGAGCGTCAGCCGCGACGACCTCGTGGGCCTGGTGAGGGCCCAACCCCTCGCGGCCAACCTGGATGCCGCGCAGCTCGGCCACCTTCTCGACCAGGTCTCTGAGCTCTACGACGGTGCGGTTCGCCCGGGCGAGAGCCTGCGGCTGCCCTTCCAGCTTCTGTGCTGGCGCGCCTGGGTGGATCACGAGGAGCTGACCGCCCCTGTTGTGCTTCCCGACCACGCCCTGGCCATTCAGCTGTGACCCGACGACGCGCCTGAACCGGCCCTCCCCCCGACGCACCGACGGTGACAACCACTAGGCTGGCCACTGCCGGAAGGAGCAACATGCCTATTGAGCCCAGCCACCACCTGGTGGACATCAAGGATGCCGTCTCAGACTTCGTCGCCCGTGAATCCGAGTTGGCGGCAGCCGAGCTCAAGCCCGCCGCCAAGGCCGCCGGGATCGGCGCCGGGCTCTTCGCCGGGGCCGCTGTATTCGCGTTCCACGCCGTCTGGATGCTGGTGATCCTGATCGCGCTCGCGCTCGGCCTCCTGCTGCACGCGGTGACGCCGCTGGGACCGTGGTCGTCCTTCACCCTGGGGTTCCTGGCCAGCGTGCTCTTCTCGCTGGTCGTCGCCCTGGTGCTGGTGATCCTCGGCCGCAACAAGTTCCGCCAGGTGAAGAAGCCGGACGCCACCATCGCCGAGGCCAAGGCCACACTCGACGCGGTGGTTGCGGCCATCGCGTCGCGCACGAAGAGCGCTGACGTGGTGATCAAGCCCGACGATCTCCCGCGCTTCCGCGACGCGGATCTCGACAGCACGTTCGGGCGTCCCTAGGAGCCTGCTGAACAATCGTGGCTCGGCTGCGGCGCACCGGATCGGGCGATCCGGCACCCCTCCATCTGGATATGGACGCCTAGCGCCGAGTGTCGCCCAGCCTGCAGACATGGCAGGCTGGGCCTCATGACCAAGTGGGAATACTTCGTGGCGCCAATCCTCTCGCACGTGGCGCAGCAGCTGCTCAACAACTTCGGGGCGGACGGCTGGGAGCTCATCCAGCTCGCCCCCGGGCCCAACCCGGACACGCTCGTCGGATACTTCAAGCGCCCCCAGCAGTGAGCGGGACCTCTGCAACGCAGCGGCTGACCGAGCTGGGCATCGACCTCCCGCCGGTTGCAGCACCCGTGGCCGCCTACGTGCCTGCCACGCTGGTGGGCAACCAGGTGTGGACCTCTGGCCAGCTGCCCAGCGTCGACGGGCGGCTGATCGCCACCGGCAAGCTCGGAGGCGAGGTGGACCAGGAGACAGGCGTGCAGGCCGCCCGGCTGGCCGCGCTCAACGCCCTGGCAGCCGCAGCCGAGGTGGCCGGCGGGGTGGACCACATCCGCCGCGTGCTCAAGGTGGTGGTGTTCGTCTCCAGCGAGCCGGGCTTCACCGCCCAACCGGCGGTGGCCAACGGCGCCTCGGCCCTGTTCGGTGAGGTGTTCGGCGAGGCGGGCGCCCACGTCCGATCGGCGGTCGGTGTCTCGGTGCTGCCGTTGGACGCCCCCGTCGAGGTCGAGCTGATCGTCGAGGTCTGATGGACCGGGCCTCGGCCGTCCACAGCGCGCTGGCGCAGGCCTACCCGGAGGCCCGGTGCGAGCTGGACTACACCACACCGTTCGAGCTCCTCGTCGCCACCGTGCTCTCCGCGCAGTCCACGGACAGACGCGTCAACACCGTCACCCCGCGCCTCTTCGCCCGCTTCCCCACCCCGCTCGCACTGGCCGAGGCGGACGCCGCTGATGTCGAGGAGATCATCCTCAGCGTAGGCTTCTTCCGCGCGAAGAGCGCGGCCATCATCGGACTCGCGCGCCGCATCGTCGACGACTTCGACGGCCGCGTCCCGAACACTCTTGCCGAGCTGATCACGCTGCCCGGCGTCGGCAGGAAGACCGCGAACGTGGTGCTGGGCAACGCCTTCGGGATCCCCGGGGTCACTCCGGACACCCACCTGATCCGCGTTGCGGGCCGCCTGGGGTGGACCGGGAGCACCAAGCCGGACGCGGTGGAGCGCGATGTCGCCGCCCTGTTCCCGCCTGAGGACTGGGTGATGCTGTGCCACCGGGTGATCTGGCACGGGCGGCGCTGCTGCCACGCTCGAAGGCCCGCATGCGGCGCGTGCCCCGTCCGCGATCTGTGCCCGAGCAGCGGAATCGGCGAGCAGGATCCCGCCATCGCCGCCCAGCTGATCCGCGAGCCGCGCGGGTAATCTCGGCATTGTGATCCCACGCCTCCTTGCCCTCGCCGCGGCGCTCGCGCTGGCTGCGTGCTCTCCGACGGCCGTGACCTCGCAGCCGCCCAGCTCGGCGCCGGTGGATCTCGCGTCGCTCAGGGTGGAGTACGGCCTCCCAGACTGCCCGGTCACCGACCCCGCGACACTCCAGGTGGCCGGCGGACTACCGCAGACCCAGCTGACCTGCCTGGGCAGCGACGCCGTCGTCAATCTGGCCGGACTTGAGCGGAAGCCCACCGTCGTGAACCTGTGGGCCCAGTGGTGCGGGCCCTGCCGCGAGGAATCGCCCTACCTGAGGGCGGGCCTCGCCGAGCTCGACGGGGTGGCCTTCGTCGGCGTCAACTACAACGACCCCAGGCCGGAGTGGGCCATCGAGTTCGCTGGGCTTGTCGGGTGGAGATATCCGCATGTGATCGACGCCGACAAGTCCCTTCAGGTGCCCCTGCGGGTGCCGGGCCTGCCCACCACGTACTTTGTCGACGCCGACGGCAGGATCGTCGGCGTCCACGCGGGGCCCTTCGAATCCACCGAGCAACTTCTCACGATGGCCGACGACTACCTGGGGGTGCGGTGAGGCATCCAGAGACGTTCGAGGCCCTCTGCCACGCCCTGGTCCGGGGGCCTGCTGCGCGTGAGATAGACGTGCACCGCACCCCACGAGGCGAGCGCGCTGCCGCGGTGCTGATGCTGTTCACCGATGAGCAGGACCCGTCGCTCACCTTCGTGACCCGGGCCGAGACGATGCGCCGTCACGCCGGCCAGATCGCCCTGCCAGGGGGCGCCGTCGACGCGACGGACCGGGACCGGCGCCACACGGCGTTGAGGGAGGCCAACGAGGAGATCGGCCTGGCCGCAGAACACGTCACCGTGCTGGGCGAATTGCCACCGCTGTGGGTCCCTGCCTCCGGCTATGACGTGACGACGGTGGTGGCGGTATGGCCCGGCGGGCACCGGTTGGCGCCCCGCGACCCGGCCGAGACCGGCGCCGTGCACGCCTTCGGCGTCTCCGCCCTGTCATCGGCGGAGGTCCGGTTGACGGGTCATCACCCGAGCGGCTTCGAGGGGCCGGCGTTCGTGCTCGGCGATCAGTTCATCTGGGGCCTGACCGCGCACCTGGTGGACTGGGTGCTTGAGTTGGGCGGCTGGGCCAAACCCTGGAACCGTGGCCGGGTCGCCGACATCCCGGCCCGCTACATGCGCGATTGAGAGACGCCGACGGCGCACGGCAGGGCCGTGCGCCGTCGCCAGAACTTCAGATCTGGCGGGTGGGTAACACTGAGATGTGTGCCCCCGGGGTGTCATGGTGCTCGACGAGCACGTCGTGCCACGAGTCGATATCCGGGCGCGAGCGGAGGAGAGCGCGTCGCTCCCGCTCCGTCATGCCGCCCCAGACGCCCCACTCGATGCGGTTGTCCAAGGCCTCTGCAAGGCACTCGGAGCGGACCGGGCACCCGACGCATACCGATCTCGCGCGCTTCTGGTCCTTGCCTTCCGGAAATAGTGCGTCAGCCATTTCGCGGCACTTGGCATGGAGCGTCCATTCGCTCACTTCAGCCAGGGACATCAGCTGCCCTCCCTTGCGCAGTCACTGTCAGATGACATGCACGCTAGCGCATCAGCGGTACTCCGCAACAGGGGTATCCGGCCAGCAAAAACGCAAGCCAAGCCGCGGACCATGGCCTCCTGGGACCCGTCACGTAAACTGGGGCAATGAAGTCTGCCTCCCTCAGCCAGAAGGCGTACTCCGTCCTCATGTTTCTCGCGGTGAGCGTGCTCGCCGGCCTCCTCCTGTCGGGCCTCGCGGTGCCCTTCGCCGCGCTCGCGGGCGGAAGCGCCAAGCTGGCCGCCGAGTCGCTGGAGTACCTCCCCGCGGACCTCGAGACGCCTCCCCAGTCCGAGCGCTCCCGGATCCTGATGGCCGATGGGCAGGTGCTGGCCACGTTCTTCAACGAGAACCGCATCTACGTGCCGCTCTCCGAGATCGCCCCGGCCATGCAGGACGCTCAGATCGCGATTGAGGACCACCGCTTCTACGAGCACGGCGCCATCGACTTCCAGGGCTTCGGCCGCGCGTTCGTCAAGACGATGACGGGAGACACGCAGGGCGCCTCGACGCTGACGCAGCAGTACGTCAAGCTCGTGCGGGTTGAATCGGCCGTGGCCGCAGGCGACAAGGATGCCGCACGCAAGGCCACCGAGGTGACCATCGACCGGAAGATCATCGAGGCCCGCTACGCGATGGCCTTGGAGGAGCGGCTCACCAAGGACGAGATCCTGGAGCGCTACCTCAACATCGCCTACTACGGCGAGGGCGCCTACGGCGTCGAAGCGGCCGCCCAGCACTACTGGGGCACCACCGCCAAGGATCTGACACTGGAGCAGGCGGCGATGCTGGCCGGGCTCGTGCAGAACCCGGTGGCGCTGAACCCGGTGAAGAACCCGGTGAAGGCCATCGAGCGCCGTAACTTCGTGCTCAGCCGGATGGCCGAGCTGGGCATCATCAGCGAGGAGCGCGCCACCGAGGCCAAGGCCGTCGCGTTCGATCCCGCCACCGTCAGGCGCACCCCCAACGGCTGCACCGCCTCGCCCTACCCCTTCCTGTGCGACTACGTGCGGCGAACCCTGCTCAGCGATCAGATGCCCTCCATGGGCGAGACCACCGAGGAGCGCGAGAACCTGCTCAACCGGGGCGGGCTCACCATCCAGACCCTGATCAACCCCACCGCCCAGGCCGCTGCCGAGGCCGCCGTCGCAGACCTGATCGCCCCCACTGATCCGGTGCTGGCCGGTGCGGCGCTGATCCAGCCGAGCACCGGGCTCATCGTGGCCATGGCGCAGTCGCGGCCGGACATGGGCACCGACGCGGGCGAGACCTACTACAACTACAACGTCGAAGAGTCGATGGGCGGTGCGGAGGGCTACCAGGCCGGGTCCACCTTCAAGACGTTCACGATCGCCGCGGCACTGGATCTAGGCATGACGCCGCAGCGCCAGTACAACGCCCCCGAGGCGCTGCCGCTTGAGGGCATGACGTTCAAGAACTGCACCGGGCCCTTCGTGTTCAAGCAGGACCACACCGTCCGCAACTACAACCGCGGCTACGGGCTGATCAACATGATCCGGGGCGCCGAGGACTCGGTGAACACGTACTTCATGCAGTTGGAGGCGGACGCCGGCATCTGCGCCTCGATCGACATGGCCAAGGCCGCCGGCGTCAAGATGTCCACAGGGCAGGACCTGCGCGTCAACCAGAACTACCCCACCTTCGTGCTGGGCACCTCAGAGGTCACGCCGCTGTCCATGGCCGAGGCCTACGCAACCTTCGCCAACCGCGGCATCCACTGCACCCCGATCATCCTGGAGACGGTCACCACCAAGGACGGCAGCTCCCTGGCTGTTCCGCCGGCCGACTGCAAGCAGGTGATCCGGCCCGAGATCGCCGACGGCGTCAACTTCATCCTCAAGAGCGTCATCGACAACGGCACCGGGCGTCCTGCCCGCCTGAGCGACGGCCGCCCCCAGGCCGGCAAGACCGGCACGATCAGCGAGAACCAGGCCGTCTGGTTCGCGGGCTACACCCCGGAGATGGCCGGGGCCGCCTGGATCGCCATCGACAAGACCAACCCCTGGTACGAATCCAAGCGGAAGACGCTCAAGAACGTGAGGCTCCCCAGCGGCACGTATCTGCGCGGCTCCGGCGGTGGGGACGCCGGCCTGATCTGGAAGGCCGCCATGGCCTCCGCGCTGGCGGACAAGCCTAAGACTGCCTTCAACGCCCCCACCACGGAGGTGCTGGAGGGCGTCAAGGTGCCGCTTCCCGACGTGTCAGGTATGGGCTACAACGAGGCCAAGCGCACCCTCGAGGCCGCCGGCTTCCAGACCCAGCGATGGAGCGTCTACAGCAACCGCTCGGCGGGCACCTTCCTGGGCATCTCGCCGACGGGCTCGGCCGTCAAGTTCTCGACGGTGTCGCTGAAGGTCTCTCAGGGCCCGAAGCCCGCCCCCAGGCCTGAGCCTGTTGCGCCCGCGCCCGCTGCTCCCGCCGAGCCGGCTCCTCCCGCCGAGGAGGCGCCCGGCAACGCCGAGCCGGGCAACCCCAACGAATGACGCGGCCGGTTCTCCGCGCCGTCGGCGCCACTGCAGCCGTCGGCGCGGCCTGCTTCGGCTGGGGGCTGATAGAGGCGGCGCAGTTCACTGTCCGGCGGGTGGAGCTGCCGATTCTCCCTGCCGGCGGGCGGTCGATCCGGATTCTCCACATGTCCGACATCCACCTCACCACCAGCCAGCACTTCAAGCTGGACTTCATCCGCTCGATGGCGGCCTTGGAGCCCGATCTGGTGATCAATACGGGTGACAACATCGCGCAGGCCGAGGCCGTCTTCCCGCTGCTGGCGGCGTGGAACAAGCTGCGGTTCGTGCCCGGGGTGTTCGTGTTCGGCTCCAACGACTACTTCAAGCCGCACTTCCGCAATCCGCTGCTGTACCTCGCGCACGGCAAGTCGGAGGCGAAGGGACCTTCGGCCCCCGACCTTCCCTGGGAGAAGCTCCGCGACGGCATGTCCAAGCACGGCTGGGTAGACCTGACCCACCGTCGGGCTGCTCTGGAGGTCAACGGGTACCGCTTGGCGTTCCGCGGAGTCGACGACGCGCACCTGGGCCGCGACCGCTACGCGATGGTGGAGGGCCCGGCCGATGCCTCCGCGGACCTCAACATCGGCGTGACCCACGCCCCCTATCTGCGGCTGCTGGATGCCATGACCGCGGATGGGATGGACCTGATCTTCGCCGGCCACACCCATGGCGGGCAGGTCTGCGTCCCTGGCTACGGCGCACTCATCACCAACTGCGATCTGGACCCCGCCCGGGTCAAGGGCCTCTCCACACACACCGCTGGCGGACACACCGCCCACCTGCACGTCTCGGCGGGCGTGGGCACCTCCCCCTTCGCCCCGTACCGGTTCGCCTGCCGTCCCGAGGTCACGCTGCTGACCCTTCGTCCGGTTTCGCGCTGACGGGGCCGATGGGCTAGTATCTCGGTTGGTCCTTGGGCCAATCGGGGTGTGGCGCAGCTTGGTAGCGCGCGTCGTTCGGGACGACGAGGCCGCAGGTTCAAATCCTGTCACCCCGACGCAGGTCGAGAGAAATGGGCTAGCGCCCATACCTCTCGACTTTATTGCTTTTCAGGGACTCGGCGCTTGTCCATTTCCGAGGCCAAGGAAGGGGTTGGAGGGACGTAGTCCCGGAACACCCCGACGAAGTCCGAGAGAAGTGAGCAAGCTCCCTTCCTCGGACCCGTTGCGTTTCTGGGACTCGGAGCTTGTTCACTTCCGAGGACGAGGAAGGGGTTGGAGGGACGTAGTCCCGGAACACCCCGACGCAGGTCGAGAGAAATGGGCTAGCGCCCATACCTCTCGACTTTATTGCTTTTCAGGGACTCGGCGCTTGTCCATTTCCGAGGCCGAGGCAGGGGTTGGAGGGACGTAGTCCCGGAACACCCCGACGAAGGTCGAGAGAAATGGGCAGGCGCCCGTACCTCTCGACTTTTTGCTTTCCAGGGACTCGGCGCTTGTCCATTTCCGAGGCCGAGGAAGGGGTTGGAGGGACGTAGTCCCGGAACACCAACCCGACGCGCCGCGTGTCGCGCGGGACCCGGGCGGGACCGTACGCTGCTCGCATGTCCGAGACGGAACCCAGTGTCCCCGCCACGCCACCCGCTACACCACCTGCCGCCACAGCTGTATCCGAGCTGGAGCCGACGCCGCCGGTAGCGAGGCGAGACACGCGTCGCCGGTCCCGGTTCGCCGTCGACCTGGGCCACCCCTTCATGTGGGGCTTCACCGCGACCGCGGGCGCCCTCGTGGCGATCTCGCTGGGAGGGTCGTTGTCCGCCCTGTCGACGGTGCTCGTCTCCATCGGAGCGGCGCTGTTCATCGCCATGGCGCTGGAACCCGTCGTGCTGTGGCTGGGCAACCATCGAATGTCGCGTGGGCTGGCCATCGCCGTCGTGTTCGCCGGATTCGCACTCATCCTCGGCGGGGTGATCGCCCTCATCGCGCCGGCAGCGGTGGGGCAGGTGACGCAGCTGGCGGCAGCGGTGCCCGGGTACCTTTCCAACGTCCAGAACACCGACTGGTTCAAGGCGCTGACCGCCGCGACCGGGCAGAGCGACCTCTACGAGGCGCTGTTCGCCCGGGCGCAGGCCTGGCTGTCGAACCCGGAGAACCTCCTCGCGATCGGTGGAGGCGCGCTGGCCGTGAGCACGGGGTTGGTGGACTTCGTCTCCACGAGCCTGATCGTGCTGGTCCTCACCCTCTATTTCCTGGCCTCGCTTGACCCCATGAAGAGGGCCCTCCAGCAGCTCGCACCGGCGCACGCCCGCCCCCGGTTGGGCACGATGACCGACCGGATCGTCGAATCGGTGGGCGGTTACGTGTCAGGCATGGCCATCCTGGCCGCCGCCAACGCCGCCTTCACCTTCGTCCTCATGACCATCCTCGGCGCCCCCTTCGCGGCCCTGCTGTCCTTCCTGGCCCTGTTCATCACCTTCATTCCGATGATCGGCCCGGTCCTGTCCTGGATCCTGATCACCACCGTCACGCTCTTCGCCTCCCCCGTGACGGCGCTGATCTTCGCCGTCGTGATGTTCGCCTACATGCAGATCGAGGCCTACGTGCTCACCCCGCGCGTGATGACCAAGGCCGTCGATATTCCGGGATCGCTGGTGCTGATCGGCGCCATGGTGGGCGCCACCCTGCTCGGACTGCTCGGCGCCCTGGTTGCGGTGCCCGTCACGGCGTCGCTGCTGATGATCATCAAGGAGATCTACATCCCGCGACAGGACGCGAAGGTCCGCCCCGAATCCTGATCCAATGCCCTCGCGTGGACCGGGCGCGGGCATGCGATCGGTCGCATCGTCGGCCGGGGTGAACCTGTCGACGCACTCAGGACACAAGGAGCGAGCACGATGATCGCGAAAATCCTCCGACCGGTCGCGCTGATGGCGAGCCTGCTGCTCGCCTTCGGTCTGATCCCCGCCGCGCAGGCCTCGGCCGACAGTGGCGCCCGCGCTGAGCATCAGCGCATCGTCGACTTCTGGACCAAGGACAAGGTTGCCCAGGCCAAGCCCCGCGACTTCGTGCGCGATCCGGCCACCGGCACCTTCTCGGAGGCTGCGCTGGCCGCCACCGCCACGCTCGGCGAACCCTGGCCTGGTGGTGGTCTCGTCCAGAAGACCACCGGCAAGGTGCTGTTCGCGATGGGCAGGTCCTACTACGTGTGCTCCGCTTCCGTGATCGAGGACGGCGACAGCACCAGGTCGATCATCGTGACCGCGGCCCACTGCGTCTTCGACAACCAGAAGTCCAAGTTCGCGACGAACTGGGTGTTCATCCCGGACTACGACTCGAACGCCGTCGCGCTCACCACCAGCGGGTCGTTCTGCGCCGAGACCACCTACGGCTGCTGGACGGCCACGGCCCTCGTGGCTCACGAGGGCTTCACCTCGCAGCGCAAGTTCAACACCCAGGCCACCCTGCACGACTTCGCGTTCGCCGTCGTCGGCCTCGGCGGCAACGGAAAGACCTTGGCGCAACTGGACAAGACCGTCGGGGCCCAGGAGATCGCCTTCGACGAGGTTTCCGTTGGCGCGGATACGTTCCTGTTCGGCTACCCCGCCGGAACACCCTACGCCGGCAAGGAGCTCATCTACTCGCAGGGCCCGTTGGACACCGATCCGCTCAACAACGATCGGACCTACCGGGTGGTCAGTGACATGACCGGCGGCTCCTCCGGCGGCCCCTGGTACGCCCCCTTCAACGAGGGCCGAGGCAGTGGAATCACGATGTCGGTGAACTCCTACGGCTACTCGGGGATCGAGGCGATGCACGGGCCGATGTTCAACGACAAGACCGCAGCCCTGTTCAGCGCCGCCACCACCGCGACGAGGAACACGATCGTCAGCTGAGCCGCATCGGCCGCCTGGTACCCCCGCTCACCCGTGGCCCGTCACCCCGCTCTAAGCTGGGTGACGGGCTACGGAGGGACTCGGAGATGACCTGGACAGCGCTACGCACCACCCACTACATCAACGGCCGGTTCACCGACGACGAGGCCACGCTGAGCGTCGAGAACCCCGCCACCGGCGAGGAGCTCACCAAGGTGGCCGACGCGGATGCCGCGACCGCGATGGCATGCCTGGACGCCGCCGCCGACGCCGCCGCCGGGTGGGCGGCCACCGAGCCCCGGTTCCGGGGCGAGCTGCTGCGGGCCGCCTGGGCACGGATCATTGAGCGGGCAGACGAGTTCGCCGAGACGATGACCCGGGAGATGGGCAAGCCTCTGGCTGAGGCGCGCGGCGAGGTGACCTACGGGGCCGAGTTCCTCCGGTGGTTCGCCGAGGAGACCCCGCGCATCCACGGGCGCTACACCGTCGCCCCCGTCGGCGGGCAGCGCCTGCTGACCACCAAGCAGCCGGTGGGCCCGGTCCTGGCGATCACGCCCTGGAACTTCCCGCTGGCGATGGCCACCCGCAAGCTCGGGCCGGCGCTGGCGGCCGGCTGCACCGCGGTGCTGAAGCCCGCCCAGTTGACACCCCTGACGTCGCTGCTGCTCATGGACGTGTTCGATGAGGTGGGAGTGCCGGCCGGGGTGGTGAACTGCTTCGTGTCGTCGTCGGCCTCGGCCACCACCGGCCCCATGATCGCCGACCGACGGCTGCGGAAGCTGACCTTCACCGGGTCCACCAGCGTGGGCGTAAAGCTGCTGGAGCAGGCGTCGGCGAACGTCCTGAAGACGTCCATGGAGCTCGGAGGCAACGCGCCGTTCCTGGTGCTGCCGAGCGCGGACGTGGACCGCGCCGTCGAGGGTGCGCTGGTGGCGAAGATGCGCAACATCGGCCAGGCCTGCACGGCGGCCAACCGGATGATCGTGCACCGCGGCCTGGTGGAGGAGTTCACGGTCAAGCTCGCCGCCCGGGTGGGCGCCATGCGCGTGGGTGACGGATTGGCCGACGGGGTCGAGGTGGGGCCGCTGGTCTCCGCGTCTGCGTTGGACGACGTGGAGGCGATGGTCCGGGAGGCCGTCGAGGACGGCGCCCGGGTGGTCGTGGGCGGGGCGCGCGTCGACGGGCCGGGCCACTTCATGCAGCCGACGGTGCTGGCCGACGTGGCCCCCTCGTCGCGGTGCTTCCGGGAGGAGATCTTCGGCCCGGTGGCGCCGATCGTCGCGGTGGACTCCGTCGACGAGGCGGTTGCCCTGGCCAACGACACCGACTTCGGCCTGATGAGCTACGTCTTCGCCGAGGACCTCACGGAGGCGATCACGACGGCCGAGCGCCTCGAGTCCGGCATGGTGGGGCTGAACTCCGGCCTCGTCTCGAACCCGGCGGCCCCCTTCGGCGGCGTCAAGAGCTCGGGACTGGGGCGCGAAGGCGGCCCTGAAGGCATCGAGGAGTTCCTGGAGATCAAGTACATCGGGATGGCCCTCTGACAGCACGTCCGCACGGTCCCAGGGCTACGGTTGGGGTGGAAGCGCTCAACGACGAGCGCTTCCGACGCAGTGCCGCAACGAGGAGACCCATGTCAACCGCCACCGAAACCCGCCAGAGGACCCGGACCGATCTTCCCGCCACCGGCGTGGCACCCACCCACCCCAAGCTCCTGGCCTGGCTCGACCAGGTCGTTCGGCTCTGCAAGCCGGAGGCGATCCACTACTGCGACGGCTCGGACGCCGAGTACGACGCGCTGGTGGGTCAACTGGAGGCCAAGGGCACCGTCGTCCGGCTCAACGAGACGCTGAAGCCCAACTCCGTCCTGGCGCGCACGGACCCCGACGACGTCGCCCGCGTGGAAGATCAGACGTTCATCTGCTCGAAGGACGAGCGCAACGCCGGACCCACCAACAACTGGATGGACCCGGACCAGATGAAGCGGATCATGACGCCGCTGTTCGACGGCTGCATGGCCGGGCGCATCATGTACGTGATGCCGTTCTGCATGGGCTCCATGGACGCCGAGGACCCGAAGTACGGCGTGGAGATCTCAGATTCGGCCTACGTGGCCATCTCGATGAAGATCATGACGCGGATGGGCGCCGAGACGCTCGCCCGCATGGAGGAGACGAACGCGGACTTCGTGCCCGCCCTGCACTCCGTCGGAATGCCGCTGGTTGACGGGCAGGAGGACGTGCCGTGGCCGTGCAACGAGATCAAGTACATCGTCCACTTCACCGACGAACGCCTCATCTGGTCCTACGGCTCCGGCTACGGCGGCAACTCCCTTCTGGGCAAGAAGTGCTACGCGCTGCGCATCGCCTCCGCCATGGCGCGCGACGAGGGCTGGCTCGCCGAGCACATGCTGATCCTCAAGCTGATCTCGCCGGAGGGCCGGGCCTACCACATCGCGGCGGCCTTCCCGTCGGCGTGCGGGAAGACCAACCTCGCGATGCTGGACCCCACCATCCCCGGCTGGACCGTCGAGACCCTCGGCGACGACATCGCGTGGCTGCGCTTCGGGGCAGACGGCCGCCTCTACGCCACCAACCCCGAGACGGGCTTCTTCGGGGTGGCGCCGGGCACCAGCCATGACACCAACCCCAACGCGATGCTCTCCCTGGAGGGCGGCAACACCATCTTCACCAACGTGGCGCTGACGCCCGAGGGCGACGTGTGGTGGGAGGGCATGACAAAGGAGCCGCCCGCGGTGTTGACGGACTGGAAGGGCCGCGAGTGGCGCGCGGGCACGGGCCCCGTCGGCGGGCGACCCAACGAGAAGGCGGCCCATCCCAACAGCCGTTTCTGCACACCGATCGACCAGTGCCCGATCCTGTCGGAGGACTACCACTCCCCCCAGGGGGTGCCGCTCGACGCCATCGTCTTCGGCGGCCGACGCGAGAACACCATCCCGCTGGTGATGCAGTCACGGTCCTGGCAGCACGGCGTCTTCATGGGAGCCACCTGCTCCTCGGAGACCACCGCCGCCTCCTCGGGCGCGGTGGGGGTGCTGCGCCGCGATCCGATGGCGATGCTGCCCTTCATCGGCTATCACGTCGCCGACTACGTGCAGCACTGGATCAGCATCGGACGCCACGCAGACGAGGCCTTGCTGCCCAAGGTCTTCTACGTCAACTGGTTCCGCCGCGACACCGACGGCCGGTTCATGTGGCCGGGCTTCGGCGAGAACTCCCGGGTGCTGAAGTGGATCGCGCAGCGCGTCGACGGCCTGACCGAGGCGGTGGAGACCCCCATCGGCTTCCTCCCCGCGGACGGCAGCCTCGACGTCGATGGCCTGGCGATCGACGAGAACGACCTGCGCGAGGTGGTGTCCTACAAGGAGAGCGAGTGGCGCGACGAGGTGCCGCGCATCGGACGCTGGTTCGACACCTTCGGTTGGCGCCTGCCGCGCGAGCTCGTCGACGAGCTGCGGACGTTGGAGACGGCCTTCGGGAGGACGCCGACGGAGGTCTGACCTGGCTCAAACGGTGAGAATCCGGGGAGATGGCCCGCTATGGGCGCCATGTCCCCGGATTCTCACTGTCTGGGATCAGTCCAGCCGCCCGAGGATGAGGCCCGGCAGCTCGGGCGCGGCTTCCGCATAGCCGACGGCGCCGTCGAGGGCCTCGAGCGCCCGGCCGAAGCGCTCCGGGGTGGCGGTGTGCAGCGTGAACAGCGGCTGACCTGGGGCGACGGCGTCTCCGGGCTTGGCGTGCATCTCGATGCCGGCCACGGCCTGGACGTCGTCCTCCTTCCGTGCGCGACCCGCGCCGAGGCGCCACGCAGCGACGCCGACAGCATAGGCGTCCATCCTGGTGAGGTAGCCGCCGCGCCCGGCGGTCACCGTGTGCTGGTGTTCGGCCACGGGCAGCGGGGCGTCGGGGTCGCCTCCCTGGGCTGCGATCATGCGGCGCCACACGTCCATCGCCCTGCCGTCGCGCAGCGCGGGCGCCGGGTCGATGTCGGTTCTGCCCGCGGCCGCGAGCATCTCGCGGGCCAGGGCGAGCGTCAGCTCGACGACGTCCGCGGGCCCGCCGCCGGCCAGGACCTCGACCGATTCGCGCACCTCGAGCGCGTTGCCCGCGGTGAGTCCCAATGGCGTGTCCATGCCGGTGAGCAGTGCGACGGTGTTGACTCCGGCGTCCTTGCCGAGGTCCACCATGGTGCGGGCCAACTCCTGGGCCTGGTCCAACGACTTCATGAACGCGCCGGAGCCCACCTTCACGTCAAGCACCAGCGCGCCGGTGCCCTCGGCGATCTTCTTGCTCATGATGGAGCTGGCGATCAGCGGGATGGCCTCGACGGTGCCCGTGGTGTCGCGGAGGGCGTAGAGCTTCTTGTCCGCAGGCGCCAGGCCGGAGCCGGCCGCGCAGATCACCGCGCCCACGCTCTCCAGCTGGGCGAAGATCTCGTCGTTGGTCAGCTGGGCGCGCCACCCGGGGATGGCCTCGAGCTTGTCCAGCGTGCCGCCGGTGTGGCCCAGCCCGCGACCCGAG
The DNA here is from genome assembly GCF_014164775.1 of Tessaracoccus sp. MC1679. Lineage (GTDB taxonomy): Bacteria > Actinomycetota > Actinomycetes > Propionibacteriales > Propionibacteriaceae > Arachnia. The sequence goes on from NZ_JACJGB010000002.1 coordinate 279,243, forward strand.
AGCTGCGGGACCGCCACGTCGAACACCGCGACCAACGGCGCGAGCGGGAGCGTGATCTTGTCCCCGACCCCGCCGGTGGAGTGCTTGTCCGCGGTGGGGCGGCTGAGGCTGGAGAAGTCCATCCGCTCGCCGGAGGCGATCATCGCGGCGGTCCAGCGGGCGATCTCGTCGCGGTCCATGCCGCGGATGAGGATGGCCATCGCCAGCGCCGACATCTGGTAGTCCGCGACGGCGCCCGTGGTGTAGGCGTCGATCACCCAGTCGATCTCGTCCGGGGTGAGCGTGCCGCCGTCGCGCTTGGTGCGGATGAGGTCAACGACGTCCATGATCATGGGCTCAGGCTATCGACGCCGTGCACGACACGCCGTCGGGACCGCCCCTCGTGGCCGGCAGCTACCCTGGGTCGGGCCCCGACCGGACTTTGGTGCACGGGCCGGGGATCTGGCAGGATCGAAGCGCTCCCACCCCTCCCCCGCGCGTCCAGCGCGAGACGGGTCCCTCCTGTTCCCCGGAAGTCACCATGTCCAAGGAAGTCCTGCGCGCCCGTTGGGGCGTCATCCTGCTGTTCTGGCTCAACGGGGTGGCGTGGTCCTCAATCCTGCCGAGGTACCCGGAGATCAAAGTGGCGCTGGAGGCGTCGAACACGGCGTTCGGTGTCGCCGTCGGCCTGGGGCCCGTGGGCGGCCTGATCGCGGGGCTGTTCACCGCCCGGCTGGTCCGCCGATTCTCGTCGGCCTCAGTGGCCGGGGTGACGCTGATCGCCGGCATCGCCATGCTCAACGCAGTGGCCAACGCGCCGACACTGCTGCTGTTCTCCGTAGCGCTCGCCACCATGGCGGCGATGGACGCCATCACCGACATCTCGATGAATGGGCACGGTCTGCGTGTGCAGAAGTTGTACGGCCGCACCATCCTCAACTCGTTCCACGGCTGGTGGTCGATCGGCGCCGTGTGCGGCGGCATCCTGGGCTCCATCGCAGCCCAGATCGGGATGGCGTTGTGGCTGCAGGCCCTCATCGCGACGGTGGTCTTCGGCGCGATGGCGGTCTTCGCCCGCACGCTGCTGCTGCCCGGCAAGGATCAGGCCCCCGTCGACGAGGAGGCCGCCGCCGAGGTGCGTCCCCAGCGCCGCCTCCCGGCGAGCCTGTGGGTGCGCCTCATCGCGCTCGGCCTGCTGGGGGCATCCGTGGGGCTGGTGGAGGAGAGCGCAGCGTCGTGGGGCGCCATCTACATGGACGGCATGTTCTCGGTGATCCCCTTCGTGGCCGGCCTCGCCTTCGTGGCGCTGCAGGGCGCGCAGATGATCGGCCGGTTCACGGGCGACGCACTGGTCAACCGCATCGGCGCCCGCCCGGCCGTGACCCTCGGGGTGAGCATCGCCGCCGTCGGCATGGGTGTCGCGGTGGCGTTCCCGCACCCGGTCACCACCATCCTGGGCTTCGCCTGCGCGGGCTGGGGCATCGCCACCGCGATCCCCTCGGCGATGCACGCCGCCGACGAGCTCCCGGGCATGGCGCACGGCTCCGGGCTCACCTTCGTCACCTGGCTGATGCGGCTCGGCTTTTTCGCCGGCCCACCGTTGATCGGCATCGTCGGCGACACCGTCAGCCTCCGCTGGGCCCTGATCGTGGTGCCCATCGCCGCGCTGCTGGCGCTGCTGCTCACCCCGGCCCTCACCCCGCCCCGGGACGCGCGCCCCACCGTCCTCTGAAGGTGGTTGACTGGGGCGCATGACCTTCACGCTGCCCTCCCCCCGCACACCAGATCCGATGGACGCGCCGCCGATGCGGTGGGGCGTGCTCGGCACCGGCTGGATCGCCGAGCGTTTCGTCGAGGCGCTGCACGCCCACACCCGGCAGCGGGTGGTGGTGGTGGGCTCCCGCACCGCCGGGAAGGGCGCGGATTTCGCCTCCAGGCACGGCATCGAGCGGAGCCTGGTGGGCTACGAGGCGGTGGTGGCCGACGGGCAGGTGGACATCGTCTACGTGGCCACACCCCACAGCGAGCACCGCGACAACGCACTCCTGGCGATCGCAGCCGGCAAGCACGTGCTCGTCGAGAAGGCCTTCACCCGTAACCTCGCCGAGGCCACCGAGGTGGTCGACGCGGCCCGCGCGGCCGGCGTCGTCGCGATGGAGGCCATGTGGACGCGTTTCCTCCCCCACATGGACGTGGTGCGCCAGGTGCTGGCCGACGGGGTCCTGGGAGAGATCGAGACGGCGTTCGCCGATCACGGGCAGTGGTTCCCACGAGACCCGGACTTCCGCCTCTTCGACCCGAACAAGGCCGGCGGTGCCATGCTGGACCTCGGCGTGTACCCCGTCAGCTTCGCCCACTTCGCCCTGGGCACCCCCGGCGCCGCTCTGGCGACCGGCACCAAGGCCTTCACCGGGGTGGACCGCCAGATCTCCGCGGTGCTGACCGGCTTCGCCGGGCATCCGATGGCCCACGGGATCATCACCACGACGCTCGCGGCGCTGACCCCCACGAGCGCGTTCATCGCCGGCGACGACGCGCGCCTCGAGATCCCCGGCCCCTTCTACGGCCCGCAGGTGGTCACCGTCCGCCGGCGTGACGGCGGGATCGCCGCCTCCGAGGAGCCGGCGATCCATGAGCACGCGGGGCTGAGTTACCAGGCCGCGCACCTCGCCACGGTGATCGCCGAGGGCCGGCCCGAGTCTCACCTGCTGCCGCTGGAGGAGACGCTCGCCGTGATGGCGACCATGGACGAGCTGCGCCGCCAGGTGGGCGTCAGCCTGCCCGGCGAATCGTGAGCGATCTCTCTGCCCTGCGTGGCATGATGGTGGCATGAGTCGCACACGACTGAGCACGACCGTGGACGCCGGCCTTCTCGAGCGCGCCCGCAGGGCATCAGGAAAGCCGGACTCGGCGCTGGTCGACGAGGCCCTCGCTGCGTTGCTGGCCAGCCGTCGCACTGCAGAGGTGGACGCCAGCTATGCCGCCTACGACGCGCACCCGCTCGATGAACCAGACGAGTGGGGGGACCTGGCCTCCTTTCGACGGGCGGTTGCGGCCTCATGACGCAGTTCCCCGCACGCGGGGACGTGTGGTGGTGTGAGATGCCGGAGATCGGGCGCAGGCCGGTCGTCATCCTGTCTCGCGACGCCGTGATCCCACGCCATCGCCGGGCACTCATCGCGCCATGCACCACCACCATCAGGAATCTACCGAGCGAAGTCCTCCTCGAGCCGGGAGACGACCCGGTGCCGCTGCGCTCGGCGGTCAACCTGGACTCTATCGAGAGCGCCTCGCTAGCGATCCTCGTCCAACGTCTAGGTCGCGTCTCCGATGCCCGCATGCGCGAGATTTGCGCCGCCCTTGCCACCGCGGTCGCCTGCTCAGACTGAGCTTCGCCATCGCCGTGGAGCGGATCACCTACCGCAGACCGGCCAGGACGTCGGCCACCTCCGGATCGAGCAGCTCGACGACGGCGGCGCGGGCCGCCTCCGGGCTGGCGCTGGCGAGCACCGCGTCGAGCATCGCCCGGCAGGTGTCCAGGTCGTGGCGGGCCAGCGAGGCCTTCACCGAACCCACCTTGCCGACGGCCATGGACAGCGACGAGATTCCTGCGCCGGCCGCCACCAGGGCGAGCAGCGGGTCTCCGCCCACCTCGCCGCAGATGCCAACCGGCTTGCCGTCGGCGCCGCGGACGGTGGCGACGATGAGGTCCCACAAAGCCGGCTGCCAGCCGCTGAGCAGGTGCGCCAGGGCCCCGTTCATGCGGTCGGCGGCGAACAGGTACTGGGACAGGTCGTTGGTGCCGATGGAGGCGAAGTCGCACGCGTCCAGGACCTGCGCGGACCTGATGGCGGCGGCCGGGACCTCCACCATGGTGCCCGCCGTCGGGAGTCCGGCGTCACGACAGCGGGCCGCGAACCAGCCGGCCTCCTCAGCCGTGGCCACCATCGGAGCCATCACCCAGACCTCGGCGCCGGTGGCCTCCCGCGCCCTCGCGAGGGCGGTCAGCTGGTCCGTGAGCAGGTCGTCGCGCTCGCGCTGCAGGCGGAGCCCGCGGACTCCGAGCGCCGGGTTCTCCTCGGCCCCCAGGTCAGCGAAGGCCAGTGGCTTGTCGGCGCCCGCGTCGAGGGTACGGACCACCACCTTGCGACCGGTGAACGCCTCGAACACGGCCGTATAGGTGGCCGTCTGCTCGTCGACAGTCGGCGCGTCGGAGCGGTCGAGGAACAGGAACTCGGTGCGGAACAGCCCGGAGCCCTCCACGTCGGCCTTCGCCGCGCGCTGCGCATCGTCGGCGGTGCCGATGTTGGCCAGGATCTGCACGCGGTGCCCGTCGCGCGTGGCGCCCGGCCCCTGTGACAAGGCCTGCAGCGCGAGTCGGTGCTCGTTGCGCGCGACGAGAACCTCGGCCATCCCCGCGTCGGGGTTGACGATGACCTCGCCTGTGGCCCCGTCAAGACCCAGCGTGTCCGGGGAGGCCGTCAACACGCCGGCGGCCTGGACGACGGCGGGGATGCCGAGCTGCGCCGCCAGGATCGCGGTGTGGGAGGTGACGCCTCCGGCCTCGGTCACGATGCCGAGCACGCGGGCGGGATCGAGGGTCGCGGTGTCCGCGGGCGCCAGGTCCAGCGCCACGATGATGCTCGGCTCGTCGAACTCCGGCACCCCCGGGGCCGGGCGGCCCAGCAGCCGGGCGGCCGCACGCTGGAAGACGTCGCGGAGGTCGCTCTGCCTCTCGGCCATGTAGGCGTCGAGCCCCGCAAGGAGCTCGCAGTACTGCTCGACGGCCAGGTACAGCGCGTCGACGGGGCCGTGGCCCTCGCCGGTGAACGAGGCCACCGCGAACTGGAGACCCGGGTCGCGGGCCATCATCGCCGTGGCCTCGAGGACCGGCCGGGCGTGGTCGTCGGCGCGTTGGGCACGGGCTTCCATGTCCGCCGCGACCGCCTCGAGCGCCTCCGCGACGGCTGCCTCGGCCGCGGCCGGATCGTCGGTGCGCTCACCCGGGGGCGTGATGAGGACGGTGGAGACGACGACGGCCGGGCCGCTGACCGATCCGGGGCTCACCCCGATGCCGTGGATCCTCATGCCGGCGCGTCGTGGTCGACTTCGAGGAACGCGACGAGACGGTCCAGCGCCGCCTCCGCCCCGTCGCCGTCGGCGGTGAGGGTGACCACCTCGCCGTGCTTGACGCCCATCGTCATCACGCCGAGCATGCTGCGGGCGTCGACGGCGCGGCCGCCCTGCTTGGCGATGGTGACTGGGATACCGAGGGAGGAGACCTCGGTGACGAACAGGTTGGCTGGGCGGGCGTGCAGGCCTACCGCCGAGGCGATGGCGACGTCACGGCTGGGCATGGGTGTTCTCCTTCGGGATCCAGATGTGGTCGAAGACCTCGGCGACGAGATCATCGAAGATGCCGAGCTCCCACGCGACGTCGAGCGCCGTGTAGCGGGAGCGGTAGTACATGGCGCGCGGGAAGGTGGCCCGCACGTCCTCGGGCGTGAGTCCGATGTCCTGCGGGCGCGAGGGCGCCCCTGCCTGGCGGAGCTTGTCGCTCAGCTCGGCGGTGGTGACCAGCTGGGCCCGCAGGCGGTCCGCGACGGCGGGCCACTGGTCGACGAGCGGCTTGAGCCGGTCGTACAGCTCGTCGCCCGAGGCGTACTTGGCCTTGGTCTCGCGGACCGCGTGGTCCGCCAGCGCGCCGTCGAAGGTGGACCGGATGTCGGCCTCGATCTCGTCCCACGGCTGCCGCGCGTCGACGGCGGCGCGCAGGTCGAGATTGGTGAGGTCGCGGGCCAACAGGGCCTCGTAGAAGGCGCACATGGCCAGCGACCCGATGGCCACCTTGTCGCCGTGCGACAGCGGCGGGTCCAGGTCCGCGCCCAGGTGGGCCAGCTCCCACAGGTGGGAGAAGTAGTGCTCGGCGCCGGAGGCCGGGCGGGTGCCGCCGTAGGCCTGCATGGCCAGGCCGGAGAGGCACAGGCCCTCGACCAGGCCCTCGAAGGCGTCGGCGTCGCCGGCGGCCAGGGCGGCCGGCCGCGACAGTGCCGTCGCAACGCCGGACTGCACCATCGCCCAGACGTCCTCGTCGATCGGCTCGATGCCGGTGACGTCGGCGAGGATCCAGTCAGCGCCGCCGGGGATCTTCGCGGCGAGGTCGCCGTACCCGGAGGCGGTGAGGAAGCCGGGGGCCGCGGCCACCACGTCGAGGTCCATGATGACCACGACCGGGGCCTTGCAGTTGCGGGTGACCTTGACGCCGTTCTCGCTCATGGGGGCGCCGGCGCCGGTGTAGCCGTCCATGGAGGCTGCGGTGCCGACGACGGCGTAGTCGCGGCCCATCTCGAACGCGGCCAGCTTGACCAGGTCGTTGAGGGTCCCCGCCCCCAGCGCGATGGGGGTAGCCTCCCCCATCCCGGCCTTGATGGTCTCGCAGTTCTCGTACGAGGCATACAGGGTGGGGGTGCCGGGGAAGATCAGCGGCGCCACCGTGGCGCAGCCGGCCTCCTCCAGCGAGGAGGTGAGCTGCTCCCCGGCGACCGCCCAGGTGTTCTCGTCGGCCACGACGATGTAGGGGCCGGTGCCCAGGTGGGCGGCGAGGTGCGGGCCGGATTCGGCCAGCACCCCGCGCCCCACCGCGGCGCCACGGGTGTCGACGGCCCGCGCGAGGGCGTCGGTGAGCGTCTGGCTGGTCACTCGAACACCAGCTGCGCGCCCTGCACCAGGGCGGGAACCTCGTCGACGCCGGTGAGGTGGACGGCGCCCGGCATGCGGGGCTCGGCCTCCCCGTCGAAGACGAGGGTGACGTGCCCGAGGTTGGCGAGATTCTTCTCAGCAACCTCGCCCAGCGCGGTGATGGTCCAGACCTGGGGGCCGATGCGCACCGTCTGTCCGACGGCCAGCGTCCCCGTGAGCTCGGCCTTCTCGATGATGAAGCAGTAGGAGCGCAACGACTCGGGGGCATCGCCCGCGAAGGTGATGGCCATCTTCTCGGCCAGGAACTCGGGTGCGTCCGGGCCGACTTCGACGACGGTGGTGGTGTACGACATGGTCTGATCCTTTTCTTGTCAGGAGGCCGAGTAGAGGCCGATGCTGGCCAGCCAGGCGACGGCGACGCGGGGGACGCCGTTGATGAAGCGCGAGTACAGCACCGACGGTACGCCGACGGAGATGGTCTCGGGCTCGGCCTCTTCGAGGCCCAGGCCGACGGGGATGAAGTCGGCGGCGTTCTGGGTGTTGATGGCGAAGAGGGCCGGCAGCGCGAGGTGCGGCGGGACGTTGCCCTTGCCGATCTCGACGCCGATGAGGGTGCCGATGAGCTGTCCGATGACGGCGCCGGGGCCGAGCAGCGGGGACAGGAACGGCACGGAGCAGATGAAGCCGAGGACCAGCAGGCCCCAGCCGGAGCCGGCGAGCGGGGTCATCAGTTGCGAGAGCCACGCACCGAGGCCGGAGGCCTGGATGATGCCGATCATCATGGCCACGAAACCCATGAAGGGGATGATGGTGGTGAGCATCGTCTGCACGGCCTCGCGGGCGGCCTGGTAGAACACCGAGATGACGCGTCCGGCGCCGAGGCCGATGATCTCCAGCAGGCTCTTCTTCTGCTTCGCCGCCATCTGCTCGGTGAGCTTCATGTTGCGGCCGTCCTCGCGCTTCGGCGGCGCGGCCACCTTCGGGGCGCCCGAGGCGGAGGCGTCAGCGGCGACGGCTCCGGCCCCCGCCATGGCGGCCACAGCTGCCTCATCTGCAAGCGATACCTGGGAGGAGCCGACGGCGGAGACGTAGATGCCCTCGTTGATGAACTGCGCGAGGGGGCCGGTCTTCCCGGTGGGCACGATGTTGACGGTGGGGATCATCTTCTTCGGGTACAGCCCGCACCGCAGCGAGCCGCCGCAGTCGATGACCACGAGGAAGGTCTCGTCGTCGGGGACGGAGCCGGTGAAGCCGTTGACGGGCTCGGCGCCGCTGAGCTCAGCGATCCGGTCCACGACGTCGGGCTTCATGCCGCCGCCGACGATGTAGACGATCTTGTTCTTCTTCTCGGTGGGGGTGAGGGTGAGGGGGCCGCCGTAGCCGCCCGGGCCCTTGCTGACGGTGATGGTGCGGTACTCAGACATGGAGAGCCTTTACCTGATCGGACAGGACGATGCCCTGTTGCTTGCTGACGTACTTGGTGGTGTAGTCGGTGACCCATCCGCCGACGAAGTTCATGACCATGCCGACCAGGAGGTAGCGGATGGCGAGTTCGCCGGTGCCGAGTCCGAGGGCGGTGATGCCCTGGGCGATGCCGAGCCAGATGAAGAGCTCAGCGGGGTTGATGTGCGGGAACACCCCGTTGCTGGTGTGGCAGAACTGCGCGAAGCTCGCGTAGTAGCTGGGCTTGTAGCGCTCCGGGAGGAAGCGGCCCAGCGTGAAGCCGGCCGGGTTCGTCAGGAAGAACGAGCCGATGAACGGGAGGAAGAGGTAGCGGCTGACCGGGTTGTTGCCGGCCTTGGCCGCGACCTTGTTGATGCGGTCCTCGCCGATGAGGGCGATGAGGGCGTTCATCGCGATGAGGAGCACCAGGACGAGCGGAACGATCCCGGACATCCAGGACAGGAACACATCTGCGCCTGTCTGGAAGAGTCCGATGAACCATTCAGCTCCCGCAACGAGATAGTCGAGAATGTTCATTCTCAACTCCTTTCAGGGGGGTGTGGACGAGGCGGCGGACGCCGCCTCGAGGGCGCGCTGACCCACGGGTGGGCCTGCGGATGAAGAAGTGGTGGGTGGCGAGCGGGCCGGATCAGCCGGCGATGGGCGCGGGGCGCCTCCGTCGGAACTTCGCCGAAATGGCGTCGATCGTGCGGGCGAGAGCGGTGGGGGGCTCAGGTGCCTTCTCGCCGCTCAGGATGATGCGGTAGTTGTCCTTCGCGTTGGCGACGGCCTTGACCACCGACTTCCCGAAGCGTGCGGCCACGGCGGGGTCCACGTCGGAGATGTGCTGACCGGTGAAGTCCTCGAAGGGGCGGAACCGGGCGACCACGCTGACGCCGTGGAGGCGCTGGCCCTCGAGGATGACGCCGTCGTCGTCGAGGCCGAACATCACGATGGCGCCCTGCACGATGCCGCCGCGGAACTTTCCCATGGCCACGCGGCCGCGGCGGCGCATGTCCACGAACAGCGTGGAGAACGCCTTGGCCTGCTTGAACGAGAGGGCGGACTGGGCCACCCACGACAATCCGATGGCGATGATGAAGATCCAGAACATCAGTGGAGCCTTTCCCCGAGGGTGTGGGTGTGCATGGAGTAGTAGAAGTCTTCGAAGCTGGTGGCCCGCGACAGTTCGGTGAGCAGGTCGCGGCGGGCGCCGAGGCGGAGCACCTCGTCGTAGACCTGGACGAGGATCCCGTGGCTCTGGCCGGCGTCGGCGGGGACGCCCAGCAGGATCACGAGGCGGACCCCCTCCTCGCCGGGTTCCCTGGCCACGACGCCGACGGCGAGCATGACGTCGGTCTGCGTCTCGAGGGTGGCGTGGGGGAAGCCGAGCCACGGGTCGAGCTGCATCCTCGCCACCTCCTCACGGGCCCTGATCCGGTCCCCGAAGCCGGGCTCGACGTTGCCGCGGGCCTCCAGGTGGCCGGTCATGAAGTCGACGGCGTCGGCGTAGTCGGTGCCGCTGGGCAGCGCGAAGAAGTGCTGGTCGTCGAGCGAGGCGGCGATCACGGAGCCAGGCCTGCCCGCGGCGGCCACCGGGAGCCTCAGCTTCAGCCGCTCGAGTTGGCGCTCGAGGGCCGAGCTGTCCAGTATCCGGGTGATGTGCAGGACGGGTGCCGTGCAGGCGAGTTCGTCGTCTCCTGTGACGACGACGAGGTCCGCGCCCTCGAACCGGTCGGGCGTGGCGTCGGCCAGTGCCACGATGACGAAGTGCGCCGAGGTGGGCAGCAGCTTGCTCAGCTGGAGGCGGACGAGCTCTGCGGTCACGCGTCCGGTGCTGGCCACGATCACGATGCTCAGCGGCGATGCGCCGGAGCGCTTGCGGCTCTCGAGGAACACCTGGAAGTAGGCGGCCAGGAAGCTGACCTCGGCCTCGTCGACGGGCATGCCCACCTGCTCGGCCACCACCTCGGCGGCCACGGTCGCCATCCGATAGGACACGGGGAACTCGTGGCGGATGTTCGCCACGCCGGCGTCGTCAACCCAGATCCGGTAGCGCATCCGGTTGATCATGTAGGCGAGGTGCCGGCCGAACTCGGACAGGAATCCGCTGTCGGTCAGGTCGATCTCCATCTCGGCCTGCACCGCCGCCAGCACGTCGTTGACGAGGACCGCCGTGTCGCTGACCGCGAACCGCTCCGCGGCCTCATGGTTCTCCGGAGCTCGCATCCCCGCCACAGGGAGGGCGAGGAACACGCGGTCGCCGCCGTCGAGGCGGACGTTGAGGCTTGCGGAGATGCGCTCGGAGAGGGTTGTGGCTAGCTCGTGCGCGGGTGTCGCGGCGAGGCCGGCGTAGCGCTCGGAGAGGTCGTCGATGCGGCGCTCGGTGCGGGCGCGGTCAACAGCCACGATGGCCCAGCGCGACAGCTCCGGCACCACCGAGCTGTCCAGGCGGACCTCGGAGGCGAGCTGATGGACCATGAGCTCGACCCGCGCCGACGCGGAGTCGGCCGGGTAGGCCATCGGGAAGTGCCACCGCAGGACGTGGAGGCGCTGCTGGAGCTCGGGGCCGCTCAGGGTCAGGCCGGCGTTGGGGCGTCCGTCGATGGTGAGCTCGGATTCGGCCACCAGGTCCCGGACCCGGGCGATGTCGCCCACGACGGTGGTGCGGCTGACCGACATGCCGGCAGCCAGGTCGTCGATGCGGACCGGCACCAGCGCGTGGAAGAGCTTGGCCACGATGTAGGACGCCCGGACCACCGGGTCGTTGAACGACGGCTCCCCCGCGACGCTCGCCCGCACCGCCCGGTAGCGGGGCGGGTCGGCGATGAGCAGTCGGTAGCGGCCGTCGGTGAGGGTAATCGATGCGGCGGTGCCCATCAGGTACTGCAGGGTGGCGATCTCGTTGGCGATCGTGCGGCGGCTGACGACGATGCTGTCGGCCAGGTCGTCGGCGGAGACGGATCGCTCGGACTCCAGCTCCGCGAGGATTCGGGCGGCTCTGCTCATGGTGGTCACCTCACTTCGTGGTGTCGGTTGGGACTGGGGGATGGTCAGGAGCCGCCGGCGCCGTCGGCGCCGAAGAACGAGTCCCAGGGAACGTCCACGGGGCGGTCCAAGGCGACCACGTCGTGCAGATGTCGGAGCAGCGGAAAGCGCTCGGGCGAGACCAGCCCGCGTTGCGTGAGGAGGACGAGCGCCGAGCCGATGACGACGATGGCCGCGGCCCCCTCCAGCGTCACCCCGGGCATCTGGGCGCGGGCCTCGCTGAACGTGAGCCCGGCACCGACGAGCCGGCCGCACTTGACGTTGCGGCCCCCCATCGAGGTGACGAAGCAGTCGCCGATGCCGGCCAGGCCCAGGGGCGTGTTCCGGCGTCCACCGAGCAGGTCCATGAAGTCGACCATCTCGATCGAGGCCTGGCCGAAGATCGCGGCGCCGTAGTTGAAGTTGACGTAGCGGCTGCCCGCCTCCTCCCCCATCGCGTCGAGGATGCCGGACATGAACCCCGCGCCGAAGGCGTAGCAGTTCTTGGTGGCGGCGCAGACCTCGACGCCGACGAAGTCCGTGCTGGTCCACACGTGGTAGTGGTCTGTGGCGAACAGGTCCCGCCACATGGCGACGGCGGCCTCGTCGTCGCCGGTGAACACCACGGAGGTGTGGCGGCGGATGGCCACCTCGCCGGCGATGGACGGGCCGGCGATGGCCGAGAAGGTGAGCTGGCCGCGCAGGTCGGCGGGGATCTCGTCGGCCAGGACGCGCGGAAGGATGGTGAGGTTGCCCTCGGCGTCGGCCTCCATCCCCTTGGCCAGTGCGATCACGTGCATGCCCGGCCTCAGCAGAGAGGCCAGCTGGCGGCCGGCCCAGCGCACGCCGAAGGAGTTGACTCCACTCATGACGAGGTCGACCCCGTCGAAGGCCTCGGCGGCGTCTTCGAGCTGGTAGGCGGTGGTGCCGGAGGGCAGCTGGAGCCCGAGGTTGGGGTGGATGCCGGTGGTCTGGATGGCGTCGACGATGTCGCGGTCGAGGTGGGTGCCGACCAGACGCACCCGATGCCCGTTGTCGGCCAGGGGCGTGGCCAGCGAGCTGGCCATGATGCCGGCTCCCAGGACTGCGATGATCGCCATGGTGTGTTGTTCCCTACCTCTGCGTTGAGTGTGTCGCCGAGCCTCGTGTTCGGTAGGACTGACGCTACGCCGCGGCGGCATGCCGGCGCGATAGTCAACGGTGCGGAGCATTTCCTCCGTCGATGCAGAGCCGCGACCTAATCCGCGACCGCCGGGGGCGACGGCTGGGGCACGCTTGACTCATCCGCGCGCACCGTCGACGCTGACCCCAGGAGAAGCCAATGATCAACAGCCCCAGCCAGTGGTACGACGCCTACGTCTTCGACCTCGACGGCACCATCTACCTCGGCAACGAGCTGCTGCCGGGCGCCAAGCGGCTGATCGAGGGGCTGCGCGCGGAGGGCAAGGTGGTGAAGTTCCTGTCGAACAACCCCACCAAGGACCCCCAGCAGTACCAGGACAAGCTGGAGGCGCTGGGGCTGCCGACGCCGCTGGAGGACATCGCCAACACAGTCGTCACCACCACCCGCTGGCTGCTCGACCACCACCCCGAGGCGGCGCTGTTCGTCGTGGGTGAGGAGCCGCTGAAGCGTGCCCTGACCGAGGCCGGGTTCCGCCTGACGGAGGATCCGGCCGAGATCGACGTCGTCGTCGCGTCCTACGACCGCACCTTCGACTACCGCAAGCTGCAGATCGCCTTCGACGCGCTGTGGTTCCACAAGCGGGCGATCCTCATCCAGACCAACCCGGACCGGTTCTGCCCGTTCCCCGGCGGTCGCGGTGAACCCGACTGCGCCGCGATCACCGCCGCGATCGAGGCGTGCACGGGCGTGACATGCAGCGTCAGCCTGGGCAAGCCGTCGCCGGTGATGCTGGAGGCTGCACTGGGGGGACTCGGGCTGGAAGTGTCGCGGTGTCTGATGGTGGGCGACCGGCTGCATACCGACATTCAGATGGCCATCGACACCGGGATGGCATCCGCGCTGGTTCTGACTGGGGAATCGACGCTGGAGGATGTCGCGGCGCTGCCGGAGGACCACCGCCCCACCTACATCGTGGACCGGATCGACCACCTCCTGCCCTCCTGAGGGACCTGTCCCGACGCGCCGCCCTCTCTTCCCGAGCGAGGTGTTTCGCGTCGACGTGGACCCGGATCAGTTCCTGGCATTCCACCAGCTGGGCGCCGGTCAACCGCGACGGGAGCTTCCGCAGTCCCGCGACGATCGCCTCCGCCTGAGCCAGCGACACCACCCATCCTTGAGGGCCGCTGTGGACGATAAGAAGGAACAGCTCCCCCGACCCAGCCCGAGCCACAGCGCCGCGCTCGCTTCCATCACGCGTCCGCCGCGCTCAGCTTGGCTTCATTGAGCAGGGTGGATCCCAAGTCCGCGGAGGCGGGGCGCCAGTGCGAGGTTCCACGCTCAGGGGGCCGACCAGAGGGTGCCACTACGGGCACGATTCCGCGCCCCAACCTTCCTGGGGCCCAAGACAGCCGGACCTGCGGGCCGTAGCTCCCTGATCCGCTGAGGGTGGGGTGCTCGCCTCCACGGAAACGTGCCCGTAGTGCCGGTCACCCTGCCCTCGACTGAGCGTGAAGGGCGACACTGGCGTCCCGCCTCCGCGGCGGAGCGTCGGTCGAGACACCGGACCGGATGCCAGCCAGGGGCTTCGCCGCGGTCTGCGCCGCTTGGCGGGCAGTTCGATCACTGAGGGTCCCGCTCCCCGAGAGTAGGGGTGGGGGACGGCAGGGCGGCACTGCGCAGCGGTGCCCAACCCGACGATCACCCAACCGGCATCCCGCCTCAGCAGACCCAGCCCCCACGCCGCCCTGCCGGCCCGCACCCGGGACAGGACCACGCCACAGACAGGGCGAGTGCGGGGAGACGGGAGACGATGCCCGGGCGGCCTCAACAACCCGACCACCGACCACACCGGTAGATACCTTCAGACCAAGGACATCGGCCGCCCGGGCATCGACTCACGCCTCCCCGCACCCGACCACAAGATCGGCGTGGAGGTGGTAGTCACGACCCTTCGAGACAAGCCTCGCCGCTTCGCGGGCGGCCCTCCTCAGGGAGCGGGAGCAGACCGGCCACGCCGCTACGCGGGCAGCCCTCCCAGGGAGCGGGGAGGACGGCCACGCCACCCGTCGGCCGGCTCACCCAGCCGGCGGTCAGTCGAGGATGAGGTCCGGGTAGTTCGGCTGCCACATGCGGTCGAACACGTCCTGGACGGGGTTCTCCAGCTCGATGCTGGCGACCCCATCCTCCGCAGCCGCCTTCGCCACGGCGATCGCGACAGTGGCCGACACGCGGCGCAGGTCTTTGATCCTCGGCAGCAGCGGGGCGCCCGCGCTGCGGATCCCCACCATCGAGGCGACGGCCTGGGCTGCCGCCGCGATCATCCGGTCGGTGACCCGGGTGGCGCCGCAGACGGCCACGCCCAGGCCCAACCCCGGGAAGACCAGGGCGTTGTTGGCCTGGGCGATGCTGTACTCGACGTCGTCGCGCAGCACCGGGTCGAACGGGGAACCCGTGGCGAGCAGGGCCTTGCCGTCGGTCCACTCGAGCAGATCCGCCGGGGTGGCCTCCGCCAGCGCCGTGGGGTTGGACAGCGGCATGATGATGGGCTGGGGCACGTGGGCGGCCATGTCGCGCACCATGTGCTCGGTGAACGAGCCCGGCTGGCCGGAAGTGCCGATGAGGAGGGTGGGGTGCACGTTGCGCACCACGTCGGTCAGCGACACCGCACCTCGCCGATCCAGGTCCCAGTCCGCCACCTCCGCCGCGGCCCGTGCGTAGGGGCGCTGGAAGTCACGCACGCCCGCCGACGAGTCCGTGATGAGGCCGCGGCTGTTCAGACACCAGAAGCGTTGGTGGGCCGCGTCGTCGTCGAGGCCCTCGCCCGCCATCATGTCGCGCATGAGGTCCGCGATCCCCACGCCGGCGGTGCCCGCCCCGTGGATGACGATGCGCTGATCGCTCAGCCGCTCCCCCTTGGCCCGGACGGCCGCCAGCGCGGCGGCCCCCACGACGGCGGCGGTGCCCTGCACGTCGTCGTTGAAGGTGCACACCTCGTCGCGGTACCGGGTGAGGATGCGGTGGGCGTTGGCCGCGCCGAAGTCCTCCCAGTGGATCATCGCCCGCGGGAACACGCGCTGGGCTGCGGCGACGAAGGCCTCCACGAACTCGTCGTAGCGCTCGCCGCGCACCCGGGCGTGCCGCAGCCCCGGGTACAGGTCGTCGTTGAGGAGGCCCATGTTGTCGGTGCCCACATCCAGCCCGACGGCGATCATCCGGTCCGGGTCCACGCCGGCCGCCGCCGTGTAGAGGCTCATCTTGCCGTGGCAGATGAGGATCCCGCCCACGCCCTGGTCGCCGATGCCCAGGATCCCCTCCGAGTCGGTCACCACCACGATGTCGATGTCGTCGGCGGTGCGGCCGCTGGCGCGCAGCGATTCCTCAATGTCCTCAGGTGAGTCGATGGACAGGAACACCCCGTCGAGGCGGGTGAACTGCCGGCTGAACTGCTCGATGGCGTCGCCGATGGTGGGGGTGTAGACGATGGGCATCATCTCGTCGAGGTGTTCGCTGAGCAGCCGGTAGAACAGCACCGTGTTGCGGTCCTTGAGAGCGGCGAGGCGACGGAATTTCGCCATCGGCAGCCGCGCCTCCAGGAACTGCTCGTAAGCGCGGTGGACCTGTGCATCGATGGGTGTGACACCGGTCGGCAGGAGGCCGACCAGGCCGAGGTTCCGGCGCTCCTCCGGGGTGAACGCGGTGCCCCGGTTGAGGCGGGGCGTTCTCAGGATGGCTCTGCCTCGGACATTCACCTTGACTCGTGAGCCGTGGTTGCCGGGGAGGACCTCGTAACGACGTTGTTCAGGCACGCCTCCAAACCTACCGCGAGCGGGCAGCCCGCCGTAGGTCGCAGGGATCAGCGGCCGGTCCCGGCCAGGCTCCGTACGGCCCACTCCACGGCCTCCGACAGCTCGCGCACGTGCTGATCGTCGTCGAACACGTTCATCAGGCGACACGTCCGTTGCTGGGACTCGGTCATCCCCTGCACCACGAAAGACACCCCGCGTCCCTTGAACTGCCGCCCCACGGCCTTGATCGCGTCGGCGCCGGAGGCATCGAGGATGGTCATCCGGTGGCATCGCAGGATCACGGCGCTGACCTCGTCCTCGACGGCCGTGACCTCGTCGACGAAACGGCGCGCGTTGCCGTAGAACAGGGCCCCGTCCACGCGGAACACCGCGACCTTCGGGCGCAGGTGCTCGTGCTCGGGGCTCAGGTCCACGTCGCCCTCGCGGGTGTTGGTGGGCAGTCGCTGGCGGGCGACAACGGAGTAGGAGGCCATGTGGCGCAGGCTCATCAGCGCCGCCATTCCGATGCCCAGGAGGACAGCTGCGACGAGGTCGAGGAAGATGGTGGCGCCCAGAGTGAGCCAGAACGTGTTGCGGTCCGCCCGGGTGACGGCGGTGAGGGTCCGGACGAGGCCCAGGTTGATCATGCGACCGGCGGTGACCAGCAGCACGCCGCCCAGCGCCGCCATGGGGATCAGCGAGACAAGCGGCGCCAGCAGCAGCATGACCAGTAGCAGCACCACCGCGTGCGAGACGGACGCCAGCCGCGTCCTCGCTCCGGAGCGCACGCTCACCGCGGTGCGGGCGATGGCGCCGGTGGCGGGAAGCCCGCCGAAGAAGCCGGAGGCGACGTTGGCGAGCCCCTGACCCATGAGCTCGCGGTCCGGGCTGGTCGGAGTGAGATCGGGGCGCATCCCATCGGCGACGCGCGCTGACAGCAGTGACTCGAGTGCCGCCAGGGCCGCCACTGCAAATGCGGGCGCGATCAGATCCTGGAGAAGTGCCGCGTTGAAAGGCGGCAGCGCCGGCATCGGCAGGCCTGTGGGGAGGGCGCCGATTCGATGGACGTCGGCCCCGGTCAGCTCCACCGCGATCGTCGCGACGACGATTGCGATCAGGGAGAGGGGCAACCGCCGGAAGAAGCGGTGCCCGAGCAGATGAACCGCAATCACACCCACCGTCACCAGCAGCGGCTGCCAGGCGAGCAACCAGTCTGTAGCGGCGAGCGTCAGCCACGAGGACACCAGCGTGGATTCCGCCTCCGCACGCTCCGTCCCCAGGACGAGCGGGAGTTGTTGCAGCGCGATGATGACGCCGATGCCGATGGTGAAGCCCTCCACCACAGAGAGGGGGATGAACTCGACAGAGCGCCCCACCGCCGTCAATGCCATGGCCACGACGATGATGCCCGCGAAGACGGCGAGCAGCGGCACCGTCTCGACGCCATGCTTCGCGATGACCGGCAGCAGCACCACCGTCATGGCGCCGGTGGGACCTGAGACCTGCAGGTGACTGCCCCCGAAGATCGCCGCGACAAGGCCCGCGATGATCGCGGTGACGAGGCCGGCGGCCGCCCCTGCCCCGGAGGCGACTCCGAACCCGAGCGCGAGGGGAAGAGCGACGATCCCGACGGTGACGCCCGCGAGCAGGTCCTTGCCCCAGGAGGAACGCAGCCCGGCGTAGTCCTTCGGGGTCGGCCACAGTCCGGCAAAGCTCACCAGGTGGCTGCCGACGAGGGTTCGGTAGCGTTCGAGCTTCTCCCGGGGTGTCAGCCGTTTCGCTTCGATCCTGAAATCCCTGTTGCCCACGCTCACCCTCTCCGAGAGGTCAGGGTACGCCCGATCCACGAGGCGCCGCTCATCGGGGTCAGGCGCCGCCCCCGGCTCAGCGCAGGAAGAGCGCCTTCAGCCGCAGCGTGGCCGCCGTCGTGCCCAGGACGATCATCACCGCGAAGTACGCCAGGTGCCCCCAGATCGACGGCTGGATCAGGCCGGTGGTGAGCTGGCGCACCATGTCCACGGCGTGCCACAACGGCATCGCCATGATCACCCACTGCACGGACTGCGGGTACACGTCGATGGGGAAGAAGGTGGCCGACAGCAGGAACATCGGCAACATGACGAAGTAGACGATGTCCAGGTGCTGGAACGACTTCATGAAGCTGGTGGCCGCGAGCCCGATGGCCGCGAACCCGAACGCCACCATCAGGGCGGCGGGGATGGCGAGCACAGCCGTCCAGGACAGGTTCAGCCCGAGCGCGGTGGTCACCACCATGAACCCGCACGCGTAGAGCAGCCCGCGGAACAGCGCCATGATGATCTCGCCCAGCGCCACGTCCATGGGGCCGAGGGACGTTGACAGCATCTGGTCGTAGATCTTGCCGTAGCGCATCCGGAAGAAGACGTTCATCGTCGAGTCGTAGAGGGCGCCGTTCATGGCCGAGACCGCCATCAGCGCGGGCGCGATGTAGGCGGCGTAGGGCACGTTCTGTCCGTAGAACTCGACGCTGCCGATCAGCGCGCCGAGGCCGAGCCCCATCGAGAGCAGGTAGAACACGGGCTCGAAGAAGCCGGTCAGGATGATCAGCCAGTTGTTGCGGGCGACCACCCTCATCCCGCGGGCGACGACCGAGCGGGTGTTGCCGCCGTAGAGGCCGGCGAGGAACGCCGGCACACGGGGAGCGGGAGCCTGAACGGGGGACGTCATTCGTCGAGCCTCCGCCTGAACGTCCGGATTGACAGCCATGCGCAGACCACCGCGAGCAGGGCGAGGAATCCGAAGTGCACGGCCACCATGAGGACAGTCAAAGGCTGCCCGTACATCGCCCAGCGCCCCAGCTCTGCCGCGTGCCACAGCGGGGAGACCCACCCGATGGGCTGGAGGTAGCCGGGCAGCGTCTCGAGAGGGAAGTAGGTGCCGGAGAACAGGGTGAGCGGCACGACGACGAACCGCTCGATGAAGGACAGCTGGCCACGATCATCCTTCTGCGTGGCCACCCATGCCATGACCGCGAACCCCACGGCCACCGACAGGAGCAGTCCGACGGGGAGCAGCGCCAGGGCCCGCAGCGGCCCCGCGATCCCGAACAGCACCAGCGCGGCGAGGTAGAACACCAGCACAGGCAGCACCCGCAGCAGCGCCGCCACCTGCACGCCCACCGCCATCTGGGCCGGACTGATCGGTGTCAACCGCATGGCGGGGAAGGTGTTGAACCACTTGAATCCGCCGAACACCCCGTAGGTGTTCTCCTGCGATGACGTGAGCATCGCCGTCGACATCACCAGTGCAGGGGCGATGAAGGTGAGGTACGGCACGCCCTCGATGCCCTCGCCCCCGTCGACGAGCACGCCGAGGCCGGCGCCGAGCCCGAGCAGGTACACGATCGGCGAGCCGATGCCGGTGACCAGCAGCGTCCCCAGATAGCGGCGCATCCGGTGGAGGTGGTGCTCGACGACGGCCCACCACCCCCATTGGGCAACGACGCGGTGGTCCGCGGCCATGCCGCGGTCGATGACGGAAGCGCGGGGGGTGACGTCTGCGCTCATTCGATGAGGCTCCGTCCCGTGAGGCGGAGGAACACGTCCTCCAGGGAGGATCGCCGCACCAGCGACGTGACCGGCTCCATCCCGCGCTCGATCACCGCCTGAAGGGCGTGCTCGCCGTTGTCCGCGTAAATGAGGACGCGGTCCGGCAGCACCTCCTGCCGCTCGCCGATGCCTGCCAGCACGCGGGCGGCCTCCTCGTTGCGCGCGGACCCGAAGCGCACCTCCAGCACCTCGCGGGTGGAGTACTGGCGGATCAGCGACGGCGGGCTCCCCTCCGCGACGATCCGGCCCTTGTCGATCACCACGAGCCTGTCGCAGAGCTGCTCGGCCTCGTCCATGAAGTGGGTGGTGACCACCAGCGTCACGCCCTCCTCCTTGAGCCGGAACAGCCGGTCCCACAGGACGTGACGTGCCTGAGGGTCCAGGCCCGTCGTCGGCTCGTCGAGCAGCATGATCTTCGGGTTGTTGATCAGGCCGCGCGCGATGGTGAGGCGGCGCTTCATGCCGCCCGAGAGACCGTCGACGCGTGCCAGGCGCTTGTCCTTCAGCTGGGCGAAGTCCAGCAGCTCCTCGGCCCGCTGCTTGACGTAGGCGCGGGGAAGGCCGAAGTACCGGCCGTAGACGGTGAGGTTGTCGATCACCCTGAGCTCCTCGTCGAGGAGGTCGCCTTGGGGGACGATGCCGAGCTGGGCCCGGATCTGCGGGCCGTGATGGTTGGTGTCGAGGCCGAGCACGGTGAGTTCGCCGTCGCTGCGGGTGGAGGTGGCGGCGATCATCCGCATGGTGGTGGACTTGCCGGCGCCGTTGGGGCCGAGGAAGCCGAACGACTCCCCCGGCGCGATCTCGAAATCGATCCCGTCGACGGCGGTGAGGGTGCCGTAGCGCTTGGTCAGCGCGCGGGCGGTGATCACTGGCTCAGTCACCCGCGACACACTACGACACCCCACCGACGATTCACACGGCCGCTGCGCCGGGCCACCCCGCTGGCTGAGGAGCCGCGAAGCGGCCTCGAAGCGGACGTGAGCCCTGTCGCCCGATCCGGCCACAGGTTCCAGCACCGTGCGCCGGAGGCTTCGACGCGGTCGGCGGCGCTCCGCGCCTAACCCTCGATCCCCGAGGAGGCCCACCGCCGAAGGCGCGCTGGGCGCCTCACCTCGATCCCTGAGGAGGCCCACCGCCGAAGGCGCGTGGGCCGTCTCGAAGGGTCGTGACGCAACCTCCACGCCAGACCGGGATGAGCCAGACCCGCGACCCTTCGAGACAGCCGACGGTCGCTACGCGACGCCGGCCTCCTCAGGGATCGGCAAGATGTCACTTGCGCGAGCGGTTGCCCGACGTGCGGGTCACCTGGACGATGGTCGGACGGGGCACCGCGACCTTGTCGCCCACCTGGATGGGGCCGCCGGCGGGCAGCTGGTCCGGGAAGTACGACGTGTGGTCGCCCCAGCTGCCGTCCTCCCCCGGGTGCTGCACGGCTACGAACACGGACTGGTCCTTGTCGTGGATGACCGGGCCGCAGGTCTCGGCGTCCACCGGGACGCCCAGGAACTGCTGCACCCGGCCGCGCTCCGGGCCCGTGAGGGTCACCTTGTGCAGGGCGTCTGAGAGCTCAAGCGTGCCCGGCTGGCCGTCGGTGGAGATCCAGAGGTTGCCCTCCGAGTCGAACGCCAGGTTGTCCGGGCAGCTGATGGGCGAGACCTTGTCGGCCGGGAAGCCGGCGAAGTAGGCCGACCTCGAGGAGGCCGGATCGCCGCAGAGGAGAAGGATGCTCCACCTGAAGGTCTCCGCTGCGGCGTCGCCGTAGGCCTCGGTCATCTCGATGACGTGGCCGTCACGGTTGGGTGCGACGGGGTTGGCCTCGTCGGCGGTGCTCGTGGTGCCACGCCTGCTGTTGTTGGTGAGCGCCAAGTACACCTTGCCGGTGAGCGGGTTGGGCTCCATGTCCTCGGGACGGTCCATCTTGGTGGCGCGCATCTTGTCCGCCGCGAGGCGGGTCCAGACCAGCACCTCGTCGACGCTCATGCCCGGCACCAGCGACTGCGTGCCTCGGACCAGCGCGATCCATTCGCCGGTGCCGTCGAAGGCACCGTCGGAGGGCAGCGCGCCGTTACCCGTGATCTCGGACTGCGGGGAGTTGCCCGAGTACCTGGCCACGTACAGCGTGCCGTCCTCGAGGAGGCGCATGTTGTGCGCCTTGTCGCCCTTGCGGTACTTCGCGGAGGAGACGAACTTGTAGACGTAGTCGTTGACTTCGTCGTCGCCCATGTACACGACGGCGTGGCCGGACTTCGAGATCGCGACGGTGCCGGCCTCATGCTTGAAGCGTCCCAGCGCCGTGTGCTTGACGGGCGTCGACGTCGGGTCCTCGGGGTCCACCTCGACGATCCAGCCGAATCTGTTGGCCTCGTTGGCGTAGCCGGGCTTGGTGAGGTCGAACCGGTCGTAGTGATCCTCCCAACGGCGGAAGGTGCGCCCCGTACCGATGCCGTAGCGGCGCTCTTCGGTGGAGCCGGTGCCGACGAAGTACTGGTTGAAGTTCTCCTCGCCGGAGAGCACGGTGCCCCAGGGCGTGGTGCCGCCGGCGCAGTTGTTGAGGGTGCCGATCACCTTCGTGCCGGAGGGGTCGTCGTCGGTCTTCAAGAGCTTCGAGCCCGCGGCCGGGCCGCTGACGGTGAACTCGGTGAACCCCGTGATGCGGCGGTTGCGGCGGCCGCCGCGCACGTAGGTCCACACGTCGCCCTGCTTGGCTCGGGTCAGCTCGACGACCGACAGACCGTGGGCGGCCAGGGCGGCGTCGACGATGTCGCGCTTGTCGGTCCCGGGCGGGAACATGATGTTCTCGTTGGTGTACTCGTGGCTGGTCACGAGGTAGCCGGAGCGGTCGTTACGGCCGTCGGAGACGATGTTGAGGTAGTCGCAGTTGTAGCCGAACTGCTTCGCCTGGGAGTCTCCGGTCTGGTTGGCGATGTCGAAGTCGGGCGAGTCAACGAACAGCGGGTCGCCCCACCGGATGATCGGATCCCACCGGTAGCCCTCAGGCACGGTGATGGTGTCGACGGTGCGCGCCGTCGGCTCGATCGCGGTGAAGGGGAGCTTGCCGCCGCCGTTGGGCGGGTTGCCGAAGTCGGCCGCAGCGGGCTGGGCCCACCCGCCCACCACCAGTGCGCCGGTCACTCCGGCGCCCGCGCCGAGCGCGGCGCGGCGGGAGAACACACCGCTGACGATGTCGCGGAAGGACTCGTTGGCTGAGGTGTTCGGGGCGGGGTGCGCGCAGGCGCTGCCGCACTTGAGCTCGCAGGTGACGGGCGAGCGGTTACCGCGGGTGTGGCCGAGCATGGGAAGCAGGCGCTTCATGGAGGGTCTCCTCTTGGTGGTCGGTGGGTCCCGACCATCCAACGCGACAGTGGCGACGACTTCCCCCACCCTCAGGTGACCGTTCGGTGAACACTCGGTGACCCCGCCCCTGCCGCGCTGGGAGTTGAGCAAATGGAACGGGTCAACCCCCGCAGCGGCCCATTTGATCGATCACATTCACCGCGACCCGTTCCATTTGCTCAAACTCCACCCAGCCACAGGCGATGCAGAGTGGGGTCGGGGACCAGTTCGGGGTGGAAGGTACAGGCCACGACGGCGCCCTGACGGACCGCGACCGGCTCGTCCCCCCTGGTGGCCATCACCTCGACGCCTGCACCCACCCGCTCGATCCTGGGTGCCCGGATGAACACGCCCCTCATCCGGTGGGGCGCTCTTTCGCGTGCGGGCAGGCCCGACGGCGGGTCGGGCCGGGCATGCCCCATCGCGGCGCTCGACCGTGCTCGCGCAGCTGCCGGGGTCAGCTCAACGTCGGCCTCGCCCGACGCGAGCTGGGCCCCGAACGCGTTGCGCCGCACCGTCACGTTCAACCCGCCGATGGTGGGCAGCCCCGCGAGCGCGGCCGGGTCCGCGACATCGTCGGCGAGCAGAATCAGCCCCGCACACGTGCCGAACACGGGCAGTCCGCCGTCGATCCGGTTCCGGATCTCCGTGAGCAGCCCCGACGGGCGGGCCAGCCTCGCGATCGCCGTCGACTCTCCCCCTGGCAGCACGAGGCCGTCCACCCCGGCGAGATCGGCGGGGATTCGAACCAGGCTCACGTTGTGACCCAGCAGCCGCAGCACGGCCGCGTGCTCCCGGACAGCGCCCTGGAGCGCCAGGATGCCGACAATCACCAGCCGCGCTCGGACAGCCGGTGCGGGGCAGGCACGTCGGCCACGTTGATGCCCACCATGGCCTCGCCCAGACCCCGCGACGCCTCCGCGATCGCCGACGGATCGGCGAAGTGGGCGGTCGCGGCCACGATGGCCTTGGCCCGCCGCTCGGGGTTGCCGGACTTGAAAATGCCGGAGCCCACGAACACGCCGTCGGCGCCGAGCTGCATCATCATCGCGGCGTCGGCCGGGGTGGCGATTCCGCCGGCCACGAACAGCACGACGGGGAGCGCGCCGTCGCGGGCCACGCGCCGCACCAGCTCGTAGGGGGCGGCGAGCTCCTTGGCCGCAACGAACAGCTCGTCCTCAGATTTCGCAGCGAGGGCGCGGATCTCGCCCTTGATGGTGCGCAGGTGCTTCATCGCCTCGGACACGTCGCCGGTGCCGGCCTCGCCCTTGCTGCGGATCATCGACGCGCCCTCGGTGATCCGACGCAGCGCCTCACCCAGATTGGTGGCGCCGCACACGAACGGAACGTCGAAGCGGGTCTTGTCGATGTGGTTGACGAAGTCCGCGGGCGAGAGCACCTCGGACTCGTCGATGTAGTCCACACCGAGCGCCTGCAGGACCTGAGCCTCGACGAAGTGGCCGATTCGGGCCTTGGCCATCACCGGGATCGACACCGTCTCGATGATGCGGTCGATGAGATCGGGGTCGCTCATCCGGGCCACGCCGCCTTGCGCGCGGATGTCTGCCGGCACCCGCTCCAGCGCCATCACCGCGACCGCGCCCGCCTCCTCCGCGATCCGGGCCTGCTCGGGAGTGACGACGTCCATGATCACTCCGCCCTTCAGCATCTCGGCGAGGCCGGTGTTGACGAGGGCGCGAGGGGACACAGGTGCATCGGTAGCAGTCATGGGCACGATCTTCGCCGCCGTTTCTGGACCAGACAAGAGCCAGACCCTTTCCAGTTTGTTGGGCCAGTTGTAGGGTGGGGCCATGGAGTCGGACGCGCTCTCCACGCTTGCACTGGATCGCACTCCGGGCGCCGCCCCGCTCCCGACGCAGATCGCGGCCGGGGTACGCGGACTGATCGCCTCGGGAGCTCTCGCGAGCGGCGACGTGCTGGCCTCCAGCCGGTCCGCCGCCGAGACCCTCGGGGTGGCCCGCGGTACGGTGAGCGCGGCCTACGACCAGCTGGCAGCCGAGGGATACCTGGTCACCCGGGACCGCTCAGGAGTGCGTGTGGCCCCCAACCTGTCCTCGGCCGCCCCTCGCACCCCGGCTCCAGCCCGGCGCACCCCCTCGTCGCCGCACCGCCCCCCGCTCGACTTATCGTCCGGGCACGAATCCTCCCGCCCCCTGGATGACGCCCTCTGGCGCTCCGCCCTGCGGGCCGCGGTCTCGCCGGGCGGACCACAGCTGACCGACGCCATCGCTCAGCACCTGCGCCTCATGCGTGCCATGGCGGTGGACCCCTCGGCCGTCATCGTCACCGCGGGCGCCCGCTCCGGACTCGCCCTCCTCCTGGGGGCGGTGGCCCGGCGCACGGGCGTGCGGCCCCGTGTTGCCGTAGAGAGCCCCGGCTTCCCCGGCCTGCGCCGGGTGCTGGAGGTGCTGGGCGTGGAGGTCATCCCGGTACCCGTCGGCGCCGACGGCGTGGATCTGGGTGCGCTGGACCGGGCGCTGCCCCTGGACCTGGTCCTGGTCACGCCCAACCATCAGTTCCCGGCCGGCACCGCGCTGCACGCCACCGGCAGGCAGGCGCTGATCGGCTGGTCGATGAGCACCGGCGTCCTGCTGGTGGAGGACGACTACGACTCCGAGTACCGGCACCTTGGGCCGCCCCTGCCCCCGCTCTGGAGCCTGGCGCCCGACGTGGTGGCCCACCTCGGCACCTTCGCCGCGGTTCTCGGCCGCGACGTCGGGACGGGCTACCTGGTGGCCCCGCCGTCGTGGCAGGACGAGCTTCTGGAGGCGCGGGCCGCACTCGGCGGCGGAGTGGCGCCCATCGTGCAGCGGGCCTTGGCGCGCTACCTGCAGACCGGCGGCCTGCGCAGGCGCCTGGCCAGGGCCCGCCGCCGGGCGGACGCCGCCCAGGCTGAGGTGACGCGCCGCGTCGACGACCTCCGTCTCGGCCCCGTCGTCGATTCCGTGACCGACACCGGACACCTACTGGTCCTTCACATGTCCGCCGAGGCAGCCACCGCGGTGCGCGTGGACTGCAGCCGGCGCGGGCTCCTCATCGCGGACCTCGCCGACGGGTGGGCCGGGAACCCAGGGCTCACCGGGCTCCTGCTCAGCTACGGGGGCCACGAGCCGGGCGACGTCCGCCGGGCCGTGGCCGTCCTGGCCGACGCGGTGGGCGCGCCGGGCGCAGACCTCACGTCTGGATGATCTGGAACCGCACCCCCTGGTCACCGGCCATCGTGGCCAAGCGACAGGGGTAGCCGGCGAACCTAAGCGGGAGCCTCACCCGACGCCGTCACGACGGCGGGCTGCGCCGGATAGTCCTCCGGTCCGAACATCGAGCGCCGACCCTCGAAGGCCCGCCCGAGCGTCACCTGGTCCGCGTACTCGAGGTCACCGCCGACCGGCAGACCGCTGGCCGGCCTGGTGACGCGCACACCGAAGTCTCGGAGCATGCGGCTCAGGTAGGACGCGGTGGCCTCCCCCTGCGTGTCCGGGTCCGTGGCGATGATCACCTCGCTGACCACGCCGTCGGCGAGGCGCTGGAACAGCTCGCGGGTGTGCAGATCCGCCGGGCCGCGACCGTCGATGGGCGAGATCGAGCCCCCGAGGACGTGGTAGAGGCCGCGGAACTCGTTGGTGCGTTCGATGGCCACGACGTCCTTGGACTCCTCGACGACGCACAGCTGGCTACGGTCGCGGCGGGGATCCCGGCAGACGCGGCAGCGCTCCTCCTGCGAGATGTTGAAGCAGACCTCGCAGAACCGGGAGGACTCCTTCACGCGACGCAGGGTGTCCGCGAGCAGGTAGACCTCCTCCTCCGGTGCGTCGAGGAGGTAGAAGGCGATGCGCTGCGCCCCCCGCGGGCCGATGCCCGGCAATCGGCTCAGCTCGTCGATGAGGTCCTGGATGGGCCCTTCGTACACGGCGTGGTCAGCCCCCGAGGCCGGGCATGGGCGGCATCGACGGCAGGTCCGGCATGGCCGCCGCGGTGGCTGCGTCCGCTTCGGACTTGGCGGCACGGAACGCGGCGATGATGAGGGCCGACAGCGTCTCCGGGTCCTCCGGGTCCCAGGCCTCGGGCGTGATGTCGAGCCTCTCGATGTCTCCGGCGCCGGTGAGGGCGATGGTCACCACGCCCCCGCCCGCCGAGGCGGTGAAGGTCTTCTCGGCGAGCTCGGCCTGGGCGCGCGCGAGATCCTCCTGCAGCTGCTGGGCCTGCTGCATGAGGGCATTGATGTCGAAGTCACCAAACATGGTTCGTCTACTCCTCGGTGGGTTGGGGCAAGCTTAGGTGGGCGTCACGGCTCGTTGAGATCGCGCACCGAGATGACCTCGGCGCCGAAGGCGTTGCTCAGCAACTCCTCCGCGTTGTGGGCCGAGTCCAGCACCTCGTCGTCGGTGGAGACCTCCGGCTCCGGGCTCGGATCCGGCGGGGCGACGACGGCCGCCGGCTCGGGCGGGGCTGGAGGCGCCACCGGCGCGCCGGAGGGGCGTTGGACGGGCTGCGACGGCGCGTCCTCGCCGGAGACCATGACGGCCTGGATCCGCAGCTCCACGCCGATCACCTGGATGAGCGCGTCCGCCAGCACGTCCTGGCTTCCGCCACTGCCGAAGTTGTCCTTGGGTCCGCTCTGGGTGAACCCGAGGTGCAACACGCCGTCGGTCACGTCCAGCACCTGGGCGTGCTGGCTGAGCAGCATGAACGTGAAGCGGCGGCGACGCTTGACCTCCTCCAGCACGTTGGGCCAGACCCGGCGCAGCTCAGCAGCGTTCAGGCCGGCCCGCTGGGCCGGGGTGGCCGACGGCGCCTGCGGCCGGGTGGGCTCTGGCGTCCGCGCAGGGGCCTCTCCGGGGTTGGCTGCCGAGGCCTGGGCGGGCGGCGACCCGGCGGAACGCTGACGCGGCGGCTCGCCTGCGGGCCTGCGCTCAGCCGGCGCCGACGGCGGCGCAGGTTCGGGCGCGGCCTCGGGAGTGGGGCTAGGGGTGGGCCGAGGCGACCTGGCCGCGGCGCGGGGCGTCTCGATACGTTGGGTGGGTTCCCCGACGTCCTCCCAATCCGCGACCTTCGCGGCCGACTCGCCGTCGCCCATCATGCCGACCCGCCGCTCGAGCCGGTCCATCCGGGCGTGCAGCCCGCGCTCGTCCGCGTCAGCTCCGGGCAGCAGTACCCGGGCGCACATCAGCTCCAGGTGGAGGCGCGGCGCGGTGGTGCCTCTCATGTCCGTGAGGCCGGTGGCGATCACTTCGGCGGCCCGGGTGAGCTCTCCGGCCCCGAGGCCGGCCACCTGGGTCTGGAGGCGCTGCGCCTGATCCGCGGCCACGTCGAGCAGCCCGTTGGTGGCGGCCTCCGGCACGGCGGCGAGGATGATCAGGTCACGGAGGCGGCGCAACAGGTCTTCGGCGAACCGGCGCGGATCCTGCCCCACCTCGATCACCTTGTCCACCGTCCGGAAAACGCCGGCCGAATCCCCCGCCGCGAAGGCGTCCATGATCTCGTCCAGCAGCGCGTCCGGGGTGTAGCCGAGGAGGGCGGCGGCCTGCGTGTAGCTGACGCCCTCGTCGCCCGAGCCGCCGAGCAGCTGATCCAGCACAGAGAGGGAATCGCGCACCGATCCGCCGCCGGCGCGCACCACCAGCGGGATGGCGGCCTGATCCACCGCGACACCCTCGCTCTGGCAGATGTCCGCCAGGTAGTCCACCAGCATCCGCGGAGGCACCAGCCGGAAGGGGTAGTGGTGCGTGCGCGAACGGATGGTGCCGATGACCTTCTCCGGCTCCGTGGTGGCGAAGATGAACTTGGTGTGCGGGGGCGGCTCCTCGACGAGCTTGAGCAGGGCGTTGAAGCCCTGCGTGGTGACCATGTGGGCCTCGTCGATGATGTAGATCTTGTAGCGGCTGGCGACGGGGGCGAAGTAGGCGCGCTCCCTCAGGTCTCTGGCGTCGTCCACGCCACCGTGGGAGGCGGCGTCGATCTCGATCACGTCGATGGAGCCCGGCCCGCCTCGCGCCAGGTCCTTGCATGAGTCACACGTGCCGCACGGCGTGTCCGTGGGGCCCTGCTCACAGTTGAGGCAGCGCGCCAGGATGCGGGCCGAGGTGGTCTTGCCGCAGCCGCGCGGCCCGGAGAACAGGTAGGCGTGGTTGACCCGGTTGCTGGCCAGCGCCCGCTGCAGGGGCACGGTCACGTGGTCCTGACCGATCACCTCCGAGAAGGCGTCCGGCCGGTAGCGACGGTAGAGGGCCAGGGGTGACGCGGGAGACTCGCGGCGGGGGCCGGCGCTCAGCTTCGACGGCGGCACGTGCAGCGCGGGCGCATCGACGGTGGCCTCAGGCTCCAGGTCATCGAACAGGCCGGGGCCGTCCATCGGCTCGAAGCCGGGCAGATCAGCTGCCGCGACCCCCTCGTCGGCGATGGGGGCGTACTCGTCCTCGTCGTAGTCGTCCACGCGACCCACCCTATTCCAGAGGCCCGACAATTCCAGCGGCAAAGAAAGGGGTCCCTCGCGCACCCAGCAGAGCTCACTTACCCTTGCTGCCTTCCGACCCTGGGGGGGTTGGGCGAGATACCGCCGCGCGAGGAACCTCCGTCAACTCTACCCCATCCCCTGAGGCTCCCGGGAGCCGATGAGGCCTCACGCTGGAGGCGGGGTGCTGCCCTAGTCTGGCGGCCATGGTGAGCAGTCAGGATCCGGTGATCGCGCAGGTGTGGAGGGGTGGGTACGTCGAGTGCCTGCATCACGGATCGGTCGTCATCACCTCACCTGGCGGCGCGCTCCGCTTCGCGGCCGGCGACGCGTCAATCCCCCTCCTGCCCCGCTCCTCCCTCAAGCCGCTCCAGGCCGTCGCGATGCTCCGCCACGGGCTCGACGTCGAAGGCGCGGAGCTCGCCCTCGTCGGCGCCTCGCACTCGGGCGAGCCGTTCCACCTCGACGGAGTCCGCCGCATCCTCGACGGCGCGGGCCTCTCGCCGGCGGACCTGCAGACCACACCCGGGGTACCGTCGGACGCCGTCGCGCAGGCCGACTGGCTGGCGGGCGGGAACGGGAGGGAGCCGCTGGCGCACAACTGCTCCGGGAAGCACGCCGGCATGCTGCGGACCTGCGTGCGGGCCGGCTGGAGCATCGAGTCCTACCTTGAGGCCGACCATCCTCTGCAGCGCGCCTGCCGCGACACCATCTCCGAGCTGGCCGACGACCCCGTCGGGGTTCCGGTGGTCGACGGCTGCGGCACGCCGGCGTTCCCCCTCAGCCTGGCTGGACTGTCGCGGGCGTTCGGGCGACTCGCGAGTGCGCGCTCAGGGCCTGAGCTGCGGGTGGCCGAGGCCTTCCGCGCCCACCCCGAGTACGCGTCGGGGACGCGGCGCGACGAGCTGGTCCTCCACCGCGAGGTGCCGGGCCTGGTGACGAAAGTGGGCGCGGAGGGCTGCTTCGCGGCGGGTCTGGCGGACGGCACGGGTGTCGCGGTGAAGGCGGGCGACGGGGACCACAGGGCAGCCGTCGCAGCACTCGTGGCCGTGCTGGCAGCGCTGGGCCACGACACGGCAGCGCTGCGGGAGCTGCAGCCGGAGCCCGTGCTCGGCCACGGCCGGCCCGTGGGCCGGGTAACCGTCGATCCGGGCCTCGACGCCGCGTTGCGCGCCGGTCTCGGCTGACGGGTCCCGCCGTCGAATGTCGCGGGGCGGTCCGATAGTCTGCGCCCGCCCCGCCGTCTCCCCCAGAGGTCTGTCATGAACGCCGTCGTGCTGTCCGTTGTCGTGATGCTGGTGCTGTCGGTGGCACGCGTGCACGTGGTCCTCGCGCTGTTTCTCGGCGCCCTGATCGGCGGCCTCGCCGCAGGCCTCGGCCTGGAGGCAACCATGGTGGCGTTCCAGGACGGCCTGGCCGGCGGCGCGAAGATCGCGCTGAGCTACGCGCTGCTCGGTGCTTTCGCGATGGCGGTGGCCCACTCGGGGCTGCCGCAACTGCTCGCCAACTGGCTGATCCGCAAGCTCGATTCGGACGACCTCACGACGTCCCAGAAGGTCACCCGCTGGACCACCGCGGGCCTTCTGACCGGAACCCTGGCCATGGCGATCATGAGCCAGAACCTCATCCCGGTCCACATCGCGTTCATCCCGCTGCTCATCCCGCCGCTGCTGATCGTGATGAACCGCCTGCAACTGGACCGCCGCGCCGTGGCGAGCGTGCTGACGTTCGGCCTCGTCACCACCTACATGTTCCTGCCGATCGGCTTCGGGAAGATCTTCCTCAGCGACATCCTCTACGGCAACATCATCTCCTCCGGACTGGACGTGAGCGACGTCAACGTCATGTCCGCGATGGGCATCCCCGCCCTCGGCATGGTGATCGGCCTCCTGGTGGCCGTGTTCGTCACCTACCGGCGCCCCCGCGACTACGACCGGGACGCCGTCGTCGACCACGACGCGCCCACCGAGATCAAGCCGTTCCGCATCGTCATCGCCCTGGCTGCCATCGTCGTCTCGTTCGGGATCCAGACCTGGCTGACGCTCGCGGGATCCGCTGCCGATCCGCTGCTGGTGGGCGCGCTGCTCGGCCTGTGCCTGTTCATCATCACCGGCGCTGTGAAGTGGCAGGACGCCGACGAGGTCTTCACCGGCGGCATGCGCATGATGGCGCTCATCGGGCTCATCATGATCGCGGCCCAGGGATTCGCGTCCGTGATGCGCGCGACCGAGCAGATCGCCCCGCTGGTCGAGGGGTCAGCAGCGATCTTCGGGGACAACCGGGGCATGGCGACCTTCGTCATGCTGCTGGTGGGCCTGCTCGTGACGATGGGCATCGGCAGCTCGTTCTCGACGCTGCCGATCATCGCGGCGATCTACGTGCCGCTGTGCGTCTCGCTCGGATTCTCGCCCGTGGCGACCGTGGCCATCATCGGCACCGCAGGCGCCCTGGGCGACGCCGGTTCGCCCGCCTCGGACTCGACGCTCGGACCCACGGCGGGCCTGAATGCCGACGGGCAGCACGACCACATCCGAGACACCGTCATCCCCACTTTCCTGCACTTCAACCTGCCGCTGCTGGCCGCTGGGTGGGTCGCGGCGATGGTGCTCTGACCCTTCACCCGGTCCGACTTGAGTCGCCGTCGTCGCCTCCGGTAGGGTCTCGCGTGGAGGATTCGCCTAGAGGCCTATGGCGCTCGCTTGGAAAGCGGGTTGGGTTAACGCCCTCACGAGTTCGAATCTCGTATCCTCCGCCACCACGATTCCCGCTCTGACTAGGGCGGGAATCGCTATTTCTGGGGCACAGCGGGGTGCCAGACGCGATTCGTGCCCCGAATGTGCCCCGAGTTTTTTGGGAGTGCGTGCGCTTCGTGGGGGCACTCGTATCATTTTCCTGGGTGCGATGGACAGGGGAGTCCCGCATTCAGGCGCCAGGACCCTGCGGCCGCACAGCGCTACATGCCTGGGCGCGCCGGGCATCGTTGACAGGTCGGTGGTCAGGATGGTGCTTGCGTGGACGGACGTCTCCGGTCAGGCAGCTCCCACGGGAGGCGGGGTCAGCTGTCGACACATGTCCGGTTGGTGCCTGGTGATGGTCCTCCGCCTCGCGCCTCGGTGGCCTGCTTGGGCACCGAGTGGGCACCAAGGCCCGGAGTAGGGCGCCGTTGCTCACGCTGTGTCCAGCTCCGGGCCGGGTTCTTACTAGCAAGAGAACACGGCGAGGGGGGCACCACCGAATCTCGCGCCCTGCCATCAAAGGAGTTGTCGTAATGGCCGTCGCTACGCATCCCGAAGCCAGCAAGTATCCCAGCGCCGAGTGGCTATCCCTTCAACAGGCTGCTCTCTACTACGGAGTAAGTGTTGACACTCTACGTCGTCGTATCTCCGCTGGCCGTCTGCCAGCAGCCCGGTTTGGAGTGCGGCTGATCAGGGTGCGTGTTGAAGACCTCGATCGCTTGTTCCGGCCCATCCCCGTCGGAGATGCCCTCGTCAGGGCCCACGCATCCTGAGAGCCCCCCGACAACTGCGAGGGTCTGACCCGCGCATCCTGATAGCCATCACCGTCTTCCTGTTCGTCCTCAGGAGTCGGGGCCGTGTCGCCCGTTCCTCTGTCGGGCCCAGGCACGGGGACGCTCAAGCGCCAACAACCGACCGAATCGGTGCTGGCTGACAGTCTCGCCGATGGCTACATCCCGCGCGAGGGGTATCTCGAGAGGCTCAGCCTGCTTCAGGAGAAGCAGGACCAGTGATCCTGCCCCGGCTGCCGAGGCATGAACCCTGGCTGCCGCAGGCGGGGGCTCTCGCGTCGCTGCGGGGGCGACAGTCATCAGATGTGCGGATGCCATGAACACGCTCGCGACGGACAGGATGAGGCCGCGCGGGGAGTCCGCGCAGAGGATCAGCAGCCGTGGGGCTCATGAAACATCTAACTCCCCGTGCCCGAGCATGCGAACAGGTCGGCAGTATCCGGACCCGACCGGCTGGCCGGCCCGAGCCGCCGCCGAGTCCTCGCCCATCAGGAGGGACGCCTCCCGAAATTGCCGGGCCGATGGTTTGCGTCAGCTTCCCTGCCGCTGATCAGCCCTTCCTGATCGATCAAGCCACCCGTCGGCTCCCATTCGGGCCAAGAAGGTGACTGGAGACGGCGGGCTTGCTCATTGCTCGCAGCTCGACACGAACTCCGCTACAGGCCCGAGCGCTCCTGCGCGGAGTTGGTAGTGCACCCAGCGGCCACGCTGGTCTCGTTCGAGAAGTCCGGATTCGACCAGCTTCTTGAGGTGGTGGGACAGGGTTGGCTGAGAGATGCCGAGTGCGTCGGGCAGGTGGCAGGCGCAGGCCGTGGTATCTGGGGAGTCTGCAACCAATCGGAGCAACCTGAGCCTGACTGGATCTGCGAGCACTTTGAGCACGGCGGCCAGCCGCTCCGCGTCGGTAGCCGACATGAGTGCGTCATTGCTGGCGGGAGCGCACTCGAGGAGGGGCAGGGTACGGATCATGTCGAGAGCTTTCTCGTACTGCGTGCTGGTTCGTTGCGGCTGGAGGAGTTCGCCACCTGGCCCTGGAGCGGGTTCCCTCCGGTCATGCCCATCTCATCAAGGAGGTCGTGGACCCGCTCCGCGATGTCGTCTCGCATCAGCCGGACGCGATCTAGCCCCTCGATACCCTGATCTGCGGGGTCCGGGATGACCCAGGTGTCGATCGTTGCGCGCATGCCCTCGACGGCCTCCACACGGGCCTCGCTTCCAAGCACGATGATGCGGTCTGCGTCGGTCAGCATCTCTGGTTCGAGCCGGGTCGGAACCTGGTCGGACATGTCCGCGCCGAGTTCCGCGACCGCAGACGCGGACAGGTCGTGCACCTGCGCGTCCGGTGCAGTTCCTGCTGATCTGACGTTGACGCGCTCACCTGCGCCCTGCCGCATGATTGCGGCGGCGATCTGCGATTTGCCGGCGTTGTGGACGCACACGAAGAGGACGGTAGGCCTAGCCCGCTCAATGGGGGAAGGCTTCACCGAGGTGTCAGCGGCCGCGAGATCCATCAGGTCCTCCCCTTGCACATCGACGGCTATCGATACGAACCATACCCCCATTCGCAACCGACCAAAGAATGCCCGCAGCCCTGGGACAGCCTTCTAGGCCGGCTTCAGTGTCACGCTGGTGTCGTAGAAGCTGACGCTTCCCCCCACAGGGGCCGATCAGGCAGGTGTTCTTCAGGGTCGGGTCCGTCCACATCGCCGCGTTGGCGTGGACACCCTTGCGGCGCCGCTCCTCGCCCTCGACGACATGGCCGTTCGTGAACCACGAGGGCAGCGGTTGGCGAGTTCAGCAGCCGGAGGCTGGTGCGATCAGGCTCGGGTAGTCCGCGCCGAGTGCACCACTCACCTCACGAGCCACCGTGGGCAGGTAGGCCTTGACGGCGTTGGTGGCCCGCAGGTGGTTCATGATGACCTCGTTGGCCCGGACCTTCTCCTGGCTGCGGCGCAGCTGGTTGACCTGTTCCTGGCTCGGTGGCAGTCCGGCCTGTTGCGTCCGTACGAGACTGGCCTGCGGGCCACGGAGGGCCATCATGGTCTGTTGCGCCTCAAGGTCGTCGGCCAAGGCGTCGGTTGCGGCCCGGTAGGCGGCTACGGCGGGGGCTTGGCGGAGTGCGCGGCCGAACGTCAGGGCAGCGTCGTGGAGATCGGGGGTCAGCATGATTGTCTTCTCCTGTCAGCCGCAGCAGCCGCCGGAGCGGCTGTTGGCGGCAAAGTCGATGCCGACCTCAGCGGTCACGACGGATGCCGTGTCGCGACACACATCCTGGAACGCTGACATGGCCGCCGCGTAGGCGGCAACCGTCGGGACGCTGAGCATCGCTTCCTGGCTGCGCTCCAGGTCCGCGCGGTGGGCGTCGGTCAGGACTCCCACCGTGATCTCCGCCCGAAACTCCTGCTGGAGTTGTTCGAACGCGGCAATTGCGGCGTTCGCCTCGGCGTCGGTGGAGACGGCCTCGTCGGCGGCCAGCAGGGCGGTGAACTCGTTGCTGGACTTCAGCGCCGCACCGAACGCTCTAGCGGCGGCGT
Organism: Tessaracoccus sp. MC1679; assembly: GCF_014164775.1. Classification (GTDB taxonomy): domain Bacteria; phylum Actinomycetota; class Actinomycetes; order Propionibacteriales; family Propionibacteriaceae; genus Arachnia. The sequence continues at coordinate 314,748 of NZ_JACJGB010000002.1, forward strand.
GCACCTCGGCTTCGGCGTCAGCCGGCGCCTGGAGGGTTGGATTCAGCATGTGGTCAGGGCTCCTCGTGGTGGGTAGGTGTGATGCGGTCGAAGACTGGGCCGTGCGCCGTGGTTTCCTAGGAGGCCAGGCGGGCGAGCCGCTTGGGTCCGATGGGTTCCTCGTGCAGCAGGGGGACGATGGCGAGCCGCTTGGCGCGGGCCCGTACGGAGTCGACAGGTCCTTGTTCCTGGATTGCCCGGTGACGGAGCAGGGGTGATGTGGTGGTGGCGGCGGCAAGCGACTGGTTGATCACCCAGGCCCAGGGCTGGACGCCGGCCCGCTTCAGGTCGTCCTCGAGGATGCCCGCCTCGAGGACGGGCGTGGTCTCCGGCAGCGTGACGAGCAGGATCCTGGTGTAGTCGGGGTCCTGGAGTCGCATCATGGGGGTGGCGTAGTGGGCGCCTTCGGGCATGTTGCGGGCGATCTCGCGGTGATAGGAGCCGGCGGCGTCCATGAGCAGCAGGGTGTGGCCGGTGGGCGCGGTGTCCATCACGACGAACGTGCGACGCGCTTGGTTGACTAGTCGGGAGAACTGCTTGAAGACCGCGACCTCCTCGGTGCAGGGGGACAGCAGGTCCTCGGCCAAGAGGGCCCGGCCAGCCTCATCAAGGTCTTTGCCCTTGGTGGCCATGACGTGATCGCGGTACTCCTGGACTGCCTGAGCGGGATTGACCTGCGACATGGTGAGGGTGGGTAGCGCGTCACCTTCCCCCATGGTGTGTGCCAGGTGCCCGGCAGGATCGGTGGTGGTGAGGTGGACCTCGTGGCCCAACTCGGCGAGGCGGGTGGCGACCGCCGCGGCGATGGTGGTCTTCCCGACGCCGCCCTTGCCCATGCACATGATGAGCCCATGCCCGGGGGCGGCAAGGTCGTCGACCATGTCGTTCAACGAGGGGGCGATGTCCTCACGCAAGTAGCTGACTGAGTCCATCGGAAGCGTCGTTGAGCCGTCGAACAATGACCGGAGCGCGGCGAGGCCGACCATGTTGTCGGGCTTGAGTTCGATGACATCGCGAGGGACCCCCGCCAACGAGGCCGGCATGTCGGCGACGGCGGCCTGCTCCCGTTCCCGGATGGCGACGACCAGGCTGTCGTCGGCTCCAGCGGTATCGGGGAGCACCCCGTTGATCACCACGTTGCTGGGCTTGATGCCGGTCTCGCTCAGTTCCTCGGCGGTCCGGGCGAGCTCGGCAAGGCTGGAGGCCTGCGCCCTGGCGACCAGCACCAGGCGGGTGACCGAAGGATCGGCCAGTGCCGTCACCGCTCCGCCGTAGAGGGTGCGTTGCTTCTCCAGTCCGGACAGGGGGCCCAGGCAGGAGGCGTCACCCTTGCCTGTGTCGAGGAAGCCGGTCCAGTCGCCGGGCAGCTTCAGGAGCCGGATGGTGTGACCGGTGGGGGCGGTGTCGAACAGGACGTGGTCGTAGTCGGCGACCAGCGTCGGGTCGGCCAGCAGTCCGGTGAACTCGTTGAACGATGCGATCTCGGTGGTGCATGATCCGGACAGCTGTTCGGTCATCTCGGCGATCTCACGTGCGGGCAGGAAGGCTCGAACGGGGCCGATGATTCGCTCACGGTAGTCGGCGGCGGCCTGTTCGGGGTCGATCTCCAGGGCGTCCAGGCCGGGGACCGACGTCACTGCCGTGATGGTGTTGCCGATCGTCTGGCCGAAAACCTGACCGACGTTGGACGCCGGGTCGGTGCTCACCAGAAGCACGCGACGTCCGGCTTCGGCGAGCTGCACCGCCGAGGCGCACGCGATCGAGGTCTTGCCCACGCCGCCCTTGCCGGTGAAGAAGAGGAAGCGCGTGGGACTGCTGAGGAATTTCATGTCCACAGCCTCAGCAACCGCCGCCGCCGCAGCAGGAGCCGCCACCCACGGTGGCCAAGCTGAAACGCGGACGAAGAGTGGGTGTGCCAAGGCCCGCGTAGCGGGCGAGCATCTCACGCGTGGGGTAACTGCCGGTCAGCACGGTCACGTCGTCAACCAGGACCAGGGGAAGCCCCTCCGATCCGGCCGCCTGAAGGAAGCTCATCACCGCTGGGCTCTCCACGAACGCCGTCGGGTCGTTGGCCAGGTTGTGCCGGGTGATGTCGACGCCCTGTTGCTTCACGTAGTCCAGGTCGGCGGAGAAGTTCACCAACGCCTGGTCCACGTCCTCACCACACACCCCGGTGTTGCAGCACAACGCTGGCTCGAAAACTCGGATATTGACCATGATTTCCTCTCGAAGACACATCGAAGACCGTCGATGTGAACTCTAGCCTAGTCGAATCGATGGAAGTCAATCTGGCGGGGGTGCCATGCCGGTGGGCGGCTACTGCCAGGTTCCGCCGTACATGACCCTGGTGACGTTCGCGTCGTCGTCGAGGGCGACCAGGTCGGCTCTGGCTCCTGCTGCGACTCTTCCGACGTTGTGGAGGTTGAGGGTACTCGGCGGGAAGGATGGTGGCGCTGCGGACCGCTTGGGCAAGCGGGATTCCGTAGGCGACGGCGTTGCGTACCGCCCTGTCGAGGGTGAGGGTGCTGCCGGCGATGGTGTCGAGTCCGGTCAGTCGAGCCACCCGATCGCTGACCTCGACCGGCAGAGCGCCCAGCTGGTAATCGCCGTCCGGGGCCCCGGCGGCCGCCATGGCATCGGTGATCAGGACGACCCGGTTCGGCAGCAGGCGCATCGGGTAGGCCGCCAGTGCGGGACTCACGTGGATGCCATCGAAGATCAACTCGACCGTGGTCCGCGAGTCGTCCAGGAACGCCAGGATCGGCCCAGGGTCGCGGTGGCCCAGCGGTGACATCGCGCTGAAGATGTGGGTGACCCCTGTAGCGCCCACCTCGATGGCGGCCTTGGTGATGTTGTAGCTGGCGGCGGTATGACCGATGGCCGGAAGGCAACCGTTGGCGAGCAACACCTGAATCGCATCCATGGCGCCCGGGAGTTCCGGTGCGATGGTCGCCATACTGATGGTGCCGCCGGCGGCGGCGAGTAAGGCGGCGACGGCGTCGGGGATCGGATCGGCCAGCAACTCTCCTCTCCCGAACACGTCCGCCGGGGTCACCGCAACCACCGGCTTCCCCACGACGCCGAAGAAGACCTTCAGGTCATACCAGGCAGCAAGCACAGAGTTCGGGCGCACCCGAGCCACCAGGAACTCCAGATAGGCATCCAGCAACGGGTCACCGAAGCTGCCCGGCGGCGCCCCCGTCACCCGATCAGCAGCAGGGAGCAAACACGGCAACAGCGACATTGAGGGCACCTCCACCCGATCCTGACACCCCCACCACAGAGGCGCCGGTCAATCAGAAGATCACCCACATATCAAGCATGAGAGTGAGGTCGGCGAGTGTCCGTGGCCGAGCCTCGGAGCCCGACCCGGGTTGACATTCGACGGCTTGAGCACCGCAGGGCACGACCTTGCACATCAGGGAGTTGGGTGGCGGTGTGTTCCTCCCAGGCGTCCTCGGGTGTTGATGCCGATGGAACCCAGGCGGGTCTGGCGGCGATCTTGCGGTGAGGTGGCGTCACGTTTCCCGGCCTACGTGACGAATGCCGCCCGCAGGGAGTGGGGCGCGAACCCCGACGCGCCAACCGGCCTGGGTGTGACTGTGACCGTCCTGGGGTCCAGCGACCTGCGTGGCCACACTGGGCCATCAGCTGCAGATCGTGGTTTCAGAGGTCGGCAGGTTCACACCACGCGCGGAACTCAGGCCGCAGCGGTCGTGACTCCACTCGCGCGGCGGCAGCGGCACGTCGTCGCAGGAGACGAGCTGCTGTCGCCGTCGGCAGCCGACGCTCACCGGATTCTCTGGGTGATCCGATGTAATACGCGGGTCGATCTGCGGCGTCAGAGGTGGAGCGGCTTGCCACCGCCCAGCGCGAGAACCAATGCTTCGCGGGACTTCCCCGACTTCCCCGGGTAGGCGATGTGTCCTTGACGGAACCTTGACCGGATGAGCATCGAAGGCAGACGACTGGGGCGTCATAGTGGTCCTACATTTCTACATGTTCTTAGGAGAAATCCGTGTTCGTTCGCCATGGCGGTCTGCGCCGCCCCCTGTTCCTCACCGTTCTTGTGATGGCCGCCTTGACGCTGACTGCCTGTGGGCAGGATGCACCGGCTGCTGGTTCGGCTGCGCCGTTGAGCAGTGCCGCCGCTACGCAGAGCGATGAGGGCGCTGCCGGTGAGGGAGGCGCCGGATCCCAAGAACCGATGGCGATCCGGGGCACGGTGTGGGTTGCCAGCGAGGACGGTGATTCCTTGTCGGCTATCGACGCGGACACAGGTGTCGTGGTGACCACGGTGAGCGGGATCGAGAGTCCTCACAATGTTCAGGTGAGCCCTGATGGGGGCACGGTCTGGGCTGTGAGTGGTCACGCCAACGCTGTGGTGGCGCTGGATGCCGCGACGTATGAGCTGTTGGGGACCGCTCCGACCGGTGTGAACCCTGCGCATGTGGTCGTTAGTCCTGATGGTGAGCAGGTCCTTGTCACGAACTCGGGGGATGACACGCTGAGCGTCTACGACGCCGAGTCGCTGGAGCTCCGGGCCACCGTTGACCTCAGTGCCGGGCCGCACGGCCTGCGTCCCACCCCGGACGGTGCGGCGGTGGTCGTGGCCAACACCACAGCGGGCACTGTCGACGTGGTCGACACTGACACCTATGAAGTCACCGCGACGATCCCGGTCGGGGACTCCCCTCCGCAGGTCGCTGTCGCACCGGACGGGCGGTACGCCTACGTGAGCCTGGTCGGGTCCAGTTCTGTGGTGAAGGTCGACCTGGTGGAGCAGAAGGTCACGGGATCGGTGTCGGTTCCGTCGCCGCCGGTCCAGCTGTACCTGACCGCGGACGGGACCCGCCTGCTGTCGGCCGACCAGGGAACCGAGGGCGCCCCTGGCAGTACCGTGTCCGTGATCGACCCGGCCTCCATGACCATCGAGGACACCATCGCCGCGGGGGCTGGCCCGCACGGGGTGGTTATCGAACCGACCGGGCAGCGGGCCTGGGTGACCAACCTCTATGACGACACCGTCTCCGTGATCGACCTGTCGACCAACCAGACCGTCTCGACTGTGTCTGTGGGCGACAAGCCAAACGGCATCAGCTACAGCCCGCAACCGCCTACGCCCGGACCCGCCACTACCAGCGTCACCGTCCCCGACTACGCCACCGGAGCCGAGGGCGGCCACGCGGAGCACTGACCCGGCTGGGCGACCCTCCATCCTGATCGACGGTGCGGTCCTCGAAATAGCAGCCGCTTCTCGGCCCGCAGTTCCACATCCGACATTGGGGGTGGAACTGCGGGCGCTGCGGGTGCGTGTCTGCCCGCGCGCAACCATGAGCTTCTATCTCCGGGACATCTGCGCGGGATGGGTGTGGAGGGAGGGCCGAATCGCTACTTTTGGCGGGGGCGGGATCCCGGGCGATAGGCACGGATGGTCCTGCTCCATCGCGGCCATCCTGGGTCTGGACTGGGACTGTACGTTTTCCGGTGTAACTCCGATCTAGGAGGTACCCGATGAGGATGCAGGTTGAGCCGGTCGCTGAGGCGGTCGTGATGGAGGTCGAGGACCAGGTGACGGCGACGGGAACGGCCCCGCTGGTGGACAGAGATTTGGTGGCGCAGCTCGTGGGCGACGCGCAGCGGCTGGGGCTGTCGGTGGAGGGCGAGGGCGGGCTGTTAGCGCAGCTGACCAAGCTGGTCCTGGAGTCGGCGCTGGAGGGCGAGATGACCGCGCATCTGGGCTATGACAAGCACGAGCGGGTCGAGGGCAGCGACAACGCCCGTAACGGGACCCGGTCGAAGACGGTGCTGACGAAGGCCGGCCCGGTTGAGATCGCTGTGCCGAGGGATCGGGCGGGCTCGTTTGAGCCGGTCGTGGTGGCGAAGCGGCAGCGGCGTCTGGGGGCGATCGAGGATGTGGTGTTGTCGCTGTCGGCGCGTGGGCTGACCCATGGCGATATCGCGGCGCATCTGGCCGATGTGTATGGCTCTGAGGTGTCGAAGACCACGATCTCGACGATCACCGACAAGGTCCTGGACTCGATGGGCGAGTGGCAGAACCGGCCGCTGGACCCGGTGTATCCGGTGGTGTTCATCGACGCGATCCATGTCAAAGTCCGTGACGGTCAGGTCGCGAACCGGCCGATCTACGTCGCGTTGGCGGTCACTGTCGACGGGAACCGCGACATCCTCGGGCTGTGGGCCGGTGACGGCGGCGAGGGCGCGAAGTACTGGCAGCAGGTGCTCACCGAGATCAAGAACCGCGGCGTCACCGACGTGTTGATGCTGGTGTGCGACGGACTGAAAGGTCTACCGGATTCGGTGGGGAACGTGTGGCCGCAAACGATCGTGCAGACCTGCGTGGTCCACCTGATCCGCGGCTCGTTCCGTTACGCGGCAAGGCAGGACTGGGACAAGCTGGCCCGCGCGCTGCGGCCCATCTACACCGCCGACACCGTGTCCGCGGCCGAGGACCGGTTCCTGGAGTTCACCGAGCAGTGGGGTGCTAAGTATCCGGCGATCGTGCGCTTGTGGGAGAACGCGTGGCCGGAGGTTCGTCTCGTTCCTGCAGTTGACAAAGAGATCCGCCGGATCGTATGCACCACCAACGCGATCGAGTCGGTCAACGCCAGGATCCGAAAAGCAGTCAAAGCCCGCGGGCACTTCCCCAACGAGCAGGCCGCACTCAAGTGCGTCTACCTCGCCGTGATGGCACTGGACCCCACCGGCAAGGGAAGAGCCCGTTGGACACAGCGCTGGAAGGGAGCCCTCAACGCGTTCGAGATCACCTTCGACGGTCGGCTCTCCGCCGGCCGCCGATACTGAGAGTCAAACAACCATGAGATACACCGAAAACTTGACAGACCCGAGGGAATCTTTACTCCGCAGGCGCGAGGATCCTTACGTGTGACGGTCAAGCTTGTTCCATCGGGTGGTCACGGGACCACCCACTCGGTCCAAGAGGATAGACATGATGGGTTACGGCGGTTTTGGCGGGATGGGGTGGGGCGGCATGGTCGGTATGGTGCTGCTGTGGGCGGTGCTAATCGGTCTGGTGGTGTGGGCGGTGACCAGGCTCTTGCCAACGCGCCCCTACGGTGGCGGCATGCAGCCCGGGCCGGAGACGCCGGAGGAGATCCTGGATCGTCGGTTCGCCCGCGGCGAGATTGACGTCGAGACGTATCAGGTGCAGCGGGCTGCGCTGGCCTCGGCCCGGGGTGAACGCCGATGACTGGGCGGGGCCTGACTCAGGCCGGCCCACGCTGGCTGGCGTGGCTGGTGTTGGTGGTCGCGAGCGTGCTGTTCGTAGGCTCGGTGGTCTTGGCCGCTTGGGGAGGTGCTCGCCCTTACCCTGGCGCTGCCGGTGTCGCGCCGAACTGGGACGGGCATGGTCCGATGATGGGAGCCAACGGTCGCGGGTGGGTCGGACCGTCGGGCGGAATGATGGGCGCCGGGGGCGGCTCCATGATGAGCGGCTCCATGATGGGCGGCGGGGTGTGGCTGGCCGGCGACGGCGTCCGGGTCGACACCATCACCCAGGCAAGAGCTCGCGCGACGCAGGCTGCGGCGGTCAGTGGGCTCATACCGGGCGAGGTGATGCAGTTCACCAACAACTTCTACGTCGAGTTGAGGGACGCCTCCGGTGAGGCCACCACCGAGGTGCTCGTGGACCCGGCAACCGGCGCGGTGTCCACCGAGTACGGGCCGGCCATGATGTGGAACACCGGCAGCCGGACCGCGGCCATGTCCGCTGATGAGGCCGACACGATCGCCAACCGATGGCTGCAGGCAAATGCCGCCGGTGAGACGGCGGCAGGGACGGCCATGGAGTATCCGGGGTACTACACCCTCGACACCGCCTCGGGCGGTACAACAGTGGGCATGCTGTCGGTCAACGCCACCACCGGGGCGGTCTGGTACCACACGTGGCACGGCGAGTTCGTCGCTGAGGAGGACGCTTGAGCGTGGGTTCTGACAAGCAGCCGAGCGTCCTGGTGGTCGACGACGAACCCAGCCTGGTCAGGGTGGTGGAGGGCTACCTGACCACGGATGGGTTCACCGTGCGCACCGCCGGCGACGGCGAGACGGCGCTCGCACTCGCGCGGGAATCAGAGCCTGACGTGGTTGTGCTCGACCTGGGGCTGCCCGGCATGGACGGCGTCGAGGTGTGCCGGCAGCTGCGGACGTTCAGCAGCTGCTACGTCCTGATGTTGACCGCGCGCGCCGACGAGGTGGACATGCTCATCGGGCTCGCGGTGGGAGCCGACGACTACGTCACCAAACCCTTCTCCGCCCGAGCACTGGTCGCGCGGGTCAGGACGCTGCTACGGCGACCGCGGACCCCAGCCGGCGCCACGGCACAGGAAGCCCCGGAGGCACGCGTCTTCGGGGACCTGACGGTGGACGTTCCGGCGCGCGAAGTGCGGGTTGCCGGCTCACTGGTGGCGTTGACGCGCACCGAGTACGACCTGCTGGAGGCGTTGAGCGGGAGTCCCCGCATCGTGTTCACCCGCCAACAGTTGCTCGACCGCGTCTGGAAGGACACGACGGGCTCGGCCGCGAGCGACGAGCACCTTGTCGACATCCACGTCGGCCACCTGCGTCGCAAGCTCGGTGACGACCCCCGCGACGCCCGCTACGTGCTCACCGTCCGTGGGGTCGGCTATCGGATGGGCCCGGGATGACCGCCCACCGAAAGGAGCCGCGACTGGCACGACTCGCCCTGGCCCCCCGACTCCTCCTCAACAACGTGCTCGTCATCCTGGCCGGCGCCGGCACAGTGCTCGTAGTGGTGCTCCTGGTCACCCCGTCGGTGTTCCAGCTCCACCTGGACAGGGCGGGCGTCGCGACCGACTCAGACGCCCTCCAACACATTCTCATGGCGGTTCAGGACGCCGTCCTCGTGGCCGTGGGGATCGGCATCGCTGCCGCGGCGTTCACGGCCGCAACAATCAGCTGGGTGGTGGCCCGCCGGCTCGCCGCTCCTGTGTGGGACGCGGCTGACACCAGCCGTCGACTGGCGGACGGAGACCTGGACGCCCGCGTGCTCGATCCCGGTATGGGCCCCGAGTTCGCCACCCTGGCCGCGTCGGTTAACGAGCTGGCCGAGCGACTCCAGGCCACCGAGGACACCCGCCGCGCACTCACCGCCGACCTGGCCCACCAGCTCCGCACGCCCATCGCCTCCATCGAAGCCACCATCGAGGCCGTCCGCGACGACGTGCTGCCCGCCGACCACCAAACCTGGGACACCCTCGCCGCCCAGAGCACCCGGCTCCGCCGCCTCGTCGCCGACCTCGAGGTCGTCTCCCGCGCCGAGGAACGTCAACTGCTCCTCAGCGCCGAACCCGTTCCTGTCCCCAGCTTGATCGACGCGGCCGTTGGGGCGCATTCGGAGTGCTACCGGTCCGCCGGCGTCCGGCTTGACGCCTCCGTCGCTGACAGCACTCCTCGCGTGCTGGTCGACCCCGAACGAATCCAGGAAGTCCTCGGCAGCCTGCTCGACAACGCGCTCCGCTGCACCCCGGCCGGCGGCACCGTCACCATGGCCGGTCGGCCCAGCCCGTCCGGGGACGCGGCGGTCATCACAGTGACCGACACCGGCATCGGCCTCACCCCGGCCGAAGCGGGGCAGATCTTTCGCCGCTTCGCGAAGGCTGCGGACAGCCCTGGCTCCGGCCTTGGGCTGACCATCGCCCGCGCCATCGTCGAGGCCCACCACGGGACCCTCACCGCGGACAGTGCCGGCCCCGGCACCGGCGCCCGATTCACGATCACCCTCCCTGCCAGCGGTTCCCGGCGAACCCGCCACTGAAGGCAGGCGGAACTAGCAACACCAACTCCCTGAGCCTTGATCCACCCGTGGAGTGGCTCAGCATGGTGGAGGGACAGGAGGCGCCTGCTTCTGGCTTGGGATACAGGTGGCTACGACCAGAAAGCTCAGGCCAGGCCCGTCCGGGAGTTGGCCCTGGCGAAGAGTAGGCTCACCCGAGTCCACGCACCTACCCCGCACGCGGCGAGCACTTCCTCACCCAGATGCAACAAGACACCGACGAGCGTTGAGCCAAGCACCAGGATGTCGCCGCCGATCGCCTGCCCAAGCCCCACTCTGAATCGTGGGACCCAGGCCCTCAGACTTCTTGATCAAAAGCGGAGGGGATAGTTGAACGGATCTATACATTGTCGCGGGACAGTGGTCTTATCGGCCGGATCGACCGGCACCGACATGAAGGAGACCACATGATCACCACGCGCAAGATCGCTGCCCTCGTTACCGCCGCCGCGGCGGTGGTCGCGATGACCGCCGCCACCGCCGGAGCGGCCGAGCCCACCACCGGACGCGAGTTCGCCAGCCACGTCCGCATGATGGCCCAGCCAGACATGGGCTTCGACGGCACGCGCAACCCCGGCATGCATCAGGGATTCTCCGGCATGGAGGCTCACCACTCCTCCTGACCAGATCGGTCGGCTCGTCACGCGATCCCCGCCAGGCACCCAGCCCGGGCGGGGATCCCGCTGACTCGAGGCCCGCAACGCCGCATCAGGACGCGACGAGCGATGAAACCAACCCTCACTGTCACCACCTCACCAACGGTCAGGGATGGCCCCAGGCGCGTCCACGGCGGGCTCACCCCCAGGACTATAGAAGCTGCAAGGTGGTCAGGCAGGTGGGGCCCTCAGCGTCGGAGGAGAAGCGGCTCTCGGCGCGCTTCCCGTCCTTGGTGACGACGACGACGCCCGCGAGGTCCTTGGGGATCCAGAAACCGACGAAGCCGTTGGCGTAGGTGGTCGCGTCCTCGTCGACGAGCACCTCACCTGAATCGGTGGTGATCGTCACCTTCACGTCCGCCTCAGCCAATTCCCCTCGGCAGGTGCCGAGGTTGTGGAAGTAGCACTCATGAGTGGTGGTCTCGTACGGCGCGATCGACAGGTAGAACTCATCACCGTCGAGGGGCATCGAGGCCTCGATGGTGCCGTCGCTGAGCAGTACCTCGTCGTAGCGCACCGACGCGGCCAGCGGCAGCGGGCGCTGAGCGTCGAGCCGGTCGAGCGCCTCCACGACCTCGGCGCCGCTCTTCCCCACCAACCCGTGCGCCGCAAGCAACGCCCCCGCGTCCCCCGCCGCGACGCTCGGCGCCGCCGTCGACACGGAATCTCGCGGGGTCTCGGCAACCTCCGGGGTTGAGCAAGCCGACAGCGCCAAGACGGCGGCGAGCGGCACAGCGATACGAATGGTCAGATGATGGCGGCGCATGGGTGTCTCCAGGAGCTATGTGTCTTCAAGGAAGTCGAGGTGTCCGCGATGTACCGCGGCACCGTTTCGGACATGTCGTCCAACCAGAATGCCGCAATCGCTGAGTGCGCTAGTCACACGCTTAGTCAAGATTAGATCAAGAAGATCCCGAGGTGGCGGGGCGAAAGTGACACGATCCTCGTCTGTTAGCATCGTCACATGACGATAACAAAGACGATCGAGGATGTGTCTGAAGTCGGGGATCTGTCGGTGGCGGCTGCCTTCTTCCACGGCTTGTCCGATCCTTCGCGGCTGGCGATTCTTCAACACTTGACGTTGGGCGAGCATCGGGTGCGTGATCTGACTGCACATCTCGGGTTGGCGCAGTCGACGGTGAGCGCCCACCTGGCGTGTCTGCGAGAGTGCGGCCTCGTGTCGTCGCGGCCGGAGGGACGCGCGTCGGTGTTCTCGCTGGTGGCGGCCCAGGAACTGCTGGCCATGTTGTCGGCCGCGGAGCGCCTGCTTGAGTCGAGCGGGCAGGCTGTGGCGCTGTGTCCGAACTATGGGGTCGGCACCACCACGAACCCCTCCCCCGATCTGTTGAAGGCCCACGGGGCGGAGGCCCAGCGATGAACAGGCCAGCGATCAGCGGACGCGAACACGGGAACACCGCAAACAGCGAGAGCGCCTGCGGGTGCGAGGCACCCGCAGGCGCCAGCAGTGATGATGACGACGCGGTGGAGCATCTGTGGCAGGTCCGCGACATCCAGTTCGGGCTGGCCTCTGGGGTGCTGCTGCTGGCCGGCTTCGTCTCCGGGCTGCTGGGCTGGGAGGTTGCCGAGCTGGTGTTGAGCGTCGCGGCGCTTCTGGTGGGGGCGTCGACGTTCGTGCCCGGAGCGTTGAAGAGGCTGGCGCGCGGCAAGGTCGGGGTCGGGCTCCTGATGACCATCGGCGCAGTCGGCGCAACTGCTCTGGGGCAGATCGAGGAGGCGGCGATGCTGGCCTTCCTGTTCTCCCTGGCCGAAGGTTTGGAGGACTACTCGCTGGCCAAGACCAGACGCGGGTTGCGGGCGCTGCTGGGTCTGGTTCCGCGTGAGGCGACGATCAGGCGCAACGGTCGGGATGTGGTGCTGAGCCCTGACGATCTGGTGGTCGGGGATCTGATGATCGTGAAGCCGGGCGAGCGGGTGGCCACCGACGGTGACATCCGGGCCGGCAGGACGGCGGTGGACACCTCCGCCATCACCGGCGAATCGATGCCCGTCGAGGTGGGCCCAGGGGACCCCGTGTTCGCCGGTTCCGTCAACGGCTCCGGCGTCCTCGAGGTCGAGGTCACGGCCGCGGCCAGGGACAACTCTCTTGCCCGGATCGTGCACATCGTGGAGGCCGAGCAGTCCCGGAAGGGCGACACGCAGCGGCTGGCCGACCGGATCGCCACGCCCCTGGTGCCGGGCATCCTGATCGCCGCCACCCTGACCGTCATGGCGGGCTTCCTGCTCGGGGAACCGGCGGTGTGGCTGCAGCGGGCCCTGGTGATGGTGGTGGCCGCCTCCCCGTGTGCGCTGGCGATCTCCGTTCCCGTGACCGCGGTGGCGTCCATCGGCGCGGCCAGCCGTCGCGGGATCCTGATCAAGGGGGGCGCCGCACTGGAGAGCCTCGGCAAGGTCCGCACGCTCGCCTTGGACAAGACCGGCACCCTGACCCGCAACCAGCCGGCCGTCGCCGACGTCGCACCCGCCGACGGCTACTGCCCAGCCGAAGTACTCGGCCTGGCCGCCGCGCTCGAGGCGCGAAGCGAACACCCGCTCGCCCGCGCAATCCTGGCAGCCGCCGACGACGTGCGCGCAGCCGATGAGGTGACCGCCGAGGTCGGATCCGGGCTCACCGGCCGCATGGACGGGCGCAGCCTCCGGCTGGGACGCCCCGGTTGGATCGACCCCGGCCCACTGACCGCGCACGTGACCCGCATGCAGGACGCCGGCGCCACCGCAGTCATCGTGGAAGTCGACGGCATCCCCGTAGGAGCGATCGCCGTCCGCGACGAACTACGCCCAGAAGCCCCCGAAGTCATCGCGCAACTCCGCGCGGACGGCTACACCATCGTCATGCTCACCGGCGACAACGGCGCAACCGCGCGCGCCATCGCACGGGAGGCCGGGATCAGCGAGGTGTACGCCGACCTGCGCCCCGAGGACAAGTCCGCGATCATCGAGCGGCTCCGCCGGGAAGGCCACTCGACAGCGATGGTCGGCGACGGCGTCAACGACGCCCCCGCGCTCGCCACCGCCGACGTCGGCATCGCGATGGGGGCGATGGGCAGTGACGTGGCCATCGAGACCGCCGACGTGGCGCTGATGGGCGACGACCTACGGCTGCTCCCCCACGCGCTGGACCACGCCCGACGTACCCGTCGCATCATGCTCCAGAACGTGATCCTCTCGATCGCACTCATCACGATCCTCATCCCAGTCGGGCTCTTCGGAGTACTCGGGTTGGCAGCCGTCGTCCTCGTCCACGAAGTCGCGGAGGTATTCGTGATCGGCAACGGCATCCGGGCAGGACGCAGCACCGCCCTGTCCCCGATCACCGCACCTATCCGTCGGTCAGAACCCGCGATGGTCCCAGCATGAGCGACACCCACGACCACACCCACGCGAATCCGGGGACCAACCGGACCAGGCTGGCGATCGCGTTCGGGATCACCGCCACCATCCTGATCGCCGAGGTCATCGGCGCATGGTGGACCAACAGCCTCGCCCTCCTCGTCGACGCCGGGCATATGCTCACTGACGCCTCCGGCCTGCTGATGGCACTGATCGCCGCCTCCCTGGCCCTGCGGCCGCCCACACCGGAGCGGACCTGGGGATACCGTCGCGCGGAGGTGCTGGCCGCCGGCGCCCAGTCCGCGATCCTCCTCGCCGTCGGGATCTACGCTTTCATCGAAGGGGTCCGTCGGCTCTTCGACCCGGCAGAGGTCACCGCTGGCGGGCTGCTGGTGTTCGGGATCGTCGGACTCGTCGGCAACATCGTCGCCATGCTTGTCCTGGGCGCGGGCCGCGCCGCGAACCTCAACATGCGTGCCGCGTTCCTCGAAGTGGTCAACGACGCCCTCGGATCCGTGGCGGTCATCATCAGCGCGATCGTCATCTCGCTCACCGGATGGACCCGGATCGACGCCATCGCCGGGATGCTGATCGCCGCCCTGATCGTCCCCCGCGCGATCACGATCCTCAAGGAAGCCGGGGGGATCCTGCTCGAATCCACCCCCAGAGGCCTGAAGCTCGACGACGTCCGCCGGCACATCCTTCAGGTCCCGCACGTGATCGGGGTGCACGACCTGCACGCCTCCACCATCGCCACCGGGCTACCGGTCCTCACCGCCCATGTCGTCGTCGACGAATCCTGCTTCACGCAGGGGCACGTCTCCCAGAAGCTTCGGGACCTCCAAACCTGCGTCGCCGAACACTTCGACGTCAGCGTCGAACACTCCACCTTCCAGATCGAAGCCCCCTCCCATAGCGCACTGGAACGCCACTCACACCACTGAAACAACGCTCATGGGAATCCGGTTGGCCCCGACGAAGGCTGGCAGTCGACGCCGTGAACACGGCGGAAGGACGTAGGATCGGGCATCGCACACCTCCCCGAGGGCGCCCATCCACCGCCGAGAATCAAGGAAGGTCAGACATGAGACAGTCAGGGCGCCACCCCTCAGCCCGGTGGGTGAGTCACCTCGCCTTGGTCCTCACCGTGATGATCCTGACCGGTTGCTCAAGTGGATCGGGCCAGGCGGGAGTGTTTGACTCAGCAGGTTTTCAAGGAGGTGACGGTTCAGTGACCATTGTCCCTGCCGAGCAGCGGCGATCGGCCCCAGAGCTGGCCGGGGAAACCTTGGACGGTGCACCGCTGACCACTGCAGACTTCCCGGGCCAACTCCTGGTGCTCAACGTTTGGGGATCATGGTGCGCCCCCTGCCGGTCTGAAGCACCCGCCCTCGTCGAAGCGGCCGCCCAACTGCCGGGGGTGCAGTTCATCGGCATAAACACCCGCGACCTCAACCCGGCCCCGGCGCAGGCGTTCGTTCGGGCCTTCGACATCCCCTACCCCAACATCTACGACCCCGACGGTGCGCTCCTGCTCGAGTTCGGGCAGCTTCCACCCAAGGCTATCCCCAGTACTTTGGTCATCGATTCTGAAGGGCGGGTCGCTGCACGGATACTCGGTGAGACCACCGCCTCGACGTTGGTCGGCATCATCGAAGACGTCACGGCGGCGGAATGATCCCTCTCGAGTCCTGGGTAAGCCAAGCGATGTCATCGTCACTGCTCCTGGGGATCCCTGTCGCCATGCTCGCCGGTGTCATCTCTTTCGCCTCGCCCTGCGTCTTGCCCCTGCTCCCAGGCTACCTGTCGTTTGCCTCTGGTCTTGGGGCCCACGAGATCACTCAAGGAACCGGCAACCGACGACTCCTGCTCCTGGGAACCCTGGGATTCGTGCTCGGGTTCGCCGTCGTTTTCGTCCTCACAGGGGCCCTCCTGGGTGGCCTCGGAGCCGTCCTACTCACCTACGAGCGCATCATCACGATCACTGCCGGAATCCTGATCATCCTGATGGGGCTGGGCTTCCTCGGCTGGATCCCCCTGCCCGCGCAGCGACGCCCGCAAACCGCCCGCGCCGGAGCCCTCGCCTCCCCCCTACTCGGGATAGCCTTCGGCCTCGGCTGGACCCCTTGCATCGGCCCCACCCTGTCTGTGGTTCTCACCCTCGCCCTCAACGAGGGCTCGGCCGCCCGTGGCGGGCTGCTGGCCTTCTGCTACGCAATCGGCCTTGGCCTGCCCTTCCTCGCCTTCGCGGCTTCGTTCACCACATTCGCTCCCCATTTCGAGTGGCTCAAGCGCCACCAACGCGCCCTGCAGCGTGCCGGTGGTGGGCTGCTCATTGTGGTTGGGATATCCATGGTCACCGGCCTGTGGGCCATCCTCGTTGCCTACCTGCGACAGTGGGCCTCAACATTCGGGACCATCCTGTGAACATGGGGCACCCGAAGGAAACCCTCATCACGTTGGCCAGCACCTCCGATCCCATGCTTCGGGCGCCGGCTCACCTCCGGAGCCACGGGCTGGTGATACCCCAACCCACATGGCCAGGACGGTGCTCACCGTGGTCAGGGGGCGACCGTGGCGATGCGAAGACGGCGCCCCAGCCACCAGGCCACCACACCGAAGACCGCGAATCCAGCGATGTTCCAGCTTGCTGCCTCGGCCCAGGGATCGATTTTACCCCGCGTAGCTCCGCCAGGAGGAGGTGAACATCGCGTCTGCACGGACCTCATCGAAGCGCTGGAAAAGGAATCGCCCAAATGAAAGAGTTCCTCAAGTGCTACCAGTGCGCTGACGCGTCCGACGACCGCTGGGCCCTGCTACTAGGAACTCGCAGCCCTGACGGCAGGAAGGGGACCGACTTACCCGTCAACCCAGCTAGACACCTACAGGCACTTGCGCCGCCACACAGGGCTGGGACTGCCAGGCTGATGCCGGCCAGGCATAGAGCCCTGATCGGGACACCAACGGCTGCCTCTCGATCAGCCAGCGGGCGAACTCACGTAGAGGTGCTCGCGAAAACTGGAGCGCACCACGCCCGCAGGGCTGATCCGGTGGACCCCCAAGGCATCACTGGAGGCGCGTGGTGACCTCGTCGAGGAGTTCCTTCGGGTCGAGCCACATGGAGGGGTAGTTGCCATTCCAGCGTTGGACGCCGTCGCCGTCGATGAGGACGAAGCCGTGGCCGGGCATCCCGGGGTGCATGCCCTTGTCGAGGACGTCGTACGCCTTCGACACGGTCCCGTCGTCGAGGAGATAGGGGGTGGTGACGCCGAACTGCTGCATGTCGGGCAGGATCTGCTCGGCGCTGTTCATGACGATGGGCAGCACCTCGATGCCCGCCTCGGCGAATCCGGGGTTCTTCTCGATCTCGGCCATCTGCATGGTGCAGGAGGCGCAGCCGGCGCCTTCGTTGAAATAGATCAGCACCGGGTTGGGTCGCAGGTCGCTGAGAGTGACGCTGGTGCCGGCTGTGGTGGTGAGGGTGAAGTCGGGTGCGAGGCGCTGGGTGTCGCCCTGCTCGGGGATGGCGGTCCACAGCCCGTAGCCGACGACGGCCACGACGATCACAGTGACCAGTGCGCCGATGATCCGGGTCCATGTGCGGCGCGTCTTGTCGCGCTGAGTCTCGGCCTGTTGGCGGGCTTTGAGTTGCTCGCGGCGGGAGGGTGCCGGTGTGGTGGTGGGGGTCATCGGGGCTCCTGGGAGGGGATGGTCGGTGCGCCGGTCTCCTCAGGCGCAGGGGTCTGTGAGGGTTCGGTGTCGCAGCATTCGTGGGCCGAGGCCACTGGTTGGGCGTGTCGGCGGTCGCGGAGGGTGGCGACGACGAACACGGCCACCAGGGCGAGCAGCGCGAGGCCGAGGACGGTTTCGGGGATGGGGGCGGTGATCGCGATCAGCCAGGCGAAGACCTCGGAGAGCCAGGCGCCCATGCCCACGAGAGGGGCGTCGGCACCGGTCATCTCGGTGGCGCCGGCTTGGCCGATCACGAGGATGCCCATGATCACGAACCCGACGGCGACCAGCAGGTTGACGGTGTTGGTAGCCAGCATGAAGCGCCCCAGGCTGATCCGGATGGGCTTGGCGCGGAGGCTGCGCATCCTTTCGGGCCGTTTGTCCCACAGCAGCGCCATCACGAATAGGGGGATCACCATCCCGAACACGTAGGCCAGACCGAGCACCAGGCCGCCCACGGGTGAGCCGGACAGCGCGGACAGGGTCATCACCCCGGCGAGGACGGGTGCGCAGCAGCTGGAGGCGATGCCGGAGAACACGCCGAGGCTGAAGAAGGTGGCGGTGTCGCCGCGGGCGGTATCGGGGGCGCGGAGGAACGACGGCATGGACCACATCGCCCCCGACAACGCGAGCAGGCCGAGTCCGATCATCAACAGGCCGCCGGTCCAGTAGAGAACGACGTGGTACTTGGCGATGGCGCCGGCGATCAGGCTGACGCCCATCGTGATGGGGACCAGAACGAGCGCGAGGCCGGCGGCGAACACGAAGGTCAGCGGGATCAGTCTCCAGCGGCGGTTCTTCGCGGCCGCGGCCAGGTAGCTGGGGGCGAGGAACACGATGCAGCACGGGGCGAACAGCGCCACCCCGCCGGCGAGGAATGCCGCCAGGATCCCGCCGGCGCTGAGCAGGTCGGCGCCCATCAGCGGGCACCCAGGTGGTCGACGAGCCGAGCGAGTTTGCCGCGCGGAATGCGGCCGGCGTGGAAATAGCTGCCCGCCACCAGCGTCAGCGGGAAGCTCCCAGGCCGGTGCTCGGCGATCAGTGCCTGACCTCGCGGGGACTCCGCCTCCACCGTCGTGAGCCGCAGCAGGCCTGCGCGGTCCAGGGAGTGGAGGCGCTGGTGGGCGTCGTCGCAGAAGTGGCAGGCCGGGGTGGTGACCAGGGTGACGTCCACCACATCGGTGGGGGCGGCCGCCAAGGCAGGTGCCGGGATCTCGTTCACCCTTCCAGCCTCAACCCTGTAGATCAGGGAACGGTTCAGGCGGGGTCAAGGTTCGGCCAAGAACACTCCCGGAGAGGTCGATCGAGGCGGGTTGGCGGGTGGGCGTGTGGCAATAATGGCTGTATGGCTGAGCCCGGCAGGTCGAGTGTGTTGGTGGTCGATGACGAGCGCCCGCTGGCGGGGATCGTCGCGTCCTACCTGAACAAGGCGGGGTTTGACACGTCCCTGGCCTACACCGGCCCGGACGGGGTCCGTTCGGCGCAGGAGCTGGATCCCGACGTGATCATTCTTGATCTTGGTCTGCCTGGCATTGACGGGATCGAGGTGTGCCGCCAGATCCGGTTGTTCTCCGACTGCTACATCCTGATGCTGACCGCCCGGGCCGACGAGGTCGACAAGCTGATCGGTTTGTCGGTGGGCCCCGACGACTACCTGACCAAACCGTTCAGCCCCCGCGAACTGGTCGCCCGCGTCAACACCGTCCTGCGCCGGCCCCGCCGGCCAGCAGGCCGGCCACAGGTGGCCCTCCCCCCGAGGGAGTTCGGGCGGTTGCGGGTGGACGCGGAGGGCCGCGACGTGTGGGTCGACGACCAGCAGGTGGGGCTGACCCGCACCGAGTTCGACATCCTCGACGCACTGTCAGCTCGACCCAACGTGGCGCTCAGTCGTCGCCAGATCATCGACGCGGTGTGGGGCGCCGGCTGGGTCGGCGACGATCACGTCGTCGACGTCCATGTGGCGAACCTGCGCAAGAAGCTCGACGATCCCCCCACGGAACCGCGCTACATCCTCACCGTCCGCGGCGTCGGATACCGGATGGGAGCAGGAGGATGATGCGGCTCAGAGGCTACGTCGGCCGGATGCGGTGGGGCACCCGCACCTTCCTCACCCAGGCGCTGGTGGTGGCGGTCGGTGTGATCACCGCCGCCCTGGTCGCGATGGTGGTCGGGCCTCCGCTGTTCCACGAACATCTGCAGCAACTCGGGCACTCTGACGGCACCGCCGAGATGGGACACGTGGAACAGGCGTTCCTCGACGCCGGCGTCAGGTCGCTGGGCATCGGCCTGGTGGTCGCCCTGGCACTCGCCATCGGCCTGGCCTGGCTGGAGACCAAACGGCTGCGCCGCCCCCTCGAACAACTGACCGCCGCCGCCGCCCAGCTGGAGGCCGGCGACTACACCGCCCGCGTCCCGGCGACGGCGACAAGTCCCGAGTTCAACGCCGTCGCCGACGCATTCAACGACATGGCCAGCCGGCTGGACTCCACCGAAACCAGCCGACGGCGGCTTCTCTCCGACGTGGCACACGAGCTCCGCACGCCCCTGGCCACCCTGACCGCTGAGCTGGAGGCCGTCATCGACGACGTGGTCCCCTGGGACCACGACAGCCAACAGCTGCTCACCCTCCAGGCCGCCCGGCTCAAGAAGATCGCCGCCGACCTCGACGACGTATCCCGCGCCGAGGAAGGCCGATTCACCCTCGACACCCAGACCCAGCCGATCCGGGACCTCATCGAGCCCGCCGTCGCCTCCGTCGCCACCCGATACGAGAACAAGGGAGTCACGTTGTCTGCGGACTCGGACCCGGGCTCCGTCGCAGCGGATCCGCAGCGGGTGGGTCAGATACTCGGCAACCTCCTCGACAACGCGCTGCGGCACACCTCCGCCGGCGGGATCGTGCACATCAGTGCACGCGAGTCCAGGGACGAGGTGGTGATCACGGTCACCGACACCGGCGATGGCCTGACCCCCGACCAGATCGCCAAGGTGTTCGACCGGTTCTACCGCGCTGACACGGCACGGGCCCGCGATGCGGGCGGTTCCGGGATCGGGCTGACCATCGCCCGCAGCCTCGCCCTGGCTCACGGCGGCTCACTGACAGCCGCCAGCCCCGGCCCCGGACACGGCTCGATCTTCACCCTGCACCTGCCCACCGCGCCAGCACCTGAGCGGGTCTTGATCGATTCTTGACCTTACACGGGTTGGCTCTTGAGCTGATCGTTCATAGCCTCGACGTTAGGACCGGCGGCCCCCGTCGGCCAGGAATGGAGCATCTTTCATGACACGCACTAAGCGGATCACTGCCACTTTGGCGGGGCTGGTCCTGACGGCCACCCTGGCGGCCTGCGCGGACCAGGGCGCCACTCCCCCCGCGGCGACCACCTCCCCGACAGGCAGCACCTCCGCCACGGCCACTGAGTCCGAGTCGGCGTCGGCGAGCGCCTCATCTGAGGTGGCCGCCGACCACAACGACCAGGACACCACGTTCGCGCAGATGATGATCATCCATCACGAGGGCGCCATCGAGATGTCTCAGCTGGCGATCGAACGCGCCGAATCCCCCGAGGTCGTGGCCCTCGCGGAGCGCATCGCCGAGGCCCAGGGCCCGGAGATCGAGGAGATGACCGCCTGGCTCAGCGCCTGGGGTGAAGATGTCTCCCCCGGTGGGCATGGCGGCATGGACATGGGCGGCATGGACATGAACGGAATGAGCCAGGAGGAGATGATGACCCAACTCGACGGCATGTCCGGCGCCGACTTTGATCAGGCGTTCCTCGAGGCCATGATCGCCCACCACGAGGGTGCGATCGGGATGTCCGAGCAGCAGTTGGCCGAGGGGCAGAACCCGGATGCTCTCATGTTGGCGGAGAAGATCATCGCCGACCAGCAGACTGAGATCACCGAGATGCAGGAGATGCTCACCAGCCTCTGACCAACCCAGGCGTGCAAGCGATGAGGCGCCCGTCCAGCCGTTGTGGCTGGGCGGGCGCTTCGTCGGTTGCCCTGGTTGGCGCGAACGCCGTACCTGGCGGGGTTAGGCGGCTGGGTTGCTGGCGAGATGCTCGGCGTCGAAGAGGTCCTGGCAACGTCGGCAGCAGAAGTAGAACCGCTGGCCTTCGACGTCGCGGAACAGTCCCGCCGCCTCCGCGGTGGACTTCAGCGTGCTGGTCCCGCGGACCGTGCAGGTGACCAGCTCGTCGCCTGGGCCCGCCACCACGTCATGTTGACAGTGATGGCCCCCACCCTGACCGCCGCCGGCGTGACCGCCGCAGCAGCCTGCCTCCTGCTGGTTCCCGTGCTGGTGTCCATGCTCGTGATTGCACATGTGCTTGGTTTCCTTTCATTTCATTGTGGTGTTGATCATGGGGTGGGCGAGGCGCTGTGGTGCCCCTCGTGGTCCTCGGTGCCGGACGCGCTGGCGGAGGCCGCCGGTGACGGCGTGTCTGGTTGGTTGGGGGTGGCGGGGTTGAACAGTGGCCCGATCACGAACGCGGACAGGGCGAACAGGGCGGTGAACACCGCGACCCCGATCGCGGGGGCCTTCCGGGTGCCGAATCGGCGACGCAGCCGTCGCAGCAGCGGGATGCTCAGCAGCAACCCGACCACATAGAGGAGCGAGTTGCCGAGGAACCCGGTCAGGAACGCGGCCCCGGCCAGGAAGCCGATGTGATGCATCACGTGCGGCGCCAGTCCCATCAGGGCGCCGACGGTGGCCCTGGTCCCGGCCCACAGCGCACCCCAGAACCCGCGACCACCCCTCACGGCTGTGGCCGGCTCGGTGATCGTGTCCATGGCGCCGCTCACCTCCCGACCGGGTGAGAGCTAAGGACGGCCGATTCGGAGCCGACAGGAGCATCTGAGGGCGCAACTGCGGGGTGGAAGGCGTCTCGCAGGATCAGGGCGACGCCCAGAATGATACTGACGATGCCGATCAGCTGCGCCTCGGTGAGGCCCAACAGGACGTGCGGGTTGATCCGGACGACCTCGGCGAGCAGGCGTGCCGCGCCGCTGAGCAGCAGGTAGGACCCGAACACGGCCAGCGGTCGCAGCCTGCGACCCAGCGCCCACAGGATGCCGGCGATCAGGAAGGCGCCGGCGGCCTCATACAGCTGGACGGGATGCACCGGCACGTCCACCGGCACCACCCCGTTGGGGAACGCCATCCCCCAGGGCAGGTCGGTGGGTGTGCCGTACGTGCCGTCACCGGCGAGGAAGCAGCCGATCCGGCCGATGCCGTAGGCCACCGAGAGCGGGGCCGCCATCGCGCCCGCCACCCGTCCAAGGGGGAGGTCGTGGCGTCGGGTCATCACGATCACCGCGATCGCCCCCGCGATCAGGCCGCCGTACCAGACGAACCCCGAGCCGCCGAACAGGTGCCAACTGAGGTTGTCCCAGTTCGCGATCAGGTAGTACACCTTGGCGCCGACGAATCCCCACACTGTCGCCCACAACGCGATCGAGTGCGCCAAGTCCTTGTCGTAGCCGATCCGCGTGAACGCTCGACCCAGCAGATACGCGCCGACCAGCAGCGCCAGCGCCTTACTCAGCCCATAGGACTGGATCCCTACACCAAATATCGAGAACACCTCAGGCCACACAGCCCACTCCCATCGTCAAAGAAGTTCCAGGCGCACGACGTGACCGCGCGGCCTCAGTGCCCAGTCTGAACCGGTCACGTCAAGCAACGAGCAGGACCCGGACAAGGTTTGGTCAAGATCCCCGTCCCCAGCCCGGACGAGGTGTCGCGGCCGTAAGGCCCGGAAACTTGACCGAAGCCTGACCCCCTGACGGTGATCTCCGCACTAGAGCGTGCCTACCCTGATGACATACCCCTTGGGGGTGTCGTGGCGCCGCCACGGGTCACCCGACACACCACGGCTCGGGTCGTTGAGGAATGGGCCCTTGTGGCGGTCTGGCGAAGCCCACTGGCGGGTGCGTGAAAGTCACATGGGATTCGAAGGCGGTGATCGACATGGGTTCAAGCGGCGCCTCTTCTGATGGCGTTCGAGCGGACGTGGTCCTCGCGGGGACCGCGATCTCCAAGACCTATCGTCAGGGGCTGTGGCCGTTCGTGCGGCGCAACCATGTGCTCGACGGTGTGTCACTGTCGCTGAGCCGCGGCGAGGTCGTCGGGCTGGTCGGGGAGAACGGATCGGGCAAATCGACGCTGATGCAGATCCTGGTCGGGGGGTTGGCAGCCGACGCCGGCGCCGTGGAGCTGCAGGGGGCCTTGGGGTACTGTCCGCAGCGTCCGGTGGTGTTCGAGCGCCTGACGCGCGATGAACATTTCGAGCTATTCGCGGTGGCCTACGGGATGAGCCGGGATGAGCGGCTCCGGGCGCAGGGAACCTTGTACGAGGAACTTGACTTTGGGCGATACGCGCACGAGCGGGCGGACCGGCTCTCCGGGGGCACCCTCGCGAAACTGAATCTTGCCCTGGCTCTGCTACCGGACCCGGCGGTCCTGCTGCTGGACGAGCCCTATGCCGGGTTCGATTGGGACACCTATCTTCGGTTCTGGGAGCTCGTCGCGCGCGGGCGCTCATCCGGGCGGGCAGTGCTGGTGATCAGTCATTTCATCGCCGACGAGGCGCGGTTCGACCGCATCATCGAACTGCGTGACGGGAAGGCGACCCCGAAATGACCGCGGTCGGGGTGCTGACCCGCCGATTCCTCCTGGACTACGGCCGCAACCCGGTGAACCTGGTGGTCCTGATTCTGATCCCGGTCGTGTTCGTGTGGGTGGCCGCGGAACCGATGGCCGATGCCGCGAAACTGCTGGGCGGCACTGGCCGGGCAGTCGAGACCGCGACCACCGGCTGGGCCGCCGCGTTCCTGGCGGCGCTGGCGATGTTCTTCCAGGTTGGCCAGGCGAGATCGGCGGACCGTCGTCTGGTCCTGGCGGGCCTCCCCGCCCCAGCCCTCGTTGTCGCCAGAATGTCGACCGGCCTGCTGATCGCTGCACTGGCCTCCACAGCGGCCCTGGCGACGCTGTTCCTGCGCACCGCAGTGGACGAGCCGCTCCGCGTCGCGGCCGGGACGATGATGTTCGCCGTCATCTACGTCGGGATCGGCGCCGCGGTCGGATCGGTCGTCACGGACCAGGTCAACGGCACGGTGGTGATCCTGCTCGTCTGGATCCTCGACGTGTTCTTCGGACCGGCGCTCACCTCGCCCGACCGGGTGCAGATCACCCGCTGGATGCCCACCCACTTCGTCACACTGTGGATGGTGGACCTGCCCTTGGGCCATGGGGGAAACCTCGGCGACCTCGCCATCGCACTGGTGTGGGTCGGCGGAGCCCTCCTGTCGAGCGGACTGCTCCTGACGCGCGCGACACGCAACGCTCGGCACCCGGACGGCTCGCATCGACCGGGCTGGGCGGGGCAAGTCGGGAAGAGCTTCCGGATGGGGATGCGACAGTACCGACGCAACCCAGCCCTCTGGGTCCTCCTCGTAACGGTGCCGGTGATCTTCATCTGGCTGTCGAAACTGATCACCGAAGAGCGGTTCTCCGTGATGCGGGTGATCGACGGCGGGCAGGAGGTCGACATGCGGTTCTGGCTGCCCGACACGCACACCGGAACCATGGCGCCGATCGCGGTGGCCTCGCTGGCCGCCGTGGCTGGGCTGTTCATCGCCCTCAACAACCGTGATGGGGATCGCCGCCTGGTCCAGGCCGGGATGCGCCGATCCGCACTGCTGGTCGGCCGCATCAAGGAGGTCGCAGCCGCGGTCCTCGTCGCAGCGGCCGCATCCCTGACAATCACGGCCATGGTGTTCACGGCCCGTCAATGGGCGGGATTCATCGCCGGCACCTTACTGATCGGAGCCGTCTACGCACTGCTGGGGATGTGCCTCGGATTCCTCCTTGGACGCGTCACGGGAGTACTGATCGCATTCGTCATCCCTTTCCTGGATCTCGGTATCACGCAGAGCCCGATGCTGCGGCTGGAACCACCCGGCGCCGCAGCGTTCCTCCCGGGCTACGGGCCCTACCGCGTCCTCATCGACACCGGCCTCACCGACACCTTCGACGAAACGGGGGGCCTCCTCATCGCCGCGGTCTGGATCCTCGGGCTCACTTCAGTCGTCGTGGTCATGTTCAGCACCCGCACAAGCACCACAAAACCGGTGCCCATAGGAAGCACGCGCGGCCCGACCCCGGTCTTGTCGGGATCTTGACCACACCCAGACCAGTCCCGGACACAGCCCGGGGCACCATCGACCTGGACACGCGAAACCGACCAGAGAAGAGAGGGTGATTCGACGTGACGACGATGACACAGACCACCTACGGGGTGCGCGGACTCAGCTGCTGGCGCTGCATGATCAGCGCCGTCGACGCAGTCCGCGCCCTACCCGGGGTGCACACCGTCGCCCTGGATCTGGAGCCGCACGGCGAGTCGCTGCTGACCCTGGCCCCGGCCGGAGCCGTGACCTGCGACCAGGTCCGAGCCACCCTCGACCGCTCCGGATTCGAGCTGACCCGACGCCTGCGCCGCCCCCGCCCCGGGGTCCGACACCGCTCCACGCCGCCTCTGTGAGCGGTGGCCCGGAAATCTTGACCGAAGCCTGACCCCCCCTGGGTCGTTTCCGAACCTTCCCGGGTCTACCCTCGACATATACCCCCCCAGGGTAATGGGTGGGAGTCGAGAAGAAGTGGAGATTGTGATGCTCTGGCTGGTCATAGGTGGGGCGGTGGGGCCTTCTCGTCCACCACCGTAGTGAGCTGGTCACCATCATCGGCAGCCAAGGAGTTGCCGATAGCGCGCCGCCTGACCCTCACCGGCCGAACCCATCGACCACGACCCAAGATTCAGAGAACACACGACACGAAACAAGCACTGGAGGCTGTTATGAATATCAAGGTTGCCGTCAACGGCTACGGAGTGATCGGCAAGCGGGTCGCCGACGCCGTCCGGGCAATGCCGGACATGGACCTCGTCGGGGTGGCGGACATCGCCACGGACTGGCACGTACGGACTGCAGCCGGGCTCGGCATAGATGTGTTCGCGGCCACCCACGACGCGCGCACCGCGATGCAGTCGGCCGGGGTGCCCCTGGCTGGGACACTGCCTGATCTGCTCGACCAAGTGGACGTGGTCGTGGATACCACCCCGAAGAAGGTCGCCGCCACCAACCTGCAGGCCTACCGGGCCGCCCAAGTCAAGGCCGTATTCCAGGGTGGGGAGTCCCATGCCACCACCGGGCATTCCTTTGTCGCCCAGGCCAACTACGCCACCGCGCTCGGCCGGGACTCCACCCGGGTGGTGTCCTGCAACACCACCAGCATCGTGCGCGTCCTCGGCGCGTTGCAGGACGCCGACCTCCTCGCCCGCGCCCGCGGGGTGCTCATCCGCCGGGCCACCGACCCGGGCGAGTCTCACCATGGCGGCATCATGAACACCATGGTCCCCGAGGGATCCATCCCGTCCCACCAGGGCCCCGACGCCCGTACAGTCCTGCCCAACCTGGATGTGGTGACCATGGCGGCGAAGGCCGCCCACACCCAGACACACAACCACTACTGGACCCTGCAGCTGAACCGACCGGCCAGCCGCGAGGAGGTCCTAGAGGCGCTGCGGGCCGCACCCCGGATTGCATTCATCCGGATGGCCGACGGTCTCACTGCCCTGAACACAACGGTCGAACTTATGCGCGACCTGGGCCGGCCGCGGGGGGACATGTGGGAGGTCGCCCTGTGGGAAGACGTCCTGACCGTCGAGGGAGACGAGGCCTACCTCACCTATCAGGTCTACAACGAGGCCATCGTCGTCCCCGAGACCATCGATGCCATACGCGCACTGGCCGGCACCGTGACCGACGGCTCCACCTCGATCAAAATGACGGACGAGGCCCTGGGGATGCGCCGGGAGTTCCTTCCCGCCCCGGTCCGGGCGACGACGGCCTGAGCCCCGACGGACGGGCAGGCATCCGCCGAGCCCGTCGGCGCACGACCTGTCGGCCAAGCGGCCTGAAAGGAAGACCCGATCATGAAGAGTCAAACCACGGTCCTGGAGGCCGGTGGCCTGCACTGGGCCACCTCGGAATCAGTGATCGAGAAGACGTTACTAGGGGTACCCGGCGTGCTGGCCGTCGAGGCCAGCGCTGTCTCCCAGACCGCGACGGTCACCTACGACCCGAACCAGACCTCGGTCGCCCAACTGGTCGGCTGGGTCAACGACTGCGGCTACCACTGCACCGGGCAGTCGGTACCTAGCCACATCTGCCACACCATGGCGGAACCGGTCTCGACCGACCCCCACATCGGCCACGAACGGCACACCGGCCACGGGGGTGGGGATGAGGCTGGCGGATCCGCGCAGGCGGTGATGGGCCACGGCGGGCATGGTGGGTCGATGGTGGACATGGTGCGAGACATGCGCAACCGTCTCCTGGTCGCCGCGGTCCTGTCGGTGGTCATCTTGTTCTGGTCGCCGATCGGGCGGGAGGTCCTGGGGTTCACCGTGCCGGCACCCTTCGGGCTACGCGACGACGTCTTCTCTCTGATCTTGTCCCTGCCGGTGGTGTTCTACTCGGCGTGGATCTTCTTCGACGGGGCCTTCCGGGCGCTCCGCGCGAGGACGCTGGACATGATGGTCCTGGTGGCGGTCGCGGTCGGGGCAGGCTGGTTGTACAGCCTGGTGGTCACGTTCACCGGCGGGGGTGAGGTCTTCTACGAAGCCGCCACGGTCCTGACCACCTTCGTCCTGCTCGGGCACTGGCTGGAGATGCGGGCCCGTGGCGGCGCGAACGACGCTGTGCGCACGCTGCTCGAACTCGCGCCCTCCCAGGCAGTCGTGCTCCGGGACGGTCAGCCCGTGGAGGTCCCGACCTCCGAAGTCGTCACCGGTGACCTGCTACTGGTACGGCCGGGGGCGAAGATCCCAGTCGATGCGGTGGTGGAGGAGGGGGAGTCCGAAGTCGACGAGTCGATGGTGACCGGAGAGTCCATGCCGGTGGAGAAGGCGCCCGGCGCGGACGTGATCGGTGCCTCGATCAACACCACCGGCACCTTGCGTGTCCGCGCCGCGAGAGTCGGCGCGGACACCGCGTTGGCGCAGATCGTCAAGATGGTTCAGGAGGCCCAGAACTCCAAGGCCCCGGGCCAGCGCCTGGCCGACCGGGCCGCGTTCTGGCTGGTGTTCGTCGCCCTCATCGGGGGCACCGTCACCTTCGCGGTATGGATGCTCGCCGGCGTCGGCGTGGCACAGGCGATGCTCTTCGCCATCACCGTCGTGGTGATCACATGCCCCGACGCTCTCGGTCTGGCGACCCCGACTGCGATCATGGTCGGTACCGGGATGGGCGCCAAGCGGGGAGTGTTGTTCAAGAACGCCACCGCCCTCGAGGGGATGGCGAGGATCGACACGGTGGTGATGGACAAGACGGGCACCCTGACCAAGGGGGAGCCTGAGGTCACCGACGTTGTCGCGGCGGGGATGGGCGAGGATGAGATGCTGGCCTTGGTCGCTGCCGTCGAACGTGAGTCTGAACACCCCCTGGCCCGCGCCATCGACCGCCGAGCCGCCGAGCGCGGCGTGCCCGTGCTCTCCGTGAGCGAGTTCCTCAACGTCCCGGGCCACGGCGCAACCGCCACCGTCGACGGCCGACGTGTCCTGGTGGGAAACCTCCGCCTGATGGTCCGGGAGAACGTCGACCTCGGCGACCTGGCCGTGAGCCGTGACGAGTTGGCCGCATCGGGGCGCACCGCGGTGCTCGTCGCGGTGGATGGGCGCGCGGTTGGTGTCATCGCATTGGCCGACGCCGCGCGGGACACTGCTGCTGCCGCTGTCGCCGCCCTGCACGAGTCCGGGATCGAGGTCGTCATGCTGACCGGCGACAACGAGGCCACCGCTCTACGTATCGCTGACCAGCTCGGCATCGACACCGTCATCGCCGAGGTTCTGCCCGGGGACAAGGCGAACAAGATCGCCGAGTTGCAGCAGTCCGGAAAGACGGTCGCGATGGTGGGTGATGGCGTCAACGACGCGCCTGCGTTGGCCCAGGCCGACATCGGTATCGCGATTGGTGCCGGGACGGACGTGGCCATCGAGACCGCGGACATCGTCCTGATGCGCTCCGATCCTTTGGACGTCTCCGTCGCACTGCGCATCGGCAAGGGAACCGTACGCAAGGAGCGTCAGAACCTGGCCTGGGCCATCGGCTACAACGTCATCGCGCTGCCGATCGCCGCCGGGGTGTTTTACCCCGCTTTCGGCCTGATGCTGCGCCCAGAGATCGCCGCCCTCTCGATGTCGGGCTCCACGGTCATCGTCACCGTCAATGCCCTCCTGCTCAAACAGCTCAGGCTGCCCGCGCAGCAGGCCCCGGCCGCGCCGCAAGGCCAGGCCCGGGAGCCGGAGCCCACCGCTCCAGTGCCGTCCGGCATCCGCTGACCGGGGGGTGGGCGTGGACGACCCTGTTGGCCTCACCGCTTCGGCGACGGGAGCGGGGACCGAAGAAACCCGGCGGCCGAAGGCGTTGCGGATGCTGTGGATCACAGCGGCCTGGGGGGCGTGCTTCGTGGCGATCGAGTGGGGGCTCCGCGACGCCCCCCTCCTGTGGTTCGCCGCGCTGCGGGCCCTCATCGCCGGGGCGGCCCTGTTGGCCCTCGGCGCCGCCTTGCACCGCCCTGTCCCCCGTGGCTGGCGCGCCTGGGGACTCATCACGGTCCTAGGCCTGGTCAACGTCACAGTGGCATTCGCCGCGATGTTCGGCGGGGTCGCCGGCGGCGCGACCGGGACCGCCGCGGTGCTGGCCAACGCCCAGCCCCTGCTGATCCTCCTCCCCGCCTGGTATTTCTACGGCGAGAGGCTCTCCCCCCGGACTTCGGCCGCCCTGGTCGTCGGCTTCGCCGGGCTGGTCGCCGTTGCGCTGCCCGGTGGCGGGGGCAGCGGGGCGGCATTGTCGCTCCTGTCAGCCGCCGCCGTGACCGCCGGCACCCTGCTCTCCCGGCGGCTGACCGGGCTGGATCTGGTCACGGCCACCGCGTGGCACCTGCTGATTGGCGCGGCTGGACTGATGATGCTCGCCGCGGCCGTGGAGGGCCCGCCGGTGATCCTATGGAGTCCCCGCTTCACCCTCTCGCTGGCGTTCCTGGCCCTTGTTGGTACCGCAGCGACGACCATGGCGTGGTTCGCCGAGGCGCGCCGCAGCCGGCTCGACACGTTGACGGCGTGGACGTTCCTGACTCCGGTCCTTGGTATCGCGTTGGCCTCCGTCGCACTGGGCGAGCGACCGGGCGGATGGACCGCCGCCGGGCTCCTCGCTGTGCTGGCGGCCATGTGGATCGCTCTTCGACCACCTCACCGGCCCCCCACGCACCCGACGGCTGTCGGCCCCGCCGACTGGTGAGCCACACGGCCGGTCACCTGAGCAACGAGTAGGACCCGGACAGGGTGCAGTGAAGATCCGACCACCTGGCCGGGTCTTGTCGGGATCTTGACCCCACCCAGACCGGTTCCCGACATCGCGGGGGGCACCATCGAACATGGACACGCGAAACCGACCAGGAAGAGAGGGTGATTCGACGTGGCGACGATGACACAGGCCACCTACGGGGTGCGCGGGCTCAGCTGCTGGCGCTGCATGATCAGCGCTGTGGACGCGGTCCGGGCCTTGCCCGGGGTGCACACCGTCGGCATGGATTTGGAGCCGCACGGCGAGTCGCTGTTGACGCTGGCGCCGGCCGGTGCAGTGACCAGCTCGCAGGTCCGAGCCACCCTCGACCGCTCCGGGTTCGAACTGACCCGACGCCGGCGCCGCCCCCGACCCGGGTCCCGCCACCGACTTGCCCTCACCACAGTCCCTGTGGACGACGGCCGGGAAATCTTGACCGAACCCTGACCCCCTCTGGGTCATTTCCGAACCTTCCTGGGTCTACCCTCGAGTTATACCCCCCCAGGGTAATGGGTGGGAGTCGAGAAGAAGTGGAGATTGTGATGCTCTGGCTGGTCATAGGTGGGGCGGTGGTCCTGACCGGGCTGCTGTTGTGGTTCTTCTTTGGCCCGAAACGGGCCGGGAAAGTCCGCATCGAGGACGGTGTTCAGGTGGTCGATGTGACCGTCGACGGGGGCTACAACCCCGGCGTGATCGAGGGGGTGCGTCCCGGGATGCCGGTGCGGATCATGTTCGACCGCCGAGAGGGCGGTGAGTGCACCTCGCGAGTTGTGATGTCGGACTTCAAGGTCAACGCGAGCCTTCCCGCGTACCGCACCACCGCCGTCGAGTTCACGCCCACGGAGGCCGGCGAGTTCCGCTTCGCATGCGGCATGAACATGGTCTCCGGTCTGATCCGCGTCACCGGCGACCCCCACACCGCACCAGCCCCCCTCACCGCACCGGAGCATCATGCGCAGACGACCGCCTCCCCGGCGGCGACGGGTCTGTCGACCGACGGCGCCGATGACGATGAGGCGGAGCGGGCCGCGGAGATCGGGGACCTGACCCGGCGGGTGACCATCGGCGCGATCCTCACAGCCCCGGCGCTGATCGCGGTGATGGCCGTCGAACTGTTCGGCGCCACCTGGGTGCCTGAGATCTTGATGAGTCCGTGGTTGCAGTTGGCGTTGATTGCGCCGGTGATGCTGTGGTCGGGGTGGCCGATCCACCGCGTCGGGTGGCGGGCCTTGTCGCACCGCACCGCGGACATGAACTCGCTGATCACGCTGGGCACTGTCGCGGCGTTCGGTTACAGCCTGGTGGTCACCTTCGCCCCCGGCCTCCTGCCTGAGGAGTTGCGGCAGGTGTACTTCGAAGCCGTCGGGGTGATCATCACGTTGATCCTGCTCGGCCGTCTCCTGGAAACCAAAGCCAAGGCCGGCACCGGTGAGGCCATCCGTAAGCTGATCGGCCTCCAGCCCCGCACCGCGCGGGTCCTGCGCGACGACACCGAACTGGAGATCCCGGTCGAGGACGTCGTCGTCGGCGATGTGATCGTGATCCGTCCCGGGGAGAAGATGCCCGTCGACGGTGAAGTGATCCACGGATCCTCCGCTGTCGACGAGTCGATGGTGACCGGCGAATCCATCCCTGCGGCCAAGACCGTCGGCGACACCATCATCGGCGCCACCATCAACGCCACCGGGGCACTGCGATATGTCGCCACCAAGGTCGGCTCCGACACCATGCTCGCCCAGATCATCAAACTGGTCCGTGAGGCCCAGGGCTCGAAGGCCCCCATCCAACGCCTGGTGGACAAGGTCTCCAGCTACTTCGTCCCGGTCGTGATCATCATCGCGGTGTGGACGCTGGCGATCTGGCTGCTGGTGGGTCCCCCGCCGGTGTTCGTGTTCGCGCTCGTCGCCGCGGTCTCGGTCCTGATCATCGCCTGCCCCTGCGCCTTGGGGCTCGCGACCCCGATGTCGATCACCGTGGGCACCGGCAAGGGAGCCGAACACGGCATCCTGATCCGCTCCGCTGAAGCACTGGAAACCGCGCACAAGCTTGACGCGATCATCCTCGATAAGACCGGCACCATCACCAAGGGTGTACCGACCCTCACCGACGTCGCCACCGTGGCAGCGTTCGATGAGAACCAGCTCCTCGGCTGGGTCGCCGCTATCGAGAACAGCTCCGAGCACCCCCTGGCGGCGGCGATCGTGACCGGCGCCACCGACCGCGGTCTCACCCTGGGCGAGGTCACCGACTTCGACTCGGTCACCGGGCAAGGCGTCCGCGGCCACGTCGACGGCCACGACGTCCTGGTCGGCAACCGGCGACTTCTCGACGAAAATGGCATCAGTACCGACACGCTGCGGCCGCTGCATGACGCGCTCGCAGCAGGGGGCAAGACGCCGATGCTGGTGGCCGTCGACGGGCTCCCCGCGGGAATCGTGGCGGTCGCCGACACCATCAAGGACGGCTCCCCCGCCGCGGTCGCGGCCCTCCAGGCACGCGGCATCGAGGTCATCATGATGACTGGCGACAACCGGGCAACCGCCGCCGCGATCGCCTCCCAGGTCGGGATCCGTCGCGTGGTCGCCGAAGTGATGCCCGCCCACAAGGCCGCCGAGGTCCGACGCCTCCAGGACGAAGGCAAGATCGTCGGAATGGTCGGCGACGGCATCAACGACGCCCCCGCCCTCGCGCAGGCAGACGTCGGCTCCGCGATCGGCACCGGCACCGACGTAGCCATCGAATCCTCCGACATCACCCTGATCTCCGGCGCCCTGTCAGGGGTGGTCACCGCCGTTGACCTGTCGCGGGCCACTATGCGCAACATCAAACAGAACCTGGTGTTCGCGTTCCTGTACAACACCCTCGGCATCCCCATCGCCGCAGGTTTGCTCTACCCGTTCTTCGGGATCCTGCTCAGCCCCATGGTCGCCGCCGCGGCCATGGCGCTGTCCTCACTGTCGGTGGTCACCAACGCCAACCGGCTCCGCCGCTGGGCACCACACCCCATCGACCAGACCCCCACCCCCGTCACCCCCGTCACCCCCGTCGTCGAAATCGGCGGCGAAACCCCCACCACCCAGCACCACACCACCGGAAAGGACACCCCCATGTTCGGCAAGAAGACCACCGCCACCGCCCAGATCGATCCCGTCTGCGGCATGAAGGTCAAGCCCGCCACCGCGGCCGCCACCCGCACCATCGGCGAGACCACGATCTACTTCTGCTCCACCCACTGCGCCGAAGCCTTCGACGCCGACCCCGCCCGCTACGGACACCCCCACGCCCCGGCCGAGCACCCCCACGAGCCCACCCACACCCCCGCCCCGCACCACCACCACTAGGCGCCGAACCAGACCAGGTCCAGGACACATGACCAGCAACCCACAGCGTCAGGAACTCATCGGCCAACTCGCGGTGATCGAAGGCCACATCCGTGGCATCGCCCGCATGGTCGACCAGGACGCCAACTGCATCGAGATCCTCACCCAGACCTCAGCAGTCACCGGCTCGCTGCGCTCAGTCGCCCTGGACCTGGTCGGCAACCACCTCCAGCACTGCCTCACCCAGGCCATCCAGTCAGCAGATCCCGCCTACCGCGACGCCAAGGTCGCCGAGGCCTCCACAGCCATCGCCCGCCTCGTCCGCAGCTGAACCGTTCTTGATCAGAGGTTGACCGGCCGCGG
This sequence comes from Tessaracoccus sp. MC1679, assembly GCF_014164775.1. Lineage (GTDB taxonomy): Bacteria > Actinomycetota > Actinomycetes > Propionibacteriales > Propionibacteriaceae > Arachnia. The sequence continues at coordinate 349,445 of NZ_JACJGB010000002.1, forward strand.
ATCGGATCTGAATCCGGCCCCCGCACAGTGGAAGCAGCACCCGAACGAGAGGAACCGGCTCATGAGCCTCCACAGCCACCACCGCCCCACCGACACCGGCCCCGACGCCCCACCCGCGGCCACCGGACCCGCCCAGCAGCACCAAGGCCATGGTGGCCACATGTGGCACATGCTCCTGATGTGCCTACCGTTGATCGGGTTCGGCCTGTGGTCCCTGTTCAGCGGAGGCGGCGGAGGCGCGCTGATCGGCGGCCTCCTCTGCGCAGGCATGATGCTGCTCATGCACGGCCGCCCAGGCGGCGGGCACCGCCACTGAACCTTGGCCGCGGCGAAGGCTCCGACCCCACCACACAAACCAAGCGAACGCCCAAGGCAAGGGGGTACCAGTGACCAGAAGCGCCGCTCCCCACGGCATCCATCCGTCTGGTACCACGGCGCCACGGGGCCGACCGCCTCCTGGCCACCGTCCTCTTCAGCCGCACCCTCCCACTGATCCGCTACGAATTGACCGACTCGATCCGGCTGGCCACCGAACCCTGCGCGTGTGGACTGCCGTTCCGGTGCCTGGACAGTCGCCGGCCGCACCGAAGCGACCCTCCGCATGCACAGCCGAACCGGAGAACCGGAGCTGATTCAGCCTGGCCGGTTCCACGACGCCCTCGAACCGCTAGCCATCCACGGCTGGCAGGTCCAACAAACCACCGAGGGGATCACGGTACGAATCGTCGACCCTGACCAACAGGTGGACCTCGACCAGATCACCCGCAGACTCAGAGCCGCACTCACATCCGCAGAAGTCAGCGACGATATCCACTTCGAAATCACCCCGGTTCAGGAACCTGCCCGCACCCCGCTCGGCAAGGCCCCCCTCATCATCGGCCAGAAGCAGGGGAGGCCGGGAGTCGAGGGATCGCGCTGATCAGTTGTCGCGTGTACGCCTCGTGTGGGTCATTCAGGATCGACATCGTCTCTCCCGTCTCGATGACCGTGCCGTCTTTGAGGACCAGTGTGGTGTCGCACAGCGCCGCGACCACGCTCATGTCGTGGGAGACCATCACGATGCTCAACTGTCGCTCGCGGCGGAGTCGGGCCAGCAAGTCGATCACCTCGATGCGGGTGGTGACGTCCAGGGCGCTGACCGGCTCGTCGGCCACCAGGACGGCTGGGTCCGTGACCAGGGCCCGGGCGATGGCGATCCGTTGCCGTTGGCCTCCGGAGAACTCGTGGGGGTAGCGGGCGAGGGTGTCGACGTCCAGGCCCACCTCCTCGATCGCGGCCGCCACCCGGGCACGCCGATCGGCCGACGATCCGCCGATGCCCAGCGACACCAGCGGCTCGGCGACGATCCTGTCGACGCGCATCCTGGGGTCCAGTGAGGCGTAGGGGTCCTGGAACACGGGCTGAACCGTTTGGCGCAGCTCCCGCACCTGGCGGCGGTCCCGCACATTCAGCTCCGCCCCGTTGAAGAGGACGCGGCCGACGGTGGGCGGGTGGAGCGCGAGCAGCAGTTTCAGTGCGGTGGATTTGCCTGAGCCCGACTCGCCGACGATCCCGAGGCTTTCGCCGCGGGGCAGCGCGAAAGTGACGCGGTTGAGGGCGGGGTCGGTGGCGCCGTGGTAGGTGAAGCCGACGGACTCGAAGGCCAGCAGTAATGGCGTGGTCACGAGACCCTCCCCGTGGTCAGTGCCTCGTCGAGTGCGCGGGCGCTGCCGACGAGCCGGCGCGTGTACAGGTCGGTCGGTGCGTGGACGATCTGATCGATCGGACCCCGTTCAACGATCTGGCCGCCCTGCATGACCAGGGCGCGGCTGACGGTCTGTGAGACCACGGCGATGTCGTGGGAGACGAACACCAGCCCCATCCCATGATCGACACAGAGTCGACGGATGAGGTCGAGGATCTCCGCCTGGACGGTGACGTCGAGGGCGGTGGTCGGTTCGTCGGCGATCAGCATCGCCGGGCGGCAGGCCAGAGCCATCGCGATGGCGACGCGCTGCCTCTGTCCGCCAGAGATTTCGTGGGGGAACGCCCGCAACAGCCGCTCGGTGTCGGGTAGCGCTACCTCCGCCAACGCCCGCTCGACGGCGCCCTTCACAGCGTGTCCACGCAAGCCTTGGTGCCGCCTGAGGGGCTCGGCGATGAGTTCGCCGACTCGGGTGAGGGGGTCGAGCGCGGTTGAGGGGTCCTGGAAGATCTTCGCCATCCGGCGTCCCCGGATCCCCAGCAACTGCTTCTTGGAGGCTCCGACGATCTGGGTGCCGTCGACGCGAACGGATCCTGAGGCCGTCAGTGACCGGGGCAGCAGGCCGAGCAACGCCAAGGTGGTGACCGACTTCCCGGAGCCTGACTCGCCGATGATCCCGACCCGTTCGCCCGGGTCGAGGCTGAACGAGATGGCGTCGACGACGCGCTTGCCGGATCCCGCGACCGTGATGGTGAGGTCCTCGACCTCGATGCTCATCTGCGCTCCCGTCGGGTCGGATCGAAACGTTCGCGTAGGCCGTCGGCCAACGAGTTCGCCCCCAGCACGATCACCAGGATGACCACGCCCGGTGCGACGGCGCCCCACGGGGCGGTCAGCACGGTGCTCTGCGCGCCCTGCAGCAGGCGGCCCAGCGACGAGTTCGGTGGTGGGACCCCCAGTCCGAGGTACGAGAGGCTCGCTTCCGCGAGGACGGCGGTGCCGAAGATGAGCGCGGCGGTCACCACGAGCGTGGGCCACATGTTGGGCAGCAGGTGGATGAACACGATACGCAGCCAACTGGTGCCCGACGTGCGGGCAGCGGTGACGAACTGCCGCCGCAGCAGCCCTTTGGCCAGGATGCGGGTGAGTCGCGCCACCACCGCCGAGGCTGCCAATCCGATCGAGACCACCGCCGAGGTCAGGCTGGCGCCCTGCATGGCGCCGATCAACATCGCGAGCAGCAGGGTGGGAAAGGCGATCACCACGTCCAGGAGAGAGGACTGCACGTCGTCAACCCAGCCGGTGGCGAACGCGGCGATCAGGCCGACGATGACGCCGATCGCCATCGCGATCGCCATGCTGCTGAGACCGACCGTCAGTGCAATCCTCGTGCCCACCATGACGAAGCTGGCGGTGTCGCGGCCGAGCTTGTCCGTGCCCAACCAGTGATTAGGTCCGGGTGGTTCGAGGCGTCCGCCGGTGGTGTCGGCCAGGTCGTAAGGCAGCCAAAGGAGCGAGACGACGCCGATGATCCCCACTGCCGCCAGTAGCACCAGGCCGATCAGGAGGCTCACCGGCAGCCCCCGCCGTCGAGCCGGGGCCGGGGCGATCGGCTCCGGGAGTGCGCTGCGGATCTCGATCCCGGCGCTCACGCGTGCGCCCCGGAGAGGCTGGACCGCAGTCGCGGATCGACGAAGCGCTGGGCCACGTCGGCCGCGAAACCGACGATCAGCACGAAGAACGTTGTCACCAGGAGGATCCCCTGGATGCTGGGATAGTCGTGCTGGGCGATGGCTTTGGTCAGCATGCTCCCCAACCCGGGCAGCGTGAACACGCTCTCCACCACGACGGCGCCCAGCAGTGTGGACGCGAGCTCGATCCCCAGGATCGAGATGACGGGCACCGAGGCGTTGCGGACCCCGTGGCGCAGGAACGCCTCGCCGAAGCCGCTGCCCAACGCCTGCGCGTTGCGGAGGTAGTCGCTCTCCAGGACATCGAGGGTGGCCGACCGGACGTAGCGCACCAGCGAGGCGGTCATGACGATCACGATCGTGGTGGCCGGTAGGAAGAGGGAGCGCAGCGCCGCGAGCGGGTCCGCCCAGCCCTCGCGAGGGAACCCCCCGGAGGGGAACAACCGAAGCTCCAACGCGAACAGCCACACGAGCAGGATCCCGATCCAGAAGACGGGCACCGCGATGCCGAGCTGCGCCACAGCGGTCACGGCGACGCCGAGCCGCGTGTGCGACCGAGCCGCGGCGACGTACCCGATCCCGCTGGCGAGCATGACGGAGATGACGAAGGAGATCAAGGTCAGCGGCAGAGTCACCTCCAACCGGGAAACGATGTCGGGCAGCACGGGGGTGCCGGAGATGAACGAGGTGCCCAGGTCGAGTCGCATCACGTCTCCGACCCACCGCACTAGCTGTTCGTGGACGGGAAGGTTGGAGCCCACCTGCTGTTGCGCGGCCTCGATCTGCTCCGGGGTCGCGTCGACCGACAGAAGGGCGTTGGCGGGGTCGCCGGGCAAGAGCCGCAGCAGGACGAAGATCAGCAGCATCGCCAGAACCAACGACATCAGCAGGAAAGCGGCGCGCCGGGCCAGGTAACTACCCATGCTCCGGCACACCGCCCTCCCGTGTTGTGATGCCTAGAACTACTCAGGCCTTGGTGATGTTGTACACGTAGAACTGCGAGTTCAGACCGTTGACCGGGAACCCAGACACCTCGCTGCTCGCCACCACGATCTGCGGATAGAGGTAGAGCCAGTTGCTGGCCGCCTCGGTGGCGATGATGGTGTTGGCCTCCTTGAGCTTGGCGGTCTGCTCCTCGGGGGTGGCGGCCTGTTCGGCCTCGCCCACGAGTCGCTGAACGTCGGCGTTGTCGTAGCCCCAGTAGAAGTCCGGGTTGCCGTACCAGACCACGTCGCGGTCGTTGACATGCTCCTGAAGGGTCGCCTCGAACGCACGCTCCTTGAACACCACGGAGTACCACTCGTCGGCCGTGATCACCTTGATGTCGACGGTGATGCCCACCTTCGCGAGTTCCGACTTCAGGAACTCGGCCACGGCCGGGTGCGGGTCGTAGTTGGGCGTCTGCAGCGTGAACGTGAACCCGTCGGCCAGGCCCGCCTCGTCGAGCAGCTGCTTGGACAGCTCCGGGTCGTACGGGTTGAGGGAGGTCAGGTCCTCGTACCACGGGTCCGTGGGGGGCACCATGGAGCCGATGAGCTGGCCGCGGCCCGCCCAGATGGACTCCAGCAGCTTTTCGCGGTCGACGGCGGAGTACACGGCGCGACGGACGCGGGCGTCGCCGAACGGGGCCACGCGGTCGTTGAACGCCAGGAGTTCCTTGGTGGTGGAGGTGCCCTCGCTGATCTGGAAATCGTCGCTGCCCTCGAACGGGGTCAGGGCGTCGGGGCTCTGGATCGTGGTGACCAGATCGATCTCTCCGGTCAGCAGCGCGTTCGACTCCGCGCTCGCGTCGGTGAAGTAGTGGAACGTGGCGCGCGCGTTCTTCGCCGGCTCGCCCCAGTAGTCGTCGTTGCGGACGATGCTGAGGGTGCTGCCGCGCTGCCACTCGTCGAACACATAGGGACCGGTGCCGTCGGCTTCGACCTTGGCATCGGCGAGGTCAGGGTTGACGATCCACACGTAGGCCATGAGGTAGGGAAACGAGATGGAGCGGTTCTTCAGCGTGAACTCGACCGTCTGGTCGTCCGGGGTGGCCACGGACTCGACGACGGCGTAGCTGCTCTTGCGTGCCGCCTGCGACGCCTCGGAGGTGACGCGCTCGAAGCTGGCCTTCACATCGGCTGAGGTGAGCTCCCTGCCAGAGTGGAAGGTGACCCCCTCCCGGAGGGTGAAGGTGTAGGTGAGGCCGTCGTCGCTGACCTGGTAGTCCTCGGCCAACAGGTTGGTCAGCGAGCCGTCGTCGTTGAGCTTGATCAGCGACTCGTACACGTTGCCGTTGAGGGCCTCGGTGACACCCTGACCGCCCGCATCGACGTTGCTGAGGTTGCTGGGCTCGTACAGGGACCCGATCTCGATCAAAGCCTCCGCATCGAACGCGGCTGGCGCACCGTCCACGGACGACGATCCGACGCTGGGGGTCTCGTCACCGGAAGGACTGGCGCACCCCGTCAGCATGAGGCCGGCGGCCAACATCCCTGCCAGGGCTCGCACGATGTGACGTGGGTGATTCATCAAAAGGTCCTTCCGGTATGGCTCGCGAGCTTCGCCTCGCACGACTGCCAACATCCGCGGAGGCAGAATCATTCCTTGTGGGAGATCGATTTCGCCGCAGGCGGACGACATCGCGCCTCAGACGTCGGAGCCCTTCATGGTGACAGGGGTGCCGAGCTCGATGGTCCGCGACACCGTGCACAGCCGATCATGCGCCTGCTGGATACCGCGCCCCAGCAGGAGGCGTGCGCGATCCCCATTCTCGCCCTCCGGGAAGACGACCCGGAAAGTCACCTCGATGTCCTCCAGCCGGTTCCCGGTGGAGTCCTTGACCTTCGAGGCCGTGACATCGACATTGAACACGTCCGGCTCGGAGCGACGATGCGTGATCAGATCCACATCGATCGCGCCGCAGCCGGCGATCGCCGCCATCAACAGCTCCACCGGAGTGAAATCGCTGCTATCGCCGCTCCCGATAGGTAGAGTCCCCCCGCGCTCATTGCGGGCCTCGAAACTCAGATGACTCAAGCGGGACACCTGCACAGCGGCGGGGCGACGGGTCTCTTCGATCATTTAGTCCTCCTTCGTCCCGCCCAGCCTAGGTCTTCCGGCCGGAGGGTCTGAGGGGGCCTCATCAGATCCTCCGTCGAGATCGTGACCGGGGCCGAGCACGGCCCGTCCATCAAGATCACCTCGGGTCCACCGCGATCCGCAGGCGCTGCTCAGACTCAGAAAGGCCGGAGGCGGACTGCCTCAGCTTGTCCTTCACTCGAGCCGGTTGAACCCCAGCTACTGGACCGACCGGCCCTCGATCATGGTCGACACATTGGCCGCTACGGCAGCCAGGTAGTCCATCTCGGCCCGCTGGTAGCGCAAGGCCATCTTGGGTGAGGTGTGGCCAGCGATTGCCTGCACCGCTCGGAGGTTTCCTCCTGACAACCTATAGGCCAAGGTGAGGCCGGTCACCCTTGTGCCGTGGAAGACGTACCCACCGTGACTGGTTCTCGTAGGTGATCCGTCCGCCGGCGGCCCGTAGCGCAGTTGTCCTCTGTGCCACCAGGTCCCACGGGGTGCCCGCGTCGAGATGAATCCGGTTGCGCAACGGCCGGGGCGGGTCCATCCCCTGGAACCAGAGCCGCGGTTGGCGGCCCAGCGGGTCAGCCAGCCGGTCATCCGCGACGCGATCGAAGCGGAAAGCGGCCTGCCAGAACGGCGCGAGCGTCGCTGCGACGGTGGCGTCGATCGCGATCTGCATGCGCTGCACCGCTGCCGGGTCAGCGCGTAGGCCGAGGTCAGCGGCCGCGGCCGAGATCTGCCGGGCGAGGGAGACGTCGCGTTCGCTGAGCTGGCCCACGTCGTGGCTGAACAGCCGAAGGTGGACGCCCGATGCCCGCACGTCGATGTCGGGATGGTGCCCGGCGGCCTCGGCGAGATCAGCTACTCGCCGCACGAGCACGGCGCCACCGAGGTGCGAACGGGTATCGAACCACGCGTCGGCACCGGCGTTCAGGGCCCGCCAGTCCCCGGTGCCGCCGGCTTCCTGGAACTGCTGCGGGGTCATGATCGTCATAGCTCATCGTGCCACCGAGCACCCCCTTCGCCCAGAGCCAGCGAATGCAGTCACAACGTCCGCGTCGACACTCGTGGCGCTGGCGGGATACCCAGGTAGGGTGATTGCGTGGTGTCGATTCAGGGTGCAGCGAGACAGGCGAGTGGCGCTGCCCGGCGTCCGTTGACGCGGGCGGAAGCCATAGAACTGTCGCAGACGCTTCGGGTGATCGCGGATCCGACCCGCCTTCAGTTGCTGTCGATGTTGCATGGCAGCGAGTCCAAGGAGTCCTGCGTGACGGATCTGGCGGAGGCCCTCGACCTCAGTGCGGCCACCATCAGCCACCACATGTCATTGATGCACGATGGTGGTCTGCTCACCAGAGAACGACGCGGCCGCCAGGTCTGGTACTCCATCCGGGCTGAGCGCCGCGAATCAGTCTCCGATCTCCTCGGTTGACGTGACCCAGCCACCGCGCAGCCACGGGACGCCGCTGGGGCCAGCCGACGCCGAGCGCCGAGCGGCCCAACTGGCAGCACTGGTCAACCCAGACCTGGTGATGGTGCTCAGCCACATCGCCGCCAGCGAGATACCACTCGCGGTGGAGGAACTCTCGGCTGCCACCGACCTGCCGTCCAACGAAGTTGAGCGACACCTCGGCACCCTCATCGATCGCGGTCTGGCCGAGCAGTCGCGCACTCAAAGCCTCGGTTTCAACCCCACGGCCGAGGCGCTGATCCACTTCGGGCGGTTCCTGACTGTGCGCGCCGCAGACAACCACCCATCGCCCGACGACGAGACGCTGCCTCCGGCGCTGGCAAGGGTGGTGGACCGGTTGGCCTACCGGTTCGCCGCCAGCTTCTCGCGCGAGACCGTCAGCCGTCTCGTGGCCGACAGCTACACACGTCTCTCCGCCCGCGCACGAATCCGGACTCACATCCTGCCTATGACGGAGAAGTTCGCCGCCGATCGACTGTCAGCCCTCGCAGTGGTGGAAGGCCGGGTCGCCTCCGGTGTGCCCGAAGTGTTGTTCGTCTGCACCCACAACGCCGGTCGATCACAGATGGCCGCTGCCTTCCTCCGCCGTGAGGCTGCGGAGCAGGTACACGTGCGAACCGCAGGCACGAAGCCGGCCGCGCGGGTGAACCCGGCGGTGATCGCGGCGATGGCGGAGATCGGTATCGACATGCTGCAAGAGTTCCCCAAGCCGCTGACCGACGAGGTGGTGCTGGCCAGCGACGTCGTGATCACCATGGGGTGCGGCGACTCGTGCCCCGTGTACCCGGGGCGCCGCTACCTGAACTGGGACATCGACGACCCCAGCGGCCAACCTCCCGACCGTGTGCGCGCCATTCGTGACGACCTTCAGCGGCGGGTCCACGACCTGATCACGAGCCTCTGAAACAGGCTCGATCAGCCCAGCGGCGTGGGATCCACCCAGCGGTACCCGACCCCGCGCACCGACTGCACGGCGTCGTCCGCTTCCACGCCGTGAGCCAGGAGCCGACGGCGGAGGCGCCCGATCGCGACCCGCACCGCCACCACCGCGTCGACCCTGCTGGAGCCGAGCACCGCCTGCAGCGCATCAGTGGGGACGGTATGTGGCGAGTTGCGCACAAGCACTTCCAGCAGTTGGAAGTCTTTGGGGCTGAGCGTCACCATCTGATCGCCCAGTTTCAGCGCCGAGGCCTCCGGATGCAGCGCCGCTGCCGCGCCGGTGACGACCCGACCGGGGCCACTGACCCCGATGCCTCGTAGGTGATCGCACAGTTCCGACGATGAGAGGGGAAACGAGATCAGGCCCTGCGCCCCGGCGTCCAGGGCTGCCACGACCATGCCCGGATCCTGGTCACCCGAGAGGCCCACGAGAACAGGAACCCCCGCATAGCCCCTGACCGCGGAGATGAAGTGGGCGATCTCCACGCCAGGCAGGCTCAGCGGCACCACCACGACGGAGACGTCTCCCTCTCCCACCGCGATGAGCGCCGACGCCCCGTCGAAATGGATCTCCACATCGACGCCCCGCTGTGAGAACGCCCACAGCGGCTGCCCGAGCGGGGAGGGGAGGCCTTCCGGGGGAATCACCACCGCCCTCACCGGCCAGCGTGGCGGTCGGACACCCGCAGTCCGGACAGCAGATGCGCCCATCGACTCAGCCGAACCGGCCCGAGATGTAGTCCTCCGTGCGCTTATCAGACGGCCGCTCGAAGATGGTGCGCGTGTCGTCGTACTCGACCAGCCGGCCCGTGCGCTGACCGGTGATCGGATCCTGCGCGGCTGTGAAGAACGCTGTCCGGTCCGCGACACGCCCGGCCTGCTGCATGTTGTGGGTGACGATGATGATGGCGTAGTCCTCGCGGAGTTGGATCATCAGATCCTCGATGGCCCCAGTCGAGATGGGGTCCAGGGCCGAGCACGGCTCGTCCATCAGGATCACCTCGGGCTTGACGGCGATGGTCCGCGCGATGCACAGGCGCTGCTGCTGGCCGCCGGAGAGTCCGAAGGCCGACTGCTTGAGCTTGTCCTTGACCTCGTCCCAGATCGCCGCACGGCGCAGACTCTCCTCCACCAGGTCGTCCATGCTGTCGACCTTCATCTTCGTGACCCGCGGGCCGTATGCGATGTTGTCGTAGATGGACTTGGGGAACGGGTTGGGTTTCTGGAAGACCATGCCGATCCGTCGCCGGACCTCGATGGCGTCCACCTGGGGAGCGTAGATGTCCTGGCCGTGGTAGCGGACGGACCCGGTGAGCCGTGATCCCTGAACGAGGTCGTTCATGCGGTTGAGCGACCGGAGAAGGGTCGACTTGCCGCAGCCCGAGGGGCCGATCAGCGCGGTGATCTCGTGCTGGGAGAAGGACATGTTCACATCCGTGACGGCAAGGAAGTCGCCGTAGTAGATGCTCACGTCGCCGCAGCTGATGATCGTGGAGGGCGCTTTGGTGGAGTGTGCCGGGTTCATGGCGTGCACGGTCATGGTGTCCTCAGAGACTCGTTCACCAGCGACGCTGGTAGTGGTTGCGGATGAAGATGGCGAGCCCGTTCATGGCCAGCAGAAGCACCAGCAGCAGGATGCTCGCGGCTGCGGCGAGGACGTGGAACTCGGCCTGCGGTCGGCCGACCCAGTTGAAGATCTGGATCGGCATGGTGGTGTAGCCACTCAGGATCCCGTTGGGATCGAAGCTCAGGAACACCAGTCCTCCGAGGACCAGAAGAGGCGCGGCCTCGCCGAAGGCTCGCGATAGCGCGAGGATCGATCCCGTGGCAATACCTGGCACGGCGGCGGGCAAGGTCTGCAGCCAGGTCGTCTGCAGGGGCGTTGCCCCGAGCGCCAGCGAACCCTGCCGGATCTCGACCGAGACGGCGCGGAGGGCCTCACGGGTGGAGATGATGATGACGGGGAGGATGAGCAGCGCCAACGCGGTGGCGCCGACGATCACCATGTTCTTGTTTCCGACCCCGACGAAGGAGAGGAAGGCGAGCGTCAGGAGACCGTACACGACCGACGGGATCGCGGCCAGGTTCTGCACGTTGAGTTCGATGACCCGGTTGAACCATTTGGTCCGGTCGCTGAACTCCTCGAGATACACCGCGGCGGCGATACCGAGCGGAATGGCCATCACGGCGGTGGTGCCGATCACCCACAGGGAGCCGAGGATGGCGGGCTTGGCGCCCGCCCGCTCCGGATCAGAGGCCGGGTACTCCGTGAGGAGCCGCGAATCGAGCCGGGGTAGGCCCTCGATGAACGTGGTCACGATCAGGGTGAGGAGGAAGATGAGGGCGAACGCGACTGCCAGCCACATGACGACGAGGAAGGCCAGGGCCTTGGGGCTGTTCTCGCCTCCCTCGGCCCTTCCCAGGGGTCGGTGGGCGGGAGAACCGGACCCGTCGGGCCCGGAAGTGGTGGCTGGCGCCAAAGGCCTTGCGGATCGTTGGGTGGTGTTCTCGGCCATCAGTACTCCTCCCGGAAGCGTCGAACCAGAGCGATGCTGATGAAGTTGATCACCAGTGTGACGAGGAACAGCAGAAGACCGACGGCGAAGAGCGTGTCGTACTCCAGCGACCCGACCCGAGAGTCACCCAGTGCCGCGTTGGCGATGAAGCCTGTCATCGTCTGCCCTTGTTCAAGCGGGCCTGTGACCATGCGGGCCTGGTTTCCCGCGGCGATGGCGACGATCATGGTTTCGCCAACAGCGCGTGACACACCGAGAATGACGGCGGCGAGGATCCCCGACATGGCTGCGGGGAACACCACGCGAAGGGTGGTCTGCATGCGGTTGGCGCCGAGCGCGGCCGACCCCTGGCGCATGGCGTCGGGAACCGCGGTCATGGCGTCCTCACTGATAGAGGCAATGGTGGGGATGATCATCACGCCCATGACCAGTCCTGCAGCGAACACGCTGAACGCGCCGGTCTCCAGGGCCAGCCACTCCTTCAGCACCGTGGCCTGGATGAACGTCAGAGCGAAGAGTCCGTAGATCACGGTCGGCACGCCGGCCAGCACTTCAAGGATCGGCTTGAGGAATGCCCGGAGGCGGCGCGGGGCGTACTCCGCCAGATAGATGGCCGAAGCGAGGCCCAGCGGCACTGCGACCAGCAGCGCGATCGCGCTCGTCCACAGAGTGGCGGTGATCAATGGCAACACACCGAAGCTGGCGTCGGCGAACCGCGGCGCCCACCTCGTGCCGAAGAGGAAGTCCCAGACGGGTACCTCCCGGAAGAAGCCGATGGACGGTATCACCAGGGCCACGACGATGCCCACCGTGATGAGGACCGACAATGCCGCCGCCACCCTGAGCAGGGTCATGACCACGGTCTCACCGTGACGGGCGCGGTGGCCCAGGTCCAGGGCTGGGGACCTCTCGGCCCCCAGCCCCTGAGCAGTTGTGCTGGACATCAGAAGTTGTCTCGACCGCTCGATCAGCTGAGCGACGCGAGCTCTTCCAGGGCCGTGGCCTTCTGCTCTTCGGTCAGGCCGACGAACAGCGCGGATTCGGCGATCTCGGCCTCGTTCTCGACATAGAAGTCGACGAAGGACTTCACCTGCGGCTTCTCGGTGTATGCATTGTTGGCCACGTAGATGAACAGCGGACGGCTCAATGGTGCGTACTCGCCGCTCTGGACGGTCTCCTTGGACGGAGCCACACACCCGGCACCGTTGTCGACCTGGACTGCCTTGATGATGTCGGGGTTCTCCTCGACGTAGCTGAGGCCGAAGTAGCCCACCGCACCCTTGTCGCCGGAGACGCCCTGGATGGTGATGTTGTCGTCCTCGGAGGGGGCGTAGTCGGTGCGCGAGGCGCCCTCCTCGCCGTTGATGGCGTCAGTGAAGTAGTCGAACGTGCCGGAGTCGGTGCCAGCGCCGAACAGGGTCAGCGCCTGGTCGGGGAAGCTGGGATCGATCTGGTTCCAGTTCATGATCTGGCCCTCGGACTCAGGCGCCCACATGGCCTGGAGCTGCTCGACTGTCAGGCACTCGGCCCAGTCGTTCTCAGGGTTGATGACGACGGCGAGCCCGTCGTTGGCCATGATGATTTCGGTGAACTCGATCCCGGCGTCGGCGCAGGCCTGCGCCTCCTCGTCCTTGATCGCACGGGAAGCGTTGGAGATATCGGTCTCCCCCGCGCAGAACTTCTGGAAGCCGCCACCGGTACCGGAGGTGGCAACGGTCACGTTGATGCCGGCCTCCACGTCGCGGAACTTGTCAGCAGCAGCCTCGGTGAGAGGGGCAACGGTGGAGGAGCCGTCGGCGGCAACGGATCCGGAGAGGCCGGCCGAGGTGCCGTCGGAGGAGGCCGCAGACGAGGCCGCGTCCGAGCTCGGTGCCGCAGGGGAGGTCTGGCCACCGCAGGCGGTGAGCAGCAGCGCAGAGGCGCAGCCCACGGCCGCGAGGGAGAGTCGAATGCGTCGAGTCATGTCGCAATGTCCTTTCGGGTGTGCATCAGCACAGTGACGAACCGGCAGCTGAACGCCGCCGCGACCTATAGAAGCCCGTCTAAATGAACGGAAGGTGAACGCGCTCTGAACTGGCGGCACACTTCGATCCACATCAAGATGAACGCCGTTACCATCGAGCCCACACACGTCGCACGATGGTGAAGATGCCGGCGTGAACCCGCCGCGTTGCATCGGCAACTGTGCAACTCGTGGCCGGTGACCGGCGTACTGCTGGTTGAGCATTCCAGAGCGGGGATGATTGTGGGGCTGCAAGCCACGTCGACGGACAGACGAGTACTCGCTGGTGGCGCCCACAGCCGTGGCGCTGTCGGCCGGATGCGGGTCGGGGACGTTACCGGAGATCACCTCGCTGCCGTCGATCTCGATGCCCGCCAGGCCGACCGCTCTACCCTCTCTCTCCCGACCCACGGCGACGGCCACCGCCGTGGACGCCGAGACCAGCCTCCTGACGAGTGCCGCCGCGCGCCTGCGCTCCGCCCGCGCCGGCGTGGAGGAAGCCCGGCGAACGATGCTGACGCTGCTGAACGAGGGAGCCCAGGACAGCTGAGCTGTCCCCGACCAGACACCTGAGCCCAGCGGACATCTGACCTCGAGGAGTGCGATCCGAACCGCAGGTATTAGGCTGAGACTCGACCGAATCCCCGTAGGCCGCTCAGCGAACCGGTAGTGGCGGAGCCAAGCCGGCGGTCTCGATGGTCAATGGTGGAGGTTGGGATGCAGCGACTGTGTCCGGGGCTGGTGCTCTCGGAGCGTTATCGGCTGATCCGCCATGTCGCCTCCGGCGGCATGGGCCAGGTGTGGGAAGCCGTGGACGACACCCTCGAACGCAGGGTCGCGTTGAAGATCATGCACCCGCACACACAGCACGAGCTGGCTCTCGCCGATCGGTTCCGCGATGAGGCCCGGTTCGCCGCGCAACTGTCCCAGTCCAACATCGTGACGGTCTACGACTTCCTCGAACACGAGGGCCTGTCCTGCCTGGTGATGGAGTTCGTGGAAGGCCCCAACCTCGCCGCCCTTCTGGCTGGCGGCCCGTTGGGCGCGGACGAAGTCCGTGACCTCATCCGGCAGCTGGCCTCGGCCCTGGCCCTGGCACACGAGGCCGGGATCGTCCACCGAGACATGAAGCCGGCCAACGTGATGGTGACCGGGAACCACGCCCAGCTGATGGATTTCGGCATCGCTCGCTCCGTCGACGCCGACTCGCGCACGCTGACCGGCCAGGTACTCGGCACCGCGCACTACCTGAGCCCGGAGCAGGCGCTGGGGCAGACCGTCGGACCCGCCGCCGACATCTACAGCCTGGGCATCCTCGCACACGAGATGCTGACCACCACCAAGCCGTTCGATCGCCTGACACCGATCGCCACAGCGCTGGCCCATGTGCAGGATCCTCCGCCGCCCCTGCCTCCCGGCACGCCGGAGGACCTGGTGGCGCTCGTCACGGCCTGCCTCGCCAAGGATCCAGATCAGCGCCCCTCTGCGGCCCTTATCGTGCGGATGATGGAGGACCCGGCGAGCGATCCTCATCACCCCGCAGGCCTGGAGGCGGCGATGGCGCAGTCGGACCTCCCCAGGCGCGCGCTGCTCGACGACTGACCCGAGGTCCCAGGACGGAAGCGCCGGCTCGAGACTCCTGTCCAGCATGCACGTGTGCCCCGCTCAGGGTCAGCCGCCGACCGGGTGCCCTGCCGAGGCCGGATAGGCCGCCCTGGCCAGGCCGTCGAGCAGCAGGTCCAGCGTGAACTCGAACTCATTGTTGCTGTCGCACCAACCGAGGGGGTCCTCGGCGTTGTCGTGGACCTCTGAGGCCACCATCGCGGTCAGGTGAGGTAGGGCTTCGGCCATCGCAGCGAACTCCGCGTCCGAGGCCTCCTGGTCAGTCGCGCCGCCCTCCGAACTGGGGCTGAACAGCTCCTGGGTGAACCCCAGCACCATGGTCCCGAGGGCGTGGATGGCCCGATGGCCGAGGTGGTAGCTCAGGCCGCCCCGCACCATGGTGGCGAGAATCTCCTCGTAGTAGGGGTACAGGCCCGGCGGAATGCTCGCGCGTGAGCCGAGGAGGGCCGGTGCCCAGCGGTGCCGCACCATCACCTCGCGCGCGGCGAGGCAGCGGCGCCGCAGCGCCGTGCTCCAGTCGTCGTCGGCACGCTCCCGATCCGCAACCGCCACATTGATCTCGTCGATCACGGCCTCGGCCAGAGCGTCGAGGAGGCGCTCCTTGCCCGCCACGTGGTGGTAGAGGGACATCGCCTCGACGCAGAGGTCCGCCGCGAGCCGGCGCATGGTGAGAGCGGAGACTCCCTCGGCGTCCACCAAGGCCATGGCAGCCGCGAACACCCGCTGCCTACTCAGCGGTGTGCGCACGGATCCTGCGGTCACAATCTCCCCTTCCCCTCTTGCGCAACCTTACACCGTATGGGTCTCTTACAACGTAAGGCTCTTGGCAGGAGAACCTCATGTCAACCACCGCCACACCCCTCACCAGCGCTCGACCCGCCACACCCATGCCCGGGGTGATCCGCACCGCGCGCACCACCGGCCTCCTCTACCTCGGGCTCGCGGTCACCGGGATGCTCAGCTACATGGTCATCCGCAGCCAGCTCTACGTCGCGGATGACCCCTCGGCCACCCTCGCCAACCTGACCCAGCAGCCGTTTCTCGCGCGTCTCGGCATCGTGATGGAGATGGGCGTCGTGATCACCCAGGCGCTCGTCGCCGTGTGGTTCTACCGCCTCTTCCGGACCGTCAACTCGTTCGCGGCCGGCTCGATCGCCGCGTTCGGCATGGTCAACGCCGCGGCGATCCTCGTCAGCGGGGCCCTGATCGCCAGCGCGTTCAGCGTCAGCCAGGACCCCTCGCTCGCCGTCAGTGGCGGGGCGGCCGCGACCGCGCAGCTGTTGTACGTCATGAGCGGGCACCTGTGGATCATCGGCGGCATCTTCTTCGGCCTCTGGCTCATCCCGATGGGCTGGCTCGCCAGGCGGTCCGGGTGGATGCCCAGCGCGATGGGCTGGATCCTCATGGTGGGCGGGGTGGGATACGTGGCCAACGCCGTCCTCAGCTACCTGCTCCCGATGGGCGGCCCCGCCCTGGACCTGCTCACCGTGCCCGCCACCATCGGCGAGCTGTGGATCGTGGGCTATCTCTGCCTCCGCGGAGTGCGCCGGCACTGATGCCGAGCGCTCATCGTGCCGAGTTGCTGATGCCGCCGGAATGGTGTCGGTGACGACGAGGGGTCTGCAACTTGCTATCCATAGGGCGGCTTCTGCATATATGCGCAGATGCCGCTCTATGGGTAGCAAGTTGCAGACACACAAACCCGACCCTCCCGTCATGATGGGGTGGTGGAGTCTTCGTACCAACGCACCGTCGCCTGCGAGGACCGCGATTTCCCCGAATGGCACGGCGGATGCAGGCACGCGATGGTGTGGGCCGTCGATGCGGACGTCGACGCGGTCCGTGCAGGGGTCGGGGAGGCGCGCGGGCGCCTGGCCGACGTCCTCCTCCCCCGCTACGACCGGCAGCCACACGTCACCGTCGCCTACGCGGGTCTCGCACCCTCCCCCGGCGCCCGCCCCGGCGAGGAGCCGTACGGACCAGGGCGGCTGGCCTCGGATGTCGCGGCGCTGCGCCGGCTCGCCGCGGGGCCGTTCACGGTCAGGGTCGCGGGGTTGGGGTCGTTCCCGATGG
The DNA here is from genome assembly GCF_014164775.1 of Tessaracoccus sp. MC1679. GTDB lineage: Bacteria > Actinomycetota > Actinomycetes > Propionibacteriales > Propionibacteriaceae > Arachnia. The sequence continues at coordinate 366,510 of NZ_JACJGB010000002.1, forward strand.
TGCCGTATCTGGCCGCCGAGGCGCCCGAGCTGCACGCGGCCCATCGGGCCTTCGCCGTGGGCGGCGGCGGGTACGTGCCGCACGTCACCGTCGGGCACTACTCGGTGTCGCGGCCCCTGACCGACATCGCGGCCCGGGTCGACGGCTGGGCGCCGCCAGCCGTGGAGGTGGAGGTCCGGGAGTGGCTCCTGCTGGCCTATGAGACCCACGACATCGCGGGCCCCCTCACCACGCTCGGGCGCCTCTCGCTGGCCGATGGGACGTGGACGGTCGAGTCGGAACTGCCCGGTTTCACCCGTGACGGAGCCCTGTCCGCGCGGTCGCGGGCGGCAGGCCACACCGGCTGAGGGCCTAGACAGCCCTGTTGAGCAGGGCCACCAGAACCAGGAACGCGGCCAGAGTGACCTCGACGATGGATCCGAACACGTCGCCGGTCATCCCGCCGAGTCGCCGACGCAGGTGGCGGGCCCACAGGAACCCGACCCCGCCCGCCGCGACCGTCGCGCCCACGAACACCGCTGCGCCGCTCAAGCCAAAGGCTTGCGCACCGACCCCCGCCGCGACACCCACCACCGCGACCCCGGTGAGGACCGCCGTGGCGCGCGAGGTGGCGCCGATGAACAGCGCCCCGAATCCATGCTGCCGTGCCGACGCCCGCGACACTGTGGCCAGCGTGACCACGCCGCGGCCCACCATCGCCGCGACAGTCAAGGCCCCCGCCGCCAGCAGCCCGCCCCGCTCTGCCAGCGACGCCAGCGCTGCGCCGTCGATCAGCAGCGCCAGGGCCAGCGCGACCACGCCCATCGGCCCGATGTCGGACTGCCGCATGATCACCAACGCCTCCGCGGCGGGCTTCCGCGACCCCAAGCCGTCGGCCGTATCGGCCAGCCCGTCCAGGTGCAGCGCCCCCGTGAGGAGCGCGACGACGGCGAGCGCCAGCGCCGCGCCCAACCATCCGCCCGCCCCCAGGGCGACCACACCCCACAGCACCGCCCCGGCCAGCGCCCCCACCAGAAGCCCAACCCACGGGAACGCCGCCATGGCGCGCCCGGCCAGCCAGCGGTCGATCTCGGCCACGGGCGGCACCGGAATCACGGTGAACAGCCCTAACGCGGCCACGAATCCCCTCACTTGAGCCGCCTGGCGATCCCCGCCGTGCACAGCCACACCTCTCCGCAGACCGCCGCCAGGCGGGCATTCAGCCTGCCCAGTTCGTCACGGTAGAGCCGGCCCGACGGCGTGGCCGGGACGATGCCCGACCCCACCTCGTTGCTCACCACGATCGCGTCGCGGGCGGTACGAGCGAGCGCGTCGACCAGCCGCGACACCTCCGCCTCCACCCGATCCCGCCAGCCCGGCGCGTCGTCCCAGGCGCCGGCGTCGAAGAGGACACGGTCCAGCCAGACGGCCGCGCAGTCGATCAGCACCGCGGCGGGATCGTCGGCTTCCAGCACCGCCGCGAGGTCCTTCGTCTCGGTGGTCCGCCACGACGGGGGCCGACGCGCAACGTGGAGCGCGACGCGCTCGGCCCACTCCGCGTCGCCGTCGAGCACCTCGGAGGTCGCTACGTACTCCACGTCCGCGGCCCCCGCCAGCTGGGCTTCCGCCCACGACGACTTGCCCGACCTCGCCCCACCCAGGACCAGCGCCGTTCCCCGGCCGTGGACCATCGGCGTCACCTCGGCGCGCTGGGCGAGGCGGCCGAGCAACTCCATGGCGGTCTCATCGACGGGGTCCACTCGGAGGCTGAAGTCCACCTCAGTCCTCGAGCTCAAGAGCGGCCACTTCGCCGATCACGACGATGGCCGGCGGCCGGATCCCGGCCCTCTCCGACTCCTCGGCGATCCGCAACAGGGGCGCGCGCAGGGTCAGCTGCCCGGGCGTGGTGCCGTCGGCCACCACCGCCGACGGGGTGTCGCCGGGGAGCCCGTGGCGCTGCAGCTCGGCCGCGATATCGGGCAGGTTCTGCACCCCCATGAGGACCACAAGCGTGAGATTGGCCGCGGCGAGTGCTGCCCAGTTGACGTCGCTGCGGGGGTCCGACGGCGGCACGTGGCCGGACACCACAACGAAGCCCTGCGTGAGCCCTCGATGGGTGACGGGGATGCCGGCCAGCGCCGGGACCGACACCGCGGAGGTCACCCCCGGGATGACCCGGACCGGAACCCCGGCGGCCCGGCACGCCAGCCATTCCTCGCCGCCACGTCCGAAGACGTAGTTGTCGCCTCCCTTGAGTCTCACCACGCGAAGGCCCCGGTGCGCACGGTCAACCAGGATGGCGTTGATCTCCTCCTGCGGGGTGAAGTCGCCGCGCGGGATCTTGCCCACGTTGATGATCTCAGCCCCCGGCCTGGCCTCATCGATGCACTGGAGCGCGCCCAGGCGATCGTGGACGATGACGTCGGCCTGCCGGATCGCGGCGAGGCCGGCCACGGTCATGAGACCGGGATCCCCCGGGCCTCCGCCGACCAGGATGACGCTGCCGGGCGCGAACTCGTGATGCATGGGGGTCTCCTCGTGACGCTCAGCCCACACCCTAGCGATCGCGGGGACCGGCGCACTCCACGCGTCGCTTCCGTAGACTCACCCCATGCGTGACGCCGTTGATGACCTGATCTGGGACGAAGCCCCCAAGCAAGCCGGGGCGGTGGCGCTGCTGGACTCCCCCGCGCTCGTCGACGACGCCCTCACGCTCACCGCTGATGTGCGGGTGTGGTGCGACGACTGGCGCGACGCCGCCAAGGTCCCCGCCGACCTCCTCGTCGAGCACCCCTCGGACCTTGCCGGGGTGGACGTCGCGCTCGCCCGCCTCCCCAAGTCTTTGGGGGCACTCGACGAGATGGCCGCGCTCGTGCAGGGCGCCCAGGACGTCACCTTCGTGGGAGGCGCCCGGATCCGGCACCTCAACCGCTCCATGAACGAGGTCCTCGGCAAGCACTTCACCGCCGTCGCCGCCAGCCTCGGTCGCTCGAAGTGCCGCGTGCTCCGCGCCTGGGGACCCGAGGGGCACGAGTCGGACTGGCCGAAGGTGCGCGAGCACGCGGACCTCGGCTTCGCCGTCGCCGCCCATGGCGCCACCTTCGGGGGGACCAAGATCGACCCGGGCTCCCGCCTGCTCATCTCGGCTCTCGCGGGCGGCGGCCGCACCGCGGGCCTCGAGGCCGACGATGTCCTGGACTTCGGCTGCGGCAACGGGACGCTCTCGATGTGGCTGGCCAAGGCGGGCATGCGGGTCCTGGCCCGCGACGTCAGCTGGTCCGCGGTGGCGGCCACCGCCGTCGCCGCCGAGGTCAACCGCCTCACCGTCGACGCCACCTGGGGCGCCGGCCTGGACGGCTACGCCGATGGCAGCGTGGACGCCATCGTCACCAACCCACCGTTCCATCAGGGGGTGGCCAAGGAGTCCTCCGACACCCTGGAGATGTTCGACGACGCCCGCCGCGTGCTGCGTCCCGGCGGCCAGCTGTGGTGCGTGTTCAACTCCCACCTGCCGTGGCGAAAGGAACTCAACGAGCGCGTCGGCCCCACGAAGGTGGCCGAGCAGGATCCGCGCTACACGGTCACGGTGACCACGGCCAGGTGACCACCGATCCCCGCCATCGGGGTTATCAGGGACAACTCAGGGGTTTCACAGGCGCCTCATAGACTTGGTGGGTTACCTGAGGGCATACCCACCAGAGGAGCCGCGATGAGCAACGAGCAGAACCCGAATCCGTGGAGCCGAGACGCCTGGAAGGACGTCGACGCCCCCGGCCAGGACGAGCCCACCACACCCGTGCACCCCGCCGCGCAGTCCGGCGAGCAGCCGGTCCAGCCGCAGGGACCCTCCAGCGAGGGGCAGGGCTTCGTCGCGCAGCAGTTCTCCACGCAGGGCTCCCCCACGCAGGGCCCCCAGCGGCTCGACTTCCCACCGCCGGCCTACCCCTTCGGCCAGCCCTCCGCCTCGTTCGGCGCCTCACCCACCCCCACCGCGACCACACGACCCAAGGGGCGCTCGAGGGTCGCGGGCCTCCTCGCCGTCGCGGTGCTCGCCGCGGGCGTCGGCGGAGGTGCCGGGTTCGGGGCCGCCCGCCTCGCCAGCCAGGACGCGGCCAACGCCGCGGCGAGCGCGTCCTCCTCCACGCTCCCCACCGAGACCCAGGTGGTTCAGGCCGACCCCAACAGCCCCAACTGGACGGTCGTGGCGGACGCGGCCTCCCGCGCCGTCGTGGCCATCCAGGTCACCGGCCAGGACGGATCCGGCGGGCAGGGCTCAGGCGTTGTCATCGACGGCGAGGGTCACATCGTCACCAACAACCATGTCGTCTCCGGCAGCGGCAGCGGCGCCCGGATCGTCGTCCTGCTGGGCGACACGTCCTACGTGGCGGAGATGGTGGGCACGGACCCGTCCACGGACCTGGCTGTGATCAAGCTGGTGGATCCGCCGTCGGACCTCACCGTCATGGCCTACGCGGACGAGACGGAGCTGGCCGTGGGCGATCCCGTGATGGCCATCGGCAACCCCCTCGGGCTGGCGGACACCGTCACCACGGGCATCGTCTCGGCCCTCAACCGGCCCGTCACCACGCGCGCGGTCACCAACAGCACCGTCGGCCAGGGACAGCAGGACGTGGTGGTCACGGCGGCCATCCAGACCAACGCGGCCATCAACCCCGGCAACTCGGGCGGCGCGCTGGTCAACGCCGCGGGCGAACTGGTGGGCATCACCTCCTCGATCGCCTCCCTGGCTTCATCGAGCGACAGCGCCGGCAACATCGGCATCGGATTCGCGATCGGCGCGGACCAGGTGCAGTACGTGGCCGAGCAGCTGATCGCCAACGGTGTCGCCGAACACCCGCAGATCGGGGTCAGCGCCAGCGACATCAACACCACCGGCCGGATGGGCGCTGCCATCGCCGAGGTGGTGCCCGGGTCGCCGGCCGAGGCGGTGGGCATGCAGGTGGGTGATCTCGTCACCGCCGTCAACGGCAACCCTGTCACGTCGACGGAGTCGCTGGTGGCCCTGGTGCGCGCCGGCCGGGTGGGCCGCGACATGACGCTCAGCGTGCTGCGCGACGGCGAGGAGTTGGAGCTCGTCGTCACCCCCATCGCTGCCGCCCGGTGAGCGGCGTCGTGCGCCGTGGCGTCCCACCGTCGGCCGCCGCGCCCGTGCCGGCCGGCTCCCCCGGATAGCCTGGCCCCATGGAGATTCGCGTCACGCTGGCAGCCATGGGGCCTATCCCGGAGTCGCTCGTCGCGCTCGTGCCCACCACCGGGCACGTCATCAGCGACGAGACCCACTACGGGCAGCGGATCAGCATGTTCACCGAGCACGAGGATCCGGCGGCGCTGCGCAGGGCCCTCCGCGCGGTGGCCGGGCCGGTGGCCGTCGGGGTGGTGACCGGGCCCCTGGCCAGGGTCCCCGCCAAGCTGATGCTCATGGACGTGGACTCCACCCTCACCACCACCGAGGCCATCGATCTACTGGCCGAGCACGCCGGGGTCGGCCCGCGGGTGGCGGCGATCACCGAGCGGGCGATGCGCGGCGAGCTGGACTTCGCCCAGTCGCTCGAGGAGCGCGTCGCCACCCTCAAAGGGCTTCCCACCAGCATCTTCACCGCCGTCGGCGAGGCGATGACGCTCTCCAACGGGGCCGCCGAGCTGATCGCCGCGGCCCACGGCTGCGGCGCGAAGGTGGGCGTGACCTCGGGCGGCTTCAGCCAACTCGTCGCCCCGCTGGCCGAGCGCCTCGGGCTGGACTTCTTCAACGCCAACACCCTCGAGACCGAGCTCGTCGACGGCGAGGAGCGGCTGACCGGCCGGGTGACCGGCCCCATCGTCGATCGGGATCAGAAGGCGCGCGATCTCCTCCGCTTCGCCCACGCGGAGGGCGTGGACCCCGCCCTGACGGTCGCGGTGGGCGACGGCGCCAACGACCTGGGCATGTTCGACGCCGCGGGGCTGTCCATCGCCTACTGCGCCAAGCCTGTGACCGCCGCGCACGCCGACGTGGCCATCAACTTCCCCCGCCTCGACGCGGTGGCCGCGTTCGCCTTCAAGAGCGCACCGCTGGCCTAGGGAACCACTGACCAATCATGTCCTGGCTGCGGTGCACCGGATCGGGCGATCTGACACCCCTCCATCTGAATATGGACGTCAAGTACACACACCAGATGTAGTGGCGCCATCTCATCCCGCCCGGCACGTCCTCGCCGAGAACAGCATCGATCAGTGCTTCCCCAGTGTCTCGCTAGCTGTTCCAGCGGACGATCGCCGGCGAGTCCTTCTCCCAGCCCAGCACGCTCAGCGACCCCGTCAGCAATGGGAAGCTGGCGGCCATCTCCACGGGTGCGCCCAGCCACAGCATGGACAGCACCCGCAGCGCGTGCCCATGCCCGAAGATCAGCACCCTCTCCTCGCCGGCTGCGCGGGCCCTGTCGATCGCCCGGCCCAGCCGCTCCACCACATGCTCCTTCGTCTCCCCCTCCGGGAACCCCTCCCGCTCGATGGCAGGGGCGCCGTGGGTCCAGATTCGCCAGCCCGGGACCCGCTCCGCGATCTGCACGCTGGTGAGCCCCTCGCCGGGACCGTAGGACCACTCCACGAGGTCCGGATCGATCTCAGGCGCCGGGAAACCGGCGAGCGCGGCGGTCTCCATCGCGCGGCGACGCGGCGAGCTGAGCACCAGGCCGAAGTGTTCCCCGGCAAGGCGCTCGCCCATCCGTTCGGCGTCGTCACGCCCCTCCGGTAAAAGCCCCAGATCCGTCACGGACGTGTGCCGCCCGACCTGGGACCACTCGGTGGCGCCATGGCGCACGAGCCACAGTTGGGTGCGTGGATTGCTCATCGCTGTCCTCTCGTCGGGCCCGGCTGACCCCTGGGTCCAATCTACGTTTGCCCACCCCCATCCGGGCGGCGTGGTGCATCCTGCAAAGATGGGATGACGGCAGCCCAGCCGGGCTGACCACCCCGTCAGTGCACACCGTTGCACTGGTCTGCCCGCCGATCGGACTAAGTCCCGCGCGGCGGAAATGGCGTGCGTTCGCCGGTAGGGTGAGAGCGCACCGCAAATCTTCAAGGAGGACAGATGTCAGGTCGCATCCGCAACGAGGCATTCAAGCAGAAGGTCATGTCGGCCCACGACGCCGCCGCCCTCGTCCAGAACGGATGGAATGTCGGCTTCTCGGGCTTCACCGGATCCGGCTACCCCAAGGCGTTCCCGGAGGCCCTCGCCGCCATCATCGACGCCCGGCACGGGCACGGCGAAGAGTTCCGGATCGGCGTGTGGACCGGAGCGTCCACTGCCCCCGAGCTCGACGGCGTCCTGGCCCGCACGGGCGGCATCTCGTACCGTGCCCCGTACCAGTCGGATCCCGAGATGCGCAGCGCCATCAACGCCGGCACCTCGTACTACCAGGACATCCACCTCTCCCACATGGGACCCCAGGTGTCGCAGGGCTTCCTCGGCCACCTCAACGTCGCCGTCGTCGAGGCCACCTCCATCACGGCGGAGGGCGACATCGTCCCCTCGTCCTCGGTGGGCATGAACCGCACGTACCTGGACCACGCGGACGCCGTCATCATCGAGGTGAACTCGTGGCAGTCCGAAGAGCTCTTCGGCATGCACGACATCTACTACCCCATCGGCGCGCTGCCGCCCAACCGGGTCCCGCTCCCCATCCAGAACGCCGGGGACCGCATCGGCGGCAAGGTGCTCAAGGTTGATCCCAGCAAGGTGATCGCCATCATCGAGACCAACTCGGCAGACCGCAACACGCCGTTCAAGGGCCTCGACGACGACTCGCGCGCCATCGCAGGTAACTTCCTCGACTTCCTCGGCGCTGAGGTCAAGGCCGGGCGTCTTCCCGAGAACCTGCTTCCGCTGCAATCCGGCGTCGGCAACATCGCAAACGCGGTGCTGGCCGGCCTCCTCGAGGGACCATTCGAGAACCTCACCTCCTACACCGAGGTGATCCAGGACGGCATGGTGGATCTGCTGGACTCCGGCAAGCTGACCGTGGCGTCGGCCACCGCGTTCTCGCTCAGCCCCATCGCCGCCGAGCGGATGAACGACAAGGCTGCTGAGTACCGCAACAAGATCGTGCTCCGCCCCCAGGACGTGTCCAACCACCCCGAGGCCATCCGTCGAATGGGCGTCATCGCCTGCAACGGCATGATCGAGGCGGACATCTACGGCAACGTGAACTCCACCCACGTCATGGGCTCGCGCATGCAGAACGGCATCGGCGGCTCGGGTGACTTCACCCGCAACGGCTGGGTCTCCAGCTTCGTGACGCCGTCGACGGCGAAGGGCGGGGCCATCTCCTGCATCGTTCCGATGGTCAACCACGTGGACCACACCGAGCACGACGTGCAGGTGCTGATCACCGAGCAGGGCCTCGCGGACCTGCGCGGCCTGGCCCCCCGCCAGCGCGCGCTGAAGGTCATCGAGAACTGCGCCCACCCGGACTTCAAGGAGCCGCTGCGCGAGTACGTCAAGCTGGCGGAGAAGAAGGCCAACGGTCAGCACACCCCGCACGACCTTGCCACCGCGCTGGGCTGGCACGTGCGGTTCCTCGAGACCGGCACCATGGTCCCGTGACCTGAGCACAGGCCGCTGACGAGGGCCCCCGCCGTTCGACGGTGGGGGCCCTCCTCTGTCCGGCGATAGGATCCGGCCATGGCCTTGATGCTCTCGTCGTTCGTCACGTTTCTCCTGGTGATGGACCCGTTGGGCAACGCTCCCCTGTTCCTCACCTCCCTCCAGCGCACCAGGCCCGAGCGGCGGCAGTGGGTGATCCTGCGCGAGTGCCTGATCGCCCTGGCCGTGATGGTGGCCTTCCTGTTCCTCGGCCAGTCCATGCTGAGCGTGCTGCACATCGACCAGGCCGCGCTGCAGGCGGCCGGCGGCGTCATTCTGCTGCTCATCTCGATCCGGATGGTCTTCCCCACGTCCGAGCGCAACCTGGCCGAGCCCATGACCCACGATGAGCCGTTCATCGTTCCGTTGGCGGTGCCCTATATCGCCGGGCCGTCGCTGCTGGCGGTCATCGTGGTGCTGGTCAGCCAGGACCCCGGAAACTGGCAGTGGTTCCTCGGCGGGCTGGTCCTGGCCTGGCTGGTGACCGCGGTGACCCTGTACTTCTCCGGCTTCCTGCAGCGTGTCATCGGCACCCGGGCGCTGGTCGCGGTGGAGCGCCTGATGGGCATGATCCTGGTGATCATGGCGGTCCAGATGATGTTCGACGGCACGAAGGCCTTCTTCCTGGCCTGATATGAATTGTCCATGACGCCCGACCTCATCTCCCTGCGCCGCGAACTCCACCAGATCCCGGAGGTGGGGCTTCAACTGCCGCAGACGCAGGCCAGGGTGCTGGAGGCACTGGACGGGCTGCCGCTGGAGATCACGCTCGGGCGGCACGTCACCAGCGTCGTCGGCGTGCTGCGCGGAGGCTTACCCACTGAGGGGAAGCGCCCCGTCGTCCTGCTGAGAGCCGACATGGACGCCCTCCCGGTCGAGGAGCTCACCGGGCTGGACTACGCCTCCACCAACGGCGCCATGCACGCCTGCGGCCACGACCTCCACATGGCCATGCTGATCGGCGCGGCGCACGCGCTGTGCGCCCGCCGCGACTCCCTGGCGGGTGACGTGATCTTCATGTTCCAGCCCGGCGAGGAGGGAGTCGACGGCGCCAGGTTCATGCTGGAGGAGGGGCTGCTGGACGTGGCGGGGTCGCGGCCGGACTGGGTCTACGCCATCCACGTGTGGGCCGCGCTGGATCCGCACGGAGTGTTCTCCACCAAGCCAGGCACCGTGATGGCCAGCTCTGACGTGGCGAAGGTGCGGGTCGTGGGTCGCGGTGGCCACGGTTCGACACCGCAGCTCGCGGCAGATCCGGTGCCGGCGCTGGCGGAGATCGCCCTGGCGCTCAACACCATGGTGACAAGGCGTTTCGACGTGCAGAACCCCGTCGTCGTCACCGTCGGGCTCCTGCAGGCCGGCACCATCGCCAACGTCATCCCCGAGGAGGGCAGGCTGGAGGCCACGCTGCGGACCTTCGACACGTCGGTGCGGGACAAGCTCATCGCCACCATCCCCGAGGTGGTGTCCGGGATCGCATCGGCGCACGGGGTGCGGGGCGACTTCGAGCTGCTGGAGCAGTACCCGGTCACCGTCAACGACGATGCCGAGGCCGACGTCGTGGCGGAGGCGGTGACGGACCTGTTCGGCGAGGATCGACACCTGCGGTGGAAGAACCCGCTGGCCGGCGCCGAGGACTTCTCCCGCCTCCTGCAGGAGGCCCCGGGGTGTTTCATCGGTCTGTCCGCCTGCCCGCCGGACCTGGACCCGCTGACCGCACCGTTCAACCACTCCGCCTACGCCCGCTTCGACGACGCCGTCGTCGCCGACGGGGCGGCGCTGTTCACCGAGTTGGCGCTGCGCAAGATCGGCGCCTGACCGGCGGCCCTCCCGGGCGCGACACGCCGCCTGACCCGCCCGTCGACCACGCTGAGGGCGCTCCCCCACGATTGCAACGGCGTTTCGTGCCCAGCGGGGCGCGGCGGCAGTGTCGCGGGCATGATGGGCGGCATGCGCCCCATGCTCGCCACACCGTCGGCCACCCCCGGCCTTCCGCCGGTTGGCCCGGAGTGGGTGCACGAGATCAAGTGGGACGGGATCCGCGCCCTGGGCGAGATCCGCGACGGCCGGCTGCGGCTGACCAACCGCACCGACGGCGAGATCACGGTGGCGTACCCGGAGGTGGCCGCCGGGGCCGTCGGGCTCCCAGAGGGTGCCGTGCTCGACGGCGAGGTGGTGGCGATGGGCCCCGAGGGGACGCCGTCGTTCCATGCGATCATGCCCCGGATGAACGTCCGCGATGCCCGCCGCGCCGCCCGCTGGGCCGTGGAGCGCCCCGTCACCTTCGTCGTGTTCGACCTGCTGCACCTCGCCGGGACGGACCTCACCCCCCGGCCGCTGCACGAGCGTCGCGCCGCGCTGGACGCCCTCGACCTCAACCGACCCGCTTGGCGGCTCTCGGAGCTCTTCGACGACGGCGCTGAGCTGGCGCACTTCACCCGCGAGGCGGGCCTGGAGGGGGTGATGAGCAAGCGGCGCTCGTCGATCTACCGGCCGGGGGTGCGCAGCGACGACTGGGTCAAGACCCCGCACCGCTCCGAGCTGGTGGTGGTCATCGGCGGGTGGCTGCCGGAGGGCGGCAACGAGCACGCGCTGGGCGCGCTGTGGGTGGGGCAGCCGAGCGACGAGGCCACCTTCGAGGCGCGGCCGGTGCTGTATCCGATGGGGCGGGTGGGCTCCGGACTCGGGCACTCCGACCGGGACACGTTGCTGGCGGTCCTCCGCGACACCGAACGCCCCACTCCCCCGTTCGAGCCCGTTCCGGCGGACCCGGTGGCCCGCCAGGCCCGTTGGGTCGAACCGATGCTGTGCGTGCAGGTGCGCTACCTCAACGTGACGCCCGACGGCGCCCTCCGCCAGCCCGTCCTGCGGGCGCTGCGCCCAGACGTGTCCCCCGTCGAGGCCGCGACTGCGGATCTCCAGTAGCGCACTGGGCCAGGGACACACCGCGACGCTCGGTTCCTCAGGTCAGGGAGCGGCAGTGTCGCGGCGCGCGACGAGCACGATGTCGTCGTGGTGGTGCGCCCCAGCCCCCTCGGCCACGCTCCGTGCGCGCCGCTCGTGCACCAGCACGGTCCAGCCGTCGCCCAACCGCTCGGCCACGTCGTCGGGGTACGCCAGCGTGGCGGGGTCGACGTGCGAGTGCTTCGGGTTGAAGTCCGCGTGGTGCACCACCAGCAGCGCCCCGCCGGGAGCGACGACGGAGGCCAGCGCGTCAACGGCCGGCGAATCCTTGGGCAGGGGCACGTAGAACGCGGAGACGAGGTCGAAGTCATCGTGCGGGAGGGGCGCCTCCCCGATGCTGCCCAGCACCCATTCGACGATGAGGCCGGTGGCCTCCACCGCCCTCTGTCCCCGCTCGATCGCCACCAGCGACGGGTCCAGCGCCGTGACCTCCCAGCCGTGCGTCGCCAGCCAGATGGCGTCGGCGCCCTCCCCGCACCCCACGTCCAGCACGCGCCCGCGGCGAAGCTTCGGCGCCTCCGCGACCAGGGCGGCGTTGGGCTCCCCGCTCCACATTCTGTCGGTATCGCGGTAGGCCTGATCCCAGTCGTGCTCGTGTGGCATGCCCAAGTATCCCGCCGAGCCCGCGCCCCGGGCAACAGTGGCGGGCGCCGGTAGGCTGGAGGCGATGACCGAGCCCCAGCCCATCGCAACGCTCCCGCCCATCGAGGAGCTGCACGGCGACGTGCCCCGCAGCCCGCGCACGGGCGAGCCCACGCGCCCCGCCGTCGTGCTGGTCTCCGCGATCCTTCAGTACCTGGCCGTGGCCGCGCTCGCCGCCGCCTACGGCTGGCACTGGTGGCTGGCGGCGCACCCGGACAGCTACGTCACCTCGGCGCGGCTGATCGAATGGGTGGCGCCCGAGCCGGGAAAGTGGCTGTCACTCACGCTGGAGGGCGGGTTCGCCGCGGCGCTGGTGCTGGCCGGCGGCGCGTGCGGGGTGGTGGGCTTCCAGGCCTGGAACGGGTGGCGATGGACGCGGTGGGGCGGCCTCGTGGCCGTTGCGCTGGCCGGCGGCTTCGCCGCGATCCTCAGCGACTGGGCGTTCATCGGCCTCGGCCTCGCCGTCGTGGGGTGGGCGCTGCTGTTCCTCCCGCCGTCGACGAGGTACTTCCGCCAGTGGGAGCAGGTGCGCGCCATCCGGCCGGAGGCGTACCGCAGGCCCAGCTCCATCTTCTACGGCCGGCTGCCGCGGTTCCGGTGAGGCCCTAGGCTCACTGACCATGGCTTCGAACCCCTTCCTCGACGGCGCCCTCCGCGTGGTCCGCGACGTCGCCCTCCGCGCGATCGACAGGGCCACCGCGCCCCAGGCCCGCCGCCGCGCCACCAGGCGGCCCGCCGAACCCACCCGCTCCCCCCGCCCGCCTGCGGCCTCGGGCGGCTATCCCGGCGACTACCGGCAGGCTCCGACGATCGTGTACAACCCGCACCGCGACGGTCGCCCCGACCCGGGCGAAGTGGTGTGGACCTGGGTGCCGTACGAGGAGGATTCCAGTCAGGGCAAGGACCGGCCCGTGCTCCTGATCGGGCGCGACGGCGGCTGGCTGCTGGGCCTGCAGGTCACCTCGCAGGACCACGACGTCGACGCGGCCCAGGAAGCCGACGCCGGCCGCTACTGGACAGACATCGGCACCGGGGAGTGGGACAATCAGCGCCGCCCCAGCGAGGTGCGAGTGAACCGGATCATCCGGATCGAACCGGACGCGGTCCGCCGCGTGGGCGCCATCCTGGACGAACAGATCTTCGACGCCGTGGCGCGAGAGGTCCGCCGCCACTACTGAGCCGGGCGCCTCAGCCACCGATGACGTTGCGCTGCCGGTGAACATCACCGCCGCCGATTCGGGTCTCCGCCACGGTCCCTGATTGAATAGTGGACCAGAAGCAACGAGAGGCGCCCATGATCACCGTGACGGACCTGACCAAGGTCTACCTCCAGGGCAAGCGCGAGGTGCGCGCCCTGGACGGCGTCACGCTGACGGTCCCCGCCGGCTCCATCCACGGCATCATCGGGCACTCCGGCGCGGGCAAGTCCACGCTCGTGCGCTGCCTCACCCTCCTGGACCGACCCACCTCCGGAACAGTCGAGATCAACGGCGTGGACCTCACCGCGGCCCACGCCGACGCGCTGCGCACGGCCCGTCGTCGCATCGGTCTGGTGTTCCAGCAGGCCAACCTCTTCGATTCGCGCACCATCGCGGACAACGTGGGCTACCCGCTCGAGCTGATCGGGATGCCGAAGGCCGAGCGCGACGCGAAGGTCGCCGAACTCCTCCGCGTGGTCGGCCTCCCGGACTCCGGCCCCGCCTACCCGGCGCAGCTGTCCGGCGGCATGCGTCAGCGGGTCGGCATCGCCCGCGCGCTGGCCACGGAGCCGGACGTCCTGCTGTTCGACGAGCCCACCTCCGCCCTGGACCCGAAGACCACCGACGAGATCCTGGACCTGATTCTGAGCCTCAAGGGTCGCGACGGCCTCGCCGTGCTCGTCATCACCCACGAGATGCACGTGGTGAAGAAGATCTGTGATTCGGTGTCGCTGCTCGACGGGGGCCGCATCGTCGAGTCCGGCCCCCTCGTCGAAGTCGTCAACAGCCTTGACTCCCGGCTCGCCGAGGCGCTGCTCGGCATTCCGCCTCACGCCCCGCTGGATGCCGTGCACGGCACCTACGTCGACGTGCTCTCCTCAGGTGAGAAGGCCGCCATGCCCGTGGTGGCGCACACCTCACACGAGGTGGGCGCCGAGCTCAACATCGTGGCCGGGAGCGTGGAGCACCTCGCCGGCACCACCTTCTCCCACCTGCGGATCTCGGTCCCCCCCGGCACTGACCCGCAGCGGGTGATCGAGCTGCTGCGCGCCCAGGGCGCCGACGCGAAGCTCACCTCCCGCAGCGCGATTGAGGGGTCGGCGCAGTGATTCTCCTCGAGACCTGGTTCAACAACCCCGCCCTGCAGAAGGCGCTCCTTCCCGCCATCTGGGAGACGCTCCTCATGATGGGCATCACCAGCCTCGCCACCGTGCTGATCGGGCTGCCGCTCGGCGTGGTGTTGTACGTCACGCAGAAGGGCGCGCTCGGGGAGAACCGTGCCCTCAACTTCGTGCTCTCGAACATCGTGGTCAACATCACGAGGTCCATTCCCTACGCCATCCTGATGCTCGCGCTGATCCCCTTCACGCGCTGGATCGTCGGCACCTCCTTGGGCCCCATCGCGGCGTCGGTGTCGCTGGCGATCGCGGCGATCCCGTTCTTCGCGCGCCTCGTCGAGACCGCGCTGCGCGAGGTGCACCCCGGCAAGCTGGACGCCGCCCACGCGATGGGCTCCTCGAAGATGCAGTCCATAACGAAGGTCCTCATCCCTGAGGCCCTCCCTGGGCTGGTGGCGGGTATCACCACCACGGTGGTGACCATCATCGGCTACTCGGCGATGGCCGGACTGGTAGGCGGCGGTGGCCTGGGGCGCCTCGCCTACAACTACGGCTTCCAGCGCTTCTCGCCCGATGTCATGGTCATCACGGTGATCCTGATCGTCATCCTGGTGCAGGGCGTCCAATGGCTCGGCGACCGGATCAGCCGGGCCGTGGACCACCGCTAAGACCTTCCCACCCTGTGGGAGACCAGCTCCGCGCTGGACAGAAAGAAACTGGCCAACTTGTTGTCGGCCCCGAACAGAGAGGGACTCCTCCTGATGCACAAGATTCTCACCACGATCGCTGCCTCCGTGGCAGCCGCCATGACCCTGACGGCGTGCGGCGGAAGCGCCACCCCGTCGACCTCGGGCGAAGCGTCCTCGGCCGCCTCCGGCGAGGTGATCAGCCTCGTCGTCGGCGCCAGCCCGGTGCCCCACGCCAAGATCCTCGAGTTCGTCCGCGACAATCTCGCCGAGGAAGCCGGCCTGGAGATCGAGATCCGCGAATTCGACGACTACGTCCTCCCCAACGAGGCGCTCGCCTCAGAGGAGCTGGACGCCAACTACTTCCAGCACCTCCCGTACCTGGAGAGCCAGATCGCGGACAAGGGCTACGAGTTCACCGCCGGCGAGGGCGTCCACATCGAGCCGCTGAAGCTGTTCTCGGACAAGCACGACTCCGTCGACGCCATCCCCGACGGCGCCACCATCGCGATCACCAACGACGTCTCCAACCAGTACCGCGGCCTCAAGCTGCTCGAGAAGGCCGGGCTGCTGACCGAGGTGCCGTCGGATGCCACCGTGCTGACCCTCACCGAGGATGCGAACCCGAAGGGGTTCCAGTTCGAGGAGACCCAGCCCGAGGTCGTCGTGCAGCAGATGTCGGACCCCGCCGTCGACGCGGCCGTGATCAACGCCAACTTCATCCTCACCGCCGGCCTGGACCCCAACGAGGCCATCGAGTCCGAAGAGGTTGAGGGCAACCCGTACGCCAACATGCTCGTGTGGCGCACCGGCGACGAGAACCCCGGCATCGCGACGCTGGAGGAGCTCCTGCACTCCACCGAGGTGGCGGACTTCATCGCCGAAACCTGGCCGTCCGGCGACGTGATCCCCGGAAACGCCTGATCCCTGTGACGTTGAGGGGCCGTCGAGCACACTGCTCGGCGGCCCCTCATCACGTCCGGGCCGACGTTGGTGGGCCGGGCGGCATTAGGCTGGCGGGGTGAACAGCTCGCGCGCGGTCCTCTTCGACCTGGACGGCACCCTCGCCGACACGGTCCCCCTCATCGCCCAACACATCAGCGACACCCTGAACTCGCACGGCATCGCGTGCGTGCCGCAGGACGTGTACCCCCTCATCGGGCGGCCCATCGAGGACGCCATGGCCGAGCTGCACGAGTTCGCCGACGACGGGGTCCGCATGCGGGCGATCATCCTGGAGTACCGGGGCGCCCTGCACCAGGCGGTCAACGAGGCAGGCCCGTCGCTTGTCCTGCCGGGCGTGCGGGCCATGCTGCACGAACTGCGCGCCGGTGGCTACGCGATCGGGGTCGTCACGGCCAAGGGCGGTCCGCAGGCGGCCCACCTGCTGACCATCACCGAGCTTCGCCATCTGATCGACACGGTGGTCAGCACCGACGACGTGGACCGCGGCAAGCCGGCCCCCGATTCGGCGTTCGTGGGGCTGGAGCGTCTGGGCGCCGTCGCGGCCGAGACGTGGTACGTCGGCGACGCGACCTCCGACATGGACATGGCGCTGGCCGCGGGGATGCGTGCCATGGGCATCACGACGGGCGCCGCGACCCGCGACGAGCTGGAGTCCGCGGGGGCCGAGGTCGTCGTCGATACAGCAGCCGAGGTCAGCCGCCTGATCCTCGATTAGGCTTGCCCGGCATGGGACGCATCGTGTTCGACACTGCCACCAGCTTCAACGGTTTCATCGCCGACGAGGACAACTCCCTGGCGTGGCTCTTCGCGGTCGCGGGTGGTGACCACCCGGATGAGGGCCTCTTCCCGTCCGACGCCGCCGTGATGGTGGAGGGATCCACCACGTATGAATGGGTTCTTGCCGAGTCCGACATCCTCGCCCACCCGGAGAAGTGGGCCGAGTTCCACGGCGATCGCCCCACCTTCGTCTTCACCACCCGAAGCCTCCCGGTCCCCGCCGGGGCGGACATCCGGTTCGTGTCCGGATCCGTGTCCGAGGCGCTGCCCGCCATCAGGGAGGCCGCCGGGGACGGCGACATCTGGGTGGTCGGCGGCGGCGATCTGGCCGGCCAGTTCCTGGACGCCGGAGCGCTGGACGAGATCGCGCTGTCGGTGGCCCCGGTGGCGCTGACCGGTGGGGCGCCGCTGTTTCCCCGCCGCGTCGAGTCGAGCCGCCTGCAGCTGGTGTCAGCCACTGCCTTCGGCCAGTTCGCGCGGCTCCTCTACCGGGTGCAGAGCTGAGGGGCCGAGAGCGCTCAGGGCAGGTCTCCCCCGGATGAGAGCTGCGCCTCGAAGCCCCCGCTGATCAGGATGGGGTAGAACCCCAGCGCCTCGTTGACGTCGAGCATGTACCGGTTCTCGGCCGCGTTCCAGGTGACGATCGACGTAGCCGTCGGGACCGTCTGCCGCACCTGCAGGAGGTTGGCAGCCTTCACCAGCATCCCGAGGCGGCGGCCCCGGTGCTCGGGGAGCACGATCGTGTCGTACTGATCCACGAACGCCTCGGGATTGCTGCGGTCCAGGACCATCTCGCTGACCGCCGCGACAGTCCCGCTGGGCACGTGTCGGACGACGGCGTGGAAGAGCCGGTTGGTCAGCAGGGTCACGCGCTCGCGCTCCCGGAGCCTGGCGGCATCCCAGGTGGTCTCGACGACGGCGAGGTCACCCAGCGGCTGGTCCACGGCCATCCGCTCCTTCAGCACCGCCTGGCCGGCCAGCAGCTCCTCGGGGGACGGCCCCTCCCAGGCGAGCACCTCATACTCGTCTCCCGCCCTGGCCTGCGCCTCGGCGAGGGCCCCAGCCGGGTCCACCAGCGGGGTCGCGAAGTCGTAGCGGCTGACCCGCTCGACGATGCCGAGTCTCAGTCCGTGTTTGAGGGCGAGGCGCACACCGGGATGGTCCGGGTCTATCGCGCCGTGGCCCGACGGCGGAGACAGCGTGGCGCCGTCGCTGATGGGGGTCTCCACCCACGCCTTCACCCTGGTCAGGCCTGGCGGCGGGTCGGCCTTGAAGGACTCGATCAGTGCGGTGGCCACGCCCCGGCTGCGGTGTTCGGGGAGGACGTAGACGGCGACGGTGGCGCTGTCCGGGGAGTCGACGAGCGAGGTCCCGGCCGCGAGGAAGCCCGCCGGGGCGCCGTCGACGTAGGCCAGCCACCGCCGGTGCACAGACTCGGTGTCCTCCCGCTCGGAGGCGAGGTGGGATTCGTCGTCGACGTCCCACTGCGGGCCGCCGATGAGCTCGCGTTCGTTGGCGCGGATGAGCGTGCAGAGATCCCGCCACGACGGCTCGGTGTGGGTGTCGGGCAACGGGAGCGGCACGATGTGGAGCACGGAGTCGAGCCTAGCCCGAGGGGGCTGGGCGGGGTCGTGCACGAAACGCCGCGTGTCGCGCGCCCCGTCGTCGCAGGGGAACCCGACCGACGGTTCCGACGGCGTGTCGTGCACAGCTGATGGCGTCGGCTCGACGGTGGGGCGGGTGTGGACGCGGCGGCCGCAGATTGGCACGCGCCAAGCCGGAACGTAGGGTGGGAGCCTTGAAGACAGAGAAGAGGCGCCCATGACCGCACACACCCACCGCGAGTCGGTCGTCGACCGGCCGGACTCCCCCCGCTCGTGGCTCGCTCGGCTGCTGAAGGGGATCGCGGTCGGCGTCGGCGCCATCCTGCCCGGGCTGTCGGGCGGCGTTCTGGCGGTGATCTTCGGACTCTACGACCCGATGATCCGGTTCCTCGCCAACGTCCGTCACCACTTCGTGCGCAACGTGCTGTTCTTCATCCCCATCGGGATCGGCATGGGGATCGGCGTGCTGGGTTTCTCCGTCGTGGTGGAGGCCGCCTTCGCCTCCTACGCGGCGCAGTTCACCTGCCTGTTCATCGGGTTCGTGATCGGTACGTTCCCGTCGCTGTACCGGCAGGCCGGCCGTCACGGGCGCACGCCCACGCACCTGGCGATCATGGGCGCCGCCGCCGCCGGGATCTTCCTGCTCATGCTCGCGGGCGGCCAGATGCTGGTCCAGGTGCCGCCAAGCATCCCCGTCTGGTTCGGTTCCGGCGCACTGATCGGCCTGGGCGTCATCGTGCCGGGCATGTCGCCGTCGAACTTCCTCATCTACTTCGGCCTCTACGACAAGATGGCCACCGGCATCAAGGACTTCGACCTGGCGGTGACCATTCCCCTGTTCCTGGGAGTGGTGGCCTGCGTCCTGCTCCTCGCGAAGGGTGCCGCGTGGCTGTTCGACCGCTACTTCGGCGGCATGTACCACTTCATCCTGGGCATGGTGATCGGCTCATCCCTGGCGATCTTCCCCACGGTCGTGTTCCCCGCCTTCTCGGCGGAGGGTCTGGAATCGAGCGGGTTGAGCCTCACCACCGCGGTGCTGTTCGCGGTGGCCATGCTGGTGGTGGGCACCGTCGCGTCGTTCCTGTTCAGCAAGTTCGAGGACACGGTCAGCGACAAGCGCCACGAGATCGAGGAATCGGCCAAGGCCGTCGACGCATGAGGCCAAAATGCCGCTGTGGAGCGGGCGACGGGAATCGAACCCGCGTATCAAGCTTGGGAAGCTAGCGCTCTACCATTGAGCTACGCCCGCGTGGGCCCTAGGTTAGCAAAGAAATCGTGCCCTCCTCCAACCGGCCTCTCGGACTCGCCACCCCACCCTGGGTAGGCTGAGCGACGTGGCTAGGGCACAGACCGGAATCGAGCCGGATCAGCGCGCCATCACCCGCCTCGCCATGGCCCACGACGCCTCCCCCTTCCTCCTCATGCCCTCCGGCGTGGTTACCCCGGAGACCGTGGAGGACGTGGCGGCGCTCATGGTCCACGCCGTGGAGACCCGCCAGCCGATCACCTTCCGGGCCGGCGGCACCAGCCTCTGCGGGCAGGCCATCACGTCGGGCCTGCTCGTCGACGTGCGCCGCAACTTCCGCGACATCGAGGTCCTCGACGGCGGCGCCCGCGTCCGCGCGGGGGCCGGAGCGACGCTCCGCGCGGTCAACGCCCGGCTGGCGCGCCACGGGCGTCGCCTCGGGCCGGACCCCACCAGCGACATCGCCTGCACCATCGGGGGCATCGTCGCCAACAACTCCAGCGGCATGCTCTCCGGCGTGGCGCAGAACAGCTACCACACCCTCGAATCCATGGTCTTCGTGCTGCCCAGCGGCCGGATCGTCGACACCGCAGACCCGACGGCGGACATCACTCTCCGTCTCGAGGAGACCCCCCTGGTGGGCGGGCTGCACATGCTGCGCAAGCGGTTGCGGACCACACCGTCGTCCATCGCGGACATCAACCGGCTGTTCGCCATCAAGAACACCATGGGGTACGGCCTGAACGCGCTGCTCGAGTTCCACCGCCCCGTCGACATCATCGCGCACCTCCTCATCGGCAACGAGGGCACGCTCGGCTTCGTGGCCGAGGCCACGTTCCGCACGGTTCCCCTGGCCCCGCACACGGCGGCCGCGCTGGCGCTGTTCCCCACCCTCGACGCCGCCACCGCCGCGGTGCAGGGGCTCGTCGAGCACGGATTCGAGGCCATCGAGCTGATGGACGCCGCCTCGCTCCGCGTGGCGCGCACGCAGCCCGGGGCACCGGCGCTGCTCCGCGAACGTGAGCTGACCACCGAGGCCGCGCTGCTCGTCGAGCTGCACGAGGTGGACGAGCAGGTCCTGGCCGCGCGCCTCGACGCGGCAGCAGCCGAGCTCACCGGGCTCGACGTGGTGGGCAGCGTGGAGCTGACCACGGAGGTCCGCCACCGCAACGCACTCGTCGAGCTGCGCCGCGGGCTGTACGCGCTGGTCGCCGGAGCCCGCCCCTCAGGCTCCACCACCCTGCTCGAGGACATCTGCGTGCCCCCGAAGGAGTTCGCCGCCACCTGCCGCGACCTCGCGGACCTCCTTCAGCGCCACGGGTACGACGACGCGCCGCTGTTCGCGCACGGCCGCGACGGCAATATCCACTTCCTGCTCAGCGAGCGCTTCGACGACCCCGCCGGCCTTCTGCGCTACCGCAAGTTCACCCGCCAGTTGGTGCGCCTCACCCTCCGCCACCACGGGGTCCTCAAGGCGGAGCACGGCACCGGGCGCGCCATGGCGCCCTTCCTGCGCGACCAATACGGCGACGAGCTGTATGAGGTGATGCGCGAGATCAAGCACCTGTTCGACCCGGCCGGGGTGCTCAACCCGGGCGTCCTCATCTCCGATGACCCGGATGCGCACCTCAAGGACCTCAAGCTCATGCCCACCATCGAGCCCGAGGTCGATGCGTGCATCGAGTGCGGCTTCTGTGAGCCGGTGTGCCCGTCACGGGACCTCACCCTCACGCCCCGGCAGCGGATCGTGCTGCGCCGCGAGCTGACCGCCCGGAAGGACGACGTGGAGCTCCTGCGTCAGGTGGCCGAGGAGTACGACTATGCGGCCATCGACACGTGCGCCGTCGACGGCATGTGCGAGGTGGCGTGCCCATTAGGCATCAACACCGGTGACCTGGTCCGCCGGCAGCGCGAGGAGCGGGTGGGCGGCGTCGAGAGGCGCGCGTGGAATCAGGCAGCCCGCACGTGGGGCCTGGCCACGCGGATGGGCTCGGCCGCCCTCACCGTGGCGAAGTCGACGGGGCCCCTGGCCACCGCCGCCACCAGGCTCGGGCGCAGGGCGCTGGGCGAGGACGCCATCCCCGGGTACGACGAGGACCTCCCCCGGGGCTCCGGGCTGCGCAGGAGGCCCCGTCGCCGCGACCGTCCCCGCCCCGGCGTCGCGGCCGTGTACTTCCCGTCCTGCCTGCAGACGATGTTCGCCCCGACGGGGCAGGGCGTGTTCTCCGCCTTCAACGAGCTGTGCGTGCGGGCGGGCGTGCCGGTGTCGCTGCTCGACGCCGAGGCGCTGTGCTGCGGCTCGCCCTGGAGGGCCAAGGGCTACACCGACGGTTACGACACGATGCAGCGCCGCGTCCGCTCGGCGCTCAAATGGGGCGGCGACGCCACCGTCGTGGTGGACGCCTCCAGCTGCACGGACGCCTTGACGCGCATGACGGAGGGCTGGACGCCCACCGTCGTGGACGTGGTGACGTTCGCCGCTCAGCAGCTGCTGCCGCGCCTGGAGGTGACCCGCTCCCTGCCGTCGCTCGTGCTGCACCCCACCTGCTCGTCGACGCGGATGGACGTCAACGACGATCTGCGCCGGATCGCAGAGTTCATCAGCGACGACGAGGTGACGGTGCCGCCGTCGTGGGGCTGCTGCGGGTTCGCCGGCGACCGAGGCCTGCTGCACCCCGAGCTGACCGAGAGCGCAACCCGGGACCAGGCTGCGGAGGTCAAGGACGGGTTCTTCGCCTACGCGTCGCTCAACCGGACGTGCGAGATCGCGATGTCGCGGGCGACGGGCCGCACCTACGTGCACATCCTCGAGCTGCTGGCCGAGGCCACCCGCTGATCTACCCACTTCAGTCGGTGGCGCCGCGGCCGGGCCCTGCAGGAATCTATCCAGAGCGCGCTATCTGTGGATATACACAGAAGCCGCGCTCTGGATAGATTCCTGCAGATCAGTCCCCGAGTCCGGTGCCCACTCCCCGGGCGGCTCTGATCCAGGCGTGATCCCTGGGCACGACCTTCAGGTTTCCAGCCACCTCACCCAAGGGCACGGGGACCGCCTCGCCTGCCTGCGACGCCACCGTCACGCCGTACTCCCCCGCAGCGACGAGGTCCGCGCCCGCTGAGCCGAGCAGGGTGCCCAGCAGCCTGTCGTTGGCGTCCGGGATGCCGCCGCGCTGGACGTAGCCGAGGATGGTGACGCGGGACTCGAGGCCCGTGGCCTGCTCAAGTGCGGTGGCCACCTTGAACGCGTTGTCGCGGTGGCTTGCCTCGATGGAGGCCTTGTGGGCCGCAGCGGCCGACTTGGCCTCCGGCGAGGACGCGGCCTTCTTCAGCGCCTCGGCCGCCTGCAGGTCCGCGGTGTCCTGAATGTCGCGGGCGCCCTCGGCGATGGCGATCACGGAGAAGTTGCGGCCGGAGTCCGCGCGCTTCTTGATGGAGGCGGCCATCGAGTCGATGTCGTAGGGGATCTCGGGGATGAGGATGATGTCCGCGCCGCCGGCGATCCCCGACCCGAGCGCCAGCCAGCCGGCCTTGTGGCCCATGATCTCGGCGATGATCACGCGGTGGTGCGAGTGGGCCGTCGAATGAAGGCGGTCGATGGCCTCCGTCGCGATGCCCAGCGCCGTGGAGAAGCCGAAGCTGGTATCGGTGTGGGCGATGTCGTTGTCGATGGTCTTGGGCAAGTGGATGACGTTGAGGCCCGCCTGCATCAGCCGGTTGGCGTTCTTGGCCGTGCCGCCGCCGCCGATGCACACCAACGCGTCCAGCTTGTTCTTCTCGAAGTTCTCGATGATGGTGGGCACCATGTCGCGGACCTCGCCGTCGACCATCATCTTGTGCGGCTTGTCACGCGACGTGCCGAGCACGGTGCCCCCGATGGTGAGGATGCCGGACAGTGCGGAGGCGTCGAGAACCTGCCAGCGGTCCTCGGCGAGCCCGCGGATGCCGTCGCGGAAACCGATCAGCTCCATGCCGTGCTCGCCGATCGCGGACTTTCCGAAACCCCGGATGGCGGCGTTCAGGCCGGGCGAATCGCCGCCGGCGGTCAGGATTCCCACTCGCTTGTTCGCACCCATGACAGGCCTCCTCGTGTCTGGCCCAACCCTACCGAGCGGGAGGTCCTCGGCGGGGTGATTCCACGGCCGCGCGCTGTGCCCGCGCCCCCTCACAGACCAACTCACGTCCCCCGCCGCGGCGCTCGTAGGGCTCCCCTGCAGGTGCCGGGAGCCCTGACACGAGGCCCGTGCGGCCCTTGACCACACTCTGGCTCTTGACCGCGAGCCGGTCCCGGCTCGGGTAGTTGAGGCCGCCCGGGCCTCGTCCCACGTCTCCCCGCACTCGTTCGGCCGTGGCGTGGCCGGCCCCGGGCCTGCGCCGACAGGGCGGCCTGGGTTCGGGTCCGTCGCAGGCGGGACGCCAGCCGGGCGATCGTCGGGCTGGGCATCCCTGCGCGCAGCCGCCCTGCCGTCCCACACCCTCACGGACAACTCACGTCGAGCCTCCGGGCGCGTGCCTCTGGCCACTGAGGTGCGAGGAGCGCGAGCGACGAGACGGGACAGCAGTGCGGCGGGCGGTGGGGGCGGGGAGGGTGGAGTGAGACGGTCCTAGACTGGGGGCATGTCCGAACCCAACCGCCTCGATGTGCTGCGCTGCGCAGACCAGGACCGCGAGGTCGTCGCGACGCTGCTCAACACCGCCTACGCCGACGGGCGGCTCACCTTCGACGAGCATGCCGAGCGGATCGCCCGCGCGTACGACGCGAAGACGTTCGGCGACCTCAACTCGCTCACCACAGACCTCGTCGCGTTCGACAGGCCCGCTCCGCCCGCGCCGATGCCCCACTACGCCGCGACACCAGCGCCCCAGCCCACCCCGCACGTTCCCGCCGCCCCGGCCTACGGCGTCCTCACCGCCGGCGCCTTCACCGGCGGCAACTCCTTCATGTCCACCTACAACCCGGGCCGCGTGGCCCTGGTGGGCTCCTCCGTCCAGCTCAACGCCTGGCTGGGCGAGATCCGCCTGGATCTGATCGGGGCGGCCTTCGAACAGCGCGAGGTCACCCTGCACGTCGGCGGCGGCCTGTGCGAGGTGAAGATCCGCGTGCCTGAGGGCGTGGACGTGAACCTGTCGGGGATGAGTCTGATCATGGCCGAATCGAAGGTTCAGGGGTTGATGCCCCGCCCGGACGGCATCCGGATCAATCTGATCGGCACGGTGTTCATGGGCGAGCTGAAGGTGTACGGGCCTGGTATGGACCGCCGCCGCTACGAGCGGTTCATCCGGTGAGCGAGACCCTCTTCGCCCCGCCGGACACGCACTGGCAGCGCCTCTCCCCCAACTATCTCCGGATGAAGCTGATCCTCATCCCCGTGGTGTGGACGCTGATGTTCGTGGCCCCGGCCGTCGTCGCCTTCCTGTTCGGCCCGTCGTGGCTGGGCTGGGCGGTGGTGGCCGTCTGGGCGGCGCTGCTCTCCTGGCGGCTCATCCGCGCTCCGCGCGCCTTCCGACGGTGGGGCTACGCCGAGCGTGACACGGACGTCTACCTCACCAGCGGCCTCTTCTACCGCCGCCTGGTCTGCGTGCCCTACGGCCGGATGCAGCTGGTCCAGCTCCACTCGGGCCCGATCGACCGCCTGTTCAAGCTGGCGACGGTGGAGATGATCACCTCCTCGACGCAGGGCAGCGTGTCCATTCCCGGCCTCGCCCCAGACGATGCGGCGGCGCTGCGCAACCGTCTCATCGAGCGCGGGGAGACCCAGCAGGCCGGGATCTGATGACCGATTTCACCCCAGTGCCCGTCGTCCCGGTCCCGGATGCGCCCCCCAAGGTGGTGGAGCATCCCAGCCCGCTGACCGGTCTGGCGCACAGCGGGATCGTGCTGGCGGCGTCGCTGGTGTTCCTGGTCCGGGAGCTGGACAACGGACTGGCGGACCTGTCGAGGCAGGCGCTTCTCTTCGGCCTCATGGCGCTGGGTGCGGCCCTGGTGGCCGGGGTGTACGGCGTCTTCGCGTGGAAGACCACGGCGTTCATCGTCGACGATGAGGAGTTCCGCGTGGAGCGGGCGTTCATCTCGCGCTCGTCGTCGAGGCTGGACTACACGAAGGTGCAGTCGGTGGACATCGCCCAGCCCCTCGTCGCGCGGCTCCTCGGCCTCGCGAAGGTGCACATCGACGTGGGCGGTGCCGGCGGCCTGACGCTGGCTTTCCTCACGAAGTCGCGGGCCGAATCGCTGCGCGAGCATCTGCTGGCCCGGATGAGCCTGGCCAGGCGCGGACGCGTGCCCGTCTCGACACCCGACGGCATCGAGGCACCAGAGGCCGTTGCGTCATCGACGGCCGGCGACGAGCCGGAAGACCTGATCCACGCCGTCACCCCGGCCACGCTGATCCTGGGCACTGCGGTGTCCTCGCCCGCCGTGGCCGCCCTGCTGGTGGCCGGCCTCGTGGTGGGGATGTCGCTCTGGTCCGAGACGTCGATCACCGCCTTCGGCGCCCTGCTGGCCTTCGGCGGGTGGGCGTGGTCCAACGTGGGCCGCAACTGGGGGTTCCGGATGACGCGTCGGGGGGACACCCTGCGCATCTCCCGGGGGCTCGGGTCCACCACCGCCCAGGGGCTGCGCCCGGACCGGATCCAGGGGGTGGTCATCCACCAGGACCTGCTGCAGCGCCTCACCGGGCTGTACCGGGTGACGGTCACAGTGCTCGGCTACGGAGATCCGGCCGGCGAGGAGAGCGGCTCGTCGAACTCGATCGTGCTCCCGTTCGGGAAATGGCCCGACGTCATGACAGTGCTGCACGCCATCTGGCCGGAGATGAACCTGAACCTGATCCAGCCGACCCCGCAGCCGAACCGGGCGCGCTGGCTCACCCCCTTCTCCCACGCGCAGCACACGTGGGGGGTGGGCGAGGATGTGCTGGTGGCCCATCACGGGCTCATCGAGCACGCGATGTCGATCGTGCCGCACCGACGGATGCAGTCCCTGTCGCTGCACCAGGGCCCCGTCCAGCGGAAGCTGAGGCTCGCCACCATCGCGGTGCACACCACCGACGGGCCGGTGTCGCTGCGCCTGTACCACCTGGATGATTCGGTGGCACGGCGGCTGTTCGACGAGCAGCTGGCCCGTGGCCGGGCGGCCCGTGCCGCTGTCTCGGTAGCCTGATCCGGAAGCCGCTGCCTTCACCGGTGGCGCTCACGCTACGATTTCGCGCATGAGCATCTTCCTGGGTATCGACGTTGGCGGTTCGGGCATCAAGGGCGCGCCCGTTGATCTGGAGCGGGGAGACTTCGCGGCTGACCGCCTGCGGATCCCCACTCCCGAGAAGTCCACCCCGAAGGCCGTCGCCGCCGTGGTCGGCGAGATCATCGAGCACTTCGCGGGAGTCATCGGCGACAACCCGGTGGGCCTGACCATCCCCGCGCCGGTGCTGCACGGGCGGGTGCCGTTCATGGCCAACCTGGACCAGAAGTGGAGCGGGTTCAAGGCCGACGAGTACTTCGAGGACAAGCTGGGCCGCAAGGTGGTCCTCGTCAACGACGCCGACGCCGCGGGTCTCGCCGAGGTGCACTTCGGCGCCGCGAAGGACCACCCGGGCCTGGTCATCCTCACCACGCTGGGCACCGGCATCGGCGCGGCGATCATCTACCGCGGTGTCCTCATCCCGAATGCGGAACTCGGCCACATCGAGCTCGACGGCTACGACGCCGAGAAGCGCGCCGCGTCGTCGATCAAGGACAAGGAGGGGCTCAGCTACGAGGAGTGGGCCACCGAGCGCCTCCAGCCCTACTACAGCCACCTCGAGATGCTGTTCTCCCCGGACCTCTTCGTCACGGGCGGTGGCGTCTCGAAGGACTGGGACAAGTGGGGCCCCCTCCTGAACCTGAAGACCCCCATGGTTCCGGCGAAGCTGCGCAACCGGGCCGGCATCATCGGCGCGGCGCTTGCCGCGAAGGACGCCGTCGAGCACCCCGACGTGCTGTCGATGATCCCGGCGGTGGCAGACGCCAACCCGGCCGACGTGGCAGACACCGAGTAGCCCTCAGACCACACACCAACGCTTCGACGGCGGGCACCCATCAGGGTGGCCCGCCGTCGGGGCGTCACATGCGCTCTGGCGCGTCGATCCCCAGAAGGTGCAGGCCGCGGGCGAGCACCTGCTGCGTGGCCGCGCACAGCGCCAACCGCGAGGAGCGCACGTCGCCCTCGGACCGGAGCACGGGGCACGCCTCGTAGAAGGTGGCCAGCGCGCCGGCCAGGTCGTAGAGGTAGGCGCACAGCTTGTGGGGCTGCAGGGACTGGGCCACCTCGTCGACCACGTCACCGAAGCCGCTCAGCCTGAGGGCCAGCTGCTGCTCGGCCGGCTCGTCGAGGGTGGTCACCGAGCCCCAGCCGATGCCCTCGGCTTCGGCCTTGCGCAGGATCTGGCTGACGCGCGCATGCGCGTACTGCAGGTACGGGCCCGTGTCGCCGGTGGTCTGCACCATGCGCTCGGCGTCGAAGGTGTAGTCCTTCTGCAGGCCGTTGGAGAGGTCGGCGTACTTGATGGCGGCCAGCGCGATGTTGGGGGCGGCCACCTCCTCGGCGGCGTCCAGCAGGGAGCCGAGGGTGGCGGCCGAGCCGTCGCGGGTCTTGAACGGCTTGCCGTCGCGCCCGAGCACCATGCCGTAGCCGACGTGCTGGGCCGTCACGTCGCCGGGGAGGAAGCCGGCCTTGCGGGCGGCGGCGAACATCTGGGCGAAGTGGCCGCCCTGGCGGGCGTCGGTGACGTAGATGATGCGGTCCGCCTTCAGCTCGCGGACCCGACGGCGGATGGCCGCGAGGTCCGTGGTGGCATAGCCGTAGCCGCCGTCGCTCTTCCGGACGATGAGCGGGGCCTCGAAGCCTTCGACGAACACGCACAGCGCGCCGTCGTCGACCACCGCGACCCCGGACTCTTCGAGTTCCTTCACCAGGACCGGGAGGTCGTCGTTGTAGGTGGATTCGCCGGCGAGGTCGTCGTCGGTGAGCAGGATGCCGAGGCGGCGGTAGGCCTCGTTGAAGGCGGGCTTGGAGATCTCGACGAGTTGGCGCCAGATGGCCAGCGACTCCTCGTCGCCGCCCTGGAACACCGACACGCGGGCGCGGGCCCTGGTGGCGAACTCCTCGTCCTCGCGGAAGCGGGCCGCGGCCCGCTTGTAGAGGGCGTCGGCCTCGTCGAGGGTGAGCGCACCGGCATCGATGCCCTCGTCGAGGACCTGCTCGATCAGCATCCCGAATTGCGTGCCCCAGTCTCCGATGTGGTTCTGGGGGATGACGGTGTGGCCGAGGGCGCTGAGGACCCGGTTGAAGCAGTCCCCGATGATGGTGGTGCGCAGGTGCCCGACGTGCATCTGCTTGGCCACGTTGGGGGCCGAGTAGTCGATGACCACGCGCTGCGGGTAGGCCACCGGGTTGAGGCCCCCGTGGGGATCCTCGAGGAGGGCGGTGGCCGCGGCGGCGAGAACGTCGGAGCGCATGCGGAAGTTGATGAAGCCGGGGCCGGCGATGTCCAGCGGCTCGCACAGGTCCTCGACGTCCAGCCGGGCGACGATGTCTGCGGCGACCTCGCGGGGCGGGCGCCCCTCCTTCTTGGCGAGGCGCAGCGCGACGTTGGACTGGAAGTGCCCGAACTGGGGCTTGGTGGCCGGACGCATCTCGGGGTCGACGCCGGTGAGGTCCCGGAGGCGAGTGTCGAGGAGCGCGGGGAGGGATTGCATGGGCGACATTCTCGCATTGACGGCGCGACGGCCCCAAGCCGGCGCCGCCTCGCCGCCTCGCCGCCCACGACGTCACCCGACCCGCGTTCCGCGGGGTTGCGTGGTTGGGGGGTGAGGTCCGGGGCTCCGCACCTCACCCCTCGGCGGGCCGGAGCGGGAGCGCCCGCGCCTCAGTGCAGCGAGTCCACCGCAGCCCTCTCGATCGCGAGACCTGCGCGGTAGCGTTCCATGAAGACGTCGAAGCCCTCCACGTCGGCAGGGACAGGCTGCTCGGTCTCGATCTCGGCGCCGCCGAACACCGACGACGCCAGCCAGTCCGCCAGCGGCCCCTCGCCGGAGCGCTGGAACGCGGCGAGTAGCGCCATGCCCCAGGCGCCGCCCTCCCCCGCGACCTCGCCGACCGAGACCGGCGTGTTCATGGCGGCGGCCAGGAACCGCTGCGCCACACCCTTGGTCTTGAACAGGCCACCATGGGCGAACATCGAGTCAAGCTCCACGCCCTCATCCTTGAGCAGGATGTCCATCCCCACCCGCAGCGCCCCGAGCGCCGCGAACAGGTGGGTGCGCATGAAGTTGGCCAGCGTGAACGAGCTGTGCGGGGTCCGCACGAACATCGGCCGACCCGCCTCCAGGCCGACGACGTGCTCGCCGGCCAGGTAGTTGTAGGCCAACATGCCGCCGCCGTCGGCGTCGCCGTCCAGGGCGGCCGTGTAGAGCGTCTGGAACAGCGCGTTGGTGTCCACCTGAGCGCCGAGCGCCGCGGCGGCCTCGCCGAACAGACCCACCCACGCCTGCAGGTCGACGGCGCCGTTGTTGCAGTGCGCCATGGCGACGAGGTCGCCGGCGGGGGTCGTGACCAGGTCGATCTCCTCGTGGAGGGCCTTCAACGGCCCCTCGAGCACCACCATGGCGAAGATGCTGGTGCCCGCGGACACGTTGGCGGTGCGACGGGCGACGGAGTTGGTGGCCACCATCCCGGTGCCCGCGTCGCCCTCTGCCGGGGCGAACGGGATCCCGGCCCGGAGCCGGCCCGACGGGTCAAGCAGGCGGGCGCCCTCGTCGGTGAGCGCTCCGGCGCTCTGCCCGGCAGGCAGCACGGCGGGGAGGATGTCGGCCAGCTTCCAGCCGTAGCCCCGATCCGCCACGAGGTCGTCGAACTGGGCGAGCATGTCTGTGTCGAACTGGCCGGTGGTGGTGTCGATGGGGAACATGCCGCTCGCATCGCCGACGCCCAGGGAGCGCTCGCCCGTGAGGCGCCAGTGGACGTAGCCGGCCAGTGTGGTCAGGTAATCGATCGAGCCGACATGCTCCTCCGCGCCGAGGAATGCCTGGTAGAGGTGCGCGATGCTCCACCGCTGCGGGATGTTGTGCTGGAACAGTTGCGTGAGGGCGTGGGCCGCCTGGCCCGTGGTGGTGTTCTGCCAGGTCCGGAAGGGCACCAGCAGCTCGCCGGCCGCGTCGAAGGCCATGTAGCCGTGCATCATGGCGGAGAAGCCCATAGAGCCCACCGTCTCCAGCGCGACGCCGTGGCTGGCCTGCACATTCGCCGCCAGGTCCGCATACGCGGCCTGCAGCCCCGCCCAGACCGCGTCGACGTCGTAGGTCCAGAATCCGCCCTCGAGCTTGGACTTCCACTCGTGGCCACCGGTGGCCAGCGGCTGGTGGTCCGGGCCGATGAGGACGGCCTTGATGCGGGTCGAGCCCAGCTCGATGCCGAGCGACGTGTTGCCACTTTCGATGGTGTCGCGCGCGGTCAAGTTTTCCACGATGTAAACCTCCGTTGTTGTACCCGTACCCCATCATTGCCTGCCCAGGCCGGTTCCGCCACGGGGGGCCCCAAAAGGGGCACCCGCCAGCCGGATGGGACCATTCTTCATGGTGTCCTCGGCTGTGGTGGGGGTCCGGTCTGGCACCCTTAGGGCCATGCGAATCTCTGTCATCGGATGCGGATATCTCGGCGCTGTGCACGCGGCCTGCATGGCCGAACTCGGCCACGACGTCGTCGGGCTGGACGTCGACGAGGCGAAGGTGGCACTGCTGGCCCAGGGGAAGCCCTCGTTCCACGAGCCGGACTTCCCCGAGCTGCTTGCCAGGCATGTGGCCTCAGGGCGGCTCCGGTTCACCACCGACCCGGCCCAGATCCGCGACGCTGAGATCCACTTCATCGGCGTCGGCACCCCGCAACTTCAGGGTCGGCTGGGCGCCGACATGACCTACGTCCGGCAGGCGGTGCAGACCATCGTCGAGCACGCCGAGGCGCCCGCCGGGGGCCGGCCGGTGCTGGTGGCCGGGAAGTCGACCGTGCCCGTGGGCACCGCGCAGGAGATCGAGGTGGCGCTGGCGGAGTCCGGCAAGAACCTGCTGCTGGCGTGGAACCCGGAGTTCCTGCGTGAGGGCTACGCGGTGGCGGACACGCTCCACCCCGACCGCCTCGTCTACGGCCTGCCCGACGACCTGGCCCGGGGCGCTGTCGCCAAGGAGATCCTCGACGAGTGCTACGCCGGTCCGCTCACGGAGGGCACCCCGCTGGTGGTGGCCAACTATCCGACCGCCGAGCTGGTCAAGGTGGCGGCGAACTCCTTCCTGGCCACGAAGATCTCCTTCATCAACGCCATGGCCGAGCTGTGCGACGCCACGGGCGGAGACGTCACCAGGCTCGCCGAGGCCATTGGCCACGACGACCGGATCGGGAAGAAGTTCCTCCAGGCCGGCATCGGCTTCGGCGGCGGCTGCCTACCCAAGGACATCCGGGCGTTCATGGCGCGCGCCGGGGAGCTCGGCGTTGACGAGGCCCTCACCTTCCTGCGCGAGGTGGACGCCATCAACCGGCGCCGCCGCGACCATGCTGTCTCGCTCGCGGAGCAGGCCGTCGGCGGGCGTCTGGCCGGCAAGAAGGTGGCTGTCCTGGGCATCACGTTCAAGCCCGACACCGACGACCTGCGCGACTCGCCGGCTCTGGACATCGCGGGACGGTTGTGGTCGCGGGGTGCGGAGCTCGCCGTCGTCGACCCCGCCGCGGGAGATCTGCTCCGCGAACGGCAGCCGGAGCTCAACGTGAGCGACACCGTCGACGAGGCGGTGCGCGACGCCCACGTGGTGATGGTCCTCACCCAGTGGCGGGAGTTCGTGGAGCTTGACCCGGCGGCGCTGGTGTCGCTGCCGGCCTCCCCCAACGTGATCGACGGCCGCAATGTGCTGAACCCGCGCCGATGGAGCGACGCGGGATGGCACTACTACGGGATGGGTCGCGGCGTCTCCATCTGGTGACGCCTCGTCGGGTCGTACGAGCGACGAGGAGGTCTTCGAGGCCGCTGTGCGGGCACCTCAGCCGGCGGGGGTGGGCTGCCCGTAGACGTTCTGGTACCGGTCGAACAGCGAGTCGATCTTCTCCTGCGGAATCGGGATCAGCTCACCCAGCTGGCGGGCGATGTGCACCGTGCGCGCCACCTCTTCGACCATCACCGCCGCCTTGACGGCGTCGCGGGCGTCCTTGCCGATGGTGAACGGGCCGTGGTTCTGCATGAGGACGGCGCGGCTGCGGGAGTCCTTCAACGTCTCGACGATGCCCTGGCCGATCGAGTCGTCCCCGATCAGCGCGAACGGGCCCACGGGGATGTCTCCGCCGAACTCGTCGGCCATCATGGTCAGCACGCACGGCACGGACTCCCCGCGCGCGGCCCACGCCGTCGCATAGGTGGAGTGCGTGTGCACCACGCCGCCGATGTGCTCCAGGTTGCGGTACACGTAGGCGTGGGCGGCGGTGTCACTCGAGGGCTGCAGCTTCTCGGGCGTGCCGTCGTTGATCTTCACGCCGTCGAGCGTGCAGACCACCATCGCATCGGCGGACAGGTCGTCGTAGGACACGCCCGACGGCTTGATCACGAACAGTTCCTGGCCGATCGCGTCGGCGCAGCGGATGCGCTGGCTGACGTTGCCGGCGGTCCAGACCACGAGCTCCCAGCGGGGCAGCTCTGCGTGCAGCTTGGCGACGATCTCGCGGGTGCGCGCCACCTCCTCCTGGACGGCGGCGGGCAGGTCGGTGAGGGTGAGCGTCACGGTTTCCTCCATCGTTGTAAACAGCATGAATTCTAAGCCAGAACCACCTCGCGCGGATGGTTGGTCAAGGCTGAGCCGATCAGGCCTCGACGGCACTCCCGAGCGACGGGTCCGGCGGGTCCTGTTGGGGCCGGCGCGCAGAGAACACGTCCCACTCCATCTTGAGGTTGGCCGCCCACTCGCGGCTCACGCCCTTGAACCAGTTGAGGGGGTAGCGGCGCAGCATCGACGTGTCCCCCACACCCACCGCGTCGACGCCCACCAGCGAGCAGATCGCGATGGCCCGGCCCAGGTGGTAGTCCTGCGTGATGACGGTGAGCTCCCGCACCCCGTACACGTCGCGGGCGCGCACGCAGGAGTCGTAGGTGTCGAACCCAGCGGGGTCCTGCACGATCTTCTCGGCCGGGACGCCCCGCTCAACAAGGTAGTCGCGCATGACGTCGGTCTCGTGATTGGATCGCGCCATGCCGTCACCGCTGACCAGGATGGCCTTGATCCTGCCCTGCTCGTAGAGCCGCTGCGCAAGGTCCAGGCGTGCGGCCAGGAAGGCCGAGGGCCTGTCCCTGTCTGCCTTGGCACCCAGAACGAGACCGACGTCGCGGGCGGGCACCGTCTGGACCGTGGCGGTGCGCCCGTGGGACAGCCAGGCCACCCGCACGCCGCTGACCACCACGGGGACCAGCCCGAGGGTCAGCAGGGCGCCGAGGATCAACGCGGCACGGCGCCGTCTGCCACGCCCCCCGGCCGGCGTCTCAGAGGCGATGATCGCGGTACCAGCGCACGAGCGACTGGGTGGACGGGTCCTGCTTGGCTAGAGCCGCGGCATTGCCCAGCACCGCCGGCGCGATCTCCATGGCCAGCTTCTTGCCCAGCTCGACACCCCACTGATCGAAGGAGTCGATGCCCCACACGATGCCCTGCACGAACGTGATGTGCTCGTACAGCGCGATGAGCTGGCCCACCACAGACGGGGTGAGGGCCGGCGCCATGATGGACGTGGTGGGCTTGTTGCCGGTGAACACCCTGGCCGGCACGATTGCCTCCGGGGTGCCCTCCGCGCGGACCTCGTCGGCCGTCTTACCGAAGGCCAGCGCGGCGGTCTGCGCGAAGAAGTTGGCGAGGAAGAGGCCGTGGACGTCGGTGTCACCGTCGAGGGTGGGGTGCGCCGGGTTGGCCACGGCGATGAAGTCTGCCGGGATGAGGCGGGTGCCCTGATGGATCAGCTGGTAGAAGGCGTGCTGGCCGTTGGTGCCGGGCTCCCCCCAGAAAATCTCGCCGGTGTCGGTGGTGACGGGGGTACCGTCCCAGCGCACCGACTTGCCGTTGGACTCCATGGTGAGCTGCTGCAGGTACGCGGCGAAGCGGTGCAGGTACTGCGCGTACGGCAACACGGCGTGGCTGTGGGCGCCCCAGAAGTTGACGTACCAGACGTTCATGAGGCCCATGAGCAGCGGCACGTTGCGCTCGGGCACCTCGGTGCGGAAGTGGACGTCGACGGCATGGAAGCCCGCAAGGAAGTCGCGGAAGCCCTCCGGGCCGATGGCGATCGCCACGGGCAGGCCGACGGCGGAGTCCACCGAGTAGCGGCCGCCCACCCAGTCCCAGAACCCGAAGGCATTGGCGGGGTCGATACCGAAGGCGGCCACCTTGTCCAGCGCGGTGGAGACCGCCACGAAGTGCTTGGCGATGGCGCCGCGGCGGGCCTCGTCGGAGTCCTCGACGACGCCGGCCTCGGCGAGCCTGGACAGGAACCAGTCGCGAGCCATCCGGGCGTTGGTGAGGGTCTCGAGCGTGGTGAACGTCTTCGAGGCCACGATGAACAAGGTGGTGGTGGGGTCGAGGTCCGCGAGGGTCTCGGCGCAGTCGTTGGGGTCGATGTTGGAGACGAAGCGGCACTCGAGGCCGTCCTGCTTGTAGGGCAGGAGCGCCTCGTAGACCATGACCGGCCCGAGGTCTGAGCCGCCGATGCCGATGTTGACCACAGTTTCGATCCGCTGGCCGGTGACGCCCGTCCACTCGCCGGAGCGGACCTTGTCCGCGAACGCGTACATCCGGTCCAGGACCTCGTGGACGTCGGCCACCACGTCCTGGTCGTCGACGACCAGGCTCGCCTCGCGCGGCAGCCGCAGAGCCGTGTGGAGGACCGAGCGGTTCTCGGTGACGTTGATGCGCTCGCCGTCGAACATGGCGTCGCGGCGGTCAGCCAGGTTGACCTGCTCGGCGAGCCGCAGGAGGGCGGCGACGACGTCCTCGTTGATGAGGTTCTTGGAGAGGTCGATGTGGAGGTCCGCCATGTCGAAGGTGAGCTCGGCGGCCCTGTTGGGGTCCGCCTCGAACCAGCCGCGCAGGTCCGGGAGGAGCGCGTCGTGGAGGATGCGGAGGTCCGCCCAGGCTTCAGTGGTGGTGGCGTCAACCGGAGTGATCATGACCCCAGCCTAGGGGGCCTGCTCCGCCCGCGACCATGGGCCCGGGGTGGGCATTGAGCAAATGGGAGGGTTCAACGCGGAAACAGGGGGTCTTGATCGTTCAAGGGATAGGCGAACCGTGCCATTTGCTCAACGCCCACCCTCCCCCGGGGTCAGCGGACGCTGATGTGGACGTGGTCGTAGTGGTTGGCGCTGACGCTCCCGCGGTCGGAGAAGCTGCGCCACCCGTCGCCGGAGCGCTGTGCGGTCCAGATCTTCTGGGCGTAGAGCACCTCGATGACACCCAGCGACGATGCGTTGGCACGCGCCCACCTGGCGATCTCCCAGCCGGCCTCACCTGAGACCATGACATCGATGGCCTGCCCGGAGCTGTGGTACGAGCCGCTGTCCGCGCGGTAGCCGCCGTAGCTGGTCACTGACGGGAACTCGGCGCACACCGCCCGCAGGACCGCGCGGGTGCGGGAGGTGAGCCCGGACTCGATGCCGGAGGCCGCTGCGCACGCCTCCGTCGAGAATCCGGACGAGCTGCCGCCGGATGCGGCCGCGGTCTTCGAGGGGGCCGCGGCGACCACGGGCTTGGTCTCGGTCAGGAAGCTTTCCTTGATCCAGCCGGACTTCTCCGACCACACCACCTGGCGCCAACCGTCGACGGCCCACTCGGTGATCTGCACGGACCTGCCCTCGCTCAGCGTGGTGCGGGCGTCGTAGCCCACGCCGGGACCGACGCGGAGGTTGACGCCGGCCGTGGTGTAGCGGGTCCCCGCGCCCTCCCGCATGGCGGTGTAGTCCATGGGCTCGGGGCTGGGCGTCTCGACAGCCGCGGGCACGCTCGCGGTCGCGGTCGTCGCCGCTACCTCCGCGGCCGTCGCGCTGGGGATTGTCGAGGCGGTCGGTGTCGCGGACGGGGTCTGCGACGCGGCGGCGCTCGTGGACGCGGAGGGCGTCGGGGAAACGGGGGCGGTGAGCGACGGGCGGGCATAGTTGCGCGACACACCGAACGGGCTGGACGCCGCCAGGCTCGGGTCCGTCAGCTCGAGGCCGGCTTCGGTGCCGGGGAGGGCCATGGCCGCAGCCGCCAGGCCCACCACACCGAGGAAGGTCACCGGCGCCAGCACGCGACGCACCAGGGCACCGCGCGGAGCCGATCCGGCGGCGCGACGGGCGGGCACAGAGCCCGCGACTTCCACCACGTCGCCGTCGTCGCCTGGCATCGTGGCACGTCGCGCTCCAGCCATGCCCACCTCATTCCCTGAGAACTTTAAGAAACCTTAAGATTCATCTCAGGATACGTGTTGACCGGCGAAACGCAAGCCCGCGTTCCGGCGTCGGCCCAGTGGTCGTCCTCAGCAAATCCTCAGCAGTCGGATACGATTCCCCCACCTGATGCAGGAATGGAACCATCGATGCTCCCCACCCCCGTGCGCGCAGCCCTGGCCGCGACCCTCGTGTCGCTCTTCGCGCTCCTGGCACTGCCTGCGCACGCTGCCCCCTCCACCCTGAAGGCGAGTTTTGCGGTCGCGGGTGATGAGGTCGAGATTGCCGGCACCCTCACGTCGGAGGGAGACCCGGTGAAGCGGGCAGACCTGGTGGCCACGATGGACGGGCGTGAGATGGAGTCCGACCGCACCAACAACGACGGCGAGTTCGACATGAACTTCGACCTCCCCGACACGCTGGCCGCCGGTCAGCACGTGGTGGCCGTCGTGTTTGGCGGGTCGCGCGGCGTGGACCCAGCCCGGGCCGAGACCACCATCACAGTGGGCACGCCAGCCGACAACAACGACGATGACGGGAACAACGGCGGCGGAAACGACGGCGACGGAAACGACGGCGGCGCCACGCCGAAGCCCACGCCCACCGCGACACAACCCGGCGCCACCCAGCAGCCGGGCACCGACGGCGGCGGCGCGGCCACTCAGGAGCCCGCCAAGCCGGCCGCGCTGACCCTCACCGCCCAGGCCCCCGGCGGCGCCGTCAACGGCTCGGTGATCACCATCACGGGGCGCCTGACCGACGCCAACGGCAACGGCATCGGCTCCGCCGGCATCAGCGTCGCCGACGCCGGCGGCCAGGTCGACGAGTCCTTCACCGTCACGACCTCAACCGGCGCCTACGAGGCCCTCTATGCGATTCCCGAAGCGCAGCCCGCCGGCACACTCACCCTGACCCTGTCCTTCGCGGGCACGGCACAGCTGAGCGCGGCCAAGGCCCAAGCCGCCATCGCCATCGAGCACACCGTGGTGGCCACGGCGACCCCCACCCCCACGGGCTCACCCACCCCGTCGACCTCTGCCACGCCCACACCGTCGGCCTCGCCCTCACCCTCCGAGGATGACACCACCCCTGCCACGACCCCGACCGATGCCATCGGCCCCGTCTCCTGGTTCCTCGTGGCCTCCGTCGTGGTGGGCGGGTCCGCCCTCATCGCCACGGCGGTCATGGTCTTCCGTGGCGCGAAGGCCTCTCGACTCGGGGACGACGAGGGCACCTCCATCGACTTCCTCGACGACACGCTGAGCCAGACCGAGACGCTGCACGGGATGCTCGGCCCAGATCCGGCCGGCGAGGCGCCCCCGGGCCAGCGCCCTGCACGGGCCATGCCGGAGGATCTCTAGGCCCTACCGGCCATCGCCTTCTCGACGGTGAGGAAGGAGCCGCACCGGTCACGCAGCATGGACAGCGAGCCGCCGCTCACGGCGTCGCCCAGCAGCGCGTTGTCCACGCACGCGGCTGCCGCCCCGGCCTTCCCCCACTCCCCCGCGGCGTAGGCGCCGAGCCCGCCGAGCGGAATCACGCGACCCGCCATCCCCAACTCGGCCAATCGCGGAGCCATGGCGTGCCCGATCACGTCAGCGGGGTACAGGAGCACCCCAGTCGCCGAGGTGTCCAACGCCGCCCGCACCTCCGTCGGCGTCATCGCGCTGAGGTAGCAGGGCAGCTCCAGGGCCGACGCCGCGTCCGCGATCCGCCCTGAGGCCACGTCGCTGAAGACGAAGCGCGCGCCCGCGGCGGAGGCCGCCGTGACCTGGTCCACCGACGCCACCCTGAGCGCCCCCAGCGTGGCGCGCTCGCCGAAGATGGCCACCATGTCGTCAAAGGCGTCCGCCCCCACCGGGAGCGCGAAGAAGGAGAAGCCCTCCTCGATGAGGACCTCCACGACGCCGACGAGGTCGTCGGTTGGGGCGTCGGGCAGACAGACGATGAGGCCGCGGAGGGTGAGCATGGCCCAATTCTGCCCCACCGCCCGCCGCGCGGGATCACGCCTGGCCGCGGCCGCACACCAGGGTCCCGCGCTCCCTAGACTGCGGGCATGTCTGGTCTCCTCACGCGCACGCAACGCCTCGACGAGCTGCCCTACACCCGGAAGCACAACAAGCTCCTCTTCGGCTCCGGCGTCGGATGGGCGCTCGACGCGATGGACATCGGACTGATCTCCTTCATCATGGCCGCGCTGGCCCAGGAGTGGAGCCTCACCGGCGGGGAGCTGTCGCTGCTGGGATCGGTGGGGTTCGTCGGCATGGCGTTCGGCGCCTCGCTCGGAGGGCTGCTCGCGGACCGCATCGGCCGCAGGCAGGTGTTCGCTCTGACCCTGCTCGTCTACGGCGTGGCAACCGGCCTCTCCGCACTCTCCGGCGGGCTGGCCGCGCTGATCATCTTCCGGTTCATCGTCGGCCTCGGCCTGGGCGCCGAGCTGCCGGTGGCCTCCACCCTGGTCAGCGAGTTCGCGCCCCGCAGGATCCGAGGGCGCGTGGTGGTGGCGCTGGAGTCGTTCTGGGCAGTCGGCTGGCTCGCTGCGGCCACCATCGGATTCTTCGTGGTGCCCAACGAGAACGGCTGGCGGTGGGCGTTGGCCTTCGGCGCCGTGCCGGCCGCCTACTCCCTGGTGATCCGCTACGGCCTGCCCGAGTCCGTCCGATTCCTGGAGGGCAAGGGCCGCCACGCCGAGGCCGAGGCCGTCGTCGCGGACTTCGAGCGCGAGGCGGGCGTCACCGTCCCGGAGGACGCGAAGGCCCCCGACGTCACGCTCCAGGCGGTCGTCGTCGACAAGAGCGAGCTGTGGGGGGACAGGTTCAAGCGCCGCACCGTCGCGCTGTGGCTGACCTGGTTCGGCATCAACTTCGCCTACTACGGCGCGTTCATCTGGCTGCCCACGCTGCTCTACGACGGCGGCATGACGCTGGTGAAGTCGTTCGAGTTCACGCTGTACATGACGCTGGCCCAGCTGCCTGGCTACGCGGTCGCGGCGGTGCTGGTGGAGGTGTGGGGCCGCCGGCCCACGCTGGTGACGTTCCTCGGCGGCTCCGTGGTGGGCGCCCTCGCGTTCGGCATGGCCCCCCAGGTGGCCGAATCCGTGGCGCCCGGCTCGGAGTCCGCGGCCTTCGCCATCACGCTGGCGGCCGGCTGCATCCTGTCGTTCTTCAACCTGGGTGCCTGGGGCGCCCTCTACGCCATCACCCCCGAGGTGTACCCGACCGCGATGCGCGCCTCCGGGGCCGGGGCCGCGACGGCCTTCGGCCGGATCGCGGCGATGCTGGCTCCGCTACTGGTCCCGTGGATCGTGGCCGGCTTCGGCCGCCCCGCGCTCTTCGCCCTCTTCGGCGTGATGTTCAGCATGGCGATGGTTGCCGCCTGGTTCCTTCCGGAGTACACCGACCGGGCGCTCGACGAGACCTGACCCATCCGCCGCGGCCCTGTTCACGGCGGCGCCGGCGAGGGCGCCCAAGGCAGCGCCGAGGGTGTTGAAGGCCAGGTCGTGGCCGCTTGCGTCGCGGTCGGTGAAGTACTGAACCGTCTCGATCGCCACCGAGGCCCCCGCCCCGAGCGCCACCCAGACCCACCACCGCACGCGCGGCAGCCAAAGCGAGGCGAAGAAGGCCGACGGGAGCAGCATCAGGGTGTTGAGGACGCCGTCGGTCTGCTCCGGTGTGAGGTCCGCGCCCAACGCCACGGCCCGGCTCCAGATGTCCACCACGAGCCTGTTGATCGTCCAGCCGTCGGCCACGAACACCAGCCATCCGATGGGGACGGCGGGTGCGACGGCGAGCCCGAGGGCCCACCAGCGGCGGCGCGGCGGGCGGCTCACTCCTCTGGGTCGACCTCGGCCACCTCGCCCAACGACCCGTCGAGGTTCGCGGCGTGGTACTCGTCCATGGTGTCCTCGGCGAGGGCCCGCGACAGCTCGGCCAGGCCGTCGTCATCCACGACCACCACCGACTGGCTGCCCACCATGCCCGTGCCGGAAACAGGCGCCTGCAGCATGCCGATCGAACCCGTCCCGGTGAGCCGCATGGACAGCGCGAGATCGGTGACGAACTGGTTGGTCATGCCGTCATCGACG
Source organism: Tessaracoccus sp. MC1679 (assembly GCF_014164775.1). Lineage (GTDB taxonomy): Bacteria > Actinomycetota > Actinomycetes > Propionibacteriales > Propionibacteriaceae > Arachnia. Next base: position 407,881 of record NZ_JACJGB010000002.1, read on the forward strand.
GTCATCGTGTCCGCCATCTGGCCCACCACGTTGGAGAAGGTGACGGGGTTGGCCAGCGTGGCAGGCGTCATGATCTCGCGGATGATGGCCTTGACGACGGTGCGCTGCCGGTAGGCGCGGTCCAGGTCGCCGTTGGGGAGCGGGTAGCGCTCGCGGACGTAGATCAGAGCGCGCTCGCCGTCGAGGTGGATCTCACCCTCCTCGAACCGGGTGCCGGGGTTCTGCTCGGTGGCCCACGGGTTGTAGACGTTGATGCCGCCGACGGAGTCGACGAGTTGGATGAAGCCCTCGAAGTCGATCAGGACCGTGTGATCCATCCGGACCCCGGTGAGTTGCTCCAGGGTGCGGACGGTCAGCTGGGGGCCGCCGAAGGAGTAGGCCCAGTTGATCTTGCCCTTGCCGTGTCCGGGGATGTCCACCCACATGTCGCGGGGGAAGGACACCAGGTAGACGGCCTGCCGGTCGCCGGTGACGTGGGCGATCATGAGGGAGTCGCTTCGGCCCTCCTCGATGTCGCCGCGTGAGTCACTGGCCATGAGGACGAAGTTGAGGGGGGCCGCGGTCTGGGCCTCGCCCGACGCGGCGGGCGCGGGGGTGGCCGCTTCCGGGCGTCCCTCGTAGTCCTGGGGCGTCAGCTGCTGGTCGCGGTCGATGGAGTCCAGGGCCGAGAGGCCCCGGACCGCGTAGTACCCGGCGACGCCCAGCGCGAGCACCAGCACCCCGATGCAGGCCATGAGAAGCGCGAACATGGGGCCGCGGCGGCGCTTGTGCCTAGGCGGGGTGCCGTCGTCCAAGACGTCGAGTCCCTGCTCGTCTGCTGCTCTCTTCATGGGGCCATTGTCCACTGTCGCGGAATGCGGACCAACACGGGCGGGTCCTCGGCCGGATCGCGGGCGGCGGGGTGTTCCTTCTCGACGTGGTCCCGACTACCCTTTCTGCATGCTGGATACCGTGCTGGGCCTGCCTCTCCATCCGCTGGTGGTGCACGCGGTGGTGGTACTCCTGCCGCTCGTCGCGCTGGGTGTGATCGCCCTGGCCGCGGTCCCGAGGTGGCGTCCACGGTTTGCACTGGTGCTGCTCGGCCTGCTGGCTGTGGGGTCGGCTTCGGCGGTGGTGGCGATGCTCGCCGGCAACGCGCTGGCCGAGCGCGTGGGCCTGCCTGCCACGCATCAGACCTGGGGCACGGCGCTGGCGTTCACCTCCGTGGCCTACCTCGTCCTCGCCGGGGGGTGGCTGTGGTGGGTCCACAGTGACGAGGAGGAGCCGACGGCGGCGCAGGGCGCACTGGGGTGGGTCGCGGCGGTGCTGTCGGTGGTGATCCTGGTGCTCACCGTGGGCGCCGGCCATTCGGGCGCGACGGCGGTGTGGGGCGGGGTCGTGGCGTCGCCGGCCGCGACTGTGTCGCCGAGCGCGTCAGCCTCTGTGCCCTCAGTGACGCCGTCAATATCCTCCGCGCCGGCGGTGACCAGCGCCTCCCCTGCGAGCACGCCAGCGCCGGAGCCCAGCTCAACGCCGTCGCGGATCGGCACGCCGCCGGCCACCAGCACGTTCGTGCCCGAGGAGGGCTACTCGATGGCGACGGTCGAGGCGAACAACACGGCGGAGTCGTGCTGGGTGGCGGTCAACGGGTTCGTCTACGACGTGACGGACTGGATCCCGCAGCACCCCGGTGGTCCGGAGCGGATCATCCCGCTCTGCGGAACCGACGCCACGACGGCCTTCGGGACCCAGCACGGCGACGCGGACCTGCCGAACCAGCGACTCAGTCAGTTCCTCCTCGGCCCCCTCGCCTGACGATGGGTCAGGACGCCGCGACCCGCTCCAACGCCGCCTTGAGGCCGGCCCGGACCTCGAGCGCCACGGCTTCCATCTCCGGGTTTCCGGTCAGGGTCACCATCGTCTCCGGGTCGATCGTCTCCACCACCGTGACGCCGGCGCTGTGCCGGACCACCACGTTGCAGGGCAACAGCAACCCGAGCGACGGCTCCACCTGAATGCCGCGGTAGGCGAAGCGCGGGTTGCAGGCGCCGAGGATCACCTGGTCCTCGATGTCGACGTCGATCTTGTTCTTCAGGGTCTTCTTCAGATCGATCTCGGTGAGGATCCCGAACCCGCTCTCGGCGAGCGACTCCTTGATCATGGCCACGGCCTCGTCGAACGGGCGCTCCAGGTCGATTCGCAGTGCATAGCTCATGGGGTGCACCTCCTGAGACAGATCATGCCCGCCCAGCCGCGAACCCGCGGCGGGCGGGCATGATTCGTGCGGGTCAGGCGCGCTGTGCCTCGTCGAGCTGGGCCTCGGCGGCCTGTGCCTCGTCGAGCTGGCGGCGGACGTCGTCCATGTCGAGCGCCTCGATGGCGTCGATGACCTCTTCGAGGGCCTTCGCCGGCAGGGCGCCGGACTGGCGGAACACGAGGATCCCGTCACGGAAGGCCATCAGGGTGGGGATGGCGGAGATCTCCGCGGCGCCGGCGAGCGAGCGCTCGGCCTCGGTGTCCACCTTGCCGAAGCGGACATCGGGGTGGGCGTCGGCGGCCTTCTCGAAGACGGGGGCGAAGGCGCGGCAGGGCATGCACCAGTCGGCCCAGAAGTCGACGAAGGTGATCCCCTCGCTGGTCACGGTGGATTCGAAGTTCTCGGAGGTCAGTTCAAGAGTGGGCATGGGGGTTCCTTTCGAGGGGATTGATCAGCAGGATGCGTGGTCGGTGATGCGCTTGGCGGCGGCCATGCCGTAGCAGGCCAGGAGCACCACCATCGGGAACAGGGTGGCCGGGGCCTGAGCGAGCATGACCGGAGCCAGCAGGGTGGCCGCGGCCGGGATGATCCCGCATGAGCCGCCCGTGAGGTGCTCGCGTGCGGCAACCCCGACAGGCGGAATGTAGGTGGCCAGCGTGACAGCGCCGATCAGCGCGGCCAGCGACAGGCCGATCAGGTCCAGTGCGCCGGGCAGGGCATCAACACCCAGCGCATTCTGACGGGCAGAGATCAAGGCCACGAACAGGGCCGTGGCCGAGGCGAGCGCCGCCACCGTGTGACGCCGCGACCAGGCCGCCCGCCAATAGGCCGGCCCGCTGGCCGCGACCGTCACGTCGCCCAGAACCTGGTGCGTCCGGGGCGCGATGTCGTGTCCTGAAGTACTCACACCACCAGTATGCCATACCCCAGGGGGTATCCAAATCGTCGGTCTGAGGTCATGGCCACCCCGGGGCTGGGACCACCTTGCAGCGTGTGGGACCAAGGACGGTCTACCCTCCCCCAATCCCCACTCAAGAAAGGGGTGCCGTGCGAGGTCCGGATCCCGGGTCTAGCTCGAGGCCACCAGCCCGGTCTCGTAGGCGATGATGACCGCCTGGACCCGGTCCCGCACTCCGAGTTTGGTCAGAATGCTGCCGACGTGGGTCTTGACCGTGGCCGGGGAGACGCCGAGGTGTGACGCAATCTCCGCGTTCGTCAGGCCCCGCGCCACGTGGGCCAGGACGTCGAACTCGCGCTCGGTGAGACTGGCCAGGCGCGGATGTCGACGTATCTGGTCCCTGTCCGCGCTGGGGAGTGGGAGCTGCTGGGCGTACTTCTCCAGGAGTCGCTTGGTGATCCGCGGCGAGAGGACGGCATCGCCGGCGGCGACGGCACGGACGGCTGAGATCATCTCTGCGGGCAGGGCGTCCTTGAGCAGGAATCCACTTGCGCCCGCCCGCAACGCCGCGTAGACGTACTCGTCCAGGTCGAACGTGGTGAGGATCAGCACTCGCGAGGCAGGGACCTGTTCGGTGATCAACGCGGTGGCCTGGATCCCGTCGCGTCCCGGCATCTGCACGTCAAGGAGGACAACGTCTGGACCGAGCTGGTGGGCGAGGGCGACCGCGGTGTCGCCGTCACCAGCTTCACCTACCACCTCGAGATCCTGCTGCGACTCCAGCACAAGACGGAAACCCATCCGGACGAGCGCCTGGTCGTCGACCAGCAGCACCCGGATGGGGTTGGGGACGGGACGTGATGCGGGGTCGGAATGGTCGTTCATCAGCTCTCCTCCTCGTAGTGCAGCGTGGTGGTGACCTGCCAGCCTGCCGACGTTGGCCCTGTGGTCACCGTCCCACGGAAGGCGGCCGCCCTCTCCCGGATCCCCGCCAGGCCGTACCCGGCACCGGTGGGCTCCGTCTCGCCGCGGCCCCGTGCATTGACGACCACGATCGTCACATGATCCTGCGCCCTGTCCAGACGAACCTGGACGCGTCCGCTGTCAGGGGCATGCCGCAGCACGTTGGTGAGGCACTCCTGGACAACCCTGAAGACCGCGTGGCGGAGGTGCGGGTCCTTCGGGAGCGCCGGACCCCGCTCCACGAGAACGACCGGCAACCCTGCCTTGTCGAACGTCTCCACCAGGGCGGGAAGAGTGTCAGCGGCCGGTCGCTCGTGGGCGGTGCCCGCCGCGTCAGCCCCCGGCGGAGCGGGCTGCTCGTCGCGCAGCAGGCCGACGATGCGCCTCATGTCGGCCAATGCCGCCCGGCCCGTGCTGCTGAGTTCGTCCAGGGCCTCGCGCGCCCGGTCCGGGCGGTTGTCGAAGGACGCGGCTGCACCGTGGGCGAGAGCCACCATCACCGCCACCGAGTGCGCGACGACGTCGTGCATCTCCCGGGCCATCCGCGTGCGCTCGGCCGCCGCGGCCAGCTGCTCGCGCTGCTCCTGCTCGAGCGCGAGTTGCCGGGCCCGCTCCTCCAGGGCAGCCACCTGTCCCCGGTGCCCCCTCACGGTGAGCCCCAGCGCGAGGGCAACGACCGTGACCAGCACCAGTCCCACCATCGTGGTCAGCAAAAGCTCCGACGAGCCTGGAGGCTCAGCGCCGACGGGTGGCCGCAGCCTCGCCAGGTAGGTCACGAATGCCGCCCCGAGGGCGGCCGCCCACGTTGCCCAGGTCACGGCAGGTGGGCGTTGCGTCGCGACGCCGTAGACCGCGAAGGCCACGCCGAGCTCCGAGGCAACCGGATCACCGGTGACGACCGCTGTCACCACGAGCACCGCGACACTCACCGCGAGCACGACCAGCGGGGCGCGACGGCGGAACAGGAGGGCCGCCGACTGGATGACGGATCCGGCCACCGCGACCGTCAACTCAGTGGCGGACAGGTCGACCCCGGGCGCGGTGCTGGTCACGGCGGCCAGCACCAGCAGCGTGCCGGCGCTCAGCAGGTCCATCCGTCGCGGGGAGGCGGTCAGCCAGGCGCGCGCCCGCGCCGTCGTCGGGCTGGACGCCGTCGATTCGGTCATGACAAGCCTTGCGGTGGGTGCGGGTCGATTCGGGAGCTGTCCCCAACCATCCTCTCAGACCCTTCCGGGGCGGGCGGGGTCCGACGGGGAACCGGCCTGGAGGGGTACCCCCGTCAAGCCCGCGTCCACCTCCAGGTGGAGACCCTGGCCCGGGAGGCGTAGGTGCGGCCGGGTGAAGCACGGCCCCCGGGGCGATGTGTGCCGCGGGCCATCGCCGTAGCGTCGAAGTACACGGTGGCCGCCCCCTGCGCCACCCGGTTCCACGAAGGAGAATGATGATCGAAGCGCGAGGGCTCACCAAACGCTACGGGGACAAGACGGCTGTCGACGGTGTGTCGTTCCAGGTGCGGCCGGGGACGGTGACCGGCTTCCTGGGCCCCAACGGCGCGGGCAAATCAACCACGATGCGCATGATCGTGGGCCTCGACCGGCCGACGGCGGGTTCAGTCACCGTCAACGGCAAGCCCTACGCCGCCCACGCGGCTCCGCTGCGGGAGGTGGGGGTGCTGCTCGACGCCAGAGCCGTGGACACCGCCCGAAGCGCCTACCACCACCTGCGCGCCATGGCCGCCACCCACGCCATCCCGTCACGTCGCGTCCGCGAGGTGATCGGGATGACCGGGCTCGACGCCGTGGCCGACAAGCGGGTGGGCGGGTTCTCCCTGGGCATGGGTCAGAGGCTGGGGATCGCCGCCGCCCTGCTGGGCGACCCGGAGACGCTCATCCTCGACGAGCCGGTCAACGGACTCGACCCCGAGGGCGTGAAGTGGGTCCGCACGATGGTGCGGCAACTGGCAGCTGAAGGACGGACGGTCTTCATCTCGTCGCACCTGATGAGCGAGATGTCCCAGACCGCCGATGAACTCCTCGTGATCGGCCGCGGGAGGATCATCGCCTCCGGCCCCATCCGCGACGTGATCGCCTCGGCAACCCAGACAGTCGTCCGGGTGGTCGCCCCTCGCGGGGCGAGCGTCGCAGAACTCCTCGCCACGAACGGGGCGACCGTCACCACACTGGGGCCCACCCAGTTGTCCGTCGAGGGGCTGAGTTGCGCGCAGATCGGCGACCTCGCCGCAGGTCAGGGACTGGCCCTGCACGAACTGACACCCCAACATCCCTCACTCGAGGACGCCTACCTCTCCCTCACCCGCGACGAGGTCGAGTACCAGACAACGACCACGAAGGAACTCCGATGAACACCGACCTCATCAGCCGCTCCGATTCCACCTCACGGGTGCCGGTCAAACCGGTCTCGTTCATCCGGGTGCTGCACTCGGAGTGGATCAAGATGTGGAGCTTGCGCTCCACCTACTGGACGGTGGCCGCCACGCTGGTGGCCATGTTGCTGATGGCCGTCCTGACGGGGTTCGCCGCCACGATGACCGAGGGCGACGGGGGCCCGGACGGGCGGATGGCGATCGGCATGGGCTACACGTTCGCCCAGGTCGTCGTCGCTGTGCTCGGAGTGTTGACGATCACCGGCGAGTACGGCACCGGCATGATCCGCTCCACGTTCGCCGCGGTCCCCACCAGGCTCTCAGCGCTCGGAGCCAAGGCGGTTCTCGTGGCCGTCGTCGGATTTCTCCTGGGGATCGCCGGCGTCACGGTGTCCTACCTGGCCAGCTACCCACTGCTCGGCGCTGACGGCGCAGCTCCCCTCACCGACCCGGAGGTCCAGAGGATCTTCTGGGGAAGCGGGCTGTACCTCGCGGGGGTGGGGCTGCTCGGGCTGGGAATCGGGGCCATCATCCGGCGCACCGCGGGCGCGTTGACGCTCACGCTCGCCGTCCTGCTGATGCTCACCAGCCTGTGGCAGCTGCTGATGATGACGTCGGACTGGTTCATTGCGAGCTACCCGTACCTGCCCGCGATCGCCGGGGAGAGGATCGTCGCGCCCGAGGTCACCGCCGTCGTCGACGGCGCGCCTCAGGCGCTGGGTCCCTGGGCTGGCTTCGGCGTCTTCATGGCCTACATCGCCGTAACGTTCGTCATCGCGGGATTCCTGCTCCGCAGACGCGACGCCTGAGGAGCCAGGCCACGCTCACGCCGCGTGGGCGAGCCCCCCGCCGGCCTCGTCCACGCTGACCTGCTCGGCCCGCTGGCGGGCGGCCAACCTGGCGAGGGCACCGCCCGCGGCGAGCAGCCCCGCGTAGGTGCCACGCTCCGCGATCCGGCCGGCCTCGAGGACCACCACCTGCTCCGCATGCTCGACGGTGGAGAGGCGGTGCGCGATCGTCAGGGTGGTGCGGCCCTCGGCCAGCCGGTCGAGGGCCTGCTGGACCTCGGCCTCGGTGGTGTTGTCCAGAGCGCTGGTGGCCTCGTCGAGCACCAGGACCCGGGGGTTGCGCAGGATGGTCCGGGCGATGGCCAGCCGCTGCTGCTCGCCGCCGGAGAAGCGGTGTCCGCGCGCGCCCACCATGGTGTCCAAACCGTCGGGCAGGCCGGCGATGAGCGCCGAGATCCGCGCCGACTCCAACACCTCCCACAGGCGGTCCTCAGCGGCAGCCGGGTCAGCAAGGAGGAGGTTCTCCCGGACCGTGGCGTGCACGAGGTAGGTCTCCTGGCTGACCACGCCGACGATGCCCGCAAGGTCCTCGGGCGCGATGTCACGTACATCAACGCCATCGATGGTGATCCGGCCGACGGAGGGGTCGTGGAGGCGCGGGATGAGGGCGCCGAGCGTCGACTTCCCGGACCCGGTGGGCCCGACGACGGCGGTGGTGGTGCCGGCGGGGATGGCCAGGTCGATGCCTCGCAGCACGGGGGCACCGTCGCCGTAGGAGAAGGCGACGCCCTCGAAGCGCACCTCCCCGCGGACCGCCGAGGGGTCCAGGCGGACGGGGCGGGCAGGCGGCTGGACCTCGGGGACAAGGTCGAGGAATTCGAAGATCCGGCTGAACAAAGCGGTCGCGGTGACCCACTGGACCCCGACATTGAGCAGGCCCATCACGGGCCGGAACACGCTCGTCTGCAGCGCGGTGAACGCCACCAGCGTGCCGATGGTCATGCCGCCCGAGACCGCGGGGAAGCCGGCGGCGAGGTAGATGGCGGCCGGGATGGCCGCGAAGATGATGCCCATCGTCGCCATCCGCCACTGACCGGCGAGCTGCGAGCGCAACTCCAAGCCGACGAGGCGGTCAGAAGACTCGGTGAACAGCTCCCCGTTGCGGCCGGTGGTGCCGAGCGTCTTGGCCAGCCGGATCCCGGAGACGGACAGCCCCTCCTCCACCTGCGTGTGCAGGGTGGCGAGCTCGCGCTGGCGCTGGCTGGTGATGTCGCGGCGCAGCAGGGCGACGCGACGGCTGAGGAAGATGGCCGGCGGGAGAACCACCAGGGAGATCAGCGACAGCCGGGGCGAGAGCGCCACCATGGCGGCGGCGGTGGCGACGGCGGTGGTGAGGTTGGAGGCCACCGACGTGGCGGTGCTGGTCACCACGGACTGCATGCCGGAGATGTCGTGGGTGAGACGGGACTGGACGTCGCCGCCGCTGGTGCGGGTGAAGAAGCCCAGCGACTGACGCTGCAGGTGGGTGAACAGCGACGTGCGCAGGCTGTGCATCACCTGCTGGCCCATCCGGGTGGCGAGCCAGGTCTGGATCACGCCGATGCTGGCCGTGACGGCCGCCACCGCGACCATCGCGCCGGTCAGGAGGCCGAGCAGGCCGAGGTCCCGGTTGGGGAGGGCGTCGTCGATGACGCCTCGGACGAGGAACGGTTGCGCGAGGCCGACGATCGAGGACGCGCTGATCAGCAGCACGACGATGAGGATCGTGAGCTTGTGGGGGGCGAAGAGGGCGGCGACGCGCCGCAGATCGACGGGGTGCTGGGCGAGCTGGCGCTTGTCAGCGGGGTTGACCCGGGCCGGACCGCGCCCGCCTTCGGACCCGCCGCCGGGTGAAGTGTGGGGTGCTGCCATGAGGCATCGACCTCCTGCGAGAAAGGCGTGGAGTGGTTCGCACGCATTACTGAGGTTACCTCACTATGAGGCTGGAGGGCAACTCTGCAGTAGGCTGGCGAGATGGACACCTCGCACCCGGCTCACGAGCCGCAGGACCTGGGCTCGCTGTTTCACGCAGCCTTCCGCGGGCTGCGGAGCTCCTGGGCTGACCAGCTCTCGCCGTGGGAGATCACGCCGTTCCAGTGGCGCGCGCTGCACACGCTGGCGCGTGCCGACGGCGGCCTGCGCCTCAAGGACCTGGCGGAGCGGCTGCGGATCGCGCCGCGCTCAGCCACCGAGGTGGTGGACCAGCTGGAGTCTGCAGGCCTCGTCGACCGCACCCCGGACCCGGGCGATCGCCGCGCGGTCATCGTCGCCCCCACCCCGACCGGCCTGGAGATCCACGACGCGGTGATGTCGCAGCGCAAGGAACGCTCCGAGGAGTACTTCGCGGTGCTGTCGCCGGCCGAGCAGGACCAGCTCGCCGCGCTCCTGACGCTGCTGGCTGGGCCTCATGGGGAGCATCTCCCGCGGTAAATCGCCGCCAGTGGGCACCTCCCTGCCCACCCCACCATCGCTCCCTGAGGAATCCCGCATCGCGCAGCGATCGTGGGATGTCTCGAAGGGTCGGATCGCAGGCCGTGAGCAGGACTGGGGCCTGCTGCCCCGCGGCTGGACGCTTCACACCTGCGCCGAGGGTCGCGGCTACGGTTGCGCAATGGTGTGGACGCGAATACTGCCGGGCGCGACTCTTGTGGTGGCGGTCGTGGCCGGCGTGCTGAAGGCCGGCGGCGCCGTCGTGGCCGGGCATTGGGCCTACCTGCTGTGGCTGGTCATCGCCGCGACCCTCGGAGCGAGCCTGCTCTGGTGGGGCGCCAGGGGCTCGACGCCGAAGCCAGGCACCGCACGGACGATCCGGCGCTGGGCCGCCGCCGCGCTGGGCGCCGGCTTCGCCGCCGCGACCTTCTGGCTGGCGCCGTATCCCGTCGATGTCGAGGACGCGGCGAGCATCGAGAACCCACCGGGAGTGGTGCTCACCTCGGACTCCACCTCGATCCGCCTCGACCCCGCCGCCGACGCGGAGCCGCAGGGCGCCGGCGTCGCGTTCATCCCCGGCGCCCTGGTGGACCCGCGCGCCTACATCCCCCTCCTCACTCCCCTGGCGCAGGCCGGCCACCCCGTCTACATCGCCAAGCCGCCGCTCGGGATCGCCTTCCTCGCGCCCGGGTGGTCACGCGTGCCGAGGCCGCATTTCCGGACGTCGCTGAATGGGTGGTGGCAGGTCACTCGCTGGGCGGAGCGGTGGGATCACAGCAGGCCGTCGACGACGGCGCCGCGGGCCTGATCCTGCTCGGGTCGTTCCCCATCGGCGACCTCTCCGGGTCGGACCTGTCCGTGCTCAGCGTGTCGGGGAGGAACGACGGCCTCGCCACTCCCGCCGACGTCGACGCGAGCAGGGCGAACCTCCCCGCCGACACCGAGTTCGTCGTGATCGACGGCGGAGTCCACGCCCACTTCGGGAACTACGGACCGCAGAGCGGCGACGGCACTGCTGAGGTCACCCGCGAGGAGGCCCAGGCCGAAACGGTTGCGGCCATCCTGGAGTTTCTCTGAGCGGATGCCGGCGTCCTTGGACCTGACCGGCCAACGATCCGAGACGGTAGATCAGCGCGCTCAAATGCAGCCGAGCCATGGACCCGGCGGAGGATTCCGCGGCCTGCGTTCCTCCAGATCGACCCTCGACCCACTGCAGAGCCAAGAGTGCGATCTAGAGGCACAACGGCCGCGCCGGCCCCTTGACCCCGCCCCCCAGGGGGCTGATTGGCTGGGGACCAACGCGGCAGAACCCAGGGGTTGACACACAAGCCGAGTGCGTCTAATGTCTCGTTATACGCATAACCCCCGAGGAGGTGTTCGATGGAGAACCAGCCCACCATGAACGATGTCGCCGCAGCCGCCGGCGTGTCGCAGGCCACGGTATCCATGGTGCTCAACGGGACCCAGTCCGGGCGTGTCTCCGCCGCCACCGCCCAGCGCGTCCTCGACGCCGCCAAGGATCTCGGCTTCCGGACCAACGTCCACGCCAAGGTCCTCCGCGAGGGCAAGTCGCGATTGATCGGCCTCATCGGAGACGAGGTGGCCACTACCCCGTTCGCCGGCGAGATGATCCTGGGCGCCCAGCAGGAGGCCTGGCGGCAGGGGTACGTGTTGCTCACCGTCGACACCACCGGTGATCCGCGCCTCGAGAGGGCGGCCATCTCCATGATGCAGTCCTACCGCGTGGCCGGCGTGATCTACGCGTCCATGTATCACCGCCGCTTCGAGCTCCCAGCCACGCTGGCCGCGACCACCACCGTCTGCGTGAACTCGCAGGACCTGACCGGCTCGGTCACCAGCATCTTCCCCGACGAGGTGGCCGGTGGCCGCGCGGCCGCCGAGGTCCTCCTCGACGCCGGCCACCGTCGCTTCGCCATGATCAACATCGGCCCCGAGGGCTCGTCGCTCCCCGCCGCCGCCGGCCGCCTTCAGGGGTTCACCGACGCCCTGGCCGACGCCGGGCTCGTACTGGACCCACGCCAGGTCCGTTACGGCAACGGCGCCTATGAGGACGGGCTCGCGTTCGGCGCGGAGCTTCTGCGCCAGGCAGACCGCCCCTCCGCCATCTTCTGCGGCAACGACCGCACGGCGCTCGGCACCTACCACGCCGCCTACCAGCTCGGCCTCTCCGTCCCCGACGATGTCAGCATCGTCGGCTTCGACAACCAGTCACTGTTGACCCCGATGTTCTCCCCGCGCCTCACGACGTTCCAGCTCCCGCTCGTGGAGATGGGGCGCCTCGCGGTCGCCGAAGTGCTGAGCCGGAGCTCAGCGCCGAAGCGGCTCGCCGTCGAATGTTCCCTTCAGACCCGCGATTCCGTCGCGCTCGCAAAGGTGCCCGCATGACAACCACCACCGCCACCCCACCAACCCTTCCGACCGGCGCAGCCGATGCGCCCCCTCCCCCGCGAAGACGCGTCTCGCGCCGCACGTCGATCCTTCGCTCGTGGCAGTTATACGTATTACTTGCTCCCGGCCTTATCTACCTGATCATCTTCAAGTACTGGCCGATGTACGGCGCGCAGATCGCGTTCCGCAACTACAACCCGGCTGACGGCTTCACAGGCAGCCCCTGGGTGGGGCTCATGCACTTCGAGCGGTTCATCAACTCGTTCCAGTTCGAGGAGCTCCTGGTCAACACCCTGACCATCAACACCGTCGGCCTGCTCGTCGCCTTCCCGGTGCCGATCGTCCTGGCGCTGATCGTCAACCAGCTCTCCTCGCCGCGGTTCAAGAAGATGGTGCAGACCGTCCTCTACGCGCCGTCCTTCATCTCCGTCGTGGTCGTGGTGGGCATGATCTTCCTGCTCTTCAGCCCGGGCGCCGGGATCGTCAACAACGTCATCGAGCTCTCCGGCGGCGAGCCCGTCTTCTTCATGGGCGACCCGGACTGGTTCCGACCCCTCTACATCGGCTCGGACGTTTGGCAGAACGCGGGCTTCTCGATGATCATCTACCTCGCGGCACTCACCGCCATCGACCCCTCCCTGCACGAGGCGGCCAAGATGGACGGCGCCAACAAGTTCCGGCGGATCTGGCACATCGACATCCCCGGCATCCTGCCCGTGGTGACGATCCTCTTCGTCCTGGCCATCGGCAGCATCTTCAACCTCGGGTTCGAGAAGGTCTACCTGATGCAGACCCCGCTCAACCTCGAGACCTCCGAGATCATCAACACCTACGTGTACAAGGCCGGCCTCCAGCAGGCGCAGTTCAGCTACTCGGCCGCCATCGGGCTGTTCAACTCGGTGCTCAATCTCATCCTTCTCGTGACGTTCAACTTCGTCGCCAAGAAGGCCAACCAATCCTCTCTCTGGTGAGCCACATGACCACGACCACTGCACCCCTGCCCCCGGCGTCGTCACTGGCGAAGCCCCGAGACGGGTTCGCCACCCGCATGGCCGATCCGCTGTTCAACATCGTCAGCATCGGCATCCTCGTGATCGCCGTCCTGATGATCATCTACCCGCTGTACTTCATCGTCATCGCATCCGTCAGCGACCCCAACCTCATCGCACAGGGCAGAGTCTGGCTCCTTCCCCAGGGATTCACCCTCGAGGGGTATGAGACGCTGTTCGCCAACGACGCGATGCTCCGCGGCTTCGGCAACTCACTGCTCTACACCGGCGTCGGCACCCTGGTCAGCGTCTCGGTGACACTGACGACGGGGTACGCGCTGTCCCGCCGCGACATGCCGGGCCGCAGCCTCTTCATGATCCTGTTCGTCATCACGATGTTCTTCGACGGCGGCCTCATCGCCCGCTACCTCGTGGTGCGCGACCTCGGGCTGCTCGACACCATGTGGGCCGTCATCCTTCCAGGCGCCGTCGGCGTCTGGAACCTCATCATCGCCCGGACCTTCTTCGAGACCAACGTCCCCCCGGAGCTGAGGGAGGCTGCCCAGATCGACGGCGCGAACGACTTCAGGTTCTTCTTCGGTATCGCCCTTCCCCTGACCAAGCCGCTCATCGCGCTGATGGCGATGACCCACATCGTGGCGTACTGGAACTCCTACTTCGACGCGATGATCTACCTCAACGACGAGACGATGTATCCCCTCCAGCTGGTGCTGCGCAACGTGCTCGTCGAGTCGCAGGCCTCGGCCTCGCTCGACACCGGATCCATCGACTCCTACGCAGCGGCACAGCGCCTGGGCGAGCTGATCAAGTACGGAATGATCGTCGTCTCCACGGTGCCGCTGCTCATCATCTTCCCCTTCCTCCAGAAGTACTTCGTCAAGGGCGCCACCCTCGGCGCCCTCAAGTGAACCCACCCTCCCGAAAGGACACATCAATGATGATCAAGCGACGCAGCATCCTCACCGGAATCGCGGCTCTGGCTGCCTCCGGCCTCGTGGCGGCCTGCTCAAACGGCTCCGACGGCGGGGGCCTGCCCGCCGACGAGTCCGACGCCTTCGGCTTCAACCAGGAGGGCCTCCCCATCACGGACAAGGCGCTCCCCCTGGTGTTCTCCGGCACCAAGTCCGCCCTCGCCCCCGAGTACGAGGAGATGGAGCTCGTCCAGCGGTGGAAGGCCGACACCAATATCGACATCTCCTGGGACAACCTCCCGGACAACGTGTTCGCCGAGAAGAAGAACCTCATGCTGGCCTCCGGTGACCTCCCGGATGCCCTGTTCAACACCGGCCTCAGCGACTTCGATGTGGTCACCAACGGCTCAAACGGCACGCTCATCGCGCTCGAGGAGCTCATCGACGCGCACGCCCCGATCCTCAAGGGCATCCTCGACGCCCGCCCCGATATCCGGGGCGCCATCACCGCGTCCGACGGACACATCTACACCCTGCCCGCCGTCGAGGAGCTCGGCATCCTCGCCTTCCCGAACTTCCTCTTCGTCAACAAGACCTGGCTCGATGAGGCAGGCCTGCCGGTGCCCACCACCATCGACGAGTACGAGGAGGCCCTCCGGGCGTACAAGGCCCGCGGCGCGATCCCGTTGTCGTTCCGCGTCGACTCGTTCTGCGCCAACGTCGCCGACCTGATCGCCGCCATCGGCGGCCTGCCGGACAACAACGACCACCGCATCGTCCAGGACGACAAGGTCATCTTCACCGCCGCGCGCGAGGAGTGGCGCACCGCCGTCAAGCGCCTCGGCGAGTGGTACAAGGAGGGCCTGATCGACCCCGAGAGCTTCTCTCAGGACGACCCCACCTACCTGGCCAAGGGCAAGGCCGACCCGATGAGCCTCGGCTCGTTCATCTGGTGGGAGATGAAGGAGGCCGTCGGCGAGGACCGCGCCGGCGACTACGCCCACGTCGGCGTCCTCAAGGGCTTCGACGGCAAGCAGCGCGCGTCGGTGTCCAACTACGCGGAGATCAACCGCGGCGCCTTCGCCATCACCAGCGCCAACAAGTACCCGGCCGCTACCATGCGGTGGGCCGACCGCCTCTACGACCCCGTCATGTCCGCTGAGACCCGCTGGGGCCCGATCGGGGTCACGCTGCAGAAGGACGCCTCCGGCATCCTCGTGCAGATCCCGGCCAAGGAGGGCGAGTCGGAGGGCGAGCGCCGGCAGAAGGTCGCCCCCGGCGGACCCTGCATCACCACCCGCGAGCACTTCGAGACCGTGGTGGCGCCCGAACCCCGCGCCAAGGAGCGCCAGGACATGTGCCGCGAGTTCTACGAGCCGCACCGCGCGAACGACGCCTACCCACCGGTCATGCTGAGCAACGAGGAGCTCCAGCAGATCGCCGACGCGCAGACCGAGATCAACACCTACGTGGGTCGGCAGTTCGCATCGTTCATCGTCGACGGCAACATCGACACCGAGTGGGACGGCTACGTTGCCCAGCTGGAGTCCATGGGCCTGTCCAAGGTGGTCGAGGTCTACCAGGGCGCCTACGACCGCTACAAGAGCGCCTGATCCCCGCCCCTCCCACTCCGACGAGGTTCCACCACATGAGCGACACTCCCCAGTACCGCCCCACGCTCCACTTCACGCCGATGTCCACCTGGATGAACGACCCCAACGGCCTCATCCGCCACAAGGGTCTGTACCACCTGTTCTTCCAGAACAACCCGGACGGCCGCACCTGGGGCAACATCGGCTGGGGGCACGCAGTGTCGTCGGATCTCGTGGAGTGGGAGGAACTACCCGTGGCCATCCCCGCCACCGCAGAGGAGATGGCCTTCTCGGGGTCCGTCGTCTGGGACCGGCACAACACCTCCGGCCTCGGCGACGGGCGCGAAGGCCCGCTGGTGGCCCTGTTCACCAGCTCCTACACCCCCGCGCATCCCGAGCGAGCGGGGCAGCAGGCGCAGTCGCTGGCCTACAGCGTCGACGACGGGCTCACCTGGACCCGCTACCACGGCAACCCGGTCCTCGACCGGGGGTCGGCGGACTTCCGCGACCCGAAGGTGTCGTGGCACGCGCCCACCCGCCGGTGGGTGATGGTGACGGTGGAGGCGGTGGACCGGCAGGTCCTGATCTTCTCCTCCCCCAACCTCATCGACTGGACCCACGAGAGCAGCGTCGGCCCGCTCGGGGAACCAGGGCTGCTGTGGGAGTGCCCTGATCTCATCGAGGTGCCTGTTGAGGGCCTAGGGG
Source organism: Tessaracoccus sp. MC1679 (assembly GCF_014164775.1). Classification (GTDB taxonomy): domain Bacteria; phylum Actinomycetota; class Actinomycetes; order Propionibacteriales; family Propionibacteriaceae; genus Arachnia. The sequence continues at coordinate 424,245 of NZ_JACJGB010000002.1, forward strand.
TGTCGCGGTGGGTGCTGCTGCTCAGCACCAACCCCGGCGGCTTCGCGGGTGGGTCCGGCATGCAGTACCTCGTCGGAGACTTCGACGGCGCCGCCTTCACGCCGGGAGCGCGCGGTCTGAGCTGGTTCGACCACGGCCCGGACATGTACGCCGCAGTCTCGTTCCAGGGCACGGAGCAGCCCACCGTCCTGGGCTGGATGAGCAACTGGGCCTACGCCAACGAGACGCCCACCCACCCGTGGCAGTCGGCGATGACCCTGCCTCACACGCTCACGCTGGTGCCCGCCGACGGCGGCCCCGCGCTCCGGCATGCGCCGGTGCTCCCCGCCGTGATGCCGTCGGGCACGCACAGGGTGGAGTTCGAGTTCCTCGGCGTGGGCGAGATCGCGCTGGAGACCGGCGAGGACGACGCGATCAGCCGGTTCGTGCTGCGGCGCCTGCCGGACGGCGACCTGCAGGTGGACCGGAGTGGGGCGGACCCGCACGGGGTGCACGCGGGGATCCACGTGACGCCCCCCATCCCGCTGCCTCCTGGCCCGGTGGCCGGACTTCTCGTCGAGGATCACGGGTTGATCGAGGTGTTCCTCGACGGGGGCAGGGTCGCGGTGACGTCGCAGACCTTCCCCCACGTCGGCCCCGTCAGGGTGACGAGCTCCGGCCTGGCTGAGGTGAGCTCCTCCCCCGTCGGGGCGCTTGCCCGCTGAACCAAGGCCGGCCTCGGGCGCCTCTCCGTTGAGCTACGGAGAGGCGCCCGAGATCAACCGGTGAAAGGCGGGGACGGCCCCTGACCTCAGCCGGCCGGCCGACCGTGCTCAGCTCTCCAGCGACATCAACCACGCCAACAGGTAGGTGCGCGTGTTCCCATCGTCGACGGCGTCGAGCGTCCGCGCCTCGTCCAGCGCCGCGACCCTCGCCTCCTCCCCCGCCAGGGCGGAGTACATGAGCAGGTAGTCGCCGTAGGTCTGGTTGAACCCTGCCGTCGATGTCGCCTCGGCGACGTTGCGTTCGATCCGCTCGGGATCTCCCGCCAGGTGGTCCGAGGAGGGGCTCACCGGGATCAGCAGGATGGCCAGCATGGCCGCGGGCTCGGGCGAGAACCAGGTGGCATAGTCACGCTTCCCGCCGAAGTTCAGCGGGATCACGGTGTGGCCGTAGCCCTCGTAGACCGGGTCCGACTCGTCGAAGTCCGTCCAGTACGCCCGCGCGGACTGCGCCTCGAGCGCGTGGAGCCAGGTGGCCTCCCGCTCGAGATCGTCCTGCCCGGAGGCCTTCGCCCACAGCGACAGCCCCGCCCAGGCGAGCACCGCCTCCGACGACGACTCCTGGTTGTTCCCGTCCGCGAACGGCGAGGTCCCCGAGGCCCACGAGTGCGACGCGTAGACGTCGAACGTGCGCCGGCCGGGGAAGTACTCGTTGGCCGGAGACGACGCGATGTCCGCGGCGAGCAGGTCCATCACCGGACGGATCTCCTCGACCAACTCGGGGTCGTCTGCGCCCAGCACGCCTGCGGCGTAGAGGAAGTAGCCGTAGTGGAAGTGGTGGTCGTTGAACTCGTCCGACCCGAACGACGGGGTGAGCCCGACGATCCCGCGGTTGACCTCGTCGTAGCCGAAGCAGAACGCGGCCTCCGTGGTGCAGCCCTCGGGGTTGGCCCAGCGCACCAGGGTCTCCCGGACCCGGTCGCGCACCGCCGTCGCCTCCTCCTCGGCACCCAACTGACGGGCGATCGAGTACAGCTGCGCGTCGCGGTAGAGGGCCTTGCCGCCGAAGTAGGTGTCGGCCGGGTAGTCCTTCGCGGCCGCGATGTCGGCCGTCAGGGCCTCCCGCAGCTCGTCGGCGTCGCCGTCGGAGAGTCCGGACAGGTCCAGCTCACCCCGGGCCTCGTAGGCGTTGGTCTCCCACGAGATCTCGTTGCCCTCGCACGCCTGCATGGTGCCGAAGCTGCTGGCATAGGTGCCGAGCTCGCAGGTGGCGGCGTCGTCGCTCTGGTGCGGCATCCGCGCCACGACGGTGGGCTGGTCCGCCTCGTAGGTCAGCGTGGTCCGCACCTCGGAGTCCACCTCGTAGGAGGTGCCTGTGGCCGTCACGGGGCCCGCCAGCTCGGCGATCCGTGCGGGGTCGCCGCCTTCGGGGACGGCACCCCAGGTGATCGAGGCGCCCTCGGGGAGGGTGACGTTCCCGCCGTCGATGGACCCGCCGTCGGTCACGGCCACGTACCGGTCGTCGCCGACGGTGAGCTCGGCATGCTCACCGATGGCCTCGAACGGGAGCTGCGTGCTGAGCTCGTGGTCGCGGGTCGCCGTGTAGGTGACGTAGGGCGAGCCCTGCACGACCGTGACCCTGCCCAGCGGCGAACCGTCGGCCGATGCCTCAGCCGTGACTGACAGGTCGTCATAGGCGACGACCTGCCAGGTGGGCTGCTCGCCCAGGGCCACCTGCACCACAGGGGCGTTCGTGCCCATGATGGTCTTCTCGGTGGTGGTCACCTCGGGCAGGCCGAAGGTGAGCCCGTCGTCGGTGAGCGCGAACGACAGCGGCAGCGGGTAGACCGGCTGCGGCGCGTCGCCGAAGACGAGGCCGGAGAACCAGCGGTTCGTGGGCGGGATGACCCCGTCGGCCAGACGTACGGCCTTCAGGTCCTTGCTCGGGACGGTGCCGATGCTCTCGATCGTCTCCGCCATGCCTTCGGCCGCCCAGGCGACGCCCTCTCCGGCCGCGGGTCTGACGGAACCCTCATCCGACGGCGGGCCGGTGCAGGCGGTCAGCAGAAGCGTGGCCGCGACACCCGCGGCCAGGGCACGTGCGCCCCTCATCAGCGCAGCCCGATCTTGGTGAGGAATGCCAGGGCTGCGGCGGTGGGCCCGGCGAGGATGCCGTCATCGCGCAGGGTCACCTGCGCCGTGACGGGCGTGCCGTCGCGGGTGAGGGCGGCGAGCGCGGGGTCGACGAGGGTGTCACTGGTCATCCGGATGACGGCAACCGCCTCCCCGTCCTCGGTCTCCACCTGCACGCTCTCGACGGTGGCCTCCAGCTTCTGCATGTTGGGCAACACGATGGTGGCCGGGGCCCCGTCCTCCACCCGCCCGTAGTCGACGGGGCTCAGCTTGTAGAAGCCCTCGACGGCGCGCTGCTCGCTGACCACCCGGGCCAGGACCGCGCCGTCGGGGACGTAGGAGCCGTGGGTCGCGGCGAGGTCGACGACGTACCCGTCGCTGACGGCGGTGTAGGTGATGGTGCCCGTCTCGAGGTCGAGGTCGTAGGCCACCGTCGATCCGGGCGCCGAGCCCTGGCTGACCGCCTGCTGCAGCGAGCTGCTACTCACCACGAAGAGGATGTCGCCGGCCGTCACCGGGTCTCCGTCCTCGACCAGCTGTTCGGTGACGATGCCGCCATAACCGGAGCCGACGTCGAAGGTGGGGGCAGTGACGGACGCGGACAGGCTGTGGGCCTGTGTCATCCGCTGGTTGAACAACAGGGTCAGCCCGAAGGCGAGAGCGACGACGGCGAGAATGCCGCCGAGCATCTTGAGTCTGGTGAGCCAGGTCATGAGACCGCCTCCTTGGTGTGGGCGTGGGCCGCGACGAGGGCGTCGCGGTCGAGAACGGGGGTGCGTGCGGGCTGGGCCTCAAGGGAGGCAGCCGGGTGGAGAGCGCGCGAGGCCTGCGGCCGGGACCGCAGACGGTCCTCGCGCCAGGCGGTCCAGACGAAGAGGCCGAGCACGGCGGTGTTGACCACGGACCAGAACGTCGCGATGTTCAGGGTGGACATCAGAAGGTCGCGCCAGATGCCCACCGCCGAGGTGATGAGCAGGAAGACGAAGGTGAGCACCTGCGGCATGATGAAGTTGAACGCAGACGCACGTCCACCCGTGGTGCCGGTGACCGACCACTTGACGTCGATGCCGTAGAGCGCGTTGCGGAACGCCTTGATGTAGATCGGGAACGACGCCGCCGCAAGCAACAGCACTTCAGGGCGGAACGTGCCCAGAATGAGCGCCGACAGCAGGATCTGCAGGATGTAGAAGCCCGAGTAGTACAGCGCCCACTCCAGCGGACCGACCGCGACAGCGATGGGCCGCAGGTCGAAGAAGATCTCCAAGGCCGGCACGAACAGCAGGACGCCGGTCGCGATGCCGCTGAGGTAGTGCGTGGCGGTGACGAAGTACATGAGCCGCTGATCCAGCGTCAGCCTCCGGCGCCGCGAGAACGGGTTGTGGGTCAGCAGGATCTCGAAGCCACCGGTGGCCCAGCGCAGCTGCTGCTTGCTGTAGGCCTCGATGGTCTCGGGCGCCTCACCGATGGCCAGCGTCTGCGGCAGGAACAGTGACTTCCAGCCACGCTCGTGCAGCAGCAGCGACGTCCAGACGTCCTCGGACTTCGAGCCGGTGTACATGCCGCCGATCTCCTTGACGGCTTTGCGACGGAAGAGCACGTTGGTGCCCACGCAGAAGGCGGCGTTGAACTCGTTGCGGCCCGGCTGGATGTAGCGGTAGAACATGGACTGCATGTACGCCGCGCCACGCGCGATGGTGGTGTGGAGGTTGCCGTAGACCTGTGGGGTCTGCACGAAGGCGACGGTGTCGTCTGCCATGCCGGGCATGGTCTCCTCGAGCATCTCGGGCTTGGCCACGAAGTCCGCGTCGAGGATGAGGAAGTACTCGCCGTGCGTGATCGACAGCGCGTGGTTGACGTTGCCGGCCTTGGCGCCGGAGCTGCCGAGGCGGCGGATGTAGGCGGCGCCGAGCTCAGCGGCGAGGTCGCGGACCTCGTCGGAGTCGCCGTCGTCGAGCACGTAGGTCTCGTGCCGGCCGTGCATGGCCAGCGCCGCGGTGACGGTCTGGCGGATCACGTGGAGGTCCTCGCCGAAGACGGTGATGAACACATCGACGTCCACCTGGCGGCGGTTGATGAACATCGGCCACGCCGTGGGGTCGTCGGCGATGCCGAGTTCCTCGTTCAGGCGAGGGTTGTAGAGGCGTCGCTGCGCCTCGTGGAAGGCAAAGGGGGGCTGCTTGTTGTAGCCGGCCAGCATCGTCCACATGCTCATCAGGCCGAGGAAGACCAGGATCAGCTCCGCGCCGATGACGAGCAGCCACGGGAGCAGGTCTCCGCGGTTGTCGATCTGCAGCAGGAAGACGGTGTAGGCGACCACGCCGATGGTGGCCAGGATGGTCAGGGCGAGGACTGCGGGAGAATGCCGGTTGCGGCTCGCCTCGCGTCGCAGTTCGACCGGACCGGACTCGGAGAGCTCGCTGGCGATGTTCAGGTCGGAGAGATTGGTCGGCGCTTGGCGCCGGGCACGGGGGTGGTTTCGTCTTGTCGGCACGAGGCCTCCGAACGTCAGGGACGCCGAGGTGCCGGGTACGACCGTGAGGCCTCCCGATCGGCGGCCATTGGCGGGGTACGTATCCAAAGGTGCGTCATGAAAAGTGAAATGTCAATCTCACGACATCGAGACACTTGGACCATCTGGGCTCTGCTTTCCCATCAAACAGCTCTGACGAGGCGCTCCGTGTCGACCCCTACAGGTAGCGTCACGGGGATTTCCCAGTGGAGAGCTCGCGACCCAGTGGGGTTGTCCCGGCACACCACTTGAGAACCTTGACGGATCCGTCGAGGGCGGAATCATGCCCGCTGTGCGGGTGTTTCCGCTCAGCCCTGATCGGGGAGGGTGCCGCTGGGGCACGATTCCGCGGTCACGCCGACTACTTTCGAGAGCCCCCGGCCCTCCAGGCCTCGAGCGAGGGATCCCAGGCCCACTCCACCGCGACACCGGTCTCCCGCGGCCGCGACGTCAACCAGAACGCGGCGTCGGGGTCCCACCCGGCCAGCACCGAGGCCACGCCGTCGCTCACCTCCACCGCGACACCCGCAGTCCGCAGCCATCCCGCGACACTCACATGCACGACGTCGGCCTCCACCGCGACTCCGGCCCAGTCCGGCACCACCCACTCCACGTCGCCCCGGCCTGTGGTGCGGAACCAGTCGTGGCGCCGCGACGCCGTCACCGGGAATGGGTGCCGACGGCACAGCGCGGCCCAGTCCTCGGGGCCGCAGATCTCCAGCACCCGCATCCCGGCCGGCGCCTCCACCGTCGAGGTGCGCACATCCGTCCCGGAGGCGTCCTCCACCAGCCACATGCCCACCGGCCCCCTCCCTGGGAGCGAGCGCGCGGTGCGAGGCAGCCCGTGCGGCGGGATGGACCACCACTCGCCCGAGTAGTTCGCCGTCGGGTCCGATGGCCGCTCCCTGGACGCCCGCGACTCCTGCTCGGCGGCGGCCCTGCGCCACTGCCGCAGTACGTCACCCGGCGACGTCGGACCGTGCCGCGGCCGGCCGAGCATGGTCGTGAGACTCTGGCCGGCAGCGTCGAAGGGCTCGCTCCACCATGCGCTGTCGGGCGATTCGACGACGGCGCGGGCCAGCGGCTCCAGGCTCCGCCGGACTGCGGGTGTCGCGGCGAGGACGTCCTCGCCGTCGGGCTCCTGCCAGTAGCGGGCACTGTCGATGGCGGCGCGGAGCGCCTCCCACAACTGCCCGCCCGCCAACTCCGGCAGGTCCGACCGCCCGATCGCCGACGCGACATCGTCCGCATTCACCCTCGGGTGGACGAGTTCGCCGCCGATCGCGAACATCACCCGGGAGGTGCCCGCACCCGGATCCAGGTCGTGGGCGGCATGGAGGATCGCTTCGGCCACCCCCTGCCCGAGGAGCCGGCTCGCCAACTCCAGGCACAGCCGCCTTCCCCGCGGCCCCGACAACAGGTCCGCCGCCGTCAACCCTGACGCCTTCGACATGCGACGAGGCTACCTCCGGCAGGAGTCTTCAGGCTGAGCCAGTTGTCGCCCCCGCCACCGTCGGGTCCTCTCCCCTGCAACTTGCTATCCAGAGCGCGGTTTGTGTGCATATACGCAGAAGCCGCGCTCTGGATAGCAGGTTGCAGACACTCCCGCTCGCCGAGGCGCCCTCCCGGCGATCTCGCTCGCCTTGCCGCGGCAGAATGGCGCCATGGAGAAGCATCTCGACGCCGAGGACCTGGTGTGCGGGATTGTCGCGGGCGATGTGACCGCCGAGGTGGTCTACCGCGACCGTCACGTCATCGCGTTCCTCGACCACCGGCCGGTGTTCAAGGGCCACGTCCTCGTCTGCCCCGTCCAGCACGTCGACACCTTCACCGACCTGCCGCCCGAGCTCCTCGCGCCCCTGTTCGCCGTCGTCCAGCGGGCAGCTGCCGCCGTTACGGCCGCGTACGGCGCCCAGGGATCCTTCACCGCCATCAACACTGTGGTCAGCCAGTCCGTCCCCCACCTGCACGTGCACGTGGTGCCGCGGACGAAGGGCGACGGCCTCCGCGGGTTCTTCTGGCCCCGGACCCGGTACGCCGACGGCGAGCAGGCGGCCTACGCCGCCCGGCTGCGCGAGGCCCTCGCAGCTCCCCAGGACGCGTCGGACGGGTAACCTCGCGGGCGTGAGGATCGCCACCTGGAACGTCAACTCCGCCAAGCAACGGCTGCCCCGACTGCTGCCCTGGCTGGAGGAACGCAAGCCCGACGTCGTCTGCCTGCAGGAGACCAAGCTCACCGACGCCGCCTTCGACGCGCTCCTCGCGGGCCCCCTCGCGGAGCTGGGTTACGAGGCCGCGCATCACGGGCTGGGCGGATTCAACGGCGTGGCCCTGCTGTCCCGGGTGGGCCTTGACGACGTCGAGCGTAACTTCCCCGGCCAGCCGGAGTACGCGGGCGTCACGGAGGCCCGGGCCATCAGCGCCTCCTGCGGCGGGGTGCGCATCCACAGCCTGTACGTGCCCAACGGCCGCGAGGTGGCCTCAGACCACTACGCCTACAAGCTCGACTGGTTCGACGCGCTGGCGGCGGCCGTCGCAGCGGGTCCGGCCGAGGTGGCGCTGTGCGGGGACATGAACGTAGCGCCCGCCGACGCCGACGTGTTCGATCCCGCCGCCTACGTCGGCCACACCCACGTCACGGCGCCCGAGCGCGAGCGGATCGCGGCCTTCGGGCTGGTCGACGTCGTGCGCGCCCGCTGGCCCGAGCGCGAGCGCCTGTTCTCCTACTGGGACTACCGCGCAGGCATGTTCCACCAGGACCTGGGCATGCGGATCGACCTGGTGTTGGCCTCCCAGCCGGTGGCGGACCGGGTCAAGGCGGCCTGGGTGGACCGGGCAGCAAGGAAGGGCAAGCTGCCGAGCGACCACGCGCCGGTCATCGTCGACCTCGACGAGGCCCCCGACGGCGACATCGGCCCCGTCGTGCCCCCGCCGTCGAACCCGAAGCGGGGTGGCCGGACGAGGCTGCCTCAATCGAAGGACTGACGCGACGACGGCGCCGGTTCGGGGCTCATCCCTCCGAGGCTGCGGGCCGGCCGAGGCCGGTCCCGAGCCGCGCGATCCCCCGGTGCACGGCTCCCCGGAGGTTGCCGGCCCCCGACCGGTCGCCCGAGCCGATCAGGCTGGCGCTGACAATCCCGAACAGGGCGCCGACGGCCAACCGGACCGTCTCCACGTCGTCGTCGCCCGCCCCGGGCAGCACGTCGAGGACCCTGTCCCCCACCGCCACCCAGAGCTGCCACTGAGCCTCCCGGACGAAGGGCACCAGCTGGGGATGCCCGACAGCGAGCGCCGCGACCTCGGTCAGCGACCCGAAGGCACCCACCCGGATCTGGTGGTCGACGAGGTCGCTGACCAGCGTGAGCGGATCGACTGCGGCGGGCGGCTGCCACTCGCGCAGCGCCGCCTCCACCCGGTGCACGACCACCGCCGCGACCGCCGCCTCCTTGCACGAGTAGTAGTTGGAGAACGTCCGCCGCGACACCTCCGCCTCGGCCACCACGTCGTCCACCGTCACCTCGCCGAACCCGCGCTCGCGCACCTGGTCGAAGGCGGTGGCGGCGAGCCGCTGCGCCACGGCGGTGCGCTTCGCGTCGCGTAGTCCGGGTGCCATGGGTTCAGTGTCCCACCCCGGCCCCGACGGGCGCCTCCTCGCGTGGGGCGTCCTCTACCACCGCGTCGGCCACCTCGAGACGCGTGCCCTCGACGTCGACCTCGGGAAGGATCCGGTCCAGCCACCCCGGCAGCCACCAGGCGTGGTCCCCGGCCAGGTGTAGCACCGCCGGGATGAGCGCCATGCGGATGACGAAGGCGTCGATGAGGATGCCGACGGCGAGCGCGAAGCCGAACTGCCGGATCATGGAATCCTCGCTGAGGACGAAGCCACCGAAGACGGAGACCATGATGATGGCCGCCGCGACGACGACCCGGCTCGCGTGATGGAAGCCGTCCACCACGGCCAGCCGCGCGGTCTGGCCGTGCACGTAGGCCTCGCGGATCGACGTGCCGAGGAACACCTGGTAGTCCATCGCCAGGCCGTAGAGGATGCCGGTGGCCATGATCGGCAGGAAGCTCAGTACCGGACCGGCCCGATCCACCCCCACGAGCCAGGTGAAGCTGGGATTGCCGAAGGCCGTCACGACGAGCCCCATGGTGGCGCCGATGGACAGGAGGAAGCCGGCGGTGGCGGCCAGCGGCACCACCACGGACCGGAACACCACGAGCAGCACGATCAGCGACAAAGCGGCCACCAGGGAGAGGTAGACGGGAATGGCCTCTGCCAGCGACTCGGACAGGTCGATGTTGATGGCGGTGAGACCCGTGACGCCGACCCGCTCAACCCCGTCGAGTTCGGCGGCGCGCACCGCCGTGACCAGGGTGGCCGTGCTTTCATCGGTGGGTCCGGCGTCCGGGACGACCGTGTAGAGCACGAGCGAGCGGTCCTCGGAGGTCCCCATCAGCTGGACGTTGGCCGCCGTCTCGTGCGTGGCAAGTTCGGACTGCCAGGCCTCCAGGCGGTCCTGATCCACAGCGGCCGCATCCGAGGGCGTCAGCGCGACGATGAGCGGCGCGTTCGCCCCCTCCCCAAGGGCGTGGGTCACGGAGTCGTAGGCGACCCGCTGATCCGAGCCGGGCGCGGCCACCGCCCCCGACGGCATGCCGAGCTGCATCTGCGCGGCCGGCAGCGACAGGGCGCCCAGGCCCAGGACGATGAGCACGATCGTGAGGATCGGGCGCGCGGTGACGGCCTCGACCCAGCGCTTGGCCATCCGGCCGAACCGGGAGTGCTCGTGGCCGCGGTGGGCGCGCACCGGCTGGGTGCGTGCCCGACGCCCGCGACCGAGCAGCCCCAGCAGGGCCGGGAGCGCGGTGAGCGACAGGGCGATGGCCAGGATGACGGTGACGGCTGCCGTGACCGCCATCGTGGAGACGAACCCCATGCCGAGCGTCAGCAGCCCGAGGAGCGCGATGACGACAGTGAGCCCGGCGAACAGGACGGCGCCGCCGGCGGTGGCGACAGCGCGGGCGGTGGCCTCGACCGCGTCGAGCCCGAGCCTGGCCCGCAGGGAGCTGTGCTTGTGGATGATGAAGAGGGCGTAGTCGATCCCCACGGCCAGGCCCAGCATCAGCCCGAGCGCCGGCGTGGAGGTGGTCATCTCGAAGTTCGCGGACAGCGCGTAGGCGCCGCCCACCCCGATGAACACGCCGACGAGGGCGAGCAGGATGGGCAGGCCGGCCAGCGTGAGCGAGCCGAGGGTCAGCAGCAGCACGACGGCGGCGATGGCGAGGCCGATGGCCTCACTCCCGCCGATGGGTGGCTCCATCGGCTGAAGGGCGCTGCTCGCGGCCACCGCGAGGCCCTCCCCTGCGACCTCTCCGTCGACGGCGGAGAGCAGGTCGTCGAGGCTGCCGTCGGGGAGATCGGAGATCTGCTCGGTGAGCTGGATGGAGGCGATGGCGACGGTGCCGTCGTCCGAGACGACGACCGTCCGACGCTCCCCGTCGGAGGCCACCAGTGAGGTTCCGCTCGGCGACGTGCCGTCCAGGAGTCCGTCCAGGCGGCCAAAGGCCTCATCGGTGGCGGCCATGGCCGCGTCATCGACGGCCGCGGCAGGGTCGGTCATGCCCGGCTCGGGAGCCGGGAACCCGTCGACGGGGACGCCCATGGCCTGCAGCTCGGCCCGCAGCTGCCCGACCTCGGCGAAGAACGCGCCGGACTCGGCGATGAGCTGCTGGTCAGGGGCGGCGACGAGGGCGCGGGCGGTCGTCATGACCTCGTTCAGCCGCGCGCCGAGCGCCGCCATTGATTCCTGTTGCGCCGGCGACGCGGCGGGTGCCCCGCTGGGGACTGCCCCTTCGAGGGCGGTGATCAACGACTCGAGCTGGGCACGGACCTCGTCGGCCACCTTGCCCTCGACGGTCGCGCGGACGGTGGTCTCCACCTCGGCGCGCTGCTCCTCCAGCCGGGCATCCCGGTCAAGGACGATGCCGGTGCCGACGGCCGCGTCGAGCGATCGGGAGATCGCGTCGGCGCGGTCAGGGCTGTCCACGCGCCCGCCGTCGTCGGCGGAGAAGACGAGGGTTCCCTGCGTGCCACCCGCCTCGGGGAGCGCTGCGGTGACCTCGTCCAGCACCAGCTGCGCGGGGGCGTCGTCGAGGGTGAGGCGCGAGGAGATGGACGGGGTCTGCGTGAGGAGCATGCCGACCACGGCGGCGATGACGAGCAGCCAGGCCGCGAGGAAAGCCAACGGCCGGGTGGCCGCCGTCCTGCCGAGGCGGTAGAGGAAGGCGGACATGCGGGGCCCTTCGGTCGATGACGGAGACGTCCCCACAGTAGGTGCCTTATTGCCCATTAGGCAAATTTGCCCATTGAGCATTTGGTTGCCGTTCTGCGTGCCCCGAGCCCGCTGACAGCTACACGCGGATCACCTCGAGAGCGCCCAGCTCAGCGAGCACGTCGAACCCCGAGTCCTGAGTGACCACCGGCAGTCCGTTGGCCAGCGCCACGGCCGCGATCCACAGATCATTGATCCCCATTGATCGACCGGCCTCGTGCAGCTGCACCCGCAGCGACGCCCACTGCCTGGCCACCGCCCCGTCCACCGCCAGCGACTCCAGGCCGGCGAGTCTCTCGACGGTGGCCAGCCTGGCCACGCGCGTCCGCGTGTCGGGCGCCGCCAACACGCCCGCCTGAAGCTCGGCGAGCGTCACGACGCAGACGTACGCCTCATCGGGAAGCGCGGCGGTGTCGAGTAGCCGACCCACTTCCCCAGCGATCCACACGCTGGTGTCCAGCAGACCGGCGCTCACCTGATGGGCCCGAGGTCTTCCGTGGAACCCGCGGAGATCCACCCGAGGTCCGCCTCAAGGGTGACGTCTACCCGCTGGGCGTGCACCAGGTCGATCAGGTCGGAGCGCTTCATTGCGACCGGCCTGCGCCTCGCGGGGCTCCGGATCTCCGCAACCGGCTCCCCGTTCACCGTCACGGTGACGACGTCCCCAGCAGCGACGCGGTCCAGGACTGAGCGGGTGTGGTTGCGGAGATCCCGGGAGGCGACGGTCGACATGTGCGCAACTGTAGCACTATCGCCACAGTCGCCCGGGTCAGCACAGCGGGCGCCCCTCCACGGAGGGACGCCCGTGCGTTCCGATGACCTGACCACGCGCCGGTCGCGGGGTCAGAGCCGGGAGCGGAACTCCTCGTGCTGCCGCCTCACGGCCTCGGGCACCTTGGCGCCCATCCTGGCGAGGAAGACGTCCGTGTCGTCGGCCTCGGCGCTGAGGGCCGCCGGATCGATCTCGAACAGCGCATCCCAGTCCTGGTCGGTCACGCCCGCCGCCTTGTAGTCGATCGCCCCATGCAGGGGAACCAACCCGAAGGGCGACTCCACCGCACCGGTCCGCCCCTCGATGCGCTCGGTGATCCACGCCAGGGCGCGGGAGTTCTCCGAGAACCCGGGCCACAGGAAGCGGCCGTCCTCGCCGCGGCGGAACCAGTTCACCTGGAAGATCTTCGGGGCGGCCTCGCCGAGCGTCTCGCCGACGTGCAGCCAGTGCTGCCAGTGGTCGGCCATGTGCACCCCGGAGAAGGGCAGCATCGCGAACGGGTCGCGGCGGAGTTCGCCCAGCGTCCCCTCTGCGGCGGCGGTGCGCTCGGACGCGAGCGTGGCGCCCATGTAGACGCCATGCTCCCAGTCTCTGGCCTGCGCCACGAGCGGCACGTTGGTGGCGCGACGCCCGCCGAAGATGACGGCGTCGATCGGCACGCCCGCCGGGTCGTCCCACGTGTCCGCGATCGACGGGCACAAGTGGGCGGCGACGGTGAAACGCGAGTTGGGATGCGCCGCCGGGGTTTCGGAGCCGGGAGTCCAGTCGCGGCCCTGCCAGTCGGTCAGGTGCGACGGCGCCTCGTCCGTGAGGCCCTCCCACCAGACGTCGCCGTCGTCGGTGAGTGCCACGTTGGTGAAGACGGTGTCGCCCTCGATCGTCGCGATCGCGGTGGGGTTGGTGGAGTGACCGGTGCCGGGAGCCACCCCGAAGAAGCCGGCCTCAGGGTTGATGGCCCGCAATCGGCCGTCGGGGCCCTGCGCCATCCAGGCGATGTCGTCGCCGATGGTCTCGACCGTCCAGCCGGGGATGGAGGGACGCAGCATCGCGAAGTTCGTCTTGCCGCAGGCGCTGGGGAACCCGGCGGCCACATGGAACGTGCGGCCCTCGGGGTTCGTCGCCTTGAGCAGGAGCATGTGGGCGGCCAACCACCCCTCCTCCTCGCCGATCTTCGAGGCGATACGCAGCGCGAACCCCTTCTTGGCGAGGATGGCGTTGCCCCCGTAGGCCGAACCGAAGGACCAGATCTCGCGGCTCTCCGGGTAGTGAACGATGTACTTGGTCTCGTTGCACGGCCAGACCACGTCCTCCTCGCCGGGCAGCAGAGGCGCGCCGACGGAGTGCACCGCCGGGACCCACTCCGTGCGCGGGCCGATCTGCGCAAGCGCGGCGGCGCCCATCCGGGTCATGATGCCGGTGCTGATCACGACGTAGGGCGAGTCGGTGACCTGGACCCCGAGGCGGGCGAGAGGGCTCCCCACCGGCCCCATGGAGAACGGGACGACGTACATGGTGCGCCCACGCATCGCCCCCCGGAACAGGCCGCTCAAGGTCTCGCGCATCTCCGACGGCGGGGCCCAGTTGTTGGTGGGCCCGGCGTCATCCTCGCGCTCTGAGCAGATGAAGGTCCGGGACTCCACCCGGGCCACGTCGCTCGGGTTGGAGCGGGCCAGGTAGCTGTTGGGGCGCTTGGCGGGGTTGAGCTTGATGAGGGTGCCGGCCGCCACGGACTCGTCGAGCATCCGCTGGCGCTCCTCGGCGGAGCCGTCGCACCAGAGGATGCGCTCCGGCTGGGTCAGCTCGGCGATCGAATCCACCCACTCGACGATGCGGGAGTCGGCGTTATCGGGTGCGTGGCGGGTGAACGTGGCGGTGGCGGTCATGAGATTCTCCAACCTTGTGGGTGTCGCTTCGGTGCGGGATGAGCTTGTGGCTTCACCATACGGAAGGGGACCCGGGGTTCTACTGGTCAGATTGCTGTGAACTTCGGCAGTTCTTCGCGTATGGTGAACTGCATGGCAGATCTCTCCACGCTGGGGCGGCGCATTCGGCATTTCCGCACCAAGGCCGGCCTGACGCTGGAAGAACTGGGAGAGATCACGGGGACGGCTCCCAGCCAGCTGTCCATGGTGGAGAACGGCCACCGCGAACCCCGCCTGTCGCTGCTGGAGGCCATCGCAGCAGCCCTGAGCGTGACCGCCTCGGATCTGCTGGCCGCCGAGCCCCCGTCGCCGCGGGCCGCGCTTGAGATCGAACTCGAGAAGGCCCAGGCCTCCCCTGCGTACCGGGAGCTCGGCCTGCCCCTCCTGCGCCCTTCGCGGGCGATGTCCGACGCGACGCTGAAGACGATCGTCGGCCTGCACCGCGAACTCGACAGGCGCGCCCGGATGGCCATCTCAACGCCTGAGGAGGCGCGGCGAGCCAACACCCAGCACCGGACGACGATGCGGGAGCGGAACAACCACCTGCCTGAGATCGAGCTGATCGCGGAGCAGGCAACCAAGGCAGTGCGGCACACGTCTGGCGCCCTGACCCACCGCACGGTCGCGGAGATGGCCAAGCGGGTGGGGCTGACCATCGTGCACACCGACGACCTCCCCCACTCCGCCCGCGCCGTCGTGGACCTCGAGCACGGCCGCATCTACATCCCGCCGGCCTCCATCCCCGGCGGACACGGGCTGCGATCGCTGGCGCTGCAGGCCATGGCCAACACCGTGCTCGAGCACGAAGCGCCGGCCGACTACGCCGACTTCCTCCGCCAGCGCCTCGAAGCAAGCTACTTCGCCGCGGCGTGCCTGATGCCCCGCGCCGCCTCCGTCGACTTCCTGGAGCGCGCGAAGCGGGAGCGCAACATCGCGATCGAGGACTTCCGCGACACCTTCGGGGTCACCCACGAGGGCGCGGCGCTGCGGTTCACCAACCTGGCCACCCACTACCTGGGGATCACGCTTCACTACCTGCGGGTCAACGGCGACGGCACCGTCGTGGGTGCCTATGAGAACGACGGTCTTCCGCTGCCCCAGGACGCGACCGGTTCGACGGAGGGCGAGGTGGTCTGCCGCCACTGGAGCGCGCGAAAGGCGTTCGCGCGTGCCACCCGCACCAGCGAGCACTACCAGTACACGGACACGCCTGGAGGCACCTTCTTCGAGTCGACGCAGACCGGGACCGGCGCAACGGCGGAGTTCTCCATCACCCTGGGCGTGCCCTATGCCGAGTCGAAGTGGTTCCGGGGGCGCGAATCACAGCAGCGCGAGGTATCGACGTGCCCAGACGCGCGGTGCTGCCGCAGGCCGGAGGATGGGCTCTCGGAGCGCTGGAGGGGGCAAGGGTGGGCGTCGCCCAGGGTGCGGACCCACCTGTTCGCTCCCCTGCCCCAGGGGACCTATCCGGGTGTGGACGATCGCGAACTCTACGAGTTCCTCGAGGCGCACGCGCACGACTGAGCCGTCGGCGTGGCCCACCGACGGCACCTCACGGCTGGGCGTTGGCCAGATCCTCCGGGTACACGACGTCGATCTCGTCGATCGTGGTGGCAAAGTCCCTGCGATTGTTGGTGAGGAACCGGTCAGCACCTGACGCGACGGCAGTGGCCAGATGTACCGCGTCCGCCGCCCGTAGTCTGTAGGTGACGGCCAGCGCGACGGCGAGTCGCGCCGTCGCCTCGTCCACCGGGCGAAGCTCCAGCCGACCGAGGAGGCCGGCCAGCGCCTTGACCTCGGCGGAGTCGGGGGCTTCCCTCAGTGGGTTGGTCAGCACCTCTGGCAGGAGCAGGACTGAGCCGATGCCGACGGGCCCCTCACCTTCGACGGCGAACAACGAGGCCACAGGCACCCCAAGAGGGTGACCATCGGCTGCCGCGTAGATGAGCACATCGGCGTCGAAAGCAGTGAGGAGTGTCATCGGCCGGACCGTGCGTCACGGACCGCATCAACGAGCTCCTCCGCCCGCTCGGGCGAGATGACGGGGCGCTGCATCGGCTCGCTGCGGGTCGAGTCCAGGAGGCCCGCGATCCGCTCAGCCTCATCCCATACCTTCGACGCACGGCGCGCTTTGAGCACGTCCGGACGAACCAGGACGGCGACCACCCGGCCGTGCCTGGTGATCGACACCTCCTCGCCGGCCTCGACACGGTCGAGCTGCTCCGGAAGGGTCTGGCGTGCAGTGCTCACGCTGATTCTCGACATGGCGCAATCGTACACGCTTGTACATATCTGTACCTACGGTTTCCGGTCGTGATCCGTCACGCTCCCAGAATCCCCAGGGGAATCACGGCCACCCCGTCTGGTCTGCGGTAGGCGTACTTACCGGTGGTGACGACCACCAGGTCCGCGACATCGTCGGGCATCTGGTCTCGAAGCCATAGCAGGTGGCGAACGTCGGCATCCCCCACCGTCGCAGACAGCTTGACCTCTATCGCGACGACCTGGCCGTCCGGTCCCTCGACGACAAGATCGATCTCCCTGTCCCCTCGCGATGTGCGCAGGTGCCCGATCCGGGCGCGGTGGACCTGAGCTGCAACCCGGACCGTCAGCGTCACAAGGGACTCGAACAGAGGGCCCGTCATGGACGCGCCGCGCGGGCTCAGCAGGGCGTCGCGTGAGAGATTCAATAGCCGTGCGGCCAGCGCCGGATCCGCCAACTGATGCTTGGGCGCCTGCTGCAGCTGCGTGAAGTGGCTGCGCGAATGGCTCCAGCCAGGCACGGGGTCGAGCAGCCATAGTTGGGTCAGATGGTCGCGGTAAGCGATCGTCGTGGTGTTCGCCGGCTGGGACCCGTCGCCCGCCGTCGTCATGTCGAGAATCCGTGAGTACGAAGCGGTGGTCGACGACGCGGCGGCGTAGGCGGCGAGCCATCGACGCAGCGTCTCGGGCCGGCGTACCCGCAACCCCTGTTCGGGAAGATCCCGGTCCACGACCCGCTGGAGGTAGGCATCCAACTGCGCCTCCCTGAGCAGCCCGGCCCCGGTGAGGACGCCAGGGAATCCGCTCGAGGTGACGGCGTCCAGGTAGTCGGCGAGGTCCAGATTGCACTCGCCATCGACTGCAGGTCGGTCGCCACCTAGTAGATCCCCCAGGCTAGTGGAGGGCTCTGCGAGACCCCTCTCATGCAGAGCCATGGGCCGCATACGCAGTGACAGGATCCGGCCTGCACCGCTGTGCGTGGTCACGCCCGCTGCAGGGGTGGCGCTGCCGGTGAGGAGGAATCGACCTGGGGGTGCACCGTTGTCCACCTCTCGCCGGACCATGTCCCACATCCTGGGAAGACGTTGCCACTCGTCCAGGAGCACCGTCCCCCCCTGTCGGGAAGCCAAGAGGGGATCCGAATCGAGAAGCGCGCGCTGGTCCGGGTCGTCCAGGAACCAGGCGCGTTCTGCGCGTCGGAGCGCGGTCCCCGTCTTACCGACACCCTTAGGCCCGTCCAGTGCGATGGCGGGAGCCAAAGCCATGAGCTCATCGAGCTGGAGGTCCACCGAACGACGCAAGTAGGTCACGGCGCTAAGCTACCGCTTCCCGACTCTCTACGCTACTGTTTTTCAGTCTTCTACGCTACTGTTTCTCGACACTCTAGGCTATCGTTCTTCGCCTCAGTACCGATCTCGCGGGCACCGTAGGCTGGAGCGTGTGAGCATTGAAGTCATCGCCGCCATCGCGGCCGTCGTTCTGGTCCTGGTGGGCCTCGTGGGCATCGTCTTCCCCGTGCTGCCGGGCAGCATCATGGTCGGCGCCGGGGCCCTCGTCTGGGCGATCTGGGGCGCCTCGAGCTGGGGATGGGTCGCGTTCGGCGTGGCCGCGGTGCTGCTGGTCGTCGGCGGGCTGAGCAGCTGGCTGCTCACAGGCCGGTCGCTGCAGCAGCGGCAGATCCCGAAGTGGCCGATCACGGTCGGACTCCTGCTGGGCATCGTCGGGATGTTCGTGCTGCCGGGCTTCGGTCTGCCGATCGGTTTCGTGATCGGCCTGCTGCTTGCCGAGTGGTACCGGGTGCGCAATTTCCGCCAGGCGGCCGTCACGAGCTGGGAGACGGTCAAGGCCCTGGGGCTCGGGATCCTGATCGAGCTCGGGTGCGCGATGCTGGCGACTGCGGTCGTCGCGGTGAGTGTCGCGACCGCCTGGTGACGGTGAGCGGCAGACTGGGTCCATGGAGCACCGGTCAGACCCCCCTCACCTGGCCCCTGCCTGGGCGACGGCGGTGGGACTCGGCGTGGTGGCCGCCGTCGCGACGTGGCTGGCCAACCAGGTGATCGTCGGATCCTTCGCCGACGCTCCCCGCCCCGACGACCTGCTGTTCGAGCTCCTCCCCTACGTCTCCCCAGCACGCTGGCTCACGGTGGTGGCCCTGGCCGCGGGGATAGGCGTCTACCTGTGGGCGACATGGCGCGCGGCGCCGTCGACGTTGCCCGCTGCTGCCACGGCCGTGGCGCTGATGTACCTCCTGCGGGCGGGAATGATCGTCCTGACCCCGTTGGCGCCGGCCTACGGGGAGGGCATCTTCGTCTTCCCCCAGGAGCAGTTCGGCACGTTCCCCTCCGGCCACACGGCCCTGCTCACCCTGCTCGCCCTCCGGGTTCCCGACGATCGGCCGCGACTTCGTCTCTTCCAATGGGCCATGGTCGCGCTCATGGTCGCCGGCCTGCTGTTGGCGCACGGGCACTACTCCATCGACATCATCGGAGGCCTGCTGCTCGCCTACTTCGTGGCCACCGTCTGGCGGCACGGGAGGCTGTTTTCGCCCATCACGAGAGTTACCGGCCCCTGAGCCCCGCCCCTGACCTAGGGTGAGCGGATCAACCGAAGCCGCCACGCCAACGAAGGACGCGATGATCTCCACCGGGGCACGACCCGCCAAGGGGCGGCGTGACGGCCGCCTGGTCGACGACCTTCCCGCGATGCGTCGCGTGGTGCCCCACCTGATGCCCACCCGGCTCGACGCCACGGTCTACTACCCCCAGTATCTGGAGGTGGAGCGGCTGATGTCCTGGCTGGACGACGTCAATCTCCATCGCCCGGCCGAGCAACAGATCCGCTTCTTCCACGTCTTCCTCACCGCGCTGGCCCGGCTCTTCCACCAGCGCCCGGAGCTCAACCGGTTCATCTCCGGGCGGCGCACCTACGAGCACCGCGACATCTCCTTCGCGTTCACGGTGAAGAAGGCCCTCACCGACGAGGCCGACGAGGTCCAGGCGCAGATCACGTTCACGGGACTCGAGACCGTCGACGAGGTGCGCACCATGGTCGACGAGGCGCTGACCCGGGCGCGCAACCACACCCGCAACGAGAGCGACAGGCTGGTGTCGCAGCTGGTCCGGCTCCCAGGCCCGGTGATCGCCGCCGTCGCCAGAACGGCATGGGCGCTGGACTCCATCAACCGGCTGCCGAAGATACTGCAGGATGCCATCCCCACGTACGCCAGCGCCTACCTCGTCAACATGGGCTCACTGAAGGCCGAGGCGCCGTTCCACCACCTCTATCGCCATGGCACCGCGGGCGTGTTCGTCTCCATCGGCACCATTCGTCCCGAGCCGGTGGTCGACGAGTCTGGCGCCATCGTCGCCCGGCGCCGCGTGGACGTCGTCTACACGATCGACGAGCGGGTCACCGACGGCTTCTACCTCGTGCGGTCGGCCCACATATTGCAGCAGATGGTCGACGACCCGGACGCGCTGCTCCACCCCCCGGCCGAGCGAGTGCCACCTGGTCCGTGACTGGGTGGGGGATCTGGTCGCGACTACGCCACCAGATCCGCCGGTCACCGGGCGGCGCCGCTCTCCACCACTCAGGCGAGCAGAGCCGACCAGGTGACGGGCCCGACCAGCCCGTCGACGGGGATGCCCCGCCACATCTGGAACGCCCTCACTGCGGCGTCGGTCTGAGGGCCGAAGTCACCGTCGACCACTGTCTCGTAGCCCCAGTAGTTGAGCATTCGCTGCAGCACCTTCACGCCGTCGCTGTCAGAGCCCTGGCTGAGCGTCGGCAGCAGTGAGGCCCACGTCGTGTCGTCGACCACCCCGGTGACCGCCAGCCCCTGTTGGGCCTGCCACAGGCGCACCGACCGCTCCGTCGCGGGCCCGAAGTCGCCGTCGGCCAGCGTGCGGATCCCCCTCCACGCGAGCAACTCCTGCAGTGCCGTCACCACCGTGCCCTGGTCACCCCGATAAAGCGGGTAGTAGCGCTCGAACACCTGCGGCGCCGCGGGCGGGGCATCACCCACCGGCTCCTCAACGATGGGCTCGACGGCTGCCTGGGTCGCGGCGGGCGCGGGCAGATCCGGGCTGGATGCGACGGTGGTCGCGGGCGCGGCGACCGGCTCGGGCTCTGGCTCTGACTCTGGCGACGGCTCCACGGACACGAAGACCGTCGTCACGGGGGCGGGTGTCGCGACGG
Source organism: Tessaracoccus sp. MC1679 (assembly GCF_014164775.1). Classification (GTDB taxonomy): domain Bacteria; phylum Actinomycetota; class Actinomycetes; order Propionibacteriales; family Propionibacteriaceae; genus Arachnia. The sequence continues at coordinate 445,076 of NZ_JACJGB010000002.1, forward strand.
CGGTGTCCGCGGCCAAGTCGGAGTCACCGCCCAGCATCATCATCACCATGCCGACCCCCGCGGCCAGGACGAGCACCACGAGACCCACGACGATGGCCGCCGTTGCCCGGCCAGTCTTCACGGGCTCCGGGGGCGGTGGCGTCGCGGCGTACGCCCACGGCTGCGGGTAGCCCTGAGGCGCCGGCGGCGGGGTCTGTGGGTAGACGAACCCGGGGCCCTGGCCGGGCGATGGCTGCTGGCCCGGCGGACCGAACCCCGCCTGGCACTGCGGGCACAGCTCGCCCCCGGTCGGATTCCCACACGATCGACAGCGCCTCATCGTCGCCCCCCCCTGCTCCCGAGCATCATGGCATACGCTCAGCCGCCCGGCGGGGCGAGAGTGATTCAGGCCACCGTCAGGGTCAGCCGCACCGGCTCCAACTCGTCGGCCGACACCGTCACGGTCACCTCTCCCGCCCCGGAAGGCCGCACCACGGCCAGTGCCCGGCCGTCGAACGTGCGCCACGTGTCGGCGTCGAAGCGCTCGGCCGTCTTCGGGTTTGCGCTGCACATCCCAGCCAGCACCCCGGCCCCCTCCACCTCGACGGTGACCGCCCGGTCCGCCGTCGTGACGAGAACGCCGTTGTCATCGCGCAGTTCGATGGCGACGAACGCGAGGTCGGCGTCGTCGTTTCGCAGGTCGGCGCGGTCTGCGGTCGCGGTCAGGCGGGCGGGCGTCGTCGCGGTGGCGATGCTGGTGCGGCCCGCCTCCTCGCCGTCCCGGTATGCGACGGCGGTCAGCTCTCCCGCCCGGTAGACGGTCTCCAGGGTGGCCATCATCGGGAGCTTCTCCCCCATCGTCGCCCGCGACACCTCCACCCCGTCGAGCAGCAGCGCCACCTCGTCGGCATCGGCATAGACCTCGACGATGATTGGCTTGCCCTCGAAGCCCGGCCACGTCCACGACGAGACCGAATCGCTCCAGCCCCACGGCGACTGCATCGTGATGGTGTGCCCGTGGTGCTCCGGCCGCTGGACGGTGAGGTAGGGCTCGGTGCGCAGGCCGAACACGATCTCGCGGTAGTAGGAGCCGGGGCGCCGCCAACCGGTGATGTCGAGATCCCCGCACCACGCCGTCAGGTACGGGTACTCGCGCTCCAGCCCCGGGACCGCATCGGGGTCTTCGGCGTACGCCGTCGCCCCGATCCCCACCTCGCCGAGATAGTCCCAGCCGGTCCAGGTGAAGTCACCGATCACGTTCGGCGCATCCTTGACCATCGGCCACAACCGGCCGATCTGGGACGGGAAGGTCTCAGACCCCACGATCACGCGGTGCGGGAACAGGTCCTTATCGATCGCGTAGCGCGACTCCGCGTAGTTGAGTCCAAGCACGTCGAGCGGGGCGCTGGACTCCGCGGTGCGCCTTCCGGCCGACTCGCTGGCGCTGACAATGGCGAACGGGCCCCCTTCCGCGGCCATCATCTCGTTCAGACCGCCGGACTCCTCGGCGATCGCGGGCACCTCGTCGATCACCGCCAGGAACGGGTTGATGCCGTTGGTGACCAGCCGCGTGGGGTCGAGGTCGCGGACGAGCTCGGCCATCCGACGCGCCCAGCGGGCGCCGTGCGGGGTTCCCACCTCGGCGATCTCGTTGCCGATGGAGTACATGATCACGGATGCATGGTTGCGGTCCTTGGCCACCATGGCCTCGAGGTCTGCGGCCCACCACTGCGGGAAGTCCGCGGCGTAGTCGTACGGGGTCTTGAACCGGGTCCACATGTCGAAGGCCTCGTCCATCACCATCATCCCAAGCCGGTCGCAGGCGTCGAGCATCGCGGGTGAGGCTGGGTTGTGGGCGGTGCGGATGGCGTTGAATCCGGCCTCCTTGAGCAGCTCGACGCGGCGCTCGTCGGCGCGCCCGATGGCGGCGGCGCCGAGGGGCCCGTTGTCCGCGTGGAGGCAGGCGCCACGCAGCAGGACGGGCTCGCCGTTGATCCGAAGGCCCTTGCGCGGGTCGACGGTGACGGTGCGGATGCCGAACCTCACCTGTGTGGGAGCGCCGTCCAGCGACACCTGGGCGGTGTAGAGCCACGGGTGGTCCGGGCTCCACAGGCGGGGCTGCTGAACGTAGAACCGTTGCCTGACTAGGGCGGTCTCCCCCGGGGCGAGCGTCGACGGCGTGGCGTCGCGCTCAACCTCCCCGCCGTCGGCGTCACGCAGCACCGTCTCAGCGACCACGGTGGCCGTGGCCATGCCGGCGTTCCGCATCGTGGTCACGACGTCGACCACCGCCTGGTCGTCCTCCACGCGCACTGTCGTCACGGCCACACCGTCTGGAACGACGTGGACGGGCTCGTCGACGTGGAGGACGACCGGCCGGTGCAGGCCAGCGCCGGAGTACCACCGCGAGTCCTGGCCGGAGCGCACCTCAAGGCGTAGCTCGTTGTCCTGGCCATAGCGGAGGTACGGGGTGAGGTCGACGAAGAAGCGGGCGTACCCGTCGGCACGGTTGCCGGCGAACTCATCATTGAGGAAGACCTGGGCGCGACGGTAGGCGCCCTGGATCTCGAGGCGCACAAGCTTCCCGCGCCACTCCTCCGGAACCTGGAAGGTCTTGAGATAGGTGAAGCCGGCCTGCGGGTAGTACGCGCCGGCACCCCTACCGGGAGCATCGGGGGTGCGTTCGGTGTCGCGGAGGGCGTCGTGCGGCAGCCGCACCGGTGTGGGCTCGACGCCCTCGCCGTTGGCCACGGCGAACGGGCCGAGCGGCAGGCGGTAGGCCCAGCCGTCATTGAAGGGGATCGCGTTCATGGTTCTACTCCTGCTCAGTGGCCGACGGCGGGTGGGGGTGTTCGGGGATCAGCGCGTGGAAGACGTGCCGCACGACGTCCTCGGTCACCTCGTCGGGCGCCAGCCAGCGCTGCAGGCCGAGGCCCTCCTGGACCGCGTCGATGGCACGGGGGCTGACCCCGTCGACGCGCTGCGCGATGGCGTCGCGGGACCGGCGCATCCACTGGCGCATCAGGTCCGCGTAGCGCTCCTGCCGGAACGCCAGCACGTAGAGCTCGGCCAGAAGGACCTTCGTCCGGACGTCTCCGTCGTCCTCGAGGACGAGCCGGGTGAGGGCGTCGACGGGTTGGGCGCCGGGGGTGGCCATGGCGCGGTCCAGGGGCGAGAAGCTCTCGTCGGCGAACCGCTCGAAGGCCGCAAAGATCAGGTCCTCCCGGGTGGGGAAGTGGTAGGTCATGGAGCCGAGGGGAATGTCGGCAGCCGCCGCGACCGTCCGGTACGTGGCGCCGGCCACTCCGTGCTCGGCGATGAGATCGAGGGTCGCGGCGATGATCCGGCCGCGACGCTCGGGGTCGTGCCGTCGGGTCGCGCTGCGCTTCATGGTGTCCCCTCGCCGTCGTCGACTGGCGCGACTCTATCAGAACGTACGTATATGACTCGCCGCGCGGGCCCAGAACAGGACGGGGACGAGCAGCAACGCCAACAGCCCGCCGGACAGCGACAGGAAGGCATAGTCGGTTGCCGCGACCACCACGCCGGACATCACCCCGCCGCCGGCGCCGGCCAGGGCGATGAGCACGTCGACGCTCCCCTGCACCCGCGCCCGGTTGCCGGGCGCCGTCGCGTCGATGACCAGAGCGGTGCCCGAGATCAGACCGAAGTTCCATCCCAGCCCCAGCAGGACGAGGGCGAGAATGAGGGGGCCGAGCGAGTCACCCGGCGCCAAAGCCGCGACCCCTCCAGCCGTCAGCAGAGTCACCCCCGCCGCGACCGCCATCGGTGTCCGCCCCAGCCTGTCCACCAGCATTCCCGTCACTGGCGAGGGGAGGAACATCGCCGCGATGTGCAGCCCGATCACCAGGCCGACGGACCCCAGCTGGTGGTCGTGCGCGCGCATGTGCACGGGGGTCATGGTCATGATCGCCGTCATCGCGACCTGCGTGAGCACCATGACGGTGGCGCCGACGTAGGCGCCCACGGCCACTGGCGGCAACGTCGACGCTGGCCCCTCGACGCTCTGGCTGGGGTTCTCGAGCACCTTGGCCAGCAGGTAGGGGTCGGGACGGAGGAAGATGAAGAGCACCAGGCCCGCCCCGAGGAAGGCCGATGCGGCCAGCAGGAACGGCCCGGCCAGGGCCGGGATACCGACGGACTCGGCGAGGACGCCCAAGGGCTGGACCAGGTTCGGGCCCGCCACCGCCCCGAGCGTCGTGGACACCATCGCGATACTCACGGCGGTCCCACGCCCGTCGGGGAGGGCCAGGTCCGCCCCGGCGTAGCGGGCCTGGAGGGTGGTCGCGGTACCGGCGCCGTAGACGAACAGGGACGCGAACAGCAGGGGCACGCTCCCGACGACCGCCGCGACCACCACGCCGATCGCTCCGAGCCCGCCCGCCCCGAATCCGAGGCTCAGGCCGGTGCGTCGACCCCACCGGTCTGTTGTGCGCCCGACCAGGAAAGCGGTCAATGCCGCGCCGAGGGTGAACAGCGCCGTCGGGATGCCGGCGAGGCCCTCGGAACCCAGCATCTCCTGGGCCAGCAGCGCCCCGACAGTGACCCCGGCAGCAAGCCCCGCTCCGCCGAGCACCTGGCTGGCGACGACGACGGTGAGCGTCCGCTTCTGGATCCGGGCGCGCTCGGCACCGTCCGGAAGGTTCAACTCTGGGGCGGTGGGCATGGGTGGCTCCAGCCGAAGGATCTTAACGATCGAGCCTACCCCCGCGGAGGTCGCTTGTAGAGGGGGCCGGCGACGGCCACTTCGCCGCCGCCTGCGACGCACGAGCCCTAGCGGTGCTGGCGGCGGCTACGAGGAGCGGGCTGAACGCGCGGTGGGCTTATCCGTGGCTCAGGACGCTGCATTGGGCTCCCCACCTCTGCAACTTGCTATCCAGAGGGCGGCAAGTGTGTATATACGCAGAAGGCGCGCTCTACGTAGCAGGATGCAGAGCCCCCGTGGCCCCCAGTTCCTCACCCACCACCGACCGCCCGCGTCCCAGCACCGGTTCATCGCGGACTGCCGTCAGACGGCAAGTTGACCAGTGCCCGACAGCCTCAAGGAAGCGTTATCGAACTGTGACCAAAGGTGGTGCCGATGGGGGCTCTTCTGGATCCGTTTCTGTCAGTGGGGGACGATGTAATAGTGCGTATGAACGACGCGGGGGTGTGGGAGCTTGAGCAGCAGTTCATGGCTGCCGCCTGGGATTCCGCCCGCGCCGCCACGGCCGCCGGCCCGGAGAGCGTGAGCGGCTTCCTCGAGGCCCTGGCCCAGACCGAAGCACACCTGGCCGGGCTCCGGCTGGCCGTCCTGGACCAGGCCCGCTTCATGCCCGAGGCCAC
>NZ_JACJGB010000003.1 GCF_014164775.1 Tessaracoccus sp. MC1679
TCGCCCAACTCGCGATCGCCTACCCCGACCGGATCAACCCCTACCTCTAACCCACCCGGAGACCGAACTCCTTACACAAACAACTTGACAAGCTCCTAGAGGGTGCCACTACGGGCACGATTCCGCGCCCCCACCTTCCTGAGGTCCGAGGCAGCCGCGAGTTCGCCGAGGAGAGCTGGGGGGCCGTAGCCCTCAGATCCGCTGATGGTGGGGTGCTCCCCTCCGCGGAAACGTGCCCGTAGTACCGGTCACCCTGCCCTCGGCTGAGCGTGAAGGGCGGCACTGGCGTCCCGTCTCCGCGGCGGAGCGTCGGTCGAGACACCGGACCGGGCGCCAGGGGCTTCGACGAAGGTGCGGCGCTTCGAACACGGAGGGTCCCGCTCCTGAAAACGAGGGTGAGGGACGGCAGGGCGGCACTGCGCAGCGGTGCCCAACCCGAGGATCACCCAACCGGCATCCCGCCCAAGCAGACCCACCCCCGACGCCGCCCTGCCGGCCCGCACCCGAACCAGGCAACGCCACAGGAGGACCGAGTGCGGGGAGACGGGAGACGATGCCCGGGCGGCCTCCACAACCCGACCACCGATCCACCGGCGGCGATCAGCAAGAGCATGGACAACGGCCGCCCGGACATCGACTCACGGCTCCCCACACCCGACCACAAGAACTGCGTGAAGGTGGTAGTCACGACCCTTCGAGACAGGCCACGCCGCTCCGCGGGCGGCCCTCCTCAGGGAGCGATGGGGACAGGCCCCGCCGCTCCGCGGGCGGCCCTCCTCAGGGAGCTGTAAAGAACGGCCCCGCCGCTTCGCGGGCGGCCCTCCTCAGGGAGCGAAGGAGATAGGCCACGCCGCCGGGACCGGAATCCCTGACGGGGAGCGAAGGTGACCGCCTAGTCCTGGCGCAGCGGGGCCGGGCGCCACATGCCCACGGCGGGCATCTGAGTGCCGGTGAACCGGCACATGTCCACGAAGCCGAGGCGACGGTAGAGGGCTGCGGCCCGTTCGGTGGCCGCCTCGAGATAGACCGGCTCGGCCACCGTGCCGAGGCGGTACTTGAGGAGCGCCCGGCCAACGCCCCGGCCCTGCGCAGCTGACGACACGCCTACATAGCCCAGGAACCAGTGCGGCACGGGCGGCCGGTGCCGGGTGAGCTCGCGTTCGACCCGCAGCATGGTGACGGCGTGACTCCCGAGGGTGCTCCAGAGGCCCGCCAGGTGTCTCGCCGCTGCCGCGATTCCGTCGACATGAGAGCCTGGCGGCTGCCAGAGTCCGGCTCCGAGCACGGTGGTGCCGTCGACCGCCACATCGACCGTCCACGCGCCATCGAGCTCATGGTCCATGTAGGCCCGCACCCGCCGCGCGCGCTCGCCGGACGGGAGGAAGGCGAAGGTGGGATCGTCGGTGAACGCATCCGCCAGCGCCTCGGCGGCGCCGGGGAGGTCCGATGGCCGGGCCGGACGGACGAGGGGTGCGGTCATTCGAGGAGTCCTTGCGCGAGGTAGGAGTCCGGCCCGAAGCCAGGCGGGATCGCGAATACGGCAGATCCGATGGCCGTGGTCCATTCGTTGAGCGCGTCACCGTGGTCCAGCATTCGCTGAACCGGGATGTACTGCTCCGCGATGTTGGCCTGGAAGGCGCCGAAGATCAGCCCCGCCGTCGAGACGGGGGCGCCATCGGCCCACTCGTCGTGGGTGTAGTTGAGCCCGCGGCGCAGCATGGTGCGGCCCGAGTTCTGCGACGGATGGGCGCGGCGGGCGTGGGCGTCCGCCGCGATCACGGGCACCCCGTCGGCCATGGCCTCGAGGTCCAGGGCGTCGTGCTCGGCCTCTCCGGTGAGTGGCGCCCCCGTGTCGAGGCGCCGGCCCACGGACTGCTCCTGGCGGTCGCGTGTGGCATCGTCCCACTCGTCCAGGTGCATCTCGATGCGGCGGATCACCAGCTGGGTGCCTCCCGAGAGCCAGCCGTCCTCGGAGAACACGGCGCGGGTGAGGGCGTCGTCGGTGGGGTTGGCTGTGCCGTCAACCTGACCGAACAGGTTGCGGCCGGTCGCCGGGTTGCCCTCGGCGTCGACAGGGCGCCACGAACCGCCCTGGACCCACCGGCTGGTGGCGAAAGGGCCGGCGTCTGCGGTGAGCCGGCGCGCGGCGTGTGCTGTGGTGGTGGCGTCGTCGGCGGAGATCCAGACGAGCAGGTCCCCGCCGGACCAACGCTGCTGGAGTTGGTCGTGCTCCATCGGGGGGATCTCCTGGAAGCCAGCGGGGCGCTGGGGGTTCAGACCGTCCAGGTCGAAGATGCGCGGGCCGAGGCCGACCAGGACGCTGAGCGAGGCGCCGGCCTGGGCGAGGTCCGGGGCGGAGTCTCCCGGGGCTGGGCGGCCGGCCATCAGCGCGGCGATGTCCGCGCTCCACACGCGCATGAGGCGTCCGAGCGCGGAGCGGTCCGTCTGGGGGAGGAGGTCGAAGGCGATGAGGTGGCCGACGGCGGGCTGCGCTGTCAGGATGCCGGATTGATGCACGCCGTGGGCCGGGTACGTCTGACCGCCCACTGAGGATGTCGCGGCGTCCTCCGCTGCCCCTCGGGACGCCCGACCGGCGACCACACCGGCAGCGCCGCCCAGGGTGGCGGCACCGGCGTAGCCGAAGACCCCACGACGGGTGACGTGCTGCGTGGACATGCGGCGCAGTCTACCCGCGGGACCGATGTCCACAGACCCCGGTGGGGTACCCCCGGGGGTATTAAAATTCGGCTATGATCCCAGGGTGAACTGGAAGCTCGCCGTCCCCGTCGTCGCCGCCGTCGCCCTCGCCGCCTGCTCCCAGGCCGAGAGCGCCACCCCCGGCATCCTCGCCGCGGATCCCTGGGTCCGCGCCACCGTCGGCACCGAGATGCCGGAGATGACCGCCCTGTTCGTCAATCTCACCAACCCGTCCGAGGAGGACCGGATGCTGGTCTCCGCGGACTGCGGGGATGTCGCGGCGAAGGTCGAGCTGCACGAGATGGTCAAGGTGGACGGCCAGATGGTGATGCAGGAGGCCGAGGGAGGGCTCCCCATTCCCGCGGGGGAGCACCAGCACCTGGCGCCCGGCGGGCCGCATGTGATGCTGATGGGCCTGACCGGCGAGCTTGTTGCCGGAGGCGAGGAGATCGAATGTAGGTTGGAGTTCGACGACGGACAGACCATCGACCTCGTCGCCCCGGTGAAGGAGTTCACCGAGGAGCAGGACACCTACCACACGCACGCACCCACCGAAGACAGCTGAGGCGCCGCCGGCGGTCGGCCGCCGAGGAGAGGACGCCCATGTTCGCGATGTCGGACGGCCAGCCGGCCCCAGCCCATCCAGATGCCGTCATTGCCGGGGCCACGTACCGCATCACAGTGCTCACCAGCCGGCTGCTGAGATTTGAGTGGCACCCGGAGGGACGCTTCGTCGACGAGCGCACCCAGACCGTCGTCAACCGCTCCTTCGAGGTGCCTGAGTTCACCGCCGATGTCGTGGGCGGGTCCCTCGAGGTGCGCACGGATCACCTGCGCGTGCGCTACGACGGCGGGCCTTTCAGCGGCTCCGGGCTCAGCGTCACCCTGACCCGTGGCGCATCCGATCCGCACTACTCTACGTGGCGTTTCGGCGAGAGCTACCCGCAGAACCTGCCCGGTCGCGGCAACCTGCTCGGCACGGCCCGCACCCTCGACGAGGTGGACGGCGCCTGCCCCCTGGAACCGGGCATCCTCGCCACCTACGGATTCGCCGTGCTTGACGACTCCACCTCGGTGCTGCTCTCCCCGGACGGATGGGTGGCCGGGCGTGAGGGCAGCGGCCGAGACCTGTACCTCTTCGCCCACGGACGCGACTATCGGGGCGCGCTGTCCGACTACCACCGCCTCACCGGCCCCGTCCCGCTGGTGCCCCGCTTCGTCCTGGGCAACTGGTGGAGCCGCTACTGGCCCTACCGGGCCGACGAGTATCTGGGCGTGATGGACCGCTTCCGGTCCGAGCGGATCCCGCTCTCGGTGGGCGTCATCGACATGGACTGGCACGTCGTCGACGTCGATCCGGAGCTTGGCACCGGCTGGACCGGCTACACGTGGAACCGTGAGCTGTTCCCGGACCCGCAGGCCTTCCTCGCCGCCCTGCATGAGCGCGGGCTCGCCGTCACCCTCAACCTGCACCCCGCAGACGGAGTCCGTCGGCACGAGGAGGCCTACCCGGCCGTGGCGGAGGCGGTAGGGATCGACCCGGCAACGGGCGCCGCCGTCGAGTTCGATGTGACGTCCCGAGAGTTCGTCGACGCCTACCTCAGGCACCTGCACCATCCTCTGGAGGACCAGGGCGTGGATTTCTGGTGGATCGACTGGCAGTCGGGTGGCGCGACTGCGGTGGCCGGGCTGGACCCGTTGTGGATGCTCAACCACATCCATTACCACGACTCCGGCCGGGGTGGGCGGCGGCGCCTGACGTTCTCGCGCTACTCAGGCCCCGGCAGCCACCGATACCCCGTGGGCTTCTCGGGCGACACGATCACCACGTGGGACTCGCTGGACTTCCAGCCGTACTTCACCGCCACGGCCGCCAACATCGGATACCCGTGGTGGAGCCACGACATCGGCGGGCACATGTTCGGCAGCCGCGACGTCGAGATGGCGGTGCGGTGGTTCCAGCTGGGCGTCTTCTCGCCGATCAACCGGCTGCACTCCTCGTCGAGCCCCTTCGCGTCGAAGGAGCCGTGGGGCTACGGGCCTGAGGCCGAGCGGATCATGGCCGCGTTCCTCCGGCTCCGTCACCGCCTGGTGCCCTATCTCTATACGGCGGCCTGGGCAGCGCACGCGGAGCAGGTGGCCCTGGTGCGGCCGATGTATCACGACCACCCGGATGTCGCGGCGGCCTACGAGGTGCCCAACCAGTCGATGGTGGGAGAGCACCTGCTCGTGGCCCCGCTCACCTCGGCGGAGGACGGCGCCTCGCACCTGGCCTCCACTCGCGCCTGGCTCCCTGAAGGCTCGTGGATCGACCTGTTCACGGGCCACCGCCACGACGGGGGACGTACGGTGGTCCTGCATCGCGGGCTCGGCGGGTATCCGGTCCTGGCAAGGGCGGGCGCTGTCATCGCGCTCAGCGCGGACCCGATGGCCGACGTGTCCGAGTCCCCCCGGGCGCTGGACCTGCGCGTGGTGCCCGGCACCGCAGTGTCGCACCTGGTGGAAGACGACGGGAGCGCGGCACCCGGGCCCGAGGCCCGTCGCCAGGTTCGGATCGAGCAGGTGCTCGACACGCACCCCGACGGCACCGCCACGCTCACCGTGACCCTGCGGCCCGGCCCCGGCGCGGCGCCGGACCACAGGACGGTCGCCCTCGACGTGGTGGGAGTAGAGTCCGTCGAACAGGTGGAGGTGTGGGTGGGCGGCATGGTGCAGCACGTCGACCACCCGGTGCGGATCACCGACGAACTTCTCGCGCCCGCGCTCCGGGTGAGGCTGGGGGAGGTGGACCTCGGTTCGGTGGTCGCTGTGCGCCTGGGTGGGGCGAGGCGGTCGCCTCGCGACGTGGCGGGCGACGCGTTCGCGCTGATCGACGCGGCCGAGATCGAGTTCACGGCCAAGGAGGCGGCGTGGCGGGCCGTCACGGGACTGAGCGGATGGGCGATGGTGCAGCAACTCGCCACCGTCGACATCCCGTCGTCTCTGAGGGACGCGCTCGTGGAGGTTGCTGCAGCCGGCGAGGTGTGGTGAGCCGGCTGCTCAGGCGACGAGCTTGGGGCCCCGCACCGAGAGTCTGACGGCCTTGGCGTAGTGACCCACCAGTTCGGCGCACACCGTGTCCCAGCTCCGGTCCAGCGTGGAGTGTCGTGCCGCCCGGCCGAAGGCGCCGCGCTTCGCGTCGTCGCCGATCAGGTCCAGCACATGGCCGCGCATCGCGCCCAGGTCTCCGGGGCGGTACAGCCAGCCGGTGCGGGACTGGTCCACCAGGTCGATCGGGCCGCCGCGTCGCGGCGCGATGACGGCGAGGCCGGATGCTTTCGCTTCCTGGATGGACTGGCAGAACGTCTCCAGCTCGCCGGGGTGGACGAAGAGGTCCAGGCTGGCCAGGGCCGTGGGTAGGTCCTCGCCCGTCAGTTCGCCCAGGAAGGCGGCGCGGGGGAGGGCGGCCTCCAGCTGGGGGCGGAGTGGGCCGTCGCCGATGATGACCAGGCGCGTGCCGGGGATGTCCGCGAGCGTGGCCAAGTCTTCGACCCGTTTCTCCGTCGCCAGCCGACCCATGTAGCCGATCAGCCGTTCCCCGTTCGGGGCATGGAGGGCCCGGAACTCTGTGCTGCGTTTGGTTGGATCGAACCGGCCCGAGTCCACGCCACGCCCCCACACACCGACGCGAGGCACCCCCTGGTCGATCAGCTGATCGCGGGCGAACGTCGAGGGCGCGAAGTTGAGTGAGGCGAGGGAGTGGACCTGCCTGACGTGGTGCCAGAGGAGTGGCTCAAGTTGTGGGAAGCCGTACCGGCTCGCGTACGTGGGCACCTCGGTCTGATAGATGCCCACCATGGGAATGCCGAGCCTGGCCGTGACAGTGGCCGCCTTGTATCCGACGACGAACGGCGCCGCGAGGTGGATCACATCGGGGGCGAATCCGGTCAGCAGCCTCGCGATGGAGGAGGACGTGGTGGTGACCACCCTCACCACGTCGTAGCCGGGCAGGCCGACGCTGGTGACGGTCTCGACGGGGAAGCCGCAGTACTCGTGCGGAGTGCGGTCACCCGCCTGCGGGGCGATCACCATTGCCTCGTGGCCGGTCGCCCTCAGATGTTCGAGGACGCGCAGGACGGAGTTGGTGACCCCGTTGACGCTCGGGAGAAACGATTCCGCGACGATGGCAACTCGCACAGCCCCAATTTTACTGACGGCGGTGTCCGGGGCACCTCCGTCAGGGAAACGCTCAATGAACGTCTGGTGACGTTCGAAGGACCGTGGATTCGGAGAATCTCGGTCGAGACCGTAGACTCGACGGGCCCGGTAAGGCGATTAACGCCAGCGTGTGACAGATGAGCGGGCAAATCGTGGGGCCCCGATGTGGGCCCGAGCGGCCCGAATCCAGGGCCCACTATCCCGCAGAGGACCTCTTCTATCATGAACGCACCACGCCAGAAAGACCGTTGGTCACCCGAGCAGCGCACCGCCAAGGGCCTCAAGGCCCAACGTCGCGGCCGCACCGAGCCCCCGGCCCCGGGCGCCCCGCTCAACCGCAAGCAGCGCCGCGCGCTGGAGTTCGGTGACCGTCCCTTCGTCCCCAAGACCGACGAGGGCTCAGAGCGCCCCGCCCGCGACGACCGCCCGCGCCGTGATGACCGTCCCGTTCGGGACGATCGTCCCCGCGACGACCGTTACTCCGATCGCTCCCGCGATGATCGTCCCCGCCGCGACGACCGTCCCCGCGACGACCGTTACTCCGATCGCTCCCGCGATGATCGTCCCCGCCGCGACGATCGCCCCCGCGACGACCGTTACAGCGACCGGTCCCGCGACGACCGTTACAGCGACCGGTCCCGCGACGATCGCCCCCGCGACGACCGCTACTCCGATCGCTCCCGCGACGACCGACCCCGCCGCGACGACCGCCCCCGCGACGACCGTCCCCGCTGGGGTGACCGCGACGACCGCGGTGGGGATCGCTCCGGCGGTCACCGCCGCAGCTCGATGCCTCCCCACGTCGACGTGCGCCGCCCGCACGAGCCGCGCGGCCACGATGACCGCCGCGGCCATGACCGCCGCGACACCCGCGCCCCCCGTCAGGACAGCTTCGACGCTCCCGAGGCGGACCAGATGAGCTGGACCGCCACGACGGCTGAGGCTGTGGAGGGCGACGTGGCGTCGGGCTTCTTCGAGCTCGGTGTTGCCGAGCCCTTGGTGCGCGTCCTCGCCGGCCAGGGCATCAGCGCCCCGTTCCCCATCCAGGCCGCCACCATCGGCGACGCCATCGCCGGCCGCGACGTCCTGGGCCGGGGACGCACGGGCTCGGGCAAGACGCTTGCCTTCGGCCTCGCGATGCTGACCAGGCTGGCGGAGGGGACCCCCGTCGGATCCCCGCGAGCCATGATCCTGACGCCCACCCGTGAGCTGGCCCTCCAGATCGCCGACGTCCTCTCCCCGCTGGCGGCCGCGATGCGGCTCGACCTCACGCTCATCGCGGGCGGCATGGCCTACGGTCCGCAGATCCGCGCCTTCGAGCGCGGCGTCGACGTGGTGGTGGCCACCCCAGGCCGCCTCATCGACCTGCTGGAGCAGGGTGCCGCGGACCTCAGCCAGGTGCAGATCTCCGTCCTCGACGAGGCCGACCACATGGCTGACCTTGGCTTCACGAAGGAGGTGCGCACCCTGCTCGACGCCACCCCCGAGGGTGGGCAGCGGCTGCTGTTCTCCGCGACGTTGGACGCGGCCGTCGACTCGATCGTGCGGACCTACCTCAACAACCCGGTCACGCACGAGGTGGACTCCAGCCAGAACTCGGTCACGACGATGGTGCACCGGCCGCTGATCGTGCGCCCCCACCACAAGAACCAGGTCACCGCGGAGATCGCCAACCGCGACGGCCGCACGGTGCTGTTCGCCCGCACCCAGCTGGGCACCGACCGCATCGCCGGCCAGCTCCGCGAGGCGGGCGTGATGGCGGGCTCGCTCCACGGCGGCCTCACGCAGGGCGCCCGCGCCCGCATCCTGGCTGCGTTCAAGGACGGCACTGTGCCGGTCCTCGTCGCCACCGACGTGGCGGCCCGCGGCATCCACGTCGACGATGTGACGCTGGTGCTGCAGGTCGATCCGCCGCGTGACTCGAAGGACTACCTCCACCGCGCCGGCCGCACCGCCCGCGCGGGCCAGGAGGGCGTGGTGGCCACGGTGGTCCTGCCGCACCAGCAGCGCTCCACCGAGCGGCTGCTGAGCCAGGCCGGGGTGCGGGCTGCTGCCCTCGCGGTGGAGCCGGGCTCCGCGGAGCTGCGCGAGGCGACCGGGGCACGTCCCACCTCGGGTGTCGAGATCTCCGAGGCCGACTACCAGCAGCTCATCGCACCCAAGCAGGCTCAGCGCCGTCGTCCCGAGGGAGGCGGCCGCGGTGGCCGTCGCTACGAGGGCGGCCGTGGCGGGCAGCGCGGGGGCCGCAGGGATCGTTGGTGAGGGCGTAGGATTTCGCGCCTATGGACACCGCCACCCTGTCGATCCGGATCGCCGATCCGGGCGATGCCGCCGAACTGCTGCACGTCATCCATGCGGCGTTCGCGGCGCGTCCCCCAGTGGACCCGCCAGCCGAGGCGCTGACCGACGAGGTTGCCGACATCGAGCGTGCCCTCACCGACGGCTACGGCGTCGTGGTGGAGCGCGAGGGAAGCATCATCGCCGGACTGCTCGTCGACCTCGCGGACGGGACCGCAACACTGAGACGCGTCTCGGTGCTGCCGTCGGCCAGCGGCCAGGGCGTGGCGCGTTCCCTCGTCGAGGGCGCCCTCACCGTCGCGGCGGATCTGGGCGCCCGGCGCGCCTCGCTGTTCGCGCGTGAGGAGTTCCCCCAGCTCGTCGACTGGTGGCGGGACCACGGCTTCGACGTCGTGGCGCCGGAGCCGCACGGCTTCCGGATGGGCCGAGACCTCCCCGTCGTCATCGACGTACCCACGGCCGACGACATGCGCCGGCTCGGCCGCGCCCTGGCGGGCGTGCTCGCCAAGGGCGACGTGATCGTCGCCACAGGCGATCTGGGTGCGGGCAAGACCACCCTCACCCAAGGCATCGGGGAGGGGCTGGACGTCGAGGGGCCCATCATCTCGCCCACGTTCGTGATCTCGCGCGTTCATCCGCCCCGGGGCGGGGGGCCGGCGCTGGTCCACGTGGACGCCTACCGGCTTGGCGACGCCTCCGAGCTCGCCGACATCGACCTCGACGCCACGCTCGCGGAGTCCGTGACCCTGGTCGAATGGGGCCACGGGTTGGCAGAGTGGCTGGCCGAGGACCGTCTCGAGATCGACATCGTCCGCGGGATGGACTCAGACGATCGCACCGTCTACCTCACCGGCTTCGGGCCCCGGTGGGCCGGTGCCCTCGACGTCCTCAGGGAGGCGCCATGACCTGGACGCTGGGCATCGACACCAGCCACGTCGTCTCGGCGGGCCTGGCCCTCGACGGCGAGCCGCACACCCGCGTGCTGGTGGCGGACACCCGCGCCCACGCCGAATCGCTCATGCCGTCGGTGCTCGAGGCCTGCGCCCGCGCCGGAATCAGCCTTCGAGACGTCGACGAGTTCGCCGTCGGGATGGGTCCGGGGCCATTCACCGGCCTGAGGGTCGGAGTCGCCACCGCGTGGACCCTCGCACACGCCTCCGGCCGCGCGGCACACGGCGTGTGTTCCCTCGATGTGGTGGCCAGGCAGTGGGCGGAGGAGGGCGCCCCGGCCCAGTTCGTCGTCGCCTCGGACGCCCGCCGCAAGGAGCTGTACTGGGCCACCTACCGCGGCGACGGGACGCGCGTGTCAGACCCGCAGGTGAGCGCCCCGGAGTCGTTGCCGGCCCTTCCCGTGGCCGGTGCCGTCCCTTCGGCGTTCAGTGCCCTCGTGGACGTCCAGGGCCCCGAGTCATTGGACCCGGCGCTCCTCGCGGCCCGGTGGCAGCAGCTTCTCCCCGCAGGCGACGAGCCGTACTACCTGCGCGCGGCGGACGCCTCCGTCCCTGGCGCACCCAAGTCTGCGCTCCCGCGGCTCAGGGCTCCCCGGTGATCGTCGAGACGGCCGTCGCGGAGGATCTCCCGGACATCCTCGCGCTGGAGGAGCACTTCGCCACGCAATGGTCCGAGGCCTCCTGGCGCCAGGAGGTGACCGGCGAGGGTCGGCTCGTGCTCATCGCGCGCCGCAAGAGCGGAGAGGCGGTGGGCGTGGCGGCCTTCCAGTTGGTCGACGACGTGGCGGACCTGCACCGCATCGTCGTGGCGCCTCATCAGCGCCGCCTCGGATTCGCGCGCGTGATGCTGATGGCCGGCCTGCAATGGGCCATCGGCCGTGGGGCGAGGCGGATGCTGCTGGAGGTCGACGCGTCCAACACCTCGGCCATCCAGCTGTACCAGGGCTATGGTTTCGCGGCCGTGGCCACCCGCCCGGACTACTACGGACCCGGTGCCGACGCGCTCATCCTTGAGCGGAGGCTGGAGGGCGTCGACGCGGACTCCGTCGGCATGTGGGACATGGAGGACAACGATGAGTGAGCCATTGGTCCTCGGCCTCGAGTCGTCGTGCGACGAGACCGGTGTCGGGATTGTCCGTGGACGGACGTTGTTGGCCAACGAGGTGGCCAGCTCGGTGGATCTGCACGTCCGCTTCGGCGGGGTGGTGCCCGAGGTGGCCAGCCGGGCCCACCTCTCGGCGCTGATTCCCGCCCTGGAACGCGCCGCCGAGAAGGCGGAAGTGGACCTGTCGGACCTGGACGCCATCGCGGTGACCGCCGGCCCCGGCCTGGTGGGCGCCCTCGTCGTCGGGGTCGCCTCGGCGAAGGCCCTGTCGGCCTACCTGGGCAAGCCCCTCTACGGGGTGAACCACCTGGTGGGCCATGTGGCGGTGGATCTGCTGGACCACGGGCCGCTGCCCATGCCGTCGCTGGCGCTCCTGGTCTCCGGCGGCCACACCCAGCTGCTCCACGTCGAGGACATCGCCACCCGGATCACCGAGGTGGGCTCCACCATCGACGATGCGGCCGGCGAGGCCTACGACAAGGTCGCCCGCCTGCTCGGGCTGCCCTACCCGGGCGGGCCCGTGATCGACAGGGCAGCCCAGGAGGGCGACCCCACCTTCATCCGCTTCCCCCGCGGCCTGACCGCGCGGCACGACATGGCCAGGCACCGGTTCAACTTCTCCTTCTCAGGGCTGAAGACCTCGGTGGCGCGCTGGGTGGAGCAGCGCCGGCTCGACGGCGGCGAGGTGCCGGTGGCGGACGTCGCGGCCAGCTTCCAGGAGGCGGTGTGTGACGTGCTGACGGCCAAGACCATCGACGCAGCCCAGCATCTGGGGGTCAACTCCATCCTGATCGGCGGCGGCGTGGCCGCCAACTCCCGTCTCCGCGCGCTGTTGGAGGAGCGGGCCGGGGAGGCCGGCATCGAGCTGCGGCGCCCGCGCCCGGCGCTGTGCACGGACAACGGGGCCATGATCGCCGCTGTCGGCAGCGAGGCCATCCGCGCCGGCGTGCGCCCGTCGGGGCTCGGCTTCTCGGTGTACTCCGGGCTTCCCGTGGGCACCATCGTCGTCTGATTTTGTCGCGCCAGGACACAAGTTAGTAACGATCTGGCGTCAAACCCCAGATGGCCTAGCCAATTTGAACGTGCCTTGGCTATGTTCGCTGGCATCACTCGGCCCATTCGGGCCTCTTCCGTCGTTCGACGACTTAGGAGAAAGAATGAAGTTCCAGGGAACCAAGGTGTCCCTCGGCCTGGTCTTGAGCGGAGCACTCCTGCTCGGCGCCTGCACCAGCCCAGAACCCACCGACCCCGAAGACGCTGCCTCCGGTAGCGCCTCGGCGACCGCGTCCGCCAGCGAGGGTGCAGGCGGCGGCGACGCCGCGGCCGGCTGCCTGCAGGACGTCGGCATCACCGAGACCACCGACGGCGAGGTCCGCTTCACCGCCGGCCCCGGCGACTGGAGCGGCTACAACACCATCACCAACGGCACGTACTCCACGTACAACTCCGTCATCGCCGCCCACATGTTCTCCAATTTCGTGTACTTCGGCACCGACGGCACGATCTGCGACAACACCGACTTCGGCACCTACGAGGTCACCTCGGAGGACCCGCTGACGGTGGAGTACACCATCAACGAGGAGGCCGTCTGGTCCGACGGCACCCCGGTCACCATCAACGACTACCTGATGGACTGGGCCGCCCAGAACCCCGAGTTCATCGCCCCCGGCTTCGCCACCGGCGAGGACCCCGAGGCCGCGGTGTTCGACCACGTGTCCACGTCGTTCGCCCAGTACGTCTTGGAGGGCCCGGAGGGCGAGGTGGGCTCCAAGAACTTCACCGTCGTCTACACCAACCCCAACCCGGACTACCGGATCATGGTCACCGCGCCGCTGCCCGAGCACGTGTTGGCCGCGCAGGCCGGCCTCGAGCCCGGCGCCCTGGCCCAGGCCGTCATCGATCGCGACGCGGAGACCGTGAAGTCCGCCGCCGAGTTCTGGAACACCGGCTGGATCTTCAACCCGGGCGAGCTGCCCGAGGCGTCGGTCACCCCGTCGTCGGGCCCCTACATGATCAAGGAGGGCGGCTGGCAGGCGGGCAACTCCCTGACGCTGACCGCCAACGAGGACTACTGGGGCACCCCGGCCGCCACCCGCGACCTCGTGTTCCGCTTCATCGACGACGCCCAGCAGGTCCAGGCGTTGGGCAACAAGGACGTCCAGGTCATCCAGCCCCAGGCCACGGTGGACACCGTCGGCCAGCTCGAGGCCCTCGGCTCCGCCGTCTCCATCGAGTCGGGCTCGTCGCTCACGTGGGAGCACCTGGACTTCAACTTCCGCGAGAACAACGTCTTCGGCAATCCCGACACCGGCCTGACGCTGCGCACGGCCTTCGCACACTGCGTGCCCCGTCAGCAGATCGTCGACACCCTGATCGCGCCGATCGCGCCCGACACGGTGCTCATGAACGCCCGCGAGGTGTTCCCGTTCCAGGACAACTATGACGAGATCGTCGGCGTCTCCTACGACGGCCGCTTCGACACGGTTGACCTCGAGAAGTCCAAGGAGCTCGTTGCCGAGGCCGGCATCGCCACCCCGATCGACGTGCGCCTCGGCTACCGCGCGGGCAACCAGCGCCGCACCGAGACCGTGGCCGCCATCCAGTCCTCCTGCAAGGAGGCCGGCTTCAACGTGATCGACTCCAGCGCCGAGGACTTCTTCACCAACGCCAACGTCAACGGCGACTACGAGGTGGCCCTGTTCGCGTGGGCCGGCTCCGGTCAGATCACCTCCGGCGAGAACATCTACGCCACCGCCAAGCCGCAGAACACCTCGGAGTTCAGCAGCGAGATCGTCGACGCGGCCTGGGCCGAACTCGTCGCCACCCTGGACGAGACGGTTCACCTCGAGCAGACCAAGATCATCGAGAAGGAACTGTGGGATCAGCTGCACGGCATCCCGCTGTACGCCCACCCGCTGGTCGTCGCCTACGACTCCACCCTGAGCAACGTGCGGGCCACCGCCACGCAGGATCAGGTGTCGTGGAACGCCCCGCAGTGGGTCGCCAAGTGATCCGTGACTGACGCCTAGTCAGCCGCAGGGATGGGGCAGGTGACGTTCGCGCCACCTGCCCCAACTGGCGTTCCACCGCCCCTTCATCACAGCTCAGCCCTGCCGTAGGATGCGGCGAATGGGTGCCGACGTTGGCACCCGAACCATGTCAGAGGACCGATCTTGCTCAAGTTCATCGCGAAACGCCTGGGGATATCGCTGGCGATTCTCCTGCTGGGGTCACTGCTCCTGTATGTGCTGGTCATCAACTCAGGAGACCCGCTGCAGGATCTGCGGGAGTCCAACGACCCGAACCGCGAGAACCGCATGCGCCAGCGGATCGAGACGATGGGGCTGAATCTTCCCTGGTACGAGCGCTACCTCGACTGGTTGGGGGGCGCTTCGAAGTGCCTCATCGGGCAGTGCGACCTCGGCGTGGCGCTCAACGGCCAGTCCGTCAACGCACTGGTGGCGGTCGCGGCCGCCTCCACCCTTCGCCTCGTGGTCTTCGCCACCCTGTTGGCCATCACCACCGGCGTCATCCTCGGCATCATCACCGCCATCCGCCAGTACAGCGGCTTCGACTACGGCGTCACCCTCTTCGCCTTCATCGCCTTCTCCCTCCCCGTCTTCTGGCTGGGCGTGCTGCTCAAGCACTACGCAGCCATCGAGTTCAACAACTGGATCGTCGACGCAGACCTGAGCTGGCCGGTGATCATCGGCGTGGCTGTGGTGTTGGCGTTCATCCTGCAGGCCGCCATGGGGGGCGACCTCAAGCGTCGCCTCATCACGTTCGCAGCCATCGCGGCCGGCGCGGCGGCCATCCTCATCTACTTCGACGCCGTGACCTGGTTCCGTCGTCCCGCCATCGGCATCCCCGTCTACGTCCTCGCGGTCCTCGGCGCCGCGGCGCTGGTGATCATGCTCACCTCCGGCTTCCAGAACCACCGCGTCCGCAACGCCGTCGGGGCCACCGCAGCAGTCTCGCTCGTCGGGTACATCGCGATGCGCGGCTACCTCATGGACAACGGCTCGGTCGCGGTACTGCTCATCTGCTTCGCGGCGGCGATCGTGGCCGGGGTCGCGGCCGGTCAACTGCTCGGTGGTTTCTCCCGACGCCAGGCCACCTTCGCCGCCGTCGTCACAGCGCTGCTGGCCTCGCTCCTGGCGGTCAGCGACCTCCTGCTCTCCAACTGGGCCCAGTACCTGGAGGAGCAGCCCCGCCCCATCCCGACCATCGGCTCGATGACGCCCAACTACGAGTCGACCTTCTGGATGCACTCGATCGACACGCTCACCCACCTGGTGCTGCCCACCGTGGCCCTGACGTTGATCTCGATCGCCTCCTACACCCGTTACACCCGGGCCTCGATGCTGGACGTGCTCAACCAGGACTACATCCGCACCGCGCGGTCCAAGGGCATCTCGGAGCGCAAGGTGATCACCCGGCACGCGCTGCGCAACTCGCTCATCCCGCTGGCCACCATCGTGGCGTTCGACTTCGCCGGGCTCATCGGCGGCGCGGTGATCACCGAGACCGTGTTCGGCTGGCAGGGCATGGGCAACCTCTTCCGCACGGGCCTCGCCCAGGTGGACCCGGCGCCGGTGATGGCGTTCTACCTCGTCACCGGCACCGCCGCGGTGATCATGAACATGGCGGCCGACATCGCCTACGCCATCCTCGACCCGCGGATCTCCCGCTAGGAAGTGGCCCACCATGACTGACACGAACAACGCCGCGCAGCTCGACGAGGTCCACGAGGCCGACTACGAGATCGAGTCCATGCCGGACGAGACCACGACCACCGACAAGTCCTACTCACAGGGACAACTCGTCCTGCGCCGGTTCGTCCGCCACCGTGGCGCCATGATCTCGTTGACCATCCTTGTGCTGATCATCCTGCTGGCCACCACGTCCATCGGCTTCGGGCCCATTCCCGGATGGTGGCCGAAGAACCACGTGGACCTCTATCCGGTAGCTCTCCCGGGTGGCGCGCCCACCCTGACCCTGTGGCCCTTCTCGATCGGGGAGCACCCGTTCGGGCAGACCACGATCGGCAAGGACTACTTCGCCCTGGTCATGCTCGGCACCCAGAACTCGCTGACCATCGCCTTCACCGTCGGCATCGGGGCCACGATCATCGGCACCCTCGTGGGTGCGGCCGCCGGCTACTTCCGCGGCGTCGCCGAGTCCTTCCTCATGCGCGTCACGGACCTGTTCATCATCATCCCCACGCTGGTGCTGGCCGCCGTCCTCGGCCGGATGGCCGGCAACGTCGGCGGCATCTTCGCGTTGGCCGGCATGCTGGCCATCGTGTCCTGGACCGGCCTG
Source organism: Tessaracoccus sp. MC1679 (assembly GCF_014164775.1). Taxonomy (GTDB): domain Bacteria; phylum Actinomycetota; class Actinomycetes; order Propionibacteriales; family Propionibacteriaceae; genus Arachnia. The sequence continues at coordinate 16,570 of NZ_JACJGB010000003.1, forward strand.
GCACGCCTCGTGCGCGGCGAGGTCCTGTCGCTCCGCGAGCGGGAGTTCGTGGCCGCGGCGCGCGCCGTCGGCACGTCCTCGTGGCGGATCATCGTGCGCCACATCCTTCCCAACGCCCTCGGCACGATCATCGTCAATGCCACCCTGCTGATCTCGGCCGCCATCCTCGTGGAGACGGCGCTGTCGTTCCTGGGCTTCGGCGTCCGCCCGCCCAACACATCGCTCGGCCTCCTCATCTCGGAGAACCAGAACGCGCTGAGCACCCGTCCGTGGCTCTTCTGGTGGCCGGGCGTCTTCATCGTCTCCATCGCGCTCTGCGTGAACTTCATCGGTGACGGTCTCCGTGACGCGTTCGATCCCCGCCAGCAGATGGACTGAGGTACTCCCATGACCACCACCCCCCGTTTCACCGGCGAGAACCACGTCCTTAAGTTCGACGAGCTCGACGTCCAGTTCCGCACCGAGTTCGGCACCGTCCACGCCGTCAAGGGCATCACGCTCAGCGTTGAGCCCGGAGAGGTGATGGCCCTGGTGGGCGAGTCCGGCTCCGGCAAGTCGGTCACCGCCACCACCGCGCTCGGGCTGCTCCCGAAGACCGCCCGCATCCAGGGCGAGACCCGCGTCACGGACCAGAGCATCGGGACGCTGTCCGGCCGACAGCTGAGGTCCATCCGCGGCAACCGCGTTGCCATGGTGTTCCAGGAGCCCATGACCGCACTCAACCCCGTGATCAAGATCGGCGAGCAGCTCACCGAGTCCATGGAGGTGCACGGCGTGGCCTTCGGGCGCGAGGCGTGGGACCGCGCCGTCGACCTGCTCAACGCCGTCGGCATCCCCAACGCCGAGCGCCGTGCCAGCCAGTTCCCGCACGAACTGTCCGGGGGGATGCGCCAGCGCGTGGTGATCGCCATGGCCCTGGCCTGCGACCCCGAGGTAATCATCGCCGACGAGCCCACCACGGCCCTGGACGTCACGGTGCAGGCCGAGATCCTGGACCTGCTGCGATCGCTCAAGGACAAGCTCAACACCGGCATCCTGCTGATCACCCACAACATGGGCGTGGTGGCGGACATGGCCGACAACGTGGCGGTGATGTTCAAGGGCAACATCGTGGAGCGCGGCCCCGCAGAGCAGGTGCTCCTGCACCCCACCCACCCCTACACCAAAAAGCTGCTGGCCGCCGTGCCGCGGCTCGGCCAGGGGCACGGACAGTTCGGTGTGGCCCCCCACCCGGTGAGCCCCACGGCTGAGGCGGCCCTGGAGGTCGACGAGCTCGTGGTCGAGTACCACCGCGCGGGCAAGAAGCCGTTCCGCGCCGTCGACGGCGTCAGCTTCGGCGTTCGTCGGGGGGAGATCGTCGGCCTGGTGGGTGAGTCCGGCTCGGGCAAGTCCACCATCGGCCGCGCGCTGCTCGGGCTCATCCCGTCGGATTCCGGCCAGGTCCGCGTGTTGGGGGAGGATCTGCTCTCCCTCAAGGGCCAGGCGCTCAAGGGCCTGCGCAAGCGGATCGGCGTCATCTTCCAGGACCCGGCCGCCTCGCTCAACCCCCGGTTCCCCATCGGGGACGTGATCGCCGAGCCGCTCAGCGTGCACAAGGTGGGCGACGCCAAGACACGGCAGGCGCGGGTCCACGAACTCCTGGACGCGGTCCAGCTCCCGCGCACGGTCTACAACCGGTACCCGCACGAGTTGTCCGGCGGCCAGCGGCAGCGCGTCTCCATCGCCCGCGCCCTCGTGCTCAGCCCGGACCTGCTGGTGGCCGACGAGCCCACGTCGGCGCTCGACGTCTCCGTGCAAGCCTCGGTACTGGCCATGTTCACCGCCCTCCAACGGGACTTCGGTTTCGCGTGCCTGTTCATCTCGCATGACCTGGCGGTGATCGACTCGCTGGCGCACCGCGTCGTCGTCATGCAGTACGGCAAGATCGTGGAGAAGGGCGAGCGCGAGCAGGTGCTGCTCAACCCGCAGGAGGAGTACACCAAGCGCCTGCTGGCCGCAGCGCCCGTGCCGGACCCGATCGAGCAGCGCCAGCGGCGGGAGGCCCGCCACGAACTGCTCAGATCGCTCGGGGACGAGATGGTGGAGTTCGACACCCGCGAGCTGGACTTCGATGGAACAGACCGCACCCAGCGCCAACCCCGGCCCTGACATGGCGTACGCGCCCGAGCTGACCACGCTGGGCTACATCGTGAGCCCGGACCGGCGCCGGGTCCTGCTCGTGCATCGGATCTCCCGGTCCGAGGACGAGCAGCTCGGCAAGTTCAACGGCCTCGGCGGCAAGGTCGAGCGCGACGAGGACGTCGCCTCGGCGATGCGTCGCGAGATCCGCGAAGAGGCCGGAGTCGAGGTGACCTCGATGCGGCTGCGCGGCACAGTGTCCTGGCCGGGCTTCAACGGGCGCGACGTGTTCGGGTTCGTGTTCCTCGTCACCGGCATCGACGGCGAGCCGTACCCCTCGAACCCGGAGGGGACCCTGGCCTGGCACGACGTCGACACGGTCATGGAGCTGCCGATGTGGGACGGGGACCGGCACTTCCTGCCACTGGTCTTCGACGAGACCGTGCCCCAGTTCCACGGCGTCCTGCCCTACGACGGCGGGCACAGCGTGGGATGGCGGTTCTCGGCGGAATGACCGGGCGGGAGGCCGCCCTCGCGGCCGCGATGCGGGAGCCGGATCCGTCGTCGCTGGGCGCCGCGTCCCGCCTGCGCGCCGGGTTCGGCCCCGATGAGGCCGCGTGGGCGCTGACGCAGGCGGCGCTGCGCCGACGGGCGCGGGCCAAGTTCGCCCGTGCCGACGAGATGCTGTTCACCCACGCGGGTCTGGAGCAGGCCACCCGTGACCCGGTCCGCCGGTGGCGCGCGGCGCTCTTCGCTGCGGCCGGGGTGGAGTCGGTGTGGGACCTGGGCTGCGGAATCGGGGCCGACGCGATGGCCCTGGCCGAGGCGGGGCTCGCTGTGCACGCCGTCGACGCCGACCCCGCCACCGCCGAGGTGGCGTCCTGGAACCTCGGCCTCGTGGGCGCCGGCCCGGGCGCGGTGGCGCGCGCCGAGGAGGTGGCGGTGCCGGAGGGCGACGGCGTGTTCCTGGATCCCGCCCGCCGCACGGCGAAGGGCCGCACCTGGAACGTGGCGGACTTCACGCCACCGTGGTCGTTGGTGCTCGATTACCTGGCCTCAGCCAGGTTCGTCGCCGTCAAGCTCGGCCCGGGACTGCCCAAGGAACTCATTCCCGACGGCGTGCGCGCCACGTGGGTGAGCGACGGCGGCGACGTGGTGGAGGTGTCGCTGTGGAACCGGCTGCCCGAGGGGCGCTCGGCCGTGCTGCTGAGCGACGGCGCGGTCCTGGAGCTCGCCGGCGCGGGGGAGGGGCCGCCTGTCGCCGCGCCGTTGGGGCGCTACGTCTACGAGCCGGACGGCGCCGCCATCCGGGCAGGCCTGGTGGGGGAGTCGGCCCCGGGGGCCTGGCTGCTGGACCCGCACGTGGCCTACCTGTCCTCCGACGAGCCCATCGACACGCCCTGGGCCACCCGCTTCGAGGTCCTCGACGTGCTCGACCACTCCGTCAAGGCGCTGCGCCGGTACGTCCGCGAGCGCGGCATCGGCACGCTGGAGATCAAGAAACGCGCCATCGACGTGGACCCGGCGGCGCTGCGCCGCGAGTTGAAGCCCAAGGGCAGCGCGGCGGCCACGATCATCCTCGCACGCACCGTCGACGGGACGGTCGCCATCATCGCAAAGCGGTCCGGACAGAGCACTTCTGGCACTCGGCTTGATTGAGTGCTAAACCCCGGATAACGTAGGTGCTGGCACTCGACCCTGTCGGGTGCTAATGGTCGGACGGCACCCGCGACGACGCCCGGCCACTTCACACTGACCTACAAGCCGGCCTCCGGGTCGGATATGACAGAAAGGTGTTTGACGTGGCAACCACGATCAAGCCGCTCGAGGACCGGATCCTCATTCAGCCCCTTGAGGCCGTCCAGACCACCGCTTCCGGCCTTGTCATCCCCGACACCGCCAAGGAGAAGCCCCAGGAGGGCAAGGTCATCGCCACCGGCCCCGGCCGCATCGATGACAAGGGCAACCGTGTCCCGCTCGACGTCGCCGAGGGCGACATCGTGATCTTCTCCAAGTACGGGGGCACCGAGGTCAAGTACGACGGCCAGGAGTACCTCCTGCTGAACGCCCGCGACATCCTCGCCGTCGTCAGCAAGTAAGGACCACACATGCCGAAGATTCTCGCTTTCAACGAGGAGGCACGTCGCGCGCTTGAGCGCGGTGTCGACGCCCTCGCCAACACCGTCAAGGTCACGCTCGGCCCCAAGGGCCGCTACGTGGTCCTGGACAAGAAGTGGGGAGCCCCCACCATCACCAACGACGGTGTCACCGTCGCCAAGGAGGTTGAGCTCGACGATCCCTACGAGGATCTCGGCGCTCAGCTCGCCAAGGAGGTGGCCACCAAGACCAACGACGTCGCCGGTGACGGCACCACCACCGCCACAGTGCTGGCCCAGGCCATGGTGCACGCAGGCCTGCGCGCCGTGACCGCCGGGGTCAACCCGATCGGCCTCAAGCGAGGCATCGACAAGGCCGTTGAGGCCGTCGTCGAGCGCCTCCGTGAGAACGCGCGCCCCGTGGACACCACCGCCGACATGGCGTCGGTGGCCACCATCTCCTCCCGTGACGAGCAGATCGGCGATCTGATCGCCGAGGCGTTCGACAAGGTGGGCAAGGACGGCGTCATCACCGTCGACGAGTCCAACACGATGGGCACCGAGCTCGAGTTCACCGAGGGCATGCAGTTCGACAAGGGCTACCTGTCCCCGTACTTCGTCACCGACGCGGACCGGATGGAGGCCATCCTCGAGGATCCCTACATCCTCATCAACAGCGGCAAGATCTCGTCGATGAACGACCTGCTCCCGCTGCTGGAAAAGGTCATCGCCGCCAAGGGCACGCTGTTCATCGTGGCCGAGGACGTCGACGGCGAGGCCCTGTCCACGCTGGTGGTCAACAAGATCCGCGGCACCTTCACCTCCGTCGCGGTCAAGGCGCCCGCCTTCGGCGACCGCCGCAAGGCCATGCTGGAGGACATCGCGATCCTCACCGGCGGCCAGGTCGTCGCCCCCGAGGTGGGCCTCAAGCTGGACCAGGTCGGCCTTGAGGTGCTGGGGCGCGCGCGTCGCATCCTCGTCACCAAGGACAACACCACCATCGTCGACGGTGCGGGCGAGCACTCCGAGGTCAGCGGCCGCGTTGCGCAGCTGCAGGCCGAGATGGCCCGCACGGATTCGGACTGGGATCGCGAGAAGCTCCAGGAGCGTGTCGCGAAGCTGGCCGGAGGCGTGTGCGTCATCAAGGTCGGCGCCGCCACCGAGGTGGAGCTGAAGGAGAAGAAGCACCGCATCGAGGACGCGGTGTCGGCCACCCGCGCTGCCATCGAGGAGGGCATCGTCGCCGGCGGCGGCTCCGCCCTCATCCACGCCGGGGAGGTCCTGGCGGACCACCTGGGCCTCGAGGGCGACGAGAAGGCCGGTGTCGACGTGGTGCGCAAGTCCCTCGTCGAGCCGCTCCGCTGGATCGCCGAGAACGGCGGCGAGGCGGGCTACGTCATCACCTCGAAGGTCGCGGAGATGGAGGTCGGCCACGGCTACAACGCCCGGACCGGCGTCTACGAGAACCTCGTCGAGCACGGCGTCATCGACCCGGTGAAGGTGACGCGTTCCGCGCTCGCCAACGCCGCGTCCATCGCCTCGCTCCTGCTCACCACCGAGACCCTCGTGGTGGACAAGCGCGACGACGAGAGCTGACCGCTCAAGAGCGCCGCAGGGCCCCGTCCGGTTCGTCCGGGCGGGGCCCTGCCGCATAGACTGGCCGGACTTGGGGCAGCAGAGACGAGAAGGTGGACGTGTGTTCGAGGAACTGACCGGCGCTGGAGTGCCTAGCCCCTTCGCGGCGCTGGGCCTGACCTTCGATGACGTGCTGCTGCAGCCCAACCAGTCGGACATCATCCCTTCCCAGGTGTCCACCAGCACGCAGCTGACCAGGCGGGTGCGGCTCAACGTCCCGCTGGCCTCGGCGGCCATGGACACGGTCACCGAGTCCAGGATGGGCATCGCGATGGCGCGCGAGGGGGGCATCGGCATCCTGCACCGCAACCTCTCCATCGAGGACCAGGCGCACATGGTGGATCAGGTCAAGCGCTCCGAGGCGGGGATGGTCAGTGACCCCATCACCGTCAGCCCTCAGGCCACCATCGGTGAGGTGGACGAGATCTGCGCCACCTACCGGATCTCCGGCACCCCCGTCGTCGAGGCCGACGGCACCCTGGTGGGCATCATCACCAACCGCGACATGCGCTTCGAGGACGATCCCGGCCGCACCGTCGGTGAGGTCATGACCCGGATGCCGTTGGTCACCGCACCCGAGGGGGTCTCGAACGAGGAGGCGCTGGCGCTGCTGGCCAGGCACAAGGTGGAGAAGCTGCCCATCGTCGACGGCAAGGGCAAGCTCACGGGCCTCATCACGCTGAAGGACTTCGTGAAGGCGGACAAGTACCCGCATGCCGCGAAGGACAGCCAGGGCCGGCTTCGGGTAGGGGCAGCCGTCGGGTTCTTCGGGGACTCGTGGGACCGGGCCATGGCGCTCGTCGAGCAGGACGTGGACGTCATCGTCGTGGACACCGCTCACGGTCACTCCCGAGGTGTGGTGGAGATGATCAAGCGGCTCAAGGCGGAGCCGGCCGCGGCGGAGGTGGACATCATCGGCGGAAACGTGGCCACCTACGCCGGCGCCAAGGCGCTTGTGGAGGCAGGCGCGGATGGGGTGAAGGTGGGGGTCGGCCCCGGCTCGATCTGCACCACGCGCGTGGTGGCCGGCGTCGGCGTGCCCCAGGTCACCGCGATCTACGACGCGGCCCGGGCCTGTCGGCCGGCCGGCGTGCCGGTGATCGGCGACGGCGGACTGCAGTACTCCGGAGACATCGCCAAGGCCCTCGTGGCCGGCGCCTCGTCGGTGATGCTCGGCTCCCTGCTGGCCGGCTGCGAGGAGAGCCCCGGCGAGTTGGTGTTCATCAACGGCAAGCAGTTCAAGAGCTACCGGGGCATGGGGTCGCTGGGCGCGATGGCCGCCCGGGGTCGCAAGGCCTCCTACTCCAAGGACCGCTACTTCCAGGGTGACGTCACCGCGGACGACAAGCTCATCCCCGAGGGAATCGAGGGTCAGGTCGCCTACCGTGGGCCGCTGGCCGCGGTGGCCTACCAGCTCGTGGGCGGCCTGCGGCAGTCCATGTTCTACTCGGGCGCCGGGACCATCGCCGAGCTGCAGGAGCGCGGGCGGTTCGTCCGCATCACCTCGGCCGGTCTGCGAGAATCGCACCCGCACGACATTCAGCTCACCGCCGAGGCGCCCAACTACTGGTCGCGCTAGAGACCCAAGGAGAACCGTTTCCATGTACGAGCTCGGGCGCAGCAAGCGCGCCAGCCAGGCCTACGCGTTCGATGACGTGGCGATCGCCCCGGCGCGCCGCACGCGGGGCGAGGACGAGGTGGACCTCACCTGGAAGATCGACGCGGTCTCCTTCGACGTGCCCATCGTTGCGGCGCCGATGGACTCGGCGATGTCGCCTGCCACCGCCATCCGGATGGGGCAGCTCGGCGGCCTTGGGGTGCTCAACCTGGAGGGCCTCTGGACCCGCTACGAGGATCCGCAGCCCCAGTACGAGCGCATCACCCAGGAATCGGACCAGGTCACGGCCACCAAGCGGTTGCAGGAGATCTACGCCGAACCGGTGAAGGCGGAGCTGATCCGGGACCGGCTGGCCGAGATCCGCGCCGCCGGTGTCCCGGTCGCGGGGTCGCTGTCTCCCGCGCACACTCTGGAGTTCGCGCCCGTGCTGGAGAAGGCGGGCATGGACTTCTTCGTCGTCCGCGGCACCACCGTCTCGGCGGAGCACGTGGGCGGGCAGGACACGCTCAACCTCAAGGAGTTCATCTACCGCTTCGACCTTCCGGTGCTGGTCGGCGGAGTGGCCACCTACCGCGCGGCGCTGCACCTCATGCGCTCCGGCGCGGCGGGCGTTCTGGTGGGCTTCGGCGGCGGCGCCACGCACACCACCGCCTCGGTGCTCGGCATCGAGGTGCCGATGGCTTCGGCGGTGGCGGACGTGGCGGAGGCCCGCCGCGACTACCTGGAGGAGTCCGGGGGCCGCTACGTGCACATCCTGGCCGACGGGGCCGTCGGCCGCTCCGGGGACATCGCCAAGGCGATCGCCTGCGGCGCGGACGCCGTCATGGTCGGCTCCCCGCTGGCGCGCGCCACGGAGGCGCCGGGCCGCGGCTGGCACTGGGGCAGCGAGGCGTGGCACGCCCGGCTCCCGCGCGGCGAGCGCTCGTTCTTCGAGCAGGTCGGCACACTGGAAGAGGTGGTGCTGGGCCCGTCGCGGGTCCCGGACGGCACGATGAACCTGGCCGGCGGCCTGCGCAAGGCGATGGCGCTGACCGGATACACAGACCTCAAGTCCTTCCAGAGGATCGACCTGATCCTCCACTGACCCCCGAGGAGCGCCGATGGACGACGCACTGACCGAGCTGAAGCGCCTGCGCGGAAGCATCGACAACATGGACTCGGCCCTCATCCACCTCCTGGCTGAGCGCTTCAAGGTGACCCAACGAGTGGGCGAGCTCAAGGCCAAGGCGGGCCTGCCGGCCGCGGACACGGCCCGGGAGGCTCAGCAGATCGCCCGGCTCCGGGCGCTCGCCGCCGATGCGGACCTGGACCCCGAGCTGGCGGAGAAGTTCCTGACCTTCATCGTCGCCGAAGTGGTCCGCCACCACGAGAAGATCGCACGCGGGGAGGGCTGAGATGGCACGGATCGTCGTGGTCGGGGCAGGGTTGGCGGGTCTTCGGGCCGCGGGGCTGGTGGCGGTCTCCGGCCGGGACGTGCTGGTGCTCGAGGCCTCGGGCGCGGTCGGGGGGCGCGTGGCCACGGACACTGTGGACGGCTTCCGCTGCGATCGAGGCTTCCAGCTGCTCAACCCGCTCTACCCCGCGGCCCGCCGCGCCCTGGACATGGGCAGGCTGGACCTGCACCGTTTCGGTCGCGGGGCGGCGCTGCGCACCGACGATGGACTCCAGGTGCTGGCGGACCCCACCCGCCACCCGCGGCACGCGGCGGGGCTGGTGCGCGGGCCCCTCACCCCGGGAGACCTGGCAGCGGTGGCGCGCTGGGTGAAGGCGTCGGGGCAGGAGAACCTCACCTTGAGCGGTGCCCTGGATGCTGCGGGCTTCTCCCCGGTTGTGCGCCGCGTGGTCGAGCGGTTCTTTTCCGGGGTGACGCTGGACGCCCACGGCACCACATCGGCGTCCCAGGTGCGCCGGCTCGCGGCGTTCTTCGGCCTCGCCACCCCCGCGGTCCCGGCTCAGGGCATGGCTGCTGTGCCCCTGCAGCTCGCCGAGCCGATCAGGGACCGGATCCGGCTCGGCGCCCGGGTTGCCGAGCTGCTGCCCGGAGCGGCCGGCGTCGAGGTGCGGCTCGCCGATGGCTCCGTCGAGCGGGCTGACACAGTGGTGCTGGCGGCCGGGCCGCTCGGCAACGCGGCGCTGCTCGGGCTTCCCGCGCCCCTGATGCTCGGCGTGACCACGTGGTGGTTCGCCGCCGACGAAGCCCCCACCAGGTCGCCCTTCCTGCATCTCGATCTCCGCGACGGCGCCCGCCTGGCGAACGCCTGCGTCCAGTCCAACATCGCGCCGTCCTATGCCCCGGCCGGGCAGCACCTCGTCCAGGCAAGCGCAGTGGGTGACCACGCTCTGACGGACGCCGACGCTGCCAGGGAGGCGGGCAGCGTGCTGGGTGCAGACGCCTCGCGCTGGCGCCTGCTCGTGCGCCACGACATCGCGCATGCCCTCCCCGCGCTGCCGCCCGGGGCTCGTGCCCTCATGCCGGTGCCCGCCAGGGTGCTGGTGGCCGACGACCTGCCCGGTGCGTCGATCCAGGACGCCCTCGCGTCGGGGGAGCGCGCCGCCCGGGCGGTCAGCGGCTGAGGTTCAGGCGGGCACCTCGTCCCGCCAGGAGTGCTGGGGTGCGAAGCCCATCTGCTCCTTCGCGGCCCGGTTGCTGAGCAGCGTGCCGAACTCTCCGACGCTGTCCGGCACCTCGCGGCCGGGATGGATCGCGGCCAGCGCCTCCCGCGTCGGCATGTCCAGGATGATGTCGTCTGCCGCGATGACGAAGGCGTGCGAGCCGGACAGGCTGGCCGTGAGGGCGTCCTCGCAGGACTGGGCCACGTCGCGGGCGTCGATGTAGCCGAAGAGGTTCCAGCGACGGGCCTCGGGATCCCTGGCGAAGGCCGGCTGCTGCGCGTAGTCCTCGACCGTGAAGATGTTGGACAGGCGGAGCCCGATGAAGGGGATGCCCGCCCACCGCGACACCTGCTCCGCCATGGTCTCGGTCATCACCTTCGACAGGGAGTAGGTGGAGTTGGGCAGCGGGTAGTGGTCCTCGTCGACGGGGACGTAGCGCACCTCGTCGAACGGAAGCCCCAGCGTGGTCTCGCTGGATGCGTAGACCACCCGCTTGAGCCCCAGCTTCCACGCGGCGACAAACACGTTGTTGTTCATGGCCATGTTGGCATTGAGGGTGTGCGAATCGGTATGGATCCAGTCGGCCGGGATGTTGGCCAGGTGGATGACGGCGTCCGCCCCGGCGAGCACGTCCATGGCCTCGCCGAACTGGGTCAGGTCCGCGCGGTAGAACTTGCCGCTGTACCAGGCCGGGCGTCCGGCGACATCAGTGGCGACGATCTCGTGGGCGGATTCGACGAAGTGGCGGAGGGTGGCCTGGCCGGCTTTGCCCGAGGCCCCGGTGATGACGATGCGCATGGCCCCAGCTTAGTGAGGCGGGGACGCGGAAGGGGGCGCCCCGACCGCGGGACGCCCCCTTCCGCACAGGTCACTTCTCGAGCAGGCCCTCGAACAGGACGGTGGACAGGTAGCGCTCGCCGAACGACGGGATGATCACCACGATGGTCTTGCCGGCGTTCTCGGGGCGGGCCGCCACCTCGATCGCCGCGGACAGTGCGGCGCCGGAGGACAGGCCCACCAGGAGGCCCTCCTCCTGGGCGGCGCGGCGGGCGAACTCGACGGCCTGGTCGATGTTGCGGGGGAGCACCTCGTCGATGACGGAGCGGTCCAGGATCTCCGGCACGAAGTTGGCGCCGATGCCCTGGATCTTGTGGGGGCCGGGCTGGCCGCCGGAGAGGATGGGGGACTCCTGAGGCTCCACGGCGACGATCTTCACCTCGGGCTTGCGTTGCTTGAGCACCTGGCCGACGCCGGTGATGGTGCCGCCGGTGCCGACGCCGGCCACCACGATGTCGACGGTGCCGTCCGTGTCGTCCCAGATCTCCACGGCGGTGGTGGTGCGGTGGATCTCCACGTTGGCGGGGTTGGCGAACTGCCGGGCCAGGACGCCGCCGCGCTCAGCCGCGATCTCCTCGGCCTTCTCGACGGCGCCGCGCATGCCCTGCGGGCCGGGGGTGAGCACCAGCTCGGCGCCGTAGGCGCGCAGCAGTGCGCGACGCTCCAGCGACATCGTCTCCGGCATCGTCAGCACCACCTTGTAGCCGCGCGCGGCCCCCACCATGGCCAGCGCGATGCCGGTGTTGCCGGAGGTGCCCTCCACGATGGTCCCGCCGGGCTGCAGCTGACCGGAGGCCTCGGCGGCGTCGATGATGGAGACGCCGATGCGGTCCTTGACCGAGTTGGCGGGGTTGTAGAACTCGAGCTTGGCCAGGACGGTCGCGTTGTCGCCGGCGATGCGGTTGAGCCGGACCAGGGGCGTGCGCCCGATGAGGGCGGTCACGTCGGAGTAAATGTTCATGTCGTCGCCAACCTTCGCCACCGCCCGGATATTCCCGCAGACGGGGACGAAAGTTGTTCCGGCTGGAAAGGCAATAGACTCCCTCCCATGACTGCCCAGCACGAGAAGGTCCTCGTCGTCGACTTCGGGGCGCAGTACGCGCAGCTCATCGCGCGGCGCGTCCGCGAGGCGAACGTCTACTCCGAGATCGTCAGTTCCTCGCTCGACGCCGACGCGATCCTCGCGCTTCGTCCTGCCGCCATCATCCTCTCCGGGGGGCCGTCGTCGGTCTACGAGGAGGGGGCGCCCGGGCTGGACACCAGGATCCTCGAGGCGGGCGTGCCCGTGCTGGGCATCTGCTACGGCTTCCAGGTGATGGCACAGGCGCTCGGCGGCACCGTCGCCAAGACGGGCCAGCGCGAGTACGGCCGCACCTCGCTGTCCATCCACGACGGAGGGTGCCTGCTCGGCAGCCTGCCCAACACGCTCAACGTCTGGATGAGCCACGGAGACTCGGTCAGCAGAGCACCGAAGGGGTTCCGAGTGCTCGCCCGGACCGCCGGTGCGCCGGTGGCGGCGTTCGAGGACCTGGCCCGCAAGCTGGCGGGCGTCCAATGGCACCCCGAGGTGCTGCACTCCCAATGGGGCCAGCAGGTGCTGGAGCACTTCCTGTTCACCATCGCCGGGCTCACCCCGGACTGGACCGCCGCGAACATGGTCACCGAGAGCATCGACGCGGTGCGCGCCAAGGTCGGGGACCGACGGGTGCTGTGCGCCCTGTCCGGCGGGGTGGACTCGGCGGTCGCGGCGGCGCTGGTGCAGCGGGCCATCGGCAAGCAGTTGACCTGCGTGTTCGTGGACCACGGGCTGCTGCGTGAGGGCGAGGCGGAGCAGGTCAAGGAGGACTTCGTGGCCGTCACGGGGGTGGACCTCGTGGTCGCGGACGAGCGCGATCGCTTCCTCGGCGCCCTGGCAGGGGTGACGGACCCGGAGGAGAAGCGCAAGATCATCGGCCGCGAGTTCATCCGCACCTTCGAGGCGACGGCGCGGGACCTGGCCGGTGAGCGCGGGATCGACTTCCTCGTCCAAGGCACGCTCTACCCGGACGTCGTGGAGTCCGGTGGCGGCGAGGGCACCGCCAACATCAAGAGCCACCACAACGTGGGCGGTCTGCCCGACGACCTCCAGTTCACCCTGATCGAGCCACTGCGCCAGATGTTCAAGGATGAGGTGCGAGCAGTCGGGGAGCAGTTGGGGCTGCCGGAGGAGATGGTGTGGCGCCACCCGTTCCCCGGCCCGGGGCTGGCCATCCGGATCATCGGCGAGGTCACCGAGGACCGGCTCGACATCCTTCGCCAGGCAGACGCGATCGCCCGCCACGAGCTGGCCGTGGCCAAGCTCGAGCGGGCGATCTGGCAGTTCCCCGTCGTGCTCCTCGCGGACGTGAGGTCCGTCGGGGTGCAGGGCGACGGCCGGACCTACGGCCACCCCATCGTCCTGCGGCCGGTGGTGTCGGATGACGCCATGACCGCGGACTGGGCCCGCCTGCCCTACGAGGTGATCGAGAAGATCTCCTCCCGGATCACCAACGAATGCCCCGAGGTCAACAGGGTGGTCATCGACGTCACGAGCAAGCCGCCGGGCACCATCGAGTGGGAGTAGCCCCCCGGCTCAGATGTCGTACGGGGGCTCCTTGGGGGAGTCCGGCTTGCGGGTGTCGTACCATTGGCGGGCCTTGTCGAACCCTTCCTCGGCCAGGGAGCCGCCCTCGTCCTTGGGCATGACGGCCCACAGGATGAGGTAGGCCAGGATGCCGCTGCCGCCGAAGACGGCGATCAGTACGAAGGCGATCCGGACGATGGTCACGTCGAGGTTGAGGTAGCGCGCGATGCCTGCGCAGACGCCGCCGATCATGGCGCCGGTACTGGGACGGGTGAGCTTCATGGAAGTTCCTTTCGGGAATTCGTGCGGCCGCGGGAGGAGATGAGACCGATCGCGCCTGCGGCCACGAGGATGACGGCGAGGATCGGTTGGACAAAGGGCGCCGAGAGGCTCGGCGAGACGATCAGCACGATCCCGAAGCCGACGGCGGCGAGGCCGACGGCCAGGGTGGCCAGATCGAGTGGTGGGCGGTTCATGATCTCTCTTCCAGTGTGACCGCAGACAGGGTCGCGTCAACCCTGACGGTGAAATCCACCGGTGCGGCGGTTGAGTTGCCCGTCTCGACGCTCACATCGCTGAACATTTCGTTCGACGTGAGAGACAGCAGCGGTCCCGGGAGGAGGACGGTGACGTCCGAGGCGATCGCCTCGATGCGGACCTCGTCGATGCCGTCGAGATTCTCTGCGCCCAGGTCGACCACCCGCTCCTCGCCGACGACGGTGAGGGTCAGCACCGAGGCGTCGGCGGACGGCGCAACCGCGGACTCGGCGGCCCGCGGAGCGAGCCAGCCGCCCGCCACCATCGCGATCACCAGCACGCCCAGAAGGGGCCGTGGCACGCGCTTGGATCGTGCGACGACCGCGTAGAGTACCGCGAGCGAACCGCCCGCAACGAGCGCGGCTCCCAGGGCAAGCCCCGGGCCGGCGCCAAGGAGCACGCCCGTCACGGCGCCGGTGGCGAGCATCGCTACGAGGATCCCGAGACCGATCAGCCAAGCGGCCTTCGGACGGGGGCCCGACGGGGCGGCGCGGGGGGGCTCAGGGGCGTAGAGGTCCACGACGGGCAGACCGTCGTGGGCGCGCCCGGTGGCGGAGTGCATCTGGGAGCGCCAGTGGGCCACCAGGGCGTCGTCGCTCACGGCCCCGGCGCTTGTGTTCACGCGTGTGTTCTGTGGCTGAGGCGTGGCCGAGGGGGACCAGGTGCCGCCGAGCCGGCCCCGGCGGGCCAGCACGAGCAGCGCCAGGAGGAGCACGCCGGGGCCCCACGGAAGTGGGCTGACCGAACTGACCAGGCTGACCGCGGCGAGCGTGGTGAGGATGACGACGGCCTTCTGGGCCGTTGGGGTCCAGCGGGCAAAGGCGGGGAGAAGCGCGTCCATGGGGCGCACACCGGTGGGGCTGCGGGTGAGCGCCGTGCCCCACGCGTACAGGGCCACGCCCAGGCCGCCGCTGAGCGCCAGCAGGGCGAACGCGACGCGCACCAGAACCACGTCGACGCCCATCCGTGCGGCGATGGCGGCGCACAGGCCGGAGCCCATGCCTGACTCCTGGCGCTGCATGGCGCCGAGGCTCGGATCGAGCCACCCCAGATCAAGCTCAGTGGACATGCACACCAGTCTGGTGTGGTGGCCGCCGTGTCGCCATCGGGTGACCCCCTGAGAGGGACCTGAGATGTGGCGCCGGGGACCCTGGAAAGCACCCCTGGCGCTGGCCTCGCCATCGTCAGCGTGTCAGGCTGGGGCCATGACAGAGCTGCCGGTACCCATCGCGCCCGCGCGGGTGCCGCTGCGCCGCCAGAGCGAGGGCAAGGTCATCGCCGGCGTGGCGACGGGCCTGGCCTCGCACCTCGGTGTCCGGGTGGCGCACGTGCGGCTCGGCTTCCTGGTCATGGCCCTCTTCTCGGGCGCGGGGGTGCTGGCGTACGGCGCGCTGTGGGTCCTCATGCCGCGTGCGACGGGTGAGGGCGAGCCCGTGGGCCTCGCCGCGGCCAGCCGCAGCGGCATGCGGCCGCAGCGCGTGGAGACCCAGGGCGCGGACTCCGGCCTCCTCGTGGCAGGCGGGATGCTCGTGGTGGGGCTCCTGTGGCTGTTCGTCTCGGGAGGCGTCATCTCCACGTCGCTGTTCTGGCCCATGGTGGTGGGCGGCGTGGGTGTCATCGTCATCTGGCTCCAGGTCGACGAGCGGGTCACGCCCCGCCCGGCCAGGACGGGGCGTGGCGGCCTGTGGTCGCGGGTGGCGCGCGGAGGCGGGGCGATGAGCATCGTCCGCCTGGTCGGAGGCCTCCTCCTGGTGGGGGCCGGCACGAGCTGGATCCTGGCCACCCAGGTGGGGCTGTCGCAACTGCCCGGCGTGCTGGGCGCCTCGGGGGTGCTGCTGGCCGGTGTGCTGGTGGTCGCGGCCCCGTGGTTGTACCAGCAGCGAGGGCGCGTCCGGCGAGCCGACGCGGAGCGGCTGCGCGCCGAGGCGCGGGCAGACATGGCGGCCCACCTCCACGACTCGGTCCTCCAGACCTTGGCGCTCATTCAACGCCAGGCCTCCGACCCCGTCACCGTCGCCGGCCTGGCCCGGCGCCAGGAGCGCGAGCTGCGCACCTGGCTCTACGGCGAGTCCACCCGGGCCGCATCCTTCCGCTCCGCCCTGCGCGCCGTGGTCGCCGACGTCGAGGCCGACTTCGCCGTCGACGTCGAACTGGTCTGCGTGGGCGACGTCGCCGTCGACGACCGTGTGGAGGCGCTGGTGCTGGCCGTCGGAGAGGCCGTGACGAACGCGGCGAAGCACTCGGGCTCCCCGAGGGTGGACGTCTACGCCGAGGTTGACGGCCCGCGGATCGAGGTGTTCATCCGGGACCGGGGGCGGGGCTTCGACGTCGACGCGGTTCCGGAGGGGCGGATGGGCGTGCGAGAATCGATCAAGGCCCGGATGGATCGTAATGGCGGCAGCGCCGCGATCCGCTCGGGGCCCGAGGGCACCGAGGTGAAAGTGGAGATCGCCATATGAGCGAGGCGGCCGGACCGAATCCGTTGCGCGTGGTCATCGTCGATGACCACGCCATGTTCCGTGCGGGGGTGCGCCATGAGATCGGGCCGCACTGCGATGTGGTGGGTGAGGGCGAGGACGTCGGCACGGCTGTCGCGGTCATCGTCGCCAGCGTGCCGGACGTGGTGCTGCTCGATGTGCACCTCCCAGGGGGAGGCGGTGCGGAGGTGATCAGGCAGGTGCTGCCAGCATTACCCCAGGTCAAGTTCCTGGCGCTCTCGGTCTCGGATGCGGCGCAGGACGTGATCGGTGTGATCCGCGCGGGCGCCCGCGGCTACGTCACCAAGTCGATCAGCTCGGAGGAGCTCCTTGAGGGCATCGCGCGCGTGGCCGCCGGCGACGCGGTGTTCTCACCGCGCCTGGCCGGGTTCGTTCTGGACGCCTTCTCGGGCGCCGTGGACGTGTCCGGCATCGACGAGGAACTGGACCGGTTGAGCGTCCGGGAGCGTGAGGTGATGAAGCTGATCGCGCGCGGATATTCCTACAAGGAGGTGGCGCGTGAGCTGTTCATCTCCATCAAGACGGTGGAGACCCATGTGTCCTCCGTGTTGCGCAAACTGCAGTTGTCCAATCGTCATCAATTGACGAAGTGGGCCACCGACCGGCACCTGATCTGATCCTGAAAGAAACACGAAGAAAGGGGCGGCGCCGGATGAGTCCGGCGCCGCCCCTTTCGTCAAACTGCGGGGTGTGATCAGGCCTTGCGCTTCTGCATCCAGCCGTAGACAACGAGCACGATGATTGCGCCCACTACTGAGGTGATCAGTCCTCCGATGGAGAAAGTAGGGCCGCTCAGGTCCAGCTTCCCCTCGAAGATCAGCGAGCCCAGGAGTCCACCGACGAAGGCGCCGATGATTCCGAGGATCATGGTAGCTACCCAGCCCCCGCCCTGACGGCCGGGGAGGATGGCCTTGGCGATAGCCCCGCCGAGGAGGCCGATGACGATGTAAGCAATGATTGTTCCCATATCTCTAGGATGCACCATGCGGCGCAGATGGACAACTCGGAGGCTCATTATCCGGGCGAACTCGGGGTGAATTCAGGGTGTCTCCCGGGTGCGATATCCTCTCTGCATGGAATTGATTCATGACTTGCTGTTGCTACTACACTTCGTCGGATTTGCGGCGCTTTTCGGCGGCGCCTTTGTGCAGGTGAAGGGCCCGTCGCGCGCCGTCAATGCGGCGATGGTCCACGGGGTGCTCACCCAGTTGATCACCGGCCTGCTGCTGGTGGGCCTGGCCGAGATGGGCGACGCGGAGGTCAACCACCTCAAGGTGGGGATCAAGCTCGCCGTCCTGGTAGCCGTGGCGGTACTGGTCTTCATGAACCGGAAGAAGGACACGCTCGGCGGCGCCCAGTTCTGGTCCATCTTCGGCCTGACCCTGCTCAATGTCGCGGTGGCCGTCTTCGTCTGAGACCTCAGAACAGGGGCCGCCACGGGCTGAGGAAGAGTTCCGTGGCCTTCGCCACCGGGGAACGCTCCCGCCATCTCTCCTCGGTCAGCTCGATGCAGTTCGATTCGTCGGTGAGGAACACCCCCTCCATGTAGGCGGCCACGTCCTCGTCCGTCAGCTCCAGGTTGACCTCGTAGTTGCCCAGCAGGCTGAGCCGGTCAAGGTTGGCGGTGCCGATGGTGGACCACTGGCCGTCGATGGTGGCGGTCTTGGAGTGCACCATGGCCCCCTGGAACAGGTAGAGGCGGATCCCGGAGCGCAGTAGCTCGGCGTAGAAGCCGCGCGAGAGCCAGTCCGCCACCACGTGGTTGGAGCGTGCAGGCACGATGATGCGGACGTCCACACCGCGGCGCACGGCGTCGCGCAACGCGCTCACGAGGTCGTCGTCGGGGATGAGGTAGGCATGCGTGAGCCAGATGTGGTGGCTGGCGCGGTCGATGGCCTCGAGGTACATGTTGCGGATGGGGTACACCTGGATGCGTGGAGTGTTGCGGTGCACCCGGACGGTGGGCTCCCACTCGCGCTGAGGGTTGTGCTCGATCCGGTCGCGCACCTTGCTGGGATGCATGTTCCAGAAGTCGACGAACGCGTTCTCAAGCTCCGCCACCCCGTCGCCGACGATGCGGGCGTGGGTGTCGCGCCACCCGGTGGCGTACAGGGAACCGATGTTGTAGCCGCCGATGAACCCGACCCTGCCGTCGACGGTGAGCAGCTTGCGATGGTCGCGGCCCCAGCTGCGTGGTGACCAGGGCAGCGGGAACGCCGGGTGGGGCATGGTGTTGACGGTGGAGGGAATGGCCCGGAAGAAGGCGCGGGGCACCACCAGGTTTGCGAACTCGTCCCAGACCGCGTGCACGCGGACTCCACGAGCCGCTGCCCGGGCGAGCGCCGCGCGGAATCGGAGCCCCTCGGCGTCGCCCTTCCAGATGAAGGTCTCGAAGTAGACGTGGTGCTCGGCCCCGTCGATGGCCTCGATCATCGCGTCGTAGACGTGCTCGCCGTAGGTGTAGACGGTCACCTCGTCGGCCCCGACGCCGATGGGCTCCGGCTTGGTGATGGGAAACTTGCGCAGCTTGCGCTGCTTCTTCCGGAGTGACTCGACGAGGGTGAGGGCCAGCATCGAGAGGATCTGGGCCAGCAACACGGCGGTGGTGATCCGGCCGAAGATCACCCGACCTCGGGAGAAGGCATCACGCATGCCGCCAGCATATCGGCGGGAGCAGCGCCTGAGCGGGCGGTAGTGTTGGCCCCCGACATGAGTGACTCGCTGTTCCCGGACCTGTTCGCCGCGTTCCAGCCGGACCAGGCGCCGCCCGCCCGTTCGGGGGAGGAGCGGCCTGAGCGGCGCGCCTCGGCCAAGAAGGTCTCCGAGGAGCAGCTCCTCGAGGGGCTCAATCCTCCTCAGCGGGAGGCGGTGCTGCACGCCGGCTCTCCCGTCCTGGTGGTGGCGGGCGCAGGCTCCGGGAAGACGCGGGTGCTGACACGGCGCATCGCCCATCTGGTCTCGCAGCGCAATGTCCATCCGGGCTCCGTGCTGGCGATCACCTTCACCAACAAGGCGGCCGCCGAGATGCGTGAGCGCGTCGTGGACCTGGTGGGCAACCGTGCCAAGCTGATGTGGGTCTCCACCTTCCACTCGGCGTGCGTGCGCATCCTGCGCCAGGACATCGACCGCTTCGGCCTGACCAAGAGCTTCTCGATCTACGACGACACGGACGCCAAACGTCTCATGTCACTGGTGTGCCGGGACCAGGAACTGGACCCCAAGCGCTACCCCGTCCGAGCGGTGATGAACAAGGTCAGCACCTTCAAGAACGAGCTGGTGGACTACGAGCGGGCCGCCCAAGAGGCGGTGTCCCCGCCCCAGAAGGTTTATGCCGAGGCCTACGCCGAGTACCAGTCCCGGCTGGTGGCGGCCAACGCCTTGGACTTCGACGACCTGATCATGACGGCGGTGCACCTCCTGCAGGCGTTTCCGGACGTCCGGGAGAAGTACCGGCGTCGCTTCCGCCACGTGCTCGTCGACGAGTACCAGGACACCAACCACGCGCAGTACGCGCTGGTGCGGGAGCTGTGCGCCGGCGACGTCGGCGGCGTGGTGGACGGATCCCCTCTGGTCGAGCCGGCGGAGTTGATGGTGGTGGGGGACTCGGACCAGTCCATCTACGCGTTCCGCGGCGCCACCATCCGCAACATCCTGGACTTCGAGAAGGACTATCCAGGCGCCCGGACGGTGGTGCTGGACCAGAACTACCGCTCCACGCAGAACGTCCTCACCGCGGCCAACTCGGTGATCTCGCGCAACCAGTCCAGGCGCGACAAGCACCTGTGGTCGGATCTCGGTGAGGGGGAGCTGATCGTCGGGTGGGTGGCCGACAGCGAGACGGACGAGGCGCAGTTCGTGGCCGACGAGATCGACCGGTTGAGTGATGCAGGCCTGTCGCAGTATGGCGACACAGCGGTCTTCTACCGCACGAACGCGCAGTCCAGAGCGTTCGAGGAGGTGTTCATCCGGGTGGGGATGCCCTACAAGGTGGTGGGAGGTGTGCGCTTCTACGAGCGTCGGGAGATCCGCGACGCGATCGCCTACCTGCGGGCCATCGTGAACCCGGCAGACGACGTGTCCGTGCGCCGGATCCTCAACGTGCCCAAGCGTGGCATCGGTGACCGGGCGGCCGCCGCGGTGTCCACCCTGGCCACCGGCCACCGGCTGAGCTTCTTCGACGCCCTACAGCGCGCGTCGGAGGCCCCGGGGCTGGCCTCCCGATCGCTGAAGCAGATTCAGGGCTTCGTGGACCTCATGAACCTGCACCGGGCCATGCTGGCGCAGGGCAAGCCGGCCGACGAGGTGCTGACGTCGATTCTGAAGGAGTCCGGCTACCTGCCCGAGCTCCAGGCATCGGTCGATCCGCAGGACCAGACCCGCATCGAGAACCTGATCGAGCTGGTCTCGGTGGCGGCTGAGTTCGTTGCGGCGGCCAACACGATCGACCTGGACGACGATACCGTCGAGTCCGGCCTGGTCGCGGGGATGCCTGAGCCGGACGACTCCCTGCCGGCCTTCCTGGAGCGGATCGCCCTGGTGGCCGACTCGGACCAGGTGCCGGACCACGAGGACGGTAAGGGCGTGGTGACGCTGATGACGCTGCACACCGCCAAGGGCCTGGAGTTCGACACGGTGTTCCTCACCGGCATGGAGGAGGGCATGTTCCCGCACATGCGAGCCCTGACGGACCCGGAGGAGCTCGAGGAGGAGCGTCGGCTGGCCTACGTCGGCATCACACGGGCGCGCAGAAGGCTGTTCCTCAGCAGGTCCCAGGTGCGGGTGGTCTTCGGATCCCCCCAGTACAACCCGCCGTCGCGATTCTTCGACGAAGTGCCCCCGCACGTGCTGGACTGGCGCCGCACCGGCGCTGCCACGACCACGTGGGCCAGCTCCGCGGCCACCCGCAACCGTCAGACCTCGGCGTCTGTGGCGAGCTTCGGATCAGGGCAGGGGCCGCTGAAGACGGTGTTCAGCGTGGCCACGGGGGATCGGGTGCTGCACGCGGCTTTCGGCATGGGTGACGTGCTGGCCGTCCACGGAGTGGGGGACGCCACGAAGGTGGACGTGGACTTCGGGTCTGCGGGCACGAAGAGGCTGAGCCTCAAGCATGCCCCGATGGAGAAGCTTTAGCCCACGCCCAGCGAGCGGAGGAAGGTCATCGGGTTCGAGGCGGAGTACACGTCGCCGGGGGTCACGCCCGGCTTGTAGTACTCGAAGTGGAGGTGGGCGCCGAAGGAGCGTCCGGTGTTGCCGACGTAGCCGATCAGCTGCCCGGGGCGAACGGTCTCGCCGGCGCCGACCACCTTGCGGCTCATGTGGGCGTAGAGGGTGGAGCCGCCGTTGCTGTGCTGGATCACCACGTTGATGCCCGCCCAGCCGCCGGCGGTGGGGCTGAGCACCACACCGGAGGCGGCCGCGTAGATGGGAGTGCCGACAGGGGCCGGGAAGTCCTGGCCGGTGTGGTACCGCGACCAGCTTCCGGTCGCGCCGAATCCGGCACCGATGCGGTAGTTGGACTTGACGGGCATCGAGCCGCCCTTGGTGGTGAGGTTGGTCACGTCCTGGGAGCTGAGGTTCTCCTTGCCCGCTGCTGCAGCGGCGGCGGCCTTCTTGGCCTCCTCGAGGCGCTTGGCCGCCTCTTCGGCTTCCTTCTTCAGCTTCGCGCTCTGCGCGGCCACGAGCGTCATGTCCTCGTCCATGAGGCGCTGGCGTTCGGTGGAGTTGGTCATCCACTCGGTCTGTGCGGCGGACTCGACGGAAGCGTCCAGGGTCTCGTCGCGCTCCTTGGCGGCCTCGTCCGCGACCGCCTCGGTCAGGTTGGCCCGCACCGCGGTGCGGCTGACCTCCTGGGAACGGTCGGCGAAGCCCATGGCCGCGGCGGACGCGGCGGCGGCGGGTACGGCGGCGTCGAGCGACTCGCTCGCGGTGTCGCCACCGTCGCGCGCAGTGAAGGCGAAGGCGAACAGGGCGCTCACGGACAGGGCGCCGGCCACGCCGAGCGCGACGATGCGACGGCTGACGGCAAACGGCAGGGCAGGCGTGGAGCGGCGGGCTGGGTGGGCGTCAATCTCGACGATCTCGTCGATCTCCGCGGCGCGACGGGGGTTGCGCACTGGCGTGGCGTCGTTCACCTGGCTCCTAGCCTTGTTCGGGGGGTTCTGAGAAAACCTTAACAGTTCTCAGGTTTCTCTCAAAGTTTGAGCTCCTGTTGTCCGCAGCTGCGGACAACAGAACCAGGTCGAGGAGGGCCGAGCCGACCCTCAGGCCCTTCCGTCGCTTCGGGCCGCCGGGTAGTCTGGCGGAGTTTGATCGACCAACCGAAGGACCACCGTGGATCTCCTCGAGTATCAAGCCCGCGACCTGTTCGAACAGTTCGACGTGCCCGTCCTCCCCGGCCGCATCGCCACCACCCCTGAGGAGGCGCGCGCGGCCTACCTGGAACTCGGCGCGGACCTCGTGGTGATCAAGGCGCAGGTCCGCACGGGCGGCCGTGGAAAGGCAGGCGGCGTGAAGCTCGCCCGCGGCGAGGACGCCGTCATGAAGACGGCGGGCGAGGTGCTCGGCCTGGACATCAAGGGGCACGTGGTCGAGACCGTCATGCTCAGCCCTGGCGCGGACATCGCGGAGGAGTTCTACTTCTCCATCCTCCTGGACCGCGCCGCCGGCGGGTTCATCGCGATGTGCAGCATCGAGGGCGGCGTGGACATCGAGACCTTGGCGGTAGAGCGGCCGGAGGCGCTGCTCCGGCTGGACCTGGACCCCGTCGAGGGGATCTCCCAGGCCGTGGCTCAACGCATCGTGACCGACGCGGGATTCATGCCCGAGGACCACCAGAAGGTCTCCGCGGTGCTCAGGAAGCTGTGGCGGACCTTCAAGGAATCTGACGCCACACTGGTGGAGGTCAATCCGTTGGTGAAGACCGGCGCCGGCGACATCATCGCCCTCGACGGCAAGGTCACCCTGGACGGCAACGCTGACTTCCGCCACCCGGAATGGGAGCGCTACGAGGAGACCACCGGGGACGTGGATCTCGAACGTCAGGCACGCAACCTGGACCTCAACTACGTCAAGCTCGACGGCAGCATCGGCGTGATCGGCAATGGCGCCGGCCTCGTGATGAGCAGTCTCGACGTGGTGGCGGCCGCCGGTGAGGAACTGCCCGGCCGGCCGCGTCCCGCGAACTTCCTCGACATCGGCGGTGGCGCGTCGGCCAACGTGATGGCCAACGGGTTGCGCATCATCATGAGCGACCCGCAGGTCAAGAGCGTCTTCGTCAACATCTTCGGCGGAATCACGGCCTGCAGTGATGTGGCCAACGGCATCGTCAACGCGCTGGACATGCTGGGCGCCGAGGCGCGCCTGCCCATCGTGGTGCGGCTCGACGGCAACTCCGTCGAGGTCGGCAAGGCCATCCTCGCCGAGGCCAATCATCCGTTGATCACTGTCAAGAACACCATGGACGAGGCGGCCCGAGCGGCCGCCCGGTTCGCGGCCGAAGGGAACTGACTCCGATGTCGATCTTCATCAACGCGTCCTCGCGCGTCCTGGTCCAGGGCATGACGGGCAAGGAGGGGCGCAAGCACACGCAGCGCATGATCATGTCGGGCACCCGCGTCGTGGGCGGCGTCACGCCTGGCAGGGCGGGAGAGGCGGTCCTCTTCGAGGAGGACCCGGTGCCCGTGTTCGGGTCCATGGTTGAGGCGGTCGCGGCCACCCATGCCGATGTGTCGGTGGTGTTCGTGCCGCCGAAGTTCGCCAAGGAGGCCGTCCTGGAGGCGGTGGAGGCCGAGGTGGGCCTGTGCGTGGTGATCACCGAGGGGATCCCGGTGCACGACGCGGTCGAGTTCCACGCGGCGGCCCGCGGTTCGCGGACCCGGATCATCGGCCCCAACTGCCCCGGCCTCATCTCTCCCGGCAAGTCCAACGTCGGCATCATCCCGGCCCACATCTCGGGACCCGGCCGCATCGGCCTTGTCTCGAAGTCCGGCACGCTCACCTATCAGATGATGTACGAGCTGCGCGATCACGGCTTCTCGACGGCGGTGGGCATCGGCGGTGACCCGGTGGTGGGTACCAGGCACATCGACGTGCTGCAGGCTTTCGAGGAGGACCCCGACACGGACCTCATCGTCATGATCGGTGAGATCGGCGGCGACGCCGAGGAGCGTGCGGCGGCCTACATCGCAGACCACATCACCAAGCCCGTGATCGGGTACGTGGCCGGTTTCACCGCGCCGACCGGACGGACGATGGGCCACGCCGGCGCCATCATCACCGGATCGGCCGGCACCGCACAGGCGAAGAAGGCGGCGTTGGAGGCCGCGGGGGTGCTGGTGGGGGAGACCCCGTCGCTGACCGCTGGACTGGTGCGCGACGCCATCGCGCACCTGCGCCACACCCTGGTCTGACGCGGAGCGGGTCAGCCCTGGCTGGCCCGCACCGGGATCCGCAGCGCCAGCTCCGTGAGCTGCGCGTCGGTGAACGAGTAGGCCGCCGTCACGGTGATGATTGTGTAGGACACGTGCTCCCCGGCCACGCTGACGACGAGCCGGTACGGCACGCCCTTGTCGTCGGCGGTGGCCTGAGTGACGGAGAAGAGACGCGAAGAGACCGGCAGACCAGCCTCGCCGGTGCCCGTCACCGCCGGCAGCTCGCTGACGGTGGCGGTGTTGACGCGATCCTTGCAGCTGGCGATGGCGTTGCCCAGCTTGGTGGCGAAGGCCGTGGCGGCAGCTGCATCCGGGAACGTGAAGCGCAGCTCGTCCACGCCGAACGTGTCCGGCGCCTGGTCGTCCTGCGTCATCAGGTAGGTCGCCTGCCGCCGCTCGGTGGGGCCGGGCTCACTCACCAGAGTCAGGTTCTCGCACCCCATCCCTGCGCTCGTGAGGTCTGTGGGGTCCGAGGCCGTCCACCGGCCGGACCCGGGCCTGATCCGGGGAAGGTCCGAGGGGATCAGCCAGCCGACGGGTTCGGCCGCCGGGACCACCGCGTCGGTGATGGTGGGCTCCGGGGCGCAGGTGGCGGCCTCGATGGTGCACAGCGTGCCCTGCGGGCGGGCGAGGGCGTCGGCGGCGAGCTGCGCTTCGACGGGGCTGCTGGTCCGGGCCACGTCCAGCAGCTGGATGGCACTGCCCACGCGTGTCATCAGCAGCGTGTGGTACTGGATGGGCACGTCCTCGAAGACCACTGAGATCTGAAAGGCCTCGTCGCCCATCCCCTCGACCGAGGTCGCCCGGACGATCCGGGCCGGGATCTCGTCGCAGCTCGCCAGCGCGGTGCTGCGGTTGGCGAACACCTGCTGCGCCGCGGCGGGTGAGGCGTAGGTTTCGATGCGGTGCAGCGCGGCGAGCTGGTCTTCGTCTGAAGTGGCGAGGGTGCGCTGTAGTGAGGAGGTGGGGTTCTGGTCCTCGGTCTGGGTGCTCAGGCAGGCGACGCGGCCCTCATGGTCCGCGGCGGCGCTGCTGGTGTGGGTCACCGACCACGAGGCGGCCGCCGCGATGCCGGCCAGATCCTCGCCGGTGACGAGGTCCTCCGGTGCCGCGACGACGGTGGGGCTCGCGCTCGCCGACGCCGCGGCCGAGCCGCTCGGTGAGGCGCTCTGTGAGGTGGCCGGCTCCGCTCCCCTCGAGGCGTAGAAGGCGATCATGCCGACGGCGAGTGCCCCCACCAGGCCTCCCAATGCCCAGACGGCGAGGCCTGGGCGCGCAGGCTGCGTTCGCGGGGGCGGCGCAGGCGTCTCCGCCTCGAGGGGGGTCGATGAGGATAGGGCGGACCTGCGGGGCGCAGGGCTGGGGCTGTCGGCCACCTCGCCGGCCGAGCGCGGGAACACGGGGGCAGGGATCGGAGTCTCGCCCTGTGGCTCGTCGGAGTCCGGGCGCGAGAATGCGGCGGCGTCGTCTGTGGAGCCGCGTCGCGGGCGGAAGATGTCATCTGCTGGGGTAGGGTCCGTGTCCGGCGGGGATGAGGTGTCCGCGTCGGAGAGCCAGGCCCGTCGGGGGCTTCCTTCGCTTTCAGGCATCTCATTCACCTCCCAGTGGCCGCGACAGCGGGTTTCGTGGGGCAACCCTACCGCCGTCGGCAACACGAAGGCGCAGATCCACGAGGGGACTTCAGAGATGGCGAAACGCACGGCGACCCACCGGACCGTCGCGGTGGACGTGGACGCGCAGGAGCCCGCTACGCACCGTGAGTGGCCCTGGCCCTGGTATGTGGTGGCCGTCGGAGGACCGCTGGCCGTCCTGGCGGCGGGTTGGCTGGTGCTCAGCGCGTTGGCGATGCTGGGCTGGCTGACGTCGCCCGAGGCTCAGCTCTCCGACGCGCTGGGGCTCTCCACCGGGCTGCTGGTTCTGGCGCACGGGGCGCCCGTGGTGATCGGGGGCCTGCAGGTGTCGGTGGCGCCTCTGGGGCTGACCGTCGCGCTGGTGTTCCTCGCCCTCCCGTTGGCATCGATGGCGGCCAGGCAGGCGGCGCGGCAGGAGGCCCTCCCTGACGACACGGGGAGAATCTGGGCAGACACCGAGGCGATCGTCACCCGGGTGGGCGGCACCTTCGGCGCGGTCTACGCCGCGGCCCTCTCGCTTCTGGCAGCCTCGATCGGCGCAGGGTCCCTGCGTGCGGTGGTCGGTGGGGTGGCGGTCGGCGGCATCGCCGGGCTCTGGGGCGCCTCACGCGGGGTGGGCCACGATCCCACCGCCGAGTGGCCGGCGTGGCTGCGCGCCGCGCCGAAGGCGCTGGGGGCCGCCATGCTCACCGTCCTGGCCGGCTCGGCGGCAGTGCTGGTGGTGGCACTGGTCCAGGGCCGCGACAGCATCACCGCGATCGTCGAGGGTCTCGACGGCGGCGGCGTGGGGCTCTTCCTGCTCGTGATCCTGCACCTCGCCTACCTGCCCAACCTGCTCCTCGCGTGCGCGTCCTGGATGCTGGGCGCCGGGGTGACGGTCGGCGATGGCTCCCTCGTCAGCATGGCCACCACGGACGTCGGTCTCCTCCCGGCGATTCCGGCGTTCGGCCTCGTTCCGGTGGGGGCTGAGGTCTCCATGACGTCGTTCTGGTGGCTGCTCGTCGGCGTGGCGGCCGGGGCGGTGGCCGGCCTCGCCGTCGCCTGGGCGAGGCCTCGCGCGCGCTTTGACCAGACGGCGCTGGTGGGGGGCCTGTCCGGTGTCGCCGCCGGGGCCGCCGTCACCGTCCTCGCTGCGCTGGGCTCCGGCGGGTTGGGCGGCACCCGGCTCGCCCTCGTGGGGGCCCGGGTGCCGGAGCTCGCCGTCTTCGCGCCGACCCTCCTAGGGCTCTCCGGCATGGTGACGGGACTGATCGTTGGCCTGATCCGCCGGCCGGTCGCCCAGCCGGCTGAGGCCGGCGCCACCCCTTAGGATGGGCGGGTGACCACCCACGTCGTCGTCCTGCTTTCCGGCTCCGGCACCCTCTGCACGGCGCTGCTCGACGCGATCGACGGCGGGGAGGTGGATGCCCGTGTGGTCGCCGTCGTGTCTGACCGTGAGGATGCGCAGGGCCTGGCTCGCGCCCGTGAGCGTGGCATCCCCGCGGTCGCCCATCCGCTGG
Source organism: Tessaracoccus sp. MC1679 (assembly GCF_014164775.1). Lineage (GTDB taxonomy): Bacteria > Actinomycetota > Actinomycetes > Propionibacteriales > Propionibacteriaceae > Arachnia. The sequence continues at coordinate 44,683 of NZ_JACJGB010000003.1, forward strand.
CCGCAGGCGCAGACCGGGCGGCGTGGGACGCGGCGCTGCGCGACATCGTGGGGGCCTACGATCCGGACCTGGTGGCCTCCGCGGGTTTCATGAAGCTGCTCGGCCCGGCCTTCCTCGATCGATTCGGGGGCCGCACCATCAACACGCATCCGGCGCTGCTGCCGAGCTTCCCAGGCATGTACGGTCCCCGCGATGCGCTCCGCGCCGGGGTGAAGGTTTCCGGTGCCACCGTCTTCATCGTCGATGCTGGGGTGGACACCGGTAGGATCCTCCTGCAGCGCGCCGTGGACGTGCTACCGGACGACGACGTGGATTCTCTCCACGAACGCATCAAAGTGGCCGAACGCCGCCTGCTCATCCAGGCCGTGGCCGAATGGAAAGAGGGCAAACCGTGACCGATCTCATCCCGCTGCGTCGAGCTCTGGTCTCGGTCTACGACAAGACTGGGCTGGCGGACCTGGGCCGCGAGCTGCACGCCTCCGGCATTGAGATCGTGTCGACGGGCTCCACGGCAAAGACCCTGGCGAACGCGGGCGTGCCGGTGACGCCCGTGGAACAGGTCACCGGGTTCCCTGAGTGCCTCGACGGCCGCGTCAAGACGCTGCACCCGCACGTGCACGCCGGTATCCTGGCGGACCGCAGGCTCGAGACGCACCGCAGACAGCTCGACGAACTCGGCGTGGCCCCGTTCGATCTGGTGATCACCAACCTGTACCCCTTCGCCGCGACAGTCGCGTCCGGCGCCTCCGAGGACGAGTGCGTCGAGCAGATCGATATCGGCGGGCCGACGATGGTGCGGGCCGCCGCGAAGAACCACCCGAGTGTCGCGGTGATCACCTCCGCCGAGCAGTACCCCATGCTGCGGGCGGCCCTGGCAGCCGGCGGTTTCACCCTCCAGCAGCGCAAGCAGCTGGCGGCGGCCGCATTCGTGCACACCGCCACCTACGACGTGGCCGTCGCGTCATGGATGGGCAACGTGGTCACCGACACCTCAGGCGGCACCGGGTTCCCCGCCTGGGTGGGCGCCACGTGGCACAAGGTGGCGGACCTGCGCTACGGCGAGAACTCGCACCAGGCGAGCGCTGTCTACCGCAACGGGGACGGCACCGACGGGCTCGCCGACGCCACGCAGCTGCACGGCAAGGAGATGAGCTACAACAACTACGTGGACGCGGACGCCGCGCGCCGCGCCGCCTACGATTTCGACGGCCCCGCCGTGGCCATCATCAAGCACGCCAACCCGTGCGGCATAGCCGTCGGGGCGGACGTCGCGGAGGCGCACCGCAAGGCCCACGCCTGCGATCCGGTCTCGGCGTTCGGCGGCGTCATCGCCGCGAACCGGCCCGTCAGCGTGGAGATGGCCCGGCAGGTCTCCGAGGTGTTCACCGAGGTGATCGTGGCGCCGGGCTACGAGGAGGGCGCCGTTCAGGTGCTCGCCGCGAAGAAGAACCTCCGCATCCTGCTGGCGCAGGACGCCATCAACGCGGGCACCGCGCTGCGGCAGATCGACGGGGGCCTGCTGTTGCAGCAGACAGACGCCATCGACGCACCTGGCGACGACCCGTCGGCCTGGACCCTCGCGGCCGGCGAGCCGGCGGACGAGCAGACGCTCGCCGACCTCGAGTTCGCGTGGCGGGCCGTGCGCGCCGTCAAGTCCAACGCCATCCTGCTGGCCTCCGACGGCGCCTCCGTGGGCGTCGGCATGGGCCAGGTCAACCGGGTGGACTCCTGTCATCTGGCAGTGACCCGGGCCGGCGAGCGTGCCGCCGGGTCGGTGGCCGCCTCGGACGCCTTCTTCCCCTTCGCCGACGGCGCCCAGGTCCTCCTCGACGGCGGCGTGCGCGCCATCGTGCAGCCCGGCGGGTCAGTGCGTGACCAGGAGGTCATCGACGCCGTCACCGCGGCCGGAGTGACGATGTACCTCACCGGCACCCGCCACTTCTTCCACTGACACCAGGAGGCACCGTGACCGCCCAGAGACTCGACGGCAAGGCCACCGCCGCCGCCATCAAAGCCGAACTCGCAGTCCGGGTGGCGGCGCTGCGGGACCGCGGCGTGGTGCCGGGGTTGGCCACGGTGCTCGTCGGTGAGGATCCGGCCAGCCAGAGCTACGTGAAGATGAAGCACCGCGACTGCGAGGAGGTGGGCATCGCCTCGATCCGGGTGCACCTCCCCGCTGACGCCAACAAGGCCCAGCTCAGGGAGGCCATCGAGTCGCTCAACGCGGACGAGGCGGTCACCGGCTACATCGTGCAGCTGCCCATCCCCAGGCACCTCGATGAGAACTGGGCGCTCGGCCTCATCGACCCGGACAAGGACGCCGACGGCCTGCACCCGATCAACCTCGGCCGCCTGGTCCTGAACGAGCCCGCCACCCTGCCGTGCACGCCGCGCGGCATCGTCGAGCTGCTGCGCCGTCACGGCGTGGAGCTGCGCGGCGCTGAGGTGTGCGTCGTGGGTCGCGGCATCACCGTGGGACGGCCGCTCGGCCTGATCCTCACCCGGCGCAGCGAGAACTCGACCGTCACCCTGTGTCACACCGGGACGCGGGACCTCGCTTCCCACACCCGGGCCGCGGACGTGGTGGTGGCCGCCGCCGGCGTACCGGGGATGATCACCGCCGACATGATCCGCGAGGGCGCCGTGCTGGTCGACGTCGGCGTCAGCCGGGTCGACGGCAAGACGGTCGGCGACCTCGCGCCGGATGTCTGGGAGAAGGCGGCCTGGGTCACGCCCAACCCGGGCGGGGTTGGCCCGATGACCCGCGCCATGCTGCTGAGCAACGTCGTGGACCGCGCGGAAGCGCTGCATGCCGGATAGGCCGGACAAGCCAGCCGAGTCCTACCCCAGCAGCCCGTGGCCTCTGCTCGGGGTGTTGGCGGTGGTGGGCGTCGGCGTGGGCTACGCCACTCTGGGGCACTGGCGGCGGGCCGCGCTGATGGTGGCCGGTGCACTGCTGGTGGGGGCGTTGCTGCGGCTCGTCCTGTCCACGGAGATGGCAGGGCTGCTTGCGGTCCGGCGGCGGTGGTTCGACGTCCTGGTGATGGCCGTCATGGGGCTTGCGATCACCGTGGTGGCCCTGGTGGTGCCCCCTTCGAGCTGACGCGAGTCTGCCCGCCGGCCCGGTCTGGTTACGATGGAGCCCATGGAAGCCATGGTCCACGAGGACGACACCGAAGCCGCCGAGGACCGCCCCAGCTCCCGGTCACGCACCGTGCTGTTCCTGGAGATGCTGGTGTTCGCCACGCTCAGCCTGATCGCCTCCTTCGTGCTGTCCTACGACGCCATCCTCATCGCGCAGAACCCTGACGTGGTGCTCAGCTGCTCCATCAACGCCGTCTTCGACTGCGTCACGGTGGGCTCCACCTGGCAGGCCAACGTGTTCGGGTTCCCCAACGCGTTCCTGGGCCTCATCGCCGAGCCGGTGGTGATGACCATCGCGGTGGCCTCCCTGGCCCGCACCCGGTTCCCGCGGTGGTTCATGTTCACCGCCAACGTCGTCTACTTCCTCGGCGTCATCTTCGCCTACTGGCTGCTGTTCCAGTCCACGTTCGTGATCGGCGCGCTGTGTCCCTGGTGCATCGTTGTCACGCTGTCGACCACCTTCGTGTTCACCTCGATGACGCACTGGAACATCCTCGAGGGCAACCTGTTCCTCTCGTCGTCGGCGCAGGCCAAGGCGTTGGCTTTCGTGCGGGGAGGGTGGTTGACGATCACGCTGATGGTGTGGCTGGCGATCGTGGTGTTCATCGAGATCGCGCACTATGTCTTCCGCATCATCTGAGACCGCCCCGCCCGACCGGGCCGGCCGCGACCCCGCTAGAGTCAGTTTCGTCAGACGACAAGGACCGTCACGAGAGGAAACGAAGTGAGCACTGCCGCTCCCGTCAAGATCGCCGTCACCGGCGCCGCAGGTCAGATCTGCTACAGCCTGCTGTTCCGCATCGCCAGTGGATCGCTGCTGGGCGACACTCCCATCGAGCTGCGCCTGCTGGAGATCACCCCTGCGCTCAAGGCGCTTGAGGGCGTTGTCATGGAGCTCCAGGACTGCGCCTTCGGCAACGTGGTCAACATCGAGATCGGCGACGACCCCAACAAGGTCTTCGACGGCGTCAACCTGGCCATGCTGGTGGGCGCGATGCCCCGCAAGGCGGGCATGGAGCGCGGCGACCTGCTCTCGGCCAACGGCGCCATCTTCACCGCCCAGGGCAAGGCCCTCAACTCCGCCGCGGCGGACGACGTCAAGGTCCTGGTCACCGGCAACCCGGCCAACACCAACGCGCTCATCGCGCAGCGCAACGCGCCCGACATCCCGGCCGAGCGGTTCAACGCCCTGACCCGCCTGGACCACAACCGCGCGCTCTCGCAGCTTGCCGCGAAGCTCGGACGCCCCGTCACCGACATCAGCCACATGACCATCTGGGGCAACCACTCGGCCACCCAGTACCCGGACCTGTTCAACGCCAAGGTGGACGGACAGAGCGCCGCCGCACTGGTCAACGATCAGGAGTGGCTGGAGAACACCTTCATCCCCACGGTCGCCAAGCGTGGCGCGGCCATCATCGAGGCCCGCGGACTTTCCTCGGCCGCGTCGGCCGCCAACGCCACCGTCGAGCACATGCGCGACTGGGTGCTGGGCACCGCTGAGGGCGAATGGGTCTCCATGGCGGTCCCGTCCGACGGCTCCTACGGTGTGCCCGAGGGCCTCATCTCGTCGTTCCCGTGCACGGTCAAGGACGGAAGGTACGAGATCGTCCAGGGCCTCGAGCTCAACGACTTCTCGCGTGGCAAGATCGACGCCTCGGTGGCCGAGCTGGTCGACGAGCGCAACGCCGTCACCGAGCTCGGCCTCATCTGAGGTCAGCCCCGACAACCGAAGAGGCCCGCCCCCATCGTCGGGGGCGGGCCTCTGTCGTGAGAAGGGGGATCAGTGGTCGATCGCGCCCTCGGCGCCGGCACCGGTCATGGAGCGCACCTCCATCTCCGCAGCACGGTCGGCCACCTCCGGGCCGTCGGGCTTGATCACGGAGCCCAGCCAGCCGAGGAAGAAGCCCACTGGGACCGACACGATGGCCGGGCTGTCGATGGGGAACCAGGCGAAGTCGGCGTTCGGGAACATCGACGTGGGCAGGCCCGACACGGCGGGGGAGAAGACGATCAGCGTCACCGCGGTGATGAGGCCGCCGAAGATCGACCAGACGGCACCGGCCGTGGAGAACCGCTTCCAGTACAGCGAGTACAGGATCGAGGGCAGATTGGCCGAGGCTGCCACCGCGAACGCCAGCGCAACGAGGAAGGCCACGTTCTGACCGTTGGCGACGATGCCGCCGACGATGGCCACCAAACCGATGGTCACCGACGTGATACGGGCGACCCGCACCTCCTTGGCCGGGTCCGCCTTGCCGTCCTTGAGGACCGAGTTGTAGATGTCGTGCGCGAAGGACGCCGACGCCGTGATGGTGAGGCCTGCCACCACCGCCAGGATGGTGGCGAACGCCACACCTGCGATGACGGCCATCAGCACGGTGCCGCCGAGCTCGTAGGCGAGCGCGGGTGCGGCTGCGTTCGCCCCGCCGGGCATCTCCGAGATGGCCTTGGGCCCGACGAGCCACGCGGCCCCGTAGCCGAGCACCATGGTGAACAGGTAGAAGGCGCCGATGAGGCCGATGGCCCAGGTCACCGAGCGGCGCGCCTCCTTGGCGGTGGGCACCGTGTAGAAGCGCATCAGCACGTGCGGGAGGCCCGAGGCGCCCAGCACCAGGGCCAGGCCCATCGAGATCAGCGCCCAGGGGTCCTTGTAGCGCTGCATCGGCGCGAGCAGGTCCACAGTGGACCCGTCGGCCGCGGACGTGGCAATCGCCTCGCCCAGGAGCGTCGACAGGTTGAACCCTGCGAAGGCCAGCACCCAGATGGTCATCGCCCCGGCGCCCAGGATCAGCAGCACGGCCTTGATCATCTGCACCCAGGTGGTGCCCTTCATCCCGCCGATCAGCACGTAGCCCACCATGAGCAGACCCACGATGGCGATGACGATGTTCTGGCCGAGCGGCGAGGCGATGCCCAGGAGCAGCGACACCAGCGCGCCCGCGCCGGCCATCTGCGCGAGCAGGTAGAAGAAGGACACCGCCAGGGTCGAGGTGGCGGCGGCCAGACGCACCGGCTTCTGCCGCATGCGGAAGCTCAGCACGTCGGCCATCGTGTACTTGCCGGTGTTGCGCAGCGGCTCGGCCACCAGAAGGAGGGCAACGAGCCACGCCACCAGGAAGCCGACGGAGTAGAGCAGTCCGTCGTAGCCGTAGAGGGCCACCGCCCCGACGATGCCGAGGAACGAGGCGGCCGAGAGGTAGTCGCCGGCGATGGCGAAGCCGTTCTGGCGGCCGTCGAACTGGGCGCCGCCGGTGTAGAAGTCTCCGGCCTTCTTCTTGCCGCCGCGGGTGACGCGGATCACCACGGCCATGGTGAAAACGACGAAGGCGGCGAAGATGGCGATGTTGATGATCGGGTTGCCGAGCTGCTCAGTCTCGAGGAGTGTCATCGCGCGCTCGCCTCCAGATCCTCACGCAGGGCCCTCGCCAGCGGGTCCACGTTCTTCACCGAGTGGCGGATGTAGAGCCAGGTGATCAGGAACGTGCTGACGAACTGGCCGAGGCCGAACAGGATGCCGACGGTGAGGTTGCCGGCCACCCTGGTCATCATCAGGTCCTTGGCGAAGATGGAGCCGAGGACGTAGGCGAAATACCACAGCAGGAACACTGCGGTCATCGGGAAGGCGAAGGACCGGAACGTCCGCTTCAGGTGGGCGAACTCCGGCGACTGCTGGACTCGGTGGAAGTCTTCGGCCGGGATCTCACCGGTAGGCACGTCGGGGCTGCTGTCATGCATGGATGGGCGTCTCCTCTGGGCTGTGCGTCGTTGCATCAGGTTGAGCCGCGCGTCATTGCGCGATCGCAGAGTAACAAGTTCACGGTCCAGGTGCGTCATCGCCCAAAATCACTGGCTGATGGTGACCCGCTAGCATGGCGCCCATGCATCAGCTCGTCGTTACGCTCGACTGCCCCGACCGGCCGGGGATCGTGCACGCGATCACCGGCGGCATCGTCGCAGCGCATGGCAACATCACCGAGCTGCAGCAGTTCTCCTCGCCCGACACCGGCCACTTCTTCACGCGGATCGAGGTCCACGGCGCCGAGCCGGAGTCCCTGGCGGCGGCCGTGGGTGCGGCGGCCGCGGACCTGGATGCGCGGTTCCGCGTCGATGACGTGGCCCGCCCCGTGCGGACTCTGATCCTGGCGTCGAAGGCCGGCCACGTGGTCAACGACCTGCTTTTCCGGTGGCGTGCGGGTGACCTCCCCATCGACGTGGTGGGGATCATGGCCAACCATGACGTCCTGGCACCCATGGCCGAGTTCTTCGGTGTCCCGTTCACGCACCGGGCTGTGACCGCCGAGACCAAGCCCGAGTTCGAGGCTGAGGTGCGCCGGCGCGTCGAGCAGGAGGGCATCGAGCTGGTGGTCCTGGCGCGCTACATGCAGATCCTCAGCCCCGAACTCTGCGAGTTTCTCGCCGGCCGGGCCATCAACATCCACCACTCGTTCCTGCCCGGGTTCAAGGGCGCCAACCCCTACCGCCAGGCGCACACCCGCGGTGTGAAGCTGATCGGCGCCACCGCGCACTTCGTCACCGGAGACCTGGATGAGGGCCCCATCATCGAGCAGAACGTGGTGCGCGTGGATCACACCATGGACGTGGCGAAGCTGGTCCGCAAAGGCCAGGCCCAGGAGTCGCAGACCCTGGCCGAGGCCGTGCGCCTCGTCGCCGAGCATCGCGTCCTCGCCGACGGTGACCGCACCGTCATCTTCCGCTGACTGAGGAGCCCAGCCTCGTGCTGACCGACATCGCCCTGATCTCCCTGTTCATCATCATCGGCGGCACCTTCGCCGCCGCCGAGATGGCGCTCATCACGCTGCGCGAGAGCCAGGTCAAGCAGCTTGCCGGCAAGGGGAAGCGCGGCCGTGCCATCGAGCGCCTGACCGGCAATCCCAACCGGTTCCTGTCCTCGGTCCAGATCGGCGTGACGCTGTCTGGCTTCCTGTCGGCCGCCTTCGGCGGCGCCACCATCGCCGAGGCGCTGTCCACCGAGCTTCAGTCGAGGGGCCTGGCCGAGCCCATCTCGGGCACGCTCTCGCTGGTCCTGGTCACGGTGGTCATCTCCTACTTCTCGATCGTGGTGGGTGAGCTGACCGCCAAGCGGCTGGCCATGCAGCGCGCCGAGAGTTTCGCGCTCGCCCTGGCGCCGCTGGTCTCCGGCATCGCGACGCTGACCCGGCCACTCATCTGGTTCCTCGGTGTCTCCACCGATGCGCTCGTGCGCATCCTCGGGGGCGACCCGACGCTCTCCCGCAACGCCGTCACCGACGAAGAGCTGCGTGCCATGGTGGTGGGGTCCTCCACGCTCGGCAAGGAGGAGCGGCGCATCGTCGACGAGGTCTTCGACGCCGGCGAACGCTCCCTGCGCGAGGTCATGGTGCCCCGCACCGAGGTCGACTTCCTGCCCGCGGACATGCCGATCGGGTTGGCCTACCGTGAGGTCCGGGGCGCGCCCCACTCCCGCTATCCGGTCACCGAGGGGTCCCCGGACCGGATCGTCGGCTTCATCCACGTGCGTGACCTGATGGACATCGAGGGCACCGCCCGCGACAGCGACGTCGGCAGCATCGCGCGCGAGGTGCTGTTCCTCCCGGAGACCGTCAAGATCCTCCGGGCGCTCACCGCGATGCGCGCAGCCCGCTCCCACCTCGCCATCGTCCGCGACGAGTACGGCGGCACCGCAGGCATCGTCACGCTCGAGGACCTGATGGAGGAGCTGATCGGCGACATCACCGACGAGTACGACCTCCCGTCATCCTCGGTGCCCCGCCAGATCGACGAGGTGGACGGCCTCACCACCATCGAGGAGTTCGCCGAACTGACCGGCTACGTGATCCCCGAGGGGCCCTACGACACGGTGGCCGGCTTCTTCATGGCCGAGCTGGGTGAGCTGCCCCACCTCGGGGCGAGGGCCACCGTGGCGCTCAGCCCGGACCATGACGTCGACGGTCCCCGTGGCTGGTTCACGCTGGAGGCCACCCAGATGGACGGCCGGCGCGCCGCCTGGTTCTCCATCCGGCGCGACACGCTGCCGGAGGACGACACGGATGCCTGACGACGGGCTCGGCCTGCTCACCGGCCCGGGCGTCGAGCCGCTGCTGCGCGCCGCCGTCGAGCACCAGGGCGGCCGGCTTCTCACCTGGGCGATCGAGCACGTCGACGCCGCCCCGGAGCACTCCACGACCGCCACCTACCTCGCCACGGTGGCGTGGCCGCACGGGGAGCGCACGGAGCTGCTGGGCGTGAGCGCCCGGACAGGGGAGCTGCTCCCCTCGGACGCGCGGGCCGAGATCTTCGACGACGGGCGCCGCAGGGTCGCGGTGTGGCTGTACCCCGACGATCCGGACCTGCCGGGGCTGCCACGGGCCGCCTTCCCGGAGCGGATGGCCGAGACGCTCAACGTGGGCGGTGTGCTGGCCCACCCGGTGGCCGCTGATCAGCTGACGCTGGCCATGGTGGGCTATCGTCCCCGGCGGCGCGCCGTGGTGAAGGTGAGTGTCGCGGACCCGCCCCAAGTGTTCTACGTCAAGGTGCTGCGGGAGCGGGTGTTCGCAGACGTCCACGCCAAGCACCTCATGCTCCGCAGGGCGGGGGTCCCGGCCCCGGAGGTGGCGCTGGCCACACCCGATCACCTCCTCATCCTGCGGGAACTCCCTGGAACCGCCCTCGCCAGCGCCCTGTTCACCCCGGGAGACCCCTGCGGCCCCGAACAGCTGATCGACCTGCTCGATGCGATGCCCGCCTCGGTGGCCTCGCTGGAGCGCCGGGCGCCGTGGGCGGACGCCGTGGCGCACTACTCCGCCATGGTGTCGGCCACACTGCCCGAGCTGGGCGAGGAGCTGGGTGCGCTGGTTGCGAGAATCACCTCCGGCCTGGCGGGGTTCGCCCCAGGGGACGAGCCCACGCACGGTGACTTTCACGAGGGCCAGATCCGGGTGGCCGACGGACGGGTGGTGGGCCTGCTCGATGTGGACACCATCGGTCCCGGACGGCGCGCCGACGACCTGGCCTGCCTGATCGGGCACCTGTCCACCATCCAGCGGATGAACCCGGCCCAGGCGGACAAGGTCAGAGACCTTCTGGCCAGGTGGGTGCCGGTGTTCGACCGGCGGGTGGACCCGGTGGAGCTGCGGCTACGTGCAGCGGCCGTTGTCATCTCGCTGGCCACCGGCCCTTACCGCAGTCAGGACGTGGACTGGCGGCAACAGACCGTGGCGATGGTGCGGTCCGCCGGCGCGTTGGTGCGGCAGGTGGTCCGAGAATGAGTCATGTTGTGGCAGCTGTGCAGCAGGTCGACTGGGATCGGCTCCGGGCAGTGGCCGTCGATGTCGCGGGGCGGGCCTACGCGCCCTACTCGAAGTATCGGGTGGGGGCCGCGGCGTTCGTGGACGATGGGCGCACCATCAGCGGCTGCAACGTGGAGAACGCGGCCTACGGGGTCACCCTGTGCGCCGAGTGCGGGCTGATCTCAGACCTCGTGGCGGGCGGCGGTGGCCGGCTCGTGGCGTTCACCTGCGTCAACGGCGAGGGCGACGTCATCACGCCGTGCGGCCGCTGCCGGCAGCTGCTCTTCGAGCACGGCGGGCGCGGGCTGCTCATGGAGACCCCGGCCGGGGTCCTGACCCTGGCGGACCTGCTCCCGCAGGCGTTCGGCCCGGACGACCTCGACGCGATCGCCCCACCTGCCCCCTGACGGTAGCGTTGGCGCATGCTCACCATCGATGACCTGCGGGCGTTGCCCAAGGTGGCCCTCCACGACCATCTCGACGGCGGCCTGCGCCCGGAGACCGTGATCGAGCACTGCGCTGAGAACGGCCACGAGCTGCCCGCCACGGACCCGGACGAGCTGCGCCACTGGTTCTTCGAGGCCGCGGACTCCGGCTCCCTGGAGCGCTACCTCGAAACGTTCGAGCACACCGTCGCCGCGATGCAGACTGCCGAACAGCTGAGCCGCGTGGCCCACGAGTTCGTCGTGGACCAGGCCGCCGACGGCGTCGTCTACGCGGAGGCGCGCTACGCTCCCCGACAGCATCAGCGCCAGGGCCTCACCCTCGAGGCCATCGTCGAGGCGGTCCGCGACGGTCTGGCCTCCGGCATGGCCGTCGCGGCCGCCGCCGGGCGGCTCATCGTCGCCCAGCAGATCCTCACCTCGATGAGGCACTCCGAGCCCTCCACCGACGTCGCGGAGCTGGCGCTGGCCTACCGCGACGACTCCGTCTGCGGCTTCGATATCGCGGGGGCCGAGGACGGCTTCCCCCCGTCGCGCTTCCTCGACGCCTTCCGCCACCTCAAGCACAACAACATGTTCTTCACCATCCACGCGGGTGAGGCGTTCGGACTGCCGTCGGTCTGGGAGGCGGTGCAGGTGTGCGGCGCGTCCCGCCTCGGGCACGGTGTGCGGATCGCCGACGACATCGACGTCACGGACGACGGGGCGCTCCTCGGCCGGCTCGCCAACTACGTCCGCGACGCACGCATCGCGCTGGAGGTGTCCCCGTCGTCGAACCTGCAGACCGGGGTCGCCCAGACGATGGCGAGCCACCCCGTGGACATGCTGCACCGGCTGGGGTTCAACGTGACCGTCAACTGCGACAACCGGCTGATGAGCGCCACGACGATGTCGCGGGAGTTCGCGCTGCTCAGCGAGGCCTTCGGCTGGACCCTCATCGACGTGGAGCGCGTCACCGTCAACGCGATGCGCGCCGCGTTCCTTCCCCACGACCAGCGCGAGCGGATCATCGCGCACGTCATCGCCCCGGCCTACGCCGCGGCGCAGTGATCCTCGAACCTCCCGCCGGGGCGCCGCGGCTCAGCCTGCGCTGGGTCTGCGGCGGGACGGCCCGGGACGTCGTCGGCCACCTGGTGGCGGCCAACGAGCAGTGGTATGTGCTGCTGCCGGAGGACCGTCCCGCGGTGTGGGTGCCGCGCGCGGAGGCGGCTGGGGTGCGCCGCGTGCCCGAGCGCAGCGTGCTGCCGGTGTCGCGGCCCGAGGACCTTGAGCGGGCGCTGGAGCAGGCCCGGCCCGGAGTCCGCCGCGCGCGGCTCGGCGGCTGGCGGGTGAGCGGCCACGGTGTCCTGGCCGTCGGCGACCCTGGCGCTGCCCTCGACGACGCGCTGCAGGCCGCAGAGGCGTGGATCGGTGGATCCGCCCCGGTCCGGACTCTGCGCGGCTCGACGGAGGCGCTCACGGCGCTCGGCCTGAGCATCTGCGGCGGCTTCGCGATCCTCACCGCAGACGGTCCCTCCTCGTCGCTGGCCGGGGCGGTGCCGCTGACGAGGGGCTGGGCGCTGGAGGTCCACATCGGTGACCTGGCGGGGCTCGAGGCCGCGGCTGCGGCCGGCTTCGTCGAGCGCTACCGCGCCGTCATCCTCACCCGCCCGTGAGAGTGGGTCCACCGGACGGTGGATAGCGGGCGGGCGACGGGGGAGTGGTTCTGCGGGCAGCATCGGAGCCATGCTGAACAGACTCTTCTTCTCCGCCGCCACCTGGACGGCTCTGGGCCTCGCCTCCGGCCTGTACTGGCGCGAAATGACCAAGCTCAACGACTTCACCGGCCACACCCAGCTCGCCACCGCCCACACCCACGCGCTGGCGCTGGGCACGTTGATGCTCCTTGTGGTGCTGGCCCTGGCGAAGAGCTTCGCCCTGGGGGACAAGGCCACGACGCTGTTCACGGTGCTGTGGAACGTGGGCCTCGGGCTCACGTTCGGGGCCATGATCGTCAAGGGGACGCTGCAGGTCCTCGAGATCCCCATCGCGACCTCGCCGATGTGGGCGGGCATCGCCGGACTCGGCCACATGGTGCTCAGCGGGACCTTCGTCTACCTGTTCGTCATCCTGCGCCGGGCACTGACCGCCGCCCCGGCCACCGCTAACGTGGGGGCGTGACGACGACGACGGCCGACCACCCCCCGCGGTTCTCGGCGGCCTGGTGGCTGAGGCTGGGGCAGGCGCTCCTCTTCGTGGGGCTGCTGGTGGTGGCCACCGCGCTGGCCTGGATCGAGGGAGCCGGCTGGCCGGTGCTGGCCCTGGCGGGCATGATGCTGGTGGCCTTCGTCGCGGGGCTCTCACTCCAGCCGCGGCTCGGCATCCTCGGGCGCTCGGTGTGGGTGGGTGTGTTGTTCCTCGGCTCGGTCACGTCGATGGTGCTGTCGCGGGACTTCCTCTGGGTGGTCTTCCCGCTGTGGCTGCTGGTCGGCTCGGTGTTGCCCCTCCTCGCCGCACTGTTGCTGACCGCGGTGACGCTGGCCGTCGTCGTCACGGTGCTGGCGATGGCCGAGGGGCACAGCGTGGGCGGAGTCCTGGGACCGCTGGTGGGGGCACTGGTGGCGGTGGGCGTTGCCCGAGGGGTGCTCCTGTTCGAACACGAGGCCTCCGAGCACCGACGGCTGTTGGCGGAGGTGCTCCGGGCTGAGGACGAGACTGCCAGGTTGCAGCGCGAGGCCGGGGTACTCGCCGAGCGGCAGCGCCTCGCCCACGACATCCACGACACCCTGGCCCAGGGCTTCTCCTCCATCGTGCTGCTGGCACGCGCGGCCACTCGGGCGGTGGATCCCGCCGCTGCTGCCCACCTGCTGGGGCAGATCGAGGCCACCGCTGCCGCGAACCTGGCGGAGTCGCGCCGCGTCGTCATGGCATTGGCGCCCGAAGCGCCAGGGGCGGGAGGCCTGGCGGCGCCCCTGGGGCGCCTCACCGCTGACGTGGCGGGGGCTCTGGGAGCCGAGTGGGCGGTCACCGTCGATCCCGACCTGCCCAGGCTGGCCACGCCCATCGAGGTGGCCTTGCTGCGCGGCGCGCAGGGCGCGCTGTCCAACGTGAGGCTCCATTCCGGGGCCGGGCGGATCAACGTCGAGCTGGCCCGCGCCGGTGACGAGGTGCACCTGGACATCGTCGACGACGGGGTCGGGTTCGACCCGGCGCGCCCCGTCGTCGCAGGCCCCCTGGGCGGGTACGGGCTGCGTGCACTGCGTGAGAGGTTCACCGAGCTCGGGGGTGGCGTCGAGGTGGAGTCAGATGCTGGCGGCACCGCGGTGGCGCTGCGGCTCCCGCTGATTCCGGCAGCCGAGGTGTCGCGGTGACCCGCGTGCTGATCGTCGATGACCACCCCGTGGTGCGCTCGGGGCTGCGCGCCCTGCTCGATGGGGCCGACGGCGTCGAGGTGGTGGGCGCCGCCGCCTCAGGCGAGGAGGCGCTGATGCTCGCCTCAGAGACCCACCCGGACGTCGTGCTGTGCGACCTGCGGCTGGGGCCCGGGCTCGACGGGGTGGGGGTCACGGCGGCGCTGCAGGCCCAGCAGGGCGGGCCGGCCGTCCTCATCCTCACCACCTACGACAACGACTCCGACATCGCGCGCGCGGTGCTGGCCGGCGCGGCCGGCTACCTGCTCAAGGACGCGGAGCCTGAGGACATCGTCTCCGGGATCCAGGACGCCGCCGCGGGGCGGCTGGTGCTGTCGCGGGACATGGAGGGGCGGGTGGTGGAGCGCATGGCCCAGGGAGTCCCGACGCTGAGCGCCCGCGAGCTCGACGTCCTCCGCCTCGTCGAGGAGGGTGTCACCAACAGGGGGATCGCCAAGCGCTTGTTCATCTCCGAGGGGACCGTCAAGACGCACCTCGTCCACGCGTACGCCAAGCTGGGCGCGGAGTCCCGCACCGCCGCGGTCGCGGCGGCTCGGCGCCACGGGCTGCTGGGCTAGCGGTCGTCTCAGTAGTTCGTCGGGGGTCATGTGCCCTCGCGCCCTGGGTGCCGCCCTTCCCATCGTTCCCTGAGGGGGGCTGCCCGCGGAGCGGCGTGGCCGGTCTCCATCGTTCCCTGAGGGGGCCGTCCGCGGAGCGGCGTGGCCCGTCTCGAAGGGTTGTGAGCGCCACCTTCACGCGGATCCCGTTGTCGGGTGCGGTGAGCCGTGAGTCGATGCCCATGCGGCCGTTGTCCAGGGTCTTGCTGTGGCCACTGGTCATACTGTGGTCGGGTGGTTGAGGCCGCCCGGGCATCGTCTCCCGTCTCCCCGCACTCGTCCTCCCTGTGGCGTGGTCCTGTCCCGGGTGCGGGCCGGCAGGGCGGCGTTGGGGTTGCGTCTGCTTGGGCGGGATGCCAGCTGGGTGATCGTCGGGTTGGGCACCGCTGCGCAGTGCCGCCCTGCCGTCCCCCACCCTCTCGGCAACCATCAGACCTCTGTTCGCTGAAAGGTCGCGAACCGGGGGCCTCGAGGGCCTTCATCGCTGGTTGGCTGAGGTGCCGCGAAGGAACTGGAACCCTCCCCGACGGCTGAGGAGCCGCGCAGCGGGCTGGGACCCTCCCGGCTGGCTGAGGAGCCGCGCAGCGGGCTGGGACCCTCCCCGCTGGCTGAGGAGCTGCGCAGCGGGCTGGAACCTTCCCCGCTGGCTGAGGAGCCGCGAAGGGACTGGAACCCTCCCCGCTGGCTGAGGTGCCGCGAAGCGGCCTCGAAGCCTAAGAAACGCGAGCTGACGAGCCAATTCTCCCGAGTCGTCGAGGCCCTTCACCCGACAGCTGGGTGAGCCGACCGAGGGCGGAGCCCCCGACGCGTCGAGGCCCCGCCACGGGCGCCGACCCCCCAGCAACCCCCAGAAAAACTTCTCGAAGAATTTCTGCCGGGCGCCCCTGCTGGGAGCCAAAAATGTCAGTGGTCGGTCATAGCGTGGAACCCATGAAGGACAAGGCGCGTGAGATCGCGGAGCAGTTGCGCTCCGCTGACGAGTTGCGTCGTTTCGCCGAGGCCCAGACCCTGACCCTGCTGTGTGATCTGGCGGAGCACTACGAGGTGGACTATGACCGGGTGCTGGAGGTGCTGGCTGAGCGCAGGGTGGTGGTCGGGGGTATCGGGACCCCGGCGGTGTCGGAGTTCATCGGCTTGGAGCTGGCCGGGTTGCTGCGCTGCCCACCGATCGTGGCGGCCTCCAAGCTGGCTGATGCTTTGAGCTTGAAGCATCGCCACCCGCGGCTGTACACGGCGGTGCAGGAGGGCCGGATCGAGGCGGCCAGGGCCTGCAAGGCGGCGTCGATGTGTCTGGACCTGCCGGTCGAGGGGGCCGATGCGGTCACCGACCGCTGGTTGGGTAGGCAGGACGGGTTGGGTTGGACGGCCGCGTTCACGCTGTTGAAGAAGATGATCATCGAGGCTGATCAGGCCCGCGCCGCGGAACGCGAACGGCGGCAGCGGGCCTCACGCGGGGTGCACGTGTGGGGGTTGCACGACGGGGTGATGAACCTCACCGGCCGCTTGGATGTGCTCGACGCCCGCTACCTGGATGCTGCCGTGGACCGCATCGCCGACCTGCTGGCTGTCGAGCAGCCCGACACATCGAAGACGATCCTGCGCGCCAAAGCCCTCGGAGTGCTGGCCAACCCCGCCTACGCCCTGGCCCTGCTCCAGCACGCGGCGCAGCCCGCCCTCCACGACACCCTGGCCGTCGCCCTCGACACTGCCCCGGCCCCCACCACAGCCAACGCCCCGGACACAGGGTCAGTCGGCTACGGCGGCGGACCTGCGGAGCCTGCGCCTGTAGACGGTGGGCAGCGTCATGATCCGCACTGCCTCGGCGCGTTGTGTGGCACCATCACCACCCCACTGGCCAAGCTCCGCCCCAAGCTGGAGCTGGCCGTCCACATCCACACCGACGCCCTCGGCGAGCTCACCGGCACCGCCCGCATCGACCGCGCCGGACACATCACCACCACCCTCCTCGCCGAACTCCTCCCCGGGTTGGATGTCACGGTGCAGCCCGTGATCGACCTGCCCGCAATCCCCGCCGAAGACCACTACGCCCCATCGGCCGGGTTGAAGAAGGCCCTCCTGCTGAGCATGGACCACGAAATGTTCCCCTACTCCACGCGCCGAGCCAACGGCCTGGACCTCGACCACACCCAACCCTTCGCATCCGGCTGCCGCGGGCAGACCCGGAGCGGGAACCTGGCCCCACTCAGCCGCAGGGTCCACCGCGCGAAAACCGCCCGCACCTGGCGCGCCGACCAACCCAGACCAAGCCAGCTCCACTGGTCCAGCCCACTGGGCTACCGCTACGAAGTTACCCCCAACGGCACCCGCATGCTCGCCTGACAGCTCGCCGTCAGGCTGCGAACGAGTGCTCAGGGAGAGGGTTCTCCCGCGGAGCCGTGAGAAGGTGACCTTGTCAGCTCACGTTTCTTAACTTCGAGGCCGCTGCGCGGCTCCTCACCCGGCGGGCTGGGGCGGGTTGGCTTCGAGACGGGCCACGACGCTCCGCGGGCGGCCCCTCCTCTGGGAAGTGTGAGACGGGTCATGCTTCTCCGCGGGGGATGTCCCTTGAGAGCCTCCGGAGGCGCTCAGGGAGCGACACTAGGACGACCCCTCCGCCCGGACCTTGACCCCCGACGAACTCACCACCATGACAGCTGGCCCTCAGGCGCCGACGTCGTGCAGGTGGTGAACGAGGTCATGGGCGAAGTAGCGGCCCAGAGAGAGCGCCGTGAAACGCGACCCGTTGCTGCGCACCCCCGTCCACTCCCACTGCTCGCCCTCGGGCTCGGCCCACGCCTTCGCCGCGGCCTTGGCGCGCTCGCCCACGAGTACCCGGGTGGCGTTGGCATCGGAGAGCCAGTACTCCTCTTCGGTGGCCGCGAGGTCCTGGTCCCAGTCCTCGAACTCGGCCCCCGCGCCATCGCTGGCGAGGATCAGGCTGAGACGGGTGGTCATGACCTCGCACACGTCCGCGACATGCCGGGCGTACTCGATGGGCGACCAGGTGGTGGGCTGCGGCCGCCGCTCCGCGCCCCGCCCCTCCAGCGCCCTCTGGAAGCGGGCCGAGGCGTCGAGGATCAGCCCGGGAAGTGCCTCTGGGCTGACAGCGGCCGGATCGAAGCCGCACTCGGGGCATGGCCGCTCGGTCACCCAGGTCCAGTCCTTGGTGTCGGGGGCGGTGGGGTGCGGCGGGATCAGGGGCTCAACCATGTTGGCGAGCCTAACTGACCCCGCCGCTCACTCACCGGCGCGTGCCTGGCCGGCTGTCCGCGATCAGCCTCGTGACGCTCAACTCGGCCGTGGAGACCCAGCGGTCGGCCTGGTCGCCGTAGGTGCTGAGCACCCGGAGGCGGACGAGGTCGCCGCTCCCCGTGAGGGGGATGACGGAGGGATCTGATGAGTTCGGCAGCGTGCCCGCCGCGACGCTGACGAGGCTCGACGGGTCGTCGCCGACCAGCACCTCGTAGCCCCTGATCCGCCCGTTGCTGCCGGACTGTCGCGGGGTGACGGTGAGTCGTGAGCGAATCAAGGAGCGGGTGAGGTGCACGGGCGGGTATGCGCATGGCACTAGGCTCGGGCGCGTGATTGTTGCTGCCGCCGATGGGTCCGCCCTCTCCAACCCCGGGCCCGCTGGCTGGGCCTGGTACGTCAGCGACGACATCTGGGCCGCCGGTGGCTGGGACCACGGCACCAACAACATGGGCGAACTGATGGCCGTACTCGACCTGCTCCGCTCCACCTCGCACCTCGACGAGCCACTCCGGATCCTCTGCGATTCGCAGTACGTCATCAACTCCCTCACCAAGTGGTTGCCCGGCTGGAAGCGCAAGGGGTGGAAGAAGGGCGACGGCAAGCCGGTGCTCAATGTGGAGTTGATGAAGGAGCTCGACGCCGCGCTGCAGGGGCGCACCGTCCAGTTCGAATGGGTCAAGGGCCACGCCGGACACTCGATGAACGAGGCCGCGGACGAGCGGGCCCGTGCAGCGGCCACCGCCTTTCAGCGCGGAGACCCCGTCAACCATGGCCCGGGTTTCCCGGACACCCACCGTCCCCCCGGGCGCCGAGACTTCTCGGTGGGGCAGACCGAACCGGAACCCGACCTCTTTTCCACAGCGCCCTCCGAGGAGCCCGTGCCGGCGCCAGTGCCGGGTTCCGCGTCACCGCGCACCAAAGCCGCTCTCGTTCGCCTCACCCGGGAAGCAGTCTCCGACCCTGCAGCGGCCAGGCTCCACCGCGACTTCGTCGCGCACGGCGCCGACGGCGGCCAGACCCGGCATCTGCCCTGGCCAGCGGCCGATGAGGTGCGGTTCCTCGCCGTCGACACGGTGACGGCCGGGGCCGGTCTGGTGCGGTGGGCGCAGCAGGACCTTATGTGTTCGGGGCTGTGGGTGGAACTCCCTGCGGGCTGGTCGCTGCGATTCGCCCAGGCCACCCGGCAGGTCTGATCCAGCCCGGAGTTCGAACTCGACCCGGTGCGCGTCGACGGTCGGTAGAGTCCGAGTGGCCGGCCACGGCCGCCCCGGCCGAGCGGCGGAAGGGAACCGTCATGACCACCTACCGCGTCGGGTACTTCGTCGGGAGCCTGTCCTCGACATCCATCAACCGCGTGCTGTCCAAGGCCCTCATCGCGGTGGCGCCCCCGGACCTGGAGTTCACGGAGATCCCGATCGGTGACCTACCGCTCTACTCGCCCGACCACGACGCCGCCTACCCCGCAGAGGCGCAGGCGCTGAAGTCCGCGCTCGCCTCCGCCCAGGCCGTGCTGTTCGTCACGCCAGAGTACAACCGCTCCATCCCCGGGGCGCTGAAGAACGCCATCGACTGGGCATCGCGGCCCTGGGGCCAGAACTCGTTCGACCACATGCCGGCGGCGATCATCGGCGCCTCCATCGGCAACATCGGCACGGCGGTGGCCCAGCAGAGCCTCCGTGCGGTCCTCGCGTTCTGCAACGCCCGCCTGATGACCGCCCCGGAGGCCTACATCAAGCTCGACGGCTCCAGCATCGACGCCGACGGGACGATCACCGACGACGGACTCAGGGAAGTGCTCACCGCGTTCATGGGGGAGTTCCGCGAGCACATCGAGCGGGTGCTCACCGTTCTGCCGCGTGAGTGAGGCCTCGGCGCGCCGATAGGATGGCGCGCATGAGTCACGTTCTTGCCGCCGTCGCCTGGCCTTACGCCAACGGCCCCCGCCACATCGGTCACGTCTCCGGATTCGGCGTCCCCTCCGATGTGTTCTCGCGCTACATGCGGATGGCCGGCCACGACGTGCTCATGGTGTCGGGCTCCGACGAGCACGGCACGGCCATCCAGGTGAAGGCGGACGCGGAGGGGCTCACCCCTCGCGAGACGGCGGACAAGTACCACCGGCAGATCGTTGAGGATCTGCAGGGGTTGGGCCTGTCCTACGACCTGTACACCCGCACCACCACGCCCAACCACTACCGCGTGGTGCAGGACCTCTTCACCGCCCTGTACGACAACGGCTACGTCACGGCCAAGACCCAGATGGGCGCCATCTCGCCATCAACGGGCCGAACGCTGCCGGACCGATTCATCGAAGGCACCTGCCCTCTCTGCGGCTACGACAACGCCCGCGGAGACCAGTGCGACAGCTGCGGCAACCAGCTCGACCCGGCGGACCTGATCAACCCGAAGTCCAAGATGAACGGCGAGACGCCGCAGTTCGTCGAGACAGAGCACTTCTTCCTCGATCTGCCCGCGCTCGCCCCGATGCTGGGCCAGTGGATCGACAGCCGCGAGGACTGGCGGCCCAACGTGCTCAAGTTCTCCCACAATCTCCTGGCGGAGATCAGGCCACGCGCCATCACCCGCGACCTCGACTGGGGAGTCCCCGTGCCCCTCGACGGCTGGCGCGATGCCCCCATGAAGCGCATCTACGTGTGGTTCGACGCCGTGATCGGCTACCTCTCCGCCTCGGTCGAATGGGCCAGGCGCACCGGGGACCCGGAGGCGTGGCGCGCGTACTGGAACTCCCCCGAGGCCCGGTCCTACTACTTCATGGGCAAGGACAACATCGTCTTCCATTCGGTGATCTGGCCGGGCATCCTGCTCGGCGCCAACGGCCAGGGGACCAGGGGCGGCGAGATCCGCCCGTCGCTGGGGGAGTTGCAGCTGCCCACCGAGGTGGTCAGCTCAGAGTTCATGACGATGAAGGGCTCCAAGGTGTCCAGCTCGCGCGGCGCCTCGATCTTCGTCGGAGACTTCCTCGGCGAGTTCGGACCGGATGCGTTGCGCTACTACATCGCCATGGCCGGGCCCGAAAACCAGGACACGGACTTCACCTGGGACGAGTTCGTCCGCCGGACCAACTTCGAGCTCGCCAACGAGTGGGGCAATCTGGTCAACCGCTCCATCTCGATGGCACACAAAAACGTGGGCTCCGTGCCCGCGGCAGGCGAGCTGACCGACGCAGACAGCGCGCTGCTCGACGAGTCGCGCACCGCGTTCGAGGTGGTGGGTGAGCACATCGCTGCCCGCCGATTCAAGGCCGGCATCACGGAGGCCATGCGCATCGTCGGCCTGGCCAACAAGTACCTCTCCGATCAGGAGCCGTGGAAGCTCAAGGACGACGCCGCCCGCCGCGACACCGTCCTCCACGTCGCCCTCCAGGTGGTCTCGGACTGCAACACGCTGCTCACCCCCTACCTGCCGCACTCCGCGCAGAAGGTCTTCGAGGCATTGGGGGGGCAGGGCGTGTGGGCCGCGCAGCCGCAGATCGTCGAAGTCAGCGAAGGCGACCTCACCTACCCGACACTGCAGGGCGACTACGCCGGCCAGCAGGCCGTGTGGGAGTCGCGGCCGATCGCGGCCAGCACGCCCCTGGCGAAGCCGTCCCCGCTGTTCGCGAAGCTCGACGACACCCTGGGCGTCACCGGCCCGAGCTGGGCCCCGATCCCCGGCTGACCCTCACCAGGAGCCGCCGCCACCGCCGCCGAAACCGCCACCCCCGCTGAACCCGGAGAAGCCGCTGGAGCCGCCGGTGGCCGAGCTCATCCCGTCCATCCGGGCGGCCTGCATGGCGTCCGACATGGAGTGGGTGAGGTTGTTCATCGCGCTGGCGAAGTAGTAGCCGTGCATGAGGTCCGCGCCCACGTACCACGAGGTGTTGGCCTGGTAGAGGCCCTGCGTACCGAGGTCTGCGAACAGCTTGGACCAGCGGTCCGCCACGCCGAACACCATCGCGTAGGGGAGGTACTTGCTGAAGATGTCCTCCCCCTCCTCGAACTGCAGCGTGTCCTTCTCTGCGGTACGCAGATACAACTCGAAGCCCTTGGCCTGCGCGAGGTAGGCCGAGCCGGTGGCGGTGCGCTTGCGGAACTTGCTGGACATCACGATGAGGCCGATCCCGAAGACGGCCAGGGGGATCCCGATGAGGCCCCATCCCACAGCGGCTCCCACGAAGGTGAAGAGGAGGCCGGCGCCGATCGCCAGGGCACCCAGCACGATGGGCACCATCTGTGCGGTGGTGGGGTTGCCCTTGAACCAGCCCTTGGCCACGACGGAGGAGTACAGGCCGTTGCGGGCGTCCGGCAGCACCTCGGCGAACTTCGCCTTGCTCAGCTCCTTCGACGTCCTCACGCTGCGTCCCTGGAACAGATCGGCCAGCAGCTTCTCCTCGAACGGCTCCAGGGGTCCGGGCGGCGCATGCAGCGCCTCCAGCGTGAAGTCCTTCTTCGACTGCGAGATGATGCGCAGATAGCCGCGGACTGCGAGATCCACGATGGTGGCGGACACGTCGACGTTGTCCGCCGTGGTGTCCATGAGAGTGCCGATCTCACCAGGGGTGGCGCCCTTCGGCGGGTGGAACTGGACAGTGACCGGGAACTTGCCGCTGCGCGTCCCTACCCGCTCCTCCTGGCCGGAAAGCGGGGTGAGGCCGGGGGTGAGCCCCAGATAGACGTCGTCTCGGGCATGACGCCGACGCACTGCGATCAGCCCGACGATGGCGGCGATCAGACCTGCGCCGGTCACGGCACCGGTGGCGGGGGTGAGCTCGAAGGCGTTGGCCGCGGTCACCCGGCGGGCCTTCTCCTGCGTCACGCCGGGGAAGGTACCGGCCGGGTAGCCCGCCACCACCTGCATCCGAGTGTTGGGCGGCAGCGAGGCCAGCGTGTAGGTGGCCGCGTCAACCGACTGTGTCGCCTCACACGGGGTGTCGGCGGTGGGACCGTAGAAGCAGGCCACCTGCTCGAGCCCGGCGGGTCCGGTGACGTCGACGGTGATGTTGGAGAACCGCGATTCCCAGCCGGGGCCGATGACGTCCCAGTTGAACTCATCGAGGCCGCTGACAGGGTGATCCGTGGCGATCAGGCCGGTCACGTCGTAGGTGAGGGTGTAGTCCTCAGGGGTGGTGTTGAAGATGTTCTCGTTGCCGATGCGCAGCGACAACATGTCGGCGTCCTGTTCCTGGAGGACCTGGGTGTTGGCCCCCGTCGACGAGGAGACCGAGATGTTGGAGTACCTGAACACGTAGTTCTCGTCGGGGTTCGCGCCGTCCTCCTGCAGCGTGGGCAGCAGGATGTAGGGCCCGCGGCCCCTCAGCGCGGAGAAGTCCATGGTGAAGTCGATGGTGACGCCCGCGACACCATCCGTCCTCAGGACCACGTCCACGTCGTAGCGGGTGATGGGCGCCGAGTCGTCGGCGGCCGCCGGCACCACCCCCACCCAGGCCACGGCGAGGGCGATCAGTAGAGCGAGGAGACCGGCGCGAAGCTTCGTCATGGAATCAACTGTATCCATGCCGCCGAACAGCGGGCGCTGGATCAGCCCTCCACCCCGAGTGCGGCTGCCATCTCCCGCCGCAGTTCGGCCAGCCGTCCCGCCGCGGCCAGCCGCGCCGCGCGCACGTCGACGGACTCCTCGGCGTCCAGCCGGACCTCCAGGTAACACTTCAACTTGGGCTCGGTGCCCGAGGGGCGGGCCACCACGTGCACCCGCTCACCAGTGAGTTCGATGGCGTCGGTGGGGGGCAGCGTGTCCGAGCCGTGGGCGAGGTCCAGCACCGTCGCCGGGGCCCCGAGGAGCGCCGACGGCGGGTTGCGCCTCAGCCGCGTCATGGCGTCGGCGATCAGGGACCGGTCGGCCACGCGCACCGACAGCTGGGAGGTGGCGGTCAGGCCGTGCTCGCGGGCGATGTCGTCGAGCAGGTCCGCCAACGCGCGGCCCGAGACCTTGAGGTCGGCAACGATCCGCAGCACCGTCAGCGCGGCGGTGATCCCGTCCTTGTCCGGGACCGCGCGCGAATCGACGCAGTAGCCGATGGCCTCCTCATAGCCGAAGGCCAGGTCCGGCACGCGGCCGATCCACTTGAACCCCGTCAACGTGGTCACGTGCAGGCGACCCGCGCGGCGGGCCATCCTGCCGAGCAGCGTCGAGGAGACCACGGAGTTCGCGAACGTGCCGGGTACCCCGCGTGCGATCGCGTCGTGACCGAGGATGGCGCCCAGCTCATCGCCGGTGAGCATCCGCCACACACCGTCGACCACCGCGGCCACTGCGCAGCGGTCCGCGTCCGGGTCGTTGGCGATCACCACGTCCGCGCCCTCGGCCTCCGCCAAGGACAGAGCAAGGTCGATCGCTCCCTTCTCCTCCGGATTGGGGAACGCGACGGTGGGGAACTCGGGGTGGGGCTCAGACTGCTGCGCCACCTCGACGGGGGAGGGGAGCCCGACGGCCTCCGCGACCCGCCGCACCGTCTTCGCGCCGACGCCGTGCAGCGCTGTGTGGACCCAGACCAGCTCCCGCGCGGAATCGGCCGGGTACAGGGAGGCCGCCCGCGCCACGTAGGCGTCCAGGAGCTCGGCGGTGATGTCGCGGCGCACCTCCGAACGGGGGAGCTTGGCCCACCCGTGATCGGCCACGACGGCGATCTTCGCGGCGATCTCGGCGTCCGTCGGCGGCACGATCTGCGAGCCGTCGCCGAGGAAGACCTTGTAGCCGTTGTCCGCTGGCGGGTTGTGGGACGCGGTGACCACCACGCCCGCGACGCAGCCGAAGTGCTGGATGCCGAAGGCGACGACGGGGGTGGGGATGGGCTCGCTGGTCCAGAGCACGTCGAATCCTGCACCGGCCATCACCTCGGCGGTGTCGCGGGCAAACTCGTCGGACTTGTGCCGGGCGTCGTATCCGACGATGACACGGCCGCCGGAGTGGCCGTTCGCGGAGAGCCAGAGGGCGAAGCCGGCCGCGGCCTGCGTCACCACCACACGGTTCATCCGAGCCGGTCCCGGCCCGAGAGGTCCGCGGAGGCCGGCCGTGCCGAACTCGAGCGGTCCCGCGAAGGCGGAGGCGAGCTCCGTGAGGGCGGGCTCGCGGATGGTGTGGTCGTTGGCCTGGGCCCGGACGATCAGCTCGTCCAGCCGGCCGGCGGTGTCGGGGTCCGGGTCAGCGTCGCGCCACTCCTGGGCGCGGGTCAGCAACTCGTTCATCCAGAGCACCTCCAGGCGGCCGTGCCGGCCAGCACAAGCATCCCGCCGTGGCCGGTCACCACATGCTCGAAGGGTTCGCTCACCCGGTCCAGCATAGGCGCGTGCCAGGCTCCCCACCCCGGGCGCTGTGGAAGGATGGGCACGTGACGAAGGTAGTGATCATCGGTGGCGGACCCGGCGGCTACGAGGCTGCGCTCGTGGCCAACCAGCTCGGCGGCGAGGTCACCCTGATCGAACGGGACGGCATGGGCGGGGCCGCTGTGCTGAGCGACTGTGTGCCGTCGAAGACGCTGATCGCCACGGCCGAGGTCATGGTCCGCATCGAGAGCGCCCGCCAGCTCGGCCTTCACATCGCGGCGACGGATGTCTCGGACGTGGTGCGGGTGGACCTGGCGGAGGTCAACGAGCGCGTCCTCACCCTGGCCAAGGCCCAGTCGGCAGACATCGCTCAGCGCCTCCGGCAGGACGGGGTGCACCTCGTGGCCGGCAGCGCCCGCCTCGACGGCGCCACCCGCGTGGTGGCCAGCACCGGGGCCGGCGAGCAGAGCTTCGACGCCGACATCGTCCTCCTGGCCACGGGCACCACGCCCCGCGAGTTGCCTGAGGCGGCCTGCGACGGGGAGCGGATCCTCAACTGGAAACAGGTCTACAACCTGAGCGAGGTGCCGGAGAGGCTGATCGTCGTGGGATCGGGCGTGACCGGCGCGGAGTTCGCCTCCGCCTACGACGGACTCGGCTGTGACGTGGTGCTGGTGTCCTCGCGCAAGCAGGTGCTGCCCGGCCAGGACCAGGACGCGGCCGCCGTCCTGCAGCGCGCCTTTGAACGCCGGGGCATGGAGATCATGAGCGAATCGCGCGCCTACGCGGCGCGCCGTGAGGGCGACGAGGTGGTGGTGTCGCTGGAGGACGGCCGTGAGGTGCGCGGCTCGCACTGCCTCATGGCGGTGGGCGCCATCCCCAACTCCGCCGGGCTCGGGCTCGAGGAGGCGGGGGTGGCGATGACCCCGTCGGGACACATCTCGGTGGACCGCGTCTCGCGCACCAGCGTGCGTAACATCTACGCGGCGGGCGACGTGACCGGCGTCTTCGCCTTGGCGTCGGTGGCCGCGATGCAGGGCCGCATCGCGATGTGGCATGCGCTGGGCGACGCGGTGACGCCCATGGATCTGCGCCGAGTGTCGTCGAACGTGTTCACCACGCCGGAGATCGCCACCGTCGGCATCACCCAGGAGCAGGCCGATACCGGCGACGTCCGGGTTGCGTCCGTGCTGCTGCCGTTGGCGTCGAATGCCCGATCGAAGATGCAGGGCTTCACCGACGGCTTCGTCAAGCTGTTCTGCCTGCCCACCACCGGCATCATCATCGGCGGCGTGGTGGTGGCGCCGCGCGCCTCCGAGCTCATCCACGCGGTGTCGATCGCGGTGGCGCAGAAGGTCACTGTGGACGACTTCAGCCAGGCGTTCACCGTCTACCCATCGATGTCCGGCTCGATCGCGGAGGCGGCCCGCCGCCTGCACAACCGTGACGGGGCCCTCCTTACCACCTGAGCAGAGAGGCCTGCCCGACGTCAATCGTCCAGGAGCCCCATGAGAAGCGAGAACCCGCCGATCATCAGCGCACCATGGGTGATCTGGCGCAGCGCCGGGTCCATGCCGTAGCGGCCGTAATAGCCCTGGGCCCAAGGCGCGTACTGCTGGTTCTCCCAGTAGGGCACCTGGCTGGCACCCATGGGGACCAGGCGGATCGACGGGTCCAGGCCTGTCATGACCCGTTGGGCGTCCGACGCGCACGCGGGAACCTCGCGGACAGCGCCACCGGGGGGCGCCCACTGCACGTTCTGCGTCGAAGGGCCGTGTGCTGGGTCGAAGAAGCACGGCGGCCTCTTCTCCGGCAGCGGGTGCCCGTTGACCCGGGCCTTCACGGAGGCAACCGCAAACCGGCCGTCCTCGAGGATCTCCGCAATGCGTCGCACATCGGCGTCGGTCTGAGCGCGCTCCAGTTGGTTCTTGGAGCCGTCATAGGCGTCCAGTGCCCGCGTGTAGTCGGCCTGGGCGCCGGCGTCGAGTTCTCGGCCCACCACGTCCAGGTCCAGGTCTCTCAACTCGCCGCCGAAGGTGGTGATGTCTGCGTCCAGGGCCGCCCGCGCGCCGGGGCTGATGGGATAGACCGGCTGTGGGTAGGGGTTGGGCTGGTGATACGGGGTGGGCTGCTGGTATCCGGACTGCGGGAGCGCGTAGGGGTCGTTCCAGCGGTGCATCTGATGCGGCGGCGGCGCCGAGCGACGCGAGGTCATGGACACGATGATGCTGACCACAACCATCACCATGATCATGGTGAACAGACCGGAGAACATGCTCTCTACGATAACCCCGGTCTCAAGCGTGGCTCACTCGGCGTCGACGATCTCGCAGAGCACCTCCCCGGCTGTGACCGCCTGGCCGGCCTCCACACTCAGCCCGACGATGACGCCGTCGCGGTGGGCGTTGAGCGGCTGCTCCATCTTCATGGCCTCGATCACCGCGATGGTCTCGCCCTCGCCGACCTGCTGCCCCTCTTCGACGGCCACCTTGACGATGGTGCCCTGCATGGGGGAGGTGAGCGCGTTGCCGGAGGGGGCGGAGACTCTGCTGCCGCCGCGGTCACGCTTGGTGGGCTTCCGCACTGCCTTCGAGGAGGCGGGTCGGGCACCGAAGCCGCCGGGCAGCTTCACCTCCACCCGCTTGCCGTTGACCTCGACGGTGACGATCTCCGGCTCGGGCACATCGTCTGCCTCGCCCAGCACCCCGGTGTAGGGAGCGATCTCTCCAGTGAATTCGGTCTCGATCCAGCGCGTGTGCACCCCGAAGTGGCCGTCCGGGGCCGTGTAGGCCGGATCGTTGAGGACGGCCTGATGGAACGGCACGACGGTGGGCATACCCTCGATCTGCAGCTCGGCCAGGGCGCGACGGGAGCGGGCGATCGCCTGGTCCCGATCCGCCCCGGTGACGATCAGCTTGGCCACCAGCGAGTCGAACGCGCCGGGGACGGTCATGCCTACGTGGTAGCCCTCGTCGACCCGGACACCAGGCCCGGTGGGGGCGTGCCACTTGACCAGGGTGCCAGGGGCGGGCATGAAGTTGCGGCCGGCGTCCTCGGCGTTGATGCGGAACTCGATGGAGTGGCCGTGCACCTCCGGGTCCGGGTAGCCGAGCTCCTCGCCGGCGGCGATGCGGAACATCTCCCGCACGAGGTCGATCCGGGTGACCTCCTCCGAGACCGGGTGCTCCACCTGGAGGCGGGTGTTGACCTCGAGGAACGAGATGGTGCCGTCGAGGGCGACGAGGAACTCGCAGGTGCCGGCGCCCACGTACCCCGCCTCCCGGAGGATGGCCTTGCTCGACTCATACAGCCGGGACACCTGATGCTCGGTGAGGAAGGGCGCTGGCGCCTCCTCGACGAGCTTCTGGTGCCGCCGCTGTAGCGAGCAGTCCCGGGTGGACACCACCACGACGTTGCCGTGGCTGTCTGCCAGGCACTGTGTCTCCACGTGGCGCGGCTTGTCCAGGTATCGCTCGACGAAGCATTCGCCGCGTCCGAAGGCGGTGACGGCCTCGCGGGTGGCGGACTCGAACATCTCCGGCACCTCCTCCAGCGTCCGGGCCACCTTCAGGCCGCGACCGCCGCCGCCGAACGCGGCCTTGATGGCGATCGGGAGGCCATGCTCAGTCGCAAACGCGACCGCCTCCTCGGCGTTGGCGACCGGATCAGCGGTGCCGGGCACCAGCGGCGCCCCTACCCTCTGCGCGATGTGGCGGGCCTGGACCTTGTCTCCGAGCGCCTCGATGGCTGCCGGGGGAGGGCCGATCCAGATCAGGCCGGCGTCCATGACGGCCTGGGCGAAGTGCGCGTTCTCCGCGAGGAAGCCGTAGCCGGGGTGCACCGCGTTGGCGCCGGAGCGGGCGGCAACGTCGAGCAGCTTGGGGATGTTGAGGTAGGTGTCTGCAGGGGTGGCGCCGTTGAGGGCGAACGCCTCGTCCGCGAGCTTGACGAACAGCGATTCGGAATCCGAGTCCGCGTAGACGGCCACCGACGCGATGCCGGCATCCCGGGCTGCACGGATGACACGGACGGCGATCTCGCCTCGATTGGCGACCAGAACCTTGGAGACGGCGACGTTGCCCACTCTAGGACCTCCTCTATTCGGCTTTGTCGCGAGTCTATCCAGGCCAAGGGGCCACGCGCAGACACGTCCGTGACACTGGACGGACCGGGTCAGCGGTCGCGCAGGGCCTGGAACCATGGGCGCGGCGGGGCCTCGCCCTGGCGGACGGCGGGCATGACGGCGGTCTCGATGCCTGACTCCGCCTGCGCCTTCTCCGCCTCGTACTCCGTGACCATCTGGTCCACGAACTCGTCGCGCTCCTCGATGGGCGGTGCGGGGGTGGTCTCCGGCTCGAGGCGGGTGCGGGGGAGCGCGTAGAGCGCGTGGCGTTGGACCCACGAGATGAGCTCCTCCCGCACATGGCAGCGCAGATCCCACAGGTCGCCGGAGCTTGCGGCCGAGACCACGGCGTACAGCCGCACGGGCCCACCGGTGGCGTCGGTGACCTGCAGGCTCACGGTCTTCCTGTCCCACAGGGGGCTGGCCTCAACGATGTGGTGGAGCTCCACGCGCATCGCCTCGACGGGAACCAGCCAGTCCAGATCGAACTCCACGGTGCCGTACAGATGGGCCTGCCCGCGGGTCCAGTTCTCAAAGGCCTGGGTGGTGAACGACGTGCTGGGCACGATCCAGCGGCGCTGATCCCAGGTGCCCACGACCACATAGGTGAGGGTGATCTCCTCCACCGTGCCCATCTCGCCGTCGAAGACCACCAGATCTCCCACGCGCAGCGCGTCGCTGAAGGCCAGCTGCATGCCGGCGAACACGTTGGACAGCGTCGACTGCGCGGCCAGGCCGGCGACGATGGACAGCAGGCCCGCCGACGCGAACAGCGACGCGCCCAGAGTGCGCAACGCGGGGAAGGTGAACAGCGCCCAGCCCAGGGCGATGGTCCAGAGCACCGCGATCAGGACCCGGGCCACCACCTGCATCTGGGTGCGTACCCGGCGGAAGCGCGATGTGTCGGTGCCCTCCTCCTCCCGTGCACCGGCGACGATGCCGTCCTCCACCGCCTTGATGACGCCCGTGCCCAGGTAGGCACCGGCCAGAATGATCACGATGAGCAGGCCCTGCATGAAGAGGGGCCGCCACGTCGGTTCAGGGTCGGCCGTCGCGATGGCCACACCGAGGCCCGTTCCGGCGAGCGTGAAGAGCAGCCGTTGGGGCACCTTGAGGCGCCGCGACACGAACGCGAGTCCCTTCCTGCGGCGCACGATGAAGCTCATCACTACCGAGATGGTGATCGACAGTGCGGTGCCCGCGAGGAATCCCGCGACGGCGTACACCACCAGGGTCAGCAGTTCCATGGCCTCAGCCTAGGCGCCGCGGTCTGTGCGCAGGCTGAGCGCCGACAGCTCCCCGGTCACGGTGAACGCGCCGTCGTGGACCGCCGACTCGAACAGCAGCGACCCTCCCGCGTCTGCTGTGACGGTGAAGCCCATGGCGGGGAGGTGGCGGCGCAGATACTCGGCCACCTCGTCGCCGGTCGGGGAGCTCAGGACGACCGTGATGTTGTTGCCGCTGTCCACCCGCTCCTCAATCTCGGCGTCCCGCGGAATCGAGAAGCCGGCAGGCGCGTTGAGGAAACCGAGATCCGAGAGCAGCACGCCGTCAGCCGGTGCCTCGGTGAGGGCGCTGACGGCCACCGACGGCGTCGGCGTGGACGGGAGCGGCGGCGCCGAGCAGCCCGCCACCGCGAGCAGGCCGACGACGGCGAGGGTGATCCGGAGCACGGGCCAACTGTACTGGCGCCCGTTCAGCGCCAGAGCGACTGCCAGGGCACGCCGGCGTCGATGACCATCTGCCGGAACAGCGGCAGCGACACCCCGACGACGTTGTAGGGATCGCCCTCGATGGAGGTGACGTAGGCGCCGCCTCGCCCGTCGATGGTGAACCCGCCGGCGACCCGCTGCGGCTCGCCGGTGGCCGCGTAGGCCTCGATCTCGTCGTCGGGCAGGTCCGCGAACCGCACCACGGTGGACCCCACCTGGATGGAGCGCGTCTCCTCGCCGCCCTGCCGGACCGCGACGAAGTGACCGGTATGCAGGAGACCCTCGCGACCGCGCATCCGCCGCCACCGCTCGGTCGCCGCCTCCCGCGATCCGGGCTTGCCGTGCGCGCGGCCCTCGAACTCGAGTACCGAGTCGCAGGCGAGGAGCACGAAGTCGCCGTGGAGTTGCGGGATGACCGCGGCGCCCTTGAACTCGGCGAGCCGGGCGGCGAGCCTGGTGGGCACCGGGTCGAGGACCTGGCGCTCGTCGAATCCGGAGACGATCACCTCAGGGTCAAGCCCAGCCCGGCGCAGCACAGCAAGCCGCGCGGGGGACTTGGAGGCGAGGATGAAGCGCATCGTCACATCCTGTGGTAGGTCCGCCAGGCGTCCCGCCCGCCCATGAGCGGCGAGCGGACGGTGCGATAGTAGGACTTCCAGCCGCCGGCCAGCGGCCTGTCGTCCGGTGAGCGGAGCTGCTCCGCCCCCGCGGAGGCGTGGAGCACCGCGACGACGGCCGCCACCTCCTCCTCGCTCAGGTGCGCGCCGCGCAGGGCCATCGGCTCGGTCATAGCGGAATGTTCCCGTGCTTCTTCGGCGGGAGGGCCTCGCGCTTGCTGCGCAGCAGCCGCAGAGCCCGGATCACCTGTGCCCGCGTCTCGTGCGGGTAGATCACCTGATCGATGTATCCGCGGTCCGCCGCCACGTAGGGATTGGTGAGCTCATCGTCGTACTCCTGGATGAGCCGGGCGCGCTCGGTGTCCGGGTCCTCGGCCGCAGCGATCTGCTTGCGGTAAAGGATGTTGACCGCGCCCTGACCGCCCATGACCGCGATCTGCGCGGTGGGCCAGGCGAGATTGATGTCGGCGCCCAGGTGCTTGGAGCCCATCACCACGTACGCGCCGCCGTAGGCCTTGCGGGTGATCACCGTCAGCAGTGGCACGGTCGCCTCCGCGTACGCGTAGATCAGCTTGGCGCCGCGGCGGATGATCCCCTGGTGCTCCTGGCCGACGCCGGGCAGGAAGCCGGGCACGTCGACGAAGGTGAGGACGGGGATGTTGAACGCGTCGCAGGTGCGGACGAACCGCGCCGCCTTCTCCGCCGAGTCGATGTCCAGGCAGCCCGCGAACACGGTGGGCTGGTTGGCGACGATGCCGATGGAGCGGCCCTCGATCCTGCCGAAGCCCACGATGATCGAGCCCGCGAACAGCGGCATGACCTCGAGGAACTCGTCGTCGTCGAGGACGTTGCGGATGACCTCGCGCATGTCGTAGGGCTGGTTGGCCGCATCGGGGACGAGCAGGTCGAGCTCGCGGTCGTGATCGGTGATGGTGAGGTCCACCTCCTCGTCGTCGAAGAGCGGCGGATCCTCCAGGTTGTTCTGCGGCAGGTAGGTGAGCAGTTCACGGACGTACTCGATGGCGTCGTTCTCGTCCGCGGCGAGGTAGTGGGCGTTGCCGGACTTGGTGTTGTGGGTGCGGCCGCCGCCGAGCTCCTCCATGGAGACGTCCTCGCCGGTGACGGTCTTGATGACCTCCGGGCCGGTGATGAACATCTGCGAGGTCTTGTCCACCATGACGACGAAGTCCGTCAGGGCCGGCCCGTAGACGTGGCCGCCGGCGGCCGCGCCCATGATGAGCGAGATCTGCGGAATCACGCCCGAGGCGCGCGTGTTGCGCTTGAAGATCTCCCCGTAGAGCGCGAGCGAGACCACCCCTTCCTGGATCCTGGCCCCGCCGCCCTCGTTGATGCCGATGATCGGCACCCCCGTCTTGAGCGCGAAGTCCTGGATCTTCACGATTTTCTCGCCGTACACCTGGCCCAGCGCGCCACCGAAGATGGTGACGTCCTGGCTGAACACGCACACCGGGCGGCCGTGGATGGAGCCGGTGCCGGTGATGACGCCGTCGCCGAACGGACGGCGGGCGTCCATCCCGAAGGCGGTGGTGCGGTGACGTGAGAACTGGTCGAACTCGGCGAAGCTTCCTTCGTCGAGGAGGGCCATGATCCGCTCTCGGGCGGTCATCTTCCCCTTGGCATGCTGCTTCTCCACCGCTTCGGCCGAACCGGCGTGCACAGCTTCATCGATGCGCACTCCGAGATTCGCGATCCGACCGGCAGTGGTGTGGATGTCGATCTCCATGGGGTCACCATAGCGGCGGGACGGGCCACTCCCTCCGGCCGCTCAGATTGTGGGGTGGCTTGGCTCGACGGTCCCGGGCCTGGAGCGTCGACCGAGCAGCGAGAGAGCCGCCAGGGCGACGGTCAGCAGCATGCTCAGCATCATCGCCGGGATCGTCACACTGGCGATCGTGACGTGCGGGCCGTGCTCCCAGATATCGGCCGTGTCGAGGTTCACCCAGCCGTCCTCGGCCAGCCGGAGAACTGCCACGGCCAGCTCGCCCACGTGGCCGAGCACCGCGACCGGCACGCTGGCCGAGAGGATGGTCAGGATCCACCGCGACGCCCTCCCGGGCGCCTCCGGCCGCATCCGCCACGTGAGGAGGGACGCGGGGATGAGCAGGGCGAGCGCCAGGAGGTGGGAGGCGATGTGCAGGGCACTCGTGTCCCCCTGGGACGCGAACACGAAGATCGACAGGAACGGTGCCCACACGAGGGCCAGCAGGGTGAGGGGGCGGGACATGGGAGTCTCCTTCTCGAGCCGATGGCGATGCCTTCGACCGTAGGAGCGGCGCCCTGGGACCCGCATCGGCCCTTTCGCCTAAGTCGCCTGTCCGGGGCCGGGCCGCGTCACGCCGCGGACGTGTCGACCGATGCCCGGTAGGCGTTGCCCGCCTGGACGCGCCGATTGTGGTGGGCGCCCTGAGGAAGGTCGAGTTTCACGAACACCGAGCGCAGGTGCGCGTCCACGGTGCGCTCGGAGAGGACGAGCCTGGCGGCGATCCCGGCGTTGGAGAGCCCCTCAGCCAACAACGCGAGTACCTCCCGCTCGCGAGCCGTGAGCATCGACAGCCCGCCGGGGACCGGGGAAGACACCGGCTCGTCCGCCGTGTCCGGGTCGCGGGCGGCGGCCTCGCTCGACGCCATCGTCGGCTCCGTCAGCTCGATGGCCAGGGCCCGGACGCACCCCGCCACGACGATGCTGAACGCCGCATACATGCCGACGAGGACCACCGTTCCCGCCAGTGGAGAGGTGCCGCCCAGGGCGCCGCAGACCATGACCAGGAGCGTGCCGGTGAGCGCGGACCCCGCGACCAGGGCCAGGCGACGGGCCGCGGCCACGTCGGGGGCGCTTCGCCAGGTGGCGAACACCGCGACCGCTGGGCCGAGCAGGACCGTGGCGAGATAGCCGACGTTGATGGCCATGCCCACCTGCTCGCCGCTGCTCGAGGGTAGGGGGGCCGAAGCGGCGAGCGGCTCGAAGTCGTCGAAGAACAGCGCGAACGAGGTTGCGGCCCCCACTGCCAGGGCTACCACGGCCACCAGGAGGGCACGCCCGGTGCCGCGGCCGAGGTAGCGGACGCTGAGCAGTGGAACCACGGAGAATGCGCCGATGAGCGGGAGATGCGCGACCCCCGCGACGACGGCCGCGGCCCAGGCGCTCGCCGAGCCTGGGGACCGCGCGCTGGCGAGCACAGCCAGCGCCCACAGGCCGGGATAGGCGGCAGCCACGACGGCGAGGGCAACGAGAACCGCGCGGAGCCCGCGCCACCCCTGCACGAGGCCGGCGACTGCCACGGTGGTGACGGCCGCGGACGCGACCATGGCGACGAGAACCGGCCAGGCCGTGGCCGGCACCTTCGCCGCCTCGGGTCCGGTGGTGAGACACAGGGCGAGCGATGCCACCGTGACGGCCGCAACCAGCACTCTCACGGTGGTGTGCGGCGACGTCATGACCGCTGCCTCCTGTGCTCGTGGCCGGTGTGTCCAGGGTGCTGGCCACGGTGTCACACCGGCCGGTGCGGCGTCCAGTGCCTCCTGCGACGACTCGCAGAGGCGCCGCTCTCCCTGTGGCGCTGGCTACGATGTGGCGGTGACGTCCAGCCTTCCCGACGCGGGCCGCATCGCCGCTGTGCTCCCCTCCGCGACGCTCTGGCGCTCGGTCGAGGTCATCGAGACCACCGGCTCGACGAACGCGGATCTCGCCGCCCGCGCCCGTGCCGGAGCGGGCGAGGGAGCGGTCCTTGTGTCCAAGGAACAGACCGCCGGCCGCGGCAGGCTCGACCGGCAGTGGGTGAGCCCTCCCGGCACGTCGATCTCGATGTCGCTGCTGCTCACCCCTCAGCAGGAGTTCCCGCAGTGGGGCTGGCTCTCGCTGCTGGCGGGCATGGCCGTCGCGTCGGCCGTGGGCGAGCTCGCCGGGGGCGGGGCGCCGGTCTCGCTGAAGTGGCCCAACGACGTCCTCATCCGGGGGCGCAAGGTGTGCGGCATCCTGTCGGAGCGGATCGAGCACCCGGACGGGGCGCGCGCCGTCGTCGGCATCGGGATCAACGTGGACCTCGCCGCCGACCAGCTGCCGGTGCCCACCGCGACATCGCTGGCGCTGGAGGGGCTCCCGACCGATCAGAGCCGAATCGTCGCGGGCGTGCTCACCCACTTCGAGCGGCACTACCGCTCCTGGCAGCTGCGTGGAAACCTTCGCGCCGAGTACGAGGCGAGGTGCGCGTCCATCGGCGCCGAGCTGACCGTGATCCTCGACGGCGACCGCCGAGTCTCGGGGACCGGCCGCGGCGTCGACGAGTGGGGCCGGCTGCAGGTCACCACCGCCACCGGCATCGAGACCTATCCGGTGGGCGACGTGGTGCACGCCACACTGGCCTGAGTGTCGTGGCCGCGTGCCACACTTGGCGCCATGGCACTCGACAAGAACCAGCTGGGCCGCGACGAGGTGGTCATCGCCTCGATGCACACCCACGTCAAGGCACTCCTCGGCCCTGCGCTGATCCTCATCCTCCTGGGCGCCGGGCTCGGCGCCTCCATCGCGCTGGTGCCGCCCGAGTGGCAGCCGTGGGCCACCTACGTGGCGGTCGCCGTCGCGCTGGTGCTCTTCCTCGTCCTGGTGCTCATCCCGTTCCTGCGCTGGGTGACCTCGTCCTACACCATCACGGACCGCCGCATCATCACCCGCCGCGGCATCATCAACAAGCTCGGCCACGACCTGCCGCTGCGCCGGATCAACAACGTCAACTACGAGCGCTCGCTCACGGACCGGATGCTCGGCTGCGGCACGCTGATCCTGGAGACCGCCGCGGGGCAGCCGCTGCGGCTGCCGGACGTGCCGGACGTGGAGCGGGTGCACGTGACCATCACCGAGCTGCTGTTCAGCGAAGAGGACGAGGACGACGAGTAGCCGCTTGGGTATGCTGCCCCGGTGACTCGTCGCTATGCAGTGGCCATCGCCGGCGGTGGGCAGCTGGCCCGCATGATGCATCAGGCCGCCATCCCGCTGGGCATCGACGTCCGCCTCCTCGCGGAGGGCCCGGACGTGTCCGCGGCGCAGGTCATCCCGGGCGCCACCGTCGGCGACTACCGCAGCCTCGACACGCTGATGACCTTCACCGACGGGGTCGACGCGCTCACCTTCGACCACGAACACGTCCCCACCCGGCACCTCGAGGAGATCTCGCGGAAGGTGGCCGTGCGGCCGGGCCCCGCCGCGCTGGTCTACGCGCAGGACAAGGCCCTGATGCGGGAGAAGATGGCCGAGCTGGGCGTGGCCTGCCCCGCCTTCGCGGTGTGCGAGAACGTCAACGACCTGGCCGCCTTCGGGGAACGCCAGGGCTGGCCCATCATCGCCAAGACCTCCCGTGGGGGCTACGACGGCAAGGGCGTCTGGAAGCTCGACGACGACGACCAGGCCGAGGTTCCGTTCGAGGGCCTCGCCCACACGTCCGCGGGGGAGCGGGTCCGCATCGTCGCCGAGGAGTTCATCGACTTCTCCCGGGAGCTCTCCGCCATCGTCGTGCGCTCACCCTCCGGGCAGGTGGTGGCTTACCCGATCAGCGAGACGGTGCAGACGGACGGCATCTGCGTGGAGACCGTCACCCCCGCGCCCGGACTGGACCCGGAGCGCGCCTCGGGGCTGCAGCAGATGGCCATCCGGATCGCCACCGAGCTCGGCGTCGTCGGGGTGCTCGCGGTGGAGTTGATGGAGGCCCGCGACGGCCGGATCGTGGTCAACGAGCTGGCCATGCGCCCCCACAACACCGGCCACTGGACCATCGACGGCGCCCGCACCAGCCAGTTCGAGAACCACATCCGGGCCGTCCTCGACCTGCCGCTCGGCTCCCCGGAGCTCCGAGACGACGTGGTGGTGATGACCAACGTCCTCGGCGGCGCCGAGAAGGACCTCACCGGCGCGCTCATGCACGTCTTCGCGCGCGACCGCGCAGTCCGCGTGCACCTCTACGGCAAGGAGGTGAAGGCCGGCCGGAAGGTGGGGCACGTCACCTGCCTGGGCACAGACCTCGACGACGTCCGCCGCCGGGCGCACCACGCGGCCGGCTACCTGATGGGAGACCCGAATGCCTGAACCGCTCGTCTCGATCGTGATGGGCTCTGATTCGGACTGGCCCACCATGTCGGCCTCGGCCGATGCGCTCGCCGAGTTCGGCGTCCCATTCGAGGCCGATGTGGTCTCGGCGCACCGCATGCCCGAGGACATGGTGAGCTTCGGCCGCGAGGCCCACACGCGCGGCATCAAGGTGATCATCGCCGGCGCCGGCGGCGCGGCCCATCTGCCGGGCATGCTCGCCGCCCTCACTCCGCTGCCCGTGATCGGCGTTCCGGTGGCGCTGAAGTTCCTCGACGGTATGGACTCGCTGCTGTCGATCGTGCAGATGCCCGCGGGCGTCCCCGTCGCGACGGTGGCCATCGGCAACGCCCGCAACGCCGGCCTGCTCGCGGTGCGGATACTGGCGGCCTCGGACGAGGCGCTGATGGAGCGGATGCTGGATTTCCAGGAGTCCCTGCGCGATGCCGCCCGGGCCAAGGGCGCGGTCGTCCGCGAGGCGTCCGGCCAGAACTCCTGACCCTGGACGCTAAGAGCTGAGCCCGGTGGTGTCGCCCGCGGCGAGCGCCGCGAACACCTCGGCCGCTGCCGCGTCGTCCCAGCGGACCACGGAGCCGACCCCGCTCACGTTGCCCGTGCCCGCCACAGGGACGGTCATGCTGATCCCGGAGCCGGTGGTCGCGGCGAAGAAGCCCGCGGCCACGGCCGCCATGTCCAGCAGCCCGGTGTCCTCGCCGCGACCCAGGGACTGGGCCGCGGCCATGTTGAGCTGCCAGTAGCGCACCGGGTTGAGCACGGTCATGGGGTGGATCACCTCCCGGGCCATGGCCCCCATCACCTCGCGCTGGCGGTCTACCCGGCCGAGGTCGCCCCTCGGGTCGCCCTTACGCATCCGGACGTAGCCGAGCGCTGTGGTCCCGTTCACCCTCTGACAGCCGGCGGACATCGTGAGGTGGGAGTCGCGGTCGTCGATGTCGAACGTGGGGCACACCTCGATCCCGCCGAGGGCGTCGACCACGTCGACGACGCCGTCGAAGCCCACCTCGAGGTAGCCGTCGATCCGGATGCCGGTGTTGGCCTCCACCGTCTCGACGAGCAGTGGCGCGCCCCCGAACGCGAAGGCGGCGTTGAGCCTGTTGTCCGATCGCCCCGGGATGCTGACCAGCGAGTCGCGCGGCATCGACAGCAGCACCGGGTCCCCGACGGCGGGCCGGTGCATCAGCATCATCGTGTCCGTCCGGGCGCCGGCCACGCCGGCTCGCGCGTCCGAGCCCACCAGCAGGACAGTGGTCCCGGGCTGGTCGGCGGGCCGGTCTCCGGCAGGGGTGGCGTCCACCCTGGTGCTGATCACCCAGGCGTACAGCGGCGTGACGAGCAGGAAGAGCAGCCACAGCACCAGCATCGTGCCGACGAACCGCCGCAGCGGGCGTCGTCGCCGACGGGTGCGGCGCCGCGGCGCCTTGGGCGGAGGCGGGGGAGCCGCGACGCTCGGGGCTGGCGCGGCGGGTCGAGTGGGCGGAGGGTAGGCGGGCATGACCGCGGTCGGCTCCGGCTCGTCCGGAGACTCCTGCCGGTACAGCCAGTCCATGTTGTCGTCGCGATTGACCACCCGGGGTCCTCCTGTCCGCGGGCCAGGATACCCGCGGAGATCCGGCGCCGACGGCGTGGCAGATTTGGCCTCCCGCGGTGAGGGCGCGAAACTGGGGCGAGTCACCGAAGAGGAGCACCCGTGACCCCACCGCAGCCCACCGAGGCTCAGGCCGTCCACGCGCGGCGCGCCCTCGGGTTCATCCTCATGTCCGCGGCGGTGCCAGGCTCCGTGCAGAGTTTCGCGGGGAACCGCGGCCTGGGCCGGATCGCCGGCCGGGTCTACGGCGCGGCGGCGCTGCTCGGCGTGCTGGTTCTCCTCGGGCTCTGGCTGTGGCGCGGCCCCACCGTCGGAGTCCTGCTCACCCCCTGGGTGGCCACGATCGTCAGATTCGCGCTGTGGGTGCTGTTCGCGGGCTGGGTGCTGCTGCTCCTGGACTCCTGGCGGCTCGCCCGCCCGCTGCGCCTACCCAGGCGGCCGCGCCTGGTGCTCACCATCACCTCGCTGGTCCTGGCGCTCGCCGTCGGCGGCGTCACCACGGTAGCCGCGAACGCCCTGGTGGCGGCCCGCAACGTCGGCGAGGTCTTCGGGGGCGGCGGCGAGGCGGAGATCAAGGACGGCCGCTACAACGTCCTCCTCCTGGGGGCGGATTCCGCGGCGGACCGGCAGGGCCTGCGCCCGGACTCGATCAACGTGGCCTCCGTGGACGCCCAGACGGGCCGAACGGTGCTGTTCGGCCTACCACGCAACCTGCAGAAGGTGCGGTTCCCTGACTCGTCGCCCCTGAACGAGCTGTACCCCGACGGCTTCATCTGCGAGGACAACGGCTGCATGCTCAACGGCATCTGGACGCTCGGCGAGGAACACGCGGACCTGTACCCGGGCCGGCAGGCGGGCCTCGAGGCCATGAAGGAGGCGGTCGAGGAGACCCTCGGCCTGGACCTCAACTACTACGCGCTGGTGGATATGCACGGGTTCAGCGCGCTCATCGACGCCATGGGCGGCATCAGGCTTGACATCTCCAAGCCGATTCCCATCGGCGGGGGCGGTTCCCCGATCAGTGGCTACATCGACCCCGGCGAAGACGTGCTGCTCGACGGCTACCACGCGCTGTGGTTCGCCCGCTCCCGCGCCGAGTCAAGCGACTACGAGCGGATGGTGCGCCAGAAGTGCGTGATGTCCGCCATGGTCCAGCAACTCGACCCGGCGACGGTGGCCACGAAGTTCGTCGAGCTCAGCGAGGCGGGTGGGGATCTCCTCAAGACCGACGTCGGCACCGGCGCGATCGCCGACCTGGCCGAGCTGGCCCTCAAGGCGCGCGAGCAGAACATCACGTCGGTCAACTTCTCCCCGCCGCTCATCGTCACGGCGGACCCGGACTTCGAGCTGATCCGCAGCACCGTCGACGAGAAGCTCTCCCCAACCCCGACCCCGGAGCCCACCGCCACCTCGGCGGCCCCGTCGGCGAGCGGGTCGGAGGCCGCAGCCTCGCCTTCCGCCCAGGCGGCCGACGACAAGCCGTTCACCGAAACCCCCGATCTGGCCGCCGTTTGCTCGGTCAGCTAGGTTGTCACCGGAGGAAGGAGTCTCGGTGCAGCCTGTCAGCGTGGTGATGCCCATCCGAAACGAGGAAAAGCATCTGCGCGCCGCGGTGGAGCGCGTGCTGGATCAGCGTTACCCGGGTGAGCTCGAGATCGTGCTCGCGGTGGCGCCGAGCGAGGACCGGACCCATGCGATCGCCGACGAGCTCGCCGCCGCGGATCCCCGTGTGGTCGTGCTGGACAACCCCACCGGATTCACCCCGGCAGGCCTCAACATCGCCATCGACCACTCCAGCCACGACATCATCGTCCGTGTCGACGGGCACGGCGAGCTCAGCCCCGGCTACATCGAGACAGCGGTGGCACTCCTGGATGAGACCGGGGCCGCCAACGTCGGCGGACTCATGGACGCGCAGGGCACAACGCCGCTGTCGGAGGCCATCGCGGCGGCGTACAACTCGCGGCTCGGGCTGGGTGGCGGCGGCTTCCACCTCGCCGACACCCCGGCGGGTCCGGCCGACACAGTCTTCCTCGGAGTGTTTCGCAAGGCGAAGCTCCAGGAGGTGGGCGCCTTCGACGAGACCCTCCACCGCGCCCAGGACTGGGAGCTCAACTACCGGCTCCGCCACGCCGGGCACCTGGTCTACTTCACGCCCAGCCTGCGCGTCGTCTATCACCCGCGGGACGGTTACCGCGCCCTGGCCAGGCAGTTCTACACCACAGGCCAGTGGCGCCGTGAGGTGGCCCGCCGTCACCCGGAGACCCTTTCGCTGCGCTACCTGGCGCCTCCACTCACCGTGCTCGGGCTCGGCGGGGGGCTCCTCGGCGGGCTGCTTGGACTGATCCTGCGCAACAACGCCCTCACCGGCCTGCTGCTGGCCCCGGCCGTCTACCTCGCGTTCGTCGCCGCCGCGACAGCCAGCGTCCGGTCATTGTCCCCGGCCGCGCGGCTCAGGTTCCCCGTCGTGCTCGCCGTCATGCACCTGTTCTGGGGGGCCGGGTTCGTCCGCGGCCTGCCTCAGTGACCATGGGGGCCGCGGAGACCGCCAGCGGCCTGCTCCTGCAGGCGCAACGGTTGGCGGACCGGGTCCGCGAGGAGGCCGAGGCTGATGTGGCGCGCTCCAGGCAGGAACTCGCCGGCCTCCTCCGGGAGCGCGACGAGGCGGCAGGCGAACTCGAGTTCGTCCGTCACCGGCTCGACGATGCCCGCGCGGACGCGCAACGGGCCCTCACCGAGGCTGCGGACCAGGCCGGCCGGATCACCGAGTCCGCGCAGCGCGCAGCCGATGAGGTGATCGGCGACGCCCGCGCCGAGGCTGAGGCGGAGGTCGCGGCCGCGCGCCGGCAGGCGGCTGAGCTCGTGGCCGAGGCGGAGGCAGAGACGGGACGAATCCGCGAGGAGTCAGAGCGGCGCCGCGCGGAGCACGACGCGCTACTGGAGCGCGAACGCCGGGCTTTCGAGCGGGAACTGGCCGAGCAGGCCGCCCAGGCCGACGCGGACGCTGCCAAGGTGCGCGCGGACGCCGAGGCCGAGGCGCGGCGCAGCGCGGCAGAGGTGGACGACCTGCTCCGGGAGGCGCGCGACGAGGCGGCCAGGGTCCGCGCCGACGCCGCGGCAGAGGTGGAGATCCAGCGTGAGGCGGCTGCCGCGCAGGCCGCCCGCCTGATCGACGACGCGGAGAGTCGCTCGCAGGCCCAGCTGGCCGACGCGGCCGCGCAGCTGGCCTGGGCCCGCACCACAGTCTCCGCGCTGCTCGATGGAGCCAAGGCCGACATCGCCCGCTCCACCCGCGATTCCCACCTGGCCAACGCAACCCGATCCAGGGAACTGCGGGCCAAGCTCGCGCGGACCACGGACCGCGCCGTCGAGGTGGCCCGCCAACGCATCCGATCCGCCGAGGTGGACGCCGCAGACATCCGGGCGCGGGCCGGAGCCGAGCTGCGCGCCGCCGCAGACCATTCCACTCGCACCCGTGCAGACGCCGAGACGAGGGCAACCGATTCGCTGGACCGGGCCAGACGCGAGGCCGAAGCGATCGTGCGCCGCGCCGAGGAACGAACCGCGGAGGCCGAGACCACGGCCGCTCTGGTGCGCGAGACGCTGGCAGCGGATCTGGAGCGTTCGCAACGCGCCTCCTTCGAGCGCACCCGTGCCACCCGCGAGGAGGCGGTGAGGCTGCTCGCCGAAGCCCGCACCGAGGCCGAGGCGCTCCGATCCGGGGCCCGCGAGACAGTCGCGTCCGCCCGCGACGAGGTTGCGCGGCTCACCCGCCGCCGAGATAACATCACCGCGCAGCTCAGCAGCCTCTCCGGCGTCATCGAAGCACTTTCCGTCCCAGGTACCACCCCCACCCCCAGCGAGGAATCATGACCACACCCAGTTTCCGTACCGTGTTGCGCGGCTACGAGCCGTCCCAGGTCGAGGCCGAGATCGCCACGTTGCAGCAGGCCCTGGACTCGGCCAGGGCCGAGCTGGGTGAGCTGAGCGTCCAGCTGCGGGAGGCCGGCCAGGAGCGGGCCGCTCTTGAAGCCCGCCTCGCCGAGGCGCAGGCCCGGGCAGAGGAGGCCGCCCGTGCCCAGCATGTGGCATCGCGTCCCACGTTCGCCGAGCTCGGCGAGCGCGTGGGGCAGATCCTGTCCCTCGCCGAGGAGGAGGCCGACGACACCCGCCGCGCCGCGCAGGAGGAGGCGGCCGCACGGATCGAGGAGGCCACCCGCATCGCGCAGGCCACCGCCGTCGAGGCTGACCGCTACGCAGTGGACACCCGATCCTCCGCCGAGGCCGACGCGGAGGCGCGCCTCACCGGCGCCCAGCGTCGCGCCGACGAGCTGCTGGACCACGCGGACCGCGAGGCCGCCACCCGCCGTGAGGAGGCAGAGGCCGTCTACGAGTCCCAGCAGGCGAGGGCCGCCCAGGCAGCCGCGGACTTCGAGCGGACGCTCGCCGAGCGGCGCGACGCCGCGGCAGCGGACTTCGCGGCGGCCATGGGCCAGCGCGACGATCAGCTCCGGGCGGCCGAGGAGAACCTTCAGGCAGCCGAGAACGAGGCGCAGCGCATCATCTCAGACGCCTCCTCGCAGGCCGAGGCCGTGCGCGTCAAGGCCGAGCGTGAGGCCGACGCGTTGGTGAGCGAGGCCCGGACGCGGGCGGATCGCATCCGCCGTGACTCGGACCGCGAACTGGCCGCTGTGACCCAGCGCCGCGATTCGATCACCTCCCAGCTGTCCAATGTGCGCCAGATGCTGGCCACCCTCGGTGGGGGAGCGGTCCTCGCTGCGGTGGACCCGGACCCGGAGCCGCAGCCGGATCCCGAGGCGGAGTCCGAGGCCGAGGCGGAGGCCCAGCCGCAGGCGGACGAGGCGGAGCAGCCCTCAGATCAGTAGCGCGCGCTCCGCGGCGGCGATCTCGGCC
Source organism: Tessaracoccus sp. MC1679 (assembly GCF_014164775.1). Lineage (GTDB taxonomy): Bacteria > Actinomycetota > Actinomycetes > Propionibacteriales > Propionibacteriaceae > Arachnia. Next base: position 89,163 of record NZ_JACJGB010000003.1, read on the forward strand.
GCCCGTTCCCGCGACACCCCCACTGCCACCACCGTCGAGCCGGACCCCTGGACCGGCGCCACGAGCGCCCCGGCCACGGTGGCCCAGCCCGCGGGCGGATCCAGGAGCAGAAGCCGTCCGTCTCTGGGCGCCGTCGCCGGCACAGGGGCGCCGTCCCACACCGTCGACTCGCCGAGCGGGGAGAGGTCGTGGGCATCCGGCTGCGCCATCGCCTCCCGGAAGTCCACCGCGCCGTCAGGGGCCACCGGGAAACCCAGCCCCAGCGGGTGCAGCGAGCACGCCACCGTCGTGGCGGCGCGGCGGTCGTCGCCCGGACCCACCACCAACAGCTCCGCGCCCGAGATCCCCGGGTTGACCGGGCAGCCGCGCTGCCAGGCCGCGGCCACCCACACCAACGTCACCCAGTGCGCCGGGTGGGTCTCGGCGAGCGCCACGTCGATCGGCTCGCCGTCGTCGTGGCCCAGGTCCGCGATGAGGTTGGCGGTCTTGTCCACCCAGTTGGCGAACGTGACGGCCGACAGCTCGATCCGGGAGCCGTCGCGCCCGTCGTAGTAGGTGAGGAGGGGCTGCGAGCCCTGACGGGCGACGCGACGGCGGAGGGCGCTGATGAGCATGGGGCGATCCTATTGGCGGTCCCGGCCCTGCGGATTCGCTAGCCTCCCACCATGCGCTACGTCGTCATCATGGCCGGTGGGTCCGGCACCCGCCTCTGGCCGCTGTCCAGGCAGGGCAGGCCCAAGCAGTTGCTGGAGCTCTTCGGGGGGTCCTCGCTGCTGCGCCTGGCCTACGAGCGGCTCGTCGGCGTGGTGCCGCCCGAGCGCATCCTGGTGTGCACGGGCCGCGCCTACGCCGAGGATGTGGCCCGCCAGCTGCCGGAGCTGGCCGCCGGGAACATCCTGGGGGAGCCGGAGGGCCGTGATTCGCTCAACGCGGTGGCCTGGTCCGCCGCGGTGGTCGCGGACCGGGACGCGGACGCGGTGGTGGCCATGGTCACCGCTGATCAGGTGATCACCCCCGTCGAGGAGTTCCAGCGCAGCCTCGCGCTGGCGTTCGAGGTGGCCGAGCAGCGGCCCCACGCGCTGGTGACCCTCGGGGTGCTGCCCACCTCGCCGCACACCGGGTACGGCTACCTCCACCGCGCCGAGGAGCTCGACGGGTTCCCCGGCGTGCACCGGGTGGCGGAGTTCAAGGAGAAGCCGTCGCGGGAGGTGGCCGAGCAGTACCTGGCCACCGGCGAGTACTGGTGGAACGCCGGCATGTTCGTATGGCGGGCCCAGACACTGCTGGGCCAGCTGGATCAGCTGCTCCCGGACACCGCGGCCAAGGTCCGCGCAATCGTCGCCGATCCGTCGTCCCTCGACGAGATCTTCCCCACGCTGCAGAAGATCTCGGTGGACTACGCCGTGATGGAGCCCGCCTCGGTGGGACGCACCGACGCCGAGGTGGTGAGTGTGGGCCTGGCGATCGACTGGCGCGACGTGGGCGGCTTCGTGTCGCTGGCCGGGCTCCTGACCCAGGACGAGCACGGCAACGCCGTCGACGGGGCGGCCGTCACGCTGGACTCGCAGGGATGCGTCCTCATCAACACGAGGGGCGCCGGGCACGTGCTGGGCACCATCGGACTCCGCGACTGCCTGGTGGTCTCCACGCCTACCGCCACCCTGGTGGCGCCGCTCGCCGATTCGGAGCGCGTGAAGGAGCTGGTGGCCCTCGTGCGGGAGAAAGCGGGGGACCAATTCGCCTGATCAGCTTGACCGATCAAAATCACTCGTGTGTAATTCACAACAACGAAGGGAGGCGACGGTGGATGAGACCATCGATCTCTTCGGAGACGACGGAGCCTTCTCGTGGCAGGCTCACGCGTTGTGCGCCCAGACGGACCCCGAGGCCTTCTTCCCGGAGAAGGGCGGCTCCACCCGCGAAGCCAAGCGGGTGTGCCAGAACTGCACCGTCCGCACCGAATGCCTCGAGTACGCTTTGGGCCACGACGAGCGCTTCGGTATCTGGGGCGGCCTCTCCGAGCGCGAACGCCGGAAGCTGAAGCGCGCGGCCGGCTAATCCCAGGTCCGGGAGGACAGTGTGACCGACGAACCGCAGCACGGACGCCTCGAGGATCTCTGGTCCTGGATCGATTCCGAGGATCCGGCCGGGGAGACCCCACTCATCGAACCCGCTGCGGTGACCGCCGTCATGGTGGTGCACGACGCCGCCGAGTGGCTGCCGCGCCAACTGCTCGCCCTGGCAGGCCTGGATCCCCGGCCTGGCCGGATTGTCGCGGTGGACACCGGATCGGTCGACGACTCGAGAGACCTGGTGCTGCGCGCGGTCGCCGAGGGCGTCCTGGATGAACTGGTGGACGCAGACGCGGGCAGCAGCTTCGGCGAGGCGGTGAGCCTGGCGCTCGCGGAGTCCGAGCCTGAGTGGATCTGGCTGCTGCACGACGACTCATCCCCCCACCCCGACACCCTCGCCCACCTCCTCGACGGCGCCCGTCAGGCCGACGTGGTGGTGCCGAAGCTCCTCGAGCCCAAGCGGCGCAACTACCCCGACACCCTCTCGGAGGTGGGGCAGGCCATCACCCCCGGGGGGCAGCGCGTGCCGCTGGTGGAGGAGGGCGACGTGGACCAGCAGCAGACCGAGCCTCGCGAGGTCCTGGGCGGGTCCACCGCCGGCATGCTGGTCAGGGGCGAGGTGTGGCGCGAGATCGGCGGACTGGCTCCCGAGGTGGCCCGTCACCGCGACGGCGTGGACCTGGGGTGGCGCGCCAACGCCGTCGGCTACCGCGTGCTGACCTGGCCCGCCGCCGCGCTGGTGCACCGTCGCGCCGGCCGCACCGGAGAGCGTCCCTCGGACCTGCACCCGCACGAGGACGACCGGCTGGCGGCGCTCCGGGTGGCTGGGGCGCGGGGAACCTCCCGCGCGGGTGTCGCGGTGGGCTCGACGCTGCGGGCGCTGGGCTTCCTCCTGGCCAAATCCCCCGGCCACGCCGGCGCCGAGCTGGCGGCGATGCGCCGCTACCTGGGCACAGCCGAGGTCACGGCCGCGCTGGCGGCCCGGCTGCCGGAGGAGGACCTCACCCCCGAGGACCTGCTCCCCAACCGCTTCTGGCCGCTGCGCCACGCCGTCGACAAGCTGGGCGCCGGGGTCTCGGAGAGGTTCCGGGATCTGCGGGAGGCCGACACCACCCTCGACGACCTGACCGGCGACGACTTCGCCGGAGGGCCTGTCCGCCGCCGGGTGATCTCGCCCGTGACCGCGCTGCTGGTCCTGCTCGCCGTAGCCTCGGTCGCGGCCGGCCGGACCCTGCTCGGCCTCGGCGCGGTGTCCGGGGGCGGCCTGCTTCCGGCCCCGGGGTCGATCGGTGCGGTGTGGGAGGCGTACCTGAGCGGTGAGGCGCCCTGGATGGGTGTCGCGGCGGTCGCCGCGCTGGCCGGTCTGGGCAGCCCGGGTTGGTTCGCTTTCCTGGCCCTGCTCGCCACCCCGCTGCTGGCTGGGCTGTCCGCGCTGGCGCTGCTGCGCCGGCTCGGCGTGACGCTCGCGGTCGGGGCGGCCGTCTCGGCGGCGTGGGCCGGTGCCACCATCCTGCTGGGCCTCGTCACCGCCGGCGACGTCAGCGGCATGGTGCTGGCCGTCGTCGGGCCGTTGCTGGCCAGGGCGGTGCACGCCGTCGTCCGCAACGAGGCCGCCGGGGCGGAGCGGCTCCGGGCGCCCGCGGGCGCCGCCTTCTGGCTGGTCATCGCCTCGCTCGTGTGGCCGGTGCTGCTGGTGCTGGCCACCCTCGCCGCCGTCGGCTGGGCCGTGCGCGACCGCTCCCGCGTGGCGGACGTCGCCGTCGGCGTCCTGCCGGCCTGGGTGTTTTTCGCCCCCTGGCTGGGGCATCTCCTCGCGCACCCCGGCCGCCTCTTCACCGGGGTGGATCCGAATGCGTGGCCGGACTTCCCGCCGGCGTCCTTCGCACTGGTGGTGGGCCGCATCCTCCCCTCGGGGCTGCCGCTGTGGGCCAACGTGACCTTCTTCGCCGTGCTGGCCCTCGTCGCTGTCGTCGCCCTGGCGCGGCTCTCCGGCACGGCCTGGCGGTGGGCGATCGCCGGGATCGCCGCCCCGCTGGTGATCGGGACTCTGCTGTCGCGGCTGGTGGTCACCGTCGATGGCGGCACCGCCCGGGTCCTCCTGTCGCCGTGGGCGCTGCTCGTGGTGGCCGCCCTGCTCGCGCCCGTGGTGGCGGCCGCGCTGGCGGGCACGGCCCTGACCCGCTCGGCCGTGGCGCTGGGCGTGAGCGGCCTGCTGGCCGCCGGGGTGTGGGCTGTGGTGGGCTTCAACGGGCCCGTGGACGACACCGCCTCGGCGCTCCCCGGCTACGTGCGTGACGTGCTGGACTCCCCCCGCGACACCCGCGCCCTCATGATCGAACTCACCGACGACGGTGCCCTCGCGTGGAACGTCGTGGACGCCCGCCAACCCCAGTGGGGCACCGGCGAACGCAATCCGGCTGGGGATTTCTCCGCCGAGTTCCGCGCCCTGGTCCAGGCCTTCTCCACCGGGGCTGTTCCAGACGACGTGGCCGGGCAGCTGACCGCGCTGGGGACCTCGCACGTCTGGCTGCGGGGCTTCGACCCCGAGCTGAGGGCTGCCCTGGACAACGCGGCGGGAATGACCAGCGCAGCGGCGGACGCCGAGACGGTGGTCTGGACCGTGCTCGGCCTCGTGTCCAGGTCTCAGGTCGTCGACGGTGAGACCGCCGAGCCGTTGGTGCAGGGACGCGTGGAGGAGGGTGCCGCCGGGCGCACTCTGGTGGTCGCGGAGCCACCGGACGCGGACTGGCAGGCCACCCTCGACGGACGGCCTCTCCAGCGGATCGACGGCGCGGACCGCCTGACCTTCGACCTGGGTCAATCGGCGGGCGAGGTGGCCGTGCAGCCGAGGCCGCATCCGTGGCGCTTCGCCGTCCAGCTCGCCGTCGCGGCGGTCCTGGCCGTCCTGGCGGCCCCCACGCTGGGTGCGGCCACCGTGGCGCGAAGGGGGCAGGAATGATCCGCAGACTGGGCGTGTCGTTGGCGGCCCTCATGCTGGTGGTGGCCGTGGCTGTCGGGTTGGCGCTGATCAGCCCGCTCCGGAAGCCGGCCGCCGAGGTGATCGAGCTTCCCCGAAGCACGGCGTTGACCTGCATCCCCGCAGGTCAAGTCCTCGTCAGTGGCTCCGGTGAGCTCAGCGTCACGGGGCTCGACGGGGCCGGGCGCGCCGTCACCGCGCCGGTGGCCGAGCCCGTGACGGGGCCGGTGGGCCTCCGTGCTGAGGACACGATTGCGGCGGGCGTCCTCGTCGAGGAGCCGCAGCGCGCCTTCGCGCCGTGCGGCACCCCGGCGACCGCCGGGATGGTGCTCGTCGCGGACCCCGCCGCCACGGAGCTCATCCTGGTCAACACGGACCCCGGCGCGGCCGCGGTGGATCTCACCCTCCTCGGCCCCGACGGCGAGGTGACCGCAGTGGGGGCCCGGGGGATCGCCCTGGCGCCGGGCGTCAGCAGGAGGGTCGCCTTGTCGGTGCTGGCGCCGGCCGGGCCGGTCGGCGTCGCGTTCAGCACCAGCCAGGGCCGCGTGGCGCTCATCGCCGCTGCGGTGGAGGGCCGCCCCACGCAGTTCGCGCCGCCCACCACGGTGGCCACCGAGCACCTGCTCACCGGCGCCCCGGGGGGCGCCACGTCGTCGCGGCTCCTGGTGAGCAACCCCACGGAGAACCGCACGGAGGTGTCCATCGAGGGCATGGGGCCGGCAGGGCCGTACGTGCCCGCGGTGGCCGATTCGCTCTCCATCCCGGCCATGAGCACCATTTCGATCGACCTCACGGCACCCCTGGCAGGGGAGCCGACGGCTGTGCGGGTCACGTCGACGGTCGCGGTGGGGGCGGCGCTCGTCACCGGAGCGACGGGCGCCCGAGCCACCGTCGTGGCTGAGGCGCCAGGCACGGACCTGACAGGGTTGGTCCCCGGGGCGGGGACCCTGCTGCTGAGCAACCCCGGCCGATCGGACACACTCACCGCGGACGTCGGTCTCACCCCCGTCGGGGGAGAGACCACCAACCAGCAGGTCAGCATCGGGCCAGGCCAGAGCGTCACGGTGCCGGTCCCGGAGGGCGGGCCAGTGGTGGTCTCCGTCACCTCGGGCGCCGAGGTGCTCGCCGCTGCCGTGTCGGTGACACCGGAGGGCACCGTGGTGGTTCCCGTCGGCCCAGCCGCGGTCGCCGAGGTGCAGACCCTGCCTGCAGAGCTGCGCCCCGCGCTGCGCTGACCGAGCTGCTCAGTCCTCGTCGTCCCAGGAGGCGCCGCCCACCAGCTCGTCGATGCTGCGACCCGTCAGCGTCGACAGCTGCTCGACGATGGTGCGGTGCACCAGCCGACGCAGCTGGCTGCGCGAGGATGACCGATGCTCCAGCGGACGCTCGAAGATCACGATCTGCGCCCTCCGGCCCCGGCTGGACTCCAGCGCGGCCGAGAGCGGCACCCGGTCACCGGACCAGGCCACATTCAGGTGCGGCACCTCCTCCACGCCCACGACGATGCCGTTCAGCGCGTCCGGGGCCACCGCCGCGATGGCGGCCATGGCGGAGGTGACGCAGTCGTTGAAGAAGTCCACGCGGGAGGGCCGGCTCAACGGCACGGCTGTGCCGGTCCACTGATTGGGGGTGGCCAGGGGGCCGCGAATCCCGCGCCCGTGCCGGTCTCGTCTGCGTGGCATGCCGCCACCCTAGCCCGTGGTCGGGTAGCGTCAGCCCGTGCGCAGATGTTCCAGGACCGCGTGCGTGGCCCCCGCCCTTGCCACGCTGACCTACGTCTACGCCGACTCCACGGCCGTGTTGGGGCCGCTCGCGTTGGCCGCGGAGCCCGGCTCCTACGATCTGTGCGCCGTCCACGCCGAGCGCACCAGCGTCCCCAAGGGCTGGGAGGTCATCCGGCTCCCGCTCGACGGTCGCGGGCCCGCCCCGGACGTCCCGTCGGACGATCTCATGGCCCTGGCCGATGCCGTGCGCGCCATCGGGCTGCGTCACGACGACCCGGTCCCGGCACCCCTCCCCGCAGCCCCGGAGCTGCCGCCAGGTGGTCGAGGCGGGCACCTGCGCCTCGTGCCGACGATCGACTGAGCCGCACCGCTCCAGGAGATAGGCTGGCCCGCGTGCTAGCCCCGCAGATCTTCAAGGCCAACGACATCCGTGGCATCGTCGTCGGCCATGCTCCCGAGTGGGACGTCGACGGCGCCCGGGCGCTCGGCGCCGCGTTCGTCGAGCTGCTCGGCCCTGCCGAGTTCGTGCTGGGCCGCGACATGCGCACCCTGGGCCGCGAGCTCTCGCTCGCCTTCGCCGACGGCGCCCGGCGCGCCGGGGCCTCGGTGGTGGACATCGGTCTCAGCTCCACCGACGAGCTGTGGTTCGCCTCCGGCTGGTTGCGCCTCCCTGGCGTCCAGTTCACCGCCAGCCACAATCCCAGCACCTACAACGGCATCAAGTTCTGCCTGGCGGACGCGCGGCCGGTGCCGGCGGACTTCATGGCCCGCCTTCGGGACGTCGCCGCCACCGTTGTCCTCGGCCCCGAGCCCACGGGCGGCTACCGCGAGCTCGACGCCCTCGAGCCCTACGCGGACAAGCTGGGGGATCTGGTCCCGCCGACGGGGGATCGCGAGCTGACCGTCGTCGTGGACGCAGGAAACGGCATGGCCGGACACACCGCGCTCACCGCGCTGGCGGGACGCGGGCTGGACGTGGTGGGTCTCTACCTGGAGCTCGACGGCACCTTCCCCAATCATCCCGCCAACCCGCTGGAGCCGGAGAACCTGGTGGACGCGCAGCGCGCCGTCCTCGAACACGGCGCGGACCTGGGCCTGGTGTTCGACGGAGACGCGGACCGCTGCTTCATCATCGACGAGCTCGGAGGCGTGGTGGACCCGTCGGTGGTCACCGCCATGATCGCGGTGGCGGAGCTGGCCAAGCATCCCGGCTCCACGATCGTCACCAACACCATCACGTCCTGGTGCGTCGGCGAGGCCGTGGCCCGCCACGGCGGGCGGGTGGAGCAGTCGATGGTCGGCCACACCTACGTGAAGGCGCTGATGGCCGAGACCGGGGCGGTGTTCGGCGGCGAACACTCCGCCCACTACTACTTCCGTGACTTCTGGTCCGCGGACACCGGAATGCTGGCCGCTCTCCACCTGATCGAGCTGGTCAGGCAGGCGGATCGCCCCTTGTCCGCGCTGGCGGCGGTCTTCGACGGCTACCACCGCTCCGGCGAGCTCAACTCCACCGTCACCGACGCCGGCGCGTGCACGGCTCGCGTGGCGGCCGCCTTCGAGGGCCGGGGCGTGGCGGACCGGGTGGATGGCCTCAGCGTCCGCAACCCTGAGGCCGGGTGGTGGATCAACCTGCGGTCCAGCAACACCGAGCCCCTGCTCAGACTCAACGTGGAGGCCCGCGACGAGGCCACGATGCTCGCCCTGCGCGACGAGGTGCTCGGGCTCGTCCGGGCCGGGTAGATTCGAACCGAGAACCAAGGGAGGTCAAGGACGATGGCAGACAACACGATGGAACTCTCGCCCGAGTTCATGGCGGTGGCGGCGTGCCCCGCGTGCCACGCGAAGTTCGCCGTGGACTACGACGCGCACGAGCTGGTGTGCACCAACCAGGCGTGCGGCCTGGCCTACCCCGTACGGGACAACATCCCCGTGCTCCTGATCGACCAGGCCCGCAGCACGCTGTGAACGGGCAGTTCTTCGACGACTCGAGGTTGGAGGACCCGGGCCTCGAGGCGCATGAGGGTCTCCGTCGGCTGGCGTCGGCCGGGGCGAGGATCCGGCGCGCGGCCCTGTCGGAACCGGTCGGCCATCTGGAGCGGGCGGACAGGCCCCGCGGCATTCTGGCGCTCGGCACGGAGGCCCGCCTGGTGCGCGCCGTGCTGGAGGTGGCCTGCCCGGTGCCGTTCATGGCGTGGCCCGGCCCAGGGCTCCCCGCGTGGGTGGGGCCGTTGGACCTCACCGTCGTGCTGGGCGATCACGACACCCCCGAATGGGTGCTGCAGTGCGCCGCGGAGGCCATGCGCCGCGGCTCGATGATGATCGTCGCGGCACCGATGGATTCGCGCCTGGCGCAGCTGACCTCCTCCTCTGCCACCACGCTCATCCCCACCTTGGAGCCTGATTCCCTGGCCGCCGCGGTGGGGGTGTTGTCGCTGCTTGGGGATCTCGGGCTCGGGCCCGCCGTGCATACCGGCCACGTGGCAGATGCCGCGGACCTGGTGGCGGAGGCGTGCGCTCCCGGCCGGGACCTGTCGGTGAATCCGGGGAAAGAGATGGCGCTGAACCTGGCGGACACACTGCCGCTGATCTGGGGCGGCACGGTGCTGGCAGGCCGGGCCTCGCGCAGGATCGCCGAGGCCGTCCGCCGCGCCTCCGGCAGGCCCGCCCTGGCAGCAGACGCCTCCGAGCTCGACACCCTGCTGCGCGCGGTCAAGCCGAAGGACCCGTTCGCGGATCCCCTCGAGGGCGACGCCGAGGCCCAGCCGTGCCTGGTCCTGCTCGACGACGACAAGCTGACCGATCGCCTCAGCGACGTGGCCGAACGGCTGGCGGCCCGCGCCGAGTCCGTCGGAGCCCGGGTGGCACGACTGTCCTCCGGCGACGCGGACCTGGCCCTCAGCGACGTGGAGCGCTACGTCACCCTCCTGCAGCGCGGGCTCTACGGCGCCGCCTACCTTGAGATCGGGCTGGCAGACTAACGCCATGCGCACGGTCTTCGTCCTCAATGGTCCCAACCTCGGCCGGCTCGGCACCCGGCAGCCGGAGGTCTACGGCGCCACCACCCACGCTCAACTGGCAGCCCACCTCGTCGAGTCTGGGCGCGGCATGGGGCTGAACGTAGAGGTGCGCCAGACGGACCATGAGGGCGAGATGATCGCGTGGTTGCACGAGGCTGCCGACGCCGGTGCCCCCGTCGTGCTCAACGCGGGGGCCTGGACCCACTACTCCTACGCGGTGGCAGACGCGGCCGCCCTGGTGCCCAGCTACGTCGAGGTCCACATCTCAAACGTCCACGGCCGCGAGGAGTTCCGCCAGCACAGCGTGCTCTCGGCCAAGGCCCAGGGCATCATCATCGGCTGCGGGGTGGGTGGCTACGACCTCGCACTGGCCCACATCGCCGCGTCGGGGGAGGCCCCGTCGGCCGGGTAGAGTGGCGGCGTGGATTTTCGCGTAGCTGACCTGTCCCTTGCCGACTTCGGCCGCAGGGAGATGACCCTCGCCGAGCACGAGATGCCCGGCCTGATGGCAATGCGGGAACGCTACGGCACCAGCCGGCCGTTGGCCGGTGCCAGGATCGCCGGATCCCTGCACATGACCATCCAGACGGCGGTCCTCATCGAGACCCTCGTGGCGCTGGGCGCCGAGGTGCGGTGGGCGTCGTGCAACATCTTCTCCACGCAGGACCACGCGGCTGCAGCCATCGCCGCCGCAGGGATTCCCGTCTTCGCCTGGAAGGGAGAGGCGCTGGAGGAGTACTGGTGGTGCACCCGCCAGATCCTGCAGTGGCCGGACGGCGGTCAGCCCAACATGATCCTCGACGACGGCGGGGACGCCACGCTGCTGGTGCATGAGGGCGTCGCGGCCCAGCGCTCCGGCGCAGTCCCCGAGGCCGCCGACGGCGACCCCCAGGAGTGGCGCGTCGTCCTGGACACGCTGCGCCAGGCGCAGGGCGTCGTGGACTGGCAGGCGCTCGCGGACTCCGTCAAGGGCGTCACCGAGGAGACCACCACCGGCGTCCACCGCCTCTACGAGATGTTCCGAGAGGGCACGCTGCTGTTCCCGGCCATCAACGTCAACGACTCGGTCACCAAGTCCAAGTTCGACAACAAGTACGGCTGCCGGCACTCCCTCATCGACGGCATCAACAGGGCCACCGACGTCCTGATCGGCGGCAAGGTGGCCGTGGTGTTCGGCTACGGAGACGTGGGCAAGGGCTGCGCCGAGTCGCTGCGCGGCCAGGGCGCCCGCGTCATCGTCACCGAGGTCGATCCCATCTGCGCCCTCCAGGCCGCGATGGACGGCTACCAGGTGGCTGCGCTCGACTCCGTGGTGGAGCGGGCGGACATCTTCATCACCGCCACCGGCTGCTGCGACGTCATCACCGCCGACGACATGGCCAGGATGAAGCACCAGGCCATCGTCGGCAACATCGGCCACTTCGACAACGAGATCGACATGGCTGGCCTGGAGTCGCGCACGGATGTGGAGAAGATCGAGATCAAGCCGCAGGTGCACGAGTGGCGCTTCGCGGACGGGCACTCGGTCCTTGTCCTGAGCGAGGGCCGGCTGCTGAATCTCGGCAACGCCACCGGCCACCCGTCGTTCGTGATGAGCAACTCGTTCACCAACCAGGTGCTCGCCCAGATCGAGCTGTTCACCAAGACCGACGAGTACCCCGTGGGTGTGTACACGCTGCCGAAGCACCTCGACGAGGAGGTGGCCCGGCTCCACCTGGCCGCCCTCGGGGTGGAGCTGTCCACGCTCACCGACAAGCAGGCCGGCTACCTCGGGGTGGACCCGTACGGCCCGTTCAAGCCGGACAGCTACCGCTACTGAGGCAGGCTCACTCGCCGGGGTTCATGGACTGCCAGATCTCCTTGCACTCCGGGCAGACGGGGAACTTCTCGGGGTTCTTCGTCGGCACCCACACCTTGCCGCAGAGCGCCACGACGGGGGTGCCGTTGACCATGGCGGCCACCAGCTTCTCCTTGGGCACGTAGTGCGAGAAGCGGTCCTGGTCGCCGTCCTCGAACAGCTCAGTGCGCTCCTGAGTGACGGTCTGTGATCCGGGGGCGAGCTCAGTCATGCCCCCTATGCTAGTGTCCTGCGCCAGAAGCTCGCTGCGATTGACGGCCCCCCAGCGGCGCCTCGCCGCGTTCTCCTCACTCGACGAACGACCAAGTGCTACTTCGCTCGTCGGCCTTGCGATCCATCCCCTGGGACACCGCCACCCATCAACGAACTTCTGGCGCAGGACACTAGTCGGCGGAGGTGGGCGATGACCGGGTCTGGACAACGCATGCTCATCGTCGGCATCATGCTGTCGGTCTTCTCGGTGGCCTTCCAGTCCATCGGGCTGGCCACCGCGATCCCCACCATCATGGAGTCGTTCAACTCCGCCCACCTGTACCCGTGGGCGTTCACCACCATGATCTCGGGCATGCTGCTGGCCACCATCGTCAGTGGCCGGGTGGCCGACACGCGCGGTCCGGCGTTGCCGATGTACGCGGGGTTCGCCCTCTTCGCCGTCGGCCTGATCCTCGGCTGGCTCGCGCCGACGGTGTGGGTGGTGCTGGCGGCCCGCGTGGTGCAGGGCCTCGGGGCGGGGGCACTCAACCTCACGTTGTCGGTGACCGTGGCGCATGGGTTCGAGCCCCGCGACCGGCCCCGCGTGATGGCCCTGGTCTCGTTCTGCTGGCTGCTGCCGGCCTTCATCGGCCCCCCGTTCGCGGCGTGGCTGACGCAGTACGACTGGCGCCTGGTGTTCGCCACCATGCTTCCGCTGGTGGTGGTCGCGTTCCTCATGACCGGACCGGGCCTGCGCAGCGTCCAGGCGCGGTTCCGCGCGGGAGAGGACGCCGTCGCGCCCATCGCAGTGTGGCCCACGGTGGCGGTCACGCTGGGGCCCTCGTTCATCCTGCTGGCCGGGCAGGACCTCGGCTGGCTGAGCGCGGCCTCAGCCGTGCTGGGCGTTGCGGCGCTGGTGTGGGGTCTTCCGAGGATCCTCGCGCCCGGGACCCTCGGCGTGGGGCCGGGAATCCCCAGCGTGGTGCTCGCCCGGGCCATCCAGGCCGGATCCTTCTTCGCCGCCGAGACCATCCTGCTGGTCACCCTCCAGCAGTTGCGCGGGCTCACCCCGTTCGAGGTGGGGTTGGCGCTCACCGTCGGCAGCATCGGATGGACCCTCGGCTCCTGGCTGCAGTCCCAGGCGTGGGTGCGCCTGCACCGCGACTCCTACGTCACCTGGGGTGCGGCCTGCTCGACGGTGGGCATCGCGGCGATCACCGCCTTCGCCTGGTGGCCGGCCCTCCCGCTATGGGTGGGGCTGGGCGCCTGGATCGTGGGCGGTCTCGGCATGGGCCTGACCATGCCCAGCTCGGCGGTGGCCGTGATGAGTCTGTCGTCGGCCTTCCAGCAGGGCCGCAACCAGTCCTCGATGCAGGTGGCCGAGTCCGTGGGCAACGCGGTGATCACCGCGCTGGCCGGTGGCCTCTACACCGCGCTGCTGATGGTCGAGCCGCCGAAGCTGGCCTACTCGGTGCCGCTGCTGGTCCTCAGCGTCGCATCGGTGGCTGCCATCGTCGTCAGCAGGCGGATCGGGCGCATCCGCAACGAGTTGCTCGTGGCATCCTTGGACCCATGACCTACACCCCCCAGCAGCCGCCCGCAGGATGGTACCCAGACCCGGCCGGCTCCGGAGGCGAGCGCTTCTGGGACGGTATCGCCTGGTCCCAGGCCACGCGGGACCCGCACAGTCCGCCGCCATCGCATCCGCAGCCCCACCCGCAGCAGTCCTACGGCGCGCAACCGGGCTACGGCGCACAACCGGGCTACGGCACGCCAATGGGGGACACGCGCTACCAGCAGGAGCGTCCCTACGCGGGCTTCGGGTGGCGCATGCTCGGTTTCATCATCGACTCCATCCTCCTGGGCATCCTCACCCAGATCGTCGCGGGCGCCCTCGGCCTCAACGCTGCGCTCGAGGTGGCGCTCCTGCGCTGGCAGCGGGACCTCACCGTGTTCGCGGAGAACCCCGTCGGCGATCTGCCGCTCCCCGGCGACGACTTCTGGACAGCGATGCTCTACAGCGCCATCCTGGGGGCCGCCCTGATGGCTGCGTACCGGACGGTCCTGTACGGCACACTCAGCGCCACCGTCGGCCAGTTGGCGCTGGGGCTACGGGTGGTCAAGGCGGGCGCCCCCGCGGACTCCAAGCTGGACTGGGGCACGGCGGCGGTCCGTGGGATCGTCAGCGCCGTCCTCTACGAGGTGATCTGGGTGATCAACGGACTTTTCGCCGCGTTCACGCGCGAGAAGCAGACGCTCGGTGACATGATCGCCAGAACACACGTCCTCAAGATCCGCTAAGGGCCCTCATCATGAATGACCTCCACCCCGGCCTGACCCAGTTGGCAGAGCGCTTCGGCATCGCCCAGGAGTTCTGGGACTGGAAGGGCCGCCACGTGCCCATTCCGGCCGAAACCATCGTGTCCGTGCTCGCCGCCTTCGACGTCGACGCCGGCACGCCAGAGACGGCAGCCGCAGCACTGACCAGGCTCGAGGACGAGCGCTGGTTGCGCACCGTCCCCGCCTGCACCGTCGTGGAGGAGGGGCGCGGCGTGCACGTGGCGATCCACGTCCCCGCCGGCACCGACGTGCGGGTTCACGTGCGCCTGGAATCCGGCGAGACGCGGCCGGCGTGGCAGTCGGAGAACTTCGCCCCGGACCGGTGGGTGGACGGGTCGGCGATCGGGGAGGCCAGCTTCTGGTTGGGGGAGGATCTGCCCACGGGGTATCACCACGTGGTGGCGCAGACCGTCACCGGCGTGCACACGGGCGCACTCATCGTCACGCCCTCGTTCGTCGGGTTCCCGGCCGCCATGCGCGGCCAGCGCATCTGGGGCTACGGCACGCAGCTGTACTCGGTGACCTCGCGACAGTCGTGGGGAATCGGCGACCTGGCTGATCTCGCGGACCTCATCACGTGGTCCGGCACCAAACAGTTCGCCGGCTACGTCCTGATCAACCCGCTGCACGCGGCCCAGCCGGTGCCGCCCATGGAGCCCTCGCCGTATCTGCCGGCCAGCCGCCGCTTCATCAACCCGATCTACATCCGCCCGGAGGCCATCGAGGAGTACGCCACCCTCAAGCGGTCCGTCCGCACGCGGATCAAGGCCCTGCGCAGGCAGGCCCAGTCCGCAGCGGAGACCTCCGGTTTCGTGGACCGTGACGCCATCTGGCCGTTGAAGATCGAGGCGCTGCGGCTCATCCACGAGGCCGGCATGCGCTCCGCGCGCCGCATCGCGTATGAGGACTTCCGTCGCCGCGAAGGCATCGGCCTGCGCAACTTCGCCCTGTGGTCCTGCCTGTCGGTGAGCCACGGGCAGCTGTGGACCGAGTGGCCCGAGGAACTGCAGCGGCCCTCGTCGCCTGAGGTCGCGGCCTACGCCGAGGCCAACGCGGCCGAGGTGGACTTCTTCGAGTGGCTGCAGTGGATCGCCCAGACCCAGGTGTCGGCGGCTCAGACCGTGGCCGCTGAGGTGAACATGCCGGTGGGCATCGTCACCGACCTCGCCGTCGGCGTGCACCGCCAGGGCGCCGAGACGTGGATGATGCCCGACGTCTTCGCCGCCGGGATGAGCGTTGGCGCGCCGCCGGACCAGTACAACCAGTCGGGCCAGGACTGGGGCCAGCCCCCGTGGCGCCCGGACAAGCTGGAGGAGCTGGCCTACGCGCCGTTCCGTGCGATGGTCTCAGCCGCGCTGCGGCGCGTCGGCGGGGTCCGGATCGACCACATCATCGGGCTGTTCCGCCTGTGGTGGGTGCCGATGGGCCTTGGCCCCACCAAGGGCACCTACGTCCGCAACAACCACGAGGCGCTGGTCGGGATCCTCGCGCTGGAGGCGCAACGCGCGCAGGCCCTGATCGTGGGCGAGGACCTCGGCACCGTCGAGCCCTGGGTGCGTGACTACCTGTCGCGCCGGGGCATCCTCGGCACCTCGGTTCTGTGGTTCGAGGCCGGGATGCAGGGCGAGCCGCTGGATTCCCAGTGGTGGCGCCAGTACTGCATGGCGTCGGTGACCACCCACGACCTTCCCCCCACGCTTGGCTACCTGGCAGGAGATCACGTTCGGCTGCGGGACGACCTGGGTCTGCTCACCGAGCCCCTCCAGGAGGAGTTGGAGAACGCCCAGCGCGAGCAGGCCGGCTGGCTGGCCAAGCTCGTCGAGGATGGACTCCTCTCGCCGGATCAGACCGGCGACCAGGTTGAGGTGCTGCTGGCGCTGCACAAGTTCCTGCTCCGGACGCCGTCGAAGGTGCTGCTGGCGGGTCTGACCGACGCGGTGGGGGAGCGACAGACCCAAAACCAGCCTGGCACCATCGACGAGTACCCGAACTGGCGGGTGCCGCTGTCCGACCTGCGCGGCAAGCGGATCTCGCTGGAGGACATCTTCAAGGCGCAGCTTCCTCGCCGCCTGGCTGCCGTGATGAACGGGCTCGACGAGCAGCCGGAGTCGCGCTGGGAGTGGTGACCGACCGACTGGTGTGACTCCCGGCGGCACCTCGTCGAGGTCAGATGTTGTGCACCACCGGCGCCGCCTGATAGGGGTTGGTGGTCTCGTCCCCGGTCTCGTCGAGGATCAGCGTCTCGAGCGCGGGCTCGCCCTTCGAGATCCGCAGCGCCCCCACCGGGAGCTCCGCCAGGGAGTCCAGATGCCTGCGGCGCGCGTCGTCGAGGGTGGCCCTGTAGACCACCTCGCCGCCCTGGATCACGGGAACCAGCAGGTCCCGGTCGTCGCCGTCGTTGCGGGGCGGGGTGCCCAGCCCGATCACCTCGGTCTCGGCCCGGCCGTCTGCCCCGCGGCGGCGCATCGCGAACTTGCGACCGCCCAGCGTGTTCTTGCCCTTGGACTTCTTCGCCACCGCAGTCATGTGCGCGTCCGGCGCGTCGGAGTCGGCGCGCGCGACCAGCTTGTACACAAATCCGCAGGTGGGATGCCCTGAGCCGGTCACCAGGGCCGTGCCCACGCCGTAGCCGTCGACGGGAGCGCCTTGGAGGGCCGCGATCTGCCACTCGTCCAGGTCCGAGGTCACCATGATCTTGGTATGGGTGGCGCCGAGATCGTCGAGCAGGTCGCGGGCCTGGCGGGCGACGATGGCCAGATCCCCGGAGTCCAGCCGGATAGCTCCCAGTCGGCCCTCGGTGAGCTCCACGCCGAGCCGGATCGCGGCGTCGATGTCGTAGGTGTCCACCAGCAGCGTGGTGGAGTCTCCCAAGGTGGCGAGCTGCGCCCGGAACGCGTCCTCCTCCGTGTCGTGCAGGAGCGTGAACGAGTGGGCCGCGGTCCCGATCGTGGGGACCCCGTAGCTGCGGCCGGCCTCAAGGTTCGAGGTGGAGGCGAAGCCCGCCACATAGGCGGCGCGGGCCGCGGCGACGGCGGACCACTCCTGCGTGCGACGGGACCCCATCTCGGCGCACGGCCTGGTGCCGGCCATCGACGTCATGCGCGAGGCGGCCGCGGCGATCGCCGAATCGTGGTTGTAGATCGCCAGCAGTACCGTCTCCAGCAGGCACGCCTCCGCGAAGGTGCCCTCGACGGAGAGCACGGGCGAGCCGGGGAAGTAGACCTCGCCCTCCGGATAGCCCCAGATATCGCCGTTGAAGCGGTAGTTGGCCAACCACTCGGCCAGGTTGTCCTGAATGATGCCGCGATCAAGGAGCCAGCTCAGCTCCGCCTCGTCGAACCGGAACCGCTCGATGGCCTCGACGGCGCGGCCCAGCCCTGCCGCCACACCGTAGCGGCGGCCCTCCGGGAGCCTGCGGGTGAACAGGTCGAAGAGGCTGCGCCGATCGGCGGTGCCGGCGTTCATCGCGGCCTGCACCATGGTGAGCTCGTAGTGATCGGTGAGCAGCGCGGTGGTCATGAACGGCACCCTATCCTGGGGCCATGAGCAGTGCAGGCGATGGCGGAGTCGAGATCCTCGAGGCGCCCGCGGAGACCCCGTTGACGGTGGGCCAGTGGGTCACCATCGTGTGGGATGACCCCGTGAACCTGATGAGCTACGTCACCTACGTGTTCCAGGAGTACTTCAAGTATCCGCTGGACAAGGCGGAGAAGCTCATGCTGCAGGTGCACAACGAGGGGAAGGCGGTGGTCTCCACAGGCAACCGCGAATCCATGGAGCGAGACGTGCTGGCGATGCAGGGCTACAACCTGTGGGCCTCGATGGAGCAGTCATGACACTGGAACCCGACGACATCGTCTGGGCGTTCGACGGCAACGACGGCCGGGCCGACGGCCTTCGCTCGATGATCGAGCTGTACGTCGCCCAGGTTGTCACGTTGCTGCCCACCGAGAGCGACGACCCGTTCGAGCAGATCGTCTCCGACCTCTCCGACGACCCCACCAACCGGATGCTCGGCAATCCGCGGCTGGTGCGCCTGTTCCCGCCGGCGCTGCCGGACGCCAAGAGCGCCGACGACTTCTGGCGCGACTCGATCCACAGCCAGGCCCGTGCCCGGGTGGCCGCCGCCCGCGCCGTCGCCCAGGACCTCCAGGGTTGGGAAGGCCATGTGCCCGTGGCGTTGGGCCGCGTCGACGACTGGGCGAAGGTGCTCGGCGCGCTGCGCCTCTTCTGGTACACCGAGCTGGCCGGCCCGGAGCGTCTGGCGGAGCCGGACGACGCCGCCGTCGAGTCCGGAGGTCTGCACGACCTCATCGAGTGGCTGGGATTCCTCCTGGACGACCTGATGGAATCGCGCACCACATGCCTGCGGCTGGGCGTCAGCCTGGACCCGATGGACTTCGAGGTGGACGATGACTAGTCAACTCATCGAGCGGCCCATCGGCGTCTTCGACTCGGGCTTCGGCGGCCTCACGGTGATGCGCTCGCTCGTCGAACAGCTGCCCAACGAGGACTTCATCTACCTCGGCGACACGGCGCGGGCCCCCTACGGGCCGCGCTCTATCGCCGAGGTGCGGGCCTTCGCGCTGGAGGGCCTGGACTTCCTCGCCGCCCAGGGCGTGAAGGCACTGGTGATCGCCTGCAACTCCGCTTCCTCGGCGGTGCTGCGGGACGCGCGAGAGCGCTACGACGTGCCCATCACCGAGGTGGTGCTGCCCGCCGCCAGCCGGGCTGTCGCGGCCACCCGCAACGGCAGGGTGGGCGTGGTGGCCACCGAGTCGACGGTGAACTCCCGCTCCTACGACGACGCGTTCGCCATCGCGCCCCACATCACGCTGACCGCCCAGGCCTGCCCGAGGTTCGTCGAGTTCGTCGAGGCGGGCATCACCGGCGGCGACGAGCTCCTGGACGTGGCACGCGAGTATCTCGAGCCCGTGGCCAAGGCCCACGTCGACACGCTGATCCTCGGCTGCACCCACTACCCGCTGCTGAGCGGGGTGATCAGCTATGTGCTCGGCAACGGCGTGACGCTGGTGTCGTCGGCCGAAGCCTGCGCGCAGTCCACCTACTCCCACCTCACCCAGGCCGGCCTGTTGCGGCACCAGCCCCGTGAGGCCACGCGCCGCTTCCTCACCACCGGAGACGCCACGGACTTCCACGGCATCGGGCGGCGTCTACTGGGCAGTTTCGTCACCAATGTCGAGCAGGTGAGCATCGCCGCCGCCACGGTAAGTTAGGCGCCATGACCTTTCGCCGTGCAGATGGACGCGCCCCCGATCAGCTCCGCGAGGTGCGCATCACCCGCAGCTGGCTCGATCACGCCGAGGGATCTGTGCTGGTGGAGTTCGGCCGCACCCGTGTGCTCGTCGCGGCCTCCGTCACCGTCGGCGTCCCACGCTGGCGCAAGGGCTCCGGACTGGGCTGGGTCACGGCCGAGTACGCCATGCTGCCGCGCGCCACGCACACCCGCTCGGACCGGGAATCCGTCAAGGGCCGCCTGGGCGGGCGCACCCATGAGATCTCCCGCCTCATCGGCCGCTCGCTGCGCGCCGTGGTGGACTACAAGGCGCTCGGCGAGAACACCATCGTGCTGGACTGTGACGTGCTGCAGGCAGACGGCGGCACACGCACCGCCGCCATCACGGGCGCCTACGTGGCGCTCGCTGACGCCGTCGAGCACCTGCGCGCCCTCGGGGCGTTGAAGGGGGAGCCGCTGACGGACTCAGTGGCCGCCGTGTCGGTGGGCTTCGACGCCGACGGCGTCGCACTGCTCGATCTTGCCTACGAGGAGGACTCGGCGGCCGGGACCGACATGAACATCGTGATGACCGGGTCCGGGGCCTTCATCGAGGTGCAGGGCACCGCCGAGGGCACCCCGTTCAGCCGCGACGAGCTGGGCACCCTGCTGGACCTGGGCACGGCCGGCTGCGAGGAGCTCACCCGGCTGCAGCGTGAGGCTTTGGCGTGAGGCTCCCCGAGCGGCTGGTGCTGGCCACCAACAACCCGAAGAAGCTGGCGGAGCTGAGGCGCATCCTGGTGTCCGAGGGTGTGGGCGTCGAGGTGCTGGGCCTCGGCGACGTCGGCCGCTACCCGGAGCCGGCGGAGACGGAGCGCACCTTCGAGGGCAACGCGTTCCTCAAGGCCGCTGCCGCCGCTCGCGAGACGGGCCTGATGGCGGTCGCCGACGATTCCGGCCTCGAGGTGGACGAACTCAACGGAATGCCCGGCGTCCGCTCCGCGCGATGGGCGGGCCCAGCCTGCGACGATGAGGACAACAACCAGCTCCTGCTGGCCCAGCTCGACGGGGTGCCCACGGAGCGACGCACGGCGCGGTTCGTCTGCGCGCTGGCCATGGTCTCGCCCGCGGGGGAGCGGAGGATCTGGCACGGCACCATGCCGGGCCGGATCGCTGAGGCGCCCGAGGGGGAGCACGGCTTCGGCTACGATCCGCTGTTCATCCCGGCAGGTCTGGACGTCAGCTCCGCCGAGCTCAGCGCCGAGGAGAAGGACTCCATCAGCCACCGCGGCATCGCCGTGCGCGGATTCGTCGACTACCTCAAGGGTCTCGCGTGAAGCAGTACCTGGACCTCCTGCGCCACGTCACCGACACCGGCGTGGACAAGCCGGACCGCACCGGCACCGGCACCCGGTCCGTGTTCGGCTACCAGATGCGCTTCGATCTGGCAGACGGCTTCCCGCTGCTCACCACCAAGAAGGTGCACACACGGTCGGTGTTCGGCGAGCTGCTCTGGTTCCTCCGCGGCGACACGAACCTGGCCTGGCTGCACGAGAACAACATCACCATCTGGGACGAATGGGCCGACGCCGACGGCAACCTGGGCCCCATCTACGGCTACCAGTGGCGTTCCTGGCCCACGCCGGAGGGTGGCCACATCGACCAGTTGGCGGCCGTCGTCGAGTCCCTCAAGTCCAAGCCGGACTCCCGCCGTCACATCGTCTCGGCGTGGAATGTGGCGGACGTGGAGTCGATGGCCCTGCCGCCGTGCCACATGATGTTCCAGTTCTACGTGGCGCCCGCGGACGACGGCGGCCCCGCGCGGCTCAGCTGCCAGCTGTACCAGCGCTCGGCGGACATCTTCCTCGGCGTGCCGTTCAACATCGCCTCGTACGCCCTGCTCACGCACCTCGTCGCCCAGGTGACCGGGCTGCGCGTGGGGGAGTTCGTGCACACCCTGGGCGACGCTCACATCTACTCCAACCACGTGGACCAGGTGGCCGAGCAGCTGACCCGGGAGCCGCGGCCGCTGCCGAAGCTGCGGCTCAACCCCGAGGTGACCGAGCTGGACGCGTTCACGCTGGCAGACATCGAGGTGGTGGGCTATCACCCGCACCCCGCCATCAAGGCGCCCATCGCCGTGTAGGCGGCTACCCTATCCGTCATGAGCGAACTGCGGCCGTCCTTCCAGGAGCGGGACAGGTATCTCGACCTGCTGTCGACGGCCTACGCCGACGGTCGGCTGGACGAGGCTGAGTTCCAGACTCGCAGCGACGCCGTGCTCGCGGCGGTGACGCACCGCGACGCCATGGCCCAGTTCCAGGGCCTGCCGCAGCCGAACATCGTGCCGGTGCAGGCGCCGCCGGCAGCCTTCCGCCCGGTGGTGCAGCCGCCGCGGGCATTCCAGCCGCAGCCGATCGCCCGACGGGGCCTGATGGCGGGTGCGGTGGGTGTCGCGGCGGTGGTGGGGCTCGGCGCGGCCGGGCTGGTGTTCATGGCCCCTGTCTCCCAAGAGGTCAGCGGAGGGTTCCCGGACCCGGTGTTCGTGCCGGCGCAGTCCCTCCACCAACAGTGGCTCAACGCTGCCCAGGCTCTACGCGATCAGGGCTACGACTCGGTCAGCGAGCTCCGCGTCACCCCTGGACAGGTCACAGGGATGGCGTGGAGGGTCAAGTCACCCGGGCAGGGGGGCGCGTTCGACTGGTATGGCGACGGCACGCTGCAGTACTCGGAGGTCGAAGGCGCACCACCTCCCAGCAGTCTCCTCCTCGAGGAAGCCGAGCTGCTCGTGCTTCAGGCCGAGGACGCGGGGTTGGCGAACCTGCCCGGAGCCCTGGCGCAGGTCGAGTTGGTGTGGCAGGACGGCCGCCCGACAGCCAGGGCCACGGCATTCGAGCCCGACGGCTGGATCCAGGTGGACCAGTCCGGCGAGATCATCGCCCGGGAGGTGCCGTGAGGATCGTGGCGATCGCGGCCGTCGCCGACAACTGGGTGATCGGCTCCGGGGAGGACATGCTGTGGCACATCCCCGAGGACTTCCGCCGCTTCAAGAAGGTCACCACCGGCAACACGCTCATCTTCGGGCGGCGCACCCACGAGCAGATCGGGCTGCTGCCCAACCGGCGGATCATCGTCGTCACCCGCGACCCCGACTGGAGCGACGAGGGCGTCGAGGTGGCGCACTCGATCACCGAGGCCCTGGACCTGGCCGCAGAAACCCCGGAGCGGGTCTGCTTCGTCGGCGGCGGGGCGCAGATCTACGAGGCGGCGTGGCCGTACCTCACCGAGCTGGACATCACCCACGTCAACCAGCAACCCGACGGTGAGGCCCGGTTCCCGGTCATCTCGCCGCGCGAGTGGACTGAGGTCTCCCGCGAGGTGCGGGAAGGCTTCCACTTCTCGCAGTACGTGCCCACCCCGTCGGCCGTCGGCTGATCGGCCGATGGCGCGCCGCATCCTGCACCTTGACCTGGACGCCTTCTTCGCCGCCGTCGAGCAACGCGACAAGCCCAGCCTGCGCGGCAAGGCCGTCGTCGTGGGCGGGGCGGGGCCGCGAGGGGTGGTGGCCACCGCCTCCTACGAGGCTCGCCGGTTCGGGGTGCGCTCCGCGATGTCCGGGGCCGAGGCGCGTCGCCGCGCCCCGAATGCGGCCTTCCTCGGCGGCCGGTTCGAGGCGTACCGGGAGTCCTCGCGGATAGTGATGGCTCTCCTGCGCGAGGTGTCGCCCCTGGTGGAGCCGCTGAGCCTGGACGAGGCGTTCGTGGACCTTGGGCCCTCGGGGTGGGCCGACGACGAGGTGCCCGAGCGAGTCGCCGCGCTGCGGGCCGAGCTCACCGCCCGCACCGAGGGGCTGACCGCCTCCGTGGGGGTGGCGTCGTCGAAGTTCCTGGCCAAGCTCGCCTCGGAGGCGGCCAAGCCCGACGGCGCCCGCATCATGGACCCCGCCGAGGAACTCGATTTCCTGTCCCAGCTGCCGGTGCGATCCATCCCCGGGGTAGGTCCGGCCACCGAACAGAGACTGTCGGCCATCGGCGTGCACACCGTCGTGGACCTGCGGGCCGCGGACAGCGCCGAACTGATCCGTGAGTTGGGTCAGGCCGCCGGTGAAGGCCTGGCCGCGCTCGCCTGGGGCCGCGACACCCGCGCGGTGCAGCCCCAACGTGACCCGAAGTCCATCTCGACGGAGGACACCTTCGCCACCGACCTCACCGACCGAGCCCAGCTGGAGGCGATCCTGCGCCGCGACGCCGCCGCCGTCGCGGGCCGGCTCAGCCGCGCCGGCTACTTCGCGCGCACCGTGACCGTCAAGGTGCGGTTCCCGGACTTCACCACCCGCACCGTGGCCCGAAGCCTGGGAGGTGCCACCGACGCCGTCGACGTCATCACCGTCGCCGGGCTGGAACTGCTCGGAGAGGTGGACGTGCGGGAGGGCGTGCGCTTGCTGGGGATCGGGGTGAGCAACTTCGCCACCTCAGCACAGGAGCGCCTCTTCGGTGATGAGGAGGCCGCATCGACGGTCACGGAGGTGAGCCTCGGCGACGACGTGGGGCTCAGCGGGGTGCGCGGCCGCGGCTTCCATCCCGGGGCGGATGTGGTCCATGACGAGCACGGTCGCGGCTGGGTATGGGGGTCCGGCCTGGGGAGGGTCACGGTGCGGTTCGAGACGCGCACCACGGGTCCGGGACCGATCCGGACGCTGCCCGTCGACGACCCGGGCCTCAGCCCTGCGGGGATCTACGCGCTCCCGCGAGCCGTGGTCGACGACGGGTGACAGGTCAGGGCCGCGCCGGAGGCTGTGTGACCGAGTCTGCCCGGCTCGTGGCCACGTACTGCCTGAGGGTGGCCAGATCCGGGGCGGTGAGTTCACCGTCGGCCTCCTGCACCAGCAGATCGACGTGGCGGTCAGCACGGGCGGCCAGCTCAGCGTCCACCGCCGCCACGCGGATCCTGGCGGCGAGGTCCACCAACGATTCCAGCACGATGCGGGCGTTCAGCGCGTAGGGGCGCAGGTGCTCGAAGGGCATGTCGACGATCTCCGCGGCGCGCACGGGCCTCAGATACAGGCGCGGTGCCCCGTCGTCGTCGACGAGAATGGTGCCGGTGTCGGGCCTCGACACGGCGGTCAGCACCCCGGCGGCCACTTCCTCGACTGCGTTGACCGCCGTGTACGGGTCGTTGGTGCCCGGAGAGAGCGCCCGGACGGCGAGCTCCACCACCTGTTGCTCCGCGAAACGCACGTCCTGCTCCGTCGTCCGGGAGGGGCCGACGTGCACGTGGTCGCGGATCCCGTGCTGCGCCACGTCGACGGCCTCCGCCGGCCACACCAGTGCCAAGGGTTCGTCCTCCATCACCTGGTCCCCGACCCGCTTGAGCAGCCGCACAGAGGTGGCGGTCTGGGTGAGGTCCTCGGCGAGGTCGCGGACGTCGATCCTGGTGAGGTAGCCGGAGCGGCCGAGCGTCGCGACGCCGCCACCCTCGCGGGGCTGATCGAAGTGGTCGACGTGCTCGTCGTCGGGGTCGAGCCAGTTGTCCCTGACCGCGCGGCGGAAGTCGTCGCGGGCACCCTTGACGAGGGCGTCGACCTGGACCGATCCCGCGATGTGGTTGATGAACCAGACGAACAGGAAGACGTCCACCACGCCCAGGGCGATGGCCCCGTTGACGGCGATGTGCGGCACGAAGGCGGACCCGTCGTCGCCCTCGGAGCGGATGGTGCGCAACACCATGAGCGTGTAGACGAACGTGGCCACCAGCACCCCCAGGACGATCTGGTTGTTGCGGTCCCGCATGAAGTTGCGCACCAGACGCGGCCCGTACGTGGTGGAGGTGGTGCTGATCACCGAGATGGTGATGGAGAAGGCGGTGCCCGCGACGCCCAGGAACGACGCGACGGCCGAGAGCAGGGCCCTTGCCCCGTCGACGCCGGTGTCGAACAGGAAGCTCTCCACCACGCCCGGGAGGGGCAGTTGCGCGCGATCGGCCGCTACCAGGAGTTGCGACGCTGCGATCGCGGCGGTGATGAACAGCGCGGGGATGAACCAGAACCGTTGCGGAACGTCAGATAGCCAACTGCGGAGTCTGCCCATATCGGCAGGCTAGTGGAGGGCGCTCCGCCGTGGGAGAGGCCCGCGTCACGGGTCGGTCAGCGACGCCCTAGCTGAAGGCGGACCAGCCCACCATGAACAGCCCGCGCTGGGGCAACCAGAAGTCGCCCAGCGCCTGCTGCTCGGCAAGCGGGGCCGGGACGCCGAGAGAAACCCCGGCCAGCGTCGCTGACGAATCCTCAACCAGCCAGATGCGGCGCGGTCTGGCCACATAGCTCTGTCCATTGGGCGTCCCGCCGATCAGCGCCAGCCGGCCGGTGCGGAGGAAGGCGGAGGCGACCGCCCCCATCATCCGGGAGAACACCTCACCTCGCCACAGCGGATCGGGGAGGGCGTTGCAGGCGGCCGACATCGCCGTCGTCAGGGGAGTGGATCGCAGGGTGATCGTCCAATCGAGGTCCACGGGGTGACCCACATGGACCCGAAGGGTCGAGTCTCCGGTCCAGGCAATCGAGACAGCTGTTTCGAACTCCCCGTCCAGGGCGGCCCCGAAGTACCGGGGGCAGGACTGCTGAGGGGCGACGTTGGCGGCCATCGTCCAGGATCCGGCGGGATCCCTGATCCAGACAGCGTTGTACCCCGGCCCCACCGTCGAGACCGGAAAATGACGAAGGGCGAGGAGGTGCCCCGACGAGAAGGGCTGGCCGACCACGCCGAAACCCGCGAACCGTTCGTCGGTGCCGGCCGGCGGCCTGGCATCCTCAGCCTCAAGTGCGGCAGAACTGGGATCCATGCCTCACTCTACGTCCGGCTCAGGGCGGTTGACCAGAGAGCGACGGGCGTACGCTGGCCGCATGGGAGCGCGCATGTTTACCGCAGTCCTGCCGCCCGCCGGTGTCATCCGTCAGTTGGACACCCTGCTGGAGCCCAGACGCGACGCCGAACCGTCGCTGCGCTGGACCCGCCCCGAGGGGTGGCACATCACCACCTCGTTCATGGGCGAGGTGCCGGAGGAGAACCTCGGGCGGCTGGAGGAGAACCTGGCGGAGCTGGTGGCCCGGACGCGGCCGTTCGACGTGGAGCTCGTCGGCGGCATCGCTTTCCCCGATCCGGCCAGGTCCCGGGTGCTCGGCCTCGCGGCGGCCACCCCGGACGACCGGTTGGCGTCGCTGTCGGCGAGCTGCCGGGCCGCCGCCAGCAGGGCTGGGGTCGCGGCGGACGGCGCCCGGTTCGTCGGACACCTGACCCTGGCCCGGCACAACCGCGGGCTGCTCGCCGTGCGTTGGCTCGAAGTGTTCGACTCCTTTCCCAGCTGGCGTTGGGTGGCCGACGAGTTGTGCCTGGTGGAGTCGCACCCGGGCGCGCGCTATGTGGTCGCGGAGAGGTTCCCGCTGGGCGGGAAGCCGACGGGTCCCCTAGACTGAACGGCGCCCCCGACAGGGCGAGCCGAAGTGGTGGAATTGGTAGACACGCAGGATTTAGGTTCCTGTGCCCTCGGGCGTGCGGGTTCAAGTCCCGTCTTCGGTACCGCGCAGGTGCGATGATCCCACCCGCCTTCAGCCTCGTCTCCGCCCAGTGCGATAGTGGGCGGGTTCCACTCCGCTCGTCTCACTGGAGGACCTCATGTTCGTCGCCACACCCGTCACCCCCGATGGCCACTCCGCACCGTCCTGGGGCAAGGCGCACTGGATCGGCGTCGCGGAGGTCACCGATGGCGAGGTCACGTCGTGGCGGATCGACGAGGTGGCCTGGGATATGTCCCACGACGCCGGCACCCACGGCTCGCACCACGCGCGCATCGTGCGCTTCCTCAAGGACCAGTCGATCAGCGCCGTCGTGGTGGATCACATGGGGGAGGGGATGGTGCGCGTCATGAACACGATGGGTATCCCCATCCTCTCGGCCACTCCTGGCGACGCCCGCGTCTCCATCCTGAAGGCTCTGGAGGCCGCCAGTACCACCGCCCCCTGAGGAGGGCCGCCCGCACCACCGCTCCCTGAGGAGGGCCGCCCGCGGAGCGTGGCCTGTCCCCATCGCTCCCTGAGGAGGCGCGCCGCCGAAGGCGCGGGTGCCGTCTCGAAGGGTTGTGACTACCACCTTCACGCAGTTTTTGTGGTCGGGTGTGGTGAGCCGTGAGCCGATGCCCATGCGGCCGATGTCCATGTTCTTGAGGTCGTCACGGCCAGGGTTTGTGGTCGGGTTGTTGAGGCCGCCCGGGCGTCGTCTCGCGTCTCCCCGCACTCGCCCTGCTTGTGGCGTTGCCTGTTCCCGGGTGCGGCTCGGTAGGGCGGCGTTGGGGGTTGGGTGTGCTTGGGCGGGATGCCGGTTGGGCGATCCTCGGGTTGGGCACCGCTGCGCAGTGCCGCCCTGCCGTCCCCCACCCTGGCTCTCAGGGGAGGGTTCTCGACCTGAACATCAATCCCTGACTGAGTCCGCTGCCCTGCACTCGTGAGCGGGTCGTCGGGCCCTGGTGAACCAGCGGGCTGACCTCTAGCCGGCGGAAGCCCAGACGGCGGAGCTGCGGCCGATGAGTTCGTCGAGGTCCGGCGCACGGCGCTCAGGCACGACCGGCGAGACCGAGTCAGGCAGCCGGGGTCGGGTGGGCAGGGTGGTCCCGCGACGCGGGGTGTGAGTTGCTGCAGCCGGTGGCGTTGATGCTGCCTCGGCCTGCGCGCCGGATCGATGTGCCGGGGTGGGGTGAACCAGGGCATACCTGTGGCGGGGTCGAGGTGGACCTGCCATTGGGATTCTTCGGATTGGAGGGGGTCGGGTTCGACGAGGCGGTGGTGGAATGGGCAGAGCAACACGCCGTTGGCGAGGCATGTTGCGCCGCCTTGCCACCACGGAATGATGTGATGCGCCTCACAGCAGGCCGGTGTTGCGGCACAGCCGGGGAACACACAGCCCTGATCCCGCTCGACGAGTGCGGCCCGGAGGGCGGGGGTGAACATGCGATGCGTGCGGCCCACGTCCAGTGGCCGCGATGGGGTGCCCAGCATCATCGGGATCAGGCGCGCGTCGCAGGCCAGGCGGCGGGCCTCCCCCGCCGACAAACCATCGACCCCGCCGGAGCCGAGGACGCTGACTTCACCCAGCCCGGTGGTGAGGGTGTCGTAGTTGAGGGTGATGTGGACCTGGGGCCGGTCCACCCCATGCGAGGGGAGGGTGCCGCCACTGGCGGCGTGCTGGGTCAGCAGCACCAGGGCGTCGGCGCGGCGCGCGCCGCGGCTCGGGGTCTCGCCGGTGGTGCCGTAGGTGGAGGCGGCTGGCATCAGGGCGTCGAGTTGGGCGGTGAGGAGGGCGGCGTCGGCGACGGGGAGTTGGCCGGTGATCCGCATCGACCCGTGGAAATCGGGAGACAGGTGCAGGAACCTGTCGCGCCGCGCGGCGGTCTCTTCCCGGGCCAGACGTGTCGCGTCGTCGGCATCTGAGTGGTCGGGGTCGATCACCTCGACCAGCCGCGATGCCAGGATGCGTAGCTCTCCGGGGCCGAGGGTGTCGGCGTGGGCGAGGATCAGTTCCTGGCATTCGATCAGCTGGGCGCGGGTCAGGCGCGCCGGGAGTTTCCGCAGCCCGGCGACGATCGCTTCCGCCTGCGCCACCGACACTGAGCCTTCACTCAACGCGGCGCCGATCAGCGGGAACCGGTCCCCCAAATCCTGCGCGAGGGGCAGTGTCGCGGTGGCTTGGGCGGGGGTGGTGCGCACCGACTGCCGCACCCCGTCGATCACCGCGTCCGCGGCGGAGAGCTTGGCTTCGTGGAGGAGGTGCAGACGGAGTCCGGCCAGTTGGGCTTCGGCCTCACTGATGGAGTCCATCAGCCCGGCCAGGCGTTGCATCGCGATCTGGTCTGCGCCGATGGATGCGGCGGCGTCCCAGAGGGCGGCGATGTATCGCTGTCCCAGGTCTGCCACCGTCTCGCTCATGTGAACAATTCTGTCACCGGCCACTGACAGAAACGGGCCCAGAACCCCGCCCCTGCAGAAGAAATTCAGGCAATTTCTGGTTGTCTCTGGGAGCATGCCGCGTAGGTCGAGGCCAGGAAGTGACATGCCTTGTCAACCGACAGTTGAGTCGGTTCGAGAGCATCCGTGGTTCCCGATGTGAACACTTGGTCGGGGCCTGCTCGACGGTCGGGTTGGCTTCGACGCGGGCTGCGCCGCTACGCGGCTTTGCCCGGCTCACCCAGCTGTCGGAATGGGGCGGGTTGGCCACGACGGAGGTTGCGCCCTCCGCGGGCAAGTTCGAGCACGGAGGGTCCCGCGCCTGACAGGTAAGGGTGGGGGACGGCAGGGCGGCACTGCGCAGCGGTGCCCAACCCGACGATCACCCAGCTGGCATCCCGCTCAAGCAGACCCAACCTCAACGCCGCCCTGCCGGCCCGCACCCGGGACCTGGCAACGCCACAGGCATGACGAGTGCGGGGAGACGGGAGACGATGCCCGGGCGGCCTCAACACCCCAGCCACCAACCAGACCAGCAGTCGACAACGGGACTCTGGACAACGGCCGCCCGGACATCGACTCACGGCTCACCGCACCCGACCATGAGATTCGCACGAAGGTGGTAGTCACGACCCTTCGAGACGGCACCCGCGCCTTCGGCGGCGCGCCTCCTCAGGGAGCGGGAGCCGACCGGCCACATCGCTTCGCGGGGGCCCTCCTCAGGGAGCGGGAGTCGACCTGCCACGCCGCTCCGCGGGCGGCCCTCCTCAGGGAGCGAAAGGGGACAGGCCCCGCCGCTCCTTAAGCGGAGCTGCTCAGGGGAAGTCGTTGCGGGCTCGGATGATGAGGTCCACCATGTGTGAGCCGCCGCTCGCACCATTGGTGGTGGCGTTCTGCCAACTCTGGTCGGCCACCACTCGGGGCCACGGCTCACCCTCCCACCACCCGAACATGGGCCCGCCGGACTGGCCCGGGATCACGTCGGCCTGGTGCATGATGGCCTGCGCCGTCTCCGGCTGGGAGTCGTGCCCGTCGAGGCTGAAGTCCCCGACGAAGCATGGGCGGCTGCCGCCGGCGATGTCTTGCGGGTAGCCGATGTGGCTCCAGTAGTTGCCGCCGTCCCACGAGTCCGAGTAGGTGCGCGAGCCCATCCACCCGGTCAGGTCACCCATCCGCCGGTCGAGCACCACCACCACGTAGTCGTGCCGTTCCTCCGTGCCCTCGATGGTGGGCCCGAACACCTGCTCCTGCCAGTAGATGTGGATCCCCCATGCCGTGCCGAACGGGGTGCTGCCGTCGAAGTAGCTGGGCATGAACTTGATCCAGCCCGCCACGTGCGGGTCCGGGTTGATGATCCAGCCGATAGCGTGGCTGCAGGTCAGGAGGTGGCGGGGGCCCACCATCGCCCCCGACGCCCAGCCGCCGTTGGACGTCTCCACCCTGCCGGCGGTGCACCACGGGAAGCCGGTGTCGCTGAAGTCGTAGCGGTCGTCGGTACCGAAGACGGTAGTGGCCCACTTCGCGTCCGGGTCATCGAGGCTGGGGATGCGGCCCTTGAGTCGACGGCGCAGCCTTCGGTCCAGCTTCTCCGGCTTCACCCGGAGATCCAGGTGGTCAGGCAGGAAACCGACCACCGCGTCGGAGTGCTCCTCCTCCGTGAACAACCGTCGTCGAGAGGAGAGTTTGGTGCTGTCCACGCCGGGTCCGAACGAGTGGACGCCGATGGCCTTGCGAGGGATGGTCAGGTCCACACGGAAGGTCTTGTCGTCGCTGAGCGCAACCACAGGCTCGACCACCTCGACGTGGCGCACCTCCGGGATGGGTTCGCGGCCGGTGAGGAACAGGGTCTCGGTCACGCCCTCATCGGGCGGTGATGTGAGGGCCTCGCGGGCCTGGACGGCGCGTTCGAGGCGCTCATAGCGGATCGGTTCGGAGCTCATGGTCATCTCCCTCGTCTGGGACCGCCGTGCCAGCGGTCACACCCGTGAAGAGGCGCGCAACAGCCGTCCTGATACGCGAGCTATCCCATCCAGCGCTCGCCGGCTGGCGCCGCTGTCAGGCTCCCCCCGGAGATCGTTGCCAGCACCGCCGCGAAGTCGGACTCGCCGCCGGCCTCCACCGCGACCGTGATGTGTGCGCGGTCGGTCCACTCCACCCCGTCGACCACCACGGTCAGGCCGGACGGCAGGATCAGCCCCCGTAGCTGGTTCTCGTAGGCGCCGGCCTCGGCGTAGTCCACGTCGACCCTGAGCAGGCGGCTCAGCCGCACCTCGCGGATGCCCACCGCCTCCACGGCCGCGGCGACGGCGTCGGAGTACGCCCGCACAAGTCCTCCGGCGCCCAGCTTGATGCCGCCGAAGTAGCGGGTCACCACCGCGACAACGTCGGTCAGCGCGTTCTTCTGCAGCACCTGCAGCATCGGCAGCCCGGCGGTGCCGGCGGGCTCGCCGTCG
Source organism: Tessaracoccus sp. MC1679 (assembly GCF_014164775.1). GTDB lineage: Bacteria > Actinomycetota > Actinomycetes > Propionibacteriales > Propionibacteriaceae > Arachnia. The sequence continues at coordinate 121,023 of NZ_JACJGB010000003.1, forward strand.
TCAGAGCTGCGGGCGGTGCGCCCATCCACCCCCAGAACGAACGCGGAACAGTGGTGGCGGGCGTCAAAATGTGCCGATCGCCGTTCCTCGACGACGGCGCGGGCGGCGTTTTCAGTGGACACCCTGCGGAGCCGGGTGAGGAACCGCGACCGCCTGATCTCGAGTTCGACGTCGACGCCACCGCCCTGCGAGACGTCGATGGTGCGGAACGAGGTCTCAGACACCCAGCTCGCGCCGCAGCTTGGCCACGTGGCCCGTGGCCTTCACGTTGTACTGCGCCACGCGCACGATGCCCTCGCCGGCGTCGTCGACGTCGATGACGAAGGTGGAGCGGAGCACGCCCTCGATCTCCTTGCCGTACAACTTGCGAGGGCCGTAGGCGCCGTACAGGTTGTGCACCGCCTTGCCCGGATCCGCAAGGAGGGTGAAGCCCACTTCAGAGGTCTGCTTGAACTTGGCTAGGCGTTCCACCGGGTCCGGCGAGCAGCCGAGCACCGTGTAGCCGGCTTCGGTGAACTCCTCCAGCGACTCGGAGAAGTCCACGGCCTGCGTGGTGCATCCGGGCGTCATCGCCGCGGGGTAGAAGTAGAGGATCACAGTGCCGCCGGCGTGATCTGCCAGGGAGACGCTCGCGCCGTCCTGATCAGGGAGGGTGAAGGCGGGGGCGGCGGAGCCGGTGGTCAGGCGTGCGGTCATGCGCCACATTCTAGGGCCCCCAACCACGGGCTGGTTTCGTTGAATAGGCTGGGGGCAGTCAGTTGAGGAGAACCGCATGTCTAATGGCTCACGATCCGTCGATGAGATCCGCGCAGACCTGGCCGCGGCGCGCGCGAAGCTCGCTCAGGCCACGTCGGATGCGGTGGAGTCCGTCAAGCCGCAGAACATCGCCCGGGCTGGGGTGGACCAGGCCAAGCAGTTCGCCAAGGCCGAGTTCGACGCTGTGGCCGCCCAGGTTCGCGACGATGAGGGCGGCTGGCGCACCGACCGACTGATCGCCATCGGTGGGGCGGTGCTCGGGCTGGTGGTGTTCGTGGTGACCATCAACACCATCGCCAACCGTCGCACCTCCCTTGAGGCGCGCACCCGGCGGGCCCTCACCCGCTGATCACGCAGCCGGCAGTAGCTCGGCGATCAGCTCCTCCACGCGACGGCGGATGTCGTCGCGGATGGGGCGCACGGACTCCACGCCCTTCCCGGCAGGGTCCTCCAGGACCCAGTCCTCATAGCGCTTGCCCGGGTAGAAGGGGCAGGTGTCGCCGCAGCCCATGGTGACCACCACGTCGGAGACCTGCACGGCCTCCGTGGTGAGGATCTTGGGGCTCTCGGCCGAGATGTCGATCCCCTCCTCGGCCATCGCCTCGACGGCGGCCGGGTTGATGCTGTCGGCGGGGGCCGAGCCGGCTGAGAGGACGTCGATCCTTCCCTGGCCGAGGTGGCGCAGATAGCCGGCGGCCATCTGGGAGCGGCCGGCGTTGTGGATGCAGACGAAGAGGACACTGGGCTTGTCGGTCATGGGGTCAGGGGCCTTTCAGGTGGTGGGGATGCCGAGCTCGACGAGCAGGCCTTGAAGCTTGGCGGAGATCTGGTCGCGGATGGGGCGGACGTCGTCGGGTGACTGGCCCGCCGGGTCCGGGAGCTCCCAGTCCAGGTAGCGCTTCCCGGGGTAGATGGGGCACGAATCGCCGCAGCCCATGGTGACGACGACGTCGGCGGCGCGCACCACGTCGTCGGTGAGGGGCTTCGGGAACGCCTGACCAAGCTCGAGGCCGATCTCGGCGAGGGACTCGATCACGGCTGGGTTGATCTCGGAGGCAGGCAGCGAGCCGGCGGAGCGCACGTGCACCCGGCCGGGGGCCATCGCGGTGAGGAGCGCGGCGGCCATCTGGGAGCGGCCCGCGTTGTGGGTGCAGACGAACAGCACCTCGGGGACCGTCTTGGCGATGTGGCCCTGCGACTGCGCCAGAGCAGTCAGCCGCTCCTGGGCGAAGCGGACGGCCAGCACCGGCACGAAGGTCTTGATCCGTGCCGTGCGGTACAGCGTCTGGAAGGACTCGTGGACGTAGCGGTCCACGGTCTCGCGGGCGAAGGTGCCGGTGAAGCGGTAGGTGAGCTCGTCGACGCCGCGGGCCAGGACATGCTCGACGGTTCCTGCCGAGGGCAGCTCGAGGTGAGCGGATTCGTGGACCTCGGGCGCCGGCCCCTTGCTGAAGGAGCCCAGCGCCTGGGCGACCTCATCCAGCTTGGTGGGCACCACGCGGTAGAAGACCCACGTGCCCTCCTTGCGGCGGGTGAGGAGCCCGGCCTCGAACAGCACCTTGAGGTGGTGGGAGACGGTGGGCTGGGCCAGGTCGATTGAGCCGGTGAAGTCGCAGACGCAGGCCTCGCCGCGCGGGTCGGCGGCGATCATGGCCACCATGCGCAGGCGTGCGGGGTCTGACAGTGCCTTGAGGGCGGTGGTGAGCTCGGAGGCGCGCTCCGGGCTGAGCGGATCAGGTAGGTCTAACTGCTCACAAATTGACATAGATAAATAGTGACATGCGTCGATACAAGGTGCAATGTGCTGGGTCCGCGAGGCGATGGGCGCACAGGAGTGGCTACCTGATGTCGCTCGCGATTCGATGATGAGTCCGGCGCTGACCAGATCGAAGAGGGGCCCCGTGGGGCACGAACGCCACGTGGCCCCCACCCCGAAGGGCGAGGGCCACGTGGCTACGACGTTGGTACACCGCCAGGGACTTGAACCCTGAACCCGCTGATTAAGAGTCAGCTGCTCTGCCAGTTGAGCTAGCGGTGCGCGCGAGGACCAACTGTAGACGCTACCTTCCGGCGAAGTCCAATCGATCGGGCCGGCTCTGACCGGGTGACGGTCAGGGTGCCGCTTGGATGAGCTCCAGGAGCGCCGGCTCCAGGTTGCGTCCGTTCTTCGACACGTCCGTCACCTGAACGTCCACCGCCCCCTGCCACTCGATGGCCAACGAGTCGGCCAGAATGCCGCGGGCGGAGGTCAGCCTGAGATCGGGGTGGGCCCGGTAGTCGATGCTGATCGCGGTGCTTTGATCGTCGGGTTCCCGGATGATGCGGAGAAACCGGTCCGTCAACACGATGGCCGCCGGCTCGAGCGTCAGCGACTTGTCCACCGGCACCTGGCCGACGCACACCAGGATCGCGGTCTCCCCGCCGTCGAGGAAGTAAGGCAGCGTTCCCAGGAGTTCGCGGTTTATCGTCACTTCGCCCTCGGTCAGCCCGACGGCGGCCTGCTGTACCCCATGGCTTCCGGGTAGCGCGGCAGCTGGCGCGTCCACGTCCACCGCCTGATCCTCGTTGCCCGGCCCCCAGTTGCCCATGTGAACTCCTTCGCCCGCAGGTTCGCTCATGGTAGCGCCGCATAAATCGGGAGGCGGGACGTTGTTTGCCACTCAGAGGAAGTGGGTACGTCCCCTCCAGGGGCAACGCTCCGACCAGAGAGAACCACGGGAGGATGACCATGGATCTGTACGCAGTGGACAAGTCAGCTCGAGAGCTCGCAGGGGAGAAGGGCGGGTTCCCCGCCCAGGAGCAGCAACCCCCGGGCCTGACCCCACCGATGGACCCGTACCCCGATCACGGCGAGGAGTCGTGGGTGGGCCGCGACCGCCTTGCCGGCCTCAAGGCGCTCATCACCGGAGGAGACTCGGGCATCGGGCGTGCCGTGGCCATCGCCTACGCCCGTGAAGGCGCCGACGTCGCCATCAATTACCTCGCCGAGGAGCAGTCCGATGCCGACGAGACCCGGACGTGGGTGGAGAAGGCGGGCCGGACCTGCGTGCTGCTGCCTGGGGACCTGACCGACGAGGCTGTCTCCCGCGGAATCGTCGACGACGCGGCCTCCGCGCTCGGCGGCCTGGACATCGTCGTCAACAACGCAGGCTTCCAGTGGGCCCGCCGCGGGAACGGGCTGGCCGATGTGACCACCGACGAGATGGACCGCGTGTTCAGGACCAACCTGTATGCCCTGTTCTGGGTGACCCAACAGGCACTCGAGTACCTGGGCAGGGGGTCCAGCATCATCAATGTGAGCTCCATCCAGGCCTACGATCCGTCGGAACCGCTGATCGACTACGCGGCCACGAAGGCTGCGATCAACAACTTCAGCGTCAACCTGGCCGCCGACCTCGGCGCGAAGGGCATCCGGGTCAACGCGGTGGCGCCCGGGCCCATCTGGACTCCGCTGCAGCCGGCCACGAAGCCGGGGGAGGGCATGCCCACGTTTGGCGGAAACACCCCGCTGGGCCGCGCGGGCCAGCCGTCGGAACTCGCCGGCGCCTTCGTGTTCCTCGCCAGCCCGGCCGAGGCGTCCTACGTCAGCGGCACCGTGATCGGGGTCACCGGCGGGCGTCCGGTCTTCTGACCGCATCAAGCCCCGCCCGGTGGGTGGGGGTACCGAACACCGCTTCCCCAGCCGATCTCCCAGCCTGCTGAGTCGTCGAAGTAGTCAGCGGAGGCGAGGGGCAGCCGTCCGGCCTCCTCAACGCGGCTCAGCAGCCCGGCGAACCACTCGACGTAGGCGGGATCGTCGTGCGTGGCGCTGAGCCCCGGCCACTGGCCGAGGATGAGCTCGGCCACCTCCTCGGGGCCGGCGGCGAGGGTGACCTCCCCGCCGGCGAATCCCGTCAGGTCGCCGGTGGTGTAGCGGAGCACCTCGCGTGGCGGGCGATCCGCACCGGGATCCGTCGCGGTGAGGGTGGCCCGCCAATGCATGCCCGAGGGGCTGATGCTCGGCCAGACCCGGATGCGGTGGTAGCCGCGCTCGTGCAGCGCGCGCACCCCCCGGAGGATGCGCAGCGGCGTCCCCGCCGCGAGCGCCTGCCGGACCTCCTCCAGCGTGCTCTGGGCGGGCGTCACGATCCTCACCTCGTCGACCCGGGTCGACGCCGACGCGATGCTCTCGACGGCCGCGGCCACGGCGTCGCTCAGCGGCCAGCCGTACACGCCGGCGCTGATCAGCGGGAACGCCACGCTGCGGGCCCCGAGCTCGTCGGCGACCTGCAGCGCGCGGCGATAGCAGGATTCCAGCAGGGCGCGGTCGCGTTGCCCGGCGGCATAGTTGGGGCCGACGGTGTGGATCACCCAGCGGGCCGGCAGGTCGCCGCCTGTGGTCCATCCCGCGTCTCCTGTGGCGAGCCCGGTCGGGAACCGGGCGATGCAGTCGCGGAGGATCGCGGGGCCGCCGGCTCGATGGATGGCGCCGTCGACGCCCCCGCCTCCGCGCATCCGGTTGTTGGCGGCGTTGACGATCGCGTCCACGCTCTGTTCGGTGATGTCGCCCTGCACGACAGTGATCGCGGTCATGATCCCAGTGTGGCCCGAAGCTCACTCCGTCAACCGTGGATGGCTACGATTGGAGGTGGTTTCCACCGCTCATCGGAGCAGAGATGTACGTCATCGAGACGCAGAAGCTGACCAAATCCTACGGCAGCGCCCGCGGCATCGTCGATGTCGACATGTCGGTGCTGGACGGCGAGATCTACGGCTTCATCGGACCCAACGGGGCCGGCAAGTCCACCACCATCAGAACGTTGCTCGGCCTGATCCACCCCACCAGCGGCTCCGCGACCGTGTTCGGCAAGGACATCACCCAGTTCGGGCCCGAGATCCGGCAGGAGGTCGGATACCTGCCCTCTGAAGTCTTCTACTACGACGACATGCGGGTGATCGACCTCCTGAAGTACTCGGCGAGCTTCTACGCCAAGGACCGGAAGGTCACCGAGGCGAGGATCCGGGAGCTCGCCGAGATGTTCGACCTGGACCTCAAGAAGAAGATCGACGACCTGTCCTACGGCAACAAGAAGAAGGTCGGGATCATCCAGGGGTTGGCCCACGAGCCGAAGCTGATCATCCTCGACGAGCCCACCGGCGGCCTGGATCCGCTCATCCAGCAGCAGTTCTTCCACCGGCTGAGGGAGGAGAACCAGAGGGGCGCCACCATCCTGTTCTCCTCGCACATCCTGGGGGAGGTGCAGCGGCTCTGTGACCGGGTGGCCATCATCAAGGAGGGCTCGATCATCAAGGTCGAGGAGATCAGGACGCTGCTCGAGAACCAGACCAAGCGCTTCACGGTGGAGCTGGCGGAGCCGCCGGACCCGTCGCGCTTCGGGATCGAGGGCGTGAGCGACCTCGTGGTGGCCAACCACACGGCGAGCTTCCTGTACCGCGGCCGCATCAACGAGGTGACGAGGATGCTCGCCGAGCAGGACCTCGTCGACCTCCTCGTCGAGGAACCGGACCTGGAGGAGATCTTCCTGCACTACTACCAGAGGGGGGACGAGCGGTGAACGTCTTCCTCCGAGAGCTCAGGGCCTACCGGGGGTCGACGATCACCTGGGTCATCTCCCTCTCCTCGATCCTGGTCGTGTTCATGGCCCTCTATCCCGCCTTCACCGCGGATGTCGCGGTGACCCGGCAGGTGTTCGAGCAGTTCCCCGCGGTGGTGATGGACGCCTTGAACATCTCGCTTGCGAGCTTCTTCACCATCTTCGGCTTCTTCGGATACCTGCTCAGCTTCGCGATCCTCGCCGGATCCATCCAGGCGATGAACCTCGGCACCGGGATCATCTCCAAGGAGACCTCGGGAAAGACGGCGGACTTCCTGTTGACCAAGCCCGTCACCAGGTCCCGCGTGGTCACCGCCAAGCTCGGCGCGGCTCTGGCGCTGCTCATCCTCACCAATCTCGTCTTCGCAACCGTCGCCTACGCGGTGGCGCGTGTCATGTCCGAGGAGGCCTTCTCGGCCCGGACCTTCCTCGTGATGGCGTCCACGCTCTTCCTGGTGCAACTGTTCTTCCTGGCGCTCGGGGCGCTGTTCGCCGTCACGATCCCCAGGATCAAGTCGGTTGTCGCGGTGTCCCTGCCGACGGTCTTCGCGTTCTACATCGTCGGCGTGGTGGGCGACGTCGTGGCCAACGACGAAGCCTGGTTCCTGACGCCGTTCAAGTACTTCGAGACCGAGCACATCATCGCCAACTCGAGTCTGGCGACCGCACCGCTGATCGTGCTGTCCGTCTTCGTGGTCGTCACGATCGGCCTGAGCTATCTGATCTACGTGCGCAAAGACGTGCGGGCGTCGGCGTAGGAGAAAAGGATGAACGTCTTTCTGCGTGAGTTGAAGGTGCACCGCCTGGGGCTGCTCTTCTGGTCGCTGGGGATGGTGGCCCTCGTCGGCGCCGGCATGGCGAAGTTCGCCGGCTACGAGGAGGCGGGAGAGTCCGTCGAGGCCTTGATGGCCACTCTGCCGAGGGCGGTCCTGGTGGTGTTCGGGATGACCGGCTTCGACCTGTCGACGGCGAGCGGGTTCTACGGTGTGCTGTTCCTGTACGTGGCCGTGATGGGGGCCGTACACGCCGTCCTCCTCGGCTCCACCCTCATCTCGAAGGAGGAGCGGGACAGGACCTCCGAGTTCCTGTTCGCCAAGCCCATCACCCGTGGCCGTGCGCTGACCGGCAAGCTGCTCGCCGGCCTGGTCAATGTCCTTGTCCTCAACCTCGTGACCACCGCCTCGTCGCTCTACTTCGTCGGCTTCTTCGGCGACGGGCGGTCCTCCAGCGATGAGGTGGCCGTCCTGATGGTGGGGCTGCTGTTCCTGCAGCTCATCTTCCTGGCGGTGGGCGCCCTCGTGGCGGGTGCATCGAGGCGCCCGAAGCTGGCCGCCTCAAGGTCTACCTCGGTGATGTTCCTGACCTTCCTCGTCTACTACCTGGTCAACCTCAACGAGGACCTCGCCTTCCTGAGGTTCCTGACGCCGTTCAAGTACTTCGACGCGGCCACGCTGATGGCTGACGGCGCCCTGGACCCGGTGTTCGTGGCACTGTCTGTCGGCATCATCGCGCTTGCCGTCGCCGGGACCTATCGCCTCTTCGCGGACCGCGACCTGGCCGTGTGAGCGCCGATGGCGCAGAAAACCCGCCCCGAGATGCTCGGGGCGGGTTCTGCGTGGGGTGAGTAACGGGACTTGAACCCGCGGCCCCCTGGACCACAACCAGGTGCTCTACCAGCTGAGCTATACCCACCATGTTGCCGTCAAGCCCACAGGGGCGCGACGACTGAGAAACAATAGCGCACCCCTAGTGGCCCTGCGAAATTGCCTCTCCTGCGGCCCCGGTGAGGGTCCCGCGATGGCGCTCCGCGATGGCGCGCAGCTCCGTCGGCGACGGACCTGGCGGCGGCACGAAGACCGCCTCGCGGTAGTAGCGCAGCTCCTCGATGGATTCCTGGATGTCCGCCAGAGCCCGGTGGTTGCCGGCCTTCTTCGGCGCGCCGTAGTGCACCCGCGGGTACCACCGCTTCGACAGCTCCTTGATGGTGGACACGTCCACGTTGCGGTAGTGCACCCACTGCTCCAGCTCCGGCATGTCGCGGGCGAGGAACGCGCGGTCCGTCCCGATGGTGTTGCCCGCCAGCGGAGCCTTGCGGGCGACCGGCACGTGGGTCCGGACGTAGTCCATCACCTGCTCGGTGGCCTCGGCCATGGTCACGCCCAGGGGCAGCTGATCGAGGAGGCCGGACTTGGTGTGCATGGCGCGGACGAAGTCCCCCATCTGCGCCAGGGCCGCGTTGCTGGGCTTGATGAGGATGTCCACACCCTCGCCCAGCACGTTGAGGTCGCCGTCGGTGACGAGCACGGCCACCTCGATCATCGCGTCCTCGACGACGTCCAAGCCGGTCATCTCGCAGTCGACCCACACCAGTTTCTCGCTCATGGGAGCCAAATCTAGGCCCTCGGGCCAAGCCCGTTACACTCAGGTGACCAGCCCCTGTAGCTCAGCGGATAGAGCATCTGACTTCTAATCAGCCGGTCGCAGGTTCGAGTCCTGCCTGGGGCGCCGTCGTTGGCAGAGACCAATTGGCCAACTCGATGAAGTCGAACCACCCCAGCTCCGGGCGCACTGTCACGGACAGCAGGTGCGCCGTCGCCACCCGCATCCGACCCACCGGCGCAGCGCCCGTCAGCCTGCCCCGCACCTCGTCGTCGGAGACCTCCCCTGTGGCATAGGCCAGCGTCACGTGCGGCGCGTACGGGCGGTCGGGCATCGTGCCCCCGAACGTGGCCAGGGCGGCGCGGCGCACCGCGTCGACCAGCGACTCCCACCCGGACGTGGACCCCGCGACACACTCGACGGCGACGTCGTGCACCTCCGGCGCCCCCACCTCCAGATCGAATGCCGGGACGCCGGCCAGCTCGACGGTGAGGGCGTCGCCGAGGCGCGTCAGCTCGGCCATCGACAGATCGTCGAACTGGGCCAACCGGTTGACGGTGAAGTGCAGCCACGCGCGCGGCATCACGGGGAGGTTCGGCACCCCGGCCAGCCGGGACTGCAGGTCCTCCAGGCGGTCCGCGGCCTCGTCGTCGGGCAACACGTAGACGTGGAGTGAGCCATCGGGCTGGTCCCAGGGCGTCATGGAGGCGAAGAAGCTCTGCATGGCCACACCGTAACGGCATCTCGCCGGTCCCGGAGGCGCGGCGGGTAGGCTGTCGCCATCATGACTACCGCGGAGATCGCCACCAGGCAGCGACGCCTCAACGGGCTGCCCGTGCCGGATGCCCGCCCGTGGTACCGGCGCATGCTCGCCAATCCGCTGTTCTGGATGACGCTCGTCCTCCTCCCGGCCTACGCGTACTTCGTCTACGCCCAGTACTGGATTCTGGCTCCGCCGCAGACGTTCGAGGACGGCACCCAGACCCTCGGCATCACCACGGAGGCGTTCCGCAAGGCCGCCTTCTGGGCGATGTGGACGGCGCTGGCCTACTCGGCGCTGTTCATCTGGCTGGACCGCTTCCGGGCATCATCGCCGGTTGCCTGGCTGCTGACGTTCCTGTGGGGAGCCTGCGCCTCCACCTGGGTGTCCATCCACGTCAACTCGTGGGCCGCGGAGATGATGGCCACCACAGAAGCCAACTCGGACACCGGATCACGCGCGGCGGTGTTCTCGGCGCCGTTCATCGAGGAGCTGTCCAAGGCCACGATCCTCGTGGTGCTGGTGATCTTCATGCGGCGGCGGCTGGTGTCGCGGCTGAGCATGGTGGCGCTGGCGGGCCTGTCCGCGGCGGGCTTCGCCTTCACGGAGAACATCATCTACTACGCCCGCGTGTGGATGCAGGCCACCAACGACATCACCATCGCCAACCCGGACGAGACCATGATGGAGTTGGTCATGCTGCGCGGGGTCTACACCTCGTTCGGGCATCCGCTGTTCACCCTGATGACGGCCTCGGGCCTGGTCATCGGGCTGGGCGCGCGCAGCAGGATCGTGCGCGTCCTGGCCCCGGTGGGCGGCTTCCTGCTCGCCTGCGCCGGCCACATGTTGTTCAACGGCCTCGCCTCCACCAATCCCATGGACCAGCTGCAGCGGGCCTGGTACCTCGCCCTCGCGCTCGTCGGTGTGATCATCATCTCCCTGATCGTCAGCGTCGTCGGAAACGGCCAGCTGATCCGGGCCCGGCTCACCGACTATCAGCGCGCCGGATGGCTCACCGAGCAGGATGTCGCGGTGTTCGGCGGCCCCCTCAAGCGGCTCAAGCTGCTCTGGTTCGCCCTCTTCAGAGGGCCCCGCACCTGGTGGCACACGGCCACCCTGGTGCGGCGCGTCACCGAGCTGGCCTACCTCCGCAACTCCATGACGCGCGGCGTCGTCGACGAGGCGGGGGACCTGCACGCCCGAGACCTCGTCCACGAGATCGACGCCCTCCGCGGCAAGGCCCTCACCGACACCACCGGCCTGCGCCTGATCGAGCGCCGCCGCACCCGGTCCCTGCCGCCCCCACCGCCCGACGGCGCCACCCCTGGCCCGCTGACCAGCAGCTATCCGCCACCCCAGGCGCCCGGCCCCGCCGGCGTGGGCGGGAACTGGCCCCGATGAGCGGCGCAGACAGCCTCGCCCGGGCCTTCCACCAACTCGACGACGCCCTCGGCGGCGCCCAGTTCCCGCTGCCTCTGCCAGGAGCCGAGGAGCTGCGGGCCATGACGGTTTCGCTGGGTCACCAGGTGCGCGACTACCTCCTTCCGCGCGCCTCGCGCCTCGACGCCCCGCTGCTGGCCGTCGTCGGCGGGTCCACAGGCGCAGGCAAATCCACCCTCGTCAACTCCCTGCTGCGGGCCTCCGTCACCAGGCCCGGCGTCCTGCGCCCCACCACCAAGTCCCCGGTGCTGGTGTGCAACCCGGCAGACGAGGCCTGGTTCCGCAGCGACCAGGTGCTGCCCGCGCTGGTGCGCACCGACACCCAGCTGCACGACTCGCGCGCCCTGCACATCGTCTCCTTCCCGGACCTCAAGCCGGGCCTGGCGCTGCTCGACGCGCCAGACATCGACTCGGTCGACGACGCCAACCGCACCCTGGCGCGCCAGCTCCTGCTGGCCGCGGACCTGTGGCTGTTCGTCACCTCGGCCGCCCGCTACGCCGACGCCGTGCCCTGGGACTACCTGGCCGCCGCCGCCGAGCGCAACACCGTCGTCGGCGTCATCGTCAACCGATGCCCGCCCGGCGCCGTCGGCGAGGTCTCCGGTCACCTCGCCGAGATGCTGGCCGAGCGCGGGCTGGCCTCGGCCAAGCTGTTCGCCGTCGTGGAACGCTCGCTGCCGCCGGACGGCATGCTCCCGGCCGGGGATGTGGCAGGCATCCGGCACTGGCTGGAGTCCCTCGCCGCCCAGTCCGAGGCCCGCTCCCAGGTGGCGGTACAGACACTGGCGGGGTCAGTGCGCTCCATCGACACCCAGCTGAAGGACCTCGGCGAGGGAATGGCGCGCCAGGAGGCCGCCATTGAGGAGCTCCGTGAGCAGGCCGCCCGCGCCTACCGCCAGTCCGCGGCGGACGTCAGCCAGGCCGCCGGCGACGGCACCATGCTGCGCGGCGAAATCCTCAGCCGTTGGCAGGACCTGGTGGGCACCGGCGAGTTCATGCGCACAGTCGAACAGCGCATCGGCGCTCTCCGAGACCGGATCACCGGCTGGTTCACCGGCGACGAGCGCGTCCAAGCCGTCGAGGTGGCCATCTCGGACAACCTGGCCGCCGTCGTCAAGGACGCCGGCGAGCGGGCCGCCGAGGCCACCGCCGTGGCGTGGTCGCACACCCGATGGGGCCGCGACATCATCGTCGCCGAACCCTCGCTGGCCACCGCGTCGGCAGGCTTCGACGAGGCCGCGGCCGCCGCCATCCGGGCCTGGCAGTCCGACGTGCTTCAACTCGTCGAGGAGCAGGGTCGCGGGCGGCGGATGCGGGCCCGGTTCCTGGCGCTCGGCACCAACGCCGTCGGCGCCGCGCTCATCATCTACGTGTTCACGCTCACCGGCGGCCTCACCGGCGCCGAGGTGGGCATCGCGGGCGGCGCCTCGGTCCTGGCCCAGCGCCTCCTGGAGGCCGTCTTCGGCGAGGACGCCGTCCGCAAGCTGGCCGAGCAGGCGCGGCGGGAGCTGGAGGCCCGCGTCGACGGCGCCCTGGGGCTCGAGCTCGCCCGCTACACCGAGGTGCTGGACTCGCTGGCCGTGGAAGCGGGGGCCGCGGCCGGGCTCGAGGCCGCCCGCAGCTCCCTCCGGTCGGCCGCCCGGGACGCGTTCGACGACCTGACCAAGCCCGTGGGGATGGATTGATGGCCGCCGTCGCCCAGCAGCTGGAGGTGCTGCGCGAGGCGCTGGACCTGGTGGCCGGGCGCATTCCCGAGGAGGTGGAGCGGCGAACCCTGGACGTCCTCGGGCGCGCCGGGCGCCGTCTCGCCGCCGGCGAGCAGTCCGTGGTGGCGCTGGCCGGCGCCACCGGCTCCGGGAAGTCGTCGCTGTTCAACGCGCTCACCGGCGCGCGGCTGGCCGAACAGGGCCCCCGCCGCCCCACCACCTCCACCACGCTGGCGGCCAGCTTCTCCGCCACCAACGTCGCGCTGCTGGACTTCCTCGGCGTTGAACGCCGCCACGAGGTGGCCCCGCCGGAGCCGCGGATGGCGGATCTGGTGTTGCTGGACCTCCCGGACCACGACTCCACGGCCTCGTCGCACCGCGTGGAGGTGGACCGCATGGTGGGTGTGGTGGACCAGTTCGTCTGGGTGCTCGATCCGCAGAAGTACGCCGACGCGGCGCTGCACAAGAACTACCTGCGCCCCCTTGCCCAGCACCGCGAGGTGATCACGGTGGTGCTCAACCAGGCGGACCGGCTCACCCCGGCCCAGCTCGAACTGTGCCTGGCCCACATCCGCCGGCTGCTGGTCGACGACGGCCTGGACGACGTGCCGCTGATCGCCACCAGCGCCGTCACCGGCACGGGCGTGGCCGAGCTGCGCGACCACCTGGCTCGAGTGGCGGCCGGGAAGCGGGCCGCTGCCGCCCGGCTGGCCGCGGACGTGAGTGTCGCGGCCGGGGCGCTGGACGAGGCCGTCGGCCGTGGACGGGTCGGCACCGCGGACAAGAGCACCGTCAGCCGACTCACCGCCGACCTGTCGGGTGCCGCCGGTGTTCCCATCGTCGTCGACGCCGTGCGAACCTCTGTGCGCCACCGTGGCCAGCTCCACACCGGCTGGCCCCTGGTCAAGTGGCTCGGAAGGCTCCGGCCGGACCCCCTCAAGCGACTGCGGCTCGGCGCGCCGAAGGAGAAGGCGCAGCTGGAGGGCCCGGCGCTGACGCGCAGCTCGCTGCCGGCCCGCTCAGCCGCGGCAGGCGCGCAGCAGTCCTCCGGCCTCCGGGCAGTCGCGGCCGAGCTGGGCGAGGGGATGCCGCCGGTGTGGCAGGAGGCCATTGGCCGGGCCGTGCGCAGCAACGAAGACACGTTGGCCGACGAGTTGGACCGCGCCGTCGTCGCCACAGACCTGCGGGTGTCGCGGACGCCGCTGTGGTGGCAGGTGATCCGCGTCCTGCAGTGGCTCCTCATCGGCGCCGTCGTGGTGGGTCTCGGCTGGCTCACGCTCAACGTGGTCCTCTCCTACTTCGGACTGGGGCAGCTGACCACGGTGCCCGTCGGACCCGCGGACGGCCCGCGGGTGCCGCTGCCCACGGTGCTTGCGCTGGGCGGGGTGGCTGCCGGGATCCTCTTGTCCTTCGGGTCGCAGCTGGCCATCGGCGCATCGGCCAACCGCGCCGCCCGCAGGGCGAAGAAGGCGCTGGAGGCCTCCGTCGCGACGGTGGCCCACGAGCTGGTGCTGCGGCCCGCTGAGGGTGAGGTGGCCCTCTACGCCGCCGCCCGGGCCGCGTTGGACCGTCTGCTCTGAGGCCACACCGCCGAATCGGGTCTCCTGGGGATTGCTGGCATACTGGCGTGCGGTCAATTCGAAAGGCTTTCAAGTGGCTGAGTTCATCTACACCATGCACAACGTGCGCAAAGCGGTGGGCGACAAGGTCATCCTTGACAACGTCACCCTCTCCTTCTACCCCGGCGCGAAGATCGGCATCGTCGGCCCCAACGGCGCCGGCAAGTCCACCATGCTCAAGCTGATGGCGGGCATGGACCGCCCCAACAACGGGGATGCGCAGCTGCAGAAGGGGGCCACCGTCGGCATCCTGCTCCAGGAGCCCCCGCTCACCGAGGGCAAGACGGTTCAGGAGAACGTGGAGGAGGCCGTCGCCGAGATCAAGGCGAAGATGGCCCGCTTCGAGGCGATCGGCCACGAGATGGCCGAGCCGGATGCGGACTTCGACGCCCTGCTCGTCGAGATGGGGGACCTCCAGACCTACCTCGACGCGCACGAGGCATGGGACGTCGACGCCCGCCTGGACCAGGCGATGGACGCGCTCCAGTGCCCGCCGGCGGATGCCATCGTCGACGTGCTCTCCGGCGGCGAGCGCCGCCGGGTGGCGCTGTGCAAGCTGCTCCTGCAGCAGCCGGACCTCCTGCTCCTCGACGAGCCCACCAACCACCTGGATGCCGAGTCCGTGAACTGGCTGGAGGGCCACCTCAAGGCCTACCCGGGCGCTGTCCTGGCCGTCACGCACGACCGGTACTTCCTCGATAACGTGGCGCAATGGATCTGCGAGGTGGACCGCGGCAAGCTCCACCCCTACGAGGGCAACTACTCCACCTACCTCGACACCAAGCGCCAGCGCCTCCAGATCGAGGGCAAGAAGGACGCCAAGCGCGCCAAGATCCTGGAGAAGGAACTCGAGTGGGTGCGGTCCTCGCCCAAGGCCCGCCAGGCCAAGAGCAAGGCGCGCCTGCAGCGCTACGAGGAGATGGCGGCCGAGGCCGAGCGCGATCGCAAGCTCGACACGGGAGAGATCAACATCCCGCCGGGCCCCCGCCTGGGCTCGATCGTCCTCGAGGTGAAGAAGCTGACTAAGGGCTTCGGGGACCGCGTGCTCATCAAGGACCTCTCCTTCACCCTCCCGCGCGCCGGGATCGTGGGCATCATCGGCCCCAACGGCGTCGGCAAGACCACCCTCTTCAAGACCATCACGGGCCTCGAGGAGCCGGACTCGGGCTCGGTCAAGATCGGCGAGACGGTCTCGTTCAGCTACGTGGACCAGAACCGTTCGGGTCTCAACCCGAAGGACAACGTGTGGCAGGTGGTCTCGGACGGCCTGGACTTCATCAAGGTGGCCAACTTCGAGATGCCCTCGCGCGCCTACGTCGCGTCGTTCGGGTTCAAGGGGCCGGACCAGCAGAAGCTGGCAGGCATCCTCTCCGGCGGTGAGCGCAACCGCCTGAACCTGGCACTCACCCTCAAGCAGGGCGGCAACGTGCTGCTCCTCGACGAGCCCACCAACGACCTGGACGTCGAGACCCTCTCCAGCCTCGAGGACGCACTGCTGGACTTCCCCGGCTGCGCCGTCGTGATCTCCCACGACCGTTGGTTCCTGGACCGCGTCGCCACCCACATGCTCGCCTGGGAGGGCGAGGACGAGGACGGCACGCCGCGCTGGTTCTGGTTCGAGGGCAACTTCGCCGACTACGAGGTGAACAAGCTCGAGCGCCTCGGCCCGGAGGCGGCCCGCCCGCACCGTTCGACCCACCGGCGGCTCACCCGCTGACCACCCCTGTACGACAGGCCGTCCCCTCGGGGACGGCCTTCGTCGTTCCCGGGTCTTGCAGATCGTCGACATGGTTGCTAGGTTAGTTGGTGTACTAAGTAACCAAGAAGGAGCGGGACGTGTTCGACGACGCATCACCGATCTTTCAGCAACTCGCCGACTCGCTGAGTGACGACGTGCTGCGCGGCGTCTACGCGGAGGGTGATCAGGTGCCCTCCATCAACGAGCTCGCCGTCTTCCACCGCATCAACCCCGCCACGGCCAACCGGGCCGTCTCTCTCCTCGTAGACCAGGGGGTCCTGGTCAAACGAAGGGGTGTGGGCATGTTCGTCGCCGACGGTGCACTGGACCTCATTCGCACCGCACGCCGCACAGCCTTCACCGCCCGATTCGTCGTGCCCCTCCTCGCCGAGGCGCGCA
Source organism: Tessaracoccus sp. MC1679 (assembly GCF_014164775.1). GTDB lineage: Bacteria > Actinomycetota > Actinomycetes > Propionibacteriales > Propionibacteriaceae > Arachnia. The sequence goes on from NZ_JACJGB010000003.1 coordinate 137,414, forward strand.
CCCTCGGCATTCACCCCGACACCCTCGTCGACCTGCTGCGAAAGGAAGCCACCCCATGAGTGCAGCCATCGAGGCCCGCAGCCTCACCAAGCGCTACGGGCCGGTCACCGCTCTAGACGGTGTGACCCTCTCCATCGAACGCGACGCGATCACCGGGCTGCTCGGGCGCAACGGCGCCGGCAAGACCGTTCTGATGTCGCTGATCACCGCCCATGAGACACCCACGTCCGGCACGGTCCGGGTGCTCGGGGAGGACCCGCGGGAGAACGAACGGGTGCTCGGCCAGACCTGCTTCGTCCGCGACAACCAGCGTTACCCGGACGAGTTCCGTGTGCCCCACCTCCTGAATACGGGCGCACGCTTCTACCCGTCCTGGGACGCGGACCTCGCCGCCCGCGTCGTCGACACCTTCGAACTTCCGACGGACCGCGACATCCGCAAGCTCTCGCGCGGCCAGTTGTCCGCCGTGGGCATCCTCGTGGGGCTGGCCTCTCGGGCACCCCTGACGTTCTTCGACGAGCCGTACCTCGGCCTCGACGCCACGGCGCGCATGCTCTTCTACGACCTGCTCCTACGCGACTACATCGCCCATCCCCGCACCATCGTCGTGTCCACGCACCTCATCGACGAGATCGAGGAGCTGCTGAGCAGGGTGATCGTGCTGGACCACGGCCGGGTGCGCGAGGACGCCGAGGTCGACGAACTCAGGGGCAGGGCGCTGCGGCTGAGCGGCCGGATGGACGCCATCGAACGCGTCACCGCCAACCATGCGGTGCTGCACCGCAACTCGCTCGGGGTGCTGGGCACAGCCGTCGTCACCGCGACGACGGACCTGGCACACGAGGCCGCCGCAGCCGGCCTGACGACGGAGCCCGCTTCGCTGCACGAACTGGTCGCGGCCTACGGGCTGCACACGAAGGAGGTCTCGTCATGAAGCGCGCGCTCGACGTCTTTGCGCTGCACGTCTCCCGCCGGTCGACGACGTGGTTGATGCCGCTCTGGCTGAGCCTCGGGGTGGTCGCGGTCATGGTCGTCATCACGTTCGCGATGAGGCTGGCCGGCGTGGACACCCTCGACCCGGAGATCGCCGACGGGCTGCGCAACAGCCAGGGCATCCTCTGGACTCTCATCGGCTTCCTCATCGCGCTCGGGGTGCAGTCCTCGGTGGCGTGCTTCGCCTTTGCCCTGGCCCTGGGCACGACGCGTCGGCAGTACGTCATCGGGACCGGCCTGTACTTCCTCCTGCAGACCGCCTACCTCTCGGTCCTGCTCTCCCTGCTCCTTGCGCTGGAGAAGGCCACGAACCACTGGTTCATGGGCGCGCACACCCTCGACATCTGGGCGCTCGGGGCCGGCGACTGGGCGCACTTCCTCACCGTGGTCCCCAGTGGGGTGTTGGCCAGCCTGGCCCTCGGCGCCCTGTCCGGCGCCTCCTGGTTGAGGTTCGGCAACCGTGGACCGATGATCATCTGCGGGGCGTTCGTCGTGCTGGTCCTGGCGGGGATCCTGCTGGTCATGCCGAGACTGGAGGCGTTCCTGGGGTGGTTCTCAGTGCTGTGGGCCGGTGTGGCTCTCACGGTGCTGGCCGCCATCTCGCTGGCAGGGGCCTGGAGCTTCCTGAGCCGGGCCAGCGTCCGAAACGCCTGACCCCCCCATCGCACGAGCGGCGTTTCCCGGTCCGGGCCGGGAAACGCCGCTCGTGTTTCGGGCTGCTACTTGACGAGGAGCTCGAGCACCTCCGGCATCGACTTGGCGAACGAGCACTGGCCGGCGTCGTCGTTGGCCAGGACCGAGCAGTTGTTGTCCATGCCCTCGAAGGTGCTGACCAGCCACACCACGCGCTCGCCGGCCTGCATCACCAGGGTGTCGTTGAACACGCCGACGTCCTCACCCTCCATGACGGCCATGCCGAAGAAGTAGGCGGCGCGCGTGGGTTCCTCCTCGACGGTGGAGCCGTCGAACGGCAGCCTCGTGTCCTCGGCCGAGCTCACCCGGTCCCAGCCGGCCTCGGTCATGATCGACTCGCACTCGACGGCGGCGGTGTGGATCTGGTCGAAACCCTCGGAGGCGGCAGCCTCGTCGGCGTACCCGAGCACGATGGCGTAGGTGGGCAGCTCGCCCTCGATCCCGAACGAGCGGACCAGGGTGGTGGTGGGACTGCCCCACTCACCGCGGTCGCACAGTCCCTTGGCGGTCTCACCCATCGCCTCGCTCTCGGACAGCACCCCGACCAGCGGTGAGGAGCCGTACGGGTACATCAGAGCGGCGGTGGGCACGTTCGCCCACGTCGGCGGCACCGGCACGGCCGGCGCGGTGGGCGACGGCGCATCCGTCGGGCTCGGCGAGGGCGTCGGGTCCGGCGAGGCAGTGGGGCTGACGGTCGGGCTGACGGTCGGGCTGGGCGAGGCGGCCCAGTCGGGGTTGTCGGCCCCGCGGAGCAGGGGAGTGACGGCCCAGACGCCCACGCCGAGCGCGGCGACGGCGCCGACCGCGGCCACGGCCAAGCCCGCGCGTCGCGTGGTGCGACGGCGGTCGCCGAGACGACGGACTTCGTGAGCGGGGAGCATGGGGGCCTCCTGAGCCTGGGCCGCGAGGTCGTCGAGTTGGGGGATGTGTTCAGGCATGACGAACCTCCAGATCGGTGTTGAGCAGGCGGGCGAGTGTCTGGCGCCCGCGGGCGAGCCGGGCCTTGACGGTCCCGGTGGGGGAGCCCACCTCCTGCGCGATCTCGCTGACGCTCAGATCGCACAGGTGGTAGAGCACGATCGCCCGACGCTGGGCGTCAGGCAGTTGCTCGAGGGCGCGGTTGATGGCGACCCGGTCCGGGGTGGGCTCAAGGGTGCGCTCGGGCTCGAGTGCCCGGTCCGGCTGCCGGAACGCGCGGCGCGCCTTGCGCCAGCGGCTCACGGCCAGGCGGTAGGCGGTGGTGCGCACCCAGGCGTCCGGGCTGCGGAGCACGTCGAGTTGGCTGCGATGGTCCCACGCCCGGATGAACGCCTCCTGGACGCAGTCCTGGGCCTCGGCCAGGTTGCCGCACATCGCATAGACCTGGCCCACGAGCTTGGAATACGAGTTCGCGTAGAACCGGTCGAATTGGGCTTCGTCCACGTCCCTCCCCCTCCTTCTTGGCGTTGTGAGTGATGTGTCCTGTCTACGCCCGGGGGGAGGGTGCCGGTTGCATGTGAGTTCCGGCGCGCCGCGATCAGTGGGTGGCGAGCAGCTCCGCCAATGACATCGAGGACCGACCTGCCAGGGAGGTGAGCTGGGTCTGGCAGCTGAATCCGTCCGCCAGCACGATCGCGTCCGGGTGTGCCTCGACGGCGGGGCCGAGGTCGTGCTCGAACACCTTCACGCTCACGTCGTGGTGCCCCCGCTCGACGCCGAAGTTTCCGGCCAGGCCGCAGCAGCCGCCCACCGCGACGAGCCGGGCGCCGGTGGACTCGATGAGCGCCTTGTCGTGTCCCCAGCCGATGACCGAGGCATGGTGGCAGTGGGGCTGAGCGACGATGGTGTGACCCGTGAGGTCCGGGGCGCGGAAGTCGGCGTCGGTGGCCAGGAACTCGGCCAGAGTCAGCACTGTGCCGTCGAGCGCGGCGACGTCGGCGTTGTCCGGGAGAAGCTCGGGGGCATCGCTGCGCCAGACTGCGGTGCAGGAGGGCTCGACTCCGACGATCGGCACCCCGTCGCGCACGTACGGGGCCAGGACGGCCGCGGCGTTGGTCAGCTGACGGCGGGCGCCGTCGAGCTGACCGGTGGAGATCCAGGTCAGGCCGCAGCAGGCGTTCTCGTTCAGGACCTCGGGCTCGTAGCCGAGCCGCACCAGCACCTGGACCATGGCGGCGAACGAGGTGGACTCGAAGCAGTCCGAGAACGAGTCCACCCAGATGAGGACCCGACCCTTGCTGCCCGCGGGCACCGCGGGCATCCGGCTCCGGGCGCTGCGGTTGGCGAAGCGGGGAATGTCGCGGCGGGCGTCCACGCCGGCCCCCCATCGCAGCAGCCGCCCGAGCCCGGGGGTCTTGCCCACCACGTTGATCAGCGAGCCCAGCCCGGGGATGGCGGTGATGAGCCGACCCCAGCGGGGGAGCCAGCCCAGCGCGTAGTGGTTGCGGGGGCGGAGCCTGCCCTTGTATCGCTCGTGGGTGACGCGGGCCTTGTAGGCGGCCATGTCGATGCCGGTGGGGCAGTCGCGTGCACAGCCCTTGCAGGAGAGGCACAGGTCCAGCGCGGCGTGCACCTCGGGGGAGCGCCAGCCCTGGGTGATCAGCGAACCGTTGACCATCTCCTGGAGCGCCCGCGCCCGGCCACGCGTGGAGTCCTTCTCGTTGCGGGTGGCCTGGAAGCTCGGGCACATCACCCCGCCTGCGCCCGTGGTGTCCGCCAGGCACTTGCCCACCCCGCTGCACTGGTGGACCTGCTCGACGAACTCAGGCTCCGACAGTGACAACGGTGACCGGCTGGCGGCCACCATCCTGAGATCGGCCTCCACGGGGGCGGGGTCGACGAGCACCCCGGGGTTGAGCAGGTTCCTCGGATCGAAGATCTGCTTGACGCCCGAGAACAGCTCCAGCGCTTTGGGCGAGTACATGTGCGGCAGCAGGGCCGAGCGTGCGCGTCCGTCGCCGTGCTCGCCGGACATCGAGCCCCCGAAGCCCGCCACCAGCGCGGCCGCCTCCTCGACGAAGGCGCGGTACCGCGCGGCGCCGTCGGGTTCGGTGAGGGGGAAGTCGATCCGGCAGTGCACGCAGCCGTCGCCGAAGTGGCCGTAGGGGAGGCCGTGCAGGCCGTACCTGGCCAGGAGGTCGTCGAACGCGCGCAGGTAGTGGCCGAGCTGGGCGGGCGGGACCGCCGCGTCCTCCCAGCCCCCGTAGGCGGGCTTGGCCAGGCTGACGCCCGCGAGGCCGGCGCCATCTGCGCGGATCTTCCACAGCTGGGAGGCCAGGGCCGGATCGTCGACCACCCAGCCCTCGCCGGCCTTCGCGGCGGCCGCCAGCGCCTCAGCCCTGGCGCGGACCTCGGCGGCGTCGTCGCCGACCACCTCGAGGAACATCCAGCCGTCACCGGCGGGCAGTGGCGGGACGGCGGCGGCGCCCGACTTGGCGACCACCACGTCCACGATGCGCCGGTCCAGGCCCTCGCACGCGGAGGGCTTGAAGCGCAGCAGGTTGGCGATGTCGTCTCCCGCGTCGGCCATCGTCGGGTAGCCGAGCGCCACCATGAGCCGCTCGGGGGCGTCGGCTACAAGGCGAACGGTCGCGCGGACGATCACGCCGAGCGTGCCCTCGGTGCCGGCGAAGAACTTCGCCACGTCGAACTTCCGCTCCGGCAGCAGGTGCTCGAGCGAGTAGCCGGAGACCTGGCGGGTGAACCGGCCGAACTCGGTGCGGATGACCCCGAGGTTGGCCGCCACCAGCGAGCGCAGCTCGGGCACGTCGTCGGCGCCGAGGGTCAGCAGCTCGCCGTTCCCGGTGATGATGTCCAAGCTGACCACGTTGTCCGCCATCCGGCCGTAGCCGAGCGCGCGGGGGCCGCAGGCGTTGTTGCCGATCATGCCGCCGACGGTGCACCGGTTCGAGGTGGAAGGATCCGGGCCCAGCCTCAGGCCGAACGGCCGGGCGGCGATCTGCAGTTGCTCCTGTACCACGCCGGGATCGATCACGGCGGTGCGGGTCTGCGGGTCGATGGAGTGGATCCGATTGAGATGCCGGGAGGTGTCGATGACCAGGCCGGGGCCGACGGCGTTGCCGGCGCAGGAGGTGCCCGCGCCGCGGGCGGTGATCGGGGTGCCGGTGTCCAGGGCTGCGCGCACCAGCGAGGTCAGCTCTTCGGTGGTGCGGGGATGGGCCACCGCCTGCGGGGCCACCCGGTACAGCGAGGAGTCGCTGGAGTACAGAGCGCGGGTGAGCGTGGAGGTGTCGACGATCCCCGCGAGGTCCCCGAGGCGGTCGAGCAGCTGAGCGTGGGGCGCGGAGGTGGTGGTCACCCGCCCTAGTCTGCCACCGCCAACACCGCCGACATCGCGCGCCCGAGCGCAACATAGTCCTCCGGGGACATGGCGTCGACGAACACGCGCCGCACCGAATCCACATGGGCAGGCGCGGCCTTCTTCAACAGATCGAACCCAGTCTGGGTCATGGTGGCCTGGACCCCGCGACCGTCGGAGGCGCACGACGTCCGCTTGACGAAGCCCGCCTGCTCCATCCGCTTGACGGTGTGCGTGAGGCGCGACCTCGAGTGCCCGACCGAGGCGGCCAGCTCCCCCATCCGGATGGTATGGTCCGGGGACTCGGACAGGCGCACGAGCAGCTCGTATTCGGCGAGGCTCAGCCCGAAGTCGCGCAGGGCCTCCTCCAGGTATTCCTCGATGTGGGTCTTGGCCAGGAGATAGCTCCGCCAGACGCGTTGCTGGCTCTCGCTGAGCCACCCGTTCACTGGTTCGGACATTCCGTCAGTCTAGCAGGTTGTTAAGCTTTCAAGTATCCCTGCCGATACTTCGCCCACGGCTCAAACCCCTACCCGCTCAATGCCACCCCCGATAGTCTTGGCTGAAAGTGAGAAGGGACTGCCACCGTGGGTATTCGTGAAGACATCTTGGAGAAGGCGGCCGACAGCGTCGGCCACATGTTCCGGCGGCGCGTTGAGGCGACGCCCAACAAGCTCGCCTTCATGTATCCCGAGGCGGCGGCCGACATGCCGGCCGGGTGGACGAAGCTGACCTGGCAGGAGACCAACGACGTCGTGGAACGTCTGGCTGCCGGACTGCTCGCACGCGGTCTGCAGTACGAGCAGCGCGTCGCGATCTGCTCCAACACGCGCATCGAGTGGATCTTCATGGATCTCGCGATCGCGCTCGCCGCCGGGGCCACCACCACGGTGTACCCGAACACGCAGGCCTGGGACCTCCACTTCATCGTCAAGGACTCCGACTCGGTGATCTTCGTGGCGGAGAACGCCGAGCAGGTGGCCAAGCTCACCGACACGCCCGAGTTCGATGCGCAGGTGCACACCATCGTCGTGTTCGACACCACAGGCCTGACCCTTGACGACCGGATCATCTCCTTCGAGCACCTGCGTGAATCCGGCGAGCGCTACCTGGCCGAGCATCCCGAGGCCGTCGACGAGGCGGTCTCCTCCACCCACCGGGAGTCGCTGTCCACCCTGATCTACACCTCCGGCACCACTGGCCGGCCCAAGGGCGTCCGGCTCAACCACATGTCCTGGGTCTACGAGGGCGCCGCCACCAAGTACCTGGACATCATCGGCCCGGACGAGCTGCAGTACCTGTGGCTGCCGCTCAGCCACGTCTTCGGCAAGGCGTTGATCGCCGTTCAACTCGACTACGGCTTCGCCTCCGCCGTCGACGGGCGCATCGACAAGATCGTCGAGAACCTCGGCATCGTGAAGCCTTCGTTCATGTGCGGCGCGCCCCGCATCTTCGAGAAGGTCCGTGCCGCCGTCATGACGGGGTCCACTGGGCTCAAGGGCAGGATCGCCCGCTGGGCCTTCCACGTGGGCTACCAGTCCATCGACGACCGCCTCGCGGGCCGCCCGCTGACCGGTGCCCTGGCGCTGCAGTACAAGGTCGCGGACAAGCTTGTCTTCTCCAAGCTCAAGGAGAAGCTGGGCGGCAACATCAAGTTCATGATCTCCGGCGCGGCCAAGCTCTCGCCGCAGGTGCAGCAGTGGTTCTACGGTGCGGGCATCCTCATCGTGGAGGGCTACGGCGCCACCGAGACCAGCGCCATCGCCGGCGTCGACCTCCCGCGTGACCCGCACTTCGGCACCGTCGGCCCCATCCTGCCCGGCATCGAGCGGAAGCTGGCGGACGACGGCGAGCTGCTGCTGCGCGGCCCCATCATCACACCCGGGTACCACAACCTTCCCGAGGAGACGGCGGAGGCGCTCGACGCCGACGGCTGGTACCACACGGGCGACATCGCCGAGATCACGCCGACCGGCCACGTCAAGATCACGGACCGCAAGAAGGACCTCTTCAAGACCTCCGGCGGAAAGTTCGTGGCCCCGCAGAAGGTGGAGAGCGCCATCCAGGCCAACATCCCTTACGTGGCGCAGTCGATCGCCATCGGCGACGGCCGCAAATACGTCTCCGCCCTGGTGGTGCTGGACCCGGTGATGCTGCAGAAGTGGGCGGACAACCACGGGCACGGCGGGCTCAGCTACGCCGAGCTCAGCCGGCGTCCCGAGATCCGGGCCTCGATCGAGCGTTGGATGGAGCGCGTCAACGCCAAGCTCGAGCGGTGGGAGACGGTCAAGCAGTTCGCCATCCTGGACCACGAGCTGACGGTGGACAACGAGGGCGTCACGCCCAACATGAAGATCCGTCGCTCCATCGTCACGGAGAAGTACTCGGACCTGGTCAACTCCCTGTACCCGCAGGAAGGCTGAGTGTTCGAGGTCCGCTGCCCCCTGCGCTGGTCAGATCTGGACGCGCAGGGGCACGTGAACAACGCCATCGTGGTGGATTACCTGCAGGAGGCCCGCGTGGCGTTCCTCCGCAGCGGCCCGGCCTCCGACCTCCTGGACGCCGGGGTGGTCGTGGTCGGCCACGAGGTGGAGTATCGGCGGGCCATCGACTATTCGGACGACGGCGTGGACGTCCGGCTCGGCGTGGCGGAGCTCGGCGCGGCGCGGATCGCGCTGTCCTATGAGCTACGCCAGGCGGGCGAGCTCGCCGTCGTCGCCCGGACGCTGCTCTGTCCCTTCGATTTCGAGGCGCAGGCGCCCACGCGGATCCTCCCGGAGTACCGGGAGTTCCTTCAGGCCCATCGCGTGGAGGCCGAGCCGCTCAGGGCGCTGGCGGCGCCGTCGCTCGAGGGTCGCGGGACGAGGGTGCCGTTGCCCGTGCGCTGGACGGACCTGGACTCCTACGGCCACATCAACAATGCCAAGGTGTTCGACTACCTGCAGCAGGCGCGGATCTCTGCGACGACGGCGTGGGATCCGGACATGGCCCGCGCCGGCTCGGCGGGGAGTCGGCATCTGTGGCTGGTGGCTCGCCAGGACGTGGACTACGTGGCCCAGATGGACCACCGGATGGAGCCCTACGAGGTCCGAATCGCACCGGTGGCGCTGGGGTCGTCGTCGATCACCCTGGCTGCCGAGATTCTCGATGCGGAGGACGGGACCCTCTTTGTGCGCGGCCGCACCATCCTGGTCTGCGCGGACCTCGACGGTCGCAAGACCCCCCTCGACGAGACCACGAGAGAGCGCCTCGGCAGGCACCTCGTCACCTGAGCCGACCGGCTGGACACGGCCGCCGGACGGGCGTAGATTGTGAACGTTCACATCGGCAGGTTGTGCCATCGACGGTGACAACGGCCGGAAGCGAAGATCCCTCAAGGAGAACCCATGGAAAGCCCCTTCGCCGGCAAGGAAATCTGGTTCCTCACCGGCTCCCAGGACCTCTACGGCCCGGAGACCCTGGAGCAGGTCACGGCCCAGTCGCAGGATGTCGTGGCCCTGCTCGACGCCGCCGAGATCATCCCGGTGTCGATCGTCCACCGCCCCACCCTGAAGGACCGCGACGCCATCCGCGCCGAGATGCTGGCCGCCAACGCTGATCCCTCCTGCATCGGCGTGATCACCTGGATGCACACCTTCTCGCCGGCCAAGATGTGGATCCTCGGCCTTGCCGCCCTGGACAAGCCGATGCTGCACCTGCACACGCAGGCGTCCATGGGTCTGCCTTGGGACACCATCGACATGGACTACATGAACCTCAACCAGTCCGCGCACGGCGACCGCGAGTTCGCCTACATCGCCTCCAGGCTCGGCAAGGCCCGCCGCACCGTCGTCGGTCACGCGTCCACCGAGCCGGTGCAGGCGAAGATCGGCACCTGGGCGCGCGCGGCCGCAGGCTGGGCCTCGCTCCACAACACCAAGCTGGCCCGCTTCGGCGACAACATGCGCAACGTGGCCGTCACCGAGGGCGACAAGACCGAGGCCGAGCTGCGGCTCGGTGTCTCCGTCAACACCTGGGGCGTCAACGACCTGGTCGCGGCCGTCAACGCCGTCGCCGATGAGGCCATCGACGCCCTCGTGGCCGAGTATGAGGAGCTCTACGACGTCGTGCCCGAGCTCCGCAAGGGTGGCGAGCGGCACGAGGCTCTGCGCTACGGCGCGCGCCAGGAGCTGGGGATGCTCAGCTTCCTGGAGGAAGGCAAGTTCGGCGCCTTCACCACCAACTTCGAGGACCTCGGCGGGCTCAAGCAGCTCCCCGGGCTCGCCGTGCAGCGCCTGATGGCCGCCGGCTACGGCTTCGGTGCCGAGGGCGACTGGAAGACCGCCATCCTCGTGCGGCTGGCCAAGGTCATGGGCTACGGCCTCCCCGGCGGCGCGTCGCTGATGGAGGACTACTGCTACGAGATGACCCCCGGCAAGGAGAAGATCCTCGGTGCCCACATGCTCGAGGTCTGCCCGTCGTTGACCACGGCCAAGCCCAAGCTTGAGATTCACCCCTTGGGCATCGGCGGCCGCGAAGACCCCGTGCGCCTCGTCTTCGACGCGGACCAAGGCCCGGCCCTCGTCGTGGCCATGGCGGACATGCGCGAGCGCTTCCGCCTCACCATGAACATGGTCACCAACGTGGCGCCCGACGCCCCGCTGCCCAACCTGCCCGTGGCGCGCGCCGTCTGGGAGCCGGCCCCGGACTTCGCCACCTCGGCCGAGTGCTGGCTGATCTCCGGCGCCGCGCACCACACGGCCATGTCCACCGCCACCACCCGTGAGATGTGGGAGGACTTCGCCGAGATCGCAGGCATGGAGCTGGCGATCATCGACGAGCACACCACCGCCCGCGGCTTCGCGCAGGAGCGCCGCCTTGAGCAGGTCTACCACCGGCTCACCCAGGGCATCTGAGCCCGCCCGCGGGGGTCGCGCCGCCGGCCGGCCCCCCGGGATGATGGCCGTGGCCCGTCTGGCGGGCGTGTCCCACCAGACGGTGTCGCGGGTCATCAACTCGCCGGACACCGTGCGCCCCGAGACGCGCGAGCGCGTCGAGGAGGCCATCCGGGAGCTGGGGTACGTCCGCAATCTGGCCGCCCGCTCGCTGATCACGCAGCAGACCGCGCTGCTCGGAGTCGTCTGGACGGGCTCGGGCTACGTCGGCCCGTCGAGCACGGTGGCAGGCATCGAGGTCGCGGCCAGGGCCGCCGGCTACGCGACGCTGGTGGCCGCCCTCGAGAACCCTGACGACGACGAGGTGGCTCAGGTCTTCAAGGGCTTTCGGGATCGCGGTGTGGAGGGCATCGCCATCGTGGCCCCGCACGACCGGATGGCCAGGCTGGCCCGCGAGTGCAGCATCGGGATCCCCACCGTGCTCGTCGCCGATACCGACCCCACCGACGGCTGTCAGGTCGTCACCGTCGATCAGCGGCTGGGTGGCCATCTGGCGACGGCGCATCTCATCGAGCGCGGATGCCAGCGAATCGCACACATCTCCGGCCCCCTCGACTGGTTCGACGCGCGCGCCCGGGTCGCGGGCTGGCGCGACGCCCTCGTCGAGGCCGGGTTGCCCGTGCCCGAGGTGATCGTGGGGGACTGGTCCGCCGAGTCCGGGTACGCCGCGGCGCGGCAGATGCTGGCGGAGGCAGACCTTCCCGACGCGGTGTTCTGTGGCAACGACGCCACCGCCCTCGGCCTGATGGCGGGCCTCCGAGACGCCGGCGTCGAGGTGCCCGGGCAGGTCAGCGTGGTGGGCTACGACGACTCGATCGGTGCCGCCTTCTTCGCGCCCCCGCTGACCACCGTCGCGCAGCCGTTCACCGAGCTGGGTGGCGCGTGCCTGGAGGTGCTGGTGGCAGCCATCACGGGCGACGCCCCGGCGCTCACGCAGTTGGCTCCCCAGCTGCGTGAACGACGGAGCGTTCGCTGACTCCCTAGCCCTGCGGCACAGCCCAGAGCGCGGTGGACCCGGGGCTGACGCCACTGAGCGTGGTCACCCATGTCTGGGCAGTCTCATCCCACTGACGGAAGGTCTCGGCCGAGACCTCCTCCCCGTCGAGGGTGAGGAGCACGCGGTCCCCGTCAGCCGTCCACGTGCCCGGGCGGTCGCCATTGATGCTGCCGTCCTCCAGCAGCGTGATGGAACCCGCCTCGCCCATGGAACGGTCGATGGTGCGCGGGCCGTGGTCCACCAGTGCATAGGTGCCGGGGATGTCCTCGGCGGTCGTCTCCCGGTCCGGGGCCCCCGCCCAGCGCAGCGGCGAGATGACCGGCCAGCCGTCCTCGTCGATGGCCACCTCGTGCACGCGCACCTGATGAGCCTCCCCGCGGCCCGGGAAGCGCGCGTGGAACGCGATGAGTGAGCGTCCGCTCTCCTCGTCGACGAACGGCGAGCTGCCACCGGGGGAGACGTATCCGAGGGCGGGCAGCGTCTCGGTGGCCGGTGCCAGCACGTGGTTCCCCATCAGCTTGACCGCGGACTCCGCGATGGTCACGTCATCGAACAGCGGGAGCGTGGGATCCGACTTCACCTCGGCCATGTCCAGACCCTCCGCGTCCACATACGGCCCGTCGGGGCTGGTGGAGCGCGCCACGCGGATGTTGTAGCCACCCGCCGCGTCCAGGCCGCCGTAGGTGACGAAGAGGTAGTAGTACCCGGTCTCCGCGTCGTAGCTGACGGCCGGCCCCTCGATCCGGGAGTGGTTGCCGCCCCAGAGGTGCTTCCCGTAACCCTGATCGGGCAGCGGGAAGCCGGTGGCCGGGTCCAGCTCCAGGATGAACAGGCCGCCCGAGAAGCTGCCGTAGACCATCCAGAGCCTGCCCTCGGCGTCGTAGAACACGTCCGGGTCGATGACGTTGGGATGGACCCGGGCGTCGAACGGGGTGCCGTCCTCGCTCTCCCCGCTCATGCCGGACTTGAGGATGAGGCCGAGGTCCTCGTAGGGTCCGGTGACCTCGTCAGCCACCGCGATCCCCATGGCCGACAGCGGGGAGTCGCCGCGGCAGGCGTCGTAGTAGAGGTAGAAGCGGCCGTCTGCCAGCTGGATGATGTCCGGCGCCCAGAGCGTGTCGGTCTCGGCCCATTCGAGGGCCTCCGACAGCTCCTGCGTGACGTCCTCGAACAGGGGGTTGTCCGCGTTGACGCCCTCGGCGATCTGCGTCCAGTCCATCAGGTCCGGGCTGGAGGCCGCCTGCAGGTGGGATCCGATGAGGTAGTGGGTGCCGTCGACCTCGATGTGGTCCGGGTCGTGCACGGTGGCGTCGGCGAACTCGGGTGTGGCACCCTTGGCCTGACATCCCGCCAGGCCAAGGGCGACGGCGAACGCGAGCGCCGCGAGACGGGTCCGCACGTCAGCCCAGCGCTAGGGTCAGGGTGAGGAAGCTGTGCACCGGGAGCTCGATCTCGAGCGCGCCGTCGACGGGTAGCGGGACCGGGAACTCCGCCGGGGCCACCGCGTTGGGTGTGGCGGCCGTGTTGTGGTCGGCGATCGCGCCGGCGGTGAGGATGCGGCCCTGCACGGCGGTCACGCCGCGTCCGCGGAGGTCGAGGCGGATGGTGTGGTCCTGGTCGAGGTCGAGGTTGGACAGGGAGATGACTGCTTGTCCGTCCTTCACGCTGGCCGAGCCGCTGACCAGCGGCATGGCGGTGCCGTCGACCTGGCGGGTGGGCACTGGCTCCCCGATCCAGTTCACATCGAGGCTGTGGGCGTCGTGGTGGCCTTTGTTCATGTCGAAGACGTGGTAGGTGGGGGTGGTGATGAGGGTGTCGCCGTCGGTGAGGAGGACGGCTTGGAGGACGTTGACGGTTTGGGCGATGTTGGCCATCGCCAACCGGTCGGCGTGGCGGTGGAAGGAGTCGAAGTGGACGGAGGCCACCAGAGCGTCGCGCATGGTGTTCTGCTGGTACAGGAAGCCGGGGTTGGTGTCGGGCTCGACGGCGAACCAGGTGCCCCATTCGTCGAGGACCAGGCCGATGCGCTTGGAGGGGTCGTAGACGTCCATGATGTTGCCGTGCCGGGTGAGGAGCTCGTCGATCCGCCAGGCTGCGGCCATCGTCTGGTAGTAGGTGGCGTCGTCGAAGTCGGTGGCCGACTTCTTGTCCTCGAAGCCGGTGGGCATCGTGTAGTAGTGCAGGGAGATGGCGTCGAAGAAGTGGCGGGGGTTGCAGCCGCAGCCGAGGTCTCCGAGGGTTTTCATCAGGGTTTCGGTCCAGTGGTAGTCGTCGACGTTGGCGCCGCCGGCGATCTTGTAGAGCTGGTTGCCGTCGTGTTCGCGGCAGTAGGTGGAGTACTGGCGGGCGAGGTCGGCGTAGTACTCGGCGCGCATGTTGCCGCCACAGCCCCAGGACTCGTTGCCGATCCCGAAGAACTTGACCTTCCAGGGTTCGTCGCGGCCGTTCTGGCGGCGCAGCTCGGACATGGGGGCGGCGCCGGAGCGGGTGAGGTATTCGACCCAGTCGGCCATTTCGCGGACGGTGCCGGAGCCCACGTTGCCGCAGATGTAGGGCTCGGTGCCGAGCTGGTCCACCAGGTCCATGAATTCGTGGGTGCCGAAGGAGTTGTCTTCGACGACGTTGCCCCAGTGGGTGTTGACCACCGAGGGTCGGTCCTCACGGGGGCCGACGCCGTCGTGCCAGTGGTACTCGTCGGCGAAGCAGCCGCCGGGCCAGCGAAGGTTGGGGATGTTGATGGCCTTCAATGCTTCCACCACGTCGGTGCGCATCCCGCGCACGTTCGGGATGGTGGAGTCCTCGCCGACGAACAGGCCGCCGTAGATGCAGGCCCCGAGGTGCTCGGCGAAGTGGCCGTAGACGTGCCGGGAGATGGTGGGGCCCGGCACGTCGAGATTGACGACAGCGGTGATGGGCGTTTTCGTCACGGGTGGCTCCTCTCAGCGGGCCAGGCGGACCATGGCCCACGAGGTGGGGGGCAGGTCGAGGGTGAGGGTGGTGCCGGTGAGGGCGGCGGTCTCGAGGGCGCGCGGGGCGACGGTGGTGTCGTCCTCGGGGCTGGCCTGCCAGAGCGGGTCGCTGTGGTGCAGCGCCACCGCCTCGGTGAGCGTGAGCCCCTCGGGCACCTCGCAGGAGATGGCGATGGTGTCGGTCTCGTGTCGGTTGACGAGGAACAGCGCGCCGTCTGTGTCGGTCCAGGTCGCGACGGCGTCGACGGCCTGCACGTCGCCGAACTGCTCGCTGTGGATGGTGGGGCCGTCGATGATGACGCGCAACACGTCGCCCTGGGCGAACTTCGAGGTGAGCGCGAAGGGGTGGAAGATGGTCTGCTTCCAGACCGGTCCCTCCGGCTCGGCCATGATCGGGGCGATGACGTTGACGAGCTGGGCCTGGCTGGCGGACCACACACGGTCCGTGTGACGCAGGAGTGAGATCAGCAGGTTGCCCACCACGACGGCGTCGGCGACGCTGTAGTTGTCCTCGAGCAGCCGAGGGGCCACCGGCCAGTCGTCGCCGGTGGGGGGCTTCGACGGAGTGCGGTCCTGGTACCAGACGTTCCATTCGTCGAAGGAGATGCCGATCACCTTCTCGCTCTTGCGGGCGGTGGCGACGGCGTCCGCGGTCGCCGCGACGGAGGCGATGAACCGGTCCATGTCCTCGGCGCTGACGAGGAACTCCTGAAGGTTGCCCTGCTCCCAGTAGTAGGCGTGGGCGGAGACCATGTCGACGTAGTCGTAGGCCTCGGTCAGCACGGTGCGTTCCCATTCGCCGAACGTGGGCATCGAGCGGCCGGACGAGCCACAGGCCACCAGTTCGAGGCCCGGGTCGATCATGCGCATGGCGCGGGCCGTCTCAGTGGCGAGGCGCCCGTACTCCTCGGCGGTCTTGTGGCCGATCTGCCAGGGGCCGTCCATCTCGTTGCCGAGGCACCACATCTTCACGCGGTAGGGATCCTCGGCGCCGTTGGCCCGGCGCTGGTCGGCGAAGTGCGAACCGCCGGGCACGTTGCAGTACTCCAGGAGGTCCAGCGCCTCCTGCACGCCGCGGGTGCCGAGGTTGACCGCCATCATCGGCTCGATGCCGGCCTTCGCGGCCCAGGTCATGAACTCGTCGGTGCCGAAGGTGTTGGGGTCCGTGGAGTGCCAGGCCAGGTCCAGGCGTGCGGGGCGCTGGTCGACGGGGCCGACGCCGTCCTCCCAGCGGTACCCGGAGACGAAGTTCCCACCGGGATAGCGGACGCTGGAGACGCCGAGTTCCTTCACCACGTCGAGTACGTCGGTGCGGAAGCCGTCCTCGTCAGCGGAGGGGTGGCCGGGTTCGTAGATGCCGGTGTAGACGCAGCGGCCCAGGTGCTCCACGAAGGAGCCGAAGGTCCGGCGGCGGACAGGCCCCACGGTGAAGGCGGGGTTGATGACGAGTCGGGCAATTGACATGGCTGGACGGGCTCCTTCGCCGGTCGAGATTTCATCGATGTAACCGATCATGTCACGGCCCGGCGGCGAGGTCAAGAGGCATGGCTGCCCCCACCGTCGCCATCGATGAACGACGACGCCGTGCAGGGTGGGTGGTCAGCGCGACGAGTCGCGCAGGACGAGCTCGTAGTCTGCGTAGATCCGCTGAATCGGACTGCGTTGGTCCAGCGGGGCATGCGCTTCGGTGATGCGCTTCTGCAGCAGTTCCACGGCCGTCCGGGCGATCTGGGTCCGCCCGGGGGCCACCGAGCTGAGGGTGGGGCGAGTGTAGGCGGCGTCTTCGATGTCATCGAAGCCGATCACGGCCACGTCTCCCGGCACGTCGATCCGATGCGAGCTCAAGCTGTGCAGCACACCCATGGCCATCGCGTCGTTGAGGGCGAACACGGCGTCGAACGGTTCACCGGAGGCGATGAGGGCCTCCATAGCCTGTGCGCCAGTGTTGCGATGCCACAGCTCCGCGGGGCACAGGAGCCTCTCGTCGACGGGGACGCCCGCCTCCGCCATCGCCGCCCGGAAACCCTGCTCGCGGAGGGGGCCTGAGCCCACCTTCTCGCCCGGGTGGGTGCCCACGACGGCGATCCGCCGCCGCCCGCTCTGGAGCAGGTGCTGAGTGGCGGCCTTGGCGGCCTCCACGTTGCTCATCGTGATGTGGTCGTTGGTGGACCCGAACACCCGCTCGCCCAGCAGGACCATCGGAAAGTCCACCTGGAACAGGTGGATGTCGTCCTGGCCGAGCGCCAGGGGGGAGAAGATCAGGCCGTCGGTCATGAACCTGCGTTGGCCGTGCAGGACGTCGATCTCGCGGTCGCGGTCGCTGTTGGTCTGCTCGATGAGCACCCGCAGGCCCACCTTCTCCGCCTCGACGATGACCGAATCGGCCAGCTCCGCGAAGTAGGGCAGCTTCAACTCGGGAAGTGCCAGCCCGACGAGCCCCGTGCTGCCCTTGCGCAGGTTGCGCGCGGTGATGTTGAGCTCGTAGCCAAGCTTGTCGATGGCAGCCTGTACGCGGGCCTTTGTTGCGGCCGCCACGTGCGGGTGGTGATTGACCACGTTGGACACCGTCTTGGCGGAGACGCCCGCCAGTTTGGCGACGTCCTGCATGGTGGCTGCCACCCGTGACTCCTCTCGGTGAAATCCTCTGTGTCGATCCTCCCACATTCATCGTTGAAATGGCAGGTGGGGTGGTCACATCCCGGCGGCCCCGAGCAACGGCTGACAGGCGGGGCACCACCAGATGACCCGCTCCTGACCGGCCCTCGGATCCGCCACGGTGGTGGCCCCGCCGAGGGCTCCGCCCAGGATGGCCGCGCCACACCGTCGGCAGGGCCGGCCCTTCCGTCCGAAGACGAAGCTTGTCTGCCCCGGCCGGTGGTCGCCGGTGAAGGTCCGCACGGGGCTGGTGAGGTTGCCGCGCATGACGCGTCCCGCCAGGTTCACGACGGCCGAGGCGTCCGTCGCGCCCACCGGCGTGGCGGGGTGCACGCCCAGGAGGAAGCACAGCTCAGCGCGGTACTCGTTGCCCACCCCGGCCAGGACCCGCTGATCCAGGAGCGCCTCGCCCACGGTGCGCTCCGGGTGGGCCGCCAAGCGGCGCACGGCCTCGTCGCGGCCGGTGGGTGCCCAGCGGCCGGTGGTCAGCCAGTCCTCTGCCAGCGGATCCGGGCCGAGATGCCCCATCCGCGCCTGGAACTCGCCCGCGGGCCACAGCTCCACCAGGCCGAGCGAATGTCCGACCAGCTCGATGCCGCCGCTCACCCGCAGCACCACCCGGGCGGTGTGCGCGGGCAACCCCCATCGGGTGCCCGCCGGGTGGATGCGCCAGGTGCCGTCCATGCGCAGGTGGGTGTGCAGGATGCGTTCGTCGCAGCGCCAGAAGAGGTGCTTGCCGTGCGGCCACACCCGGGTGATCGTCGATCCGGTGAGGGTGGCGGTGGCCAGCGGTGGGACCCTGAACTGGCTGTCCTCGATGGTGCGCCCGACGAGGGGCTGGAGCCGCTCGGAGAGCCTCCAGACGGAATCGCCCTCAGGCACGCCCGGCCTCCAGCGTGAGGCCTTTCGGGGAGATCCGCCCGCCGGCGGCGCGCATGGCGGGCTCCAGCCCCGAGGCGCCCACGCGCTCGCCGTCGATCTCCTCGATCCGGAGACGCTCCATGCGCCCCTCCGCGATGGCCTGCAGGAGCGCGCGGGTGACCAGGGCCGCCCGCTCCTCGCGCGCGGCGGGGTCGCCGAAGAGCGTAAGCGTCCGCCCGCCGCGGGTGAGGTGCGCCAGGCACAGGCCGTCGGCCAGCACCACGAGCGCGCCCGCCGCGCGGGCCACTCGTGCGCTGGGATGCTCGGGCCACGGGAGGATGCTGCCGTAGGGATTGGCCGGATCGAGTGCGGCCAGTACCACCGGCGCCGGGTGCCCGGCTCCCGACGGCCACTGGCCGGCGTCGGGCGAATCAGCGAAACTGCGCACCTGCTCGATGACCTCGCGGGTGGAGAACTGGGCGCCGCCCAGCCCCTCCACCACGTAGCCGCGCATCACTGTGCCGGCCGCCTCCAACTCAGAGAGGAGGCGGTAGGCCGCCGCGAAGCCACCGGGGGTGCCATCGGCGGTGACCCCGCCCCGGGTCACCACGCCGTGCCGCTCCAACCAGGCCGACGCCACAGCGATGGCCGCCTCGGGGGCCGCCAGGAGGGGATCCCGGACGCGGTACCAGCGGCCGGCGGCCGACGGCGGGGTGAGCGTGCCGCCAGCCATGAGCAGGGCGCGCGACGGACGCGGCAGCCTGGCCCGACGGCGGGGGGAGGGGCGTGCCGCACGATGGGCCGCCCTGGAGCTCCCGCCGATCCGGGCGCGGACCGGAGACATGGATGCCGGGGCGATGGCTCCCTCCTCCGCGGCGCGCCAGAGCGCGTCCGCCAGCTCCGCGGTCGACCCCCCGAGCGCGAGGTGGAGGGCGGGGAAGGTGCCGTCACCGTCGGCCAGGGCGGCCGCGACAGCCAGCGACTCCGCCGACGGGGCGCCCTCGAAGGGACCGAGCAGGTCCAGATCCGTGGCCGGCACGAGCGCGACGAGCGGGTCCTGGGGGCCGGCCGAGCCGCGTACCCGGACCACCACCTCGGACTCTGCCAGCAGCGCGTCGAGGTGCGCGGGGGAGTATCCCGCGACCCGTGCGGGGAGCACCTGGGTCTCCCAGGCGCTGGCCGGGAGGACCGCGCCTGCCAGGCGTTGCAGCGCCAGGAGCACCTCGTCCGGGCTCGACGGGGGGCGGTCCGTCAGCTGATGGCTACCTGCCAGGAAGCGCGCGTAGGCGCTCTGCGACACGGGCTGCAGCTCGCGCCTGGCTGCGGCGAGGCTGCGGCCGCGCAGGCGGCGAAGGACCTCGGTGTCCACGTACTCCGGCTCGAGGACGCCCGGCGTGAAGCGGCCGGTGGTGAGGCGGCGGGCCGCGGCCTCACGATCCAGCACCAGCGCCACCGTCGAAGGTCCGAGACCGAACGCGGCCGCGGCGTCGTGGGCGGTGAACGGGCCGTGGGTCCGGGCGAAGCGGGCCACCAGCTGGGTGAGGGGGTCGCGGCCCTCGGTGGGCGGCACGCTGTGGCCGTGCGGCACGGGGATGCCCAGCGCGTCGCGCAGCAGCCCCAGGTCCGAGGGGGCCACCAGGTGCGGCGCGCCGGCGAGCCGCACGACGGCCACGCGGCCGCCCAGCGAGGCCAGCGCGTCGTCGAGATCCGGGACCGTGGTGCGGCACGCCAGATCGGTCAGCGGGATGGGCCCCAGGAGGCGGGGGAGTTCGGCCAGGTCGTCCGGCGTCGCGGCCCGGCGCTGCGGCGCGGTGTGCTGGAGCTCGGCCACCACCTGCTCCACGATGTCCGGATCCAGCAGCTCCCGCAGATCCAACGTGCCGAGCGCCGCCGCCAACAACTCCGGATCCATCGAGAGCATCGCGGCGCGCCGCTCGGCCAGCGGGGCGTCGCCGTCGTACATGAAGGCGCCGGTGTAGCGGAACAGGAGTGTCGCGGCGAAGGGGCTGGGCTGCTCCGTGGCCACCTCCACCAGCCGGACGCCCCCGGAGCGGAGGCCGCGCATGAGGTCCACGAGCCCGGGCAGGTCGTAGACGTCCTGGGTGACCTCGCGGACGGTCTCGATGATGATGGGAAACCGGGGATGGTGGCGGGCCACCTCCAGCAGGTGTGCGGCCCGTTGGCGCTGCTGCCACAGCGGCGCCCGCCGCCCGGGTGTGCGCCGGGGCAGCAACAGGGCCCGGGCCGCGCACTCCCGGAACCGCCCGGCGAACAACGCGGTGCCGCCCACCTGGGACGTGACGATCCCGGTCACCTCGTCGGGATCCACCACCAGCAGCTCGGGCAGCCGGTCCACCGCATCGCAATCCGGCAGCCGCAGCACCACGCCGTCGTCCGAGACCACGGGCTGCACCTCCACCCCCGCCGCCCGCGACAGCGACTCGGCCATCACCAGGGCCCACGCGCCCAAAAGCCGCCGGCCGAGGGGGGAGTGCACCACCACGCGCCAATCGCCCAGCTCGTCGCGGAAGCGTTCGATCACGACGGTCGCGTCGTCCGGGAGTGTGCCGGTGGCGGCCCGCTGCTCCGCGACATAGGTGGCGAGGTTGGACCGGACGTTGGCGTCCAGCTGCGGAGAGTCAAGGCGGGCGGGGTTGCGGGAGATCTCCCTGGTCAGGCGGCCGATCTGGCGCCCCAACTCGGCCGGGCGCCCCTCGTCATCGCCGCGCCAGAACGGGAGCCGGCCGGTGCGGCCGGGCGCCGGGATGACTCGCACCTGATCCCGGGTGATCTCCTGGATCTGCCAGGCCGAGGCGCCGAGGGTGAACACGTCGCCCACCCGCGACTCGTAGACCATCTCCTCGTCCAGCTCGCCGACGCGCCGCGACCCCTGCTCGTCGGTGGCGAGGAAGACGCCGAACATGCCGCGGTCCGGGATGGTGCCGCCGGAGGTGGCGGCCAGGCGTAGCGCGCCCGGGCGTGGGTAGAGCCGCCCGTCGTCCCCGAGGATCAGCCTGGCCCGCAGCTCCCCGAAATCTGCCGACGGGTAGGCGCCGGTCAGGAGTTCGACGATGGAGTCCAGCAGCGCGCGGTCCAGGCCCGCGTAGGGGTGGGCGCGGGTGATCATCGCGAACCAGGCGTCCACCTCGAGTCCCGCATCGCCGGCGGCCGCGGCCGCCGCGACCGTCTGCTGGGCCAGCACGTCCAGAGGGTGCCTCGGCACGCGGAGCTCCTCGATCTCGCCGGCCAGCATCCGCTCGGTGGTGACCACTGCTGGGGCGAGGTCGCCGCGGTGCAGGGGATAGACGTCCCCCGTCGAGACCGCCCCCACGACGTGCCCGGCGCGCCCGATGCGTTGCAGCGCGCTGGCCACCGACGGCGGGGCGCCCACCTGGATGACGCGGTCCACCGCGCCCATGTCGATGCCGAGCTCCAGGGAGCTGGTGGCCACCACGCAGCGCAGCTCCCCCGACTTGAGTGCAGCCTCGATCTCCGCGCGGGCCTCCTTGCTCACGGACCCGTGGTGGGCTCGCGCGATGACGGCCGGCGCGCCGCGGACGGTGTCCACCGGTGCCATCACCTGCGCGGGCGGGCGGTCCGGCGGCGGGGGGAGCGTGTCGGGTGCGTGCTCGGCGGCCCACAGCTCGTTGAGACGGCCGGTGAGGCGTTCGGCCACGCGTCGGGAGTTGGTGAACACGAGCGTGGAGCGGCCCTGCATGATGCTGCTGTACACCTGTTGCTCGATGTGGGGCCACAGCGAGGCGCCCGCCGGGCCGTCGACGGTGAGAGTGTCTGTGCCCGCACCGCGCAGCAGGGGGTCCACCGGCGCCTCCGCACCGGGGGGCGGGCCGGGGTCCGTGATGTCTGGCACGGGGAGCCGGACGGAGACGTCCCACTCCTTGTGGGATGGGGGAGCCACGACGGTGACCTGGCGGTCGCCGCCCAGGAAGGCGGCCACCCGCTCGATGGGGCGGACCGTCGCGGACAGCGCCACCCGCTGCACGTCGTGGCCCACCAATGCGTCCAACCGCTCCAGGCTGAGCGCGAGGTGGCTGCCGCGCTTGGTGCCGGCCACGGCGTGGATCTCGTCGACGATCACCGTCTCCACCCCGGTCAGGGTGGCGCGCGCCGAACTGGTGAGCATGAGGTACAGCGATTCGGGCGTGGTGATGAGGATGTCGGGGGGGCGGCGCACCAGGGCGGCGCGCTCCCGTGACGTGGTGTCTCCGCTGCGCACCCCCACCGTGACGTCCGCCAGCGGGACGCCGAGCCGTTCGGCCGTGAGCCGGATGCCGGTGAGCGGTGCGCGGAGGTTGCGCTCGATGTCCACGCCCAGCGCCTTGAGCGGCGACACGTAGACGACGGTGGTGCCCGGAGTGCGGGGATGCGCGGCGAGCCGGTCCAGCGCCCACAGGAACGCCGCGAGCGTCTTGCCGGACCCCGTCGGGGCGACGACCAGGGCGTGATCCCCGCGCGCGATCGTGGCCCAGGCTTCCGCCTGCACCGCCGTCGGTGCCTCGAAGACGCCGTCGAACCAGCCGCGCGTGGGCGCGGAGAAGACGGCTGATTCGCTCATGCGTAGAGTCTGCCACCGCCCTCCGACGGCTGAGTGAGGGTCTCTGGGGGGAACTCACCCTCAGGACTCACACTGGTCTCCTCCGGACACCCGGGGCACCGCGTCATGGCACCCTTCCATCCGTGCGCGGACAGTGCGGAGGCGAGTTGGGTGGCCACCGCGCAGGGGGTCAGTTCCACGGCCCACCAGCCGTAGCGGAGGGTAACCGCGCCGAGTTGCAGCGCGTGCTCGTTGTCGCGCCACATGTCCTTCGACCAGTCGGTGTGATCGCGCATCCCGTCAAGCTCGACGATGATCCCCTCATCGTCGTAGATGCCATCCATCCGTCCCACGTGTGTGCTCGCCTGCCGTCGGGGTGTGGCGAGGCGGTGAGGCTCCAGCACTCGGGCGTGAAATCTCCACTCGAGGGCGCTCTCGATGCCGGTGTTCGCATGGGTGAGGAGTTGGGTGAGAACGGGGAGGTGCCCCGTCGAACGCCGCTGCCTCAGGGAGGTCTGCAGGCGTTCGGCAGTGGTGCGTCGGTTGGCGAGGGCGGATGCGAAGGCGGCGACGGTGGTGGTCTCGTCGCTCTCGTCGGCGAGATCCCACAGGGCCGCCTCTGCGGCAGTCCGAGGCGGGGTGCCCCTGCCGGCCCGTGGGCCGCGTCGGAAGTCGACGCGCCACTTCGCCACCTGCAGTGCGCCCCGCTGCCTGTCCGTCCACACCGTGAGTGAGGCCGGAGGATCCCTCAGGAACTTGTGCAGGTAAGCGGCGCCGGCTCCGCTGATGACGGCTGATGCGCCTCCTCGAAGGAGGCCCGCCCAGGCGGCCGATTCCCAGGTGGGTGAGTGGATGAGGTAGAGCTTGGGGGCGATGGTTGTCCAGTCTCTCCGGAGGCGCCGCCGGACGTCGTCGCTGACTCCTGCGGCCGTGAGTTGAGCAGCCGAAAGGACGCCGGCTTGGTGCGCAGCGAGCTGGATGATCGAGGGCGGGATGCTCTGGCGGGGTCGCATCCCGTCAGTGTTGAACCGGAGGGCTTCGGAGGGAAGCGAATCTCAGGTCACGGACAACACTTCGGGCACAACGGACAACACCCCTGCGATCGGGTGTGAGTCCTGCGGGTGACTACCCCCACAGGACTCACACTGGCAGCTCAGTGGGCGTCGGTGGCCTCCACCTCCGCACCGTCGGTGGACCAGTTGACGTGGAACGATCCCTCGCGATCCACCCGTCGATAGGTGTGGGCGCCGAAGTAGTCGCGCAGGCCCTGAGTGAGGGCGGCGTTGAGGCGCGGCGCCCGGGCCTGGTCGTAGTGGGCCAGCGCCGACGAGAACCCGGGCACGGGGACACCCGCCCGGACCGCCTCCGCGACCACGGTGCGCCACGCGTCCTGCGCCTCCGCCAGCCCCGCCGCGACCGAGGGCGCCTCCAGCAGCGTGGCGAGCCGGCCGGCCGCGTACTCGGAGCGGATCCGCTCCAGCAGTTTGGCGCGGATGATGCAGCCGCCACGCCAGATCTTGGCCACCTCGCCCACGTTGATCTCCCAGCCGTACTCCTCGGCCGCCATCCGAATCTCGTCGAGCCCCTGGGCGTAGGCGACCACCTTGCTCGCCCACAGCGCCTGGCGGATCTGTTTGATGAAGGCGGCGCGGTCGTCGACCCCGATGGTGCCGGCCGGGCCGTGCAGCGCGGCCTGCGCCGCCCGTCGCAGCTCGGGCGACGACGAGATGGCCCGGGCGAACACCGACTCGGCGATGGTGTTGACCGGCGTGCCGAGGGTGAGCGCCGACTGCACCGTCCAGGTGCCGGTGCCCTTCATGCCGGCGGCGTCGACGATGACCTCCACCAGGGGACGTCCCGTGGAGTCATCAACCTTGCGCAGGACCTCCGAGGTGATCTCGATGAGGTAGGAGTCCAGGTCCCCCTCGTTCCAGGTGGCGAACGTGTCCGCCATCTCCTCGTGGCTCATCCCGAGCGCCTTGAGCAGCTCGTAGGCCTCGCCGATGAACTGCATGTCCGCGTATTCGATGCCGTTGTGCACCATCTTGACGAAGTGGCCCGCGCCGTCGGTGCCGATGTAGGTGCAGCAGGGCTCGCCGTCGACCTTCGCCGAGATCGACTCCAGGATGGGCCCCAGCGCCGCATAGGACTCCGGGGAGCCGCCCGGCATGATCGAGGGACCCTCGAGCGCCCCCACCTCGCCGCCGGAGATGCCCGCGCCCACGAAGTGCAGACCCAGCCCGCGTAGTTTTTCCTCGCGGCGCCTCGTGTCCTCGAAGAACGCGTTGCCGCCGTCGACGACGATGTCGCCGTCCTCCAGAAGCGGGAGGAGGGAGTCGATCGTGGCGTCCGTGCCCGCGCCCGCCTTGACCATGATGATGATCCGGCGGGGCCGCTCCAGGGAGGCGACGAAGTCCTCCAGTTCGGCGGACGGGCGGAAGTCGCCCTCGTGACCGTGCTCGGCGATCACGGCATCGGTCTTGGAGGTGGTGCGGTTGTACACCGCCACGCGGTGGCCGTTGCGGGCCAGGTTCCGCGCGAGATTCGAGCCCATCACCGCCATCCCGATCACGCCGATGTTGGCCGGCTGCGCCTCAGTCATATCGATCCCTTCGTCAGGAAGTCAGGTTCCCGACGAGCCTATCTGGCAGGATCGGAGGACGTCCCGGCCCACCAGCGATTGGATCCGCCATGCGCCTCACGACCACACTCTGGTTCGCCACCGAGGCGGAGCAGGCGGCCGCCCGCTACGTCGAGGTCTTCGGCGGCGCTGCCCCGCAGATCCACCGTGGGCCGGACGGGTCCGCCCTCATGGTGGAGTTCACGGTTCTGGGCTGCCACTTCACGGCGATGAACGGCGCCCGGGTCGCGCCCAGCGAGGCGATCTCGTTCCAGGTGCCCTGCGACACCCAGGAGCAGATCGACACCTTCTCCGACGCGCTCATCGGCGAAGCGGGGGAGCAGCAGGCCTGCGGATGGCTTCGCGACCAGTTCGGCATCTCGTGGCAGATCCTGCCCGCGGAACTGCCCACGCTGATGGCGGACCCGGACTGGGGCCCGCATGTGATGAAGGAGCTCCTCACGATGCGTCGCATCGAGCTGCGCAGGCTGCTGGCCGCCGGCCACGTCGAGTAGGGCTCAGCGCGTCGGGCCCCCGAGCAGTCCCAGCCCGCCGATCACCTCGATGACCTCATCATCCAGCACCACCTCGACGGCGCGGCCGTCGTGCGGCATGCTCGCGGTCAGCGCGGGCGTGGTCAGGCGTAGTTCCTGATCGACCACCTCCAGGCGCACACCGTCGGCCGGCTCCAGCAGCCCCTCGGGTAGCCACGTGAAGCGTTCGCTCGAGCCCTGAGGGGCATGGCGGTCCAGGTCCGGGTGGGGCGTGACAATCAGCGTGTCGTCGACGACGCTCATCACGTACGGCAGCGAGAGGCAGCCGGCCCAGCCGTCTCCGCGCACCTCGCGGATCCACGCCATCACGCACGGGCGGCCGTCGGCGTCGCGGAAGACGGTGGGGGCGTAGTAGGTGCCGTGGGTCAGCCGACCCCAGTTGAGGGCTACGAACCGGCCGCTGGTGAAATCCCCGAGGGCGTACCCGGCGTAGTGCAGGGTGCCGTCCTCCCAGACCGAGGTGAGCATCACCCACGTCCCGTCCACCTCGAACACCTGGGGGCACTCCCACAGCGCACCCATCCAGGCGCCGTCGGTCTGATCCTTGTGACGGCTGAGCGCGACGCCGTCGTAGGTCCACGTCTCGCCGTCATGGGAGACATAGCCGTGCATCATCGCGTGGCCCGAGCCGGAGTCAGAGCCCACCAGCATCCGCCAGAGGTCTCCGTCGCGCAGGACGAAGGGGTCGCGGTAGTCCCTGATCCCGAGTCCCTGGGGTGGCTCAGCCACGACTGCGCCTTTCACCCAGGTGCGCAGGCCTTGGTCGACGGGGCGGGCGGTCCTGATGGCTGCCAGCCCGAGGACGGGCTCACGGGCCGAGGTGTAGTAGGCGATCAGCCCGCGCTCGTCCTCGACGATGCAGCCGGTCCAGATCCCCTCGTCGCCGTCGCCCGGCTCCAACGCGGAGCCCACGTAGCGGAGGCTGAACAGGTCCTCGCCGACGGCGTGGCCCCAGTGGATGGCCTTGTCCCATTCGGCGGTGGAGGGTGAGTGCTGGTGGAACAGGTGGTAGCCGTCCGGGCGGTGGATGACGCCGTGGGGGTCGTTGAGCCAGCCGTGCGGGGAGCGGTAGTGCAGCCTCATGCCGCGAGCCTAGGGCGAACCGGCCGGTCCGGGTAGCAAAAAGTCACCTTCACCAACATTGAACAAACCCTAGACAAAGGCGGCTTTTCGTTGCTGTCCTGATCCTCGGCTGGGCTTGCCCGGCAGCCTCCGCGACCCTCCCGAACCCCCCGTCGGGAACGGTCGCGGAGGCTGCCTCTGTCTTGGCTGATGCGTTCTCTACAGGTTGGTCATCCGGTCCAACTCCTCCGGGTACCGGGCGCCCGTGATGACGATCCGATCGGCGGCATCCCGAATCTCGGCCAGCTGCGAGTCGCTGAGCTGGACGGCCGCGGCGCCGACGTTCTCCTCGAGGCGCTGAATGCGCTTGGTGCCCGGGATGGGGACCATCCACGGCTTCTGGTTCAGCACCCACTGCAGCGCGAGCTGCGCAGGCGTGCACCCCACCTCGGCTGCCACCCGGTTCAGCGTCTCGACGAGGGCCAGATTCGCCTGCAGCGCCTCGCCCTGGAATCGCGGTGTGCGGCCGCGGAAGTCGGTCTCGCCGAAGGTGGTCGAGGCGTCGATGGTGCCCGTGAGGAACCCCTTGCCGAGCGGGCTGAACGGCACCATCCCGATGCCCAACTCCTCGAGTACCGGGATGACGTCCGTCTCGCGCTCCCGCCACCACATGGAGTACTCGCTCTGCACCGCCGCCACCGGCTGGACGGCGTGTGCCCGGCGGATCGTGCCGGCGGACGCCTCTGACAACCCGAAGTGCAGGACCTTCCCGGCGTCGATGAGCTCCTTGACAGTGCCGGCCACCTCCTCGATGGGGACGCTGGTGTCCACACGGTGCTGGTAGTACAGGTCGATGTGGTCCGTGCGCAGCCGGCGCAGGGAGTGCTCCACCGCGCGTCGGATGCTGTCCGGGCGGCTGCAGACGCCTCCCGCGGGGACCCCGTTCTCCTCGAACGCGAAGCCGAACTTGGTGGCGATCTTCACCTGGTCCCGGACCGGTTCCAGGGCTTTCCCCACCAGGTCCTCGTTGGTGAAGGGGCCGTAGACCTCGGCGGTGTCGAAGAGGGTGACCCCGAGGTCGACGGCGCGCCGGATCAGGGCGATCGCCTCCTCCCGGGGAACATTCGCGGTGGCGCCGTAGGCGCCGGTGAGGCTCATGCAGCCCAGGCCGATCTCGCTGACCGTCAGTGACCGGCCGAGTGTGCGTTGCTTCATCGTTCTCCTTCTGTGCGTCGTGTGGAAGCCACGTCTGCCACGCTACGACCCCCGGCTAGGGGGAGGGAGTCTCTGTCAGTACCACGCAGGTGCGCCAGGCCGCGTGTCGGTCGGCGTCGCTAAGGTGGCCAGCGTGATCACCGGTGAGCTCAAGGGCAAGATCGACCGCGTCTGGGACGCCTTCTGGTCGGGCGGCATCTCCAACCCGATGGAGGTCATCGAGCAGATCACCTACCTGCTCTTCCTCAAGCGCCTCGACGACGCGCAGACCCTCAAGGAGAAGAAGGCGAGGCTGTACAGCGCCGAGGTCGATGAGCCGATCTACCGCGAGGAGCAGCAGCACCTGCGCTGGGGTCGCTTCGTCCATGCCGAGGCGGGGGAGATGCACCGGGTCGTCGCCGACGAGGTGTTCCCTTTCCTGCGCGGGCTCGGCGACGGCACCACCTATTCGGCCCACATGCGCGACGCCCGCTTCACCATCCCGACGCCGGCGCTGCTCGCTCGCGTGGTCGAGATGATCGACGGCCTGGAGTTGACGGACCGCGACACCAACGGCGACCTTTACGAGTACCTGCTCTCCAAGATCGCCAGCGCCGGAGTCAACGGCCAGTTCAGGACTCCCCGCCACATCATCCAGCTGATGGTGGACATGACCGCCCCCACGCCCACCGACGAGATCTGCGACCCGGCCTGCGGCACCGCTGGCTTCCTCGTGGCGGCCTCAGAGTACCTGCGCGAGCACCACCCCTCGGTGCTCACCGACGCCGAGCAGCGCCGCCACTTCCACCACTCGATGTTCCACGGCCACGACTTCGACGGCACCATGCTGCGCATCGGCAGCATGAACATGCTGCTGCACGGCATCGAGGCGCCGGACATCCGCTACCGCGACTCCCTCTCCGAGGGCGCCAGCGCCGACGCCGAGAAGTACTCGCTGATCCTGGCCAACCCGCCGTTCGCCGGCTCGCTGGACTACGAGTCCACCGCCAAGGACCTCCAGCGGATCGTCAAGACCAAGAAGACCGAGCTGCTCTTCATGGCGCTGTTCCTCAAGCTGCTCAAGCCCGGCGGCCGCGCCGCCGTCATCGTGCCCGACGGCGTCCTGTTCGGCTCCTCGAAGGCACACAAGGACCTGCGGGGGGCGCTGGTGGAGGACCAGAAGCTCGACGCCGTGGTCAAGCTCCCCTCGGGCGTCTTCCGGCCGTATGCAGGGGTGTCGACGGCCATCCTGTTCTTCACGAAGACCGACAGCGGCGGCACGGACGACGTCTGGTTCTACGACGTGCGGGCCGACGGGTTCTCGCTCGACGACAAGCGCAACCCCGTCGAGGCCAACGACCTCCCGGACGTGCTGGGGCGCTGGCGGACCCGGACGACGACGGAGCGCGGGCGCGCCCGCACCGAGCAGTCGTTCCTAGTGCCGAAGGCCGACATCGTCGCCCAGGGCTACGACCTCAGCATCAACCGCTACAAGGAGATCGTCCACGACAAGGAGGAGCACCGCCCGCCGCTGGAGATCATTGCCGACATCGAGGCGCTGGAGGCGGAGATCACGGCGGGGATAGCCGAGCTGAAGGCGATGTTGTCGTGAGGATGGTGCCGCTGGGGGAGGTCGTACGGCCGGTCCAATCTTGGAATCCCCGGAGCAGGCCGAACGAGCCCATTGCCTACGTGGACTTGTCCGCCGTGGACAACCAGACAAAGGCGATCATCGCGCCGACTTCCGTTCTGGGGTGCGATGCGCCCAGCCGGGCGCGGCAACGCTTGAATGCAGGAGACATCCTGGTGTCTACCGTTCGCCCGAATCTGAACTCGGTTGCTACCGTGCCCAGCAACCTTGACGGCGCCACGGCATCAACAGGATTCACGGTCCTCCGCCCAGATGTCGGCCGTGTGGCGGGCAGATACCTGTTCCATTGGGTGCAGGCTCCTCAGTTTGTGGCTGACTTGGTTCGCAAGGCCACGGGCGCTAGCTACCCCGCCGTCTCGGATCGGATCGTAAAGGAATCCAAGGTACCCCTTCCTGCTTTGGATGAGCAGAGGCGGATCGCGGCGATCCTCGACAAGGCCGACGCGATGCGCGCCAAGCGCCGCCAGGTCCTCGCGCACCTCGACGCCCTCACCCAGGCGATCTTCCACGACATGTTCGGCGACCCGAACCATTCGCAGGAAACGGAACGGTTCGGGGATGTTGCCTCGCTTGTCGGAGGCAGAAACTTGGTCGCCGACGATCCTGACGCCCCGAGCGATTTCCGAGTCCTGAAGATCAGCGCTGTCACGTCCGAGCGGTTCCGCCCTGCAGAGTCGAAACCGCTGCCTCTCGGGTATGTGCCGCCCTCGGAGCACCTCGTCCGGGCCGGTGATTTGTTGATGAGTAGGGCCAACACCGCGGAGTTGGTGGGAGCAGTGGCGTTGGTCGAGTCAGAGATCGAGCACACGGCGCTGCCTGACAAGATCTGGCGTTTCGTGTGGCTCGATGATCAGCGAGTACCGCGATTCTACCGGGCCTTGTTTAGGACCCCTTCCATGCGTCGCCGGATCAGCCAGTTGGCGAGCGGAACCGGCGGATCCATGAAGAACATCTCCAAGGCCAAGTTGGAGGACCTCCTGCTTCCTTCAGTGCCACTCGGTCGGCAACTCGAGTTCGAGCGAAGGGCTAGGTCTATCCCCACTGCGAGCGCTGAGCCGCTGGACTCACTCTTCGCCGCGCTCCAGTCCCGCGCCTTCAGAGGGGAGCTCTGACGTGGGCGCCCAGCTGCCGGAGCGATGACGCCGGTGTGGGAGGCTGCCTGGAAGGTGGGCGGAGTGGCGGGAGCCCTTCCGTCCCGTGACGCCAGGACTGAGTAGCGACGGCGGCACCGACCACGGCGGCAAGTGCCGGGAAGCCGCGGCGAGTGCTGGGGGCCGCGGCGCGTGTCGCCCTCCCGCTGGCTGAGGTGCCGCGCAGCGGCCTCGAAGCCTGAGAAACCTGGGCTGACAAGGTCACTTTCCCGAGGCGTCGAGGCTCGTCGCTGCGCTCCTCGCGCCTCAGCCAACGATGCGGAGCCCTCGCCCCGCTCCTTGGCGTGCGTAGGAACCAGGACCCGGTGATGCAAGCAGTGGCGGGTGGTGGGGGCCGGGCCGGGTTGGCTCGGGCATGTGCGACGAGGACAGGCGCGTCAGCGCCAATTCGAGGAGTCACGGGCGGGACCGGCCCCCACCAGCCGCCACGACCCGGCCACGGCTGAGCCGTCGAATCACGGGCGGGACCGGCCCCCACCACCCGCCACGACCCGGCCGAGGCTGCCAGCCTGAGCCGGGTGCGGTGAACCTCCGGAGCGAGATCTTCATAAGAATTCCCCGCCGCCGTCGCACTGGCGGGCGAAAAATGTCAGTGGTCGGTCATACGGTGGAACCATGAAAGACGAGGCGCGGGAGATCGCGGAGCGGCTGCGCTCCAGCGATGAGTTGCGCCGATTCGCCGAGGCCCAGAACCTCACCCTGATCTGTGACCTGGCCGAGGTCTACCAGGTGGACTACGACGAGGTGCTGGAGGTTCTGGCCGAGCGGAAGGTGGTCGTCGGGGGCGTCGGCACGCCGGAGGTGTCGGAGTTCATCGGCCTGGAGTTGGCCGGGCTGCTGCGCTGCACGCCCATCGTGGCGGCCGCGAAGCTGGCTGACGCGCTGAACCTGAAGCATCGGCATCCGGGCCTGTTCGCGGCCATGCAGCGGTGGGAGGTCGAGCCGGCCCGGGCCTGCAAGGCGGCGTCGATGTGCCTGGACCTGTCACCCGAGGAGGCAGATCAGGTGACCGGGTGGTGGGTGGTCAAGCAGCAGGCGCTCGGCTGGACCGCGGCGTTCACTCTCCTGCGGAAGATGATCATCGAAGCGGATCAGGCCCGCGCCGCCGAGCGGGAGCGCCAGGCGCGCGAAGACCGCGGGGTGCATGTGTGGGGACTGCACAACGGGGTGATGAACCTGACCGGCCGCTTGGACGTCCTCGATGCCCGTTACCTGGACGCCGCCGTGGATCGGATCGCGGACCTGCTGGCCGCTGAGCACCCCGGCACGTCGAAGTCGATCCTCCGGGCGAAGGCCCTCGGTGTCCTCGCCAACCCCGCCTACGCGCTCGCCCTCCTGCAGCGCGCCGCGCAACCCACCCTGCTGGACAGCCTGTCAGCCGTCCTCGACTGTGCGCCCGCCGCTCCGGTGGATCCCAGCGTCCCCAGCCCCGCCTTCGCCGGTGACCAGCAGCGCCATGACCCGCACTGCCTCGGCGCGCTCTGTGGCGCCATCACCACGCCGCTGGCCAAGCTCCGGCCCAAGCTGGAACTGGCGGTGCACATCCACACCGACGCCGTCGGCGGGCTCACCGGCACCGCCCGCGTCGACAAGGCCGGCCATATCACCACGGCGCTACTTGCAGACCTGCTCCCCGGGCTCGACGTCACGGTCCATCCGGTGATCGACCTGCCGGAGATCCCCGCCGAGGACCGGTACGCGCCGTCGGCGGGGTTGAAGAGGGCACTGCTTTTAGGGATGCAGCACGAGATGTTCCTCTTCTCGCAGCGTCGAGCTCAGGGCCTGGACCAGGATCACACCCAATCGTTCGTGCCGGGCTGCCGGGGGCAGACGAGGGTGGGGAACCTCGGCCCCTTAGGACGGAGAGTGCATCGCGCGAAGACCGCTGGCGCCTGGCGCGCGGATCAGCCCAGGCCAGGGCAGTTCTTCTGGCTCGGCCCCCTCGGCTACCGCTATGAGGTCACGCCGAGCGGCACCCGCATGCTTGCATGAGGCCTTCGCTAGGCTGACGCCCATGAGTGGGGGGCTTGGATGAGCAACTTCGGTTTCATCGAGCCCATCTGGCCTGAGCTCTTCGCGGACTGCGTCCGAGCTGAGGGCTACCTGAGGTCAGACCCCCGCTCGGCCTGCATCTACGGCCGACGGGTGGCCGAGCTCCTCGTCGACTACCTGTACGACGTGCTGGAGCTCCCGCTGCCCTACCGCGACGACCTCAACGCCCGCATCAACGACGCGTCCTTCGCCGCCAAGGTGGGCGTGGGCATCCAGGGCAAGCTCAACCTCGTCCGCAGGCTGGGCAACACCGCGGCCCACGGCATGGCGTCCGTGCCGGGCGGCGACGCGCTCGCCGTGCTGAGGGAGGTCCACCACCTGGTGATCTGGGCCGCGTTCCGGTACTCGGACAGCCCGCGGGCGGTGCCCACCTCGGCGGCTTTCGACGCCAGCCTGGCCGCGAGGATGGCTCCGCTGAGCAGGGACGAGGCTGTCAAGCTCGCCGGCCTCTTCCGCGAGCAGGACGAGGCGCACAAGGCCGAACTCGCCAACCGCGACGACCTGCTGGCCAAGATCGAAGCCGAGAATGCTGAGCTGCGTGAGCGGATTCGCGCCGCGCAGGAGGCCACCACCCTCACTGACCTCCACGACTACACCGAGGCGGAGAGCCGCGACACCTTCATCGACCTCCTCCTCCGCGAGGCCGGCTGGCCGCTCGACGAGGCGAGGGACCGCGAGTTCGAGGTGGGCGGCATGCCCAACGCCTCGGGCAAGGGCTTCGTCGACTATGTCCTCTGGGGCGCCGACGGGCTCCCGCTGGCCGTCATCGAGGCCAAGCGCACCGGGCGGAGCCCGGACGTCGGCGAGCAGCAGGCCAAGCTCTACGCCGACGCTCTGGAGAAGCGGTTCGGCCGTCGTCCCGTGATCTTCCTCACCAACGGCTACGAGCACTGGATCTGGGACGACGCCGCCGGCTACCCGCGCCGGCAGGTGCAGGGGTTCTACACCAGGTCCGAGCTGGAACTGATGGTCCAGCGACGCACCACCAGGCGCCCTCTGGCCTCGGTGCCGGTGAACCAGGACATCGCGGGCCGGCATTATCAGGTGCGGGCCATCAAGGCCGTCGACGACGCCCTCGAGCAGGGCAAGCGCGAGGCGCTCCTGGTGATGGCCACAGGCTCCGGCAAGACCCGCACCGTCATCGCGCTGGTGGAGCAGCTGATGCGGGCCAACTGGGTCAAGCGCGTGCTGTTCCTCGCCGACCGCACCGCACTCGTCAAGCAGGCGGCCCGGGCCTTCAACGAGCATCTCCCGTCGACGCCCGTGGTCAACCTGCTCCAGGAGAAGGCCCGTGACGCCCGCGTGTTCGCCTCCACCTACCCGACGATGCTGAACCTCCTCAACGAGACCCACGACAACGGGGAACACCTCTACGGCCCCGGTTTCTTCGACCTCGTCATCATCGACGAGGCGCATCGATCGGTGTACGCCAAGTACGGCGCGATCTTCGAGCGTTTCGACTCCCTCCTCGTCGGCCTCACCGCCACCCCGAAGGACGAGGTGGACCACAACACGTACCGGCTGTTCCACCTCGAGGACGGCGTGCCCACGGACGCCTACCCGCTGGAGGACGCCGTCGCGGACGGCTATCTCGTGCCGGCGCGCGCCGTCGCCGTCGGCACCAGGTTCCTCCGCCAGGGGATCAGGTACGACGACCTGACCGAGGAGGAGAAGGACGACTGGGACGCCCTGGACTGGGGCGACGACGGCACCCCCGCCGAGGTGGGCGCAGACGCCATCAACCGGTTCCTGTTCAATGAGGACACCGTCGATCAGGTGCTCGGCACGCTGATGACGCAGGGGATCAGGGTGGATGCGGGAGACCGCATCGGCAAGACCATCATCTTCGCCCGCAACCGCCGTCACGCCGAGTTCATCGCCCAACGCTTCGACCTCGGCTGGCCCGACACGGCCGGCCACTTCGCCCGCGTGATCACCCATGACGTCACCTACGCCGATTCGCTGATCGACGACTTCTCCCAGCCCGGCAAGGCCCCCCACATCGCCGTCAGCGTCGACATGCTCGACACGGGCATCGATGTGCCCGACGTGGTCAACCTCGTGTTCTTCAAGCCGGTGCACTCCAAGACCAAGTTCTGGCAGATGATCGGGCGCGGCACGAGGCTCCGCCCCGATCTGTTCGGCCCCGGCCAGGACAAGCGCGAGTTCCTCATCTTCGACTTCTGCGGCAACCTCGAGTTCTTCAGCCAGGATCCCGCTACGGCCGAGGGATCGACGCAGAGATCGCTGACGCAGAGGCTCTACGAGATGCGGCTCTCGCTCGTGACAGGGCTGGACCGGGCCCAGACGGACCGCGATCTCCGCGATGAGGTGGCCCGGATCCTGCATGAGCACGTGGCGGGGATGACCCTGGACAACGTCATCGTCCGGCCGCACCGTCGAATGGTGGAGCGATTCGCCGAACCGGCGTCCTGGCAGCGGCTCGACGACGAGGCGGCTGAGGCGGCCCTCGCTCTTGCGGGCCTACCCACCACGGTCACCGATCCGGACGTCGACGCCAAGAGGTTCGACGCGCTGATCCTCCGCCGGCAGCTCGCCCAGCTCGACGGCGACACCGTGACAGCCGAGCGCATCCGGCAGACCGTGCAGGCGGTGGCGGAGTCGCTGCTGGCCAGGATCGCTATCCCGTCGGTCGCCGAGAGGGCGGAGCTGCTGGAGGCCGTTGCCGGCGACGGGTGGTGGGTGGACGTGACCCTGCCGATGCTGGAGGTGGCGCGCCTCCGGCTGCGCTCACTCGTGCGGTTCGTCGAGAAGAGCGCCCACAACCCGATCTACACGGACTTCGAGGATCTCCTGACTCCCGCAGTGGAGATTCAACTCCCAGGAGTGACGCCAGGCACGAACATGGAGCGCTTCCGGGCGAAGGCCGCTGCGTTCCTCCGCTCCCATGCCAACAATGTGGCCGTGGAGAGGCTCCGTCGGAACAAGCAGTTGACTCCAGATGACCTCGTCGCGCTCGAGACGATCCTGATCGACAGCGGGGCCGCGCCCACCGACATCGAGAGTGCCGCCCAACGGACCGGGGGTCTGGGCCTCTTCGTGAGATCGCTGGTGGGCCTGGACCGCCCGGCCGCTGTGGAGGCCTTCGGGGAGTTCCTGGACGGCAACCGCTACACCGTCGACCAGGTGCGCTTCGTCAACCTGATCGTCGACGAGCTCACCGCCAACGGCGTCATGGAGCCGGCGCGCCTTTTCGAGTCGCCGTACACGGATCGGGCGCCCACGGGGCCGGACTTCGTCTTCCCCGAGGCACAGGTGGGTCAGATCGTCGAGATCCTCGGCAGTATCAAGGCCCATGCGGTCGTCGCCTGAGCGAGAACCAGGGACCGGCGCTGCGCCGTCGACGGAGGGTCATGGGCACCGCGTAGAGTGGGTGGGAATCCGTGGGGGCATCCGGAGGTTAGCCATGAATGATTCAACCGTCGTGAAAGGCTTGTGCCGTGCAGAACCCTTCTGACCTTTACCGCTTCACCACCGAGGCGGGCCGCAACGATCCGGGTTCGGGCGTGCTTCTGGTGGCGCTGGGGGCCTTCATCGACGCAGGCCAGGTCCAGGGCATGCTCAGCGAGCACCTCATCGGGACCGGCAACGCCGAGGTGGTCGCCTCCTTCGACGTCGACCAGCTCTTCGACTACCGGGGCCGCCGCCCGGTGATGATCTTCGACACCAACAGGTGGGCGGAGTACGAGGCTCCCGCCATCGTGCTGAACCGGCTCACGGACCGCGACGGTCACGGGTACCACCTCCTCACCGGACCGGAGCCGGACTTCCAGTGGGACCGGATGGTCGAGGCCATCCGCGAGATCGTCGCCGCGCTGGGGGTCACGCTGGTGGTCACCGTCAACGGGATCCCCATGGGGGTGCCGCACACCAGGCCCGTTGGGATCACTGCACACGCCACGGACGCCACCCTCATCGGTGAGGTGAAGTCGCCGTTCGGCCGCGTGCAGGTGCCGGCCTCGATCGGTGCTCTGCTTGAGCTGCGTCTGGGTCAGGCCGGGCACCGCGCTGCCGGCTTCGCCGTT
The DNA here is from genome assembly GCF_014164775.1 of Tessaracoccus sp. MC1679. Taxonomy (GTDB): domain Bacteria; phylum Actinomycetota; class Actinomycetes; order Propionibacteriales; family Propionibacteriaceae; genus Arachnia. The sequence goes on from NZ_JACJGB010000003.1 coordinate 174,698, forward strand.
CACGTCCCGCACTACCTCGCGGCCTCGGAGTTCGCCGAGGGGGCCCTGGCGGCGCTCAACGCGATCGTTGACCTGACGGGGCTCAACCTGCCCAATGACGCCCTCGTCGCGAAGGCCGAAGCCACCCGTCGTGCCATCGCCGCAGAGGTGGAAGGCAACGATGAGATCAGCGCGATCGTGGCCGCCCTGGAGCAGCAGTACGACGCGTTCGTCCAGGGGCAGCACCTGCCGAACCTGTGGGCCGAGGGCTCGCAGATCCCTTCGGCCGATCAGCTCGGAGCGGAGTTCGAGAACTTCCTGCGGACGGTCTCAGACGACGAGACCGACTGACCTGGGTGTCGGACCACCAGTTCCGGGCTCAGGCGTGCTCCCGCCGATAGATCTCCCGGCCGCGCAGGTAGGTGGCCTCGACGGGGTCGGGGAGATCGCGGCCGTGGTACGGGTTGTTGCGGCTGAGCGACGCGGACGCGTCGCGGTCCACCGGCGCGCGGCGGGTGGGGTGCACGAGCACGACGTTGGCCGGTTCGCCCACGGCAAGGGGTCTGCCCTGCCTGTCCAGGCGCGCGATACGCGCAGGCGCGTGGCTCATCCGCTCCGCGACCCCCGACCAGTCCAGGCGGCCCGGGAGCACCATCGTCTCGATCACCACCGAGAGCGCCTGCTCCAGCCCGATCATCCCCGGCTTCGCGTCGACGAAGGCGTGATCCTTGTCCTGAGGGGCGTGCGGGGCGTGGTCCGTGCCCACCACGTCGATGGTGCCGTCCGCCAGCGCGGCGCGGAGCGACTCGATGTGCTCGGGCGTCCGCAGCGGGGGGTTGACCTTGTAGACGGTGTCGTAGCCCTCGAGCTCCTCGGTGCCCAGCAGCAGGTGGTGCGGGGTCACCTCGGCGGTCACGTCGATGCCGCGGGCCTTGGCCCAGCGCACCACCTCGACGCCCTCGGCCGAGGTGATGTGGCATACGTGCAGCCGCGACCCTGTCGTCTCCGCCAGCATCGCGTCGCGCGCGATGATGGTGGCCTCGGCCACCGGCGGCCAACCGCCCAGTCCGAGCCGGCCGGAGATCTCGCCCTCATGGCAGCAGGCGCCCGGCCCGGCGAGGTTGGACTCCTGCGAGTGCTGGGCGATCACGCCGCCGAACGGCTTGACCCACTCCAGGGCCCGCCGCATCAGGGCAGCGTTCTGGATGCACATGCCGTCGTCGGAGAACACCGTGACCTTGGCCCGGGAGCGGTTCATCAGCCCCAGCTCGGCGAGCTCCTCGCCGCGCAGGCCCTTCGAGATCGCGCCGATCACCTGCACGTCGACGAGGCCCGCCGCGACACCGAGGTCGTGCACGTGCTCGGCCTTCTCCGCCGTGTCCGTCACCGGTTGGGTGTTGGCCATCGCCAGGACCGCGGTGAATCCTCCGCGGGCCGCGGCCCGAGCACCGCTGGCCACGGTTTCCGCGTCCTCCCGGCCGGGCTCGCGCAGATGCGTGTGCACGTCCACCAGGCCGGGCAGGGCGATCAGGCTGTCGCAGTCCACGACGGTGGCCTCCCCGGAGGGGGAGTCGACGAACATGCCGTCCTCCATCACCAGGTCCGTGCGGGTGCCGTCGGGGAGCTGTACCCCGCGGAGCACTGTTGCCGTCATGACTGTTCCTCTCCAGCGAGCAGGTGGTAGAGCACGCTCATCCGCACCGCGACCCCGGACGAAACCTGGTCCAGGATGATGGAGCGTGCCGAGTCGGCTGCCGCCGACGAGATTTCGAGACCGCGGTTCATCGGCCCTGGGTGTGCGATGCAGGCGCCGTCCTTGAGCATCGCCAGGCGGCGGGGCGTGAGCCCGTAGCCGTCGATGTATTCGCGTTCGGAGGGGAAGAAGCCGCCGCTCATCCGCTCGCGTTGCACGCGCAGCATCATCACCACGTCCGCCCCGGGAAGGACCGGGTCGAGCTCGTGGCTCACCTCGACGCCCCAGTTCTTCACGCCCGGCGGCAGCAGCGTCGGCGGCGCCACCAGCACGACGGAGGCGCCCAGCTTCGCCCACAACAGCACGTTCGAGCGGACCACCCGCGAGTGGAGCAGATCACCGGTGATGGCCACCCGCTTCCCCGCGACCTCACCCAGCCCGTGCCGGGCGAAGTGCCGGCGCACCGCGTGCGCGTCGAGCAGCGCCTGTGTGGGGTGCTCGTGCATGCCGTCGCCGGCGTTGATCATCGACGCGCGCACCCACCCAGCAGCCTGGCGCACCGCGCCGGAACCGGAGTGCCGCATGACGATGGCGTCCACGCCCATCGCGTCGAGGGTGAGCAGCGTGTCGCGCATCGACTCACCCTTGGACACCGAGGAGCCCTTGGCCGCGACATTGATCGCATCCGCCGACAGCCACTTGGCGGCCAGTTCGAACGACGAGCGGGTGCGGGTGGAGTCCTCGAAGAACAGATTGACGACGGTGCGGCCTCGCAGCGCGGGGAGCTTCTTGATGGGCCGGGACTGCACGTCGTGCATCTCCACGGCCAGATCCAGGATGGAGGTGATCTCCTCGGCGCTGAGGTCCGCGATGCTGAGAAGGTGCTTCACTGGGCCGTCCGTTCGATGGTCACGAGGTCCTCGCCGTCGATCTCGCGCAGCGTCACGCGGACACGCTCCGCGCGGGCCGTGGGCAGGTGCTTGCCCACCACGTCGGCCTGGATGGGGAGCTCGCGCAGGCCGCGGTCCACGAGCGTGACGAGTTGGATGGCGCGTGGGCGTCCGAGGTCGGCCAGCGCGTGCAGCGCAGCTTGGACGGTGCGGCCGGAGTAGAGCACGTCGTCGACGAGCACCACCACCTTCCCGTCGACGCTCTCTGGCAGCACCGTGCGGCCGACGGGCCGGGTGGGCTGCGCGCGGAGATCATCGCGGTACATGGTGATGTCCAGCCGGCCCACCGGAAGCCGGTGCCCCTGGGACGCCGCGATCGCGGCCAGCCGCTCGGCCAGCGGGGCGCCGCGGGTGAGAATCCCGAGCAGAATCACCCCGTCGGCGCCGTGGTTGCGCTCCAGGATCTCGTGGGTCATCCGGGTCATCGCGTAGGACATGTCGTCGGCGGTCATCACCGTTCGCGGGGCCTGTTCCATCGCACCTCCTGGTCGAGGGAAATCTATCGCACCCGGCCCTCCGCCCGAGCCGGGAGTCTGTCCCGGTGGGCGCTCTTCGGCTAGAGTGCCCCCATGATTCTGCTCCCCCTTGAGGTCCTCCCAGGCTGGCCCCAGCCGGAGCCGGCGTCTGATCTGACGCTGCTCATGCTGACCGTCATCCTCCCCTTGGCCTTCGGTGCCATCGTCACCCTGCTGGCCTTCGGTCCGAAGCTCGCCCGCAAGCAGCGCGAGGAGCATGCGCGCGCCGCCGAGCTGGAGCCCGTGCGCAAGCTCTGAGCACCCTCGTACGACGACGGAGGGGCGGACCGCTGATGGTCCGCCCCTCCGTCGTCGTTTCGTCTTGTCACCCCTCGGCGCGGCTCCTGGCCTGCGCGCGCAGCGCACGCTTGGCCTCGTCCAGCCGCTCGGTGACGGCGCGTCGCACCTGTTCGCTCGGCTCGTTGTCCACCAGCCACGCGTCGACGGTGGCCACCAGCCCTTCGTCCACCAGGGGCGTCGGGAACAACCAGCGCAGTGCGGTGCCGATGGTGGCGTACCCGCGATCCGCCCAGGTGCCCTCGCGGCGCGAGATCTTTCCCAACAGGTCCAGGTACGCGGCCGGGTAGGGCTCAAGCACGTCGTCCTGGCCGTACCGCCAGAAGCCCATGCACAGCGCGCGGTGGGTCTCGTTCGGGATGGAGGGGTCGTCGGTGGCGCGCGTCCACGCCTCCATCTTCGCCTCGACGGTGGGCAGCGACGCGCCCGCCCCGGCGGCTTGTTCGGCGCCCGCGGAGGTCTTGTCCCGCTCGAGCTCGGCCGCGATCTCGTCCTCGCCGATGGCGCCCAGCTTGGCCAGCGCCGAGGTGATCGCCCACCGCATGGCCGTGTCGATCGCCAGCCCCTCAGGCACCTCCTCGTCGACGAGCCAGCCCTTGAGCAGCGCCACCCCGGCGTCGGCCCGGATGCTGGCGATGAGCGCCTTGGCGATGAGCACCTGCTCGTCGGAAGCGGCCGGCGCACCCTTGAGGAGCCGTGCCAGGCCGGCCACCAGCTTCACGTTGGCCTCGTCGCGCAGCTCGGGCGCCGTGAACGACAGCGACGCGGTGACGGCCTGGCCGAGCAGGGTGGAGACCGCGGCCATGTCGTGTTCGCTGGGGAGCCCCGCCAGCACCAACTGGACGTAATCCTGGGGGCGTAGCTCCGCGTCGCGGGTCATCTCCCAGAACGAGGTGAAGGCGACGGCTCTGGCCAAGGGGTCCGCCAGATCGCCGATGTGCTCCACCAGCGTGGCCGCGGACGCCTCATCGAGACGCACCTTCGCGTAGGTGAGGTCTCCGTCGTTGAGGAGGACGACGTCGCCCCTCTCCACGCCGACGAGCTCAGGCAGCTCGGTGCGCTCCCCGGAGATGTCCACCTCGGCGTAGTGGCTCCTGGTGAGGGCGCCGTCGGCCAGGGAATACAGCCCGACGCCCAGCCGGTGCGTGCGGAGCGTGGGCCACCCGGGGTGCGCGCTCTGAGTCACCGCGAAGCGCGTGAAGCGGCCCTCGTCGTCCACGTCGAAGTCCGCGGCCAGGGTGTTGACCCCCGAGGTCTCTAGCCACTGCGCCGAGAACCAGGAGAGGTCCCGGCCAGAGGCCTCCTCCAGCTCGTCGAGCAGGTCCGAGAGCTCGGTGTTGCCGTACGCGTGCTTGCGGAAGTACTGCGTGACGCCAGCGAGGAACGCGTCGCTGCCCACCAGCGAGACCAGCAGCTTGAGCACGGAGGCGCCCTTGGCGTAGGTGATGCCGTCGAAGTTCTGCTCCACCTTCTCCAGGTCCGACATGTCCGCCGCGATCGGGTGCGTGGTGGACAGCTGGTCCTGCAGGTAGGCCCACGCCTTGCGCTCGTTGCTGAAGGAGGCCCACGGGTCGGCGCCGGTGCCGAAGGCTTCGGCGATCTCCGCGTTGGCGAAGTGGGAGGCCCACTCGGCGAACGACTCGTTGAGCCACAGGTCGTCCCACCACCGCATGGTGACCAGATCGCCGAACCACATGTGGGCCAGCTCGTGGAGGATGGTGTTGTCGCGGGCGTCGAGCTCGCGGCTGGTCACGCGGGAGCGGAACAGGTACTCGTCTCGGAACGTGACGCAGCCCGCGTTCTCCATGGCGCCGGCGTTGAACTCCGGCACGAAGATCTGGTCGTAGGTGCCGAACGGGTATGCCACGCCGAAGGCGGTCTCGAACACTTCGAACCCGCGCTGCGTGGTGGTGAGGATCCTGTCGAAGTCCAGGTACTGGGCCAGGGACTGACGGCAGGCCACCGAGGCCGGCACCTCGCCGGCGGCGGAGGCGATCACGCCGCGCTGGACGTGGAAGTCTCCGGCCACGAGGGCGGTGATGTAGGTGGAGATCCGCGGGGTCGCGTCGTGCTCGAAGCGGCCGAAGCCGTCGCCGATGTCCGAGGGCGCGACGCTCGGGGCGTTGGTGAACACCAGCCACTCGACGGGGGCGAGCACGGTGAGCTGGAAGGTTGCCTTCTGATCCGGCTGCTCGGCGGTGGCGTACATGCGCCGCGCATCCGCTGCCTCGAACTGCGTGTAGAGGTAGGTGCGACCGTCGGCCGGGTCGATGAAGCGGTGGAGGCCCTCGCCAGAATTGGAGTAGCGGCACACCGCGAGGACGACCACCTCGTGGGGCCCCTCGTCGAGGTGCGGCAGCGGGAGGCGGTAGCCGTCGTAGCCGGAGGTGTCGAGCGGCTCGCCGTCGACCGTGGCCTCACGCACCTCGTCGGCGATCAGGTCCAGGTGGGTCTGTCCGCCGTGCCCGGTGAGGGCCAGCGACGTCGTCGAGACGAATTGACGCTCGGGGTCGGCGACGTCGCGCCCGGTGAGGTCCACCGTGACCCGGTAGGCCTCCGTCGAGATGATGCGCGACCGCTCCGACGCCTCGTCGCGGGTGATGTTCGCCGTACCCATCTGGGCCTCCTCGTTCATGGTTACGACGCCCAGCCGTGGCGGGACGCCTCTCACTGGACCCCATTCTGATGGTCATTCGCCCTGTGGCGTGGGATTTGGGTGGTCGAATCGCCCGTGATGGTGGAACCATGGCCCCATGAGCGAGCACATCGAGGCGGAGTCGGGGGTGACCTCCCCCGATCTCCGTAGGCGCTGGACAGAGCTGAACCAGGTGCTCACGGAGGCGCAGGAGGCCTACTACGGTGCTGCGGCGCCCACCCTGTCCGACGCGGACTACGACGCGGCCATGCGCACGCTTGAGGCTTTGGAGCGGGAGCACCCATCGCTGGTGACGCCCGATTCCGTCACGCAGCGGGTCGGGGCAGCCCGGGTCACGGACTTCAAGCCAGTGGAGCACCGGCGCCGGCTCATGAGCCTGGACAACGTGTTCTCGGACGAGGAGCTCGCGGCCTGGCTGGCCAGGACCCCCGCCGAGCGTTACCTGTGCGAGCTGAAGATCGACGGACTGGCAGTCAACCTGCTGTACCTCGACGGGCGGCTGAGTGTCGCGGCCACCCGCGGCGACGGGCGGGTGGGGGAGGACGTGACGCCCAACGTCCTCACACTCGACGGCGTCCCGCACCGACTGTCGGGGGAGGCCCCGGCCGTGCTCGAGGTACGCGGCGAGGTGTTCTTCCCGGTGGCCGGCTTCGAGGCGCTCAACGAGAGCCTCGTCGAGGCGGGCAAGGCCCCGTTCGCGAACCCCCGCAACGCCGCCGCCGGGTCGCTACGGCAGAAGAACCCGGCCGTCACGGGGTCGCGGCCGCTGCGGATGCTGGTCCACGGCATCGGCGCCGTCGAGGGGGCCGAGTTCAGCCGGCAGAGTGAGGCCTATGCGCGAATGCGGGAGTGGGGCCTGCCCGTGCCGGACACGTTCGTGGTGGTCTCCTCGCCCGACGAGGTGGCCGGGTTCGTGAAGCACCACGGCGAGCACCGCCACGACCTCAGTCACGAGATCGACGGCATCGTCGTCAAGGTCGACGACCTGGCCGAGCAGGACCGGTTGGGGTCCACGTCGCGAGCCCCACGGTGGGCCATCGCCTACAAGTACCCGCCGGAGGAGGTCAACACGAAGCTGCTGGACGTCCGGGTCAACGTGGGCCGCACCGGCCGGGTCACGCCCTACGGCGTGATGGAGCCCGTGTTCGTCAGCGGCTCCACCGTCGAGATGGCCACCCTGCACAACGCCCACGAGGTGGCCCGCAAGGGAGTGCTGATCGGCGACACCGTGGTCCTCCGCAAGGCCGGCGACGTCATCCCCGAGATCGTGGCGCCCGTGGTAGCGCTGCGCGACGGCACCGAGCGCCCGTTCGTGATGCCCACGCGCTGCCCGTCCTGCGGCGCCGAGCTGCGGCCCGAGAAGGAGGGCGACAAGGACATCAGGTGCCCCAACGCCCGCAGCTGCCCCAGCCAGCTCCGAGAGCGGCTCTTCGCCCTTGCCGGGCGGGGCGCGTTCGACATCGAGGCCCTCGGCTGGGAGGGCGCCGGAGCGCTGCTGGCCAGTGGGCTGATCGCCGACGAGGGGGCGCTGTTCACGCTCACCGCCGAGGACCTGCTCCGCACGGACCTGTACACGCGACAGGCCAAGGCTGCCGAGCTGGGGGCCGACGGCGTCCGCGACTCCCGCGTGCTGTCCGCCCAGGGGGAGAAGCTGCTGGCCAACCTGGAGACGGTCAAGACCCAGCCGCTGTGGCGGGTGCTCGTCGCGTTGTCCATCCGCCACGTCGGCCCGACCGCCGCCCGGTCGCTGGCCGGCCGCTTCGGGTCGATGGAGGCCATCCGCGCCGCCAGCGTCGAAGAGCTGGCCTCCGCCGACGGCGTGGGCCAGGTGATCGCCGAGGCCATCGTCGACTGGTTCGAGGTGGACTGGCACCGCGACATCGTCGAAGCGTGGGCCGCGGCCGGGGTCCGGATGGCCGACGAGGTGGACGAGTCAGCGCCGCGCACGCTCGAGGGGCTCACGGTGGTGGTGACCGGCGGACTGGAGGGCTTCACCCGCGACGGTGCCAAGGAGGCAATCCTGGCGAGGGGCGGCAAGGCGTCAGGCTCCGTCAGCAAGAACACCGACTTCGTGGTGGTGGGGGAGAACGCCGGCTCCAAGGCCGCCAAAGCCGAGCAGTTGGGGCTGCGGATCCTCGACGAGTCCGGGTTCGTCGCCCTCTTGGCCGAGGGCCCGACCGGGGTGGAATAGTTGCCCCATGCGAGTCCACATTGCCACTGACCATGCAGCGTTCGAACTGAAGAACTACCTCGTCGAACGGCTGCGGGAGGACGGCCACGACGTCGTCGACCACGGCGCGCACACCTATGAGGCGCTCGACGACTACCCGCCGCTGATCATCCCCTGTGCCGAGGCGGTGGCGGCCGAGCCGGGCTCACTGGGCATCGTGCTGGGCGGATCCGGCAACGGGGAGCAGATCGCCGCGAACAAGGTGACGGGGATCCGGGCGGCGCTTGCCAACAACGTCGAGCTGGCACGCCTGACCCGCGAGCACAACGACGCCAACATCATCGCCCTGGGCGGACGGATGCAGAGCCTGGAGGCGGGCTACGAGATCGTTGCCACGTTCCTGGCCACGCCGTTCAGCGGCGATGAGCGACACCAGCGTCGGATCGATCAGCTGTCGGCGTACGAGGCACGCTGACCCGCTCTAGGGGCCTCACTTGGGGTTCGGGGCGCTCCGGGTTTGGGTCTCGCCGCGCGGGCGCTTCGGCGGCGGGAGCAGACGGGCACGCAGGGCGCGGTGGTGATCCACCAGGCCCGAGATGCCGTCGCGGCCGAACTCGCGGCGCTGTTCCTCGCTCATGTGCACATGCTACGCCCGGCTAGGCTGGGCCGATGCCCGAGGGACACGTCATCCACCGCCTCGCCCACGCGCTGACCGACACCTTCGGCGGCCGGCCGGTCAACGTCACCTCGCCCCAGGGACGATTCGACGCGGCCCCGCTCGACGGCGCGGAGATCGAGCGAGGCGAGGCGGTGGGCAAGCACCTGTTCATCGACTTCGCCACCGGCGACGTCGTCCACATCCACCTGGGCCTGATCGGCAAGCTGACCCTCGAGCCGCTCGCGCCCCCGCGCGGCCAGGTCCGGCTCCGGATCGACGACGGCGTCACCGCGGCCGATCTCCGCGGCCCCCAATGGTGCCGGACCCTCACCCCGGCCGAGCGGGACGCGGTGGTCGAGGCCAGCGGGCCGGACCCGCTGCGCGTGGACGCGGATCCGGCCAAGGGCTACGAGCGGCTGCGGCGCTCGGGCAAGTCCATCGCCGCGCTGCTGATGGACCAGCGGGTGGCGGCCGGCGTGGGCAACATCTTCCGCGCCGAGGTGCTGTACCGGCACCGGCTGAACCCCACGGTGCCCGGAAACCGCATCGACGAGCGCACGTGGAGCGCGCTCTGGGACGACCTCGTGGGGTTGATGGGCTACGCCGTGCAGCAGGGGCGCATCGACACGGTGCGCGACGAGCACGGGCCGCAGGCGCAGGGCCGCGACCCACGCGTCGACAGGCACGGCGGCGAGGTCTACGTGTACCGCCGCGCCGGTCAGCCCTGCCTGGTCTGCGGTACCGAGATCCGCACCGCCGTGCTCGAGGGCCGAAATCTCTACTGGTGCTCTCGCTGTCAACGCCGACGAAGGGCTCCCGCTGCGCACTAGTCTCAGACGATGGACTGGAGCGCATACGCGGCCGTGCTGTTCGACCTCGACGGGGTCATCACCCCCACCGCACAGGTCCACATGCAGGCTTGGGATGAGATGTTCAACGGCTTCCTCGCGGAGATCCCCGGGCAGGCCCCCTACACCGAGTTGGACTACTTCAACTACGTCGACGGGAAGCCGCGCTACGACGGCGTCCGCGACCTCCTCGCCTCGCGCGGCCTCACCATCCCGGAAGGCAGCCCCGACGACGATCCCGCCCTGACCACGGTGTGCGGACTCGGAAACCGCAAGAACGACACGGTGACCGCGGTCATCGAACGCGACGGCGTGGCCGCCTACCCCGGCGCGGTCCGGCTGATCGAGGAGCTGGCAGCCAGCCACCACAGGCTGGCGGTCGTCTCGTCGTCGAAGAACGCTCACCTGGTACTCACCGCCTCAGGCCTGCTGAAGTACTTCCCGGTCATCGTCGACGGCAACCTCGCCCACGACGAATCGCTGCCGGGGAAGCCGGCGCCGGACACCTTCATCCGCGCCGCCGCACTACTCGGCGCCCTGGCCAGCGAATCTGTGGTGATCGAGGACGCGATCTCGGGTGTCGCGGCGGGCGCGGCCGGCCACTTCGGGCTGGTGATCGGGGTCGATCGCGGTGTGGGCGAAGAAGCCCTGCTGGCTGCCGGGGCGCACCTCGTCGTGACCGACCTCGGAAGCCTGGTGTCGCGATGATCCGCGAGATCGCGGCCGACCCGCTCAACCGGATGCGGTTCCCGATCGACGAGTGGCGGCTGGTTGAGGTGGAGCCGGACACCGCCGACGTCGGCGTCACCGAGACACTGTTCGCCGTCGGCAATGGCTACCTGGGGATGCGCGGCAACCCCGAGGAGGGCCGCCCCAGCTACGCCCACGGGACCTTCATCAACGGGTTCCACGAGACGTGGCCGATCAAGCACGCCGAGGAGGCGTTCGGGTTCGCGCACACCGGCCAGACCATCATCAACGTGCCGGACGCGAAGCTGATGAAGATCTACGTCGACGACGAACCGCTAGTGCTGTCCGTGGCGGACCTCGACGACTACGAGCGTTCCCTGGACTTCCGCAGCGGACGGCTCACCCGGACGCTCATCTGGCGCACCCCCGCCGGTAAGCGCGTGCGGGTCCGCAGCTCGCGCATGGTCTCGTTCACGGACCGGCATCTGGCCCTCATGGAGATCGAGGTGACCGTGCTGTCGGGTGGCGGCGCCCCCGTCGTGGTCACCTCGCTCATTGTCAACAGGCAGGACGGCTACACCGACTACCGCCGTCCGGACGCGGGCGGCGAATCCTGGGATCCGCGGCGCTCCTCGTCGATCAACGGGCGCGTGCTGCAGCCCGAACTGCACTGGTACCGGGGGCAGCGCATGTTGTTGGCCTACCAGACCAGCCGCTCCGGGATGACCATCGCGGTGGGGGCCGATCATTACGTCGACACGGAGAACCCGGTGGAGATCTTGTCGTCGACGGAGGACGACGTCGGCAAGCAGGTGTTCCGCGTGGAGGCCGCCGAGGGGGTCCCGGTGCGGGTGCGCAAGGCGGTGGCGTACCAGACATCGCGGGGGGTGCCCTGTGCCGAGCTCTCCGACCGCTGCCGGCGGACGCTGGACCGGGTGCGCGACAACGGTTTCGAGCACTACTACGACAGGCAACGGCAGTGGCTCGACAAGTTCTGGCTCGATGCCGACGTCGAGGTGGAGGGCCAGCCGCACATCCAGCAGGCCGTGCGGTGGTGCCTGTTCCAGCTGGCCCAGGCCACGGCGCGCAGCGACCAGCAGGGGATCGCGGCGAAGGGAGTCACCGGCTCCGGGTACGAGGGGCACTACTTCTGGGACACGGAGATCTACCTGGTCCCCTTCCTCATCTACACCGCGCCCGGCGTGGCGCGCAACGCGCTGAGGTTCCGGGTCAATCTGCTGCCCCAGGCCAGGGAGCGGGCCGCGGTGATGTCACAACGTGGCGCCCTCTACCCCTGGCGCACGATCAACGGCGAGGAGGCCTCCGCCTACTACGCGGCAGGCACGGCGCAGTACCACATCGATGCGGATGTGGCCTTCGCCTTCTCGAAGTACCGCGACCTCACCGGCGACACCGAGTTCATGTACCGCGACGGCGCCGCCGTGATGGTGGAGACGGCCCGGCTCTGGGCGGACCTCGGCTTCTGGAGGGCGGAGTCCGACGGCACTCAGCGGTTCCACATCCACGGCGTGACCGGGCCCGACGAGTACACGGCGGTGGTCAACAACAACATGTTCACCAACGTCATGGCCCGGGCGAATCTCCGCTCGGCCGCCGCCCTGATGCGGGAGATGCGCGCGACCGACGACCACGCGTACCGCCGCGTCGCGGCCGCCCTTCGGCTGGACCCAGCCGAGATCGACGAGTGGGAGGCCTGCGCCGACGGGATGGTCGTGCCGTTCGACGAGACCTTCGGCATCCACCCCCAGGACGACAAGTTCCTCTCCTCAGAGCTGTGGGACCTGCCGAACACACCCGAGGACAAGCGACCGCTGCTGCTCAACTACCACCCGCTGGTCATCTACCGCTTCCAGGTCCTCAAGCAGGCCGACGTGGTGCTCGCGCTCTTCCTTCAGGGCGACGAGTTCACCTCGGAGGAGAAGCGTGCGGACTTCGAGTACTACGACCCCATCACCACGGGAGACTCCACACTCTCGGGGGTGGTGCAGTCCGTGATGGCGGCCGAGGTGGGATACCAGGACATGGCCATGCAGTACTTCCTCTCGGGCCTGTACGTGGACCTGGCGGACCTTCACTCCAACGCCCGGGACGGGGCGCACATCGCCTCCACCGGCGGGGTGTGGAACGCGCTGGTCTACGGGTTCGGGGGGCTGCGTGACCACCACGGCCGGATCTCGTTCGACCCACGGCTCCCGGCGGGGTGGGCGGCCCTCACGTTCCCACTGAGGATCCGCGGCTCCCGGCTCCGGGTCCGCTTGAGTGCGCAGGCGATCTCATTCGAGGTGGAGGAGGGCGGCGCGGTCGATCTCACCGTCCGCGGGGCGGCCGTGACGGTGCAGCCCGGTTCGCCGGTCACCGTCGTGCTGGAGGATCAGGGTACGCGGCTACCCTCTATGGAGGGCAGCCCCCTCGTCCTCGGAGAGAACCGCGAGGACGGGTCTGTGGTCCGCGCGATTGTGCCCGAGTCGCATCCCCAGGAAGTGACGAGTTCTGACTGATGACTGCTGAAGTGACCGGCGCTGTGCGCGAGGCGTTCGAGTCGCGCACCACCGCCCGCGGATTCGAACTGCTCGGCGAGGGCAGGCTGACACGCCTCGCCGTCGAATTCCAGGATGGTTGGGGCCACCCGCGCCCGGCCGCGGACGCGGTGGGAGTCGACGTCGAGCATGAGGCCGGCGTGGCCGCCACTGTGCGGGTGCGTTCCGGGCAGCGGATGCGCCTCGAAGTCTCGCTGGAGTCCCAGTCCCAGGACGTGGTGACGGTGCCCGGCCCCCTCCTGCGCGTCGAGGGACTCCTCGAGCCAATCTCCTGGCTGGCCGGTGCGTCCGGGGAGATCGCACTGCGCTCTGCGGCCGGGCCCGGGCTGCTCACCCAGCGGCGCGGGTTGTCCGCCCCGTCGGACGAGGTAGGGGTGTCCTACCCGCTCGAAGAATCCGTGCTCGTGCGTCCCCGGCAGATGGTGTCGGCAGCATGGACCTACGAAGCGCACCATGGGGACGAACTCGAGGTCCCCGCCGAGCCGTCATGGTTGCCGTGGGCACGGCACGTCCCCCTCGGGCAGCCGGTCGAGTTCAGCGCGCCCGACGGCACGGTCACCGTCCCTGACGGGGTCCAGATGGAGGAGAGTGAGGGCGAGTTCTCGCTCGTCACCCCGCCCGGTCTGGTGCAGGTGGGGGTGTGGGGGCCCGGGGGGCGGACCTCGGTGGAGGTGGGCGCCTTCCGGGACCTGGCGGTGCTGCGAGGCGAGCTGATGGCCTCCGGCCCGAGGAGCGACGCCTGGGCCTACGTCGCGGTCCGGCACATGCTCGACGCGTGGGCCTCCGATGATCTGCTCGACGCCGTCGACAGGGTGATCGGCGAGCACCAGGACAGGCCCACGGCCTGGATCGCGTGTGCGGCGGCGCTGGCGGGACAGCTCGGGCTTCCCGTGGAGAGCGAGGCGGCGGCGTCGGCCACCGAGGTGCTGGCGCGGGCCTCGCGGCGCGACGGTGTGCTGCTGGCACTGCACGGGCTGGTTCCCATCGAGCTGGGGTCCGGGACATGGCCGGTGGGGGACTTCGACGTGCTGGGGGCGCAGGCGTTCGCGGCCATCGGGTTCGGGCGGATCAGCACGGATCCGAGGCCGCTCCGCGGGGCGGACGTGGCGTTGGCCAAGCTCTACGCGGCCGGACTGGGGGAGACCGAACGAGGGATCCGGCTCGCCGCCTACGCGCAGGCGGCGGAGAACCGACTCCTGTGTCAGCTGTCCATCCAGCCGTCGGTCTCCGACGTGGCCTGGTTGTCGATCTAGCGGTCATCCCCAACCGCTGGCTGAGGAGCCGCGTAGCGGCCTCGAAGCCTGAGAAACGTCAGCCGACAAGGTCGCCTTCTCGAGGCTTCGAGGCTCGTCGCTGCGCTCCTCACACCTCGGCCAGCGGGGTGGGCACGCGTAGCCGCCCTCCGACGCTGGCTGAGGAGCCGCGCAGTCCTCCCCAACCGCTGGCTGAGGAGCCGCGCAGCGGCCTCGAAGCCTCAGAAACGTCACTCATCACACCCCGCCTCGGGGCACCACCATGCCCACCCAACCCCCACCGCCTGCTCCGGATCTCGACGCCCTCATCCGACGCAGCTCCGCCGCTTGGGCGCAGGCCGGCTAGCAGCCATCCCCGAGAGTTCACCCGGGAATCCCACAACCTGGTCACGAGTGCAGGGCAGCCGCCTCAGTGAAAGAACGCTTGTCAGCTCCAGTTTCAGCGAGCCCGCGCCTGACCAGCGAGGGTGAAGGAGGGCAAGGACTACCACCTATGCCGCTCAGCGCGTGCGGGCGAGTTGGTCCTCGAGGTTGAAGACCTCCTCCAGCAGTACGAACCCCTCGTCAGGGGCCACGTCAAGGTCGGCGAAGAACTCGCCCATCTCGGCCTGCCAGCGGGCGTTGACCTCGGTATTGCCCATCGCTTCCTGGGCGGCCACCAGATCTTCGGATTCCACATAGCCGATCAGCAGCCCGTCGGGGCGCATGAACAGCGAGTAGTTGTGCCATCCCGACGCCTTGAGCGCCTGCAGCATCTCCGGCCAGACGGCGGCGTGGCGGGCCTTGTACTCGTCCAAGCGCTCGGGCCGGACGTGGAGTTCGAAGCAGTAGCGGCGACGGGTGGTCATGGGGGCGTCCTCCTGGATGCGACCGAATTGAAACGATCGAATCACGGGCTTCCACTCATGTCAAGGGAGCCGGGCGACGCAGGATGCGGCAGAGGGACCCGCACGGTGTGCGGGTCCCTCTGATTGCCGTGGCGTGTGCCAGATGTCAGCCGAGCAGCGCGGCGGCATCGACCGTCGGCGGCACGATGACCTTGTCGATGACGTGGATGACCCCGTTGGAGGCATCGACGTCGGTGGTGACGACGTTGGCGTCGTTGACCATGACGCCGCCGTCGGTGGTGATTGCGATGGTGGAGCCCTCCACCGTCGCGACATCGCCGGCCGTGACGTCAGCGGCCATGACCTCGCCGGAGACGACGTGGTAGGTCAGGATGCTGGTGAGGGCGTCCTTGTTCTCCGGGAGCAGGAGGGCGTCGAGCAGGCCCTCGGGGAGCGCGTCGAACGCGTCATCGGTGGGCGCGAAGACCGTGAAGGGTCCATCGCCCGACAGCGTCTCGACGAGGTCGGCCGCGGTCACCGCAGCGACGAGGGTCTCGAAGTCGGGGTTGCCGGCGGCCACGTCCACGATGGTGCCGGCCTCCTCCATGGGGGCCTCGGACATTGACTCGCTCATGGACTCCGACGGCGAGGCCGCGGCGCTGGTCGTTTCAGCGGTGCTCGCCTCCGGCGTCATCTCGTCACTGGCTCCCGCGCATCCGGACAGGAACAGAAGTGCTGCGACGCTTCCGGCAGCTGCGATCTTGATGTTCATGGTGTCTCCTTGGTGTGGGATGAAGCCGCCGTGTGCAGCTCGCTCTCACAGATGGATTCGCATGAAGTGCCGCCCTCGGATGCACCTGGGGCCGACTTTTTTCGGACGCGATCCTGAAGACCGGCCGACACGTGATGACACTGCGTGGTTTACGAGGCGCCGCGCAACGAAGATGATGACCTGGCTGCGGCCCGGGGGCCGCACCCACGCGATCGAAGCCGACGTCATCGAGCGCCGAGGACAAGCTCTGCTCAAGCCCGCCCTTGCCGCCCACGTCGAGGCCCTACCGCTGGGCATCGCCCACGAACTGCGCCACCAACGCCTTGTCCACCAGTGGCGGGACCGTCGTCGTCACCTGCTCCTCGACCTCCGCCACGGCCGCCTCAGCGACCGGCTCAACCTGCATCCTCATCGGGAACCTCTTTCATCGGAGTTACACCGGAAACCGTACGGTCCCTCTTCTAAAACCTCGAGAAGAACCGGCATCGAACCGGGGATGGTTCAGAGCTTCTCGGCACGAACGTTCCTCGGGCCATGTCGATGCAGGTACGAAAGTTCCTTGGGTGCTCCCGACGACGGAATGAACGTGCCCAAAAGCCGATGACGCATTGACGTGGTCGGCGACGTATGGGAGGGTTCGATCCAACTTGCCACGCCCATCGAGGGTGCGACACCATGCATTCTTGGGAGAGCTCAACGACTGTGATTCGAAGAGCGATGGGTTCGATGGTAGGGGTGCTGGCTCCGATCCGACTGTCGGTGGAACCGCTGTTGCATTGGCGAACAAGGAGCACAATAGCGAATGCGCGAGACCCACGAGTCGTGGTTGGAATGCAACTCGAATGGGCCGTTGACTGAGACGGAAATATCCGTATCCGCACGCTGGCCGAAAGTTGACCCTCCCCAAGGGGCAGTGTGAGCCACCGCATACCGTAGGCTCGCAATCAGTCAATCAGAAAAGAGGGGATGATGAATGATCGCCAATCCGCAGAACGTCGCGTCGGTCAGCTTCTTCGGGTAGCGCTCTCCGTGTTCGTTGCGGCCGTACTCCTGCTCGCGAGCACCCCAGCCCAGGCATCCGGTGACAGGAGCGATCCAGTCGAGTTCGATCTCGAGCACGTAGTTGTTGCCGCTATGGCAGGGAGCGCAACAAAGGCGCAGATCGCTTGGCTAATATCGAAGCATCCGACGGTGGCTGATCGAACGCCTGCACCTGACGTCGAGGACGACATCACGGAACTGGCTCTGACGCAAGGCGAGTTGAGCCGAGCGAGCTGCAAGGAGGTCTGGGGCACCCGGACAAAGCGCTCGATCACCGGGGCGGTTGTCCTGTACAAGTACACCCACAAGGTTCAATTCTGCTGGTTGGGAGGAGCGGTCACGTCGGCCGCGACGACCTCGGCCTACTTCACGAACGTGGACTTCAGTGTGGACATTGTGACAACGAATCACAACAGTTGGAAGTCTGGTGTGGGAACGCCCACGGCGTACGTCTTTCGACAGGGTCGCGTGAACCACATAATTCCCGTTGTCGGAGGAATAATCGGCCACACATACCCATGGGTGAAGCTCAAGGTGACCGGGGCAGGCAGCGCGACATACACGCAAGGAGAGTAAGGTGCCTCGCATTCTCGTTCCAGTCTTCGTGGGGATCATGACGGGCGGACTTATCATTGGGCCCATCCTCGGCGCCGCGATCGGCATCCTCTTCGGTGGATTCTTGGGTGGTTTTGAGTGGGGGGTCTCAATGGTGGCGGGTGCGGCATTAGGAGCGTGGCTAGGCTTGCAGTGGGCGCATCGGACGACTGTCTCGAAGTAGCCGGTCTATGGGCACGACATTGCCCGCCGACACCGCCGCTCAGGCCCTTCCTCATCGGCCGACTCCATCACTGGGAGCTTGTCGTTGAGATGGTCACCGGGTAGGAATCTCGCACTAACCTCGATCGTTCATGGCGGAGTGAGCGACGCGTGCGGTAGATAGGCCGGAGTGCCTTCTGACTACGGGATACTTGGACTTGCGACTGTTCAAGACCCCTGAAGTGGAAGACGCTCCGTAGACGCCAGGCGCAGGAAGATCGCCACGGCCCGGGCCCGTGTCCGCCGCCCCGGTCGGGCCGGGTCGAACACCGCCGTCGACCACATTCAGGTCCTGGGCGAGGCGATCACCCAGATCCCGATGCCGTTGTCGCCGCCATCTCTTGATCCGCTGCGACGGGGCCGGCGCCTCCCACCAGTTGCTGGACTGGCTCACTGCACAAGGCCAAGTCAGAGGCCGCAGCCTGGACTACAGCGTGGGGTTCACGATCGGCGAGAAGGTGCGTGCCGCGATCACCGAACTTCCCGCGGGCTTGTGGTCGCCGGCGCTGAAGGCAGGGGGTGAGGTCCGCGAGGGCGGGGACGTCGCTGAGGTCACCGGACTCCTGGACCTGACCAGTTGGCCGCCCGGGATGCGTGATCCTGCGCCGCGAACGCCCCCATCCGGGGGCTCAACTGTCGCTGTTCGAAGCCCACGACGGGTGGCGGTATCGAGCGTTCGCCACCAACACCGGCAGCGGAACTCTGCAGTTCCTCGAGGCCCGTCACCGGGCGCATGCCCGGGTCGAGGACCGGATCCGACATGCCAAAGAATCGGGCTTGGGGCAGGTTCCCGTCCCGCGAGTTCAGTATCAACCAGACCTGGCTTGCGCTCACGATGATCGCCGCCGATCTGGTCGCCTGGCTCAAGATGCTGGCCCTTGACGGCGACCTCGCGAAAGCCGAACCCAAGGCACTCAGGCATCGGTTGCTGCACGTCCCGGCCCGACTCGTTCACGGCGCCCGACGGCGCCTGCTGCGTCTACCCAAGACCTGGCCCTGGGTCGAGCACCTCGTGGCCGCGTTCGCCCGGATCGCCGCGATCCCACCACCGCACTGACCCCACCCCGTCCGCACCAAGCCGAGGAACCTGGAGAACCGCCCACCGGCAGCGTCAGCCGGCGAACAACCGCGCCCTCACCCGGCCCAGTGTTCAGATCGGGCTCCGACAGCCCAGCTGACAGCTCTCAAGCCGCCTCATGAAAGAGGGAGGCTAATCTGGTACGCCGTGAGCCCCCCGGGGGGGGGCAAAACCTGCTCTGGCCTTTGCTGGTCGGGGCGACAGGACTCGAACCTGCGGTCTCCTGCTCCCAAAGCAGGCGCGCTAGCCACTACGCTACGCCCCGGTGGCCGTCGAAACCCCTGTCAGTGGAGCCTGACAAGGGGCTTCGACGACTCGAGCGGATGACGGGAATCGAACCCGCGTAGTTAGTTTGGAAGACTAGGGCTCTACCATTGAGCTACATCCGCAGAACCGTCGATGACTCTACCAGCCGACTGCTGGAGAGCGCGATTCCAACTCACCCGATCGCATCGCGTCGGCGCCGCGCCAACTGCCGTCGGACATCCCTGGTGATCGCGGAGTTGAACGGCAACGCGCCGCCCGCAAGGTCGTCGTCGAGGGACGAGGTGGCGCGCAGCGCGGTGTTCAATGCGCGCTCGACCACGCCGGTCGGCAGGCCGAGCCCCCGCCCGAAGTCCACGAGGTGCCGCCGGATGAGGCCGTCGGTGCGGCCGCCGACGCTGAGCGCGAGCGTGTGGTCACGGTAGGGGAGGGTGCTCAGAACGTCGTACATGGGTGCCACTCGCCACTCGCCGCCCGGGTTCTGCAGCACGGACACGTTCTTGGCGTGCACATCGCCGTTGCCGATGAGCCAGGCGAGGACGAGCTGGATGAAGACGTTGCGCATCGCGACGGGTCGTGCCGCGCATGCGTCCGCCACCGCGGTCGCTGCCTCTTCCGCGGACAGGAGGTACTTGTCGCTGGGATAGCGACCGAGGAGCTGGCATGCGTCTTCGACCGCGCGGCGACCATCCGCCCGGTCGAAGCGGTGCACCACAAGCCCCGATCTGCCCCTCGTGTCGGTAATGATCGTTGCTTCCACGACGGAGAGGCCGAGGCGCCTGGCCACGCGGAGGAAGTACGCCTCGTTCTCGACGGCGAAAGGGTAGTCGGGCGGCGTCAACTTGATGATCGTCGATGCCCCTGATCCGGAGTGACCGGGGAGTGTGATCATCCCGGCGGACAGCTTGTCCTGAACGCCTGGCATGCCGACGGGATCGATGCCGTAGTCAGCGAGCAACGCCGCGAAGTCCAGCGGCTCCTCCGGTTCCACCAGCGGGCGGGCGGGTACTGGAGGCCTGCCCTGCGGTAACACCTGGACGTCCCCGATGGTGTCGGTACCTGTCGCGAGCAGCAGGGT
Source organism: Tessaracoccus sp. MC1679 (assembly GCF_014164775.1). GTDB lineage: Bacteria > Actinomycetota > Actinomycetes > Propionibacteriales > Propionibacteriaceae > Arachnia. The sequence goes on from NZ_JACJGB010000003.1 coordinate 194,841, forward strand.
GAGCTCGTCGTCTCCTGAGGTCTTGACCGCCCGCTGGAGTGCCGCGAGGCGGCGCCCCTCGGGCAGCAGATTGGTGAAGAAGGGCGGCAACGTCCGCCCGGGGCGCACGAATCGTGAACCCAGGGGAAGCGAGTGGGCTACGGGGGGGCCTGAGTAGTGATCCACGTAGGCGAACGTGGTGTCCACCCCGTCGGCCTCGAGTGTCGCGGCGAGGAGCCCGTCCTTGTAGACGTCGGCGACGTTCACGGCTTGATCCTGACTGTGAGCTCCAACCCAAGGGTGTCAAGAAGGGCGCGGAGTTTGTCGAACTGCACGGAGACCTTGCCCGCCTCGACGGCGCGGACGAAACGCTCGGACACCCCGGCGAGGTCCGCGGCGTCGAGCTGTGTCAGGTGCAACGCCCGACGCCTTTTGCTGACGGTGCTGGCAAGATCCATGGTGCTCCGATCGGCGTGAACGTGCCGTTTGTAGTCATTGTCCCCATGCAGGGCGGAGAGGTCAAGGCTATTCGGTGCGTTCGTGCCGGATCCTGTTTGCGACGGCGTCCCTCATGGCGCTGGAGGAGAAGATCGGCACGTGTGTGCCGGTCGTCGGAGCGATCCAGTCGCTGGGCTCAGAGGCCGAGGAAGGCGCGGATGGTGTCGAGTTCGCGCCCGGCCTGGGACCGTCCTGACTGGAAGACCGACCGGAGCATCGGGACCCGCCGCTCCGAGTTGCGGATCGGCATGGAGTCCGGGAACACGAGATAGGCGCGGCCCTCCCGCTCCAGCTCGAGGAGCTCGTCGAGCGATCGGTTGTAGTTGGCGGGCCGCTCGATCAGCCCCTGGGCGATGGAGGGGTAGCGCCGGAACAGCGTCCGCATGGCGGCCGTCGAACGGACCGGGGCCTTCCGATAGCCACGTGGGCGGGTCATCACCACGAGAAAGCGCTCGTAGCCGTCCCTCCTCGCCGCATCGAGGGCGAACCCGCCCGTGGGGCCGAGGGCGCCGTCGCAGTAGTCCACGCCGTCGATGGTCGTCAGCGGCATGAGCAGCGGCATCGTCGACGACGCCCTCACCCGTTTGGCCAGGGACATCACGTCCTGAAGGTCCTCGCGGCCCCAGTAGATCATCTCGCCGTCCGTGCAACGGACCGCTCCGATGCGGACCTGGGCCGGGTTGGCCCGGAAGGTGTCGAGATCCAGGGGGAGGACCTGGTGGGGGAGCGAGGTCTGCTCGTAAATCCACTCGGCGTTGAACATGCCCTTGCCTGCCACCCAGGTACGCCAGTCGCCGAACTGGGGCTCGGCCGCGACATCGACGAACGACCGCTCCGCGCGCCCGGGGTCCCGGGAGACGTAGTTGACGGTGCAGCTGGACCCGGCCGAGATGCCGCCCACCCAGTCGAGGTGGATGCCCGCCTCCAGGAAGGCGGCGAGCACCCCGGAGGAGAAGGCGGCCCGCATGCCGCCGCCCTCGAAGACGAGTGCGGTGTCGGTCACGGTGCTGGTCATCACGGGCACCCACTCTAGAGCGGTCCCGGGCCAGAGCGGCGCGGAGGGGCGCGCTGCCGATTGGTGGGCTGGGCATTGACCGATAGACTCGATCCCGATCATTCCAACTTCAGGAGTCCATTCGTGCCTAGCACCTCCCAGAAGCTGAGCCCGACGCGGGTGAAGCTCACCGTCGAGATCCCCTTCGCCGATCTCAAGCCCTACCTCGATGACGCCTACAAGGGGATTGCCGAGCAGATCAACATTCCCGGCTTCCGCAAGGGGAAGGTGCCTGCCACCGTCATCGATCAGCGCTACGGCCGCGGCGTCGTGCTGCAGGAGGCCATCAACGAGGCCATCCCCTCGGCGTACAACGCAGCCATCGAGGAGCACAAGGTTGTGCCCATGGCGCAGCCTGAGGTTGAGGTCACCAAGCTGGAGGACAAGGAACTCGTCGAGTTCACGGCCGAGGTGGACATCCGCCCGGACGTGACCCTGCCTGACTTCACCAAGGTCGAGGCCACCGTGGACAACGCCGCCAGCATCGACGCGCTCGTCGAGGAGCGCATCGGCCTCCTGCGCGAGCGCTTCGCCACCACCACAGAGGTGGACAGGGCTGCGGCCGAGGGCGACGTGCTCACCCTGGATCTCGTGGCCTCCCAGAACGGCGAGCCGCTTCCTGAGGCCACCGCCGAGGGTCTCACCTACAAGGTGGGCCAGGAAGCCAACATGCTCGAGGGCCTGGACGAGGCCGTGACCGGGCTCAAGGCCGGCGAGTCGAAGACCTTCACCTCCACCCTGGTGGGCGGCCAGTTCCGCGGCCAGGACGCGGAGATCGAGGTGACCGTGATCAAGGTCTCCCAGCAGGACCTGCCCGAGGTGGACGACGAGTTCGCGCAGCTCATCTCTGAGTTCGACACCGTCGAGGAGATGAAGGAAGACCTGCGCAAGGGCGCCGAGCAGCAGGTGAAGGCCGATCAGCTGGCCGACGCCCGTGACAAGGTGCTGGAGGCCGTCCTTGAGGCCACAGAGTTCGAGCTGCCCGAGTCCGTGCTTGCCCGCGAGCTTGAGGCGCGCCGCGCCGAGGTCCAGCGTCAGCTGGCCGGCGGGGGCATGACGGTCGAGGACTACCTCGCCAACTCCGAGGACGAGGAGGCCAAGGACGCCGACGAGTTCTGGGCCATGATCGACAAGCGCTCCGAGCAGGCCCTCAAGGCGCAGGTGGTGCTGGACGTCTACGCCGACACCAACACCGTCGACGTCTCCCAGCAGGACCTGACCGAGCTCATCTTCCGCAAGGCGCAGCAGAACGGCTCCAGCCCGCAGGACGAGATCAACCACATGATGGAGCACAACCACATGCCCGAGTGGATGCAGGAGATCCGTCGCGGCAAGGCGCTCGCGGCCATCTGCGCAGACGCGAAGGTCACCGATGAGGACGGCAACCCCGTCGAGACCGCGCTGGCGGTCGACGCCATCGAGGCCGCCGAGGAAGTCATCGCCGAGGAGGAGGCCGAAGAGGCCGAGGTCGACGCCAAGTAACACCCAGCACAGGATCGCCGCGGGACCCGTTCCCGCGGCGATCCTGTCGTCTCCGGTGACGCCTCGGGCGAACACGGCCCCGTGCTCTTGGGTCCTTGGCGAATGCCGGTAGGTTAGTGGGGTGACTGAGACTCGAAACGACATCCGGATGGCCGGGCCCTCGGGCGCCGGCCTCGGCATGACAGACAACGTGTATTCGTCCCTCCTGGCCAACCGGATCATCTTCCTCGGGTCGGAGGTGCGCGACGAGAACGCCAACGCCATCTGTGCACAGATGCTGCTGCTGAATGCGGAGGACCCGCACCAGGACATCTACCTCTACATCAACTCGCCCGGCGGCTCGGTGGACTCCGGCATGGCCATCTTCGACACCATGCAGTGGATCAGCAACGACGTCGCCACCGTCGCCATGGGCCTGGCGGCATCGATGGGGCAGTTCCTGCTCTCGGCCGGCACGCCCGGGAAACGCTTCGCGCTGCCGCACAGCCGGATCATGATGCACCAGCCCTCCGGCGGGCTCGGCGGCACCGCCTCCGACATCAGGATCCAGGCGGAGCAGTCGCTCCACATCAAGCGCACCATGGCCGCCCTCATCGCCAAGCACACAGGCCAGACGGTGGACCAGATCGAGGCCGACTCAGACCGTGACCGGTGGTTCACCGCCGAGCAGGCGCTCGAGTACGGGTTCATCGACCACGTCTACGAGCGCGCATCCCAGATCAAGACGGAGGCCCCGAACCAGTGATCACCAACCTGCCCCAGGGCTCCGCACCCACCGGAATGGACATGAGCTACTACATCCCCCAGTGGGAAGAGCGCACCAGCTACGGCATGCGCCGGGTGGACCCCTACACCAAGCTGTTCGAGGACCGGATCATCTTCCTCGGCACCCCCATCAACGACGACGTGGCCAACGCCGTCATGGCGCAGCTCCTCTGTCTGCAGTCGATGGACCCCGAGCGCCAGATCTCGATCTACATCAACTCGCCCGGCGGCTCCTTCACCGCGTTGACCGCCATCTACGACACGATGCGCTACATCAAGCCGGACATCCAGACCGTCTGCCTCGGCCAGGCGGCCTCCGCCGCCGCAGTGCTGCTGGCCGCCGGCACGAAAGGCAAGCGGCTCGCGCTGCCCAACTCGCGCATCCTCATCCACCAGCCCGCCACCGAGGGCGGCTACGGCCAGTCCTCGGACCTCGAGATCCAGGCCAGGGAGATCCTGCGGATCCGCGCGCTGATGGAGACCATGCTGGCCGCGGACACGGGCCAGGACCTCGACAAGGTGAGCAAGGACATCGAGCGCGACAAATACCTCACCGCCCAGCAGGCGGTCGAGTACGGCATCGTCGACGACATCCTCCCCTCGCTCAAGGGACTCGACTGAAGACCCCGGAACACTCCGGGCTCGGGAAGGCGTTTCGCAGTCCCCAGCCCGGGTGTCCCGGGTAGGGTGGGAAATCGGAGATCAACGCAAGACACTCGAGCCAAGGAGGTGGAGACGTGGCACGCATCGGCGAGTCAAGTGACCTGTTCAAGTGCAACTTCTGCGGCAAGAGCCAGAAGCAGGTCAAGAAGCTGATCGCCGGTCCCGGCGTCTACATCTGTGACGAGTGCATCGGGCTCTGCAACGAGATCATCGAGGAGGAGTTCCCGGCTCCGGTGGACGCCGGCCTCGTCACTGAGCTGCCGAAGCCGCGCGAGATCCGGGACTTCCTGGACACCTACGTCATCGGCCAGGACGGCGCCAAGAAAGCCCTCTCCGTGGCGGTGTACAACCACTACAAGCGCATCCAGTCCCAGCAGGAGGCGCACGGCCGGCGCGCCGAGCACGACGACGTCGAGGTCGGCAAGTCGAACATCCTCCTCATCGGCCCCACCGGCTGCGGCAAGACCTACCTCGCCCAGACGCTGGCCAGGATGCTCAAGGTTCCGTTCGCGATGGCCGACGCCACTGCCCTCACCGAGGCGGGCTATGTCGGCGAGGATGTGGAGAACATCCTGCTCAAGCTCATCCAGTCCGCTGATTTCGACATCGCCAAAGCCGAGACCGGCATCATCTACATCGACGAGATCGACAAGGTGGCGCGCAAGTCCGAGAATCCGTCCATCACCCGGGACGTCTCAGGCGAGGGGGTGCAGCAGGCCCTGCTGAAGATCCTTGAGGGCACCGTCGCCTCCGTCCCCCCGCAGGGTGGCCGCAAACACCCCCATCAGGACTTCCTCCAGATCGACACCACCAAGGTGCTGTTCATCGTCGGAGGTGCGTTCTCCGGCCTGGAGGACATCATCAACCAGCGCATCGGCAAGCGCCCGCTCGGGTTCAACAACTCGGCGGACGCGCGGAAGCCGGACGTGGACCCGTTCACGGCGGTGCGCTCCGAGGATCTGCACAAGTTCGGCCTCATCCCCGAGTTCATCGGCCGGCTGCCCATGATCACCTCGGTCTCCCAGCTTGACCGAGACGCCCTGGTGCGCATCCTCATCGAGCCGCGCAACGCGCTCGTGCGCCAGTTCCAGAAGCTCTTCGAGCTCGACGGTGTGCAGTTGGAGTTCACAGACGAGGCCATCGTCGCCATCGCGGACCTGGCGCTCCTGAGGGGCACTGGTGCGCGCGGGCTACGCGGCATCCTTGAAGAGCTCCTCCTGGACGTCATGTTCGACGTCCCCTCCGAGGACGACGTGGCCCAGGTGCTCGTCACCAAGGACGCCGTCGACGGTGTCGCGGCGCCCACGATGGTGCCGCGCGCCAAGCTCGCCCGCCGCCGCGACCTCTCGGCCTGATCCCTCACCCGCCGCGGGGCAGAGGCAGGCATGGAGCTTCACCGACTGGTCGCCACGTCGGCGGCCGTCGCCGCCACCCGATCACGCCTGGAGAAGCGACGCCTCCTCGCCGAGGCGCTGAACGCGGCGGACCCTGCAGACGTGGAGGTGGTGGCCACCCTCCTTGCCGGCGGCATCAGACAGCGACGCACGGGGGTGGGATGGCGCACTCTCGCCAGCCTGCCGGCGCCCGCCCTTGAACCCACGCTGACCGCCGCCGCCTTGGACGAAGCGCTGGCCCGGCTCTCGGAGCTGGCCGGGCCGGGGTCCCAGCAGGAGCGCACGCGCGCAGTGCGCGCACTCTTCGGCGCGTCCACCGCGGCCGAGCAGGAGTGGATCAGGGGACTCATCTCCGGTGAGCTGCGCCAAGGCGCGCTGGACTCGTTGCTCCTCGAGGCCATCGCCGAGGCCGCCGCGCTGCCTCTCGCGCTCGTCCGGCGCGCCGCGATGTTCTCCGCCCCCACCGGCCCCGTCGCTGCCGCGGCGCTGACGGGTGGCCGCGAGGCGCTGGCCGGCTTCCGCCTCGCCGTGGGTCGGCCGGTGCGGCCGATGCTCGCTGCCTCCGCCCCGGACGTCGACGCGGCTCTGGTGGGCCTCGGCGGCGAGGTCGCGGTTGACGGGAAGATCGACGGGATCCGCGTCCAAATCCACAGGGCCGGCCAGGACGTGGCAGTGTTCACGCGCTCGCTGGACGACATCACCCCTCGGCTGCCGGAGGTCGTGGAGATGGTGCTGGGGTTGGATGTCAGCGCCGTGGTGCTCGACGGCGAGGCCCTCGCGCTCGGCCCGGACGGCAGACCTCGGCCGTTCCAGGAGACCGGGGCCCGGGCGATGAGCAGTGACGACACCCTCCGTGAGGCGGTCCCGCTCACCCCACTGTTCTTCGACGTCCTGCACCTCGATGGCCGGGACCTGATCGACGAACCGGCCCGAACGCGGTTCGAGGCACTGGCCGCAGTCGTCCCCGAGGCGGCGAGGGCCCCGCGCGTCATCACTTCTGACCCCGCCGTCGCTCACGATTTCTTCGCCCAGATGATCGCGCTCGGACACGAAGGGGTGGTGATGAAGGATCTCGCGGCCCCCTATGACGCAGGGAGGCGGGGCTCCGGCTGGGTGAAGGTCAAGCCGCGACACACGCTGGATCTGGTGGTGCTGGCGGTCGAGTGGGGCAGCGGCCGCCGACGGGGTCTGCTCTCGAACATCCATCTCGGGGCCCGTGACGGCGACGGCTTCACGATGTTGGGGAAGACGTTCAAGGGTATGACGGACGAGATGCTGGCCTGGCAGACCGAGCGCTTCCTCGGGTTGGAGGTGCGACGGGAGGGCCACGTCGTTCACGTGCGCCCCGAGCAGGTGGTGGAAGTGGCCTTTGACGGGGTCCAACGTTCCAGCCGCTACCCCGGCGGTGTGGCCCTCCGGTTCGCCCGGGTTCTGCGCTACCGCGACGACAAGACCGCCGCCGAGGCCGACACCCTGGAGTCGGTTCGGGCTCTCGCCTAGGCGGTATCGTGGGGCGGTGACTGATGGCTACCTGCGCTTCCCGCACCTTCACCGCGACACCGTCGTCCTCGTCGCCGACGACGACCTCTGGCTCGGATCGCTCGGAGGCGGACGCGCCTCGCGGATCACACTGGGGGAGGAGACGCCCCGCAACCCCCGAATCTCGCCCGACGGCTCCCGGGTGGCGTTCACCGCCACCACCAACGGCGGGTGGGACGCCTACGTCGTGGACCTCGACGGCGGCACGAGGCGGCTGACCTGGCTGAGCGGGCGGCCCATGCTGGTGTCCGGGTGGCTTGATGCTGATCACATCCTGGTCTGCTCCCAGCACGAGGGCTTCCACCGCGTGGACTCGTCCATGTATTCGTTGTCGCTGGACGGCCGGCTCACCCGGCTTCCGTGGGGGCTGGCCACCTCGGCGGCGGTGCACAGGAAGGGTCGGGTGGCCATCGCGTCGGCGAACTTCCGGGATCCCTCGGGATGGAAGCGGTACCGGGGTGGCATGGCCGCCCGCCTGTACCTCTCTGCGGAGGGCAAGGGCGACTGGAAGCGGCTCCTGCCGGACGTGACCGCCGGCCTCTTCTGGCCCTCCTGGGTGGGGGAGCGGCTGATGTTCACCTCGGATCTGGGGGAGGGGCCGGACGTGCAGGGGCAGGTGTGGTCCGTGAACTCCGCAGGCAAGGACCTGCGTCAGCACACCCGGCACAGCGCCGAGCAGGGCTACGTGCGCGACGCCACCACGGACGGCCAGGCCGTCATTTATCACGCCCGGGGTCGTCTGCACTACATGGCCACGTTGAAGGCCGAACCCCAGGCCCTGGACATCACCGTTCCCCTGGGGCGCCCCCAGCCGGTGCCGGTCGCGCCCACGGACCGGCTCGAGTCGATCGCCCCGGACCGCGGTGGGGACGCCTCACTCGTGGAGTGGCGCGGCGCCGCCTACCTGCTCACCCACCGCGGAGGCCCGGCCCGCGCCGTCGCCGAGTCGCCGGGCGCGCGCATCCGCGAGCCGCGGTTCCTGGCGCAGACCGGACGCGGGGTGTGGGTGACAGACGAGGGGGGCGAGGACGCGCTGGAGATCCGGCAGCTCGACGGCTACGGCCCAGCCCGCCGCCTCGCCGCCGGGCGCCTGGGCCGCGTGATGACGCTTGAGCCCAACGCCGAGGGCAGCAAGGTCGCGGTGGGCAGCCACGACGGCACGGTCTACATCCTTGACGTGGCCCGCGGCTCCGCCCGGAAGGTGGGTCGGTCTCCGGTGGGTGAGGCCACCGGCCTGACCTGGTCCCCGGACGGCCGCTACCTGGTGTGGCGCAACGCCGTGGCGAACGAGGGCATGCTGGGCCAGCTCGTCGGCTACGACATGACGGCCGAGGCAGGATTCACGCTCACCCGCGGGCAGTACAACGACTACTCGCCCACCTTCACCGCGGATGGGAAGTACCTGTGCTTCCTGTCCAGCCGCACCATCGATCCCACCTACGACGAGCTCGGGTTCGATCTGGCGTTCACCAACTCCACCCGTCCCTGGTTGGTGCCGCTCAGCGCCACCGAGCCGGCCCCGTTCGGGCCATCGGCCGATGGATGGCCCATCAGCGAGTCCGACGACAAGGACGATGAGAAGAAGTCCGACGTTGCCAAGGACGGTGAGGGGGCGCAGGAGGAGGCGGCCCCCGTCGTGGTCTTCGACCTGGATGGTGTGGAGGACCGGATGGTGCCGCTGCCGGTGGCGTCGTCGCGATATGCCTCGCTGCAGGCCGCCAAGGACGGCCTGGTGTGGGTGGCGCTGCGCTCCACCGGTGAGCTGGGCGCTGCCCGGGCCGGGGTCGAGGGCGAGGTCAAGGACCACGTCGAGCACTTCTCGTTCAAGACCCGCAAGCTGACGGTGGTGGTCGAGGGCTGCGACGGCGCCGCGATCAGCGGCGACGGCGAGCGCCTCGTCGTGCGCAACGGCGAGGACATCTGGGTTCAGCAGGCCGACCACGAGCCCGACGGCGACGACGCCAAGATCCCCGTGGACCTCAGCCGCCTCCGCCGCGAGGTGGACCCGCGGGCTGAGTGGCGGCAGATGTTCGAGGAGAACGCCCGCCTCATGCGGGACCACTACTGGCGCGACGACTTCGACGGCACGGACTGGGCGGCCGCCGTCGCCCGCTACCGGCCGCTGCTCAACCGGATCGCCAGCCACGACGACCTCGTCGACGTGCTCTGGGAGACGGTGGGGGAGCTCAACACCTCTCACGCCTACGTCGACCCGCCGTCGCATCATCACGACGGCGCACACGTGGCGTTCCTCGGCGCCGAGTTCACCCGCAACTCCAAGGGGGAGGTGGTGATCTCGCGGATCCTGCCGGGGGAGACCTCGGACCCGTCCGCCCGGTCCCCGCTTCGGGCCGCAGGGGTCGCGGCGGCGCCAGGTGACGTCATCGCCGCAGTCGACGGGCGCTCCACGGCAGAGGTGCCAGACATCGGTGCGCTCCTCCAGGGCGCCGCTGACAAGGTGGTGGAGCTCACCCTCGTGCAGGGGCGGCAGCGCAGGCGCGTCGCCGTGGTGCCCACGCCCAGTGAGGCGCCCATGCGCTACCACGAGTGGGTGGCCGGCCGCGTGGCCCACACCCGCGCCCGGTCCCAGGGGCGCGTCGGGTACGTCCACGTCCCGGACATGGTGGCGAGGGGGTGGGCGGAGTTCCACCGCCTCATCGACGCGGCCATGCGGTGCGAGGCGGTGGTGGTGGACGTCCGCTTCAACGCCGGCGGTCACACCTCCGAGCTGGTCATCGAGCGGTTGTCGCGGCGGGCCGTGGGCTGGAACGGGGCGCGCCATCACGACGACGTCACCACCTACCCCAGCCAGGCCGCCCGCGGCCCGGTGGTGTTTCTCACCAACGCCTACGCCGGATCCGACGGCGACATCGTCACGGCCGCCGCCCAGGAGCTGGGCCTCGGCCCGGTGGTGGGGGAGCGGAGCTGGGGCGGCGTCGTCGGCATCGACGGCCGGTTCACGCTGGTCGACGGCACCGAGGTCACGCAGCCGCGGTACTGGATCGCGTTCGACAAGTACGGCTTCGGCCTGGAGAACCACGGCGTGGACCCGGACATCGTGGTCGAGACGGGGCCGGCCGAGTGGGAGTCCGAGGACGACGTGCAGCTGGACCGGGCCATCGACGAGGCGCTGTCCCGGCTGGCCGATCGACCGGCGGCGAGCCCGCCGTCGTTCGAGGCACCCCGATTCGCACGCAGGGAGAGCTGAGGATGACTGGAACCAACTGGGCCGGCAACGTCACCTACTCCGCGCGACGCTTGGCTGAACCGACGTCCGTCGACGAGCTGCGGGAGCTCGTGGCGGCCGAGGAGCTGATCCGGGTGGTGGGGTCGCGGCATTGTTTCAACGACATCGCGGACACCGCCGGGGTCCAGATCTCGTTGGGGAAGCTGAGCGATGAGGGCCCCGTGCGGGTGGGCGAGGCCACGGTCAGGGTCCCGGCATGGTGGCGCTACGGCGACCTGGTGCCCGCGCTGCGCGACGAGGGCGTGGCCCTGGCCAACCTGGCCTCCCTGCCCCACATCTCCGTGGCGGGGGCCGTCCAGACCGGCACGCATGGTTCCGGGGACCGCATCGGTTCGCTCGCCACGCAGGTGTCCGCGCTGGAGGTCGTCGACGGTCGCGGTGAGCTGGTGCGGATGGAGCGCGGCGGCGCGGACTTCGACGGCGCCGTCGTCGGACTCGGTGCCCTGGGAGTGCTCACGCACGTGGAGCTCGACGTGGCGCCGGCGCGCCCGGTGGCGCAGAGGGTCTTCGAGGGGGTGCGCCTCGACGCCGTCCTGGGTGATCTGTCGGCGGTCACGGGGGCCGGGGACAGCGTCAGCATGTTCACGACCTGGCAGGACCCGGCAGTCATCGAGCAGGTGTGGGTGAAGTCCGCGGGTGAGCCGTCCGTTGGCGGGATTCTCGCCGCGGGCGGGCGCCCGGCAGGCGGGCCGCGGCACCCGATCGCGGGCATCGACCCCACCCCCTGCACCCCGCAGATGGGCGAGTTCGGGCCGTGGTACGACAGGTTGCCGCACTTCAGGCTGGAGTTCACCCCGTCGGTGGGGGCGGAGCTGCAGTCGGAGTACCTGGTGCCGCGGACTGATGCTGTCGCGGCGATCGAGGCGGTGGCCGGGCTGGCACCGAGGATCGCGCCGCTGCTGTTCGTGTGCGAGATCCGCACCATGGCCGCGGACGCGCTGTGGCTCTCCCCGGCCTTCGGGGCGGACACGGTGGGGCTCCACTTCACCTGGAAGCCGGACGAGGCGGCGGTGCGCGCGCTCCTGCCCGAGCTGGAGGCGGCCCTGCCGGGCACGGCGCGCCCCCACTGGGGCAAGGTCTTCACGATGCCCGGCGACGAGGTGGCCGCCCGCTACCCGCGGTGGTCGGACTTCGCGGAGCTGCGCGGCCGGATGGACCCGGCCCGCCGGTTCGCCAACCCCTACCTGACCAGGCTCGGCCTGTAGCTCACGACCGACGGACGGGACCGGCGCGCCGTTACTGGTCGGCCGTGGGAGCCAGCTCCACCTCGACACCGAGCGGGGCGTCGACCTCGGCCCACGTCACCTCGCCGACGAGCCGGCCCACTGCGCGGAGGTCCGCTTCGATGGTGCGCAGCCTCGCGACGACGCCCGCGGGGCCGGCGAACGCCGCCCGCGACACTTCCGCCTTCATCGAGACCTTCGCCGTCGATTTGGCGCCCCGGATGGCGATCAGCGCCGTGGCCACGTCCGCGAGCAACGCGGGGTCCCCGGTGGGAAGCTCGTCGACGGTGGGCCACCCCGCCAGGTGCACCGAGGCGCCGTGCGTCCAGCGCCACACCTCTTCCGTGACGAACGGGAGGATGGGGGCGAACAGCCGCAGCTGCACGTCGAGCGCCAACGCCAGCGCGGCCTGCGCGGAGGCCTGCGCCTCGGCCCCCTGGGCGCCGTAGGCGCGTTCCTTGACCAGCTCGAGGTAGTCGTCGCAGAAGGACCAGAAGAACGACTCCGTGGCCTCGAGCGCCCCGGTGTAGTCGAAGTCGTCGAACGCCTTCGTCGCGGTGGCCACCACTCCACGCAGGCCAGCCAGCATCGCAAGATCGACGGGGCTAGTCACGGCCTGGAGCCCGCCCGGATTCTCGGCCATCGTGAGCACGAACTTGCCGGCGTTGAGGATCTTCATGGCGAGGCGACGACCCACCTTCATCTGGGTCTCGTCGAAGGGCGAGTCCATCCCGGGGCGCGCCATCGCGGCGCGCCAGCGCACGGCGTCCGAGCCGTACTTGTCCAGGATGTCTGTGGGCACCACGACGTTGCCCTTGGACTTGCTCATCTTCTTGCGGTCCGGGTCCACCACGAAGCCCGAGATGGTGGCGCGCTTCCACGGCAGGGAGCCGTTCTCGAAGTGGGCCCGCACCACCCGACTGAACAGCCAGGTCCGGATGATGTCGTGGGCCTGCGGCGCCACGTCCATCGGGAACGTGAGCGCGAACAGTTCCTCATCGCGCTCCCAGCCGGTGGCCAGGTGGGGGGTGAGCGACGACGTGGCCCAGGTGTCCATCACGTCCGGGTCCGCCATGAACCCGCCAGGCTGGTCGCGCTGCTCGTCGGTGAACCCCGGCGGGCAGTCGGTCACGGGATCGATGGGCAGCGAGGCCTCTTCGGCCACGATGGGGGACTCGTAGTCGGGCTCGCCGTCGGCGTCCAGGCGGTACCAGACGGGGAACGGCACCCCGAAGAAGCGCTGCCGGGAGATCAGCCAGTCGCCGTTGAGCCCCCCCACCCAGTTCTCGTAGCGGTGTGCCATGTGCTCGGGGGTCCACTGCAATTCGTGGCCGCGCGCCAGCATCGCCTGCTTGATGTCCTCGTCGCGTCCGCCGTTGCTGATGTACCACTGGCGGGTGGCGACGATCTCGAGCGGCTTGTCGCCCTTCTCGTAGAAGTTGGTCATGCGCGTGGTGGGCTTGGGGTCGCCGTCGAGGTCGCCGGTCTCGCGCAGCATCGCGACGGTGGCCTCCCGTGCGGAGAACGCGGTCTTGCCGGCGATGGCTTCGTAGGCGCCGGCGTTGACGATCCACTCGGGCGTCTCCCCCTGGATGCGGCCGTCGCGGCCGATCACCGTGCGGGTGGGGAGGTTGAGCTCGCGCCACCACGTGACGTCCGTCAGGTCGCCGAAGGTGCAGCACATGGCAATGCCGGCGCCCTTGTCTGGCTCCGCCGCCTCGTGCGCCAGGACCGGGATCTCCACGCCGAAGAGGGGAGAGGTGACGGTGCTGCCGAAAAGCGGCTGGTACCGCTCGTCGTCCGGGTGCGCGATGAGCGCGCAGACGGAAGCCAGCAGCTCCGGGCGGGTGGTCTCGATGTGCACCGGGGTGCCGTCGGGCCGGTGGAACGCCACGCGGTGGTAGGCGCCGGGGTACTCGCGGGCCTCCAGCTCCGCCTGCGCCACAGCGGTGTGGAATGTGACGTCCCACAGGGTGGGGGCGTAGCTGAGGTAGGCCTCGCCGCGGGCATGGTTGCGCAGGAAGGCCTTCTGGGCCACGGCCTGCGAGCTCGCCGAGATGGTGGTGTAGAGCGTGGACCAGTCCACCGAGAGGCCCAGCTGCTTCCAGAGGGCCTCGAAAGCCTGCTCGTCGACGGCGGTCAGCCCGTGGCAGAGCTCGATGAAGTTGGCCCGGCTGATCGGAACCTGACGCTTGGGGTCCGGCTTGGCGGGAGCTTCGAAGCCCGCGTCGTAGGGGATCGACGGGTCGCAGCGCACGCCGTAGAAGTTCTGGACCCGGCGCTCGGTGGGCAGGCCGTTGTCGTCCCAGCCCATCGGGTAGAACACGTGCTTGCCGCGCATCCGCTGGTAGCGGGCCACCGTGTCTGTGTGGGTGTAGCTGAACACGTGGCCCACGTGTAGCGAGCCGGACACCGTCGGCGGGGGCGTGTCGATGCTGAACACGTCCTCGCGGCTTGAGGGCCTGACGAACGCGTAGGTGCTCTCCTCTGCCCATACCTGCCCCCACTTGGCCTCCAGGCCTTCGAGGACGGGCTTGTCGGGGAGGGCGCGCGCAGACGCGTTCGAATGGGTCATGGGACCCGATCTTAATGGGCAGCGCGCGCCCGCCCGAACCGTCGCCCGGTCAGCTCTCGAGCTGCTGGCCGCCCGCCTCGAACGCCTCACTGATCGCCCCGAGCAGGCTCTCCGTGGTGGGCTGGATCAGGACGGTCTGGGACTCCTGGTCGTAGAACTCCAACACCTGGCCGCTCACGAGGAAGGTGGGCGTGGCGCCGATCTGGTCGTCGTTGAACTTCTGGTTGGCGGCGTCGGTGAAGTCGTTGAAGGCCCGGGTGTCGTAGAGCTCCTGGTACCGGGTGAGGTCCTCGCCCTCGATGCCGGCCAAGGCCGGGAAGTCCACCCGCAGCTGCTGATCGGTGAAGCCGGTGCCCTCCTGGGCAGGATGGTTGGCGTAGACCACGCGGTGGAAGGCGTCGAACGCGCCCACCTCGTCGGCCGCTGCGGCGGCCAGGGCGGCGCGCTTCGACGAGTCGTTGCGCAGCCCGGCGTCCAGGAAGAACGCGGTGCGGATCTCCGCGGTGATCGAACCGTCGGCCACCAACTGCTCGATGATGGGCCCGTAGCTCTCCTCCCGCGAGGCGCAGGCCGGGCACTGGAAGTCCTCCCACACCACCAGGTGGGGGGTGCCCTCCTGTGGCTGCTTGCCCGCCAGAGCGATGCCGGAGGAGGCCGTGGCGTTGGGGGGCGTCAGCTGCTCCGTCGCTACAGGCGCCTGCTTGGCCAGCGCCTGCATGATCACAATCGCCAGCACCGCGACGATGGTCAGCGCCGCGAGTCCCGCGCCGACGGCGAGAATGCGGCGCGTGCGCTTGGTGCGCTCTTCCATCTCCTGCTGCTGGCGCAGGGCGGCGCGCTTGCTCAGCGACGAATTGTTGGCCATATTGCGAAGCTCCTTGAGGGGCGTGAACGGTGCGGCGGAGCGATGGAACATGGCCCATCGCTGCCTACGGGTCATCCTAACCGGGCAGCTCAAAGGCCCGAATCGACGTCCGGGAGCCCCGGGGGGAGGCGTGTTCAGGCCAGGATCAGGCCCGACGCCACGGCCAGGTTGCTCGCGTGCAGTTCCTCGTAGGTGTCCAGTTCGCCGAACTGCTCGAACACCTCAACCGACACCGACCCGGCCATCAGGGTCCACGCGGCCATCGCGGCCAGGAAGAGTTCAGCAGGAAGCTGCTCCTCGGTCAGTCCCAGTTCATGCACCTGGTGACGCGCGCCGGCCAGTGCCCCGTCACTCGGGGACCGCCGGCGCGAGGCGGGCGCGGCCCGCCCGGCCGCAACGGCTTCGAGGATCAGCCCGATGACGAGCAGCAACACTCGGGTGCCGGGCGGCGTCGTCCGCTCGGGTGGGGCAACGTAGCCGGGCACGGGCGAGCCGTAGAGCAGGGCCCAGTCGTGCGGGTGGCTCACAGCCCACCCCCGCATGGCGCCCCCGATGGCCAACCATCTGCCGTGAAGATCCTCGACGGGGACCTCGCGAAGCGCGTCGTCCACGGCGTCGCCGAGCGCGTCGTAGGACTCGACGATCAGCCGGGTCAGCAGCTCGTCCCGGCTGGCGACGTAGCGGTAGACCGCAGACGACGCCATGCCCAGGTCTCTGGCGACAGCCCTCAACGACAGGGCAGCGGCCCCGGCCTCGGCGAGCTGGGCGCGCCCGAGCCGCAGAATCTCCGCCTCGAGGTACTGCCGGTTCAGCGCACGTCGTCCCTCCATGGGCCCAGCGTGCCGGAGTGGGGTCGTCGCCGTCAAGGAAATGAGAGCACCGCTCTTGACATCCGCGCTGCGCGGGCGCATCCTCGAAAAGAGAGCGGTGCTCTTGTTGATCCATGCAAGGAGTCCCCCATGTCCCGTCACCTCATCCTCGGCGCCGGCGGAATCGGTCGCAGCGTCGCCATGTCCCTCGCGGCGGCGGGCGAGGACGTCGTCCTTGCGTCGCGCTCCGGCCGCGACGCCCACGTGGCCGGGGTGTCGGCCCTCGCCCTCGACGTGACCGACCGCGACGCCCTGCGC
This sequence comes from Tessaracoccus sp. MC1679, assembly GCF_014164775.1. GTDB lineage: Bacteria > Actinomycetota > Actinomycetes > Propionibacteriales > Propionibacteriaceae > Arachnia. The sequence continues at coordinate 211,252 of NZ_JACJGB010000003.1, forward strand.
TCGGCCGCGACCGGTGCGGCCACCCTCGTCAACGCCCTCAACCCGTCTCTGTACTACAGGTGGCAGAAGCAATGGCCGCCGATGGCGGACTCGATCCTGGATGCATCCGAGGGCACCCGGCTGGTGACGGTGTCCAACCTGTACCTGTACGGGAGGGTGGACGCGCCGATGACCGAGGAGACGACGGTGGCGCCGAACGGCGCGAAGGGTCGGGTGCGCGCCCGCATGTTCGAGGATGCGATGGCCAGGCACAAGGCCGGACGCGTGAGGGCCGTCGAGGTGCGCGCCTCGGACTACCTCGGCCCCCACACGCTGGCCAGCAGCTTCGGGTCCGGCATGGTGCTGCCCCCGCTCCTGGCGGGGAAGACCCCCCGGCCGCCGATGGGCGTGGCCGACGCGCCCCACTCGTGGACGCTCGACCTGGACGTCGCGGCGCTCATCGCGGCGCTCATCCTCCGCGACGACGCCGATGACTGGGGCCGGGCGTGGCACGTCCCCACCGACGAGCCCGCCACCCTCGCCGAACTGGCGGAGTTGGCTGCCGGAATCGCGGGGGTCGACTCCATCGCGCCCAGGCCGCTTCCCCGTGCGGTGGTCACGGTGGGTGGTCTCGTCGTCCCGATCCTGCACGCGCTGTGGGAGACCCGGCACCAGTTCGAGCGGCCGTTCGTCCTGGACTCGTCCGCGGCCCAGGCGCGGTTCGGCCTCGCCCCGACGCCGCTACGCCGGGGCCTTGAGCTCACCGTCGAGGCTCTTCGACGAGAGGCCGGTGCCCACTAGGCTGGGGTGCACCATGACTGACACCACGCACCACGAGTTGACGGCCGCCTTGACGAGCCGGTGGCCCGAGCACCGGGTGGCGCCCAGCCTGGCGCGCATCTCGGCCCTCATGCATCTCCTCGGCGACCCGCAGAAGGCCTTCCCCGTGATCCAGGTGGCCGGCACCAACGGCAAGGGCAGCACCGCCATCATGATCGAGGCTCTGCTGCGCGCCGCGGGCCTGCGCACCGGACGCTTCGCCAGCCCGCACCTGAGCGATGCCAGGGAGCGGATCAGCGTCGACGGGGAGGCGGTCAGCGAGGAACGCTTCGGCGAGGTCTGGCGCGACATCGAGCCGTACGTCGCCATGGTGGACGAACAGCGGCTCGACGGCGTGTCGATGACGTTCTTCGAGGTCATCACCGGCATGGCGTACGCGGCCTTCGCCGACGCCCCGGTGGATGTGGCCGTCATGGAGGTGGGCCTCGGGGGAAGGTGGGACGCCACGAGTGTCGCGGACCCGACTGTCGCGGTGGTGACGCCCATCGGGCTGGACCACATGCACATCCTCGGCTCCACCCTGGTTGAGATCGCCGCGGAGAAGGCGGGCATCATCAAGCACGGCTCGACGGCGGTCCTGGCTGGTCAGGACCCGGTGGCTGCGCGGGTGCTGCTGGAGCGGGCCATCGAGGTGGGGGCCCCGGTGAAGGTGGAGGGGCCGGACTTCGGCGTCCTGGACCGCAGTCTGGCCGTCGGAGGGCAGCTTCTCCGCATCGACACGGCGGGTGGCCCGGCGAGCGACGTCTTCCTTCCGCTGTTCGGCGAGCACATGGCCCGTAACGCCGCCCTGGCCGTGGCCGCCGTCGAGGCGTTCCTCGGCGGCCAGCCGCTGAGCCCTGAGGTGATCGTCGAGGGCCTCGGTTCCGTGGAGGCGCCGGCCCGGCTGGAGCTGGTCCGGACCTCGCCCCCCATCGTGGTGGACACCGCCCACAATCCGCCGGCCGCGCGCGTCACCATCGACGCGGTGGTGGAGTCCTACACCTTCGAGCCGCTGATCGGTGTGGTGGCGATGATGCAGGACAAGAATGCCGAGGAGGTGCTGGGGATCTTCGCCGAGGAGATGGATCAGGTGGTTATCACGCAGGTGTCGTCCTCGTCCCGTGGCCGCCCCGTCGACGAACTGGCCGCCGTCGCCGAGACCGTGTGGTCCACTCATCAGGTGCACCGCGCCGCCACCATGGCCGAGGCGCTGGACCTGGCTGTGATGCTGGCAGACACCGCCAGCGCCCACGCCGGCGTGCTCGTGGCCGGCTCCGTGATCGCCGCCGGCGAGGCACGCGACCTCCTGAGGACGGAGCGACACCCGTGACACTCGATCCGTCAAACCCGCTGCGCCCCGCCGCGATGTCGGTGCTCGTCTTCGAGATCATCGTGGTATGGCTCGCCTTCATCGGCATGATCCAGGTCTCCGGGGTCAACCTGTGGGTGGCGGCCGCCTGGTGTGCCGTCGCCACGCTGCTGTGCCTCGCCGCCGCCGCCGGCCTCAGGAAGCGGTGGGGCTACGTCGTGGGCTGGGTGGCCCAGCTGGTGCTCATCGGGCTCGGGCTCCTCACCCCGTGGATGTACGCCATGGGTCTCATCTTCGCCCTGATCTGGGTGACCTGCGTGGTGCTGGGGAAGCGCCTCGAGGCAGCCCAGGCTGAAAGGAACCTCTCGTGACCGAGCAGACGTTCGTCATCATCAAGCCCGACGCGGTCGCGGCCGGGCACGTCGGGGCCATCGTGTCGCGCTACGAGGACGCCGGGCTCCGGTTGGCGGCCATGGAGTTTCGTCAGATCGACCCGGAGTTCGCTGACCGTCACTACTCCGAGCATGTGGAGCGCGAGTACTATCCGCCGCTGCGCGAGTTCATGACGGAGGGGCCGCTGATCGCCATGGTGATCACGGGAGAAGACGCGGTTGCCCGCGTGCGTGCCCTCCACGGGGCCACCGATCCCGCCAAGGCCGAGCCGGGCACTGTGCGGGCGGACTTTGCGGAGTCCACCCGGCGCAACGCCGTCCACGCCTCAGATTCGCCCCAGTCCGCAGCCCACGAGATTGCGCTCTGGTTCGGCGAAGGGTAGGTCAAACGCGCGCTCGCGGTTATCCTTGGCGGCGTCATGACAACACTTTCCGCGCTGCCCACGCACTCCCTCTTCGCACGGTTGGAGCCGCTGCTCGCGCAGGTGAGCAAGCCCATCCAGTACGTCGGGGGTGAGCACAACTCCGTCGTCAAGGACTGGGATTCGGTCGAGGTCCGCTGGTGCCTGGCCTACCCGGACGCCTACGAGGTGGGTCAACCCAACCAGGGCGTGGCTATCCTCTACGAGATCCTCAACGAGCGCGAGTGGATCCTCGCCGAGCGCACCTACTGCGTGTGGCCGGACATGGAGGCAGGGATGCGGGCGGCCTCGATGCCGCAGTTCACGCTGGACGCGCACCGCCCCGTCGGCATGTTCGACGTGCTGGGGGTCTCCTTCTCCACCGAGCTGGGCTACACCAACCTGCTCAACCTGATCGACCTCTCCGGGTTGAGCCTCCACGCGGCGGACCGCATCGACGGCGAGCCGCTGGTCGTCGCGGGAGGGCACGCTGCCTTCAACCCCGAACCCATCGCGGACTTCATCGACGTGGCCGTGCTCGGCGACGGCGAGGAGGCCTCGCTGCTCATCTCGGACATCATCCGCGAGTGGAAGGTGGACGGCCGCGAGGGCGGCCGCGACGGGCTGCTGCTCCGCCTCGCCTCCACCGGCGCGTTCTACGTGCCGAAGTTCTACGACGTGGACTACCTCGACGACGGCCGCATCCAGAGGATCGCGCCCAACCGCGAGGGCGTGCCGTTCCAGGTGCGCAAGCACACGCTGATGAACCTCGACGAGTGGCCCTATCCCAAGCACCCCATCGTCCCGATGGCCGAGACGGTGCACGAGCGCTACTCCGTGGAGATCTTCCGGGGCTGCACCCGCGGCTGCCGTTTCTGCCAGGCGGGCATGATCACCCGCCCCGTCCGGGAGCGCTCGATCGACACCATCGGTGCCATGGTGGAGGGCGGACTCCGGGCCACCGGGCTGGAGGAGATTGGCCTGCTGTCCCTGTCGTCGGCGGACCACTCGGAGATCGCGGAGGTCACCAAGCAGCTCGCGGACCGCTACGAAGGTTCCAACGTTTCGCTGTCGCTGCCGTCAACCCGCGTGGACGCGTTCAACATCGACCTGGCCAACGAGCTCAGCCGCAACGGCCGCCGCTCGGGGCTCACGTTCGCGCCCGAAGGCGGCTCGGAGCGGATGCGGAAGGTGATCAACAAGATGGTCACCGAGGACGACCTCATCTCCACCGTGGCGGCGGCCTTCGCGTCGGGCTGGCGCCAGGTCAAGCTGTACTTCATGTGCGGACTGCCCACCGAGACCGACGAGGACGTGCTGGCCATCGCGGACCTGGCGCGGCGAGTGATCGAGACCGGGCGCCAGGCGTCGGGCACCCGCGACATCCGCTGCACCGTCTCGATCGGCGGGTTCGTGCCGAAGGCGCACACCCCCTTCCAGTGGGCGGGCCAGGCAAGCGCCGAGACCATCGACCACCGGCTCCAGCTGCTGCGCGACACCATCAGGCAGGACCGCCACTACGGCAAGGCCATCGGCATGCGCTACCACGACGGCAAGCCTGGGACCATCGAGGGCCTGCTGTCCCGGGGGGACCGCCGGGTGGGCCGCGTCATCGAGCGCGTCTGGCACGACGGCGGCAAGTTCGACGGCTGGAGCGAGCACTTCAGCTTCGAGCGCTGGGCCACGGCCGCGGCTGAGGAACTCGCCCCCTTCGGCGTGGACCTGGACTGGTACACCACCCGCGAGCGCGGCTACGAGGAGGTCCTGCCCTGGGACCACCTCGACGCCGGCCTTGACCGTGACTGGTTGTGGGAGGACTGGCAGGACGCCCTCGACGAGCGCGAGGTGGAGGACTGCCGGTGGACGCCGTGCTTCGATTGCGGCGTGTGTCCCCAGATGGACACGGAGATCCAGATCGGCCCCACGGGCAAGGTGCTCCTGCCGCTCGCCGTGGCCAAGCCCTCCCTCCAGTAGGGGGAGGGCCGCCCAGTAGGGGGAGGGCCGCCCGGACCGGCTAGGCTGGCCCCTCGTGGAGAGCGTGCGCAAGGTCGGGTTCGACCGCGAGAAGTATCTGGTCCTTCAGTCCCACCACATCGACGAGCGGCGCAAGCGCTTCGGCGGCAAGCTGTACCTCGAGTTCGGCGGCAAACTGTTCGACGACCACCACGCCTCCCGTGTGCTGCCCGGCTTCACCCCGGACAACAAGATCGCCATGCTGGAGACCCTGAAGGACGAGGTCGAGGTGGTCATCGTCGTCAGCGCCCACGATCTCGCCCGGAACAAGGTGCGCGCGGACCTCGGCATCCCCTACGAGTCAGATGTCCTGCGCCTCATCGACGAGTTCCGTTCCTACGGGCTGTATGTCGGCAGCGTCGTCATCACGCAGATGACCGATGAGCACCGGCAGGGGAGGGCGTTCAAGCGCAAGCTGGAGCGGCTCGGGCTGAAGGTCTACCGTCACTACCCGATCAAGGGTTACCCCAGCGATGTCGCGCTGATCGTCAGCGACAACGGCTACGGCCGCAACGACTACATCGAGACCACCCGCGACCTCGTGGTTGTCACAGCCCCCGGCCCCGGCAGCGGGAAGATGGCCACCTGCCTGTCGCAGCTGTACCACGACCACAAGCGCGGCGTCCCGTCCGGCTACGCCAAATTCGAGACGTTCCCCATCTGGAACCTCCCGCTGGACCACCCTGTCAACCTGGCCTACGAGGCGGCCACTGCGGACCTCGACGACGTCAACATGATCGACCCGTTCCACCTCGCCGCCTACGGCGAGCAGGTGGTCAACTACAACCGCGACGTCGAGATCTTCCCCGTCCTCAAGCTGCTCTTCGAGCAGCTCACTGGCGCCTCGCCGTACCAGTCGCCCACCGACATGGGCGTCAACATGGCGGGGCAGTGCATCTCCGACGACGAGGTGTGCCGGGCGGCCTCCAAGCAGGAGGTCATCCGCCGTTACTACAAGGCGCTGGTGCACGAGCGGCGCGACGAGCTCGAGCCCACGCTGTCGGACCGCATCGCGTTGACCATGCGCACGTTGGGCATCGGGGTGGAGGACCGCCCGGTCGTCGGCCCGGCTCTGGAGACCGAACGCCGCGCCAAGGGGCCTGCCGCCTCGCTGCAACTGCCCGACGGCACCGTCGTGACCGGCAAGACCTCGGCGCTGCTGGGCAGTTCCTCGGCCCTCCTCCTCAACGCCCTCAAGCTCCTCGCCGGCCTGCCGGACGAGGCACACCTGCTGGCGCCGGAGACGATCGGCCCGATCCAGACCCTGAAGACGCAGCACCTCGGTAGCGCCAACCCGCGTCTGCACACCGACGAGGTGCTCATCGCCCTGTCCGTGGGTGCCACCTACGACGAGTTCGCCAGACGGGCCCTGGCCGAGCTGCCGCACCTGCGCGGCTGCGACGTGCACACCACGGTGATCCTCGGACCTGTCGACGAGGCCATCTTCCGCAACCTCGGGGTCAACGTCACCAGTGAGCCCGTCTACCAGAGCAAGAAGCTCTACCGGAAGCGGTGATCGGGCCGCGCCGTCCGGTGCTGCCCTAGACTGCCGCCCGTGGGAAACCGACAGCCGCCAGTCCAGCAGGCACCTCCGGCGCAGAAGCTGCGGCTGCGCTACGCCAAGCGTGGCCCCGGACGCTTCACCTCGCACCGCGACTTCGGGCGTGCGCTCGAGCGCGCCCTGCGACGCGCGGAGATCCCGATGGCCTACTCCTCGGGCTTCTCGCCCCACCCCCGCATCTCCTACGCCAACGCCGCGCCCACGTCCGCAGCCTCCGAAGCGGAGTACGTGGAGCTGGGCCTCACCGAGGTCTGCAACCCGGTCAAGCTCGTGGAGGCGCTCAACGCGGTCCTCCCGCAGGGCTTCGTCGTGCTGGACGCGGCCGAAGCAGTCAAGGAGTCGCTCGGTGATCTACTCCAGGCGTCGGACTGGGTGATCAGCCTCGCCGGGGCAGAGCCGGGCGTCCTCAGCTCGGCCGCGTCGTCGCTCCTCGACCGGGAGGAGTACATCATCGAGCGGATGACGAAGAACGGCATGCGGGCCTTCGACGTGCGCGCGGCCATCGTGAGTTTGAGTGTCTCCGACGACGAGACGCTGCTGCTGCGCTCGATTCACCAGGCGCCGCTGGTGCGCCCGGATGACGTGGTGACCGCACTGCGTCAGCTCACCCCCCAGGTGCCCGCGCAGGCCCTCCTCACCCGCCTGGCGCAGGGGCCGCTGGCAGACGGCGTGATCGGCGACCCGCTGCACTGATCGGCGCGGTGATGCGCCAAGAGTTGCGACGGTGTGCGAGAATAACGCTCAGGTCACGGCACCGCCGGTGCCAACCGGGAGCAGCGAGGCTGCACCGCGGCAGATCTGCCGCGACTGCTCGCACTGCCCTGGAGGCCGGAGTCTTAGCGCACAGCGCGTCTGTGCCCGTCCGCGCATCCGCGCCTGAGGAGCCTCATGCTCGATATCGAGAACGACGGCGTCACCACCGCCGAGGAAACCACACCCACCGCCCCCGTGAGGCGCCGCCGCGCTGCGGGCCGCCCGGCAGGCCCGCCCCAGGACGCCGCGGCTGAGCCCACGGGTAGCCCCACGGCTGAGCCCACCAGTAGCCAGACGGCTGAGCCGGAAGCGGCTGACCTGACGCCCAAGCGACGCCGCGTCGCCTCGAAGCCGGACGCGGCCGCCGCGCCCGTTCGTCGCCGCAGGGTGAAGGCGGTGGAGGCTCCCTCCGAGGAGGCTCCCGCTGAAGTCGCCCCCCTTGAAGCGGCCCCCGCTGCGGAGATCGCCGCGGAAGCTCCCGTCGTGGAGGCGACCCCGCCGGTAGAGGAGAGCAAGCCGGTACGCCGCCGCGCCACCCGCCGCACCGCGCCGCCCGCGCCAAGCGAGCCCGCGCCAAGCGAGCCCGCGCCTGTCGTCACCCCCGCCCAGGTCGATGATTCGCCCGCGCCGGCCGAGGAGTCTTCCGCGACGCCGATCGACGAGCAGTCCCCGGAAGCAGCAGTGCCGCAGGCGTCCGCGCCCGCTCCTGTCCGCCGCCGGCGGGCGTCGCGACCGGCCGCCGCCCCCGAGCCGGTGGTCGCCGCTGAGCCCGCAGCAGTCCCGGAGCCAGCGGCCGCGCCGCAGCCGGCACTCGTTCCCGCCGAGACCGCGACCCCCGTCGCTTCCGAGTCCGCACCCGCCGAGGAAGCAGGCCCCACCTCCACCCGCAGCCGTCGTCGGCGCGCCAGCCGCCCGGCGGCCCCGCCCGCCACGCTCCCCGAAGGGCAGGACGAGGACGCCATCGGTGTCGCGCTCCGCGCCGCTGAGGAGGTCGCGGAGGCCCGCCGGGCCCTCCTGACCGACCCCTTCCTCACCGCAGCAGCCCGTGAGCAGCAGCTCGCGGCCCTGGCCGGCGCGATTGCAGGCAGCCCCGCGGAGGAAGGCGAGGCTGAGCCCGAGGACGAAGACGGCGAGCTGACCGAAGCAGAGACGGACGAGGCTGCCGTCGAACCCGCGGAGGACGAGCCCGAAGCCGACGAAGAAGACAGCGACGAAGCCGTCGACGATGAGTCCGACGACGACCGTCCCTCCCGCCGTCGCCGCCGACGCGGGGGCAGGCGCCGCCGTCGGGGTGGCTCCCGCGATGGCGCGGAGGACTCGGAGACCGACTCCGACGAGGCCGAGGAAGCGGAATCGGAGGCCCCCGCGGAGGAGGCTGCCGAGGGCGAGCCTGACGCCGAGGGTGCCGAGCAGGACACCGCTGAGGCAGACGACAACGGAACAACCCGCCGTCGCCGCCGCCGTCGCCGTCGTGGCGAGGGCGCAGATGCCGATTCCACGTCGTCTGACGAGGTGACCGGCATCGAGGGCTCCACCCGCATGGAGGCCAAGCGCCAGCGCCGCAAGGAGTCCCGTGCCGCGGGCCGCCGCCGCGCCCCCATCCTCAGCGAGGCCGAGTTTCTGACGCGCCGGGAGGCGGTGGACCGCAGGCTGGTCATCCGCCAGTCCGAGGACTACACGCAGTTGGCCGTGGTGGAGGACAACATCCTCGTCGAGCACTACGTGGACAAGGCGTCGGCCACCTCCCTGATCGGCAACATCTACGTCGGTCGCATCCAGAACGTGCTGCCCAGCATGGAGGCCGCATTCATCGACATCGGCCGCGGCCGCAACGCCGTGCTGTACGCCGGTGAGGTGGACTGGGCCAACTTCGGCGTCACAGGGGAGAACCGCAAGGTCGAGAACGTCCTGAAGTCGGGCCAGAGCGTTCTGGTGCAGGTGACGAAGGATCCCGTCGGGGCCAAGGGTGCCCGCCTCACGGGGCACATCTCCCTGCCTGGCCGCTACATCGTCTACTCGCCGGGCGGCCACCTGTCGGGGATCTCCCGCAAGCTGCCGGACACCGAGCGCAACCGTCTCCGCACCATCCTCGGGTCGCTGATCTCCGACGACGAGTCCGTCATCGTGCGGACCGCGGCGGAGGGCGCCAGCGAAGAGGAGCTGATCCGCGACGTCAACCGTCTCAAGGCCCAATGGGAGGTCATCGAGAAGAAGACGAAGCAGGGCAGCGCCCCACAGGCCCTCTACTCGGAGCCGGACCTGACCCTGCGGATCGTCCGCGACCTCTTCACCGAGGACTTCGGCCAGCTGATCGTCCAGGGCGACGGCGGCCCGTCTGACGCCTACGACGCCATCTCGGCCTACGTGAGTCACGTCGCGCCGCACCTGGCGGAGCGCCTGGTGCGCTTCGAACCCGCCGAAGACGGCCGGGACGCGTTCTCGCAGTTCAAGATCGACGAGCAGATCGCCAAGGCGTTGGATCGCAAGGTCTTCCTGCCCTCGGGCGGGTCCCTGGTGATCGACCGCACCGAAGCCATGACGGTCGTCGACGTCAACACGGGGCGCTTCACGGGCACCGGAGGCAACCTCGAGGCCACTGTCACCAGCAACAACCTGGAGGCGGCGGAGGAGATCGTGCGCCAGCTGCGCCTGCGCGACATCGGCGGCATCATCGTGATCGACTTCATCGACATGGTCCTGCCGAGCAACCGCGAGCTGCTGCTGCGCCGCCTCGTCGAGTGTCTCGGCCGCGACCGTACACGTCACCAGGTCGCGGAGGTGACCAGCCTCGGGCTGGTGCAGCTGACGCGCAAGCGGATCGGCACCGGCCTGGCCGAGGCGTTCACCGAGCCGTGCGAACACTGCCAGGGGGCGGGCTATGTCCGCTTTGAGGAGCCTGTGGATTCGCAGGCGCCCTCCGACGGCGGGGAGCGCAGGTCGCCGCGACGCCGCGGCAAGAAGTAGGCCCCATTTGGTCAATTCCACGCGGGCGGGTTAACATTCTACGGTTGCCTGCTCGCGTGGGCTTCACCCCAGAGCAATCCAGGCCATGGCCTGGGCACAGACAACAAGGAGATTCCAGTGGCCGCCACGTGTGATGTTTGCGCCAAGGGACCCGGCTTCGGTCACAACGTTCCTTGGTCGAAGAAGAAGACCAATCGCCGCTGGAACCCGAACATCCAGCGCGTGCGTGCCACCATCAACGGCACCCCGCAGCGCGTGAACGTGTGCACCTCCTGCCTCAAGGCCGGTAAGGTCTCGCGCTAGTTCGCATCCCTGACGCCGAGAGCCGGCGGTCCCCACGACGGGGCCGCCGGTTTTTCGCGTCCCCATCCCGCGCCCCTCGGACTGTCTGCGGGGGCCGGTAGGGTCTTGCTCATGTCCTTCTGGCGCACCCCGATCTACCGCGACCTCGGGCGTCGGCTCGTTGATGTGGTCGGTGGCAAGACGGCCGCAGAGTTCGAGCGATTGGGGATCAGCACCGTCGACGATCTGGTGCGGCACGTGCCGCGCCGCTATATCTCCGGCACGGAGATGTCCGACTTCAGCACCCTCACGGTGGGGCAGGACGTCGCGGTGATCGCCCAGGTGGTCGGAGCGAGGCAGTTCCACTCCTCTGGCGCGGGCCGCGTCCAGGCCGTCCTGAGCGACGGCCACGGGCGGCTCTCGGTGGCGTTCTTCGCGAAGAAGCAGCGGGTGCTGGATTACTGGGAGCGGCAGCTGGCCCCAGGCCGTCGGGGGATCTTCATCGGGCGTGTCGGCCGGTTCAACGAGCAGCTCCAGCTGGCCCACCCGGATTTCGTGATGCTCGACGGCGCCCGCATCTCCGGAGGAAAGGACGCCGAGAAGAGGGCCGCCATGGAGCGCAGCGTGCAGCGCGCCACCATGATCGGGCTGTACCCGGCCACAGGAAAACTACCCACGTGGGTGATCGCCGAGTCGATCCAGTTGGTCCTGCCCACCCTGTCCGGAGACACCCTCCCGGGGTGGGTGGTCGACGAGGCAGGGGTGCTGCCGTTCCAGGACGCGCTCACCGCCGTCCACGAGCCTGTCGAGGTACGGCAGGCGGAGCACGGCCAGGCGCGGCTCCGGTTCGACGAGGCGTTCGGCATTCAGCTGGCCATGGCGGCCAGGCGGCGAGAGGCCGCCGGTGAGCTCGCCACGCCGCGTCCCCGTCGCCCAGGGGGGCTCCTCGAGGCGTTCGACGAGAGGCTGCCCTTCACCCTCACCGACGGGCAGAGAAACATCGGGGAGGTCATCTTCGGCGAGCTCGCGGGCGGGGCGCCGATGAACCGTCTCCTCCAAGGCGAGGTCGGGTCGGGGAAGACGCTCGTGGCGCTCCGGGCCATGCTTGCGGTGGTTGATTCCGGCGGACAGTCAGTACTGCTGGCTCCCACCGAGGTCCTGGCCAAGCAGCACTACCAGACCATCTCCCGGCTGCTCGGTGATCTGGGCCAGGGCCGCCAGCTCGGCGCCCACCCGGAAGCCACGGGAGTGGTGCTCCTCACAGGGAGCCGCTCCGCCGCGGCCAAGCGTGGTGTGCTGGCGCAGATCGCCACCGGCGAGGCGGGGATCGTGGTGGGCACGCACGCGCTCCTCAGTGACCCGGTGGCCTTCAACGACCTGGGTCTGGTCGTCGTCGACGAGCAGCACCGCTTCGGCGTCGAGCAGCGGGCCGCGCTCGCCGCGAAGGCGGAGAGGAAGCCCCACACGCTCGTCATGACCGCTACGCCCATTCCCCGATCCATCGCCATGACGGTGTTCGGGGATCTGGAGGTCAGCGAGCTGCGCGAGCTCCCGGCCGGCCGGGCGGCCGTGCAGACGGTGTTCGTCGATACCGCGCAGACGCCGCACTGGGTGCCGCGCGCCTGGGAGCGCATCCGGGAGGAGGTGGAGCGGGGCAGGCAGGCGTTCGTGGTGTGCCCGTCCATCACCGCCAAGGAGGCAGAGGCGGGGGGCGCGCCCGCGATGTCCGCCGTCGAGGAGCTCGCCCCGCAGCTGGCCGCCGGACCCCTCGCGGGTCTGCGCATCGGGACGGTGCACGGCAAACAGCCCGCGGCCGATCGGGACGACGCCATGGCCGCCTTCGCAGATGGGCGGCTGGATGTGCTGGTGGCCACCACGGTGATCGAGGTGGGCGTGGACGTGCCCAACGCGTCGGTGATGGTGGTGGTGGACGCGGACCGCTTCGGGCTCTCCCAGCTGCATCAGTTGCGGGGGCGCATCGGTCGAGGGGAGCATCCGGGGCTGTGCCTCCTGCTCGCCGCAGTCGGGGAGAACCTCGACGCTCTGACCCGCCTCCAGGCCATGACGTCGACCACTGACGGCTTCGAGCTGGCCGAGCTCGACCTGAGGCTGCGCCGGGAGGGAGACGTCCTGGGCGCCGCCCAGTCCGGCGGGGGATCGCTCAAGCTGCTGCGGGCTCTGGACGACGCGGGTGTGATCCAGGCGGCCAAGGCGCTCGCTGAGCGTGTCCTGGAGGACCCGCGGTCCTCCACGGAGCCGCTGCTGGCAGACCTGATGGCGAAGGCAGACGCCGTCGCCGCCGGAGAGTGGATGGAGAAGTCGTGAGCAGGATCATCGCCGGCCGGGCGAAGGGACGCCGCCTGAGCACCCCGAAGGGCGCGCGCACCAGGCCCACCACAGACCGCACCCGGGAGGCGTTGTTCTCTGCGCTGTCGAGCTGGTTCAACTCCGCTGACTCGGACGCCTCAGCCCACCTCGCGGGGGTCTCCGTGCTGGACCTCTTCGCGGGCTCGGGGGCGGTTGGCCTCGAGGCGGCCAGCCGTGGTGCGGCGCCGGTGGTGCTCGTCGAACAGGACAGGCCCACCGCCAGGCTGATCCAGGACAACGCCCGGGCCACGGGCCTGGCGGTGGAGGTGGTCGTGGCCAAGGCAGAGGCTGTCGCCGGTTCCCCGGGCCGGACGTTCGACCTGGTCTTCCTCGATCCCCCCTACGAGATGGCCACCGAATCCATCGAGACCCTGCTGGAGAACCTGGCCGTCAGCGCGTTGGCGGGGCGCGGTCTGGTGGTCGTGGAGCGCTCCTCCCGGGACCGTGACCCCGGCTGGCCGCCGGGCTACACAGACACCTGGCTGCGCCGCTACGGTGAGACGACGCTCCACTTCGGGGCTGTGGACTAGGAGTGATGCCATGACGGTCTTGTGCCCCGGGTCGTTCGACCCGATCACCGTGGGCCACCTCGACGTCATCCGGCGGGCGCACGCGCTGTTCGGGGCCGTGGTCGTCGCCATCGGCAACAACTCCACCAAGAACTACCTGTTCAGTTTCGACGAGCGCGTGGAGCTGGTTCAGGGAGCGACGGCGGACCTGGACCACATCACCGTGGAGCCCATGGAGGGGCTCCTGGTGGACTTCTGCCGCACCCGCGGGATTCCTGCAGTGGTTAAGGGCCTGCGGTTCGGGTCTGACTTCGACTTCGAGCTCCAGATGGCCCACATGAACCACGCCATGGGTCCGGTGGAGACTGTCCTGCTGCCCGCCGGCAAGGAGCACGTGACCTTGTCCTCGACCATCATCCGTCAGGTGGTCCGGCTCGGCGGCGACGTCTCCGCCTACGTGCCCGGCAACGTCGCGCTCGCCATCGAGGAGAGGCGTCGAGCGGGCACGCTCTGAGCGCATTTCCGTTTTGGGAATTCTGCGGGCCCTCGGTAGAGTTGGAAGCCGGTCATGACGAGTCATGGACGGTAGACGAAGGGAATCCGACGTGTCACCCGTGCATCCCCACCCGGATCGCCGCTCGCCACTGGTTTTTGAGGTGCACGAGCTCGCGCGCAGGGCTGGGACGATGAAACAGGTAGTCACCACGGTTCCCGCGCCTGCCGACATGGGCACGGAAGTGATCGGGGTGCCGCAAGACACCGACATCGAGCTGGATCTCCGGTTCGAGGCGGTGACCGAAGGCGTCCTGGTGACGGGCACAGCAACCGTGGAACTCCACGGCCAATGCGCCCGCTGCCTGGATGACATCGAGGAGCAAGCCTCCTTCGATGTGCAGGAGCTCTACTTCTATCCCGGCAACGAGATAGACACAGACGAGAGCCTCATCGTGGATGAGACGATCGATCTGGACGAGGCCCTGCGTGACGCCGTGGTGCTCGAGTTGCCGTTCACGCCCCTGTGCGAGGATGATTGCCTGGGTCTCTGCCCCACATGTGGAGCAGACCTCAATGACGATCCCGACCACACTCACGGTCTACAGGTTGATCCCAGGTGGGAGAAGCTGACCGGGCTGAGCGGGGAAGCACCCAACTGAGCAAACCTGTCAGTTACTGACGAAGGAGAAGATCGTGGCCGTTCCGAAGCGGAAGATGTCGCGCAGCAATACCCGTTCGCGCCGTGCGCAGTGGAAGACGACTGTCGTCCCCACCGTCGTGTGCGCCAACCCGGCCTGCCGCGAACCCCACCTGCAGCACACCGCATGCGCGAGCTGCGGACAGTACGGACCCCGCGGCAGCCGCCGCCAGGTCCTCGAGGTCTGAGCCTGGCCCACCCCCGCGGAGCGGGTCGTCCCCGTCCTCGGGGTCGGTGTCACGACGAGACCGCACGCGTGGGGGTCTCAGCGGGATGAGCAGACTGGAAGAGCAGCTGAAGGAGCTGGGCGTCGAGGTGGACGCCCAGCTCTTTGAGTTGTCCTTCACGCACCGCAGCTACGCCTACGAGCACGGCGGCATCGAGTCCAACGAGCGGCTCGAATTCCTCGGCGATGCAGTGCTCCAGATCGTCGTCACCGAGCACATCTTCCGCAGCTATCCGGACCTCCCCGAGGGACACCTGGCGAAGCTCCGGTCCCGCGTGGTGAGTTCCGTGGCCCTCGCGGACGTCGCCCGTCTCCTCGAGCTCGGGGATCACCTGCTCCTCGGCAAAGGCGAGGTGGCCACCCGCGGGCGGGACAAGACCTCCATCCTGGCGGACACGATGGAGGCGGTCATCGGCGCCGTCTACATCTCCGACGGCCCGGAGTCCGCCGCGCGTTTCATCCACCGCAATCTGGATGAGCAGATCGCCGACGCCCAACGAAGCAGGGACTACGCGGATCACAAGACGGCGCTGCAGGAGATCTGCTCGCAGCGCGGTTGGTCACTTCCCCGCTACGAGGTCAGCGGCGAGGGCCCTGACCACCAGCGGGTCTTCACGGCAGCCGTCATCGTCGACGAGCGGGTTCGTGGGCGGGGTACCGCACCGAGCAAGAAGCACGCCGAGCAGATCGCCGCCCGCGCGGCCTGCGAGGATCTCGCCGGTGCCTGAGCTGCCCGAAGTCGAGGTGGTGAGGCGCGGGCTGTCGGGTCACCTCACGGGACGCAGGATCATCCGCGTCAGCGTCCTCCACCCCAGACCCGTGCGAAGCCACCCTGGGGGGCCTGCGGGGTTCGTCGCCAACCTTGAGGGGCGACAGGTCGACGGGGTGCGCCGCCGCGGCAAGTACCTGTGGTGGGTCCTGGGCGACGACGCGATGGTGGCCCATCTCGGGATGAGCGGCCAGTTCAGGCTCAACCGTCCCGGCGACGAGCACGCCCGCAACACGCGCGTGATCTTCGGCCTCGACGACGGCCAGGAGCTGCGGTTCGTCGACCAACGGATGTTCGGCGGACTCGACTGGCGCGCCGGGCAGGCCACGTGTCCAGTCCCTCACGTGGCGCTCGATCCCTTCGACGAGGCTTTCGACGAGGCCGCCGTCTCAGCGCGGCTCCGCAGCAGGCGCACGACCGTGAAGCGGGCGCTGTTGGACCAGACCCTGGTCTCCGGCATCGGGAACATCTACGCCGACGAGGCCCTGTGGCGGGCCCGGACCCACTTCGACCACCCCACCGCGGGCCTGTCACCCCAGCGTTCCCGGAGGGTCCTCCGCGCGGCGGGCGAGGTGATGGCCGAGGCGCTGGCCCAGGGTGGGACGTCGTTCGATTCCCTCTACGTCAACGTCAACGGGGAGTCCGGCTACTTCTCCCGCTCGCTCGAGGCCTACGGGCGCGAGAACGGGCCCTGCTCGCGCTGCGGCACGTCCATCGCGCGCCGCTCCTTCATGAACAGGAGCAGCTACTTTTGTCCGAGATGCCAACGGGCGTGGAAGGGTGGCCAGTGATCAAGAAGATGCTGCACCGCTATCGGAGCTCAATCCGACAGCTCTTCCGCTTCGGCATGGTCGGAGGCCTCGGAGTGGTGGTCAACATGGCCGTCATCTGGGTCCAGCGCCACACCCTGCCCATCTTCTGGCCGGAGTCCGCCTACGGCGGCGGGGCCTGGTGGTCCATTCCGGGCACCGAGTTCAACATCCGTTGGTATCACGTGATGAGCATGGCGGCATTCATGGTGGCCAATCTCGTCAACTTCCAGCTCAACAGGTGGTGGACCTTCGGCTCGCACAAGCACTCGGCCTGGTGGCGCGAGTACTGGCCGTTCCTCACCGTCGGGCTCGCCGCGCAGCTCATCGGAATGGGCCTGCTGACCCTGTTGATGTGGGAGCAGTCGCCCATCGCGCTGCCCAGCGACGTCTTCGACAACTCCAGCGGCCTGCGGACCAAGTTCTACTGGGCGCAGCTGATCATGATTTTCTTCACCATCCCGGTCAGTTTCCTCCTGAACAAGTTCTGGACGTTCCGGTCCATTCGGACCGCCCTGCCGCCGGTCGAGGCAGCCTAGAGCAGGCATGTACCTCAAACAGCTGACCCTGCGCGGGTTCAAGTCCTTCGCCTCCGCTACCACGCTGGTCTTCGAACCGGGCATCACGTGCGTCGTCGGGCCCAACGGCTCCGGGAAGTCGAACGTCGTCGACGCCCTCAGCTGGGTGATGGGGGAGCAGGGAGCCAAGACGTTGCGCGGCGGCAAGATGGAGGACGTCATCTTCGCCGGCACCGCCAAGCGTGCCCCGCTGGGGCGGGCCGAGGTCGAGCTCACCATCGACAACTCGGACGGTGCGCTGCCCATCGAGTACGCAGAGGTCACGATCACCCGCACCATGTTTCGCAGCGGGGGCTCGGAGTACGCCATCAACGGGGCCGCGGCCCGGCTACTCGATGTGCAGGAACTGCTGAGTGACTCCGGGATCGGGCGTGAGATGCACGTCATCGTCGGCCAGGGCCAACTCGACGCCATCCTCCAAGCCACCCCGGAATCCCGCCGCGGCTTCATCGAAGAGGCGGCCGGGGTGCTCAAGCACCGCAAGCGCAAGGAGAAGGCGCTGCGGAAACTGGAGGCCACGAAGGCGAACCTCGAGCGGCTGGGCGACCTCGTCGCGGAGCTGCAGCGCCAACTGAAACCCCTGGGCCGGCAGGCCCAGGCGGCGCGGAAGGCGGCGGTCATCCAGGCCGAGCTGAGGGATGCCCAGGCACGCCTCCTCGCCGACGACCTCGCCACCGCCCAGGCCCAGCTGGCCGCCGAGCTCGCAGACGAGGCGGCCGCGGCTGAGGCCAAGGCGCTCGCCGAGGCAGCGGTGAGGCAGGCGCTCGAGGCGGAGGAGGCAGCCGAACGGATCCTGCGGGAGACCGGCACCGCGTTCGATGCAGCCCAGGAGCAGTGGTACGCGCTGGCCGGGTTGCGCGAGCGCGTCACCACAACGGTCTCGATCGCAGCCGAGCGGATGCGGGCGGGGGACAACCAGCCGTCGCTGGACGTCGGAGGCCGAGGCCCGGAGGCGATCGAGGCCGAGGCAGCCGAGTTCAGGACGAGGGAGCTTGGGCTCCGGGCGGAAGTCGAACAGGCGCAGAGTCGCCTGACGGACGCGTCGCTCAGGCGCTCCAGCGCAGAGCAGCGGCACGCCGCGGCGGAGCAGGCCTACGCGGCGGCCCTGAGGGCCATCGCAGACCGTCGTGAAGGACTCGCCCGGCTCACCGGCCGCGTGAACTCCGTCACATCCCGGCTCGAGGCCTCGGACGAGGAGGTCCAACGCCTCTCATCCCGGCGCGACGACGCGCTGGCGCGCGCCGAGGAGTCGGGACGCCGCTACCACGCCACCGAGTCCTCACTCGCCGGGCTGGGCAGCTCGGAGTCGGACCTCGACGAGGGCTACGAACGCGCCGCCGCCCTGGTGGCAGAGGCGGAGGCGGAGTCCGCCACCATGCGGAGTGCGGAGGCGGAGCTCGGTCGGCGCCGCGCCGGGTTGGAGGCTCGCGTCGACGCGCTGCGCCTCATGAGGCTGCGCCGTGACGGGTCGGCGGACCTGATCGAGGCGGGCCACGAGAGCGTGCTGGGGCGGCTGGGTGACCTGCTCACCATCGAGCCGGGGTGGGAGGCGGCCGTCGCCGCCGCGCTCCGAGGGATGGCCGAGTCCGTCGTCGTTCAGGGCCTCCACGGCGCGTTGGACGCCGCCCGATACCTCGCCGACGGCGACCTCGGCCGCGCGCCGCTTGTGGTTGCCGGGGCGCCGCGGCACGACGATGCCCCGTCGGTCGGACGACCGCTGAAGGCGCTGGTGCAGGCCCCCGAGTCCCTCGCGGGGGCCCTCGACCGGCTGCTGGGGCCAACGGTGGCTGTGGAGTCGGCGGACGAGGCAGCGGCCGTCGTCGCCGCGCACGCCCACATTGTCGCGGTGACCCGGTCGGGAGATCTGTTCTCCTCGTGGCTGGTGGAAGGAGGTTCGGCGGCCGCCCCGTCGATCCTCGAGGTGCAGGCCCAGCTCGCCCAGGCGGAGCAGGAGCTCGCCCAGTGCGAGCATGAGGCGCACCGGGCACGATTCGCCGCGGAGGCCGTGGCCGAACGTCTGGACGCCGCACGGCTCGACGAGGCCGCCGCCCTCGCGGAGCTGCACGCCTCGGACGCCCAGCTCGCGGCGGTCGCGGAGCAGCTCAACTCGCACCGTCAGGGGCAGGCGTCGGCCGCACGGGAGGCCGAGCGGCTCACCGAGGCCATCGATGCTGCGCTCGCCGCGAGAACCCGGGACGAGGAGCTTCTGACGGAGCTGTCCGCCCGCCTCGAGGCGGCCACAGCCGAGGGGGAGGACGCCGAACCCGATTCGGCAGACCGGGACGAGCGGGCCGCCGAGGCGCGCCGTGCGCGCCAGGAGGAGATGGACGCACGGCTCACGCTTCGCACCGCTGAGGAACAGGTCAAGGCCATCGCGGGACGGGCGGAGGCCCTCGCCCGGTCGGCCCAGCACGAGCGTCAATCACGGGCCAAGGCCAGGGCGCGGGCCGAGTATCTCCGACGGGAGGCCGAGGTGGCCCGCGTGGTGCATGAGGCCGCGCTCAGGCTGACGGAGTTCGTCGAGGGCGCGCGGCGGAGTGCGTCCACGGCGCGCGACGCAGCCGACGAGGCCCGCCGCCGCGCCGAGTCCGGCACCACTCAGGCCAGGCACGCCGCCAAGGCCGCTGCGGCCCGCCTCGACGAGATCGTCCGTGGGGCCCATCGCGATGAGATGGTCCGGATCGAGCATCGGATGCGCGTCGAGCAGCTGGTGGACAGGGCGCTTGCGGAACTCGGCCTGGAGCCCGGGCAACTGGTGGCCGAGTACGGCCCGGACGAGCTGGTCCCGGTGCTCACCCGCCCGGACGGCACCGCGCTCGCTGAGGACGACGAGCAGCCCCCGCCCATGCCGTACAACCGCGAGCAGCAGGCGGCCAGGCTCCGGGCGGCGGAGAAGAACCTGGCGATTCTGGGAAGGGTCAACCCGCTGGCGCTGGAGGAGTTCGACGCGCTCACCGCCCGCCATCAGTTCTTGGCCGAGCAACTCGATGACCTCAAGCAGACCAGGATCGACCTTCTCGAGATCGTGGGGGAGGTGGACAGACGGGTCCAGGAGGTGTTCGAGACGGCCTACCGCGACGTGGAGCGCAGCTTCGCAGACGTCTTCGGCCGTCTGTTCCCCGGCGGCGAGGGGAAGCTGATCCTCACCGATCCCGGTGACTGGCTCACGACGGGCGTCGATGTCGAGGCCAGGCCCGCGGGCAAGCACGTCAAGCGGCTCTCCCTCCTCTCCGGCGGCGAGCGTTCCCTTGTCGCGGTGGCATTCCTGGTGGCCCTGTTCATCGCCCGCCCCAGCCCGTTCTACATCCTCGACGAGGTGGAGGCGGCCCTCGACGACGCCAACCTCGGCAGGCTGCTGGGTATCTACGAAGAGCTTCGCGCCTCGTCGCAGCTGCTCATCATCACGCACCAGAAGCGCACGATGGAGATCGCGGACTCGCTGTACGGCGTCACCATGCGCGGCGACGGCATCTCCACCGTCGTGTCGCAGCGCCTCCACGAACGTTGAGGCGCACAATGGGCTCGTCGTCCGCAACGGCGACTCGCCGACGATTTCCCGGCACGTCCGGGGGTCGGCACTATGGAGGTCCTTCCCCCAAGTCCTCCGAGAGGAGCCCCGAAGCATGAGTGTCGCGGTTATCGCAGTCCTGTTCGCCCTGGTCCTGGCCGTTGGCCTCCTGGTGGTGGTCGCCGTCTCGGCCGGGCACCTCGAGGTGAAAGAGCCCAAGCTCGGGCGGGTGATCGACGAGGCCAACCGTCACCTCAACGGCACGGGCGAGGTGCCGAAGTTCCTCGAGAGGCTGGATAACAGGGTCGGCTGACCGCCTCGCTAGGATGACCCCGTGGATTGGTTCTTCTGGGTCATCATCGCGATCGTCGGCTTGGCGGTCCTCATCGGCGGCATCGTCGTCACGCTGGACAGGCGCCGGCAGCTCGAACACCAGCAACGCCCCGAGCTGGCCGAGCCGGACCGCGAACCGGATGTGGTTCTGGCGCCGGAGGTTGAGCCGGCAGCTCCGGAGCAGGTGGCTGTCGAACCGGTGGCCGTGGAGCCCGCCGTTGTTGTGCCGGAGTCGCCGGTCGTCGAGGTGTCCCGTGCGCCGTCCCTGGAACGACCCGAGGCCCCCGCATCCCGTTGGGCCCGTCTCCGTCGTCGGTTGTCGAGCAGCAACAATGCGTTGGCCCGCGCGCTGGCCGATCTTCTCTCCGTGGACCGGCTCGACGCGGACACGTGGGATGACTTCGAGACCACGCTCATCACCTCGGATCTCGGGGTGGGCCCGGCCACCGAGCTCACCGAGGCGCTGCGTCGCCGGCTGGCGGTGGACGGCGTTGCTGATCCGGCTTTGGCTGAACAGGTGCTGCACGACGAGCTCCTCAAGCTCGTCGACCCCTCGTTGGACCGTAGCCTCAACCTCACCCCCGGCAAGCCCGGAGACCCGGCCGTCGTGCTCGTGGTGGGTGTGAACGGGACTGGCAAGACCACCACCGTCGGCAAGTTGGCCCGTGTGCTGGTAGCCGAGGGGCGCACCGTCGTCCTCGGGGCGGCCGACACGTTCCGCGCCGCCGCCGCGGAGCAGCTGGCCACCTGGGGCGAGCGGGTGGGCGTGGAGACGCTGCGCGGTGACGAGGGAGCGGACCCGGCCTCGGTGGCGTTCGACGCCGTGGCCGCAGGCGTCGAGCGAGGCGTGGACGTGGTGATCGTGGACACCGCCGGCCGCCTGCACACCAAGACGGGGCTGATGGACGAGCTCGGCAAGGTGAAGCGCGTCATCGAGAAGAAGGCGGCCGTCACCGAGGTGTTGCTCGTCCTCGATGCCACCACCGGCCAGAACGGCATGACCCAGGCCCGCATCTTCGCCGAAGTGGTCGACGTCACCGGCATCGTCCTGACGAAGCTCGACGGGTCCGCCAAGGGCGGAATTGTGGTTCAGGTCCAACGGGAACTCGGTGTGCCGGTGAAGTTGGTCGGCCTGGGTGAGGGAGTCGACGACCTGGCGCCGTTCGAGCCGGAGGGATTCGTCCAAGGAATCCTCGGGCGCTAACTTTTGTCCACATTTCCGGGGCGACACGAGCCGACCTAACGTTGGTCAATAGCCCAGACATCTGGGATCGGCAACGATCATCACATGATCGAAGCGAGCCACCTGACGAAGACCTTTGGTCGCAGGACCGTGGTCGACGATCTCAGCTTCAGGGTTGATCCCGGAGTGGTCACTGGTCTGCTCGGCCCTGACGGCGCGGGCAAGACCACCACCCTGCGAATGATCCTGGGCCTGGAGCGCCCCACATCCGGATCTGCACTGATCAACGGGCGCCCCTACTCGCAGCTGGAGCGCCCAGACAACTCAGTGGTCGCCATGCTCGGCGGTAAGTGGCTGAGCCACGGATGGATCGGAAGATTCCGTCGTCGGCAGGCAGACGGCCCGGTCCCCGCCGGCCTGAGGAGGAGGGCCGGCATGGCTGAGGCTGCGCTCGCTGATCCGGATCATTACCTGTTCGACGAGCCGTTCGCAGGCTTGGGACAGGAGGATGCCCGCTGGATGAGGCAGTCGCTCAGGCGGCTCGCCGCGCAAGGGAAGGCAGTACTCGTGACCGGCCACTCGCTGGCCGAGATGGCCCAGGTGGCCGACAACTTGCTCGTGCTGGGCAACGGGCGGCTGATGGCCGCCACGTCGGTGGACGAGTTCATCATCAGCAGTGGTGGCCCGGCGGTTCGGGTCCGGGCGCAGCGCCAGGCCGAGCTGTACGACCTCCTTCTTGGCATGGGTGCGCGGGTGACACCCCGCATCTCAGATCAGGGCGTCTTGCTGCTCGTTCACGGGCTACCGATCGCCCGGGTCGCAGAGGCTGCGGTCAACTTCGGCATCCTGGAGTTGGTCGAAGAAGATGCCACGCTGGAGCGCGCACTCCTGGAGAGGTCCGGGATGAATGTGCCCACCGTCGGCACTCTCGCCAGGGGTGGGATCACCTGACCGAGGGCGGGTCCAACTCCGCGAGGTCCACCACGCCGAGCTGGATGGCCCGCACCAGGATCTGGGTGCGGGACTTGAGCCCCATCTTGTCGCCGATGTGAGACAGATACTGCTTGATCGTTCCCTCTGAGACGAACATCTTCGTCCCGATCTGCTGGTTCGTCAGTCCTTGGGCGAGCCATCGGAGGAGTTCTCTCTCACGGGGGGCCAGCCCCGGGTCGGCTGGGACGGAGGGCGCCTCCGGCGCGTCCTTCACGTTGGAGACGAGTTCCTTGCGCACGGCGGCGGAGAGAGGCATGTCTCCGTCGATGGCCTGATCGATGCCGGTCAGGAGGGCTGGCCCGCCGGCGTCCTTGAGGAGGTAGCCGGAGGCACCGGCCCGCAGCGCGGCCACGATGTACTCCCGCGTCCCGAACGTGGTCAGCGCGACGATGCAGGCCTTGGGCCATTCGCGGCAGATGTCGCGGGTGGCCTCCACCCCGGACTTCTCGGGCATCTGCAGATCCATCAGGACGACGGAGGGGCGGAGGCGCCGGTAGGCCGTCACGGCCTCTTTGCCATCGCGCGCCTCACCCACCACCTCGTAGTCGCTGTGGCGTGAGAAGAAGGTCCGGTAGGCCTCGCGGACCATAGGGTCGTCATCCACCACCAGGATGCGGCGCACAATGTTCATTGCCTTACCCTAACGGGGTGTGGCCGCTCCATTCCCCTCGGGGACGGCCGATAGTGAACTCTGGCCATTAGTCAGTGTTGGAATTGGCGAGAGGACGGTTGACTATGGGGGAACATGACGTTCTTCAGCGCAAAGGACATTCCCATGAAGCTCCGCCCACTCATCGCCGGTCTGATCCTGACCGTCGCGATCGCCCCCACCGCCATGGCCGCCCCCAAACCAGCTCCGGCGCCTCAGCCCGTGGCAGGATCCAGCAGCACGGTCAGCCCGCAGTTCTTCTGCCAGATCTTCCCGAACTGGGCCATCTGCCGCCACTGAACCGCCCCATTGATGTCGCGCTGATCCCCGCAGCCAGCCTGCCGGTACGATCGAGCGCATCCCGAGTCTGATGGAGCGGTCTGCCACGTGAGTCGTTCCACCGACCCCCCTGGGGGGGTCCTCAATGTCGCCAGATACATAGTGGCCGCGATGGTGTTGTACGGGTCGTTCAGCACCCTCCTGGCCTGGCAGAGACTGGGCTGGCACAGCGCTGTCTCTACGATTGCGCAGATCGCGGAGGGCCTCGCGTGCGTCCTGGTGCTGTGGCGCCCGCGCGCCGGGCTGGTGGTCGCGATGGTGCCGATGGGTCTGACGCTGTGGTTCGGCACGATGGACGCCGACATCCTAGTCCACCTTCTGGTTCCCGCTGCCTTCGCGGTGTTTGCACGTCCGCGCTCGGTAACCGCCGTGGTCACGCTCTTTCTCGGCTACGCGGCAGCCCGGAGCCTCCAGGCGGGAGGGTGGGAGGTGGCCACCGCCTACCTCACCCTCCTGATCCCCAGCCTCACGGCTGGGCTGATCCTTCGGGCCATGTTGATCGCCAGGCGCCGTGGGCAGGGCCGCGTGCAGGTGATGGGGGAGGACGCCAGGCGGATCCGTGGCGAAGAGCGGGCCCGGCTCGCGGCCGAGCTGCGGACCCTGGTGTCGGCACGGCTGGCGGACAGCAGCGGCATCCTCGCCGCGGCATCGCGACTCACTGATCCCGACCAGATGCGCACGGCCATCGCCCGGGTGAACGCGGCCTGCCTGGGGGCGTTGGTGGAGGTTCGTGCACTCGTAGGGATGTTGCGGGAGGATCCGACCACAGACGGTCACGACGAGGCGATCGCCCGTC
Organism: Tessaracoccus sp. MC1679; assembly: GCF_014164775.1. Taxonomy (GTDB): domain Bacteria; phylum Actinomycetota; class Actinomycetes; order Propionibacteriales; family Propionibacteriaceae; genus Arachnia. Next base: position 235,976 of record NZ_JACJGB010000003.1, read on the forward strand.
CCGCCGTCACCACCGCGGTGTCCCGGCTCCGCGAGCGGCTGGAGGCGCGCGGCGTCCGCGTCATCATCGAGGTACCCGCGGAGGCGGACCTGGCCACTCGAGTCACCCAGTCCACCGTGATCAGGGTGATGGACGAGATCGCGGACGACGTCGTCGCGGGCGGCGTCGCCGGCGCGGAGGTGACGGTGAAGGTTGAGCGACGACGAGGTTGGATGAGTCTCGAGGCCCTGTACCCGGATGCCCCCGGCTCCCTGGGAGGCCATGAGGGTCGGATGGACCGGCTCCGCCAACGGGCCGAGACGCTGGGCGGGAGCCTGAGGAATGAGGCGCAGGGTGGTGTGCGGCACCTCCACCTCGAACTCCCCCCAGCCGTCGATCCCCCCGCGGGGAGGGGGGGCGACGTGGCGTTGACAGTGTGGCGGCGTCTGGTGACCGCGGCGGCCGCGCGTGGTCTCCTCACGATGGCGTTGACCATCGGCGGCTTGAGGGCGGGTGCGGGACTCGCCGAGGCCTTCGCTGCCGGAGAGGTCAGGTGGGACGCCCTCTGGGAGGTGGCCGGCTTCATCGCCGCCGGCCTGATGCTGTGGTGGCCCGTCGTGGGCGCGCTGCCCGCCGCGGCCGCCACGGTCGGTTTGCTCTACACCGCGCACTCCGACGATCTGGCCCTTGCCGCCATTCTCCTGGTGGCCTGCTGGCACGCTGCCCACGTGACTCACCGTCGGGCGGCCATCGCGCTGGGATTGGTGGCCTCGGGAGCGTTGGTCATCGCGACGGTGGCCGACGTGGGGGCTATGCGCGAGCGGGCCATCGTCGCTGCCGTCATTCTTCTCGTGCTACCGACCCTCATCGCCACGCGCCACTTCCTGATCACGCGACGCACCCAGATCGAGGAGATGGCGGGGCTACGACGCACCACGGAGGGCATCCGCAACGAGGAGCGAAACCTGCTCGCGCGCGAGCTGCACGACGTGGTGGCGCACCACCTCTCGGTGGCCACGCTGCAGTCCATGGCCTACGGCGAGAGCGACAACCCCGATGAACTCCGCACTGCACTGACGCGGATGGAGCGGTCGACGAAGGGGGCGGAGGAGGAGATGGAGCTGCTGAGCAGCATCATGGCCGAGGCCGGGGGAGAAGAGACCGGCATCGCCCTGGTGCGCCCCACCACGGTGGTCGGCTTCCTAGCCGAGACCCTGCGGGACAACGGATTCCGAGTCTCCGTCTCTGTGGATCCGCTCTCGGATGAGCTGCCCGCACCAACCCTGCGTACCCTGACCCGCGTCATGCAGGAGTGCGTGACCAACATCCTGCGCTACGGTCGCCGCGACGGGGCGTGCACCCTGACGCTCGACGTCGGCACCCACGAGGTGACGCTGCGGATCGCGAACGCGCTACCGGCCCGGCGTCGGAGCTCACCGCTCTCGCTGGGCTATGGCCTGGCGGGGATCCGCGAGCGGGTCGACCTGCTGGGAGGCCGGTTCGCCGTCACCGCAGATGCGGGCACCTGGGTGGTCGAGGTCGCGCTCCCGCGGGACGGTTGATCCTCGGCGGACCGGGTCAGACCGCGGCCCCGACCGCGGCAACCAGAGCGTCGGCGCTTCCCTTCGCATCCCCGAACAGCATCGCCGTGTTCTCGTTGAAGAACAACGGATTCTCCACGCCGGAGTAGCCGGCTCCCATGGAGCGCTTGAACACCACCACCTGCCGCGCCTCCCACACGTGCAGGACCGGCATGCCGGAGATGGGCAGCCCGGGCTCCATGGCTGCCGGGTTGACCGTGTCGTTGGCGCCGATGACCAGTACCACGTCCGTGCGCGGGAAGTCGTCGTTGATCTCGTCCATTTCAAGGACGATGTCGTAGGGAACCCTGGCCTCGGCGAGGAGCACGTTCATGTGGCCGGGCAGGCGCCCAGCAACGGGATGGATCGCGAAGCGCACTGTCTTGCCCTGCGCGATCAGCCGCCGCGTCAGCTCGGCGACAGGGTGCTGGGCCTGCGCGACCGCCATGCCGTAGCCAGGCGCGATGACCACGGAGTCAGCGTCGCGGAGCCACCCGGCCACCTCCTCCGCGTCGGCGCTGATGGCTTGACGTGGGTTGCCGTCGGCGTCCAGGAGCGCCACCTGCGTGCCGGTGGAGTCCGCGGTGCCGAAGCCGCCCAGCAGGACGTTGGCGATCGAGCGGTTCATGCCGCGAGCCATGACGATCGAGAGGATGATGCCCGACATGCCGACGATGGTCCCCGCGACCACCAGTAGATCCGATCCGATCGCAAATCCTGAGAGAGCGCCGGCCCAACCCGAGAAGGAGTTGAGGAAGCTGACCACGACGGGCATGTCCGCACCGCCGATGGCCATCACCATGATGATCCCGACCACATAGCCAAGCACGTGGGTGATGATCAGCGCCCAGAGATTGGGGCTGGCCAGGTGCCATCCCAGCGATCCGAGGAGACCTACTCCCAGGATGGCCATGACCACGCCGCGGGCAGGCACCGTCAGCGGTTTGGAGGTGATCCTCCCGCCGAGCTTCCCGAAGGCGACCACCGACCCGGAGAAGGTGAGCGAGCCGACGAAGACCGCGAGCCAGACCTCAACGCCGTGGACGATCTGGTCCGTGAGGACGGGATAGTTGTCCACACCGAGGGAGGCGTTGATGCCGACCAGGGCGGAGGCCTGCCCACCGAATGCGTTGAACAGCGCGACCAGGCCCGGCAGCCCCGTCATGGCCACGCGCGCCGAGTACATGAGCCCGACGGCGAAGGCGATGACGAGCCCCACGGCAAGCAGGATGAAGCCGGTGGTGTCCCACCGCTGGGCGAATGTGTGGATGATCGTGGCCACCACCGCGAGGGTCATGCCGACCATGCCGTAGACATTGCCGCTGCGCGCGGTCTCCTGCTTGCCCAGCCCGACGATCCCCAGGATGAACAGGAGGGCGGCGGCGATGTAGCTTCCGAAGACGATGTTGGACAGCATTTGGTCAGCTCCTCTGGAACATGGCGAGCATGCGGTGGGTGATGGAGAACCCGCCGACACAGTTGATCCCGGCCAGGATGATGGCGACGAAGGCGAGGAGTTGGACGTGCAGCAGGTCCGAGGTCAGCTGTGTGATCGCGCCGACGATCGTGATGCCTGAAATTGCGTTGGACACGCTCATCAGTGGCGTGTAGAGCGCCGGCTGTACACCCCAGATCACGTAGTAGCCCACCACGCAGGCGAGGCCGAACACCAGAATGCTGGACAGGAATCCGCCCGGGAGAATCAGTGTCAGAAGCAGCCACACCCCCACCGCGAGCAGCACGCCGCGGAAGCGGGACCACTGGTCCGGTGGTGGGGGCGGAGCGGCGGGCGCAGCCGGGACCACCGCGCCGGCGGCCTTGACCGGTGCCACCGACACTTCGATCGGCGGGGGCGGGAACGTGACCTCCCCGTCGCGCGTCACCGTCATCTGGCGGTGGACCTCATCGTCGAAGTCCAGCTGGGCGACGCCGTCCTTGCCAGGGGTGAGCAGTTTCATGAGATTGACGACATTGGTGCCGTAGAGCTGCGAGGCCTGCCCCGGGAGCCGGCTCGCGAGGTCTGTGTACCCCACGATGTGGACCCCGCCGTCGGTCACGTAGGACTCACCCGGCCGGGTCAGCTCGCAGTTTCCGCCGCCGCTGGCGGCCAGATCCACGATCACGCTTCCGGGGCGCATCGAGGCGACCATCTCCGCGGTGATCAGCTTGGGTGAGGGTCGCCCCGGGATGGCCGCGGTGGTGATGATGACGTCGACGTCCCGCGCCTGCGTCGCGTACAGCTCCGCGGCGCGCGCGGCGTAGTCGGCAGTGGTGGCCTTCGCGTATCCGTCGGATGAGATGCCTTGATCTGTCGCCGCGACGGCCAGGAATCTGCCCCCCATGGACTCCACCTGCTCGGCGGTCTCCGGCCGCACATCGGTGGCGGTCACCTCGGCGCCGAGGTTACCTGCGGTCCCGATGGCCGCCAGGCCCGCGACACCGGTACCGATGACGAACACCTTCGCCGGAGAGACCTTGCCTGCGGCGGTGACCTGTCCGGCGAAGAAGCGGCCGAACTCGTGACCGGCCTCGATGACTGCGCGGTAGCCGGCGATGTTGGCCATCGAGCTGAGCGCGTCGAGCGACTGCGCGCGGGAGATGCGCGGCACCATGTCCATCGACAGGGCGGTCACGCCCCGGGCAGCCAGTGCCTCCACCAGGTCTGTGCCGGTTCGCGGATGCAGGAAGCCGATCAGCAGCTGGCCGGGGTGGAGCCGCTCCAACTGGGCAGCCGTCGGCTCGCCGACCATGGCGACAATGTCCGAGGACCAGGCTGTCTCCGGGCCGACGACGGCCGCACCGGCCTCCTCGTAGGCGCTGTCCGGCAGCGCGGCCAGCATGCCGGCCCCGGTCTCCACGGCCACGTCGTAGCCGAGCTTCAGCAGAGCCGACACCGTGACCGGTGTCGCGGCCACCCGCGTCCCTGGGGACTCATTGGGAATGCCGATCCTCATGCGTGGGGTCCTTTCGCCGGTGCCGGTGCGATCCTCAAGGGAGCCTAACGGTCCGGCGCCAGGAAGTCCCGGCTGGGGGTGCCTGGGGCGCCGGGCGCGCTGAACCTGGCCGCCTCGCCTATCCTGGTGCGGTTCACACATCTTCGAAGGGCTCAGATCAGTGTTCGACACTCTGCAGGACCGGCTGTCGTCGGTATTCAAGGGGTTGCGCTCCAAGGGGCGGCTCACCGAGGCCGACATCGACGCCACGATGCGCGAGATCCGCATCGCGTTGCTCGAGGCAGACGTCAACCTGGGGGTCGTCAAGGAGTTCGTCGCGGCGGTCAAGACGCGCTCCCTCGAGGCCGAGCTGTCCAAGGCGCTGAACCCTTCTCAGCAGATCATCAAGTTCGTCAACGAGGAGCTCGTCAGCATCCTCGGGGGCGAGGCGCGGGCACTCAGGTTCGCCAAGCGCCCGCCCACGGTGATCATGCTGGCCGGCCTCCAGGGAGCAGGCAAGACAACCCTGGCCGGCAAGCTGGCCAAGTGGTTGAAGTCTGAGCAGCACACACCGCTGCTCGTGGCGGCGGATCTTCAGCGGCCCAACGCGGTCAACCAGCTCCAGATCGTGGGTCAGCGCGCCGGGGTCCACGTGTTCGCGCCGGAGCCCGGCAACGGCGTGGGGGACCCCGTCGACGTGGCCCGGCGTGCCATTGTCCATGCAGAGGCGAAGCTCTACGACGTGGTGATCGTCGACACCGCCGGCCGGCTCGGCATCGACCAGGAGCTGATGCGTCAGGCGGCCGACATCAAGGCCGCGGTCAACCCGGACGAGACGCTGTTCGTGGTCGACGCCATGATCGGCCAGGACGCCGTCAACACCGCCAAGGCCTTCGACGAGGGCGTGGGCGTGGATGGCGTGGTCCTCACCAAGCTCGACGGCGATGCCCGCGGTGGCGCCGCCCTGTCCATCGCGCGGGTGCTCGGCAAGCCGGTCATGTTCGCCTCCAGCGGCGAGGGCCTGGCGGACTTCGACAGGTTCCATCCGGACCGGATGGCCTCTCGGATCCTCGGCATGGGCGACGTCCTCACCCTGATCGAACAGGCGGAGAAGACCTTCGACGCCGAGGAATCGCGCGCCGCGGCCGAGAAGTTGATGGGCAGGAACAAGTTCGGCCTGCAGGACTTCCTGGGGCAGATGCAGCAGCTGCGCAAGATGGGCCCCATGTCGAAGATCCTCGGCATGCTGCCCGGCGCAGGTCAGTTCAAGGAGGCCATCAACGACATCGACGAGAAGGAGATCGACCGCATCGAGGCGATCATCTACTCGATGACGCCGAAGGAGCGCGACGACGTCTCCATCCTCAACGGTTCGCGCCGCTCCCGCATCGCCAAAGGTGCGGGGGTCCAGGTATCCGAGGTCAACAAGCTGGTCAACCGCTTCGTCGAGGCCCGCAAGATGATGGAGGCCATGGCCGGCGGCGGCATGCCAGGGATGGGAGGCATGCCGGGGGCGCCCGCCATCGGGGGCGGACGCCGGGCCCAGCAGAAGAAGCAGCAGCAGAGGAAGCAGCAGCGCAAGGGCCCCAAGGGCGTGCGCCAACAACCCGCGCAGCAGCCGCAGATCCCGCAGTCCCTCGACGACTTCCAGTTGCCGCCGGACCTGCAGAAGATGTTCAACGAGAACAAGCCGAAGTTCTAGGAGTCACCATGGGGGCAGCGCTCCATCTCACAGGGACCTTCCTCCCCGATGAAGAACCGCGGGAGGCGTGGATCGCCGACGGCGTGATCTCGCACGAACCGGTCTCGGGGGCAGACACCGTCGCCACGGACGCCTGGGTGATCCCCGGGCTGGTCGACGCCCACTGCCACATCGGGCTGGGACCCCAGGGTGCCGTCAGCGCGGAGACGGCGCGGGGCCAGGCGGAGACGGACCTGGCGGCGGGCACCATGCTCATCCGCGACGCCGGCTCTCCGTCGAACACTCGGTGGATGCAGCAGGCCCCCGAACTGCCGCGGCTGATCCGTTCTGGGCGACACGTGGCGAGGCCGCTGCGCTACATCCGCTATCTCGGCGTCGAGGTCGAGCCGGAGCAGCTCGTCGAGCAGGTCCGCCATGAGGCGCGAGACGGCGACGGGTGGGTCAAGCTGGTGGGGGACTGGATCGAGCGCTCCGTCGGCGACCTGGCCCCCCTGTGGCCGGCCGATGTCGCGGCCGCGGCGATCGCGGCCGCGCACGAGGAGGGCGCGCGCGTCACCGCACACTGCTTCGGCGAGCAGTCGGTCCACGAGCTGGTCGAGGCTGGCATCGACTGCATCGAGCACGGGACCGGGCTCTCCGATGAGGGGATCGCGCAGATGGCGGAGCGGGGCACGGCGCTGGTGCCAACGATGATCAACCTGGACAATTTCCCGCGATACGCCACCCCCGCCCGCGAGAAGTTCCCCAGCTACTACACGCACATGATGGACCTCTATGCCCGGCGCAAGCAGACCATCGGTGCGGCCATCGAGGCAGGTGTCTCGGTGTTCGCCGGAACCGACGCGGGCACCGTCGTCGAGCACGGCCGGATCCGCGACGAGGTGGAGGCGCTGGCCGAGCTCGGCGGCACCGAATTCGCGCTCGGTGCCGCCAGCTGGCGCGCCAGGGCATGGCTGGGTGCCGACACCCTCACGCCGGGGGCAAGCGCCGATCTCATCGTGCTCGACGCCGATCCACGGGAGGACCTCACCACCCTCCGTCGTCCTCTCGCGCTGATCCTGCGGGGCAGGATGGTCGGCTGACTGGGTAGTCTGGCGGCTGACCGAAGGAGGCCCAAGTGTCCGACCCCAGCCAGTCGTTCCCGCCGCCCAGCGTGGAGCAGCGCTCAGCCGATCTGCCTCAGCCCGCATCGCCCCCCAAGCCGCCAGAGCCGCAGCCGCCGCGGCAGCCGGCCGGTCCGCAATTTGCGCCCGCGCCGAAGCAGCCGAGCGGGTTCGGGCGCGGGTTCGGCATCGGAGCCGGCATCGGACTGGGCCTCGGGGCGGCGTCCCTGCTCATGGCCGTGGTGCTCGGCGCCATGACGATCATCGGCTCCCTCACCCTCGTGTCGACCGCCAGCGGCGTCGCCACCACCCAGCTGGCCACCATCTGGGGCGACGGGAGCCAGAGCCTCCGCGCCATCCCGGTATCGGGGCCCATCATGGCCGACGCGTCGGATGGTGCCCTGCTCAGCGCGGGATCGTACGGCTACGAGATCGCTTCCCAGCTCGATGAGCTGACGGTCGACGACGCAGCCGGCGTGGTGCTGCTCGTCAACACCCCGGGAGGGAGTATCGCGGGCTCGCGCGCCGTCAGTGACGCGGTGGTGAGATACCAGGAGCGCACCGGGCAGAAGGTCCTGGTCCATGTGAGTTCCATCTCGGCCTCGGGCGGGGTCTACGCGACGGCGCCAGCCGACGAGATCATCGTCGATCACGGTGCGCTGGTGGGCTCCATCGGGGTCATCTTCGGCCCGTTCGACCAGTACACGGACGTGATCGCCACCAGCGGGACCCTGTTCGAGTCCGGTGTGACCACCACTGGAGGCATCACCAGTGAATACCTGTCGCAGGGGGAGGGCAAGGACTTCGGCAACCCCTTCCGTCCGATGACCGACGAGGAGCGCGCCATCTACACGGCGGGCCTCGCCACCGAGTATGACGCCTTCGTGGCGCACGTCGCGCAGCACCGTGACATCACCGAGTCCGCGATCCGCGATCAGATCGGGGCGCACCTCTATGATTCGGAGCGCGCGCAGGAGTACGGGCTGATCGACGGCGTGTTGGGACGCGACGAGTTCTTCAGGCATGCCGCGGAGGCCGCGGGGCTGGATCCGGAGGACACCCGAGTCGAGGCCGTCCGGCAACCGAGCTCGTGGGAGGTGTTCCTCGGGGTGGAGCGACCGTTCGGGGCTGCGCCGGCGGTGCTGACCGGGGAGGGCATCGTGCCCGCGCTCAGCCCCGCTCTCTGTCGTCCCTCCCAGCCGTTGGCGCTTGCGGGAAGCCTCGAGGTCTACTGCGGCTAGGTCAGCCCCAGCCCAGTGAGTGCAGGGCCTCTTCGTCGATGCCGTGATAGTGGCCCAGCTCGTGCACCAGGGTGATCCAAACTTCGTCGTAGAGTTCGTCGGCTGTGCGGCACATCCGGCTCAAGGGTCCGCGGAAGAGGACGATCCGGTCCGGCAGCTGCCCGTAGCCGTACTGGTCGCGCTCAGTCAGCGCGGTTCCCTCGTACCAGCCCAGCGAGTCGGAGCCGTCCTCCGGTTCGTCCTCGACTACGAAGATGAGATTGTCCAGGCCGGTGACCAGCTGCTCGGGGAGGGCGTCAAGGGCCTCCTCGACAACCGCGTCGAAGTCGGATTCGGAGATGTCCACGGCTCCGATGCTACGTGCCGGCTGCGCCGAGGATTGGTCGTCGCGCGCTGATCTGGCACAATGTCGGGTGCACCTCTTTGCCCGGGCCCTCTCATCCGAGCGTTGAGGCCCCTAGGTTTGTCCGCGTCGTGCCCCACACGTCGAGGGCGTCCATCCACATCGTCTGCTGGCAGACGCTTTCATCAACAGGAGAACCCACACCCGTGGCCACCAAGATTCGCCTTAAGCGGCTCGGCAAGATTCGCTCGCCCCACTACCGCATCATCGTCATCGACTCGCGCGCCAAGCGTGAGGGTAAGGCCATCGAGGAGATCGGCCTGTACCACCCGAAGAATGATCCGTCCGTGATCCGCGTCGACTCCGAGCGTGCCCAGTACTGGCTCTCTGTCGGCGCCCAGCCCACGGAAGCCGTCGTCGCGCTGTTCAAGCGCACCGGAGACTGGCAGCAGTTCTCCGGCGATAAGTCCCCGTCCGGTGTCGATCCCCAGCCTGAGCGGCGGGACCGTGAGGCCGAGTTCGCCAAGGCCCTGGCCGAGGACAGCGGCGCCACCTCACCCGCCATCTCCAAGGCGAAGAAGAAGGCCGACGAGGCCGCTGCGAAGGCCGCGTCCGCCGAGGCTGAGGCCGCTCCGGCCGCCGAGGCCGAGGCTCCTGCCGAAGAGGCGTGAGCGTGCTCGCCGAGGCACTTGAACACCTCGTCGCGGGGATCGTCTCGCATCCTGACGAGGTGAGTGTCAAGGACAAGGACCTGCGCCGCGGACGCCTTCTGGAGGTGCGGGTGCACCCTGAGGACGTCGGCAAGGTGATCGGCCGCCAGGGTCGCACCGCGCAGTCCCTGCGCACCGTGGTCGCGGCGCTCGCCGGCAAGGAGAGCGTCCGCGTGGACTTTGTGGACGTGGACCGACCCCGTCGGCCCTGACCATCATGTGAATCGATGCCCCGGCACCCCCCACGGGTCCGGGGCATCTTCATCCCCGCACGAGGCGGGCTGAGTGAAGGAGAACCCCCGTGCAGGACATGGTGGAGGTGACCGTCGGCAGGATCGGCCGTGCGCACGGCCTGGGCGGCGAGGTGTTCATCGACCTGCGGACCGACGAGCCCGTTCGACGTTTCAAGGCCGGCGCCACACTGCTCCTCGGGGACACGGGGCGCAGCGTTGAGATCGCCACGGTGCGGTGGAACCGGGGACGGTTGATGCTGACCTTCGCCGGGTACCCGGACCGGACGGCCGTCGAGGCGCTCACTGGGCAGGTGCTGGCCACGCGGGTTCCTGCCGAGGAGCGCCCCAGCGAGCCCGAGGAGTTCTTCGACCGACACCTGGTGGGGCTCAGAGTCCTGGACCACACCGGCAGCCAGGTGGGCAGCGTCACCGATGTGCTGCATCTCCCCGCGCAGGATGTGCTGGAGGTCGCCGTCGACGGCGGGGAGCGGCTGATCCCGTTCGTCGCCGCACTGGTGCCCGAGGTGGACCTCGCCGCCGGTCACGTGCGGCTCGCGGAGGTCGGCGGCCTCCTCGAGGACATCGAATGAGGCTCGACGTCGTCACGATCTTCCCGGAGTACTTCGCGCCTCTCCGCCTGAGTCTCGTGGGCAAGGCCATCAGCTCAGGTCTGGTCGATCTGGCGGTCCACGACCTCCGCCAGTGGACACATGACCGTCATCACACCACCGACGACACCCCCTACGGCGGGGGTGCGGGCATGGTGATGAAGCCCGAGCCGTGGGGGGAGGCGTTCGACGCCCTTGAGGTGGCGTCGCCGCTGCCGATGACGGTGGTGGTGCCCACGCCCGCCGGCACCCCGTTCACGCAGGCCACCGCCTACGAGCTGGCGTCACGGGAGAGACTCGTCTTCGCGTGCGGTCGCTATGAGGGCATCGACCAGCGGGTGATCGACCACTGCGCGGAGCGCTACGACGTGGTGGAGGTCTCGCTCGGCGACTACGTCCTCAACGGCGGAGAGGTGGCCACCCTGGCCATCGTCGAGGCCGTCGTGCGTCTGCTGCCCGGCGTCCTGGGCAACCCCGCCTCGCTGGTGGAGGAGTCACACTCGGATGGCCATCAGCGCCTGCTGGAGTATCCCAACTACACCAAGCCGCCCGTCTGGCGGGATCGTGCGGTCCCGGCGGTGTTGCTGAGCGGCCATCACGGCCTCATCGAGGAGTGGCGACGTGAGCAGGCGGTCCGGCGGACGATCGAGCGCCGTCCGGACCTGCTCGCTGACGACATTTCGTGAGCGAATCGGCACGTAAATGGCCTAGCTAATCGCGCCTTCGGTAACCGAACCCCGATGCCCGCAGGCTTGCTGGTTTGGCTACAGTGGGGTCCGTGGCAACAACACTCACCATTCATCAACGGGCGTTGCGAAGCACGGTCGTCAAGAAGGTCATCATGGCAGTGACCGGCTTGATCATGATCGCCTTCCTCCTCGTGCACATGTACGGCAATTTGAAGATGTTCCTCGGTCCCGAGGCCTTCGATCACTATGCCCACTGGCTGAAGGGGACCACCGAAGACGGCGGAATCCTTTATCCCGTCCTTCCGGCCGGATGGTTCATCTGGATCTTCCGGTCCGCCCTTGTCCTCTCCGTGATCCTTCACATCTGGTCCGCCTACACGCTCTCCATGGAAACGCGTCGCAACCGTGGCACGAAGTACGTCAACAGCCAGAAGAAGGTGCAGACCTACTCCTCGCGCACCATGCGCTGGGGCGGGATCATCGTCGCGGCGTTCCTCATCTTCCACCTCATCCAGTTCACGATCGTGCCCGGATCCTTCGGCGGCAGCGCCGACGAGCCGCACACCATGGTGCTGGCAGCGTTCGAGCAGTGGTGGATGGTGGCGCTGTACGCGGTGTGCATGGTGCTCATCTGCATGCACATCCGCCACGGCTTCTGGAGCGCCTTCACGACGCTGGGCGGCAACACCAGCGCCCAGACCCGTTCAGTGCTCAACGCCCTGGCCATGATCGTGGCCGTCGTCCTCTTCGTCGGCTTCATGATCATGCCTCTGGCCGTTCTCTTTGGAGTTGGTATCTGATGACCGCAACCACCACCGCTCCTGCCGTCAGCACCCAGCACTGGGTCGAAGGCGCGGATATCGCAGACACGAAGGCGCCCACCGGCGTTGACATCGACAAGGTGTGGAAGACCCGGCAGTTCCAGGCCCGCCTGGTGAACCCGGCCAACCGCCGCAAGCTCAGCGTCATCATCGTCGGTACCGGCCTTGCCGGCGGCGCTGCTGCCGCGACGCTCGGCGAGGCGGGCTACAACGTCCTCAACTTCTGTTACCAGGACAGCCCTCGTCGCGCCCACTCGATCGCGGCTCAAGGTGGCATCAACGCCGCCAAGAACTACCGCAACGACAACGACTCCACGCACCGCCTGTTCTACGACACGGTCAAGGGTGGCGACTACCGCGCCCGCGAAACCAACGTGTATCGGCTCGCTGAGGTCTCGGCCAACATCATCGACCAGTGCGTCGCCCAGGGCGTCCCCTTCGCCCGCGAGTACGGCGGCCTGCTGGACACCCGCTCGTTCGGCGGTGTGCAGGTGCAGCGCACCTTCTACGCCCGCGGGCAGACGGGTCAGCAGCTCCTCATCGGTGTCTACCAGCAGCTGGAACGCCAGATCGCGGCCGGCACCGTCAAGATGTACGCCCGCCACGAGATGGTGGAGATCATCGTCGTCGACGGTCGTGCCCGCGGCATCGTCACGCGCAACATGATCAACGGCAAGGTCGAGACCTGGACAGCCGACGCGGTGGTGCTCGCCACCGGTGGTTACGGCAACGTCTTCTTCCTCTCCACCAACGCCATGGGCTGCAACGTGACGGCCACCTGGCGCGCGCACCGCAAGGGCGCGTACTTCGCCAACCCGTGCTACACCCAGATCCACCCAACGTGCATCCCGGTGCACGGCGACACCCAGTCCAAGCTCACGCTGATGTCTGAGTCGCTGCGCAACGACGGCCGCATCTGGGTGCCGAAGCGGGCCGAGGACTGCGCCAAGGATCCCCGGCAGATCGCCGAGGAGGACCGCGACTACTACCTGGAGCGGATCTACCCGGCGTTCGGCAACCTGGTTCCCCGCGACATCGCTTCCCGGCAGGCCAAGAACATGTGCGACGAGGGTCGCGGTGTGGGCCCGGCCGTCACGGAGCGCGACGAGCACGGCACCGAGCGTTTGGTCCGCCGCGGCGTCTACCTCGACTTCTCCGATGCGATCAACCGCATGGGTCAGAAGACGGTGGAGAACAAGTACGGCAACCTCTTCGACATGTACGCGCAGATCACGGGTGAAAATCCCTACGAAACGCCGATGCGCATCTATCCGGCCGTGCACTACACCATGGGCGGGCTCTGGGTGGATTACGATCTGCAGTCGTCCATCACCGGCCTGTACGTCACCGGTGAGGCCAACTTCTCGGACCACGGCGCCAACCGCCTGGGTGCCTCGGCGCTCATGCAGGGCCTGGCCGACGGCTACTTCGTCCTTCCGAACACGATCAACGATTACCTGGCCGACGCACCGTTCGACAAGGTCGCCGATGATCACCCCGCCGTCGTCGAGGCGCGGGAGTCTGCCCAGGAACGGATCGACACGCTGCTGTCCATCCAGGGCACCCGGTCGGTGGACTCGTACCACAAGGAACTCGGCCACATCATGTGGGAGTACTGCGGCATGTACCGCACCGACGAGGGCCTGAAGAAGGCCATCGGCCTCATCCAGGACCTCAAGGCCGACTATTGGAAGAACGTGCGCGTCACCGGCGTCAACGAGGACTTCAACCAGGCCCTCGAGCGCGCGGGTCGCGTGGCGGACTTCTTCGAGCTCGGCGAACTCATGTGTGTCGACGCCCTGCACCGGCGTGAGTCGTGTGGCGGTCACTTCCGCGGCGAGTCTCAGACCGAAGAGGGAGAGGCGCTGCGTCACGACGACGAGTACCTCTACGTCGGCGCCTGGGAATGGGGCGGCGAGGGCGGCAAGCCCGTGCTGCACCGTGAGCCGCTGATCTACAAGGCAATCGAACTGAAGCAACGGAGTTACAAGTGAAGCTCAAGCTACGTATCTGGCGTCAGGCCGGCCCGGGTGCAGCCGGCCGGATGGTCGAGTACGACCTGGACGGCGTGTCGGACGACATGTCCTTCCTGGAGATGCTTGATCTGCTCAACGAGAACCTCACCCAACGCAACGAGGAGCCGGTGGCCTTCGACCACGACTGTCGCGAGGGTATCTGCGGCATGTGCGGCGTCGTCATCAACGGCATCGCCCACGGCGCCCCGGAGGGTGTCCGGACCACCACCTGCCAGTTGCACATGCGCTCGTTCGCCGATGGGGCCACCATCGACATCGAGCCGTGGCGGGCGGGCGCCTTCCCGGTGCTGAAGGACCTCGCTGTCGACCGCACCTCGTTCGACCGGATCATCCAGGCCGGCGGTTTCATCTCCTCCAACACCGGCTCGGCGCCGGACGCCCACGCCACTCCCGCCCCGAAGCGGGAGGCCGACGTGGCTTTCGACAATGCCACCTGCATCGGTTGTGGCGCGTGTGTCGCGGCCTGTCCCAACAGCTCCGCCATGCTCTTCACCGCGGCGAAGATCATGCACCTGGCGATGCTGCCCCAGGGCCAGCCCGAGCGGTACCGCCGGGTGAAGTCCATGGTGGCGCAGCACGACGAAGAGGGCTTCGGCAACTGCACCAACATCGGCGAATGCGCCGCGGTGTGCCCCAAGGGCATCCCGCTGGAGTCGATCTCGGCGCTCAACAGGGACCTGATCTCCGCCATGTTCAAGAAGGACGGGAAGTGAGTTTCTGCCGCTGAAAGCGACAGAAACTCAGGTTGAGTAAGGACGAGCCGCCAGGCGAGTCCGCATCGAAACAATCGCGAGGGGCCCGGGCACTCAGCCCGGGCCCTTCGTGATGCTCAGTCCACCTCAGTCGCCGCTCTGGAGGCAGGGGAGAGGGGCGAATTTTCCGGCCTCGTCGTCGTCTGCCATAATGACTAGTCGTTGCCCATACCCGGGCAGCCCGGATTCGTCGCAGCTCCTGCCACTGGGGGACTGTCTGTGGCCGTCCGGTCAGATCAAACCGCGGTGACCTGTGGCACTGACGGAAGGGTTCACACATGACCAACCAGCTGATCCAGCAGGTCAACAAGGCCTCGCTTCGCGACGACATCCCGGACTTCCGCGCCGGTGACTCGGTGAAGGTGCACGTCAAGGTCGTCGAGGGCGCGCGATCCCGCGTGCAGGTCTTCGCGGGCGTCGTCATCGCACGCAACGCCGGTGACGTCCAGGAGGCGTTCACGGTCCGCAAGGTGAGCTTCGGCGTCGGTGTCGAGCGCACCTTCCCGCTGCACAGCCCTATCATCGAGAAGATCGAGGTTGAGCGCCGTGGAGACGTGCGTCGTGCCAAGCTGTACTACCTGCGCGGCCTGCGCGGCAAGGCCGCCAAGATCAAGGAGAAGCGCTACTGAGCGCTCACTCCGTTCGAGCAATGCAACCGCCGGTGGCCCGTGGCCGCCGGCGGTTCGTCGTGTCCGGGCCCCGTGAGGACTCGCGGTATGCTCTGGGGAGCGCCTGCCGCTCCGCCCCCGAAGGACTGAACTCTTGAACTCGACGACCGATTCGCTCGAAGACGCCCCGGCGCACCGCAGCTTCGGACGGAAGCTTCTAGGGTGGCTCACCGAGGGCGTGCTGATCCTGATCGGCGCAGTCGTCATCGCCACGCTCCTGCGCACCTTCGTCGGGCAGATGTTCGTCATCCCGTCCGGCTCCATGGAGAACACCCTCAAAGTCAACGACAGGGTACTTGTTGCCAAGTTCGGTGGCTTCCAGCGCGGCGACGTAGTGGTGTTCGAGGACCCGGGATCCTGGCTCGGGCCCAGCACCCCGTCGACCAATCCCGTCAAGATCGCGCTCGAGTTCGTGGGGGTGCTGCCCAGCTCCGGGACCGAACACCTGATCAAGCGGGTGGTCGGGATGCCTGGAGATCATGTGCGCAGCACCGAGGACGGGAAGATCGAGGTCAACGGCTCGGTCCTCGACGAGACGGGCTACCTCTACAGCGAGGAGGGCATTCAGGTGGCGCCGGTCACGGTCCCCTTCGACATCGTCGTGCCCGCGGACCGGCTCTTCGTGATGGGTGACCACCGCAACGCGTCGGCTGATTCCCGATGCCGGCTGGCGGAGGTCTCGCAGAACCCGGGGGAGAGTGCCTTCGTGCCCACCAGCAAGGTGGTGGGCGCCGCAGTGGCCATCGTGTCCCCCCTGGACCGGCTCGCCACCTTTACGCTCCCTGAGACTTTCACGGAAGTCCCGGCTGCCGTGGAGCCCGCGCCCGAGGAGCCCGAGCTCATCCATGTGGAGCCCGGCTGCTGATGATCCGGCTCGGACGGGGTGCCTACGGGTACGAGCGGGCTTTGGTGCGCGCGGGCCTGGGGCCGGTGGCGGGCGCCGACGAGGCAGGCAGGGGAGCCTGCGCCGGTCCGCTTGTGGCGGCGGCGGTCATTCTGGACCCGGGCCGCCCGATCGTCGGCCTCGATGATTCCAAAGTGCTGTCCGAGGCGACGCGCGAACGATTGTTCGAGGAGATCACCCGCCGTGCCACGGCCGTGGCAGTGGCGGTGGTCGAGGCCGACGAGTGCGATCGTCTGGGCATGCACCAGGCAGACCTGCAGGGGCTGCGACGGGCGGTCGGCCGGCTGGATGTGGCACCCAACTTCGTGTTGACCGACGGATTCGCCGTCGACGGACTGGGTGTCCCGGGGCTGGCGATGTGGAAGGGGGACAAGGTGGCCGCCTGTGTGAGCGCGGCCTCCATCATCGCGAAGGTGACGCGCGACCGCATCATGGTGGCTCACGACGCTTCATATCCGGCCTACGGGTTCGCCGTCCACAAGGGGTATTGCACCTCGGTCCACCAGTCCGCGCTGGACCGGCACGGACCCTCGGCCATCCACCGGTGGTGCTTCGACAACGTGTCGAGAACGGCTAGAGTGTTGGAACCATGAGCGCCGAGGACCTAGAACAATACGAGAGCAAGCTTGAGCTCGACCTGTACCGCGAGTACAAGGACGTGGTGGGCATCTTCACCTACGCCGTGGAGACCGAGCGGCGCTTCTATCTGTGCAACGCCGTGGATCTGAAGGTGCGCACTGAGGGCGGTGACGTCTACTACGAGGTCTCCATGGGTGACGCCTGGGTGTGGGACATGTACCGCCCGGCCCGATTCGTGAAGTCGGCGAAGGTGCTGACGTTCCGCGACGTGTCCATCGAGGAGATCGCGCACTCGGATCTGCAGGTGCCCGAAAACCAGTAGTCCCACCACCTGTGGATAACGGGATTGAGGTGGTGTCGCTTCCGATCAAGGGATCGGAAGGTGGTGGCCATGGAAACCCCAACACAGGCCCTCGGGCGCCGCGGCGAAGACAAGGCCGTGGAGTATCTGGAAGCCCGCGGCTGGCGGGTGCTGGAACGCAACTGGCGTTGCCGCGAGGGCGAGATCGACATCGTCGCAGCAGAACCGGACGGGAAGACGCTCGTCGTCGTGGAGGTGAAGTCACGCTCAGGGTTGGGCTTCGGCTCGCCGATTGAGACCATCACCTACGCGAAGGCCTGCCGGTTGCGCAGGCTTGCCGCGCTGTACGTCAGGCAGTCAGGGTTGCGCCCCAAGCTCATCCGCGTGGATGGCATCGGCGTGCTCTGGCCGCGCGGTGGCGAATGCGAGTTCACCTACGCTCGAGGGATCGACGAATGGTAGGCCGACGGG
Organism: Tessaracoccus sp. MC1679; assembly: GCF_014164775.1. Taxonomy (GTDB): domain Bacteria; phylum Actinomycetota; class Actinomycetes; order Propionibacteriales; family Propionibacteriaceae; genus Arachnia. Next base: position 253,629 of record NZ_JACJGB010000003.1, read on the forward strand.
TGTGGTCGGTGGCACTGTCCGGGATCAACGGCTTTCCTGTCGAGGTTGAGGCCGCCAAGGGAGGCGGGCTGCCGAGAGTTCAGCTGGTGGGTCTTCCCGACGCCGCGCTGAGCGAGGCCAAGGCGCGGGTGCGGGCAGCCGTCCTGGCCACCGGCTTGTCCTGGCCCCCGGGGCTGGTCACCATCAATCTGTCGCCTGCGGGCCTCCCGAAGGCCGGCACCCACTACGACGTGGCCATCGCCGTGGCGGCGCTCATCGCGGAGGGCCAGATGGAACTCGTCTCGGACACCCGCACAGTCCTGGTGGGCGAACTGGGCCTGGATGGCCGGATCCGCAAGGTCCGCGGGGTGCTCCCCGCGATGCTTGCGGCGGCCAAGGCGGGATTCGAACGGGCGATCGTGCCTGCGGGTCAACAGGCTGAGGCGTCCCTCGTGCCGGGCCTCACCGTGTGGGGGGCCGGCCGGCTTGCCGAGGTTGTCGATCTGCTGGAGGGCAAGCCGGTCTTCAACCCCACTGAGGCCGCCCCCGCGTCCTCGCCTCCCCTCGAAGGCCCCGCGGGCTTCACCCCTGACCTGGCAGACGTCGTCGGTCACCAGGACGGCAAGTTCGCCCTGGAGGTGGCTGCCGCCGGGCGGCACCACCTGTTCCTCCATGGCTCTCCAGGCGTGGGCAAGACCATGCTCGCGGCCCGCCTTCCATCCATCCTCCCGGACCTGGCGGAACAGGAGGCGGTGGAGGTCTCCGCCATCCACTCCCTGGCCGGCCGGGAGCTCACAGGGCTCATCCAACGGCCACCCTATGCGGACCCGCACCACTCCGTGACCCCGGTGGCGCTCGTGGGTGGCGGCACTTCCGAACTCAAACCCGGGGCGATCTCGATGGCGCACCGTGGCGTGCTCTTCCTGGATGAGGCTCCAGATTTCGGTGCCAAACTCGACGCCCTGCGGACCCCCCTGGAGGACGGCACCATCACGGTGAGCAGGGCCAGGCACACCACCACGTTTCCTGCCCGATTCCAGCTCATCATGGCCGCCAATCCGTGTCCCTGCGGCTCCCATGGCGTGGCTGGCATGGAGTGCACCTGCGATCCGATGAGAGTGCGACGGTACCAGGAGCGGATGAGCGGGCCCATCCTGGACAGAATCGACATCAAGCACCAGATGGCGGGCATCAACAGGGTCCTGCTGGACGTGGCCTCTGGCAGCGCCGAGTCCAGCGCCACGGTGCTGTCGCGGGTGGTGGAGGCCCGTGACAGGCAGCGTCGCCGCCTTGCAGACACGCCGTGGTCCACCAACGGTGAGGTGCCGGGCCCTTATCTCCGCCAGCAGCTGAGCCTCCCGACGGATCTCGGCGTGCTGAACACGGCGCTCCAGAGGGGTGTGCTCAGCGCCCGAGGTGTGGACAAGGTGATCAGGCTGGCCTGGACCCTCACGGACCTCGCCGGCCGGGACAGGGTGGGCAGCCGTGAGCTGCGGGCCGCGCTCCACCTCAGGCAGGGCGAGCAGCGGAGGGGCGCCGCATGAGCGTCACTGAACGCACGGCCCGGATGGGTCTCTGCTCCCTCCATCCCCTGGGCTCGCCCCCGCTGGTCAAGGCTGTGGAGGAGTTCGGCGCAGTGGACGTGTGGCGCGGCCTCCTGGCGCAACCCGACGGTGGGGCGCTGTCACGCAAGGCAGCCCTGGTGGACACGGGCCTCGTGGAGCGTGCGGCCGCGGCGTGCGGGGCCCGCTTTCTCATCCCCTCGGACCAGGAGTGGCCCGCCCGGCTCGGTGACCTCTACAGGGCCAACGTCGCTGGGCAGACCGGGCCGCCGTTCGGGCTCTGGGTACGCGGCGCCTCGTTGGAGGGCCTGGAGGGTGGCGTGGCTGTGGTCGGGGCCAGGGCCTGCACCTCGTACGGGGAGCAAGCATCCATCACACTCGCCGCAGACCTCGCGGCAGCAGGCACTCCGGTCATCTCCGGGTTGGCCTTCGGGGTGGATGCGGCCGCCCACCGCGGCGCCCTGGGGGTCCAGGGACTCACGGCCGCTGTGGTCGCCAGCGGACTGGATGACCCGTACCCCACCGCCAACGCGCGCCTCGCGCAGGCGGTGGCAGGATCCGGAGCACTGCTCTCCGAGCTCCCCCCCGGGGCTCGGCCCACCAGATACGCCTTCCTCGCCAGGAACCGGCTTATCGCAGCCCTGTCGGAAGCCGTGGTGGTCGTCGAGGCCTCCTCGCGCTCCGGGGCGAAGAACACGGCCTCCTGGGGCCTGGCGCTGGGGCGTCACGTGATGGCAGTGCCTGGGCCCATCACCTCGTCGTTGTCAGCCACACCCCATCGACTCATCCGCGACGGCGAGGCGGTGCTGGTGTCCACCGCCCAGGAGATCCTTGCGCTGATGGCCCCCCTCGGAACCGCGCCGGAGCCCTCCGGGAGGGGGGCGAACCGGCCGATGGACACGCTGGCCCCACCGCTCAGGGAGATCAGGGAAGCCGTGCACACCCGTGAGGAGGTGACGGCATCGGAATTGGCGGCCCGCACAGGCCAGACCATGGTGGAGGCGTTGGCCAACGCGGCCGAACTCGTCGAATCCGGTTGGCTGGCGGAGGGGGAGGAAGGCGGCTTCCGCCTCCCGGGGCGCTGTCGCTAAACCCTCTCGGCGGTGGCAGGGGACAGCTGCTCCCGGGCGGAGGCGAGCCCTTCGGTCGTCCCGGCCTGAAGACGACTCCCCGCCACGATCCGTCCCATCCCAGAGGCTCGCCTCAGGACGACGAGGACGGGGCGCCCGAGGAGCACGATCGCCAGCAGTGTGCTGATCGCCCGGCCCGTGTCCCAACCTCCGGTGGACGTGATCAGGGTGAACCAGCCGAACCGGGCCAGGTTCTCCGTCATCGGGGCTCCGGCGACGTAGTCGAGGCTGCCCGCGCCACCGTCGATCCCCGTGATGAACGGCCAGAACCACATGTTCATCAGCGCGCCGTAAGCGTAGGCGGAGATGACGCCGAAGGCGCCCAGCATGGCCACCTCGGCCCCGCCCCGCACCCGCTTGGGGAGCAGCCCCGCCCCCAGGCCGATCCATGCGGCCCCCAACATCTGGAACGGCAACCACGGCCCCACCCCGGCCGTCAGCAGCGCGGAGGCGAACATCGACAGGAAGCCCAGCAGATAGCCGAACCCGGGGCCGAAGACCCTCCCTGCAAGGATCAACAGGAAGAAGGCGGACTCCAGGCCGGCCGTGCCGGGGCCCAGCGCCGGCCTGAGTGCCGCGTTCAGGGCGGACAGCACGCCGAGCACAGCCAGCGACCGCGCATCGAGGCCGCCCTCGCTCACCTGGGCCACCACCAGCAGAAGCACCACCGGAAGCAGGGCGGCGAAGACGAACGGCGCGTCGCCCGTGTGTTGGGGGGTGACCCCGATGGCAGGGATGAGGAGAGGCCATCCGATCGCGAACAGCCCTAACAGGGATGAGGCGCCTATCACCGCCCAGGTCCGCCAGCCCAGCTGGACGCCGACGAGCGGAGCGGGAATCGTCACGGTGGATTCATCGCGCATCGAGGTACTCCTGCACTGTCAGGATGGGGATCGGATTGGCCACCTTGGCCACCTGCGTGGCCAACAGCGCCGAGCCGGCGAGGATGTCGCGGGTGGGCCCGTCCGAAACCACCTCGCCCTCAGCCATCACCACCACGCGGGAGCAGCTCTGAGCCACCATCTCCACGTCATGGGTGGCGATCATCACGGCCCGGCCCTCGGCCGCCATCGCGGCGACGATGTCGGCGAGCACGGCCTTGGCCGCGTAGTCCAGGCCTCGGGTGGGTTCATCGAGCAGCACCACTGGGGGGTTGCCCGCCAGTTCCACGGCCAGCACCACAGCGAGCTTCTGCCCCTCGGAAAGGTCGCGAGGGTGGGCCTGGGGGTCGATGCCTGGGACCAGGCGCCGGAGGAGGGCCGCGGTTGTCCCCTCCGGGAGCCCGGCGGCCTGATCGCCGGCCAGGCATTCCGCCTCCACGGTGGCCAGGTACAACAGGTCGGTCGGAGTCTGCGGGACGAGGGCGACCCTGGCCCCATCCGTGAGGGTCACTCGGCCGGCGTCACGGCGTCCCGCGCCGTGAAGGGCCCACATCAGGCTGGACTTGCCGCAGCCGTTGCGCCCCATCAGGGCCGTCACCTCTCCTGCGTGCAGGCTGAGGTCGACATCGGACACCGCGACAGTCTCGCCGTACCGGACCACGAGGCCGTGGCCGGCCAGCACGCGCCCCCCCGGGACGGGTGCCGTGGGAAGCGCAGGGGGGAGCTCGAGCCATGCGCGGCGCTGCTCGGAGCCTGGACGCCTCGCCTCACGGATCGTCAGGGGGAGGGGCGACCATCCCAGCCTGGCGCCGAGCTCCACCAGCGGCGGTTTGATGGGAGACAGTTCCAGCACGTCCCGAGTGGGGCCATGCAGGACCGTGCGTCCCACCAGGAGCACGCTGTCGGCAAACTCGATCACCCGTTCCATGCGGTGCTCGGCGATGACGACGGTGGTGCCAAGATCCCGCACCAACCGGCTGATGATCGCCAGGACTTCCTCCGCCGCGATCGGGTCCAGTGCGGAGGTGGGCTCGTCCAGGACGAGAACCTTCGGTGAGCTGGCCAGCACGCTGGCGATCGCCACCCGCTGCTGTTGGCCTCCGGAGAGGGTGCGCAGCGCCCGCGACCGCAGCTCGGCGATGCCCAACAGGTCGAGCGTTTCCTCCACGCGGCGCCGCATCTCCACAGCGGCGAACCCGAGTTGTTCCATGGAGTAGGCGATCTCGTCCTCGACGGTGTCGGTGACGAAACCGGCCAGCGGGTCCTGGCCCACGTAGCCCACCGTCGTGGCGAGCTCGCGGGGCGGGAGAAAGGTGGTGTCGCGGCCGTCGATCCGGATGCGGCCGGTGCGCACCCCTCCGGTGAAGCGGGGGACGAGGTTGTTGATGCAGCCGAGCAGCGTTGACTTACCGCACCCCGTGGGGCCGACGACGAGGCACAGTTCGCCCTCGTCGATGGTGAAGCTCACACCGTTGAGCCTCAGGGTGTCGTTGGCGGCGTAGCGGAAGGAGATGTCGTCGAAACTGATCATCGGGCGGTCCTCACCGTGACCGGCTCCGGCGCCAGGAGAGCGGGGAGGAACGCCACCGCAAGTGCTCCCGCGAGGAGGGGTGTGAGGGTCGGCCACGCCAGCGGGACGAGCGTTGGGAAGAGGACGGCGGCGTCGTCTCCCGACCCTACCCAGCTCACGACCGCGGCGGCGCCCACGCCCGAGGCGAGGACGAGGCTCTCATCCACACTCCAGGGGATGGGCCGGTACTGGGTGCGGCGGACGGAGGCCCCCGAGACCCGGAGCGCAGCGGCAGCGGCGGCCAGACCGCCCAGGAGGAGGCCGGCTGCCAGCAGCGGAATCCCGAACACCGGATAGTCAGGGGAACGGGCCAGGAACCGGAACGACCACACCGCCAGCAGCATCATGGCCAGCAGGCCGAGAGCCAGCGACAGCCTGCGTTGGCCCCGCGAGGAGGTGCCTGCCCGGCCGAACCCCCGGACATCCATCGATGCTGCGAGGGAGAGTGAGCGCTCCAGCGCATCGGAGAGAACGGGAACGATGATGGTCTCAACCGCGCGCAGCTTCGCCCGTCGGTTGGTCCCGTCAGGGCTGCGGCGTAGTCGTCGGGCGCGCAGCACACGTTGCAGGGATTCACCGAGTTGGGGAAGGGCGCTCACAGCCACGACGAGCACAGTGCCGGCCTCGTAGAAGGCGCCGGGCAGGCTTGCCAGCAACTTCCTGGGGTTGGCCAGGGCATTGGCCGCACCGATGCACACCACGATCGTGGCCAACCTCAATCCGTCGTAGAGCCCCGCGAGGAGCGATTCAAGCGACACCGGGCCGAGCAACCGGATGCCCGTCACCCAGGAGGGAAGGGGCACCTCCGGCAGCGTGAACAGGATGGTGGGCCCGTCGCCGCCGCCGAAGATGATCCGGAAGACCACCCGCAGCACCACGATGAACAGGGCCAACCACAGGTAGAGCGAGAAGGACTTCGCCCAGGGGCTGTCGCCCCGCTTGGAGAGGGTGACTACGCAGGCGACGGCGATGAGGCCCGTCAAGAGCAGTGGGTTGGTGGTCATGGAGGCGGCAGCTGCCAGCGCCAGCGCCCAGGCCCACCACGAGAACGGGTGGAGCTGGCGCGGCAGCCTCGGCCGCGACATCACTGTCCGCGGCGTCGCCACCACACCAGGCCACCGGCGGCGGCCAGGGCCACCACCACGCCGATCCCGATGATGGTGCCGGTGGGCACTCCAGAAGCGGGCTCGTCGTCTTCGGCGTCCGTGGCCGGCGCGGAGGCATCCGCCGAGGCGATGGGGGACGCCGACGCATCCGGTGCGGCCGAGGAGGCATCGGGTGTCGTTGCTGGGACGGACTCCGACGGTGCGGCGGAGGAGTCCTCAGGCTCGGCGGCCTCGTCGGAGAGGGGGTTGAACTGAGGGGCTTCCTGCGGCTGGTTGTAGTCCTCGAGGAGGCGCCAGCCGATCACCTGTCCGGCCTCGGGCACCAGATCCCCGGCACCGACCTGCGCGAACACCCATTCGCCCAGCTGCCCGTCCTCGACCGACGCGGTCCACAGGCTCCACCACTGCGGGTCCTCGGCCGTGACGCCGTCGACGGTGATGAAGAACGCTCCCTGGTCCGCCGCCAGCCCGGTGCTGACCATGGCCTCGGTGGCGGTGGCGAACTCGGTGGCGCAGGCGCCGGTGACCTCTTCGTGCTCCACGTGCACCCAGACGTTGCCGGCATCGACGCAGGCCACTGCCGTTTCGTCGGCCGATGCGTGGGGCGCGAGGCCTGAGAGCCCGACCGCCAGCAGGGCAGCGAGAGGAAGCGCCCAGCGGCGCGTGGTGATGGGGGACATGTGGACCTCTATCCGTTGGTCCGTCGGCCAAGGGTTCTCCGCTGGTTCGCGACGGAAGTGAAACGACCTCTGTGTTGACCGGCGGTCCGACTCCCCACAGGTGGGTTCACGGTTGCGCGACAGTTCCGGGATCGCACCGGATTCACCTGCCAACGGCGACACATTACCCCACCGCTAGGCTGGGCCTCACCCCTACCCTCGAGGAGCGCGCATGCTGCCCCAGGCCCTCGTCTTCGACATGGACGGCACGTTGACCGACACTGAGGCCGTGTGGGACGTGGTGAGGCGCGGCCTCGCGACTGACGCCGGCCTCCCGTGGCCCGACGGCGCCACCCAGGCGATGATGGGGATGAGCACCCAGGAGTGGAGCTCCTTCCTCGTGCACACTGTGGGGCTGCCCGTCGCGCCCGAGGAGGCGGCCCGGCTCACGGTGGAGGCGATGGCCGAGCACTATCGTGGCGGGATCACGTTGCTGCCAGGCGCTGTGGAATCGGTCCGGCGCATGGCCGAGCTCTGCCCTGTGGCGATCGCGAGCTCGTCGCCACGGCTGCTGATCGACGCGGCGGTGGAGGTGATGGGCCTGACTGACGTGTTGACGGCCACCGTGTCCACCGAGGAGGTGGCACGCGGGAAGCCCTCCCCGGACGGCTACCTGCGCGCCTGCGAACTCCTGGGGGCAGATCCCCGGCTCAGTGTCGCCGTCGAGGACGCGCCCAACGGACTCCTCTCGGCGCTGGCCGCGGGGATGGCCGTGGTGGCCGTCCCCCCGCACTTCCACCCGCCGGCGGCCGAGCTCCTCGCCCGGACGACCGTTCTCGGGAGTCTCAACGAGCTCATCCCCGAGCTCGTCGAGACGCTCATCCCAGCTGCCACGTGACCTGCCGGCCGAGCGTGCCGGCGAGTTCCTCAGCTGCGCCGGGGCGGGTGGACGTCTCCAGCCGTGCCTTCATCGCGTCGATCCGCTGGCCGATGCCGAGCCGCTCCGCCGCCGCAGCATTGGTGGGTTCCTCGATGAACTTCGTCATGGCCGCCACCGCGTTGCGTTGGTGCGTCGAGTCCGACTCGCTCTGCGACTCCAACCGGGCGCGGTACCACGCCGAGGACAGCACGTCCTCGCGGTCGAAGAGGCGGCGGAACCGCTCGTCGTGCAGGGTCATCCCGGCGGACTCGCCGGTGGCCATGATCTCCAGTAGCGCCCTGATCGGCGGAACGGCCAGGGCGACCGTGCCGTCGTCGAGGTAGGACTGGGCGACCCGCTTGTGCGTGGTCACGATGGTGCGCACGGAGGCGACGTAGGCCGCCACGTCCTGCAACTCGGGTTGCAGCATGTTCTCCGAGAACACCACGTGGGGGTGCATGAAGATCCGGCCGAAGTACTTGGCCTGGAACTTCGACGTCATGCGGTAGCCGAGCCGGCTGGCCTCGATGAGCTCGCCCTCATGCTCGAAGTCCGGGACCTGCTCGAGCGCACCCTCGGCGATGAGGCATCGGGCGTCTCGCTCCTCGGGCGTCATCCGGGAGAACACCTCCGGCACCAGGAGCGAGATGTCGTGATCGACCCGCACGTTGGGGCCGATCACACCGGCGCTGGAGAGCCAGCCGTCGTAACCGGTCAGCGCGAACGACAGGAACGCGGCGTTGAGGTCGATCACCGAGGGCAGGGCGTTGAACGGACCTTTGGTCATCGCGCCCTCTGAACCGGCCCCCGTCGTCGAAGGCGACTTGCCGGTCATCGACGAGATGAATTCCATGAACAGCTCGGGCAACTCCATGTAGTGGAGCGGGGCGTAGGCGCACAGCGGCGGCACGCCGTCCTCCGCCGCGTTGTTGCGCCGACCCGCCGCCACCACGTCCACGGGGAGACGCAGCGGCTCGGCCATGGCCAGCCTCCGATGGAGCCGCGCCACCATCTCCGCCAGCACCGTCTCCCTGGGGCGGGCGATGTCCTGGCGGACCTGAAGGTAGCGGGGATTCTTGGACCGCGCGCCGTTGATCAGCCGCGGGTGCGCCGAGGAGACGAAGTAGCCGGGGACCCCCTCGCCGCCCTTGGCCACTCTCCGGATCAGCTCCTGGATGGGCTTGGAGAAGGTGGAGAACGCGATGGCGTCGTCGACGAGCTCGCGGGCGTCCGCAGTGGTCAACGGCTCGAAGTTGCTGAGGAAGGCGCCGCCGGCGATGTCGAACTCTGCCTGCCTGTCGTAGCCGCGGTGGATCGCATCGTCGGGCCGCTGGAACAGGAGCTGTTCGCAGTTGGTGACGTACTTCCTCGACAGGCCGTCCTCGCGCCCGGCGACCGTGCCTGGGACCACGATGCTGGCGGTGATGTCGTCTTCTGTCTGCACCTTCGCGGCGGGGTGGAAGTCGTGCCTGAGGCCGAACAGGCGCCAAGACCCGTCAGGGGCGAATCCCACGCGCAGCATGTTGACGGTGATCTTGTCGCCGTCGAGGCGCAGCGCGTGCCCCGCCCGTCCGTTGATGCGCCCCACCGAGAAGTGGGGGGCCCACTCGCCGCCCCACTCGGGGCGGTAGAAGCGCTTGACGACGAACACCAGTTCCTTGATGTGGTGTGGGATGGACTCCACCCAGGCGTTGTACTCGTCGGTGTAGTCGGGGCTCGGGGTGAGCAGCTTGATCACGCTGCCCACGGAGCGCTCATCGGACAGGAGCGGGCGGAAATCGGCGGCGGCGGGATCGAGGAAGCGTTGCGAGAAGTCGCGGACCACGATGGCGTCCACCTGGGCCATGTCCTCGACGAAGTCCGCCACGTAGGCGTTGCCGAACACGAACGCGTCCGTGATGGACTTTGAGATCTCGGACTTGCCGCCCCCGGAGACCGTGGCCGGCTTGTGGCACGACGTGGCGATGGGGGAGGTGCCGAGCAGCGTCCACTGGGCGCCGTCGGCTTCGATGTGGGCCAGTTCGACGACGTAGCCGTCGGGGCTGACGTAATAGGTGTCGGCCCGCAGTGCGATCGTGCTCGCAGCGCCGTCGCGACCCCAGGTGATGGTGCTGTCGCGCAGGGAGAAGGTGGCCAACTCCGGCACGAGCACGATGTGTGGCTGCTCAAGGTCCAGGGCGTGCCCCTCCGGTTGCCGCGCGAAGCGCTCCGGGTTCCGGGCGATGACGTCGTCCAAGCGGTAGGACGGGTCCCCGTAGGTGTGGGTGTAGGTCTGGCCAAGGTTGTAGCGGGGGAAGGTGATGGCGCCGCCCGAATGCTCCTCCTCGACCATGCCGAGGAGGTTGGCCGAATAGCTGATCTGCGCCTTGACCTCCTTCTTGCAGTAGCCGAAGTAGTTGTCCGCGATGACGGTGACGATGACGCCCCGCTCGTCCCTGGCGCAGGCTTTGAACGCGGAGCCGTTGTTGTACAGCTCGTTCTCGTCGCGCCAGCACATCCCGTCGCGGCGCTGGCGTTGGCTGGCGTCGTCGTAGTGGGGGAGCCCCAGTTCCTTCTTGGTGAGCCGGGTGAGGTGCGGGGCCAGGACCACGAGGCCGGTGTGCCCGGTCCACTCGGCGGGGTTGAGCGAGCCGTCGTTCTCCGGCAGGTAGGGGTCGCCGCCGTTGCCGAAGATGCCCTCCACGAAGTCGAGGTTTGCCATCAACGTGGCCGGTGCGATGAAGCGGGTCTCCATCCGGCGTTCGACGGTGTAGCCGGGCACGGCTGGGACGACGATCGGGCGCAGCAGCAGCGAGACCCAGCATTTCGGCTGATCCGGCTGCGCGGCGGTGTAGGGCAGCACCATGGCCTCGTCGGGCGGAAGGAACGCCTGCTCCATCAACCGCCCGAAGACACCGCGGGGAACCGCGATCTTGTCGTCCTGAATGGGGAGGCCACCCTCGGCGATGTGGAACACGCCCTTGGTGGTGCGACGGTCGTTGGCCGGGTTGTGCAGGATGCCGTTGACGAGGCGGTAGCTGGTGAGGAGCTCCGAGGTGAACGTGTCACCGTCGACGGGCAGCGACATCTCGCGTGCCAGCCCGGCCTGATCGAGTACCAGGGTCTGTCGCGGCAGGCAGGGCTGGGCCCCGGTTCCGTCGAGGTAGGAATCGAGAAAGTTCTGGATGCGGGTGTCGACGGCGGGTAGCCGGTGGGCGAGGCGCCTGTTGAGTTCGCGTTGCCGCGCCAGGATGGGCCGGACCAGATCCACTGCGCGCCCGGCCGCACCCTCAGAGGGCAGCGGGAGCCCGAGCAGGCCGAGGCGGAGGTTGATAGCTGCGGTGTCCGCGAAAGTCGCCATGGTTCACTATGGACTTCGCACTGGTCCGGACAAAGCGGGGGTCCCCCCTCAAGCGCGATTGACCTCCTTTAGGATGCGGCGGCCCGGTGCACCGACTCGATGGCCTCGACCACCCGGTCGTTGAGTGGGGCGAGGTGGGCGAAGTCCTTCGGCGGATCACCACGGTAGAGGGGCCTGACGCACGTCAACTCCTCGTACAGGTCCTCCTTGGTGAAGTTCGTGCGCCTGGCCAGCATGCGCAACCCGCCGTGTGCCTCACGAAGGTCGTGCAGCCGCCCACGCCACCCCGGGTTGGACAGGGGCGCACCCTCTGAGTCCATGGCCTCGGTCAGGGCGCTGAGCGCCTCGATGAGATCGCTCAGGTAGGGCCGGACGCTCTCCGGGCTGAAGGGCGACAGGACGACCTCGCCGTCGTCGTCGCCGGTGTCGCGCCGCAGCAGCTTGTCGAGAAAACCCATGATGGTCACCCTTCGTCGTCGATTCTCCAACGGTAGCGCCTGGCCGGTGGCCGGCGACGTGGCCGGGCCCGCGAAAGATCAATCGAAGCGGGACTCGCTCTCCGCGTTGGTCAGCCCACCCAGGGAGTCTCCCGGCAGTTCGCTCGAGGTGGGATGGTGCTGATGCCCGCCCGCGTCGGGATCCAGCACGCTGTGTCCTGGGCCGGCATCTGGGTCCAGGATGTCCTGGCTCGGGTGGATCTCAGGGTCGTAGACCTCATCGTCCGGGTGGGTGCTCATCATGGCCTCGCTCCTCTTGCTGGGGGATCGACGCTACCCCCAATGCAGACCGCGTGCGGCGGTTTCAGCCCACCCGCGGCCCGGCGGTGGGAGACTGAAGAAGAGAGAGCGGGCGACGACGCCCGACCGCCTGCCGCCCCCCTCACGTTCGCAGTGTGACGAGGAGGCTGAACATGTTCGAGCAGCAGTATCAGAAGATGGCCGAGGCCCCAGGCTTCGTGGCCGCGTTGGATCAGAGCGGCGGCAGCACGCCACGGACGCTGCAGCGCTACGGCGTGGAGGCGTGGGTTGATGAGGCCGAGATGTTCGAGAAGGTGCACGCGATGCGCTCCCGGATCATGGCGAGTGCCAGTTTCGACGGCGACCGGATCCTCGCCACCATCCTCTTCGCCCACACCGTGGACCGTCAGGTGGACGGCCGTCCCACGCCGGAATACCTGTGGGAGGCCAAGCGCATCGTGCCCATCCTCAAGGTGGACAAGGGGTTGGTGGAGGAGCGCGACGGAGCCCAGCTGATGAAGGACATCGACAGACTCGACGAGGTGCTTGCCGACGCACTCGCCAAGGGCGTCTTCGGCACGAAGATGCGGTCGGTGGTGCGGGCACCGGGGGCGGGGGCTGAGGCCGCCGTCGCGCAGCAGCTTTACCTCGGACGCCGCATCCTCGCCGCGGGTCTGGTGCCGATCCTGGAGCCGGAGGTGGACATCACCTCACCCCACAAGGCGGAGGCAGAACGGCATGTCCACGATCTGCTCGCGGTGGGTCTGGACGACCTGCCTGAGGGGGAGCGGGTCATGCTGAAGCTCACCCTGCCGGAGCACGACGACCTGTACGCGGACCTGGTGGCGCACCCGCGGGTGCTGCGCGTGTTCGCGCTCTCGGGCGGGTACTCCCGCGCGGAGGCCACGGAGCGCCTGGCCAGGCAACACGGCGTGGTGGCCAGCTTTGCGCGCGCTCTGATGGAGGGTCTGAACATCAATCAGTCCGACGAGGAGTTCGACCGGGTCCTGGACAGCTCCATCGCGGAGATCTACGCGGCGTCCATGGCCTGAGGCACGCTCTCAGGCGGCTCCGTGGTGTCCAAGTTGGCGCCACGCCTCGTAGACGGCGATGGCGGCGGCGTTGGCCAGGTTCAGTGAACGCATTCCGGGCCGCATCGGGATACGCACGCGCTCGGTGATGCGAGGATCGGCCAACACGTCAGCGGCCAGTCCCGTGGGTTCGGGACCGAAGAGGAGAACGTCCCCGGGCGCGTAGGACACGTCGGTGTAGGCATCCTCGGCGTGGGCGGTGAAGGCGAACACGCGCGCCGGCAGCAGAGCGCCGTAGGCCGCGGCCAGCGATCCGTGGACGAAGGTGGCGGCCTCGTCTCGATAGTCCAGGCCGGCGCGGCGCAGCTTGGCGTCGTCCATGTCGAACCCGAGTGGCCGCGCCAGGTGGAGTTCGGCGCCGGTCACAGCCGCTAGCCGCATCGTCGCGCCGGTGTTGTTGGGGATCTGAGGCGCGTGGAAGAGAATGCGCAGCGGCCGGGTGTTGGGGCCCGGCCCGGTCACGGCCGTACCTGCCGCTCCTGGAGGGTGAGTGCGTGCTCGACGTCGCCGTGCTCGTCCCCCTCGATCCGGACCGGCCAGTCGGCGACGAACGTCCGGACGTAGCGAAGCCCCGCCTTCTCCGTCACACGCCTCGACACAAGGAATGCGGGTGGAGAATCGTCCTCGATTCCGGTCCGGGAGGTGGCAATGTCGCCCGTGATGAACCGCAACACCGCCGGGTCCCCGTCCAAGGCAGCGCGGGCCTCCGCATCATCGGGTGTGAAGCGGCGCAGGACCAGTCGTCGGGTCTCCAGGAATAGGGTCATGGAGGATGCTAACCCACCCCGGGCAGCCGGCTCAGAGCGACTCGAGGGGAGCGACGGGCATCAAGGCGCGAGCGATCCCTGGATTCCACGCGCGACAACAGCCGCGTCCCGACCGACCCCCATGAGGAGCTGCGACGAGCGGGTCCGCATGAACGGCGAGCCGACGAACGACAACGGGGGAGTCGTCGCCCGGCTCTCGGCGGCCGCCGATAGGGCAGCGGTCCCGCCGAAAGTAGGTAGACACGCGCTGAGGAGCACGCGGAGTCGTGTCGCGTGTTAGGTTCCGGGCACGGGCAGTGACGGGCTGACAAGGATGTGGGCCGGTATGCAGCCTTACCCCGACGCGAAAGGTCACCCGATGCCTCGACGGTCCGCAACACTCGCACCGCTCGCCCTCATCATGAGTATCGCCCTTGTTGCCGCCAGCCTCGGCTTCGTGGCGTTCACCCCGTCGGCGGTCGCCTCGCCCACCTGGCAGGTTACATTCCGGGATGACTTCAGCGGTAGTGGCCTCCCGAATCCCACCGATTGGCAGCTGACCCTGGGCACGTCCTACCCGGGTGGACCGGAGAACTTCGGCACCGGTGAGATCCAGACGATGACCGACCATCCCAGCAACGTCGACGTGCGCAACGGCAACCTGTACATCACGCCGCAGCGCGACACGGCCGGTGCCTGGACTTCGGCGAGGGTCGAATCAGTGCGCGCGAACTTCAAACCGCCCACCAACGGTGTGATGCACGTGGAGAGTCGTCTGCAGATGCCGAACGTCACGGGGCTGGAAGCCAGGGGCTACTGGCCGGCGTTCTGGATGCTCGGCGCACCGTACCGTGCCGACAGATGGTCATGGCCGAGCATCGGCGAGGTCGACATCATGGAGAACGTGCAGGGCCTGAACTGGACCTACAACGTGCTGCACTGCGGGGAATGGGGCAAGGCCCCCTGCAACGAGCCCGAGGGCATCAACAACGGCGATGCGTTCAACAACGGGGCTCCATGCCTGGTCACCACGTGCCAGGCGGGCTTCCACACCTACGGGTTCGAATGGGACACCTCCGGCGCGGTGGACCAGCTGCGTTGGTACCTCGACGGTGAGCAAACCTTCTCGGTGACTGAGACCGACGTCACTCCGACGATCTGGACTGAGATCTCCCAGCATGCCGGGTACTTCATCATTCTGAATGTCGCGATGGGTGGGGCATTCCCCAACAAGCTGAACCCCGGCGAAGCCGGCCCACTGGCGACCACCAAACCAGGCGTTCCGATGGTGGTGGACTACGTCGAGGTCAAGTACGCCAGTGGCGAGAGCGAGCCGAGCGCCACTCCCAGCGCTCAGCCCACCATCACGCCCCCGCCGCCCAGCGCCACGCCGTCCGTCACGAGCTCGCCGACGCCGTCCTCCAGCACCCCGTCGAGCAGCGGCCCGTCCAACCTGCGGGTCATGGGCACGACGGGCAGCAGCATCACTCTGGGGTGGGACGGCCCCGCGGTCAGCTACGACATCCTGCGTTCGGGCGAACGAATTGCCAGCGTCACGGGGCGCACGTTCACCGACATCGGACTGCTGCCCAACACCCCCTACCTGTACTCGGTGCGTGCAGGCGGCGTCACCACTCCTGTTCTCACCGCGACCCTGGCCTCGTTGCCTGGGACGACTCCCACCCCCACGGCCACGAACACTGCCCCGGCGACACCCCCTCCGACGGGGAGCGCGCCCGGTAATCTTCGACTGGTCGGCACAACACCGAACACGGTGACAATCGCATGGGACGGAAGCACTGGAGTCGAGTACCAGATCCTGCGGTCGGGGATTCAGATCGCGACGTCGACCAACCCGACATTCACCGACGCCGGCCTCATGCGCGCCACTCCCTATCTGTACTCGGTTCGGGCGGGCGGTGTGACGACGCCCGTGCTGACCGCGGTCATACCCTGAGACGCGCTTCAGGCGTCCTTGCGCTCGAACCAGAGCCAGGCCGTCGTCAGGACCGCGATGCCGACGCCCGCGGCCAGGAACGTCCATGCGGGGATGAACAGCGACGCGGTGCTGACCGCGTAGGGCGCGAGGAAGCCGATATAGGTGAGGCTGTAAACGACGGCCGTCGTGGGGGCCATCAGGGGCGGCGGTGTGTGGTGCTCGACGATCGTGATGCTGCCGACCATCAGGAGACCGTGCGCGGCCCCGAGGACGACCGCGGCGGGCGCCAGCCAGAGCGGGTGGGGGAACACCGCGGCTGCTGTCGCGATCATCATGCCGAGGGTCAGCACGGCCATGCCCAGCGGTGGCGTCCGGCCCGGGTCGTGCTGGGCGTAGCGTCGGACCGACGGCTGCACCAGCACGCTCGTGCCGAGGGTGAGTCCTGCGGTCAGGCCCGCGGCGGCGACCCGCGGGAGGCCGGGGACAGGGCCGACGAGAGCCGGCGTGACGGCGAACGCGACAGTCGCGGCCCCGAACACCCACGGCGCCGTCGGCACGATCAGCTTCCAGAACCAGCCGTGCATCAAGTGCCGCGCTGCGGTTGCGATCGTCGGCGTGGGCTGGTCGGAGGTGTCGAGCTCGGGCGCGTTCCAGACGATGGCCGCGGCGATGGCCTGGACGATCAGGTGCACCGCGTAGGTGGCCTGCAGCGGGGCCGGGAACCACTGCGCGAGCACGCCCGCCGCCATGGGTCCGATCGCGAACCCGGCCGTCAAGGCCACCGTGGAGCGGCGGGCGCCGGTGCCCAGCGGCAGGCCCGCGGACAACTCTTTCACCCATGCCGTGCCGGGCGCCATGACGAAGCCGACCCCGATCCCGGACGCGATGCGCCCGGCGAACAGCAGCCCGGGGGAGTCGGCGCCGAGCAGCAACAGGGCGCTGCCCAGCAGCATCAGCACCGAGGAGATCCGCACCATCAGGCGCTTGCCCTGGTGCTGCGACATCCACGCAGCGGCGAGCAGGGCGGGCACGAGGCCCCCGACGTACGCGGCGAACATGCCCGTCACCAGTTGCTCGGACAGCCCTCGCTCGTCGCGGTAGACCAGCAGCATCGGCGCGAACTGGTTGGCGCCCCAACCCGCGGCCAGCATCGCCAGCGCCACCCGCCGCCAGGTGCGGGGGGTGGCGGTGGTGTGCAGGGCGTCCATGCGTCCATCTTCCCGCGTCGGAACGCAAGGGATCAGCTGTTGGTCGGTGGGGGCTCACAGGAGCGGGAGTCTTGACAGACTCGCACGCACGGCGTTGTCGACCGCGGACGGGGTGTGGCTGAGCCAGTCGACGGGCACCTCTCGCCAGGCGCCGTTGGTCGCGACCACGACGAGGCGCCCCGACCCGCGCGACCCGCCTGGGGACGGCGACGAGGTGGTCGACGTCCTCCCAGGCCAGGTAGTCGTCGAGGTAGAGCCCGCCCCGGCCGATGCCGAGGGCCAGTCCCTCGTGCAAGCGGCCGATCGCACGCTTCGCGAGCACCGACTGCACGATGGTGCGCACCAGCAGCGCGCTGGAGATGGCAAGGCTGATGCAAAAGATCGTCCAGAACAGGGTGTCGAGGTTGTCGCGGTTGAACCAACCGATGACGGCCCAGATGACCAGCGACAACACGATCCCGAAGATGCGGCCCTTGATGGCGCTGCGGAACTGCTGGTACCGGGCCACCGCCGGCTCGGGATTGAAGAAGACCGGGTAGTCGAGCGCCTCGCGGGGCGGGGGCGACCACCCGCGGGACGCCTCGGGCGCGAGCGCGTGGGCGGGCGCTGGGTCATGGCGCGATCCTACCCGCGGCACCACGGGTCACCATGTCCAGCCCGACGTGCCAGGCGCGCCGGTCGAGGATGGGCGCGGCCTGCGTGATACCCCACCTCCAAGGTCAGCGCTTGACAGGCGGCAGGTCCCATTCGTCGTCGCTCGTGCGCAGCACGGCCCAGGCGACGAGCGCGTACCCGAGCGTGGTCGCTCCCCAGCCGAAGGCGACGTCGAGCATCCGGTTGGGCACGATGACGGCCGAGACCACGTGGATCGGCTGCGCCACGGCGATGAGGGCACCCACCCACCAGGCGACGACGCGGGCTCGGACCACCGCGATGGCGACGAGCACCATGCCGATGAGGTGGCCCACGACGAAGGTGAGGGCGCCGGTCAGCATGGCGGGGGCGTCCATCATCAGCGCGGCGTCCGCCGCTATGGATGCCGGGTCGTCGCCCCTCGCCACGAACGCCTCGACGAGGATGTCGGGCGCACTGACGGCGCTGCCGAGGGCGTAGGCGCCGAAGAGCACGACCGCTCCCCACGTCGCGATGACCGGGGCCCGGCGCCGGGCGGCGAATCCCATCGCCAGGGCGCTCAGCAGGAGGAACGGGGTGGTGGCGAGACCGAGCCAGGTCATGGCGGCTGCGCGGCCCGGTGCCGCCGCCATCCCGGCGACCATCTCGGCCGTCGAATCGTTCGTCCAGTACGGCATGACGGCCCGGATCAGGGTCACGCCGAGGGGGCCAAGGATCAGGGATGCCGCGGCGAGGCGTCGCCAGGTCCGGCGCAGGTCGCGGGGTGCGGCATCCGAGGTGGTCGGCACGGCTGTCGACGTCGCGTCGTCGATGGGTTGGGTGGGGTGCTCGATGGCGCTCATGGCCGCTGTCCTCCTGAGGTGGGGTGTGATGTCGTCCCACTGTCGCGCCGAGAGCAACCCCGCGTCGTCCGAGGAGCCACTGCACCTCACCTGTGTGGTGGTGGGTGCGTGGTGGCACGGATGGCGTGGCACTCCTCGGCGGTATAGCCTGAGTCATGACCTGGCCGCGGCGCGTGACGTACGGGCTCTGGGCCGTCTCCGCGGCGCTGCTCGTGCTGGCGTTCCTCGCCGTTCGTGACAAGGGCTACCCGGCCGACGCGTGGGTCGTCGGCGGGTCGATCCTCTGCTCGGCCATTCCGTTCACCGCCGGTCACCTCGTGACACGTCACGATCCGTCGAACTGGGTGGGGCCCTGGTTGACCGCAGCAGGGGCCAACATCATCCTGCAGATGGCCCACGGCACCTGGGCCGAGGCGCTGGCCGACGCGCCGAGCGGCCTCGCAGCCAGCGCGGAGCTCCTGAACCTCACCCAGGGCATCTGGATGGGGTGGTTCCTCCCCTTCGCGATGGTGCTGCTCCTGTTCCCCGACGGCCGTCCGGCCGACACCTGGGGGCGGCGCACCGCCATCGCTCTGCCCACCCTCGTCGTCGCGTTCAACCTTCTGCTCGCGATCGCCCCCGGGCCCCTGACACCTCCCCTGCCCGACTGGCCCCGACCGTTCGGCACCCACTGGATCGGCTACGCCAGCATTCCGGTGCTCATCGCGTTCTACGCCGCTCTGGTCGCCGCGGCCCTGTCGACCCGGCGGCGGTACCGGGCGGCGGGCACCGACCTCCAGCGATCGCAACTGCGCTGGATGTTCCTCTCCTGCCTGAGCGTCCCGGCCACGATCCTGCTCTGTTGGGCCGGCTACCTGCTCACCGGCACCCCGATCTTCGCCCTCGGTGGCCTCGTCGCGATGAACGTCGCCATCCCGACGGCCACGCTCATCGCCATGCTGCGCCACGACCTCTACGACGTCGACAGGGCGCTCGTGGCCACGGCAGCGTACTCGACCCTCGCCTTCGGGGTGGTGGCGTCGTATGGCGTGCTGTCGGCGGTGATCGGGCGCGCGCTGGGCGGCGACTCGGCAACCCCAGCAGTGATCTCGACGGTCATCGTCATGATTGCGCTGCTTCCGGCCCGGTCCATCCTGTTGCGGGTGCTCGGCCGCCGCCTGCACCCGCGGCGCGAGCGCGGGGTCGCGGCGGTCCGGTCGCTCGTGGCGGGCGTTCACGCGGGCGCGGACCAACCCGAGCGGCTCGAGGAGGTGCTGCGCCAGGGGCTGCGCGATCCCGGCCTGCGGGTCGGTTACCAGCGCCCTGGCAGCACGGATTTCGTCGACGTCGACCAACGGCCCGTGCCCGCCGAGGGCAGCATTCTGATCACGCTGGCCCGCAACGTCGTCGGGGTGATCCGACCCGGGGACGGGGCCGCCGGCATCCCGGAAGAGGTCGCCCGTGAGGCCGGCCTCCTCGCCGAGTCGGTGCGCCTTCGTGGCGAGCTGTCCGAGGCGCTGTCGGCGGTCGAGGCCAGTCGTCGGCGCCTGCTCAGCGCCGGGTACGAGGAGCGGCGCCGTCTCGAGATGGACTTGCACGACGGCGCCCAGCAGAGGCTCATCTCCCTCGGCATGCGTCTGCGGGTGGCCCAGCACCGGGCAGACGGTGGTGACGCCCCGGACCTCGACGCCTTGGTCGACGGGGCGGTGGGCGAGCTGGCACTGGCCGTGGCCGAACTGCGCCAGATCGCCCACGGGTTGCGTCCGAGCTGTCTGGACGACGGGCTGGCTCCGGCCCTGGAGAGCTTGACCCGTTCCTGCGCCCTGCCCCTCGACATCACGTGCTCGGCCGACGAACTGCCCGACCACGTCAGCCTCACCGCCTACTACGTCGCGAGCGAAGGCGTCGCCAACGCCGTCAAGCACGCCACCGCGTCTCGCGTAGCCGTCCACGTGCGGCACGAGGAATCTATCGTCCACGTCGCCGTGCGCGACGACGGGCTCGGTGGGGCACGCCTCACACCCGGCTCAGGGCTGGCGATGCTCAGCGATCGGGTCAACGCCCTGGGCGGCCGGCTGACCGTGTCCTCCGAGCCGCGTGGCGGCACCTCGCTCGAGGCGGTCATCCCGTGCGCATCGTGATCGGCGAGGACTCGGCGCTGTTTCGTGCCGGGCTGAGGTCGCTGCTCACCGAGGTGGGCCACGACGTCGTCGCGGAAGCCTCCGACGCCCCGAGTGCGTTGGCCGCGGTGCTCGAGCACGGCCCCGATGTCGCGATCCTCGACGTCCGGATGCCGCCCGACCACGCCGACGACGGCGCCCGGGTCGCGGCGCGGGTTCGGTTGGAGCGACCGGAGACCGGGGTGCTGCTGCTGTCGCAACACGTGGAGTCTCGGCTGTCGGTCGTCCTGGTGGCCGGCGGCCACTTCGGGTACATGCTCAAGGACCGGGTCCTCGACGTCACCCAGTTCCTCGACGCCCTCGAACGGGTCGCCCACGGTGGGTCGGCGCTCGACCCTGAGGTGGTGGCTCGGCTCATGGTCGGCGGCAGCCCGGGTCTGGCCTCGCTCACCCCGCGCGAACACGAGGTGCTGGCCCTGATGGCCGAGGGGTTGACGAACACGGGGATCGCCGCCCGCATGGTCATTGCCGAGCGCACGGTCGAGACCCATATCGCTCGAATCCTCGGCAAGCTGGGCCTGACCACGGCGACGACGCAGGACCATCGTCGGGTGCTCGCGGTGCTGCGCTACCTCGAGGGGCACCGCACTGGATGAGTGATGAACCACGTTCTGTAGCAAAAAGGCAGCGGACTGTTCCCAGGACGGCTCCTGTGTCCAGCGCGTCCCCAGCTGCACTTCGGGCGGCGGGTCCGTTCGCCCCTCGTACCTTGGTCGCACCCCCCCGAGGGCTTGGGTTCAGCCCGTCGCGACGAAGGAGGAGGCAGGACTAGGGCTTACCCCCGGCGTGCTGCAGCGCCAGTGGTACATCGCGATCGCAGCAGCGGCGCCGGCGTTCATCGAGCGGGTCGAGCCGTACTGGGTGATGGCGACCACGCTCTCGCAGGCGGCGACGACCTCGTCAGTGAGGCCCGGTCGGTCGGCCACTACCAGACCGTCGTGGAGCACAAGCAGCGTCAGGGCTCTCGGAAGAATGTCGTGACGCTGGCTCCCGAACAGTGCCCGGTCCCCGTAGGTGTGGTGACTCACGAGCGGCCAGATCTGTTGCGCGAGATCGGGTCGACTGTGCTGCGTCTCCTGCGTGGTCGTCCGGGCTGCCATCACAGCGGCCAGATCGGCAGCATCGAGCTTCCGTCCTCGTGCTGCGATCCTGCTGGGAGTCTTATCGAGTGCGCCCTCGAAGATATCGAGAACGGTGCCGGGAGAAGCCATGAGCTAAGCGTAGGAGTCGCTGCAGTCGCAGCTCAGTTCAACACGTTCTAGCGTGTGGGACCGCCAGCGTTTCGTGGCGTCAGAGCGTCGACCTGGATCTCTCGGGTCGGTTTCCGTAGGAGCCCGGACTGATCAGCTGTTCACTGGCGGTCTTGATCAGTTGGGTGACGGCGCGCATCAGCGACGGAAGCGGCCGCTTGCAGCGATTTCCCCTAATCGGAGCGCTACCTGCCCACGGGGACGAGTGGGCATCCGTTATGGCGCATGACGGGTTCTCCCGCCCGACAGGAGGCCATCATGAACCCTGATCCAAAAGGGCCAGCAGCCTTACAGCTCCCCGGCCAGGACCACGTAGTTCCGCCCGTGAGCGAACCAAGACTCCCCCTTCCCGACGTGCCGCTCATCGTCGAGGACCTCCTCATCAAGGCCAAGGAGCTTGCCGACTCCGGCGCCCCGACGGAGGCGATCGAGGAGATCCTCGACCGCGTCGCCGCCCTCCGAGAAGGCCGCGACTGATGGCTGGCTACCGGAGGCCGGTCAATGACGCCGACCGAGCAGCAGCCGCAGAGGCGCGACAGGCCACGCTGGACAAGCTGCACACCCAGCTGAGCGATGGCGTCCTCGCCCTCAACGACCCGCAGGCTTGGCGAGCCTGGCTGAAGTTCTCCAGCCAGTTCCACCGCTACTCGTTCGGGAATTCCCTCCTGATCATGCTTCAGGACCCGCAGGCCACCCACGTCGCCGGCTACCAAGCGTTCAAGGCCATGGGACGCCAGGTGCGCCGCGGCGAGACCGGCATCAAGGTCCTCGCCCCGATCACCCGCCGCGAACCCCGCCTCGATGACGCTGGCCAGCCCGTGCGCGACGACCAGGGCCGCGTCGTGCACCGGGCCCACGTGGTCGCGACCAAACCAGTCACGGTGTTCGACATCCGGCAGACCGACGGGCCTCCGTTGCCCGACCCCAAGATCGGCGAGGCTGCCCTCCTCACCGGGCAAGCCCCAGATGGGCTGTGGGACCGCCTCCAGAGCCTCCTCGAAGAGCGAGGATTCGACGTGCGTCGCGGCGCAGACCTTGGCGGCGCCAACGGCTACACCGACTTCGGCCAGCGCCTCGTCATGGTCCGCGACGACGTCGACGACGCCCAGGCCGTCAAGACCCTCGCCCATGAAGCCGGGCACGTGCTCCTCCACCAGGATCAGGGCAGCCGCGACTGTCGCGGGACCCTTGAGGTCGAAGCCGAATCGGTCGCGTACATGGTCACCAGCGCCCACGGCCTCGACTCCAGCCAGTACACCTTCAGCTACGTCGCGGGCTGGGCACTCAACGCCGTGACGGAGCAACGCGACCTTGCCGACATCCTCCGCAGCACCGGCCAGCGCGTCATCGGCGCCGCCGGCCTCATCCTTCAGGCCACGCAACCAGCTCCGACCATCACCGACACCGCGCTCGATGCCCTCGAAGGCCACATCCGCATCCAGACCGACCCGAAGCGCTGGGAGGCAGTCTCCGTCACCCCCTTGGTCACCCCGGAACCGGCACCCACAAGCGCTCCGTTCGTGTCCGCCGCGGTGGCTCGCTGATCGTGTGGGTGTGCTGAGCTGCACATTCCATCGGCCACCTCGCCCATCCCGGGGGCGTGGCGACGTCGGGCGTTGAGCACCAACGCGGCGGACGCCGCTGTCGACACCGCGTTGTCCGGGGTCCTGCTTCCGAGCCTCATTGAGCCCCAGCCGGAGCAGCGTCTCTGCGTGAGGTCCAAAGGCTCCCGCCGGTCGCGAATGCCGACATGCGGGCTGCGAGCTGAGCGTCCCGTTCAGCCGCCACGTGTTGGTAGCGCATGGCCATGTTGGGTGTGCTGTGCCCAATCCGGGCTTGAAGTTCAGCGAGGGTCGCTCCCAGTTGCGCGGCCAGCGTCGCGCTCGTGTGACGCAGGCCGTGGATCGTGAGTCCCGGCATCTCGATTGCCGCTTTGCCCTTGTCGTGCGCCTCGCGCCGGACGCTGTCGTTGAGCGGCGAGTGGCCGTCGCCGGCGGGGAACAGCAACTCATCTCGCTTGCGTGTGGGCTGCTTGGCGGCCCACACCCTGAGGGCGGGAAGCAGGTGGGGAGGAATGGCCACCGACCGGACGCCGGCGTTTGTCTTTGGTGGACCGATGAGCAATTGCCCTTTGAGCCGGACGACGGCTTGGCGGACGTGGACCACCCCGGCGTCCAGGTCGAGATCACGCACCCGCAATCCGCGCACCTCGCCGGAACGTAGCCCGCACCATCCGGCCAGGAGCAGTGGCACTCGCCGCGCCTCTGGCACTGCGGCCAGGTAGCGGTTGAGTTGGTCGACAGTGAGCACCTCGATCTCGCGCGCCCGCTGCTTCTGCCCACCTGCCTTCACCCGGCAGGGATTGTCGTCAAGGAGTCCATCCTCGACCGCTTCCTTGAAGATGGACTTGAACAGTCCGTAGGCGTTCGCCTGTTGGGTCGGGGTGTGATTCATCCCTGCGTACCAGGCGGCCACCTCAGTCGGCGTGACGTCGCCGAGCGACCTGCCGGCCCACGTTGGCAGGATGGCCAGGCGGAGCAGCTTTTCGTAGAGCGCCACCGTCGCCGGCCGAAGCCGTCGACGCCCCACGACCGTGGCCGCGTACGCTCCCAGGAGCAGGGGAGCCTCGCGAACTGACGAGCCGGTGGTTTCCACTCTCCGCGGCTGATCAGCCGTTCCTGTTCGACCAGCCAACCCTCGGCGTCGATCCTCGCGACGAAGGTGACCGGGGCGCTGTGCCGTCTGGTGTCAGGACCGGTGTAGCGGGCTCTGTACCGCCCGCTCGGAAGCACGGAGATCTCGCCGAAGCCTCGCTTGGCCTTGACCCGTCGGCTACCCATGGAGCGCACCCCCCGTCGCGCTTCGTAACGGTCGACGGGTGCGTCTGGGGGACAGGGGGAGGCAGTCTGGGGGTACGCGTTCCCCACGCAGCTCGTGTCGTGGGGAATATGTGGGGAATGAACACCCACTCGGGTCCATCTGTGTCCATGCGCGTCCAGCTCCGACAAGGACCGAAGTCCTTGTCAGAGGGGATTTGCATACATCGTTGTGTCCGAGAGAGGACTTGAACCTCCACGCCCTTTACGGGCACTAGCACCTCAAGCTAGCGCGTCTACCTATTCCGCCACCCGGACGAGTGGTGATCCCCCAAGGGGGAGCGACAAGGAACTCTAGCAGGCGCCCGCCGTGGTTGCACAACTCCGCCTAGGCTGGGGGAGAGGAGGGCGCCACCATGATCGTCAACGCAACGTTCGAGATCGAGATCACGCCGGAGGAAGGTCTGCTTCCCGGCACCCGACGCTTCGAGTTCGCCAAGGTGTGGACCGGTGAGGCAGAGGGCGCCAGCAGGGGCATCATGTTGTCGGCCGGCAACCCTGCAGACGGCACGGCCGGCTACGTGGCGCTTGAAGTGTTCGAGGGACGCATCGGCGGGCGCACCGGAAGCGTGGCGTTCCAGCAGTTCGGTTCGATGCGCGACGGTGACCAGCAGGTTCGCTACGAACTGGTGCCCGGGTCAGGCGCCGGGGACCTGGCCGGTGCCGTGGGCATCCTCACCTTGGAGATCGACGCCGAGGGCGTGCACCATGTCGCCTTCGACCTCGCCTGAGCGGGCCTCAGCGGTAGGCGTTCGGCCCACCGGAGATGTCGTCGAGGGCTGACACGATGGGTGCGACCAGCACCTTGTCCTCGGCATCCAACAGCTCCGCCAGCTGATCCGTCGTGCGGGGGCCGACGAGGGCCGAGGCCACCTGGGGCGCGTCGCGAACCCACAGCAGCGCAACCTGGGTGGCGGTGAGGCCGAGCCCCTGCGCGGCGTGCGCGACGGCGTCGACGATGGCCGCCGAGCGCGGCTGGAGATACGGCTCGAGGAACCACCCGAAGTGGTCGGATGCCGCACGCGAGTCTCGCGGCAGCCGCCCGCCGCGATACTTCCCCGTGAGCGTGCCGCGGCCCAGTGAGGACCACGCCAGCACGCCCATCCTGTGGTGCTCGGCCGCACCCACCACCTCCACCTCGGCTCGCCGGGCCAGCAGTGAATACTCCACCTGAACGCTCGAGATCGGCGTGCGCGCCCGATCCGCCTCCTGCCAGGTGGCCGCCGTCGCCGACTGCCAGCCCACGAAGTTGGACACGCCGACGTAGCGCGCCATGCCCCTGCTCACGGCGGAATCCAGGGCGGAGAGGGTCTCGTCGAGGGGCGCTTCCCCCCAGGCGTGCACCTGCCAGAGGTCCACGTGATCGGTCTGGAGCCGACGCAATGACTGCTCGAGGTCGCTCAGCAGCGCGCCTCGGGAGGTGTCGATGATGCGCCGCCCGTCGCGGATGACGAAGCCGGCCTTGGTGGCGATCACCAGGGAATCGCGCGACAGGCCAGACGCCAGGGCCTTGCCGATCATCTTCTCGGCCACCCCGGCGCCGTAGGCCGGCGCGGTGTCGACGAGATTGCCGCCGCCGTCGACGAAGTCCGCCAGCAGGTCACGCGCCGCGGGCCACTCCACGTCCCTGCCCCAGGCCATGGTGCCGAGGCCGAGGCGGGAGACGTGGAGGCCTGAGGCGCCGAGTGGTCTGAGCTGCATGAGGTCCGACCCTACGCGGAGAGGACGCCGGTGAGGATCAGCACCGCGACCACTGCGGCCAGGATGAGGCGGTAGAGCACGAAGATGCGGAAGTTGTGCGTCGAGATGTAGCGAAGCAGCCAGGCGATGACGGCGTACCCGATGAAGAACGCCAGCACAGTGGCTGCGATGGTCGGCCCCCAGGCCGTGGTCTGGTCACCACCGATGTCCTTCAGCTTGTACAGGCCGGACCCGAACACCGCCGGAATGGCCAGGAGGAAGGCGTAGCGGGTGGCGGCCTCACGCGTGTAGCCCATGAACAAGCCGCCGGAAATCGTGGCGCCCGATCGCGACACGCCCGGGATGAGGGCCGCGGCCTGGAACAGGCCGAACAGCACCCCGTCGCGCCAGGTCAGCTGCCGAAGTTCGCGGGTGTTCTGCGTCCCCATCGTGTCCGCGACGGCCAGGAAGATTGCCACCCCGGCCAGCATCGCCACCGTGATCCACAGGTTGCGCAGCGAGGTGTCGATGGCGTCCTGGAAGATCAGTCCGAGGACGACGATCGGGACCGAACCGAGGATGACCATCCAACCCATGCGGGCGTCGGGGTCCGATTTCTCGACGGTGCCGCGCAGGCTGCCTACCCAGGCCGTGATGATCCGCCAGATGTCGTGGCGGAAGTAGACCAGCACTGCTGTCTCGGTGCCGAGCTGGGTGACAGCCGTGAACGCAGCTCCTGGGTCGCGGCCGTCGAACAGCAGTTGACCGACGATCGACACGTGGGCGCTGGAGGAGATGGGCAGGAACTCTGTGAGGCCCTGCACGATGCCCAATACGATCGCCTCGAACCACTCCACGTCACAGTCCCTTCGTCAACACCGGCGCCACTGTACCGTCGGGGCGGGTCTGAGCGCCGACTACGCTGGCGCCCATGACGAAGGTGGTCCTGATCCGGCACGCACGATCCACGGCCAACGCGGACGGGGTGCTGGCGGGCCGGATGCCGGGAGTCTCCCTCGACGATGTGGGTCGCGGCCAGGCGCGCGCCCTCGGCGAACTCCTGTCGGAGGCCCGGATCGCGGCGGCCTACACTTCGCCCATCCAGCGCTGCCGCGAGACGGCCGCGCTGGCGGGTTTCCCAGACGCGACCATCCTCGAGGGCGTGAGCGAGTGCGACTACGGGGTGTGGACCGGCGCGAAGCTGGCGGCGCTCAAGGACGAGATGCTGTGGGCGGACATCCAGGCCACACCGTCGGCCGTGTCGTTCCCGGGGGGTGAGTCGATGATGGAGATGTTCGCGCGGACCACCGAGGCCGTCGCTGAGCTGGCCGAACGCCACCCGGATACCGACACGGTCGTCGTCTTCTCCCACGGAGACCCCATCAAGGCCATCCTCGCCCACGCGTTCGGCATGCAGCTCGACGACTTCCAGCGGGTGCACGTGGGTCCCGCCGGGGTCAGCGTGGTGGAGTACCTCGCTCAGCGACCCACCGTCCTGTGCGTCAACGTCGGCGGAAGCCTCGCGGGGCTCCTGGCCACGCACGCGGCCCCCGTCGTCGGCGGCGGCGACGTCGATCCCCCTCCAACGCACCGCGGCTAGGCTGGGGGTCATGCTGATGGAGTTCGACAGACCCGACCGCTGCGTCGTGGGCACCATCGGGCAGCCGGGCAATCGCCTTTTCCTCATTCAGGTGGCGCAGGGCAGCCGACTCGCGGCCGTGGCACTCGAGAAGCAGCAGGCAAGGCTTCTGGGCGTGCGGGTGGGGGAGGTGCTCGACAGGCTGGCCGAGCTGGGCCATGACGTCCCCGAGGCGAGCGGTTCCGCGGACATGGGCCCGCTTGATGCTCCGGTGACCGTGGCCTTCCGTGCGGCCGCGATCGGCCTGGCCTGGGACCAGGAACGCGGCAGGCTGGTGCTGGAGTTGTTCTCCGAAGAGGCCGACGAGTCCGGCGAGAGTTCGCTGCTGCAGGTCCTGCTGACCCCCTCCATGGCCCGGGAGTTCGCCTCGCGGGCCGAGCTCGTGGTGGCCTCAGGGCGTCCTGCCTGCCCTGCCTGCGGCCAACCGGTGGACCCGGAGGGCCACATCTGCCCCCGCTCCAACGGCTATCGGGGACCGCTCTTCACATGACCGGGCCGGTGGGTGACCTGCGCCCGGTGGGCCGGCTCGTCGACGCCTCCAACGCCACGTTCCTCGCCGTGGACGGGCAGGACACCCGCTGGGTGTACAAGCCTGTTGCGGGGGAGGCCCCGTTGTGGGACTTCCCGACTGGCACACTCGGTCGCCGCGAGGTCGCCGCTTACTCCCTGTCCCACGAGTTGGCGGTGGACCTGATTCCCCTGACCGTCTGGGTCGACGGCCCCCTCGGGGAGGGATCCGCGCAGCAATGGGTGGAGGGAGGGGTGACCGACCTGATCGACCTTCTCCGCCCCGAAGATCTGACTGAGGCGTGGCTGCCCATCTTCAGTGCCGTCACCGAGGACGACCAACCAGTGGTCCTGGCCCACCGCAACGACCCCAGGCTGAGGGCGGTAGCCCTCTTCGACGCGCTCCTCAACAACGCCGACAGGAAGGCCAGCCACCTCATCGACCGCGGCGGCTCGCTGGCCGGTGTGGACCACGGGGTGAGCCTCCATGCGGAGGGGAAACTCCGCACGGTGATCTGGGGGTGGGCGGGGGATCCACTCAGCCCTGAGGAGCTGGACCTGGTGGCCAGGGCCGCGGCCGTGGCCGGCCCTCTCGCGCCCGGGCTGGCCGACGAGGAGTGGGAGGCGCTCGTCGCACGAGCCGAGGCGCTGCTGGCCTCCGGCAGTATGCCAGTGCCCGGTGGGCGCTGGCCGGGCATCCCCTGGCCACCGCTTTAGCACTCAACCAACTCTCAACCAAGGCGGTAAGTTGGGCGCCATGTATGCGTGGGCCCCCGTCGCCGTCCCCAGTCTCCCGAAGTCCGAGGGCACCGTCCCCGAGTCGCTCAACCTGTATGACACCGCCACCAGGAAGCTCGTGCCAGTGGGGCCTACTGAGGGCACTGCTCGGATGTACGTCTGCGGCATCACACCCTACGACGCCACCCACCTCGGGCACGCCAACACCTACGTGGCGTTCGACCTGGTCAACCGCGTCTGGCGCGACCTGGGACGCACCGTCGACTACACGCAGAACGTGACCGACGTCGACGACCCGCTGCTCGAGCGCGCCGCCGCCACCGGCCAGGAGTGGGAGGAACTGGCGGAGGACCAGATCGAGCTGTTCCGCAGCGACATGCAGGACCTTCGCGTCATTCCCCCGGGCAACTACATCGGCGCGGTGGAGTCCATCTCATGCGTGATCGAGCTGATCGAGCAGCTGCTGCCGAGCGGGCTGGTCTACCAGGTCGAGGATGCCGAACACCCCGACTGGTACTTCAACACAGTGGCCGCTGAGGGATTCGGGGGAGTCAGTCACCTCGACGAGCCCAACATGGTCGAGGTCTTCCGGGACAACGGGGGAGACCCGGACCGTACCGGGAAGCGGCACCCGCTGGATTGTCTCGTCTGGCGCTTCGCACGCCCCGACGAACCCAGCTGGAGCTCATCGCTGGGGGCCGGGCGCCCCGGTTGGCACATCGAGTGCACCGCCATCGCGCTGCGCTATCTCGGCCCCGCGTTCGACGTGCAGGGCGGCGGCTCAGACCTCGTGTTCCCTCACCACGAGATGTGCGCGGCCGAATCGATCACCGCCTCGCGAGAACCGATGGCCGAGGCGTTCGTGCACTCCGGCATGGTGGGCCTCGACGGAGAGAAGATGAGCAAGTCGAAGGGCAACCTCGAGCTGGTCAGCCGGCTGCGCCACGGCGGAGCGGACCCGATGGCCATCCGCCTCGCGCTGCTCGACCACCACTACCGCACGGACTGGGACTGGACCCGCGACCAGCTGGATTCGGCAACGACCCGCCTGCAGAGGTGGCGTGGCATCCTCAACAACGCCACCGCCCTGCCGGCGCAGGAGACCATCGACGCGATGCGCACCGCCCTCCGCTCGGACCTGGACACCCCCACGGCGCTCAGCGCGGTGGACACGTGGGTGGCCGCCAGCCTCGCTGTGGAAGGCGATGACACCGACGCGGTCGGCCACATGACCACCGCCATCGACGCCCTCCTGGGCATCCGGCTGTAGGCGGTAGGCTGCGCGTCGTGAAGTCCTTCGATCAACTCTTCGACCAGCTGACCGAGACCGCCCGCACCAGGCCCGAGGGGTCGGGGACGGTGGCCCGGCTGGAGGCCGGGGTCCACGGCATCGGCAAGAAGATCGTCGAGGAGGCCGCCGAGGTATGGATGGCCGCCGAGTACGAGTCGAAGGAACAGGCCGCAGAGGAGATCAGCCAACTGCTCTACCACCTCCAGGTGCTGATGCTGGCGCTCGATCTGGACCTCGACGACATCTACCGCTATCTCTGACGAAAGCACCCACGTGAGCACAGACCGCCTCCTCCGCATCGCCGTCCCCAACAAGGGCGCCCTCGCCGAGCCGGCCGCCGCCATGTTGCGCGCTGCCGGCTACCGCCAGCGCACCGACGCCAAGGACCTCACCCTCATCGATGCGGACCACGGCGTCGAGTTCTACTACCTGCGCCCCCGCGACATTGCTGTCTACATCGGCCGCGGGCATCTCGATGTCGGCATCACCGGCCGCGACATGCTGCTGGATTCGGCGGCCGCTGCCACCGAGATGATGGCGCTGGGCTTCGGCGGTTCCCGTTTCCGGTTCGCGGCGCCCGGCGGCTCGTCGATGACTGTCGCGGACGTTCACGGCAAGCGGGTGGCCACCTCCTATCCGGGTCTCCTGCAGGTCTACCTCGACGACCTCGGCATCCACGCGGAGATGGTCAAGCTCGACGGCGCCGTGGAGTCGGCGATCCGGCTCGGGGTCGCGGACGTGGTGGCTGATGTGGTGGACACCGGCACCACGCTGAAGCGCGCCGGCCTCGAGCTCTTCGGGGACTCGATCTGCACGTCGGAGGCCGTTCTCATCCGTCGGGCCGGCGGGAAGCTGCCCCCCGGTGTGGCCGGCCTCGAGACGCGCCTCACGTCCGTGCTCGTTGCGCAGAACTACCTGATGATGGACTACAACGTGGCGCAGGAGGATCTGGCCGCCACCACCGCACTGGCGCCTGGTGTTGAGGGACCCACAGTGTCGGCGCTTGCCAAGGACGGCTGGTGCGCCGTGCGGGTGCTCGTCCCCCGTGAAGGGGCACACCTGCTCATGGATCGCCTCTACGAGGCCGGCGCTCGCGGCATCCTGCTGACCGAGCTCGCGGCGTGTCGCCTGTGACCGAGCGGCCGCTTCCGGAGCGGTTGTCCTACACCAGCCCCCCGGCGTTGATGACCGGGGTGGTGCTGTCGGTCATCCTGATGTCCTCAGCGCTGTTCGGGTGGTGGGCGCTGGGCAAGGAGATCCGGGACCGGGTCACCTGGCCGCAGGCAGGCACGCTGCTCTTCTTCGTGCTGCTCATGGTGGGCCTCATGCTGTCCATCGGCTATTCGCGCCTGTGGGCCAACGAGGATGGGGTGACCGTCCGGAACGGGCTGTTCCTGCGTCGCTACCGGATCGACGAGGTAGCAGGAGTCCGGTTGCGTCCGGGAGATGCCTGGTCGTCACTGCTGATCAAGGGCGGGCACGAGATCCGCCGCCGCCCGGTCCTGGCCATCCAGTTCCTCGAGGGCGAGGCCGCTCAGCGCAAGGTCGTGGAGCTTCGCCGTTGGCTGGTGGATCACGGGGCAACCAGCCGCGACGTGGATCCCAGTCTCCTCGACGACCTCGGCTCCCCACCGGATCCGGCCTGAGTCACATGATGCCGCGCTTGCGCAGCAGGGCCTCGATCTCAGCGTCCTCGGGGTCCACGCCCTTCTGAGCCGCGGGCTTGGACGCCTGCGCGGCCGGCTTGGCGGCCGGGGCGGGGGAGGCCACCTGCGGGCGCTTGCCCTGCGCGGCCGGCTGCTGGGGCGCCGACGGGGCAGCGGGCTTGCGTGTCCGCGGCAGGAACGCCGCGATCACGATCAACAGCACGCCGCCGACGAACAGGCCCAGGCCCCAGCTGGTCATCACAGTCCAGGGCGTGCCCATCAGCCAGTCGATGAACGCGCGGATGCCGTCAACGATCACCTGGGTCAGGCCTGTCAGGTAGAGACCGACCGGCAGGAGCGCCCAACCGAGGCCCATCACTGCGGGGCGCGCTCGGCGTGAGCGCGCCGTCACGCCCGCGGCGATGGCGAGGATCACGATGGTCAACCCGATGGTGAGGAGCAGCGACAGTTGCATGCCCACCAGTCTGGCACACGGCCCTGTTTGCGTCTTGGGCGATAGGCTCGGACCATGCCTGAGCTGAGATCCCTGGCGCAGCCCAGCGCCCGCTTTGCGGGCGACGACGGCGCGCCCGACCCCGTCGTGCGATCCGCCATCGAGCGTGCCACGGAACAGGCAGGCTACGCTCGCGCCCTCGTCGCACTGTGCTCCAGCCGGCTGTTGCTCCCGGTGATCGCGACCGGGGATGAGACCGACCATCCGGATCCGGACCGCCATGCCGAGATGGCGGCCGTGACGCTCACCGACGACTCGGGCACCTACCTGGTCGCCTTCACCGGCTACGACTCCCTGCGCGCTTGGAACAACGAGGCCCGCCCGGTGCTCTGCCTGCTCGACGAGCTGGCCGCGACGGTGATCCCCGCGGGGGCCACCCGGCTGCTGCTGGATGCGGCGGGGCCAGTCCCATTCGTGATCGAGGGCGACACGCTGGCCTCGCTGGCCGACGGAAACGCGCTTGTGGAGCTCGATAACGGAGACTTCGCCTGGGCCAGAACCGCCTGACCGGGTGCTTTTGGAGTTTCTCGGGGCCGCGGCGTAGACTGCTGCGAGTTATCCGGCGGCTTCTGCTGCCGCGCACAAGTGGAGTGGTCACTCCCACCCGAGCCGCCCTGGTGGCCGGGTCGCCCCAGGCGAACGGTCGTGGACCGTGCGTCGGCGTCGTGGCCTCCGCATGCGCGGAGGCCTTTTTCGTCGGTGCCCACACCATCTCTCACTGGAGGACCCATCAGCACTGAACCGCGGATCAATGATCGCATCCGAGTACCCGAAGTCCGGCTCGTCGGCCCCAAAGGCGAGCAGGTAGGCATCGTGCGCGTCGAGGACGCCTTGCGTCTGGCGGCGGAGAACGATCTGGATCTTGTCGAAGTGGCGCCGATGGCCCGTCCGCCCGTCGCCAAGCTGATGGACTACGGCAAGTTCAAGTTCGAGGCTGCGCAGAAGGAACGCGACGCCCGACGGAACCAGTCGAACGTGAGCACCAAGGAGATGAAGCTCCGGCTCAAGATCGATTCGCACGACTACGAGACGAAGAAGGGCCACGTCGTCCGGTTCCTCAAGGCCGGAGACAAGGTCAAGATCACCATCATGTTCCGGGGGCGCGAGCAGTCCCGCCCCGAGCTCGGAATGGATCTCCTGAAGCGGCTCGCCGCTGATGTGGCCGAATTCGGCTACGTGGAGTCTTCCGCCAAGCAGGACGGCCGCAACATGCTGATGGTGCTCGGCCCCACGAAGAAGAAGACAGAAGCCAAGGTGGAGCAGGCCGCGGACCGCGACCGTCGCATCGCCGAGCGCCTCGAGCATGCCGAGCAGGAACGCAAGATGGAGGCAGAGCTGCGCGCCCAGGCGTCTCCGTCGCCGAAGAAGCATCGCGGCCCGGCGGACAACATGGACCCAGACATCGATCTCTGACGAGATCGAATACAAGAAGAAAGCGAGCCAACTATGCCGAAGATGAAGTCGCACTCCGGCGCGAAGAAGCGGTTCAAGACGACGGGGACCGGCAAGCTGCTGCGCCGTCAGGCCAACCTCGGCCACCTCAACGAGCACAAGTCATCCACCCGCACCCGCCGCTTGGCCGGCATCGAGGTGGTCTCGGCTCCTGACGCCAAGAAGATGCGCAAGCTCCTCGGTAAGCACAAGGGTCGCTGAGCGATTCCCCGGCGCCAACGCCACCTCCCACCTAGACCATCCGTCGGCGCTGCCGACCACATCCAAGGAGATCCCCCATGGCACGCGTAAAGCGTTCTGTGAACGCGCATAAGAAGCGTCGTGAAATTCTCGAGCAGGCCTCCGGCTACCGCGGTCAGCGCTCGCGCCTGTACCGCAAGGCCAAGGAGCAGCTCCTGCACTCGGCCACCTACGCCTACCGCGACCGTCGCGCCAAGAAGGGCGACTTCCGCCGCCTGTGGATCCAGCGCATCAACGCCGCCGTCCGCGCGGAGGGCATGACCTACAACCGCTTCATCAACGGCCTGAAGACCGCTGGTGTCGAGGTGGATCGCAAGATCCTGGCCGAGCTGGCCGTCAACGACACCGCCACGTTCAACGCCCTGGTCGCGGTCGCCAAGGATCACCAGCCCGCAGCAGCCTGAGAACTCCTCAGTGACGATGGAACCGAACGTTGCCCCTGGCCTCCCCGCCTCGGTGCTGCGTTCGGTTCGTCGTTTGACGCAGCGCCGGGGCCGGGACCTGTCGGGGACCTTCCTCGTTGAGGGTCGCCAAGCGGTCCGGGAGGCGTTGGCCGCGGCGCGAGTCGTCGAGGAGGTGATCGTCGACGATCCCGCCAAGCACGCTGATCTTCTCCAGGGGATCGCGGTGCCGGTGTGGCAGGCCGACGAGCACGCCATGAGGCAGCTCAGCGACACGGTCACCCCGCAGGGCATCGTAGCGGTCTGCCGGCAGCTGAGCTTCGGCTGGGACGCCCTGGAGGGCGCTCGGCTGGTGGTGATCTGCGCGCAGGTGCGGGACCCCGGCAACGCCGGCACCGTCATCCGGTGTGCCGATGCCTTCGGCGCCGACGCCGTGATCCTCACCGCCGGAAGCGTCGAGATCTACAACCCCAAGACCGTCAGGTCCACGGTGGGCAGCCTCTTCCACATGCCCATCCTCACCGGCGTTCCCCTGTCCGAGGCCGTCGCGCGGGTCAAGGCGATGGGGTTGAAGGTCCTCGCGGCCGACGGCGACGGGGCAGCACTGGACCTCAAGGCCGCCGCCGGTGAGCTCAGCGGTCCCATCGCCTGGATCATGGGCAATGAGGCGTGGGGGCTGCCCCCGGAGGATGCCCGGCTGGCGGACGAGGTGGTCGCCGTGCCAATGTGGGGGCAAGCGGAGAGCCTCAACCTTTCCAGCGCGGCTGCGGTGTGCCTCTACGCCACCGCATCTGCGCAACGTCGAACCGGTGAAGAAGGAGGACCCGACGATGTCCGGGCCCAATGACAACTTTGATCCCAAGCAGGTCGCTGCCCTCAATCCGGATGCCATCGACTCCGCCGTGGCGGCCGCCCTGGCGGCGATCGACGCGGCCACCACCACGGCCGAGCTGAAGCAGGCCCGCCTGGACCACGCGGGCGACGCCTCGCCGCTGGCGTTGGCGAACCGTGAGATCGGCGCCCTTCCGCCTCAGGCCCGCAAGGAGGCCGGGCAACGGGTGGGGCAGGCGCGCGCTACCGTCGCGCGGGCCGTCGCGGATCGCCAGGCCGGCCTTGCGGCCTCCGAACTCGAGGAGGCGCTCGTGGCCGAACGCCTTGACATGACGCTGCCTGTGGAGATGGGCCCCCGCGGGGCTCTGCACCCCGTCACGTCCCTCATCGACGAGATGATCGACGTATTCGTGGGCATGGGCTGGGAGGTGGCCGACGGTCCCGAACTCGAGGCCGAATGGTACAACTTCGACGCACTCAACCTGGCGCCGGACCACCCCGCACGGGCCCAACAGGACACCCTGTGGGTGGACCCGCCGTCGGAGGGCAAGCTGCTGCGCACCCAGACCTCGCCTGTGCAGGTCCGGTCTCTACTCGAGCGTGGCATCCCGCTGTATGTGATCAGCCCCGGGAAGGTCTTCCGGGCCGATGAGTACGACTCCACCCACCTGCCCGTGTTCCATCAGTTGGAGGGCCTCGTGGTGGACAAGGGCATCTCGATGGCTGACCTGCGGGGGACTCTGGACCACCTGGCGCGGGCAATGTTCGGCGACGTGCAGACCCGGATGCGGCCCCACTACTTCCCGTTCACCGAGCCGAGCGCCGAGGTGGACCTGCAGTGCTTCGTCTGCCACGGTGAGTCCGTCGGCAACCCGGAGCGCCCCTGCCGCACCTGCCGGTCCGAAGGCTGGATCGAGTGGGGCGGCTGTGGCGTCGTCAACCCGCGCGTCCTCACGGCCTGCGGCATCGACGCCGACGTCTACTCGGGCTTCGCCTTCGGGATGGGCGTGGACCGCACGGTGATGTTCCGCACCGGCGCGCCGGACCTCCGCGACTTCGTCGAGGGCGACATCCGATTCAGCCGTTCAATCCTGGGAGGATCCCGATGAAGGCCCCCGTTTCCTGGCTGCGAGACCTCGTCACGCTGCCCGCCGGCGTCACCACCGCCCACCTCGCCGAACAGTTCACCGCGCTGGGTCTCACCGTCGAACACATCGAGTCCACCGAGTCGCCCGTCACCGGTCCCCTCACCGTGGGGCGCGTGCTCACGTCGGTGGATGAGCCGCAGAAGAACGGCAAGACCATCCGCTACTGCCGGGTGGATGTCGGCGCCCACAACGACGAGGCCACTGACGAGTACCCCGCGAGCCGCGGCATCGTCTGCGGAGCCCACAACTTCGCCGAAGGCGACCTGGTGGTGGTGGCGCTCCCCGGCACCGTGCTGCCCGGCGACTTCCAGATCGCCGCCCGAAAG
This sequence comes from Tessaracoccus sp. MC1679, assembly GCF_014164775.1. GTDB lineage: Bacteria > Actinomycetota > Actinomycetes > Propionibacteriales > Propionibacteriaceae > Arachnia. The sequence continues at coordinate 290,669 of NZ_JACJGB010000003.1, forward strand.
ACCTACGGACACGTCTCCGACGGCATGATCTGCTCCCAGCTCGAGCTCGGGCTGGGCGAGGATCACGACGGCATCATCGTGCTGCCCTCCGACGCAGGTGAGCCGGGCGACGACGCAGTCGCCCTCCTGTGGACCGCCGATGAGGTGCTGGACATCGACGTCACCCCGGATCTGAGCTACTGCCTGTCCCTCCGGGGCCTGGCGCGGGAGGCCTCGATCGTCAACGGGGTCTCCTTCGAGGATCCGTACCGGCAGCACCTGCCTGAGCCCACCGACGGCGGACACCGCGTCGTGTTGGAGGACCCCCGCTGCACGGCGTTCGTAGCCCTTACGATTGACGGCCTCGACCCGGCTGCCGCCACCCCGGGGTGGATGGCGGACAGGCTGAAGGGGGCGGGAGTCCGCTCGATCTCGCTGGCGGTGGACGTGACCAACTACGTGATGCTGGAGTCCGGTCAGCCCCTCCACGCCTACGACGCGCGAAAGCTCCAAGGCCCGATCCGGGTCCGTGCGGCCGCAGCAGGGGAGAAGTTGCGGACCCTGGACGGGCAGGACCGGCAGCTGGACGCAGACGACCTGCTGATCACCGACGACTCAGGCCCGATCGGGCTCGCGGGCGTCATGGGCGGCGAAGACACCGAGGTGTCCGGATCGACAACCACCATCGTGCTCGAGGCAGCGCACTTCCAGCCGGTCTCCGTGTCGCGGACCTTCCGCCGCCACGGACTTCCCTCGGAGGCGTCCAAGCGGTTCGAGCGCGGCGTCGACCCGCAGGTGCCCTACGCCGCCGCCCGGCGCGCCGCCCAACTGCTCACCACCCACGGCGGGGGCGCGATGACAGCCGAGACCGTCGTCGGGTCGGCCCCAACGCCCCACAGGGTGTCGTTGCGCTCCGGACTCATCCCCGCCGTGCTGGGGACGCGCGTGGATCAGGACGAGAGCGTCCGGCTGCTGGCGGCAAGCGGGGTGTCCGTGACTTCGCTGGGCGATTCCCTGACGCTGGAGGTGCCGAGCTGGCGCGGCGACCTCGTTGACCCCTACGACATCGTCGAGGAGGTCGGACGCCACATCGGCTACGACCGCATCGGACTCAAGCTCCCCATCCCGCCCGTGAGCCGCGGGCTGGCGCCGCGCCTGCTCCATCGGCGGGCCGTGCTGCGGGCCATCGCGGCCCTCGGGTTCACCGAGGTGCTGTCGCTGCCCTTCGCCTCGGTCGAGGAGCTCGATCAGCTGCAGATCCCGGCCGACGACCCGACCCGGCGGCTCATCCGGTTGGCCAACCCGCTGTCCGAGACCCATCCCTACCTGCGGACCTCCCTGCTGCCGGGGCTGTTCGCCGCCGTGGCGCGCAACACCTCCCGCAGCCTCACGGACCTCGCGCTGTTCGAGCAGGGCAAGGCGTTCTTCGAGGGTGGCGAGCCCGCCGCACCGCGTCCCGGTGTGGCGCACCGACCGTCCGATGAGGAGATCGCCGACATCGACGCGGCCATCCCAGCGCAGCCGCACACGGTGGCCGCGGTCGTCACCGGCAACTGGAGGCCCGCGGGATGGGCCGGCCCTGCTGTCGCGGCGGACTGGACCCACGTGGTGGCCCTCGCGGAGCACGCCGCCGCGGCCGTGGGTGCGCGGCTGTCGCGGCGCAACGTGGAGCGGGCGCCATGGCATCCGGGTCGCTGCGCTGAGCTGTCGCTCAACGGGATCGTGTTGGGCTACGCCGGCGAGGTGCACCCAGCGGTGGTCGCGGCTCTGCGGCTCCCCGAGCGAACCGCGGCTGTCGAGTTCAACCTGGACCTCCTGCTGAGCCAGGCCGTCTCGGGGGGCGCCATCGGGACTCTGTCGCCGTTCCCGCTCGCCAAGGAGGACGTGGCGCTGATCGTCGATCGCGACGTTCCTGCCGCTGAGGTCGAGTCCGCGTTGGCTGAGGGTGCAGGGGAGCTGCTGGAGTCCATCTCCCTGTTCGACGTGTACTCGGGCGATCAGGTGGGCGAGGGGCGCAAGTCGTTGGCGTTCGCGCTGCGCTTCCGATCCGACAGGACCCTGACCGACGCGGAAGCTGCAGCCGCGAGGCAGGCGGCCGTGGCGGTCGCCGTCGAACGGTTCGGGGCGGTGCAGCGCGCCTGACGCTCACGCCGGTTCCCCGGCGTCCCGAGTAGGCTGCTCAGGTGCAGATCACGCGGATGGACTACCCCTCGTTCCCTGAGGATCCAGGCTTCTGGATCTTCGAGCTCGACGAGCGTCTCTGGGGCGACGTGGTGCGCGGGCTGTTCGGCAACGAGGACCTGTCGCACTCGGCGCTGCGCCGCTGGGCCGAAGGGACCAGGCCCCAGTACAGCCTCCAGGTGCCGTTCGTTGCGTTCGAGGACGGCACGCCCGTGGGTGTCGCGTTCGTTGAGCTGCCGCAGCGTGACAACAGGCACGTGGCCTTCCTCAGCGTTGTCGTGGCGGAGGCTCACCGCGGCCGTGGCATAGGCGCGGCGCTCTATGACGCAGCGGTCGCGGAGGCGCGCTCCGCCGGCCGCGACACCCTGCAGGCCTGGACGTGGGAGCCGGCCACTCCCCGCGGCTCGCGCCGGCTCAGCGCGGCTGAGGGGGAGGGGGCCATCGACCCGGAAGGAGCACCGGCGCGATTCCTGCTGGGCAGGGGCTACCGGCTCGTGCAGGTTGAGACCATCTCAGGGATGACCCTCCCGGAGCAGGGCCTGCTGGACGCCGATGCCGCTGCGGCTCGGGCGGCCACCGCGCCCGAGTACGACCTGGTGCAGTGGTCTGGAACCACCCCGGCTGAATGGCTGGACGAGATGGCCCGCCTGATGGTGGTGATGAGCACCGACGTGCCGATGGGCGAGGCGGCTCTTGAGCCTGAGCTGATCGACGCCGCCCGGGTGCTCAGCCACGATGAGGCGCTGGCCAGGGGTGGCTGCGAGTGGCTCTATACCGCCGTCCGGCACATCCCGACGGGGCGCCTCGTCGGCTTCACCCGATTCATCTACGAGTCCGGCCGGCCGGTGGTGGACCAGTGGGAGACCCTCGTCGTTGGAGACCACCGCGGTCGCGGCCTGGGCTGGTTCGCCAAGACGCACAGTCACGCCTCGGTGCGCGCACAGTGGCCACTGGCCGGGCGGCTGATCACGGGCAACGCGTCGGAGAACGACTACATGTTGGCCATCAACCGGCGTCTGGGGTATCGCCCGATCGCCGCGTCGGGTTGGTTCGAGCACCGGATGCGGGGCTGAGGCGCGTGGCGCTGTCCCGTCGGTCCATCGTTGAGGCAGGGCTAGGCATTCTCGACGAGTACGGCCTCGGCGACCTTTCGATGCGGCGGGTTGCCGACGCACTCGGGGTCCAGGCCGGGGCGCTGTACTATCACGTTCCCAACAAGCAGTCGCTGCTCGCCGCCGTCGCCGACGAGATCCTCGCCGCCGCTGTGGCCGACGGGGCCCCGGGTCCAGGCGCCGTCGCCGAATGGCTGTCGGAGTGGGCGCGAGGGCTGCGTCGGGCGCTGCTCCAGCACCGCGATGCCGCCGAGCTGGTCTCCTCGGCGCACGCGCTCGGACTCGGCGCGGTGGATCCATGTGCCGCCGGTCAGGCGCGGTTGGAGGCCGCCCTGGCGCATGAGCCGGCCGCCACCATGGCGGCGCTCCTGCACTTCGTGCTCGGGCACGTCATGGAGGAGCAGACGCGGGCGCAGATGCATCAGTTGGGCGTGGTCAGCCACTTTGATGCCGCCGACGCGACCCGCACCTTCGAGTGGGGGCTTGCGCTCTTCATCTCAGGGGTGGACTCGTCCACGGTGCGGATCGGGGTCGGACCCGGCGCGATGCGATGAGCGCGAGTGCGCGCCTCGTCCTGCGTTCGCTGATCGGACCGGTGTACGCGCCCACGCTGGCTCAGGCCGTCGGAATGATGGCCACTCTGCCTGTGATCCCGCTCATCGCCCTGGCGTTGGGGTTCTCGGTACCGGCGGCAGCAGCGCTGACCCTCATCACCGGTGTCGTGGGTGTTCTCGGCCCCATCCCTTTGGGGGCGCTGATGACGGCGCTGGGGGAGCGGCGGGCCATGATCGTCACCGGGGTGGCGGTGACCTGCACCCAGATCGGCACGCTGGTGATGGTGGAGCATGCACGCATCACCGGCCCCACGCACTGGCACCAGGCGGGCCTTGTCGCCTCCCTCGTGGTGTCGTCACTGTCCCGGGAGGTGTGGATCATCGGGCGGCAGGCCTACCTCGGAACCGCTCTGCCACCAGAACTGCGGGCCCGGGGGATGAGCACCTTCGGAGGCATGATGCGCATCGGCCAGGTGATCGGGCCACTGCTCGGGGCAGGCATCATCGCCCTGGGTTACGAGGGTTGGGTGATCGGTCTCGACGCGGTGGCGATGGCCGCCGCCACGCTCATGGTGGCGCTCACGATGCTCCCCGGGGAGCACGCCGCGAAGCGACCCACCATGCGCCAGGCAGTGGGAAGAATCCCGGTGGCGCCCTCGCCGCAGGCGCCGGACCGGACCGCCGGCGTGACCATGGTCCTCGCCGGATTCGCCACGGTGCCGCTCACCATGTCCCGGATCTCCCGCCCGCTCATCTTCCCGCTGCTGGGCGCGATGCTCGGGCTCCGCGGTGACGAGATCTCGCTCATCTTCGCCATCGCCGCCGTGGTCGAGTTGGGGATGTTCGTTCCGGCGGGGACCCTGATGGACCGACATGGGCGGGCCGCCGTCCTGGTGCCGTGCCTCATCTTCTCCGGCGCCGGATACGTGCTTCTGGTGGTGCTCTCCGCGACAATCCCAGAGGGTTCGCGGACCGGGGCCTTCTGGGCCCTTGCAGCGTCGGCGGCCCTGGTGGCATTCGGGAACGGGTTCGGGGCCGGCATCGTGATGACGCTGGGTATCGACCTGTCGCCCGAGGCCCACCGGACCCGGCATCTGGCCAGGTGGAACACCGTCAACGGCACGGGTTGGCTGCTGGCGCCCGGCATCGTGGCACTGGTGACGGTGGCGTGGCCGATCGCGGCGGCCGGGGCCGTGATCGGGGGTCTGTGCTGGGCGGGGGCGGTGTGGGCGTGGTGGTTGATGCCTCAGATCACGCCCGGGCCAGCAGGCGGACCTGCTCGTCGAACTCGGCCTCGATCTCCGGGTTCCGACGGTAGGTCACCGACGACACAGTGAGCGCCGTGAGGAGGTTGAGCAGGAAGCCGGGCAGGATCTCGTAGACGTCGAAGATGCCGCCCTCCAACGTCCCCCAGACGCCGACGGTCACCGCGCCCACCACCATGCCCGCGAGGGCTCCCCAACTGCTGAGCCCGCGCCAGTAGAGGCTCAGCAGCACCGTCGGCCCGAAGGCGGCGCCGAAGCCGGCCCAGGCGAAGGCGACCAGGCCCAGGATGGTGTCGTTCTGCTCCCAGGCCAGCGCAGCGGCGACGATGGCCACGGCCAGCACCGCCCCCCTGCTCAACAGCACGCCGCGTGCGGCGGTCAGCCCTGCGGGGAAGAACGTCGCGTACAGGTCCTCGACGAGGGCCGACGCCGTGACCAGGAGTTGCGACGAGATGGTGGACATGATGGCGGCGAGGATCGCCGCCAGCATGAACCCGGCGATCAGGGGGTGGAACAGCAGTTGTCCCAAGGCGATGAACACCGTCTCCTGGTCCGGGAGGAGGCCCTCGTCACGCTTGAAGACAGCGATGCCCACGAGTGCGGTGCCTGCGGCGCCGAGGCAGGACAGGATCATCCAGCCCATGCCGATGCGTCGGGCGGGCACGGCCTCCTGAGGTGTGCGCAGCGCCATGAACCGCACGACGATGTGCGGCTGGCCGAAGTAGCCCAGCCCCCACGCGGCAGACGACACCACGCCCATCACGGTGGTCGTGGCCCCCCAGAGCTTGAAGGCGTCCGGGTCCAGTGTCACGACGATGTCGTACAGCGCGACCGGCCCGCCGACATAGACCACCCCTGCGAGCGGGACCGCGACCAGCGCCGCCAGCATCATGATTCCCTGGACGAGGTCGGTGTAGGACACGGCCAGGAAGCCACCCACCAGGGTGTAGAGCACCACAACCCCGGCCACCAGGACCATGCCCAGGCGGTAGTCCATGCCGAACGAGGCGTCGAAGAACTTGCCCCCGGCCACCATTCCGCTCGAGACGTAGAAGGTGAAGAACACCAGGATGATCACGCCGGCGGTGAGGCGTAGCGCTCTCGTCGAGTCCCTGAGGCGGTTGCCGAAGAAGCTGGGGATGGTGATCGCGTCGCCCGCCAGTTCGGTGTAGGCGCGCAGGCGGGGGGCGACGAACTTCCAGTTGAGCCAAGCGCCGATGCTCAGCCCGATGGCGATCCAGAACTCCACCATGCCTGAGAGGTACAGCGCCCCGGGCAGTCCCATGAGCAGCCACCCCGACATGTCGGAGGCTCCCGCGGAGAGCGCGGCCGCCACTGGGCCGAGCGCCCGTCCCGCCAGCATGTAGTCGTTGACGGTGGTCGTGCGGTAGTAGGCCCAGACTCCGATGCCGATCATGGCGGCGAAGTACACGACCATCGCGATGCCCTGGTAGGTCTCCTCAGACATGTCTTCCCTTCGAAGCGGCGAACTCATGTCAACCTATCGCGCGTTCGCGGGGGCAGGATCGGCGAACTCAGCTAACGCGACCCTTGGGCCCTGCTGCAGAGATGACCAGGCCGAGGATACCGAATGCGAGGAGCGCCCATCCCACCGTGACGGCGGGTGCGGTCCAGTCCTGCAGGGAGGACATCGTGCCCTCGACAAGGGCCGACTGGACCGCCGCCGCGAGGGTACTCCCGTCGGGGACGGAAACCCCGTCGAGCGTGCGCCGCCCGAGGATCACCGCGACCATCCCAGCGACCGCCGCCAGGGTCCAGGCAACCCAGCGCCCTCGGCGTGAGCCGACGGCGAGCCCGAGGACAGCCAGCAGGATAGCGGCCGCATAGAACCAGATCCAGTGCCTTGCCACCGCCAACCCGTCAGCGGCGTATCCGGCCTGCACCGTGTCGGGCCGGCCGAGCGCGATGCGCAGCTCCTCGGCGGGGACGTCGAGCTCCATGACGAAAGGGCGCAGGAGTTCCGGCGTCATCTCCAGCAGCCTGGCCTGACCCTCCTCGACGAATGGCGCCAGTGGCAGCCACAGAGTCGGAGCGTCGGCGCCGTCGGTGCGCATGGCGTCCAGGCCCGTCACGAAGTCCGCACGCGACAGGTCGATCGCCTCGTGCCACGCCTCCGTCACGCCTTCATCGGTCAGCGCTGCGTGTACGGCGAGCCCGATCAGGTCCTCCAGTTGTGTCCGGACTCCGGGGAGAAGGTCGACGGCGGAGGGGAGACGTGCGACCGCGGCCGCGCTCAGTTCGACGGCGATCGCGTCCATCACGCGCTGATCCGAAGCCAGGGGACCCGCTATCGCGTGCAGGGGGGCCGGGGTGCGGGCAACCCGGTCGAGCCAATGGGCCCCCAGCCCGGCCAATGCGGCGCCAACTGCGGCGAGCAGGAGCACGAGCGAGATCGTCGTGCGGACGAAGCTGGCCACCGGCGCCTCCTCAGATGTGGGGAACCCAGGGTATCCCGCCCCGGGTGGAATATGTATCGAACTCCTGGCATACTCAAGCCTATGACGTATTCAGTGGCGGTGGCGGGGTGCACGGGCTACGCGGGCGGCGAGCTGCTTCGCCTGCTGCTCCAGCACCCCGAGGTCGAGATCGGCGCACTCACCGGGAACTCGAGCGTCGGCGACAGGCTGGGGGTCCACCAGTCCCACCTGTTCGCCTTGGCCGACCGTGTGGTCGCGCCCACCACCGCGGACGAGTTGGCAGGCCACGACGTGGTCTTCCTCGCGCTTCCGCACGGCACTTCGGCCGCCATCGCAGAGCAGTTGGGCGACGACACCCTCGTGGTGGACGCCGGGGCCGATTTCAGGCTCCAGGATTCTGCTGCGTGGGAGCGGTTCTACGGGTCGGCGCATGCGGGGACGTGGCCGTACGGCCTGCCCGAGTTGCCGGGCCAGCGGGAGCGCTTGGCCGGGGCCAGGCGCATCGCGGTCCCGGGCTGTTACCCGACGGCCTGCACGCTCGCCCTTCTCCCCGCCGTGGCCAACGGCCTGATAGATCCGGGCCAGATCGTCATCGTCGCGGCCAGCGGGGCCTCCGGCGCCGGGAAGTCACTCAAGCCGAACCTCCTCGCCTCCGAGGTGATGGGCAACATGAGCCCCTATGGAGTGGGCGGGATTCACCGGCACACCCCTGAGATCGTTCAGAACCTCTCGTCTGTGACCAGCGCCGCGGTCAACGTCTCGTTCACCCCGCTGCTGGCCCCGATGCCCAGGGGAATCCTCTCCACCTGCTCCGCGCCAGTCGCCGAGGGTGTCACCTCCGAGGACGCGCAGCAGGCCTATCGGGAGTTCTACGCAGACGAACCGTTCGTGCACGTCCTGCCGCCGGGGGTGTGGCCTCAGACAGCCTCGGTCGCGGGGTCCAACGTCACGACTGTCCAGGTGACGGTCGACGAGTCGGCGGGTCGGCTGATCGCCATCTCGGCCATCGACAACCTCACCAAAGGCACCGCCGGCGGTGCGGTCCAGTCGATGAACCTGGCCCTGGGTCTTCCGGAGTCACTCGGGTTGCCCGCGGTGGGCGTCGCGCCCTGATCCAGGCAACGAATATCTCAGATAAGGAATAGACACAGTCATGAGCACACCTACCGGAGTGACCCTCCCGCAGGGATTCCTCGCCTCGGGCGTCACGGCCGGCCTCAAGGCGAGCGGCCGCCCGGACCTCGCCGTCGTCCGGAACACCGGGCCGAGCATGGCGGCGGCCGGCGTCTTCACCTCGAACCGCGTCGTCGCGGCCCCGGTGAAGTGGTCGAGGCAGGCGGTCGAGGACGGACAGTTGCAGGCCGTGGTGCTCAACTCGGGCGGCGCCAACGCGTGCACGGGAGCGGACGGTTTCGCTGATTCGGCTGCGACGGCGTCGCGGGTCGCGGGGCAGCTCGGGCTCATCACTGACAACGTCGCGGTGTGCTCCACCGGGCTGATCGGGCTCCGGCTGCCGATGGACCTCCTGCTGCCGGGGGTCGACGACGCGTGCGCACACCTGTCGGATGACGGGGGCCCCGCCGCGGCCGTCGCCATCATGACCACCGACTCGGTCCCGAAGCAGGCAGGCATTCGGGTTGGGCCGTGGTCGATCGGAGGGATGGCCAAGGGAGCGGGCATGCTCGCTCCAGGCCTCGCGACCATGCTGGTGGTGCTCACCACCGACGCCGTCCTCGACGCGGGAAGCCTCGACGCCGCCCTGCGGGAGGCCACCCGGCTGAGCTTCGATCGGGCAGATTCCGATGGCTGCATGTCCACCAACGACACGGTGCTGCTGATGGCCAGCGGCGCCTCCGGGACAGCGCCGGAGCCCACCGAGTTCCAGGCGGCGCTGACCGCGATCTGCCAGGACCTCGCCCGGCAGCTGATCGCCGACGCCGAGGGCGCGGCCCACGAGATCTCCATCGAGGTGGTCGGTGCAGCGTCCGAGAGTGACGCGGTGACGGTCGGCCGGGAGATCGCCAGGTCCAACCTGTTCAAGTGCGCCATCTTCGGCGGCGATCCCAACTGGGGGAGGGTGCTCTCTGCCATCGGCGTCACCCACGCCACGTTCGACCCGGACGCTCTGGACGTCTCCTTCAACGGCATCATGGTGTGCCGGGCGGGCCAGATCGGCGACGACCGCGGCCTGGTGGACCTGTCGGGCCGTCAGGTCCACGTCCAGGTGGACCTTCATGCCGGCCGCGACACAGCGACGATCCTCACCAACGACCTCACCTACGACTACGTCAAGGAGAACGCGGAGTACTCCACCTGACCGCGGCGCTCCGCCGCACCTCCGCCTTCACGCTCCGCAACCCGAGGGACCTCCCATGATGACCAAGACCCGTATCCAGCAGCAGCCCGAGCTCATCGCCAAGGCGGGCACCCTCATCGAGGCGCTGCCCTGGCTGGCGGAGTACGCCGGGCAGACCGTCGTGATCAAGTACGGCGGGAACGCCATGACCGACGACGCGCTCAAGCGCGCCTTCGCCGAAGACATCGTGTTCCTGCGGCGCGTTGGCGTGAAGCCGGTCGTGGTGCACGGCGGCGGACCCCAGATCTCCTCAATGCTGGCGCGCCTCGACATCGCCTCGGAGTTCCGCGGCGGGCTCCGCGTCACCACCCCCGAGGCGATGGACGTGGTACGGATGGTGCTCGTCGGGCAGGTGGGGCGCGAGTTGGTCAATCTCATCAACCAGCACGGGGCGTTCGCCGTGGGCATGTCGGGCGAGGACGGCGGACTGTTCACCGCCAAGCGTCGCGGCCTGATGATCGATGACGAGGAGATAGACCTGGGACTCGTCGGCGACGTGGAGTCGGTTGATCCGGCGGCCATCCTCGACCTGATCCAGGCTGGCCGCATCCCGGTGGTGGCCACCGTCGCCCCGGACGTCGAGGGGCAGGTGCACAACGTCAACGGCGACACGGCGGCCGCCGCTCTGGCGGTGGCGCTCGGGGCCAAGCGACTCGTGATGCTCACCAACGTCGCCGGCGTCTATGCCAACTACCCGGACGAGGAGTCGGTGATCACGCAGATCTCCACGCCCGAGGTGCGCGACATGCTGCCGCGTCTAGACGCGGGCATGATCCCCAAGATGGAGGCCTGCATCCGCGCCGTCGAGGGAGGCGTCACGTCCGCCACCGTCATCGACGGGCGGATCCCGCACTGCCTCCTCCTGGAGATATTCACCGACGAGGGCGTGGGCACCATGGTCACCAACGAGGGGGCAGCGGCATGAGCCAGGCAGATCTCCAGGCGCGGTACGGCGCTGTGATGATGAACGCGTTCGGCCCCCCGAAACGGGTGTTCGAGCGCGGTGAAGGGGTGCACCTCTACGACGCCGACGGCGCCCGCTATCTCGACCTCCTCTCCGGGCTCGCGGTCAACGGCCTCGGCCACAACCATCCAGGCGTCACCGCGGCCATCACGCGCCAGCTGGGCCACCTCGGCCACGTGTCCAACTTCTTCGCCAGCGAGCAGCAAATCCGCCTCGCCGAGCGGTTGGCTGCCTTCACGGGCGCGCCCGAGGCACGCGTGTTCTTCACCAACTCCGGAACGGAGGCCAACGAGGCGGCCTTCAAGCTGACGCGGCTCACGGGCCGCACCAAGCTGGTGGCCATGGAGGGCTCCTTCCACGGCCGCACCATGGGGGCCCTGGCGCTCACCCACAATCCCAAGTACCGCGAGCCGTTCGAACCTCTCCCCGGCGAGGTGACCTTCGTGCCCTTCGGCGACGTCGCCGCGCTGCGCGAGGCGGTCGACGGCACGACGGCGGCAGTGGTGGTGGAGACCATCCAGGGGGAGAACGGCGTGGTCCCGGCGCCGGAGGGGTTCCTGGCCGCGGCGCGCGAGATCGCCACCGCGGCGGGCGCGCTGCTGTGGATCGACGAGGTGCAGACGGGGCTCGCCCGGTGCGGTGAGTACCTGGCGCACCGCGCTGAGGGCGTGGTGGCGGACCTGGTCACGCTGGCCAAGGGGCTCGGCAACGGTTTTCCGGTGGGCGCCTGCCTCGCCACAGGTTCTGCGGCGTCCCTGCTGCACCCGGGGCAGCACGGCACCACCTTCGGCGGCAACCCGGTCGCTGCGGCCGCCGGACATGCCGTCCTCGATGCGTTGGAGGGCGGCGTCCTGGACAACGCCCGCACCACCGGGCGTTGGCTCGCCGACGCCATGCGCGGGCTGGGCCATCCCCTGATCAGCGGGGTCCGGGGGCGGGGCTTGCTCCTCGGCGTGGTCCTCACCGATGAGGTGGCGGCGCGGGTAGCAGACGACGCGCTGGACGCGGGATTCATCATCAATGCGCCGCGCCCGAACGTCCTGCGGGTGGCGCCACCGCTCATCTCCACGCCAGCAGAACTGCAGCCCTTCGTCGACGCGCTGCCGGGCCTCCTGGCGCCGCATGCCTGAAGTGACGAGGGCGGGACGGCTGGCCACGCTGCGCCAGCTGGTCAACGAGGCGCGCTACGCCTCGCAGGCGGATCTGATCGAGGCCTTGGCCGCGGAAGGCATCAGCGTGAGCCAGCCCACGCTGTCCAAGGATCTTCTGGCGCTGGGCGCCATCAGGCAGCGGGCCGATGACGGCTCCCTCGTCTACGCCGCGGGCTACGATGAAGGGCACGGGGCGACCATGGACAAGCTGGCCCGGCTGTGTGCGGAGATGCTCCAGTCGCTGCGTGCGGCCGGCAATCAGATCGTGCTGAAGGTGCCACCGGGGGCCGCGCAGTATCTCGCGGCCAGCCTCGACGCCGCCGCGATGGCGGGCGTGATGGGTACGATCGCCGGGGATGACACCATCCTCGTCATCGCCGCAGACGAGGAGGCGGCCGACGGCGTGGTGCTGCGGATCTCCGAGATGACCAAGAGCGGACGACCAGGAAGAGGGCTTCTCGATGAGCACTGAGCAGGGACGACTCTGGGGCGGTCGATTCGCGGGGGGACCCAGCGAGGCCATGTTCGCGTTGAGCAAGTCCACGCAGTTCGACTGGCGGTTGGCGCTCCACGACGTGGCCGGGTCCCGGGCCCATGCCAAGGCCCTGCACGCCGCGGGACTGCTGGACGATCAGCAGGCGGCCGCCATGGACGAGGGTCTCGCGGAGCTATCCCGTCGGGTCGAGGCGCGCGAGTTCGTGGCCGCCGAGAGCGACGAGGACGTCCACGGCGCCCTGGAGCGCGGGTTGAAGGAGATCGTCGGCGCGGAGCTTGGAGGCCGGTTGCGGGCGGGACGCTCCCGCAACGACCAGATCGCCACCCTCATCCGCAGCTATCTGCGCGAGGAGGTCCGGCTGATCGCCCAGGACGTGGATCAGGTCATCGACGCGCTTGCCGCGCAAGCCCACCGGCATCTGGGCGTGGTGATGCCCGGCCGCACACACCTCCAGTCCGCGCAGCCCATCCTGCTGAGCCACCACCTACTGGCGCATGCCTGGCCGCTCGTCCGCGACAGCGACCGCCTGCGCGACCTCGACCGCCGACTGGCGGTGAGCCCGTACGGCTCCGCGGCGCTGGCCGGCACCTCCCTGGGGCTGGACCCCGAGCTGGTCGCCCGCGAGCTCGGATTCGGCTCCTCCGTGCCCAACTCGATCGACGGCACCGCGGCGCGGGACCTCATCGCCGAGGCCGCCTATGTGCTGGCCCAGATCGGTGTGGACCTGTCCCGCCTGGCGGAGGACGTGATCCTCTGGTGCACCGCCGAGTTCGGATTCGCCAGCCTGGACGACGCCTGGTCCACGGGCAGTTCGATCATGCCGCAGAAGAAGAATCCGGATGTGGCGGAGCTCGCGCGCGGGAAGGCGGGGCGCCTGATCGGCAACCTGGCGGGGCTGCTCGCGACCCTGAAGGGGCTTCCTCTGGCGTACAACCGGGACCTCCAGGAGGACAAGGAGCCCATCTTCGACGGCGTGGACCAGCTTCACGTGCTGCTGCCCGCCGTCGCGGGCATGGTGGGGACCTTGACCTTCCATCCGGACCGGATGGCCGAGGTGGCGCCGAAGGGCTTCTCGTTGGCCACGGATGTGGCGGATCACCTGGTCCGCGCCCATGTACCGTTCGCCGTGGCCCACGAGGTAGCGGGGGAGACGGTGCGCTACTGCGAGGCGAGGGGCATCACGCTGCAGGAGCTCACCGCCGAGGACCTTCCCGCCATCTCGCCCCATCTCGACGGGTCGGTGCTGGCGGTCCTGACGGTGGAGGGATCCGTCGCCTCCAGGAATGGGCGGGGTGGCACGGCGCCGGATCGCGTGGGTGAGCAGCTCGAGGAGCTGCGCGCGGCCCAGGTGGAGCTCGCCGGGTTCCACGCAGGCTGAGCCCCGAGGAGCCCTCGGGCTATGCTGACCGGCGTGAACGCACTGCTCGACGACCTTCGCTGGCGTGGCCTGATTGCCCACTCGACGGAACCCGATGCGCTGGCGGCGCATCTGGACGACGGCCCGGTGAGGTTCTACGTGGGGTTCGATCCCACCGCGCAGAGCGTGCACACCGGCAACCTGGTCCAGCTTCTGCTGGCCCGAAGGCTTCAGGATGCGGGTCACCAGCCGTTCCTGCTGGTAGGCGGTGCTACGGGCCTCATCGGGGATCCGAAGCAGTCCGGCGAGCGTGTGATGAACTCAGCCGACGTCGTGGCGGGTTGGGTGGAGCGGATCCGGGCCCAGGTCGAGCGCTACGTCCTGTTCGAGGGGCCCAACGCCGCCACCATGGTCAACAACTTCGACTGGACCAGCCAGATGTCGGTCCTGGACTTCCTCCGCGACGTGGGCAAGCACTTCCCCGTCAACAGGATGCTCGCGCGCGACGTCGTCGCCCGGCGGCTGGAGTCCGGCATCTCGTACACGGAGTTTTCCTACGTGCTGCTGCAGTCGATGGACTACCGCGAGCTGCATAGGCGTCACGGCGTGACGCTGCAGACGGGCGGCTCGGACCAGTGGGGCAACCTGACCGCCGGGGTCGAGCTCATCCGGCGCAGCGACCAGGGGCACGTCCATGCCATGGCCACGCCTCTGCTGACGAAGGCCGATGGCACCAAGTTCGGCAAGACCGAGGCCGGCACCGTCTGGCTCGATCCGACGTTGACCTCGCCGTACGCGTTCCATCAGTTCTTCCTCAACGCAGAGGATGCCAAGGTCATCGACTACCTCAAGGTGTTCTCGTTCCGCTCACGGGAGGAGATCGAGGCTCTCGAGCGCTCCGCGGTCGAGGCTCCGTTCAAGCGGGAGGCGCAGCGCGCGCTGGCAGACGACGTGACGGACCTTGTGCACGGAGTCGACGAGCGGCAGGCCGCGGTGCACGCCGCTGGAGCGCTCTTCGGGCGGGGGCAGCTGGAAGACCTGACGCCCCAGACGCTGGAGACGGTGCTGAGTGAGGTGGGCGCCAAGAGCGTCGACGCGGACGTATCCATCGTCGACGCGCTGGCGCTGTCCGGCGTGGTCGAGTCGAAGGGCGCCGCGCGGCGCGCCATCGCCGAGGGCGGCGCCTACCTCAACAACGTGAAGGTGGAGGACCCGGAGCTCATGCTCACGCCCTCAACCCTCCTGCACGGGCGTTTCGCTGTCCTCCGACGAGGGCGCAAGACGGTGGGCGGGGTTTACCGCTCCTGAGTCACCCGCGTTCCGTCAAGCCCTCCACGCCGAGTGAGTTCACGGTGGCGCGGGTGCGCGCGGCGGAGGCCTGCATCTCGTCCTCCAGTGAGGTGCCCGCGGCCAGCTCGTCGGGGATCAGGTAGACGCGCGCGGGATTGCTGCTGCTGTGCTTGGTGATCATGGTGGGCGCATACTCGGCTGCGGTGGCGGCGAAGCCTCCTCCGCCCTGCTCGGTGAAGGTGACCTGGGCCACGTAGCCGTCGTAGGTGAGCGGCTGGGCCGGTCCACTTGAGGCGATGAGGTTTCCCGCTCCGTAGACCACCCATTTGTCGTTCACCCGATCGATGGGCTGGACGACGTGGGCGTGTTGACCGAAGAGGAAGTCCACGTAGGGCGAGGCGGTGACCTGTTCCGCATACAGGCGCTGCTGTTCGTTGATGCTGCTGGAGTACTCGTCGCCTGCGTGGATGTGCACCGCGACGAGGTCGGCGCCTGCCTCACGAGCACGCTGAGCCTGGGCGATGGCCAGGTCAGCGTCGAGCAGTTCGACCGACCACGGCTTGCCCTCGGCCTTCGGGATCCCGTTGAGGCCGTACGTCTGGCTGATGACGGCGACCTTGACGCCCGAGGCTGTGGTGTAGACGACGGGGGTGTTGGCCGCGGCCTCGGTGGCGTACGAGCCGGCGGTCATGATGCCCGCAGCCTGGTGCACGTCGATCGTGCGCACGAGGCCTTCCCATCCCGCGTCCATGGTGTGGTTCGACGCCGTGGTGCAGAGATCCCAGCCCACGGCCTTGATCGCGGGAGCGATCTCCTGGGGTGCCGCGAACAGGGGATAGTTCCGGAAGGGCCCGTCGACGGCGGCGAAGGGAACCTCCGAGTGGCAGATGGCCATGTCCGCCGCCGAGACGTAGCTCTGGAGCGATTCCAGCTGGGGGAAAAAGTCGAAACGAGGGGCGCCTGTGACCTTGGCGTCCACCTCCGCACTGTTCCAGAGGGAGTTGTGCCACAGCAGGTCGCCGCTGACGTTGATCGTCACCGTCCGAGGGGGGACGGTGGTCGACGGCGCCGCGCTCGGGGACGGGGACGCGCTCCCACTGGCCTGCGGGGTTTGTGCGTCCTGCGAGACGGTGGACTGTGTGGCTTGTGGCTCATCAGGTCCGGCGGGGGACAACCCCATGGGCGCACAGCCCGTAGCCAGCAGGATCGCCAGGACCGGCCAAGGGGAACGGAGCGTCTTCATTGCGCAAGGCTACGCCGCGCCTTGAGGCACTCCCAAAGGCTCACCAGCGTCGAGTTGCACGGCCGCTGAGGGGTGTGTAAGGTTCATCAAGCTTCGACGGTGCACCGGACGATCAGGACGGACCCGAAGCCACCACCCAAACTCACAAGGTCGGGCGAGTGTGTGTTCAACAAGAACCCGCTCAAGGCCCGGGCGGCGAGTGCGGCCCCGAAGAAGTCGATTTGATCGGCCAGAGGGACTCGGGTAGTGTTCCACAGGTTGCTCCGGCAACCGGCAACAACTCAATAGCGGTCGGCCCCAAACCAAGCGGTTTGACAGGGGTGAGCAGAGTGAGTAACGTAGGACAAGCCGCGAAAGCGGAGTTCAAGGCCAAAAGCCCTAGTCAATAGGGATTTGAAGCCACTCGCAAGCAGCTCGAAGCTGTCAGAACGATTTGACAGGCCGAACGCAAGAGAGTAAAGTTGGACGAGCCGCCTAGCGGCAAACAA
The DNA here is from genome assembly GCF_014164775.1 of Tessaracoccus sp. MC1679. Classification (GTDB taxonomy): domain Bacteria; phylum Actinomycetota; class Actinomycetes; order Propionibacteriales; family Propionibacteriaceae; genus Arachnia. The sequence goes on from NZ_JACJGB010000003.1 coordinate 307,543, forward strand.
CTAAACTGAGGAACTCGCCAATTTGACAGGCGAAACATTCCAAAGTAAAGTTGATCGAGTTGCCCCAAGCGGAAGTCGAGAGACAGAAGCGCGGGACGCACCCGAAACTTGAGAACTCAACAGCGTGCTTAAAGTCAATGCCAAAAATGCACATTGCAGGGCTTGCCTTGCAATTGCGAACCCGTCACGTGACCTCGGTCACGTACGGATTCCTTTGAATGAATATTGATAGATCCAGCAATGGATCCTGTCAGTTTCAAACCAAAATTAGATTGACGGTTAAACAGGCCTCGGCCTGCACCGATAAATTTCAATGGAGAGTTTGATCCTGGCTCAGGACGAACGCTGGCGGCGTGCTTAACACATGCAAGTCGAACGGTAAGGCCCCTTCGGGGGTACACGAGTGGCGAACGGGTGAGTAACACGTGAGTAACCTGCCCTTGACACTGGGATAACACCTGGAAACAGGTGCTAATACCGGATATGAACTTCCTCGGCATCGGGGAGGTTGTAAAGCTCCGGCGGTCAAGGATGGACTCGCGGCCTATCAGCTTGTTGGTGAGGTAACGGCTCACCAAGGCTTCGACGGGTAGCCGGCCTGAGAGGGCGACCGGCCACATTGGGACTGAGATACGGCCCAAACTCCTACGGGAGGCAGCAGTGGGGAATATTGCACAATGGGCGAAAGCCTGATGCAGCAACGCCGCGTGCGGGATGACGGCCTTCGGGTTGTAAACCGCTTTCAGCAGGGACGAAGCGAAAGTGACGGTACCTGCAGAAGAAGCGCCGGCTAACTACGTGCCAGCAGCCGCGGTGATACGTAGGGCGCAAGCGTTGTCCGGAATTATTGGGCGTAAAGAGCTTGTAGGCGGTTTGTCACGTCGGGAGTGAAAACTCAGGGCTCAACCCTGAGCCTGCTTCCGATACGGGCAGACTTGAGGAAGGTAGGGGAGAATGGAATTCCTGGTGAAGCGGTGGAATGCGTAGATATCAGGAGGAACACCAGTGGCGAAGGCGGTTCTCTGGACCTTTCCTGACGCTGAGAAGCGAAAGCGTGGGGAGCAAACAGGCTTAGATACCCTGGTAGTCCACGCCGTAAACGGTGGGTACTAGGTGTGGGGGACTTCCACGTTCTCCGTGCCGCAGCTAACGCATTAAGTACCCCGCCTGGGGAGTACGGCCGCAAGGCTAAAACTCAAAGGAATTGACGGGGCCCCGCACAAGCGGCGGAGCATGCGGATTAATTCGATGCAACGCGAAGAACCTTACCTGGGTTTGACATATGCCGGAAACATCTAGAGATAGATGCCCCTTTATGGTCGGTTTACAGGTGGTGCATGGCTGTCGTCAGCTCGTGTCGTGAGATGTTGGGTTAAGTCCCGCAACGAGCGCAACCCTCGTCCTATGTTGCCAGCGGATAATGCCGGGGACTCATAGGAGACCGCCGGGGTCAACTCGGAGGAAGGTGGGGATGACGTCAAGTCATCATGCCCCTTATGTCCAGGGCTTCACGCATGCTACAATGGCCGGTACAAAGAGCTGCAAACCTGCAAGGGTAAGCGAATCTCAAAAAGCCGGTCTCAGTTCGGATTGGGGTCTGCAACTCGACCCCATGAAGTCGGAGTCGCTAGTAATCGCAGATCAGCAACGCTGCGGTGAATACGTTCCCGGGGCTTGTACACACCGCCCGTCAAGTCATGAAAGTCGGTAACACCCGAAGCCGGTGGCCTAACCCTTGTGGAGGGAGCCGTCGAAGGTGGGACCGGTAATTAGGACTAAGTCGTAACAAGGTAGCCGTACCGGAAGGTGCGGCTGGATCACCTCCTTTCTAAGGAGCCTCAGACTGAGCGCATAGCGTCTCAGTCCAATGTCTGATTCCGAAGCATTCGTCTTCGGTCAGGCAGGCACCGGAATCGTGGAACATTGACCATTAAGTGAAGTGGAGTCGGTCTGTCAGTACAACCTGAGCAATCAGGAGTGGAAAGTCAGTCAGTCGAAGCGACACCTGAGCACGCTGTTGGGTCCTGAAGGGTCGGTTGCGCAAGCAACCCCTTTCAACGCGGACCAGGTCGAAAGGCATCTATGATGCCGGCCAGCCTGGGCCCGCCCGTATCTTGAGAACTTCACAGTGGACGCGAGCATCTTTGTAGATTAACAAGCTACTAAGTGCGATCGGTGGATGCCTTGGCACCAAGAGCCGAAGAAGGACGTTGTAACCTGCGATAAGCCTCGGGGAGCTGGTAAACGAGCTTTGATCCGAGGATTTCCGAATAGGGAAACCTTGAAATACCGGAGTCATGTCCGGCAACCTCTGCCTGAACACATAGGGCAGTTGGAGGGAACGCGGGGAAGTGAAACATCTCAGTACCCGCAGGAAGAGAAAACAACCGTGATTCCGTGAGTAGTGGCGAGCGAAAGCGGAAGAGGCCAAACCTCAATTGTGTGATAGCTGACAGGCGTTGCAATTGGGGTGTAGTGGGGCCGTTCAGACTGTGCTGTCAAGCAGTCAGAGAGTAAAAAATGATTAACGAAGTCGAAGTGTGCTGCGAAGGCCACAGCAAAGAAGGTAACACTCCTGTAGACGTAAGTTATTCACTCTCGAGCGTAACCCCAAGTAATGCGGAACCCCTGAAATTTCGCATGAATCTGGCGGGACCATCCGCTAAGCCTAAATACTCCTTGGTGACCGATAGCGGACAAGTACCGTGAGGGAAAGGTGAAAAGTACCCCGGGAGGGGAGTGAAATAGTACCTGAAACCGATCGCATACAATCCGTCGGAGCCCGCAAGGGTGACGGCGTGCCTTTTGAAGAATGAGCCTGCGAGTTAGTGGTATGTGGCGAGGTTAACCCGTGTGGGGAAGCCGTAGCGAAAGCAAGTCCTAATAGGGCGATTCAGTCGCATGCTCTAGACCCGAAGCGGAGTGATCTATCCATGGCCAGGGTGAAGCGACGGTAAGACGTCGTGGAGGCCCGAACTCACTTGGGTTGAAAACCGAGGAGATGAGCTGTGGATAGGGGTGAAAGGCCAATCAAACTCCGTGATAGCTGGTTCTCCCCGAAATGCATTTAGGTGCAGCGTCGCATGTTTCTTACCGGAGGTAGAGCACTGAATGGTCTAGGGGGCCCAAAAGCTTACCGAAATCAGTCAAACTCCGAATGCCGGTAAGTGAGAGTGCGGCAGTGAGACTGTGGGGGATAAGCTTCATAGTCGAGAGGGAAACAGCCCAGATCATCAGCTAAGGCCCCTAAGCGATAACTAAGTGGAAAAGGATGTGGAGTTGCGGAGACAACCAGGAGGTTGGCTTGGAAGCAGCCACCCTTGAAAGAGTGCGTAATAGCTCACTGGTCAAGTGATTCTGCGCCGACAATTTAGCGGGGCTCAAGTTATCCGCCGAAGCTATGGCATTCATACGCATGACCGTAAGGTTGTATGGATGGGTAGGGGAGCGTCGTGTGCACAGTGAAGCGGCGGGGTAACCCAGCCGTGGAGAGCACACGAGTGAGAATGCAGGCATGAGTAGCGAATGACGGGTGAGAAACCCGTCCGCCGAATATCCAAGGGTTCCAGGGTCAAGCTAATCTGCCCTGGGTAAGTCGGGACCTAAGGCGAGGCCGACAGGCGTAGTCGATGGACAACGGGTTGATATTCCCGTACCGGCGAAATATCGCCAATGCTGAGGCGAGTAATGCTAAGCACGCAAGGTCAACGGAGGTCTTCGGACCGAGGTTGACTGAGTCTGCGACCCAAACTTGTATTAGGCAAGCTGCGGAGGGACGCAGGAAGGTAGCTCTTCTCGGGTTTGGATATCCCCGGGCTAAGTGCGTAGGGCGAAACGTAGGCAAATCCGCGTTTCATGTGCCTGAGACATGATGGGTCGATTACTTTGGTAATCGTAAGAGTGATCCTATGCTGCCTAGAAAAGCTTCGTGAGCGAGATATTAGCCGCCCGTACCCCAAACCGACACAGGTGGATAGGTAGAGAATACTAAGGCGATCGAGATAACCATGGTGAAGGAACTCGGCAAAATACCCCCGTAACTTCGGAATAAGGGGGACCTGAGACGTATTAGAATTTACTTCGAAAGCGTCGAGGGTCGCAGAGACCAGGCCCAAGCGACTGTTTACTAAAAACACAGGTCCGTGCTAAGTCGTAAGACGATGTATACGGACTGACTCCTGCCCGGTGCTGGAAGGTTAAGGGGAAGGGTTAGCTTCGGCGAAGCCTTGAACTTAAGCCCCAGTAAACGGCGGTGGTAACTATAACCATCCTAAGGTAGCGAAATTCCTTGTCGGGTAAGTTCCGACCTGCACGAATGGAGTAACGACTTGGGCGCTGTCTCCACCATGGACTCGGCGAAATTGCACTACGAGTAAAGATGCTCGTTACGCGCAGCAGGACGGAAAGACCCCGGGACCTTCACTATAGTTTGGTATTGGTGATCGGAGTGACTTGTGTAGGATAGGTGGGAGACTTTGAAGCTTGGACGCCAGTTCAGGTGGAGTCATCGTTGAAATACCACTCTGGTCACTTTGGTTATCTAACCTAGGTCCATTATCTGGATCAGGGACAGTGCCTGATGGGTAGTTTGACTGGGGCGGTCGCCTCCTAAAAGGTAACGGAGGCGCCCAAAGGTTCCCTCAGCCTGGTTGGCAATCAGGTTTCGAGTGTAAGTGCACAAGGGAGCTTGACTGCGAGAGAGACATCTCAAGCAGGGACGAAAGTCGGGACTAGTGATCTTCTGGTGGCACATGGAAGCGCCAGGACTCAACGGATAAAAGGTACCCCGGGGATAACAGGCTGATCTTGCCCGAGCGTCCATAGCGACGGCATGGTTTGGCACCTCGATGTCGGCTCGTCGCATCCTGGGGCTGGAGTCGGTCCCAAGGGTTGGGCTGTTCGCCCATTAAAGCGGCACGCGAGCTGGGTTTAGAACGTCGTGAGACAGTTCGGTCCCTATCCGCTGCGCGCGTAGGAGTCTTGAGAAGAGCTGTCCTTAGTACGAGAGGACCGGGACGGACTAACCTCTGGTGTGCCAGTTGTTCTACCAAGAGCACGGCTGGTTGGCTACGTTGGGAAGTGATAACCGCTGAAAGCATCTAAGCGGGAAGCACGCTTCAAGATGAGGGCTCCCACAGAATAATCTGGTAAGGCCCCCTATAGACCATGGGGTGATAGGTCGGATGTGGAAGTGCAGCAATGCACGGAGCTGACCGATACTAATAGGCCGAGGGCTTGTTCTACAAAGATGCTACGCGTCCACTGTGAGGTTCCCGAGATACGGTCGGGAACCGTCGACAACTGAAACTGTCGCGGATTACCGACACTATTTCAATAGTGTTTCGGTGGCCATAGCGAGAGGGAAACACCCGGTCCCATCCCGAACCCGGAAGTTAAGCCTCTCAGCGCCGATGGTACTGCAAGGGGGACCTTGTGGGAGACTAGGACGCCGCCGGACTTAAAAAACCCCCTGACTTCGGTCAGGGGGTTTTTTGTTTTTCCACACCCAGAGTTCGCCTGGGACTCACGGCCGACTTCTGGCGTCTCATGCTGTGAGCGATTGGGCGGAACTGGCCTTGCCTGAGAAGATGGATGTATGTCTACTGATAACTCCACACCGAGTGACGATCGCCGAGGCGCCGGCGACGGCCGACCACAGCGCGACCACGGAGGTCGCCAGGGCGGGGAGAACCGTGGGGCTCCGCGCCGGGACGACGATCGTGGTGGGTCGCGTCCGGATGGTGAGCGTCGTCAGTGGGACAACCGCGGCGGATCACGCCCCGAGGGTGAACGTCGCCAGTGGGACAACCGCAGCGACAACCGCGGCGGACCCCGTCGCGATGACAACCGTGGCGGATCACGCCCCGAGGGTGAACGTCGCCAGTGGGACAACCGCAGCGACAACCGCGGCGGACCCCGTCGCGATGACAACCGTGGCGGATCACGCCCCGAGGGTGAGCGTCGCCAGTGGGACAACCGCAGCGACAACCGTGGCGGACCCCGTCGCGATGACAACCGTGGCGGATCACGCCCCGAGGGCGAACGCCGTCAGTGGGACAACCGCAGCGACAACCGCGGCGGATCACGCCCCGAAGGTGGGCGTGAGTGGGACAACCGTGGCGGATCACGCCCCGAGGGTGAGCGGCGCCAGTGGGACAACCGCGGCGACAACCGTGGTGGGTCCCGTCCGGATGGTGAGCGGCGCCAGTGGGACAACCGCAGCGACAACCGCGGCGGACCCCGTCGCGATGACAACCGTGGCGGATCACGCCCCGAGGGCGAACGCCGTCACTGGGACAACCGCAGCGACAACCGCGGCGGATCACGCCCGGATGGTGAGCGTCGCCAGTGGGACAACCGCAGCGATAACCGTGGCGGGCCTCGTCGCGATGACAACCGTGGTGGGTTGCGTCCGGATGGTGAGCGTCGTCAGTGGGACAACCGTGGCGACAGCCGTGGTGGGTCCCGTCCGGATGGTGAGCGTCGTCAGTGGGACAACCGCAGCGACAACCGCGGCGGATCACGCCCGGATGGTGAGCGTCGCCAGTGGGACAACCGCAGCGACAACCGTGGCGGGCCTCGTCGGGATGACAACCGTGGTGGGTTGCGTCCGGATGGTGAGCGTCGTCAGTGGGACAACCGTGGCGACAGCCGTGGTGGGTCCCGTCGGGATGACAACCGTGGTGGATCACGCCCCGAGGGTGGTGACCGCCCGCAGCGGACTCAGCGTGACGGCGAAGAACGCACCTATCGCCCCGGGACAGCACCGAAGATCGACGAACCGGCGACGCCGTCGGGCTTCGTGGAGTCCGAGTTGCCCGTGGGCGTGCGCGCCGAACTGAAGGGTCTGCCCAAGGACCTGGCTGATATCGTCGGAGCCCACATCTGGGCAGCCGGTCAGCTGGTGGACGAGGATCCCGAACTCGCGTTCCGGCACGCTGAGGCCGCGAGGCGCAGAGCGGGCCGGCTCCCGATCGTCCGCGAGGCGGCCGCGGAGACCGCCTACGCTGCCGGTGAATACGCGATCGCGTTGCGTGAATTCAGGGCGATTCGTCGGATGTCCGGGGGCGATCAGCTGATCCCCGTCATCGCCGACTGTGAACGCGCCCTCGGCCGGCCGCGCGATGCCCTCGAGGTCCTGACCGAGCTCGATCCGAAGACCAAGGACATGTGGCTGAGGATGGAGTGCCTCCTGGTTGAGGCGGGCATCCGCGCCGATCTCGGCCAGCGGGCTGAGGCAATGCGACTTCTGCAGGCCGCGATCAGCCGCAAGGTCGGGCCCCCGTTCGGCCAGGCACGTCTCCGCTACGCCTACGCCAACCTTCTCGAGGAGGAGGGCGATGTGGAGGGAGCCCGGGAGTGGTTCAGCTCTGCGGCGGCCCTCGATCAGGGCGCGGAGCTGGACACCTCGGATCGAATCGCTCAGCTCGACGGTGTGGTCCTGCCAGACTTCACGCCTGACGAGGAGGATGACGACGAGTCCGAGGGTGATGTGGGCGATGAGTCTCGCGACACCGAGGTCGAGCCAGAGGATTCGGAACTCGAGGGCGACGAACCCGAGGCTGACGAGGACGACGAACCCGAGGGTGATGTGGGCGATGAGTCTCGCGACACCGAGGTCGAGCCAGAGGATTCGGAACTCGAGGGCGACGAACCCGAACTCCAGGTGGTTGAGCCGGAGCTCGACTTCGAGCCGGAGCCGCAGCTCGACCTGGAGGTCGAGCCGGAGCCCGAGCGTGACGTCGAGGCTGAGGGCGTCGATGATGAGCAGCTCAGCGAGGATGAGCCTTCGGGCGCTGATGAGGACGAGGAGCGGGCCGCCGAAGACGGCGGTGTCGCGGAGGAGGAGCAGGACTGATGCTGGCCTTGGCAGCCGCCTATGACGCGGCGCTGTTCGATCTCGACGGGGTGATCTACCTGGGCCCCTACGCCGTCGAGGGGGTTGCCGAGGCGCTCGACGAGCTCCGCTCACGTGGCACCCGCCTGGGCTTCGTCACCAACAACGCCGCACGCACCCCCGCGACGGTGGCAGAGCACCTGACGGAGCTCGGGATCCACGCGGAGGAGGCCGACGTGGTCAACTCGACGCAGGCGACGCTGCGCATGCTGGAGGCGGACCTCCCCGCCGGATCTCGCGTCCTCGCCGTCGGGACCAACGCGCTCGAGGAACAGTTGAGCGGGGCCGGGTTCACCGTCGTCGGCTCACTCGACGATGACCCGGTCGCCGTCGTGCAGGGGTACAGCCCCACGATCGCCTGGCATCGGCTCGAGGAGGCCGCCCTGGCGGTTCAGCGAGGGGCCGCCTGGTACGCCACCAATCCGGATCTCACCCGCCCGTCGGACCGCGGAATCGTTCCCGGCCTCGGGTCGCAGCTCGCCGTGGTGCGGGTCTGCGTGGACGTGGATCCCAAGATCGCCGGCAAGCCATTTCGTCCACTCCTTGACGAAACCGTCCGGCGCATCGGCGCGGACCGCCCGATCTTCGTCGGGGATCGCACCGACACGGACATTCTCGGCGCCAACACGGTGGCCATGGATTCCCTGTTCGTCTTCACCGGTGCCCACGGCAAGGCAGACCTCGCCGATGCTCGACCCGAGTACCGGCCCACCTACATCGGCTACGACGCCTCCGCCCTCCTGGAGCCTCCGCGCGAGGTGGAGATCATCGGGCAGCGGTTTGTCTGCGGCTACCAGGAGGTCGACCTCATGGACGACCACGGCTACCTCTCGACGAAGCCGGTGACCCGGGACGAGCAGCTCGATGCCCTCTGGGCCGGTCTGCAGGCCAGATGGCGCTACGGCGTCGACATCTCGGCCGTGCTGAACTCCCTCGACACACTCAGGTGAGCGTCCCCACGCCGCGCGCTGCCGCGCCGTCGGACGTGCGCCGCAGCGAGGTGGTCGTCAGCGTCATGGCCGGCCTCGAGGGCGTCGAGGAGCTGCCTGTGGAGGAGCAGACCGCGAGATTGACTGAGGCACAGGCAGTCCTCGCGGGCGTGCTCAACAACGACCCCGGCGTTGGCCAGCCGGGTATCCCCGGCGTGGGCCGTGAGGCTTGATCTAGCGCTCGTCGACCGCCGCCTCGCCCGGTCGCGGACACACGCCTCCCTCCTGATCGCCGATGGGCGTGCCACCGTCAACGGGCGCGTGGTGAGGAAACCGTCCACACCCGTCGGCCCAGCCGATGTCCTCACCGCCGACGCCGAGCCGTGGGTCTCCCGCGCGGCCCACAAGCTCATCGGAGCGCTGGACGGAGCGGGGATCTCCGTGCAGGGGCGCGTGCTCGACGCCGGCGCCTCCACGGGCGGCTTCACCCAGGTCTGCCTCGAGCGAGGTGCGTCGCTGGTCTACGCCGTCGACGTGGGTCACGGGCAGCTGGCCCCCGCGCTGCGGGCCGATCCGCGGGTGCGGGTCCACGAAGGACTCAACCTCCGCTCATTGACCCTGGACCACATCGACGGTGTGCCGGTGGACCTCGTCGTCGGCGACGTGTCGTTCATCTCCCTGCGCCTGCTGTTGCCGCAGCTCCTCTCCGTTCTGGCGCCCGATGGGGAGGCGTTACTGCTGGTGAAGCCGCAGTTCGAGGTGGGCCGGGAACTCCTGGGCAGCGGCGGACTGGTCCGCGACGACGACGCGAGGCGCCGCTGCGTCGACGATGTGGTGCTGGCAGCTAACGAGCTGGGGTGGAGCGAGCGCTGGCGTGCCCGCAGCGCCCTCCCGGGGGCGTCCGGAAACGTGGAGTACTTCGTGCATCTCACTCGGTAGGGTGGAGGGGTGATGCAACGAACTGTGGCGGTGCTCGTCCACCCGGAGCGCGATGAGGCCATCGACAAGGCGGCGCAGTTCATCTCAGACCTTCACGCCATGGGCTTCGGGTTCATCGTCTTCCCCAACGACCTCGACCGGCTCCGGGGCAGGGTGCCGAGCGCACGGATCCACCCGCTGGACGGAACCCCAGCAGAGCTGGCCGTCGTGTTCGGAGGCGACGGCACCATCCTGCGAGCGGCCGAGTGGGCGCTGCCGCTCGGCGTGCCGCTGCTCGGCGTGAATCTGGGGCACGTGGGATTCCTGGCCGAGCTGGAGCCCTCAGACATCCACGCACTCCCAGGGGTGGTTGCCCACCGGCTGTACCTGGTGGAGGAGCGGCTTGCCCTGCAGGTGGAGGTGCGCGACGCCGGGGGGGACCTCACATGGTCCTCGATGGCCGTCAACGAGGTGTCGCTGGAGAAGCTGGCCCGGGAGCGCATGCTCAACGTGCTCGTCAGCATCGACGAGCGACCACTGTCGCGGTGGGGGTGCGACGGCGTGCTTGTGGCAACGCCCACCGGATCGACCGCCTACGCGTTCTCGGCCGGCGGTCCGGTGGTGTGGCCGGACGTCCGGGCCATGCTGGTGGTACCGCTGGCCGCGCACGCACTCTTCAACCGGCCGATGGTGCTCAGCCCCTCGTCGGTGGTGAAACTCGAACTCCCTGATGACTCCCACACCCTCGGCATGCTGTGGTGCGACGGGCGACGCAGCCATGATCTGGCTCCAGGGGAGTGGGTGAGCGTGCGTTCACACCGTCACCAGGTGCGCATCGCGAGGATCGGAGAGCAGCCGTTCACCACGCGGCTCGTGAAGAAGTTCGCCCTCCCCATCGACGGATGGCGGAAGCGGAGCGATCGCTGATGCTTGCCGCGCTGCGGTTGACGGCATTCGGGGTGGTTGACGAGGCCCAGCTGGAGCTCGGCCCCGGGCTGACCGCACTCACCGGCGAAACCGGTGCAGGCAAAACCATGGTCGTGGCCGGGCTCGGGCACCTGTTGGGGGCGCGTGCCGATGCGGGCATCGTGCGCCGCGGCCGCGACCGTGCCGTCGTGGAGGGCCGGTGGGTCCTTCCCCCCTGGATGGTGGAGCGCGTCCGTGAGCTGGGCGGAGACGCGGACGACGGTGAGGTGATCACCCTCCGGCAGGTGTCGGCCACCGGGCGGTCACGGGCCGTGGTGGGGGGCGCCGGCGTCCCGGTCGCCGCGCTCGCGGACCTGATCAGCGACGCCGCCACCATCCACGGCCAGTCAGGGCAGCTACGCCTGTCCTCCCCTGACCGCCAGCGCGACCTGCTCGACGCCCATGCACGTCCCCCTCAGCTGGCGCACTACCGTCTCGCCTACGCCGAGCGCCGCGACGCCGCCTCCGAGCTGCACCTGCTCGAGAACGAGGCGATGGCCCGGGCACGCGAAGCCGACATGCTGCGCTTCGGGCTCGGGGAGATCAGGTCCGTCGACCCGCAGCCGGGCGAGGACCGTGCGCTGGCAGCGGAGCAATCGCTCCTCATGGACCTCGACGATCTGCGACGCCTCGGCAGCCTCGCCCAGCAGGACCTCAGCGGCTCCGAGACGGACTTCGACGCGCCCAGCGCCGTCGCGCTCCTCGGTGAGGCGCGCAAGGCGCTCGCGCAGCTGGCTGACCGCGACGACCGGGCCGGCGCCCTCGCGGCGCGCGCGGTGGAGCTGGGCATGCTGGCCAACGACCTGGCGGCCGAGGTGGCGGGCTACCTGGACGACCTGGTGGCCGACCCGCTGCGACTGGAGGCGGTGGGGGCGCGCCGCGCGCAGCTGGCCGGTCTGACCCGCAAGTACGGCGCCACCGTCGAGGAGGTGCTGGAGTGGGCCGACGCGGCGGAGGATCGGCTTGGACAGCTCGTCGGGAGCGACGAGCGGATCACAGAGCTGCGCACCCGCCTGACCCAGCTGGACGCGCAGCTGGCCGCCGATGCCGCCGCCATCTCCGAGGCCCGGCGACGGGCTGCGACCGAGCTGTCCACCCGGGTCCGGGACGAGCTCGCGGCGCTGGCCATGCCGCACGCCGAGCTGCGCTTCGAAGTGGGGGAGGCGCCGCTGGGACCGCACGGGGCGGACCGGATCGAGCTCCTGTTCTCAGCCAATCCGGGCTCCTCGCCCGCGCCGCTGGGCAAGGTGGCCTCTGGCGGTGAGTTGTCGCGGGTCCGCCTGGCGCTGGAGGTGGTGCTCGCCTCGGGCGCGGAGGGCCACACCTTCGTCTTCGACGAGGTGGACGCAGGGGTGGGCGGTGCCGTGGGTCTGGAGATCGGTCGGCGGCTGCAGCGGCTCGCCTTGCGGTCCCAGGTGATCGTCGTCACCCACCTGGCGCAGGTGGCGGCCTTCGCCGACGCACACTTCGTGGTCCACAAGTCCTCGGACGGTCAGGTCACCACCTCAGGGGTCAGGCGGCTCGACGAGGACGAGCGGGCCGCGGAGCTGGCCCGGATGATGGGCGGCCAGGCCTCCTCGGAGAAGGGCGTGGAGCACGCCGCGGAGCTGCTGGAGAGGGCCCGCCACCGGTAACGCCCAAGGTGTTACGTTCTCGTTTCGACCCCCGGCGCGGCTGTACTTCGGCGCCCTCAACCCCATAGGCTGAAGTTCCGTGGAGAACTCGAAGATCACCAAGCATATTTTTGTGACCGGCGGAGTGGTGTCGTCGCTCGGCAAGGGGCTCACGGCCTCCAGCCTCGGCAACCTCCTGGTCGCACGTGGGCTCCGCGTGACGATGCAGAAGCTGGATCCCTACCTCAACGTCGACCCGGGGACCATGAACCCGTTCCAGCACGGCGAGGTGTTCGTCACTGAAGACGGTGCCGAGACGGACCTGGACATCGGCCACTACGAGCGGTTCCTGGACGTCAACCTCACCGGCGATGCCAACGTGACCACCGGCAAGGTCTACTCGACGGTCATCGCGAAGGAGCGGCGCGGCGACTACCTGGGCGACACCGTGCAGGTCATCCCGCACATCACCGGCGAGATCCGCGACCGCATGATGGCCATGGAGGCCGAGGGCGTCGACGTCGTGATCCACGAAATCGGTGGCACCGTCGGCGACATCGAATCGCTGCCCTTCCTGGAGGCCGCCCGGCAGGTCCGTCACGAGATCGGCCGCGGCAACGTGTTCTTCCTGCACGTCTCCCTGGTTCCCTACATCAAGCCCTCGGGGGAGATGAAGACAAAGCCCACCCAGCACTCGGTCGCAGCGCTCCGCCAGGTGGGCATCCAGCCCGATGCCATCGTGTGCCGCTCCGAGTTGGAGATCTCGCAGCCGCTCAAGCGCAAGATCGCCCTCATGTGCGACGTCGACGAGGAGGCGGTGGTCAGCTGCCCTGATGCGCCCAGCATCTATGCCATCCCCAGGGTCATCCACGACGAGGGCCTCGACGCGTATGTGGTCCGCCGCCTTAACCTCAGCTTCCGGGATGTGAAATGGAAGCCGTGGAACAACCTTCTCGAGCGCGTCGAGCATCCCCGGCACGCGCTCACGGTGGCCCTCGTCGGGAAGTACATCGACCTGCCGGACGCGTACCTGTCGGTGTCCGAGGCGCTGCGGGCCGCCGGATTCGCCCACTGGGCCAGCGTGAAGATCCGGTGGGTCGCCTCCGATGAATGCGACTCCCCCGAGGGGGCGGCGAGCCGGCTCTCCGATGTCGACGCCATCTGCGTGCCGGGCGGATTCGGCATCCGCGGCGTGGAGGGGAAGCTGGGTGCGCTCACCTACGCCCGTGAGCACCGCATCCCCACCCTCGGCCTGTGTCTCGGGCTCCAGTGCATGGTGATCGAGGCCGCCCGTAGCCTCGCCGGCATCGGTGACGCGGCCTCCAGCGAGTTCGACCCCCACACCCACCACCCCGTGATCGCCACGATGGCCGAGCAGGTCAGCATCGTCGACGGCGGGGGAGACCTCGGCGGCACCATGCGGCTCGGCTCCTACCCGGCCGTCCTCGTCGAGGGCAGCGTGGTGGCGTCGGCGTACGGCGCGCTGCGGGTGACGGAGCGGCACCGTCACCGCTACGAGGTCAACAACGCCTACCGCGGTCAGCTGGAGGAGGCGGGGCTCGTCATCTCCGGCACCTCCCCGGACGGGCGGCTCGTCGAGTTCGTCGAGCTCCCGAAGGCGGTCCATCCCTACTACGTGGGCACGCAGGCCCACCCCGAACTGAAGTCCAGGCCCACCCGGCCACACCCCCTCTTCGTCGGGCTCATCGAGGCCGCGCTCGCGCGACGGGAGGCCGCCGCAGATGCGCAGTGACGAGCCGATGAGCTGGCCGGTCCGGTCCCGCACCGTCCTGGGCGAGGGGCGGGTGTCCGCGTTCGTCGACGAACAGGTGACCACGCCGTCGGGCGAGGTGATGGACAGGCAGTACCTCACCCACCCCGGAGCGGTGGCCGTGGTGGCATGGAGGCAGGACAGCGACGACATCGCGGTCCTGCGCCAGTACCGGCACCCGGTACGGATGGAGCTGGTGGAGATCCCCGCCGGGCTCCTCGACCTCGACGGGGAGGAGTGGGTGGTTGCGGCCCAGCGCGAGCTCGCCGAGGAGGCGGAGCTTCAGGCGTCGCGATGGGACGTCCTGGTGGACATGTGCACCACGCCGGGCGCCTGTGAGGAGTCGCTGAGGATCTTCCTCGCCCGCGACCTTGCCCCGGCGGAGCGCCCCGTCGGCTTCGTCCTGGAGGGCGAGGAGGCGCACATGACATGGGAGTGGGTGCCGCGCGCCGAGCTGGTCGCCGCGGTGATGGGGGGCCGCTGTCAGAGCCCCACGCTCGTCGCCGGCGTCTTGGCCCTCGAGGTGGCGCGCCTGACCGGATCGGTGGACCGGCTGCGGGCCCCCAGCGCCCCGTGGCCGATCCGGGAGTGAGTAGCATCACCGACGCGGTGGCCGATTACCTCAACCACGCGCGGGTGGAGCGGGGGCTGGCGGCCAACACGATCGCCGCCTATCGCCGCGACCTGACCGGCTACGCCGCCTTCCTGGCGGGGCGTGGCATCGAGGCCATCGGCGAGGTCACCCCCGTCGAGGTGAGCGCCTATGTCCGGGAGCTCAGCGCCGTGCAGGCCAGGTCGTCCGTGGCGAGGCACGTGGCCAGCATCCGCACCCTGCACCAGTTCGCGGCCGACGAGGGGATGGCGGAGACGAACCCCGCCGCCGATATCTCCCCGCCCAAGCTCGAGCAGCGCCTCCCCAAGGCACTCAGCGTCGACGAGGTGACGCGGATCCTCGACGCACCGGACCGGTCGGAGGTGGTCGGACTCCGGGACGCGGCGCTTCTGGAGCTCCTCTACGGCACGGGCGCCCGCGTCTCCGAAGTATGCGGAATGGACGTCGACGAGGCGACGGCCGCCCTCGCTGCCCCGGACGCCGGGCTGCGGCTGCGCGGCAAGGGCAGCAAGGAGCGGGCCGTCCCCCTCGGGTCCTACGCGGCTCAGGCACTTGACGCGTACCTGGTGAGGTCACGGCCGGTCCTCGCGGGTGCGGCGTCACGACACGACCCTGCGCTGCTGCTGAACCAGCAGGGGAAGCGGCTCAGCCGCCAATCGGCCTGGGCCGTCCTTCAGCGCGCGGCCGCGGCGGCCGGGATCGCAGTGGATGTCTCGCCGCACTCCCTCAGGCACTCCTTCGCCACCCACCTGCTCGACGGCGGGGCGGACCTGCGCGTGGTGCAGGAGTTGTTGGGCCACGCCTCGGTGGCGACGACCCAGATCTATACCCTGGTCACCATCGAGCACCTCCGCGAGGTACATGCCGCAGCGCATCCGCGGGCCCGCTGACGGTGCGACCCACGTCAGGGATGCAGGGCACGGCATACTAGGCTGAATCGGACACTGAGACGAGGAGGCCGACAGGTGGCTGAAGACGGGCTGTTCGAGGCGCCCACATTCAACGTCCCGGACGCGCCCGGGCCTTCAACGCTGGTGGATTCGGGGACCATGGGACCCACCGGGCGCCCCCTTCCCGTGTTTCCTGAGCCACTGCCGGTGGCGCCGGGACGCAAGCACGCCACCATCGTGTCGATGTGCAACCAGAAGGGCGGCGTGGGGAAGACCACCACCACCATCAACCTGGGCGCGGCGCTGGCGGAGCTCGGCCGTTCGGTGCTCCTGGTGGACTTCGATCCGCAGGGGTCGCTGTCGGTCGGGCTCGGCGTGAACCCCCACACCCTCAATCTGTCGATCTACAACCTGCTGCTCACCCGGGGCATCGACGCGATGGACGTGATCACCCAGACCAGCGTCGAGGGCCTCGATGTGCTCCCCAGCAACATCGACCTGTCTGCGGCCGAGGTGCAGCTCGTCAGCGAGGTGGCCCGCGAGCAGACCCTGCTGCGCGTGCTGTCCAAATTGCGCCCCCACTACGACTTCATCCTGATCGACTGCGCGCCCAGCCTGGGGCTGCTCACCATCAACGCGCTCACGGCCAGCGACTACGTGATCATGCCGCTGGAGTGTGAGTTCTTCGCGCTGCGCGGCATCGCCCTGCTCACCGACACCATCTCCAAGGTGCAGGATCGGCTGAACCCAGACCTCCAGCTGCTCGGCATCCTCGGCACGATGTACGACGCCCGCACGCTGCATGGTCGCGAGGTGCTGGAGCGCGTGGTGCAGGCGTTCGGCGACGAGGTGTTCCACACGGTCATCCGCCGCACCATCAAGTTCCCCGAGACCACCGTCGCGGGAGAGCCCATCACCACCTATGCGACGGCCTCGCCGGGAGCGGAAGCCTACCGCCAACTCGCCCGGGAGGTGCTGCTGCGATGCCAGGACCAGTGAAGCGACGCGCCTCACTGCCCGGAGCATCCGAGCTGTTCCGACCCACCCGCGAGCCAGTGCAGGCGGAGACGCAGCAGAACGCCGCTGCCGAGCCTGAGGCCCGGGACGACGGCGAGGCCACGCCCCGTGCCACTGGACGGGTCCGGCACTCGCAGAAGATCACGGTCTACTTCAGCGATGATGAACTCATCGCCCTGGAGGACGCCAACGGGCAGCTGCGCCGCGAGCACGGCATCCGGGTGGACCGGGGGCGGATCGTCAGGCTGGCGGTCTCGCGGGCCATCGCGGACCTGACTGCCAACGGCGGCGACAGCTTCCTGGTGAGCGAGCTCACACAGCAGTGAGCCGCGCCACTGCGATGGAGCGCCACGATGGGGTGGACGGCTTCGAGGTGCACCTGAGGAACTTCGAAGGGCCCTTCGACCTGCTCCTGCACCTGATCTCGCGCCGTGAGCTGGACGTCACCGAGGTGGCGCTGTCACAGGTGACCGACGAGTTCATCTCCCACGTGAAGCTGGGGGGCGCAGTGTGGGACCTGGAGAAGACCAGCGCATTCCTCGTCGTGGCCTCGACGCTGTTGGACCTCAAGGCGGCTCGGCTCCTGCCCGGCGGCGAGGTGACGGACCCGGAGGACTACGCGGCGCTCGAGGCCCGGGACCTCCTGTTCGCCCGGCTCCTGCAGTATCGGGCGTTCAAACAGATCGCGACGTGGCTGGCCGAAACCATGACGGCCGCCGACTCCATCCACTGGCGCCCGGGAGGCCTCGACGACAAGTTCCGCGGCGTGATGCCCGAGGTTGAGCTGGGCCTCAGCCCCGCCGACGTGGCACGGCTGGCCGCGGCGGCCATGGCGCCCAGGCCAGAGCCCGTGGTGGAGCTGGCCCACCTCCACGGCTCCACGGTGAGCCTGGCCGAGCAGGCCAACCTCCTCGCCGACCGGCTCCGCCGCGACGGTTCCGCCTCGTTCCGGGTGCTCGTCGGCGGCTGCGACCGACTCACCGTCGTGGTCCGCTTCCTGGCGATCCTCGAGCTGTTCCGGGCCCAGCAGGTGTCCCTGGACCAGATGTCACCGCTGGGCGAACTGACCGTCCGGTGGACAGCCGGCGATCAGGCCGCCGTCGAGGTCACCGACGACTACGGCCCACAACCCGAACTGGAGGACGCATGAGTATCGCAGCCGCGCTGGAGGCCATGTTGCTGATGGCCACCGAACCCGTGCCGGCCGACGAGCTGGCAGCCGCGCTGGAGGCGCCGTCGGCGGAGGTGCAGGGCGAGTTGGAGGCCATCGCGCGGTTCTACGAGCTGCACGGTCGCGGGATCCAGCTGCGTGCCGTCGCCGGGGGCTGGCGGTTCGCCACCAGGGAGGACCTCTCCGATGTGCTGGAGGCATGGCTGGTCTCGGATCAGCGGGCGCGCCTCACGCAGGCCGCGCTGGAGACGCTGTCGGTCATCGCCTATCTGCAGCCCGTCTCCAGGGGTCGGATCTCGGCCGTGCGGGGCGTCAACGTCGACGGCGTCGTGAAGACGCTGCTCGTGCGCGGCCTCATCCGCGAGTCGGGCGAGGACCACCTGACCGGAGCCATGACCTTCGCTACCACGCCGCTGTTCCTGCAGAAGTTGGGGCTCAACTCGCTGAAAGAACTGCCCGACTTGGCGCCGCTGCTGCCGGACGCCGTAGCCTTGGAGGCTGAGCTTGGTCAGCTGGCCGCCGTTGAGGCCGCCGGGGCCGGGCCTGAGAGCGAGGGCAGCGATGGCTGAGGAGACCGAGGGCACGCGGTTGCAGAAGGTGCTGGCGGCGGCGGGAATCGCGTCGCGCCGCGCCAGTGAGATTCTCATCGACGAGGGCCGCGTCGAAGTCAACGGCAAGGTGGTCACCGAACAGGGCCGTCGGGTCAACCCGGAAACAGACCAGATCCGCGTCGACGGCTCCCGGATCCCCCCGCCCCGCAGGCACCTCTACCTCGTCCTGAACAAGCCCAGAGGCGTGGTCTCCACGCTGGAGGACCCCGAAGGTCGCCCCACGCTGAGCGACTACCTGCCGGCCACCAAGGAACGGCTGTTCCATGTGGGCCGCCTCGACACCGACACCGAAGGGCTGATCGTCCTCACCAACGACGGCGACTTCGCGCACCGCCTGGCCCACCCGAGCTACCAGGTCCCCAAGACCTACACGGTGCAGGCCGCGGGCGTGATGGACAACAGGATCATCCGGCGCCTCGAGAAGGGCGTCATCCTCGAGGACGGCCCGGTCCGCCCGGACAAGGTCAAACTCATCTCCCGTGGCCAGGACCGCACCCTCCTGGCCATCACGTTGCACGAGGGCCGCAACCGCATCGTCCGCCGCATGATGGACACCGTCGGCCACCCGGTCGACAGGCTCTCACGCACCGAGATCGGCCCGATTAGGCTCGGCAACCTGCGCCCGGGGGAGACCCGCGACGTCACCCGCGAGGAGCTGGGGGCGCTGCTCGACCTGGTGGGGATGTGAACAGGTTTGGGGCGCTGGGTTAACATTCCGGCGTGACATTCTCCGCCCGCACGCTGCGCCGCGCCGTCCTGGCCACGGCCACGGCGTCCCTGATCGCCCTCACCGCCTGCACCAGCCCGGAGGGCACAGACTCGCCCTCGGCTTCGCCGTCGGTGGCTTCCGCAAGCGCTTCTCCGAGCGCAAGCGCCAGCCCGGCCGTGTCGGTGAGCCCGTCGGCTGATCTCAGCCTGATCGAGGTCAGCGACGGGGACGTCCCGGAGATCACCGTGCCGGCCCCGTGGGGCATCTCCTCCACCCAGTCGCAGGTACTGCGGGAGGGCGGCGCGCAGAAGCTGTCCGCCAGCTCGGTGGTCACGCTGAACTATGTGGGCGTCAACGGCACCACGGGTGAGGTCTTCGACAGCTCCTACGAGCGCGGCGAGGCCGCCACCTTCTCCCTCGAGGGGGTCGTGGCGGGCTTCCAGAAGGGACTCGAGGGACAGGCGGTGGGTTCGCGAGTGCTCATCGCGATGCCCAGCGAGGACGGCTACCCCGACGGCACCCAGGACGGCAGCATCTCCGCCGGTGATTCGATCGTCTTCGTCGTGGACATCCTCTCGGCCAACTTCGACGACGCCACCGGCGAGGCTGTCACCCCGGCCGCTGGTCTGCCCACCGTCACCATGACCGACGGCAAGCCGGAGCTGACAGTGGTGGACGGGGTCGCGGCCCCGGCTGAGCTGACCGTCGCGCCCCTGATCAAGGGTCCCGGGGCGGCCATCACCGAGGCCTCCACCATCCAGGTGCGCTACCGCGCCTGGACCTACGCGGACGGACAGCTCTGGCAGGATGCCTGGCAGCCACAGGAGGGCCCCCTGGCCAATCTGATCCCCGGCTGGACCGAGGGCCTGCTGGGTCAGACCGGCGGCTCCCGCGTCATGCTGGTGGTGCCCCCGGCCATGGCCTACCCGGACGGACTGCCGCAGGCGACGCCCACACTCGCACCCGCTCAGACGCTGGTCTACGTGATCGACATCCTCAACGTGCAGGGCTGAGCGGGCGGAGCATCCCGCCTCCCCACACAGCGGACGAGAAGAAGCGCTGGTCGCCTGGCATGGCGGCCAGCGCTTCCTGCGCCGTGCGGCAGCCGTCCAGCCCCAGCGATGTGCACAGAAGGGCCATCACGTCGGCCGGGGTGTGGTCTCCCAGGTCTGCCAACGACACCGCACCGTCGCGTTTGGCGAGACGGCGGCCCTGCTCGTTGGTCACCAACCCCACGTGCGCGTACCGTGCGGGGCGCGCACCCAGGCGTTCGGTGAGCCAGGCCTGACGTGGCGCGGACGCCAGCAGGTCCTCGCCGCGGGTGATGTGCGTGACGGCAGAGCCGATGTCGTCGACCACCGAGGCGAGGTTGTACGCGAACTGCCCGTCGTTGCGGACCAGGACGAAGTCGTCGACCAGGCCGGTGACAGATCCGGCCGTGGCGTCCTCGACGGTGTAGCTCTCCCCGCGCGAGTCCACCCGGATGGCAGGCGGGCGGGCTCTCCTGCGCTCGGCCCGCTCAGCGGCGGTGAGCCCCCTGCAGGTGCCGGGATATGGTCGATGGGCCCCGTGCGGCGCCGAGGACGCCTCCGCGATCTCGCGGCGAGTGCAGTAGCACTCGTAGGTGGGCAGCGACGCCACCGCGTCCCGGTACAGGTCCAGGCGCTCCGACTGGCGGAGCACCTCTCCGTCCCAGGTGAGCCCCAGGACACGGAGGTCGGCAAGCTGCCGGGCCTCCACGCCGTCGGCGGCCCGCACCCGCTGTGCGTCGAGGTCCTCGATCCGCATCAGCCATGACCCGCCCGCGTGACGGGCCAGCAGCCATCCAGCCAGAGCTGTGCGCAGGTTGCCGACGTGCAGGTCCGAGGTGGGGCTGGGCGCGTAGCGGTCGACGTGGGGCACGTCGTCCATGCTGCCACCCCTAGGCGGGTTGACGCCTCCGAGACCCCGGTGCAGATAGCCTGGGTGGCGGAGGTGTCATGTCGGCGAGGAAATCCGAGCGGTTGCTGAACCTGCTCATCGCGCTGCTCAGCACCCGCCGTTACCTGACCAAACGCGAGTTGCGTCACATGGTGGAGGGCTACCGCGGCGGGACGGTGGTGGGCTTCGAGCGCCAGTTCGAACGCGACAAGGAGGACCTGCGCGGATTGGGCGTGCCCATCGAGACGGGCTCGAACAACCCCGACTCCGACGAGGAGAGCGGCTACCGGATCATCCGCAGCGAGTTCGAGCTCCCCCCGCTGACGTTCACCCCGGAGGAACTGGCGTCCCTGGGGGTGGCGGGGCAGGTCTGGCAGGACTCCGTCGCCGCGGAGCACACCGCGCAGGCGTTCGAGACCCTCCAGGCCGGCGGGGCGGCCCCGGACCCGGCTCTGGTCCCCACTGTGGCGCCGCGCGTGGCGGTCCGCGACCCCAACTTCGACGAGGTCTACGAGGCGGTCCTCACCCGTACCGAGGTGAGCTTCGGGTACGGCGGGGCGCCGCGGCGGCTCCAACCCTGGAAGCTGATCCAGCGGCGCGGACAGTGGTACGTCTTCGGCTTGGACCCGGATCGGCAGGCTGACCGCTTCTTCAAGCTGGGCCGGATGACGGCCCCGGCCGGCCGCACGGGGAAACCCGGCTCCTTCGTCGTGCCCGACGACGTCGACGACAGGGCGGCCCGCCTCGAACCCACCTTTGAGGTGACCGCGGTGATCGGCCTCCGGAATGACGCCGCGCACGCCTGGCAGGCGATCGAGCCGGTCGAGTGGCCTGCCGAACTGCCGCCGGGTTTCAGCGCCCACCGGATTCGACTGAGCAGTGAGAGCGCCATCGTCGACGAGGTGGCGGCCTCCGGGACAGATGCGATCGTGCTCGCGCCCCCGGACCTGCGCCGCCAGGTCATCGAGCGGCTGAGGAGGATGGCGTCGTGAGGGCCGAGGAGCAGGTTGCGCGGATGCTGCGGATGGTGCCCTACCTGTCCGCCCACCAGGGCGTGGCCGTGGCGGAGGTGGCACGGGTCTTCGGCACGACACCCGCCCAGGTGGTCAGGGACCTGGAGGTGTTGCAGTTCTGCGGGCTGCCGGGGGGCTACTACGACGACCTGTTCGACGTCGACATCGAGGCCGCTCGGGAGGAGGGGCACGTCTACTTCCGCAACGCCGAGGTCCTCCGTCGACCACTGCGCCTCCGGCCCGTCGAGGCAGCGGGCCTGCTTGCCGCGCTGCGCCTCGTGGTGGAGGTGGCGGGGGAATCGGACGCCGCCCGTTCCGCCCTGGCCAAGCTCGAGGCCGCAGTCGGAAGGGAGGGGCAGCGGGTCCAGGTGGCCGTGGCCGCGACCGACCCGGGCCGGCGCTCCGAGTTGGCCGCCGCCATCGCGGCGCGCCGCGCGGTGCGCCTGACCTACCGCACCCCGGGGCGCACCGGGCCATCGGAGGCCGTCGTCGAACCGGCCCGGCTCCACTTCGTCGCAGGCTTCACCTACCTCGACGCGTGGAGCAGGCCCCGCGAAGCCTGGAGGTCCTTCCGGCTGGACCGCATCGAGGGTGTGGACGTGCTCGACGACAAGGCGGACGATCGAGGCGAGCCCCCGTCGGCCTGGTTCGACGACGTGGCGAGGCGGCTGACGATCACGGTGGCCCCGAGCGCCCGCTGGATCACCGAGTACTTTCCGACCACGTCGGTCCAGGAATCGGAGGACGGGATCGAGGTCACCTTCCCCGTGGCATCGACCCAATGGGCGGTCTCGCTGCTCCTGCGCCTCGGCGACCAGGTCCGATCCGTCTCGGACGACGCGATGAGCGCGGCGGCGAGGGCCACGGCCGTTGAGGCCCTTGCCCTCTACCCCGACGCGGTCGGGTAGCATCGGCCCGGTGATCTGGGTAGCGGTAGTGGGCGGAATCGCCGTGCTGGGGTTCGTCGCCGTCGCGGTGTACGCCGTGATGCTGAGGCACAAGATGGACGACGTGATGGCCGAGGTCGCAGTCGTCAGGAAGCGCGCCGAGGAGATCGGCGTCCTCATCGGGCAGCTCGATCTGCCCTCGAGATCACTGAAGTAGACTGAACACCATCACTCGCAGTGGCGCGCCGCTGCAGACAGGAGAATCATTCATGCCCGGAGGGATGGAATGGCTCATCATTCTGGCCGTTGCCCTGCTGCTGTTCGGAGGCTCGCGTCTGGCGGGCCTGGGCAAGGGAGTCGGCCGTTCGATCCGCGAGTTCAAGGAAGAGGTGAAGAGCGTCGAGGAGCCCAAGACCACCACGGATGAGGTCGTCGACGCCGAGATCGTTCAGCCCGAGATCGATCGCAAGCCCCCCGCCGAAAGCTGATCGTGTCCGCCGCACCCACTGAGCCGGCGACGAAGCCGCGTCGGCTCGCCTGGCTGCGGCCCCCGGACGGCGGCCCCGGCGGCACGATGTCGCTGACGGACCATCTGCGGGAGCTGCGCTACCGCGTGACCGTCTCCGCGCTGGCCATCACCATTGCCGCCCTCTCCTGCATCCTGTTCTACACCGAACTGATCGCCATCATCATGGCCCCGTACTACTCGGCGGTCGACGAGCTCAAGAACCTGCGGCCGGACGCGCAGACCATGATCGTCAACGACGGCGTGGTGTCACCGTTCACGCTCGCGGTCATCGCCTGTGTCGCCGGTGGCATCGTGCTGTCCAGCCCCGTGTGGCTCTACCAGGTGTGGAGCTTCGTCGCACCTGGACTGGTGTCCAAGGAGAAGAAGTACGCTCTCGGCTTCGTCGGCGCGGCCCTGCCGCTGTTCCTCAGCGGCGCGGCTCTGGGCTACTTCGTGTGGCCCAAGGGCATCACGGTGCTCCTCAGCTTCACGCCCCAGGACATGGACATCGTCAACCTGCTCGAGATGAGCAGCTTCCTTGCCATGGAGCTCAAGGTCATCCTGGTCTTCGGCCTGTCCTTCCTGCTCCCCGTCATCCTGGTGGGGCTCAACATGGCCGGCGTCGTGCGCGGCTACCAGCTGCGGCAGGCCAGGAAGTTCGTGATGTTCGGCAGCGTGGTCTTCGCCGCCATCGCGACCCCGTCAACAGACCCGTTCTCCATGCTTGCGCTGGCGGTGCCGCTGTCGGTGATGTTCCTGATCGCCGAGATGATCTGCCGTGTCTGGGACCGCAGGCGGGGCATCTCCGAGGAGACGGCCGGCGAGTTCGCAGTGGACCTGGACGACGGGAAGTGAGCCGCGAGCTCGCCAAGCGACGGCTGGTCACCGTCGTCTGCAACCAACAATCCGGCGGCGGACGCGCCGGACGGGCCCTCCCCAAGGTGGTCCGTCGCCTCCAGGAGGGCGTCACCGACGCAGAGCTGCACGTCGTCACGTCGACGTCCTACGAGCAGGCCCGGGACCTCACCAGGTCTGCCGCGCTGATCGCGCGCGAGGGTGACGTGGTGGCCGTCATGGGCGGAGACGGCATGGCCCATCTCGGCCTCAACGCCTGCGCAGACACCGACGCCACCCTGGCCGTCATCCCGGCCGGGACGGGCAACGACTTCGCGCGGGGCGCCGGTGTGCCCGGCTCGATCAAGGAATCAGTGGAGGCACTGGTGCGGGGAAAGGTGCGCGTGATGGACCTGTCCCTGCTCACCAACTCCAGCGGCTCCCGCTACGTGGGCGCCGTGGTCTCCAGCGGCTACGACGCGCGCGTCAACCGGGCCACCAACGACATCCGTCTCCGCCTGGGCCCCCTCAGCTACGGCTACATCGCGCTGCGTGAGCTGGTGCACTTCTCCCCGCTCACCTACCGGCTCGTCATCGACGGCGAGCCCCGCGAGGTCGAGGCCATGCTGGTGGCCGTGTGCAACACCGGCGTTTTCGGCGGCGGGATGCAGATCTCCCCGGACGCGGACGCGGCCGATGGGCTGCTGGATGTGACCATCATCCACAAGGCCTCACGCGGGAAGCTGCTGCGCCTGCTCCCGCTCACCTACAACGGCAGCTTCGTGAACTCACCTGTGGTGGAGCGGCTCAGGGCGCGCACCGTCGAGGTTGACGGGAACGACCTGTTCCTCATGGGCGACGGCGAGGAGATGGGCGACGTGCCCGCCAAGGTGGAATCGCATCCAGGGGTGCTGCGCCTCATCGTCGCCTGAACCGGGCCGGGAGGAAGCGCTGCTAGTGTCCTGCGTCAGGGGTTCGTTGATGAGTGCCGGTGTCCCAGCGGATG
This sequence comes from Tessaracoccus sp. MC1679, assembly GCF_014164775.1. GTDB lineage: Bacteria > Actinomycetota > Actinomycetes > Propionibacteriales > Propionibacteriaceae > Arachnia. The sequence continues at coordinate 332,816 of NZ_JACJGB010000003.1, forward strand.
GGTCGCAAGGCCGACGAGCGAAGTAGCACTTGGTCGTTCGTCGAGCGAGGAGAACGCCGCGAGGCGCCGCTGGGGCGCCGGAAATCGCACGAACTCTTGACGCAGGACACTAGGTTTGATGGGTGAGCACTGACGCCCTGCCAGACGAGGTGCGCGAGTTCGCCGCCCTCTATCCGTTCGGCCTGGACGAGTACCAGATCGACGGCTGCCGCGAGCTTGGGCTAGGCCGCGGGGTGCTGGTCGCCGCTCCCACTGGCGCAGGTAAGACCGTGGTGGGGGAGTTCGCCGTCCACCTCGCGCTCACCAGGTCCCGCAAGTGCTTCTACACCACCCCCATCAAGGCGCTTTCCAACCAGAAGTACCACGACCTGGTTGACCGCTACGGCCCAGAACGGGTCGGGCTGCTCACTGGAGACATCTCGGTCAACTCCGAGGCGCAGATCGTGGTGATGACCACCGAGGTGCTGCGGAACATGATCTACGCGGGCTCGCCCACGCTCGGGAACCTCGGCTTCGTGGTGATGGACGAGGTCCACTACCTGGCGGACCGGTTCCGTGGGCCGGTGTGGGAGGAGGTGATCCTCGGTCTGGCGGACTCGGTGCAGATCGTGGCCCTCTCGGCCACCGTCAGCAACGTCGAAGACTTCGGCGAGTGGCTGCGCACCGTGCGGGGTGAGTTCTCCGTGGTGGTCTCCGAACGCCGCCCCGTGCCGCTCTTCCAGCACGTCCTGGTGGGACGTCGCCTCCTGGACCTGTTCGACGGGGTGGCCCCCACCGCCACGGAACTGCCCGCCGAGCGGATGGCCAGGGTCAACCGCGAGCTGCTGCAGGTGAGCAGGAACGAGGCATCCCGGGTGCGCGACGACTCGCGGCGCCCCCGCGGCCGGAGCGGGCGCGGCAAGACCGGACAGGGCCAGGGCTCCGGACAGTACGGCGGCGCCACCCATCCGCGTTTCGCGGGGCGTCCCACGAGCCGCGGCGAGGTGGCGATCGCCCTGGAGGGCGGCTCCCTGCTGCCCGCCATCTACTTCATCTTCTCCCGGGTGGGCTGCGACGCCGCGGTGCGGCAGGTCCACGACGCCGGGATCAGGCTCACCAGCCGCGGGGAGGCCGCCCTTCTCGGGAGCATCGCGGACCGTCACGTGGCGGGGCTCAGCGCCCAGGACCTGGAGGCCTTGGAGTTCGAGGCCTTCAGGGACGCGCTGCAGGCGGGTGTCGCGGCGCACCACGCGGGGCAGCTGCCCGCCTTCAAGGCGATCGTCGAGGAGGCCTTTGCGACGGGGGCACTCAAGATCGTCTTCGCGACGGAGACGCTTGCGCTGGGCATCAACATGCCCGCCCGCACCGTCGTGCTGGAGAAGCTGGTCAAGTACAACGGCGAGAGCCACGCGGATATCACCCCGGGGGAGTACACGCAGCTGACCGGCCGCGCGGGGCGTCGTGGCATCGACGTCGAGGGGCATGCGGTGGTCCTGTGGCAGGCGGGCATGGACCCCCGCGCCGTGGCCGGCCTCGCCTCGCGGCGCACCTATCCGCTGCGCTCCAGCTTCGCCCCCACCTACAACATGGCCGTCAACCTGATGGCCACGCTAGGGCGCGAGCGTGCCCGGGACCTGCTCAACCAGTCGTTCGCGCAGTTCCAGACCGACAAGTCCGTGGTGACCGCGGCACGCGTCGGGAGGCGGCGCCAGGCCGAGCTGCGAGACGCGCAGGACGCAGCCCAGTGTCACCTGGGCGACTTCATGACCTACGCGCGGCTGCGCGACCAGATCTCCAGGCTGGAGGCGGCCTCGTCGAAGGCTCGGAGCGCCGAGCACGACGAGGCGGTGGCCGACAGCATCACCACCCTGTTCGCAGGCGATCTGGTCCACGTGCCGCGGCAAGGATGGTCCGTGGTGCTGAAGGTGGGGCAGAGGGCGCATCGGGGCGCGGACCCGTGGGTGCAGGTGATCAGCGCCGATCACACCGTCCTCAAGCTGGAGCCACACGATCTCCCCGGCCCGCTGCTCCCCGTGGGCCGCGTCCGGGTGCCGCGCGACTTCTCCCTGCGGGAGCGCAAGGACAGGCGTTCGTTGCTGACCGCGATGGAAACCAAGCTGGAGCAGCTCGACCCGAGCATCCCGGACACCGCCCTCCCGAGCGACGAGGCGGTGGCCCGGGAGATCAGGCAGCTGAGGGGCGAGCTGAAGGCGCATCCGTGCCATCAATGCCCGGAGCGGGAGGAGCACGCGGTGGAGGCGGCCCGGGTGCTGCGCCTTGAGCGCGAGGCCGAGCGCACGGATGCCGAGGTGACCGGCCGCGCGAACTCGCTGGGCACCCAGTTCGACAGGGTCACGGCGGTGCTCGAGGCGCTGGGTTACCTCGACGGCGATGAGCTGACCGACGCCGGCAGGATGCTGCGACGGATCTACAACGAGCTGGACCTGGTGGCCGCCGAGTGTGTCCGCCGCGACACCTTCGCCGGCCTCACCCCACCGCAGCTCGCGGCCGTGCTCTCGACGCTGCTGTACGAATCGCGCCCCACGCGCGACGCGGCGCCGCCCCGGATGCCCGACGCGGCGTCCGAAAGGGCCCAGTCCGAGCTGCGCGCCGTGTGGCTCGAGGTGGGACGGCTGGAGCGGGTCCACCACCGGGACCGCGGGCGGGAGCCGGACATCGGGTTCGCAGAGGCGGCCTGGAGGTGGGCCAGCGGGCAGGACCTGTCCAAGGTGCTCCGGCACACCGGCCTCTCGGCGGGAGACTTCGTCCGCTGGGTGCGCCAGGTGATCGACCTGGCCGGGCAGTTGGCCACCGCCACCGGGCCCGGCGATCTCCGGCGCACCTGCCGTGAGGCGGCCGACGCCATGCGTCGCGGCGTGGTGGCGGCGGACCTGACGGAGGATTAGGTTTGCCCCCATGGCCGTAGCTCTGCGCGTGATCCCCTGCCTCGACGTCCACGACGGTCGCGTGGTCAAGGGTGTGAACTTCCGTCAGTTGCGCGACGCGGGGGACCCCGTCGAGCTGGCCGCGCGCTACTCGGCCGAGGGAGCCGACGAGCTGACCTTCCTCGACATCTCGGCCTCCTCCGATGGCCGGGCCACCACCCGCGACATGGTGGCGCGCTGCGCGGAGACCGTGTTCATCCCCCTGACGGTCGGAGGCGGGGTGCGGGAGGTGGCGGATGTGGATCTCCTGCTGCGCAGCGGGGCGGACAAGGTGGGCATCAACACCGGCGCGCTGGCGCGGCCGGGGGTCATCGACGAGATCTCGCGCACCTTCGGCAACCAGGTCCTGGTCCTGTCCGTGGACGCCCGGCGCGAGGAAGGGATGCCCTCGGGATTCGGCGTCACCACCCACGGCGGGCGTCGCTCGGCGGGCGTCGACGCCCTGGCTTGGGCGAAAGAGGCCTGCGCGCGCGGCGTGGGGGAGGTGCTCCTCAACTCGATGGACGCCGACGGCACCACCGACGGCTTCGACCTCGAGATGATCCGGGCCGTGCGGGCCGTGGTGGACGTGCCGCTGATCGCCTCAGGCGGCGCCGGGACGATCGAGCACTTCGTGCGGGCGGCCGAGGCCGGCGCCGACGCCGTGCTGGCCGCCAGCGTGTTCCACTACCAACGACTCACCGTCGATCAGGTCAAGGCCGGCCTGCGCGAGGCAGGCTTCGAGGTCCGATAGAGAAGGAGGAGAGCCATGGAGTGTCTGTTCTGCGCCATCGTCGCCGGTGACATCCCGGCCCGGATGATCTACGAGGACGACGTCGCTGTCGCGTTCCTGGACATCCAGCCCTGGCAGGAGGGCCATACCCTGGTGGTGCCCCGCCGCCACACCGCCGATGCCCTAGCCGATGACATGGTGCTCGCCGAGATCGGCCCCGCGGTGGCCCGCGTCGGCAGACTCCTCAAGGAGCGGCTCGGCGCCGACGCGTGCAACATCCTGTCCAACGCTGGGCCGGTCTCCGGTCAGGAGGTCCTCCACACGCACGTCCACGTGCTGCCTCGCTACGCGCACAATCCTGGCATCGCGGGCCTCCGGGGGCCGGTGACCTCAGACCTGGACGGGGTATGGGCCAGGGTGGGTGGGGCGCCCTAACGGATCAACGTCCCCTGGCAATACCACCCCCCGGTTAGGGTCTAGACAGGCTGGTCTACATTGATGTGTATCAAGGGACGTGGACGCGTCCCGTAAAGAAAGAGAAAGGGACCTTCATGAAGGCCACCAAGATCGCCGGGATCCTCTCCATTGTCGCCGGAATCGTCATGATCGTCGCTGGCGCCCTCACCTGGGGCACCGTCAGCTCGCAGCTGGCCGCGGAGAACATCACCGTTCCGGGTGACTCCACATTCATGGGCGGCGCCTACGCAGGCAAGCCCGTCGCCGGCCCCCTCAGCGCCTTCGCGCAGGCCGACATCATCAACCACCACGCCCTCGACGGCGCCGGCGGCAAGACCTACGCCGAGCTCGGCGCGCTGGCCCGCGAGGCCAACGAAGCCGGCGACACCGCCGCCGCTGAGGAATACACCGCGCAGCGCACCACCGCCATGAACGCCTCGTTCCTGCGCGCGTCGCTGTTCACCTCTGTGGTGTCCTACGGCATCGCGGCGCTCGTCATCGGCCTCGGCCTCCTGTTCGCCATCATCGGCTGGGCCCTGACCACCATCAAGTACCCCTCCGCGAAGTCGGCCACCGTCACCGAGTGACACCGCCCACTGGGCTCAGACGGCGGGCAGGACTCAGGTCCTGCCCGCCGTCTTACATTTCGGACCACGCGGCACCAATGCTTGACAGCCGGCCACGTCACCGGCAAGCATGTACCCATGCCCACTAGCTGGCTCGTAATTCCCTAAGCGTTTCGGCTCATCAACGAACCGAAGCGCTCCCTCGTGTGCCCGATACGGGCAGCGGGGGTTTTTTCTTGGGATGACAACAGTGCGAGCGATCAACGAAGGGAGAGGCGCATGACACAGACGGACGGTCAGGTCATGACGGGGGCGCAGGCCCTCGTCGAGTCACTGGAACGAATGGGTGTCGATGTAGCCTTCGGGATTCCCGGCGGCGCCATTCTCCCCGCCTACGATCCGCTGTTCGACTCGAAGATCCGCCACATCCTGGTGCGTCACGAGCAGGGCGCGGGCCACGCCGCTGAGGGCTACGCGATGAGCTCAGGCCGGGTCGGTGTCTGCATCGCCACCTCGGGCCCGGGCGCCACCAACCTCGTCACGCCGATCGCCAACGCCTACATGGACTCGACCCCGCTCGTTGCCATCACCGGCCAGGTCAACAGCCACTCCATTGGCACGGACGCCTTCCAGGAGGCCGACATCCGAGGCATCACGATGCCTATCACGAAGCACAGCTTCCTGATCAAGCGCGTCGAGGACATCCCGCTGGCCATCAAGGAGGCGTTCCACATCGCCGCGACGGGCCGGCCGGGTCCGGTGTTGGTGGACATCGCCAAGGACGCGATGGTGCACACCGCTCCCTTCGTGTGGCCGCTGGAGCTGGACCTCCCCGGCTACCGACCCACGGTGAAGCCGCACGCGCGGCAGGTGCGGGCGGCCGCCAAGCTGATCTCGGAGTCGAAGCGCCCCGTGCTGTACGTCGGCGGTGGCGTCGGCCTGGCCAAGGCCGCGCCGGAGTTGGCCGAGTTCGTGGCCAAGACCAGGATCCCCGTCGTCACCACGCTCATGGCACGGGGCCAGTTCCCGGACAGCCACGAGCTGAACATGGGCATGCCGGGCATGCACGGCACCGTCGCCGCCGTCGGTGCGCTGCAGAAGTCCGATCTGCTCATCGCGCTGGGCACCCGCTTCGACGACCGCGTCACGGGCAAGCTGGACAGCTTCGCCCCCCACGCCAAGGTCATCCACGCCGATGTGGACCCGGCCGAGATCGGCAAGAACAAGGCGGTGGACATCCCCATCGTGGGCGATGTCAGGGAGACGCTCAAGGAACTCAACGAGGCGATCGAGGCCTACCCGGCTCCGGAGGCCGACGCCTGGCGCCGTCAGCTGGGCCTCATGAAGGCCCGCTACCAGCCCCGCTGGGAGGAGGCGCCCGACGGGCGGCTGTCGCCCCAGGAGGTCATCAAACGCATCGGCGAGCTGAGCCCGGCGGACACCATCTACGCCTCCGGCGTGGGGCAGCACCAGATGTGGTGCGCCCACTTCCTGCCCCACGAGAAACCAGGCACCTGGATCAACTCCGGGGGAGCGGGCACTATGGGCTTCTGCGTGCCGGCCGCGATGGGCGCGAAGGTGGCCAACCCGGACACCACGGTGTGGGGCATCGACGGGGACGGCTGCTTCCAGATGACCAACCAGGAGCTGGTCACCTGCGCGCTGAACAACATCCCCATCAAGATCGCCATCATCAACAACCACGCGCTGGGCATGGTCCGCCAATGGCAGTCGCTGTTCTACGAGGGCCGGTACTCGAACACGGACCTGATGACCGAGTCGCTGCCCAACTTCCCCATGCTCGCCGAGGCGATGGGGTGCGTGGGGCTACGCGCCACCAATGAGGTGGAGATGGATGCGGTTATCCAGCAGGCGCTCGAGATCAACGACAAGCCGGTGGTTGTGGAGTTCGTCGTGCACAAGGACGCCATGGTGTGGCCGATGGTGCCCGCCGGTGTCAGCAACGACGAGATCCGCGTGGCCCGCGACATGGCCCCCGAATGGGAAGAGGAAGTGCTGTGAACAACCACACCCTGAGCATCCTGGTCGCCAACCGCCCAGGCGTGCTGACCCGGATCGCGGCGCTCTTCTCGCGCCGCGGGTTCAACATCCAGTCTCTCGCCGTGGGTCCCACGGAACGCGAGGAGGTCTCGCGGATGACGGTGGTGGCCCAGGTCGAGGACAGCGCCGCCCTCGAGCAGATCGTCAAGCAGCTCAACAAGCTCATCGAGGTGCGCAAGGTCCTCGAGCTCGGGGATTCGGCCGTGAGGCGCGAGATGATGCTGGTGAAGGTCCGTGCGGACGTGCAGAGCCGCAGCCAGGTCATCGACGTCGTGGGCCTGTTCCGGGGCAAGGCCGTGGACGTCTCGGCGGAGTCCATCACCGTCGAGGCCACCGGCAGCGACGAGAAGCTCGCCGCCCTGCTGGAGATGCTCGCGCCGCACGGCATCATCGAACTCGTCCAGTCCGGGCAGGTGGCGCTCACCCGAGGCGCCAGGAGCATGTCCGAACACAAGGCTAAGTAGAAACCGAAGAAGGAGAACCCATGGCAGAAATGTTCTACGACCAGGATGCCGACCTGTCGATCATCCAAGGTCGCCACGTCGCCGTCATCGGCTACGGCTCGCAGGGGCATGCGCACGCGCTGTCGCTGCGCGACTCGGGCGTCGATGTGCGCGTGGGCCTTCGCCCTGGCTCACCGTCGGCCGCCAAGGCCGAGGCCGAGGGCCTTCGGGTGCTCCCCGTCGCTGAGGCCGTCGAGGAGGCCGACCTCATCATGATCCTGGCCCCCGATCAGGTCCAGCGCACCGTGTACAAGGAGGAGATCGAGCCCCACCTCACCAAGGGTGACGCGCTGTTCTTCGCCCACGGCTTCAACATCCGCTTCGGCTACATCACCCCGCCTGAGGGCGTCGACGTGTGCATGGTGGCGCCCAAGGGCCCGGGGCACCTGGTGCGCCGCGAGTACACCAACGGACGCGGCGTGCCCGCGATCATCGCAGTGGAGAAGGACGAGACCGGCAATGCCTGGCCGCTGGCGCTCAGCTACGCCAAGGCGATCGGTGCGCTGCGCGCAGGCGGGATCAAGACCACCTTCACCGAGGAGACCGAGACGGACCTGTTCGGAGAGCAGGCCGTCCTGTGCGGCGGCGCGTCGGCGCTGGTCCAGGCCGGTTTCGAGACGTTGGTCGAGGCCGGCTACCAGCCAGAGGTGGCCTACTTCGAGTGCCTGCACGAGTTGAAGCTCATCGTGGACCTCATGTACGAGGGCGGCATCGCCAAGCAGCGCTGGAGCGTTTCGGACACCGCGGAGTACGGCGACTACGTCTCCGGCCCGCGAGTCATCGATGCCAGGGTGAAGGAGAACATGAAGGCGGTGCTCACCGACATCCAGACCGGCGCGTTCGCCCAGCGTTTCATCGACGATCAGGATGCGGGTGCGCCCGAGTTCAAGGAGCTGCGTGCCAAGGGTGAGGCCCACCCGATCGAGGAGACCGGCCGTCAGCTCCGTGGGCTGATGAGCTGGGTCAAGACCGACGACGCCGACTACGTCGAGGGTTCGGCTTCCCGCTGACCTGTTCCACGACCTGAGGGCCCGCGACGCGCGTCGCGGGCCCTTTTGGTTGCCCAGGCTCCAAAAACAACACGATCCAACATTAAAGTTCTCCGGTTTACTTGACTTCTGTTGGTTTTGCCTTCAAGATTGCGGTGTGGGCAACCCCCACCCGGCTGCGCATCGAGGCGCTGCCCGGCCGAGTACGGGAGTAGATGATGACCGCTCTTCCTGACGCACGCGTCAACAAGAACCTTGAAGGACCCGGCCTCCGCGCCCGGATTCAGAAATTTGGCGGCTACCTGGCCGGCATGATCATGCCGAACATCGGCGCCTTCATCGCCTGGGGCCTGATCACGGCGATGTTCATCGAGACAGGCTGGCTGCCGAACGCCACGCTGGCCGGCCTGGTCGGCCCCATGCTGTACTTTCTCCTGCCCATCCTGATCGGCCACACCGGCGGCAAGATGGTGCACGGGAACCGCGGCGCGGTCGTCGGTGCCATCGCCACCGCCGGCGTGATCATCGGCGGCATCACGGAGTTCGCCACCCTGAGCGGGACGCCGATGTTCCTCGGCGCGATGATCATGGGTCCCCTCGCCGGCTGGGCGCTGAAGCAGTTCGACCGGGCTGTCGAGGGCAAGGTCCGCGCCGGCTTCGAGATGGTGGTGGACAACTTCTCGCTCGGCATCATCGGCATGCTGCTGGCGATCGTCGGCACCCTGGGCGTCGGCCCCGTGGTGGCGGCCATCGTCGGCGTGCTGTCGGCCGGCGTGAACTGGCTGGTGGCCGCGAACCTGCTGCCGCTGGCGTCACTGTTCGTCGAGCCCGGCAAGGTGCTGTTCCTCAACAACGCCATCAACCACGGCATCTTCACGCCGCTGGCCGCGCTCGACGTGGCGGAGACGGGCAAGTCGATCCTCTACATGGTGGAGTCCAACCCGGGCGCGGGCCTCGGCCTGCTGACCGCCTTCATGCTGTTCGGACCCCGGTCTCTGCGCGCCTCCACCTCCGGCGCCATCGTCATCCACTTCCTGGGCGGGATCCACGAGATCTACTTCCCTTACATCCTCATGCGCCCGGTGATGCTCCTGGGCATGATCGCCGGCTCCATGTCCGGCCTGTTCGTCGCCACCGCCACCGGTGCCGGGCTGGCCGGCCCGCCGTCGCCCGGATCGATCCTGGCCTACTTCGCGGTGACGCCTCCCGGTGGTCATCTCCCGATGATCCTCACCGTGCTGACCGCCGCCGTCGTCTCATTCCTGGTGACCTCCGCCCTCCTGAAGTTCGGACGGGGCTCCGACGACTCGGTCGAGGCCGAAGCGGCGGCCCTGGCATCCTCCGGCTCGCTCGGCGACGGCGTGAGCATCCTCGGTTCTGACGTCCGCAAGGTGGTCATCGCGTGCGACGCAGGCATGGGCTCCTCGGTCATGGTGGCCAGCCAGATGCGCAAGCGCCTTGCCCCCTACGGCGTCGAGGTTGTCCACACGCCGGTCGATCAGATCCCCACCGACGCGCAGGTCGTGCTGACCCACGAGGGCCTCGCGGACCGGGCCGGCAAGCGTGTCCCCGGCACCGTCGTCGTCCCCTTCGCCTCGTACCTCGGGGACCCGGCCTTCGACCGCGTCGAGCTCGCGATCCGTGAGGGACGCACCCTCACCGCGACCGGTGTCGGCGACGCCGAGGGGGAGCCGATCTCGTCGGCAGCGGCACCCGCCGCGACCACCGCGACTCTCGCCCGCCCCAAGAAGCGGCTCGCCCCCGGCATCCTGCCGCGACAGAACATCCGGCTAGGGCTGACCGCGACCGGCAAGGACGACGCCATCCGCCAGGCGGGTCAGGTCCTCGTGACCTCCGGCGCCGCGGAACCCGCCTACATCGACGGGATGCTCGCCCGTGAGCTGCAGACCACGACCTTCCTGGGCCAGGGCGTCGCGATTCCCCACGGCACCAACGAGGCCCGAGCCCACATCAACTCGGCCGCCCTGGGCTTCCTCCAGTACCCCGAGGGCATCGACTGGGACGGGAACACCGTCAATGTCGTGATCCCGATCGCCTCGAACAGCGACGAGCACGTCAAGCTCCTGGCGGCGCTTGCCACCACGCTGTCCGACAAGGAGCGGGCCGCGCGACTGCGCTCGGCCACCTCCGTTGACGAGGTCATCGACCTCCTGACCCCCACCGAGGAGTGAACGAAGTTATGAAGGCACTGAGATTCCATGCCCCCGGCGATGTGCGGCTCGAGGACGTCCCTGAGCCGCAGTGCGGCCCGGAGGAGGTCAAGATCCGGGTCCGCAACTGCTCGACCTGCGGCACCGACGTGAAGATCCGCAACAACGGTCACGTCAACATCACCCGCGTCACGACGATGGGCCACGAGATCGCCGGCGAGGTGGTGGAGGTTGGCCCCGAGGCGCTCGGCGGCTTCGCCGTCGGCGACCGTGTGCAGGTGATCGCGGCCGTGCCGTGCGGCGACTGCCACGAGTGCCGCAAGGGCTGGATGGCTGTCTGTCAGAACCAGACCTCCGTCGGCTACCAGTACGACGGCGGGTTCGCCGAGTACATGATCGTGCCCAAGGAGGTGCTGAAGGTCGACGGCCTGAACCGCATCCCGGACGAGGTGGGCTTCGACGAGGCCTCCGCCGTCGAGCCGTTCGCCTGCGCGATCAACGCCCAGGAGCAGCTCGGCATCGAGGAGGGCGACTTCGTGGTGGTCTTCGGTGCCGGTCCGATCGGCTGCATGCACATCCGGATCGCGCGGGGCGTGCACAAGGTGGGCACCATCGTCCTGGTCGACATCAACGCCGAGAGGTTGGCGATGTCAGCCGAGGCGGTCCATCCGGACGCGACGATCGACGCCTCCAGCACCGACGTCGTGGCCGAGATCATGCGCATGACAGACGGGCGCGGCGCGGACGTGGTGATCACCGCCACCCCGGCCAACATCAACCAGGAGCAGGCCATCTCGATGGCCGCGCGCAACGGCCGGATCTCGTTCTTCGGCGGCCTGCCGAAGACCAACCCGACCATCACCTGCGACAGCAACCTGGTGCACTACCGCCAGCTGCACATCCACGGCGCCAACGGGTCTGCGCCGAAGCACCACAAGGATGCGCTGTCCTACATCGCGTCGGGCCAGATCCCGGTGAAGGATCTGATCACCCGGCGGGTGCCGCTCGTCGACGCGCTCACAGCGTTCGACATCGTCGCCCGCGGCGAGGCCATCAAGGTCACCGTCGAGCCGTAGCACCATGATCTGAACGCCGAAAGGGCCGGGAACCTCAGGTTCCCGGCCCTTTCTGTGCGCCCTCAGCCCAGCAGCGCGAGCGCCAGCTCCTTAGCGTCGCGCGCGTTGCGGGTGCCGACGATGCGCTCGGCCGCCTCGCGGCACTGGTCCAGCGTGACGCTGCCGAGGCGCACCCCCACCGACGGGATCGCCGTGGCGGCCATCGACAGTGACGTGACTCCCAGCCCCACCAGAACGCAGGCGAGCAGCGGATCCGCGGCCGCCTCCCCGCACACCCCCACCGGCTTGCCGACGGCCAGCCCGGCCTCGGCGGCGAACTGGACGAGCCGCAGCACGGCGGGCTGCCAGGGGTCGGTGAGCTGGGCCAGGGCGCTGGCCATCCGGTCCGCGGCCATCGCGTACTGGGTCAGGTCGTTGGTGCCGATGGAGAAGAAGTCCACCTCGGCGAGGAAGCGGTCCGCCAGGAGCGCTACCGAGGGGACCTCCACCATGATGCCCGGCTTCAGGCCGCGGGCCCGGCAGAGGGCTGAGAACTCGAAGGCCTCGTCGACGGTGGCCACCATGGGGGCCATCACCCACGCCTCCGCCACGCCGGCCCCGGCGGCGGCGAGCGCGATCGCGTCCAGTTGGCGTTCCACCAGCCCCGGGTTGGTCCAGCCGAGGCGGATGCCCCGCACGCCGAGCGAGGGATTGGCTTCATCCTCGTGGTTGGCGAACGGCACCGGCTTGTCGGAACCGGCGTCGAGCGTGCGCACCACTACCTTGCGGCCTGCGAACGCGGCGAAGACCTCTCCGTAGATGCGGGCCTGCTCCTCGACGCTGGGCTCGGTCTGGGCGGTGAGGAAGCACAGCTCGGTCCTGAACAGGCCCACGCCCTCCGCCTCCGAGCCGGCGGCCGTGCGCGCGGCGGCGCCGTCCTGCACGTTGGCGAGCAGTTGCACGCTGACGCCGTCGGAGGTCCGGGCAGGGCCCTGCCAGGTGGCCGTGAGGGCGCGGAGCTCCCGGTCCCGGTTCATCAGCTCGGTGGCCTCGTCCGGGTCGGGGTGCACGGTGATGAACCCTGAGGTGCCGTCCACCAGCAGCGGGGCCCCCTCGGGGACCGAGTCGAGCTCCGCCGCGGCGACGATGCAGGGGATGCCGAGCTGCCTGGCGATGATCGCGGTGTGGCTGGTGGGGCCACCGAGCCGGGTGACGAGCGCGGTGATGAGCACTGGGTCGAGGCCGGCGGTGTCCGCGGGGGCGAGATCCTCCGCGCACAGGATGACGGGCGACGAGGGGGTGGGGATGCCCGGCTCGGGGAGTCCCAACAGCTCGGCGAGCACGCGGTTGCGGATGTCGCGGAGATCCGTCGCCCGTTCGGCCATCAGGCCGCCCAGCTGGACGAGTTGGGTCACGAACCCCTCGATGGCGGTTCCGACGGCCTCCTCGGCCGGGGTCCCGGCGGTGATCAGCTTGCGCGCCGCGCGCACCCATCCGCGGTCCCTGACCAGCGCGGCCGTGGCGGTGAGGACCTCGGACGAGACACCGGTGACCGCGCTGGCGCGCTCGTCGAACCGCTGGGCGACGGCGGCCACCGCCGCGGCGAAGCGTTCGGCGTCCTGCTCCCGAGCCTCCTCGGGGAGGGTGCCGCGGGGTGGGGGCGCTGGGATGGCGGGGCGGGGCCAGAGGGCGGGCGCGTAGGCGATGCCGCCGACGACACCGGTGCCGCGAAGGGACTTCGATTCCATGGTTCCTCCACAATGAGGGGGTAGTTGTGACTATCGTCGCCTGCAGGGACCATGAAGTCAACACAAACACAGGTTCGGCCCCGTTTGATCATGTTGGAAACGGGGCGAGCCCCGAGGAAGGGGTCGAATGTACGCCGAAGAGCGCCAGCACGACATCGTGACGCTTGCGAGGGGCCTGGGCCGGGTGGCCGTGGCCGACCTCGCCGTGCGCTTCAGTGTGACGCCCGAGACGATCAGGCGCGACCTCGACGCCCTGGCTGCGCGTGGGCTGCTGAGCCGCGTCCATGGTGGGGCCGTGCCCTCGGACAAGCTGTGGCTGGCCGAGGCCCCGGTGGGCCAACGGGAGGCGACGTCGCAGGACGAGAAGCTCGCCATCGCCGCCCACGCCGTCTCGCTGCTCCCGCAGCGCGACGAGCTGACCGTCCTCCTGGATGCCGGCACCACCACGGCCAAGCTGAGCGCGCTCCTGCCGGCGTGGGTCTCCACCGTGGTCACCAATTCCGTGCCCACTGCCGGGGCGCTGGCGGACCGCGGTGACGTGGAGGTTCTGCTGCTCGGGGGGCAGGTGCGTGGACTCACCCAGGCCACCGTCGGGGCGGAGGCCCACGCCGCGCTGGCCCGGCTGCGGGTGGACGTCGCCTTTCTAGGGGCCAACGGGTTCTCCGCCGAGCACGGGTTCTCGACGCCCGATCCGGCCGAGGCCGCCGTCAAGCAGGCCATGGTGCGGGCTGCCCGCGAGGTGTACGTGCTGGCCGACGCCACCAAGTTCGGGGCTGACTATCTGGTCCGGTTCGCGGAGCTCGGGGACGTCGACGCGCTGGTGACGGATACCCGTCTGGCCCCGGCATCGCGGACTGCTCTGGAGGCGCTCGAACTCCGGGTCGACGTGGCGGGTTAATGTTTGTTTATGTCGGTTTACCTTGCTTTGTGAGTCAAATTGGGATATAAACGGAGGTAAGCAGAGCCTCGAGGGAGCGGACAGCATGGTCGACGACGTCGCACGCAGAGTGGTCACATTCACGGCCAACCCCAGTATCGACCGCACGCTGACCCTCGACGGCCCCCTGCTGCGGGGCCAGCTGCTCCGGGCCAGCGGCGTGACGGAGCAGGCGGCGGGCAAGGGCGTCAACGTTGCGCGGGTGTTGAGTGCAGCAGGGCTGCCGGTGACCGTCGTGGCCGCGGCACTGGATCGCGGATTCCGCACGCTGGCAGAACACGCCGAGCCGCCGCTGACCGTGCTCGGGCAGTCGCTCGACGACGGACGTCGGGTGCGGATGAACACCACAGTCACCGAGCCTGACGGCACCACCACGAAACTCAACGAGCCCGGGCCACTGCTGACCGCGGCACACCTGGAGGTGGCGGCGGACTCGCTGGTCGACGTCGCACGGGGCGCGGCCTGGGTGGCGCTGGCCGGGTCGCTCCCGCCCGGAGCCCCGGACCACTGGTACGCGAGCCTGGTGGGGAGGCTCTCCGGGCTCGGCTGCCGAATCGCCGTCGACACCTCAGGCCCAGCGCTCGACGCGCTGGTGGCGTCGCTCGACGCACCGATCGATCTCATCAAGCCCAACGCCGAAGAGCTGGCCCAGCTGACCGGTGGCAGCCCGCAGGAGTTCGAGGCGGCCGCGGAGCGTGGAGAGCTGGACGGGATTGTCGCGGCGGCCCGCAGTCTGCAGGAGCGCGGGATCCGCGCCGTCCTGGTCACCCTCGGCGGGTCGGGTGCCGTGCTGGTCACCGGCGGCGGCGCCTGGTTCGCGCGTGCGCCGCGGATCAGTGTGCGGAGCACGGTGGGGGCCGGCGACTCGTCAGTGGCCGGCTTCATTCTGGCCGACATCCGCGGGGCCGACCCCGCCCAGTGCCTCGCCACCTCCGTCGCCTACGGCTCGGCAGCCGCTGCGCTCCCGGGAACCACCCTGCCCACCCCTGCAGATCTGACGACCGGTCAGGTCGACGTCATCGCCCTCGGCTGACCGGCCGCGGGCTCACCCACACCAGAAGGACACCATCATGGCAAGCAAGACCGTCACCGTCGGCTCCTCCGTCGGCCTCCATGCCCGCCCCGCAGCCCTCGTCGCCCAGGCGGCCGGGGCCTACGACGACGACATCCTCATCAGGCTCGCCGGAACACCCGCCGACGATGGGGTGGACGCCGCCTCCAGCCTCATGATCATGACCCTGGGTGCCGGCGCAGGCGCGGAGGTCACCGTCGAGTCCGACAACGCTGAGGCGGTCGAGAAGATCGCAGCGCTGATCGAGCAGGACCTCGACGCCTGAGACCCCGTCGGGTGAGCCTCAGGAGAGGCGTGCCGCGATCCGGTCGCCGATCTCGGTGGTGCGCAGCCTCGCGGAGCCCCGCTCGGTGATGTCGGCGCTGACCGCCTCGTCGATCCGTGCCGACAGCTCCGGCCTGCCCAGGTGGTCCAGAAGGAGCGCCATCGACGAGATGGCTGCGGTGGGATCCGCGATGCCCTGACCGGCGATGTCGGGGGCCGATCCGTGCACTGGCTCGAACATCGACGGGAACTCGCCGCTGGGGTTGATGTTGGCCGACGCAGCCAGCCCGATGCCCCCGGTGACCGCGGCAGCCAGGTCCGTGACGATGTCGCCGAACAGGTTGTCGGTGACGATGACGTCGAACTGACTGGGGTCCACCACCATGGCGATCATCGCCGCATCGATGTGCAGGTACCTGCGCTCCACGTCCGGGAACTCCTCGCCGACCTCGGTGAAGATGCGGTTCCACAGGGTGCCGGCGTTGACAAGCACGTTGTGCTTGTGCAGCAGCGTGAGCTGGCCCCGACGCGCCTGGGCGCGGCGGTAGGCGTCGCGGACGACCCGCTCCACGCCGTAGGCCGTGTTGACGGAGACCTCCGTGGCCAGTTCGTGCGGGGTGCCGACGCGCACCGCCCCGCCGTTGCCGCAGTACAGACCCTCGGTTCCCTCGCGTACGACGACGAAGTCAACGGTTTTGCCCTCGACGATGCGGGGGGCCAGGGGAGTGGGCACTCCCGGGTAGAGCTTGGAGGGGCGGAGGTTGATCGCGTGATCGAACGCGAACCGCAGCTTGAGCAGCAGGCCGCGCTCGAGAAGCCCGCTCGGGATCGCCTTCGACCCCGGTGCCGCCCCGACCGCACCCAGCACGATCGCGTCCACACCCTTGAGCTCCTCCAACACGGAGTCCGGTAGCACCTCGCCGGTGCGCTGCCAGCGCTCGGCGCCCAGGTCGTAGTGGACGAAGTCGAAGGCGTCTGCGCCGGCGACGGCGGTGAGGGCCTTGAGCGCCTCGGCGGTCACCTCGGGGCCGATGCCGTCGCCGCCGATGACGGCGATGGTGCTGGTCTGAGTCATGGGCAGGACCCTACGGCTTGGCGCTTTCGGGCGGGAAGGGGTGGGGCGTGCCCGTCCACTGGCTGAGACGGGGCGGGTCCGCCCGCTCGGGGTATCCTTCGCTCTGACTGACCACCCCTGGGAGAGATCAATGCCGATGCTGCCGACCCGACCGGCCGAGTTCCACGTCTTCGACACCTCACTGCGCGACGGCGCGCAGCAGGAGGGCCTGCACCTGTCGGTGCAGGACAAGCTGAAGATCGCGGGCTACCTCGACGAGCTGGGCGTCACCTTCATCGAGGGGGGTTGGCCGGGCGCCAACCCCAACGACACCGAGTTCTTCGTCCGCGCCAAGGAGCTCAACCTGAAGCGCTCCCAGCTGGTGGCGTTCGGCGCCACCCGCAAGGCCGGGGCGAAGGCGGCCGAGGACGCGCTGACCCGGGCGCTGGTCGACGCGGACACGGACTTCATCTGCATCGTCGCCAAGTCGCACGACGAACATGTGTACCGGGCCTTGCGCACCACGCTCGAGGAGAACCTCGAGATGGTCACCGACACCGTGCAGTACCTCCGCTCGCAGGGCAAGCGGGTGTTCGTGGACTGCGAACACTTCTTCGACGGCTACCGCGCCAATCCCGAGTACGCCATCCAGGTGGTCCAGACGGCCCACGACGCCGGCGCCGAGGTGGTGGTGCTCTGCGACACCAACGGAGGCATGTTGCCCAGCTGGATGGGGGAGATCATCGAGGCCGCCGCCGCCACCGGTGCCAACCTGGGTGTCCACTGCCACAACGACACCGCCTGCGCCGTCGCCAACACCCTGGCCGCCGTCGAGGCCGGTGTCATGCACGTGCAGGGCACGTTCAACGGATACGGGGAGCGCACCGGCAACGCGGACCTGTCCGCGCTCATCCCCAACCTGCAGCTGAAGTACGGCTGGGACGTGCTGCCCCCCGAGCAGCTCGCGGAGCTGACCCGGGTGGCCCACGCGATCGCGCTGGTGGCGCATCAGCCGCTGGTGGGTCGCCAGCCCTACGTGGGGCATTCGAGCTTCGCCCATAAGGCGGGGCTGCACGCCTCCGCCATCCGGGTGGACGAGAACCTGTACCAGCACATCGACCCGTCGCTGGTGGGCAACGACATGCGGATGCTGATCTCCGACATGGCCGGCCGCGCCAACATCCAGATCAAGGGCGAGCAGCTGGGCTTCGACCTGGAGGATCGCGCATTGGCTGCCTCCATCACCGAGCGCGTCAAGGCCAGGGAGAACGAGGGCTATTCCTACGAATCTGCCGACGCGTCGTTCGAGATGCTGCTGCGCGACGAGCTCGGCATCCTCGCGCTGCCGTTCCAGGTCCAGTCGTGGCGCGTGTTCACCGAGGAGCGCGACGGGGTCAACATCTCCGAGGCCACCGTCAAGCTCACCGCCAAGGGCGAGCGGCACATGGTGGTGGGCGAGGGCAACGGCCCCGTCAACGCGCTCGACGGCGCGCTGCGTCAGGCGCTCGCGATGCCCTTCCCGGCAGTGGCCGAGTTCGAGCTGACCGACTACCGGGTGCGGATCCTCGACGAGGGGCACGGCACCGACGCTTCGGTGCGCACCCTGATCGACACCTCCTACAACGGCTTCACCTGGACGACGGTGGGGGTGGGCACCAACGTCATCGAGGCCTCCTGGGAGGCGCTGATGGACTCCCTGGCCTACGGCATCCTCACGCATCTGCCACCGGCCTAGGGAATCAGTGGTTCCCTCGCCTCCACTACGCTGGGAACCATGCGCATCGCACGTTTCGTCAAGGATGGCCAGGACCCCACCTACGGGATCATCGAACTCGCTGTTGACGGGGGAGATCACCCCGACACCATCGCCGCGTTGACCAACGATCCCCTCGCGGGGCTCGCGGTCAACTACACAGGGGAGCGCCACGACCTCGTCGACGTGCGCCTGCTCGCGCCGGTCATCCCGCGCAGCAAGATCGTCGGGGTGGGCAAGAACTACGCGGACCACGCCAAGGAGATGGGCGGCGAGGTGCCCGAATCGCCGCTGCTGTTCTTCAAGCCCAACACCTCCGTGATCGGGCCCGACGACACCATCATCCGCCCCGCGGGCTGCGAGAACCTCCACTTCGAGGGCGAGCTGGCGATCGTGATCGGGCGGATCTGCAAAGAGGTGCCCGCCGAGCGCGTGCCGGAGGTCATCTTCGGCTACACCATCGCCAACGACGTCACCGCGCGGGACTGGCAGGCCACCGATGGTCAGTGGGCCCGGGCGAAGGGTTCGGACACGTTCCTCCCGCTCGGCCCCTGGGTCAACACGCACCTCACCGTCGAGGAGGCCGAACACCTCACCATCGAGACCCGCCTCGGCGACGAGGTGCGCCAGCAGGGCTCCACAGCGCAGATGGTGCGTGGCATCGTCGAGCTCGTCAGCTACATCACGTCGTTCACCACGCTCCTTCCGGGCGACCTGATCCTCACCGGCACGCCGGCCGGCGTGGGTTCGATGGAGCCGGGAGACCGGGTCAGCGTGGAGATCGACGGCCTGGGCGTGCTGAGCAACCCCGTCGCGGACGCGTGACCCAGCCCCCGCTGCTGTTGCTGGCCGGCGAGCCGCAGGACCCGCCGTCGGGATTGAGCTACCCGCTGGCGCTGCGGCGCCGGGGATTCACGGTCCCGATCACAGTGTTTGGTGCGCTGCTCGCGTTCAGCGCGTTCGCGCTGGTGGTGCCTGCTGTGTCCGCCGTCGTGCTTCGCCTGGGCTTCCTGCTGCGGGGCGGTGGGGACTACGCGGCCTACGAGCGGGCGGCCACGGCGTATGAGCTGCCGGAGGGACCGGCTGCCGGTCACCTGGCGTTGGCTGCGCTCATCCCCTTGTCGATCCTGCTGGTGCGCTACGTCCACGGCGTGCGGCCCCGCTGGCTGGCCTCGGTCCAGCCAGGACTCAGATGGCGGTATCTCGCGATGTCGCTGGTGGTGGCGGCGGTGATCCTCAACGCGTTCACGTGGGCCTCGTTCCTCGTGGGAGACATGCCGGTCTTTCACGACGGCCAGGACGGCTGGGTGTGGTTCCTGCTGGTGGTGGCGATCACCTCGCCGCTGCAGGCGGCGGCGGAAGAGGTGTTCTTCCGGGGCTACCTGCTGCAGGTGATCGGGTCGGCCACCGGCCGGACCTGGGCGGGCGTCGTCGGATCCGCACTGATCTTCGCGCTGCTGCACGGGGTGCAGAGCCCGGCGCTGTTCGCGCACCGGCTGGCGTTCGGTCTGGTGGCGGGGGCGTTGGTGGTGGTCACCGGGGGTCTGGAGGCGGGGATCGCGGCCCACGTGGTCAACAATGTCGCGGCGTACGGGTACGCGATGTTCACCATGTCGGTGGCGGAGTTGCGCGGCGTGACCACCATCACGTGGGCTGAGGCGGGCTGGAATGTCGCGGCGTTCGCGGCGTTCGGTGTCGCGGCGTGGTGGTTGGGGCGTCGGCTGCGAGTCGCCACCGTCACCCCTTGACGCCACTGTCACCCCTTGGCGCCACGGTCGCCCCCTGACGCAACGGTCGCCCCTTGACGCCGCCGTCGCCCCTGACGCCGCCGTCGCGGTGGCCGGCGCCTCCTTGCAGATGTGGCTTGTGGCTGGGCTGGTGGCGAGTTGAGCAAATGGCACGGGTCACGGCGCCGCCCGCGCTCAGCCTGAGCGTGCGGGGTTCCGTGACCCCTGCCATTTGCTCAACGCAAGAGCCGGGGAGCGCGTCGCCCCGAGACGGACGCGCGCTATCAGGTGGACCGCAGAGCGATCAGACTCAGGGTGGTCTCAACGAGCGTCGGGAGGCTCTTCTCCGTGAAGTGGACCACGAGCCAGCCCGCCTTGATCAGGGCGATGTCGCGAAGACGGTCGGCGTGGAAGGCGTCCTGAGAGCTGTGGAAGGCGTAGCCGTCGAACTCCAACGCGATCTTCTTCTCGCGGAACCCGGCATCGACGTAGTACTTCCGCCCGCCAACGAAGACGGGCAGATTTGACCGCCATCCCGTGATGCCGGCGCCGCGTAGCGCGGCGTGCGCTGACAACTCAAGTGGGGACCAGGGCGAGTCTGCAGATTGTGCGAGGAGATCGCGTCTGAGCTTGTTGCCGCGACGGTGGGGGGTCAGTGACAGCGCGTGCTTCATCTGTTTCAGGGTGCACGCCCGACGTCGGAGTGCCTCCTGGATTGGCTCCGCTTCCAGATCGGGTATGAGATCCAGAACCGTCAGCGCCGGCACGGTGCACAGAACGCCGTCACGTCGCGTCAGGAGATCAACGGGGATGAGCCGTTGTTCCATGCGAAGACCGTAGCCCGGGGTGATGGCCCGAGCACAGGCGACCTCCAATGAACCCTCCTGCTCGATCTCCGGCCAGAACGTGAGTGCGGCGGCGCTTCGCCCGACGACGACCATGTCGTCGCCATATGCCTTGATTGCCCGCAGCCGACCCTCCGTCGTCTCGCCGGCCCCGGGACGGCCGTAGACGCCCGGAAGCAGACGCTCGAGCTGACCGCGGAAGGCGTAGGAGTTCAGCGCGCGAGCCTTGCGCGGGGCGAGGCGTGCGGTCACGACGCCGTCGCTCAGAGACCTCATCACATCGGGATCCACGCCCCAAGTCTGTGCACTGCGACCCTCGCAGCCAAGGGGCGAGCGCCGGCCTGTGGATAACTCGTCGAGCCGTGGAGGGGGTCCTCGGGAGAGGTAGGGGGAGGGAGTTGAGCAAATGGCAGGGTTCGCGGTGCGGGCCACGCGTGGGCTGAGCGTGGAGGTCCTCGCGATCCTTGCCATTTGCTCAACTCCCTCCCCGGTGGGGGACATGAGCCTCCCCAGAGTCACAGGTGACTGGGCACAGCGGCGAGGGGCCGCCGGGGCGGCCACGGGAGCCGGGGGTGGGGCGGCCGGGTCGGCCACGGAGCCGGTAACCCAGCGGCCGGGGGGTGGAACGGCCGGGGGTGGGGCGACCGGGGGTGGGGCGACCGGGGGGGCGACCGGGGGTGGAGCGGCCGGGGGTGGGGCGACCGGAGGCGGAGCGACGGGGGGGGGGGGAGTCGGTTTGCGGGGCGCCGAAGCCCTGGTGTAGGGTTCATCTTCGTGCCCGGGTGACCGGGCGCACAGGGGTATGGGGTAATTGGCAGCCCGCCGGATTCTGGTTCCGTCAGTCTAGGTTCGAGTCCTAGTACCCCTGCGGAAGGTGTTAAACTCCTTCTCGCTAGGGCCCCGTTGTGTAGCGGCCTAGCACGCCGCCCTCTCAAGGCGGTAGCGCGGGTTCGAATCCCGTCGGGGCTACGAGTTGAATCCCTTGCCGGAGAGATCCGGCAAGGGATTTTTCCGTGTCCGGCCCATCGCGGGACCCGCCCAGCTCCTTCCGGGTATGCCTGGCGACTGCCGCTGTGGCGCTGTCCGACTCCTGCCCTCAGTCGCGGCCTCGGGTCGCTGCCGTCGTCGGCTCACGGGGCGCAAGAGCAGGGCTCTGGATGCACAGGGAAGCCTGGCGCGCCGCGGCCAGGAGGCAGATGTCGACGGGGGATCCCGCCAGGTGGGCGGCAAGGAACCCTGCGAAGAAGGCATCTCCGGCGCCGTTGGTGTCCACCACCTCCTCGACGGGGAGGGCCTGGACGTGCCTGAGCACCCCGTCGGTCGCCATCGCGATCGCTCCGGCCGCGCCGCGGGTCACCACTGCCAGCTGGGCGCCGCCGCTGATGCGGTCGGCGACGAAACCAGCAGGATCCGGCAGGGCGTCGTCGTTGCAGAAGACGAAGGAGGCCTCGTGGACGAACTGCTGGTGCCACGGTGAGGTGCCGTCGTAGTCGTGCAGGTCGCACCAGACTGGGCGGCCCAGCTCGCGCGCCTGGCTCAGGAGCGCTCGGCCGGGGTCCGACAGGTCGATCACTACGGCGTCGGCGGACTGCATCGACCGGCGCGCTTCATCTGCCAAGCGGACGTCGGCCACCTCCAGCGTGGGCGCGCGCAGGTACAGCGACACCCGCCCACCAATGGGGTTCATCAGGTTGAGGTGCTGTTCGGTGATCCGGTTCGAGGCCTCCTCGGCGAGCACGTCGATGCCGGACTCGCGGAGCGCCATCAACACCTGTCGCCCCTCGGGGTCATCACCCACCACCGTCCGCAGAGTCACGTCGACCCCGAGAGAGCGCAGATTGAGCGCCTTCCCGGCGGACGTCCCGCCCAGGGCCCATCGGTGCGAGCGCGCGAACGCCATGTGCGAAACGGGCTGCGGCAGCGCGTCCAGCATGACGATCTGGTTCCACGACGCCGGTCCCGCGACGAACACGTGACCGGACATGGCCACTACTCCGGGGCGCCGCTACGCCGCAGCACCTCGCTCAGCCGCTCGGCCGCCGCAAGGACCGCCGGGGCGTGGAGACGGCCGGGCGAGCGGGTCAGCCGCTCGATGGGCCCGGAGACGGAGACGGCCGCGATCAACTTGCCCGACGGGGCCAGCACCGGGGCCGACACCGACGCGACGCCCGCCTCGCGTTCCGCCACCGACTGCGCCCAGCCGCGCCGTCGCACGCTCTGCAGCGTGGTCAGCGTGAACGATGCGCCCTCCAGCAGCTTCTCCAGCTTCTCGGGCTCTTCCCAGGCCAGCAGCACCTGGGCCGCGGACCCCGCCGTCATGGACAGCTGGGCGCCGACGGCGACGGTGTCGCGGAGGCCGGTGGGGCGCTCGACGGAGGCCACGCAGATGCGCATGTCACCCTGGCGGCGGAACATCTGCACCGACTCGCCTGTGATGTCGCGCAGCCTGGTCAGGATGGGGCCGGCGGTGGCCAGCAGGGGATCCTCGCCGGCGGACTCGGCCAGCTCGATCAACCGCGGCCCGAGGACGAAGCGCCCCTGAAGGTCTCGGCCGACGAGGCGGTGATGTTCGAGTGCCACCGCGAGCCGGTGCGCCGTCGGGCGCGCCAACCCTGTGGCGGTCACGAGGCCCGCCAGGGTGAGGGGATTGCGCTCCAGGGCTGCGAGAACCGAGGCCGCCTTGTCGAGTACGCCAACGCCACTTGTGTCGTCCATATGGTGAGATTATCAATCCACTATGTGGACATGCAAACCGGTGGTGGGCGTGTTGCGGGTCATACTTGGCGACAGATTTCCACGTCGAATGTTTGAGAAGAGGAGCCATGGGCAAGACCCTGAGCGAGAAGGTATGGGACGCGCACGTCGTCCGCGCGGTGGAGGGAGAGCCTGACCTGCTCTACATCGACCTGCACCTCGTCCATGAGGTGACCAGCCCCCAGGCCTTCGACGGCCTGCGCCTGGCCGGCCGCCCCGTCCGCCGCCCGGACCTCACTCTGGCCACCGAGGACCACAACACGCCCACGCTCAACATCAACCTGCCGATCGCGGACCCCGTCTCGCGCACACAGGTGGACACGCTGCGCAAGAACGCCGCCGAGTTCGGCATCCGGATCCACTCGTTGGGCGACCGCGACCAGGGTGTCGTGCACATCATCGGTCCCCAGCTGGGCGTCACCCAGCCCGGCATGACCATCGTCTGTGGCGACTCGCACACCTCCACCCACGGCGCCTTCGGCGCGCTCGCGTTCGGCATCGGCACCTCCGAGGTGGAGCACGTGCTGGCCACGCAGACGCTGCCGCAGAAGCGGCCGCAGACCATGGCGGTCAACATCAACGGTGAACTGCCCGACGGCGTTACCGCCAAGGACGTCGTCCTGGCGCTGATCGCCAAGGTCGGCACCGGCGGCGGCCAGGGCTACATCGTCGAGTACCGCGGCTCCACCGTCGAGGCGCTCTCGATGGAGGGACGGATGACCATCTGCAACATGTCCATCGAGTGGGGCGCGAAGGCGGGCATGATGGCCCCCGACGAGACCACCTTCGCCTACCTGAAGGGCCGCCCGCACGCGCCCGAGGGCGAGGACTGGGACGCCGCCGTCGAGTACTGGAAGACGCTGCGCACCGACGACGACGCCACGTTCGACGTGGAGGTGGACATCGACGCCACCCAGCTCACCCCCTTCGTCACCTGGGGCACCAACCCCGGCCACGGCGTCCCGCTGGGCGGAGTGGTCCCGGCACCTGAGGACTTCGACTCCGAGGTGGAGCAGTCCACGGCCAAGCGCGCCCTGGAGTACATGGCGCTGACCCCCGGTACACCGATGCGCGACATCACCGTCGACACCGTCTTCCTGGGCTCCTGCACCAACGGACGCATCGAGGACCTGCGCCTGGCTGCCTCCATCCTGGAGGGCCAGCACATCGCCGACGGCGTGCGCATGCTCGTGGTGCCCGGCTCGGCCCGGGTGCGCCTGCAGGCCGAGGCCGAGGGCCTGGACAAGATCTTCCTGGACTTCGGTGCCGAGTGGCGCGCCGCCGGCTGCTCGATGTGCCTGGGCATGAACCCGGACCAGTTGGCGCCGGGGGAGCGCGCGGCGTCGACGTCGAACCGCAACTTCGAGGGCCGCCAGGGCAAGGGTGGCCGCACGCACCTCGTCTCGCCGCCCGTCGCCGCGGCCACCGCCATCGTCGGCCACCTGGCCGCTCCCGCCGACCTGATTGGACGCTGATCATGGAACCCTTCGTCAACCACACCGGCGTGGCCGTCCCGCTGCGCCGCTCCAACGTCGACACCGACCAGATCATCCCGGCGGTGTACCTCAAGCGGATCACCCGCACCGGCTTCGAGGACGGGCTGTTCGCCGCCTGGCGCAACGA
This sequence comes from Tessaracoccus sp. MC1679, assembly GCF_014164775.1. Classification (GTDB taxonomy): domain Bacteria; phylum Actinomycetota; class Actinomycetes; order Propionibacteriales; family Propionibacteriaceae; genus Arachnia. The sequence continues at coordinate 358,030 of NZ_JACJGB010000003.1, forward strand.
CCCCGAGTTCGTGCTCAACCAGGAGCCGTTCACGACCGGCACCATCCTGATCCCCGGCCCCGACTTCGGCACCGGCTCCTCGCGCGAGCATGCGGTGTGGGCGCTGCAGAACTACGGCTTCACGGTGATCGTGGGCACCCGCTTCGGCGACATCTTCCGCTCCAACTCCGGTAAGGCCGGCCTGCTGGTGGCAGTGGTCTCCGAGGAGGACCGTGACCTGCTGTGGGACGCCATCGACGCGGACCCGAACGTGCCCACCACGGTGGACCTGCCCAGCCAGACGATCACCCGCGGCGACGTGGTGGTGAGCTTCGAGATCGACGAGTACACCAAGCATCGCCTGCTCAACGGCCTCGACGACATCTCGCTGACCCTGATGCAGTCGGACTCCATCTCCGCCTACGAGGCGACGCGCCCGTCGTTCAAGCCGAAGACGCTTCCTGTGCGGACGGCAGACTCGGTGGCCTGAGCCAGCCGAACACCGGACCCGCAGCCCGGGCATCAGAGAACCCTCTGGTGCCCGGGCTGCACGCTGTCGGAACCGGGTGCGGCGGGCCGAGTGGGCTAGCCTGACAGAACTGATCCTCTACAGACGCGGGGCCGCATGAACCAACCCACTCTCGGGGTGATGGCGCGCTCCCTGAAGGAGAACGAGCGCCGGCTCCCACTCCACCCGGACCACCTCTCCCGGATACCCGAGGAGCTGCGCGCGAGCATCTTCCTCGAGCACGGCTATGGACGTCCCTTCGGCAGGTCCGATGACGACCTGATGGGCTGGGTGGCGGGTTTCAGGACGCACGAACAGCTCATCGACGAGTGCGACATCATCCTTCAACCCAAACCGGTCTTCAGCGACATCGTCGAGCTGCGCGACGGACAGATCCTGTGGGGGTGGCCGCACTGTGTGCAGGACGACAAGCTCACCCAGGTCGCGATCGACCACAAGCTCACGCTGATCGCGTTCGAGGCGATGAACCACTGGCACCGGGACGGAACGTTCAATCTCCACGTGTTCCACATGAACAACGAGCTCGCCGGCTACTGCTCGGTGCTCCAGGCCATGCAGATCGCCGGCTCCAGCGGGGATTACGGCCGCCGGCTGCGTGCCGTGGTCATCGGTTTCGGTGCCACAGCTCGAGGGGCGGTCACGGCACTCAACGCGATGGGGGTCAACGACGTCGACGTCCTGACCCACCGTGAGATCGCCGCTGTGGCCTCCCCGATCCACTCCGCCCGCATCGTCCATTTCGACTCCGACGGCACCGCGCCCAATGTCAGCCACGCGATCACGCCGGAGGGTCGGGTGCCGATTGCCCCATTCCTCGCCGAGCACGACATCATCGTCAACTGCGTGCTCCAGGACACTGACGCGCCGCTCACGTTCATGACCGAAGCGGACCTTCCGGGCGTGATGCCCGGAACGCTGATCGTCGACGTGTCCTGCGACGAGGCCATGGGGTTCAGCTGGGCCCGCCCAACCACGTTCACCACCCCCACCTTCGTGGTCGGCGACAACGTCCTCTACTACGCCGTCGACCACAGCCCGTCGTATCTCTGGAATTCGGCGACATGGGAGATCAGCGAGGCGCTCCTGCCGTTCCTCCCAACGGTCCTGGGCGGAGAAGCGATGTGGGACGCGAACCCCACGATCAGTCGCGCCATCGAGGTCCGGGACGGTGTCATACAGAATCCGGCCATCTGGTCATTCCAGGCGCGCGACCCGGACTACCCGCACGAGTCCTGACAGAGCTCATCCCTCCTGAGGTCCGGGCTTCAGGGCCCGATCGTTGCCACACAACCATCGTCACCACGGCAGGTGTGCCCCGCTGCCTGGCTTGGCGAGTTGGTCAGGTTCGCGGGATCCCCGTCAGCGGAAGCGGCTTGGCCGAGGGCACGACGAGCAGTGCCAGGAGCGACACGGCGCCGACGACGATCAGCGCCCGCAGGATTCCGTAGTGGTCGCCGAGGAAGCCGAGCAGGGGCGGTCCGGCCAGGAAGGCGGTATAGCCGATGGTGGAGACGACGCTGAGCCGGGCGTGGGCGCGGGCCGGCTCGTCGGCCGCCGCGGACATGCCGACGGGGAAGCCGAGGCTCGCGCCCACCCCCCAGATCGCTGCGCCCACAAAGGCCAACCAGGGCGTGCCGAAGACCACCAGGAGGCAGCCGATGATCGCCGAGACGAACAGGACGCGGAGCACCGGCACCCGTCCGTAGCGGTCCAGCAGCCTGGTGCCGAGGATCCGTCCCGCCGTCATGAAGCTGAGAAACACGGCGAGGGCCAAGACACCGAAGGTCTTGTCCAGGCCGTGGCCGTCGACGAAGGCAACCGCCATCCAGTCGTTGGCCGTGCCCTCGGTGAACGCGGCGGCCAGCACCATGACCCCGATCAGGAGCGTGCGTGGCTCCGTCCAGGCCGAACGGGAACGGGGCGCGAGGGTGGGGGCGGCGGTGTCGTGTCCGCCGTCCTCGAAGGCCGGAAGGAACTTCGACGTGCCCCACAGGACCAGCGCTGCCGACACCGCGCCGACAGCACCGATGTGCCAGAGCATGGGCACCTCAAGCCAGACCATCAGCGCGCCAACGAGCGCGCCCAGCACGGTCCCGCCGCTGAAGGCGGCGTGGAACCACGGCATGATCGACCGGCCCAGGCCGCGCTCGATGATGGTTCCTTCGAGGTTCTGAGCGACATCCCACACCCCGGTTCCCAGCCCGAGGAGGAACAGGCTGGCCGCCACCGCCACCATGGGAAGGCCCACCTGCACGCTTGCCGCGGCCAGCACCAGACCAGGGAGGGCCACCGCCATCGCCCATCGCACCGCGCGGGTCGCCCCGAGGCGGCGGGTGACGAGCCCGGCCAGGGGCAGGCCGCAGAGCGCGCCTACGGAGACTGCCAGCAGCAGCAGCCCGAGCTGCCCGGGGCTGAGCAGCAGTAACTCCTTGACGTCCGGGACGCGTGACATCCAGGACGCGAACGCGAACCCGTTCACGGCGAACACCACGAAGTCGCCGTTGCGGGCGCTCATAGAAGCGGCGTGCCCATGGGTCGGAGCCGTTGGGGCGTCATCCTTGGTTGTCATGGTGATGAGCCTACAAACGCCGCGTCACCTCGACGGCATGGGCCGCCGCATCAGTCTTCCGCCCGCGCAGGTATCGCGACTGACCCTGCGCGGGAGCGACCGGGGCGGTCTCCTACGCTGGGACGAGTCCATGTCAGGAGCCCCCGTGAATCCGCTTGCCAGCACCTTCATCACTGCGGCGTTGGTCTTCTACTCGGTGGGCGTGTGGGGTGAGCGTGTTGCCGGGCGCCTCAGGTGGTGGAACTTCGTGTTCTTCGTCCTGGGCCTCGCCTGTGACACGGTGGGGACCGGCATGATGTTCGACTTCGTGGGCGGCATGACCTTCGACGTCCACGGCATCTCCGGGCTCATCGCGATCCTGCTGATGTTGGTCCATGCCGTCTGGGCAGGAGTCGTCCTGATCCGGAAGGACGAGGCGGCCATCAAGAACTTCCACCGGTTCAGTGTGTTCGTGTGGGCCGTCTGGCTGATTCCCTACTTCAGCCCGATGTTCTTCGCCCTGGCGGGGTGACCCGGCGGTGGGTCCGCGCTAGGACCAGGGGGTGCGCGGCCGAGGCTGGCTCTCGCCGTCGAGTGTGAGGTCGAGCCGCTCGGTGAAGAAGGCGATGAGGTTCCGAACAGGCCCCCCGTCGTGAAGCGGGTCCTCGTAGGACCACGCAATGTCACGCAACACGGTGTCCCCGACCCGGGCGGACCAGTACGAAGCGCGACCCTTGTAGGCGCAGATTGTACGCGTCTCGGAAGGCTCGAGGAGACCCATCGTGACGTCCTCTCGCGGAATGTAGAACCGCGGCGGAAGGGGTGTCTCGAAGAGCAGGGTCGGCCGGTTCGTGGAGGCGAGGCTGACGCCGGCGTGGGCGATCTGCACGCGGCGGCTCGAACGGAGGCAGTCGATCCGGTCGAAGGGATCGTGCGGATGACCCATGACAGGCTCGTCCTCTTCGTACCACTGGGTGAAGGCGTTCCAGTCCAGGACCACGTACCCGGCCAGGTCCGGATCGTCAGGCCTGAACGCCGCAGCTGTCAGGTTGGCGTGGGGCGCCTGGATCGTCAGCGGAGTGCCAGGCGCCGTGTGCGCGGTGAACGGGGTGTTCGGATCGAGGACGGGTGGGCCGTCCTCCATCGACACCGGCCGCTCGAGCGCTCCCATGGCCTCCGTCGCGACGAGGTGCCCGGCGACGTCATCCTCAGGAACGGCGTACGACCCCACCGCACGCCGCGGCTCCCAGACCAGTAGGGCTCGCCGAGTGTCGACGACGATCTGGGTTCCGACGGTGGCTCGGATCCACTTCCGGACCGGATGGATGCGAAGGTCTCCGATCGCACTCCACCACAACTGACTCATCCGCGTCGCCATCACACCAGTGTCTACCCCGGCCGCCGCGGCTGGCCAGAGGCTTGACGGGCACGACACGCCGATCGAGTCCACCCCCGTACCCCTATGCGTCCACGTGAGTGGGCTTCGACGGCGTGTCGTGCCGGGCGGCGGGGTCCAGATCGGGCATCGCGCCCGCCCTAGCAGATGACGACCGCTCCCGTGAGGCCGATGGCGCCGATGAGGAGGGTCGTGGCGGCGCCCCACCGTCGCCAGGGCCCAGGACCACACCGAGCCCGAGGGCGAACATCGCCGCGCAAGCATGAGCCTCTAGTGAGCGGTGAGCTCAGAACATGCCGTTGGCGTACGCCGAGCCGTCGGGCACCACCTGCAGCACGACCCCGTGCGTGACCTCGTCGAGGACGTCCCAAAAGAAGCTGGCGCTAAGCCACGTGGCGTTCAACCTCGGCGATGCTCGTGCCCTAGGCGGTCCATCCCAGGAGAGCTCCGCCGAGCGAGACGCCCCCGATCAGGAGACCGAGCGCCAGAACGGGCACCAGCAGGACCCACAGCGGGTGCCGTCGGAAGAGATAGATGCCGACGACCAGGAGCACCACCCAGAGAAGGAGGAAGCCGACGAGCCAAGGCGCGGGTGTGACGAGCCCCGCCGTCAGGTAGAGGTAGCCGACAACGACGTGAAGCGCGAGCCCAAGGATGCCGAGGGCGCGCTTCCACACCGGTTGGGCTGGCAGCGCGGGGGACGCTTGGCTCATCCTTCCAATTTACTCTCAGTCAGCGCGCGAGGACAGGGCGGCCGCGGTGCGGAGACCCGCGAGGGAGGGGTGCCTGATCGTTGACGACGTCATTAGCCGATCGCGACCGCTCCCGCGAGGCCGATGGAGCCGATGAGGAGGGTCGCGGCGGCGCCCAGCAGGAGCGCCTTGCGGCCGACGGTGGCCAGGGCGCGCAGGTCGACGCCCAAACCGAGCGCGAACATCGCCGCAGCGAGCAACAGTTGCTGCACGTGGCCCAGCGTCATGAGCAGCGGCTCGGGGACCAGACCTGTGGTGCGGACGGCCATCGCGACGAGGAAGCCGACGACGAACAGCGGGACAGCCGGGGGCAGCTGCACATCCGGCCCTTCGCCGCCCGGCAGCCGCCGGATCCGCCGTCGCTCCCGCACGGCGAGCACCCCCATCACCGGCGCCAGCAGCGCCACCCGGGCGAGCTTGACCGTGACCGCCACCGCCAGCGCCTCGGCCCCCACCAGGCCGGCTGCGGCGACCACCTGCGCCACCTCGTGGGTGGAGGCGCCGATCCACACCCCGGCGACGGTGGGCGTCAGGCCGAGGAGCGCGGCCAGCAGCGGCAGCGCCACGATCATCCCGGTGCCGAACACCACCACCAGCGCCACGGCGGTGGCCACCTCCTCGTCGTCGGAGTCGGTGACGCCCTCCGCCGCGGCGACCGCGGCCGCCCCGCAGATCGAGAACCCTGCGGCCACTAACAGCGACTGCTCGTCGCCCAGCCCGAGGCGTCTACCCAGCCAGGCGGTGGCGGCGAAGGTGACGCCCACCGCCGTCGCGACGAGCACCAGTGTCGCCGGGCCGAGCCCGGCCACGGTCAGCAGCGACACCTGCAGCCCCAGCAGCACGATCCCTATCCGCAGGAGCTGCCGGCCGGCCAGCCCCACCCCCGGAGCCCAGGAAGCGGTCGTGCCGCGCGCCGTCCGCCACGCGACGCCGGCGAGGATCGCCACCAGCAGAGGGCTCGCGATCGGCACCACCGTGTTCACCGCGACCGATGCGACGGCGGCCGCCAGGCAGGCGGCCAGCCCGGGGGCGATGGCGCGGAGGAAGTTCACTCCACTACCGTGCGCCGGATCAGTCGCGCGGCGGTAACCCGTTCGGGACAGCAACCCATATGATCGCGATATGACCACCCATTCTCCCGACGAGCCGGGCCTGCCGGCCCTGCGGCTGCTCGTCGCCGTCGCCGAGCAGGGGTCGCTGGGCGCCGCGGCCAGGGAGATCGGCATGGCACAGTCCAACGCGAGCCGCGCCCTGGCGGGGCTTGAGCGACGGCTCGGGTTCGCCGTCGTGCACCGCAGCCCAGCAGGCTCCGACGTCACCCCGGAGGGCGCGCTGGTGGTGGGCTGGGCGCGGGAGGTGGTCGAGGCCATGGACCGGCTCATGGCGGGCGCCGGCGCGGTGACGGCCAGCGCCGGGGGAGCGGTGACGGTGGCGGCGAGCATGACGATCGCCGAGTACCTGGCGCCCGTGTGGCTTGCGGCGCTGAGGCGCGTGCACCCCGACGCCGCCGTCTCGCTGGAGATCCTCAACTCCGACGCGGTGATCGAGGCTGTGCGTCACGCGCGGGTGGCGGTCGGGTTCGTCGAGTCGCCGGATGTGCCCGACGACGTGTCGAGCCGGCTGGTGGGCCGCGACCGGCTGATGGTGATCATCCCGCCGGAGCACCCGTGGGCCGAGCGTCGCGGGGCCGTGACGGTCTCGGAGTTGGCCGCCACTGCGCTGGTCGAGCGGGAGCCCGGCTCGGGGACCCGTCGCTTCCTGGACCGGGCGGCCGCGTCCGCGGGGGTGTCGACGCGGGCCACGCCGGTGGCGCAGTTGTCGAGCAACGCCGCCATCGTGGCCGCGGTTGCCGCTGGGCTCGGCCCCGCCGTGTTGAGCAACCACGCCGTCCGCGGCGCGCTCATGGACGGCAGGGTGCTCGCGGTCCCCGTCGAGGGTGGGCAGATCGAGAGGGAGCTGCGCGCGGTGTGGATGGGCGCACCGCCGCGCGGCGTCGCCGGGCGCCTGGTCGACGTGGCCGCGTCAACGCAGACCTCCCCCGGTCCCTGAGGAGGGTCGCCCGCGGAGCGGCGTGGCCCGTCCCCCGGTCCCTGAGGAGGGTCGCCCGCGGAGCGGCGTGGCCCGTCTCGAAGGGTCGTGGCTCGCGCCCTGGAGTGAGACTGCTTGTCAGGTTGGGTTACGACCCTTCGAGACGCCACGCGCCTTCGGCGGTGGGGCCCTCAGGGAGCGATAAGCGACGCCCACGCGCCTCCGGCGGTGGGGCCCGTCCCCCGGTCCCTGAGGAGGGTCGCCCGCGGAGCGGCGTGGCCCGTCTCGAAGGGTCGTGGCTCGCGCCCTGGAGCGAGACTGCTTGTCAGGTTGGGTTACGACCCTTCGAGACGCCACGCGCCTTCGGCGGTGGGGCCCTCAGGGAGCGATAAGCGACGCCCACGTGCCTTCGGCGGTGGGGCCCTCAGGGAGCGGTGGTGGTGCGGAATCCGGTGGGGCGGATGGGTCTCGCCGGGACGCCCGCGACGATCATGTCCGGCTCCACGTCCTTCGTGACGACGGAGCCGGCACCGATCACCGCGCCGTCGCCGATGATCACCCCTGGGACGACTGTCACGCTCGCGCCGAACCACACCTTGCGGCCGACGACGATGGGCGCGGGGACCATGTCACCGCGCCGGTCTGGGTCCATGGCGTGGTTGATGGTGGTGAAGGTGCAGCCGTGCCCGATGAGGGTGTCGTCGCCGATGGTGATGCCGCCGGTGTCCTGGAATCGGCACCCCATGTTGATGAAGACGCGCTTGCCCAGGGTGATGTTCCTGCCGAACTCGCTGTAGAACGGCGGGAACACCGTCACCGACTCGTCCACGGTGCGGCCGGTCAGCCGCGACAGGAGCGCGCGCACCTCGTCGGCGGACCGGTACGCGTTGTTGAGCTCGGCGGTGATCCGCAGCGCCTCCTCCGAGGCTCCGATCATGAACCGGTGGAGCTCCGAGCCGCTCTCGATGAGCTCCCGACGGCGGACGTGGGCGAGGAAGTCCTGCATTTCCATGGGCTCACCGTCCTGTCAGGCGCTGTACTCGTCGTCGGTGACGTGCTCAAGCCAAGTCACGGTCTCGCCCTGGTCGTCGGCCTCGTGGATGGCGACGTGCGCCATGAACCGGTCCGACGTGGCGCCGTGCCAATGCTCCTCGTTCGGCTCGATGTAGACCACGTCGCCGGGGCGGATCTCCTGCACCTCGCCGCCGCGCCGCGCGACGTACCCGATCCCGTCGGTGACGTACAGCGTCTGCCCCTTGGGGTGGCGGTGCCAGGCGGTCCTCGCGCCCGGGGCGAACCGGACGTGGGCGGAGCCGACGGCCGACTGCTCGTCCGGGGTGCGGATGGCATCGAGGAACACGGTGCCGGTGAACCAGTCCGTGGATCCTGGGGTTGTCTGGCCGCCGCTGTGGGTGATTCTCATGGGGGACGTCCTTTCAAGTGTGGGGGTTCTGGACCAGCCGGAGCAGTGAACCGTCGGGGTCCAGCAAGGCGCCGATCCGCATTCCGGATGCTTCAAGTCGGGGCCGGTGGAGGCGTGGCCACCCCACCATCGTCTCGGGAATGCCGGCGCCTTGGCAGTGTGTGTAGAAGGCGTCCACGTCGTCCAGGCGAAGGCACGCGCCGAAGGACGACGTGGCCGGATCGAGATCCGCGTGGGGGAAGAACTCGAGAACGACGCCGCCCCGCTCGAGGATGAGCCAGCCGGAGTCATGGAAGACAACCGAGAACCCGAGCCGCTCGTAGAACGTGACCGTCGCGGTGAAGCTGCGCGACGGGAGGTTCGGCGTGGCGTGGTCGACCATCCTCGGACCCTAACATCCGGCGTCCGAGGTTCGAGCCGTTGCGTAGTGCCGGAAGGGTCACGCGCCCTTGTCCAGATAGTGGTCGATAGCTTCGCGGGCGAGTTCGGACTCGCTCACTCCTGCGGCGTCCGCGGCCGACTTGAGCCGGTCGTGCAGCTCGCGGGGAAGGCGGACTCCGATCCGGCTCGTCTCGGTGGACAGTCGGGGGCGCCCGCCCTTGCGGCCGTGGCGGGCAGCGATGTCGCGGGCAATAGCGGCGGCGCGGGCCTCCGTGAGCCGCTCGCCTTCGAAGTAGACGACCTCGTCGTCCAGGTTGATGTTCTCGATGCTGGTGATCTCGGCGCTGGCGCCGTCACCTACCTGGATACCCATGGCGCTCATTTCCTCCTCAGTGCTGTCGGCATGGCGTGGATGATCAGCATCGTCGGCTCGCCGTCCGTCTGGACGAGGACCCCGACGATCTCCAGTTCCAGTCCACGGTCGTCCCCGCCGATCCAGTAATACTCAGGTTCCCCGCTGGGTCTGACCCCTACTGTGGGCTGACTTGTGCTGACCACATGGGCGATCCGGGCTGCACCGATGCGATGCTTGCGAGCTGCTTGAGTCAGCTTCAACTTCACTCTTCAAGTGTGCAACGAAACCAGGATATGTTCAACAAAATCTCCTTGGATTCATCCTGCGCCCGGGCTCTTGGTGAATACTCTCGTCCCATGACCGACATGAACCGATCCGGCGAGGGGCCTCGCCGCCGGCGACCCATCGTGGTTGCGGTGATCGGCACCGTCGTGGTGGTCGCGTACGCGCTGCTCGCCGCCGTCCAGATCCTGGTGCTGAACCCGCTGGCGGCGGTGCCTGGTGCCGAGCTCTCCCAGATCTACGCAGACGTCGCTGCGGCGGGGGAGTCCATGGGCGCACCTCTGGTCCTGGCCGGCCTGGCGGTTGGTCCCGTCGTCGCGATTGGCCTGCTGGTCCGCACATGGAGGCGGCCCGACGGCGAGGGTCGGATTGTCGCGGTGCAGTACCTGGCGCTTGTGGCGCTGGGGGCGTTCGGCTACTTCTGGGCCAGCTTCGGACCCGGCATGGCGCTAGCCGACACGTATGGGATCAGTGGGGGAGACCATTCGCCGTGGGCCACGCCCCTGCAGGCGGTCAGCGGCGTCGCGTTCGTGGTCTTCCTCATGCAGGTGCCCGGGGCCGTGTCGATGGCGCGAGCTCTGCGTGGCGGCGCGCAGCGGCGCTGACACAGCCCGCTCTTGTCAATACCCGCGGGCGGGATCGTCTGCGGCCAGGCCGGCGCGCGCTTCAGGGCCCGCCGCCGGCTGCGCGAGCAATCCGGCCCCGCTAAATGTCAGACTCAGAGTCGTACTCGACACTCAGCCTGACATTTAGAGGGTGATGCCGGTGAAGCGGGCCAGCTCGTCGAGGAGCCGGCGTTGGAAGTCTTCGTCGTGGACCGCGGGGTGCGCCGTGGCAAGGCGTTGGTGGTGCCAGTAGCCGCCGGTGCTGCTGGCTCGGGGGTCGTCGCTGGTGGCGAGCCACTCCTGGGTGAGGTGTCCCAGGCGCAGGTCATCGGGGGCCGAGGGCCCGCCCATCCTGGTGGGCACCCATCCGGGGTCGACGGCGTTGGTGGTGGTGTGGGGCCACAGGCGGGCCACGGCCATCGCGAGTGTGGTGACCAGCAGCTTGCTGTCGGAGTAGTTACCGGCGCGGGTGCCCGCCCAGTCGATGTGCGCGAGGTCCGGCCGGCCGATCCGGTGACAAAGATGCGCACGTCAATCAACCCACCCGCATCTTGTTCAATCGTTTCCGCTGGGCCTGGCCTGGGTACTCCGGGGCTGACGGGCTGGCCTGCTTGTGGTGAGACGGGCTCCCTGGCGGCGTGACTCTTTGTAGGTGTCGACGGCTCGTCGGGAGCTGAGCCATTGCCCGTCGCTGCGTTGGTGGGCTTCGAGGCGTCCGCGTTGGGCGGCGGCGCGAATGGCGACGAGGCTGAGGTCGGCGTCGACGAGGGCCGCGATGGGGACGAGTTTCGCGGGCCCGGCCACGTTGGGGATGATGAAGCGGTTCAGGTTGTCGATCATCCCGCGGGCGAGGATTTCGCCGAGGGGTCCGACGTCGCCCTTGTCTGCTTGTTGCATGGCCCGCAGGTAGGCGGTTCGCTGTTCCTTGAGGATCACCACCGGCGGGTGGCCGAGTCTGACGAGCACGAGGTTCAGCGCGAGCCGGCCGGTGCGGCCGTTGCCGTCGATGAACGGGTGGACGCGTTCGAAGTGGTTATGTGCCTCGGCTAGCAGTTCGGGCAGGTTGCCGCCGCCGTGCAGCCGGGCCGGGATCGTGTTGGTGGTGGCGACCCATTCGTCCAGGCCGGCGGGTACCAGCGGCCACGACGGCGGGGTCATTCCTGCGGTGAACGGATGGATGTCGTGGCGCCGGAAGTTGCCGGGTGATTCGGCCTCGGTGGCGTCCGGATGGGGGGAGACCTGCCACACCGGGGACATGGCCAGGTGGTGGATATGGCGAACTTCCTGGACGGTGATCAGTGTGTCGGTGGTGCGGTCGCCTGCGCCCATCGCTTCGCGGTAGACCCAGGAGGCCGCGTCGCCGTAGCCCTTGACCTCCATGTACTCCTTGAGTGGCTTTGCGCCGACGGCTCGACCTTGGTCGAGGAGTGTCGTTACCTCGCGCAGGACCAGGGTGTTGCCTTCCAAGGCTGTGGAGTGGTGGGCTTCCAAGTGCCAGATGTCGGTCCACACGTACGCAGACTCCTCGGGAGAGGGGAGCCCTCCGAGTCTGGTGCGTAGTTCGGCAAGTTGGCTGTCGAGCCGGGCATAGACAGTGGCCCGCGACGGGCGACCTCGGGCCATCGTCTCTCCTGACTTTGTTCACTCAGACGAACAGGAAAATGAACTAAACAAAGTCTAGCCCTCCAGTCACCTTGTTCATCGGTTGGCGCCCCGAATAGAACTGAACAAACTTCGAGTGAGACGAGGCGATCCACGTGCCTGTCTGGGGGTCATGGACGGGTTCAACGCGTCTCTGCAGGCGCATTCTGTCGTCGCATGACACCGGTCGTCCGAGAGAGTCCGTGGCGTGCTGCGCTACCCGTAGTGGTAGCGGCAGGTGGCGATCCGCACCTCGTCGCCGGTGATCTTGTAGACGAGGCGGTGCTCGTCGGTGATTCGTCTGGACCAGTAGCCGGCGAAATCGTGCTTGAGCGCCTCCGGTTTACCGATGCCTTCGTTGCCGTTGCGTTGGATGTCAGCATGGAGCGCATTGATCCGCTTGAGGACCTTCCTGTCCTGCGCCTGCCACCAGAGGTAGTCGTCCCAGGCGTTCTCATCCCAGACGAGCAGCACGTCAGTCGGTGTCGATCAGATCGTGGGCCTGACCGCGCCCAGCCTCAAGTCGCTCCATGGCGTCCAGCAGCCGGCGGGCGTTCGCGGGGGAACGCATGAGGTAGGCGGTCTCGCGCAACGACTCGTAGTCATCGAGCGACACGATCACCACGGGGTCGTGCCCGGCGCGGGTGATGACCACCTCTTCGCGGTCGTTGACGACCGAGTCGAGTACCTCTGCGTATCGTGCTCGGGATTCCGTGTAGCTCATTGTCTTCATGGCAGCCTCCTGTACAGAAAAGTGTACGTCCCTCCCGGAGGTCAGGCAACCAGTGCCAGGTCAGTGGCTCGTCGACGAGTGGCGAAGGTCGTACGTGGACAGCGGCTCGGGTCCCGCCACCACCCGGCGGGTCACCTGCAGGATCGCGTCCTCGTTGGGGTCTACACGCCACCTGACCAGAGAGATGGCGCTGTTCTCGATCTCCAGGGCGGTGATGTGCGACGGATAGATGCAGCTGCCGGAGTTGAAGTAGGGCATCTGGTTGCCCCGCGGGAACTTCTCGCGGTGGGTGTGGCCGCAGATGAGTGCCATCCGGTTCTGGCGGATCCACTTCACGTAGTTGCGTTCCACCTTGTGCCGCTTGTAGGAGTTGGCCACGGGGCTGGTGGGGCTGTGGAACCCGAACGCATGCGCATACCTCCAGAACGCGCGCATCATGAACCGGCTGAACCGCCAGGCCTGGTCGTTGGGGAAGTCGCCTTGGTGCCCGTGCACCAGCAGGACGTCCTGCCCGGTCTCCCGGTGCCGGAACACCACCGACTCCACCGCCTCCAGGCCGTGGAAGAACGGCTCGATCTCGCCGGACACCGCGTCCTTCGCGGTCCACAGGTGTTGTCGTACGAACCTGGGGTCCCTCAGGTCGAGGTCATGGTTGCCCCACATCCGGATCAGCCTGCCCGCCTGGTGGAACTGCAGCAGCTGCTCCCACACGGCGCGGTTGGCCCTGATGATGTGCTTGAAATCGTGCTCCCAGAGCTCGTCGCCGTCGCCCGCCTCCACGTAAGTGAAGCCGTTCTTCCAGTAGTAGTCCATCGCGGCCGTGAACGAGTTCTTGTTCTTGAGGAACTCGTCGGACTTGGATCCGTCCCCCCGATGGCAGTCGCTCATGATGACGTAGCGGGAGGTGTCGTTGATGAGCTCGACGCGGGCGTCCCTGTAGGCCTCCGTCAGACGTGTCATCGTCTTCACAGTCATCACCGCCATGCTCGGTCGTGTCGTTTCCGATCATAGGTCGGTGGCGCCGGAGGTGTCCGCCAATCGCCCAGGTGCTACCTGCTCGGCGCATTGAGTTCGCGTAAGAGCCAGCCGACTTCGTGGGCCAGCATCGCGGGGGGTAGCTCATGTCCGCCGTCGAAGATCTCGTGGTCCGCGATGCCTGGTGCGAAGGCGGCGACGACCTCGTAGACGCCCGAGATGGGGAACAGAGGGTCGTCGCGGCCGGCGACGAGCCGGACTCGTTGCTGGTGGAAGGCGCGTGCGACGGCGGGCGAGTCTCCGAGTGTCACGATGCCGGGCGGATACCAGGCCGGGTTGTGGAGAACACCGGCGGCCTCGAAGGATGCCACCGTGCCGACGCCGCAGTTGAGCACGCCGGCGATGATGCGCTCATCGCAGGCCATCGAGAAGAAGCTGACCTGGCCGCCGAGCGAATGCCCGATCACGCCGCACGATCCGGCGCCGGTGTGGTGGAGGATCCAGTCGATGGCCACGGAGACGTCGGTGACGTGTGTGCCTTGCAGGGTAGTGCCGTGTGCGATGAGGTTCCATGCGTGGAACCGTTCGTCATGGGCGCCGTCGCCAGAGGGGCCGCGCCGCTCCTCGAACCCGTGGAGGTCAGGGATCAGCGTCGTGACCCCGGCCTTCGCCAGTGCGAGCCCGTAGGCCATGCCCGGGTCGCCCGCCATCCCGGCAGGTTCGCTCTTGCCGAGGTGGAACTCGCCGTTGTGTTGGTGAACGGCCACGACGGGCAGGGGCGTCGAGAGATGCTCCGGTTCCAGGAGGAGACACGGGATCGTGTGCCCGTCGGAGGCGCGCAGCACCACCCGTGATCGCGAGACTCCTTCCCACGGTTCCGGTGCCGAGACTTCGGCATCGACGATGCGAATCCGGGCAGGCTCGATACCCAGCAGACGTCTCACGCCTGAACGATCCATGACCACTCCTCCTTGGGCCAGCAGGGGCGCGTGTCCAGTAGACCACTGCGGGTGGATCTGTCCACGGTCTATGTCGGGTCGGGTGTCCGACCCCTGGAGAGTCCTGTCACACCCTGGGTCAACGGTGGGCGCGCTTCAGGTGGCCCCCCTCCTCCTCATGGCAGGCCCTGTCGAGGAGCTTACGTTGCACCAGGTCCGGGCATGTGGACACTTGACACAATACGTCGTTCTAGCGAATATATGTGCCATGGAGTTGACGGTCGCACAGATCGCGGAACAGCACGGACGCTCGGACAGGTTCGTGCAGCAAGCAGTGCGCTCTGGGGATCTGGCCGCGCTGAGGACGGTGGGGCGCCTCGCGCTGGTCGACGACGTGGCAGTGATGGCATGGGTGCGCGCCTTGGCGCGGGGCCGGCGTTGGAGCTCCGACGTGCGCGAGGCCGCCATTGACCTTCTCTCGAACGGTCGCACGGAGAGGCTGTCGAGTTCCGAGAGGTCCAGGCTCCGCTCGCGACTCAGGGAAATGTCGGTTGTGGAGATCGCGCACGCAGCCGACGGACTCGGCGGAGGGTGGGCGCGCTACCGGGTGGCGCACGTTCCCGACCTCCTCAGGGTCGGTCCTTCGGCTGCGGACATGACGACGCTGGGCGTCGTCCCGGGAGAGGGTTGGATGACGTTCGTGGAAACCGACGACTTGGACCGGCTGGAGCAGGGACACGACGTGATCCTCGATGCTGACGGGAACCTGGGCGTCGTGGAACGCCCAGTCACCACCCCGCGCCCCGCCAGGTTGCTTCTGGACAGTTATCTGTTGGGCGACGTCAGGGTGTCGGCTGCTGCGGCGAACGAGTTGGAGCAGCGGGCTCATGATCTCTGACGTCTTTGAGCGCCTGGACGAGATCGCAAGCGCTCTGCCCCCGGAGCGGTGGATGCTCGTGGGTGGACTCATGGTTCACGCTCACGCGCTTTCCCGCCACCGCCCGGCGGGTCACTTGCAGGATTGCGTCCTCATTGGGGTCGACACGCCGCCGGACGAGAGTGATGGAGCCGTTCTCGATCTCCAGGGCGGTGATGTGCGACGGGTAGACGCAGCTGCCGGAGTACAATGACCATCTTGACGGTCACCACCGACAGTGTGTCCCCGGGGCCAGAAGAGGCCTCAACGGGCGGCGCCAACGCCGTGCGCCTGACCGTCGCCGACATCCGATGGGGCATTGCGGCAGGAGCGCGCCCCGCGTGACCAGGCCGACCGATAGGCTCCATCCCACGATGAGTAGCACGAACACCTTCGCACCCGGCAACGTCGTCGTGGTGCGCGACGAGGACTGGCTGATCACGTCAGTGGACGAGTCGTCCGACGGGCCCGTCCTCAACGCCCAGGGCCTGTCCGATCTGGTCCGCGGCCAGGACGCCGTCTTCTACCCCTCGCTGGACCGGATCAAGCTCAACGACCCCCGCGACACTCAAGTCCGCGCAGACGACTCACCCAAGTACCGCCGTTCCCGCCTCTGGGTGGAGTCCACGCTCCGCAAGACCGCCGTCCCCCTGAGCGACGACTCCCTCACCGTCTCGCCCCGCATGCTCGCTCGTCAGCTCGGCTACCAGCACAAAGCCGTCGCGAAGGCTCTTGACCCCGCGACACTGCGGCCCCGCATCCTTCTCGCCGACGCCGTCGGCCTCGGCAAGACGCTCGAGATCGGCATGATCCTCTCGGAGCTCATCCGCCGCGGCCGAGGGGAGCGGATCCTTGTCGTCACCCCGCGACACGTGCTGGAGCAGATGCAGCATGAGATGTGGAGCCGCTTCGCCATCCCGTTCGTGCGCCTCGACTCCCAGGGCGTGGCCCGCGTCAAGCAGAAGCTGCCCGCCAACCGCAACCCGTTCTCCTACTTCCGCCGCGTCATCATCTCCATCGACACGCTGAAGCAGGAGCGCTTCGTCCACGACCTGCGCCGCCACCACTGGGACGCCGTCGTCATCGACGAGTCGCACAACGTCACCAACACCGCCACCCTCAACAACCGCCTGGCCAGCATCCTCGCCCCGCAGGCCGGCGGGCTGCGACCGCGACAGTTCGAGCGAGGGCGGTGTGTGGGAGGACAACATCGTCGAGGATCGTGTGGCTTGAATCGGTGCCTCGGCGTCACCCAGGTGATCCCTTCGAGGCACAGCGTCGGAGCCGTGGCCAACGGTTTGTCACTGCTGCCTCGTACGCTGTTCTACTGCCCAAGACCGAAAGGAGGCACCAGATGAGCAACACGTCCCAGAAGCACGACCGATACGCGCTGTCCTTCACCAGCGGTGCCCTCCTGACTCGGGAGGCGGTCATCGCTGCGCCGCTGTTCCTTGAGGTTCGTGACTGGAACGCGGTCCGCGATCGCCTCCGTGCAGAGAACCTGCTCCAGGCTCGAACGGCATCATCGGGGTTTCGGCTGGCACGAGAGGTCGTACAGCGCTTGGCGGTGCTCACGGACGCCCAGCTGGACCTGCTGCAAGACGCCAGCCCCAGTGAACGCGGGCACCTGATGTGGGTCGCGGCATGTCGACGCTACGCGCTCATCGGCGACTTCGCCGAGGAAGTGGTGCGGGAACGGTTCCTGCTGCTCACGCCCACGCTTGGCTACGACGACTTCGACAGCTTCGTTCGAGGGAAGGCGCTGTGGCATCCGGAGCTCGCTGAGGTGAAGGACTCGACGTTGCAGAAGCTCCGCTCAACCGTGTTCCGGATGCTGACCGAGGCTGGCCTGCTCACCGGCGGTGAGATCGTCCACGCGCCCCTGTCCGAGCGGGTCCGAGACGCGCTGGACGCGCAGGTACCCAGCGATGTGCGGTTCCTCCCGACTCGCGACAGCAAGGAGGGCACGCTGTGACATTGAATGAACTCACTCATGAGGAGGAGCACCTGTTCGCGGTGCTTAGCGGCGATCGCTTCTTGAAGATGGAGGGTCTCTCGAACGAGGTCCCGTTCTTCATCTACCCCTACGAGCCCGAGCACGCCCTCGAAGTGGCGAAGGCGAAGAAACGGGTCAAGAACCGGCTGGCGAGCAGAGGCATCGAGGTTCGAGAGATCAACCTCTACGACCTGTCGGTGGAGGTTCTCAAGGAGCGCGGCGATTGGGACGAAGTACTTGAAGTCGAGTCCGAGCTGGACAAGGCCGAGTTCACCGAGATGCTGCAGTCCATGCTCAACCCGCAGCAGCGCCTCGCTCCTGCCATTAGAGCGAAGCTCGCTGACGGCGGATTCGACATCGTGTTCCTGACCGGGATCGGCGAAGTCTTCCCCTACATCCGTTCCCACAATGTGCTCAACAACTTGCAGAGCGTCGTGGTGGGCCGACCGATGCTCATGTTCTTCCCCGGCCGCTATGAGCAGTCCGACACCCTCGGCTCGTCACTGGTGCTGTTCGGCAGGTTGAAGGACGACCAGTACTACCGCGCCAAGAACATTCTGGAACAGGAACCGTGACCCTCATGCAACTCACTGAGATTTTCGCCAAGGACGTCCAGCGGCCCATCGAGGGCGTCATCAAGGCCGATGACGTTGCGCACCTGGGCACCGAGGTCGACGAGTACGTCCTGACCAACGAGGCAGCCAAGGGGCTGGAGCAGCTGCTTGAGGCGTACACGAACTACACCAACGCGAACGGTGTGTGGATTTCGGGCTTCTTCGGCTCCGGTAAGTCGCACCTGTTGAAGATGCTCGCGCACCTCTTGGGTGACGTGGAGGGCGGCGACTTCCCGCGCGGCCGCGTCTCGGCGAGTTTCTGCGCCAAGGCGACGGACGCCTTCTTGCCACCGCTGCTCGACAAGGCCGACCGCATCCCGGCGAAGAGCCTGCTGTTCAACATCGACCAGAAGGCGACCCTGATCAGCAAGGATCAAACCGACGCCCTGCTGCGTGTATTCGTGAAGGTCTTCGACGAGTCCCGCGGCTTCTACGGCGACCAAGGCCACATCGCCCGGTTCGAACGGCAGCTCGACGACGAGGGCCAGTTGGACGCGTTCAAGGACGCCTTCCGTGCGGTGTCCGGTCGCGAATGGGGGGAGCGCCGGCCGAGCTTCGGGCTCCCAACGGTTCGCCGCCAGGTCAACGAGGCATACGCCCAGATCACCGGCCTGGACGCATCGACCGCTCCCGACATCCTGAAGACCTATCAGGACACCTACTCGGTGTCGATCGAGGACTTCGCCGATGAGGTCCGCGCGTGGCTGGACAAGCAGCCAGCAGGCTACCGACTGAACTTCTTCGTCGATGAGGTCGGGCAGTTCATCGGCTCCAACACGCATCTGATGCTGAACCTTCAGACGATCGCCGAGTCGCTGAACACGAAGTGCGGCGGGCGGGCCTGGGTGTTCGTGACTTCACAGGAGGACATGGACAGGGTTGTCGGAGACCGCACCAAGCAGCAAGGCAACGACTTCTCGAAGATTCAGGCCCGGTTCAAGACCCGCGTCAAGCTCACCTCCGCCGACGTGGAAGAGGTCATCCGCAAGCGACTGCTGGAGAAGAACAACAAGGGCGGCCAGGTACTCGAAGCCGTCTACGCGCAGGAGTCAGCGAACTTCAAGACACTCTTCGACTTCGTCGATGGCGCCAAGACCTACCGCAATTTCACCGACGAGGCCCACTTCGTTGGCACCTACCCGTTCGTGAGTTACCAGTTCCCTCTGTTCCAGGCCGCGATCGGGGGCATCTCCGACCACAACGTGTTCGAGGGCCGCAACAGCTCTGTCGGTGAACGCTCCATGCTGGGTGTCGTCCAGCAGGTCGCCAAGGACATCGGTGACGTCGAGATCGGCACGCTGGCCACATTCGACAGCATGTTCGCTGGCATCCGCGCCTCGCTGAAGTCCGCAGCACAGCGCTCCATCGACCGGGCCGAGCGCGACCTCCCCGACAGCGGCTCACCGGTCACCAAGCTCGCGGTGCGGCTGCTCAAAGCGCTGTTTCTGGTGAAATATGTTGAGAGCTTCCAGGCCACCCCGCGCAACCTGACTGTGTTGGTCTACAACCGGTTCGGGCTGGACCTGCCGGCGCTGTCCAAGCAGGTTCAGGAGGCGCTGACGCTGCTGGAGACGCAGACCTATGTGCAGCGCAACGGCAACGTGTACGAGTACCTGACCAACGAAGAGCAGGTGATCGAGGAAGAGATCAAGAACGTCGAGATCGACTCCTCCGAGGTTTCGACCCGGCTCAACAAGATTCTCTTCGGCGATGTCGTCAAGACATCGAAGCTCCGCTACGCCAAGAACGGGCAGGACTTCGCGTTTGGGTACAAGCTCGACGACCAGGCCTTTGGCCAGCAGCGCGAACTCTCGCTGCACTTCATCACCCCCGAGTACCCCTACGGTCCGGAGGAGATTCGGATGCACTCGGCGGGCAAAGACGAGCTGCGCGTGATACTCGCCCCCGATGACCGGGTGCTGGCCGACCTGCGGCTGCTGATCAAGACCGAGAAGTACACCAAGCGCAAGCAGACCAGCTCACTGTCCCCGACCGAGGAGCAGATTCTGCGAGCCAAGGCGACCCAGAACGCGGAGCGGGAGAAGGAGCTGGTCGAGCGCATCCGCCGCGCCGTCGGACGCGCCGATCTCGTCATCAACGCCGCAGACCTGCCGGCGGGGTCGCAGGACGCAATCACCCGGATCACTGACGGGTTCCAAGACCTCATCGCGCGGACTTACACGCAGCTGAGCCTCCTTGGCGGACGCACCTACTCCGAGCAGCAGGTCGCCGGATTCGCGAACCCTGATCAGTCCGCGATGATTGACGACTCCTCGATCCACGCGCTCGCCGCACCGGCCGACGAGCTGCTGTCGTACCTGCTGCAGCGTGACCGGCTCGGTGAGCAGGTCACGGTCAAGAAGATCGTCGATCACTTCCAGGCCAAGCCCTACGGCTGGGACCTCGCCTCCATCGAATGCGTCACAGCCTGGCTCGTCGGCACCTCGAAGATCATCCTCACTGTCGACTCCAACATCCTGAAGCGCAGCGAGGTCGCTGCCGCGCTGCGCAACACGCAGAAGCACTCCCACGCCGTCATCGCTCCGCAGAGGACCTTCGATCAGCGCAAGGTCGCGGCACTGCGCGCGTTCTGCACGGACTTCTTCGACGAGCCCACCGCGCCGAAGGACCCCCTCGAACTGGCCCGGCACGCCAGCGAACGCCTCCGCGCCAAGCTCGACGAGCTCAAGGCACGAGTCAGCGGCTCGAAGTACCCCTTCGTTTCTCAGCTCGACGCTCCGATCTCGCTGCTGGAGTCCGTCGCTGGTAGGCCGGACGACTGGTACCTGACCGAATTCGCCATCGCCGCCGATCTGCTCGACGCGAAAACCGACAATATCGACCCCATCCAGGCATTCCTCGGCGGCGCCCAGCGGAAGATTTTCGACGAGGCAACCGAGCTGGTTGCCGGCAACGCCAGCAATCTCAACTACCTCCCCTCCGGCAGCAGCCAAGACGTGGCGCAACTCCTCGCCGACCCGCAGGCCTTCCGTGGCAATCGCATGACCAAGCTCAAGGCTGCCGCGGTCGAGCTCCAGTCCCGTATCGACGATGCGCTTGTCGCCAACCGCGATGAAGCACTGTTGGAGATCGACTCCCGTTGGGCGCCCCTCCAGACCAGCACGATCTATCTGGACGCCACCGACGACGCCCAGCACAGCGTGAGCCAGAAGGTCAGCGCGATCCTCGACCGAATTCGCAGCGAGAGCCAGATCGCCATCGTCCGCGAGATCGCGAACACCTTCGAGGAACGCACATACCCGGCAATCCTCGACCAACTCGCCGCGTCGCCCCGCACCAGCAGCGCGGACGACAACGACGAGCCAACCCCTGCCCAACCCACCAAGCAGACCGTCTCGGTCAAGAGCATCAGCGCCACCGGTATCCACGGCGTTCTGGAGACCGAGGAGGACGTCGATCGCTACCTCGACGCGCTGCGTGGGGCACTGGTCCAGGCCCTCAACGACGACAAGCGCATCGCGCTGTAGGAGACAACACGTATGGAAACCGCACCGCTGAAGAGCTTCGCCACCTGGGCCAGGCGCGAACTCATCACCCAGGTCAGCGCCCGACTGACCGCCGTGCTCGCCCCAGCCTCATCGGAGCGGGTCGAGAAACCGCGTGCCGTCACCATGCTCGAACGCGACATCGCAGCTGCCGGCGGCGGAGCTAAGGGCAAGGACGCGGTCGCCGACAAGGTCGCCTACACCTGGTTCAACCGCATCATCGCGCTGCGTTTCATGGACGCCAACGGCTACACCGGCGTCGGCGTTGTCTCACCCGCTCATGGCCAGCAGACCGGACAACCAGAGGTACTCGCCGACGCCAAGCGCGGCAACATCGACCCCGCCGTTGTTAGCAACAAGCGCACCCTTGACACGATCATCGGACTCCTGGACGGCACCCGTCCCAGCGCAGACGCCCAAAGCGAGGCGTACACACTTCTGCTCGCGGAGTACTGCCGCTATTGGAACCGCTCCATGCCGTTCATGTTCGAGCGTGAAGGCGATTACACCGAACTCCTCATCCCCGCGAACCTCCTCGCCGCGGACTCCATCCTCACCCGGGCCGCTGCGGTGCTCACTCAGGAGGTCTCCCGGGATGTCGAGGTGATCGGCTGGCTGTACCAGTTCTACATCTCTGAGCGGAAAAGTGAAGTCTTCGCAGAGTTCAAGAAAGGGAAGAAGGCTGGCGCTACCGAGATTCCCGCCGCGACCCAGCTGTTTACCCCGCACTGGATCGTCCGCTACCTCGTCGAGAACTCCCTCGGCCGCCTCTGGATGCTCAACCACCCCTCCTCCCGGCTCGCCGACCAGATGGACTACTACATCGCACCAGTCGACGAAGAGACCGACTTCCTCAAGATCTGCAGCCCCGAGGAGTTGAAGGTCATCGACCCGGCCTGCGGCTCCGGCCACATGCTTACCTACGCCTTCGACCTGCTCTACGCGATCTACGAGGAAGAGGGCTACGCCCCATCTGAGATTCCTGAGTCGATCCTCACTCACAACCTCTACGGCACTGAGATCGACCCGCGCGCAGGGGCACTGGCAGCCTTCGCACTCACTATGAAGTCTCGCGCTAGACAGCGCACGTTCTTCGGCAAGCGGGTCGAGCCCAACATCTGCGTCATCGACCCGATCTCGTTCAGCCCTGACGAGTTGGACTACCTCGTCACCCCGGATGGCGATCGGTCCGCAGAGGGACAGTTCTGGAACCAGTTCACCGAGGCCGACTCGCTCGGGTCACTCATCAAGCCCGATCGCGATCTGACCGTCCGGCTCGCCGAACACCTCGCGACGCTCAACGACGAGGGAGACATCCTCCGCGCCGACGCCCTCGACTGGGCAGCTAGCGTTATTCGCCAGGCGGAGTTCTTGGCATCACGGTACAGCGTGGTGGTCGCGAATCCGCCCTACATGGGGTCACGGAACTCCTCGCCGACGCTCAGTGAGTTCGCAGCCCAATCGTTTCCGGACACCCGGATGGACCTCTACGCTATGTTCATCGAGCGCGGCCTGGGCCTTACTGTCCACAATGGTCTGACAGCGATGGTCACAATGGAGTCCTGGATGTTCATCCGCTCCTTCGAATCGCTCCGGCAGTCGATCCTCTCCAATGCTCGTTTGCTCGTGATGGCGCATCTCGGTCCGCGGGCGTTCGACAGCATTGCTGGGGAGGTTGTAGGAACGACCGCGTTCGTTATCGAAAGGTCACCGGAGAACCCAGAGAGGCAGGCGCGCTTTGTCCGCGCGGTCGGCCCCAAGTCCGAGGCGGCGAAGGCGAAGGTACTTCGAGAAGTTGCCAGCGGAGCAGAATTCTCCGATGTCTACGACAGGACGCCGAGCGCGTTTGTTGGAGTGAATGGCGCCCCGCTGGCTTATTGGCTACCTGAGCAGGTCCTTGCAGCGATGGTCGAGTCTCGCCAGATGCACGACGTCGTGTCGTTTCCAACCTCACCACACAAGACGGGAGACAACGGGACCTACGTGCGGCGCTGGTGGGAGGTTTCGGCCCATGACCTCGGTCCAAGGAGCCGCTGGGTGCCCTACGCCAAGGGTGGAGGGGCTCGACGCTGGTTTGGCCTGATGTATGACGTGGTGGATTGGTCGGCCTCGGCGCTTCGCTACTACAGCGAGAACTCCAGTTCCAGCCACATGAAGCGTAACCCGGACGCGCCGCTCGGCGTTACCTACTCAATGTTGACCTCTGGGACCAACACTTTCAGGGTGCTGCCAGAAGGTGCCGCGTTCGATATGGGCGGGCCAGGATTCTTCTCTCATCGCCTTTCTCTCGCCCAGACGTTGGCTGTCGTTAACAGCGACATGACCCGACTAGTTCTGGACGCACTCAACCCCACACTCAATCTGCAGGTCCGTGAGGTGAAGCAGATACCGGTCCCTGACTTCGGCAAAGATGAGGAGAGCCACCTTGACCGGCTCGCGGTTGAGGCAATTGCCATCGCTGAAGAAGATTGGAATTCGCACGAGTGCTCGATTGGGTTCCTCGTTTCACCGCTAGTCGCACTTGGTGACGGCCGCGTGCGCCAGGCTGCCGAGAGTTACTACCGTGGAAACGTAGAAGCTACGGAACGTCTGGCCGAAGTTGAGAGGTCCGTCGACAGGTTGATGTGGTCGGCTGCGGGCGTCCCCGTAGAGGAGCGTGGCGGCGAGGCCGCCCGCGCGATCTTGTTTGCCAACGCTGAACTGGAGCACGGCCCTGGAAAGAGTTCGGGAGAATACCAGTCCCTTACATCGGCCGAGGCAGTTGCGGACCTGGTGTCGTACGCGGTCGGATGCATGTTCGGGCGCTACAGTCTCGACGAGCCGGGCTTGATCCTCGCCGACCAAGGTGCGACGGTGCAGGACTACCTCGCGAAGGTGCCGACACCGACGTTCGTCCCAGATGCGGACAATGTCCTTCCGATCGTCGATGGTGACTGGTTCGAGGATGACATCGTGGCGCGGTTCCGCCAGTTCTTGCGCGCGGCCTTCGGGGAGCAGCACTTCGAGGAGAACCTTCGGTTCGTTGAGGAGTCGCTTGGCGTTAAGTCTCTGCGGGAGTACTTCATCACTCGCGCCGGTCGGTCGAAGTTCTACGACGACCACGTGCAGCGGTACAAGAAGCGTCCGATCTACTGGCTGTTCTCCAGTCCGAAAGGGTCGTTCAACGCGCTGATCTACATGCACCGCTACACGCCCTCCACGGTCTCGACGGTTCTGAACGAGTACCTCCGTGAGTTCGAGTCGAAGCTGGAGGCGAACCTTCAGCACCAGGAGCGTCTCGCCGCCGGGCGCGGCACGCCTCGCGAGAAGGCTGCGGCGCTAAAAGAGTCTGATCGGCTCCGTAAGGTGCTACTGGAGCTGGGCGAGTACGAGCACGATGTGCTCTACCCGTTGGCATCGCAGCAGATCGCGATCGACCTCGATGACGGGGTGAGGGCCAACTATCCGAAGCTCTACCCGGCCCTCAAGAAGATCACAGGGTTGGAGTCTGCCGATGAGTGAGACCGAGCGGACGCCAGGTGGCAGGCAGAGTGTCGTCTCACTGGCACGACAGTCCCTCGCTGGGGCCGGCTACGCAGAGTTCGATGGTAAGCGCAAGCGCCAGGAAGCGCTCAAAGCTGATGCCGCCGACCTTGAGACTCTGCGAGCGATCGAGCGAAAGCTGGAGGGCGACGAGTGAGTTCACTTAGCGCGGTCCTCCCGCACCTGGAGCAGCGGTTCGAGTCGCAGCGGCTCGTCTTCTGGCATGACGCCGACGGCGAGTACGCCTCCGAGCTCGACGCCCTGGACATCGCCGGTGTCACCACGTTGCGGGTGGAGAACAACGAGTACGCGGTGAAGAACCGCGTGCTCCATGATGAGCCGACCGGCAATTTTCTCATCTACCGCGGAGCCCCCGTGCCGCCCGGTATCGGGAACTGGCTTCTCGATCTTGAACTGGCGTATGGGGTATTCACCGCCGACCGGACGACGCTGGTGCGTCAGGGGCTCGGCCTCACCGGCAGCGGGATCGACGCGGTGATCCGGGACCATGAGAAGTTCTTCCGTGCCGCGAAGCGGGTTCAGAGCCTCAGGGCACTGCTCACGGCCGAAGATGACGCGGACCGGCTGCGCGCCAAGATGTGCGCGGTGCTGCTTGGTCAGCGCGAACACAGCATGCTGGAACTCACGCGCGCCCTGCTGACCGAGAACGCGCGCGACGACCGCGACAAGTACGAGGCCCTGGCCGAGCAGGGACTCGACAGTTTCCATTGGGCCGGCGTCGCCAAGATTTACGGCTACGAGGCGAGCGAACCCAGCGTCGATGACTTCGTGCTGTGGATATTCCGCCAGGCGATCAACGGGTTCGCGTCGGACACCCCTGCCGCCCTGCGCAACATCCAGCTCGACTTCGCGAGCCTGCGCAACGACCGCCGCAGCGCTGACGCCCTTGCCATGCTGGCACGGCGGGCCTCGGAGAGCCTGGATTACGCCAGCAGCATCGAAGACGCCGAACTCTCTGAACTCGTCGGGAACGATCTTTTCGAGGACGTAGAGCGCAAGGTCATCAGCACCCTCGCTCGCGCCATCGTCGAGCGGACGATGAGTGCGCGCGAGGTGTTCGAGACCATCCGTGCTCGCCAAAGCAGCATCTGGGTTGATAGTTATCGGGAACTGTATGCGGCGCTCGGCGCGGCCTCCGACGTGCTGAGTGAACTCGCGACCGAGAAGTTCGAGATTACCTCGTTCGACGAGGGTCTTGACCGGTACCGCAATAGTTGGTTCCGCATCGACCAGCTCTACCGGCAGTTCCACTTCGCCGCCCGCACGACCGAGTACGCCGGCCCGCTCGAAGTTCTCCGGGTCGAGGTGGAGAAGCACTACGCGAACCGGTTCCTCTACGAACTCGGCACCACCTGGCAGCAGCAGGTCGACGCGGTGGATAACTGGCGGTCGGTGACGCTGCGTCCGCAGACGAGGTTCTTCGCCGATCACGTCGAGCCGATCATCCGGAAGGGCAACCGGAAGGCCGTCGTCATCATCTCTGACGCTCTGCGCTACGAGGTCGCCGACGAGCTTCGCTCACGCATCCGCCAAGAAGACCGGTTCGACGCAACGCTCGAAGCGGTGCTCGGCGTCCTCCCGAGCTACACCCAACTCGGCATGGCCGCCCTCCTGCCGCACAAGAAGCTGGGCCACTCCCACGGTGGGGACCCGGTGCTCGTCGACGGCCAGCGTTCCGACGGAACAGGGAACCGCAATAAGGTGCTTGCTCTGGTAGATGGGTTCGCGATCCAGGCAGAGGAAGTCCTCTCCATGCCGCGCGCCGAGCTGCGGGAGCTATATGGCGCGCATCAGGTGCTGTACGTGTACCACGACCGGATCGACGCAGTGGGTGACAAAGCCCGCACCGAACGCCAGGTGTTCGAGGCCGCCAATGACGCTCTGCGCGATCTGGTCGACCTCATCAAACGTCTGACCAACGCGAACGCGACGAACATCCTCGTGACCGCCGACCACGGCTTCCTCTACCAAGACACCGCGCTCGCCGATGCGTTCTACCTTTCCACCAAGCCCCAGGGCGACGACCTCGTGGTGACGAACCGCCGATACGTACTGGGGCGAGGCCTCAAGGACGATCCCGCATTCCGAAAGTTCCAGCCTGAACAGCTCGGGCTCAGCAGCGATCTGGAAGTGCAGATTCCCAAGTCAATCCACCGGCTCAAGCTGCCCGGCGCAGGCTCACGGTTCGTCCACGGCGGCGCCTCACTCCAGGAGGTCGTCGTGCCGGTGCTGACGGTCAACAAGAAGCGTAAGAGCGATACTCGTCTGGTCAACGTGGAGGTCTTGCCGGAGACCGACAAGATCACCACGGGTCAACTTGTCGTGAAACTCTTCCAGTCCGAGCCCGTCAGCGAAAAGGTGCAGCCGCGCACGCTTCGGGCAGGCATTTACGTCGGTGAGACGTTGATCTCGAACCAGTCCGAGCTGATCTTCGACCAGCCGTCCGACGACAAGCGCGACCGCTACCAGAGCGCACGGATGCTGCTCAGCCAGGACGCGAACGAGTTCAACAACCGCTCCGTCGAGTTCCGCCTCGAAGAGCAGATACCCAACACCACCCAGTGGCGCGTCTACCAGCGGGCTCAGTACTTGCTCAAGCGCTCGTTCACGTCGGACTTCGATTTCTAGGGGAAGCAGCAGCCATGACCGATACCGAGAACCCGAGCGCCGAGACGAGCACGCCGCAGCAGAGCGACCTCGACTACAAGATCAACCTGCTGTTCGGCGGGTCCGTCGTCCGCAAAGACCTCGTGAAGGCCGTCAAGGGCAACGCGATCGTCCCCTCCTACGTTCTGGAGTACCTGCTCGGCCAGTACGCCGCGTCCGATGACGAAGCGACGATCCAGGCCGGCATCGACGCGGTGCGCAAGATTCTTGCGGACCACTACGTGCACCGCAACGAGTCGGAACTGGTGAAGTCCACCATCCGAGAGAAGGGCCGGCACCGGATCATCGACAAGGTCACGGTGACGCTGAACGACAAGCAGGACGTGTACCAGGCGTCGTTCGCCAACCTCGGGCTGGGCGGCGTGATCGTCGAACCGGCAACGGTGAAGGCGAACCCGAAGCTGCTCGTCGGCGGCGTGTGGTGCATCTGCGACATCGAGTACTTCCACAGCGATGACACCAGGGTCGTGCCGTGGATTCTGGGGAGCCTGAAGCCGATCCAGATGTCGAACTTCGACTACGAGGGCTACCTCGCCTCGCGGGAAGGCTTCAACACTGAGGAGTGGATCGACCTGCTGATCCAGTCCATCGGGTTCAACCCCGAGATGTTCGGACGGCGGGCCAAGTTGCTGCAGCTCGTCCGGCTCATCCCGTTCGTCGAGCGCAACTACAACCTCGTCGAGCTAGGCCCGAAGGGCACCGGCAAGTCCCACATTTACTCCGAGTTCTCACCCCACGGCATGTTGATCTCCGGCGGTGAGGTCACTGTCCCGAAGCTCTTCGTCAACAACGCCAACGGACGCATCGGCCTGGTCGGATACTGGGACGTCGTCGCGTTCGACGAGTTCGCCGGCAAGAAGAAGCGCACCGACAAGGCACTCGTCGACATCATGAAGAACTACATGGCAAACAAGACGTTCTCCCGTGGCGTCGAGACTCTCGGAGCCGAGGCGTCGATGGTCTTCGTCGGCAATACCTCGCATAACGTGCCCTACATGCTCAAGCACTCCGATCTGTTCGACGAGCTACCCGAGAGCTATCACGACTCCGCCTTCCTCGACCGGCTCCACTTCTATATTCCCGGCTGGGAGGTCGACACGATCCGCAGCGAGATGTTCTCCTCAGGCTATGGCTTCGTCGTCGACTACATCGCCGAAGTGCTGCGATTCATGCGCAACACCGACTACTCCGACCGCTACCAGCAGCACTTCACCCTCGGCTCCGACATCTCCACGCGCGACCGCGACGGCATCCACAAGACCTTCTCCGGCCTGATGAAACTCATCTACCCCAACGGCCAGGCGACACCGGAAGAGATCGAGGAGCTACTCCGGTTCGCCATCGAGGGACGCAAACGCGTCAAGGACCAGATCCTGCGGATCGACACCACGATGGCCGCCGTCAACTTCGGCTACACCGACAAGGCAGGCACCTGGCACGGAGTCACCGCGCTGGAAGAGGATGAGTACCCCGACTACTACCAGGCACGACGCATCGAGACCGAACCAGGCACCGAGCCGTCCGTCCCCTCCGAGCTGGCGGGCGAGGAGGCCGGAGTTCCGGCCCCGCCGGCGGTCGACGTAGCGCCTCAACTGTTCGAGGGCCACCGCGAATTCCAGGAGAACCAGCGTGGGGTCTCCTACGAGACGCTGCTCATGCCGTACCTGCGCAGCGCGACTGAGATCACCATCGTCGATCCCTACATCCGCCTGCCGCACCAAGGACGCAACCTCGTCGACCTACTCGCACTGCTGGCAGCGAGCAAAGACCCCGCCGACGAGATCGCAGTAAAGCTTGTGACCAAGGAAGACCGCGGCGAATACGCGCAGCAGCACCTCCTCATGCTCAAGGACATACAGGACAGCGCCGCCACCGTCGGCATCCAGTTCACCGTCACCTGGGACGAGACCATTCACGACCGGTCGATCCGCACCGACCATGGGTGGAAACTCCTCCTCGGACGGGGCCTCGACATCTTCCAGAAGGGCTCCGGTAGCCAATTCGACCTCCGCTCCCGCCGCCAGGAGTTCCGCCAGGTCTTCGCGTTCGGCATCACCTACATCCTTGAGACCGCAGCTGAGGCGAACAGATGAAAGTTCGCCAGCTGGAAATCGAGAACTTCCGCGGTGTCTGCTTAGGCAAGGTTGTCTTCGCAGACAACACTCTGTTGGTTGGTGGGAACAACGTCGGCAAGTCAACCGTGTGCGAGGCTCTTGACCTCGTCCTCGGGCCAGAGCGCACGAGTCGACGCCCAGTTGTGGACGAGCACGACTTCCACAGAAGCACATACTTAGACGCTGACAAGACGGCCATCCCGATCGTCATTCGCGCAGTCGTTGTTGACCTGCCCGACGAAGCACGCCGAAGGTTCGGAGGGCACCTCCGACGGTGGAACGACACGGATCGGAGCTTCGTCGATGATCTGGAGAACGGCGCGGAGCACGCTGACGACGAGGGCGTAACCTGGGCGCTTCCAGTCTCCTTCCGCGCGCGATATGACGCCGTCGAGGACGACTTTGAAGCTGATACGTTCTTTGAGCATCCGCTTCCGGAACTTGACGAGCTTGATGACGAAGAGGCGAGTTCACTCGGCGGAGGACGCGATCGTTTCACCAGGGCTCACAAGCGGCTCTGCGGGTTCGTGTATCTCCGCGCTCTGCGCACTGGATCGCGAGCGCTTGGCCTCCAGCGCGGTTCACTCCTCGACACGGTCCTCCGGCTGAGCGAGGAGGGTTCTGCCGAGATGTGGATGGAAACGCTTCGGCAGATGCGCGACCTCGACCCAGCGATCGGTGCAATCCCAGACCTAGAGTCACTCCTCACTCAGATTCGCGAACGAGCAGGCGGTTTCGTTCGGCTGGCAGGCAACGATGACGCCACGGCCTTCTTTGCCTCGGACCTCACCCGTGAGCACCTTCGGGAAGTCGTGAGGCTGTTCGTAGCGACGGGGCCAAGTGATCACGCCGTCCCCTTCACGCGACAAGGGACCGGTACCGTCAACCTCTTGGTCTTCGCGTTGCTCACGATGATCGCTGACTTGAAAGAGCGACAGTCCGTCATCTTCGCGATGGAAGAGCCCGAGATCGCGCTCCCTCCACACACTCAGCGCCGAGTAGCGCGGTTCGTGAAGAGGGAAATGGGGCAGGCCATCGTGACGTCGCACTCGCCGTACGTCATTGAGCAGTTCGAACCGAACGAGATCATCATGCTCAGTCATGAATCCGGCGGCGACGTGGAGGGCATGCCCATCAATCCAGCCGGCATCAAGCTGAAGAGCTATCGCAGCCAACGTCGCCAATTCTCCGAAGCGATCCTGAGCCGAGGCGTCCTCGTCGTCGAGGGCGAGACCGAAGCATCCATTCTCCCGATCGCAGCAGCAGTCTTGGAGAAGTCGAGCGCTGACTATGTTCACCCAGACCTTGCCGGCGTCACCATCTTCACCGCGAACGGCGACGGCGATGTGCCCCGATGGGCACCGATCCTCCGAGCTCTTGGCAAGGTCCCATTCGGAATGGTCGACAAGCAGACCACACCGTACACCGGGGGAAATGCCGTGTCACTCAAGTCCTTCGAGGAGTTCTGGGAGTCGCCGGTCGAAGGCATCGAAGAACTGATCGTCTCCGAGGTACCGACCGCGGTGCTGCGGCGCTTCATGGACAAGGCCGTTCAGCTGCCTGATTTCCCGGCACATCAAGCGAAGTACGACTCTTCGATCACGGACGCCGACCTCCCCGAGATCGCGCTGAAGACTCTGGAAGCGCGCAAGGGCGATGCCTACGGCTACGCCGCGTTGCTCATCGAAGGCTGTCAGAGCCGGGATGACCTGCCGGAGTTCCTGGTTGCTGCACTCGAACGGATCAACGAAGTCCTTACACCAGCAGCTACTCCCACTGACGCGCATGGACAACCAGTTGACGATGAGGCTGCCGACGGGGACGAATGAACATCAGTCTCTCCGACGTTGGCCTGTCCGCACTTGAGGCGGACGGGACCGTGCTCGTCACCGGCGGCCCTGGATCGGGGAAGACTACTCTCGCACTCCTCAAAGCTCAGCGGCAGATCGCCGCGCTGGAGGGCGGTCAAGAGCTCCTCTTCCTGAGCTTCTCGCGAGCTGCCGTTCGACAGGTGCTTCTGAGATGCAAGGACATCCTCACCGCCAAGGAGCGCAAGCAGATCGCAGTGAGGACATATCACGCCTTCTGCATGGACATCCTCAGGAGTCACGGTCGTCTTCTCAACGGGAGGCATCCAACCATCCTGTTCCCTGGCCCCGAACGGCTCGCCAAGGCAAAGCATGAGGGCGATTGGGCGATAGAAGTGCAGCGACTGGCTGTTGAGGATGGGAAATACGCCTTCTCCACCTTCGCCGATCGCGCTGCCGACCTCCTCGCCCGCTCGTCGAGCGTTCGCGAGCTGATCTCAGAGATGTACCCGATCGTCATCCTCGACGAGTTTCAGGACACCGACGACGCGCAGTGGGCATTGGTGCAGCAACTCGCGCTCAACAGCACTCTGGTAACACTCGCGGATCCCGACCAACGGATTTTCGACTATCAGGCGGACATCGATCCACGTCGGCTGGACCAGTACCGTGCAACGTTCACCCCGAAAGAGTTCGATTTCGGCGGAGCCAATCACCGCAGTCCCAACGCGAGCATCTTGTCCTTTGCGGATGCAGTCATGGCGAACGAGACGCTGCCGACCACGAGCGATGTGAAGCAACTCTCCACGTACCCAAGGAATCACGAAGCCTCGGTACATGCTGCCGTCACGTGGATGCTGTCGCAGCTCAGAAAGGCGGGAATCGAACATCCAAGCGTCGCTGTTCTCGGTCGGTCGAATGGCTACGTCAGCGACATCTCGCTCATGCTTGGCAAGGAGCACACGTGCAACCAGCACCTGCTGAAGCCGCTGGAACATCACGTCGTGTGGGACGCGGAGTTGACGGCCGCGGCTGCCCAAGTTGTGGCTTCGATCCTTGAGTGGCCCCTCCACGACGTCACATCGGCGGCGGCTACCACTCTCGACTGCATTGCGGACTTCTACGATATGAAGAACGCGGAGCACCCAAGCAATTCTGCTCAGAACATCGCCGCCAGTTACCGCGCGGCAGCGTCGAACGTCAGGGCAGGGAAGGAACCTCGATCAGGAGCCGCGAAGGCAGTGAAGCGCGCCTGCGAGGCTGGCCTCGCATTCCGCGGCGATGCAATCGCCGACTGGCTCACTGCGCGCGCGGTTCTGGAATCTAGCGACAAACTCGCTGAACTGCTCACGGCCGCGCGGTTCGTAAGGCTCTTCAGAGCAACCGACGAGATCGGCGGGCGGTTAGCAGCACAGTGGGCTGAAACCGGAGCTTACCAAGGTGCCCGAATCATCGTGCAACGCGCACTCAATCTGGGAAAGCTGCTGGCGACCGAGACCGAGCCTCGTGGCGTTGTGCTGATGACCTTGCACAAGTCCAAGGGCAAGGAGTTCGATGGCGTCGTCATCGTTGAGGGCCAGTACGCCGGGGCGTTCTTCAATGAGAAGCGGGAAAGACCTCCCTTCGCTGCGACTCGCCGCCTTCTCCGCGTCGGGATCACCCGAGCACGTCACCAGGTCGTACTCGTCCGCCCAAGTACCGCGCCACCTCTAACGCTTCCTCCTGGGACTGAAGGCTCGGCAGCATGAAGGCGCGACACGACTGGAGTCCCGAGGCGCGTGATCAGTTCTTCGGCCCTGAACCGACGAGCGATGATCCGCTGCCCGCGCACTCCGAGGCAGTTGCATGTTGCCGCTCGGTTCTGCGCGAAGCTCACCGCGGGAGCGTTCGTGCCCTGAGAAGCCACGAGACCACCGCATACCTCCTTGACTTCGTGGAAGCCGCTGCCATCGCGGACACCACTACAGCCGGTCGACCGATGCGAGTGGTTCTCATGGGTCGCACGATGGCCGGCAAGAGCACACTTCTGGCGGCACTCACCGGCGGGTCTGCGGAGAGAATCGGTGTCGGAGCTCAGCGCACCTCCCGCGATGTGTTCGCAGCTCCCGCCCTCGATCTTCAGGAAGTCGAGATCGTGGACACGCCCGGTGTTGGAGCCAAGGATGGAGCTGAGGACGTCGCCCTTGCGATGGCAGAAGTTCCAGGTGCCGACTTGGTGTTGTGGGTCGCCAGCAACGACTCCTTCCAGGAAGAGACGGCTCAGGCGCTCCGTGCCGTGGCGTTCCGAGGCAAGCCCGTCGTGGTCGCCTTGAACTGCCGCGCACGCCTCTTCGATGAACTCGATCGTGAGGACTTCCTGGATGATCCCGCGTCCGTGTTCGACCAGCACCAAGGACACTTCGAGACGATCCGCGCTCACCTCTCGGCCGCAGGAGTCCAACCTTTGGCCGAGGTGATGCTGCATGCCGAAGCGGCGCGGCAAGCTCGAACCGATGAAGAGTTCGGCTCTGGCCTCAAGAGCGCGAGTAGGATCCAGCATCTTCTAGGCACACTTGAGCAGGAATCGCGGGTCCACCGAATCGCTCGCCGGGTGCTTCGGGCCACTGACGAGGTGCGCGTTCAAGCTCAGATGCTGAGCGAAGTCCTAGCCGACAGCGAGCAGCAGATTCGGGACCTCGTGCGTGTTGCGCGAGGACTCCGAAAGGACCAGCAACTCCGCGCCGCACGGCTAGTGGACGCCTGCCAGCAGCGCGTGGAAGACGATACGGTCCGCATGATTGGCCAGCGGCACGGATGGCACCAGACCATCGCCGACTTCGGTCCGCAGGTGGCGGGGAAGTGGGAAGAAGAACAGGACTCGCTCATCGCTGAGCTCGATCAGGCTTTGACCTCGCACCTCAACGAACTCTCACGGGCCATCGCCGAGGCAAACAGCGCCGCCGAGCAGGAGTGGTCAACGGCCACTCTGGCCGCTCCCCGGATCGAAGGACTGCGGGACTTCCGCGGCCTCTGGAAGCGACGCGCTGCGGGTGCGGTAGTCGGTGCTGGCGGGGCGCTCGCCGCGGCCCTGCTGGGCGCGAAAGTAGGAGCCCTCGCCGGAGGCGCATTTGGAGGGCCGATCGGAGCCGGTGTCGGGTTGATCGTGGGAGGGGTCGGCACCGCCCTGGTCAGCCCGCTTCGAAAGAAGGTGCAGTCCCTATTCAAGGGGAAGGGCAGAATCCTTGAAGAAAACCGAGAACTGCTGCGCGTTGAAATCGGCAACGTCCTGGAGGAGATGGAGCGCCAGGCTCGTACCCAGACCGACACCATCATCGGACGTATCCGCGCCGATCTGTCCTCAACCGCAGAGCAACGGGCTGAGGCGGAGGTAGCTGTGCTTGATGTAGCCGAGCTCCTAGCAGGTCAACAGAAGCTCATCAGCGCCGCCACAGCAGCACTCGATCACGACACGGCCGTCTGCCTCCTCCAGGTCGACGGACGGCCGCGTCTGGCCGCGTCTGTCGAGCGGGTCACGAGACTCGCCGGCGTGTGCATCGCGGTCGAGGTGACTGAGCAATCCTTCGCGGAATCCTGGCTCTTCCCGCCCTCGTCACCCGAGGTCATGACGTTCGGGCGACCACCGTCTCCCGAGATACCCGGCGCGCGCGCTGCTTCATATGTACTCGGCCTGACCGAGCAAGTGCCGAAGGTGTTGCGCGCGCACACTGACCGCACCTCCGTCACGATCGATGCCCTCGTGCCCGAACCCGTCCTAGCTGCGTGGTCGGCAACACTCTCGGACCATCTGGGTACCCAGATCACAATCGCTCGCCCCAACTCGCTAGGAGTCCCCCGGAATGAATGACCTGCTATTTCACGCTGCCCCTGCAGCCGTACGCGACCTCTCCCAACGCCTGACGGAGCTGCTCGGCCAGCTTCCCTCAGACGAGCGGTCGAAGCTCCTTGGCCTCCTCGTCGTTGACGAACACGAACGTCCGCGGATGGTTCTCACCGGGCAATACAGCAGCGGGAAATCGACTCTCATCAAGGCGCTTACCGACGAAGCGGCCGAGGTTGTCATCGACTCCGCAGTCGCGACCGACCAGGTCCAGGTGTTCGACTGGGACGGACTGGTCGACCTCGTTGACACACCTGGTGTGCAAGCGGGCTTGTCAGAACACGACCGCCTGGCCGAAGAGGCGCTCCGTACCGCCGACCTGGTCCTGTTCGCTGTCACCGTCGATCTCTTCGATGACAGATCGGTCGAGCACCTGCGGCACATCACCGAAGACCTGCGGAAGGCGCCGCAGCTCCTGGTAGTCATCACCAAGAGCCGCACGCTTCACGCCGCAGACGGTGTACGCGAAGCTGCGGTCCGAGCAGCACTCGGCACATTTGCGGATCAGGTGCCTTGGGCCGAGTGCGATGCCAAGACTTACCTTGATGGCCTCCACGAGAACGATCGGCTTCGCGCTACCCGCCGTATCGAGGCATCCGGCATGACGGAAGTGACAGACACGATCAACCAAATCGCCCGAGAGCGTGGGGAACTGGCCCGTTTCCGCGTTCCTCTTCAGCAGATCGCGTTGGCCGCTGGCGAAGCGTTGGCCGCGCTAACCGATGACCCAGATGAGGAGGCGGTCCTCACCGTGCTGGCACGGCAGCGTAGGGCACTGACGAATCGCCGTGGGCTTCTCGACTCGGCTCTCGACCGAGAGGCATCAGAGTTTCGTTCAGCATGCATCCGAGCTGTCGAGACACTGGCGGACACCGCCGAGTCCATCGAGGAGTCTGAGAACCCTGACTGGTCCAAGCTTGAAGCCGCCTCTGACACGCTGAACGCTCAGCTATCCGCGGCCAACCAGCGATTCACCGACGGAGTGCATGCCGTCGTGAGCTCGCAACTCGCGGACTTCACCTCCGAGGTGCGCGAGATTGAAGCCTCGCCATACGCTCACCAGTTGCGAGAGCTGGACGTTCAGGGCGTCATCGAGGCTCAGGAAATCCCGGCGGACAGAGGGCTCCTGCGAGATACGGGTCGCAAGCAGCGGCGAGTACCTGCCTGGGGGCCAAAGGCAGCAGAACACCTGAAGGGCTTCCAGAAGAGCTGGGGTGCTGGCGATGGCATCAAGCAAGCTGCCGGCAGCAGCGGTCATCAGATCGTCTACAAGGTGGGCAAGCTCGCGGGGTGGAAGTTCGAACCCTGGCAGGCCGTCCGCTGGGCGAACAACATCGGAAAGTTCGCCAAAGCCGGAGCTCTTGTCCTGCCAGTCGCGCTGGAGGCGTACGCAGTTGTCAGCGACGAGCGCCAGGAAGTGCGAGTCATGAAAGAGAAGCTCCGTCGACGTAACGCCCTGGTGGGCAGGGTCTTGGCGCAGTGCGACGACATCTCACGGTCGGCGCTTGCGCAAGTGCGGACGGAACTCGACTCAGAGTTCGATGCCGCTGTTCGTGAGATCGACAGCGTGACCGAATCGGTGCGCGCCAACCAGGCTCTCCGTAGCGACCTGAATCGAGGCATCGCCGTGGTCCGGGCGGAAGCGTTTGCGATGCTCGATAGGCTCGCGACACCAGCCCAGTGAGAGTAGATCGTCAAGGCTTGTCGGGGCGGCTTGCCGTCGAGACCCGGACGCGCCCATCGTCGTGACCACGTTCACCACCATCCTGGCCGCTGAACTTGCCCGTAGCCTCGAGCGCCTCG
The DNA here is from genome assembly GCF_014164775.1 of Tessaracoccus sp. MC1679. Classification (GTDB taxonomy): domain Bacteria; phylum Actinomycetota; class Actinomycetes; order Propionibacteriales; family Propionibacteriaceae; genus Arachnia. The sequence continues at coordinate 395,439 of NZ_JACJGB010000003.1, forward strand.
ACCCCGACCTGCGCTTCGCCGACGCCCTCGGCGCGCCCGGCCTCCACGTCAAGGGCATCGACGCGCTGGCCCGGGCGGTGCTGCAGTCGGCGGGCGCGGACGTGAGCGAGGCCGTCGCGGCCGTGCTGGGCGTGGGGCGGACCGACATCGGGGGCCGGACCGACACCGACGCCGCGTGGCGCCAGGCCGTGCTGCGCGCCGGTGAGGACCTCGACCAGAAGCTGCGCAAGCCCGCGTTCCTGGCCGCCGAGTACGAGATGGTGATCCTGCCTCACCGCATCACGCAGCTGGCCGACTACCTCAAGGTGGCGAGGCCGGGCCGCGGGGTGCGGCTGTCGCGGGCGGGACGCAAGGCGGTGTGGGCCGTCGTCGAGGCCTACCGCGGCGCCGCCCGCGAGGCGGGGACGCTCGACTTCGCGGAGGCCGCCTCCATCGCCGCCGCCCACCTCGAGGCGACGGGGGAGCGGCCCGCCCGGCACGTGCTCGTCGACGAGGGGCAGGACTTCAAGCCCTGCCACTGGCAGCTGGTCCGGGCGCTGGCGGCCGAGGCGCCCAACGACATCTTCATCGCCGAGGACGCCCACCAGCGGATCTACGGTCAGAAGCTGATCCTCTCGGCGTACGGGATCCGGACCCAGGGCCGGTCGCGGGGGCTGAAGCTCAACTACCGCACCACGGCGCAGAACCTGGCGTGGGCCGTCGGGGTGCTGACCGGGCAGGAGGTCGTCGATTCCGACGGCGAGGCCGAGACCATGGCCGGCTATCTGTCGGCGCGCACAGGCCCGAAGCCGGAGGTGCGGTCGTTCCCGACGCTGACGGCGGAGCTGGACTTCGCGGCGGACCTCGTCGGCTCCTGGGTGGGCAGTGGGGACATTGCGTCGGAGACGGTCGCGGTGCTGGTGCGCGACCGGGTGACCCGCGACCGCGTCGTCGCCGGGCTGGGGGAGCGGGGCGTCGAGGTCCGAGCCCTGGAGGCGGGGACGGTGAAGCCCGGCTACCCGGTGGCGCTGACGATGCACCGGGCCAAGGGCACGGAGTTCGCGCGGGTGCTGCTGTTCGGGCTGAGCAAGGACTCGATGCCGATGGGGTTGAAGGCCTACGACTACGACGACGAGGAGCTCAGCGAGGCGCAGCTGCGGGAACGGTCGCTGCTGTACGTGGCGGCGTCGCGGGCCCGCGACGAGTTGGTGGTCACGTACAGCGGGTCGCCGTCGGGGCTGCTGCCGTCGGTGACCGGTGATGACGACGGCGAGCCACAGGGATCAGTGTGACGGCCGCCACCCGCGCCCCCACCCCACCGCCGAGAGCGGTCGTGGCCAAGAGTCGCCCTCATCCTCGCTTCGGGGATCGTGAGGGCACTCAAGGGATCAGGAAGGGGGTGTTGCGTTTGTACTGCAGGTACGCGTCGCCGAAGCGGGCCTCCAGTTCCTTCTCCTCGACCACCTTCACGTACAGCAGGAGCAGTCCTGCGAACAGGGCGACGAGCCCGATGGCCGCGACCGAACCGAGGTAGATGCTGAGTCCGAGATAGGCCGTGGCCTGCCACAACCAGCGTGACCCGACCTGCACGAGGGCTGTCGCTCAGCCCACCGCACGAATCTCCCCGTCTCGCGCTGCCTCATGGTCCGATTGTCTCCGTGACGGTGCTCCTGCGTGACGCCTCCGGCCGACCGGACGTAGCTGGGCTGAGCGCGTCAGATCGCCCGCAAGTCCACACTCGTCATGGCCCGAGAGTGGCTTGGTGCTGCATCAACCCTCGATGGGAATCGCGGGCTCCAGCACCGCCCACGCTTCTTGGCCGCTTGTCAGCTCAGAGAAGCGGATCTGGACATCGTCGACGCTCTTGAGGGGCGGCACGGCCGCATCGACGTTCACCGCTGCGGGCAGTTCATCGGAACACTCCCAGGTCACACCGCCTGAAGCCTTCACACCGTTGACCCAGAGCTCGGGGGTGATGGAGCCGTTCCCGTGGCAGGAAGCCCGAATCTGGTAGCCGATATGGAGATCCGGGGCGCCTGTCAATTCACTCACCGCAGCGCCGTCGAAGTAGGTGACTCGCGCCACCTCACCCTCGATTCTCTCCGGTGCCGTGAACGCTTCCTCCAGTGCGGGGCTCGTCTGAACCGGGGCAGACTCGGGCGTGCTCGCCTGCGTCGGCTTGCTGCTGGTGCTGACTCGGTCAGTGGGGGTCGGGGAGGAGGTGGGTTCAGGGGCCGGGTCGCTCGTGCAGGCAACCAGGACGAGAACCGAGGCGACGACGGCGGCGCGCATCTTCATGGCTCATCAAAACACTCAACCCGCGCAACCCGCGCGAAGGTAGCCTGACGCGTAGGACACCTGAAGGAAATGAAATGCGTACGCCGCCTGGCACTGCCCCCGGACCAAGCCCGCGGCCAGCCATTTCGCGGACGCGTCGCGTTCTGGCGCGGGCTCACCGTCACCGACTGAGGGGGTGGCATCCGCGCGGCAGACCCGGGACAGGGGACGATGACACGTTGATGGGACGGATAGGCGAGCGCTTGGCGCACGGAGTGCGGGGGTGGATGGCCATCGGGGCAACGCTGCTCTTCGTGGTGTTCACCGCGACGGTGCTGCCCGACCAGGCTGAGGCGGGCGCGTTCTACACGGTCCGCTACCCAGCCCCCGACACATCCCTGTGGTACTGGCCGGACGACCTGTACGCGGCGGCCGAGGCGTGGGGGCCGGATGGTCGAGCCGCCTACGTCGACGCACGCGTGACGTTCGATGTCATCTGGCCGCCGGTGTACGGGGCGTTCCTGGTGGCGACGCTCGCCTGGGTCTGGGCCCGGGGCGCAGCTCCTGAGAGCCGGTGGCGAGGGGTGGCGCTGCTGCCGGTGGTCGTGGTGGCTCTGGACTACGCCGAGAACGTCTGCGCCGCGACGGTGATGGCACGCTATCCGGCGCGGACCCCGGTGCTGGCGGAGTTGGCGCCGATCTTCACCGCCGGCAAGTGGCTCACCCTGTCCGTCAGCTTCCTTCTGCTGGTGGTCGGCGTGGTCGTCGTCCTCACTGCCTGGTGGCGGGCGCGCAGTCTGCGCCCACCCCGGTCACAGGCCGGGTGAGAAGGAGATCGGCAGCACCACCTCGTTGCGACGGAGGAACCACGGCGTCCAGGGAGGGTCGAAGCGTGCGAACCTGCTTTCCGTAATGTCTTCAGCGTGGCACTCTCGGGCCTACCGGTCTACGAGCGATTCTTCAAGAGGGCGATCAGCATCCAGTGCTCGCCCGATCATGCTGCGGGTCGACTTCGACGGTCATGAGCGAGGCTTGTATCGCGTAGCGCTACGCGATACGCTTTGTGTTGTGATCGTCAGCTTCCGGCACAAGGGTTTGGAGCGGCTGTATCGCGATGGTTCGAAGAAGGGTGTTCAAGCGGCTCACGTCCCCAAACTGCTGCGCATCTTGTCGCTGCTTGACGTGGCACAGACCCCCGACGATCTCGCGATCCCGTCGTTCCGGACCCACCCCCTCAAAGGGGACCTGGGCGGGCACTGGTCGGTCTGGGTGAACGGCAACTGGCGGGTCACGTTCCGCTTCGCTGAGAGTGACGTCGAACCCGTTGATTATCAGGACTACCACTGACCAGGAGGTGGACAGCATGGTGATGAAGACACCGGTACATCCCGGCGAGATCCTGCGTGAGGACGTGCTGGCCGACCTCGGGCTGAGTGTCGGAGAGGCTGCGTCACGGCTCGGGATCTCCCGGGTGACGTTGAGCCGCGTCCTGCACGGCCATGCCCGGCTGAGCCCCAACCTTGCTGTTCGACTGGAGGGGGCTGGCGTTAGTACCGCCCGTGCTTGGCTGGCCCTGCAGTCGGCTTATGACCTCGCGGCCGAGCGTGCCGCCGGAGTACCCACTGTCCGCAGGCTCGACCCCGTCGCCTGACAGCACCCCGGACATGGCGCTCTGTGTGCCGCCCCAACCTTCAGATGCGTATCTGCAGGCTCTCTAGCCGGCGGGTGGTCAGTTGCAGCGCCTCCTGATGACTTTCCTCGGCAGGCCCGGTAGGTCGGGGCGGTGGCGCGATATCGGGGGGACAGCTGACGACCCGGCTCGCGCACGTGGGCGAGCCGGGTCGTTGAGCGAAGCGGCGGCTAGCGAGACTTCGCCGAGCGGCTCCGGCGGGCCTTCCGTTCGACCCACAGGATCAGCACCGTGCAGACGGCCAGGATCGCGGTCGATGCCAGCGTGTCGAGGATGGTCGACTCGGGGAAGTTCAGGTCCAGCCATCCGACGGCGCCGAACGCGAAGACCAGCGAGTTGTTCACCACGTGCAGGGCGATGGCGGCTTCGATCCCGCCGGTCCGCCACACGAGCACGCCCGCCGCGAGCGCGAACGCGGCCACCCCGAGCAGCCCAGCCGCGTTGTAGTCGTGGGCCACGACGAACAGCGGCAGTGGCAGCAGAATCCCCCAGAACGGGTTGCGGAGCCACGCGCCGAACACCTGCATGGGTAGCGCACGGAAGGCGAACTCCTCGGCGGCGGCCTGGAACGGCACGATCAGCAGCGCGCCGAGGATCAGCCACCAGCTGTACGGGTGCCACGTGGGTGCGACGGGCTCCCCCTCGAACCAGGCCAGCGCAAGGAAGAACAGTTGGCCCGCCAGGTACACCCCGAGGCAGATGGCCAGGGAGCGGCCGAGCACTCTCCAGCGGAGGCGCCCCGCGACGGAGAGGAGGGTACCGACGGGGCGTCGGCCGGCGGTCACGCCCAGCATCACCGCCGGGATCATGGGGATCAGCGTCACCATCGTCCCCACGAAGTGATACGGGTTGTACATGTCGGTGTCTACACTCAGGAGGTCCACCGAGGTTTCGAACTGAGGGTTGATCAGCACAACGATGGCAACCGTCGCAAACAGCAGCAGCATCATCGCGGCGTACGACACCACGGCCACGACGGCGGTGACCAACGGCCGCCACCAGCGGTAGTTGGCCTGGGTCCGGGCGATCCGGTGGTAGTCGGGACGCTCCGGCGCAGCTGGGGGGCTGAGCACGGGGTGCGGCGGGTCAAGGGTGATGGTTGATGTGTTCATGACGTCATCCTCGCGACCCGCCGCGCCCAGGCACCATCGGTCAACCGGGTGCCTGACGGGGCCGAAGGGATGGTCCAGGTTCATGCCTTCGGACGACACCGGCTGGGCTCTCCGCTGCCCTAGGGTGGGCCGATGACCGTCCAGCCCTCGCCCGTCGGGACCCGCCGCCCGCCGCAGGACGTCAGAAGCGTGGCGTTGATGATCGTCGTCTCGGCGGTGTCTGTGCTGGTGACGCTGGTCGCTCTGCCCGGCTACCTGGAGTCGCCGCTGGCCGGCTGGCTCGGCCCGTCTGCGATGCTGCTCAACCTGGGCGGCCTCGTCGGCTCGCTCGTGCTGCTGCCCAGGGTGCTGTACCGGGCCCCGGTCGGACCCATCTGGGCCCCGGACGAGAAGCGAGAGCAACGGGCGGTCGTTTATGCGCTTGTCATCATCGCGCTGGCGGCAGTCTCCGACGGCGCGGCGACCGCTGCCGGCGTCGCCCTCGTCTCCATCGCCGCCCGCCGTCGTTGGCCGGCCATCGCCTTGACCGTCGCCGCCTTCGGTGTCGCGTACGCGGCCGGTCGAGGGTTGATCGTCCCGCTGGGGGCGGCCGCGCCGACGGTGGCCCAGGAGGCGATCGGGGTTGCTGTCCTGGTCGCCATCCTGGTGCTATTCGGCCTCTACCGCGGCAGTCGCCGTGAGCTGTGGCGCTCCCTGCAGCAGGAGGCCGACCTGGCCCGTCGCGAACAGGCCGCCCGCGTCATGCAGGCCCGCGAGGCCGAGCGCACCCGCATCGCCGGCGAGATGCACGACTCGTTGTCGCACCGGCTGGCGCTGATCTCGCTGCACGCGGGCGCCCTCGAATATCGCGCGGATCTGGACCCCGCCGTCGCCCGCGAGGCTGCGGGAGTGATCCGGGCGGCGGCCGAGACGGCCGTCGAGGAACTCCATGAGGTGCTGGCGGTCCTCCGACCGCCGGAGGCAGGGACGGCCCCGGCTCCGACCTTGGCCGACGTGCGCACGCTCGCCGACACCGTCCGTGCCACCGGACACCCCGTCGACCTGACCCTCGACGTGGGCCCCGGCGAGCCGGGCACGGCCACGACCGGGCACCTGTACCGCGTCCTCCAGGAGTCGTTCACCAACGCCGTCAAGCACGCCCCCGGGTTGCCCATCACGGCCACGATCGCGGGCGGGCCGGCCGGTGGAATCTCCGTTTCCGTCCGCAACCCCGTGCCGCTCGCGCCCGTCGACGCCCCCGGGTCGCGGATGGGCCTGGCCGGGCTGACCGAGCGGATGGCGCTGATCGGAGGCCGGTTCCAGGCCCGCGTCGTGTCGGGGGAGTTTCTCGTGGAAGCATGGTTACCGTGGGCGTGAACGGGATCCGGGTGCTCCTCGTCGACGACGAGGCGCTGGTCCGGGCGGGACTGCGGCTGATCCTCGAAGGGTCGGGCGGCATCACCGTCGTGGGCGAGGCGGCCGACGGGCTGGAGGCGGTCGCCCAGGTCACCGAACTGAACCCCGACGTGGTGCTGATGGACGTCAGGATGCCGCGGTGCGACGGCGTCGAGGCCACCCGAAGGATCCGCGCGCTGCCGAACCCGCCCCACGTCGTCATGCTCACCTCCTTCGACACCGACGACTTCCTGGTGCGCGCGCTCGATGCCGGGGCATCCGGCTTCCTGCTGAAGCACACCCCGCCACCAGACCTGGTCGCGGCGGTCCAGCAGTCCGCGGCGGGGACGATGTCCTTCTCGCCCCTCGTCCTGCAGCGCCTCGTCGCCGCCGCCACGCGGGCCACTCAGCAGGCGGCGACCGACCCTCTGGAGGGGCTGAGCGAGCGCGAAACCGAGATCGCCCGCTTGGTCGCCGAAGGGCTCACCAACGTCGAGATCGCCGGTCGGCTGTTCCTGTCGCTGCCGACCATCAAGACCCACCTCGCTCGGATCTTCGACAAGCTCGGAGTCACCAGCCGCGTCCAGTTGGCCCTCGCGGTGCACGGACATCGGCACGAGCCGAGCTGAGTCGACCGGCGCGACTGACCCCAGAGGCTGGTGCGACGGCATCGACCCAGACGACACCCGCAGCCATCCACGCCCGGGTGGTGGGGTCTGTGCGGAACGCAGAGACTCAGCCGGACGTGATCGCTCGCTCCCGACGGCTCGGGTTGCGCACCTTCACCGCCATCGTCGTGCTTCCCCGAAGGATCAGGCGCGGGAGGTCGCCCATCGGGCGCGTGGGCACCATGGAGCTGATCGTGCCGGACTGCCCGCTGACGTTCAGCTGCTGCGCGTCAACCCCCCAGCCGTCGGGAACGATGACGGTCACCGACGGGTTGCCGGTGATCACGATGTCGATGACCCGCGCGAGCGGCCGGGCGCGGGTGCAGTCCAGCTTGACGCCTCCCCAGCCGGTGCCGAGGATCTCCACGAACGGCGGCAGGTCCCATGCGCCCTCCTGGGCGTGACCCGACCATCCAGTGCGGATCAGCAGCGGGTTCTCCCACCGCATCCCCGGTCCGTCGCCCAGGGGGACCTGCTCCGCGACCACGGCGGGCAGCGCCGCCGAGGGAACCAGGTCGTCGAGGATCCGGTAGAGGTCCTCGCGGGTGAAGGCGTTGAGGGCGGTGGGGAGCCGAGCGTTCAGCTCATCGACGTTCAACCGACCGTCCACCACCGCCTCCCGGAGGATGGCGGCGGCATGATCACGCTGCTGGGCCGTAACCCGCAGGCGTCCGTCAGGCAGATCGCGAAAGTCCACGCCGGGAGGTTACCGCGATCGAGGGGAGGCCTGGGGCGGTGTTCATTCTCGCCGGCACCGGTCCTGTGGTCAGTTGGGCACCCACGAAGACCACGGGCAGTCGCTGTGAAGCCTCCAGCTGACATGCGACCGGTTCATGGGAGTCGGAGGTCGAACTTCGACAGCGGCTCGGGCCCGGCCACCACCCGGCGGGTGACCTGCAGGATCGCGTCCTCGTTCGGATCCACGCGCCATCGGACGAGCGCGATGGTGCCGCCCGTGATTTCCAGGGCGGTGATGTGCGACGGATAGACGCAGCTGCCCGAGTTGAAGTAGGGCATCGCGTTCCTGCGCGGGAACCTCTCGCGGTGGGTGTGGCCGCAGATCAGGGCCATCCGGTTCTGGCGGATCCACTTCACGTAGTTGCGCTCCACCTTGTGCCGCTTGTCCGAGTTGGCCACGGGGCTGGTGGGGCTGTGGAACCCGAAGGCGTGGGCGTACCTCCAGAACACGCGCATCATGAGCCTGCTGAACCGCCACGCCTGATCGTTGGGGAAGTCGCCCTGGTGCCCGTGAACCAGCAGGATGTCTTGACCCGTCTCCCGGTGCCGGAACACGACCGCCTCTACCGGCTCCAGTCCGGTGAAGAACGGCTCGACCTCGCCGGTGGCCACGTCCTTCGCCGTCCACAGGTGCTTGCGGACGAACTGGGGCTCGCTCAGGACGAGGTCGTGGTTGCCCCACATCCGGATGTACTTGCCGGCGCCGTGGAACTGGAGCAGCTGCTCCCACACGGCGCGGTTGGCCCTGATGATGTGTTTGTAGTCGTGTTCCCAGAGCTCGTCGCCGTCGCCGGCCTCGATGTAGGTGAAGTCGTTCTTCCAGTAGTAGTCCATCGCGGCCGTGAACGGATCTACGGTCAGAAGCTGATGCTCTCGGCGTACGGGATCCGGACGCAGGGGCGGTCGCGGGGGCTGAAGCTCAACTACCGCACCACGGCGCAGAACCTGGCGTGGGCCGTCGGTGTGCTGACGGGGCAGGAGGTCATCGATTCCGACGGCGAGGCCGAGACCATGGCCGGCTACCTGTCGGCGCGCACCGGGCCGAAGCCGGAGGTGCGGCCGTTCCCGACGCTGACGGCGGAGCTGGACTTCGCGGCGGACCTGGTGGGGTCCTGGGTGGGGAGCGGTGAGGTGGCGGCTGAGACGGTCGCGGTGCTGGTCCGCGACCGGGTGACTCGCGACCGGGTCGTCGCCGGGCTGGGGGAGCGGGGCGTCGAGGTCCGGGCCCTGGAGGCGGGGACGGTGAGGCCCGGCTACCCGGTGGCGCTGACGATGCACCGGGCAAAGGGCACGGAGTTCGCGCGGGTGCTGCTGTTCGGGCTGAGCAAGGACTCGATGCCCATGGGGTTGAAGGCCTACGACTACGACGACGAGGAACTCAGCGAGGCGCAGCTGAGGGAACGCTCGCTGCTGTACGTGGCGGCGTCGCGGGCGCGCGACGAGTTGGTGGTGACGTACAGCGGCACCCCGTCGTCGCTGCTGCCCGCATCCCAGTGACAGTGACGGCCCTTGTCGGTGCCGTCGACGGTGAAGAGCCGAGTCAGCCGGCGCAGAGGGTCCCACGGTGAGAGCCGATTGATTGCCCGGATCTAGAAGCCGCGAACGGCCTCCGAATCAGTGCTGCCAGAGTGCGGTAACGGGAAGGATGTGCGGCCAGCCGCCGACGACGGCGGTCTGGGTTCCGGTGTGGAGGCAGGCACCCGTGATGTTGAGGTCGGGGAAGCGGTCTCTGAAGCGGATGAGGTTGGTCCAGGCCGCCGGTAATGGAGGTGCTGCTCTTGACTTCGATGGACAGGAGACGCCCGTCGGCTAGTTCGATGATGAGGTCGACCTCGAGGCCGTCGAGATCGCGGAAGTGGTGCAGGCAAGTAAGGGGTGTCACTCTTACAGACAAGAGGCTGTGAACTTGCAGATTTGAGCTGATCAACCTGCAGGATTGAGGCATGGATTCCGAGCAACGATTCCACGTCCGGGTTGTGTCGCCCCACGGCAGTCGACCCAAGCTACTTGGTAGTTCGGTGTCGTAGCGGGGACCAGACCTAGCGCTTGGGTCTGTCCCGCGTCAAGTAGTTGGCAGGATTTCTTTGGTTTCGAAGTTGGGGACGGTGGGGTCGGCGGTGCCGGCGTAGACGTCAGCGGGTCGGTTCCAGGCGATCGCTTCGTGTGGTCGGACGTGGTTGTAGTCGTGCCGGTAGGCGTTCACGTGCTCGACGAGCTGGAGGCCGTCGTTGATCTCTTCTCGGAACAGCCACTCGTACTTCATCGTCCCGAACCCGCGTTCGCGTGATCCATTCTGCCCGGGCGTTCGAACCCGCGTGCGGACGTGCCGCAGCTCGGGGCGCGTCGCGATGAACGCTTCGAACGTGAACGAGCGGAACGGGCCGCCGTTGTCGGTCACGATCGTCAGGACCGGGAGGATCTTCTTCTCCGAGATCCCCAAGGGCATCTTCGGCGGCAAGCTCGTGGAGCTCAACGAGGACGGCATCCCGTGGCGCGCCGCCTGGCTGCAGTTCGCGATCGTCGTCCCGATCCTCGTGATCCCGGCGCTCGGCTCCGGCAACATCAACGACCTGCTCGGCATCGTCATCAACATGACCGCCGCCACGGCGCTGCTGCCTCCGCTGCTGATCCTGCTCGCCTACTTCGTCCTGCGCCGCAAGTACGACAACGTGGCCCGCGAGTTCCGCATGGGCAGCAAGAGCTTCGGCCTGGCCGTCGCGTCCTTCCTGCTCGTGGTGTTCGCCTTCGTGTTCATCGCCTGCACCATCCCGTTGGGCCAGGAGATCTGGCTGACCCTCGTCTACAACGTGGGCGGCGTGGTCGTGTTCCTCGGCCTGGCCATCCTCTGGTACGAGCGCTACATCAAGCGCCTGAAGGTCTCCGACCCGAAGGCCGCGGCCGACGAGCTGCGTCCCTCCGCCGAGCAGATGCTCCGCGGCGAGTACGTTCCGCCGGCAGAGCAGGGCGATCCGACGCCCGCGTCCTGACCCCTCACACGAGAGCGACCCCCGGCACCCGCCGGGGGTCGCTGTCGTGTGTCACCAGACCCAGACGGCGATGCCCCCGCGCTCGGCCTCCATCACGACCTGGTTGCCCTCGACCCGGATCCCGCTGCCGAGCGCCAGGCGGCCGGACTCGATGCCCGGCAGCAGGGCCGTCGGAACGGTCTTCTGCCCGGTCGCCTCGCGAGCGGCGACCACCAGCGCCGACCCCTGCCGCGACTCACGCACGAACGCGACGGCGTCCTCCGTCGCCCCGATCCACCGCAGACCGCCGTGGCGGAGGGCGTGCGAGTCGCGCCGCAGCGCGCCCAGCTCGCGCACTGCCTGGAGGGTGCCGGTCGCCCACGTCTCCTCGGCCTGCCACGGGAAGGGGCGGCGCCCGTACTCGCCGGTCTCACCGACCAGACCGATCTCGTCGCCGTAGTAGACCATCGGCACGCCGGGCAGCGTGTGGGCCAGGCCCAGCGCGGCGATGGCGCGACCCTCGTCGCCCACCCGCCAGCGGATCCGACCCGTGTCGTGGCTGCCCACGATGTTGAAGGACGCCGTCGTCACGGCCCAGGGGACCTGCGCCATGAACTCCGCCATCGTCTCGATCATCGCCGGTCCGTCGATCGACGGCAGCAGCCGCGTCACCGAGAAGTGGGCGTCCTCGGCATTGGTCGAAGGCCGCTCGAGCCAGCCCCACACGGGCCGGGAGAACGCTGCGTAGTTCATGGCGCCGTGCCAGGTGCTGCCGTCGACGTCGTGGTGGAGGTCGTAGAAGTGCTCGGCCACCAGCCAGCGGTCGCCCTCGGCGTCGACGGCGGCGCGGGTCCGCGCGGCGACCTCGCGGTTGAGGTCGATCCCGCCCAGGCGGCCGGTCATGTTGGCCACGTCGATGCGCCACCCGTCGAGCCCGAACCGTAGCCAGCGTCGGATTACGCCATCCTCGCCGTAGAGGCGCTCGGTGAGCCCGGGCGAGGCGTGGTTGAGCTTGGGCAGCGACTTGAACCCGAGCCAGCAGGCGTAGCCGGGGTACTCGTCGGTCCAGTAGTAGAAGTCGCGCTCGGGGGCGTTCCCATCGTTCTGCGCGGCGAGGAACCACTCGTGCGTCGCGCCGGTGTGGTTGGCGGTGAAGTCGCCCATCACCCGGATGCCGCGGGCGTGGCAGGCGTCGATGAGCCGGCGCATGGCGTCGTCGCCGCCCAGCAGGTCGTCGATCCGGTCGAACGTGCTGGCGTTGTAGCGGTGGTTGGTGTCGGCCGGGAACGCGGGTGTGAGGTAGAGCACGGTCGCGCCCAGCGAGGCGATGTGGTCGAGGCGCTCGATGATGCCGTCGAGGTCGCCGCCGTAGATCTGGCGGTGTTGCTGCTGGTCGTAGGTGCGCAGCGGCTCGTCCCAGCGGGCGCCATGTGCCCACTCGGGAGTCGGCCGCTCGTCGGCGCGGGCGCTGCGCGCGAACCGGTCGGGGAAGACCTGGTAGACGACGGCGTCGGCCACCCAGGCGGGCGCGGCGGTGGTGATGAGGCGGAAGTCGGCCGCGTCGGTGACGTCTCGACGGTGGACGCCGGAGCCGTTCAGCCAAGCGGTGCCGCCGTCGGCCATGACGAGGAACCAGCGGTACTGGAGGGTCAGGTTGTCCACCAGCACCCGCGCGGCCCACCACTCGTCGGGCCCGGGCCCGTCGGTGGGCGCGGCTGCGACGAACGCCGCCTCGCCGTCGTGCATGTGCCGCAGGTGCACCGCTGCCACCTGGCCGGCGGGCACGCGCACGCGCAGTTCGACGGTGTCGCCCCGGTGGGGGTGGGGGTCCGCGACGTAGAGCTCGGAGGGGTCGTGGTGGGGCTGGCCGAGCAAGGTCACGGCGACCACCCTAGACCAGGGCTCAGGAGTGGGCCACCGCCAGATCGACGGTCAGCGCGGCGGACCATCCGAACACCGTCGTGGCCCTCGGGGGCTTGACCCCGGTGTCGGGGCGGAAGTACTCGTTGGGTCCTTGCGCCGCGACCAGTTCGAGGGTCGCGCGCTCAAGGCGTTCGGCCTTGTCGATCAGCCCTTGGCGGCGAAGCCCCTGCGCGACGAGCCAGTTGGTGTTGACCCAGACGGGGCCGCGCCACATCCGGGTCTCGGAGAAGTCGGGGTCGCGCACGGCCACGGTCGGGAGCGGATGCGCGGTCGCGAACCTGGTCGGGTCCTCGTCAGCCCGGCCTCAGTCAGTGCCCGATCCTCAGAGTGAAGCGGGGGAGTGGCCAGGGGGGCCTCCGGCCGGACCCGTGGATGATTCGAGGCCAAGTCCGGCCGACGTCTTCAGAGGGGGAGTTGGGTGGCGGCGTTTTCTTCCCAGGCGTCTTCGATGCGGGTGTAGATGCCGATGGAGGCCAGGTCCTTGTGCCGGGTCTGGCGGGCGATCTGCAGTGAGGTGGCGCCGCGTTTCGCGGCTCGCGGGACGTGGGCTTCGACTTGCCGGCCTCGATCCCCGCCTTCCCGCCCTCGAGGAACTGGCGCTTCCAGTTCCCGATCGCCTGCTCGGACACCTTCTCCCGACGCGCGGCTTCCGCGATCGAGACCTCACCCTGAAGCACGCTCAGCACAATGCGGATCTTCTTCTCCGCCGGGATCACCGGGGGACGACTCATTGTTCTTAGACCTTCCAGTAGGGGCGTTGCCTCAGCAACTAACAACCCCTGCCACTAAGTCTGACGCGCGACAGGTCTTTCGCCGGTGAGACGTGCGCAGTCCTGTTGGCTGAGGTGCCGCGCAGCGGCCTCGAAGCCTATGAAACGTTGGGGGAGTCGACCTGGTGCCCGTGCACCAGCAGGATGTCCTGTCCCGTCTCCCGGTGCCGGATCACGACGGCCTCCACCGGCTCCAGTCCCTTGAAGAAGGGCTTAACCTCGCCGGTGGCCACCGCCTTCGCGGTCCAGGAATCACCGCCGTTCACCTCGGGTTCTATTCGATCGTGGGTCTGTGGTGCCGGTCTGGCTGGCGCCCGTCAGGATCGCGCATGGATACTGGTCTGGGACACGGATCCCGAGGAGCAAGGCGCAGCGCCCTGTGGTTTGGCGGGAGTCGGAGGAGAGTCGATGAGCGCACCGGAAGACGTCAACCGTCAGACGCAGCGCGAGCTTTACGGCGAGCCGGTCGCGGATATCGTCGGCCGCATCATGTCATCACTGGGCCTCACCCAGGTGCGCCTGGCCGAGGTGCTCGGACTCTCCGCACCGATGCTGTCGCAGCTGATCGGTGCGCGCCGCGTCAAGATCGGGAACCCGGCGGTGCTCGGTCGTCTCCAATCTCTGACAGACCTGGCCGCCGTCGGACCAGGACTGACTGCCGACGAGAAGGAACGCCGCTTGGCCGCGATCCACGAAGCCCAGCCAACCATGTCGACGATGCGCGACGCCGGTGCCGTCGATGCTCTCCGCGCAGCCGCGCCGGCAGAGGAACTGCGTCGGCTCTCCGAGGCAACCACCGCGCCCAGACTCGCGTCTCTGCTCCGACTCGCCGCGGACGCGCCCATCCATGGCTGAGGTGTTCGCCGGCAGATATCGAGTGCTCGAGCCCCTCGGAGAGGGTGGAATGGGCACCGTGTGGAGGGTGGAGGACCTCAAGCAGAACCGGATCGTCGCAGCCAAGATCCTGCGCCAGTCGCACAGCACGTCGCTGCTGAGGTTCGTGCGCGAGCAGAGCCTTCGGATCCACCATCCTCACGTCCTGGTGCCCCTTGGCTGGGCGGGTGAAGATGATCGGGTGCTCTTCACGATCCCGATCGTGCCCGGCGGCTCACTCGCCACCCTGGTGGGAGACTACGGACCCCTCCCACCATTGTTCGCTGCCGAGATCCTCCGTCAGATCTCCTCCGCGCTGATTGCCGTCCACGAAGCCCGACTCGTCCACCGCGACGTAAAACCGGCCAACATCCTCCTTGACGCCACCGGCACAGGCCGGCCCCACGCCTATCTCTCAGATTTCGGGATCGCCGTCGAGCTGGACGGCCCCCGGTTCACCGAGACCGGACTGGTGAGCGGCACCCCCGGCTACCTGGCTCCCGAGCTGGCCGCTCTCGGTGATCCCAGCCCGGCCTCGGACGCGTACTCGCTGGGCGCCGTCGGCCTTCACCTGCTGACCGGTCTGCGGCCTCAGGACGTGTCGCGGCACGAAGCCCCACCCACCGGCGTGCCGGACTCGCTGTGGCAGATCATGCTGGCGCTTACCGAGCCGGACCCGCTGCGGCGGTTGTCGCTTCCCGACGCCGCCATCCGGTTGGAGACCCATGAACTCGACTGGCGCGACGGTGCTGCGGGTGATGTCGAGGTGTTCGATCATGTGGCGCAGGAGCCCCAGGTGGAGGTGGCGGCCCGCCCGCTGCGCACCCGCGACCTTCTCGTTTACGGAGTGTTCGGCCTCTTGATGATCATCGGGATGATCCTCCTGCTGCTCTAGGAGCCTGCTGAACAATCCGCGCGCCTTGGGCTGATCGTGGGCAGCACCTGAAATTGTTGGGTGGTGCAGGGTGAGGCGGGGAAGCAGCGGGACTTGTGGGATGTGTCGTCGGTGGCTGGGCATCTGTTGCCGGCGGGCAGTGTGTTCGCGTTCTTGGCCGAGCACCGGTCGAGGTTGTTCCCTGATGGGTTGTTCGCCGATCTGTTCCCCTCGGGACGGGGTCGCCCGTCGATCCCCGGCGAGGTAGTCGCCTCGGTGATCGTGCTGCAGGCGTTGCAGGGCCTGACTGATCGGGAGGCCGCTGAGGCGGTGACGTTCGACCTGCGGTGGAAGGCCGCGTGTGGGTATGCGATCGACGCCGGAGGGTTTCATCCGACCACGCTGGTGTACTGGCGGAAGCGGTTGGCTGCCAGTGAGCGTCCGCAGCGGATCTTCGAGGTGGTCCGGGAGGTCATCGCCCAGACCGGGGCGCTCACGGGCAAGCACCGACGCGCCCTGGACTCGACCGTGTTGGATGACGCGGTGGCCCGCCAGGACACGGTCACCCAGTTGATCGCAGCGATCCGTCGGGTCGCCCGCGACGTGCCCGACGCCAAGGATCTGGTCGCCATCGAGTGCACCCGACTGGCCGCGGCGTCGGGGCAGGATTACACCGCGATCGGGAAGCCGCGGATCGCGTGGGACGACGAAGCCGCCCGCGAGGGGTTGGTGACCGCTCTGGTCAACGACGCCTCGGCGCTGCTCGGCGCTCTCCCGGTGGAGCAACTCTCCGAGGCGGGCGGGAAACCGGCCGAAGCGGTCGCCTTGTTGGCGTTGGTGGCCGGTCAGGATGTGGAGCCCGCAGAGGGCTCGGATGGTACTGATGGGCGGTGGCGGATCGCTCGCCGGGGAGGGTGTCAGATGGTTTGTGTAAGGGGTTGCTCCTGACACGAAAGCAGAATGATGACCGTGATAGACAAACTCGACCGTGAAGACCGGCGACGTGCGCAGCGCGACGGCGTGGCCGCGTTGGAG
>NZ_JACJGB010000004.1 GCF_014164775.1 Tessaracoccus sp. MC1679
CCGACTCAACTGTCGGTTGACAAGGCATGTCACTTCCTGGCCTCGACCTACGCGGCATGCTCCCAGAGACAACCAGAAATTGCCTGAATTTCTTCTGCAGGGGCGGGGTTCTGGGCCCGTTTCTGTCGGTGGCCGGTGACAGAATTGTTCACATGAGCGAGACGGTGGCAGATCTGGGGCAGCGATACATCGCCGCCCTGTGGGACGCCGCCGCATCCATCGGGGCAGACGAGATCGCGATGCAACGCCTGGCCGGGCTGGTGGAGTCCATCGCCGAGGCCGAGGCCCAACTGGCCGGGCTGCGGCTGCACCTGCTCCACGAAGCCAAGCTCTCGGCCGCGGACGCGGTGATCGACGGGGTGCGGCAGTCGGTGCGCACCACCCCCGCCCAAGCCACCGCGACACTGCGCCTCGCGCAGGATTTGGGGGACCGGTTCCCGTTGATCGGCGCCGCGTTGAGTGAAGGCTCAGTGTCGGTGGCGCAGGCGGAGGCGATCGTCGCCGGGCTGCGGAGGCTCCCGGCGCGCCTGACCCGCGCCCAGCTGATCGAATGCCAGGAATTGATCCTGGCCCACGCCGACACCCTCGGCCCCGGAGAGTTGAGGATTCTGGCATCGCGGCTGGTCGAGGTGATCGACCCCCACGGGTCGGATGCCGACGACGCGACACGTCTGGCCCGGGAAGAGGCCGCCGCGCACCGGGACAGGTTCCTGCACCTGTCGCCCGATTTCCACGGGTCGATGCGGATCACCGGCCAACTCCCCGTCGCCGACGCCGCCCTCCTCACCGCGCAACTCGACGCCCTGATGCCAGCCGCCTCCACCTACGGCACCACCGGCGAGACCCCGAGCCGCGGCGCGCGCCGCGCCGACGCCCTGGTGCTGCTGACCCAGCACGCCTCAGGTGGCGGCACCCTGCCCTCGCATGGGGTGGACCGGCCCCAGGTCCACATCACCCTCAACTACGACACCCTCACCACCGGGCTGGGTGAGGTCAGCGTCCTCGGCGCGGGCGGGGTCGATGGTTTGTCGGCGGGGGAGGCCCGCCGCCTGGCCTGCGACGCGCGGCTGATCCCGATGGTGCTGGGCACCGGGTCGCGGCCACTGGACGTGGGGCGCACGCATCGTCTGTTCACCCCCGCCCTCCGGGCCGCACTCGTCGAGCGGGATCAGGGCTGTGTGTTCCCCGGCTGTGCCGCAACACCGGCCTGCTGTGAGGCGCATCACATCGTTCCGTGGTGGCAAGGCGGCGCGACGTGCCTCGCCAACGGCGTGTTGCTCTGCCCGTTCCATCATCGGCTGGTGGAGCCGGATCCGTTGCAGTCGGAGGAGTCCCAATGGCAGGTTCACCTCGACCTCGCCACAGGTATGCCGTGGTTCACCCCACCCCGGCACATCGATCCGGCGCGCAGGCCGAGGCAGCATCAACGCCACCGGCTGCAGCAACTCACACCCGGCGTCGGGGGACCACCCTGCCCACCCGACCCCGGCCTGCCTGACTCGGTCTCGCCGGTCGTGCCTGAGCGCCGTGCGCCGGATCTCGACGAACTCATCGGCCGCAGCTCCGCCGTCTGGGCTTCCGCCGGCTAGAGGTCAGCCCGCTGATTCACCAGGGCCCGACGACCCGCTCACGAGTGCAGGGCAGCGGACTCAGTCAGGGATTGATGTTCAGGTCGAGAACCCTCCCCTGAGAGCCAGGGTGGGGGACGGCAGGGCGGCACTGCGTAGCGGTGCCCAACCCGAGGATCGCCCAACCGGCATCCCGCTCAAGCAGGCCCGACCCCAACGCCGCCCTGCCGAGCCGCACCCGGGACCTGGCAACGCCACAAGCAGGGCGAGTGCGGGGAGACGCGAGACGACGCCCGGGCGGCCTCAACAACCCGACCACAAACCCTGGCCCTGACGACCTCAAGAACATGGACATCGGCCGCATGGGCATCGGCTCACGGCTCACGGCTCACCACACCCGACCACAAAAACCGCGTGAAGATGGAAGTCACAACCCTTCGAGACGGCACCCGCGCCTTCGGCGGCGCGCCTCCTCAGGGAGCGAAGGAGACGGGCCACGCCGCTCCGCGGCCGGCCCTCCTCAAGGAGCGAGGAACCCAGGCCACGCCGGCTTCGCGGGCGACCCTCTTCCGCCCAGGGAGCGGCAGGAGACCGGCACCGCCGCCAGGACCTGAACCCCCGACGAACTAGCGAAGACGAACCATTAGAGGGTCAGGCCCAACCGGTCCAGCAGCGGGGCGAGCTGCGGATCCCGGCCGCGGAAGCGACGGTAGGTCTCCATCGGGTCCACCGAGCCGCCGGGGGCCAGCAGCGTCCTGCGGAAGTGGCTCCCGGCCTCGCGCAGAGGGCCGGTCTGCTCGTCGAACCATGCCACGGCGTCGGCGTCCATCACCTTCGCCCAGGCGTAGCCGTAATAGCTGGCCGCGTATCCGCCGCCCCAGATGTGGGCGAAGTACTGCGACCGGTAGCGCGGCGGGACCAGGTCGTCGACCAGACCCCAGCGCTCGAGGGCCGCTCGCTCGAAGGCCTCTACCTCATCCGGCGAGGACGGCAGCTCGTCGAGGGGGGTCATGTGCCAGGCCAGGTCCAGGAGTGATGCCAGCTCGGTCTCTGCCGTGGCGTAGCCCTGGCCGAACCTGCTGGCGTCCTCCAGCTTGGCCACCCACTCGGGCGGCAGCACCCGCCCCGGCGTCCAGGCCCAGTGCTCGTTGACCTGGCTGGGGAACTCCACGAAGTCGCGAGACACGTTGGCGCCCGAGCGGGACGCGTACTTCGACTGCGCGAGCAGACCGTGGAGGGCGTGCCCGAACTCGTGGAACATCGTGATCACGTCATCCCAGGAGATCGACGTGGTGGCACGGGTGTAGTTGCAGTTGTTGGTTACCACTGGCAGCGTCGAGTCACGGGTGGACTGGTCAACGATGTTGCTCATCCAGGCGCCGCCCTGCTTGGTGGGGCGGGCCCAGAAGTCCATGAGGAACATCCCGAGGGTGGTGCCGTCGGCGTCCCGAACCTCGAAGACCTGGGTGTCCGGCGCGTGCCCCACCACGCCGTCGACGGGGACGAACGTGATGCCGTACAGCTCGGTGGCGGCGGCGTACACGGCCGCCAGCACCTTCTCCACCTGGAGGAACTCGCCGAGTTCGGCCTCGTCGAACGCGAACCGTTCCCGGCGCACCACGGCCTCGACGAAGCCCCAGTCCGCCGCGGAGAACTCAGCCCCCGGGGCGAGCTCGGCGTAGCGCGCCCGCAGGTCCGCCGCCTCCTCGCGGGCCTTGGCGAGCGCTGCCTGCGCGAGCGGCACCAGCATCTGCAGGATGGCGTCCGTGCGCTTGGCGCACCCAGCCTCGGCGACGATCGCCGCGTGGTGCGGGTACCCCAGCAGGGTGGCGCGTTCGGCCCTGGCGCGGGCGATGGCGACCACCACGGCACGAGTGTCGAACTCGCCGTCGAGGGCCCGCGTGGTGGAGGCCTCGAAGAGACGACGGCGCACGCCCGCATCGGCGAGCTTCACCGCCAACGGCTGCTGCGTGGTGTTGACCAGCTCGATCCGGTAGCCGTCGCCCGCGCGGAGGGAGGACCGCTCGTCGTCGGCCAGCCCCGCCAGCTCCTGCTCTGTCACGACGACGCCACCGGCGTTGCGGGCCTCCCGGTTGAGCTGCTCGAATCTCGTCGACAACTCCGCCAGCTGCTGGTTCAGCGCCCGGACCCGGGCCTGGGCCTCGTCATCGAGTTCAACACCTGCCCGGCGGAAGCTGCGGAGGAGCTCGTCCAGTGCGTAGCGGTCCTGCTCGTCCGCGGGGGTCAGGCCGCCGTCGATGCGTGCGCGCAGCCCCTCCAGTCTGGCGAACAGCGCCCTATCCAGGAAGATCGAGTCTGCGTGCGCGGCAAGCCTCGGCGACATCTCCTCGTCGATGGCGTCCAGATCCGGGGAGCCATCGGAGGAGTGCACGGCGTAGAACGCGTTGAGGGCGCGCCGCAGCGTGGCCTCGGCATCGTCCCAGGCGCCCAGGACGTTCTCGACCGTGGTCTCCGACTCGCCGTCGCGGATGAGCGCCAACCCGGCCAACTGCTCGGCCATGCCGATCTCGAAGGCCGAGCGGTAGTCCGTCGGGGTAGCGGCGGCGAAGTCAGGAAGCGCGAACGGCAGCGCGTTCGTCAGGACCGGATTGGTGGGCATGGGATCTCCTCGTCGTCGACACCAGTAGCCACGACACTGCCGCCGTGAGCACGGTCAATCCCACCATATGCAGGATCACGATGCCGACGGGCAGGCCGAGGAAGTACTGCAGGTAGCCGATGACGCCCTGGAGGGCCACCGTGATCAGCGTCAGCCTGGCCGCGCGGGCGGGGCGCGCCTGACGGGTGCGGGTGAACAGCCATACACAGGCCACGACGAGGGCCACCACCAGCCACGCGGACAGCGCATGGATGCGGGCCACCGACTCGATGTCGGCGCCGTTGCGCGGCGAGGCGGCGTCACCGGCGTGCGGGCCGGCCCCGGTGACCACGGTGCCGAGAACGATGGAGACCATCGAGGCCGCGAAGGTCGCGACGACCAACCAGCGGGCACCCGGCGCCACGGGGGTGGGGGAGACCCCGTAGCCCACGCGCAGCGCCCAGACGCACACCACGATGAGAACCACCGACAGCAGGAGGTGCGGCGCCACCCACACCGGATCCAGCTGGGTGAGCACGGTGATCCCGCCGACGATGGCCTGCAGCGGGATGCCGAGACCCACGCCGAGCGTGATCCACCACAGCTTCGAGCGGGCCCCGCGGTTGCGCCAGGCGGCGATGAACGCGCCCAGCGCGGCAGCGATCAGGACGAACGTGAGCAGCCGGTTGCCGAACTCGATCACGCCGTGGATCCCGTAGGCCTCGTGAGGGGTGTAGGACTCGTCGGTGCAGCGCGGCCAGGTGGGGCAACCCAGCCCGGAGCCCGTCAGCCGCACGACGGCGCCGGTCACGATGATGCCCATGTTGCAGATGAGGGAGATCCACAGCCAGCTGCGCAGCGCGCGCTCGCCGTCGACAAGTTTGGTCAGGACGTCCACTTGAATACCTTCCACGCCAGCGCGAGGGCCGCCGCACACCACAGTGCGGCCACCAGTACCGGCCAGCCTAGGGCCTGGCCCTGTGCCGCCGCCCTGAGGGTCTCGCCGAGGGCGCCCGTCGGCAGCGCCGCAACTACTGGCTGGGCCCAACCGGGGAACCGCGACACCGGCAGCAGGACGCCCAGCGGCATGCCGACCAGGTAGAGCAGGTTGGCCACCGCCAGGGTGGCCTCGGGCCGCAACGATCCGGCGATCGCCAGGGCCAACCCCGCGAAGGCGCCCATCGCGAGGACAGTCACGATGAGGGCCACGAATAACGACAGGGGCGTCAACGCCGGCCGCCACCCCAAGGCTGCGGCGATCAGTGCCAGGACCGTCACCTGGCCGGCGGTGATCAGGCTGATGCCCAGTCCCTTGCCGACGAGGATGCCCGGCTTGCCGAGTGGCGTGGCGGCCATCCGCTCGAGGACGTTGTAGCGGCGCTCGAACCCGGTGGCGATCGCCAGGGTGGTGAGGCAGGAGCTCCACATGGCCAGCGCGAGCACCGAGGGGGCGGTGTTCTGGAGGGTCAGCCCCAGCCTGTCGCCGAAGAACCGTCCGCCCACCAGGATGGCCACCGGGATGACCACGGCCAGCAGCGCCTGCTCGCCGTTGCGCAGGATCAGCGAGGCCTCGGTCGTAGCGTGCGCCCACACCCGGTGCCCGAGCGGTGCCGCGACGGCTGAGGGGGTGAAGTCCAGTGTCATGGGCGGTCTCCGGTGGTGTGGTGGAGGAAGGCGTCCTCGAGGCTGCCGTTGACCGTCAGGGCCGCCACGGTTCCCTGGGCGGTGACGCGCCCGCGGTCGACGATGTAGACGTGGTCCGCCAACGCCTCGGCCTCGTGCATGTCGTGGGTGGTGAGGACCACGGCGACACCGGCGTCGCGGAGCCGCTCCAACAGCTGCCACGTGGCGCGCCGGCCCCGCGGGTCCAGGCCTGCCGAGGGCTCGTCGAGGAAGACCAGGTCAGGGCGTCCGATCAAGGCGCCGGCCAGGTTGACGGCCTGCTGTTGGCCGCCCGACAGCCGCCGGTAGGGCGTGCGGGCGAAGCCGTCGATGCCCAGCAGGCCGATGAGCTCGTCCACCGGCTGTGGCGTGGCATACAGCTTCGAGAGGTACCGCAGGAGGTGCTCGGGGGTGATGCCGGACCAGGCGCCGGTGGCCTGGGGCATCAGGCCGATCCGGGGCAGGACCCGGGGCGAGCCGGGCGACTCGCCGAAGAGCGTCAGCTCGCCGGCGTCGGGGTGCGCGAGCCCCGTGCAGCAGCGGATGAACGTGGTCTTTCCCGCCCCGTTCGGGCCGAGGAGGGCAGTGATCCGCCCCGCGTCGGCCTGCAGGGTGAGGCCGGCAAGGGCCTGGGTCTGGCCGAACGACACCGTGAGATCGCGGGCATCGAGGACGGGCACCGGGACAGCCTAGCGCCGCCCACACAGCCGATTGTTTCGCGGTGCGCACCCCCCGGGGGTCTCGCACAGTGGACTTAGGGTGTCCTTGCTTGAAACTTGGAGGAGAATTGGAAAGACTGACGTAGGGTAATTCGAGCGGGAGGAGCGTCATGTCTGTTGAAACCATCGAGACGGTCGATCTTCCCACCCGTCGCCGCGTCGTGGACCTCATCCTCAACGACGGCCCGCAGACAGCCAAGCAGCTGGCGGAGCGCCTGCACCTGACCCCGGCCGCAGTGCGGCGTCACCTGGCGGTGCTCCTCACCAGCGGCGCTCTGACCTCCCATGAGCAGCGGGTGTTCGGCGCACGGGGCCGAGGCCGGCCATCGAAGGTGTTCGTGCTCACCGACGCAGGCCGCGCCGAGTTCCGGCAGGCCTACGACGACCTCGCCATCGCCGCACTCAGGAGGCTCGCAGTCGCCGCGGGTCCCAGCGCCATCCGGGGAATCGCCGAGGACCGGGTCGCCTGCATCGAGGAGCGGTTCAGCGCAGCCCGCGAGGCGGACCCGGAGCGACCGGCGGTGGAGATCCTCGTCGAAGCTCTGGCCGCGGACGGCTACGCGCCCTCCATCCGGCCGCTCCACAGCGGCGAACAGCTGCTTCAGCACCACTGCCCGATCGCCCACGTGGCGGCCGAGTTCCCGATCCTCTGTGAGATCGAGACCCAGCTCTTCGCCAAGCTGCTCGGCACCCACGTCCAGCGGCTGGCCACCATTGCCCACGGCGACGGGGTGTGCACCACCAACGTGCCCCACCGCCTGCCCACCCCTCAAATCCCGAGAAGAAAGTGACGGCAACTCATATGACTCAGACCGCACCGTTGGCCCCCGGACTGGGGTCCACGCAGGACGAACACATCGAGGCACTGTCCAACTACCAGTGGGGGTGGCACGACAGCGACTCCGCCGGCTCCACGGCCAAGCGCGGCCTCAACGAGGGCGTCGTGACCAACATCTCAGGGCTCAAGAGCGAGCCCGACTGGATGCGCGACCTTCGGCTCAAGGGGCTCAAGCTGTTCGAGAAGAAGCCCATGCCCACCTGGGGCGCGGACCTCAGCGGCATCGACTTCGACAACATCAAGTACTTCGTGCGCTCCACCGAGAAGCAGGCCCAGACCTGGGAGGACCTTCCCGACGAGATCAAGAACACCTATGACCGCCTGGGCATCCCTGAGGCGGAGAAGGCCCGCCTGGTCTCCGGTGTCGCGGCCCAGTACGAGTCCGAGGTGGTCTACCACAAGATCAACGAGGAGCTCGAGCGCCAGGGGGTCATCTTCCTGGACACCGACACCGCGCTGAAGGAGTACCCGGAGATGTTCCAGGAGTACTTCGGCACCGTCATCCCGGTGGGCGACAACAAGTTCGCCTCCCTCAACACGGCGGTGTGGTCCGGTGGCTCGTTCATCTACGTGCCCAAGGGCGTCCACGTCACCATCCCGCTGCAGGCCTACTTCCGGATCAACACCGAGAACATGGGCCAGTTCGAGCGGACCCTGATCATCGTCGACGAGGGCGCCTACGTGCACTACGTCGAGGGCTGCACCGCGCCGATCTACTCCTCCGACTCGCTGCACTCCGCCGTGGTGGAGATCATCGTGAAGAAGAACGCGCGCTGCCGCTACACCACCATCCAGAACTGGTCCACCAACGTCTACAACCTGGTGACCAAGCGCGCCATCTGCGAAGAGGGCGCCACGATGGAGTGGATCGACGGCAACATCGGCTCCAAGGTCACCATGAAGTACCCGGCGGTCTACCTGATGGGTGAGCACTCCCGCGGCGAGACGCTGTCGATCGCCTTCGCAGGCGCCGGGCAGCACCAGGACGCCGGCTCGAAGATGGTCCACTGCGCCCCGCACACGTCGAGCTCGATCATCTCCAAGTCCGTGGCCCGAGGCGGCGGCCGTTCCTCCTACCGAGGGCTGGTCAAGGTGGAGCCGGGCGCTTCACACTCGGCGTCGTCGGTGAAGTGCGACGCGCTGCTGGTGGACAACATCTCGCGCTCGGACACCTACCCCTACGTCGACGTCCGCGAGGACGACGTCTCGATGGCCCACGAAGCCACCGTGTCCAAGGTGTCGGAGGATCAGCTGTTCTACCTGATGAGCCGCGGCATGGGCGAGGACGAGGCGATGGCCATGATCGTGCGCGGCTTCGTCGAGCCCATCGCCCGCGAGCTGCCCATGGAGTACGCGCTGGAGCTCAACCGGCTCATCGAACTGCAGATGGAAGGCGCGGTCGGCTGACGCCCGCCCTCAGACCGCACCCCCACCTTTCCAGAAAGTGACTGCTGCATTGACCACTGCAACCATGCCCACCCTCGACGGCGCCGCCAACGTCGCCGGGGCCATCGAGACCATCGAGTCGCACCTCCACCCGGAGCCCAGCTTCGACGTGGCCAAGCACCCCATGCCCACCGGCCGCGAGGAGATCTGGCGCTTCTCACCACTCAAGGCTCTCCGTCCGCTCCTGGCCGAGGGCGACGCGCTGGGCGGCCTCGACTGGGCGGGCGAGGTTCCCGACGGCGTCGAGATGCGCGCAATCCCGGCGGCTGAGGCGCGGGAACGCGCCATTGAGCCCCCCGTCGACCGGATCGCAGCTATCGCGGCGCAGCGCACCGGCGAGGCGGTCTACCTGAACGTGCCCGCCGAGGCCGTCATCGCCGAGCCCATCGTGTTCACCGCCACCGGCAGCGGCGGCCCCGCCGCCGAGTCGTTCATCGCGGACTTCGGGCGGCACTCCCGCGCCACCCTCGTGCTGCACTTCGAGGGCTCCGCCCAGTACGCCGCCAAGTACGACTTCCGCGTCGCAGACGGCGCCGAGATCAACCTCGTCTACGTCAACGACTGGGCCGAGGACACGGTGCACGGCGCCCAGATCTCCGTCCAGGTGGGCCGCGACGCGCACGTCCGCACCATCCACACCTCCCTGGGCGGCAAGGCCATCCGCATCGCGGAGCGCGCCAGCTTCGCCGGCCCGGGCGGCTCCGTGGAGCAGTTCGGCCTGTACTTCGTCAACGGCGGCCAGCACGTCGAGCACCGCATGTTCGTCGACCACAACGAGCCCCACACCAAGAGCAACGTGGACTACCGCGGCGCGCTGCAGGGCAAGGGCGCGCACTCGGTGTGGATCGGCGATGTCCTGATCCGCAAGGTCGCCAAACAGATCGAGACCTACGAGTCCAACAAGAACCTGGTGCTGACCGACGGCTGCCAGGCGGACTCGGTGCCCAACCTCGAGATCGAGACCGGCGAGATCGCCGGCGCCGGCCACTCGTCGACCACGGGTCGCTTCGACGACAATCAGCTGTTCTACCTGATGAGCCGCGGCATCACTGAGGACGAGGCGCGGCGCCTCATCGTGCACGGCTTCTTCAACGACATCATCCGCCGGATCGGTGTTCCCGCCATCGAGCAGCGCCTGCTGGCCCAGGTGGAGCGGGAGCTGGAGCTGGTCCACGGGAGCACCGCGACGAAGGAGCACGAGTGAGCTTCGTCACCGTCGCCCAGGTCGTTCAGCTCGATCAGGCCAAGCCGCTCGCGGTGGACGTCGACGACGAGCTGACCGTGGCCCTCGTCCTCCACGGCACCGAGGTCTACGCCATCGAGGATCAGTGCAGCCACGGCAAGGTCGCGCTCAGCGAGGGCGACGTCGTCGGCGGCACCATCGAGTGCTATCTGCACGGCTCCACGTTCGACCTCGCCACCGGCCGCCCGCTCAACCTGCCCGCCACCGCACCCGTTCGGGTGTTCGCGTGCCGCATCGAGGGAGGCGACGTCCAGATCGACGTCGACGCCCCCGCCACCACCTACTGACGCACGGGGGCGAGCCCCCCGCGGACCCCCAACTCGATTCACTCAGGAGAACCAGCACCCATGTCCACTCTTGTCATCTCCGACCTGCACGTCGACGTCATCACCGAGGAGGGCAACAAGCCCATCCTCAAGGGCGTCAACCTCACCGTGAAGCCGGGCGAGATCCACGCCATCATGGGCCCCAACGGCTCCGGCAAGTCCACGCTGGCCTACGCCATCGCGGGCCACCCCAAGTACGTCATCACGCAGGGTTCCGTCACCCTCGACGGCGTGGAGCTCACCGAGCTGAAGGTTGATGAGCGCGCCCGAGCGGGTCTGTTCCTCGCCATGCAGTACCCCGTCGAGGTGCCCGGCGTCTCCGTCGCCAACTTCCTCCGCACGGCCAAGACCGCGCTCGACGGCGCCGCGCCGAAGGTCCGCACCTGGGTCAAGGAGGTCGAGGCCGCGCTCGGCCGGATGCAGCTCGACAAGACGTTCTCGGCGCGTTCCGTGAACGAGGGCTTCTCCGGCGGCGAGAAGAAGCGCCACGAGATCACCCAGCTGGAGCTGCTCAACCCGAAGGCCGCGATCCTCGACGAGACCGACTCCGGCCTCGACATCGACGCGCTGAAGATCGTCGCCGAGGGCGTCAACCGCTACTCCGAGCAGGGTGACCGCGCGGTGATCCTCATCACGCACTACACCCGCATCCTGCGCTACATCGAGCCCACGTTCGTGCACGTGTTCGTCGACGGCCGCATCGTCGCCGAGGGCGGCAAGGAGCTGGCCGATGACCTCGAGGCCACCGGCTATGAGGCCTACGTGAAGGCGTCCGCGAACGCATGATGACGCCCCCGCGCAGGTTGAGCCAGCCGCGGCGCGTAGCGCCCGCTGCTGCGTCGAAACCCACGTCCCCCGCTGGAGAGCTGATCGCTGATGACTGACGCCCTGGACGTCGAGGAGATCCGCGCGGACTTCCCGATCCTGCAGCGCGGGGTGGGGGAGTGGCCGCTGGTCTACCTCGACTCGGCCAACACCTCCCAGAAGCCGCGGCAGGTGGTGGACGCGATCGCCGAGCACTACCTGCAGCACAACGCGAACGTTGCCCGCGCCATGCACCTTCTCGGCGCTGAGGCGACGGAGGCGTTCGAGGGTGCCCGGTCCAAGGTCGCGGGGTTCATCGGGGCGGGGCGGACCGAGGAAATCGTCTTCACGAAGAACGCCTCGGAGGCCCTCAACCTGGCCGCGCACACATTGGGATCCCGGCTGAAGCCGGGCGACGAGGTGGTCGTCTCCGTGATGGAGCACCACTCCAACATCGTGCCGTGGCAGCTCGCCTGCCAGCGTTCCGGTGCCACTCTGCGGTGGTTCGACGTCACCGACGAGGGCCGCCTCGACCGCGAGGCCGCCGAACGGGACGGGCTCATCAACGAGCGCACGAAGGTGGTGTCTCTGACGTGGGTGTCCAACGTGCTCGGCACCCGCAACCCGATCGCGCAGATCGCGGCCCAGGCCCACGCCGTCGGCGCCGTCATGGTGGTGGACGCCTCCCAGGGCGTCCCGCACCAGGCCACCGACGTCGCGGCACTGGGGGCAGATCTGGTGGCGTTCACAGGACACAAGTTGTGCGGGCCCACCGGCATCGGTGTCCTCTGGGGCCGCTACGACCTCCTCGCCGACCTGCCCCCCTACATGGGTGGCGGCGAGATGATCGAGGTCGTCGAGATGAGCCACTCCACCTACGCCCCGCCGCCGCACCGCTTCGAGGCCGGCACCCCGCCGATCGCCCAGGCCGTGGGGCTCGGCGCCGCCGTCGACTACCTCATGGGCGTCGGCATGGAGCGGGTTGCCGCGCATGAGCAGCAGCTCACCGAGTACGCCCTGGCGAAGCTGACCAGCATCGACGGCCTCGTGCTGCTCGGTCCGGGCGAGGCGGTGGACCGCGGCAGCGCCGTGTCGTTCAACATCGCCGGGGTGCACCCCCACGACGTGATGCAGGTCCTGGACTCCCGCGGGGTCGCGATCCGCGGCGGCCATCACTGCGCGCGCCCCCTTCACAAGCGGCTCGGCCACCAGAGTTCAACGCGGGCGTCGTCGTACCTCTACACCACACCCGCCGAGATCGACGCGCTGGCCGACGCCCTGGTGTTCACCCGCAACTACTTCGCGCCACGATTCGGAGGCTGACGTGAACATCGACGAGCTGTACCAGACGATCATCCTCGACCACTACCGCGAGAAGCATCACTCAGGGCTGCGCGAGCCGTACGAGGTGGAGGTGCACCACGTGAACCCGTCGTGCGGCGACGAGCTCACCCTGCGTGTGCACGTCGACGGCGACACGATCACCGACATCTCCTACCACGCCGAAGGCTGCTCGATCTCGCAGGCCTCCACCTCGGTGATGACGGACCTGCTGATCGGCAAGCCCGCCAGTCACGCCCTGGACCTGCACGACAAGTTCCTGGAGATGATGCAGAGTCAAGGCCGCATCGAGCCCGACGAAGACATCTTCGAAGACGCCATCGCGTTCGCCGGAGTCTCCAAGTTCCCCGCACGCGTCAAGTGCGCGCTCCTCGGCTGGTCCGCGGTCCGGGACGCCACCCTGCAAGCCACCGCCCACCCCGCTGGTTGAGCCGACGATCCGGCTCGAGCCCGGATCATCGTGTCGAAACCCCCTCGACCTCAAGGAGAACCATGTACACCCCAGAACAGCGGCCCAGCGATCTGGTCAAGGACCAGCTCCCCGACGTGGACCTGTCCCAGCCCGCAGCCCCGGCGTCAGCCGCGGCCACGGAGGATGAGGTCCTCGAGGCGATGAAGGACGTCGTCGACCCCGAGCTGATGGTCAACGTCGTCGACCTGGGCCTCGTCTACGGCGTCCAGGTCGACGAGTACGGCAACGCGACGATCGACATGACGCTCACCTCACCCACCTGCCCCCTCACCGACAAGATCGAGTACGACACCAAGTACGTGCTCGATGGCCTCGTGTCGTCGGTGACCATCAACTGGGTGTGGCTGCCGCCGTGGTCGCTCGAGGCGATCACCGAGGACGGCCGCGAGCAGCTGCGCGCAATCGGCTACAACCTCTGACGGCGGGCCTCCCGCGGGCTAGCCTCAGATCAAGGATCACTGAGACCAGGAGGCGACGATGCCCACGTTCACGACCGCAGATGACGTGACGCTCCACTACACCGACACGGGCGGCCGGGGCCGACCCCTGGTCCTCGTCCACGGCTGGCCCCTCTCGGGGGAGGCGTTCGCACGCAACCTCCCGGCCTTCGTCGAGGCCGGTCACCGCGTGATCACCTACGACAGGCGGGGGTTCGGACAGTCCGACAAGCCCGCCGGCGACGTCGACTACGACGTCCTCGCCGACGACCTCGAGGCGCTCATCCAGGACCTGGACCTGCAGGGCGCCGTCCTCCTCGGCTTCTCCATGGGTGGCGGCGAGGTGGCGCGCTACTTCAGCAGGCACGGCTCCGAGCGCATCGCCGCCGCGATCTTCTCCGGCTCCATCACACCCGCGCTGTGCATCTCCGACGACAACCCGGACGGCGCTATGCCCATGGACGGCTTCCAGGGGATGTCCGACCAGTGCGCAACGGACCGCGACGGTTTCCTCGACCAGTTCATCACCTGGTTCTACAGCACCGCCGACGGCGGCCTCCAGGTCGATGAGGACACCCGTCAGGCGGCACTGAAGATAGCCCACCAGTCCAGCCCCCATGCCGCGGCGCAGACGATCCTGATCTGGGCAACCGACCTGCGGGACGACTGCCGCGCCATCGACGTGCCAACGCTCGTCATCCACGGCGACGGAGACATCAACGTTCCCATCGACAAGTCGAGCCGTCGGATGGCCGAGTTCGTGCCGGACTCCGAGCTCGTGGTCATCCACGGCGGCCCACACGGCGTCAACGACTCGCACGCCGAGCACTGGGAGCGGGAGATCATCGGGTTCATCGGGATGCTCTAGCCGCCAGGCGTCGACTGCCGGGGTCCGGCCGGGCAGCCCGCGATAGGCTCAGCCGGTGCGCGACAACAGGGCCGGACTGGGCTACGGGCTGGCGGCCTACATCCTGTGGGGCCTGTTTCCGCTGTACTTCCAGTTCTTCGGCCGCTCCGGCGCGCTCGAGGTGGTGGCGCACCGGGCGCTGTGGTCGCTGGGGTTCTGCCTGCTCCTCATCGCGCTGCTGCGGCAGTGGGGGCTGCTGCGCGCCGCGCTGGCGGACAGGCGCACGGTCGCGGCGCTCGCCCTGGCGGGCGGCCTCATCGTCGTCAACTGGACCACCTACGTCTTCGCGGTCATGACTGAGCGGACCCTGGAGACGGCTCTCGGCTACTTCATCAACCCACTCGCGGTGGCGGGGCTCGGCATCCTCGTGTTGGGGGAACGGCTGCGACGCCTTCAGCGGGTGGCCATGGCGTTCGGGGTGGCCTCCGTCGCAGTGATGGTGGTGGGGTACGGGCAGGTTCCCTGGATCGCCCTGACTCTCGCGGGCTCGTTCGGGCTCTATTCGCTGGTGAAGAAGCTCGCAGGACGCTCTGTGGGTGCCCTGCCGGGCCTGGCGATCGAGACCGCCGCCGTCGCCCCGGTGGCAGCGGCCTACCTGACCTACCTCGCGGCGACCGGGGGATCGACCGCGACCGGTGGCTACGGAGCGCTGCTCGCCACCACCGGCATCGTCACGGCGATCCCGCTGCTGCTGTTCGCCGCCGCGGCCCGGCGCATCTCCATGATCACCATCGCGATCCTGCAGTACCTGGCCCCCATCGGGCAGTTCCTGGTGGGCTGGCTCGCCTTCGACGAACCGATGCCGGCCGCGCGCTGGGCCGGCTTCACCCTGGTGTGGGCGGCGGTGGCGTTGTTCATCGCCGATGCGCTCCTGGCCAGCCGTAGGCGCCGCTGACCATCCTCGGTTTGCCCTGCGCGCGCCTGGCAGGGAGACTGTCAAGGTGCTACAGGTCAAGGACATCGAGGTGCGCGCGGGCGCCAGGCTGCTGCTGTCGCCGGTGTCCTTCCAGGTGATCGGGGGAGACCGGATCGGCCTGGTGGGCCGCAACGGCGCCGGGAAGACCACCCTCACCCGCATCCTGGCCGGCGAGTCGCTGCCGGCCGCGGGCACCGTGACGCGCGCCGGTCAGCTGGGTTACCTGCCGCAGGACCCGCGGTCCGGGGACCCGGAACAGATCGCCCGCGACCGTATTCTGGGCGCCCGCGGGCTGGACCAGGTGATCCAGCGGATGCGCCGCGCCGAGGAGGGCATGGGCAGCCACAGCGATTCGGTGCGTGAGGATGCCATGGCGGCCTATTCGCGCGCCGAGGCCGACCTGGTGGCGGCGGGCGGCTACGCCGCGGAGGCCGATGCGGCGCGCATCGCGGCCAACCTGGGCCTGGCGGACCGGGTGCTGGGCCAGCCGTTGAAGACACTCTCCGGGGGCCAGCGACGCCGCATCGAGTTGGCGCGGATCCTCTTCTCGGACGCCGAGACGCTGCTCCTCGACGAGCCCACCAACCACCTCGACGCGGATTCCGTGGTCTGGTTGCGCAGCTACCTTCAGGCCTTCCCCGGCGGCCTGATCGTGATCTCCCACGACACCGAACTGCTGAACGCGGTGGTCAACAAGGTGTACCACCTCGACGCCAACCGTGCTGAACTGGACATCTACTCCATGAACTGGAAGCGGTACCTCCTCCAGCGCGAGACCGACGAGAAGCGACGCAAGCGTGAGCTCGCCAACGCCGAGCGCAAGGCCTCCCAGCTGATGCTGCAGGCGGACAAGATGCGCGCCAAGGCCACCAAGGCCGTCGCCGCGCAGAACATGGCCAAGCGCGCCGAGAAGCTCATGGCGGGCGTCGAGGGTGAGCGTCGGGTCGACGCCGTCGCCAAGATCCGCTTCCCGGAGCCCGCCCCGTGCGGCAAGACCCCGCTCCGCGGCCATGACCTCAGTAAGTCCTACGGATCCCTGGAGGTGTTCACCGCCGTCGATCTGGCCATCGACAAGGGATCCAAGGTGGTGATCCTCGGCCTCAACGGCGCAGGAAAGACCACCATGCTGCGCCTTCTGGCCAAGATGGAGGACCCGTCCGCCGGGCGGGTCGAGCTGGGGCACGGCGCGAAGCTCGGCTACTACGCGCAGGAGCACGAGACCCTGGACGTGAAGCGCAGCGTGTTGGACAACATGAAGTCCGCCTCGCCCAACCTCAACGACACCGAGGTGCGCAAGGTCCTCGGCTCGTTCCTGTTCACCGGGGACGACGTGCAGAAGCCCGCGGGCGTGCTCTCCGGCGGCGAGAAGACGCGCCTGGCGCTCGCGATGCTGGTGGTGTCGGCCGCCAACGTCCTGCTGCTCGACGAGCCCACGAACAACCTGGACCCGGCCTCCCGCGGCGAGGTGCTCAACGCGATCCGCACCTATGCGGGTGCCGTGATCCTGGTCACCCACGATCCGGGAGCGGTCGAGGCACTGGAGCCGGACCGGGTGCTGGTGATGCCCGACGGCGTCGAAGACCTCTGGAGCGACGAGTACGCCGAGCTGATCGACCTGGCCTAGCGAGGTCTAGCGGTACGCCCCGGAGGAGCGCCGCTCAGAACACGCGGCTGACGGTCGCCTCCCACGGCTCCATCACGGGGCGGCGGGGGCCCCCCATCACCGGCACGATCGTCCCGCCCACATGCGGCCGCGGTCGCTGCTTGGCCGAGGTGTTGCATTCGATCAGGAACACCTCACCGGCCAGCTTGCGGTAGTAGGCGAAGTAGAACTTGTGGTGCGGGTGCACCCACTTCAACGCCCCGATGGTCAGGGCGCGGTGGTTCCGCCGCAGCCGGATGAGCGCCTTGTGCCACGAGAACACCGAGTCGGGGTCCGCAACCTGCTCCTCGGCGGAGAACCCCGGCTCGGTGTCGGTGCCCATCAGCCACGCGGTGCCCTCGGTGAAGCCGCCGTCGGGACTCCACCGGATCGGCACCCGGGAGTGGTCCCGCGACCCTGCCAGGATCTGTGCCCATGCCGTCTCGGGCGCCATCCCACCGTCGATGAGCGCCTGGTGGCGGTTGATCGACTCCACGTCGCGGAGCTCCTCGACGCCTGCGAACGACTGGTTGATGGCCGCCAACTCCTGCCCCTGGAACAGGAACGGGGTGCCGCGCATGGTGAGCTGGATGGTCGCCAGCATCTTGCCGATCGCGCTGCGCACCGCCGGGTCCTTCTCCAGGCCCATGCCGAACTTGCTGAGCATCCTGGGATTGTCGTGGTTGTCCAGGAACACCGCGATCCAGTCGCTGGGTGCCAGGTGCGAGTCGTAGGCGCGGTAGAACCGTTTGAGGTAGTAGAGCTGGTACCTGTAGGAGTCCCACCGCACGTGGCCCGGGTTGTCGAGCACGTCGAAGTTGAAGATCAGATCCAGTTCCCCGCGACCGTATCCGCTCAACAGTCGCCCCAGCTCCATGCCGATGCCGGGGGTCTCTCCCACCATCACCCCGATCATGTCCGGGGGGAGTGGCTCGTCGAGGGTGCCGTCGGGCCGGCGTCGACGGGGGCTCGAGACGGGCTGCTCGCGGCGCGTGAACCCGTCGCGACGCAGGCCGCGCAGGAACTCGTGCAGCCGCGGGCCGTAAAAGTAGTGCTCCACACCGACGAACTCCAACAGCTTGCCGATGAATGGGTGCCCGTCCGGCAGACCGGGCTTCTTCGAGATGTAGTTGATGACGTCCAGCCGGAAGCCGTCGATGCCGCGCTGCATCCAGTACCGGACGATGTCGGCCACCTCGTCGCGCACGTCCTCGTTGTCCCAGTTGAGGTCCACCTGCCCGTCGGCGAAGAGGTGCAGCACCCACCGCTCAGCCTCCGGCACCCACGACCAGGCGGAGCCCGAGAAGAAGGAGGTCCAGTTGTTGGGTGGGGTGTCCGGGTCCCCCTCCACCATGAAGTAGTAGCCGCCGTACCGGCCGGTGGGATCCGCCACCGCCTTCCGGAACCACTCGTGCTCCGCCGAGGTGTGGTTCACGACGAGGTCGAGGATGAGCCGCATGCCGCGTTCGTGACAGGCGGCGATCAGCTGGTCGACGTCCTCCAGGGTGCCCATCTCGTCGTTGATGTCGCGGTAGTCGCTGACGTCGTAGCCCATGTCCTCGTTGGGGGACTTGAAGATGGGGGAGAGCCAGACGCAGTCCACCCCCAGTTTCTGGAGGTAGTCCAGCTTCCCGATCACGCCCTGGATATCGCCCACGCCGTCGCCTGAGGCGTCAGCGAAGGAGCGCGGATAGACCTGGTAGAACACGGCCTCGCGCCACCAGGGCGTGGGGTGCGGGGCGCGGCCATCCAGGGGGCGGTCGCGTTCCGAGTTGACCAGGTCCAGGATCACGTCCAACATCCCAGGGCCGGTGAGGGGCTGCAGCAGCCGCTCGATCCACTTCAGCTGCATCCACTCCACGGTGTAGACGAGACGGCGGGGCAGCGCGGTCTGCAGCAGCAGCTTGTCGATGACGTCGCGTCCGACGGGATGCTTGTACAGCTGGCGGACGGTGTGGCTCTTAGTCAACAGCTTGTTCGGCACGTGCGTTCCTCTCGGCCAGGTCCTTGACGACGGTGGCGTAAAATTCCTCGTTCAGCTTGTACCGTGCGCGGAGCACAAGGTAGCTGACGAGGACGAGCGCCAGGGGGAGGCCCAGCATGGACATGCGCAGGATGCCGAGCCCTTCCTCGGTGACGTCATCTGGGGTTGTCGCCACGTCGATGCCGGACCAGATCAGCGTCACGCCCACCACGCCGCTGGCGATGGCGTTGCTGAGCTTGTAGATGAAGGGCTGCAGCGAGAAGGTGACGGACTCGTTGCGACGGCCCAGCTTCCACTCGCCGTACTCGACCGAGTCCGCGATGAACATCACCATCAGCAGCTGGATGGCTCCTTGCCCCGCAAACAGCAGCACCCCCGCGACACCCACCACCAGGAGGGATCTGCCGGACACCAGGAACACGAGGTAGCCCGCGGCGCACAGCGCCGTGGCGAGCAGGTGGATCTGCGACCGAGTCAGCACCTTGGACGCCAGGGGGAACAGGGCAAGGGCCGCAATCTGGGAGATGCCCAGGATGGCGGCGAAGATCGCGTAGGCGCCCTCATCGAGGAAGTAGTACTTGAAGTAGTACAGCCCGAACGACGCGGTGGTGAGGTAGCCGGCCATGAACGCCACCATCGCCAACGTCACCCACAGGAGCTGGTCGTTGCGGGCGATCACGGAGAACAGCTCGCGCAGCGGCGTGGTCTCCCGGTGGCCCGCCACACGTTCTCGCGTGAATACCAGGGTCACGGACTGGAACAGCAACATGAGAACCACCAGCCCGGCCGCAAGCACGAACCACGCCGTCCGGGCATCGCCGAAGACGCCCGTCAGCCACGCCGTGATCGGCACCAGCGCCACCACGATCGCGAAGAGGCCGATGTTGGCGCAGATGCGGGCCACCACCCCGATCTTCTCTCGCTCCTTCTGATCCTGCGTCAGAGACGGCAGCATCGACCAGTAGGAGATGTCGTTGATGGTGTAGGCCACCTCGTAGACGAGGTAGACCGCGGTGAATAGCACCACGTAGCCCCACCCGTCGACGCCCAGGTCCGCGAACATCAGCAGACTTGCCGCCCCCCACAGCACCGCACCCACGAGGATCCACGGCTTGAACTTCCCCCACCGGCTGCGTGTGTTGTCCACCACCACCCCCATGACGGGATCATTGACGGCGTCGAAGACGCGCATCGCCACCAGGATGGCGGTGACGGCGGCGAGTTGCGCGCCAGAGACGTCCAGCACGTCGGTGAGGTAGAACATGAGGTACAGCGACACCAGCGCCGCAAGCATGTCGCGGCCGAGAGTGCCGAGCCCGAAACCCCAGCGTGTCGCGGTCATGGGCCCACCCTAGGGCCAACTCAGATCACGAAGGGTGCGTCAGAGTCAGGATGCTCACTGCGAGGGTGGTCGACGCCGCGACGGTGACGCCGTGTCGGCCGTGGAACGCATTAGGGCCCATCGCGATGAGGTCCGCCACCTCCTCGGGCGCCAGGTGGAGTGGCTGGACGAGGGTGTCGAGAGCCTCCAGGCTCCAGCCGGGCAGCGAGGCCAGGACGGCGTCGGCCTTGTCGTCGGCCACCCCGAGCAGGCCGTACTCTGCGCGCACCTCGCCGAGGTGGGCGGGAGTCGGCACAGCCACGACGAGCCGGCCGCCGGGGGCGAGGACACGGGTGAACTCGGCCGGGTTGCGAGGGGCGAACACGCAGAGGAGGGTGTCGACCGCGCCGTCGCGGAGGGGGAGACCCGCCCAGGTGTCGGCCACGATCGACGACGCCCGGGGGTGCGCCTTGGCGGCGCGTCGGGCGGCCGCCGCGGAGACGTCGGTGGCCAGGCCCTCAGCGGAAGGGTTCGCGTCCAGCGCCCGGCTGAGGTAGTAGCCGGTCCCGGCGCCCACCTCTGCGATGCGGGCTGCGCCCGAGACTTGGGCTGCCACCGCCTCCGCCAGCGGGGCGTAGTGGCCGGCGCCGAGAAACCGTGCTCGCGCCTCCAGCATGGACGGGGTGTCGGCGTTGCGCGGCGCGGCGCGGCCCAGCAGGTTGACGTAGCCCTGGCGTGCAATGTCGAAGGAATGCCCGGCCTGGCAGCGGAGGGTCTGGTCGGTGCGAGCCAACGGGAGCGCGCAATGTGGGCAGCGCAGCCAGTCGAGACCGCTCACTGAG
Organism: Tessaracoccus sp. MC1679; assembly: GCF_014164775.1. Lineage (GTDB taxonomy): Bacteria > Actinomycetota > Actinomycetes > Propionibacteriales > Propionibacteriaceae > Arachnia. The sequence goes on from NZ_JACJGB010000004.1 coordinate 21,068, forward strand.
GGGGCGTCTCCTGCCCCTGAGGGGCCGCTGTCGCGGGAGGCGCGTGCTGCGACTCGAGAGGTTGCGTCTCTGTCTGCTGCGGCGTCTGTCCGCGTGCCTCCCTGCGGTCGCGGAGGTCCGCCCGCACCAGCACCACCATCCCGACCACCCCGATCAGCGTGAACGCGAACCACTGCAGCGCATAGCTCAGATGCGGTCCCTCATCCAGGTCCGGTTCACCCAGAGGCCGCAGGACGTCCGTCTCGGGCGGAGTGGACTCGAGCAGGGCCACGTAGCCGTTGACCACGTCCCTCCCGAGCGCCGTGCCGAGTGCCTCAGAGCTGATCAGCCGGATCTGGTTCTCGTGCGGGGTCATCGCACCCTCGTCGCCCCGGTCGTTGCGGCGCACGAAGCCGGTGACGGTGACCTCACCCTCGGGCGGGGCAGGCAGCGCCCCGTCCGGATACCCGGGCTGCCGCACCAGGAAGCCGCGGTTGATCAGCAGGGACTCGCCCTGGGTGGTGTCCAGCACCGCGACAGCCTCGCTGCCGTAGGCGCCGTCGAGCGAGCGGTAGCGCACCTGGAACTGCTCGCCCGTGTAGGTGCCGGTGGCCGTGACCCGGTACCACTGGTCCGCGTCGTCGATGGCGCCGGTCATCACTTCGTCGTAGGACACCACAGGTAGCGCACGATGGGCCTCGACGACGGCGTTGTTCTCGCGTCGCTCGTCGAGCCGCCGCAGCTGCCACTGTCCGAGCATGACGAACACGGTGGCCAGCACCGCGGCGAAGACGCCCATGGCGATCCACCGCTTGACCTGCCTGCTCAATGATCCTCCTCGACGGTGCCGGGCACCACGTCCCCGCCCGTGATGGCGCCCCGGACCTCACCCCTGTCGTCGTCTGCCGCCACCACCGGAGGGGGGCGATGATCCGCGCTGTTGGCGAACAGCACCGCGAAGGCAGGTAGGAGGGCGGCCGCGCCCAGCGCCACCACCTTCCACCAGCCCGGCACCACCAGAAACAACAGGAAGCAGGCGGTGCGCACCGCCATGGTGATGAGATAACGCCGCTGGCGTTCCTCCAGCTCAAGGGTGCGTCCGCGACCGGCGCTGGTGATCAGCGTCGAGTCGTCTCCCTTGGCCATGCCCGCCAGCATAGTCCGGGCCGCGGGAGACCCCCTCGAAACGGGGGGCGTGCGGTAGGTTGCTCCCGTGGTTTCAGAATCTAGAGTGGTCCTCGTCACCGGCGGATCCAAGGGCATCGGGCGCGCGATGGCGGAGGCGTTCCGCGACGCCGGCTACCGCGTCGCCGCCACCTACCGCTCAGGCGGCGTACCGGAAGGCGTCCTCGGCGTCCCGTGCGACATCACGGATCAGGGACAGGTGGACCAGGCGTTCACCACCGTCGAGGCCGAACTCGGCCCGGTGGAGATCCTGGTGGCCAACGCAGGGGTGACCAAGGACACCTTGCTCATGCGCATGTCGGACGAGGATTGGCAGTCGGTCATCGACACCAACCTCACCGGCACCTTCCGTGTGGTGCGCCGCGCCAGCCGCCCCATGATGCGGTCCCGCTTCGGCCGGATCATCCTCATCTCGTCCGTGGTGGGCCTTCTCGGTTCGCCAGGGCAGATCAATTACTCCTCGTCGAAGGCGGCTCTCGTCGGGATGGCCCGCAGCCTGACCCGGGAGATCGGGTCCCGCAACGTGACCACCAACGTGATCGCGCCGGGGTTCATCGAGACCGACATGACCGCCGTCCTGCCCGAGGGCGCCATCGCGGATTACACCAAGCGGATCCCTGCGGGTCGCCTCGGCAGCGTCGACGACGTGGCCCAGGCCGCTCTTTTCCTGGCCGGCGAGCACGCCGGCTACATCTCCGGCGCCGTCATCCCCGTTGACGGCGGCCTCGGCATGGGTCACTGAGAAAGGACCTGACGATGGGTCTCCTTGAAGGCAAGAACATCCTGGTCACCGGCGTGACCATGCGGACCTCGATCGCGTACGCGGTCGCAGAGATCGCGCAGCGCGAGGGCGCCACGATCGTGGTCTCGGCGGCCGGTCGCGCCATCGGCCCGGCCCAGCGGGCCATCTCCAAGCTGGACCCGGTGCCGCCGCTGATTGAGCTGGACGTCACGGCCCCCGAGCACCTCGCTGCGCTTCCGGGCGTGTTGGCCGAGCACTTCGACGGCGGCCTGGACGGCATCGTGCACTCGATCGCCTACGCCCACCCGGAGAAGGCCCTGGGGGGCGCGTTTCTCACCACGGACTGGGAGACGGTCGGAGCCGCCCTGCACATCTCCGCATACTCGCTGCAGTCGCTGACCATGGCCTGCAAGCCGCTGCTCAACCGCGGCGCCAGCGTGGTGGGCCTCACCTTCGACGCCCGGATCAGCTGGCCCACCTACGACTGGATGGGCGTGGCCAAGGCGGCGCTGGAGTCCACCTCGCGTTACCTGGCCCGGTACCTCGGCCCGGACGGCATCCGCTGCAACCTGGTGGCCGCAGGCCCCCTGGACACCGTGGCGAAGAAGGCCATCCCGGGAGCATCGTCCTTCAACGACACCTGGTCGACGCGCTCCCCCCTGCCCTGGGACACCTCGGACGCCGTCCCCTCCGCGAAGGCCGTCGTGGCGCTGCTGAGCGACTGGTTCCCCGCCACCACCGGCGAGATGATCCACGTCGACGGCGGGTTGCACTCCACCGGAGCCTGAGCAGTCGCGGGTCGCGGGTCGCGGGTGGCGGGTTGTGTCCGCACTGGGTGGTGGGGGCCGGGCCGCCCATGATTCCGGCCGCGGCGCTACGCGCTGCCGGCCCGTCATCAACGCCCACCCAACCTGCCCCGGCCCCCACCACCCAGCGCGCTTCATCGTCCGCTTCTTCGCGCAGGCCCGACCAACCCGGCCAGGCCCGCACCCCCCACCACTCACGGCCAGGCTCTGGGCGCCGCCGGCGTCCGGTAGGTTGGGTGGCATGGCAGCGGTGGCAGAACTAGCGGGCGTGACGATCAAGCGTGGCGGGGCCACCCTCCTCGACGATGTGAGCCTCGTGATCGGCGAGGCGCAGCGCTGGGTGGTCATCGGCCCCAACGGCGCCGGGAAGACCACGCTGCTCCAGCTCCTGTCGGCCCAGCTGTACCCCAGCGACGGCATCGTCGGCATCCTCGGGGAGGTGGTGGGCACCGTCGACGTGTTCGAGCTTCGGCCCCGCATCGGGCTCACGTCCTCCGCGCTCGCGGACCGGATCCCCGCCGACGAGCGGGTCAGCGACGTGGTGCTCTCGGCCGCCTACGCCATCGTCGGCCGGTGGCGCGAGGAGTACGACGAGTACGACGTGGCCCAGGCGGACCACCTGCTGTCGTCGATGCGCGTCGCCCACCTTCGTGAGCGCACGTTCGGCACCCTCAGCGAGGGCGAGCGCAAGCGGGTGCAGATCGCCCGGGCGCTGATGACGGACCCCGAGCTGCTGCTGTTGGACGAGCCCGCTGGCGGCCTGGATCTCGCCGGGCGGGAGGCGCTGGTGGACACCTTGTCCGCCCTCTGCGTGGACCCCGACTCCCCGGCGACGGTGCTGGTCACCCACCACGTGGAGGAGATCCCGCAGGGTGTCACGCACTGCCTCCTGATGCGCGACGGGCGCATCGTGGCCGACGGGCCGATCAGCTCCACGCTCACCGACGAAAACCTCAGCCGCACCTTCGACATGCCGCTGCGCGTCACCCACGACGGCGGACGCTGGAGCGCGAGGAGCCGCATGTGAACGAGTGGCTGGAATGGATCCGGACCAACCTGTGGGCAGGCTGGGGCATTCTGGCCGCCCTCCTCGCCGCGGCCGAGCTCCTCACCATGGACCTCACCCTCCTCATGCTCGCCTCGGGGGCGGTGATGGGCGGCGTCACCGCGCTGATCTTTCCCGGTCTCGTCTGGCTGCAGGTCCTCGTCGCGCTCACCACCGCCGTCCTCACCCTGTTCGTGCTGCGCCCCACCCTCCTCGAACGCGTCCGGCGGGCCCCCGGCTACCGTTCCTCGCTGGACAAGCTGGTGGGGGCATCTGGACGCTCGCAGGGAGAGATCACCGGCAGCCGGGGCGAGGTGAAGGTCGAGGGTCAGATCTGGGAGGCGCGCTCCTTCGACCCGAACGTCGTGATCGGCCCCGACGAGGACGTCGAGGTGTTCGGCCTCGACGGCATCACACTCATCGTCTATCCCACCCATCGTCAGCTCGGCAGCTAACCTCCTAGGAGAAAAACCATGCCCGACATCACTCTCTGGGTACTCATCGCACTCGTCATCCTCATCGTCATGACGCTGGCGGCCACGCTCAAGATCATCCGGCAGCAGAAGGTTGCGCTGGTCGAACGGCTGGGCAAGTTCCGCAAGGCGCTTGAGCCGGGCCCCCACCTCGTCGTCCCGTTCTTCGACCAGGTCCGCTACGTGCTGGACATGCGCGAGGAGGTGGTGCCGTTCCCGCCGCAGGGCGTCATCACCGAGGACAACCTGATGGTCTCCATCGACTCGGTCATCTACTTCCAGATCGTCGATCCGGTGCGCGCCGCCTACGAGGCGCAGAACTACCGCGCCGCCATCGAACAGCTCACCATGACCACGCTGCGCAACATCATCGGCGGCATGGACCTCGAGGCGGCGCTGACCTCACGCGAGGAGATCAACCAGCGGCTTCGTGCCGTGCTCGACGAGGCCACCGGCAAGTGGGGCATCAAGGTCAACCGGGTGGAGCTGCGCGCCATCGAGCCGCCTCCCACCATCCGTGACGCGATGGAGAAGGGCGCCCGCGCCGAGCGCGACAAGAGGGCCTCCATCCTCATCGCCGAGGGGCAGCGTCAGTCTCAGATCCTGTCTGCGGGTGGCGACAGGGAGGCGGCGATCCTGCGCGCACAGGGCGACCGTGAGGCCGCTGTGCTGCGTGCCCAGGCCGACAGGCAGGCGCAGATGCTGCACGCCGAGGGTGAGGCGCAGGCCATCACCAAGGTGTTCAACGCCATTCACGCCGCAGAACCCGATCAGGCGCTGCTGGCCTACCAGTACATGCAGATGCTGCCGAAGCTCGCCAAGGGCGATTCGAACAAGGTGTGGGTCATCCCCAGCGAGCTCAACGATGCCCTCAAGGGCCTGGGCCAGGTGGCCGAGACTGGCGGGGTCCGCGACTACGTGTCTCAGGCCGCGCAGAAGTTCGAGGCACCCGAGATGGTGGACGTGCAGGCGGAGATCGAGGAACAGGCCGTGCGTGATCGTCAGCGTTCCAACGCCACCGTCGAGCAGGCGATCGCCGATGCGCAGGCCCTTGATGCGGGGCGCGCCGCGTCGAGGCGGGCGCACATCAGCACCACGCCCAGATCGTTGGCGCCCTCCGGTGAGGAACCGCTGTCCATCGGGGACGGTAACTCGTCCTCCTCACCCCAGCCGTCCTCCTCACCCCAGCAGGCCGGCGAGGAGCAGTCCAGCCCGTGGGGGCCTCAGTCCTGAGCCTCGCGTAGCCTCGTGGCCAGCACCGAGCTGGCCAGCAGTTGCGCCTGGTGGTACAGCATGAGCGGGATCACCAGCACACCGACGGTGGCGCCGGGGAACAGCACGCTGGCCATGGGCACGCCCGTGGCCAGCGACTTCTTGGTGCCGCAGAACATGAGCGCGATCCGGTCCTCGCGCGGGAAGCCGAGCCACCCGCCCAGCGCCCACGTGTAGGAGAACATCAGGGCTAGGAGTGCCAGCGCAAGGGGAACCAGCAGCAGGAGTTCGGTGAGCGCCAGCTGCTGCCAGACGCCGGAGACGCGCAGTTCGGAGAAGGCGCCGTAGACGATCAGCATGATCACCGCCTGGTCCAGGAACTTGAGGCGCGCCTTGTGCCGGGCCATGAATCCGGCCGTCACCACCCGCGACAGCTGCCCCAGCACGAAGGGCAGCAAGAGTTGCACCACCACGCCCCACACCTGCTCGAAGCCGATCGATCCGCCGCTGGCTGTGGGGATGAACACGATGGCCAGCAGCGGGGTGATCACCACCCCCAGGACGTTCGAGGCCGTCGCCGAGACCATGGCGGCGGCCACGTTGCCGCCGGCCAGCGAGGTGAAGGTGATCGACGACTGCACAGTCGAGGGCACCAGGCACAGGAAGATCAGCCCAACCCGGATGGGGGCCGACAACACGGCGTCGGGGATGGCCAGCACGGGGACCGCCAACAGTGGGAAGACGACGAACGTGGTGCTGAGGATGGCCAGGTGCAGCCTCCAGTTCTTCAACCCCGATCGGGTCTCGGCAGCGGACAGCCGCGCGCCGTAGCCGAAGAAGAGCACGAAGACGCCCACCCGGGTGACCAGGTCCAGGATCTCGGCGGGACGCCCGCTCACCGGCAGCAGCAGGCCGAGGGCCAAGGTGCCGAGGATGATCACGAGGATGGGGTCGACCTTCAGTTTCACTGACTCTCCTCCAGACGGGCCGCCAGGACCCCGCGCACGGCGTTGGTGACGGTGATGGCGTCGGCCCGGCGGAGTTCCGCCACCGTCACGGGGTACTCCGCCACAGACCCTGCTCCGAGCAGCGCGGGGTCGGAGAGGACCGCTGAGCGTTGGACGCCGTCGAGAATTCTCAGGTCGAGCGGCGGGGTGACCCAACGGCCGTCGAGGAGAGCGAACACCGAAGTGCGTCCCCCTTCCAGGATGCGGCCATGGGCGTCGAAACCGATGGTGTCGAAGGCCCCAGCCGCGGAGGCCGCACGCACGGCGTCGTCGTAGAGTCCGCGCGCCGAGGTCTTGTGCCTGGCCAGCGGCCCGGGGACCCACGGCGCTTCGGCCAGCCTGAGCCGCACCTGGGAGAGCGGGGGCTCCAGCGGGGTCCGGGTCACCGACGCCGCGCCCGTGGGGGCCACGTCGATGGCCACCCGCCAGGCACCGGTTGGAGTGTCGCGGACTGCCGCCTCCACCACCGCCTCGACGGGGCCGAAGCCCAGCTCGCGGGCCGAGGCGGTCAGCCGTGCCTGATGCCTGGTGCCGAGCGGCGCGACGCCATCGACCACGCGCAGGGTCTCCTTCAATGTCACGGTGGGTCTCAGGCCGGTGGCGAAGGCGGCCTTCGCGAGGCACTCGGCCCACTCGCCGTCAGGGGTGCTGTCCGCGACCACCCCGGAGCCGATGCCGAGCCGCACCCTGCCCTCGCCGTCGACCTCCAGGGTGCGGATGGCGATGCTGAGGTTCATGGCCCAGCCCAGTTCGTCGGTGGCAGGATCGATCAGGCCGAGGCTACCGGTGTAGAGCCCGCGACCGTCCAGCTCCGCGCCGCGGATGAGGCGCATGCTGGCCAGCTTGGGCGCCCCGGTGATCGACCCGCAGGGGAAGGTGGCGGCGAGGAGGTCCGCCGGCGTCGTGCCGGGGACCAGGCGGCCGCTGACCGTGCTGGTCATCTGCCACAGGTCACCGACCCGCTCCACCTCGAACAACCTTGACACCGCCACTGTTCCGGGCACCGCGACGCGGCTGAGGTCGTTGCGGAGGAGGTCGACGATCATCAGGTTCTCTGCCCGGTTCTTGGGGTCCTCGCGCAGGGCGACGGGGTCCGTCCAGGCCGGCGCCGTGCCCTTCATCGGCCTGGCCACCGCCGAACCATCGGCCACGCGGATGAACAACTCGGGGGAGAGGCTGAGCGTCCAGGGCGCCGCCGGCGCGGGAAGGCGCGCCAGTGCCCCGTACGCGGCCGGCTGCCGCCGGCGCAGCCTGGCGTAGAGGGCCATCGGGTCGCCGACGAGGCGTCCGGTGACCCGATGCGTGTAGTTGATCTGATAGCTGGTGCCGGCGGCGATGACCTCCTGGAGGTCAGCCACCGCCAGGCCGAAGTGTGCGCGGTCCACGTCGTGGGCAACATCGGCCAGCCATGCGTGGCCATCGTCGGGCAGCACGTCGACGGGGTCCGCGGCCGCCCGATCCTGGAACCAGTAGACAGCGCCCGGCGCGGTGTCCTGGAGCCCGGCGTGTGCCTCGCCCAGGTCGTAGGGGAGCCAGGCGAAGGCGTGCAGCCCTTCCGCCCAGCCGTGGCGCAGCGTCTCGTCGAGGCTCTCCAGCGTGACCGGGTCCACCCGACGGAGTCCGGTGAGGAGGGTCGCGCTGCCCCGACGGGCGTCGTCGAGCAGCACGAACGGGTCCATGGCGCACAAGGCTATCCCGATCGGCCTCCCCGGTGTCGGGCGGTATCGTCGGGCCGTGCTGATCGACGTGACCGACCCCGCCGACGAACGGCTCTTGGACTTCGCGGGCCTCCGTGACGCCCAGTTGAGGCGCTCCGATGAGAGGCGATTCATCGCCGAGGGCGTCAAGATCATCGAGCGGGCCTTCGCTGCCGGGTGCCGCCCCCGGTCACTCCTGGTGCAGCCGAGATGGTTGCCGGGCGTGGAGCCGCTGTTGGAGCGCTGGCCAGAGGTGCCGGTCTACGTGTCGACGGAGGCGCTCATCGAGAGGATCAGCGGCTTCCACGTCCACAGGGGAGCGCTCGGCTCCTTCGACCGCCCGGCGGAGGCGTCATGGGAGCAGATCGCCGGGTCCCGGCGCGTCATCGTGTGCGAGGAGATCGTCGATCACGCCAACATCGGCGCAATCATCAGGGTGGCGGCCGGGCTCGGCTGGGACGCGGTCATCGTCTCCCCAGGCAGTGCCGACCCGCTCTACCGGCGGGCGATCAAGGCCTCGATGGGAGCGTCGCTCGCGCTGCCGTGGCGCCGGATGGACTCCGATGCGGACCTCATCGGCCTCCGCGAGGCCGGCTTCTCGCTCGTCGCCTCGACGCTGTCGACCGCTGCTGTGGACCTGGCCGAGTTCGAGACGCCCGAGAGGGTGGCCCTCCTGCTCGGCACCGAGGGCCGCGGCCTGAGCGACGCGTGGCAGGCCGCCGCGGATCACCACGTGACCATTCCCATGGCCCAGGGCGTGGACTCGTTGAACGTGGCCGCGGCCGCCGCGATCCTGGCCTACGGACTGCGCCCGGGCGTCCAGTCCCGGTGAAGGGGAAGAGCTCAGGTCCGCGGGGGCTCAGTCTCTCCGACAGGAGTGGCGTGGGCGGCCTTCGGGGAGATCGGCCAGTCATCCGGATAGCGCCAGGCCAACTCGGCCACCTTGCGGTCCAGCTGCCTGCGGGAGCGCGCGGAGAGGCGATCGCCGAAGACCGTTCCGTTGAGGTGATCGGTCTCGTGCTGGAGACAGCGGGCGAGCAGACCCGTGCCCTCCACGACGATCTCGTTGCCCCACGGGTCCTGACCGACGCAACGGGCCTTGTCCGGCCGCGCCAGCATGGCGTAGCCGCCTGGGAACGAGAGGCAGCCCTCGTCCGCTGCGTCCAGCTGGCGGTCGCTTCCCTCGGGCATGGTGACCACCGGGTTGCACACGACGCCGGTCTGGAGCCGGTCGTCGCCGTCTGGGCATTCGTAGATGAACACGGCGAGCCCCACTCCCACCTGGGTGGCGGCCAGGCCCACGCCCTCCGAGGCGCGCATGGTGGCGAACATGTCACGGATGAGCGTGTGCAGCTCCTCGCCGAACTCGGTCACCGGCTCGGTTCTGGCGTGCATGACGGGGGTTCCCCACCTGGTCATCGGGCGGACGGAGCCGCCCTGGGTGAGATCGTCCTGCGCCATGTGTCCTCCAGCAGTGCTCGTCCACGCTCTTTCGGGTGCCCAGTATGCCGCACGGGTGTCGTGCTGCGCCCCCGCGTGCGCGGTGCGCGACACTGACAGGTATGGAGCTTCCCCCGGGGTGGTCCGCCCTGCTGGACGAGTACTCGGCGCACCTTCGCGCCGAGCGTGGCCTGTCGCCCCACACGGTGCGCGCCTACCGCACCGATCTGGCCGATCTGGCCCGCTTCGTCGACGTCGAGGTGGGCCGCGTCACCCTCGGGCGGCTCCGTGGGTGGCTCGCCCGGATGACCGACGATGGGGCCGCGACCGCCACAGTGCAGCGCCGGGTGGCGTGCGCGCGGGGTTTCTTCGCCTGGGCGCAGCGCGAGGTGCCCGTGGCGATGAATCCCGCCGCGCGGCTCCGAGCGCCGAAGCGGAGGCAGCTGCTGCCCACCGTGCTGCCTGTGGGTGCCGTGGAGGCGGGCATCCTCGGGGCGGAGGCGCGCGTAGGCGGGGAGGATTCTCCGCTCGCGAGAAGGGATCTCGCGCTGGTGGAGGTCCTCTACTCCAGCGGCCTGCGCGTCTCGGAGGCGTGCGGCCTGTTGCTGCGCGACGTCGACCGGGAGCGTCAATCCCTGAGCGTGCTGGGCAAGGGCGGCAAGCAGCGCACAGTGCCGGTGGGGCTGCCCGCCCTCCGCGCGATCGACTCCTGGCTCGACCTGCGTCCGCAGCTGGCACGGGTGGGCAGCCCGGAGACCGTGTTCCTGGGCGCAAGGGGCGGGGCGCTGGATCCGCGGGTGGCCCGCAGGGTGGTCCATGACCTCACCTCGGCCGCCGGCCCAGGGATGGACGTGGGACCCCACGGGCTCCGCCACGCGATGGCCACCCACCTCATCGAGGGCGGAGCTGACCTGCGCAGCGTGCAGGAGATGCTGGGCCACGCGTCGGTGGCCACCACCCAGATCTACACACATGTCACCTCCGAGCGCCTCCGCGACGCCTTCCGTCAGGCGCATCCGCGCGCCTGACTCATGGCGGGCCGGTGAGCCGGTCACCCACCGGAGCCGGAGCGCAATGTAAGCGGATCGGTCAGGCTGCCGTTCAGCCACGCCATCCAGTGCAGGTGACACCCGGTGGAGAGTCCGGTGTTGCCGACGCGCCCGATGCGCGCCCCGGCGGCCACCTGCTGGCCCTCACGCACCTCCAGCCCCGGCAGGTGGGTGTACGACATGGTCAGCCCTCCTCCGTGATCGATCCTGACCCGGTAGCCGTAGGCCACGTGGAAGGACGCGTCCACCACCACGCCGCCGCTGGGGGCGTTGACAGGGGTGCCGCAGGAGGCGGCCAGGTCCACGCCGTCGTGCAGCTTGACCACGCCCGTGACGGGATGGCGGCGCATCCCGAACGGAGACGACACGGGCCCGTCCACGGGCAGGGTCCCGACGGTGCTGGCACGGGCCGCGGGGAGCTCCGGCATCGGCCTGGGCTCCGAACCGGCGGGCAGCAGCCTGACCACCGCAGTCTCGAGGTAGAGCAGAGGGTCGAGGTAGCGTTCGCCGTCGGTCAGTCCCCAGTGCAGGCACGATTCCCCGTCGCAATGCCCGGAGGCGAGCGTGCCGATGCGGTCCCCGGCGGCGACCACCTCGCCCTCGCCCACCCCTGGGGAGACCGGTTGGTACGTGGTCCGCCAGCCGTTCCCATGGTCGATGGAGACCGTGCCGCGGCCGGCCACGAAGCCCGAGAAGTGCACGCGCCCAGCCGCCGCGGCCCTCACAGCCGTCCCAGCCGTGCCTGCCAGGTCCACCCCGCGATGACCGGCAGCGTAGGGCGATGCGGGCGCGTCGAAGCCGCGGACGAGGCGTCCCTGAACCGGAGGCTCCAGGAGCAGGCCGGCAGCAGCGGCCGCGGGGGAGACGCAGGTGAGCAGCACGGCGAACAGGGCGAAGGAGACCAGAAGTGGGCGCATGCCTTCTTGTTCGTCAGCGGTCGCCCCGATCTCCCGCTGGCGCTGCCAGCTGTGGACAGGTGCGTTTGTCGCGGTTGGACGCACCCGTCTAAGATGACCCTGCAACCTCTGGGTTGACATCGCATGCGCCGCGCGGGGGACCGCCGGTGGCCGCGTGGTCCCGATCTCCGGAGCGGGTGCGGCGCCGGGCGCATCAGGCATTGGCCCCGCTGGGGTCATCGTAACCACCGTGGGCCTCGGCCCACCGAAGTCAGGCGGGGCGGAGCCCTGCCGCGAAAGGACCGGCCATGGCCGTCGTCTCCACCCGCCAGCTGCTCGAGTCGGGCGTTCACTTCGGGCACCAGACCCGTCGTTGGAACCCCAAGATGAAGCGGTTCATCTTCACCGAGCGCAACGGCATCTACATCATCGACCTCCAGCTCTCGCTAAGCTACATCGACAAGGCGTACCACTTCGTCAAGTCCACCGTGGCACGCGGCGGCCAGGTGCTCTTCGTCGGCACCAAGAAGCAGGCCCAGGAGGCCATCGCCGAGCAGGCCACCCGCGTCGGCATGCCGTACGTGAACCAGCGCTGGCTGGGCGGCATGCTCACCAACTTCCACACGGTCACCAAGCGCATCCAGCGCCTGAAGGAGCTGGAGGGCATGGACTTCGCCGACGTCCCCGGCTCCGGGCTCACGAAGAAGGAGCTCCTGCAGCTCGAGCGCGAGAAGATCAAGCTGGACAAGACCCTCGGCGGCATCCGCGACATGGCCAAGACCCCGCAGGCGGTCTGGATCGTGGACACCAAGAAGGAGCACCTCGCCGTCGACGAGGCCCGCAAGCTGCACATCCCTGTGGTGGGCATCCTGGACACCAACTGCGATCCCGATGAGGTGGACTTCGCGGTGCCGGGCAACGACGACGCCATCCGTTCCGTCGCGCTGCTGACCCGCATCATCGCCGACGCCGTCGCCGAGGGCCTCATCGAGCGCTCCGCCGGCCGCAGTGGCGAGCAGGTCGCCGCAGAGCCGATGCCTGACTGGGAGCTGGAGCTCCTCGGCGCCGAGGCCACCCCGGCGGAGGCCCCCGTCGTCGAGGCCGAGGCCCCCGTCGTCGAGGCCGAGGCCCCCGTCGCCGAGGCCGAGGTCGCCGCCCCCGCAGTCGAGGAGGCCCCGGCCGTTGAGGCTGAGGCTGCCCCCGTCGTCGAGTCCGAGGCCCCTGCTGTCGACGCCGAGGCTCCCTCCTCTGACGACACCACCGCCGCCAACTGATCCACACCAACAAGACGGGAAACACCACTCATGGCAATTGCTGCCGCTGACGTGAAGAAGCTCCGCGACGCCACCGGCGCGGGGATGATGGACGCGAAGAGGGCCCTCACCGAGGCCGAGGGCGACTTCGAGAAGGCCATCGAGTTGCTGCGCATCTCCGGCCTGGCGAAGGCCGCCAAGCGGGCAGACCGCGAGGCCACCAACGGCATCGTCGCAGGCCGCGACGGGGCACTCATCCAGTTCGCCTCCGAGACCGATTTCGTCGCCAAGAACGCCGAGTTCGTCTCCCTCGCCGACGACATCCTCTCCGCTGTCCTCACCTCCGGTGCCACGGACGTCGCCTCCACCAACGATGCGTCCCTCGCATCGGGCGCCAAGGTCCTGGACGCGGTCCAGGAGTTGGGTGCCAAGATCGGAGAGAACCTCTCCGTGGTCAATGCGGCCAACTTCGACGGCGCCACCCACCTGTACCTGCACCGCCGTGCCGCGGATCTGCCTCCGCAGGTCGGCGTCCTGGTCGAGTACCAGGGCGACGAGGCGCTGGCGCACCAGGTCGCGATGCAGATCGCCGCCATGTCGCCCCAGTGGGTCACTCGCGACGAGGTGCCGGCGGATGTCGTCGAGAACGAGCGGCGGATCGCTGAGGCCACCGCGAAGGAGGAGGGCAAGCCCGAGGGTGCCCTCCCGCGGATCGTCGAGGGTCGCGTCGGTGGCTTCTTCAAGGACGTCGTCCTGGTCGACCAGGCTGCCGTGTGGGAGGACAAGAAGTCCGTCGGTGACGCGCTCAAGGCCGGCAACACCGAGATCGTGCGTTTCGTGCGGTTCGCGGTCGGCGCCTGACCCAGGACAAGCAGCCCGCTGCACAGTGAAGTAGAGTGACGTGCGCCGCGACCCGCTCGGGTCGCGGCGCACGCGCATGAGGCGACCCAGCCAGAACGAGGAGGCCCAGTGGCTTATCGACGAGTCCTTCTGAAGCTGTCGGGGGAGGTGTTCGGTGGAGGAAAGCTCGGCGTGGATCCCATCGTGGTGGCCAACATCGCTGAGCAGATCGCTGAGGTGGTGCGTTCCGGCACCCAGGTGGCGGTGGTCGTCGGCGGCGGCAACTACTTCCGCGGCGCCGAGCTGTCGCAGAACGGGATGGCGCGGGACCGGGCGGACTACATGGGCATGCTCGGCACTGTGATGAACAGCATCGCGTTGCAGGACTTCTGCGAGAAGGCAGGCATCGAGACCCGCGTGCAGTCGGCGATCAACATGGCCCAGGTGGCGGAGCCCTACATTCCGAGGCGCGCCGAACGACACCTGGAGAAGGGGCGGCTGGTCATCTTCGGCGCCGGCTCCGGCATGCCCTACTTCTCGACCGACACGGTGGCCGCCCAGCGGGCCCTCGAGATCGGGGCGGAGGTGCTGCTGATGGGCAAGCAGGGCGTCGACGGCGTCTACAACAAAGATCCCAAGACCCACCCAGAGGCCACGAAGTTCGACCGCCTCTCCTACGACCAGTTCCTCATGGAGGACCTGAAGGTCGCGGACGCCACAGCCATTTCGCTGGCGCGCGACAACAACCTCAGTATCGTCTTCTTCAACCTCTCCACACCGGGCAACATCGGGCGAGTCGTCGCCGGGGAGCCGATCGGCACCCTGGTCTCGCGCTAGCCACCCCAGTCACCTCAGGAGCACTGTCATGATCGTCGAAACCCAGAACGACGCGTCCACCAGGATGCAGCACGCCGTGGACCACACCCGCGAGGACATGTCCACGATCCGCACGGGGCGGGCCCATCCCGCCATGTTCAACAAGATCACCGCGGACTACTACGGAGCGCCCACGCCCCTGCAGCAGCTGGCCAGCTTCACCTCACCTGACCCGCGCTCCATGGTCATCACCCCCTTCGACAGGAGCGCCATCGGCGCCATCGAGCGAGCCATCCGCGACGCGGACCTCGGCGTCAATCCCAGCAACGACGGCAACTCCGTGCGTATCCTCGTCCCCCAGCTGACTGAGGAGCGTCGCCGCGAGTACATCAAGATGGCCAAGGCCAAGGCCGAGGACGGCCGCATCGCGGTGCGCAACGTCCGTCGGCACGCTATGGACCATCTGAAGAAGGCCCAGAAGGACGGCGAGATCAGCGAGGACGACCTGGCGCGCGCCGAGAAGGCGCTCGACGCCACCACGAAGAAGTTCGTCGAGAGCATCGACGAGTTGTTCAAGCACAAGGAAGCTGAGCTGCTCGAGGTCTGATGACCACCAGCGACAACCAGACGCACACCCCGAAGGCGGGCCGGGACCTCCCGGTGGCCATCGGGGTGGGCGTCGCGTTGTTCGTGTCCTTCGCCGTGGGGCTCATCTGGTTCCCCTGGCTGTTCATCGGGCTGGTCGCCGTCGGGCTGAGTGCCGCGGCCGTCGAGGTTCATCGGGCGCTCCTCAGGAAGGGGATGCGCGCCGAGATCCTGCCCATCGTGGCGGGCACGGCCCTCAGCGTGGTCGGCGGCTACCTCGCGGCCGTCACTGACATGCGGGTCACCCCGACCTCGTTCGTCATCATCTGCCTGGGCGCCACCACCATCGTCGCTCTGGCATGGCGGCTGTTCCGCGGGGCCGAGGGCTTCATCCGCGACGTCGCGGCCAGCGCCCTTGTGATCGCGTACATCCCGTTGCTGGGCATGTTCGTGCCGCTCCTGATGGCGGCGCCGGATGGTCAACTGCGGATCCTGACCGTCATCGCATGTGTCGTCGCCTCAGATACCGGCGCCTACGGCGTCGGCTCCCTCATCGGACGGCACAAGCTCGCCCCGCACATCAGCCCGGGCAAGACCTGGGAAGGCCTGGCCGGCGGTGTCGCGGTGACCACCGCAGTGGCCGTCCTGGCCTCGGTGTTCCTCCTCGGAGCGCCGTGGTGGGTCGGTGTCCCGCTCGGAGTACTGGTGAGTCTGGCAGCCACCGTCGGTGATCTGGTCGAGTCCCTGCTGAAGCGCGACGCCGGGATCAAGGACATGTCCAACTTCCTCCCTGGCCACGGGGGTGTCATGGATCGTCTGGACTCGATGCTCGTGGCCGTCCCCGTCGGCTGGCTCGTTCTCCACCTCGCCCTCGGCGGCTGAGGCTCTCCATCGAAAAGGTGACCAATGTCCGGAACACAGCTGCCCATCGTCTTCGATGCGCCCGCCAGGGGTAAGGCCCCCAAGCATTGGCTGGATCTGAGCGTCGACGAGCGGATCGATGCCACCCAGAGGCTCGGCCTGCCCAGGTTCCGTGCCAACCAGATCTCGCGGCACCTCTTCGACAGGCTCGACGACAGCGTGGCCGGCTTCTCCGACATTCCGGCCGCCATCCGTGACGATCTGGGGGAGCAGCTGTTCCCGCGCCTGCTCGAGCAGGTGACCCAGCGCACCGCGGACCGCGGCACCACCATCAAGACCCTGTGGCGCCTGCACGACGGCTCCCTTCTCGAGTCCGTGCTCATGCGCTACCCAGGCCGCTCAACACTGTGCATCTCGTCGCAGGCCGGCTGCGGGATGGCCTGCCCGTTCTGCGCCACTGGGCAGGGAGGCCTGCAGCGCAACCTGAGCCAGGCCGAGATCACGGTGCAGGCCCTCGCGGCCAACCAGATGCTCGCATCCGGCGTGGTGCCCGGGGCGTCAGGACGTCTCAACAACATCGTGTTCATGGGCATGGGGGAGCCGCTGGCCAACTACAAGGCGGTGTTGGGCTCCATCCGTACCCTCCTCGCACCCAGCCCGGACGGATTCGGGATGAGCGCCCGCGGCATCACGGTCTCCACCGTCGGCCTGGTACCCAAGATCCAACAGCTGACGGCCGAAGGGCTGCCCCTCACCCTTGCCGTGTCGCTGCATGCCCCGGACGACGAGTTGCGCGACGAGATCGTGCCCATCAACACCAGATGGAAGGTGGGCGAGGTAGTCGACGCCGCGTGGGAGTACGCGCGCACCACGAAGCGTCGGGTGTCGATCGAGTACGCGCTGATGCGCGACATCAATGATTCCGTCGCACGGGCCGACCTGTTGGCCACGCTACTGAAGAAGCGCGGCGACTGGGGCTGGGTACACGTCAACCTCATCCCGCTGAATCCCACGCCGGGCTCGAAGTGGACGGCCTCCCGCAAGGAGGACGAACGCGCCTTCATGCAGACCCTGGAGCGGCGAGGCGTCCCGGTCACCCTCCGCGACACCCGCGGCTCCGAGATCGACGGCGCCTGCGGCCAGCTGGCCGCCTCGGTCAGCCAGTAGCTCGATGACCAGATGGGGGACCCGCCCCCACACGCACCTCCTGGGTGGCTACTATCGTCCCGCTGAACTCAATCCGAAGGAGTAACGATGGAGCAACAACTGGAGGGCGTCTTCCAGAGTGTCGTAGCCCGCAACCCCGGGGAGGCCGAGTTCCACCAGGCCGTCCGCGAGGTCTTCGAGAGCCTCGAGCCCGTCATCAAGCGGCACCCTGAGTACCTCGACTCCAAGGTCCTTCAGCGCATCTGTGAGCCTGAGCGCCAGATCATCTTCCGCGTGCCGTGGATGGACGACAAGGGCGAGGTGCACGTCAACCGCGGCTTCCGCGTGGAGTTCAACTCCGCCCTCGGCCCCTTCAAGGGCGGCCTGCGCTTCCATCCGAGCGTCTACCTCGGCGTGATCAAGTTCCTGGGCTTCGAGCAGATCTTCAAGAACTCGCTCACCGGGCTGCCCATCGGCGGCGGTAAGGGCGGCTCCGACTTCGACCCGCGCGGCCGGTCCGACTCCGAGGTCATGCGCTTCTGCCAGTCCTTCATGACCGAGCTGTACCGCCACCTCGGCGAATACACCGACGTCCCAGCAGGAGACATCGGCGTCGGCGGTCGCGAGATCGGCTACATGTTCGGCCAGTACAAGCGCATCACCAACCGCTACGAGTCAGGCGTCCTGACCGGCAAGGGCATCGCCTGGGGCGGATCGCTGGTGCGGACCGAAGCCACGGGCTACGGCACAGTGGTCTTCGCCGACGAGATGCTCAAGACACGGGGCGAGTCGTTCGACGGCAAGCTGGTCAGCGTCTCCGGCTCCGGCAACGTGGCCATCTACGCCATCGAGAAGGTTCACCAGATCGGCGGAAAGGTCATCACGTTCTCCGATTCGACGGGCTATGTCATCGACGAGGCGGGCGTCGATCTCGACCTGCTCAAGCAGATCAAGGAGATTGAGCGCGGACGCGTCAGCGACTACGCCGAGCGCCGCAGCTCGGCCACCTACGTGGCAGACGGCTCCATCTGGGATGTTCCGGTGGAGGTCGCTCTGCCGTCGGCCACCCAGAACGAGCTCAACGGTAAGCACGCGGTGACCTTGATCCGCAACGGTGTCAAGGCCGTCGCCGAGGGCGCGAACATGCCCACCACTCCTGATGGCATCCGCGCCTTCCAGGAAGCGAAGATCCTCTATGGGCCGGGCAAGGCGGCCAACGCCGGTGGCGTGGCCACCTCGGCGCTGGAGATGCAGCAGAACGCCTCGCGTGACTCCTGGAGCTTCGAGTACACCGAGGAGCGTCTGACGGCGATCATGCGCAACATCCACGATCTGTGTGCCGAGACGGCCGAATCCTACGGTTCGCCCGGGGACTACGTCCTGGGCGCCAACATCACGGGTTTCGAGCGCGTCGCATCAGCGATGCAGGCCTTCGGTCTGGTCTGAAGTCCATATCCAGATGGAGGGGTGGCAGATCGCCCGAGCCGGTGCGCCGCAGCCAGGACATGATTGATCAGTGGTTCCCCAGTCACGGCTCGCCCCACAGGGTGCGGTAGCGCCGGATCCGTTCAGGGTCCGGCGCTTCGCCGTACCCGGCCCAGAACGCGTCTTCGTGGCCGGGGCCGAAGTTCCACTCCAGCGACCATGACGCGATGGCGAGATCAGCCCAGCGGTCCGCCACGCCCAGGTCGCCGACGTCGACGATGCCTACGAACCTTCCGTCGTCGGCGACCAGCGTGTTCGGGGCGCACGGGTCGCCGTGAGCCACCACCAGCACATCGACGTCGTCCTGCACACCGATCCAGTCGGCCGGACCGAAGGGGCAGTCGCTCGGATCAAGGCTGTGCAGCATCGCCAGCCCCTCCCCGATGGCGGCCGCCGCACGGTCGGGGTGTGCCTGCCCACGCGCGTCCACCGCGGAGTGACCGGGCAGCCCCATGGTGACGATCAACCAGCCGGCGTCGAGTTCTTCGTATTCCACCATCCGGGGGGATGGGAACCGGCTGGCCAACCACGAGAGCCGCTCGGCCTCCGGGAGGAGGTCTTGAGGGCTCCACTTGGCGAACAAGGGGGTGGTGTCAGGACCGACGACGCGGGCGGTGAGCCCGCCGAGCTCGTTGAGCCAGACCAACTCGTCGACGCGGCGCCGGTTCTGCGCGGCCCATCGGGTGATGGCGAACGGGACCGGGGTTCCGGCGGGGGGAGGGGTGGCAAGGGGCATGGGACGATCTTGGCACGACATCGCCGCCGGATCTCAGCCGACGGCGGGCGCATAGACTTACCTGGTGCGCACCATCGCCCTGCTGGGCTCCACCGGATCCATCGGCACCCAGACCCTGGGGGTGATCTCCAGCAGGAGGGACCAGTTCCGGGTGCTGGCGCTCTCGGCCTCGGGAGGCAATCTGGAGCTGCTCGCACGCCAGATCATCGAGTTCGAGCCGGAGACCGTGGGGCTGGCCAGGGCCAGCGCCGCCCAGGAGCTCCAACGTGCGCTGTATGCCGAGGCGGACCGTCGCGGATGGAGCACCGGCCAGTACCAGCTGCCGAAGCTGCTGCTCGGCCCAGAGTCCTCCACGCAGCTCGCCGGGGCGGGCGTCGACGTCGTGGTCAACGCCATCACCGGGGCGGCCGGTCTCGGCCCCACGCTCGCGGCGCTGGCCGCGGGAAGCACGCTGGCGCTGGCCAACAAGGAGTCGCTGGTGATCGGCGGCAGGTTGGTCGTGCAGGCCGCTGCCCCAGGCCAGATCGTCGCTGTGGATTCCGAGCACTCGGCGTTCGCCCAGGCGCTGAGAGCCGGACGGGCAGACGAGGTGCGCCGGCTGATCCTCACCGCCTCCGGCGGCCCGTTCCGAGGCTGGAACCAGGAGCAGATCGCTGAGGTCACTCCGGAGCAGGCGATGGCGCACCCCACCTGGAACATGGGACGGGTGATCACCATCAACTCCGCCACCCTGGTCAACAAGGGCCTCGAGCTGATCGAGGCCGCGCTGCTGTACGGCGTCGGCTTCGACGACATCGTCGTCACCGTGCACCCGCAGTCCATCGTGCACTCGATGGTGGAGTTCCACGACGGTTCCACGATCGCCCAGGCGTCGCCGCCGGACATGCGCCTGCCCATCGGTATCGCGCTGACCTGGCCGGAGCGGCTCGCTGACGCCGCCGCCCCGTGCGACTGGACCAGCGCGGCCACCTGGACGTTCGAGCCCCTGGACCATGAGACCTTTCCCGCCGTCGAGCTCGCTCGCAGGGCCGGCAAGGCGGCCGGTACCGCACCCGCCGTGTACAACGCCGCCAACGAGGCGTGCGTCGACGCCTTCTGCGCAGGGACCATCGGTTTCCCGGACATCACCAGGATCGTGGCCGCGTGCGTCGAGGAGCACCTGCAGACCGGACACGTGGGCGACGACGCGCTCACGGTGCCGGCGGTCCTCGCCGCGGACCGGTGGGGGCGCACCAGGGCGTCCGAGCTGGCGGTCGCGCGATGACCGCCGTGCTCACGGTCCTGTTCGCCATCCTCTTCTTCGCCCTCATCATGGCCTCGATCGCTCTCCACGAGGTGGGGCACCTGGTGCCCGCCAAGCTGTTCGGGGTCCGGGTCAGCAAGTACTTCGTCGGGTTCGGCAAGACGCTGTGGTCCACCACCCGGGGCGAGACGGAGTACGGCATCAAGGCCATCCCGCTCGGCGGCTACGTGCGGTTGATGGGCATGTACCCGCCCCGGCGTCCCTCAGCCAAGCCGGGTGGGTGGCTGACCCGGATGGCTGATGAGGCCCGCGCCGTCGAGTACGAGGACATCACCGCGGCTGACAAGGGCAGGCTGCTCTACGAGAAGAAGACCTGGCAGAAGATCGTGGTGATGCTGGGCGGGCCACTGATGAACATCCTGATCGCCTTCGCCATCTTCCTCGGGATCAACCTGGCCTACGGGGTCCCGACGGCAACCCTGACGGTGGCCTCGGTCTCCGAATGCGCCGTCCCGGTGGACCGCGCGGACCGCACCTGCCGCCCCGGTGACCCGGAGACCCCCGCTGTCCTGGCCGGGGTGCAGCCGGGCGACATCCTGCTCGCGTTCAACGGCGCCGAGCTCACCGGCTGGGAGCAGATGGGCGACCTGATCCGGGACAACCGCGACGGCGCGGCGCGCGTCGTCGTCGAGCGCGATGGCCAACGGATCGAGCTGCCAGAGGTCCGCACCGTCCTGAATTTCGTGCCTGACCGGTTGGACCCCTCCCGCACCGTCGAGGCCGGGTTCCTGGGGGTGAGCCCAACCATCGAGCAGCGGCGTGGAGGTGTGGCGGCGACGGCCGCCCAGATGTGGACCATGACGAAACAGTCGGTCGTCGCACTCGCCAGCTTCCCCGTGCGGGTCTACAACGTTGCGGCTGACCTGGTGACCGGGCAGCCGCGTGACCTCAACTCGCCTCTGTCGATCGTGGGCGCCTCCCGCGTGGCAGGGGAGATCGGTGCCAGCGACGAGCTCGAGGTGGCGGACAAGGCGGCCACCTGGCTGTCGCTGCTGGGATCTGTGAACCTGTTCGTCGCGCTGCTCAATCTCGTGCCGCTGCTGCCACTCGATGGCGGCCACGTGGCCGCGGCTATCTGGGAGTGGCTCCGCAGGCACACAGCCCGCCTGATGGGCCGGCCGGACCCCGGCCACACGGACACGGCCAAGGGCCTACCCGTCACCTACCTCGTCGGCGGTTTCCTCCTGCTCGGCGGCGTGGTGCTGATCCTTGCAGACATCATCTCGCCGATCCAGATCCTCTAGGAGGGGTGCGGTGATCCGGACCGCATCGCCGTGCGACCAGCGGTGTGCGCGATGCGGGTAGGCTGTGCGCCATGCCCGTGAACCTCGGTATGCCCCCCGCGCCGGCCCCCGTTCTCACCCCCCGCCGCAAGACCCGGCAGATCAAGGTGGGCAAGGTCATGGTTGGCGGCGACGCGCCGATCAGCGTCCAGTCGATGACCACCACAAAAACCACGGACATCAACGCCACGCTCCAGCAGATCGCGGAGCTGACGGCCACGGGATGCGACATCGTCCGCGTCGCGGTGCCCAGCCAGGACGACGCCGAGGCGCTGCCCATCATCGCGATGAAGTCGCAGATCCCCGTCATCGCCGACATCCACTTCCAGCCGCGCTACGTGTTCGCGGCCATCGACGCGGGGTGCGCCGCGGTGCGCGTGAACCCGGGCAACATCAAGCAGTTCGACGACAAGGTCGCGGAGATCGCGAAGGCGGCGGCTGACTCCGGGGTGTCACTGCGGATCGGCGTCAACGCGGGCTCGCTCGACAGGCGCCTGCTCGCCAAGCATGGCGCACCCACCGCGGAGGCGCTGGTCGAGTCGGCGCTGTGGGAGGCCTCGCTGTTCGAGGACGTCGGCTTCCACGACTTCAAGATCTCGGTCAAGCACAACGACCCGGTGGTGATGGTGCGCGCCTACGAGATGCTGTCGGAGAAGTGCGACTACCCGTTGCACCTCGGCGTCACGGAGGCCGGGCCGGCTTTCCAGGGCACCATCAAGTCGTCGGTCGCGTTCGGGGCGTTGCTCAGCCGCGGCATCGGCGACACCATCCGCGTCTCGCTGTCCGCCCCTCCGGCGGAAGAGGTCAAGGTGGGCCTCAAGATCCTCGAGTCGCTCAACCTCAAGCCCCGCAAGCTCGATATCGTGTCGTGCCCGTCCTGCGGCCGGGCCCAGGTGGATGTGTACACGCTCGCCGAGCAGGTGACCAAGGGGCTCGAGGGCATGCAGGCGCCGCTGCGCGTGGCGGTCATGGGCTGTGTCGTCAACGGCCCGGGCGAGGCCCGCGAGGCGGACCTGGGTGTGGCCTCGGGTAACGGCAAGGGCCAGATCTTCGTCAAGGGCGAGGTGATCAAGACGGTACCTGAGGACGAGATCGTCGAGACCCTGATCATCGAGGCGCAGCGCCTGGCCGCAGAGATGGGCGAGGTGGGCGCGCCGAGCGTCTCCGTCTCCTAAGCTGTCGCCCATGGCTTCCCGGGTGCGCGCGTTGGGCAGCGCCGACCGGGATGAGGCCCTGGAGTTCCTCGCCCGGAGCCCGGTGGAGAACCTGTTCCTCGCCTCCAAGGTGGCCACCTACGGGATAGACCGTCGTCGCCTCGGAACTGTCTACGCCTATCAGCGCGGCGGAGAGGTCTCAGCCCTCTTGCTGGACGGCGGCACCGTCTTCGTCGCCGGCTTCGATCCCGGGGCCCTGCCCGCGTTCGTGGGGCAGCTCGGCCCGGTGCGTCGCTGCACCTCCATTCTGGGTCCGGCCATCTCGGTGCTCGGGCTCCACCTCGGCCTGACCGAGCGCTGGCGTGGTTCGTGGGGCCCCGTCGCCAACATCAGGGCGCGCCAACCCCTCATGCTGCTGGATGCCGACCCGCAGGTTGCCGCGGATGAGCGGGTCCGGAAGCTGACCGTCGACGACTACGCCAGCTATCTCGACGCCTCGGTCCACATGTACACCGACGAGATCGGCAGCTCGCCGTTCAAGTACGGATCCGGTTATGAGCGTTTCGTGAGGCAGCGCCTCGTCGAGGGAGACGCCTACGGCATCGTCGACGAGCGTGGCAAGGTGATCTTCAAGGCGGACCTCGGCCCCAAGCTGGGGGGACAGGCGCAACTCCAGGGGGTCTGGGTGGATCCGGAGTTGCGCGGGCAGGGGCTGAGCGTCCCCGCGCTCTCCGGCATGCTCCACCTGGCGATGCGGCGCTTCCCGCGGATCAGCCTCTACGTCAACGACTTCAACACCCCCGCAATCAGGGCGTACGAGCGGCTGGGGTTCGTCGAGGTGGGGGCACTGGCCACGGTCCACTTCTAGGGAACCACTGATCAATGCTGTTCTCGGTGAGGACGTGCCGGGCGGGAAGAGATGGCGCCACTACATCTGGTGCGTGTACTCGACGTCCATATCCAGATGGAGGGGTGGCAGATCGCCCGATCCGGTGCGCCGCAGCCGGGACATGATTGGTCAGTGGTTCCCTAGGGCCATGGTCTAGGCTGACCCCCGGTCCACCCCGAGAAAGGCGCCACCCATGCTCACTCGCCTGTCGAGCCTGTTCGTCCGCACCCTCCGCGACGACCCAGCCGACGCAGAGGTGCCCAGCCACCGCTGGCTGGTGCGCGCCGGCTACATCCGCCGGGCCGCCCCCGGGGTGTACTCCTGGCTGCCGCTGGGCCTGAAGGTGCTGCAGAAGGTGGAGGCCGTCGTCCGGGAGGAGATGGACGCCATCGGCGCCCAGGAGGTCCGCTTCCCGGCGCTGCTGCCCCGTGAGCCCTATGAGCTCACCGGCCGCTGGTCTGACTACGGCGACAACCTGTTCCGGCTGCAGGACCGCAAGGGCGCGGATCTGTTGCTCGGCCCCACGCATGAGGAGATGTTCACCCTCATGGTCAAGGACCTCTACAGCTCCTACAAGGACCTGCCGTTGTCGCTGTACCAGATCCAGACCAAGTACCGCGACGAGGCCCGCCCGCGGGCCGGCCTGCTCCGGGGTCGCGAGTTCATCATGAAGGACTCCTACTCCTTCGATGTCGACGACGCCGGCCTCGAGGCGAGCTACCTCCGGCACCGCGACGCCTACCAGCGGATCTTCGAGCGCCTCGGCCTCGAATTCGTCATCGTCTCCGCCATGGCGGGCGCCATGGGCGGCTCACGCTCGGAGGAATTCCTGGCAGTGGCCGACAACGGCGAGGACACCTTCGTCCGCTCGCCCGCCGGCTACGCGGCCAACGTGGAGGCCGTGCGGTTCGCCGCTCCCGCGCCGCTGCCGGTCGAGGACGCACCCGCCATGGCGCCGATCGACACCCCGGACGCCGGATCGATCGCCGCCGTTGTCGACATCCTCAACCGCGACCGTCCCGATCGCTCCTGGACCGGTGCCGACACGCTCAAGAACATCCTGTTCCGGGTCACTGACGCCGACGGGTCCACGCGCGCGCTCGCCGTCGGGCTCCCCGGGGATCGGGAGGTGGACCTCAAGCGGTTGGCCGCAGCCCTCGAGCCGTCCGTCGCCGAGCCCTTCGGCGCCGAGGACTTCGCGAAGTTCCCAGACCTGGTGGTGGGCTACATCTCCCCGGTGTCGCTGGACGGGACCCGGGTGCTCGGCAAGGATTCGGCCACCGGCATCGAGTACCTCGTGGACCCCCGGGTGGTGGAGGGCACGTTCTGGGCCACCGGCGCCAACCTCAAGGACACGCACCTGGTGGGCGTCACCGCGGGCCGCGACTTCGTGGCCGATGGGGTCCTGGACGTGGCGGAGGTCCGAGAGGGCGATCCCGCGCCGGACGGCTCCGGGCCGCTGACCCTGGCCAGGGGAATCGAGATGGGCCACATCTTCCAGCTCGGGCGCAAGTACGCCGACGCGCTGGGTCTGAAGGTCCTGGATTCCAACGGGAAGCTGGTCACGGTCACGATGGGCTCCTACGGCGTGGGCGTCTCGCGAGCCGTGGCCGCGGTGGCAGAGACCACCTGCGACGACAAGGGCCTCTGCTGGCCGCTGGCGCTGGCGCCGTTCCAGGTACAGGTGGTGGCCACAGGCAAGGATGCGGCGGTGTTCGCCGAGGCCGAGCGGATCGCGGGAGAGCTGTCGGGCCGCGGGGTCGACGTCCTCCTCGATGACCGCAAGGCAAGCCCGGGCGTGAAGTTCGCCGACGCCGAGATCATGGGGATGCCCATCATCGTCGTGGTGGGTCGCGGACTGGCCGACGGTGTGGTGGAGCTGCGCGACCGGCGAACCGGCGGGCGGCAGGAGCTGCCCGTGGCCGAGATCGTTGCCCAGGTTCTGCTGGCAGCCGGGCGCTGAGCCTCAGACCCAGCCTGGCCAGTGGGGGAGGGGCCGGCCCATGGCCCCCACGGAATCGGCGGCCCCGACCATGAGCTCCAGCCAACGCTCACGGCCCGGCCCTCCCGCTGCCACCAGCCGGCCGAGGCCCTCCAGGAGCCCCAGCTCCAGCGCCCCCCATCCCGCCCGGATCTCCTCGCTGGTGGTCATCGCCGTGGGCAGCTCGAACGTCGCGGGCTGCACAGGTGCGACCGCCGGGAGCGCGTTGCGCAGCTCGTTGCGCAACTCCTTCGCGGTGGCCAGCCGGGCTGTTCCGAGGTCGCGCAGGGGGTCGTCGCCGTCGAGTCGGCCGATCCCCACGCCGAGCCCGTAGATCAGCGCCCAGGAGTGGCTGAGGGCGATGGGGAGCGACGCGGCCACGGTGGTGCCCTGAAAGTGACGCGGCTCCGCCTCGCCTTCGACGGGTGCTGCCCCCACCGTCGTCAATCCGCGGGACGTGCACGCCGCGGAGGCGTACAGCAGCCTGAGCGGCTGGGCCTGTGCGGCCAGCGCGGCGCGGCGCAGCGAGGTCTCCGCCGCCGTCGACGCCGCCGCCAGCGACTCCTCAAGCCCCGCGGGCGGCGGGGTCGCGGGGGAGTGCGGTGGCAGGTCGAAGACGGGCTCTCCCCCCGCCACCGGGTCAGCTGCCCGCAGGCGGTCCAGCACGGCGCCCAGAGCGGTTACGGCGGCGTCGGCCCAGGCGGGATAAGTCGCCGGGGCGCCCTCGGCGGAACGACCCGCCTCGATGGCGGCAACCAGCCCCGCCACCGCGGCTGCGGCCTCAGCGGCCTCGGCGGTCTGGCTGGGGGTCGGATCCGGCTCGGGCGCAGGGAGCGACGGCTGGGAAATGGTGGGGTCCAGGCCGCAGCCCGCAACGAGCAGGGCCGCCAGGACCGCGCGCCTGCCACATCTCATGGACTTCAGCCTATCGGTATGCTTGGTCTTCACAATTAGGCCAACAACCGGATATGGAGCCGAAGATGCAGGAGAACACGCTCGCGTCGGTCATTGAACCGATCCTCGCGGAGCACGGACTCGAGCTCGACAGCATGGAGGTCACACCTCTCGGCAAGCGCTCCGTACTACGGATCAGCGTCGACGGCGACGGACCGCTGGGTCGGGGACCGCTGCTCGACGACATCGCCCGCGCAGCCTCGTCCATCTCGGCGGCGCTCGACGAGAGCGACGCCGTGGGCACACGTCCCTACACCCTCGAGGTGAGCTCGCGTGGCGTCAGCACCCCCCTCACCGCCGCCAAGCACTACCGCAGAAACACCGGCCGGCTCGTCAAGCTGTGGCTGGCGGAGGGGGACACCACCGGCCGGATCGTCGACGTCACCGAGGAGGGGGTCACTCTGGACGTCGAGGGGACGCACCGCACCGTCGCGCTCAGCGACATCAGGAAGGCCGTCGTCCAGGTGGAGCTCAACCGCTCCCTGGCCGACGATGACGGAGAGGAAGCATGATGGACGTCGATCTGGCAGCGCTGCGCGCAATCGAGCGGGACAAGGAGATCTCCGAGGACTACCTCATCAAGACCCTTGAAGACGCACTGCTCAACGCGTACAACAAGACCCCGCACGCCCTGCGCGGGGTCAAGGTCGAGGTCAACCGCAAGACCGGCAAGGTGAGTGTGCTCGCCCCCGAGTTCGACGACGACGACAAGATCATCGGCTACTTCGACGACACGCCTGATGACTTCGGCCGGATCGCGGCGGCCACTGCTCGTCAGGTGATCTTCCAGCGGCTCAGGGAGGCCGAGGATGATCAGAAGTACGGCCACTTCGCCGGCACCGAGGGCGACATCGTGGTGGGCACCATCCAGCAGGACCGCGACACCAGGGCGGTGCGGGTGGACCTCGGTTCGCTCGAGGCGATGATGCCGCTGGCCGAGCAGGTTCCGGGGGAGGACTACTCGCACGGCCGTCGGCTCAGGGTCTACGTGGTGGCGGTCCGCCGTGAACTGCGCGGTCCCCAGGTGATCGTGTCGCGCACGCACCCCAACCTGGTCAAGAAGCTCTTCGCCATGGAGGTGCCCGAGCTCGGGCAGGGGATGGTGGAGATCATGGAGATCGCGCGCGAGGCCGGGCACCGGACCAAGATCGCGGTGCGCTCGAACCACCCGGATGTCTCCGCCAAGGGCGCCTTCATCGGACCCATGGGACAACGCGTCCGCGCCGTGACCAACGAGTTGGGGGAGGAGAAGATCGACATCGTCGACTACTCCGAGGACCCGGCGAAGTTTGTCGCGGCGGCCCTGTCGCCGGCCAAGGTCCTGTCGGTGACGGTGATGGATCTCCAGGCGCGCGCCTGCCGCGCGATCGTTCCCGATTACCAGCTCTCGCTGGCCATCGGGCGCGAGGGGCAGAACGCGCGGTTGGCCGCCCGCCTCACCGGGTGGCGAATCGACATTCAGCCCGATACCGCACCGGGGGCGTAACATGTCCCAACGATGCCTGTTCACCGCCCGTTTGGTTCCCGTTTACTCAAGCCCCGCCACAAGTGGGGCCGCCTCGTCGTGCTCCTGCTGCCCGTCGCGCTCATGGGGGTGTGGCTGAAGTTCGCGCGCACCGGCGCGTACTTCCCGGACGCCGACCTCGGCGAGGTGGCCGCCCGCGTGTGGTCCGATGTGGCCTTCGGGTCCGCATGGGTGCTCCTGTGGGGGGTGCTGTCGGCGGTCGGCCCAGGGTGGTTGCGTACCATCGCGTTCTATCTGGCCCACGCCGCCACGCTGGTGCTGGGGCTCTTCCTGGTGGTCAGCCACAGCTATGTGATGACGACTGGCAACCCGCTCACCTGGATGCAGATCGAGTACGCGTGGCGCGGCGGGGGAGAGCTGCACGGTCTCCTGGAATCCCAGATCACCCCCGGCATGATCGCCCTGGCCGTCGGGGTGCTGGTGAACACCCTCGTCGCGCCCCTGCTGCTGGGGCCCCTGGTCTCGCGGGCCCTGAGGAAGCCCTCGCGGCTGGTGCGTCGGCTCGTGGTGGTGGCAGTGGCCGCTCTGTTGCTGGCCGCCTCGGCCTGGAGCGCGCCCACCGTCTCGGCCGCCTTCGCGCTCGCGCCGCCCGTTCAGCTCGTCGTCGCCCCGATCCGTGAGGCGGACGCCTATCCGGAGCCGGCCAGTGCGGTCGCCGTCGCTCAGGCTGTCGGTGAGACCCGGTTGGTGCCCCGGCCCGATGCCTCCGGGCGCAACCTCGTGGTGATCACCCTCGAGTCGCAGCGCGCCACCTCGACGCTGCCTCCCACGAGCCAACCCGTGACCCCTGTCCTCGATGCGCTTGCGGAGTCCAGCCTCACGCCGTCGCGCGGCTACTCGCTCCTTCCGCACACCTCGAAGGCCCTCACAGCCGTCCACTGCGGGGTCGCCGCACCTCCTGACCACGACAACACCGAGGCCGAGGCAGGCAGCATGCCGATGCCGTGCCTGGCCGAACTGCTGGGGGACCAGGGCTACGAGACCGCGTTCCTCCAGTCGGCCACCGAACACTTCGAGCGCAGGCGCGGGACGGTGGACAACCTCGGCTTCGATTTCTTCCGCTCCGTGGACAGCATGCCGAAGGTCGGCTTCGGGAAGGCCAACTACTTCGGCTACGAAGACGACATCATGCTCGGACCCGCTCGTGACTGGCTGGCCACCACCGACGGCGAGCCGTTCATGCTCGGCATGCTGACAGTCACGGGGCACCACGACTACGTGCTCGAGGGCCACGAGCCGATCGACTTCGTGGAGGATCCGCTCCTCAACTCGTACCTCAACGGCATCCACTACCAGGATGCCTTCGTCGGCCGCGTGATCGACATGTTCAAGGAGCTCGGACTCTACGAGGACACCGTCTTCGTGGTGACAGGCGATCATGGCGAGGGCTTCGGCGAGCACCGCGTCTTCCAGCACGACAACACGATCTACGACGAGGGCGTCAGGATCCCCTTCCTGGTGCACGACCCCCAGCGGGAGGGAGAGCAGCTGGGGCAGCCGGCGAACCAGCTGGCAGTCCTGCCCACCGCCGTCGACGCTCTCGGCTTCGACCTGGTCTCCGGGCACGCGTATCAGCCGTCGCTCTACAGCGGAGAGCCCCAAGGTCCGTTGGTGGCCACCTGCCTCGCGCGGGGGCGCTGCACGGCGGTCATCGACGGTGACCGCAAGCTCATCCACCACTTCGGAGACCGGCGCGACGAGGTCTTCGACCTCGCGGCGGACCCCTTCGAGCTCAACGACCTCGCCGCGACGGCGGATGAGGCGTGGATGGGCGAGTTCCGCGACGTCGCGCTGGCGTGGTACGTCGACACCGAGGCGATGTACGAGGCACACCGCGCCGGACAGTAGCCCACTACTGAGAGAATCTCAGGTTATTTTTGGTTTTCTCTCAACTTCCGGGTTAGCCTGATAGCACACTGCTGAAACTTGAGGAGTTCGTGTTGAAGGCGAAGAAGTTCTGGATCCCCGTGGCGGCCGGCGGCTGCGCGCTCGCGCTCGTGACCGCGGCGGGAGTCGCGACAGCCCTGCACAAGAACGACGTCACCCTCGTCGTCGACGGCGTCTCTCGCACCATTGCGGTGCGTGAGGACACAGTCGCCGAGGTGCTGCAGCTGGAGAACATCGAGCTGGGCCGGCATGATGTGGTCCTGCCCGGGCCGGACACCGAGGTCGACGACGACATGGAGATCAGCGTCGCCTTCGGCCGCGAGCTTGAAGTGACGGTCGACGGCGAGAAGCGGACCGTCTGGACCACCGCCCGCACCGTTGGCGAGGCGCTGTCGATGCTCAACCTGGGCGCCGCCGACTCGAAGCTCTCCACGTCCCGTTCCACCACGATCTCCCGCCAGGGGCTGACGATGGAGCTGGCCACCGCCAAGGACGTCACGCTGACGGTGGCGGGGACGCCCGCCCAGCTGACCGTGGCCGGTACTGTCGCGGATGCGCTGGCCCAGGCCGGCGTCAAGCCGGATTCCGACGACAAGGTGACCCCCGCGGCCGGCACCGTTCTGGAGGACGGACTAGCCATCACCGTGGTCGCTGTTGAGGTCAAGCAGGCCACCAAAGAGGTGGCGGTGCCCTTCGAGAAGACCTCGGTGAAGTCCGCGGACCTGGCCAAGGGAACCAGCAAGATCACCACCAAGGGAGTCAACGGCCTCGCCAGCGAGACCTACACCGAGGTGTATGAGGACGGCACACTGGTCAGCTCCGCCCTCGACGAGCGGGTGGTCACCCGTAAGCCCGTGACGCAGGTCACCACGGTGGGCACCAAGGTGTCCGCCCCTGCCATCTCGTCCACGTCATCCTCGTCCACGTCCTCCTCGACGTCGTCATCCGGCGGTGCCATCAACCTCGCCCGTGCGGACATGTGGGACCGGATCGCCCAGTGCGAGTCGGGCGGCCGCTGGGACATCAACACGGGCAACGGCTACTACGGGGGCCTGCAGTTCAACCTTGCCACCTGGCGCTCGGTCAACGGCCAGGACTTCGCGTCCTACCCCCACCAGGCCAGCCGCGCGGAGCAGATCACCGTGGCGAACCGCCTCTACGCGATCCGCGGCACCCAGCCGTGGAGCTGCGCCTGACACCCTGCGCCTCGGCGCACAGACAAGACCCGGTGGCCTGAGCCACCGGGTCTTGTCTGTGTCGATCAGCGGCCCCGGTGCCCACCGCCGCGGGTGGAGACGATGCCGGCGTCGATCGCCTTCTGCACTGTGTCCGCTTCGGCCTGGGTCAGCTTCCCGTCCGTGACAGCCTGGTCCAGGATCGCAGTGTCGGCCTCTGCCCGCTCGGCTGTGCGGGTGGCCTGGATCTCGTCGAGGGCGGCCTGCACCCTCGATTCGTCGATGCCGAGTTCGCCCGCGAGCGCGCTCACGTACGCAGCCTGCCGCTCCGTCCGCGCCGCCTCGCGTTCCTCGTCGGTGGCATCCGTTGAGGGTTGGACGAACTCCAGGCCCTCGCGGGCCGCATCCATCGCGACCTCGAGCGCGTCCTCCTCCACGCCGAGCTTCTCGGCGAGGGTGGCCGCGTCGGCACCGGGCATTCCGCGGTCGCCGTGGCGGCCCTTGCCCTCGCGTGATCCGAGGGGGGCCGAGGAGTCCTCGCTGGCCGATGCCGACGCGCTCGGGGTGGGGGTGGTGGTGTCGGCGGTGGCGATCTGTGAGACGCCGAAGCCCAGGCCCGCGGCCATGGCGGCGGCGGAAATGCCGGCGATCAGTTTGTTCTGCATGTGTCCTCCTGATGGTGAGTAGATCTCGGGCCTGATGCCCGATGGATCAACCTTCCCGCCGCCCCCTGTCAGGACGCTGTGCGGTGCCTGGGGTGTTGCTGGCAATGTGGCCGTAGGCTTGGGTCCGATGACTCCCCAACGCACCTGCATCGGCTGTCGAGGCCGTGACGATCAGGACCGGCTCCTTCGGCTCGTCCGACGAGGCGACCTCGCCGTCGACGGCACCCGACCGCGCCTCCCGGGACGCGGAGCCTACGTTCACGCCGGCTGCCTGGAACTGGCGATCCGCCGCCGGGCGGTCCGGAGGGCCTTCGGTGCAGCCGTCGAGCTGGACCCGGCTGCGCACTGGCCTGCGGCTTGACACTCTGGCTGGATCAAGCCTCTTCGGGAGGATATGATGTCCAGCGGCCCACGTCTTTGTCGTGGCCGCATCGTTCCACGCCCGACAGGGCGACAACCAGAAGGTGGGCTCACGCTCATGACCACTCGATGAGAACCCAACGATGATTCAGCACAACTAAAGGTTCGCCCCTTGGAGGTCGGGCCGCAAAGGAGAGTAGTGGCAAAGCCTCGCGTCCACGAGATCGCCAAGGAAATCGGTAAGACAAGCAAAGACCTTCTGGCCTGGCTGGGAGAGAACGGCGAGTACGTTCGCGGACCGTCCTCCACGCTGGAGGCACCAGTCGTGCGCCGCATCCGGGAAGCGCTGGGTAGCGCGCCCGCCCCCGCCGACCCGACGACCGCTCCGAAGCCCGCCCCGGCTCCGGCAGCGCGCCCGAAGCCCGCCCCGGCTGCGTCGGACGCCACGCCCGCCGCCGCCACCCCGTCAGCTCCCGTGGCCCCGGCAGCCCCCGCGCCCGCCCCGTCCACGGATGCCCCGCGCCCCGCGGCACCAAGGCCCACCCCGGCACCGGCACCCATCCCGCCGGCGCCCACCCCAGCACCCGCGCCGGCCCCTGGCCCTCGGCCGACGACGCCCCCCGCGGCGCCCGTGACTCCGGCGCCCCAGGCGGCCCGCCCGGCTACGCCGGCCCCGCAGCGGCCTGCCGCCCCCGGACAGCGTCCCGGACCCGGCTCGTCAGCCCCCCGCCCAGGCGTCCCTGGTCCCAGGCCCGGAGCCCCCACACCAGGGGCCGGTTCCCGCAAGCCGGGCGCCCCTCGGCCCGGTAACAACCCGTTCGCTCCCGCCCAGGGGATGGGCACGCAGCAGCGTCGTCGCCCCGACGCGCCCGGCGCACGCCCAGGCGCTCCAGGTGCCCGCCCAGGCGCACCTGCCGGTGCCGGTGACCGGATGCCGCGTCCCGGCGGCACCGGAGGGGTGCCGGGCATGCCCCGCCCCAACCCGGCGATGATGCCCAAGACATCCAACACCCAGCTCGGCGCCCCCGCCGCCCGTGGCGGTCGGCCCGCTGGGCCTGGCGGCCCCGGCCGTGGTCGCCCCGGTGGTGGCCGTCCGGGTGGGCCCGGTGGAGCCGGTGGAGCCGGCGGTCCCGGCATGGGCGGCGGCATGGGTGCCCCGGCTGGAGGCGGTGGCGGTCGCGGTGGCGGTCGCGGCCGTACCGGCGGTACGCAGGGAGCCTTCGGTCGCGGTGGCGCGGCCGGTCGCCGTGGACGCAAGTCGAAGAAGCAGCGTAGGCAAGAGTTCGACCAGATGGAGGCGCCGGCGATCGGCGGCGTGCGTCTGCGCAAGGGCGACGGAGCCACCGTGCGCCTGCGCCGCGGCGCATCCCTGACGGACCTCGCCGAGAAGATCGGCGTCGAGCCCGCGTCGCTGGTGCAGGTGCTGTTCCACCTCGGTGAGATGGTCACGGCCACCCAGTCCGTGGCAGACGACACCCTCGAGGTGTTGGGTGCCGAGCTCGATTACCGAATCGAGGTCGTCTCGCCCGAGGACGAGGATCGCGAGCTGTTGGAGAGCTTCGATCTGGAGTTCGGCGAGAACATCGGCGACGAGGACGACCTTGAAGCCCGTCCCCCCGTCGTCACGGTGATGGGTCACGTGGACCACGGCAAGACCAAGCTGCTGGACGCCCTGCGTGACACCAACATCGTGGCCAAGGAGGCCGGCGGCATCACGCAGGCCATCGGCGCCTACCAGGTGGTCACCGAGGTGGACGGCAACGTCCGTCCCATCACGTTCATCGACACCCCGGGCCACGAGGCGTTCACCGCCATGCGTGCCCGCGGCGCGAAGTCCACCGACATCGCCGTGCTGGTGGTGGCGGCGGATGACGGCGTGATGCCCCAGACCATCGAGGCGCTCAACCACGCTTTGGCGGCGAACGTGCCGATCGTGGTGGCGGTCAACAAGGTCGACAAGGAGGCGGCGGATCCCACGCGGGTTCGCGGGCAGCTCTCCGAGTACGGCCTCGTGCCGGAGGAGTACGGCGGCGACACCCAGTTCGTTGACGTCTCCGCCATCACGCACCAGGGTCTGGACGAACTCCTCGAGGCCATCGTCCTGACCGCGGATGCCGCTCTGGACCTGCGTGCCAACCCGGACATGCCCGCCCAGGGTGTGGCCATCGAGGCGCACCTGGACAAGGGCCGTGGTCCCGTGGCGACGGTGCTGGTGCACCGTGGCACGCTGCGGATCGGCGACTCGATCGTGGCCGGTTCGGCTCACGGGCGTGTCCGCGCCCTGATCAACGATCAGGGCGAGATCATGGACTCCGCCCCGCCGTCGATGCCCGTTCAGGTACTCGGACTCACGTCCGTGCCCGGGGCCGGTGACAACGTCCTGGTCGTCGAGGACGATCGCATGGCGCGTCAGATCGCCGACAAGCGGGAGGCCCGCATGCGCGCCGCCCAGCAGGCCAAGACGAGCCGTCGCAAGACCCTCGACCAGCTGTTCGAGCAGCTGGAGAAGGGCGAGGCGCAGGAGCTGCTGCTCATCCTCAAGGGCGACGGCGCGGGCTCGGTCGAGGCGCTCGAGGATGCACTGTCCAAGATCGAGGTCAACGACGAGGTGTCGCTGCGTGTCATCGACCGCGGTGTCGGTGCCATCACCGAGACCAACGTTTCGCTGGCTGCGGCCTCGAAGGCTGTCATCATCGGCTTCAACGTGCGGCCCACGCCGCACGCGGCGCAGATGGCGGACCGCGAGAACGTGGACATGCGGTTCTACTCGGTCATCTACTCGGCCATCGACGAGATCGAGGCGGCGCTCAAGGGCATGCTCAAGCCGATCTTCGCCGAGGAAGTGCGTGGCCAGGCGGAGATCCGCGAGATCTTCCGCTCGTCCAAGTTCGGCAACATCGCAGGCTGCATGGTCACCGACGGCACCCTCCGTCGCAACGCCAGTGCACGCCTGCTGCGCGACGGGGTGGTGGTGGCTACCAGCACCATCGCTTCGCTGCGGCGCGAGAAGGACGATGCCACTGAGGTCCGCGAGGGCTTCGAGTGCGGTGTCACGCTCAACAACTACAACGACATCCGGATCGGAGACGTCATCGAGACGTTCGAGATGGTGGAGAAGGAGCGCTCCTGATGCCAGGTCCAAGAAACGCCAAGCTGGCGGACCAGATCAAGGTCATCCTCGCCACCACCATCGAGCGACGCGTCAAGGATCCCCGTCTGGGCTTCGTGACCCTCACGGAGGTGAGGCTGACCGGGGACAACCGCGACGCCACGGCCTTCTACACGGTGCTGGGTGACGACGAGGCGCGTGCCGCATCCGCGGCGGCGCTCGAGTCGGCCACCGGCATGCTCCGCTCCACCGTTGGGCAGCACCTGGGAATGAAGTTCACGCCCACGCTGTCCTTCGTGCTCGACGCCACCCCCGAGGTGGCGCGGCACATGGAGGACCTGTTGGCGGAGGTGCAGGCCAAGGATGCCGCGGCGGCTCAGGCCGCCGCCGGCAAGACCTTCGCCGGCGAGTCGGATCCGTACCGGAAGCCGCGCGAGTCCGAGGAGGACGACGAGCAGTGACCCGGACCTCGGGGGTGGTGATCGTCGACAAGGAGTCGGGGGTCACCTCCCACCAGGTGGTGGGTCGGCTGCGCAGGCTCCTGGGCACGCGGAAGATCGGGCACGCAGGCACCCTGGATCCCATGGCCACGGGCGTGCTGATCCTCGGCGTCAACCGGGCCACCCGGCTGCTCGGGCACCTGGCCCTGCACGACAAGCGCTACCTGGCCACCGTGCGGTTGGGGGAGTCCTCGGCCACCGACGACGCCGAGGGCGAGGTGGTGTTCGTGGCGGACGCCTCGGCCGTCACGGAGTGGGAGCTGGAAGGGGCGCTGATCCCCTTACGGGGGGACATTCTGCAGGTGCCCAGCAGCTATTCGGCCATCAAAGTCGACGGGAAGCGTTCCTACGCTCTGGCGCGGGCAGGGGAGGCCGTCGAGCTGAAGGCGCGCCCTGTGACGGTGGCCCGGCTCGACGTGCTGGCCGTACGCGTCGACGGGGCACGCCTCGACGTGGACCTGGATATCGAATGCTCCTCGGGCACCTACATCCGGGCGATCGCCCGCGACCTCGGGGCCTCCCTCGGGGTGGGTGGTCACCTCACAGCTCTGAGGCGCACCCGTATCGGGCACTACGCGCTGGAGAACGCAGTCGTCCTCTCCGACGAGCCGCCGGAGCTGATGTCGATGGCGGACGCGGCGCGCCTCAGCTTCCCCGTCGTGGACCTCACCGACGACGAGGCGCGCGACGTCGGCTACGGTCGCCCCCTGGCCCGCCCCGTCCCGGGCTCACCCACCGGGATGCTCTCACCCTCCGGGGAACTCCTCGCCCTGTATGAACCGGCCGACGGCGGTGCGAGACCGCTTGCGGTGCTGGTCGGAGCATGACAGATTGAGCAACTGTGACTGAAACGGTCGTCGTCATCGGCAACTTCGACGGGGTACATGTCGGCCATCGCCGCGTGCTGGCCGAGGCGACGCGCGACGTCGATCACCCGCTGGTCGTGCTGACCTTCTGGCCACACCCGGTGACGGTGCTGCGCCCCGCCGCGGCCCCGAAGCTGTTGAGCGATCTCCGGACCCGCATAGAACTGCTCAAGGGTGCCGGGGCTCACGAGGTGCGCGTGATCCGGTTCACCCCGGAGGTGGCGGCGATGTCCCCGGCCGAGTTCGTGGACCGGTTCCTCATCCCTCTTCACCCGGTGCGCGTGGTTGTGGGGGAGAACTTCCGCTTCGGTCGTCGCGCCGCGGGCGACGTGCGGACGCTCGCCGAGCTCGGCGCGGGACGGTTCGAGGTGATCCCGCTCCAGCTCGAGGTGATCAACCATGAGGTCACCTGCTCCACCGCCATCCGGGAGCTGTTGGCAGCCGGGGACGTGGCGGGCGCGGCCCAACACCTCACCAGGCCCTTCCGATTCCGCGGGGTGGTGGTCGTGGGTGACCAGCGCGGCAGGGACCTCGGCTTCCCGACGGCGAACCTCACCGTGTCCACCGAGATGGCCGTGCCCGCAGACGGCGTCTACGCCGGGTGGCTGACCAACCTCGACGAACGGGGCAGCGAGCCCATGCCGGCGGCCATCTCGGTGGGCACCAATCCCACGTTCGACGGTGCGGATCGCAGGGTGGAGAGCTACGTCCTGGACCGCACGGACCTCGAGCTGTACGGGGTGGAGGTGGCCGTGGACTTCGTCGAGCGGCTCCGCGGACAGGTGCGTTTCACCGGCATCGACGCCTTGGTCGAGCAGATGGGAGCCGACGTGGAGGCAGCCAGGCGGCGGCTCCTCGGCTGAGCCCCACCGGTCAGCGGGCGGTCAGCGACTTTTTGTAGATGGCGTAGTGCTGGCTGGGCTCAGCGTCGGGATCCACCTGCTGCACCTCGGGCTCGTCGACAAACAGGTGCTCGCCTGTGGGGTGATATTCGAGCGAGATGTACAGCGGCACGGCCTTCTCATTGTTGGGATCCACCGCGAGGTACACCGCTGCAAAGCCGCGGGCGCGAGCCTCCGACTCGAGAAACTGGCTCAATGCCCGGCCGGCGCCCTTGCGACGGGCCTCCGGGTAGACGAACATGTTGCGCAGCTCGGGAGTCATCGAGTCCGCGTCGAGGTCCAGCACCGCCGTGCCCAGAGGCTCGTCGCCGTCGAAGGCGACCGCGAAGATCAGTGCGCCGCGCTGCTGCGCCTCGAAGTGCTCGTCAACCAGACCGAGCTCCGGCCGCGACTGACGTGAGCGCAGGGCCTCAAGATCTGCTGATGTCGCAGGACGGACGGCGACGGCCATAGGGGCTCCTTGTTCACTCTGCAGGGGACTGGTCCCACCCTACCCCTTTCACGGAGTCCGACCCCCGGACAGTGAGCGGTTTGGGGGAGCTGCACTGGCGGTGATAGGGTTCCCAGGTTGCCGTTCGATCGGCCACGGACCCGTCAGAGCCCCGACAGCACCCGCAACGGGGGCGCCGTGCAGCGAACCGGAAGGACCCATATTTATGGACGCTGTGGACAAGAAGAAGATCATCGACGACTACGCCATCGCACCCGGGGACACCGGCTCGCCTGACGTGCAGATCGCGCTGCTGACCAAGCGGATCTCCCACCTCACTGAGCACCTCAAGGCTCACAAGGGAGACCACCACAGCCGCCGAGGCCTGCTGCTCATGGTCGGCCAGCGCCGCCGGCTGCTCAACTACGTCGCCAAGAACGATATTGAGCACTACCGCGCGCTGATCGCACGCCTCGGCCTGCGCCGCTGATCGCGGACCACTAATCACGGTTCAGGGCACCCCATCTCGGGGTGCCCTGAACCGTTTCCTCTCCCCTCCTACAGGTCGAGCTGGATCCGGGAGGCGTGCCCGAAGCGGTGCGCGGTGAGCGACACGGATTGTTCCCGCACGTAGGGCAGGCAGGCGAGGCGACCCGGCAGCGGGCCGCCGGGGTACACGGTGGCGTCGATCGAGCCGCCGAGGTCCGCGAGCAGATCGCGCCGCCCGAGGTGCCTGATCCGCCCTGTGGCTGCGGCGTCGAAGCGCGCGTCGTCCTCGACCCTCACCTCGAGACCGGCCTCGTCCAGCGCCGCCGCGACACCCCCGCTGAGCGGCCGGCGCACAGAGAAACCCGCCCGTGCGCCCACCGCCAGCGCGGCTGAGGCCTCGCGGAAAACGGCCCACTCCTCGCACTCCTCGACGCGGACGGTCACTGTCGCCGGCCGGTAGCGCAGGACGTTGCGCTCTGCGGACAGGGCGGTGGGGTCGTGCGAGGCGAGGAACACCGCCCGCGCCGCCTCCTCGTCACCCGCCGCGGCGGCGCCGAGCCGAAGCGCGTCGGCCTCGCCGAGGGCGGCCCGCGAGGCGCGGACCAACCGCGCCAGCATCGGTGAGGTGGGGACGGCGCCCGTGCCCGGCCACTCCTCATCGGCCTCCCAGCGGCCCAGGCTCTGCACGTAGTGCGGCCCGCCGGCCTTGGCGCCGGGGCCCACGGCTGAGCGCTTCCAGCCGCCGAACGGCTGCCGGCGGACGATGGCGCCGGTGATGGTGCGGTTGACGTAGCAGTTGCCCGCCTCGATGCCGTCCAGCCAGGTGTTGATCTCCCGCTCGTCCAACGAGTGGAGCCCCGCAGTGAGGCCGTAGGGGGTGCCGTTCTGCCACCGGAGAGCCTCCGTGAGTGAGGCGGCCTCCATCAGGCCGAGCACCGGGCCGAAGTACTCCACCTGATGGAACTCGCTGCCTGGGCGGACCCCGGCGCGGACGCCGGGGCTCCACAGCCGGTCGTCGTGGCGGCGGGGCCGGATCAACCAGCGCTGGCCCGGCTCGAGTCCGGTGAGGCCGCGCAGCAGCTTGTCCCTGGGTGGCTCGGTGAGGGGCCCCATCTGGGCCGCCGGGTCGATCGGCCAGGCCACCCTCAGCGACCCGACCGCGTCGAGCAGTTGGTCGCGGAACCGGCGCGACCGGGCCACCGAACCGACCAGGATCCCCAGGGAGGCCGCCGAGCACTTCTGGCCGGCGTGCCCGAACGCAGAGGTGACCAGGTCCGCGACCGCGAGGTCGAGGTCGGCAGACGGAGTCACGACGATCGCGTTCTTGCCGGAGGTCTCCGCCAGCAGGGGCATCGACGGGCGCCAGGACCGGAACAGCGACGCGGTCTCCGCGGCCCCGGTGAGGATCACGAGATCTACGCGGCGATCCGACAGAAGCGACTCGCCCAGGGGTCCGTCGTCGACCACCACGAACTGCACCACCCCGGGCGGCAGGCCGGCGCGGTCGCAGGCCTCGGCCAGCAGCGATGCCGTCCTTCGGGCCGGGGGAGCCGGCTTGAGGAGGACGGCCGACCCCGCGGCGAGCGCGGCCGCCACACCCCCCAGGGGGATGGCGATGGGGAAGTTCCACGGCGGCGCGACGACGGTCAGCCCAGGCGGGACGTGGTGGGCGCCCTCGATGCGGTCGATGGCCCGCTCGGCGTAGTAGTGGGCGAAATCAACCGCCTCCGAGACCTCCACGTCGGCCTGGTCGATCAGCTTGCCCACCTCGTCGGCCACCACCGCCACGAGCGCCGTCCGGCCCGCCTCAAGCTCACCCGCCAGCCGGCGCAGGGCGGCGGCCCGCTCAACCGGTGGGACGGCGGCCCATACCGCTCCGGCGTCCCTGCCGCGGCGGAGCGTCTCGTCGATGCCTGCGGACGAGGTCACGGTGGCGTGGCTCACCCTCGCAGCGCCCAACCCCGGGCTGGGGAGGAGTGCGTGGATGCCGGCGGCCCACGCCTGGTTGGCCCGCAGCGCCGGTTCGGTGTCCTGCGCGTTGACGAAGCCGTGGCCGCCGGTGGGTCGGGCCTGGGTGGCCCACTGCTGAGGCACGGGGGAGTCGACGAGGGTGAGGGCATCGCGGAACCGCGCCTCCTCCATGTCCAGGAAGCCGGCATCGCGGCCGAGGTGGGCGGCGCCCGACATGAAATTCTCCGGGGCGGCGTTCTCCTCGAGGCGCCGCACAAGGTAGGAGATGGCCGAGTCGAACTCGGCGCGCGGCACCACCGGGACGTAGAGCCGCAGGCGTCCGACCTCGCGGAGGATCACGCGCTGGAGCGGCGCCCCCATGCCGGAGAGCATCTCGACGTCGACCTGGCCGGTCACGCCCCTGGCTTTCGCGAGCTCCCACGCGGCGGCCACCGTGTACACATTGTGGCTGGCCACCCCCACCAGGAGCCGTGCGGCCCGCTCCGGGGTCAGGCAGAATTCCAGCGCGCGCAGGAAGCCGGCGTCGGTGGCCGCCTTGCCATCCAGGACCGGGTTCTCCCAGCCCCGAAGCTCGGCCTGCACCCGCTCCATCGCAAGGTTGGCGCCCTTGACGAGCCGGACCTTCAGCGGCGCGCCACCAGCCGCGACCCGTCGCCTGGCCAGCTCGTCGATTCGGCGAAGCACCAGGCCGGACTCCTTGAGGTAGGTCTGTACCGCCAGGCCCGCCCGCAGCCCGAGCAGCTCCGGGTCGAGGACGAGCTCGGCGAACACGTCCAGGGTGAGGTGCAGGTCCCGGTACTCCTCCATGTCGAGGTTGACGAACTTGCCTGCGCGGGCGGCCAGGAGCATCAGGGGCCGGAGTCTCGTGACGGCCTCCTCCACGGTCTGGGCGTGCGCCCAGGGGGAGTGCGGTCCCAGGACGGCTGAGACCTTGATGGAGACGTAGTCCACGTCGTCGCGCGCCAGCAGGCGCATCGTCTCGCGGAGCCTCCCGGCGGCGTGGGCGTCCCCGAGGACGGCCTCGCCGAGGAGGTTGACGTTGAGGTCTGCGCCGCGCCGCCGGGCGTGCCGCAGCGATGGGCCCAGCCGCCGCCCCACGTCGATGACCAGGTCGCCCACCAGCGCGGCGAAGGCCGCGCGGACCAGAGGGAGGGCGGGCCTGGGTGCGATGCGGACCGCCCGGAGGCCCCACCGCAGCGGAAGGGGCAGGAACGGGGCCGGGCGTCGCGCCAGCGCCCCCAGCGCCGCGCCGGCCACCGTAGGATCCTCGGGGCGGAGCACCCCGTCGACGAAATCCAGGGTGAACGCCAGGCCGCGCGGGTGGGCGAGGACCCTCGCCAGCAGCCGCGCCGCGGGGGGCTCGGAGCGGCCGGCGGTCTCGGCAGCCCATCGTCGTGCGGTGGCCACCGCGGCCTCCACGGACTGCGGGGTGGTGACACTGAGCATTCAACCATCGTGGCCCAAGCGGCTAGACTGCACCGGACAACTGAATATGTTTCATACCACCCCGCCGCCCAGCGCACGTGTCCGTCTGGTCCTCGGTAGTGGCTTTCGGGCGCCCAGAGAGCGCGCACCCGCGGGCCTCGATCGAAGACCGGCAGGCGTGGCGAGCATCGCCGTGCGCGGGTGGCGACACCCAATCGAAAGGAGCCTGTCCATGGAAGGACCAGGCATCGAATTCGCTGAAGCCGTGATCGACAACGGCAAGTTCGGCAAGCACACTGTACGTTTCGAGGCCGGCGTGCTGGCCCAGCAGGCCGATGGCTCGGCCGCCGTCTACCTGGACGGCGACACCATGTTGCTGTCGGCCACCACCGCGCAGAAGACCCCGCGCGACGCTCTCGACTTCTTCCCCCTCACCGTCGACGTCGAGGAGCGCATGTACGCCGCGGGCAAGATCCCCGGCTCGTTCTTCCGTCGCGAAGGCCGCCCGGGCGAGGGCGCCATCCTCGCCT
Organism: Tessaracoccus sp. MC1679; assembly: GCF_014164775.1. Lineage (GTDB taxonomy): Bacteria > Actinomycetota > Actinomycetes > Propionibacteriales > Propionibacteriaceae > Arachnia. The sequence continues at coordinate 63,719 of NZ_JACJGB010000004.1, forward strand.
GCCGCCTCATCGACCGCCCGCTGCGCCCCGCGTTCGTCAAGGGCCTGCGCAACGAGGTCCAGGTGGTTGTCACCGTCCTGTCGCTCAACCCCAACGTCATGTACGACGTCGTCGCCATCAACGCTGCGTCGATGTCCACCCAGATCGCCGGGCTGCCGTTCTCCGGCCCCATCGGCGGCGTTCGGGTGGCCCTCATCGACGACCAGTGGGTGGCATTCCCCTCCGTCGAGCAGGTGTCCAAGTCCGTCTTCCAGATGGTGGTGGCCGGCCGCGTGCTGGCCGACGGCGACGTCGCCATCATGATGGTTGAAGCCGGCGGCACCGAGGCCACATGGGAGCTCGTCCGCTCCGGCAAGACCGCCCCCACCGAAGAGGTCGTGGGCCTGGGTCTCGAGGCGGCCAAGCCCTTCATCAAGGCGCTGTGCGACGCCCAGTCCGAACTGGCCGCGAAGCTGCCCAAGGAGACCTACGACTTCCCGGTCTTCCGTGACTACCAGGACGACGTGTTCGAGGCCGTCTCCGAGCTGGCCAGCGCCCGCGTGGCCGAGGCCATGCAGATCGCCGGCAAGCAGGAGCGTGACGAGGCCACCCACGCCATCCGTCAGGACGTCACCGAGCAGCTCGCCCAGCGCTTCGAGGGTCGCCTCAGTGAGGTGTCCGCCTCACTCAAGGCGCTGACGAAGAAGCTCGTGCGCCACCGCACCCTCACCGACGCGGTCCGCATCGACGGTCGCGGCCCGGCTGAGATCCGCGAGCTGGCGGCGGAGGTCGCGGTCATCCCGCGCGTCCACGGTTCGGCTCTCTTCCAGCGCGGCGAGACCCAGATCATGGGTGTCTCGACCCTGAACATGCTGGACATGGAGCAGAAGATCGACACCCTCTCCCCGGAGCGCACCAAGCGCTACATGCACAACTACAACTTCCCGCCCTTCTCCACCGGTGAGACGGGTCGCGTCGGCTCCCCGAAGCGCCGCGAGGTCGGACACGGCGCGTTGGCTGAGCGGGCGCTGATCCCCGTGCTGCCCACGCGCTCGGAGTTCCCCTACGCCATCCGTCAGGTCTCGGAGGCGCTGGGCTCCAACGGTTCCACGTCGATGGGCTCGGTGTGCGCCTCGACGCTCTCGCTGCTCAACGCGGGTGTCCCGCTGAAGTCCGCTGTCGCGGGCATCGCAATGGGACTCATGTCCGAGGAGGTCGACGGCGAGACGAAGTACATCGCGCTGACCGACATCCTGGGCGCCGAGGACGCGCTGGGTGACATGGACTTCAAGGTGGCCGGCACGAGGGACTTCCTCACCGCCCTGCAGCTGGACACCAAGCTCAACGGCATCCCCGCCCTCGAGCTCCAGAAGGCCCTCCTGCAGGCCCGTGACGCCCGGCACACGCTGTTGGACGTCATGAACGAGGCCATCGACGTGCCCGATGAGATGAGCCCGTTCGCCCCCCGCATCATCACGGTGCGCATCCCGGTGGACAAGATCGGCGAGATCATCGGCCCCAAGGGCAAGATGATCAACCAGATCCAGGATGACACCGGCGCGAACATCTCGATCGAGGACGACGGCACGGTCTACGTCGGCGCCGAGACCGGTGAGGCCGCGGATGCCGCTGTCGCGGCCATCAACGCCATCGCCAACCCGCACCTGCCGGAGCGCGGCGAGCGTTACCTGGGCACCGTCGTCAAGCTCACGACCTTCGGCGCCTTCGTGTCGCTGCTGCCTGGCAAGGACGGACTCCTTCACATCTCGAAGCTGCGCCCCCTGGCCGGCGGCGCCCGCGTCGAGAACGTCGAGGACATCCTGTCTGTGGGCCAGAAGCTCCAGGTGGAGATCTCCGACATCGACGATCGCGGCAAGCTGTCGCTGATCCCGGTGGTGGAGGAGAAGGCCGAGTCGAACGACTGACCTCGGTCACACAGGCACACACCGCAGGGGCGGGTCCGGATGAACCGGGCCCGCCCCTGCGGCGTTCCCCGAAGGGTGGCGCCACCCTGCCGTCGATGCTTGGATGGAGATGGAAGAGAACCAGAAGGGATCACCTATGACAGAGATTCGCGTGGGCGTGTTCGGAGTCAGCGGCAAGATGGGCAGCGAGGTGGTCCGGGCCGTCACCCGCGCCGAGGGCATGACCCCCGTGGGTGGCGCGGACCTGGGGGAGCCCCGGGAACTGGTCAACCGGGCCCAGGTGGTGGTGGACTTCACACACCCTGACGCGGTGATGGACAACATCGAGTGGTGCCTCGGGCGCGGGCTGCACATGGTGATCGGCACCACCGGCTTCAACGATGAGCGCCTCGCGAGAGTGCGGGAGCTCTGCGCCGCGCACCCCGAGGTGGGGGTGCTGATCGCCTCCAACTTCTCCATCGGGGCGGTGCTCATGATGAAGTTCGCCGCACTGGCAGCGCCCTTCTACCCGTCGGCGGAGATCATCGAACTGCACCACCCCAACAAGGCCGACGCCCCCTCCGGCACGTCGGCCACGACGGCGCGTCGGATCGCGGCGGCCCGCGCGGAGGCGGAGTTGGGCCCGGTCCCGGACGCCACCGTCCATGACGACGGCGCCCGGGGTGCCGTGGTGGACGGCATCCACATCCACGGCATCCGGTTGCAGGGACTGGTGGCACACCAGGAGGTCCTCTTCGGCGACACGGGAGAGACGCTGACCGTCCGCCATGACTCCTTCGAGCGAGTCTCGTTCATGCCCGGCGTGGTGGCAGGCATCCGCCATGTTGTGGACCACCCCGGCCTGACGCTCGAGATGGAGTCAGTGCTGGGACTCTGACGAGCCCCAGCCCTCACCTCACCTCACTGGGGCGGGTCCGCGGCGAGCTTGGCGGCCTCCTCAGCCAGCTCGCGGCGCAGAAGTGTCTCCTCGGCCCGTTCCCACACCGCGACGTCGTGCCGGAGCGCCTTGACCACGGAGAAGCACATGCCGATCATCACCAGCGAGAACGGTGCCGCCGCCACGATCGTCAGGGCCTGGAGAGCGGAGATCCCCGAGGTGTCTCCGCCCAATGCGGCAGAGCTGGCCCAGATGAGCACCGCAGCGATCGAGCCCTCCAGCACGGACCAGAAGACCCGGGACCACACAGGCGGATTCGGGTTGCCGTTGTGGGTCAACATGTCCACCACGAACGAACCCGAGTCCGAGCTGGTGACGAAGAACACCAGCACGAGAACGATCGCCACCCCTGACAGGAGTGAGCCGCCGGGCAGCTGGCCCAGCATGTCGAACAGGGCGGTGTTGGTGCTCACCGAACCGTCGACGATGTGGTCTGCCCCGCCGAAGATCTGCTGGTAGAGGGCGGTGCCGCCCATGACCGAGAACCACAGCATGGTGACGGCGGTGGGAACCAGCAGGACGCCGGAGACGAACTCCCGCACGGTGCGGCCGCGGGAGATGCGGGCGATGAACACACCCACGAACGGGGACCAGGCGATCCACCATCCCCAGTAGTAGGTGGTCCAGGCGCCGAGCCAGGACTCGCCCCGATCACCGTAGAACGCGAAGGTCTGGAAGGACATCGACACGAAGTTCTGGATGTAGCCGCCGAATCCGGAGACCAGTTCGCGCAGCACGAACAGGGTGGGTCCGAGGATCAGCACGGCCACCATGAGGAGCGCGGCCAGCCACAGGTTGGCGCGCGACAGGAAGGCGATGCCGCGATCCAGCCCGGAGACCACCGACAGGGTCGCGAGCACGGTGATGCCGGCGATGATCAGCAGCTTGACGGTGGTGCTGCCGTCGACTAGACCGAGGTGCTCCAGGCCGGCCGCGATCTGGTTGACGCCGAGACCCAATGAGGTGGCCACGCCGAACAGGGTGCCCACGACAGCCGCGATGTCGATCGCGTCACCGATGGGCCCGTTGGTCCGCTTGCCGAGGATCGGCTCGAGGGCCCACCGGATGGAGACGGGGCGCCCCTTGCGGTGGACGGCGTAGGCCACAGCCAGTCCGACGACCACGTACACGGCCCAGGCGTGCACGCCCCAGTGCAGGAAGGTCTGCGCCATGGCCCGGCGACCCTGCGCCTCGATACCCGACTCCCCGAATCCGGGCGGCGGCGCCGCGAGGTGCCACAGGGGCTCCGCGACGCCCCAGAACACGAGCCCGATGCCCATCCCGGCGGCGAACAGCATCGCGAACCATGTCCGCCACGGATACTGCGGGGCCTCGTCGGAGGGGCCCAGCCGGATGGTGCCGAGCTTGCTGAAGGCGACGACGAGAGCGAAGATGACGAAGCCCGAGACGAGGGCCACGTAGTACCAGCCGATCGAGTTGACCACGACGGTGTTGATGGCCGAGACGACGTCATTGAACGCCTGCGGTGCGATGAGGGCCACTGTCAGGGCGGCGAGGATGATGAGCGCCGACGAGCCGAAGACCCAACGGTTGAGGCCCCCACCCTCCGTCGGCGGTTCGCACGCATCAGTGGCCATGTCGCGCTCGACGGCGCGCGGGGTCAGGGGTGTGGGCACTGCGGGCTCCCTCGGTCAGGTTCAGGTTCAGTAGGCTCAGAGTCACTCGGTTACGCGAAAAACCAGCCTCCACCCTGTCACGGGCCGTGGACGGGTCGCAAGTCTCCTGTCTCGATCACACCGAGATGTCGGTGTGCATCCGGATCAGCTTGATGCCGGGGGCGCCATCGTCGGTCCCGATCTCCTGGTGCGCACCGTCCGCAGCCCAGCCGCAGCCGGACAGGAAGGCCCGCAGCGCATCGTCGGAGGCCCGAACCCACATCGTCGCCACCAGATAGCCGTCCCGGCGCAGCGTGTCGACGGCGGCGTTGATCAGACGCGATCCGTGGCCGGCGCCCCGGTGCCGAGGGTCGACGACGAACTCCGCGACCGTCCCGTCGCGCTCGGCGCGGTCCGGATCCCCGCTCGGCCCGGTGACGGCGAACCCCACCACGCCCACGTCGCCGATGGCCACCAGCACGCGCAGGTGGGCCAGCGGGGGCTTGACGATCGCCTCGTGCCACACTCGCGTCGCCTCGTCTGCCGGGAGGCCGCCGCCCGCAGCCGCCAGCAGGCCGGATTCGGCCCAGGCGCGCCGCTGGACGCGGGCGACGTCGACGGCTTCGGCGGGCATGGCCAGGCGGACGGTGTCGGTGACAGACATGGCGCCATCGTAGGGGCGGCCGCCCCCCTATCCACTAGCCTGAGCCCATGACCGACGTGACACTACCCCCCAAACTGGCCCCAGGAACGTTGCGGGTGATCCCGCTCGGAGGGCTCGGGGACATCGGTCGCAACATGACCGCCTTCGAGATCGACGGGCAGATCGCCCTGGTGGATTGTGGTGTGCTGTTCCCGGAGGATCACCACCCCGGTGTCGACCTCATCCTCCCCGCGCTGGGCTACCTCGACGACAGGCTCGACGACATCGTCGCCCTCGTCCTCACCCACGGCCACGAGGACCACATCGGAGCGGTGCCCTATCTGTTGAAGAAGCGCCCCGACATCCCGATCTACGGCTCGAAGCTGACCCTGGCGTTCCTCGCCACGAAGCTGCGCGAGCACAAGATCCGCAACTTCGACCTCGACGCCGTCGAGGAGGGCGACATCGTCGAGATCGGCAATTACGAGTTCGAGTTCCTCGCCGTCACCCACTCCATTCCGGACGCCCTGGCGGTGGCGATCCGCACCAAGGGCGGGCTGGTGCTGCACACCGGCGACTTCAAGATGGACCAGCTGCCGATGGACGGCCGCCTGACCGACCTCCGCGGCTTCGCCCGCCTGGGTGAGGAGGGTGTGGACCTGTTCATGGTGGACTCCACCAACGCGGAGTCCCCAGGGTTCACCACCCTGGAGCGGGACCTCGAGCCCGCCATCGCGCGCGTCTTCGATCAGGCCACGGGCAAGCTGATCGTGGCCAGCTTCGCCAGCCACGTGCACCGCATCCAGCAGATCCTGAACATGGCCGTCAAGCACGACCGCAAGGTTGTCTACGTGGGCCGCTCGATGGTGCGCAACATGGGCACCGCGCGGGATCTGGGCTTCCTCAAGGTGCCGGCCGGGACCCTCATCGAGCTGAAGGAAATCGACAAGTACCCGCCGAGCAAGGTGGTCATCGTCTCTACCGGATCGCAGGGCGAGCCGATGGCCGCGCTCAGCCGGATCGCCAACAGCGACCACCCCGTCGTCGAGGTCGGCCCGGGCGACACCGTCCTGCTGGCCAGCTCGCTGATCCCCGGCAACGAGAACTCCGTGTACCGGGTCATCAACGGACTCTCCGCACTCGGCGCCACCGTCGTCCACAAAGGCAACGCGCTGGTCCACGTCTCGGGGCACGCCTCAGCGGGCGAGTTGTTGTACTGCTACAACATCCTGAAGCCCCGCAACGTGCTGCCCGTCCACGGCGAGGCGCGCCACCTGATCGCCAACGCCAAGCTCGCGCAGGCCACGGGCGTCCCCGCTGCGCGCACCATCGTGGCCGGCGACGGAGACGTGATCGACCTCAAGGACGGCATCGCCAAGAAGGTCGGCTCGATCGATGCGAGCTACGTCTTCGTCGACGGCTCGTTCGTGGGCGACATCTCGGAGTCCATCATGGACCGCCGGATCCTGGGCGAGGAGGGCTTCGTCTCCGTGATCACGGCTGTGGACGTGCACAACCGCACCATCGTCAGCGGCCCGGACATTCACGTCCGCGGCATCGCCGAAGACAGCAGCGTCTTCGACGAGGCCCGCCAGCGGGTGGCCGATGCACTCACCGACGCGATGCGCGACGGGGTCAACGACTCCTTCCGCCTGCAGCAGGTGACCCGCCGCGTGGTGGGCCAGTGGGTGGCGCGGTCACTGCGTCGCCGCCCGATGATCGTGCCGGTGGTTGTCACCACCTAGAATGGGCATGCCCGGTTTGACCGGGTGCGGGGCGCCCACGTACAGTTGGCCCTCGGTGCTTTGCCCCCTGTCGGGTCGGGCGCGCCGCAAGGCTTGAAGCAAACAAGAAGGTAGGTCAGTCGTGTACGCGATCGTGCGCAACGGTGGACGTCAGCACAAGGTGGCTGTTGGCGACGTCCTGGACATCGATCTGGTGTCCGAAGAGGTCGGCAACACCGTCACCCTGCAGCCGCTGCTGCTGGTCGACGGCGACAAGATCACCTCAGATGCCAAGGGACTCGGCAAGATCAGCGTCACCGCTGAGGTGCTGGGCATGAAGAAGGGTCCGAAAATCCGGATCCTGAAGTACAAGAACAAGACCGGCTACAAGAAGCGCCAGGGTCACCGTCAGCGGTACACCCAGGTCAAGGTCACCGGGATCGAGAGCTGAGGAGCTGACACTATGGCACACAAAAAGGGCGCGTCCTCGACGCGCAACGGTCGTGACTCGAATGCCCAGCGCCTGGGCGTGAAGCGCTTCGGAGGCCAGGTCGTCGGCGCGGGCGAGATCCTCGTGCGCCAGCGCGGCACCCACTTCCACCCGGGCGACGGTGTGGGTCGCGGTGGCGACGACACCCTCTTCGCCCTGGTCGAAGGCCAGGTGGAGTTCGGCGTCAAGCGCGGACGTCGCGTCGTCAACGTCGTGACAGCCTGATCCTTCGGCGGACACTCATCACAAGAACGGCCCTCCGGGGCCGTTCTTGCTTTTTCGATACACTCGGCCTCGGCTGATAAGGAGCTTTCCATGGCTATTCCCTCGTTCGTCGACCGGGTCAAGCTGACCGTTCAGGCCGGCAACGGCGGCCACGGCTGCACCTCCATCCACCGCGAGAAGTTCGTTCCGCTGGGGGGACCGGACGGCGGCAACGGTGGCACGGGAGGCTCCATCATCTTCCGGGTCGACGACTCCCTCTCGACCCTGGTCGAGTTCCACCGCCAATCTGTCCGGAAGGCCGTCAACGGGCAGCCGGGCAAGGGCGACCACCACGACGGAGCCAACGGCGATGACGTCGTCCTGGCGGTCCCCAGCGGCACGGTCGTGACCGACGCCGAGACAGGGGAGGTGCTGGCAGACCTCACCGAGCCGGGGGCTGAGTACGTCGCCGCAGCCGGGGGCAAGGGCGGGCTCGGCAACGCGGCGCTGGCCTCGGCCGCACGCAAGGCTCCCGGCTTCGCGCTGCTCGGCGAGGAGGGGGAGAGCCGGCTGGTCCAGCTCGAGCTCAAGGTGATCGCCGACGTCGGCCTCGTCGGGTTCCCGTCCGCCGGGAAGTCGTCGCTGATCGCCGCCATCTCCCGGGCGCGGCCGAAGATCGCCGACTACCCGTTCACCACGCTGATTCCCAACCTGGGCGTCGTGGTCGCCGGGGACGTCACCTACACCGTCGCCGATGTGCCCGGCCTGATCGAGGGCGCCTCCGAGGGTCGCGGCCTGGGCTTCGACTTCCTGCGCCACATCGAGCGGTGCCAGGCCATCGTGCACGTCATCGACCTCGGCACCTACGAGCCGGGGCGTGACCCGCTGACGGACCTGGAGATCATCGAGGCCGAGCTGACCGCCCACGGGGGCCTGGAGGACCGGGTGCGCCTGATCGCCCTCAACAAGGTCGACCTGCCGGACGCGCACGAGATGGCGGAGATCGCACGCCCGGATCTGGCGAAGTTCGGGCACCGGATCTTCGAGATCTCCACCAAGACGGGGGAGGGGCTCAACGAGCTGAAGTTCGCCATGGCTGAGATCGTGGCCGCCCGGCGCGCCGCGCTGCCCGAGGCTGCCAAGCCCAGGCAGGTGCTCCGCCCGCTGCCCGTCGCACGCCGCGCGGCCGGGCCGGAGTTCACCATCGTGCAGAAGGGCGACGGCGAGGGCGGCCTCGTCTGGCGGGTCCGCGGCGAGAAGCCAGAGCGTTGGATCAAACAGACGGACTTCGCCAACGCCGAGGCCGTGGGCTACCTGGCGGACCGGCTCAACAGGTTGGGCGTCGAGGAGAAGCTGCTCGAGATCGGCGCGCGCCCCGGAGACGCGGTCGCGATCGGAGGCGAGAACGCAGTGGTGTTCGACTTCGCCCCGCAGGTGGAGACCGGCGCGGAGATCCTGAGCCGTCGCGGCGAGGATGTCCGCCTGGAGACGCCTCGGCCCGCCGCCTCGCGCCGCCGTCGGATGGACGCCGACTACCACGCGGCCAAGGCTTCGGGCATCGACTTCGCCACCACCGGCTACGAGCCAGCGCCGGAGGTGGGCGACGACGATGAGGGCTGAGGTCGCGGGTGCTGACCGGGTGGTCGTCAAGGTCGGCTCGTCCTCGTTGACCAGGCCCGACGGCCACCTGGACCCGGCCCGGGTGGCGATGCTGGCGCGGGTGCTCTCGGCGCTGCACGGTCGCGGGGTCCGGGTGGTCCTCGTCACCTCCGGCGCCATCGCCGCCGCGCTGGGCCCGCTCGGGCTGAGGCGCCGGCCGCGGGACCTGGAGACCCAACAGGCGGCCGCCGCCGTCGGCCAGGGGCTCCTGATCAGGCACTACTCAGACGCGTTCGCCGAGCACGGCGTCACCGTGGCGCAACTGCTCCTCACTGTCGAGGACGTGTTGCGGCCCAGGACCTACCGCAACGCGCTCAACACCATCTCGCGGATCTTCCGGCTCGGGGTGATCCCGATCGTCAACGAGAACGACACCGTGGCCACCCACGAGATCCGCTTCGGAGACAACGACCGCCTCGCGGCCCTCATCGCCCACCTGGTCCGCGCCGATGCGCTGATCATCCTCAGCGACGTCGACGGCCTGTACACGGCCCATCCCGACACCCCCGGCGCCCGTCGGATCGATCGGGTCGAGGACATCTCCACCCTCAAGGTCGACACGTCCCGGGTGGGGTCAAAGGTCGGCACCGGGGGGATGCGCACCAAGGTGCAGGCGGCCGAGATCGCCACCCAGGCGGGCGTCAGCGTGGTGCTGAGCCTGGCAGACCACCTTGAGCGCGCGCTGGCTGGCGAGGACGTGGGCACCTTGTTCCTCCCCACCCGGAAGCGCCGCCCACGACGGTTGCTGTGGCTCGCCTTCGCGGCGGAGCCCCGCGGTTTCCTCCACGTCGATGCCGGCGCGAGGCGGGCACTGGTGGAGAAGAAGGCGTCCCTGCTGGCGATCGGGGTGCGCGAGGTGGTGGGCATCTTCGCCGAGGGCGAGCCGGTGGAGATCGTCGGGCCGGACGGGGAGCCTGTGGGTCGCGGATTCGTCGGCTACTCCAGCGCGGAACTGATCGCCGAGATGGGACACAGCAGCGTGGAGGATGGTCATCGCGGCCAGCGCCCGGTCGTGCACCGCGACCACATGATGCTCGCCGAGGACTGATCGCACGCCCCTTCGTGCAGCGGAGGCGGACGAATTTGGGCGACGATGCGCCGATTTCTCGGGGGAGTCGCGCTGGCTTACCCTGGACGGGTGATCGAGGTCTTCGGGTGGGTGGCTGCAGCCATCGGTGTGGCGTCCAACCTTCCCCAGTTGATCCGGATCCTGCGTGCCAGGACCAGCGCCGGGGTGTCGCTGCGGCTGTGGCAGATCTCTGCGGCCACCACGGGCGCATGGATGGTGCACGGCTTCCTGGTCCAGAAGGCCCAGATGCAGTGGCCCAACCTGGTGATGTCGCTGCTCGCGCTGCTCATTGTCGTGTTCGTCCTTCGGGACCGGAGGCAGGCCATCGCACCTCAGCTCGTCCTCCCGGTGGTGCTGGCCGCGTCATTGACCGGCGTGGAGCTGGTCTTCGGAGCGATGGCGTTCGGGTTCGTGATCGCGGTGCCCCAGCTCTTCGGCCAGTCCTCCCAGTTGCGTGAGATGGTCAGCGCGCCGGACCTCTCCGGAGTGTCGGTGGGCTACCTGTCGATCATGCTGCTCGTCCAGGCGATGTGGTTCACGTTCGGCCTGTTCACCTCCGACTGGGCCCTCATCATCTGCGCTGGAGCCATGACGGTGGTGTGCACCGTCAACCTCGCTGTCTACGTCGTCCGGCACCTGCGCGCCCGCGGCCGCGTCGCGCTCGCGGTCTGAGCCCGGCGAAGCCCGACCGCCACAGCGCCGCGACATAGCGGCGTCCGGCCAGCGCCGGCGTGCGCCAGCCGCGTCAGGCGAGATTCCCCGAGACGACGGTGGGACTCGGCCTAGACTCGGCGCATGGAATTCCGGACCCAAGCCACTGCCGCCCGCAAGGCAGCCATCGAGTTGGCCACGCTGAATCGCGCCGCCAAGGATCGGGCGCTGGCAGCCATGGCAGACGCCCTCGCCGCGGCCGAACCCAACCTGCTCGAGGCCAACGCCGTCGACGTCGCGGGGGCGCGCGCGGCCGGGACTCCCGAGTCCATCGTCGACCGCCTGGCACTCACGCCCGCCCGGATCGCGGGCATGGTCCAGGGTCTCCGCGACCTTGCAGCCCTCCCCGACCCCGTCGGCGACGTCGTCCGGGGATGGAAGTTGGCCAACGGCGTCTCGGTCACGCAAGTGCGGGTGCCTTTCGGCGTCGTCGGCATCATCTACGAGGCCCGCCCCAATGTCACCGCGGACGCGGCCGGCATCTGCCTCAAGTCCGGCAACGCCGCCCTCCTGCGAGGCTCGTCCTCGGCGCTCAACACCAACCGCGCCACCGTCGCCGCGCTCCGCAGCGGTCTGGAGACCGCAGGCGTCACCCCCGACGCCGTCCATCTGGTCGAAGGCGGCCGGGAGGTGACGGGCGAGTTGATGCGCGCCCGCGGCCTGGTGGACGTCCTGATCCCGCGCGGCGGCGCAGGGCTCATCCAGGCAGTCGTCGACGGGTCGACGGTGCCGGTGATCGAGACCGGCACCGGCAACTGCCACGTCTATGTCGACGCGGACGCGGACCTCGACCAGGCGCTCACCATCCTGCTCAACGCCAAGACCCAGCGCCCCAGCGTCTGCAACGCCGCGGAGACCCTCCTTGTCCACCGCGACATTGCCGACCAATTCCTCCCGCGGGCACTTGAGGCCCTCGGCCGCTCCGGGGTCACCGTCCACGGCGACTCCGCCACTGCGGCCTACTCCGACGCCGTCGTCCCGGCCAACCCGGACGAGTACGACGCCGAATACCTGACCCTGGATCTCGCCGCCAAGGTGGTCGGCTCCCTCGACGAGGCGCTCGAGCACATCCGGTCCCACACCACCGGCCACTCGGAGACCATCGTCACGCGTAGCAGGAAGGCGGCCGAGCGTTTCGTCGCCGAGGTGGACGCCGCGGCGGTGCTCGTCAACGCCTCAAGCCGCTTCGTCGACGGCGGGGAGTTCGGCTTCGGCGCCGAAATCGGCATCTCCACCCAGAAGCTGCACGCCCGCGGCCCCATGGGGCTCCCGGAGATGACGAGCAGCAAATACATCATCGAGGGCGACGGGCAGGTCCGCGCCTAGGACATCCCGGGTGGGTCCAGCATCCGGACTCACCAGCGAAACCCCTGAGGGTCCCTCGAAGGGTCGAGAACCCGGACCTGACAGCGAGGCTGGGGGACGGCAGGGCGGCACTGCGCAGCGGTGCCCAACCCGACGATCACCCAACCGGCGTCCCGCCTAAGCAGACCCGACCCCAGCGCCGCCCTGCCGGCAAGCACCCGGACAAGACCACGCCACAGACAGGACGAGTGCGGGGAGACGCGAGTCGATGCCCGGGCGGCCTCAACACCCGACCATGGACCACACCGGCAGCAGGTTTCCGACTGTGGACAACGGCCGCCCGGGCATCGAGTCACGGCTCACCGCACCCGACCACGAGATCCGCGTGAAGGTGGTAGTCACGACCCTTCGAGACAGGCCACGCCGCTACGCGGGCGGCCCTCCTCAGGGAGCGAAAGAGGCCACGCCGCTCCGCGGGCGGCCCTCCTCAGGGAGCGAAAGAGGCCACGCCGCTCCGCGGGCGGCCCTCCTCAGGGAGCGATGTCGCTTCGCGGGCGGCCCTCCTCAGGGAGCGATGTCGCTTCGCGGGCGGCCCGCATTCCGGGGGGTGCGGGACGACCACCAGCCGAGAGGACGACTGCCGGGGGATCCCTTGCTAGGATCGGGCGCCATGAGCCTTCTTCTGGAGACCGCCGCAGCCGCACCCGCCGTGCCGAGCTGGGTGATGGGCGCACTCGCGCTGGCCACGCTGCTCGGCGTGATCGCGTGGATCGTCGGCATGGGTTCGGGTCGCCCGCACTCCAAGTGACCACCACCGAGCTCGCACTGGCGCGCACGGAGTCCTCCCGCCGCTACCGCCTCGGCGTGATGGGCGGCACCTTCGACCCCATCCACCACGGGCACCTCGTCGCCGCCTCCGAGGTGGCGGCCAAGTTCGGTCTGGACGAGGTGGTCTTCGTCCCCACCGGCATGCCGTGGCAGAAGAGCCACCGCGAGGTCTCCCTCGCCGAGGACCGCTACCTGATGACGGTGATCGCCACCGCGTCCAACCCGCGGTTCTCCGTGTCCCGGGTGGACATCGATCGGCCCGGCAACACCTACACCGTCGACACGCTCAAGGACCTCCGCGCAGAGCGTGGCGACAACACGGATCTGTTCTTCATCACCGGCGCCGACGCCGTCCGCCAGATCCTCACCTGGTACGGGGCCGATGAACTGTTCGATCTCGCGCATTTCGTGGGCGTGACGCGCCCCGGCGTGCCGATGACCCCCGATGATCTCGCCCATCTCCCCGAGGACGCGGTGACTCTCCTCGAGGTTCCTGCCCTGGCCATCTCGTCGACCAACTGCCGCGAACGCGTCCACGCCCATGAACCCATCTGGTACCTCGTGCCGGACGGCATCGTCCAATACATCGCCAAACGGGGGCTCTACCCGGCCCCCCAGTCAGGAGTACCCAGTGACCGTAGCTGACGAGGTGCTGAAGCCCGTCCAGATCGCGGCACAGGCCGCGGCGGATAAGCGGGGCCACAGGATCGTCGCCTTCGACGTGTCCGAACAGCTCGCCATCACCGACATCTTCCTCATCGCCTCCGCCGGGAATGAGCGCCAGGTCGGCGCCATCGTCGACGGCGTGGAGGAGAAGCTGATCGCGGCCGGCTACAAGGCGGTCCGCCGCGAGGGGGACCGGGAGAACCGCTGGGTGCTGCTCGACTACATCGACTTCGTCGTGCACGTCCAGCACACGGAGGAGCGCACGCTCTACAACCTCGAGCGTCTGTGGAAGGACTGCCCTCAGATCCCGCTGGAGCTCCATCTTCCCGAGCCCGACGACGACGAGGTCAGCGACGACGCGGCGCAGTGAGGCTCGAGCACTCGACGCGCCTGCTTCTCCTCAGGCACGGCCAAACCGATTGGAACGCGCAGCAGCGCTTCCAAGGACAGGCCGACGTGCCGCTGAACGCGGCGGGGCGGCAGCAGGCCGAGGCGGTGCGCGGGGTCTTCGCGGACGTCCACCTGGACGCTGTCTACTCCTCCCCTCTCTCGCGCGCCCTTGACACCGCGCGGCTGGCCCGGCCTGGGGCGGAGATCCTCACCGACCCACGGCTGATGGAGATCGACGTCGGCAGCTGGTCCGGTCTCACATGGGACGAGGTCAAGGCCTCGATGCCGGACTACGAGGCCAAGTACGCCAATGGGGTGGATTTCCGGCGCTCCCCTGAGGGTGAGACGCTGGCCGACGTGGTGGCACGCGGCCTGCCGGCGCTACTCGAGATCGCGGCCTCGCACGAGGGAGGGACAGTGCTGGTGGTGTCGCACGGCCTGCTCCTGAACCGCGTCATCCACGCCATCGTGGGTGCACACGGCAGAGTCCTCGGAGGGCTCGGCAACGCCCACTTCTCGGAGCTCGGCCACGCCCACGGCGCCTGGCGGCTGCTTGCCCACAACGTCGGAATATTCCCCACTCCGCCGCGTTAGCCCAGGTATGAAGCGGATCGGGTTCCTGTCCTTCGGGCACTACCGGGCGGTGGTGGGGGCGAGGGTGCCCGACGCCGCCGCTGCCCTGCGCCAACACGTCGCCTTCGCGGAAGCAGCCGATGAGGTTGGCCTCGACGGCGCCTGGGTGAGGGTCCACCACTTCGAGGAGTCCCACGCCACACCGTTCCCGCTGCTCGCGGCGATGGCAGCCGTCACGTCGCGCATCGACGTGGGCACCGGTGTGGTGGACCTCCGCTACGAGAACCCGCTGCACATGGCCGAGCAGGCCGCCGCCACGGACCTCATCTCCGGGGGCAGGCTCCAGCTGGGCGTCAGCCGGGGCAGCCCGGAACACGCCGCCGACGGGGAGAAGCAGTTCGGCTACCGGCTGACCGACGGCGAATCCTGGGCCGACCACGCCCAGGCCAAGGTGGCACGGTTCCGCCGCGCCATCGCTGGCGAACCGGTCGCCCACTCCGCCGCCGCCCAGTTCTCCGGCGACGGCCCGGACCTTCCCATCCGGCCGATCAGCCCAGGCCTGCCGGACCGGATCTGGTGGGGTGCGGGCAGCGTGGAATCGGGGGTCTGGACGGCGGAGCAGGGCATGAACCTGTTGAGCTCCACGTTGCTGTTGGCCGACGACGGCCGTCCATTCCATGTCCAGCAGGCGGACCAGGTCCGCAGCTACCGCAGGGTGTTTCGTCGGATGGGACATCCCGGCCCCGGCCTGACCGCTGTGACCCGGCCTGTCTTCCCGATCACCAACGACGACGACCGCCGCTACTTCGGACTCAGGGGCGACGCCCACGACAGCGTGGGCATTCTGGACGGCTCGAAGGCCCGCTCTGGGCCGCAGATGGTGGGCACAGTCGAGGAGGTCGCTGAGCTGCTGCGCGCCGACGAGGCCGTCACCGAGGCCGACTACGTCCTGTTCGCCATGCCCAGCCAACTCGGCGTGGACTACAACGTCCACTGGATGGAGAACCTGGTGGCCGTGGCCCGGGAGCTCGGCTGGAAGGAGTGAGGCGGGTCAGGCCATCGGCTGCCGGGCGATCCATTCGTCGATCCCGACGCGCGGGCCGGTGAAGAACGGCGTCTCCTCGCGAACGTGCAGCCGGGCCTCGACGGAACGCTGGTGGCGCATCGCGTCTGTCAGACGGTGCAGTTCGTCGGCCTCGAAGGCCAGGATCCACTCGTAGTCGCCCAGCGCGAACGACGAGAGCGTGGAGGCCACGACGTCCGGGTACTCTCGCCCGGCCATGCCGTGCTCCATCAGCATCTTCGAGCGATGCGCGTCGTCCAGGTAGTACCAGTCGTAGCTGCGGACGAACGGGTAGACGGTGATCCACGGCCGTGGCGCGAAGCCGGCGAAGCAGCTGGGCACGTGGGTGCGGTTGAACTCGGCGGGGCGGTGCACGCCCATCACGGACCAGACGGGCGACAGGTAGGCTCCGAGGCCGCTCTGCCGCACCGCGTGGTACGCAGCCTGGAGCGGGGCCGGATCATGGGCCAGCGTCCACACCATCAGATCGGCGTCCGCGCGGAAGCCGCCCACGTCGTAGAAGCCACGCACGCTCACCCCGGTGTCCTCGAGCGCAGCGGTGACGCCGGCGCCCAACGCCGATGCCTCGAGAGTGGAGGCGGGCAGCGGTGCGCGGGTGGCGAACACCGAGTACATGGCGTACAGCGGCTGGGCGTTGATGGCCTCGAGGTCCACGTCCTGCTCGTCGCGCTCGTCTCGACCGGGGTGCTTGCTCATCGGGAACCTTCCAGGGGGCGGGGCAGACAGCAGCGGCCGGTGGAGAACCGGCAGCGACCCTCGGCGGGCACTTCGCCTCGCGCGGCGGCGGCCTTCGCGAGCAACTGGTCAACCAGCAGGACCGCGAAGCCGGCGTCGGTTCCGACGGTGGCCGCCCGCTCGTAGGGGAGGCCGAGCTCGGCGGCGGTTTCCCTGGCCTGGGTGTCCAGATCGTAGGCCACCTCCATGTGATCGGAGATGAACCCGATGGGCGCCGCCACCACGCCCGCGACGCCGTCGGCCTGCACCTCGGGCATCCGGTCGTTGACATCGGGCTCCAGCCAGGGGATGTGCGGGGCGCCGGAGCGGGAGCAGAACGTGAGCTCCCAGGCCAACTCCTCGCCCACCAGCGCCGACGCCTCAGCGGCCACCGCAGCCGCGACCCTCAGGTGCTGCGCGTCGTAGCGGCGCTCCGGCTCACCCGTGGACGACGCCTCATTCATGGCGCTCGGGATGGAGTGGGTCACGAACAGGACCCTCAGCGTGTTCTCACCGATCCGGGCCCTCAGGCGCCGCACGGCCTCGCCGAGGGCGCGGGCGTTGGCCGAGACGAACCCGGGGGTCTCCGCGAAGGGGTCCACCTTGTCGATGTGGATCGGGCGGCCGTCAGCGGCCCGTTGCAGGTCTTCGTTGTACTGGCGGCATCCACTGTAGGAGGAGTAGGCGGAGGTGGCCAGCGCGAGCACGCGCTCATGGCCGGCATCCACCAGCTCCTGCACCGTGTCGGCGAAGTAGGGATGCCAGTTGCGGTTTCCGATCACCACCGGCACCACGACGCCACGCCGGGCCAGCTCGTCGCGGACCGCCTCCATCAGCGCAGCGTTGAGCTCGTTGATCGGTGACCTGCCCCCGAACAGCTCGTAGTGCCTGGAGACTTCGATGAGCCGCTCGTCCGGGATGCCCCGTCCGGCGGTGGCGTTGCGCATGAACGGCAGCACATCGGCCGATTCGTTGGGGCCGCCGTAGGAGGCGAACAGGACCGCGGTGTACGGGGCCATACTCACATGGCCTCCTGGGCGTCGGCGGAGTCGAGGTCGTTGACGGCCAGGTGCGTGACCGGGCAGTGCTGCGACTCCATCGCCTCGGGGTCCACCACCTCGCCGGCGCCGATCCCGAAGAGCTCGGCCATGGCCAGCAGGTATTCCTCGGTGCGTCCCTGTTCGGCAGCCATCCTGGCCCGCGTCGACGGGATGTGCAGCAGCCTCGTGGCCAACCGGCGCAGCGCCAGGGCGGCGTCGTCGTGGGTGAGCGGACGCTGGGGAAGGCGGGCAGCTTCGTCGTCGACCAGCGCCATGACCGCCTGCCGCAACCCCACGACGGCCGGGTCCACGATGCGTGAGCGAAGCTTCATCAGCACCTCGGCAACCCCTGCCTCGACCAGCGCCTCAGCGCGCCGGGTGTCGTCGGCGAAGCACGGCCGGATCGAATTCTGGATGGAGGCCAGATCGACGACGCGCACGCCGACCAGCGCGGCGACCTCAGGGGCCACGTCCCGCTGCAGGGACAGATCGAGGAAGCGCTGCGGGCCCTGCACGTGGGCGACCTCGATGACGGGGGAACCCAGGCCGCGACAGGTGACGACCAGGTCCGTGCCTGCGAGGGCCTCCTCGAGGGCGGCGACGTGGTTGAGGTCATGGCTGTCGGCGAACGCGGAGCCCCGACCGCTGGCGGAATGCACGCGGATGTGGGCGACGCCGCGCGCACGCAGGGCGGCGACGACGGCCCCGGCGTAGGAACCAGTGCCCACGATGGTGACGGTGGCGGTGGGCCAGTCGTCGAGACCCATCAGGTCCAGGCCCACGCTCACCACGGAGCGCCCGGCGCTCTCCAACGCGGTTTCCCGCGCGATCCGCCGGGACGTCTTGAGTGCCTCGTCGACGGCGATGGTCAGCGGCAGCGATGTGGACCCGTCCTGCTGTGCCGCGGCCAGCGCGCGACGCAGCTGGCCGGCGATCTCCCGCTCGCCCACCACCATGGAATCCAGGCCGGCCGCCACGCGGAACACGTGCCCGAGCGCGGCCTCGCCGAGGTACAGGTCCCAGACGGGAGGGGTGTCGAACGCGGTGTTGAGGGCGGCACGCAGGCGCGTGTTCGACGCCTCCCCGGTGGTGTCGAGGAGCACCTCGACCCGGTTGCAGGTGTTGAGCACGACGGCCCCGTTGACCTCCGGGAGGGAAGTCAGGCGGGAGGCAACGTCGTCAACGCAAGGGCTGATGCGTTCAACCTCCGGCAGTCCCTGCCGGTCGTGCTGAATCGAGAACACGCGCATAGTCACAGTGATCCCTATTCAATCACCCTTGTCTGATGAGGCAGAATCGTCCACAAATGAATCCCATGCTTTCCGCGCTCAGCGGACACCGCCCCGAAAGACTGCCCGTCTGGTTCATGCGCCAGGCGGGCCGGTCGCTGCCCGAGTACCGCGCCATCCGCGAGGGGACCACCATCCTCGAGGCCTGCCTCATCCCCGAGCTGGCCGCCGAGATCACCCTGCAGCCGGTGCGGCGGCACCACGTGGACGCCGCCATCCTGTTCTCGGACATCATGACGCCGCTGGTCCTCGCGGGGGTAGAGGTGGAGATCCACTCGGGCGTGGGCCCGGTGATCGACAAGCCCGTACGCACGGCCGCCGACGTGGACCGCGTCACCCGGCACGCGCTCATGGAGACCACCCCCATCACGGAGGCGGTGCGCCTGGTGGTGGCCGAGCTGGGGGAGGCCACCCCGCTGATCGGCTTCGCGGGCGCGCCGTTCACCCTGGCCGCCTACCTGGTGGAGGGTCGCGGCTCCCGCGACCACCTCGCGGCGCGGGCGATGATGCACGCGGATCCGCGCTCCTGGCATCGGCTGCTCGCCTGGTGCGCGGACCTGTCGGGCCAGTTCCTGGGTGTCCAGGTGGATGCCGGGGCGCGTGCGGTCCAGCTGTTCGACTCCTGGGCAGGTGCGCTGACCCGCGCCGACTACGTCCGGCACGTCGCCCCCCACTCGGCGGCGGTCCTGCAATCGGTGGAGGGCCGCGTCCCGCGCATCCACTTCGGCACCGGGACCAGGCACATCCTGTCCGACATGGCCGCATGCGGCGTCGAGGCGATGGGCATCGACTACCGCACCCCCCTCGACGAGGCCGCCGCGCTGCTCCCCGGACTCCCGCTGCAGGGCAACATCGATCCGGCGCTGCTGGCCGCCGGCTGGCCCGCACTCGAGGCCCACGCCCGGGATGTCGTCGACCGGGGCCGTGCCGCTCCCGCGCACGTCGTCAACCTCGGACATGGGGTTCCGCCCACCACAGACCCGGGGGTGCTCACCGACCTGGTGGCGCTCCTGCACAGCCTGTGACCGCCGTCGTCGTCGGGGGCGGCCTCGCCGGCGTCCTGGCCGGCTACCGTCTCGCCCGGCAGGGCCGTCGGGTCACCGTCCTTGAGGCCTCGACGCGGCTCGGCGGGATGCTCTCCGGCATCGACATCGGCGGGGTTCGGGTCGACTCGGGCGCAGAGGCCTACGCGGTTCGTGGCGGCGTCGGGCGAGCCCTGTGCGAGGAACTGGGGCTAGGGGTGGCCGGGCCCGCCGGACAGCCGCACATCTGGCGCCCCGACGGCGTCTGGCCGATGGCGGAGGGGGTGCTCGGGATCCCCTCGACGTTGGAGGATCCCGCACTCGCCGCACTGACCGCGCAGGACCTGGCGAGGCTCAGGCAGGACGCCGACCTGCCCGCTGAGGTGGGAGCCGACGCGGTCACAGTCGGTGAACTGGTGCGGGCCCGTCTCGGCGACGGCGCCCTCGCCACCCTGGTGGCGCCCGTGGCACACGGGGTCTACTCGCTGTCGCCCGATCGGATGCCGCTGGCCGCCTTCGCCCCGGGCCTGCTGCAGGCGATGGCCGAACACGGGACCCTGCTGGGTGCGGTCGCAGCGGTTCGGCGCCCCGGAGTGGCGGCCGTCGAGCAGCCGGTGGGCGGCATGTTCCGGCTCATCGAGGCCCTCGAACAGGCGATCGTCGCGGCAGGTGGAGAGATCCGGCTGGCCTCGCCCGCGGTGTCGCTGCGTCACGCCGGACACGAGTTCGCGGTGGGGCTGCCCGACGGCGAGGTGCTGCGCGCGGACCGGCTCGTCCTCGCGTCGTCGGCGGCCTCCGCCTGCTCGCTGCTCGCCCGGATCGGGGTGGAGCTCACGCCGCCGCCCGTCGCGACGGCGCGGCTGGCGGTGCTCGGCGTGTCCCATCCTGGGCTGGCCGACGGGCCGGTCGGCTCGGGGCTCCTCGTGGGGGAGCGGGACGACGCCATCCACGCCAAGGCACTGACCCACTACTCGCTCAAGTGGCCGTGGGCCCGGCGCGAGGGGCAGGAGATCCTTCGCCTGTCCTATCCCGAGCAGCTCATCCCCACGAGGGCCGAGGCGTTGGGGGACGCGTCCCGGTTCCTCGGGTTGGACCTGGCCGACGACGACGTGACCGGTTTCGCGTCGGTGTCGTGGGAGGCCATGCCCACCCGGATGGAGCACGCCACCCGCCAGTACTACCTGGAGACGGTTGAGGCGGCAGGCGTGGACCTGGTGGGTGCGTGGCTGGACGGCAACGGGATCGCCTCCGTGATCGCCGGCTGTGATCGGCTCAGCCGATGAGGCTCCGGCTCGGCACGCGTGGCTCCGCGCTGGCGGTGGCGCAGTCCGGGCAGGTGGCAGATTCGCTGCGCGCGCTCGGCCACGACGTGGTCCTCGAACGGATCAGGACCGGCGGCGACGTCGAGCAGGGGTCCCTGACCCGCCTCGGGTCCCTTGGCGTGTTCGCGGCGGAGCTGCGCACGGCGCTCCTGGAGGGTCGCTGTGACTTCGCCGTCCACTCCCTCAAGGACCTGCCCACGGCGGCCGTGCACGGGCTCGTCATCGCCGCGGTGCCTCGGCGTGCCGATGCGCGCGATGCGCTCTGCGCCCGCGACGGCCTGACGCTGGCCGGCCTGCCGGCGGGCGCCACCGTCGGAACTGGTTCCCCACGGCGCGTGGCCCAGCTGCGGGCGCTGCGCCCGGACCTCCGCTTCGTGGACGTGCGGGGCAACGTCGGCACCCGCCTGGCGCGGGTGGCGGACGGTGACCTCGACGCCGTCGTCCTGGCCGCGGCCGGCTTGGAGCGGCTGGGCCTCACCGCCCACATCACGGAGGTGCTGGGCATCCTCCCAGCACCCGGTCAGGGCGCCTTGGCGCTGGAGTGTCGGGCGGACAACCCCGCTCTGGTGGCCGAGTTGGCCGCACTCGAGGACCCCGCGACACGTGAGGCCGTGGACGCCGAGCGGGCCGTCCTGGCGGGCCTCGGCGGTGGCTGCGCGGCGCCGATCGCCGCCTGGGGGCGCGACGGGGAGCTCACGGCCGGCGTCTTCGCCGTCGACGGATCAGCAGCCACCCGGACGACGGTGCAGCTCGGCCCGGGGGCGGGTGAGGCAGCGGCGGAGGAGCTCAAGGGGCGCGGCGCTGACGAGGTGGCTGACCTGGGCGCGAGCCGTCCGTCGAGGCTCCACGAGCTGCACGACGACAGCTCGCTCTGGCGAGGCGACGCGGTGCTCGCCGGGCTCAGGATCCTGCTGACCCAGGCCGACGGCCCCCTTGCTGACGGGATCCGGGCAGCCGGCGCTGAGGTGGTGGCCCAGCCCGTGCAGCGGCGGGTGACCCTCCGCGCGGAGGAATGGCCGGAGGAGGCCGACTGGGTGGCGTTCACGTCGGCGGCGACGCTTGAGGTGATGGCGGAGCTCGGACTGAGCGTGCCTCCGGGTGCCAGGGTGGCGGCCGTGGGGTCGCGGACGGCGGCGGCGGCCGAGGCTGCTGGCCTGGAGGTGGCATTGGTGCCGGAGGGTGAATCGAGCGCGGCGGCCCTGGCGAGGGCCTGGCCCGAGGGCGGTGGCCGCGTGCTGATTCCCGGCTCGGCGCTGTCGTCGAGGCTGCTCGAGGGCGCGCTGAGGGCCAAGGGATACACCGTCGAGATGGTTCCCCTGTACACGATGGAGTCGCTCGGCGAACTGCCGGGAGGCCTGGTCGGGGAGTGGCGCGAGGGACTCTTCGACGCGGTGGCGGTGACCTCCGGGTCGGCGGGCGAGGCCGTTGGGAGGCTGCTCGGCTGGCGCGACACAACAGCGGTGGTGGCGTTCGGGCCGCCATCTGCGGCGGCGTTGCGATTGGCGGGGGCGAATGTCGCGGCGGTGGCCGTCACTCAGGACGCGGAGGGGCTGATCCACGCGATCGCCTCCCTCAGAAGGGACGATGCATGATCCAGATCAGGCCGAGAAGGCTCAGGACCACCCCCGCGATGCGCCGCCTGGTGCGGGAGGTGGAGCCGCGACCCTCGCAGCTGGTGTTGCCCGTGTTCGTCGCCGAGGCGTCCGCTGACATCTCCTCCATGCCCGGCGTGCGCCGCCACGACCTCGACGGCCTGCGCAGGGTGGCCGAGCAGGTGGTCACCGCAGGGCTCGGCGGCATCATGATTTTCGGCGTGCCCGAGGACGCGGACAAGGACGAGCTCGGGTCTCAGGGCTGGGCCGAGGAGGGGATCCTGCAGCGGGCGCTGCGGGCCGTCCGCGACACCGTCGGCGACGATACGGTCGTGATGGCAGACACCTGCCTCGACGAGTTCACCACGCACGGGCACTGCGGCTTCCTCACCCCGCAGGGCCGTGTGGACAACGACGCCACTCTGGCCGCCTACGCGTCGATGGCCCTCGCGCAGGCCGACGCGGGCGCGCATGTGGTGTCGCCGTCGGGAATGATGGACGGCCAGGTGGAGGCCATCCGCGCAGCGCTCGAAGGTGCCGGACACACCGACACCGCGATCCTCGCCTACGCCGCCAAGTACGCCTCCTCGTTCTACGGCCCGTTCCGGGAGGCCGTGACGTCCACGCTGAGCGGGGACCGCAAGACCTACCAGCAGGACCCGGCCAACCGTCGCGAGGGACTCCGCGAGGCCGAACTGGACCTCGCGGAGGGCGCGGACATGGTGATGGTGAAGCCCGCGGGCTACTACCTGGATGTGCTGGCCGATGTCGCCGCGGTCTCTGACGTGCCGGTGGCCGCCTACCAGGTGTCGGGGGAGTACGCCATGATCGAGGCCGCCGCCGAGCGCGGGTGGATCGACAGGCAGGCGGCCGTGTCAGAGTCGGTCACCGCCATCGTGCGGGCCGGGGCTGACATCGTGTTGACCTATTGGGCGCTTGAACTGGCGGGGTGGATGAAGTGAGCATGGACCAACTCTTCGAGCGGGCGCGCGGCGTGATTCCCGGCGGGGTGTCGTCGCCGGTGCGGGCGTTCGGGTCCGTCGGCGGCACGCCCCGGTTCGTCTCGTCGGCCCGCGGGCCGTATGTGGTGGACGCCGACGGCGTCGAGTACGTGGACCTGGTGTGTTCCTGGGGGCCGGCCCTGTTGGGCCACGCGCACCCCGAGGTGGTGGCCGCGGTCCAGGAGGCGGCCTCACGCGGGCTGTCCTTCGGCGCGCCGACGGCGGCGGAGGTGGAACTGGCCGAGGTCATCAGGTCGAGGGTGCCGATGGCGGAGCAGGTGCGGTTCGTCTCCACGGGCACCGAGGCCACCATGACGGCCATCCGGCTCGCCCGCGGCGCCACGGGCCGCGACGCCATCGTCAAGTTCGCCGGGTGCTACCACGGCCACTCGGACGCGCTGCTCGCCGCGGCCGGCTCCGGCGTCGCCACGCAGGGCCTCCCCGGTTCCGCGGGGGTGACCCGGGCCTCGGCGGCCGACACCATCGTCGTGGACTACAACGACGTCGAGGCGCTGACCCGCGTCTTCGACGAGGCGGGTGACCGGATCGCGGCCGTCATCACGGAGGGGGCTCCCGCCAACATGGGAGTGGTGCCCCCGGCGCCCGGCTTCAACGCCGCCATCCGCGAGCTCACCGCCCGGCACGGCTCGCTGATGATCCTCGACGAGGTGCTCACCGGCTTCCGGGTGGCGCCGTCTGGATGGCTGGGACACGAGGGCGGCTACGAGCCGGACCTGGTGACCTTCGGCAAGGTGGTGGGCGGCGGCATGCCGCTGGCCGCGCTCGCCGGACCTGCCCGGTGGCTGCAGCTCCTGGCTCCCGTCGGGCCGGTCTACCAGGCGGGCACCCTGTCGGGAAACCCGCTGGCGACAGCGGCGGGCCTCGCCACCCTCAGGCAGGCCGATGCGGGCGTCTACGCGGCTGTGGACCGCAGATCCGCCGAGCTGCAGAGGGCCGTCGCGGAGGCCCTGAGCGCTGCCTCCGTTCCGCACGTGGTGCAGCGCGCAGGCAGCCTGTTCTCGGTGTTCTTCCGCGAGGGAGCCGTCGCGGACTACGAGGCCGCGAAGAAGCAGGACACCGCCGCCTTCGCCCGTTTCTTCCATTCCATGCTGGACCACGGCGTCGCGCTGCCCCCGTCGGCGTTCGAGGCGTGGTTCCTGTCCGCGGCCCACGACGACGCGGCGATGACGCGCATCGCGGACGCTCTCCCCACCGCCGCACGCGCCGCGGCCCATTCGTGAGAAGCTAACCCCGTCACTCAGGGAGGGAATCAACGGTGAGATTGCGGTTGGGTACACGAGGATCGGCGCTGGCGCTGGCGCGTTCGGAAATGGTGGCGGCGACGCTGCGAGACGGTGGGCTCGAGGTGGAGATCGTGCCCGTCGCGACGGCGGGTCAGGACACCGTCCACATGCCCGACGGCTACTCGCAGGGCCTCTTCGCCAACGAGTTGCGCGACGCGCTGCGCTCGGGCCAGGTGGACGTGGTGGTCCATTCGGTCAAGGACGTTCCGCTGCGCGAGAAGCCCGAGGACCTCATCTTCCCGGCGGTTCTTCCGCGCGGTGACCACCGGGACGTGCTCTGCACGCGAAGCGGCATCACGCTGGCGGCGCTGCCTCGCCACTCGCGGGTCGGAGTCACGTCGCTTCGGCGCATCGCCCAGCTGCGTGCGCTGAGGCCCGATCTCACCTTCGTCGACGTGGGCGGCTCGCTGGAGGAGCGTCTGCGCCATCTGGAACCCGGCGATCTCGACGCGGTCGTGCTGTCGGCCGCCGGCGTCGAGACGCTGGGGCTCACCGACAGGATCGCCGAGTACCTCCCCATCCTCACGGCGCCCGGGCAGGGCGCAATCGCCCTCGAGTGCCGCAAGGACGACGCGGACATCGTCTCCGCTCTGAAGCTCTTCGACGACATCGAGACCCGCATCATCATCGACGCGGAGCGAGCCGTCCTGACGGGCCTGGGCACCACCTATATGGCGCCGGTGGGCGCTCTGGCGTCGCGGCGCGGCATCCTGTCGTTGAAGGCCGGGGTGTTCTCCATCGATGGCACCAAGCGCAACGTGCTCGAGGTGGGGCTGCCCACCTCCGAGTTCCACGCCGTGCGCACCGGTGAGAATGCCGCTGCCGCGCTCAAGGCCCGCAGGGCGGACCGGTTCTTCTCGCCGGAGGCGCTCGCCTCGGTGAAGCTGTCGGCCGAGCACGACGACGAGTCCCCGTTCATCGAGGTGCCCGGAGACGATCGCATCCGAGTCCTCCTCGCCAGGCAGGAGGGCCGGCTCGCGCAGGCCCTGCGCAAGAACGGGCTCCGGGTGGACTGTGTCTCGCTGCAGGAAGCGAAGCTGATCTCCGCGGACAACATCCTCGGCTGGGCGGACTGGGTGGTGCTTCCGTCCGCGCAGACGGTGTGGGCCCTGCGCGAGCGCGGCTGGGACATCCCGGAGGGGAAGCGGGTGGCGGCGATGGGGTCAACCACCCAGCGGGCGGCCGAGGAGAGCGAGATAGATGTGGAGCTCAGCCCGGAGGGCACGGCCAGCTCGCAGAAGCTGGTCGAGATGTTCCCGAAGGCCGAGGGCGAGCAGCGGGCGGTCGTCGTCTGCGCGGACCAGCTCTCGACGAACCTCGAGGTAGGCCTACGCGCCAAGGGTTACACCGTCGAACGCCTCGAGGTCTACACCATGGTGGACGTTGAGGACCTGGATCCGCGGATCAAGCAGATGTGGGACGACGGGGCCTGGCAGGCCGTGCTGCTCAGCCAGCCGTCGTTCGCATCCGCCTATGTGAACCTCCTCGGGCATCGCGACGGCGTGCATGTGCTGGCCTGGGACGAACCCACCGCGCAGGCACTCACCCAGCTCGACGTTCCGGTTCTGGCAACGGCGAAGTCGAAGGACGAGTTCGGTGTCGCGGCGTTGGCCAGGGATCTCGCCAAGCAGAAGTGAGCCCCCTGGGCGGTCGGCCGCGGCGGGCCGCCCAGGATTTTTCAAGTCCCTCCGGATGCGCTATCGTTCTTCGAGTCGCCTCCGGGCGGCACTGGGGCTATGGCGCAGTTGGTAGCGCGCTTCCATGGCATGGAAGAGGCCAGGGGTTCGAATCCCCTTAGCTCCACCCGACGCACGAGGTTCAAACTTTCGCCTGATCCATCATTTGGCGGGGTTTGGGCCTCGTGTGCTGTGAGGGTGCCGTCGCCCGTCCACCCGGCGGCGTCGGCTTGGACGCCGGGGTCGAGGAGCATGTCGAAGGGGCGGGCGTGCTCGACTCTAAGTTCGCCGTCGTCGTCTTCGAGGTAGATGCGGGTGAAGAAGGCTTGGTTGCACAGGCGTCGGTTGGCGTCGTCGCAGCGGGCGTAGATGTCGGCGCAGTTGGTGAGCAGGTCGAGGGCGTCGTCGAGGTGGACGCGGGCGTCGGCGTACTCGCCGTGGTGGGCGTCGATGCGCCGGTTCACCTGGTCCAGCTCGGCGAGGATGCGGTCCTGCTCGCGCTTGAGCACTGTCAGCGGGATGGCGTCGGCGTAGTGGGCCTGGACGAGCTTGGTCTGCTCGCTCTCCAGACGGTTGCGGTTGGCGGTCAGGTTCTCCAGCTCGTTGGCCTCGGCGGACATGAGCCGGTCGAACTCGTGGTGGAGCATCCCGGCGAGGGCTTGGCGCATGGCGGGGGTGATCTGGATGCGCTGGTAGTAGTCGGCGATCAGTTCCTCGACGTGCTCGATCAGCAACGCCGAGCGGGTGCAGTCGGTCCGCTTGGCGTGCCTGCCGCCGCACACGAAGTAGGGGTAGACGTTGCCCTGGGCGTTCTTGGCGTTGCAGATGATGAGCCGCGACCCGCACTTACCGCAGAACACGCTGCCCTTGAGGTAGTGGTCGTGGACCTGGGTGGCCCTCGCCAGCGGTCTTGTTGGCCCGCAGCACGGCCTGGACCTGGTACCACACCTCGGCGGGCACCAACGGGTCATGGGCGCCCTGGTAGGTGACGCCCTGGTAGGTGACATCGCCCTTGTAGTAGGGGTTGGTCAGCATCCGGTGGACCGACGAGGGGGCGAGCGCCTTTGCCGGGCGCTTGGGGGTGGGCAGGCTGGTCAGGCCGCGGGCGGTCAGTTCCTCGTGGAGCTGGCTGGGGGTCCAGTCACCCGAGGCGTAAGACTTGAACGCCCACTCCACCAGCGGAGCGCGCTCGGGGTCGATCTCCACGGTGCGCATCTCGCGGCCCTGGGCGTCGCGGGTGCGGACGTTGAGGTAGCCGATCGGGGCCTTGCCGACCGTGCCGCCGTTGGTGGCCTTCTGCGTCATGCCCTTGACGACCTCGCTGGCCAGGTTCCGGCTGTAGAACTCGGCGATGGTCGACATGATCCCGTGCAGCAGCATCCCCGAGGGGGTCTCGTCGATGTTCTCCGTCGCCGACACCAGCATCACACCGGCTTCTTGGAGGGCGATGTGGATGGTCACGTCATCGGCCCGGTTGCGGGCGAGGCGGTCGACCTTGTGCACGATGCAGTAGGCCACCCGGTTGGCCTTGACGAACTGGATCATCCGCATCAGCTCGGGCCGGTCGGCCGACTTCGCCGACGCCCCGGCGTCGACGAACTCCTCGAAGATCGTCGCCCCGAGGGCTTGGGCCTTGCGCAGGTTGGCCTCGCGCTGGGCGGGGATCGAGAACCCTTCGTCGGTGCCGCCCCGTTCGGCCTGCTCACGGGTCGACACCCGCAGATAGGACACCGCCAGCGCGGTGCCCGGTGTCGGCGGGCTGATGAGGCTGCTCACGGGATCGCAGCGAACGGTGGTGGTGGACATGGGCTCTCTCTCACTCCTCGGCGGCAACGTCCCCGCACCGGCTGGCCGAAGCCTGTGAGTGCTGACTGTGAGAGAGCCCGAAAGCTGGAGGACCGACCGGCTGAACGGCCGTGTCCCGCATTCGCCCGACCGCTCGCACGGTCGGTTCCTGTAGACCACAACACCTCACGCTCGGCGCGAGATACCGCCATTCTAGCGGCCCTCCCCGGATGAGTGAGGGAGCGTCCGCAGGGTCTCGGGCGGTTCGTTGGCCCGGCGGATCGCTCGAGTGCGGCCGGTCTCCTGCAACGTGAGACGGATCAGCACCTCGGCCAGCTTGTGCAGGTCCGGTGGGTCCCGGTGCACCGGCCGTACCCAGATGTTGCGGTCCTCGTAGCGGCGCTGGGCCGTCTTCTTGACGTAGCGGCCCATCAGCCCGACCCGTCATCGTCCGTGCTGTCGTGGCGGGCGTGGAAGGCGTCCTCGACGGCCTGGCGGCGGTTCACGTCGGCGATGACGAACTGCACGAAGTCCCGGTCGCGGTCGGTGATGACCTCCTCCTCACCGGTTGCCGGATAGTCGGGGTCGGGTTCCTCGCCGGGCCACAGGGTCTGGCGCGTGGGCCGGTCGCGGTCGAGACGGCTGCCGGATGCGGCGACCCACTCGCGGAGCCGTTCGCGGGCGTCGGCGAAGTCGCGGTGCCAGCCGATCGGTGCCGAGCCGTTCTGTTCGGGGTCGTAGGCGCCAAGCCAGTGCAGGTGCAACGCCGACAGCTCCCACACCAGCTCGGGGTGGTGGTGCCAGTAGGGCGGGATGACCGACGCGGGCAGCCCGTAGGTGCGGCGCAGCCAGTTGACCCAGGCGTTCAGCTCCAGCCACTCCACTTCGGCGTCGTCGGCCGACAGCAGGTTCCAGTTGATCGGCCGGGGCGGGTCCGGCAGCGACATGGCAGTGGGATCGAACGACGGGCCTTCGTCGTGCGGCTCGTCGAAGTCGTCGGGGGTGTCGGGATCGTCAGGGAAGCTCATCGTCAGACCGCCGTTTCAGAGCGACACCGCGCGGGCGCGAGCCGATGGGCCGCGCCGCTGGGTGTCGGGTGAGTTGATGTCGGCGAGCTGCTCACGGCGCTGCGCCGCCTCGCTTCCGCTCCGCGCTGGCGACTCGGCGGCGGCCTGGTCGAGCCCTTCGCTCTCGACGGCTCGGTCTTGGCCGGGTCCGCTGCGCTGCGGGCTGCGGTCGACCTCGTAGCGGGTCATGGCCAGGTCGTGGCCGATCCGGCGAGCGACGAACTCCTCGACCTCGCGCACCTGGCCCTCGACCTCGTGCTCGTAGGTGCGCACGTACCCCTCGGCCAGGAAGTTGTCGCCCTTGCGGAACCGCTCGTAGGCCCGCTCGGCGGTGGCCCGGAACGCCACCAGGTTGAAGTAGGTCGTGTCGGTCTTGGTGAACGACCCGTCATCCTCGGTCCGGTAGTGGTTCTGCCCGCCGCGCACGTAGAACCGGGCGTCACCCTTGGAGGTGAACGACAGTTCTGGGTCTCCTGCGATGAACCCCGACAGGGACTGTTGGGTGCGGATGGCCATCAGGTGCTCCTTCCCCGATGCACGCCGGTGCGGCGTGTCATCGGGAAGGTGCGAACTCCGCCCCAGGAGCTATCGAGCGCTGGTGCGTAGGAGCCCCTCGACCTCGCTGCGATGGCCTCGGAGGGTCTTGGCGTCGGGCCGGTCGGTCCAGGGGCGCAGGTCGGTGACGATTGGTCGGGCGGTGCGCAGCAGGATGACGCCGGTCCCGAATGGGAGGGTGCGCAGGGTGTCGGGGGCCATGATGGGGACGCGGCGAATGGAGCGTTGGTGGGAACGGCCGCCGTAGGCGTCGATGCTGGTGGAGTCGGTGCGCTCGTCGCGCTCGCCGATCAGGGTGGAGAGGTCTTGGAGGTCGCGGCTGTTGGACGCGCCGCCGAGGACGATCTTGACGATCGAGGCGTCCCAGATCGACCCGGCGGCGTTGTCGCCCCACTTCTCTCGCGCTTGAGCCATCGACTGGAGCACCGGCATCGTGGTGATGCCGGTGCCCCCACCTTCGGCCATCAGCGTGGGCAGCGACGGCAGCGGGGCGAGGTTGCCGATCTCATCGAGCGCCATCAACAGCGGCGGGTCCAGCCGAGCGCCGGGTGAGCTGGCGGCGAGGGTGCGGGCGACTTCTACGAGGTCTTCGATGAACGCCGCCACGAGCGCCGCGGATGCGCCGGCGCCGGCGCCGGTGGCGAGCAGGTAGAGGGTGCCGTTGTCTTGGAGGAATGACTTGGGGTCGAACGCATCGCCGGGCCGTGGGGTGATGGCGTCGATCACGCGTGGGTCGGCGAGGGCGGCGAAGGCGAGGGAGACTCCTTGCCAGATCGGGTCGCGGGTGCGGGGGTCGGCCTGGATCATCGCATCGAGCGATTCGGCCCACCCGCCCGCAGCTCTGGGGTCGGTTTGGAGGATGCGTACGGCGTCAGCGGCGGCGGTGGGGTTGAGCGCCCACTGGTAGAGGGTGCGGGCGTCGCGGTGGTCGAGGGCGGCGGCGTGGAGGAGAGCTTGGATGGCGGTGCGGGTCTTGCCCTCCCAGAACCCGCCGTTGTCCACTCCACCCGAGCCGAGCCCCGTGCTGGAGGCGAGGCCGGTGGCACGGATCATCGCCGTCAGCGGGTCCTCGCAACCCCGCACCGGCGACCAACGCAGTCCCGCCGGTAGTCCGGGTGCGAGGTGTTGGGGGTCGAACACGGCCACCGGCCCGACCTGCTCGCGGGCTCGCAGGGTGGCGGTGAGGTTGTCCGGGCGGGTCGAGGTGGTGATGACCGCGCCGGGCGCGTCGAGGATGGCGTTGATGACGATGTGCAGGCCCTTACCCGAGCGGGGCGGGCCGATCAGCAGCATCGAGTCCTCGACGGTGGCCCACACCGCCCGTCCCTTGGCCGACCCCAACAGATACCCGACATCGGCGGGGCGCGGGTTGGTGAGGGAGGGGCGGAGGGTCTTGGCGCGGTGGCGCAGGCTGCGCGCCGAGGCGGTGCGGGCGATCTCGGTGGCGGTGGCGGTTCCGGCGAGGCGGCGGGGATCGGTGGTGCCGCGCAGGTTGCGGGTTGCCCGCCACACCGTCCACCCGGCCGTAGACAACACCCCGAGCAGTACGGCGACGATCGACCAGTAGATGACCGTGTTGAGGTCGGGGGCACCGAGCGCCGAGCCGGGGTTGAGGGGGTCGGCCAAGACGCCGAGTGCGTTGGTGATGCCGCCGGTGGGCTGGGGTAGGCCGCTGACCCAGGCAGCGATGCTGGCGGCCAGTCGAAGCAAGCCGAGGGTGGCGAAGGCAGCGATGAGTAGGCCGATGCCGAGGTTGGCCAGGCTGTCGTTGACCGGCCGGGCGGGGCCGTTCACGACCGCTCCTGGACGATCGTGATCCCCGACACCGCACCGAACACGACCACCACGGCCCCTCCACCGAGCTGCGAGGGGTCGAGGTGCGCGGTGAGCCGACCGGCAGGGTCCGCCGTCTCTGTGGTGACGGCGACCGCGATGTGGACGGGCTCGCCGGGCAGGAACCCGCCCGCCGACACCTCCACCCATGCCGCCCCGACATCTGGTTCCTCGGGGTCGTCGGGGACAGGTAGCGGCCGTGGTGGTGGGTCGATGATGTCGGCGTAGACCGTCCCGTCGGGGTCGTGGACCTCGACACGGATCGCACAGTCCTGCTCGTGCGCGATCCGGGCGAGGGCATCGCCGAGCCGGTCGCGCCGCTGCGGGCTCTCGGGGTCGTCGTGGCCGTCGACGCTGATGGTCACCGTGTCGGTGCCGCCTGGACGGACCACCACCAAGGGGAGGACGACGGGCACGATCGAGACGCCTGCGCTGCCGTTGGCCTGCTCGGAGCGCGGCCGGTGGCCGATCACGGGGTGACCATCCGGGCGGTGGTGTCGAAGGCGTCGAGCTCGTCGGGATGGAGCTGGTGCTGGATGACGAACGAGCGGTCCTTGATCCGCCACAACCCCTGCCCCGTCCCCAGGCCCGGCAGCAAGCGTTGTTCGGTGCCGGTCAACCCGAGGGCCCGGCCCGTCGTACCGAGCTGGTCGGTCTCTTGCCGGTAGATGATCCGCGTCTCGGCGTTCGCCAGTAGGGAGGAAGCCAGGGCGTGCATGGCCGAGCCGCGGTCGCCCACGGTGTCGAGGTCGGTGAGCTTGTGGAAGATCAACATGTTGGCGATCCCGTAGTGGCGTGCGAGCCGCCACTGCGCATCCATCCGGCGCAGCAGGGCCGGGTGGGACATCAGCCGCCAGGCTTCGTCGTAGATAACCCACCGCCGCCCACCGGCCGGGTCGAGCAGCGCCGACTCCATCCACGCCGACGAGCAGGTCATCAGCACGGAGATGAGCGTCGAGTTCTCCGCCACCCGTGACAGGTCGAGCGAGATCATCGGCAGCGACGGGTCGAACCGCACCGTCGAGGGGCCGTCGAACAGCCCTTGGAGGTCACCGGCGACGAGGCGGCGCAGGGCGTGGCCGACCATCCGGCCGTCCTCGGCGAGTCGTTCGTCGTAGTCGGGACCGTGCGGTGGGTCGAGGATGCGGTCGACGACCATCGGCAGGATCGGCACGTCGCAGGTGGCGACGGTGGCTCGCAGGGCGATGTCGATGGCGGTGTGCTCCAGCGGCGTCAGCGGTCGGGTCAGAACCGTCTCGGCGAGGGCGCCGATCAGGTCGCGGCGGCGGGAGGCGACCTGCATCGCCCACTCCACGTCCGACACCCCCGAGGGGCGGTGGCCCTCATCGAGCGGGTTCAAGCGGTTGGGGAGGCCGTGGCCGAGCACGATCGCCCGGCCACCGACCGCCTCGGCCACTGGGGTGTGCTCACCCTTCGGGTCGCCAGGCACGTAGACACGGCGACCGAACGGGATCGACCGGGTGTAGAGCGACTTGGCCAACGAGGACTTGCCAGCCCCGACGATCCCAGCCAGCACCACGTTCGGCGCAGTGATGACCCCGCGCTGGTAGAGGACCCACGGGTCGTACACGAAGCTGCCACCCGAGTAGAGGTCCTGGCCGACGAACACCCCATCCGACCCGAGCCCGCCTTCGGCCAGGAACGGATACGCCCCGGCCAGCGCCGCGGAGGTGTCCTGGTGGACTGGCACCCGGAAGCGGCGCGGGGTGCGCAACCCCGCCGGGCCGGGCTCACCGCTGGCTGGCAGGTAGTGGGTGGCGCGGCGTTCAGCCCGCTCGGCGGCGGCTTGGGCCTTGGCAGCGGCCTTGCGGGCAGCGGCGTCGGCGGCGTACACGCGGGCCGCGGCCCGGCGGCGTTGCCGCTTGTTGCGACGATGCTCCTTGGCCGGGCCGACCAGCACCGACGAATGCACCTTGCCCCGAGACGACTTAGCCATGACGGTTGCGCTCCGTTCAGCGGGCCAGGCCGTCAACGGCCTGCCGCTGCGGTGCTCCGGCGCCGAACAGCGACGGTTCCGCAAGACGCCGAACCGGGCGTGGTGTCGTGGGCTGGGGTGCGGGGTGCCAGGCGATGCGTCCGTTGACGTTCCATGCCTCATCGACCACGGCACGCACCCGCTCCACCAGCGTGGCGGCGTCGTGCAGATCATCGGCCGCTTCCACGGCGTACCGCCGACCGGCGTCCCGCGAACCCGTGTCGGTCACGGCCCGGTCGGCGTTGCGGTGATGCCACTCGGCGAGCTGATCCAACGACTGGCCCAACGACGCCAGTCCCGCCGACAAGGCCCCCAACACCGCATAGGTGTCACCGGCCTCGTCGATGGTGCGGGTGGCGTGCGCCAATCCACGCAGCGCCTCACGGGCCTCATCAGCATCGGCTCTCGGATCGTTGAACGTCACCATCGGTGGTACCTCCGCGCGCTCGGGCATCGTCATCTGCCCGCTAGGTGCGCCCGGCCCGCCAGCCTCAGATGCCTCGGCACAATGGCAGCGCCGCGGCGACGAACGCCTGGGCCTGTTGGCCGACCAGCCGCCGCGTCTCACACGACGCCTGGATTGCGGCCTGTTCGATCTCGGCTACGGCGGCGTCGAGGTCGTCAAGGGTGGGTGCGGAGACGGCGACGAGGCCGGTGTAGCGAAGGACGCCGTGGCCAGCGGTGAGGTCGGCTTCTTGTTGGAGCACGTCGTGGTACTCGGCGGTCTGTTGGGCGTCCTCGATCTGGCCGATCTTGGCCCGCTGGGCCGCGTCGGAGATGTATTCGGTCTTCTTCTTGCGGATGTCCCGCGCCGCCACATCGGCACGCACCGGATTGCACACGACGCTGAAGGCACGTCTGATCCCCGACGACAGCAGGATCGGTGCCAGGAAGCTCGGATAGACGGGTGAGCGGGGCCACTCGCTGATCCACAACACAGCGTGGTAGGCGGAGTCCGAGCGCAGCCGGTCCCAGGTCTCGTTGATCGCCACCGGCCCGGCGGTGGCGAGGTCTGCGCCGATGGTCGAGCGTTCCAGCGTGGCGGCGACCTGGGGGTCATACGCAGACCGCAGCACGATCGCGAGCTGAGGCGGGGTGAGCCATTCGGCTGGCTTCAGATCAGCGGAGCCGAGCGCGGTGGCGAGGGTGTGCATCTCCTGGCGCAGCACCGCCGCCGCACCGCGCAGGCCTCCGCCGGCGGAGCGGATCGCGCGCGCAGCTGCCTTCACGTCGAGTGCGATGGAGATGGTGGTGAGATGGCGTTCTGCTGCGGGCCCGGCGCGGTCGATCAGCTCGCGGTAGGTGCGAGCGACCCAGGAGTCGTCGTCGGCGCCGTGCTCGGCCCACCAACGTGCCAGCCCGGTACCGCTGTCGGGCAGGGTGCGTTCCAGCACCTGGAGGCGGGCGAGTCGGCTAGATCGACAAGCCGTCGAGAGGACGCGGCTCCACCCGGTGACGCGGCGTTGCTGCTCGGCGGGGTCGAGCAGCACGAACGAGCGGTGGGTGACCTTGGCGATGGCGATGAGCCGGTTGTGGTGCGGGTCATGCACCATCACCGCCCCGGTCTCGGGGTCCTCATAGGAGCGCATCGCAGCGGCGTCACCTGGCAATGCGAGGGTGCCGGTGGGGCGCGGCTTGACCACCCGCCGCCGGTAGATGGTCTGGCGCACCGTGACTCGCCATGCCCACTGTGCGGAGATGGGCAGCCACTCGACCGCTTTGCGACCGTTGATGGGCAGCCACGTCAGCGCCAGCGCGGTCGCCCAGATCGGTGAGGTGACCAGCAGGGCTTGGGCACCGACGAGGTAGAGGCTGGCCACGAAGGTGACCACGGCGATGGCAACGGTGACGACCTGTGAGGTGGACAGGCCGAGCAGGACACCGCGGCGAGTGAGCCGGGAGAACTTCACCGCTTCCACGTCACCGCCCGTGTCGTCGGTCGTGGTTCGGGTGCGGGTCACGAGCCGTCTCCCGGCTTGGGGTCGGTTCGGCGGGGCTCGACGGTCGGCGGCGGTTGCTTGCGGACCGGGCGCTCAGGTGGGGTTGATCGTGGCGAAGGCTGGTCCGCGGGTGCGCTCGACGCCCCTCCCTCCGACCTCGACGGGCTGCGACGGGGCGACGTCGAGGGCTGTGCCGGTGGGGTCGGCGGCGGATCGCTGGCCTGCTGGCTCGCGTCGGTGTGCTCCTCGGCCGCGGTGCCGACCTTCTTGCCCGCCTTCGGTCCCGCCTTGGCCGCTGTCACAGCAGCCCCGGCAGCGGCGCCTGCACCCGCTGCGGTACCACCGCCCGCGCCGCTCTCACTGGCCCCGGCTCCGCTGCCTGTCGAACTGGCTGGCCCGCCAGTCGCGCCACCGGCTGGGGACGTGCCCGGCTTGCCTGGCGTGCCCGCCCCGCCCGTCGAGCCGCGGCTGCTCGGACTGGTAGTGCCGTCGCCGCCGTCGAGAACCTTCTTGACGCCATCGGAGCGGGGACCGCCGCTGACGGGGACGGGCCGGTTGAGCGCGCCCTTGGCTTCCTGTTCCACCGACATGGAGTGGTACATGTCGAAGCCGATGAAGGAGATGAACTTGTAGGCCATGTAGGGGGCGAAGGCGGCGACGAACATCAACACGATCCCAGCGATCGGGTCGGCGATCGAGGCCAGGTCGAAGTCGATCGGTGCCGACACCTGAGCCGTGGCGACCAAGAACACGACGACGATGACGAGCTTCGAGAAGATCAACGCCAGCACGAACGAGGCCCATTTGGTGAACCAGCCGCGGGTGGCCTCCCACGAGAACCCCGACAGCGCGATCGGTGCCATCACGATCGCCACCAACAGCAGGGCTTTGCGGATCAGCAACGTGAACCACACCAACGCCGCGGCGGAGATGGCGAGCCCGGCGAGGAAGATGGTGACGATGGCACCCGCGCCGGGGGCGGCGATGTTGACCGCGGTGAGGCCGATGGCGAGGGCGGCGATGCGGCCGCCCATCTCCTCCATCGTGGTGCCGGTGGCCTGGACGATGCCGACCGAGAGTTGGTCGGTGACTTCCAGCAGGGTGGCGGTGAGGGTGATGACCAGGAACGACCCCAGGACTGATTTGGCCAGCCCGAGGGCAGCTTTGGACAGGGCGGTGGGGTCGCGTCGGATCAGCCCGCCGATGAGCTGGAAGCAGAAGAAGATCAGCATCAAGAACACCGCGATGCCGAACAGGATGTTGTAGACCCCGACATAGGCGGGACTGGTCACATCCACCAACGTCGTTGTGTCGAAGATCGCCCACACCGACTCGAACATCCACCCAGCGGCTGCGCCGATCGCAGAGGCGATCCAGTCGAACGGTGCTGACACCAGCGTCGCGGCGGCTTCACCTGCCACGTCGCACACGGTCGAGATCAGCGGTACATCACAGACACCCATCGAGGTCTCCCTTCCAGACAGTCAGCGCGAAGTCGGTTAGGAAACGCCTTGGCCGACGTTCCAGAAGAAGTTGATGAGCGTCACCGCAGCGCCGGTGATGATCGCCGCCCCGCAGGACACCAACACGCCGACCTTGCCTCGCCCCGCCAGGTGCGGGTTGGACGAGTTGGAGCCGAACCCCCACACCACCGCGGAGACGATGAGGGCGAGGACGGACAGGACCAGGCCAATGGTCATCACGGCGCCGACGATGGTGCGCAGCGAGGCGATGCCGGGCAGCCCGGTGTCATTCGGGGAGATGTCGACCTGGGCCACCACCTGAGCGACAGCGGGCAGATCGAAGGTCACGAGGGTGTCGAACATCGGATGGGGCTCCTTCAACGCTGTGGCCCGCACCGGACGGGCGGGCTCACAGCACAGGTGCACCCCGCACACCACGACCCTCGGACCCGGAGGGCTAGAGGTCGCGGCCGAGGTCGAGGAGGAAGTTCATCCACGTCACCCCGGCACCAGCCAGGGCGGCGGCGCCGACCGCGACCCACAGGCCAGAGCGGGCGCGGGTGGCGGCCTGGTAGTTGCCAGCCGACGAGGCGATCGCCCACACGATGGCGCAGACCACCAGCATCAGCACCGACACCACCAACACGATGGTGAGCAGCGCCCCGACAATCGTGGTCAGCGCGCTGGACCCGCCGACCCCGCCGAAGTCGGGACCCACGCTGGCGAGGACGAGCAGGCGGGGCAGCGGCATCACAGCTCCTCGATCGAGACACAGGGGGACATCAACCGAGGTGCACCGCGACTGCCTGCTACTGGCGGGTGGTGATGTGGAGGTGGTCGTAGTGGCCACCGGTGGGGTGGGTGGGGTCGTGCATCCCGCCGCCGTCGTAGGGTCGCCAGCCTTCGGCGTCGCGAGCGACGCTCCAGATGTGGCCCTGCCAGACGAGGTACTGGACCCACAGGGCGTCGGCGTGGGCTTGGAGCCAGTTGGTCATCCGCCACCCTTCGGCGACCTGCTCGGGAGTGGGGAACACGCCCATGCGGTTGCCGAACGTGATGTCGCACGCTCGCCCGAGAGGGTGTTCGGAGACGGTGCCGGGTCGGGGTGACCAGCACGACCACGACGACTCCGGGAACGCCGCTCGGGTCTCGGCGATGAGATGTGCCATCTCACGGGTGACGAACCCGCCCGTGCCGGTCGGGTCGGGTACCTGTCCGCCGGGGGTGCCGGTGAACGGCAGCGGTGCGCCCGGCAACCCGACCATGCTCGGTCCGCAGCCAGGACCGCCGGAGCTGGGCGTGTCGAGGTGCCCGGCACCGTGGCTGGCAAGCCACAGCTCGGGATCGACTGCCGGTGCGGATACGCCGCCGGGGCGTATCTCCAGGTGCAGGTGCGGGCCGGTGGAGCGGCCTTGTGATCCCACGTCGGCGATGTGCTGTCCGGCGAGCACCCGGTCACCTTCGGTGACGTGGATGCCGTGGTCCCACATGTGCAGGTACAGCGATGCCACGGTCTCACCGGCGATGGTGTGCTCGACGATGATCCGGTTCTGCCCGCTCGCCGATGGGCCGGCGACGGTCACCTGGCCGTCGGCGACGGCGAGGATGGGGGTGCCGTCGGGGGCGGCGAAGTCGAGGCCGTAGTGCATCCGCTGGGTGCCGGGGTTGAGCGGGTCGTCACGCATCCCGAACCCCGACGTGATCGTGTACGTCCCCACCGCCATCGGCATGGCCACCCGACTGGTCTCGGCGACCCCCGACCCAGCACCGGACACGGTGAGGGCGGACAGGATGGTCCGGGCGACAGGCTCGTAGTTGGCGTACCGGTCGGGATGCGCCGACACCTCCACCGCCTGGGCTGCCTCACCGAACGACAGGCGTTCCCAGTTCGGGATGTCCAACAGTCCACGGGGTGAGCCGTTGTTCGGACCATCAGGACCGCCGTAGAACGCCCGCGCCTGGTAGGTCGGGTTCATCAGCTCGGCGACCGTCCCCCAACCCGAGACCGGTCGCATCTGGAACAGGCCCAGCGAGTCGTTGTCCCTGCCGTCCCCGTCGTTGGGGTAGTTGGCGGACTCGGGGTACGCCGACGTGTTGGACAGCATCCGCAGCGACGATTCGGTCAACGCCGCCATCAGCGCGATGAGGATGCCGTTGTGGCCGACCCCTTCGGTCTGTGACCCAATCACCGTGATCGTGCGGGCGTGGGTGAGTTGCGTGCGATTGAGGGTGATCGTCTCACCGTTCGCCGTGGTGGCCTGGAGGCGGTCAGGGACATCGCCGACCACGATCGAGGTGAGGTTCAGGCACGACGCATCCGCAGCCGGGTTCATCACCACCGCCATCGCCAGCAGCGGCACGCTCGGCAACAGCAGCAGCACCGCGGCGGCCGCGGCCAGCAGCATCCGCTTCATAACAGCGGCTGATCGGGGAGGGAGAGCCGAAGGGTGTGGCAGCGATCGAACGTCGGCTGGCAGGCGACGAACACCGTGAAGGTGATCGGGTGGTCGCTGGTTGCGGGCCGGTCGAACCACTCCCCAGCGCGGTGGCGGGTGGCCTCGACCGTGACCGCCACGGTGCCCTCACGCAGCTCACCCGCCGACGCCGAGGCGGCAATCGAGTCCCAGGAGTCGGGGACGAAGGCGGCGTCGACGGTGGCGGTCTGGCGCGTTGAGTAGTGACGCAGCTCCTGCCACACTGCATCGGTCGGCAAGAAGTTGGCCACGTCCGACACCAGCCCCGGTGTCTCGTAGCCGGAGGGGTCAGCGCCAACGATGACCGGCCGGGCGTAGTCGATCGGCGCCAGCCCCGACATGGTGTCCCACGTCAGCAACGCCTCGGCGACCGCGCTGGCGTAGCGAATCGGGTCGCCGGTGTCCGGCAGGGCGGGCAGGTCCTCCCATGACGCCGGTCGGCTCGGACCGCTCGGCGTGCTCTCCGAGGGAGTGGTCGTTGTCGGGGTGCTCTGGTGGTCGTGGTCAGGTGGGCCGACGATCAGTCCATAGATGCCGACGCCGATCAGGGTGACCAGGACGATGCCGCCGATGACGGCCATGACCAGCAGACGGCGAGACGACGATTCGGACGACATGGATGGGCTCCCGACAACAGCGGACGATCAGCAGTTGCCGGGAAGGTGCGCACCACCACCCGCCGTGGGTCGGTCAGGTGTCGCGGGCGAGCCGGGCGGCGTCAACGAAGGTCACGGTCGCTTCGACGGTGGCCTCGAAGCTCGCCCACTGCTCGGCGTTCAGGGCGGGGCCGATCTCGGCGGGGTCGTAGTGGTCAGCCCACCCGTGCAGGTCGCTCCAGGTCACCACGAACGCCCGAACCCCATATCGACGCGATCCCCGCCCCGAGTCGCGAGCCGTTGCGGTCTTGGCCCGGCGGTGCCGTCGAGGCTCGCCCTGCACCCGCGCCAGAGCCTCCTTGGCGCGCGCAGCCAGCTCATCCTGCCGTAGCTCGTCCTCATCCCCTTCGGCTGCGCCTTGGCCAAGGGCGGTCTTGACGCGCTGGTAAGAGCCGTAGACCTTTCCAGTGGCGTCGATGTTCGCCAGCTCCTCGACTGCTAGGTCACGCACATGCTCTGGTGTCTCGGGGTCCGCGGCGATGCGTTCGAGCTCGCTGACCTGTTCCAGCATCGAGTAGGACTTGCGGCCGGTCACGAGCTGGGCGGCTTGGACACGAGAGGTGCGGTCTGACGGTGCTGCCGAATCGGCAGCACCGTGCTCGGCGCCCTCCTCGCCGTCGTTGGCGCCGAAGCGACTGGCGGCCTGGCGGCGGGTCGCGTCTTCGGCGATCAGCGTCTTCAGCTCCTGGTAGAGAGTGGCGGCCTCGGTGGGCGTGAACGCCTTGCGCATGGTGTTCTCGTGCTGTTCGGCCAAGAGCTGTTCCAGCCGGGTGGAGATGCCCGACCGCACCCACACGTTGACCCGCTGCCACCCGAGCCGCTTGACCGCTTCCAGCCGGCGGGCACCACAGATCAAGGTGCCGTCGGGGCTGATCGTGATCGGTTGCAACAACCCCAACCGGTCGATGGAGGCAACCAGCTCGTCAAGGTCGCCCAACTCGGTGCGGTGCCGCTGGCCGACACGGATCGACTCGACGGAGCGGTCCAACTCGATGTGCCCACCGCTAGCCACCGCGACCACCCCCGGCGGGGTTGGCGGCCACGGCGGTGAGCACCAGATCGTCGTCATCGAGGAGATCGGCCAGCCTGTCGCCGACCAACAGCCGAGCCAGTACCCCGTGGCGTAGCGCGCCGGTGCCGGTGGGGTGGCCGAGGGTGAGGCGCAGCAGCCCGATCCACGACTGGTGGGGCAGGTCGAGGTTGGCGCGCAGCGCCTTGTCGCGGCGCAGGGTCTCGTAGGCGTTGTGGCGGTCGCCGATGTCGGCCAGGCGGGCGCAGACGTGCTCGACCAGGGTCCATGCGGTGCCGGCGGGCCAGCCCAGCAGCACCAGCAGTCGGGCGGTCTGCTCGACCACCCACCACACATCAACCTCCGACACGTCGTCGGGCTGGTGACCGTTGCCGTTGTGGTGGTGGGGTGGGACGTGAAAGGCGGGGTGGTACTCGGTCAGTTCGCTCTCGCGGTCGCTGAATCGCTCGGCGTCATGGAAGACCGAATACTGCGGGCGGCGGGCTCGGTCGGTGGAGGTGAGGAGGCCGTGGGCGCGGTGCTCGGCGATCAGGGTGATCCGCACCGCCACTGTCACCACTGCCCACGGGTCCGCGGCGCTCCGGGTGGAGGTGTTGCGCATCGCCTCGAACGCCGCAACGGCGGCGTCGGCGGGTTCTTGGTCGTACTTGCGGGCCAGCGCCGCGTAGCGGTCCGCGGCGAACCGCATCAGCTCGGCGGCCTCGGGGTCGTGACGCCAAGCGCCCGGCCCGGCCTCATGCAGCCGCATCAGCACCGCGCGGAGCCCCTCCGAGTCGGCGAATGCCGGCCCGGATGGCTCCTGGGGCGGGTGCAATGCGGTGCGTGTCATGAGTGCGTCAGTCCCTCAGCGGGAAGGTGCGCACCCACACCCCAAACCCTCGACCCGCCAACCGTGAGCGGTCAGGCGGGCGGGGCGTCGTGGTTGGTCAGATCATCAGAATCACGATCTGTCGCCGCCGGTGCGGATGCGAACCCACCGCTGTCACAAGGACACCCCCGATCTCGCCGTCGCCGGTGTTCGTCGAGTGCCGAACGCCGACAGCGGCGCCAACCGCCTCACCTTCGGGTCGGCACTGGCGCGCGCGATCGCTCGGCGCCCCGTCCCCGCCGTGCGTAACGGCGCCAGGCGAGGCCAGCGGTTCACCGTGGCGGTCCAGGTGATGCCCCGCCCGGCCGCTCGGCCAGAGCGGTGGGTCATCACGTCACTGACCCGCACCCACGCCACCTCACCGGTCGGCAACCGGCGTCCACGCGACGCAGCGCGGGACGGCGCCGAGGGGTCGTGGTGCTTCAGGTGATCTGCCACCTCGGCCTCGACGCCGCCGGTGTCCCGTCGTGGAGCGGACTCGGCGTCGGGTCGAGGCGCCGTCGTGCGCTGCTCGTGAGAGTCATCAACCATTTCATGCTCCTTCCTGTCGTTGGATTTCGGGCTCTACGCGGCCCCCTGTATCCCGCCCCCCGCCGCTCCCGTAGCGGCGAGTTCGCGGTCGTCGTGTCGGTCATCGCCGTCGCCGTCGGGCGGTGGGTCGGCGAACCAGCGACCCACCGTGGAGGGGTGAACGCCGAAGTAGTCAGCGATCTCCTTGTTGATCCACCCCGCCTCCCGCTGCGACCACGCCACCGCCCGGCGTTCCTCCCGAGACGGCTCCGCCATCGGCAGCCTCGGGTCCTGGGCGGTTCCGGTGTCCTCGAGCTGGCGGGCGGTGCGGCTGGTCAGCACGACGGTCAGGTGGGTGATCGCCAACAACACCAGTGGCGGAACTGCCGAGATCGCCGCCGCCCACAACCCCGGCAGCGTGTTCTCCGCCGCTACGAGCGCGTGGGCGGGGTTGCCCGATACCGACACCACCGCCCCGGCGATGAGCAGCGCCCACGGGTACCAGGTGGCCCGACGCCCGTACGGGGCCAGCACCACCACCGAGATCGTGGCCACCACGATGATCCCGTCCACGATCAACGGCCACACCCACGCCTGGCTCGCCGCGATCCCCGCCCGCTGCGCCAGATCAGTCAACGCCGTGAACGACAACCAGAACGCCCCAAGCGCGATTAGCACCGTCCCCGCCACCGCCGTGGCCACCACCCACCCCGGCACCACCGCTGGCTGCCCCCTGTACTCGGCGAGAACGTGCTGGCGGGTCATAGGGCCAGTCCCGAGCGAGACGACATCGACGACGGCACGGTCAGAAAGGGTTGGGTGCGGCGGTACGCCGAGCGGATCGTCGCCGCTACCTCACCTGGCGCCAGACCCGCCTGCTCGGCGGCTGCGCCGAGCTGGTCGTGGGCGTGGTCTTCGGGGATCGCACTCTCGGCGTAGCGGCACGCTGCCCAGAACAACGCCCGATTGCGGGTGCCCTCGGGGCGTCCTGCCAACCAGGTCGCGATCCGTTCCCCACCCCGCACCGGTGCACCCGACATGGCCCGACGCGACGGTCGGCGTGGTTGGATGAACTCGCGCAGGGCCACCG
This sequence comes from Tessaracoccus sp. MC1679, assembly GCF_014164775.1. GTDB lineage: Bacteria > Actinomycetota > Actinomycetes > Propionibacteriales > Propionibacteriaceae > Arachnia. The sequence goes on from NZ_JACJGB010000004.1 coordinate 107,749, forward strand.
CATCCAGCGGGTGCAGACCGCGTCCAGTGACCACCAGCTCGTAGCCGACGGAGCCGTTGTCGGATGCGACGATTCGTGACGGTGGGATGAGCACATAGCCACCGGTGCCGCGGAAGTCGATGTGCGCCTCACCGACCGACCACGACGCTTGCGACCGCCGTGCATCCGCGGGGTAGTAGAAGTGCAGGCCACCCGAAGGCGTCCGCACCACACACGCCCAGCCATCGACCAGCCCGGCTCGCCGGGCGCGGTCCAGGGGGGCGAACCCCGACCCGGACGGATGGCAGTCAACGTCCACTACGTCCGCGCCGCCGTTGCCGGTTGGCACGCCGATGTTTGCCTCCGGCCACCGATCCCACCACCGGGCGATCCGTCGTTGGTCGGTGGTTGCGTCGGTGAACCCGTGAGTGGTCAGCGGATGCTTCGCGCCCGGTGCACACGGGAACACCCGCACACCGGCCTCGCCGCACGCCAGCGCCGCGTCCCGAAGGGACCGCTCACCGATGGCGGACAACAGGCGGGCCAGGTCGTCCACGTCACAACCTCACCGGTTTCCCGCGTGCTGCCCGTGTGCTCGATCCGTGCGGCCTTGGGGGTGTGCGAACGGACCGAAGTGCGTCCTGCGCGGTGGGTTTGTTCAAGCCCTGGTGGCGAGCCATCGCCCAGCGGCGGGTTGGGCAACGATCCAGGATCGCCACCGCTGTGCGACGGACCAACTCGCCGGTCTCGCGCACCACCTCTGTCGGATCGCGGTCGTTGACCGACGACGACCAGCCCCCGACGTACGGGACCGTGTAGCCAGTGGAGTCCATGCCCCAAGCGGCGGTGACCATCATCGCCACCGACTCGGCTTCGACCTCACCGATGCCGCGATGCAAGCCCTCCCCACGGCGATCCTCGTGCCCGAGGGTGATGTGGGCTAGCTCTCCTCTGCACCAAGGCGGGCGGGCTGTCGTGCGGTCTCTTGCCATAGAGATCAGGTGTGCGCGGCGCCCCGTACGGTTTGGTTTCGGTGCCGACGATGCCACTGTCGACCGCGAGCAGTTTGCGGGCGCTCTACCACGTTGATCTCACTCAGAAGGCAGCCGCGTCGAGTGCCTGGCGGACTGCCTCGCCTGCTGCGTCGCCTGCGGCGATCGCCTTGGCGCGTCGTTTCAGCTCACGATGTTCGAGCCCTGTGTCACCCAGAACCTTCGCGGTGCCGCCGATGGCGTGGAGCAGCGCGATCGCCGCAGCCTCGCGAGGTGTCGGTTGCCGCTCGCCGGTCAGGACTTGGTGGAGTCCTAGCTGGAGTTCGGCGGTGTGCTGGGCGTCGGCTGCGGGCCACACTCGTGCGGGGATGATGCCCACGAGCCGTGCCTGCGCGGATCTGAGCGTGCCCTGTGTGGAGAAGCGTTCCAGGATTCGGTTGCTGGCCCCCTTGGCGATCTTGGAGACTATGGCGTGCGCGCGTGTGGAGCGGTGCGCCGAGATGTGTTGTAGCGCCTGGTCGAGCGCGTCGTCGCCTGTCGGGGTGGGGTCGGTGACGACGATGGTGCGGTTCTTGGTCAGCCGATGGGGCTCGGTGAACTCGATCCGTCCCCGTTGGGTGAGTTCGGCAAGGAACGCTCCTGCGATGACGAGGTCGGCCTTACTCGACGAGATCAGCGGACGGCCGGTCTCGGGGTGGTGGAGGAGCATCAACAGATCGTGGGCCAGCATGTCGGGGTCCTTTCGCTTGTCGCAGTGGTCTTCACCCGCGGGTGGCTTCTTGGTGGTGGGAGTCGGTCGGCAACTCGGGTGAGGAGTTGGGTACAGGTGATGGGAAGAAGATTTCCTCGATGGGTAGCGTGAAGGCCGCAGCAATCCTGAACGCCAGGGGAAGGCTTGGGTCATAGCGGCCGTTCTCGATCGAGTTGATCGTCTGGCGTGACACGTCGAGGCGATCTGCCAGGTCGGCCTGGCTCCATCGGCGGGCTGCTCGCAACTCGCGCAGGCGGTTGTTCACGACGCCCGCCGCTCAAGAACCAGCGAGGCGACGACCCACGCTGCGATCCCCAGCCCGGTTGCGATCTGGAGCTGTTGGCGGGCGTCGCCGATCTCGGCTGCTTGGAGGACGCCGACGACAGCCAGGGCGGTGATCACCACGCCGAACCCGATCGCCATCGCCGACAGCACGACGGTGCGCTCGCGCTCGTCGGAACGCCGCAGCATCCTGAACTGCGCCCACACCAACAATCCGATACCGACCAGTGGCGACAGCGCCCACGCGAGATGCCAGCCGCTGGTGGAGGTGTCCGGGCTCGCAGCAATGAGCGATGCCTGGCTGACGATGAGCACGACCAGCCCGGGCACGAGGTCGCGGGATGCGGCGCGCCGACGTGCGATGTCGCCGCTGCTCTGAAGTTCTTCGCGTTCCGATGCCATGCTGGGCAGCGTAAAGGAACCTTGCCAAAAGGGCAAGTAAGCTTGTCTCGCGAACGTGGTCCGGCCCGCTCGAACTTGGCCGCTAGGTCAGCGCATTCGATCCGGCCTTCACGACCTCCGGTTCAGTCATCACAACCTCCGGGTCACTGGTGGCTGGGAAGTCTGGCAAGAGCAGCGTCGCACGATCATCGGCGGTGACGGACGCTACTGCGCGCTGCCAGGCCGGGGCGGGAACATCGGCAGGCCCAGGTTGGTCGCGGTGCGCTGCATGTGGACAAGCTTGAGCTCGGCAGCGGCACGGCTGGCCCGAAGTCCTTCGACCTCGCCGGCCCAGCCTCGTTCAGCTGCTTCGGCGATGCGGTCGTCGAGGCTGTCGATGATCTGTCGCAGGCGTTCGTGCTGTTTGGGGTCGGGGCGGAGCATCGGGCAGCGGATGCAGGCGTGTTCGTGCTGGCAGGCGGAGCCGTAGGCACGCCCGCAGGTGCCGAGCTCGAGTTTGCGTTGGGCGAAGTGTCCGAGGAACTCGTCCCACTCGCTGTCGGTGGGCTCGCGGTACTCCTGTGAGGGGCGAAGTGATCGCCGGCGGGCGATGTAGGCGCGGTGGTGGTCGATCACGTCGTGGTCGTAGACCGCGACGTAGGTCTGGGTGGTGGCGATCGAGTCGTGGCCGAGGATCTCGACCATCAGGAGCGCCGCGAGCAGATCGCCGCCGCGCTCATGAGGGTGGCCACCAACGAGGGACTCGAAGCGGTCAGCCTGCGCCATGTCGCCGCCGAAGCTGGCGTCACGTCGGGGATGGTTCAGCACTACTTCCCGAGCAAGGAAGCGATGATGGATTTCGCGATGCAGTCCGCCAGCGCGCGCTTCGAGGCACGGATGACCGAGGCCGTCGCGGCGCTCGGTGAGGACCCTTCCGTCCGAGCGCTGCTGCGCACCATGCTCGTCACGCTGCTGCCCTTGGACGAATCCCAGCGGGCTGACGGTCGCGTGGCGTTGGCCTTCCTGGCCCATGCCGCGACCCGCCCGGATGCCGCCAAGCACGTCGGTGACGACACCGACATATTGGAGGCTTCGTCGCCGACCTGCTTCGTGACGCACAAGCCGCGGGCACTGCGCGCTCGACCATCGACCCCGTTCCCGTAGCCGCCGCGCTGCTGGCGACGGCCGAAGGTCTCGCGGTCCACCTGTTGAGCGGCGACCTGCCCGCCGACACCGCCACCGCGGCCCTCGACACCCAACTCGACTTCATCTTCGGAGCAGACCCCGGTGGCTCAGCTGCCGACGGCCGCGAGATGTGAGCTTCAGCGGCACGAACCGGCATCGACCCGGCGTAGTTCCCAAGAAGTAGGCAGCCTTACTTGCGTGCGGGTTCGCCCTCCACGACTTGCTCGATCGCTTCGCTCCCCACCAGCTCCCCGACTCGTCGTGCGGACTGTCGCGGCTCCTCCGCAGTCCCGTTCCAGTCGGATCACACGTCTTGCAACGACCGGATCGACCCGCCTTCGGCGGGGCGTGGCGACCTACCTCGCTGGCATGGATGCCAGGACGGATCGGACGCCGAGATGACGGTTTCGATGCGGGTGATGTCTGCGGGCGACGGCTTCAAGTACCTGCTGAAGTCGGTCGCCGCCGGTGACGGTGACCGGTCGTTGTCAACACCGTTGACCCGCTACTACACCGAGGCTGGCTGTCCGCCCGGCTTCTGGCTCGGCTCGGGTGTCCACGCCCTGGGCGACGGCCAGCTTCGCCCCGGTGACACGGTGACCGAGGAACAGCTTGAGCTGCTGTTGGGGATGGGCCGCGACCCACTCACCGGCGACGAGTTGGGCGAGCCCTACCGGCACTTCGCCGGGATCGCCGAGCGCATCCAGATCCGCATCGGCCGTCTCGACCGGAGCCTGACCGTGGACGAACGCGCCGCAGCGGTGACCGCGATCGAGGCCGAGGAGTCCGCTCGGCCGACCCGGCGAGCGGTGGCCGGGTATGACTACACGTTCTCGGTCCCCAAGTCGGTGTCGGCGTTGTGGGCGGTTGCAGACGGTGGGACACAGGCGCTGATCACCACAGCCCATCACGCGGCGATTGCGGAGGTGGTTGCGTTGCTGGAGCAGGAGGTTGCAGCGACCCGGATCGGCTCGCGTGGGCCTGATGGTGCGGTTGCACAGGTCGAGGTTGCCGGGGTGATCGCAACCGCCTATGACCACTACGACTCGCGTGCGGGTGACCCGCAACTCCACACGCATGTCGTGATCTCCAACAAGGTGCAGGGCGTTCACGATGGCAAGTGGCGCACGTTGGATGGCCGCCCGATGCACGCCGCCGTGGTGGCCCTATCGGAGCACTACAACGCCGTGCTGGCCGACCACCTCACCCGCAGTCTCGGGGTTGGCTGGGACCGGCGTAATCGAGGACGGGACCGCAACCCGGCATGGGAGATCACTGGCGTTCCCGATCCGTTGGTCGAGGCGTTCTCGTCGCGATCCCGTGCGATCGAGGTGGAGAAGGACCGACTCATCGCCGCCTACGTCGCCAAGCATGGCCGGGAGCCCTCGGCGATCACGGCGATCAAGCTGCGCGCTCAGGCCACGTTGGCGACCCGGCCGGATAAGACGATCCGATCGCTGGCCGACCTCACCGCCGACTGGCGGGAGCGCGCCAGTGTCGTGCTCGGTCAGGACGCGGCGACGTGGGCGACCCATCTGCTCACCAACGTCGAACGCCCGCCGGTGCTGCGGGCCGATGACCTCCCGCTGGACACTCTCGCCGAGGTCGGCCGGACGGTGGTGGAGGTGGTCGGGGAGAAGCGTTCGACCTGGCGGCGGTGGAACCTGCACGCCGAAGCGTCCCGCCAGATCATGGGCCTGCGCTTCGCCAGCACGATCGACCGGGAGGCGGTGCTGGGGTTGATCGTCGATGCCGCCGAGGGCGCGTCGTTGCGGCTCACCCCACCGGAGCTGACCACTTCACCGGTGGTGTTCCAACGGCCGGACGGGTCGAGCGTGTTCCGTCCCAAACACTCGACGGTGTTCTCCTCGACCGACCTGTTGGCAGCCGAGGACCGCCTGCTCGACCTCGCACGGACGAACGCTGGGCCGACCGTGGCGCTCAGGGTGATCGAGCGGGTTGCCCGGCGTGCCGATGATGCCGGCCGGGTCTTGGCTGACGATCAGGTCGCGGCGTTGACTGCCGTGGCGGTGTCGGGTCGCACGGTGGATGTGCTGGTCGGCCCAGCCGGGGCGGGCAAGACCACCGCCATGAACGCGCTGCGCCGGGCGTGGGAGACCGAGCACGGCGACAACTCGGTGATCGGGTTGGCACCCTCGGCTGCCGCGGCGCAGGTCCTCGCTGATGACCTCGGCATCGCGACGGAGAACACTGCCAAGTGGCTCCACGATCACACCACCCAGGGGTTGAGCTTCCGGGTGGGGCAGTTGGTGATCGTCGACGAAGCCTCCCTGGCTGGCACGCTCACCCTGGACCGCATCACCAGCCACGCCAACCAGGTCGGCGCCAAGGTGCTGCTTGTGGGCGACTGGGCACAGCTCACCGCGGTCGATGCCGGTGGGGCGTTCGGTCTGTTGATCCGCGACCGCGACGACGCCCCCGAGCTGGTCGACGTGCGACGGTTCCACCACGAGTGAGAACGCCACGCCTCGCTCGGTCTGCGCATCGGCGACACCACGGTGATCGACACCTACGAGGCCCGCGGGCGCATCCACGACGGCGACACCGACGCCATGCTCGATGCCGCCTACCAAGCCTGGCTCGATGACCTAGCCGCTGGTCGTTCCAGTGTGATGATCGCCGAGACCACCGAGACCGTGACCGCGCTCAACACCCGCGCCCGCCTGGACCGCATCATCGCCGGGCACGTCGCGCCGAGCGACGGGGTACGGCTGCACGACGGCACCGAGGCTTCGACCGGCGATCTGGTCATCACCCGTCGCAACGATCGCCGCCTGCTCGCCGGGCGTGGGTGGGTCAAGAACGGTGACCGCTGGCACGTCACAGCCACCCACGACGACGGCTCAGTTGACGTGCGCCGTGCCGGGCAACGTGGCCGGGCCTCGGTGCGGCTCCCGGCCCGGTATGTCACCGAGCACGTCGAGCTGGCCTACGCCGTCACCGCACACCGCGCCCAAGGCTCCACCGTGGACACCGCCCACGCCATCGTGGCGCCGTCGATGACCCGCGAGACCTTCTACGTCGCCATGACCCGCGGACGCCACGCCAACACCGCCTACGTCACCCTCGACCAATCCGACAGCGAAGACCATCACCAGCCGCCCGGTGAGGAGGAGACGACGGGCCGGTCGGTGCTGTACGGGGTACTCCACCACGTCGGTGCCGAACTGTCGGCCCACGAGACCATCGAGGCCGAGCACGACCGCTGGGCCGGGATCGCCCAGCTCGCCGCCGAGTACGAGACCATCGCCACCGAAGCCCAGCACGACCGCTGGCTCACGCTGCTCGAAGAGTCCGGCCTCACCATCGAGCAGGTGGACATGGCGGTCGGCTCCGAAGCGTTCGGAGCACTGACGGCCGAGCTGCGTCGCGCCGAGGTCAACGGCCACGTCCCCGACACGCTGCTGCCGCGGTTGGTCGCCGCCCGAGGCTTCGCCGATGCCGACGACATCGCGGCGGTGCTGCACTACCGGGTCGTCAACGCCACCGGCCAGCGCCGCACCGGCACCGCCCGCCGCCGACAGGCCCCGCGGCTGATTGCCGGGCTGATCCCGCTCGCCAGCGGCCCCATGAGCCAGGACATGCGCCGAGCACTCGACGAGCGTCAACGCCTCATCGAGCGGCGCGCCCGAGCCTTGGCCGAAATGGCAATCGCCGGTGACGAGGCGTGGACCCGCGACCTCGGCGAGCCGCCCCGCGACGAACGACGACAAGCAGTCTGGATGCGCCATGTTGCGACGGTGGCCGCCTATCGCGACCGCTACCACATCACCGCCGACACCCCGCTCGGCCCGCCACCGGAACACACGGTCCAGCGTGTCGATGCAGCCCGCGCCCGCGCGGCCCTGGCTGACGCGCAACGGTTCGGAGAAGCCGACCAGCTCGACCGCACTGCCCGTGCATCAACGGTTCGCCGAGATGGCCCCTCGATCTGACCGGCGCAGGCGGTGACGGCCCGGCTACCTGGTAACGGTCGGTGGGCTGGCAGCGGTAGCGGTGCGCTGACCGAACGCCGTAAGCGGCGCCGGTTGGGGGCGCGGCTGTGTGCTGCCGTTGAGGCCACTCGATGGCTCAGGCTCACCGGGTTGGTCGTCTTGGAGCTCGGCAAGCTGTTGGCTGACATTCACCAGTCGCGTCTCGGCGGCGCGCAGCGCTTCGGCGTGCCGAAAGGGTCCTCCGATCCGCTCGTCGGCGTCGCGGATGGTCCGTTCGGCATCGGCCAGGCGGCTCTTGGCCCGATCAAGGTAGGTCGGTATGCCCGAGGCACGGTTCTCGATCCGTTGGACGAGGCCGATCCCTCCGCTGGTGAGGGTGTCACGGTCGATGGTGAACCGGCTGCCCGGTACTCCGGCGAGCCGGATGCTGACCTCGCTCCGGCTGTAGCCGTGATGCGAGGTGAGTTCGATGTCGAAGCCGCTGACTTGTCCGATGACTTCGGGTTCGGGGCTCCGGTACTGGCCCGGCATCGTGGTGCGCAGCGCCCAGGCGGTCAGCGCCTGCGCTGCGTCGGCCCGGTTGGTGTAGGTGGCGTCGAACAGGCGGATGCGAAACCGTTCGCCGCTGGTGTCCACCAGCCGGGGCAGCGCCTGTTCGAGAGCGGCCATGTCGTTGCGGGCAGCGTCGGCGTCCTCAACAGCGCGGCGGCGGGTCGCAGTGAGCATGGCTTGGTTGCGCGAGTGCGCGCGCTCGAGGCGTTGCAGACGGCTGGCTTCGGCTTGCGCCGTGGAGTGCTCCAACAGCAGCGGGTTGCCTGACGAGATCGCCTTGGCCTCCGCCGCCGACAGAGCCGTGGCGTCGATCTCGTCGATCTCGCGAGTGTCGAGCCGCCCGCGCATCAACTGCGAGATGAACCGGGCCTTGCGCTCGACGCCCTGCCACATGTAGCTGTCGAAGGACCGCTCGGTGACCAGCCGGACGATAGCTACCTCGTCGTGCTGGTTGCCCTGCCGCAAGATGCGACCCTCGCGCTGGGCGATGTCGGAGGGCCGCCACGGACAGTCGAGGTGGTACAGCGCGATCGCCCGTGCTTGGACGTTGGTCCCCACTCCCATCTTCTCGGTCGAGCCGATCAGCACGGCGACGTGCCCGGCGCGCGCCGCGGCGAACAGGCGGGCCTTGTCGGCATCGGTGCGTGCCTGGTGGACGTAGCGGATCGACTCGGCGGGCATCCCGCGCTCGACCAGTTGCAGGTGCAGCTCGTCGTAGGCGTTCCACCGATCGGGGTTGGGAGTACCGATGTCGCTGAACACGAGCTGCAACGCGCCTGGGATCGGTGACGGCTCCCCAGTGAGCGGATCGAGGTACGTGTTGTCGCGGCTGGCTTCCCACACCCGGTAGATCGCGTCGGCGGCAACGTCCACCTTGGTCGGCCCCGACGGCTGATCGGGGATCACCATGCGGATGTCGAGCGCGGCCTTTCGGCCGTCGGTGCTGATCGCCAGCATGTTGTCCTCCTCGGGGGAGACCTGCTTGGCGGCCACCTTGTCGGCACGCTCCCCGAGGCCGTCGATGAAATCCTCCAGCTCGACGGTGGGCTGCACCACCACGGTCTGCGGCGCGCGCTGGCCGTCGTCTCGTTGGGCCAGGTCGGGCCGGGGGAGCTGGAGGTCCTCGCTGGTCTTCACGTCGGCGAAGATCGACCACATGCGCAGCATCTCGGGGACGTTGCGGAACTGCGCGAACCGGGTCTTCATCCGAAAGCCCGTCCCGGTCGGGGCCATCTCCATCTGCGTGACGGTCTTGCCGAACGTCGCCGCCCACGCATCGAACGCGCCGATACCGGCCGCTTCCAGCAGGTCGGGCCGCAAGTAGCGCTGCATCACGTACGCCTCGGTCACCGAGTTGGAGATCGGGGTCGCGGTAGCCCCCGTCGCGATGCGGTCCCGGCCGGTGGAGCGCAGGTACTCCAGCTTCATGTGCAGATCGGTCGCCCGCCCCGAACCTTCGATCGCGGCGTCTCTGATGTTGGAGTCCGTCGCCAGGTTCTTGTAGGTGTGCATCTCGTCGACGATCAGGTAGTCGATCCCCGTCGCCTCGAACGTCACCCCGGCATCCCTGGCCATGTCGGTGCGGTCCTTCAACTTGTTCTCCAGCTCCAGCAACCGCTTCTGGATGCGCTTGACGCTCATCCGGTCCTCGCCGTCGGCGCCGTGGAGCGCGTGGCGCACCTGATCGACCTGCCGCTCAATGTAGGCGACCTCTGTGGCCGGGTCGACCGGAATCTTGGCGAACGCCCCCTGCGTGAGCAGCACCGCATCCCACTCGTTCGCCGCGACCCGAGCGACGAACATGCGCCGCCGATCGGAGGTCAGGTCCTGGGAGCTGGCCGCCAGCAGCCGCGCCCGCGGGTAGACCTGCAACCAGTCCCTCGTGAACTGGTCCAACATGTGGTTCGGGACGACCACGACGGGCTTGGTGATGAGCCCGATCCGGCGCATCTCCATCGCACCCATAATCATCTCGGCCGTCTTGCCCGCGCCCACCTCGTGGAACAGCCCCGCCGCGGGCTCGGCGATCATGCGGGCCACCGCGGCGCGCTGATGGGGACGCGGCTCGAACGAAGCGGCCATGCCCGGCAACGACAGGTAGTCCCCAGCGCCGGTGTAGTCGCGCAGCACGATCGAGTTGAACCGCCGGTTGTATTCGGCGACCAGCCCGGCGGCCCGGTCGGGGTCCTCCCACACCCACTCGGCGAACCGCTCCTGCAAAGCGTCGGCCTTCTCTTGGGCGGCGGTCGTTTCCACCGGGTTGAGCACCCGCCGCTTGCGGCCCTCGGCGTCCTCGTACTCGTCGTAGACCAGCAAGGTTTTCTGCTCCATCACCGCCTGAGCGATGTCGGGTGCCGGGCGTCGAGTGGTGCCCCATTCGCTGGTTGAGCGGATGCCGTAGCGACCGCCACGGACCTCCCACATGCCCGGCAGCGGGTTCTCCACCCGCACGTCGGAGACCTCCAACAACTCCGTCAGGAACTGCTGGTGAATCTCGGCGCTGATCCACACCGCGCCGAGCTGGGCGGTGATCTCCTCGACCCCGAGATCGGCGGGCAACACCTCGCGGAGCGCGTCGACGTTGCGGTCGAACGACGGGTCGGCTTGGGCCTTGATCGTCGCTGCTTCGAGCTTGGCGCGCACGTCACCCGACAGGTACTCGGGTGCGTGGACCAACGCTCCGGTGTCGGGGTCGGTGAACACCAGCCCGCCGAGTGCCGCCGTCGCCTCCTCGGTCGGCATTCCCAGCAACCGGGCGATCAACTCGACGTCGATCCCGCCGGTCTGATCCAAGCTGACCGCCACCGCGTCGGCCGGTGTCTCGGCTCCCATCACCTCCGGTTTCGGGGCCACGACTCGCCGGGTCAGGATCGCCGCCGGGGTCGCCGTTTGGTCCTGGTCGTCGAAGTGCTCCAGCGCCAGTACGACCGGCCCGAACGGATCGCCCCGCAGGATGCGGATCGGGGTCGGCACGATCCGTGCGTAGGTGTCATCACCGGCGTCGTTCTGCCGACCGGTGCGGCGCAGCGTGTACCGACCGAGCGGGCCGTACCGGCCGATGTAGGACTCGTAGCGTTGCCGCAGCCGCTGTCGCGCCGCCTCAACCTCGTCGGTGTCCTCGACCGTCGCGGCTTCCAACCTCAGAAGCGTCGTCGCCGCGTCCCGCAACCCCAGCAGCGCCCGCAACTCCGCTCGCGTCGTTTTCGGCACCGACAGCGGCTCCAACCCGCCAGCGGCCACCACTCGGAACGTGCCATCGTCGCCAGCGACGATGCTCCCGTCCCACAGCTCCACTGGAGCGGGTGTCGCCGTCGTGGGGTGGTGATCGAATCATCAAGACGAGAGGGCCGGGCGGTCATGCTCAGGCCGCGGGCCCGTGCCGATGAGGTGATGTCGGCCAGCGCGCGCTCCAGGTTCTGCTCGAAGCGGTCGAGGTCGGCGTTGACCAGCAGGGTGTCTCGGCCGTGCATCCCGCGGCCGACTGCAAGCTCACCCAGCACATGATCGGGCCGTTCGGTGAAGTAGGCGTTCACCTTGATCGTGGTGCCGTCGAGTTCGACCGGCGTGACCGTCTCCCAGCTCTGCGGTGCGGGTGGCTGGTCGTCGTCGCGGCGGCGCAGCACCAGCAGATCGGTCACAGCTTCGGTTCCCGCTGTTCGCCGATGCGCTCCCGATGGCAGTCGCACCGCGCCCAACAGGTCAGCCATCTGCGCGATCTCGCGGCGCGCCGCGGGGTTCTGTGCGTCCAACGTGAAGTGCGAGGTCAGCACCGTCACCAGGCCACCGGGGCGGGTCAAGGCCAGCGACTTGAGGATGAAGTGGTTGTGCATCGAGTGCCGCCCGGCGTTGTGGGTCGGATCATGCAGCCGCACGTTGGCGAATGGCACGTTGCCGATCGCTGCGTCGAAGAAGCCACCCGGCAGCCTCGTGTCGGCGAACGACTCCACCCGAACCGTGGCGTGCGGATACAACGCCGCCGCGATCGAGGCCGTCACCTCGTCCAGCTCCACACCCACCATCTCCGCCGACGGCGGTGCCAGTCCGATGAACGTGCCCGACCCCGCGCCCGGCTCCAGCACCCGGCCACCCGCGAACCCCAACTGCTCCACGAGCCGCCACATGTGGCTGACGATCAGCGGGTCGGTGTAGTGGGCGTTGATCGTCGTGCGTTCGGCCTGTCGCCACTGCTCCGGCGTCATCAGGGCGCGCAGCTCGTCCCGCTCGGTCGCCCAGGTGTCCTTGGCTTCGTCGAACACATCTGGGATGGCGCCCCAGCTCGACCAGCCGGCCAACACCCGCTGCTCGTCGGGGTCCGCGAGCCGTTGTTCATCAGCGAGGCGACGGGCAAGTCGTATCGCGGCCACGTTCGCGGCGAACCGTGCTTTCGCACCCGACGGGGCGAGCGGTTCGTCCGATGGTGGGACGAAGCGGGGTGGCGCTACCGCAGCTCGCGCAGGAACCGCACGTTGGCCGCTTCCGCCGTCACCGTCTGGTTGTCCCGCAGGAACTGGTACGGGCTGTCCGCCGCCAGCAGTTCCTCCAGGAACTCCACCGGCACCGCCCAATCCTTGGCGAGCTGTTCCAACTCCACCGTCGCCGGTTCCGTCTCCGGGGCGTCCTGAATCCTCGCCGCCCAACCCGCCAGCCACTCGTCGCTGGTGCGGGTCTGCTCCCACTCCTCGCGCGCCTGATCCAGCGGCAGCTCGGGGCTGTTGATCCAGACCAGCTCTCGCAACACGATCTCCTCCGCTTGCATTCGAGCCATCCGAAGCCGCCCCAACGCCTCCAGATATGTCTCCTGCGGAGGGGCCGGTGTGGCCAGGCTCTGCGCCAAGTCTACGACTGTCGCCTGCACCTGGACCCCCAAGTCCGTGAAGAAGCCCACGCGATCCGTCATCACCCGGACTCGGCTCGGCGCGTGCTGCTCCCAATGCCGCATCGCCAGCACCCCGTAGCGGTTCATCGTCAACCTCCTCGCCCCACAAGTCCAAGGCCATCTGCCCGCCGACATCCGCCTCCACCCTCGACGGTCTCGATGGCGAAGCAGACGGAGCCGGGAGCGACGGTTGCGGATCGCTGGCCGGATCGTGGCCCCACAGGTCCAGCTCCCACAGTCCGTCACCGCCGTCGCGGCCGCGATCCCGAGCCGCCATCAGCGCTCACCACGCCACCAGCCACACCACGACGCCTTCGGCTTCATTGACATATCGAACTGACCCGGCATCGGTGTGGCCTCCTTCCTGGTCAGGTCCGCCCGGGCGAACCTCACCCCACAGGTGCACCACCCACCACCAGCCGTCGGCTCCGACCCCTTTTCGCTGTCCGTGCAGATCGCTACACTGAAAGGCAGCAGTCACTAACGCTGTCGCCGACTCGATCGGCGACACGACCCGCACGGGTCCTCTCAACGCTCGGCCTGCTGAAGCCACATGAGAGGAGTTTGCCCATGCTCACCCGACTGCTCTGGAACGCCAGTGTCAGCACCCGCGGCTACCTGCGCCGCTACATGCCCACCAACATCCTGCTCGACCGCATTCGCCAGCGCGACGGGCTCAAGTGGGGCATCCCCGCCATGCTGATCGGCGTCGGCTACTTCTACGCCGCTGCCATCTGCACCACGCTCATCGACCGCGGCGGTCCGGCCTGGCTCACCGTGCTGGTGATGCTGTTCATCTGGAACGGCCTCAAGTTCGCCTGGATGGGACCCGTCAGCCTCATCACCCTCATCCGCGTGCGCCGCTACGAGAAGCGGATCATCAGGCGAGCGCACGATGAGTACGAAACGATCAGTACCCTGCCAGCCGGTCAACTCTGAGACTGACCGCGAGCACTGCCGCGATTTACACCTACAGCGCCCTGCGCTGTCGCAGCGCTACTCATCCAACTGCTGCAATCTGACAGCCGCTCGATCGCCTGCGGAAGCGAGCCCGTCAACGATTCGGTGGTACTGACTCTGGGCTTCTCCGGTGATGGTGCCGGAGCTTCGAAGATCAATCATCCATTCCTCAAGAAGCCACAGATGGTTCGCGATCAGATCGAATCGATCGCCGATGATCGTTTCGATCCAGGTTAGGGCGACTGTTGTCTGCCATTGGATAGGGGTGCTCTTCGCGAACTTGATGACCGCGTCAACCGCCTTCGGTTCCCGTCCCGCTAGGTTGAGCCAGCGCTCCGCCAGTTCGCTGATGGCCTCGGGTTGGATCCAACTCTCACGGCAGCGGGCGAGCGTTCCGTCGATATCGGAATCCCACGACCTTGGGCTGGGAGTGGGAAGCAGAGCCGCCGCTAGGTAGTCGAACCAGTGGCGTTCTGAGCGCAGTTCCGTGCCGTCACCGATGGCGTCGAGGGCGACTTCCAGCGCCCATGGCCAGAAATCGACCAGGGAGCGTCGAAGCTCTTCGTCATAGGTGAAGACGGTCGCGAATCCATCGAAGAGGAGGTGCAGGGCGTTTGAGTTCGTAGAAAACGCCTCGATGTGCGCCTTGACGGGATCGCGGTCGCCATCCAGGGTGATCTCGACCATCCGCCGGGCGATCGGCTCGTGGGTGAGATGTGCATGGTGGTCGTACCCTTCCTTCCACCAATGGGCGAGGCCTCTCCGATGGGCGTTCCACAGCGGTGCCCAGAGGTCGCTGACGGCGCTCTGAAGACACGCGACTCGTCGGGCATCAACCATGCACGCCAACGGCATATGTAGTCGATTGACCAGTAGCTCGTCGTCGGCGGCAGCAGGAAGCGACCCATGAAACGGCCAGGGCAGTGGATCGTGCTCTCGCTGCTGTGTCTCTTGACTCCAGGGGCCCAGCCGGCAGTCGGTGAGGCCGGATACGGCAGCGATCCACGCAGGTCGGTGTCGAAGACAATGGCCGGTGCCCTCGTCGAAGTCGCATGCTGCTACCCACACCGGCTCGCAGCCCTTGGCGTAGTTCGCGCGCACCTCGTCAAAGAGACTCGTCGCGAGAGAGCGGAGGCAGTCCTCGACCCGTGCCCGGTCGAGGTTCGGGTTGTCGAATGGCCGGAGAAGGAGCAGCGGTACGGACGCCGCCGCGGCCCGGTCGGCACCCATCGGGAACATGGAGCCGTGGTAACTCATCTCGTCGAGCTGGGGATTCTCTGCTACGAGCAGGAGAGTTTCGACGGCCCAGGTCAGGTGGGACTCATCGACGGTGGCGAGTTCCATGGCGTGTGCTCGCACCGCCGCGGCAGCGACTGCCACGATGGCGGTCTCTGGCCCGAACATGCCTCCTAGGGCGCTGTTGCCCTCCTGGATGCGGCGAGCGGTCGCAAGGTCTTCATCGAGGTTCTGTACCGGCCACTTCTCCGGGTCATCGTTGTGGTGTCCGTAGCGGTTCTGGAGGCCGTACAGCGTGTTCGTTGTCTGGAGTTCAGCATTGCGAGGCGCGAGTACCTGCTCGATATGCTCGGGTCGCTCAAACTGGATGACTACTTGGTCGTCACTGCGGGTGGCCCGGTAGTTCTCGATCCGAAACTCCGCTGCCCAGCTCTCGATCATCGCCAGATAGTCCCTGTCAGGTTCTGAGTTCGGCAGCTCGGCGTGTGCAGCCTCGACGAGTTCGGCGCCGACGGCATCGAGTTTCGCGAGACGCTCCTCGTCACCGGCCAGTCGAGCATTGACGACCATTGCGCCCACCGTTTCGTGGAACGTCTGCCTCCGCCGGTCGGCCCCGGTCAACTTGTCGGCACCGGCGTCCCGCGCGCGGAATCCATAGTCACTGGTGGCGCGGGCAGTTTCTAGATGCCAGATGGCTGGCGTGGCGAGGAAGGGGTCGAGGAGATCGCCCGTGGCATCGGGGTGTCGGGTTAAGAAGCCGACCAGGAGTCCGGGTACTGCCAGGTTGTGGCAGTCGCGAAGAAGGAGGTCGACGATTGCCAGCGCTGGGATGTGCAGGTTCTCGAAGAGGTGGTCGATGAAGCGCTCAAGTGCGAGGAGCGCGCTCATGCAGGCGTACGGGCCGACGCTCGTTCCGCGATACCACGCCCAAACGTGGCCATCGCCGACGTAGAGGCGTGGACCGATCCCGGGCAGATCGAGGTGGACGCCTTCAAGGTCTTGGGGCTCGCCGTCGTGGTCTCTGTACGTTGATAGCTTCCTGACACGGAATCCCGCCGCGTGGTCAAGCATCCGGTTGATGAAGCCGATTGCTTCGGCCGGGATCGTGTTGAGCAGGCGGAAGAACGGGCCGTAGTACCAGGCAGCCTGTGGAATTCCATACCCGGGGCCGAGCCCATGTTGGAAGTCTCGAATTCCATCATCGAGAGCATGGTGGCCGCGGCCCCAGCGATCGTCGGGGTCGGGCAGTTCGATGTAGTACGCCTCCGCGAGATCAAGCAGCAGCCTCTGGCGAGCCTGCGACATGCTTACGGCAACCACGAACGACTCGACGGCGGAATTGAGATTCCCTGGTCGCTTCGCGGCGACCTCACGTAGCCACGCCTCCGCTCGATCGTCAATATCTGGCCCCAAGGTGGCAAGCGCCTCGACCGCGAAGTCGTCGTAGAGCGGCGGGTCAGCGTTGAGGATGACGTCACGGACTTCTTGGCGGAGACGATCTGGTTGTAGGCGGGCCGTCGCCATTCCGCGCAGCCACGCCAGAACGATTTCTTGGATGACTTCATGAAGGGTTCGACGGCCGAACCGTGGACCATTCTCTATGCCGGGTTGCTCACAGAAGATGACCTTCACGAGTGGCGCCAGCGCGAAGGCGTCCCCGATTGTGCCGTTGACGTATCGCGCATCGGCAAGACGAAGCATGGTCGCGAGGGGCGCACCGTTGTCCGCGATCAGTATCCCCCACAGTTCGCGGATCGTTGACTCGGCGTCTCCGAGCGTCAGGAGGGCCTCGTAGGGAACCTCTAGCCACCTATCGCCGTATGTACTGGCGATCTCGCGGAATTGCGTCGAAAGGTTCACCCAGGAACTCGAGCGGTCCTCGTCGAGAAGCGCGGTTTGACAGCCGAGCCGCGCTGCTCGGATCGACCAGCGCGGAGCCCCGGCCGAAGTGAGAGGCTCCCACCCATGCGTGATGAAGAGGCGACAGATCGCGAGGTCGCGGAACAGGTCCGTTGCGAACTCATCGCCGGGAGTCAAGGCAGGGTTGTTCGGTAGTCGAAGGACGCCGTCGTTCCGCAGTTCAGCGACCGCCGTTCCGTGAGGTGCGTCGATGGCGATGCCAAGGGTCCGCTTGGCCACACTCAGGACAGCCTGTTCACGGTCATCCGGGGAGGCAGCGCCGGGAGCACGGATCTCGTCGCCACGAATCAGGCTCCGCCACACCGCAGTGAACACGTCTGCTTCGCACAGGAAGTTGGCTGGATCGACGGCTTCGCCGGTGCGCAACAGTGCATCAACCAGGCCGGGTCGACCAAGCAGCCAACTTGCCCGCTGGTCACCGCCCAGGCGAGCGAGAGTTGTGAACGTGGCCGGGAGGGCTTCGCGCTCGCTAAGGGTCAATGGCTCCACGACGTGCTCGGTTGGAGCGACGCCAGGTCCAGTGATTTCACAAGAGCGCGCCAGCTCGTCTCGGACTTGGCGTGAGCCGTCGGTCCGTGTCACGGCAACGACGCCGAAGCCAGCCCTGAGTGCAGCAGCAGTGACCGTTCGGAATACCTGACCCTTGCCTTCGAGAACCGACTCCGCGCCATCGACTAGCAGGAGTCGGACAGGTCGCACTTCTCCAGCTGCAATGACATCATCGATAGCGAGCCCGCCCAACTGGTTCTCAAGCACCGTCACGTCGTGAGGGAGATCGCGCAAACTGAGGCTGGCGACGGCCGCCCCGTCCCCTTGTAGCGCCTCGACGACGCGCAGAGACAGGGCGGACTTCCCGACATCAGGATCGCCGGTGATCACAAGAGCACCACCGGATGTACCCACCGACCGCATAGCCGCAACGAGCTTGGATCTTTCCTCGGCGCGCTCCAACTCCAGCGATTGAGAGCCCGATCGCAAGGCCGGGCGAATCGAATCACGTAGTCGTACCCCGAGTCGATCGAGCACCTCCCACGCAGTGCTGAACCTGGCGGACCTCGACAGCGGGTAGTTACTCAGAGCCCGTCGGACAACAGACTGAGTCAGCACTGCGCCCTGCGGCGCCCATGCACCCACAAGCTCCTCGATACGCGAGAAGAGCGCATCTGCCGCTGCGGGCGTGCCGTCTTGGAGCAGGCGTTGCAGGGTGTTGACCGCGGCAGTTCGATCTGCCCGGTCGGTCCTCTCCAGACGCAAGCTTCGAGTGCTGAGACTGGAGAGGAGCCGCCAAGTCAGCTCGTCCGTGCTCAGCCCACTGGCTGAAGTAAGCCCATCCGATGCCTGCTTCACAAGCTCCTTGATGTGGCCGTACCTGTCACGCACCCTTTTGTTGATTCTTCCTGGCTGCGCCACGCGATTCGCCAGTTCGTCTCCGCTCGGAAGCGTGCGAGCAAGCTCAGCGAGTTCGGCAAGCTGGGCTATCGCGTTGGCGTTTGTAGAGACTGCGAGGACGAGTCGCCAACGCCCCGACGAGACCTGGGGCCAGTGGTCGGTGACGACCACCAGGAAGTCTCGAATCAGGGGAACCGACGTGGCGTCGCTCGGAATGAGAGCAGGGCTCCTGCGGACAGCAATCGATGAACGATGTATCTCTCCGTGAGAGTCGCGACCCTCGATCAGGATGTCATCGGCTTCGCTCACGTCGCTCGCCTGAAGACGAATCGAGTCCACCGACAAGGCGTCGCCAAGCTCCGACAAGGCTTCGCCTGCGAGGAACCCAGCAACCAGACAGGCTGCATAGGAATGCTCCAGGCGGACACCGCCGCCGCCCGTCGAGTACGAGCTGGAGCCGGTCGAAGGTTCTGTTGAGGCTGGCGTGATCTCTTCCAACCATGCGCTGATCGAAGGGTTCGAGACCGTCAACTGCCACAGGGTTGCTCTTCCCGACCTCTCTGAGGTGGCAAATCCGGCTTCCGACAAGGTGGCCAGGGCATCGTTCGCTGTGGTGGGAGACACGCCGAGGGCGGTCGCGACCTTGCGACCGGAGAGCGGGGTGGTGCTCTCGGCGAGCACGTTCAGAGCGCCGTACTCAGTCTCGCTGAGTGTCGCTCGAAGGGTCTCGGCCGCAGTTGCCATGGTCTCATCGTAGCAGTCTATGTCCAGAATTACTGGACATTGCCTCCCTGCGGGTCGCCCTCGCCGCGCTTGCTGCCCGGTTCTTGGCGTCTCGAAGCCATAACCATCTCGGTCCGGCGCCCTGGACGGCGGATCGTCCCGCCGGCGTCGAGAACCGCCCGGCGCGCGGTGTCCTGACCCACGTCGAAGAGCGCCCCGATCTCGGCCAGCGTGAACCCCTGGTCATAGAGCGCACCGATCTCGGCGATCTGCGCCGCGCTCAGCTTGCCCCGACGCACCGGGATCGACCGGCGACGGAGGTGAATCGCCACCGTGGTGCGGTGCACACGGAAGTGCTCGGCGACCTCCCGCATGGTCTTCCCGTGGAGGTACATCGTCACCAACTCATCGACCTGGGAGGCGTCGAGAAAAGTTTGAGCCATCCCAATCGAGCGGACCACAGGCCCCCGCGAGTCCCGAATCCGGGGTTCGGCCGGGCGGCGGCAGTGTCGGTAGACCCCACGAGACAGCCGCCTGGCCAGGGTTTTCGCTTGCGGGGAGAAGTTTGAGAACTCTCTACTCAGGTCCACCGAGAACAGAGAACCCCGCCTCAGGCGGGGTTCTCTTCGTCTCTGCCCTCAGATGTCGTCGGCGGTGTAGCCAGGGAAGAAGTCCTCCTTCAGCTGGGGGTCTGGAAGCCCGGCCTTGCGGAGCGCCTCGCCGAGCGTCTCCACCATCGGCTCAGGTCCGGATACATACACCAGGCACCCCATCAGGTCGGGGACCAGACGGGTCAACACCTCGACGGTGAGCGGCTCGCCCACCACCCGGTGCAGCGTCAACGAGTGGTCCGCCTCCTCCCAGCCGCTCAGCTCGTCCCCGAACGCCACGTCGTCGGATCCGCTCCCGTAGATGAGCGTGACCTCGAGGGCTTCCCCCTCATGGATGCGTTGCTTGAGGATGCTGTGGAAGGGCGTCACGCCGATGCCTCCGGCCACGAAGACCACAGGCACGTCGGTCTCCTCCCAGGTGAAGTCGCCCTCCGGATCCTGCTTGAGTGCGATCCGGTCTCCGGGCTCCAACCGCGACAACGCCTGCTTGAAGGTGGTGCCCGTGACGCGCGTGGTGATCTGCATGACGCCCTCGTAGGGCGCGGCCGCGTTGGTGAACCAACGCTCAATGCCCTCATCGTCCGGGTCGTCGTGGGGGATCTCCACCTGGACGTACTGCCCGGCCTCCCAGACCAAGGGCTCGTCACTCCGGAAGCGGAAGGTCCAGATGTCTGCGGTCTCGTGGGCCTTCTCGATGAGCGTCAGGGACATGAGCTTCTCCTTCGAAGAGTTCGTCCCGCCCGACGCTACCCCGCGCCCGCCCGGCGCGCGCCGGTTAGCATGTGGCTACCTGCCGCGAGCTGAGGAGAGCCACGTGAAAGCGTCCCTGCGCCCAGGCGTGTCACACACGATGCGCTATCTGGTCCCCGAGAACCGGACGGTTCCGCACCTGCTGCCCGAGTCCGCGGACTTCGCCGCCATGCCGGAGGTGCTGGCCACCGGCTACATGGTTGGCATCATCGAATGGGCCTGCATGGAGGCCCTCCACAGCCATCTCGATGACGGCGAGATCACGCTCGGCACGCATGTCGACCTGTCCCACCAGGCCCCCACCGTGCCCGGTTCGACGGTGGTGATCGACGTCACCGTGACCCGGGTGGATGGCCGCCAGGTCGCCTTCGACGTGCGGGCTCACGATGAGCACGCCGTGATCAGCGCGGGGACCCACGGCCGTGTGGTGGTGAACCGCGAGCGGTTCGTGTCGCGGCTCCCGCACCCGCGTCCCTGACCCGGCAACGCCGAAGGGGGTGGGTCCTTTCGGACCCACCCCCTTCATTCGTCAGATCAGGATCAGCCCTCGAGGAGAGCCAGACGATCGGGATCGTTGGCGAAGACCTCGGCGGCGTTGGCCTTGGTCACCACGACGGGGTCGAGCTGGTAGATGTTGACGTCCACCTTGCCGTTGTTGGCGGTGTCCTCGGTGGCGGGGAGGCCCTCGCCCGCCTGGAGCAGCTGGATCAGCTCGACGGTCTTGGCGACGAGCGCATCCGTGGGCTTGGCGACAGTGGAGTACTGCTCACCGGCGGCGATCGAGATGATCGACTCGTTCTCGGCGTCAAGGCCGGTGACGATCGGCAGGTCCATGCCGGCCTGCTTCACCGAGGTGAGGATGGCGCGGGCGATGCCGTCGTTGGGGGAGAGCACGCCGTCGACCGTCTTGTCGGAGTAGTTGCCCGAGAGCAGCGAGTCCATGCGGGCCTGCGCCTTGGCGTTGTCCCAGTCGGGGGTGGCCACCTGGGTGAACTCCTGCTGGCCGGAGACGACCACGAGGGTGCCGTCATCGATCTTCGGCTGCAGGACGCTCATGGCGCCGGTGAAGAAGTTCGGGGCGTTGGGGTCAGCCGGGCCGCCGCCGAACAGCTCGATGTTGTAGGGGCCGGGGCCCGTCGCCTCGAGACCCTCGAGGAGGGACTCGCCCTGCAGCTCGCCGGTCCGGATGGAACCGAACTGGACGACGCCGTCGATGGCGGTTGTGTTCTCGATGAGGCGGTCGTAGCCGATCACCTCGATGCCGGCGTCGGCCGCCTTCTCGAGCACGGAGCCGAGCTGGGTACCGTCGACGGGGCCGACGACGATGACCTCGGCGCCCTGCTCGATCATGGCCTCGATCTGCTGCTGCTGCTGGGGCACCTTGTTGTCAGCGGCCTGGATCAGGGCGGTGAACCCGGCGGCCTCAAGCTGCTCGGCGAACATGACCTCGGCCTCCTTCCAGTTCTGGGTACCGAGCCACGGCAGCGCGATGCCGATGGT
The DNA here is from genome assembly GCF_014164775.1 of Tessaracoccus sp. MC1679. Lineage (GTDB taxonomy): Bacteria > Actinomycetota > Actinomycetes > Propionibacteriales > Propionibacteriaceae > Arachnia. The sequence goes on from NZ_JACJGB010000004.1 coordinate 129,792, forward strand.
GGCATCGGCGGCGAAGCCCTCGCCGCCGGCGCTGGCCGAGGTGGAGGCCTGTCCGGAGGTGGTGGGGTCGGTGGTGCCCTCGCGTCCGCCGCCGCAGGCGGTCAACGCCAGGGAGGTGACGAGGAGGCTGGTGAGGATGCCTGCTGCCTTCAACTTCATGGGTGTTTCCTTTCGGAAGATCCCGACCGGCCGATCCGGTTCGGGGGTGGGCATCGATGCCCGGTCACGTACGCGATTGGGCGCACTGGGGAGGAGAGGCGCCGCTGGAGCGCCGCTCGCGGGGTCTGGGGGTGGATTACTTGGTCTGGGTCGTCGGCATGGTGTCGGCGGCATCCACGGCGGTGCCGGTCTCCACCGGCACGGCCGGCTCGGAGGTGGACGCCGGCTCGCTGCGGAAGTTCCGCATCAGGGTGCCGATCAGGGACGGGCGTCCCTGCTGCTTGTTGTAGACATCGAAGGCGACGGCGGCCAGGAGCACGAGGCCCTTGATCACCTGCGTCTGGTCTGCGCCCACGCCCATCAGCATGAGGCCGCTGTTGAGGACCGCCATCACCAGGCCACCGATCATCGAACCGACGACGGTGCCGATGCCGCCGGAGACCGCGGCCCCACCGATGAAGACGGCTGCGATGGCGTCGAGCTCCCACATGGTGCCGTCGGAGGGGCCGGCGGCGGTGGCGCGGCCCACGAACAGGATGCCGGCGATGGCCGCGAGGAAGCTCATGTTGAGCATGACGAGGAAGTAGGTCTTGGCGGTGTTGACGCCCGAGAGCGCGGCTGCGGCCTTGTTGCCGCCGACGGCGTAGATGTGGCGGCCGAAGCGGGTGCGCTGGGTGAGCACGTGGTAGATGATCACCAGGATCACCAGGATCACGCCGGGGATCGGGAACGAGGTGCCGGGGCGGCCGCTGCCGAACAGCCAGGTGACGTAGCCGATGACGGTGACGATCAGGGCGATCCGCACGACGGTGGCCCACATGGGAGCCTCAACCCCGCGCTCGAGGGCGTGGGCCCTGCGCTTGAACTCGCTCCAGATGAACCACGCTGCCGCGAGGATGCCGAGCAGCAGCGTCGAGTTGTTGAGCCCTGTGAAGGACGGACCCCACTCGGGCAGGTAACCGGCGCCGAAGAACCGGTACTCCTCGGGCACGGGAACCGAGATGGACTGCGACATCCAGATCACCAGGCCGCGGAAGATCATCATGCCCGCCAGGGTGGTGATGAAGCCCGGGATGCCCACCTTCGCCAGCCAGAAGCCGTGCCAGGCACCGATCAGGATTCCGGCCAGCAGCCCGGCGAGGATACCGGCCCACCAGGGGAAGCCGTACGTGGCTGTGGTCAGGGCGGTCGTCATGCCGACGAATCCGGCCACTGAGCCCACCGAGAGGTCGATCTGGCCGATGACGATGACCATCACCATGCCGATGGCCAGGATCAGCACGTAGGCGTTGCCTGAGATGAGGTTCTGGAAGTTGGACGAGGTGAGCATCCGGCCACCGGAGACCACGTCGAAGACGACGGCCAGGAGCACCAGCGCCAGTGCCATCGTGTACTGCTGGAGGTTTCCTCCGAGGACTTGCTTGAGAGCCTTCATGATTGTGTGTTCCCCGTTCAGGTCAGGCCGGCAACGCCGCGGCCGAGGTGCTGGTGGTGGTCATTCGTCGCATCAGCGTTTCCTGGTCGGCGTCCGATGCCGCCAGGTCGCCGGTGATCCGGCCCTCGCAGATGGTGTAGATGCGGTCACAGATGCCGAGCAGTTCCGGCAGCTCAGAGGAGATCACCACAACGCCCTTGCCCGAATCGGCGAGTGCATGGATGAGCTTGTAGATCTCGTACTTGGCGCCGACGTCGATGCCGCGCGTGGGCTCGTCGAGGATCAGCAGCTTCGGATCGGGGTACATCCACTTGGCGAGCACGACCTTCTGCTGGTTGCCGCCGGAAAGGGTGGCCACGCCGACGTCCACGCTGGGCGCCTTGATGCGCAGGTCCTTCCGGTACTTCTCGGCGACGGCGGACTCCTTGCGCGGGTTGAGCAGGAACCGCGTCACGATGTCCTTGAGGTTGGCCGACACGATCGTGGACTTGATGTCGTCGATGAGGTTCAAGCCCAACGTCTTGCGGTCCTCGGTCACGTAGGCGATGCCCTGCTCGATGGCCCGCGCGACGGTGTGGGTCTCGATCCGCTGCCCGGCCAGGTGCATCTCGCCGGAGAGCCACCGGCCGTAGGAGCGCCCGAAGATGGAGCGGGCGAGCTCGGTGCGTCCAGCGCCCATCAGCCCCGCGAATCCCACCACCTCGCCGGCGCGGACGGTGAACGCCGCATCCTTGCTGACCAGGCGCCCGGGGATGGACGGGTGTTCGACGTTCCAGCCGGAGACCTCGAACAGCACATCCCCGACGTGCGGGGTGCGCGCGGGATAGCGGTTTTCGATGGATCGGCCCACCATGGCGCGGATGATGCGGTCCTCGTCGACCTCCCCGGCCACGACGTCGTAGGTTTCAACCGTGCGGCCGTCGCGGATGACGGTCACCGCGTCGGAGACCGCGGCGATCTCGTTGAGCTTGTGGGAGATCATGATCTGGGTGATGCCCTTGGCCTTCAGGCCACGCATCAGGTCCAGCAGGTTGCGGGAGTCGTCCTCGTTGAGGGCGGAGGTGGGCTCGTCGAGGATGAGCAGCTTGACGTTCTTGGCCAGGGCCTTGGCGATCTCGATCAGCTGCTGCTGGCCCACGCCGAGTGTCTTGATCGGGGTGTCGGGGTCGATTTCCAGGCCGACGCGGGCCAGCAGGTCAAGCGCCTTGAGCCGGGCGGCCTGCCAGTCGATCAGCATCCCGGAGACCACTTCGGAGCCGAGGAAGAGGTTCTCCGTCACCGACAGCTCTGGGATGAGAGCCAGTTCCTGGTGGATGATGACGATGCCGCGCTCCTCGGAGGCCTTGATGCCGCCGAAACGCACCACCTCGCCCTCAAACTCGATGTCGCCGTCGTAGGTGCCGTGGGGGTAGACGCCCGAGAGCACCTTCATGAGGGTGGACTTGCCCGCCCCGTTCTCCCCGCAGATGGCGTGAATGTCGCCGCGGCGCACATTCATGGTGACGCCGTCGAGGGCCTTGACCCCTGGGAACTCCTTGGTGATGCTGCGCATCGCAAGTATCACGTGACCGTCAACCATGCGTATCCGTGTCTCCTTCGACTCCGGCCTGTGACCATTCGCTGCCACCGTGCCCCGATGGATAGAACGTACGACCGCAGGACCCTTGGCGTCAACTCTTAAAGTCAAGCGTTATCAAAATGTTATCTTGCAATCGATACCACCGGGTGTGACTAGGCCCTTTCGTGGAACCGGGCGTCTCCGTGGCGCTGGGCAGCTTGGGTTTGGGAACAAAACGTAAGGGCGACACCATTCGGGGTACTGCGGTAGCCTTCAAGCGTGAACAGGGTTGTCGGCGCGCCGGGCTCACAGCCTTCGCTGCGCGAGGCCAACAGCGCGCGCATCGTTGAAGCAGTGAAGGCGTACGGGCGCATCACGCAGGTGGAACTGGCCAGCGCCACCGGGTTGTCCGCTGCCACCGTGTCCAACATCGTCAAGCAGCTGCTCGAGCAGGGCGTGGTGGAGACCAGCGCCACCACACGCTCCGGTCGCCGGGCCCAGCTGGTCTCGCTCAGGCCCTCGTCCGCCCTGGCCGTGGGCATGCACATCGGCCGGAGGTCCCTGGATCTCGTCCTCGCGGACGCCACACTGGAGGTGGTCGCCTCGACGAGGATGCCCCTGCCGGCAGATCACCGGTCAGACACCACCCTGGACAGGGCGGCGCTGCTGGTGGCCGACCTCGCGGACCAGGTGGGGGCGGACATGGAGCAGATCGGGGGAGTGGGCCTGGCGCTGCCCTCCAGCGTGGGTCGCGGTGGCCGCACCGGCGCGTTCCAGCTGCCCGGCTGGGAGGAGCTCGACGTCGACGAGCTGTCCGCCAGGATCCAGCGCAGGGTGCTGGTGGTCAAGGAGGCCGACGCCGGGGCGTTGGCGGAATCGCGGCTCGGCGCCCTGCGCGGCGTCGAGGGCGCTCTCTATGTGCACGCCTCGCACACCACCGAGTCAAGCTTGGTCCTGCGCGGAGTGGTGCATGGTGGATTCAGAGCTGGCGCCGGCGCACTCGGGCATGTACGGGTGGATGCGGCCGGCCAGATCTGCCGCTGCGGAGCGCGGGGCTGCCTCAACACCGTCGTGTCCGGGGAGGCGCTGGCAGAGCTGGTGCGGCTCAGCCATGGACCCATGGATCTGCGCTCCATCGTCAAGGCGGCGCGCGACGGTGACCCGGGCTGTCGCCAGGTGGTCGCGGACGCCGGAAGCGTCATCGGAACGGCGCTCGCGGACCTCGCCACCGTCGTCGCGCCGGAACGGATCACCTGGGGCGGCGAGTTGGCGACGGTGGGGGAGGCCTTCGTCGGACCGCTGCGCGACGCGATGCGGAGCCGCCCGTTGCTGCCGCCCGTCGAGGAGCTCCTGGCGGAGCCTGCGTTCCCCGTCGACGGGTGCGCCCGGGGTGCGCTGGTGGCCATTCACGATCTGATCAACGCCGCGCCGGCCGGATCGGTGGAAGGATGACAGGCATGGACGCCCGCCCCCCGCTCCTCGAGCTGCGCTCGGTCAGCAAGCACTTCGGCGGGGTGCTGGCACTGGTGGACGTGGACCTGACGGTGCGGGCCGGCGAAGTGGTTGCGCTCGTCGGAGACAACGCCGCTGGAAAGTCCACCCTGGCACGGATGATCTCCGGGGTCCACCAACCCGACGCGGGGCAGATCCTCCTCGGGGGCATCGAGGTGACCATCGCCTCGGCCCAGGCGGCATTCGCCATGGGTGTCGCGGCGGTGTTCCAGGAGTTCGCGCTCGCCGAGAATCTGGACGTCACCTCGAACATCTTCCTGGGGCGAGAGCTCAGCTCCGGTGGGCTGCTGGATGTCGACCGGATGGACGACCTCGCGCGGTCCTACCTCGCCCAGCTCAACGCCCGCATCCCAGATCTGCGCACTCCGCTCGTGCAGCTCTCGGCCGGCCAGCGGCAGAGCGTCGCCATCGCCCGCACTCTGGTGCGGCAGCCGCGGTTGGTGGTGCTCGACGAGCCGACGGCCTCGCTGTCGGTGGCCCAGACGGCGGAGGTGCTCAGCTACGTCGAACGGCTGCGCGACATGGGGCTGGGGGTCATCCTGATCAGCCACAACCTCTATGACGTGCGGGCCGTCGCAGACCGGATCGAGGTCCTCCGGCATGGGCGCAACAACGGCTCGTTCGACGCCGGGACCGCCAGCTACGAGGAAGTCCTCTCCGCGATCACGGGCGCGACGAGGCGGCGGGTGTCGCGGTGAGGGATGGCAGGGTGGCACGCCCCACCATGAAGGACGTCGCGGCCATTGCCGGCGTGGCCGTCACCACCGTCTCGCGGGTGATCAACCGGGATCCGAAGGTGGCCGAGGAGACTCGGGCACGGGTGTTGGCCGCCATCTCCGAACTCCACTACCAGCCGGACCTTCACGCCGGAAACCTGCGCCGTCGCGGCCGTACCAACACACTCGGGCTCCTGGTGGGCAACGTCGCCAACCCCTTCTCTGCCTCCCTGCATCGCGCCGTCGAGGACGTGGCACGCCCTCACCACGTGGCTGTCTTCGCCTCGAGCCTCGACGACGATTCCACCCGTGAGCGCGAGGCCGTCGAGGCGTTCCTGCGGCGCAGGGTCGACGGTCTCATCCTCACCACCATCGGCCGGGACCACTCCTACCTCGCCCGCGAGATGGACCGAGGGACCCCTGTCGTGTTCGTGGACCGCAGGCCCTCGGGTGTGGTGGCCGACACCGTGCTGTCGGACAACTACGCCGGCGCGAGGGTGGCGGTGGCACACCTCGCCGACCATGGCCATACACGCATCGCATTTCTGGGCGACAGCGAAGAGATCTTCACGGCCCGTGAACGGCGCCGAGGGTACCTCGACGAATGCCGCGACAGAGGGTTGCGGGTGGGACCCGGCCTGGTGGTGGGCGGCCTGGGCGACGAAGTGGCCGCCGCCAGAGCGGTGGCCGGCCTGTTGGCGTCGGCGGATCCGCCCACGGCGTTGTTCACCGCCCAGAACCTCATCACCATCGGCGCCGTCGAGGCGCTGAGCGCCGCGCAGAAGCTTGCGGCGGTGGGGCTGGTGGGATTCGACGACATCCCCATGGCGGCCTACCTGGCGGTGCCTGTGACGGTGGTGGCTCAGGATCCCAGCCTGATCGGACGCACGGCCGCCGAGCTGGTGTTCGGGAGGCTCGACGGGGACACCTCGGAGCCCCGGGAGATCGTGGTTCCCACCACACTCGTGCAGCGTGGCTCCGGAGAGGTGGCGCTCTAGCGTCTACTGGGTCACTTGGCCACGAACGAGGGGAGGAGTCCGTCCATGACCAGCCTCATCCCGAGACCGTGCGCCACGATGACGCCGATTCCAGCGGTGACGGCCACCAGCACGACGGCGAAGCAGAGATAGGCCACCACCCTGGCTGCCGGGTGCGGGACGTGATCAGTGGCGTCCGCGTCACCGCCCACCCCATAGGAGAGCGCACGGATACCGAGGGCGAAGATGGCAGGCAGGCCGGCCCCCAGGAGCAGACCCACCCACAGCACGTTCCAGGCGCCGCCCAGCGCCAGCCACAGGGTGTTCATGCGTTCGTTCCCTCCCGGTCCGGATCCTTGGTGTGGCTGGGCAGTACCCGGTCCGTCACCTGCTCCACCCACTCGTCATTGACGTTGCTGTGGTCCACCATCGAGCGGCGCGACCGGTGGTACATCCAGGCCGATGAAGCGAGCAGGACAAGGAAGACGACGATGGCCCCGGCGAGGCCTCCGATGGTGTGACCGATCAGCCACATCAGCGCCCCCACCAGCCCCGCCGAGGGCAGCGTGATCAGCCAGGCGATCCCCATCCGGCCGGCGATCCGCCAGTTGACGGTGGCGCCCTTCTTGCCGATGCCGGTACCGAGTATGGATCCGGTGGCGACGTGCGTGGTGGACAGGGCGAAGCCGAGATGACTGGAGACGAGGATGACCGCCGCCGACGAGGACTCCGCCGCCATGCCCTGGGGTGACTCGATCTCCACCAGGCCCTTTCCCAGGGTGCGGATGATCCGCCAGCCGCCCAGATAGGTGCCCAGCGCGATGGCGAGCGCACAGCTCAGCTTCACCCAGAAGGGCACTGCCTCCAGATCCGTCCAGGTCCCGGTGGCGATGAGTGCCAGGGTGATGACGCCCATCGTCTTCTGGGCGTCGTTGGTGCCGTGGGCGAGAGAGACCAGGGACGCGGAGCCGATCTGGCCCCAGCGGAAGCCGGACTCGCGGTACTTCGCAGCCACGCCGCGCGTGATCCTGAACACCAACCAGGTGCCGACAGTGGCCACGATCACCGCGACCACCGGCGACATCAGGGCCGGCAACACCACCTTGCCGATCACCCCGTCGAGCTTGGTCCCGTCCCCGGTCCACTTGACCCCCTGGACGCCTAGTCCGGCCATGGTGGCACCGACGAGGCCACCGAACAGGGCGTGTGAGGAACTCGAGGGAAGGCTGAATAGCCAGGTGAGGAGGTTCCACACGATGGCGCCGACGAGGCCTGAGAGGATGATCAGAAGGAGGGCTAGGCCCCCGTCGGCGATGAGCTCCGGCCTGGGTGCGCCGGTCTTGTCCTGGATGTTGACCACAGCGTTGGTGACCGTCAGTGCGACCTCGACCGAGAGGAATGCGCCCACCAGGTTCAGGACGGCCGACAGGGCGACGGCCGTTTTCGGCTTGAGGGCACCGGTTGCGATCGAGGTGGCCATGGCGTTTCCCGTGTCATGGAAACCATTGGTGAAGTCGAAGACCAGAGCGGTCACGACGACGAGCGTTAACACGATTAACTCGGGTGGCACGTGCCCAGTCTGCTACGCCGCGGCTCCTCCCGCGCAATCGGGGCATGTGAGCGAGCCTGAGGTTCATTTTTGACGCCTCCAGATGAACCTCAGGTGAATTCCCGGGGCCGCATGGCTGAATCTCTTCGTCGGTGGCCCGTCGTAGCATGACGCCCATGCCCAGACGCGCCCAACCCTCTTCCCGGCTCCGTGTGGCCGGCATCGAAACCACGGTGACGTACAAGCCCATCAAGACAATCCGGGTGCGGGTCCTTCCCCCGGACGCCCGGGTGGCCGTCTCGGCGCCCGTGGGGGTGTCGGAGGAGGCCGTTGAGGACTTCGTGCGGCGGCACAGCGCGTGGATCGTCGACGCGCAGGCACGGGTCAGGATGGCCGCGCCGGTGGCCGAGCCGCTTGTCGATGGCGGACGGGCCCGGGTCTGGGGGAGGTGGCATGAGCTGCGGACCGTGCCCGGGGTCACAGCCGGGGCCACGCTTGAGGCGGGAAGTGTTCTGCTCGGAGGGTCGGACGAGGAGGCCCGACGGCGCGGCCTCGAAGGGCTGTACCGGCGCGAGCTCGAGGCGGCGCTTCCAGGGCTCCGAGCCGAGTGGGAACCAAGGGTGGGCAGGTCCCCCTCGCTCATCCGTCTGCGGAGGATGACCACCAGATGGGGCACCTGCAACACGCGCAGCGCCGCGATCACCCTCAACGTCGCCCTCGCGGAGCATCCGCCGTCAGCGCTCGAGTATGTGCTGGTACACGAACTCGTCCACCTCCACGAGCGCGGACATGGGCCCGGGTTCGTCGCCTGGATGGACCGTCTCATCCCCGACTGGAGAGTCCGGCGGCGGTCGCTCCACGGCCGCGCTTGACCGGACAGGGAGTGCAACCGGAGCACCGGTCCCATGCGTAGGGAGGGTATGGATCGAGGAAAGGACCACCATGACCCGCTGCGCCCCTGAGGGTGTCATGTCCAGGCGTGACCTGGGGGGAGACTATGCTACCCGTGACGTGTTCGATCTTCCCCCTGCGAGGTGCACCGTGTTCAGCCCATCTGGCGCCCGGCGGGTCGCCGTCGGCATGATCGCCGCCGTGGCCCTGCTGTTGGCCGGTTGCGCACCCGGGGCGGTCTCTCCGGACGCCACACCACTCCCGGCGCCGAGCAGCCCCGTGGCCGAGCCCGTCCCGGCAACCCCGTCGGCGCCGGCACCCAGCCCGTCATTCTCGCCGGATCCGGTGCCCTCCATCACTGAACCGCCCACGCAGGAGACGGCCCCCCCGGCACCCCCGCCGCCCCCGGCACTGCTTGAGCTCAGCGACGAGGGCGACGATGTGCGTGACCTGCAGCACCGCCTTCTGCAGCTTGACTGGTTCTCCGGCAAGATCACGGGGGTCTACGCCGAGGACACCAGGCTCGCCATCGAGGGTTTCCAGGCCAAGCGCGGCATCCCCGTGACCGGTGCGGTGGATCAGGTGACGCTGGACAGACTTCATTCCATGACGCGCGAACCCACCCGGGACGAGATGTACAACGTGCTGACCCCCGGCCCCGCGATCTACGCCCAAGGCAGCAAGGGTGACGGCGTCAAGGACCTGCAGGCCAGGCTGAAGCAGATCGGCTGGTACTCGCCCAAGATCGACGGCATCTTCGGCGCGCAGACCCTGGAGGCGGTGAAGGGCTTCCAGGCCAAGCGCCAGATCCCCGTCACTGGGGAAGTGGATCAGCGCACCAAGGACCGGTTGTACGGCATGACCCGCAAGCCCACCGCGGACGAACTCAACAACGTGGTCCGCGCTGCAACGCCTTCGACGATGACGCTGGACGATCGCTGCCTGACCGGGCGCGTCATCTGCATCTCCAAGGCGCAGCGCCGCCTGGCGTGGGTGATCGACGGAACCATCGTCGACACCATGTCCGTGCGCTTCGGCTCAGAGCTGACTCCCACCCGCAACGGCGTCTTCTCGGTCTACTGGAAGTCGAAGAACCACGTCTCCAGCCTCTACGACACACCCATGCCCTACGCCCTGTTCTTCAGCGGCGGCCAGGCGGTCCACTACTCGGCGGACTTCGCGCGCAACGGCTACAACGGAGCCTCGCACGGTTGTGTCAACGTCCGGGACAAGTCAGCCGTGGCGGCGCTGTTCGACGCCGCCCGCGTCGGTGACAAGGTGGTTGTCTACGCATGAGGGTAGCGACCGCGGTCGTTGCGGAGCAGGACCGTGGTCGCACCCCGGCCTTCCTATGGGCCTGTAGTCTTCCAGCCACGATCGACTGAGAGGCCGCGCACGTGATCTGGCTAGCCATCGGGATGCAGGTTGTGTCCTCCTTCTTGTTCGCCAGCGGTGCCGTCCTGCAGAGCCTTGGGGTCAAGTCCACCTTCGATCCGTCGGGAACCGCGTCGTCGAACACGCTCACGTTCGCTGGGCTGCTGCGGTTGTTCAAGATCCGGAAGTGGCTGCTCGGGCTCCTGTTCGTCTTCTCCGGGGCGGCCATCCACCTGGTGGCGCTGTCATTCGCACCCGTGGCTGTAGTGCAGCCGGTGGGGATCCTGGCCGTGCCGTGGTCCGTGCTGCTCGCAGCCCGTATCCACAAGCACAAGCTGAGCCACAAGATGTGGATCGCTGTGGGCATCACTGTGGCCGGCGTCGTCGGCTTCACGGTCTTCTCGTCGCTCTTCGCCACCGGCGTCAAGCAGGTTGAGTTCGCCCCCATGTTCATCGCCTTCCTCGTGGTGTGCGCCATCTGCGGTGTGCTGTCCTACTTCGCGACAAAAGCGGCCCCGTGGGCGAAGGCCATGATGTGGTCCTCGGTTGGCGCCACCTTCTACGGCCTCGCCTCCGGGTTCATGAAGGCGGCGATGGATCTGGTCCTCAAGCACGGCCAGTCCTTCGCTGGTTTCGAAGTCGTCGCGACGGTGGCGATGATGCTGGCCTGCTACGGACTCGGGGTGTGGATGATCCAGCAGGGATATGCATCCGGGCCCGCGGAGATCACCGTGGGCACCATGACGACGGTGGACCCGTTCGTCGCCGTCCTCTTCGGGCTCATCGTGCTGGGAGAGGGCATCGGCATGGGCGTAGGCCCAGCCGTGGGAATGGCCGTCACGGGAGCCATCGCGGTCTACGGCGTGCTGCTGCTGTCCAAGGATCACCCGGACGCCATCGAGGAGCGGCGCGTGTTGGCCGAGGCCAGCGAGAACGCGCCCGCCTCGGACCCACCCATGAGCTAGTCCGACTACCGGATCGCTCCCTGAGGAGGGCCGCCCGCGCAGCGGCGTGGCCTGTCTCGAAGGGTCGTGACTTACCACCCTCACGCAGTTCGGTCATCAGGTGCGGTGAGCCGTGAGTCGATGCCAGGGCGGCCGTTGTCCATGGTCTCGATGTTTCGGCCAGCCGGGTCGGTGGTCGGGTGGTTGAGGCCGCCCGGGCATCGTCTCCCGTCTCCCCACGCTCGTCGGCTTGTGGCGTTGTCAGGTCCCGGTGCGGGCCGGCGGGGCGGCGTTGGGGGTGGGTCTGCTTGGGCGGGATGCCGGTTGGGTGGTCGTCGGGTTGGGCACCGCTGCGCAGTGCCGCCCTGCCGTCCCCCACCCTTGCTGTCGGGTGCGGGTTTTCGACCCCTCGAACGTCCTGCAGTCGCGTCGCGACGCGGGATCCCCTACCCGGCCGCTATCGGCAGGGCGTTGAGCGCCACGCGGCCCGACGGCGTGGCCAGCACGATGGTGGAATCCGCATTCGGCATGACGAAGAACACGTCGGCCTCGTACGGCACGCCGGCGCGGACGGTGAACGGGAAGGGATCCACCGGGTCGAACGCCTCGCGTGACTCGTTGGTGAAGGAGAAGAGGCCGAACTGGTACTCGCCCTCCTCCACCTCGACGCGGATCTTCAACGCCAACCCATCGTCGGTCCACTCGTGGCTCACGATCTCGAAGATCCCGTCGCCGTTGCCCTCGAAGGGAATGAAGTTGCCGGATCGGGTGGGCGACGGCTCAGCCGCGACGGAGGGGGTGGGGGAGGCCTCCGGGGCCGCAGCCGGATCTCCGCCGAGGAACTGCATGCCCAGGATGAGAGCCCCGATGAGGACGATCACGCCCACGACGATCCACAGTGTGGGACCGGGCGTGCGGGGCGGACGGACAGTGTCGGGGTCTGGGGGCGGCGCCGGTGGCTGACCGAACGGCTGGCGCGGATCGCGGCCCTGCACGTCGTGGAACTGTGTGGGGCGGTAGCCAGGATCCTGGTGGGACCACGGCGAGTTGTCCCGTCCCTCGCCCGGCGGCGGCCACTGCTGGTTGCTCATAGTGCTGCCAGCGTACCCAGAGCGGTTGTCCACAGTTCCGCTGACAGGTGGGAAACAACCCAGCGTCTTCCCGAGTAATGGACAATGAGCAGCACACCAGTTCTCCGCGGCACCACGCGTGCCGATCTTCTCGCCATGCCCGCCGTCCTGCTGGGCTTCCACCCCACTGACTCCTGCGTCATCCTGGCGTTGAGCGGCAAGTCCGTCGCCTTCTGCGCCCGCCTGGATCTCGACTGGTTCGTCTACCACTTCGACGACGTGGCGGATCAGATCATCAACGCCTCCTCCCAGGTGGAGGACTGCCGGTTCGTGCTGATCGGCTTCGGTGAGCCGGACGAGGCGGGTCTCGCCGTCACTGAGCTGGCATCAGTGGTGGGGGAGTCGCGGGTTATCGACGCCATGGTGACCAACGGGCAGACCACGTGGGTGCTGGACGCGGACCTGCAGGTGCACGAGATCGAGTGCCACACCAGCGCGCTCGAGGCGCAGGCCGTCTATGAAGGAGTCAGGATCTGCGCGGACCGGGAGGAAGCTGTGGCACCCGTCGAGCAGCACGTCCCGCTGCCGGATGCGGAGGTGGCGGCGGCGCAGACCCTGGTCCGCGCCTTGTCCCCGGAGGATGCGATGGACCTCCTTGCGGACCTGGCGGAGTCCGAGGAACGGCTCACCCCCACCGAGGCCTGCACCCTGGCTGTCCTGTTGGGAGACGAAGACCGGCTCGGCGCCTTGCTCACCCGCCTCAGCATCACGAACGCGGATGCCGTGTGGCCCAATCTGGTGGCGGCCCGTCGTGTCGCGCCCGAGGACGTGCAGGCGAACGTGATCTCGCTCCTGGGGATGGCGTCCTGGCTGAGCGGCCGGGGCGCTGCCCAGACCTCATGCCTTGAGCAGCTGGCGAGGTCAGATCCCCGGCATGCGGTGGCGAGCCTACTCAGGCGTCTCCACCAGTGCGGGATCCCGCCGCGTCGCTGGGACGAATGACCCCTCGGGGGCGCCGGCCCCCCGGGCGTGCCGTAGGGTTCTGCCATGCGTTTCGTCGTGTGTGGAGAAGCCCTGATCGATCTGATGCCGGAGGAGATGATCTCGCCGGCGGAGAGCCGTTGGATCGCCAGATCGGGTGGAGGTCCGTTCAATACAGCTGCCGCCCTCGCGCGCCTCGGCAAGGACACCAGATTCCTTGGTCGGCTGAGCACTGATGCGTTGGGGCGCCAGTTGCGCAGCCACCTCGAGCACGCGGGCGTGGACCTCGGGTTGGCCGTCCCCACGGAGGACCCCACCTCGCTCGCGGTCGTGTCCCTCGACGAGCAGGGCCGGGCCAGCTACCACTTCCACTTCGCGGGCACGTCCGCATTCAGCTGGAGGGCAGGCGAGCTGCCGGAGTTGGAGCACTCGGACTGGCTGCACTTCGGCTCCATCGGCGCCGTCATCGGCAGCGGCGCGAAGCACATCCTGGACTTCGTTCGCAGCACCGACGCCGCGGTGAGCTTCGATATCAACGTTCGGCCGTCCACCCTGCCGGACAGGGCAGAGTACTTCGGTCTCGTCTCAGACCTTCTGTCGGCCGTCGGCAAGAACGGTGGCATCGCCAAGGCCTCGGACGAGGACATCGCGTGGCTCGTCGACGACGATACGGATCCCTTGGGCTACGCGGAGGGATGGGTAGGGGAGTACGGGCTGTCAATGTTCATCGTCACGCTCGGCGCTGACGGCGTGGTGGCCGTCAAGCCGGACGGTCGCCGCATCCGCACACCTGGGCGTCGCATCGACGTGGTGGACACGTTGGGCGCCGGTGACACGTTCATGGCCGGCTTCCTGTCGGCCTACGCCGATGACCCGGGAGATGTGGAGGCGGCGCTGGCGCGCGGCGTTGCCGCGGCCGCGATCGTGTGCACCCGGAAGGGTGCCCAGCCGCCCACCGCCGCCGAAGTGGACGCCCTTCTCGCCTGAGGCAGCCACGATGCCTGGGTGCACGGTGGGTCCGGCTCAGGGCGGACGGGTATATTGAGCCACCGTGCCGCCAGGCGCAGTAGATGCCGATTGCAGGAGATGGTCGTGAGCCAAGAGGTGGGTCAGTACGACAGGGTCCAAGCCCAGGAGAAGTGGCAGGCCTTCTGGGAGGAGAACGGAACCTTCACCCCCCTCGACGACGGCAGCCGAGAGCGCCGCTACGTGCTGGACATGTTTCCTTATCCATCCGGTGACCTGCACATGGGACACGCCGAGGCGTACGCGATGGCAGACGTGCTGGCCCGCTACTGGCGCCTCAAGGGCTTTGACGTCATGCACCCGATCGGCTGGGACTCCTTCGGCCTGCCCGCCGAGAACGCCGCGATCAAAGCTGATGCCCATCCGGCCACCTGGACCTACAACAACATCGAGACCCAGGCCCGCTCCTTCAAACGCTACGGGCTCAGTTTCGACTGGTCCCGCCGGCTGCACACCTCGGACGAGGACTACTACAAGTGGACACAGTGGCTGTTCGCCCGCTTCTACGAGCGGGGACTGGCCTACCGGAAGGACTCGTTCGTCAACTGGTGCCCGACGGACCAGACTGTGCTGGCCAACGAGCAGGTTGTCGACGGCAGGTGCGAGCGCTGCAAGACGGAAGTCACCAAGCGCAAGCTGAACCAGTGGTATTTCAAGACCACGGCCTACGCGCAGCAGTTGCTCGACGATATGGCGCAGCTTGAGGGGGGCTGGCCGGATCACGTCCTGGCTATGCAGCGCAACTGGATCGGACGATCCGAGGGCGCGCACGTCCGGTTCATCGTCGAGGGGCGCGCGGAGCCCATCACGGTTTTCACCACGCGCCCCGACACCCTGTTCGGTGCCACCTTCATGGTGGTGGCGCCCGATGCGCCCCTCGCGGCCGATCTGGTCACCGACACCCAACGGGAGACCTTTGAGGCCTACCTGGAGAAGGTCAAGCGGGAGACCGAGATCGAGCGGCAGTCCACCGAGCGAGCCAAGACGGGTGTCTGGCTGGGGTGCCACGCCGTCAACCCCGTCAACGGCGAGCAGATTCCGATCTGGGCCGCCGACTATGTCCTGGCCGACTACGGCACAGGCGCCATCATGGCCGTGCCGGCGCACGACCAGCGGGACCTGGACTTCGCCCGGCAGTACGGGCTCCCGGTGCGCACCGTCATCGACGTCGACGGCACCGATCCGGCCCTCACCGGGGTCTCCACCAGCGGCGACGGCGCCTACATCAACTCGGGCACGTTGGACGGTCTGACGGACAAGGCCTCCGGCGTGGCGCGGATCATCGCGCAACTGGAGGCCGACGGTCTCGGCACGGGCACGGTGCAGTTCCGGCTCCGTGACTGGCTCCTGTCCCGCCAACGGTTCTGGGGCTGCCCCATCCCCGTGGTGCACTGTCCGTCGTGCGGGGAAGTGCCCGTCCCCGACGACCAGCTGCCGGTCCGCCTGCCGGACCTGCGGGGCGCCGCATTGGCGCCCAAGGGCACCTCCCCGCTGGCCTCGGCCACCGAATGGGTGTCCACGGAGTGCCCCCGCTGCGGCGGACCGGGACAGCGCGACACAGACACGATGGACACCTTCGTCGACTCATCGTGGTACTTCTTCCGCTATTGCTCCCCGGGCTACGACAAGGGCCCCTTCAACCCCGACGACGTTCGCCGCTGGATGCCGGTCGCGCAGTACGTCGGCGGCGTCGAACACGCGATCCTGCACCTGCTCTACATGCGCTTCTTCACCAAGGTGCTGCGCGACATGGGGTTGGTGGACTTCGACGAGCCGATGCTTCGCCTGCTCAATCAGGGCCAGGTCATCAACCAGGGCAAGGCGATGAGCAAGTCGCTGGGCAACGGCGTAGATCTCGGCAAGCAGATCGACGAGTTCGGTGTGGACGCTGTGCGCCTCACCATGGTGTTCGCGGGGCCCCCCGAGGACGACATCGACTGGGCTGACCTGTCTCCGGCCTCGAGCCTGAAGTTCCTGCAGCGTGCGCACCGCATCGCCGCAGACGTCGCCTCGGATCGTCGCGTCGATTTCGCGCTCGGCGACCCCGCGCTGCGCAAGGCGGTCCACAAGGCCATCACCGAGGTGTCGATGCTCCTGGAGTCCGGCCGGTTCAACGTGGCCGTGGCGCGCAC
Organism: Tessaracoccus sp. MC1679; assembly: GCF_014164775.1. Taxonomy (GTDB): domain Bacteria; phylum Actinomycetota; class Actinomycetes; order Propionibacteriales; family Propionibacteriaceae; genus Arachnia. The sequence goes on from NZ_JACJGB010000004.1 coordinate 146,116, forward strand.
CATGGAAGTGGTCAACGCCACCCGTAAAGCGATCGACGGAGCCCCTGGACCCGCAGACCCCGCCGTGCGCGAGGCCGCGGAGTTCGTGGCTCAATCGCTCAGCGTCGTCGCGCCCTACGTGGCGGAGGAAATGTGGGAGCTGCTGGGCCACGCGCCCTCCGTGGCCACCAGCACCTGGCCGACGGCGGACCCGAGCCTCACCGTCGACGACACGGTCACCATGGTGGTGCAGATCCAGGGCAAGATCCGCGCCAAGCTCGAGGTGCCCGCAGATATCACCGAGCAGGACGCGCTCGCGGCGGCGCTGGCGGACCCGGGCGTCCAGAGGTCCCTGGACGGCCGGGAGATCGCCAAGGTGATCCCCAGGCTCCCGAAGATGCTCAGCCTCGTCCCGCGCTGAGTTCTCCACAGGCGTGCACCCGGCCGAGAAACCGGCGGCTCCACGTGCGAACAAGGGGATATGGAGCCCCGAGACGCCGAAGAGTTGGCCAGGGCCCGGCTGGCCTACGTCAGTGCGGGTCGGCCCGCGCTGTGCGGGCCGCGGCGCGCGGCAGCAGAGCCCGTTCCAGAGCCCGTCGGCCCGCCCGCCCCACCGCCTCCGACGCCTGCGCCCCGGTCGACCGGGCTGCCGCCCCGACGCACCATCACCCTCAAGCATCTGTGGGTGGTGGCCATCCTGCTGTTGTGCGGAGTGGGAGTCGCCGTCGCGGCCTTGGCTCGGTCATCGGCCACCGAGGTGCCTCTCCCTTCCGTGTCGGTGGTCTCTTCCCCAGCGGCGCCGGTACCGAGCCCCAGCCCCACGCCCATGGTGCGCGTCCACGTGGCCGGGGCGGTGCTTCACCCGGGGGTCATCACGCTTCCTGAGGGCTCGATCGTCCAGGATGCGATCGAGGCGGCCGGCGGGCTCTTACCAGATGCGGATCCGGCGCAGCTGAATCTGGCTGCGCCGGTGAGCGAGGGGATGCAGGTGATCATCGGAACCTCCGGGGATCCCCAGGGCGAGCTCAACGGGGCCTCCGGCGCCATCGCGGGCGGAGGATCCCCAGGGGCTGTCGACCTCAACAGCGCGACGGTGGCCGAACTGGAGACCCTCCCCGGGGTGGGTCCAGTGATGGCGGGCGCCATCGTGGCGTGGAGGGAGGAGAACGGCCGATTCACGGCCGTCGAGGAGTTGCAGGAGGTCAGCGGGATCGGGCCTAAGACCTTCGAGAAGCTGAAACTGCTGGTCCGGGTCTAGCGCGAACGTGGTGCGCGCCAAGCGACAGCTCCCGCGCCCTCCTCTCCCGATGGTTGGCATCCATAGACGACACGTCCAGAAGCGTCCGACCCGTCTCAGGTCGGGGCGCCCCAGCACCGCCGTTATCCACAACCGGTCGGCGCGGAGGGAAATGGCGTCAGGTCCTACCGAGAGTGGGTCATGCAGGTCGGGAATGAGGGTGGGCAGCCACGGGCCGCTGGCCATGACTGGCGGTTGGTTCCGCTGGCGGCGGCGGCCTGGAGTGCCTCCTGGATCGCCACCACCGGCTGGCGTCCGGATCCTGGGCCGCTGCTGGCCATGGTTGTGGGGCTCGGACTGATTGCCCTTGTGGCGGCACGACTGGGCCGGATGTGGACCTGCGTGGTGGTCGTGGTCTTCACCGTCACCGGACTGACCTCCGGGGTGCAGGCTTGGCAGCGACACAGCTCTCCCGTCGCGGCCTTCGCCGAAGCCGGTGCCGTGGGCACGGTGAGAATCCGGATCCTCGCCGAACCCCAGCAGACCGCAGAGGCCGTCGTGGCCAGGGCCCGGCTGGTCTGGGTGGAGGCCCGTGGCCGCCGCGTCGAGGCCGCCGTGCCCGTCGTCGTCCTTGCCTCTGGACGCAACGGCACCGCGTTGGTGGAGTCGGTGCCGGGGGCGGAGTATCTCGCCCAGGTGCGGATGGGCGAGCCTCGCCCGGATGATTCTGCCGTCGCGGTGCTGAGCCTCCGCGAGCTCCTGGACATGGTGCGGGCTCCCCACCTGTTCGATGCGGGGGCCACGGCCATGCGCCACGGACTCCGAGAGGCTGTCGCCCAGTCGCCGCCGCGGCAGGCCGCACTGGTGCCCTCGCTCGTGGTTGGCGACACCTCGGGCGTGGACGACGAGATGCGAGACCAGTTCCAGGTCACGGGCCTGACCCATCTGATGGCGGTGTCCGGAGCCAACCTCACCCTGATGCTGGGGGTCGTGCTCGCCGCCGTCAGAGCGGTCGGGCTTCGTGGCTGGTGGGTGCGCGCGGCCGCGGTGGGAGGGGTGGCGGCGTTCGTGCTCGTGTGCGGGCAGGAGCCATCGGTGCTCCGCGCCACAGCGATGGGCCTGGTGGCATTGGCCGCCGTCGGCGTCGGGACCGGGGGGCGCAGCATGCGCGCCCTGAGCGTGGCAATCCTGGCGCTGACCTGGCTTGACCCGTGGCTGGCCAGATCAGCAGGTTTCGCGCTGTCGGTGACTGCCTGCGCGGGCATTGTGTTGCTGGGGCCGAGCCTGGTCCGGGCACTGACGAGGTGGGCGCCGCGGTGGGCAGCAGAGGCCATCGCAGTGCCGATGGCGGCCCAGCTCGCCACGCAGCCCATTGTCACCGGAATCAGCGATCAGGTCTCCATGGTGGGAGTGATCACCAATGCCCTGGCCGGGCCGTTCGTCGGCCCCACCACCGTGCTTGGGCTGGCGGCGGCCCTCTTGTGCTGGGCTCCCGCACTGGCAGCCGGTCCTGGTTGGCTGGCCGGGTGGTGTGCGCAACCCATCCTGTGGCTCGCAGAGGGCGGTGCCGCGCTTCCTTCCGCCGCCTGGGACTGGGAGGCGTCCGCCGCTGGGATGCTGGTGGTGATGGTGGCCGTGGCTGCGCTGGCGATGCTTCTGCCGAGCCTGCTCCGGACGCCTCTGGGGGCGGCGTCGGTCGTGATGGTGCTGCTCGTCTCCTGCCTGGTGCGGCCCACTCCGCCGGGGTGGCCCGGTGACTGGGGGGTCGTCTTCTGCGACGTGGGGCAGGGTGACGCGACGGTCTTCGCGGCTCAGACCGGCGCCGTCGTCCTCGTCGACGCTGGTCCGGACGCTGGCCCCACCGTGGGCTGCCTGTCCGCTCTCGGGGTAGGGGCAGTGCCGTTGCTGGTCCTCACGCACTGGCATGCGGACCACACGGGTGGAGCGGAGGAGGTGATCCGCCGATACCGGCCAGGACTGATACTCACCCGTGCAGGGCGGCAGCCGGCATGGCTGCTGTCAGCCGCCCGGGAGGCGGGTGCCGAGGTCCGCTCCGCGCGGGCAGGGGAGCAGCTGTCTGTGGGGGACGTGGTGTGGCGCACCGCCTCAGCCTGGGAGCAGGCAGGGGGATTGGAGCCCGAGGCGGAGGGGGAGGGATCACCCGAGAACGACGCCTCCGTGGTGGGGACGGTCGAGGTGCGTGGGCTCCGGGTACTGGTGGCAGGGGACGTTGAACCCGCTGGCCAGTCCGTGGCCTTGCGCAGCGCCGCCGCCCACGGCGTCGGGCTCGAGGTCCACGTGCTGAAGCTTCCCCACCATGGCTCATCCCGTCAGGAGCCGCGGTTCTTCGCCGCGACCGGTGCCGCACTGGCCGTCGCGTCGTCGGGTCTCGACAACGACTACGGCCACCCTGCGCAGAGCACCCTGCGCCTAGCCGCCGAGCATGGGATGGAGGTGGCCCGGACGGACCAGGACGGCTCCGTCGCCGTGGGACTGCAGGGCGCCACTCTTGTGGTGAGGCGGTGGCGTGGCGCCACGACGTGACCCGTGGGGTCGACACCGGAGGCGCATCGTCGTGGACCACTGGCATGCTAGGGCTGTGACTTCTACGGCGTGGGGTACGGCCCTGCTCATCACGGGCCCCGAGGCGCTTCTCGCGCACAGGCTCGTCGCGGAGACCAAGGCCCGCGCGCTTGCCGCGCATCCAGAGGCGGACGTCAACGAGATCTCGGCCGAAGAGCTGGAGGACTCGATGCTGTCCGAGGTGGTCGGCGGCTCGCTGTTCTCCTCCCACATCGTCGCCGTCATTGAGGACGTCGGCGGCTGTCCGCCCTCGGTCGTGCATCAGCTGGTGGCGGTGGCGAGCAATCCGCCCGAGGATTTGTGTCTCATCCTGGTTCACCCAGGGGGCATGAAGGGCAAGGGGCTCATCGACAAGCTCAAGAAGGCCAAGGTCCGCACGGAGACCGTCGCTGCCGTCAAACCATTTGAGCTCCCGAGGTTCGTCGGCGACGAGGCACGTCGACGCGGGGTGAGGATCGGACCGGACGCGGCGGGGGAGCTGGTGGCCGCCGTCGGCCACGACCTGCGCAGCCTCGCCGCAGCCGTGGAGCAGCTCGCCTCGGACGGGGACAGCGGCGAGATCGACGCCGCGTTGGTGAAGCGTTACTTCGCGGGACGGGCGGAGGTCACAAGCTTCGCCGTGGCGGACGCCGTTCTTGCCGGCAACCCGAGCCTCGCTCTGGAGCGCCTGAGGTGGGCGTTGAGCACAGGTGCGGCACCGGTGCTGATCACCAGCGCGCTCGCGGGCGCACTGCGCGGAATGGGCAAGTACCTGGAGGCCCAGGGTCTGCGCATGTCAGAGGGAGACCTGGCCCGTCAGCTGGGCATTCCCCCGTGGAAGCTCAAGGACTACGCGAAGCACTCACGCCTCTGGCAGGCCGGTGGCGTGGCCGATGCCATCCGCCTCGTGGCCCGCGCCGATGGTGAGGTCAAAGGAGCCGCCACCAACGCGGACTTCGCCCTCGAGCGCATGGTGCTGGGAGTGCTGCGACTCCGGCGTCACTGACACAGGGGACGCAAAACAGCGCCTTGACGACCGACGGTCAAGACGCTGAAGCGGGTGACGCGGGGTGCGTCAGAGGGAGGCGACGGCCAACGAGATGGCCGACTTGCGGTTCGCGGCCTGGTTCGAATGGATGACGCCCTTGCTGACTGCGCGATCAAGAGCGCGGTTCGCGACCTTGGCGAGCTCAGCGGCCTTCTCGGCGTCGCCTTCGGTGGCGGCCGTGCGGAAGGCGCGGACGTGCGTGCGCAGGGCCGACTTGACGGCCTTGTTGCGCTGACGCGCGATCTCGTTGGTCTTGTTGCGCTTCTTCTGGGACTTGATGTTCGCCACTGGGCAAGCCTCTTTACGGGTGATAATGGTTTCGGTCATGCGTGGGACACGCGACGGTCAAGGTTACCTGAGGCGCTGGCGGCTAGCAAAATCGCCGCCAGCCAGGTGGGTTTAGCCCCATCGCCGGATCCGTGAGATTATGGCCTGTCCCCATGTTCATCGACGAGGAGATGCATGCCCGCTCCGCGCCCCGGCAAGACCGACCCGGCGATTATCCGCAACTTCTCCATCATCGCGCACATCGACCATGGCAAGTCCACCCTGGCGGATCGCATGCTGCAGTTGACGGGCGTCGTCGAAGGCAGGCAGATGCGTGCGCAGTACCTGGACCGGATGGACATCGAACGCGAACGCGGCATCACCATCAAGTCCCAGGCCGTGCGGATGCCGTGGGTCAGGGACGGCGTCACCCACGTCCTCAACATGATCGACACGCCGGGACACGTCGACTTCACCTACGAGGTCTCCCGGTCCCTCCAGGCCTGTGAGGGCGCCATCCTGCTGGTGGACGCCGCGCAGGGCATCGAAGCCCAGACCCTGGCCAACCTCTACCTGGCGCTCGAGGCGAACCTGCACGTCATTCCCGTTCTCAACAAGATCGATCTGCCGGGCGCCAATCCGGAGAAGTACGCCGCCGAACTCGCCGGGATCATCGGCTGCGATCCCGACGAGGTCCTCCGGGTATCAGGGAAGACGGGCGAGGGCGTGTCGCTGCTCCTGGACGCCGTCGTCGAACAGGTTCCCGCCCCGCAGGGTGATCCGGACGCCCCGGCACGTGCCCTCATCTTCGATTCGGTCTACGACACCTACCGTGGCGTGGTCACCTACGTCCGCGTGATCGACGGCGAACTGAGCCACCGCGAACGCATCCGGATGATGTCCACCCAGGCCACCCACGACCTCCTGGAGGTGGGTGTCATCGCCCCCGACCCGGTCAAAACCGATGCCATCGGCGTGGGGGAGGTCGGCTACCTCATCACAGGCGTCAAGGATGTGCGCCAATCCCGCGTTGGTGACACCGTCACCCTCGACACCCGTCCCGCCTCCTCGGCTCTCGCGGGCTACCGCCACCCCAACCCCATGGTGTACGCAGGGCTGTATCCGATCGACGGCGACGACTTCAACGTCCTGCGCGAGGCACTGGAGAAGCTCCAGCTCAACGACGCCGCGCTCACCTACGAGCCCGAAAGCTCCAGCGCCCTCGGATTCGGGTTCCGCATCGGGTTCCTCGGCCTCCTCCACATGGAGATCGTCCGCGAACGCCTAGAGCGCGAGTTCAACCTCGACCTGATCTCGACGGCCCCCAACGTGGTCTACCGGGTGGTGATGGAGGACGGCTCCGAGCACACCGTGACCAACCCGTCCGAGTATCCGGAAGGGAAGATCGCGGAGGTGTACGAGCCGGTGGTGCGCAGCACCATCCTGGCGCCCGCGGAGTACATCGGCACCATCCTCGAGCTGTGCCAGACCCGCCGCGGTATCCAGCGTGGTCTGGACTACCTCAGCGAAGACCGGGTCGAGATCCGCTACACGCTGCCACTGGGCGAGATCATCTTCGACTTCTTCGACGCGCTGAAGTCGCGCACGAAGGGCTACGCGTCGCTGGACTACGAGCCCGACGGCGAGGAGACCTCGGATCTCGTCAAGGTCGACATCCTCCTGCACGGCGACCCGGTCGATGCCTTCTCCGCGATCGTGCACAAGGACAAGGCGTACTCCTACGGGCTGCTGATGGCCTCGAAGCTGAAGGAGCTCATCCCGCGCCAGCAGTTCGAGGTGCCCATCCAGGCCGCGATCGGTTCCCGGGTGATCGCGCGGGAGACCATCCGCGCCATCCGCAAGGACGTGCTCGCCAAGTGTTACGGCGGCGACATCTCCCGCAAGCGCAAGCTGCTGGAGAAGCAGAAGGAGGGCAAGAAGCGGATGAAGATGGTCGGCCGTGTCGAGGTGCCGCAGGAGGCATTCGTCGCCGCATTGTCGACCAACGAGTCCACTGCGAAGAAGGCCTGAGCGCCGGGCTCAGATCAGTCCCAGCCGGGCAACCGCGGCCTCCTCGGACCGGAGCTCCGCCACCGAGGCGTCGATCTTCGCGCGGGAGAAGGCGCTGTGGCTGAGGCCCTGCACGATGCTCCAGGAGCCGTCGTGGGTGGTGACGGGGAAGGAACTCACGAGCCCCTCCGGCACCCGGTAGGAGCCGTCGCTCACCACCGCCATCGAGGTCCAGTCATCGGCCGCGGTCCCAGCGAACCAGTCGCGCACGTGCTCGATGGTCGCGTTGGCCGCCGAGGCCGCACTGGACTTCCCCCGGGCGGCAATGACGGCCGCCCCCCGACGGGCCACCTCGGGGAGATAGTCGAAGGCCACCCATCCGTCGTCGACCCAGTCTGCCGCGGGACGGCCGCAGATCCGGGCGTGGTAGACGTCCGCGTACTGGGTGGTGGAGTGGTTGCCCCAGATGGTCATCCTGGTGACCTCGTCAGGACGACGTCGGGTCCGCCGGGCCAGGCGCGAGACCGCACGGTTGTGGTCCAGCCGGGTCAGGGCACTGAAGCGCTCGGGCGGAACCCCGTCGGCGTTACGCTGGGCGATCAGCGCGTTGGTGTTGGCGGGATTGCCGGTCACCACGACCCTCAGATCTCCGGCCGCAGCGGCCGCCAGCGCCTTGCCCTGCTCCGCGAAGATCGCCCCGTTGGCCTGCAGCAGGTCTGAGCGTTCCATCCCGGCCTTGCGCGGCGACGCGCCCACCAGCATCGCCACGTTGACCCCGTCGAAGAGGCGGCGGGGGTCATCCCCGACCTCCACGCCTGCCAGGACGGGGGAGGCGCAGTCGTCCAGCTCCATGGCCACGCCCGCCAGCGCGGGCATGGCCGCAGGCAGGTCCAGCAGCCGGAGCTCGACCTGCCGGTTCCCGAACACGTCGCCCGCGGCGATCCGGTAGACCAGCGAATAGCCGATCTGGCCGGCCGCGCCGGTGACCGCGATCCTGATCGGCGCCATGGTCACCGGACGTTCAGGTCGCCGACGAGGACGCAGCGACGCAGGCGTGCGAAGTTCCGGGCCCGGGTCAGACCTTCACCCGTTGGGCCCGCGATGGTGAAGGTGCAGTAGCCCTCGCCGCCGATCCCGATGCCGTTGAAGGAGGATCCGTTCTTGACGAAGATCGTGGTCTGGATGCGCTTGGCCATCCTGGTCAGGTGAGACACGTCGCGCGAATGCATGATCGCGGTGTGCCGGTTGCCGTGCTCCAACTCGCAGGCGAGGTCGATGGCCGCATCCACATCCGGCGCGCGGACCATCCCGATCACCGGCATCATCAGCTCATGCACCACGAACGGGTGGTCCCGGTCCGCCTCGCAGAGGAGCAGCCGTACCCCCGCCGGGGGCTCCACTCCGATGGCCTGCAGGATCGCTGAGGCCGGCTTGCCCATCCATTCGACGGCCGGGGTGCCGCGGGCGGTAAGAATGACCGCCTCGACGCGGGCCCGCTCGTCGGCGTTGAGCTCGTAGGCGCCGTGCTTGACCATGGAGAACTTCAGCAGGTCCGCGATCGCGTCGACGGCGACGATCTCCTTCTCCGACGTGCAGGGGAGGTTGTTGTCGAAGCTGGCTCCGTCGACGATGCACTTGGCGGCACGGTCGATGTCGGCGGTGTCGTCGACCACCACGGGCGGGTTGCCCGCGCCTGCGCCGATGGCCTTCTTCCCCGAGCTGAGCACCGTCTTGACGATGCCTGGACCACCTGTGGCCACGATCATGCGCACGTCCTCGTGCGCGATCATCGCCGTGGTGTTCTCGATGGAGGGTTCGGCGACCGTCACCACCAGGTTCTCCGGGGCGCCGACGGCGGTGAGCGCCCTGTTGATCTGCTTGACCTGCCAGACGGAGAGGTCCCGGGCCCTCGGATGAGGACTGAACACCACGGCGTTGCCTGCGGCCAGCATCCCGATGCTGTTGCACGTGATGGTCTCCGTGGGATTGGTGGTGGGGGTGATGGCGCCGATCACCCCGAAGGCGGAGTACTCGACGGTGGTCAGGCCGTCATCGCCGGAGTACGCGTCGGTGACCAGATCCTCGACGCCCGGGGTCAGCTCCGCCGCCAGCTTGTTCTTGAGGTACTTGTGCGCGACGTCGCCCATCCCCGTCTGCTGAACCGCCTCAACGGCCATGTAGTCCAGGTTCTCGGGGCGCAGCATGACCTCGCGGACGGCCGCGACGTAGCGGCGCCGGTCCGACATCGACCGGGTGAGGTACTCCCGGGACGCCTTGGCAGCGGCCGCGATGGCCGACTCCATGTCGGCGAAGACGCCGTCGCCTGTGGTGTCCCCGTCGGCCGGTAGCTTGGCCAGCACCCGGCGGATCGTCGCTTCGATGAGGGCAGGATCCAGTTTCATGATTGTTCTCCCATGACTTCGTTGAGTGCGTGACGCACGATGTCGCAGTCCTGCTCGACGGTGCCGCCGGAGACGCCGAAGCCCCCCACGAGGGTCGGCCCGTCGAAGAGCGGCGCGCCGCCGCCGAACAGCACGACGCGGCCCGTGTTGCCGTCCGAGTCGAGGGAGGCCAGCAGCGACCCTGTCATCCGGTGCAGCAGCACCGGGTTGCCGGCGGCGTCGACGACCGCCACCACGACGGGCACGTTCAGCTCCGCGGCCCGGCGTTCGGCAGCATCGGCCAACTTCTTCGCGCGGCCCAGGCAGGCATCGGCGGACAGGCCCGCGCCGTCTGCGGGGCCGTCGAGGGCGGCCGCTACCGCGGCGCGGACCATGCGCTCGATGCGGTCGCGGTCGGCCCACGTCTCGGTCAGGCGGGCCATGGCGTAGACGGCGTCGGAGAGCCGGTTGAGGTACTTGATGAGCTCCGGGCGCACCGGCTCGGACTCGGAGAGGGTAAGGGTGCGGCGCTCGGCGCGGCGCACCACCGTCCGCGCCTGGTGGAACGCCGACGAGCGCTGATCGCGCCCGGGCACCACGAAGGCGCGCTGTGGCCCGGTGATGGCCAGGCAGTCGTCGATGAGCCGCTCGAGATCGGTGATGTCCACGTCGCCGACGGTGTCGCCGAGCGTGGCCGCGCCCTTGGCGTCGCTGGCGAGTTCTGCGGCCAGGACGAAGAGTCGCTGCTGGACCTGATGGAGCCGGGCGCGCCAGGGGCCGTCGTCGAGGGCGGCCTTGGCCGCCCCAACCGCGGCGTTGGCCTCGTCGACGGTGCCGTAGGCCTCGACGCGCAGGCTCTGCTTCGCCACGCGCGATCCCCCGAAGAGCCCGGTGTCGCCCCGGTCTCCGGTGCGGGTGTAGACGGCGGGCATGGCTAGGCGTTCTCGATCTCGACGGCGTCGACGATCCCCACAATGGTGGCGTCGAGGGGAGCCTGGGGGCGATCGGCGGCCAACCGGGCGGAGGAGCCCTTGGTGACGATGACGGTCTCCCCGGTGCCCGCGCCCACCGTGTCCACACACACCTCGGGCGAACCCGTGGCCTCGCCGTTCTCGTCGACCCGGCGGGTCAGCATCAGCTTGAAGCCGATGAGGCGTTCGTCCTTGCTCGTCGACACGACGGTGCCGATCACCTTGGCGAGGTACACGTCAGGACCCTTCCTGCAGAGTGATGTGGCGCTTCGCGGCGGCCTCGCGGGCGAGGTCGGTGACAATGGCGCGGGGGTGGAGTCGGATGATGGCGCCGTCGGCCCTGGCGGCGACGGTGGCCTCCGTGACTACGCGCTCGGCCGGGGCCTCCGGCTGTGGGACGCCGCCCGCATCTCCAGCCTGGCGGAGGACCGCCCTGTCGAGCCGCGACGCGTCGGACAGCTGCACCCCGAAGGACCGCAGCGTGGCGAGGTTCTTCCGGAGCATCGCCTGGTAGCCCGAGGGCATGTGGGGGAACCAGGAACGCTTGCCCTCGCTGTCGGGGCAGGCGGCGTTGGTGACCACCACGACGGGCTTGCCGCTCATGATGAACTCGGCGATGACGTTGGAGGCCAGACAGTCACCGACGCCGTGGACCACCTTCGCCACCATGTTGACGGTGAACGTAGGCACGATGAGGAGGTCGTGGCTGGCCACCAGCGACTTGTCCGCCGGCGTCATGCCGATGCCCGCGATCGTGTCCTGGTCCAGGACCCTGCGGGCCGAGTCCGTCTGGATCCAGTCCAGCGACATCTGGGGGTTCAGGCGGGTGAGCGAGGCGCAGGCCTCCTCGAACCCGAGGAGTGCGCCGGTGAACAGGACGAGCCCGGTCGTCGACGAAGGACGGGGAGCGACCCGCTGGGGCATGAGGCCGGCGATCACCTCACGGATGAGGTCTCGCAGCTGCGATTCGTTCAAGGGGTCCTCCGCATCGCGGTGCCGAGTGGGGTGGGGAACAGCGGCTCGACGGAGCGCACGACGTCGTGGCCGAGCACATCGACGAAGACCTCGGCGGCCCGGGGGAACGAGCTCGATCCGCCGACGAGGTGGATGGTCCCGGGATCACCGGCGCCGCGGAGGGCGTCGCGGGCGATGGTGGCCATCTTCTCCAGCGTGGGGCGGATCAGGCCGAATACCAGCTCGGCGTTGTCCGGGTCGCGCTTGAAGTCCTCGGCCTCGTCGTAGCCCATGCCGAGGGCGCCCGAGATCACGAGGGTCATGTGGTGACCGCCGGTGGCCTCATCGATGGAGAACTCCACCTGCCCGCCGCGCAGCAGGGAGACGCCGGTGGTGCCGTGACCGACATCGATGACAGTGCCGTCGCGCACCCCGAGCGCGGTCGCGGCCGCGACGGGCTCGTTGACGATCTCTGTGGTGTGCATCCCGCAGGACTCCAGCACGTTGCCGAACACCTTCGCGGTGCCGGCGTCGATGCCGGGCGGCGCCGCGACCGTGGCACGCTCGAAGCGGGTGCCAACCCGCTCCTCCAGCGTTGCCTTCAGCGCGCCGACCACGCGGACGGCGCCGAGCCAGTCCACCACCACCCCGTCGCGGACCACGGTGGCGCGACGCCACGCCCCGGCGACGGGCGCGCCGGCGTCGTCGACCACCCCGAGCACGATGTTGGCCGTGCCGAGGTCGACGCCGAGGCGCAGTGCGCCGGTGCCGGGGGTGACCTGCTCGGTGCGCACGAGGTGTGCGAACGTCTGCAGGTGGCGGCTGGGGGAGGCGAGCATGGGATCAGTCCTTCACGATGCGCACGTAGTCGCCGGTCCGGGCACCGACGGCGTTGCCTTCGTCGGTGTCCAGATGCAGTTCGGCGAGATAGGAGTCCTTCACGCGGATGAGGAAGTGGTCCAGCCGGCCGCCGCGCTCGCCCTCGAAGAGCACGCTGACGCGGTCCTGGTCGGAGAGCCCCAGTGCGGCCGCGTCGGCGGGACTCATATGGATGTGGCGTCCTGCGACGATGGCCGCATTGGTGCACGCCACCCGCCCAGCTGGTCCCGAGATCTCGATCGGCGCGGCGTCCTCCAGGTGACCCGATTGGGCCATGGGTGCCGCGACGCCCAGCGCGTAGGCGTCCGTGCGGCTGAGTTCGACCTGTGTCGCGGGGCGGTTGGGCCCCATGACGCGCACCGGCGGTGGCTCGGTGATGGACGCGGCCAAGGCCATGCACAAGGCGGCGCTGGACTCCGGCTTCGGCGCCACCGAGGGTCTGATCGCCATCCCCACAACGAGCGGTTCGGGGTCCGAGGTCACGTCCTTCGCCGTGCTGACCGACGAACGGACCCACACCAAGATCCCGCTCGTCTCCCCGGAGATGGTGGCGAAGCTCGCCATCCTGGACCCGGAGGCGGTCATCGGTGTGCCTCCTCGGATCACCGCCGACTCCGGCATGGACGTCCTCACCCACGCCGTCGAGGCGTACGTGTCGACGGGTGCCTGCGACTTCTCCGACGCCCTGGCGGAAAAGGCGGTGGAACTGGTCTTCGCTCACCTCGTGCGCTGCTACACCCACGGTGAGGACCGCGACGCCCGCGGTCACATGCACAACGCGTCCTGTCTGGCGGCGATGGCCTTCGACAATGTGGGGCTGGGGATCACCCACAGCCTCGCGCACGCCCTCGGCGGTCACTTCCCGGTGGCCCATGGCCGGCTCAACGCGATGCTCCTGCCGCACGTCATCGCGTTCAACGCGGAGCGCAGCACGCTCGCCGCAGCCCGCTATGCCCGTCTTGGCCGGCTCGTGACCCCGTCGGCCACCGGCTCGGCGGCGGTGACCTCCCTGGTGGCGGGCGTCCGCCGCCTCAACCAGCAGCTGGGCATCCCTGAGCTGATCGTCGAGGCAGGGGTGGCGCAGGACGAGTTCCGGGCCGCGATCGACCAGATGGCGTCCTCGGCGTTGGAGGACGGCTGCACCCCGTCCAACCCGGCGCAACCCACCCGCGAGGATCTGGTGCTTCTGCTGCGGAAGCTCGGCTGAGCCGTCGCGCCGTAGGCTGGCGGGGTGGCACAACTCCCCGACGGCGACCCGGCCCCCCGCGACGGCTCCCTCCCCGCGTCCGCCCTGGATCCCGGCCGCCCGCTGTCGCTCTATGTCCACGTGCCCTTCTGCAGGGTGCGCTGCGGTTACTGCGACTTCAACACCTACACACCCAGCGAGCTCGGCGACCTGTCGCCCGACACCTATGTGGGCGCGGCGGTGGCTGAGCTGGACCTCGCGGCCCGCATCCTGGGGAGCCGCCGCGTGCAGACGGTGTTCTTCGGGGGCGGGACCCCCACCATGCTGCCAGCCGAGGGCCTCGCCGGGCTGCTGCGCGCCGTCGGGGAGCGCTTCGAACTGGAGCCCGACGCGGAGGTGACCACCGAGGCGAACCCCGAGACACTCACCCCGGACTATCTGGACACGCTCCGCGCGGAAGGATTCACCCGCCTCTCGCTCGGCCTGCAGTCGGTGGTGCCGCATGTGCTGCGCGTCCTTGAGCGTCAGCACACCCCCCGCCGCGGCCTGGAGGCGGCGCGGTGGGCGAGGGAGGCCGGGTTCGAGCACGTGAGCCTGGACCTCATCTACGGCACGCCGGGGGAGTCCCTCGACGACTGGCGCGCCAGCCTCGACGCGGTGACCTCCGCCCCCGTGGACCATGTGAGTGCCTACTCGCTGATCGTCGAGGAGGGCACCAGGCTCGCCGCGCAGGTGCGCCGCGGAGAGCTGCCGATGCCCGACGAGGACGACCTCGCAGACAAGTACCTCCTCGCCGACGAGACCCTGGGCGCGCTCGGGCTCGCCAACTACGAGGTGAGCAACTGGGCCCGTCCGGGCGGAGAGTGCCGGCACAACCTCGCCTACTGGAGGGGAGCCGACTGGTGGGGGGTGGGCCCCGGGGCCCATTCGCACATCGGCGGAGTCCGATTCTGGAACCGCAAGCACCCCCGCAGCTACGCCGCGGCCCTGGCCGCCGGCGAGTCACCGGCGCTGGCCCGCGAGATCCTGGGGGACAAGGAACGCCACGTTGAGCGGGTGCTGCTCGAGCTGCGCCTGGCCGACGGCGTCCCCCTGGACGTCCTGACCCCCTCGGAGCGGGGGCGGATCCCCGACATCGCCTCCCGTGGGCTGGCTGTGGTGCACGACGACCGCCTGAAGCTCACCCGTGAGGGCCGGCTCCTGGCCGACGGCGTGGTCCGAGACCTGCTGGACTGACGCGAGCGGGTGTCGTTGAAGCAGAAGGGCATGCGGCGCTGATAGCGTCGCACCCCGTGGATCGCTACTCACGAGACGTGCTCACCCCCGGATGGCAGAAGGCGCATCTCAAGCAGACGCGTGACGTGCCCGTCGAGTTGGACCTTGTGGTGGAGTTCGACGACTTCTGCGGCGCCGTCGTCGGCTGGGAGAACGCCGTGGTGCTGCTCGAGGACCGGCGGGGCAAGCGCCGCGCCGCGCCCTTCGGCCCGGGCTTCCTCCTCGAGGGGCAGCCGGTGGCGCTGCGCCCCCCTCTGCGGGGCGCCCCGGCCGGCCCCAAGTACACGGCCTCAGGATCCCGATCCTCCACAGGGCCGACGAAGGCCCGGGTTGCGCTGCCCAGCCGGATCTACGTCGAGGGCCGGCATGACGCCGAGCTGATCGAGAAGGTCTGGGGCGAGGATCTGCGTCACGTCGGCGTCGTCGTCGAGTTCCTGGGGGGCATCGACGATCTCCCCGGGATTGTTGCTGAATTCGCTCCCGAGCCGGGGCGGCGGCTCGGCATCCTCGTCGACCATCTCGTGCCGGGCAGCAAGGAATCCCGGATCGCGAAGCAGGTCTACACGGCCGGCTACCGCGACACGGTGCTGGTCGAGGGGCACGAGTTCATCGACATCTGGCAGGCGGTCCGGCCCCAGCGCGTCGGGTTGAAGTCCTGGCCCCAGGTGCCCAGGGATGTGGACTTCAAGAAGGGCACCCTGAAGGCGATGGGGCTGCCACACGAGGATCAGGCCGACGTGTCGCGCGGCTGGCAGGCCATCCTCGCGCGCGTGGCCTCCTGGCGCGACCTGGAGCCCCAGCTGCTCACCAAGGTGGAGACTCTCATCGACTTCGTCACCCAGGACCATCTCGAAGACGAGTGATCGCCCACACGCCGATAGGGTGAGTCGCATGGACACCCAAGGCATCCTGGACCTGCTGAAGGAAACGGCCTCAGAGGTGGTGGTTCCGCGCTTCCGGCAGCTGGCCGCCGGTGACGTCGAGGAGAAAAATCCCGGAGACTTCGTCACCGTGGCGGACCGCGAAGCTGAGGTGTATCTGAGTGGGCTCCTCCGTGGCGTCTACCCATCGGCAGTCATCGTCGGAGAGGAGGGCGTGTTCGCCGACCCGAGCCTGCTCGACGGTGTCCACGGGGCAGAGCACGCGTTCCTCATCGATCCCATCGACGGCACGCGCAACTTCGTCTCAGGACGCGACGAGTACGGCGTGATGCTGGCGGAGGTGCGCAACGGGGTCACCACCCGTGGCTGGATCTATCAGCCGCAGACGGGCCGCGCCTACGTGGCCGAGCACGGCGCAGGCGCCGCGCTCAACGGCGCCCCCATCGCGCGGACCCCCAACGGGCGCCTCCCACTAGGGGCGACGGCCAAACGTGCTCTGCACGGGTTCACGGCAGCTGGACGCCTCAGCCCCGTCACCCGGAGCGCCTGGTGTTGCGCATTCGACTACCCGATGGTGCTGCATGGTGACGTGGACTTCCTCGTGTACTCCACCCTGCACCCGTGGGACCATCTCGCGGGGTCGCTCATGGTCACCGAGTCCGGGGGCGTGAGCAGAACGGTCGACGGCGTGGACTACGGCCTCCAGACACGGAGCGGGGGGCTGATCGTGGCGCGGGATGCCGACACCTGGCAGACCGCTCTGGAGACGTGGCCCGCTCACCAGAGCTGACCACAGGATCAGATCACAGGTTGAGGATGGGCAGCTGCCGTTTCGGCTCCACACCCTTGGCCGCCAACTCGGCGTAGGCCTTGGGCAGGGCGAGGGCAAGAGTCTCCGGGCCGAAGGGCCACTCGACGGCGGTGGCCGCCTCCTCCGCCCGCACACCCTGCTGGATGAGCATCTCGCACGAGCTGTAGAGCATCGCGATCTCCGCCCTCTGCACGAACGCGAACTCACGGTCCACCACCGCCCCGTGGCCGGGAACGAACCTGGTGAGGGAGCTGCTGGCGCCGAGTACGCCGTCGAGGACGGTGGGCCAGTTGGCAAGCGAGGTGGACTCGTCGATCTGCGGGTCCGCGCCCTCCTCCAGGAGATCCCCGACGAACACCACGTTCGCCTCCGGGACGAACGCCACGATGTCCGCGCGGGTGTGCGCCTCGCCGAAGTGCAGCAGCTCCACCCGTTGTCCGCCGAGGTGCAGCGCCAGGGCCATCGAGAACCTCCGTGTCACCCCGGGGTCGTCCAGGTCCTCGTGCGCGACCACCTGGACACCCGACATGCCTGGGAGGCCGCCGACGTGATCGTGGTGGCCGTGCGTCAGCGCCACATGCGTCACCGGGACACCCGCCAGCGCGGTGGCCGTGGCCAGCAGCTCGGCGCCCTCGGCGGCTGTGTTACCGGCATCGATGAGGAGTGCCGCGTCATCACCGACGATGAGTCCCACGTTGACCCGGTGCTGATCGAGCGTGGTCACGTACACGCGGGGAGTCACGGGGGTCCAGATCAGCGTCATGGCAGCCAGCATAGATGCAGCTACACTGGCACTCGCCGTCTATGAGTGCCAGCTGGGAGGTGACATGCTCGACGACCGCAAACTGGACGTGTTGAAGGCCATCGTGACCGACTATGTGGCCAGCCGCGAGCCGGTCGGCTCCAAGGCGCTGGTTGAACGCCACAAGCTGGACGTCTCCGCCGCCACGGTCCGCAACGACATGGCCGTGCTGGAGGAGGAGGGCTACATCATGCAGCCCCATACCAGCGCCGGCCGCATCCCCACCGACAAGGGCTATCGGCTCTTCGTGGACAGGCTCGCCCACATCAAGCCGCTGTCGCCCGCTGAGCGCAGCGCCATCACCACCTATCTCAACGGCACCGCCGACGTCGACGATCTGGTCATGCGCACCGTCCGGCTGCTGGCCCAGCTGACCCGCCAGGTGGCCATCGTGCAGTATCCGGTGGCGCAGCGCACCCAGGTGCGCCACGTCGAGCTGCTGCTCCTGACGCCCGAGCGCCTGATGGTCATCGTGGTCCAGTCCTCGGGCCGCGTGGATCAGACCATGTTGGAGACTCCGCTCACGGACGAGGGCCGGCTGCAGGCGTTGCGGAACCGGATCGCCGAGGCCATTGTCGGACGGACGCCGGCGGATGCGGCCGGGGCTCTGGCCGCCATGCTGGAGGGAGTCGCACCCGATGACAGGCCGTTCGCGGGCCCGGTGGTCGCCGCGGTCCTGGAGGCCATCGCCGCCGAGCCGGCCGCGCACGTTGTGGTGGCCGGGCTGCCCAACCTCGCCTCAAGCCAGGCGTTCGAGACCAACCTGCGCCCACTGCTGGAGGCGCTGGAGGAGCAGGTGGTGCTCATGCGACTCCTGGGCGAGGCTGCGGGCGACGACGTGACGGTGCGCATCGGCGAGGAGAACACCGCCGAGGGATTCCGGGGCAGCAGCCTCATCGCGTCCGGCTACGGTGTGGAGCGTACTGCCAGCCTCGGCGTCGTCGGACCCACCCGCATGGACTACGCGTCCCACATCTCCGCGGTGCGAGCAGTGTCGCGGTACGTGAGCAGATTCCTCAACGAAGGCTAGATCCCCCACCCGAAGGCTGAAGCAAGAAGATATGAGCAAGGACTACTACGACATCCTTGGCGTCGAGCGGGACGCAACCCCCGAGGCCATCAAGAAGGCCTACCGCCGCCGCGCCATGAAGGTGCACCCCGACGTCGCCCAGGAAGAGGGCGCGGCCGAGAAGTTCAAAGAACTCAACGAGGCCTACGAGGTCCTGAGCGACCCCAACAAGCGCGCCGTGTTCGATCGGGGCGGCGACCCGATGAGCCAGGGCGCCGGCTTCTCCGGCTTCGGCGGCGGGTTCGCCGGGGGGTTCGACTTCTCCAATCTGGTCGACGCCATGTTCGGCGCGGCAGGGGGGCGTGGCCCCCGATCCCGCGTCCGTCAAGGCCAGGACGCGCTGGTGAGGGTTTCCCTCCAACTGCACGAGGCGGTCTTCGGTGTGACGAAGCCTCTCAAGGTGGACACCGCCGTGGTGTGCCCCAAGTGCAGCGGCGCGGGCGGCGAGCCCGGCTCGGAGCCGGTGACCTGCACCACGTGCGACGGCGCGGGCGAGGTCAGCCAGATCCAGCGCAGCTTCCTCGGCGACATCCGCACCGCCCAGGCCTGCCCCACCTGCCGCGGATACGGCACGGTCATCCCGCGTCCGTGCGGTGAGTGCTCCGGCGAGGGACGGGTGCGCACCACGCGGACGCTGCAGGTCCGGATTCCCGCCGGCGTGTCCACGGGCATCCGCATCCACCTGGAGGGGCAGGGTGAGGTGGGCCCGGGCGGCGGACCTGCCGGAGACCTCTACGTGGAGCTGTCCGTGCTGCCCCACGAGACGTTCCGCCGCGAGGGCGACAACCTGGAGGTGGTGGTCAGGCTCCCGATGACCGCGGCCGCGCTGGGGACCACGGTGGACGTCGCGACTCTCGAGGCCGACTGGGACCAGTCCGCGGTAGAGGACCGCACCGTGTCCGTCGAGGTCCCGGCCGGGACGCAGGCGGGCACCCGGATCGGGATCAAGGGGCGCGGGGTTCCGAGACTGCGCGGCGGCGGCCGCGGGGACCTGGGCGTCACACTGCTGGTCCAGACCCCCACCAAGCTCGATGACCGGCAGCGCGAGCTGCTGCGCCTCCTCGCTGAGGAGCGCGACGAATCGGTCCCGGAGGCCATCGCGGCGAAGGGGCACAAGGGAGTGTTCGGCAAGCTCTCCGAGTGGTTCTCGTGACCGACCCCCTCTTCCTCGCCGAGTTCACGGGCGACCTGTCACCAGGTGAGCTGGTCGTCGTGACGGGGGATGAGGCTCACCACGCCGTCGCGGTCAAGCGCGTCGCGGTGGGGGAGAACGTCCTGCTGTCCGACGGCCGCGGGATCGGGGTTCGGGCCGAGGTGATCGAGGCGGACCGGCGCCAACTGGTGGCCAGGATCCTCGAGGTCATCGCGGCCCCCTCGCCGTCGCTCGTCTGGGGCGTGGTGCAGGCACTGGCCAAGGGGGACCGCAGCGACCTCGCGGTGCAGATGGCCACGGAGCTGGGCGCCCGCGAGATCCTGGCGTGGCAGTCCGCCCGCTCCATCGTGCGCTGGCAGGGCGATCGGGCGGACAAGTCGCTGGACAAGTGGCGAGCCACGGCCCGCGAGGCGGCCAAGCAATCACGGCGGATGTTCGTGCCCGAGGTGTTGGCGGTGTCCACTGCGGACGTCGTGGGCGCCATCGCCGGCGTTGACGTGGCGCTGGTCCTGCAGGAGGACGCGTCCCAGCACATCGCAGACGTCGAACTCCCCGAGGAGGGCACCGGCCTGGTGATCGTCGGGCCCGAGGGCGGCATCGCGCCCGAGGAACTCGACCGGTTCGTGGCGGCCGGCGCGCAGCTGGTCACCATCAGCGACGGCGTCCTGAGGACCTCGACGGCGGCCGCCGTGGCGCTCGGCCAGCTGGATGTGCTGGCCAGGCGCCCGTGAGCTTCTCATTCGAGGTCGGCGAGCGGCTCGAGGATGCGGGGGGTCGCACGGGCGTCATCCACACCCCACACGGGCAGATCCAGACCCCGGCCTTCGTAGTGGTGGGCACCAAGGCCACCGTGAAGTCCGTGCTGCCGGAGGCGGTGGCCGGCCTGGGCGCGCAGGCGGTACTGGCCAACGCCTACCACCTCTACCTGCAGCCGGGCTCGGACCTCATCGACGAGGCCGGCGGGCTGGGCCGCTTCATGAACTGGCCCGGGCCCACCTTCACGGATTCTGGCGGGTTCCAGGTGATGAGCCTCGGGGCGGGCTTCAAGAAGGTGCTGGCGATGGACACCACCGGCCTGGCCGACGACGACGTCATCGCAGAGGGGAAGACGCGGATGGCGCATGTCGACGACGACGGCGTCACCTTCAAGTCCCACCTCGACGGCACCCGGCACCGGTTCACGCCGGAGTCATCGATGCGCATTCAGCACCAGCTCGGCGCGGACGTCATGTTCGCCTTCGACGAGCTGACCACGCTGATGAACACGCGCGCCTACCAGGAGTCCTCGGTTGAGCGGACGCACAGCTGGGCAGTGCGCTGCCTCGCGGAGCATCGGCGGCTCACGCTCGAGCGCGAAGGCAGGCCGTACCAGGCCCTCTTCGGGGTGATCCAGGGGGCGCAGTACGAGGATCTACGTCGCCGGGCCGCGCGCGACCTCGCCGGGCTGGACGTGGACGGGCAGTCGTTCGACGGCTTCGGCCTGGGCGGTGCCTTGGAGAAGGAGAACCTGGGCACCACGATCGGATGGATGGTGGAGGAGCTGCCGGAGGACAAGCCTCGACACCTCCTGGGCATCTCCGAGCCCGACGACCTGTTCGCCGCAGTAGAGCGGGGCGCAGACACGTTCGACTGCGTGAACCCCTCACGTGTCGCGCGCAACGCCGCCATCTACACCGCCGATGGCCGCTACAACGTCAACACCGCCCGGCATCGCCGATCCTTCGAACCGCTGGAGGACGGGTGCGACTGCTACACCTGCACCCACTACACCCGCGCCTACCTGCATCACCTGTTCAAGGGCAAGGAGATGCTGTCGGCCACGCTGGCCACGATCCACAACGAGAGATTCACGGTGCGTCTGGTGGACCGGATGCGCGAGGCGCTGCAGTCAGGGGACTTTCACGCCTTCCGGGACGAGAGCCTGGGCCGGTTCTACGCCAATCGGCCGTAGCTCGGCTCGCGCCTCTTCACCATCGCTATCACCCGGTAGGTCACCGGCAGGAAGAGCGCCTCCACCAGCACCTTGTAGAGGTAGCCCACCGCGATGTAGTTGAGCAGGGTGGCGCCGCTCACCACCCCGGCGAACGCGACCACGCAGAAGATGACCGTGTCGGCCGCCTCTCCCACCACTGTGGAGCCCAGCAGCCGGGCCCACAACGATCCGTCGTGGGAGCGGCGCTTCATGGCCACCAGGACCCAGGCGTTGAGGAACTGGCCGGCCAGGTACCCCAGCAGGCTCGCCGCGACGATGCGCGGCACGAACCCCAGCACCGCGGTGAAGGCCTCCTGGTTGGGCCACTCGGCGGCCGCGGGTGCGGCGCCCACCGCGAGGAACGTGACCGACGCCAGTATCGACACCGCGAAACCGAGGACGATGGCCCGCCGGGCGCCCTTCAGGCCGTAGACCTCGGCGAGGACGTCGCCCAGGACGTAGGTGAGGGGGAAGAGGAACGCGCCGCCGTCCGTGATGAGGGGCAGCACCGGGATCCCGAACGGGGTCCACTCCGGTCCGAACTGGATCAGCTTGACCGCCGAGACGTTGCTGATCAGCAGCAGCGCCACAAACAGGGCCACGACAACGTCAAACACCCCGCGAGGACGCTCGGCGAACCTCACGTCGGCTCCGGATGGTGGGGCGTCCTGGGTCTGATGCACCGCCGCATTATACGCCGCTGGTGCCGTTGCTCTGGAGCCTTCAGCGAGGTCCAGGCGAGTTCCCCGGGAGCCTGCGCGTTACGCCGCGGGGGGACCCGCAGGGTGGCAAGATTCATTTATGGACGACATTGCAATGGAGTACATGCCCGACGAGTCCGAGCAGCTCGACCAGTTGCAGCCCGCCGATTCGTTGATTGACCGCGGGGTAGAGGACGTCCTGGACGAGGGCTACGTCACCCCGGAGAAGTGGTCTCCAGCGCAGGGCTTCGGGAACACACCTGAGGAGATGCACCGCGGTGAGACCCTCGAGATGCGGATGAAGCAGGAGGAGCCAGAGCCTGCCCCAGCCGAAGACGACTGGAACCCCACCCGCGAGCCCCGCGAGGTTGGCGCAGCCCGGGCAGGTCGCCTGATGGCGGTACAGGCCGGAGGCGGTACTGAGCACACGCTGGGCGTGGACGTCGGATTCGGGGGCGGCGCCGCCAGCGCGGAGGAGGCGGCGATGCACATCATCTCGGAGGACGAGGACGACCTCTCGCTCCTGGAGCGCTGAAGTATCCGACGGCGCGCCCAGGGAAACCACTGAGCAATCATGTCCTGGCTGCGGTGTACCGGATCGGGCGATCTGGCACCCCTCCATCTGGATATGGACGTCAAGTACACGCACCAGCTGTAGTGGCACCATCTCATCCCGCCCGGCACGTCCTCACCGAGAACAGCATTGATCAGTGGTTCCCTAGACTGAAGGCTGTTCGGCGGGACACGCCGATCGCATGTCAGACAAGGATCACGCCCTGAACACGCACTCGTTGGACCAGCAGCACGCCATCCGCACCGTGTCGGTTCCCCCCTCGATTGACCTGGTCAATCTACTGGGCCCCCGCGACGACTTCCTCCGCATCCTCGAGGACGAGCTCGACGCGGACCTGCACGTCCGCGGAACTCAGATCACCCTGTCCGGCCCGTCCAACGAAGTCGCCAAGGCCGCCGAGGTGATCACCGAACTGGTCACCATTCTCCGCACGGGGCAGGGACTCACCGCTGAGACCGTGGAGCGGGTCATCCAGATGGCCGACGACCCCCACGCGCTGGCCGCGGAGATCCTCACCCAGAACATCGTGTCCTCGCGAGGCAAGACGGTCCGGCCGAAGACGCTCAACCAGAAGCGCTACGTCGACGCGATCGACCGACACACCGTCGTCTTCGGTATCGGGCCCGCGGGCACGGGGAAGACGTACCTGGCCATGGCTAAGGCCGTCCAGGCGCTGCAGGCCAAGGAAGTGAGCCGGATCATCCTGACCCGGCCGGCGATCGAGGCGGGGGAGCGCCTCGGATTCCTGCCCGGCACCCTCAACGACAAGATCGACCCCTATCTGCGGCCGCTCTACGACGCGCTTCACGACATGGTCGACGCCGACTCGGTGCCGAAGCTGCTCACCTCGGGCACCGTCGAGGTGGCGCCGCTCGCCTACATGCGCGGCCGCACCCTCAACGACGCCTTCATCATTCTTGACGAGGCGCAGAACACGTCCATGGAACAGATGAAGATGTTCCTCACCAGGCTCGGCTTCGGGTCCAAGGTGGTGGTGACGGGCGACATCACCCAGATCGACCTCTCGGGGGGCGTGAAGAGCGGTCTGCGCGGGGTGATGCAGGTGCTCGACGGCGTCGACGACATCGAGTTCTGCACACTGACCAGCCGCGACGTCGTGCGCCACAAGCTGGTGGGCAAGATCGTGGCCGCCTACGATCAGTTCGAGAGTCTGTCCGCGGAGAACCGGGGTGCCAAGTGATCGATCTCAACAACGAGTCCGGCGTCGAGGCCGATGAGCTGGGGCTCATCGAGCTGGCACGCTTCGCGCTGGACAAGCTGCGGATCCACCCCCAGGCCGAGTTGTCGATCCTCCTCGTCGACGAGACCACCATGGCGGACTACCACGAGCGGTTCATGGACCTGCCCGGCCCCACCGATGTGATGAGCTTCCCCATGGACGAGCTGCGGGCACCCGAGGACGACGAGGAGCCGCCGATGGGCCTGCTCGGCGACATCGTGCTCTGCCCCCAGGTGACGGCCCGTCAGGCGCCGGACAACGGGCGCAGCGTCGACGGTGAGGCCGAGTACCTGCTGATCCACGGCCTGCTGCATCTGCTCGGCCACGACCACGCCGAGCCGGAGGAGAAGGCCCTCATGTTCGGACTCAACGACAGGATCATCGCAGCGTGGGATCAGGCCCGCGGTCGCAGCTGAGGCGCAGCCTCGGCCTGACCGACGCCATCGCGATCGGTGTGGCATCCATGGTGGGGGCGGGGGTCTTCGCGGTGTGGGCTCCAGCGGCGCGCGCCGCAGGCGGCGCCCTGCTCCTCGGGCTTGTGCTCGCGGCCGTGGTGGCGTGGCTCAACGCGACGTCCTCGGCTCAGTTGGCTGCGCAGTACCCGTCAGCCGGCGGCACCTACCTGTACGGGCGTGAGCGGCTGGGGGAGTGGCCCGGCTTCCTGGCCGGGTGGAGCTTCGTGGTCGGCAAGACGGCGTCGGTAGCGGCGATGGCGATGACCATGGCCGCCTACCTGGCCCCTGACGTGTGGCGGGTGCCGGTGGCGATCGGAGCTGTGTGGCTGATGGTGGGCGTCAACCTGCTCGGCGTCACCCGGACGGCGAAGGCTGCACTGGTGTTGGCCGGGCTCGCCCTCCTCTCGCTCAGCGTGACGTTGGCCCTGGGGTGGGCTGAATCCTCCGGCCCCACCGGGGCCCTGGTCACCCTGCCAAGTGGGGCCTCCGGCTGGTACGGCGTCCTCCAATCCGCGGGCCTGCTGTTCTTCGCCTTCGCCGGCTACGCCCGGGTGGCGACCATGGGCGAAGAGGTCCGCGACCCACGCCGCACCATCGGTCGGGCCATCGTCACGGCGCTGCTGATCGTGCTCGTGCTCTACGCCCTCGTCGGGGTGAGCCTGCTGCTGCTCGTGGGCGATGAGGCCCTCGCCGCGTCCACGGCACCGCTGGCGCTGCTGGTGGGCGGCCACCCCGTCGCGCTGGCTGCGCTGCAGGTCGGCGCAGTCGCGGCGGTGGGCGGCGCGCTGCTGGGCCTGTTGTCGGGGATCGGGCGGACGTGGCTGGCGATGTCGCGGGAGGGGGATCTGCCCCGGTTCTTCGACCACACCCATCCCCGCACCCTGGTGCCGCACAGGATCGAGCTGACGATCGGCGCGGCGCTGACCGCGATCCTGCTGGTCGCAGACCTGCGCGGAGCCATCGGCTTCTCATCCTTCGGTGTCCTGCTCTACTACTTCGTCGCCAACGCCGCCGCTTTCACGCAGGCGCCGGCCGAGCGGCGCTATGCCCGGGTCTGGCAGGTCCTCGGCGCGGTGCTGTGCCTGATTCTGGTGGTGGCGCTGCCGTGGCAGTCGATCGTCGGCGGACTCCTGGTGCTCGGCGCAGGGGCCGCCTGGCGCCTCGTGACCGTGTCCAGGCTGCGATAGACTCGCGGCGCACAGCATCCCCGACCCGAGCGAGTTGAACACCCCACGTGACACAGTCCGAGTGGATAGAACTGGGCATCGCGCTCGCGTGCGCTCTGGCCGCCTCCATCCTCGCCGCGGTCGAGACGGCGGTGAGTGTCACCACCAAGGCCCGCGCCGAGCGGATGGCGGATCATGATGAGCGTGGGGCCGAGCGGATCAAGCTGATCGCGCAGGATCCGGCGCCGTCGATCAACGCCGTGATGTTCACCCGGATGACGCTGGAGATCACCTCGATCGTCCTGGCAGGCCTCGTGGTGTTCACCCAGTTCCAGATGGATTGGCAGCGCGCGCTGGTCACCATCGGCGTGATGCTGGCTGTGTCGTTCATCCTGTGGGGCGTGGCCCCACGAACCCTGGGCAGGCAGAACCCCGAGCGAACCATGCGGATGTTCGGACCCCTCGTCTCGGGCCTCACCACGCTCTTCGGGCCGATCGCCCAGTTGATGATTCTCCTCGGCAACGCGCTCACTCCCGGGCGCGGCTACGCCGACGGCCCGTTCGCCACGGAGGCCGAGCTGCGAGACCTCGTCGACATCGCCGAGAAGCAGGAGCTCATCGAGGCGGGGGAGTCGAAGATGATCCATTCCGTCTTCGAGCTCGGCGACACGCTGGTCAAGGAGGTCATGGTTCCGCGCACGGACGTGGTGTTCGTCAAGCAGGACACCACCTTGCGCCAGCTGCTGTCGTTGGCGCTGCGCTCCGGGTTCTCCCGGATCCCGGTGGTCGGCACGGACCTCGATGACATCCTCGGCATCATCTATCTCAAGGACGTGTCCAAGCGCGTCTACGACTTCCCGGACTCCGAGCGCCGGGAGACGGTCGCGGAGCTGATGCGGCCCGCCACCTTCTGCCCTGACTCAAAACCAGTCAGCAATCTGTTGCGCGACATGCAGCTCAGTCACTCTCACCTGGTTGTGGTCGTCGATGAGTTCGGCGGCACCGCGGGGCTGGCCACGATCGAGGACATCCTCGAGGAGATCGTCGGCGAGATCGTCGACGAATACGACCTGGACGCCCCGGTCATCGCGGACCTGGGGGAGGGACGCTACCGGATCTCGTCGCGGCTTCCCGTCGACGAGCTGGGCGCCCTCTTCGGCGTCGATCTCGACGACGATGACGTGGAGACCGTCGGCGGCCTCATGGCCAAGCAGCTCAATGTGGTGCCCATCCCCGGCGCCCGCACGGTGGTCGGCGACATCGAGCTGATCGCGGACCGCGCCGTCGGCCGGCGCCACCAGATCGGCACCGTCCTTGCCCGACGCCTCACCGAGGCGGACCTCACCCCTACTGAGTCCCCGGAAGGCGACGATGACTGAGCCTGTTTACCGATCCGGATTCGCCTGCTTCGTCGGCCGGCCCAACGCCGGCAAGTCGACGCTGACCAACGCCCTCGTCGGCCAGAAGATCGCCATCGCTTCGAGCAAGCCGCAGACCACCAGGCATGCAGTGCGCGGGATCGTGACCCGGGACGACGGCCAGCTCATCGTCATCGACACACCTGGCCTGCACCGCCCCCGCACCCTGTTGGGGCAGCGCCTCAACGACCTGGTCTTCCAGACGTGGGGATCTGTCGACGTGGTGGGCGTCTGCCTGCCGTGCGACCAGCGCATCGGGCCAGGCGACAAGTTCATCATCGGTGAGATCGCCAAGCTCCCGCGCAGGCCCATCCTGGTGGCTCTGGCCACGAAGACGGACCTGGTGAGTAAGCAACGGCAACTCTCACACCTGGTGGACATCGGTGAGGTGGCCACCGAGCTGGGGATCGAATGGTCCGAGGTGATCCCGTGCTCGGCTACCGAAGGCGATCAGATCGATCTCGTCCGAGACTCGCTCGTGGCGCTGCTCCCCGAAGGTCCGGTCTACTACCCGGACGGCGAGATCACCGACGAGCCCGAGGAGACGCTCATCGCGGAGTTCATCCGCGAGGCCGCGCTGGAAGGGGTGCGCGATGAGCTGCCCCACTCGATCGCGGTGATCATCGACGAGATTCTCCCCCGACCCGACAGGCCGGAGGACAAGCCGCTGACCGACATCTTCGCCTCCATCGTGGTGGAGCGGGACTCGCAGAAGGGCATCATCATCGGCCACAAAGGTGCCCGCCTGCGCGAGATCGGAACTCAGGCGCGCGAACAGATCAACGCTCTGCTCGGCACGCGCGTCCATCTGAATCTGCACGTCAAGGTACTCAAGGAGTGGCAGCGCGACTCGAAGCACCTCAACCGGCTCGGATTCTGAGCACAGCGATCAGCCATTCTGCGCGTTTGGCCTGTTAACGGTAACTATTTGATTACGGCGCGGGCGATTCGCGCGCACCCTCGTGGGCGGCTCCTAGTATCACGGGCAACAACCATTCCTGGTTGATCGAAAGACAGGAAGGAACCGCACGTGAAGAAGCGTGTCCTCAAGTTCAGCGCGGTGGCCATCGTCAGCGCCCTCACCCTCGCGGCATGCGGCGGCGACACCACCCCCTCCTCGACAGGCGACGCCACCTCGGTGGATGCCGGCTCGTTGGAGACCACCATCAAGGTCATGGCCCCGTCCTACTCGGACACCTCGAAGGCCGACTGGGATGCAGTCATCGCCGCGTTCAACGAGACCTACCCGGATGTCACCGTCGAGCTCCAGATCGAGGGCTGGGACGGGTTCTCCGACAAGGTGTCCGCCCGCATCCAGGCCAACGACTACCCCGACATCCTCAACGACAACGCGTTCGCGGCGTCGGCCGAGGCCGGGATCCTCTATCCCATCGACGAGGTCATGTCCGCTGAGACCCTCGCCTCCATCGAGCCCTCCCTGCTCGCCAACGGCATGGGCACGGACGGCACCCAGTGGGCTGCGCCGGACATCGCGACGTCGCGCATGATGGCCTACAACGTGGACATGTTCGAGGCTGCCGGCATCGCCGAGCCGCCCACCACATGGGCGGAGCTCGAAGAGGCGTCGGCGAAGCTGGTCGCGCTGGGCGGCGACGTCCGCGGCTACGGAATGCCGCTGGGCCGCGAGGAGGCGCAGGTGGAGTCCTCGCTATGGCTCTGGGGCGCCGGTGGCGACTGGGCCGACGGCGACGCGTTGAAGGCGGACACCCCTGAGGCCGTCGAGGCCTTCGGCCAGATGAAGAAGATGTTCGAGGCCGGCTACACCCAGGCCAACCTCGAGGACAACCGGATCGACGTCGCCGACCTGTTCCAGGCCGGCAAGCTCGGCATGATGATGGCGCATTCGGCGATCGTCTCCGACGCGCAGGCCAAGGGCATCAACGTCGCCCTCGCCCCGATCCCGGCGAAGGACGGTGGCGACGGCGTGGCGCTCGGCGTGACCGACTTCATCGTCGCTTTCGACAACGGCGACGAGGACCGCAAGGCGGCCACCGCGGCCTTCCTCGACGTGTTGTACTCCGACGAGCTCTACGAGGGGTGGTACAAGGGCACAGGCCTGCTGCCTGTGACCACCTCGATGATCGAGAAGGGGCAGGCGGAGTCCGACGAGATCGGCGCCGCGTTCCTCGAGGCCCTGTCCATCGTTCAGTTCCTGCCTGTCGGCAACCCCACGTGGGATGCTCTCCAGACCGCGCTCCAGGGCTCGGCCTACAAGGTGGGCACCGGCGATCCGGCTGAGGTTCTCGGCGAGATCCAGGCACAGGTCGACGCCCAGGCCTGACCACACGCAGGACGGGGTGGCATCGTGATCCGGTGCCGCCCCGTTCCCATGGCCCCACCCAGGAGGAACTGAAGTGTCATTGACCGCCACGCCCACGAGCGTGCCCACGAGCACGCGTCGTCGGTCGAAGAACTCCGGTCTCAGGGCGACCCTCACGTCCCTTCCCTGGCTGCTCCCCACCGTCGTCCTGATCGCGGGCGTGGTCCTCTTCCCCGCGGCGCTCATGATCTACACGTCGTTCTTCAAGTTCAACAACCGCGGCATCAAGCGCAGCCCTGATCCGATCGGCCTCGACAACTACATCGGTCCCGCTGGGGCATTGACGTTCCCGGGCGTGCCGGTGGAGCGGATTCTCCTCAACACCGTCGTGTGGGTCGTCGTGGTCGTCGCAGTCACCGTCGTGCTCTCCCTGCTCCTTGCCCAGTTCCTCAACATCGAGTTTCGTGGCCGCAAGGCGCTGCGGCTGTTCATCATCCTCCCGTGGGCCTGTTCCGTGGTCATGACCGCGACAGTCTTCCGTTACGGACTTCAGGAGAACGTGGGCCTGTTCAACCGGCTCATGGTGGACACCGGCATCATCGAGACGGCCCGGGCCTGGACGAAGGACCCCACCAGCGCCTTCTGGGTCGCGGTGTTCGTGGCCATCTACGTGTCCCTCCCTTTCACGACCTACACGATCCTGGCCGGCCTCCAGGCCATCCCCGACGACGTGCTCGAGGCCGCGCACATGGACGGGACCAACAAGCTGCAGCGCTACGGGTTCATCGTGCTGCCCCTGCTGAGGCCCGCCATCGCGGTGGCGGCGCTGATCAACATCATCAACGTGTTCAACTCGCTGCCCATCCTTCGCCTGCTGCAGGAAACCCCCGGCTTCCATACCGGGCACATCACCACGACGCTCATGTTCGAGTACCAGCGCGCGCTCGGTCCAGGGGTGTCGTCGGCGCTGTCGGTGCTGAACTTCGTGTTCTGCCTCGTCATCATCGCCATCTACCTGATCGTCGTGCAGCCCACGAAGGAGGTGGCCTGAGCCATGGCCAACGTGAGAGAGCAACGCGCCGTCCGGGGCGGCATCAACAAGCCGCCAAGCCCCTGGTTCATCGCCGCCGGGTCACTGGTCATCGTGGCCTTCTTCGGCTTCCCCTACGCGCTGATGTTCATCAGCTCCCTGAAGACCCGCCTCGAGATCACCAACATCCCCCCTGACTACTTTCCGGCCACGCCACGCTGGGACAACTACCTCACCGTATGGGCCTCAGAGGTGGACCCGGCCTCATCGCTGCTGGCCACCGCGGTGATCTCGCTGGGCGCCACCCTGCTGGTGCTTCTGGTGGCCACCCCGGCCGCGTACTACGTGGCCCGGTTCCGGTTCCCGGGTCGCATGGTCTTCCTCCTCCTGGTGCTCTGCACCCAGATGCTGCAGCCGACGGTGCTGGCGGTGGGCCTGTTCCAGCAGTTCAAGGGGTGGCAGAGCTACGCGGTGTGGGCCGCGCTGATCCTCATCAACGCCGCCTTCAACCTGTCCTTCGCGATCTGGATCATGCAGGCGTTCTTCGCCTCGGTCCCGAAGGAGATCGACGAGGCCGCTCTGATCGACGGGCTTGGCCGCCTGCAGACGATGTTCCGCATCTCGCTTCCGCTCGTCTGGCCGGGCATCGTCACGGCGATCGTGTTCGTGTTCGTCAATACCTGGAACGAGTTCTCGGCCGCTTTCATCCTCGTCCAGCAGACGAACCTGCAGCCGCTGACGGTGTCGATGCCGCGGTTCCTGGGGCTCTACATCAAGGACTGGCAGTACCTGTTCACGGTGGCCATGATCGCGATCGTCCCGGTGGTGATTCTCTTCAGCTTCATCGAGAGGCGGCTCATCGGTGGACTCACGGCAGGTTCCGTCAAGTAGTGGCAAGCTTCGCCGACGGTGCTACAGTGGCCGACGTGGCACGGCATACCCTCCTCCTTGGCTGCCGCAGCGGGGCCCAGAATCTCTGAGCCAGATCCCCTCGCTGCGGTGCTTGTACGCGTCTGGCGCACCGATACAGCCCAGGAGATACTCAGATGAACGCTTTCACCACCCGCCCGCAGCCCACACCCGTGCAGCAGCCCACCCCGATGCCGGTGCACCGCTACACGCCCTTCATCCCCGTAGACGTGCCGGATCGCACGTGGCCCTCGAAGCGCATCGAGAAGGCACCTCGCTGGCTGTCCACTGATCTGCGTGACGGTAACCAGGCCCTGATCGACCCGATGACCCCGTCGCGGAAGATGCGCATGTTCGAGCTGCTGGTCGACATCGGTTACAAGGAGATCGAGGTGGGGTTCCCGTCCGCCTCCCAGACGGACTTCGACTTCGTGAGGCAGCTGATCGAGGGAAACAAGATCCCCGACGACGTCACGATCTCGGTCCTGACCCAGGCCCGCGAGGACCTGATCAGCCGCACGGCAGAGTCGCTGGTCGGCGCCCAGCGCGGCACGATCCACATGTACAACGCCACCGCCGAGCTGTTCCGCAAGGTGGTGTTCCGCATTTCCGAGCAGGAGTGCGTCCAGCTGGCCACCCGCGGCACCGAGCTGGTGATGAAGTACGCGGACAAGCATCTGCGCGATGTGGAGTTCGGCTACCAGTACTCGCCGGAGATCTTCACCCAGACGCCCACGGACTTCGCCATCGAGGTGTGCAACGCGGTCAGCGATGTGTGGCAGCCGGGGGAGGGGCGCGAGATCATCTTCAACCTGCCCGCCACCGTCGAGCGCTCCACGCCGAACACGTACGCAGACCAGATCGAGTACTTCATCCGCAACATCCGCGACCGTCAGCACGTGGCTGTCTCCCTGCACCCGCACAACGACCGCGGCACCGCTGTCGCGGCCTCCGAGCTGGGGCAGATGGCCGGGGCGGACCGGGTCGAGGGATGCCTGTTCGGGCACGGCGAGCGCACCGGCAACGTGGACCTGGTGACGCTGGCCCTCAACCTGTACACCCAGGGCGTGGACCCGCAGGTGGACATCTCGGACATCGATCACATCCGCCGCACGGTGGAGTACTGCACCGGCCTGCCGGTGCACCCCCGCCACCCCTACGCCGGTGATCTGGTCTACACGGCGTTCTCCGGATCGCACCAGGACGCCATCAAGAAGGGCCTGGAGCACCTGGAGGCCGAGGCCGCCCGCCAGGGCAAGCTGGTCGACGAGATCGACTGGGAGGCCCCGTACCTGCCGATCGACCCCCACGACGTGGGCCGCACCTACGAGGCAGTCATCCGGGTCAACTCGCAGTCCGGCAAGGGGGGCATGGCCTACCTGATGAAGAACGAGTACAAGATGGACCTGCCGCGCCGGCTGCAGATCGAGTTCTCGCGCGTGGTGCAGGCCCACACAGACACCTCCGGCGGTGAGGTCACCCCGGCCCAGATGTTCGCCATCTTTGAGCGCGAGTACCTGAGCGACGGTCCGTGGCGCCTGGACTCGGCCGGCTCCACCTCCAGCAACGGGCAGTTCCACGTCCGGGCCGTCATCGACGGCCCTACGCGCAAGAACGTCGAGGTCGACGGCGAGGGCAACGGTCCCGTCTCCGCGTTCGTCGACGCGCTGGTCCAGGCCGGCGCCCACGTGCGGGTGCTGGATTACACCGAGCATGCGCTTGATGCCGGCGGCGACGCCAAGGCCGCAGCCTACGTCGAGTGCGAGGTGGGTGAGGGCGACGACGCCACGGTCCTGTGGGGCGTGGGCGTGGACCCCAGCATCACCAGCGCCTCCATGAAGGCCATCCTGAGCGCCCTGAACCGCGCGGCGGCGTGGGTCATGGCCCCCGCCTGATCGGCGAGGGTTTGCTGAAGCTCACCGATCCCGTCGCCACCGATCCCGATTCCCTCTACGAGCGGTTCACGTCGTGGGCCGAAGGGCAGGGCCTCTCGCTCTACCCCCATCAGGACGAGTCCGCCATCGAGCTGTTCACCGGTAACAATCTGATCCTGTCCACGCCGACGGGTTCGGGGAAGTCGATGGTGGCGCTGGCGGGGCACTTCGCGGCGTTGGCGACGGATCGGGTGAGCTTCTACACCGCACCCATCAAGGCCCTGGTGAGTGAGAAGTTCTTCGCACTGTGTCAGGTCTTCGGCGCGGACAACGTCGGCATGGTCACCGGTGACGCCTCAGTCAACGCGGACGCCCCCATTATCTGCTGCACGGCCGAGGTGCTGGCCAACATCGCGCTCCGCGAGGGGCGGGCCGCCGACGTCGGCCTCGTCATTGCCGACGAGTTCCACTTCTACTCCGAGCCGGACCGGGGCTGGGCGTGGCAGGTGCCGTTGCTGGAGCTCCCCCAGGCGCAGTTCCTCCTGATGAGCGCCACCCTGGGCGACCTCACCGCGCTCGCGGAGGACCTCACGCGCCGCACGGGCCGCGCCACGAGCCTGATCAGCGACGCGGAGCGGCCGGTGCCGCTGCTGTTCGAATGGTCCATGACCCCGCTCCAGGAGCGGGTTGTGGACCTCATCCAGGAGCAGAAGGCGCCGGTCTACGTCGTTCACTTCACGCAGGCCGACGCGCTGGAGCGCGCCCAGTCGCTGCTCTCGCTCAACCTGATTACCAAGCACGACGGCGCCCGGATCGCCGAGGAGATCGGGGCGTTCAGGTTCGGGCCCGGCTTCGGCAAGATCCTGTCCGGACTGGTGCGCCGCGGGATCGGCGTGCACCACGCGGGCATGCTGCCGAAGTACCGGCGCCTCGTCGAACAGCTGGCTCAGACCGGGCTGCTCAAGGTCATCTGCGGTACCGACACACTCGGCGTGGGCATCAACGTCCCCATCCGCACCGTGCTGTTCACCGGGCTCGCCAAGTACGACGGCACGCGGGTGCGGCGCCTGCGCTCGCGCGAGTTCCACCAGATCGCGGGCCGCGCGGGCCGCGCCGGCTTTGACACGGTGGGTTTCGTGGTGGTGCAGGCCCCGGAGCACGTGATCGAGAACGAGCGCGCGTTGGCCAAGGCCGGCGACGATCCCAAGGCCAGGCGCAAGGTGGTGCGCCGCAAGCCGCCCGAGGGATTCGTCGCCTGGAGCGAGGACACCTTCGACAAGATCGTGGTCGCCGAGCCGGAGCAGCTGGTGTCGCGGATGCAGGTCACCCATTCCACGGTGCTCAACATCGCGCAGCGACCAGGCAGCGGTGCACAGTCCATGCGTGCGCTGATCGAGGCGTCGCACGAGCCGTCCGGCCGGAAGCGCGAGCTCACGCGGCGAGCCCTGGCCCTGACCCGGGCGCTTCTGCGCTCGGGCGTGCTGGTGAAGCTCAGCGCCGCGGATCCGGATGGCCGGTGGTGCGCCATGTCCGAGGGCGTCGGGGACGATTTCGCTCTCAACCAGCCCCTCGCCCCGTTCGCGGTGGCGTCGCTGGCGCTGCTGGACCCGGACTCACCCACCCACCACCTCGACGTCGTCTCCATCATCGAGGCGGTGCTGGAGGACCCGTTCCAGGTGCTGCTGGCTCAGCGGTTCGTGGCCCGCGGCGAGGCGGTGGCGCAGATGAAGGCAGACGGGGTGGAGTACGACGAGCGGATGGAGCGCCTCGAGGAGATCACCTGGCCCAAGCCCCTCGACGAGCTCCTCCAGCACGCCATGGGCATCTACGCCCAGTCGCACCCCTGGGTGGAGGCCTCCAAGCTGTCACCCAAGACCGTCGTGCGCGACATGTGGGAGCGGGCGATGAGCTTCAACCAGGCCGTGTCCTTCTACAAGCTCCAGCGCAGCGAGGGCGGACTGCTGCGCTACCTGTCGGACGCGTACCGGGCGCTGCGCCACACCGTCCCGGACGAGCATCGCACCGAGCAGTTCGACGACCTGGTCGAGTGGCTGGGGGAGACGGTCCGCCAGACCGACTCGTCCCTGCTCGACGAGTGGGAGGCCCTGACGGATCCGGACAAGGTGGCTGCGGCCGTCGCAGCCGCGGCGCTGGGGGCACCCCCGCCGCCACCGAGGCCGGTGACCGGCAACGAGCGCGCCTTCACCGCCATGATCCGCACCGCGATGTTCCGTCGCGTCGAACTCGCGGCCCGCGACGACATCGCCGCCCTGGCTGCCATGGACGCCGAAGCCTCTGTCATGGTCGATCCGCCGCTCGGGATCCTGATGGACGCCGACGCCTGGGACGAGGCCCTGGGGGAGTACTGGGACGAGCATGAGGACCTGCTCACCGACGGCGACGCCCGCGGCCCGGGGCTCTTCCGGATCGAGAAGGGGCGCGAGCGCTGGACGGTGCTCCAGGTGATTCACGATCCTCAGGGCAACCATGACTGGATGATCCGCGCCGAGGCGGATCTGGTGGCCAGCGATGCTGCTGGGTCCGCAGTGGTCCTCGCGGTTGCGTTCCAGCGCCTGGACTGATCGCCGCCCCAATCCTTCCCCTCAGCTACGCTGCGCGCATCACCTCGCCCATCACGGAAGGCGTGTCTGCATGCCCGGCACTCAGCGCGGCGTCACACTGCGATTCCTCGCCGAACCCATGGACGCCAACGTCCGTGGGCTGATGAGCGCAGGCAAGGTGCTCGAGTGGATCGACAAGGCCGGCTACGCCGCAGCCGTCGGGTGGGCCGGCACCTATGCGGTGACCGGCTACGTCGGCAACATCCACTTCACGCGCCCCATCCACGTTGGCGACCTCGTGGTGGTCCAGGCCCGCGTCGTACTCACGGGCAGGACGTCGCTCCAGGTGGTCT
Organism: Tessaracoccus sp. MC1679; assembly: GCF_014164775.1. GTDB lineage: Bacteria > Actinomycetota > Actinomycetes > Propionibacteriales > Propionibacteriaceae > Arachnia. The sequence goes on from NZ_JACJGB010000004.1 coordinate 182,115, forward strand.
GCACCGTCTCCAGCGGCGACCCGCGTTCGTCGGCGCGGGTGCTCAATACCCAGTGCGTCCTGCAGTTCGTCGCCATGGAGGACGGCAAACCGGTCCCTGTTCCCCCCTTCGAGCCGCGAGACGAGTGGGAGCGGGGCCAGCACGATCGGGCGCTGGAGATCAACGTGGCGCGCCGGGCCATCGAAGAGGAGATGGGGGGCCAGGAGTACGACGTCGAGACCGGGTCCTGCCGCGAGACCCTGCGCTTCCTGGCAGCGCCGACCGATGTCAACTGGGGCGGCAAGGTGCACGGCGGCTACGTCATGAACTGGATCGACCAGGCGGCCCAGGTGGTGGCCGAACGCTGGCACGCCGGACCGGTGGCCTCCGTCTTCGCCGGTGGCGTGCGGTTCTACCGCCCCATGTTCATCGGGGATCTCGTCGAAGTCACCGCGCGGCTGCTCCACACCGGCACCACCAGCATGCACATCTCCGTGCACGTCAGCTCGGGAGATCCCCGGACGAGGGACCTCAGGGAGACCACGCACTGCACCATCGTCTACTGCGGAGTCGATGAGAAGGGCCGGAAGCGACCCGTGCCTCCGTGGCAGCCGGTGCTGCCCGGCGACGTGGCCCTGGAGACCCATGCACGCGCCATGATCGACATCCGCCGGAAGCTGCTCCGGCCTGTGCCGAAGGAACTGCCGCCGGACCTCTGAGAGGCTCAGGCTGAGCCGAAGCGCCGCTCCCGGGATGAGTACTGCTCGACGGCGGCCCACAGGTCGCGGCGGTCGAAATCCGGCCACAGCCTGTCCAGGAAGATGAACTCCGCGTACGCGGACTGCCACAGCAGGAAGTTCGAGGTGCGCTGCTCGCCGGAGGAGCGCACGAAGAGGTCGACGTCGGGGATCTCGGGCTCGTCGAGGAACCGTGCGAACCGCTCCTCGGTGAGTCGGTCGGGGTCCAACTTGCCTGCCCGGGCCAGACGAGCGATCTCGCGGGCCGCGTCGACGATCTCGGCCCGGCCGCCGTAGTTGACGCAGAACTGCAGGGTCAGGGTGTCGTTGTGTCGGCTCATCTCCTCGGCCACTTCGAGTTCCTTGATCACCGATCCCCACAGCCTCGGACGGCGGCCGGCCCAGCGGATACGCACCCCGAGGTCGTTGAGTTCGTCCCGGCGGCGGTGGATGACGTCGCGGTTGAAGCCCATCAGCCATCGCACCTCGTCGGGGGAGCGCTTCCAGTTCTCCGTGGAGAACGCGTACGCCGACAGGTAGGGGATGCCCAGTTCGACCGCGCCGTGGATGACATCCAGCAGCGAGGCCTCGCCGCGGGCGTGCCCCTCCGTGCGCTTGAGCCCCCGCTGCTTGGCCCACCTTCCGTTGCCGTCCATCACGATCGCGACGTGTCTGGGGAGGGCCGCCCGGGGGATCTCCGGAGCTCTCGCTCCGCTGGGGTGCGGGGTGGGGCGGCGGCGGGGCATGGGCACGCTCCGACACTACCCGCCTACACTCGATGCTGTGCCGACCTATCGCGACCAAGCGGTGGTGCTGCGGACGCATCAGCTGGGCGAGGCGGACCGCATCATCACGCTGCTGACCCGCACCCACGGCAAAGTCCGCGCCGTGGCCAAGGGGGTGCGCAAGACCTCCAGCAAGTTCGGCGGCCGGTTGGAGCCGTTCCATCACGTCGACATCCAGTTCGCGGAGGGGCGAGGCTCGCTGGAGGTGGTCACCCAGGTGGAGGCACTCCACTCGAGCAGGCTCGCCGCCGACTACTCGCGCTTTACCGCCGCGGAGGTGCTGGTCGAGACGGCGGACCGCCTCGTCGCGGAGGAGCACAGCCCCGCCCTTCAACAGTTCCGCCTCCTGCTCGGCGCGCTGCTCGCGCTCGAGGCGGGTGAGCGCCCCGCGCCGCTGGTGGTGGACTCCTACCTGCTGCGGGCGCTGGCGGTGGCCGGGTACGCCGTGTCGACGAGGAGCTGTGCCGGCTGCGGGAGCGTGGACGTGCGCTGGTTTTCACCCGTGGGCGGCGGGGCGGTCTGCACCGGATGCCGCGCCTCGGGGGCCGGCCAACTGGACCAGGCGGCCGCCACGCACCTCGGCTCCCTGCTCAGCGGGGACTGGGCGGTGGCCCAGGCCACTGATCTCGCCACTGCCAAGCGGGTCGACGGCATGGTGGTCGCCTACGCCACGTGGCACCTGGACCAGGCGCTCCGATCGCTTCCCTACTTCGAACGCTAGCCCGCGGAACAGGTGCGGCAGAGACCGAAGACCTCCACGTCGTGCACCACCTCGGTGAAGCCATTGGCCTGCGCGACGCGCGCTGCCCACTCCTCCACCTCGCGGGCGGCGATCTCGATCGAATAACCGCAGGACCGGCACACGAGGTGGTGGTGGTGACCAGACGAACACCGTCGGTAGGTCGCCTCGCCATCCGGGGTCCGCAGCACATCCACCTCGCCGGCCTCGGCCATGGCCTGCAGTGCCCGGTACACGGTGGCCAGCCCCACCTTGGCGCCCACCTCCCGAAGTTGGTCGTGGAGTTGTTGGGCGGTGCGGAACTCCTCACCGCCCTCCAGGAGGTCCCGGACGGCGGCGCGCTGCCAGGTGTGGCGCGTGGTGGGTTTAGTGCTCGTCATAGTGATCCCCATGGAGGGCGTGACGGTGGCCGTCGTGGACGTAGTCCAGGTGGTCGCCGTGCTGGATCACCTTCACCCCAGGCGTGTGCGCGAACGAGTCGTCGTGCGCCTCGGCCTGGCGATAGGTGTGGGAGTGGCCGTGATCCTCGACGTAGGGGATGAACCTGGCGGAGCGACGGGTCCACCGGCCGAACACCCAGGACAACCCCAGCAGCAGAATGGCGGTGACGACGATGGTGGCGCCGGTTGCGGTGTCCAGGTAGAAGGAGCCGATGGTGCCGCCGACCGCGGCCACAACTCCCACACCCATGGCGCCGAAGAATGAGGTGGTGAAGCCGATGAAGATCTGCTGCGATGTGGCCACCGGGATCACCATGAGCGCACTGATCAGCAGCAGTCCCACCGTGCGCATGGAGACGGTCACCGTGATGGCAGCCAGGACCACCACGAGGAGGTTGAGGGCCTTGACCCTGATGCCCAGGACCCTCGAATAGTCCTCGTCGACGGAGACGGCGAACAGTCTCGGCGCGAGCCCGATGGTCAGGGCCAGGATGATCACGGCAAGGGCGACGATGAGGGCGATGTCACCCTCGCTCACCGAGGTCAGTGAGCCGAAGAGGAACGCAGACAGTCCTCCAGCGCCCTGGCCCGCGACACCGGCCATCAACACACCCGAGGCGAGGCCGCCGTAGAACAGGATGGCCAGGCCCAGGTCTCCCGAGGCCCTCCCGTGCTGGCGCAACAACTCGACGGTGACAGCTCCCGCCACGGCGGTGACCACTGCGACGGGTAGTGGCGCCCACCCCGTCATGAGCGCCAGGCCGACACCCATGATCGCCACGTGCCCCAGGCCATCACCGAGCAGGCTCATCCGCCGCTGGACGATGAAGGTCCCGATGGCGGGGGCGATCAGGCCGCTGAGCAGCGCGGCGAGGAGGGCGCGTTGCATGAACGGCAGGCTGAGGATCTCGATCACGTGAAAGCTCCTGCAATCGGGTCGGACAGACCCACGACGGACGGCATGGTCAGGTCCGGGTCGCACTCATGGGCCCCGGTGGGCTCGGCTTCGACGACCAGACCGTCGCAGAGTGTAATCGAGCGGTGCAGGACCGTGCCCATCGGCCCGAGTTCGTGGAGCACCACCAGCAGGGCCAACCCCTCGTCGCCCAGGCGTGACAGCAGTTCTGCGATTCCCTGCTGGCTGTGCAGGTCGACTCCGGCAAGCGGCTCGTCCATCACAAGAAGGTCCGGGTGGGTGGCGAGGGCGCGGGCGATCAGCACCCGTTGCTTCTGCCCACCGGACAGGGCGCTGAAGGGCCAGCGGGCGCGAGCGCTCAATCCGACCAGGTCCAACGCTCGGTGCAGCGCGTCGCGGTCCTGCCTGCCCAGCCATTGGAACGGGCGACGGTGGGCCAGCCTCCCGGAGGCCGCCACTTCCCACACAGTCGCGTTTGCGACCGCCACGGAGGAATGTTGAGGCACGTACCCGATCCGGGACCAGTCACGGAACGTCTCCAGGGACTGCCCGAACAAGTCCACCGTGCCCTCCTGGTGGGGGACCAGGCCAAGCAATGCGCGGATCAGCGTCGACTTGCCTGAGCCGTTGCCACCCAACAGGGCAACGGCCTCGCCCTCCGCAACCGAGATCGACACGTCCCGGAGGACCGGCATGCCGCCCAGTGAGACGAAGAGTCCCTCGGCGTGGAGCGGATCAGCTGCAGTCATTGGCGGTGGAGAGTGCGGAGAGGTTGGCGCGCATGATCGAAGGGTAGTCCGTGCCGGGGGACTGGTCGGTGATCCCCTCCAGCGGATCGAGCACGGCTGTTTCGAGCCCGAGGTCCTCGGCAATTGAGGTCGCCACCGCGTCGGAGGTGAGCGTTTCGAAGAAGATCGTCGTGACGCCGTGGGCGCTGGCCTCGTCCTGGATCTCCTTGATCCGCGCCGGCGAGGGTTCATCGTCGGGGCTCACCCCGGAGATGCCGATCTCGGTCAGCTCGTAGCGGTTGGCCAGATAGTGGAATGCGGCGTGCGTGGTGATGAACTCGCGTCGGGCGCACTCATCGAGTCCGGCGGCGAGCTCGGTGTCCAGGACGCCGAGCGCAGACACGCTCTCGGCGGTACCGGCAGAATAGTCACCAGCGTGTTCGGGATCGATCTCGGCCAGCTGCGCGCCCAGCTCCTCCACGAGCGCGGCCATGCGGGTGGGATCCTGCCAGAAATGGGGATCGAACTCGCCATGGTCGTGTCCGTCATCGGCGGTGTGCTCCTCCTCCTCGGCGCCGTGGACATGCTCCTCGGCCACGGGAAGCAGATCGACCACCGTCGCCGCATCGAGGACCCGCTCGGCACCCGACTGCTCGATCGCATCGTCGACCGCGGGCTGGAACCCGGAGAGATACACCACGAGATCCGCATCGGCCAGGGAGGCGATCTGCTGCGGCGTGAGCTCGAGATCGTGCGCCTCCGCTCCCGGGGTGGTGAGTGTCGTCACTGATCCGTGTTCGCCCAGGACGGAGGAGGCCGCCCACTCGAGTGGGTAGAAGGCCGCTACGACGTGAGGCGCGGGCTGGTCGGACGCGGGGGAGGATCCGCAGGCCGCGAGGAGCAGAACCGCAGCGGCGCTGACGCCGACGAGTCGAGACATGTGAGACATGAGAACCATTATCAATTAGACAAGCGTGGGCGTCAAACCCGATCGTCACGATTTGATAACTCCCTGACGAAAGTAATGCGCTGCGGGTGTCGACGGTGGCAATATCTCGACTGGAGCGCGCTTGACAACGATCGTCAGGCGATGAGTCAACTCCCACGCAAAGGAGCGATCTGTCATGCGGAAAAAGATTTCCTTGATTTCCGGCCTCGCGGCCCTGAGTCTGCTGGCCACCGGATGCCTCGGCGGCGGATCCACCCCTGAGGCCTCGGAGGCCGAGGGTGAAGAGACCGCCAAGGAGACCATCCAGGTCATGTACGCCTTCTCGGGCGATCAGTCGACGGCCTTCCAGTCGGACATGGACACCTGGGGCGAAGCCAACGGCATCACCTTCGACTGGATCCAGTCCAACGAATTCGAAGTCCAGATCAACTCGAAGGTCCAGTCGGGCAACGCCCCCGACATCGCGATCTTCCCCCAGCCGGGCATCCTCAAGGCGTTGGCCGAGGAGGGGGAGCTGGCCGAACTGAGCACCCAGGTGGATCTGGGCCAGCTCGAGTCGGACATCATCCCTGGATTCCTGGACGCGGCCACCGTCGACGACGTGGTCTACGGGGCTCCCATGGCCATGAACGGCAAGTCCTTCTACTGGTACAACAAGCCGGCGTTCGAGGAAGCCGGGTACACCGTGCCCGAGACCCACGATGACCTGCTGGCCCTGCTCGATCAGATCAAGGCCGACGGCGTCGCCCCCCTGTGTTACGGCATGGAGTCCGGCTCGGCCACCGGCTGGCCGGCCACCGACTGGATCGAGGACTACGTCCTGCAGACCGGTGGCATCGAGGTGTATGACCAGTGGGTCAGCGGCGAGATCAAGTTCGACAGCCCCGAGATCCGCGAGGCGTTCGCCGTCTACGAGGAGGTCCTCATGACCGAGGGCAACGTCTACGGCGGGATCCAGAACTCCTCGTCCAACTCCTTCGCCAATGCGCTCAACCCGATGTTCGACCCCGAGCCCAAGTGCTACCTGGGCAAGCAGGGCAACTTCATCACTCAGCAGGGCTTCTTCCCTGACGAGATCTTCGCCCAGCTGGACACCGTGGTGGGGATGTTCGTGACCCCGAGCGTCTCAGGTGAGAGCCCTGTTCTGGGTGGAGGCGACCTTGCGGCCGCGTTCACCAAGAACGACGCCAACGTCAAGAAGGCCATGGCCTTCATGACCACCGATCCCGAGTTCGGCGACGCCCAGGTCGGTACCGGCGCATGGCTGTCCCCGCTGAAGACCTTCGATGTCGAGAAGTACCCCAACCAGGTACTCAAGGACGTCGCGGCTGAGGTGGCCGATTCGTCGGTGTTCCGCTTCGACGGTTCGGACCAGATGCCCGGCGCCGTCGGCTCCGGCAGCTTCTGGACCGGCATGGTGGACTTCACCAGCGGCCGCACCGATCTCGACGCCACACTGCAGGCCATCGACGCCAGCTGGCCGGCGAGCTAGTCGCCCCTTCCCAACCCGCGTCGGCGGTGGCTCGCTCTCGGGTCACCGCCGACTCCACCCCTCAGGAGCACCTCTATGTTTGAGAAACTCGGCCTCGCGCTCGGCGCGGTCGCGGTGGGTGTGCTGGGCGCAGTTGCGCTGTTCTGGCTGTTGAACAAGGCGTGTGAGCTTCTCCCGAAGAAGTGGGAGCTCCGCCTCAAGCCCTATGCGCTGCTGTTGCCGGCCTACGCCGCGATCGGCATCTTCCTCCTCTATCCCGCCGCGGAGACAGTCATCGCCAGCTTCCGGCGCGGCCGCAACGGCCGGCTGATGGAGTTCGTCGGCCTCGCCAACTACACTGCCCTCTTCACTGATCCCAGGTTCATCAACACCCTGATCAACAACGTGCTGTGGATCATTGTGGCCCCGGCAGCCATTGTTGCCGCGGGTCTGCTGGTCGCCGTGCTGGTGGACAAGCTGAAGCCCATGGCGGAGAAGACTGCCAAGTCCATCATCTTCCTGCCCATGGCGATCTCGATGGTGGGCGCCGCAACCATCTGGAACCTGGTCTACGCCTGGCGTCCCGAGGGATCGTCCCAGGTGGGTCTGCTCAACGCGATCCTCGTGGGGTTGGGCGGGTCCCCCCAGACCTGGTTGCAGATTGACGCCGTCAGGTTCAACACCTTCCTGCTCATGGTGGTCTACATCTGGACCCAGGTGGGCTTCGCCATGGTGCTGCTCTCGGCCGCGCTCAAGGGCGTTCCGGAGGACACCATCGAGGCCGGCCGGATCGACGGCGCCTCGGAGACCGCCATCTTCTGGCGGATCATCCTCCCGCAGGCGTGGCCCACGGTGATCACGGTGTTCATCACCGTGCTCATCGGCGTCATGAAGATCTTCGACATCGTTTACTCGATGACCAACGGCAACTACAACACCAACGTGCTGGTCAACGGGTTCTATGCGTCCCTGTTCCGGAATGGTGATCCCGGCACGGCCTCAGCCATCGTAGTGATCCTCATCATCGCCATCATCCCGGTCCTGGTATACCAGGTCCGCCAGTTCCGGCTCCAGGAGGCGAACTCATGACCACCGTAGTGGCCCCGAAGAAGGTCAAGACCAAGCGTGGTGAGGAATCGGGCCGGTCGGTGGGCTCGGGGAAGTTCCTGTGGGTGATCGAGTCACTGGTCGTGATCATGTGCCTGCTGTGGCTCATCCCCACCATCGGCCTCCTACTGACCTCGCTGCGCCCGCGCTCCGAGGCCAACGCCAACGGGTGGTGGAACGTGTTCGCCAACCCCGCTCAGATCACGATCGACAACTACCGCGAAGTGATGACCACGGGCGCCATCCCCTTCGGCGACGCGTTCATCAACTCGATGACGGTGGCCATCCCGGCGACGATCATCCCCATCCTCATCGCCGCGTTCGCCGCATACGTGTTCACGTTCATGGAGTTCAAGGGTCGTGACGTGTTGTTCATCGTCATCGTCGGCCTCCTCGTGGTGCCCAACGCGGTGTCGTTCGTGCCCCTGTCCATCATCTTCCAGCAGCTCGGCATCAACGGTCAGTTCGCCACAGTGTGGCTAGCGCACACAGGCTTCGGCATGCCGCTGGCTGTCTACATCCTGCGCAACTACATGGCGTCGTTGCCGAAGTCGGTGGTGGAGTCCGCCGAGATCGACGGCGCGTCGCACTGGCAGACGTTCTGGCGGCTGATCATCCCGATGTCGATGCCGGCACTGGCCTCGTTCGCGATCTTCCAGTTCCTCTGGGTCTGGAACGACCTGCTAGTGGCGCTGATCTTCCTCGGGCAGGGCGAGAACGCGGTGCTCACCATTGCCTTGGCCGGAGTCCTCGGCACACGAGGCGAGAACTGGCACCTGCTCACCGCTGGCGCCTTCATCTCGATGATCCTTCCGCTCGTCGTGTTCTTCGCGCTCCAGCGCTACTTCGTCCGGGGTCTCACCTCGGGCGCCGTCAAGGGCTGACCCCTACCGCGGGCCGGTGGCATCGTCACCGGCCCGCGGTAGCCTTCACTACCGTGCTCGTCGTCACCCGATTCTCCGCCCCAGGCCCCCACTTCGTCGCCGAAGCCCGGTCCGTCATCGACTGGTGGGCCGCGCGGCCCGGCTGCCTAGCCATGGACCTCGTGCGAAATCTCGACGATCCAGATCTCTTCGCCCTCGTGAGTCGATGGGCCAGCGTGGGCGAGTACCGACGCTCGTTCAACGGCTACGAGGCAAAGATGATCCTCACCCCCCTCTTGTCCCGCGCGGTCGACGAGCCGAGCGCCTATCTACCCGTCGACGAGGTGGGCGACAACCGTCCGCGCGGCACTTACTGAACGCCGCGCGGCACCAACTGAACCCAGGGAGTCCATGATGAACACCCGACTTCTTCTCACCGCCCAGGGTGTCTCGATTGCGGTGATGGTGGCCGAGTCGCGAATGCCCGAGGTCGTGCACTGGGGCCACGAGCTTCAACCCCTCACCACGGACCAGTTCGACTCTCTCGCCCTCGCCAACGTGGTCCAGGTGGGGCCGAACAACCCGGATCTCCCGCCCCGCTTCGGCATCCTGCTCGAGGGGCGCTACGGGTGGGCGGGCCGGCCCGGTCTGGTCGGGTCCCGGGAAGGCCGGGACTGGACCCCCGACTGGGCTGTCACCGACATCCTGGTTGATGGACGCCCTGCAGAGCCGCTGGAACACCTGGGGCCTGCCACCGTCGAGTTCCATGCGCACTCGGCCACGTCGCTGCTCAACCTGACGATCACGCTCGAACTCACACCTGAGGGTCTGGTCCGGTTGCGCGGGGAGTTGACCAACCTCGATGAGGCTCCGTTCGCCGTCGAGGAGCTCACCCTCGCGATGCCCGTGCCCAGCAGGGCATCGGAGCTGTTCGACTTCGCTGGACGCTGGGGCGTGGAGCGGTTCCCTCAGCGGCGAGAGTTCACCGTCGGCCAGCATCGGCGGGAGGGCCGGCACGGGCGGACCGGGGCCGATGCCGCCTACGTCCTGCACGCCGCGACACCCGGACTCGGCTTCCGCGCCGGCGAGGTGTGGTCCGTCCACACGGCCTGGAGCGGGAACCACCTCCACGTCGCGGAGCGGGACTTCATCGGTCATCAGGTCCTCTCCGGCGGGGAACTCCTCCTGCCCGGCGAGGTGGTTCTCGGTGCCGGTGAGAACTACCGGACGCCATGGCTGTTCTTCAACTACGCAGACGGGCTAGACGCCCAGGCCGATCGCTTCCACGCCTGGCTTCGGGCACTGCCCCACGCCCCGTCCGCTGAGAGGCCCGTGACGCTGAACGTCTGGGAGGCCGTCTACTTCGATCACCACGCCACCCGCCTCATCGATCTCGCCGAACGCGCGGCCGCCCTTGGCGTGGAGCGCTACGTGCTCGACGACGGCTGGTTCGGGGCCCGTCGCGACGACCATGCTGGCCTGGGAGACTGGGTGGTCTCGCCCGACGTGTGGCCGGATGGCCTCCACCCGCTCGTCGACCGGGTCAAGAACCTCGGGATGGAGTTCGGGCTGTGGTTCGAGCCCGAGATGATCAACTTGGACTCGGATCTGGCGCGGGCGCATCCCGACTGGATCATGCAGCCCGCCGGACGGCTGCCCGTCGAGGCCCGCCAGCAGCACGTCCTCAACCTGTCGATCGACGGCGCGTGGCGACACGTCTTCTCCCAGATGAGCGCCATCCTGACGGAGTACCGGATCGATTACGTCAAGTGGGACCACAACCGCGATCTCATCGACGCGGGGACGGCGCCGCACGGGGAGCCGGCCGTCCACGCCCACACCGTCGCCTACTACCGGCTGCTCGACACTCTCCGGCACCAGCACCCCGATGTGGAGTTCGAGTCGTGCAGCTCCGGAGGCGCGCGGGTGGACCTGGAAGTGATGCGCCGGGTTGAGCGGGTCTGGGTCTCCGACGTGATCGACCCCCACGAGCGCCAGCGGCTCCTGACATGGACGAGCCAACTGCTTCCTCCGGAGTTTCAGGGCAGTCACATAGCGTCCGGCCGTTCCCACAGCACGGCGCGCTGGCACGATATCGACTTCCGCGCCGCGACCGCCGTTTTCGGCCACCTCGGCATCGAATGGGACCTGGCACAGGCGACCGAGGAGGAGCTCGGGCAGCTGCGGTGGTGGATCGACTGGTACAAGGCCAACCGTGGGGTGCTGCTGGGGGGCCGCCAGGTGCGGGTGGACATGCGGGAGCCCGAGTGCTATTTCAAGGGTGTGGTGACACCCCGCAAGTCCATCTTCTCGTTGTCGGTGCTTGCGGCCAGCCCGGTGGTCAGCCTCGGTGTTCTACAGTTCCCCGGCCTCGACCCCGAGGCCACCTATCGCGTCACCGTCATCGACCGTCAGCTCGTGCCGGCGATCCACATCGTGCCCTGGGAGGCCGCCGAGGCGCCGCTGGTGCTTCCCGGGCATGCACTGATCCACGCCGGCATCCGGGCCCCACAGATGCAGCCGGACACCGCGGTGATATTCGAGCTCGACCGGCTCTGACATGGCGCCGTGGCCCCTCGACCCCACCACCCGCAGCGTCGCGCTGGCCGTCCTGCGGCACGGGCCGATCTCCCGGGCCGAGGTGGCGAGGCTACTGGGTCTGTCATCGGGGTCCCTGACCAGAATCACGAAGCCGCTGATCGAGACCGGTGTCCTTGAGCAGGGCGCTCCGTCGGCGTTCGAGATCGGCCGGCCGCCCCTGCCGCTCAGGATCGTCGATGAGTCGGCCAGATTCCTGGGCATCAAGATCGTCCCCGGTCATGCGTGGGTGGTGGGCACGGGCCTGGCGGGGGAGATGCACCACTCCGAGGAGGTTGACCTGGACACGGCCACTTTGGAGTCGACGGCCCAGGTGTTGGCCGGCGTGGTGCGGCGGTTCCCGGGTGTCTCGGCTGTGGGCGTGTGTCTGCCCGCCTCCGTCGAGCCACACGGGGTTCTCCACGCCACGCGGATGCTCGGCTGGCCCGGCGGCGGGAACCTGGCCGCACGGCTGATCCAGCTCACCGGAGTGGACTGCGCCACCATCAACGACATCGACGGATTGACCCTGTTCCAGCACTGGTTCGGCATGGGGCGTGGCCTGACCCAGTTCGCCGTGGTCACTTTCGGGTTGGGGGTCGGCTGCGGCGCCGTGGTGGACGATGGACTGCTGCTGGGGCGCCAAGGCGCCGCGAGCATCCTGGGGCGTCTCTGGCTCCCCGATGGTCGGGTCTTCGGTGATGTCTTGTCGATGGCCGCCGTCGAAGAAGCAGCCGCAGCCCTCACGGGACGACGGCTGACCTTCGAGGAGGTGCTGGTGGACGCGGATGCCCGGCCAGCTGTCGAGGATGCCTCGCGGGCGATCGGGTGGCTGGTGCGGGCCGCTGCCATCGCGTTCGCCCCGGAGCGGATCCTCGTGACGGGGGAGGGCATCGACCTGCTCGGGGGATCCTTGGACGTCGTCACCGGGGTGCTCGAGTCGGACTGGCGCGAGGACCTCGACGTGCCGGAGTTGGTGCTGCAGACGCTGGACTTCCGCGATTTCGCGCGCGGTGCGGCGGTGGCCGCCATCAGGCTGCGGTTCACAGCGCCGGCCTGACGTAGGCTGGGTGGCCGCCGACGTACCCAGGAGTCACATGCCCGCGATCTCGCCACTTCGTCTGCACGCGCCCAGCCGTCCCGACGCCGTCGTCGTCCAGCTGCCAGTGGTCCTCGCGCCGATGGCCGGGGTCACCAACGCGGCCTACCGGCAGCTGTGCCGGGAGCAGGGCGCGGGCCTGTACGTGTGCGAGATGATCACCTCACGAGGCCTGGTGGTGGGCGACCCTAAGACCCGCGCCATGCTGCAGTTCGACCCGGGCGAAGCCACCCGGTCCGTGCAGCTCTACGGTGTCGACCCGGGGGTGATGGCTGAGGCGGCCCGGATCCTGGCGCGGGACTACGCAGTGGCCCACATCGACCTCAACTTCGGCTGCCCGGTACCGAAGGTCACCCGCAAGGGTGGCGGGGGCGTGCTCCCGTACAAGAGGGACAGGCTGCGCGCCATCGTGCGCCAGACGGTCCGCGCCGCCGACGAGTTCGGCGTCCCCGTCACCATCAAGACCCGGATCGGCATCGACGGCGAGCATGAGACCTTCCTCGACGCCGGGCGGATCGCCCAGGAAGAGGGGGCTGCCGCCATCGCCCTGCACGGGCGAACCGTGGCGCAGGCCTACTCCGGTGAGGCGGACTGGTCCCGGATCGCCGAGCTGGTGGCGGCCGTCGACATCCCGGTCCTCGGAAACGGGGACATCTGGGAGGCGGAGGACGCGCTGCGGATGATGGACGAGACGGGCTGCGCAGGGGTGGTGGTGGGCCGCGGCTGCCTGGGTCGGCCATGGCTGTTCGGCGACCTGGCCGCGGCCTTCGGCGGCGAGGATTTGCGGCACCGGCCCACGCTGGGTGAGGTGGGAAGGACGCTGACGCGCCACGCCGAGCTGCTCACAGGATACGTCGGCGAGCGGCACGCATTGACGGACCTGCGCAAGCACATGGCCTGGTACTTCAAGGGCTACCCCGTGGGGGAGCTGCGCCGCCGGTTCGCGATGGTCTCGACGCTCGACGAGCTTCGCGACCTCGTATCTCAGCTCGACCACGACGCGGGGTTCCCCGAGACGGAGCTGGGTACTGCCCGTGGGCGGCAAGGGTCGCCACGGGCTCGGGTGGTGGTGCCGTACGGTTGGTACGACGACACCTCCGGGTGTGAGCTGGATCTATCTGACGCCGAGATCGGCGTGAGCGGAGGATGACCGTGGCGGAGCCGCAGGACGAGACGACCAACGAGCCGCGCAAGAAGCTGCCGATCTGGGCGCAGATCGGGCGCGTCGTTGCGCTTCTCGGCGTCCTGGTTCTGTTCGTCAGCGCCTATTTCGTCTCGACCACCACCGGTGTCGAGGCCGGGGAATGGGAGCGGATCGGCAGCAGCGCCTTCGGCATCGCGGTGATGGGGGTCGCGATGCTGTTCCTCGGCCGCGCCCAATCGCGAAAGTAGACCCCAGCGGGGACGGCCGTGACCGTGTCGTTATTCTGAGGCAATCGCTGGCCCCCCCGGGCCGGCCCGGTCCCAGGAGGTCCCCATGGGCGAAACGGCAACGATCATCATCGACGGGGTGAGACACGAACTCCCCGTCGTCACCGGGACAGAGGGCGAGCGGGCGATCGACATCTCGTCGCTGCGCGCTTCCACCGGGCTCATCACGCTCGACGACGGCTACGGCAACACCGGCTCCTGCAAGTCGGCCATCACCTTCATCGACGGGGAGGCGGGGATCCTGCGCTACCGCGGCATCCCGATCGAAGACCTGGCGCAGCGCTCTAGCTTCATCGAGACCGCCGAGCTGTTGATCTTCGGCCGTCTGCCGGACGAGGATGAGCGGGCGGAGTTCCGTCATCTGCTCACCGAGAACGCCGCGCTGCACCGCGACATGCGCAAGCACTTCGACGGGTTTCCCGCCACGGCCCACCCGATGGCCATTCTGTCGGCGATGATCAATGCGCTGCAGACCCATGAAGTGCATGAGGCGCAGTTCACGGACGCTCAGCGCTTCAAGTTGGCGGCGGCAGGGCTCATCGCCAAGACCCGCACCATCGCGGCGGCCTCGTACAAGTCCCACATCGGCCAACCCATCGCCTATCCCCGCTACGACATGAACTATGCGGAGAACTTCCTCCACATGATGTTCTCGGTGCCCTATCGGGACTACGAGGCCACGCCCGAGGTGGCGCACGCGCTCAACATGTTCCTCGTCCTCCATGCCGATCACGAGCAGAACTGTTCCACGTCGACGGTGCGCATGGTCGCGTCGGCGGGAGCGAGCATGTTCTCCTCGGTCTCCGCCGGGGTCAACGCCTTGTGGGGCCACCTGCACGGCGGGGCGAACATGGGCGTCATCGAGATGCTCGAGCACCTGCGAGACACCGGGATGAAGCCCCAGGACTACATCAACCGGGTCAAGGATCGCTCGTCCGGGGTCAAGCTGATGGGCTTCGGGCATCGCGTCTACCGCAACTTCGACCCCCGGGCCATCATCCTCAAGGCTGCCGCAGACGAACTGCTCGACAAGATGCACATCACCGATCCGCTGCTCGACATCGCACGCGAGGTTGAGCAGGCAGCGCTGGCCGACGACTACTTCGCCTCGCGTCGGCTGTACCCCAACGTCGACTTCTACTCGGGCATCATCCTGCGCGCCATCGGGATCCCGCTGGACATGTTCACGGTCATGTTCGCCATCGGCCGCACCCCCGGGTGGATCGCGCACTGGAAGGAAGTCTCCGAGAACCCGGCGCAGCGGATCTACCGGCCGCGTCAGGTCTACGTGGGCAACCAGGTCTCCGAGTGGGTGCCGCGGTCCGAGCGCTGAGGTAGGTACGGTTGGGAGACCATGGACACACCGCTACCGCGCACCAGGCTCTGGGCCTCAACGATGCAGGGTCACGGGGAAGGGGTGATCACGGCGCATGCCACGTCATCGGCACGCACGTCCGTCCGTGACCCCCGCCGTCGTGAGCGGCGCGAGGAGTTGGAGCGGCTCACGCTGGTACCCGAGGCGAGCTTCGCCGGTGGAGCCGGCAACCGGGCCCGTCCGGAGGAGCCGGATGAGCTCCGCACGTGCTTCGAACGCGACCGGGACCGCATCGTCCACTCGGCGGCCTTCCGGAGGTTGGCGGGCAAGACCCAGGTGGTGGTCTACCCCACGGATCATCAGCGCACCCGGCTGACCCACGCCCTTGAGGTGGCGCAGGCCGCCGTGGCGATGGCCCGCGGCATCGGGGCCAACGCGACACTTGCCGATGCCATCGCTCTGGGGCATGACTGCGGGCACGGCCCTGGTGGCCACGCGTCCGAGGACGCCTTCGACCAGTTCGTGCCAGGCGGCTACGATCACGGCCCTTGGGGCGCGGACGTGGTGCTGCGCCACCTCAACCTCACGGTGGAAACGTTGGACGGCATCCGCAACCACTCGTGGTCGCGTCCCGCACCGGCCACCCTTGAAGGCGAGATCGTCTCCTGGGCGGACCGGATCGCCTACTGTGCGCACGACCTGGAGGACGCAGTGTCGGCGGGGATTGTCACGCTCAGCGAGGTTCCGGAGGTGGTTCGCGAGGTGGCGGGTGTCACCCGGACCCGGCAGTTGGCCACCTTCATCAACGCCGTCATCGACACCACGGCCCGAACCGGGGTGGTCGGCATGGATCCGGCCAGCGCCGAGGCACTCGGTCAGCTGCGGCGTTTCAACTACGAGCGCATCTATACCCGCCCTGAGTCCGTGGCGCAGTCGCACACCGTGGTGCGGGTCCTGACGGACCTGGTGGAGTACTACCTCGCAGCGCCGTCGACGTTGCCCGAGGAGTTCCGTGGCGACGATCTGCTCCGTGGCGTGGTCACCTATGTGGGCGGTATGACCGACCGGTTCGCCTTCGAGCAGGCGCGCCTCCTCCTCGGCTGGGACCCCGCGCAACTGCCTCGCGGTATCGGCCGCGGGGCCTGAGCAGGCAGCGGGTACAGTGGCCCCGTGGCGGGCCGGATCAATGACGAGGACATCGCGGCCGTCCGTGAGCGCAGCCGGATCGACGACGTGGTGGGCGGCTACGTGGCCCTCCGTAACGCAGGCGGGGGATCGCTGAAGGGGCTGTGTCCCTTCCATGACGAGAAGACGCCCTCCTTCACAGTGACCCCGTCACGCGGCTTCTACTACTGCTTCGGCTGCGGTGAGGGTGGGGACGTGATCACGTTTCTGCAGAAGCAGCAGAACCTCTCCTTCACGGAGGCCATCCAGGTGCTCGCGGACCGGGCGGGGATCGTGCTGCGGATCGAGGACGACGGCGGCCCGGGGCAGGTTCCAGGGCTGAGGAAGCGGATCCTTGAGGCCAACGAGGCCGCGCAGGAGTTCTACGCTGCCCAACTCGAGTCCGCCGAGGCGATCGAGGCACGGCACTTCCTCCACGGCAGAGGGTTCGACCGCGCCGTGGCGCAGCGGTTCCGCATCGGCTACGCGCCCCGGCACGGCGGGGCGCTGCGGCAGACGCTGCACTCCCAGGGGTTCGCGGATGACGTCCTCCACGCTGCGGGGTTGACCAGGCAGGGGGGGAGGGACTTCTTCGTCGGCAGGGTGCTGTGGCCGATCCGGGACTCCGCCCAGGCCGTCCTGGGCTTCGGGGCTCGACGGATCTATGACGACGACCGACTGCCGGCCAAGTACATCAACACCCCGGAGTCGCCGGTCTACAAGAAGTCGCACGTGCTCTACGGGCTGGACCTGGCGCGGCGCGAGATCGGACGAAAGGCCCAGGCAGTCATTGTCGAGGGCTACACCGACGTCATGGCGGCCCACATGGCTGGCGTGGAGACGGCCGTCGCGTCGTGCGGCACCGCCTTCGGCGACGATCATGCGCGTCTTCTCCAGCGTCTGATGGGCACGCAGGACGGGTTGCACGGCGAGGTGATCTTCACCTTCGACGGTGACAAGGCCGGTCAGGCCGCAGCGCTGAAGGTGTTCAAGGGCGACCAGAATTTCATCACCCAGACCTACGTGGCCGTCGAGCCGACGGGTCTGGACCCCTGCGACCTGAGGCTGCAGCAGGGCGATGCCGCGGTGCGCGAGTTGGTGGCGCGCCGGATACCGCTCTACCGCTTCGTGATGTCCAACATCGCCAAGAGCTACGATCTGGACCGCGCCGACGGGCGCCTCGGGGCCGCACGAGAAGGTGCCGAGCTGATCGGTGCGATCCGGGACCAGTCCCTCGTCAACCAGTACCTGCGGGAGCTCGCCGGCGTGCTCGGCATGGATCTCGATGAGGTGCGCAGGGAGGCGTCCAGGGTCCGCCATCGGGGTGCCCCGGCCGAGCAGGTCGCGGCAGAGTCCCCCGAGAGGCGCGCTCCGGATCCGGAATGGCCGAGCCCGGACGACCCGGCGCTGCGCCTCGAGCGCGACACGCTGAAGCTGATGCTGCAGCACCCCACCACGTTCGATGCGGCGTGGAACGCGGTAGAAGCTGAGGACTTCACCCACCCCGGCTATGCGGCTGTGTTCCGGCTGCTCGCCTCGGTGGACTACGGCGATGCCTGGATCGACAGGCTCCGATCCCAGGCGCCCACTGATCTGGTCCGGCAACTGATCGTCGCGCTCATCGTCGAGCCGCTCCTCAGGGAGGCCGACGAGACGTATTCCCTCGCCCACACGGCGCGGCTCCGGCTGGCGCGGGTGAACCGCCAGATCGCCGATCTGAAGTCAAGACTCCAGCGCACCGACCCGGTGAAGGATCCCACTGGCCACCGCGCCCAGTTCGCCCACCTGACGGAGTTGGAGATGCGGCGCAAGGCGCTCCAAGCGGTTGGTTTGGGCTGAAGCGGCGCCACACCCCAGGGGGTACCTGACAAAGCCCGGATTGCATTGTCATGTCGCGTGTGCCTAAAGTCTCTTCATGTCGAGACACTGTTGTCTCATCGACCTTCAGGAGAATCATGTCCCAAGGCCGCACCGTGGATCCGCTGGATCCAGTCGATTCCAGAGCCGTGTACGTCGAGGTGTCCACGAGCCCCGACTACCTGGAGCTACGTTCCAGTTTCCGTCGGTTCGCATTCCCCATGACCATCGCAGGTGTGGCGTCCTACTTCGTCTACGTCGTCGCGTCCATCTACGCCGTCGATTTCATGTCCTCGCCGTTCCTCGGGATGCGGGGTCTCAACACCGGCATCATGCTGGGGCTCTTCCAGTTCGTCGTGGTGTGGGTCTGGACCGCCATCTACGTCAACTACGCCAATCGCAGGTTGGATCCGCTGTCAGCCCGCATCAAGGAGCGCATTGTGAATGAGGGTGCGGCATGATGAGCCTGCTTGAGACCGCGCAGTACGGCAATCCGCTGATCAACATCGCCGTCTTCGCCATCTTCGTCGCCGCAACACTCGCGGTGGTCATCGTCGTAAGCCGCCAGAAGACCAAGGCGTCGGACTTCTACACCGGCGGGGCTCAGTTCTCCGGGCGCCAGAACGGGCTGGCCATCACTGGTGACTACCTGTCTGCCGCCGCATTCCTGGGCGTCACAGGCGCGATCGCCATCTATGGCTACGACGGACTCCTGTACTCGGTGGGCTTCTTCGTCGCTCTGCTGCTCGCGCTGTATCTGGTCGCGGAGCCGATGCGCAACACCGGCAAGTACACGATGGCAGATGTGCTCAGCTTCCGGATGAACCAGAAGCCGGTGCGCACCGCGGCCGCGACGTCCACCCTTGTGATCTCGTTCGTCTACCTGCTCGCGCAGATGGCTGGCGCCGGTGGCCTCGTCGCGCTGCTGCTGGGTGTGTCTGACAAGAACATGCAGGGCGTCGTGATCGCGCTCGTGGGCCTGCTCATGATCGTCTACGTCCTCATCGGCGGCATGAAGGGCACCACCTGGGTCCAGATGATCAAGGCCGTGCTGCTGGTCAGCGGCGCCGCGGTGATGACGTTCCTGGTGCTGATGGGAGAGGGCTTCAACCTTGATGCCCTGGCGCTCGGCGCTCAACAGGCGGCGCTGGACGCCACCACGGGCAATGGGATCGACCTTCTGCAACCCATGGCGCGCTACGGCGCCACTGAATGGACGAAGCTCTCCTTCCTGTCGCTGTCGATCGCCCTCATCGCCGGGCCGTCGGGGCTCCCACACGTGCTGATGCGCTTCTACACGGTCCCCACCGCGAAGGAGGCCCGCAAGTCCGCCGTGTGGGCCATCATCCTCGTGGGCGTGTTCTTCCTGTTCACACTCGTTCTCGGCCTAGGCGCGGCCAAGCTCGTGGGACAGCAAGCCATCGTTGCGGCCCCAGGTGGCGCCAACTCCGCGGCGCCGCTACTGGCGCTGACCCTGGGCGGAGAGATCTTCATGGGCGTCATCTCCGGCATCGCCTTCGCCACCATCCTCGCGGTGGTGGCCGGGCTCACGATCACAGCCTCGGCATCGTTCGCCCACGACGTCTACAACTCGATCCTCAAGGACGGCAAGGCCGACCCGGCGCAGGAGGTCCGGGTGGCGCGCTACACCTCCGTTGTGGTGGGGGTGCTGGCCATCCTCGGAGGCATCGTCGCCAACGGGCAGAACATCGCGTTCCTCATCTCGCTGGCGTTCGCGGTGGCTGCCTCGGCCAACCTCCCGTCGATCCTCTACACGCTGTACTGGAAGAGGTTCAACACCCGCGGGTCCGTGTGGTCGATCTACACCGGCCTGATCTCGGCCGTGCTGCTGATCGTCTTCTCGCCCGCCATCTCCGGCTCACCCACCTCGATGTTCGGCGAGAGCGTGGACTTCTCCTGGTTCCCGCTGGACAACCCGGCGCTGGTCAGCGTCCCGCTGGCCTTCCTTGCAGGGTGGCTCGGGACGGTCACGTCGAAGCAGCGAGGCGACGAGGAGTTCGCGATCGAGATGGAGGTGCGCTCGATGACCGGCGCCGGGGCTGGTGAGGCGATCTCTCACTGAGGCCGGTGGTGCGATCCCCGTCGAGGAGGGCGCGCGCCTGCTCGATGGCCTCATGCTCCCAGCGGTGGACTGTTGATTGTGAGGCGCCCAGCCTGCGGGCCGTGTCCGCCAGGGTGAGCGCCTCACCGACAACGCCGAACCGGAGCTCCAGCACCCGACGATGTCGCGGACCGAGAAGTCCGAGGAAGTCCAAACCCACCGACTCAACCCTGGCGAAGCTGGCCTCGGTGGCGGGGTCCGCCGCCATGACGTCGTCGAGGCTCACCATTTTCACCATCGCGCGATGCGCGGCCGTGAGCGAGACGCCTGCAGCCTCGGCGGCCGCCGTCATGCCGATGCTGTTGCCGATGGATGCCTGGGTGTCCCGCTCCACTCCCGCGAGCCGAGCGGCCCGGCGGTCCGCGCGGCTGGCGGCGGGGCGCCCGATCCGGTGCCGGGCCCCTTCGGACAGTGCCCTCACCACGAACTCGAAGACGTAGGTGGTGAAGCGCACGGTGCGCGTGTAGTCGTAGCGCTGAATCGCCTCGGCAACGGCGACGCACCCGTCCTGGAACAGATCCTCGGGCGGAAGGTCGTGGGTCGCGGCGATGCGCCTGGCCTGCTGCATGGAGATCTTCAGGCCGACGGCCCAGAACTGCTGCATGGCCTCCCTCCCCAGGCCGACGATCTGGCAGAGTTCGGCGTCTGGTCCGTGCAGCTCAAGAAGGTGCGCGGCATAGAGCCCCGCCTCCACCGCGCGTGCGCAGGCCAGGTCCTGCCCGGGGCCGAACCATGCATCGGGGAGTTGCAGTGCGTTGAAATCCATGGCCACAGCCTCGCTCCCTGGGGCTCCCGACTGCGGCCCCTGATCTGCGTTGTGGACAACTTCATACGGACAACACTTCTTATCCACACGGAGCACAATGGGGTCATGGAACTGTTCAACCGTCTCGACCCTGTCATCCTCGAGGGGCTCAACGAGGCCCTCGGGCACCGTGCCGACGTGCTGGCCCATGGGATGGGGGAGGGGGTGGTGCTGGTTGGCACACGGGCCCACCTTGCCCGACGCGTCGGTGACACGTGGCGGGTGTGGGGCTGGGAGGAGGTCGGCAGCGGCTCCTGGATCGGGGAGGCCGACAAGTTCCGCTGGCGCACCGTCGAAGGTGAGAGGTTCGAAGCGCAGCTCACCGATCCGGGCAGGCTGCCTGAGCTGTTCCAGGAGCGCGTGCAGGCCTCCACCGTCGTGCAGAGCGTGGTGGACGGGACCAGGGGCCAGGTGCAGATCGTGGGGCGCAGGAGCCTGGGAGAGAATCCCAAGCTCCACTGGTACGCCGTGCCCGCCGGTGGTGCGGACCTGGAGGATCCCGCCACGCGGGCGGCCGTGGTCGCGGAGACAGACCGCCTTGCCACCGAGTACTTCTGAGGCGAGCGGCGAGCGGCGCGAGGCCGATTCGCACCACCTGGATCGATCTGCTAACGTACTTCAGGCGCGTGGGAAACCACCGTTCCCTGGTAGCTCAATTGGCAGAGCATTCGACTGTTAATCGAAGGGTTACTGGTTCGAGTCCAGTCCGGGGAGCCATGCGAAAGCCGCTCTGACTAGGTTAAACACTAGTCAGGGCGGCTTCTTCGTCGATAGGAGTGCGACATCCGGGCAACGTCCGTGGGCCAGGAAGGGTGCTCAGCTGAGCTCAGCCAGGTCCCCGAGGAATGCTTGGGCCCAATCGTCGATCGTGTGAGTCTCCACCTGCTTCTTCAAGGCGCGCATACGTCGCTGGCGGGCACGCACCGTGTCCGTGGCCGCCTGCATCAGCGCGGACTTCATCCCGTTGAGGTCGTAGGGGTTGACGAGATAGGCCTGCTTCAGTTCCAGTGCTGCGCCCGCGAACTCGCTCAGCACCAGCGCGCCGCTGGTGTTGGGGTGGCAGGCCACGTACTCCTTCGCCACCAGGTTCATCCCGTCCCGAAGCGGCGTGACCACCATCACGTCAGCGATCCTGTACATGGCCGCCATGGTCGCCCGAGGGTAGCCGGCGTGCCTGTACACGATTGCGGGGCGCCCGACCCCTCCCACCTCCGAGTTGATCCGGCCCACCAGTTGGTCGATGTCGTCTCGCAGGCGCTTGTACTCCTCGACGCGTTCACGCGACGGTGTGGCCACCTGGACGAAGACGACATCCGACGGATCCAGCTTGCCTTCCGCGAACAGCTCACCCATCGCGCGGACCCTCTGCCGGAGCCCCTTGGTGTAGTCCAACCGGTCCACGCCCAGGAAGACCAGCTTGGGATGCCCCAACTCGTCGAGCAGCGACTCGGCCTCCGCGATCACTTCCGGGGAAGCGGCCAGGTCTGCGAAGCCCTGGGCGTCGATCGAGATCGGATAGGCGCGGGCTGCACAGCGATGGCCCGACGTCACGCGGACCGTGTCACGCTCAACCTTGTGTGTGGTGAGCCGGCGCACCAGCCGAAGGAAGTTGGCGGCGCCCCCGGGCACCTGGAAACCGATCAGATCCGCCCCGAGCAGCCCCTCAAGAATCTCCTTGCGCCACGGCAGCTGGGAGAAGATCTCCCCGGGCGGGAAGGGGATATGCAGGAAAAAGCCAATCCTCAGGTCTGGCCTCAACGCACGGAGCAGTTGCGGGACAAGTTGGAGCTGGTAGTCCTGGACCCACACCGTCGCTCCTTCGGCCGCAGCCTCTGCAGCCGCCTCCGCGAAGCGCTTGTTGACCGTCACGTAGGCGTCCCACCACTCCCGGTGAAACTCGGGAAAGGCCACCGTGTCGTGGTAGAGCGGCCACAGCGTGGCGTTGGAGAATCCCTCGTAGTACTCCTCGTGCTCCTCGGCGCTCAGCGGCACCGGCACGATGTCGTAGCCGTCGTGGGCGAAGGGTTGAACGGTTTCGTCCGCCGCGCCATGCCACCCCACCCACGCGCCACCCTGTTGGCGCATCACCGGTTCGAGGGCGGTGACCAGACCGCCTGGCGAGCTGCGCCAGTCGACTGACCCGTCGTCTCCTGTCACCCGGTCCACCGGAAGCCTGTTCGCGACGACGACAAAGCTGGCACGTTCCATCATGGTTCCTCCTCAACTCGCCCCCACCCTACCGAGCCCGACAGGGCATCGCTGCGTGGCAGAGTGGGTCCATGACGACCTGGCATGCACGAACCCCAGCCGCCCACGACTTCCTGGCCGCCGCAACAGCAGCCCCCGACTCGGTCCTTGTGGCCCTGGACTTCGACGGCACTCTTGCGCCCATCGTCGACGACCCTGAAACCTCGGCGATGCATCCCGAGGCCGCGGATGCGCTGGCCGGCCTGGGGCCGAAGGTCGGGCAGGTGGCCATCATCACCGGGCGTCCCGTGGCGAAGGTCCGCCAACTCGGACAGCTTGAGCGACGCGCCGGCCTGGGCGGGGTCATCGTGATGGGGCAGTACGGGGCAGAACGGTGGGATGCGCGTACAGGCGTCGAGACCCCGCCCGAAACGCCCCAGAGCGTCGCCGTGGCCACGGTGCAGATCGAACGGGCGCTGGCGGATCTCGGACTGCCAGGCGTGCACCTCGAGGACAAGGGGCAGGCGATCGGGATCCACGTGCGTCGTTGCCCGGACCCCACGGCCGCCTTCGCGACGCTGAAGCCCGTCGCCGCGGAGATCGCAGAGGCCAACGGACTGACCCTCGAGCCGGGCAAGCACGTCCTTGAGTTGCGCTCGTCCTCGATGACCAAGGGCGATGCGCTACGCGCACTCATCGAGGAGACCGGAGCCACCGTCGTGGCGATGTGTGGCGACGACCTTGGTGACCTCCCTGCCTTCGATCTGCTGCGGGAGTTGCGCGATGACGGTGTGACCACCTGCATCGTCGTGAGCGGATCCCACGAACTCCCCGCGTTGATCGACCATGCCGACGTGGTGGCCGACGGTCCCGCGGGAGTCGCGGCCTGGCTGGCCGCGTTGTCGCGGCACCTACCCTGATCAGCTTGGCCTGATCCGAACGTGGGGCGAGCGGGGCTCGAACCCGCGACCCGCGGATTATGAGTCCGCTGCACTAACCGGCTGTGCTATCGCCCCTGGGTCGCCCGCCAGCATATCGCGTGCCCGAGGCGAGGTTCAGAGACGAGGGTTCGGCGACGGGTCGCCCGGCCCTGACTCGTCGCCGCTGGGCTGATTCATCGACGGGCTCTGCGTGTAGGGCCCCGGGTCGTTCCCCGGGCTGCCCGACGGGCTCCCACTGCCATCGCCCTGGGACGGCGAGGCGGACTGAGGGCTGCCTGAGCCCGATCCTGAACCTCCGCTGCCCTCACCCATCGACGGGATGGGCTGCGGCGCGTTGACCGGCGGCTGATTCTGGAACAGCAGGATGGCCAGCAGCAGCGCTAGCGCCGTCAGGAGCGCCATGAGCAGGAATGACACCAGCACCGTGATCCACCCCGCGCGATCGGTACGGCCGGGCCAGGGGAGTGGCCACATGCGGGTGGCGCCCCGCTCGGTCCGGCTGATCCAATGAAGCCGGTAGTCCGGCCCCGCCGGCTCGCTGAGCGGCGGGATGCGGGACAGATCGACGGCGCGAAGCACGCGGTCTGCCTCGTGGACCGCCGCCAACGAGCCGTCGAAGGCGAGCGCGACCCACGGGGCCAGCGGGGGGTGCTGCGAAAGCTGAGGGTCGCCGCCCTCTTCCCGGAACCGGACGGACATGCGCCCCTCATGCTGCCCCTCTCCGCCTCGCGCCACCACGGTGTCGATGTGCATGGCGTTGACCTCGCCGGAGAAGCGTGCGCGAGCGGCAGCATCCGTAGCGGCGCCCGCAGACAGCAGAATCAGCAGCACCGAGTCGCCGCCGTCCTCGTGAGCGGCGAAGGCCGTGCCTGCCGGCGTCGCAGTGAGGCGCGAATCGAGCCAGAAATCGCCGACCCGGGCGGGATCGTCGTCCCGCAACGGATGATGGCCGGCCTTCGGGGCCGGCGCGGCGGGATCGTCGTGCGTGCTCATCGGTACCATCAAACCACGGTGCGCAAGAACGCTGCGCCACCCGATGCGCCTCCGTGAAGCCATGTGGGTGCTGTGACGGGGGCGCTATCGTTGAGCGCGGGTCACCCGAGCCAGAAGGAGTCACCGCGTGAGCACTACGCCGACGCAACACACGCAGCTGCCCCGCGATGTCGCGGACGCCGCGCGCCTGCTGGGTCAGGCGGTCAGCCAGGTGCAGCGCGTCATCGTCGGCCAGGAACACATGGTCCAGCAGCTGATGGTGGCCCTTCTTGCCAAGGGGCACTGCCTGCTCGAGGGTGTGCCCGGTGTGGCGAAGACACTGGCGGTGCGGTCGTTCGCCACGGTCGTGGGCGGAGACTTCGCCCGAGTTCAGTTCACCCCGGACCTGGTGCCCTCGGACATCGTCGGCACCCGGATCTACTCCGCCAAGTCCGAGAATTTCGAGATCGAGCTCGGTCCCGTGTTCGTCAATTTCGTGCTCGCCGATGAGATCAACCGCGCACCCGCGAAGGTCCAGTCGGCCATGCTCGAGCTGATGGCCGAGAAGCAGGTCTCGATCGGCGGAAAGACGTATCCGGCGCCCAAGCCCTTCATCGTGATCGCCACCCAGAACCCCATCGAGTCCGAAGGCGTCTACCCCCTGCCCGAGGCGCAGCGGGACCGCTTCCTCCTGAAGGTGGACGTGCCCTACCCGCGCGGCAACGAGGAACTGGAGATCCTCCGACGGATGAGCGTCAGCCCGCCTGAGGCGTCGCGTGTGTTGGATCCGAGCCTCGTCCGCCATCTCCAGGACATGGCGTCCAACGTCTTCGTCCACAATCTGGTGGCCGAGTACATCGTCCGTCTCGTCCTCGCCTCCCGCACCCCGGCCGAGTTCGGCATGCCGGACCTCACCGGCGTCATCCAGATCGGCTGCTCGCCGCGTGCCACGCTGGGCCTGGTCGCGGCCGCCCGCGCCCTGGCGCTCATCAACGGCCGCGACTATGTGCTTCCCACCGATGTCCAGGCCGTCGCCAAGGACGTGATGGCCCACCGCATCGTCCTCGGCTTCGACGCGGTCGCCGACAACATCAGCACAGCGGATGTGGTCGACCGGATCCTGGCGATGGTTCCCGCACCCACGCCCGTGTGGAGCGAGCAGCAACGGCAGGTGGCGCACGAGCAGCACGCGCACCAGCCCGGACGCAGCTAGGGAGGGCCCATGGCCCAACCCGGCTTCTCGTTCACCGGCCCACCCCCGCAGGGTCCTCCGCTGCCGCCTCCGGACAAGACCGGCGCCGAGTGGTCCGTCCTCAGGCCACCGGCAGGCCCGACCATCCCGTTGAGCAAGCTCGCCCCGGAGGCTGCGCTGCGCAGACTCGAGCTGACGATCGTGCGCCGGTTGGAGGGGTTCCTGCACGGCGACCACCTTGGGCTCCTGCCGGGCGCCGGGTCGGACACCAACGATGCGCGTGTCTACCAGCCGGGTCAGGACGACGTCCGCAAGATGGACTGGGCCGTGACCGCACGCACCACCGTCCCGCACGTCCGCGACACGATGGCGGACCGTGAGCTCGAGGTGTGGGCGCTCCTCGACGTGACGCCGTCGATGAACTGGGGCACCGAGGGGGTCACCAAACGGGACCTCGGGATCGCGGCCATCGCCACCATCGGCTTCCTCAGCCAGCGGATGGGGGACCGGTTCGGCGGCATGATGATGCTCCCGGACCGGGTCAAGCGGCTGCCCGCCCGCTCCGGCCGCACCGCGCTCTACGGGCTCCTGCGCAAGATGTTGACCGAGCCGATTGTGCCGGACCATGCACCCGGACAGCTTGAGCTGGCCGACGGCATCGAGCAGATGACCCGGTCGCAGCGCCGCCGCGGTATGAGGGTGATCGTCTCCGACTTCCTCACCCCCGGAGACGCCGAGCTAGACCCGGCCGTGCCGCCGCCGTGGGAGCGGGCCGTGCGGCGTCTCGCGGTGCGCAACCAGGTGCTGTGCGTCGAGGTGATCGACAGGCACGAGATGGAGTTCCCGGACGTGGGCGAGATGCTCATCCACGACCCCGAGACCTCGTTCTCCCGCTACGTCAATACCTCCGACGACGCGGCCAGGCGGCGAATGGACGCCGCGACAAAGGCGCAGCGTGAGCGCATCAAGGTGTCGCTGCGCCGCGCCGGAGCCGGCCACATCCAGCTGCGGACCGATCGCGACTGGGTGGCCGACATCGCCCGCTTCGTGCTCAACTACCGCCGGGTGGCAGGCATGCTGCATCAGCCACCCCAGGGGGTGAGCAAGTAGGTGATCCCGGACTTCCAGAACCCCGAGCGGTTGTGGACGCTGGCCCTGCTGCCGGTGCTCATCGTCGTGTACCTGATCCTGCTCCGCCTCAAGGGCCGGATCGCCCTGCGGTTCACCAACACCGGTGTCCTTGCCAGGGTCGTCGGGCATCAGCGCCGGTGGACACGGCACCTGGCAGTCGCAATGTCGCTGGCCTCGCTGGTGGCCCTCGGGCTTGCCTACGCCAACCCGTTGGGCACCGAGCGCCAGCCCCGCGAGCGCGCCACCGTGGTGATGGTCATCGACACGTCCTTATCGATGTCTGCTGAGGACGTGCCGCCGGACAGGCTCACCGCCGCGAAGGAGGCGGCCGTCAGCTTCATCCAGGAGATCCCGGACGCCTACAACGTGGCCGTCGTCGCGATGGACGCCAACCCCTCCATCGTCGTGCCGCCCACCACGGACCGGGGCGTCACCGAGCGTGCGATCAACTCGTTGGAGCTCGCGGATGGAACCGCGATCGGGGAGTCGATCACCTCCGCGCTCCGCGCCGTCGATCAGGCGCCCCCGGGCGACGCCGAGGACGAGCCCGCTCCCGCCATGATCGTGCTGCTCTCGGATGGCACCAACACCGAAGGGCCCCCGGCCGAAGGACCCACCGCCGAGGCGCAGGAACGGGGAGTCCCCATCTTCACCATTGCCTACGGCACGCAGAATGGGTTTGTGGACCTGGACGGGCAGCGAGAGAACGTGGCACCCGACACGGCTGCCCTGAAGGCGATCGCTGACGCGACGGGAGGGCGGGCCGTGGACGCAGACGACGCCGCGTCGCTGGTGGAGGCCTACCGTGACATCGGCTCGGTGGTGGGGTTTGAGGACGTGAAGAAGCCGATCACGGCCCAGTATGCGTTCTTCGCGCTGGGGTTCGCCGTCGTGGCTGCACTCGGCGCGGTCATGATGGCGGCACGGTGGCCACGATGATTCCCCTGGCGCTCGAGTTCATGCTGCCGCAGCGCCTGTGGGCGCTCCTGGTGATCCCCCTGATCGCGGTGCTCTATGTCGTGCTGTCGGGGCGGACCACCCACCGCCCCATGAGCAGCCGGCTGCGTCTGGTCGTGCCCAAGGATGCCGCCTGGAAGCGCCACGGGGCCGTGCTTCTCGCCCTCCTCAGCCTGGGATCGCTCATCATCGCCTGGGCGGTCCCGAAGGATTATGTGGACAAGCCGCGGGACCGCGCCACCGTGGTGGTCGCCCTCGACGTGTCGTGGTCCATGGAAGCCGAGGACGTTGATCCCAACAGACTCGCCGCCGCTCAGGCTGGGGCCAAGGCGTTCATCGGCTCCCTGCCAGAGCGGTTCAATGTGGCACTTGTGACCTTCGCCGGCACCCCGAATGTCGCGGTGCCGCCCACGATCGACCGCGGCGTGATCGACCGAGCCATCGACGCTGTGGAGCTGGCCCCCTCCACCGCCGTCGGTGAGGGGGTGTACGCGAGCCTCGATGCGCTGAAGCTGGTGCCCCCGGACCCCGATGATCCAGAGGCGGTTGCGCCCGCTGCGATCGTGCTCCTCTCAGATGGTGCCACCAACATCGGCCGCTCCTCCTCGGGCGCCGCGGCGGCGGCAAGCGAGGCCGGGGTGCCCGTCCACACCATCGCGTACGGCACTGACAACGGCTTCGTCGAGCAGGATGGCCAACGCCAACGGGTGGCGGTGGACCACTACGAGCTCTCCGAGATCGCGAGGCTCTCAGGCGGAAAGAAGTACGCGGCTGAGAGCAGCAGCCAGCTGCGCGAGGTGTACGAGGCCATCCGCCAGTCCGTGGGCACCGAGAAGGTCCCCGCGGATGTTACCGACCGCTACGCCGGATTGGCGATCATCTTCGCCGTCCTCGCGGCCCTGGGCGTCATCTCGTTGGGGGCGCGCTGGCCATGAGCATCGCGGAGCGGCTTGCCTTGGTACGCGCGGAGATCGACGACGCGTGCCGCGCCGCCGGCCGAGATCCAGCCGCCGTGCGGCTGCTTCCCGTGTCGAAGTACCACGGCCCGGATCAGATCCGCGAGGCCCACGCCGTGGGCTACAGCCTGTTCGGGGAGAACAAGGTGCAGGAGTTGGCGGCCAAACACGCGGAGCTGGCGGGTGAGGGAATCGGGTTCGCGGTGATCGGACACGTCCAGACCAACAAGGCCAAGGCCGTGGCCGAACTCGCCGCCGAACTGCATTCGCTCGACTCACTGCGGCTCGCGGAGGCCCTGCAGCGGCGCCTCGAGCAGCTGGGCCACCGCCTCCCGGTGTTGATTCAGGTCAACACCTCCCAGGAGGAGGCGAAGTTCGGCATCGCGTCCGAGGACGCCGTGAACTTCGCGCGTGAGCTGGCCGCATTCGACGCTCTTGAGGCGCGGGGACTGATGACGATGGCGGTCAACAGCCCGGACGTCTCGGCCGTGGCCGCCTGCTTCTCCAGCCTGGTGGAGGCGCAGTCCCGCATCCGTGACGCCGTGGGGGGAGGCTGGGACGAGCTGAGCATGGGCATGTCCAGCGACTTCCGCATCGCCATCGCCCACGGAGCCACCACTGTGCGTCTCGGAACCGCAGTTTTCGGTCCGCGCGGCTACTGAGGCAGGTTCTCGATCTCCAGGCGCGGAACATCCGGGCTCGCGGGCATGCCGAAGACCTGTTCGAGGAACGAGACCTGGGCCTCCAGGGACCGGCGCCTCGCAGCCAAGGTGCGGAATCCGTGGCCCTCACCGTCGAAGACAAGCAGCGCCACCGGTTGCCCGGCGGAGCGCACGGCCTCCGCCATCTTCCTCGCCTGCGTCGGTGGCACCACCTTGTCCTCCGAGCCCTGGAGGATCAGCATGGGGGTGCGCAGGTTCTCAAGGTGGTTGATGGGGGAACGGTCCTCGTAGACGGACCGTCCCTCAGGCCAGGGGGCCACCAGCCCGTCGAGGTACCGCGACTCGGCCTTGTGCGTGTCGGTGGCCAGCGTTGGGAGGTACCCGATGCCGTAGCGGCTGATCCCGGCGGCGTAGATGTCCGTAGAGACAAGAGACTTCAAGGTGGTGAAGCCGCCCGCGCTGCCGCCGGTGATGGCCACGCGATCCGGATCGACGTGTCCCGCCTCCACGAGGGCAAGCACCACCGCCTCCGCATCGGCCACGTCGAGCTCTCCCCATCGTCCACGGAGCCTGTCGCGGTAGACCCTCCCGAAACCCGTCGAGCCCGAATAGTTGACGTCAACGACGGCAAAGCCGCGCGAGACCCAGAACGCGATGCCCGCGTCGTAGGCGCAGGTGGCCATCGACGTGGGGCCGCCATGGGTGTACACGATCAGCGGTGCCCTCTCGGCCTCCGGCAGGTACAGCCAGGAGTGCACCGGCCCCGCGGGGCCGTCGGCCCAGAACGCGATGGGGGACACGGCAGCAGGCTCGGGACTCGCCGCCCCCGCCACGTGGCTGATCGTTCCGTCGCGCAGGATGGAGACGAGGGTCGCAGGGCGATCCGTCCACTGGGCCACCACGTAGAGCGTCCCGTCCTGGGAGGCCACTGACTCGATGGCGGCCGTACCCGGAAGCGGGTGGCTGACTTCTCCGGTGACGCTGTCCCACAGGGCCAGCTCGCCGCGGCCCTCGCGGAACACTACCGAGGCGACGACCCGATCCTCCACGACGGCTGCCGGCGGGGGAGTGAGCACCCAGGTGGGACCATCGCAGTCGTGGGCCACGCGCCATGCGGGTCCGCCCACCACCCGCCAGTTCCAGAACCCGGACGTGTCCTCACTGACGGCCAGCACCCCGTCGTCCAGCCACAGGGGGTGCTGCGTCGAGACCCCCGCGCGGCCGGCGACCGGGGCAGCGGCTGCGGTCTGCGTCAGAGGAGCCGACCACACCTCAGAGGTGTCCCAGCTCATGTCGGGATGGTTCCACTGATACCACGCCAGCAGCCCCGAGCGAAGAACCGGCCCGGCGTAGAAGTCTGCCCCCGTCGCGAGCACCCTGCCACCGTCGGGGTCGAGTGAGGAGAGGGGGAGTGCGACGATCTCGGTGCGGGGCTCGGGTGAGGCCGAGTGGTCCTCACGCACCGCTACGGCGACGCCGTTCGCGAGGCTCAGGTGGAGGCCCCCGTAGACGAATGCGGTGTCCTGCTCCGTCAGCGGGCGGCGGCCGTCCCCGTCGTCGAACCAGATCTGCCCGGTGCGGTCGTCGCAGTACACCAGTGCGGCGCCGTCGGCCGCGTACGCTCCTCCGCCGTACTCCATCACCCGTGAACGGACCACGGAGTCAGGTGTGAGGTCCGTGACGACGCCCGCCGCCCAGCGACGCACCGTCACCCGGCCGTCCTCGGCGGCGATGGTCGCCAGCCAGTAGATGCCTGCGGCGGTGGCCTGCACCTGCGAGATGGCGTCGGGGACATTCAGCACGGCCTCAAGCGGCATGGGATCACGCATGGGGCCTTGTCTACCATGCCCCCCGCAGCAACCGGGCGTTGCGCGCAGCCTCCATTCGTGGGCACAATAGGCCCACACCTGGGCGGGCCTGATCGCAGGGGAAGGCAATCCGGCCCAACCAGGAGGTACCGACCATGTCTGCTCGTTTCGACACGATCAGTCAGCCCGTCGCGCGGGGGATGGTGTTCATCCACTCCGCGTTGGCTGCGCTGTGCCCGCATGTCGAGTGGGCCGGAGGTGCCGTCCTGGGCACTCGCATGGACCTCGAATGGTCGGAGCAGCCAGCCGAGCCGGGAAGCCGCCGTGCGGAGCTGTCCTGGACAGGTCCAGTCGGCACCGGAGCGGCTCTCGCCAGCGCATTGAGCCGGCTCACCCGGATCAGGTTCGAGGTGACGGAGGAACCCACGCCCGGCAGCGACGGTCAGCGATACTGCTTCACGCCCACCCTGGGCGCCTTCAGTGCCGTGGTGGGCGTACACGGGGACATCCTGGTGCCGGAGGATCGTCTCCGACACGCCGTGGCCACGGAGGCACTCGGGGGCGAGCCCTTGCTCAAGGCACTCGAATCACTGCTGGGCGTCCCGTGGGACGAGGAACTCGACGTGTTCCGGCACGCCGGCGAGGACGCTCCCGTGCGGTGGCTCCACCAGGTGGTATAGCCACCGCCCAGGATCAGTCGGTGACGTTCTCGTTGGTGACGAGCACGGCCACGTTGTGGCCTCCGAAGCCGAAGCTGTTGTTGATAGCCGCAAGCGGGCCGGAGGGCAGCGCTCGGTTCGAGGTGGCCACGTCGATGCCCAGGTCTGGTTCGATGTTCTCCACATTGATCGTGCCCGGAACCATCCGGTCCCGTAGCGCCAACACGGAGGCCACCGTCTCGAGTGCTCCCGCGCCACCGAGCAGATGCCCGGTCATGGACTTGGTGGAGGTCACCACCACGTGGTCCGCCTCAGCACCCAGCGCGGTTCGGATGGAGCCGGCCTCGGTGACGTCACCTTGGGGCGTCGAGGTTCCGTGCGCGTTGACGTGCACGATGTCACGGGCGGTGAGACCCGCTTCCCGAAGCGCCTTGATCATCGCCTGGGACTGACCGTAGCCGTCCGGGTCCGGCTGGACGAGGTCGTGGCTGTCGGCCGTGATGCCGGCGCCGGCGAGGGTGCCGTAGATCCGGGCGCCACGGGCCTTGGCGTGCTCCAGAGTCTCGATCACCATGAGGGCGGCGCCCTCGGCGAGCACGAATCCGTCGCGGTCCACGTCCCACGGGCGCGAGGCGCGCTCCGGCTCGTCGTTGCGCCGAGACAGCGCCTGCATCTGACCGAAGGCTCCGATGGGGAGCGGGTGCACGACGGCCTCTCCGCCCCCGACCAGGACCACATCGGCGCGGCCGAGGCGGATCATGTCGAGACCCAGCGAGATCGCCTCATTGGAGGAAGCGCAGGCCGAGACAGGGGTGTGCACGCCCGCACGGGCGTGGATTTTGAGGCCGAGGTTGGCCGCGGGGGCATTGGCCATCAGCATCGGGATGGTGAACGGCGAGACGCGGCGGACGCCCTTGTCCTTCATCACGTCCCACTGGGAGAGCAGGGAGTGCAGCCCACCGATGCCGGTGGCGGACACGACGCCCAGCCTGTCGGGGTCGACGGGATTATCCTCGCCGAGGCCGAAGCCGGCGTCCGCCCAGGCGGCCAGGCCGGCGATCTGCATGAGTTGGGTGGAGCGGTCGAGTTTGCGCGCCTCGACGCGGTCCAGAACCTCGCTCGGGTCCACGGCCGCCTTGGCAGCGATGCGAGTGGGAAGCTGCTGAGCCCACTCCTCGGTCAGCGCCACCACGCCGGAACGTCCGGCGAGCATCGCAGTCCAGGTGCTGGCGACGTCTCCGCCGAGTGGTGTGGTCGCACCGAGACCGGTGATCACGACTGTGGTGGACATGGGGATCTCCTCGTCACTGCATGGGGGGTCGATGGGGGGCGGCCGGGTGTGCGGGCCGCCCCTCGCATGCGTCAGTTGGACGCGCGCTCGATGTAGGCGACAGCGTCGCCGACGGTCTTGAGGTTCTTGGCGTCCTCGTCGGGGATCGAAACGCCGAACTTGTCCTCGCAGGCGTAGATGATCTCGACCATCGACAGCGAGTCGACGCCCAGGTCGTCGACGAAGGACTTGTCCAGCTGGACATCCTCGACTGCGACGCCGGCGATGTCGTTGACGATCTCGGAGAGATCTGAGCGGATTTCTTCAGTGCTAGCCATGGTGTGGCTCCTTCCTAGGTTCTTCTCTTTGGACACTCGTGGGGTCAGGGCAGGATCACGGTCTGGCCGGCGAACACGAGGCCCGCTCCGAAGCCGATGATCAGTGCACTGTCACCACTTTTGGCCTGCCCGGATTCGAGCAGCGCCTCCATCGCCAGCGGAACCGATGCCGCCGACGAATTGCCCATCTGGATGATGTCGCGGGCGACCACGACATCCTCGGGCAGCTTGAGGTGGCGCAACATCGAATCCGTGATCCGGTTGTTGGCCTGGTGGGGGATGAAGCAGTCCAGCTCATCGGCGGTGAGGCCGGAAGCCTCAAGCGTCTCGACGGCCTTCTCGACGATGGCCGTGGTGGCCCACTTGAACACCTCGCGACCCTCCATGTGGATGTAGGGACCTCCGGCGCCGGGCTCGACCCCGCGCCAGTCGTCGACCTCGATCACCTCGTGAGCCTCGGGCTTGGACCCCCAGACGGTGGGGCCGATCGCGGGCACGTCGCTGGGGCCGACGATGACGGCCCCAGCGCCGTCGGAGAAGAGGAAGGCGGTGGAGCGGTCGGTGGTATCGGTGTAGCTGGAGAGCACCTCCACGCCCAGCACCAGTACGTGTCTGGCGGAGCCGGTGCGGACCATGGACTCGGCCAGGCTGACGCCGTAACAGAAGCCGGCGCAAGCCGCCGAGATGTCGAAGGCGGCCGGGGCCGGGAGACCGAGGTCCTTGGCGAGGATCGCGGCAAGCGCCGGGGTCTGCATGAAGTGCGAGATGGTGGCCACGATGACGGCGTCGACGTCCGCGGGCTGCAGCCCGGCGCGCTCGATCGCCTTTCGGGACGCCTCCAGGCCGAGGGTCTCAGCGTCCTCGCCGTCGGCGACCCAGCGACGCTCCTTGATTCCCGTGCGCTGAGTGATCCACTCATCGGTGGAGTCGATCATGGTGCACAACTCGTCGTTGGTCACGACACGACTGCCGCGGGCACCTCCGACGGACATGATGCGGGCATACTCGGCGCCGGTTGAGGACTTGAGGGGCATGTCTGACCTACTCGGACTCGGGGGTGGGCTGGCTGTGGGTGCGGCAGAACTCGCGGGCCTCGTCGAGCTGATCGGGGGTGTTGAGGGCGAACAGCTCAACCCCCTTGAGGTTGCGCTTGGCAATGCCCGTGAGAGTACCGGACGGGGGCAGCTCGAGGAGGCCCGTGACGCCCATGTCGCGCATCGTGTCCATGCACAGGTCCCACCGCACCGGGTTGGCAACCTGCAGGATGATCCGGTCCAACGCTTCACTGCCGCTGGAGACGGCCGCCCCGTCGGCGTTGCTGAGCAGCGGCGTGACGGGGTCGCTGGCGCGCATTCCCTCTGCTTTGGCACGCAGCCGGTCCACCGCGGGAGCCATGTGGACGGTGTGGAACGCCCCGGCCACGCTGAGCGGGATCAGGCGGGCCCGCCGCGGCGGGTTCTCGGACAGGACCTCGAGCTCTTCGACGGTGCCGGCTGCGACGATCTGCCCGGATCCGTTGTTGTTGGCCGGGGTCAGGCCCGCGGCCTCAATCGCCGCGAGGACCTCGTCGCGGTCCCCGCCGATCACGGCGGTCATCGACGTGGGCCGGGCCGCGGACGCCTCCGCCATGGCCAGGCCGCGTTCGCGGACGAGGGCGAGCGCCTCCGTCGGGGAGATCACACCGGCGAGAGCAACGGCGGCCAACTCGCCCACCGAGTGCCCCGCAACCATGCCGACGCCCTCGAAAGAGGGGAGCAGCTCCGCCGCGACAGCCAGGGCGGAGGCCACCAGGAGCGGCTGCGCGACGGCGGTGTCGCGGATGGTCTCGGCATCCGCCTCGGTGCCGTAGTGCGCCAGGTCCAGACCCACCGCCGTCGAGTAGAGGGCAAGGCGCTCCGCGAACGCGGGCTCCGCCAACCAGGGAAGGAGAAAACCGGGGGTCTGGGCACCTTGGCCAGGAGCAACAATCACGAGCACGACAACCACTGTGCCCGTGCGGAGAGTCGGCTGCGGGCGTGAGACTCACGAATTTGCCCACCCGGCCTTTGTGGGAACCCCACAAGCCGGCGATCCGCGCTCAGCCGTTGAGCCTGCCCAACGTGATGGCCATCCGCAGCACATAGGCCTCGCGGGCGTCGGTGGGGTTGTAGCCGGTGGCCTCCTGGATCCGCTTCAGGCGATAGCGCACCGTGTTGGGGTGCACGAACAGGGCCCGTGCGGTGGCCTCCATCGAGGAGCCGCAGTCCAGGAACCCGACGCAGGTCTCCAGGAGCTCCTTGTTGGCGGCCAGCGCCGGGAAGATCTCCGACGCGAGGGTGCGCCGCGCATGCCCGTCGCCGGCGAGGGCGCGCTCGGGGAGGAGGTCCACCGACAACAGCGTCTGTGGCCCCTCCGGCCAGGCCTTCGCAGCCCTGAAACCGGACGCGGCAGCGCGCGCGGACTTCGGAGCCCCCGCCAGTCCGTCCACCGTCGGCCCCACGACCACGGGACCAGCGGCGAAGAAGTCCCGCAGCTTGGAGATCCGCTCGCAGGTGTCGACGGGGTCGCCGACTCCTGCCCCGCCCGCGATAACCACGAGCCGATCGCCCTGCGGGGCCGCCAGCACGTCGAGCGACAACTTCGACGCGGCGCGACGCAGCCCGTCGAGCACGGACGCCTCCTGCGGGGCTCCGCCGATGGCCACCACCACCTTCGACTCGGTGTTCCAGCCCAGAGTCGAGGCCCGCGACAGCACGGACTCGTCTGTCTCCGCGCGGACCACGGCGTCGACGATGGTGGCCTCGATCCGCGAATCCCAGGCGCCGCGGGCCTCCGCGGCACGGGCGTAGATGGCGGCCGCGGCGAACGCGATCTCGCGGGAGTAGTGCACGATGCCCAGTTGAAGTGCCTGCCGGTCACCCCTGGGGAGAAGGTGCTGGATCTGCTCCTCCACCACCTCGGTGGTGGTGCGGACGAGGTCCACGGTCTGCTGGAGGCTGATCCGGCGCGCCATGGCCCGCGGGGCGGCGTCGAAGATCGACTCCGGGGTGAAAGGCTCGCCCGCGAACCAGGTGACGAAGCCGTCGATGCCGGAGCGGGCCAGGATGCCGATCCAGGAGCGTGACTCGGCGTCCAGCTGGCTGAACCACTCGTGCCGGGCGACGAGGGCGGCCAGTGTCGCGGTGTTCATCTCCGAGGTGGAGGCCTGAAGCCGCTTGATGAGGCCGGCGCGAGCGCGGGCCGACGAGATGAGCGCGGGCGCCGTCCCTGGCCGAAAGTCCATCCCGCCAGCCTAGTGGTGTCCTCCGTCGCTTCACCGGGGCTACGCTGGACAGCCATGGGACGCAAGGTATTCGTGATCGGCATCGGCCCCGGCGGGCTGGGGCAGCTGACGCTGGACGCCGTCGACGCCATGAACCAGGTGGACGTCTTTCTCGTCGGGGATCACAGTGAGGACCAGCCCGATCTCGTCTGGCTCCGCAGCGAGCTGCTGCGCCGGCATGTGAACAGGCCGCACCGCGTGATCACGGTGCTGGACCCCAAGCGGGAGCACCCGGGGGCGGTGGATACGGGACGGCTCGCCACCTACAGCCACATCCTCTCCGGCCTGCCGACCGACGACGCGGTGGGGTTTCTCGCCTGGGGCGATCCGGGGCTCTACGACTCGATCCTGCGTGTCGTCGACGCACTCCGCGACAGATTGGCGCTCGAAGTCACCGTCATCCCGGGAGTGAGTGCCCTGCAGGTGCTGGCCGCCGCGCATCAGATCGCCCTGAACGCGGGCGCCTCCGTGCACATCACCACGGGGGCCCGGTTGCTCGCGGAGTACCGGCCCGAGCTCGGCGACGTGGTCGTGATGAATGACCCCGCCTTGGCCTGCCGAGGACTGATCGGGGAATTCCCGGACACCGAAGTGTTCTGGGGCGCCTACCTGGGCACCCCAGATCAGGTTCTGGCCAACGGGCCCCTGCGCACCATCGCCGGAGACCTGGCCGAACTGAGGCAGCGGCTCCAGGCCCACCATGGCTGGATCCACGACACGTATCTCCTCCGGCCTTTTCCTGACGC
Source organism: Tessaracoccus sp. MC1679 (assembly GCF_014164775.1). Classification (GTDB taxonomy): domain Bacteria; phylum Actinomycetota; class Actinomycetes; order Propionibacteriales; family Propionibacteriaceae; genus Arachnia. The sequence goes on from NZ_JACJGB010000004.1 coordinate 220,319, forward strand.
ACGTTAACAATGCGTAACAAACGCCGGGCCGGGTCTCACCGTCGACCCCCATCGTTGCTAGGTTGACGCCGTTCGCCGAGATTGAAGGGCTATCGCCATGGAAGAACTGACCACAGTGCTCGAAACAATCGCGGGATTCGTGTGGGGCCCGTTCCTGCTCATTCCGCTGCTCCTGCTCACCGGCCTGTGGCTGACCATCAAGCTGCGCGGCATCCAGTTCCGCACGCTTGGGTCCGCCCTGCGGTTGGCGCTGTGGGAGCGCAAGGACGCTGACGCAGAGGGTGGCGACATCTCCCAGTTCCAGGCCCTCACCACGGCCCTCGCGGCCACTGTCGGGGTCGGAAACATCGTCGGCGTGGCCACCGCCATCTCGATCGGCGGCCCAGGAGCTCTGTTCTGGATGTGGGTCACTGGCCTGGTGGGAATGGCGTCGAAGTACTCGGAGGCCTTCCTGGCGGTGCGCTTCCGCACCGTCGACGCCAAGGGCGAGGCTTCCGGCGGCCCGCAGTACTACCTGAAGAAAGCGCTGCCGGGAACGTGGGGGGTGGCCCTCAGCATCATCTTCGCCGTGTTCGCCGTCCTCGCAAGCTTTGGCATCGGCAACATGACGCAGGGCAATGCTGTCGCGGCCAACGCCCAGAATGCGTTCGGAGTGGACCCGCAGATCACCGCGATCCTGATGGCGGTCTTCGTGGGCGTGGTGATCATCGGGGGCATCAAGACCATCGGCAACGTGACGGCGGCCCTCGTTCCCTTCATGATCGTCTTCTACATCCTGGGCGCCCTCTACATCCTGATCGTCAACATCGTCGATCTGCCGGGGGCGTTGGCTCTTGTCTTCGGGCAGGCGTTCACTGGCCAAGGTGTGGCCGGCGGTATGTTCGGCAGCCTCCTGCTCACGGTGCAGATGGGCGTGGCGCGAGGCATCTTCTCCAACGAGTCCGGCATGGGTTCGGCGGCCATCGCCGCCGCCGCCGCCCAGACGACCCACCCCGTGCGTCAGGGCCTGGTGTCCATGACCCAGACCTTCATCGACACACTCGTGGTCGTGTCGTTCACCGGACTGGTGCTGGTCACCACGGGTGTGTGGAACGCCGACGCCAGCCCCGCGGTGCTCACCTCGATGGCCTTCAGCCACGGGCTGCCCGGTGACTGGGGCGGCTACATCGTGTCCATCGGCGTCATTCTCTTCGCCCTCTCCACCATCATCGGGTGGTCCTACTACGGTGACCGCTGCGTCGAGCGGCTGTTCGGTGCCCGGGCAACGATGGCCTACCGCATCGCCTTCACCATCGTGGTCTACATCGGTGCCACCGTTCCGCTGGGCGTGGTCTGGGCGTTCGCAGACGTGATGAACGGTCTCATGGCACTGCCCAACCTCATCGGCCTGCTCCTGCTCTCCGGCCTCATCGCGCGCGAGACCAGCCATTACCTCAAGAACGATCCGAAGCTCCGGGCGGGTCGCAAGGAAGTCGACAAGTTCATGGTGGATCAGCCCCGCTGATCTCGGTGCCAGTGGACCCGGTCGCGGTGCTGCGCGAGTGCGCGTTCTGGCTGGAGCGTGCACTCGCGGACACGTACCGCATCCGCGCCTACCGTGAGGCCGCCGACGTCGCGGAGGCGATCGACCCCCGCGACCGCCCGGTGACGGAGGCAGGCTGGCGGGAGTTGCCGGGATTCGGTCCCAGGACGGCCTCTGTCGCGGCGGCCGCCCTGTCCGGTCATCTGCCGGAGGCCCTCGCGCGGCTCCGGGAGGAGGGGAGGGCCTCCCTGGATCCGGCAGGTGACACTCTCCGTGCAGTACTTCAGGGCGACCTCCACACACACACCTCCTGGTCCGACGGTGGCTCCCCGCTCGCCGAGATGGCGGCGGTTGCTGAGTCACTGGGTCACGCCTACTTTGCTGTCACCGACCATTCCCCGCGGCTGAGGGTCGCCAACGGACTGAGCCGGGAACGGCTGCTGGCCCAGTGGGACGAGATCGAGCGGGTGCAGAGGCAGCTGTCGATGCGACTCCTGCGTGGGATCGAAGTCGACGTTCTCAAGGACGGCTCGCTTGATCAGGCGGACGACCTGCTGGGTGGGCTGGACATCGTCGTGGCCTCTGTTCATTCCGACCTCCGGGCGGATCCGGCCAGTATGACGATGCGGATGATCGGTGCGATCTCCAATCCGCACACCACAGTGCTGGGGCACTGCACCGGCCGGAAGTTGCGCGCCGATGGGACGTGGCGCGAGCAGTCACGATTTGACGCGGAACTTGTGTTCGCGGCCTGCGCCATGTTCGGAGTGGCCGTCGAGATCAACTCGAGGCCGGAACGCCAGGACCCGCCCGTGGAGCTCCTGGAGATGGCTGTCGAAGCTGGGTGCCTGTTCAGCATCGACTCGGATGCGCACGCCCCGGGCCAACTGGACTTCCTCACCTACGGGGCGGCGAAGGCAGCCGCTGTAGCGATCGATCCGGATCGGATTATCACGACGTGGCCGGTCGACCGGCTGCTGGCACATGCGCGGCGCCACCGCTGACGATGCGGCCGGGACAAGGCTATGGCCCCGTCGTGACTGGTCCCCCCAACCTACCCATCACGACGTGGCCATCTGCTGATAGCAATTCTGCGGCTGCTGAGGGTCGGAATTCCCCAGTGTCCGGTACTGGTCTGACTGGTGACGGTACTGGCATTCCTACGGGTTCCACGTGCGTTGGTCGCGTCAGGACCGGGCAGAGTGCAGGAGCGCACGCAGCTCGACACGCGACCCTGCCCCAAGTTTGGCCAGCGTGTTGCGGACGTGGAACTCGACGGTGCGGACCGAGACGAACAGCTCCTGTGCGATCTCCTTGTTGGTCCGGCCGCTCAGAACCAGGCCGGTGATCTCGCGCTCCCTCGCTGTGAGTCTGGCGAGGAGGGCAGAGGTCTCGGATGCGGTCACCGGGGCGGCGCGGGGAGGGGGGCTCAGTGAGGAGAGACGCATCTGGAGCGCCTCCAGTCGCTCAGCCCACGACCGCGCACCCGCCTGCACCAGAAGAGCGGTGGCGGCGCCCAGCTCACCCAGGCATACGCCCGCGTCGTCAGCCCACTCGCCGGTGCCGACGAGGAACTGGGCCCAGTCCTCAGCCAGGACGGCACCCAGCAACTGGAGCCCGCGAGGCGTATCTTCCTCCCGTCGCCGCTGCAACGCCGCATGGGCCAGAGCGAACGACGCCGACGCAGAGGCATGGTCTCGCGACCCTACGGCGAGCAACGCGTCCATGTGGTGATGGAGATACGCCAATGCACCCGGGGCGACGTCGAGCGCAGACACCTGGTCCCTCGCCATCTTCGCCGCTGCGAGATCGTCGATCGCAACGTGGGAACGGACCCGCAGGACTGAGGTGGCCGCCCCCGGGAACTGACCGGTGAGTGGACTGCTCCAGAGCTGGCCGAGGGTCTCGGCCACGGTCCAAGGGTCGCCCTCGGCTGTGGCGGCGAATGCACGCACGACCATCACCGCGCCCATGGCGGAGTTGAAGCCGCGGGGGCCAGCCACTTCGGCCACATGAGCGAGCATCCGTGATCCTTGCTCTTCGCCGCGACAGACAGGGATCAGCGCGGCAATCGCCTGCGCATGGAGAGCGCCCACGTCTCGGAGGTCTTCGAGGGCAATCGTCAGTCCCGGCTCGATGGAGGACTGAGCGGCATCCCACTCGCCACTGAGAAAGCCCAGCCGATGCCGTACCAAGGAGGGCCACAGTTCGTAGCCGGGAGGTGCCGTCGCCATCCGGAGCAGTCGATCAAGCTGGTTCTGAGCAGCCAGGTTGCGCATCGCGCTGAGATCCAGGGAGGCGGCCACCGACAGGGCAGCCGTGTGGGCTGCCGAGTCCGCTGCCAGGTCGGTCAGCGAGGGAGCCTGCAGACCCGGCACCTGCTCCGTCCCAACGGGTGTGGCCCATTTCGCGGCGAACGACAGCCACATCGTCAGCAGCCCGTGGAGGGCGGCCGCCTCCGATGGGTCGGCGTCCGACAGCCCCCTCCGACCACGACCCGCCTCGATCCGGCGCCCCAGTTCGTCACGCACGGAAGCCATTGCCGCGGGCATGTCGCGCGCGCCGATGGAGGCGCGGCTGCGGCCCAGGAGCTCGAACGAGTGGGCGAGCAGCAGCAGCAGGGTGTCGTCCAGGTCTGCGAGGGGGAGTCCATCGGCCAGGGGTAGCCTCCGCACGCCCACAGCGGTGGCGTCTACTGCGCACTGGAGAACCGAGCGCGCCACTCCTGGGAGCATTGCCCTGATCCGGGGTTCGAGTTGGTTGATGACCCCCGCACGGCGTGCGCGCAGCGCGTAGAGGCACGCCAACGGGAGCTGGGCGTCATCGAGACTGCAGGCCCACATCATGAGCTGCGAAGCGAGTTCGAGGTCACGGACCTGGGCTGCTGCGCGGGCGCTGGCCAGCAACTCGGTGAGCAGGGCGTCATCGCGTGCACCGCCGAGGGCCAACACGCGGTGACGGAGTCCTTCGACGCCGGGCAGCGCATCCGCGAGAGCCCGATGGGTGGCCAGGATGGTGGCTGGCGCCGCGTACGACGCGACGGCGGCGGGCACCTTGGGTCGTTGATCATCGCCGGCCAGCACGCGGGCAGCACGTAGGGCCTGGAGATCTGCGCGTCCATGGCCAAGATCGCGCATGACCCGGTCCAGCTGGGCTGGGGGGAGCGGACCGCCGAGGGCCAGGGCGAGCACCGCGGCAACGTCGTGCGGGCTCGGGTCCTCTCGCAGCCACCGGGAAATCCTCATCACAACCTCGGCGCTGTCTCTGTCTCCCAGCTCGGCGATGGCAGAGGCAAGGGTGGCACCTCCGCGGCGGAGGCGAGCCGTCAGTTCGTCCACCAGCCCGGGGTTTCCCCCCGTGGCCTCCATGACGATGCGGAGCTGGCGCGGGTTGAGGGGCGCGAAGAGGATGCTGCGGAAGAAGGCCTGCACCCCGTCCTCGTTGAGCGGCCCAAGCTCGAGATGGCGCCCCCTCTTTCCGACGGTGACGTGTTGGATCATGCGCTCCGCGAACCACCCCGTCGTGGTCCTGCTGGTGGCGACGAAGAGCGCCGGCACCGTGTCCAGCCTCCTGATCACGTGCCAGAACGCCTCCTGGGACGGCTCGTCGAGGTGATGCAGGTCGTCGATGATCATCGCGAAGGGACCGTCGAGCCGCTCGATGAGGTTCACCACACCGATGGCGAAGGTGGGGACCCCTGCGCGGTTGCGCAGATCAATGAGCTCGGGGGCGGTCTCAGGGAGTTGCTCGTCGATCAGCCGGTCGATCGCACCGAAAGGCACATCGCGTTCGGCCTCGAGTAGGAGATGGGTGTAGGTGGGCATTTCAGAGGCGATGGTGCCCGCGAGGCGGGACTTGCCGATCCCCGGCGGGCCCGTGAGGAAGAGAACCTGCGTGCGGCCCTCGCGGACAGCGGCCACCAGGGCGGCGATCTGACGCTGCTCCTCGACGCGACCCACCAGTGGCCCCATCACTCACCCCCCTGACTCGCGTTCTACGTTGCGTGTGACTGTCCACGATTCTCCCGCACGCGAGGCTTACGGCGCGGACAAACCCCGGCAATGGCAGCATCAACAGATTGCGAGCCGGGATGGCCGGAGCCGAGAAATGCGTGCAATTGTCGCGCTAGGGTTGGGCATCCGGCATTGGGCCCATCAGCGCATGCCGTCGACTCTTTCATCGAGAGGAACATTCGTGAGCCAGAACGAGGCCGGGCCGATCCTCAACGGTCTACCCACCAATCTGCCAGACATCGACCCCGCAGAGACTGCGGAGTGGCTCGAGTCCCTGGACGGGGTGATCGACGCCGGAGGCCGGAACCGCGCCCGCTACGTGATGCTCAAGTTGCTTGAGCGGGCGCGTGAGCGTCACATTGGAGTGCCGTCACTGACGGGCACCGATTACGTCAACACCATCCCGGCCGTGAGCGAACCGGCCTTTCCTGGGGACGAGACGCTGGAACGAGGCATCCGTCGGCTCCTGCGTTGGAACGCTGCCGTGATGGTGCACAGGGCCCAACGCCCCGGGGTGGGCGTTGGCGGTCACATCGCGTCTTACGCCTCGTCCGCGACACTCTACGAAGTGGGCTTCAACCACTTCTTCCGAGGCAAGGACCATCCGGGCGGCGGAGACCAGATCTTCTTCCAGGGCCACGCGTCTCCCGGCATGTATGCCCGCGCATTCCTCGAGGGCCGCCTGGACGAGAACGACATGGACGGCTTCCGCCAGGAACGCTCACACTACGTCGACGGTGAGCTCAGGGCGTTGCCCAGTTATCCGCACCCGCGTCAGTTTGACAGCTTCTGGGAGTTCCCCACGGTGTCGATGGGGCTCGGCCCGCTCAACGCCGTCTATCAGGCCCAGTTCAACAGGTACCTCCACAACCGCGGCATCAAGGACACCTCCCAGCAGAGGGTGTGGGCGTTCCTCGGTGACGGCGAGATGGACGAGGTCGAGTCGCGCGGTGTTCTTCAGTTGGCCGCCAACGACGAGCTGGACAATCTCACCTTCGTCGTCAACTGCAACCTGCAGCGCCTGGACGGGCCGGTGCGTGGCAACGGCAAGATCATGCAGGAGCTGGAGGCGTTCTTCCGCGGGGCCGGCTGGAACGTGATCAAGGTCGTGTGGGGCAGGGGCTGGGACCCGCTGCTGTCCAACGACTCGGAGGGCGCGCTCGTCAACCTGATGAACGCCACCACCGACGGCGACTTCCAGACCTTCAAGGCCAATGACGGCGCATATGTGCGCAAGCACTTCTTCGGCCGGGATCCGCGCACCGCGGCCATGGTCAAGGACTGGTCGGACGAGGAGATCTGGCGCCTCACCCGCGGCGGTCACGACTTCACGAAGGTGTACTCGGCCTACAAGTCGGCTGCTGAGTTCACCGGCGCACCCACCGTGATCCTGGCGCACACCATCAAGGGCTACTTCCTGGGCAAGCACTTCGCGGGTCGCAACGCGACGCACCAGATGAAGAAGCTGGCCCTCGATGACCTCAAGGCCTTCCGCGACCGTGTGGACGTGCCGGTCACCGACGAGCAGCTCGAGGCGGACCCCTACCGCCCGCCCTACATCCATCCCGGGCAGGAGGATCCCCGGATCAAGTACCTGCAGGACCGCCGCCGTGAGCTCGGCGGCTATCTGCCGGACCGCCGTGGGGACAAGAAGTTCATCTCGCTGCCGGCGGAGAAGGCGTACGTCTCGTCGCGCAAGGGCTCCGGCAACCAGCAGGTGGCCACCACCATGGCCTTCGTGAGACTGCTCAAAGACCTCATGCGGGACAAGGAGTTCGCTCCGAGGGTGGTCCCGATCATCCCCGACGAGGCACGCACCTTCGGCATGGACGCCTTCTTCCCCACCATCAAGATCTACAACCCGCACGGCCAGAACTACACTCCCGTGGACAATGAGCTGTTCCTCAGCTACCGCGAGTCCAAGACCGGACAGATCCTGCACACGGGCATCAACGAGGCGGGTTCGCTCGGTGCGTTCACGGCCGCCGGTTCGGCGTACTCCACCCATGGTGAGCCGATGGTGCCCATCTACGTGTTCTATTCGATGTTCGGGTTCCAGCGCACCGGCGACGCGATCTGGGCGGCGGCTGATCAGCTGGCCCGCGGCTTCCTGATCGGCGCGACGGCGGGGCGGACAACGCTCACTGGCGAGGGCACCCAGCACATGGACGGACATTCGCCCATCCTGGCGTCCACCAACACTGCGGTGGTCTCCTATGACCCGGCCTACGGCTACGAGATCGCGCACATCGTCAAGGACGGTCTGCGGAGGATGTACGGGGATGATCCGGAGAACATCATCTACTACATGACCGTGTACAACGAGCCCATCGTCCAGCCGGCCGAGCCGGAGGGCGTCGAGGTTGAGGGCATTCTGCGCGGGATGTACCTGTACCGGACCGGTAGCTTCGACGGGTTGGGAGAGGATGCGCGCCGCGCGCAGATCCTCGCCTCGGGGGTGGCTCTGCCATGGGCGCTCGAGGCTCAGGACCTTCTCAAGGCTGACTACGGCATCGTCGCGGACGTGTGGAGCGTCACCTCCTGGGGAGAGCTGCGTCGCGAGGGTCTGCAGCTGGACGAGGAGAGGTTCTCCGATCCATTCGGCGAGCACGGCCCCACCTGGGTGGAGCAGAAGCTCGGTGGGACCGCCGGTCCGGTGGTGGCCGTCTCCGATTACATGCGCGCCGTCCCTGATCAGATCCGGCAATGGGTCCCTCGCGACTACATGACGCTCGGCGCTGATGGCTTCGGATTCTCGGACACTCGGGCGGCGGCGCGGCGCTACTTCAACATCGACGGACCGTCGATCGCAGTGGCCGTCCTCCAGCGTCTCGCCGTTGCAGGCGAGGTCCCGACGGAGTGGGCCACCGAGGCCGCGGCCAAGTACAGGCTGGACGACGTCACCGCCGGGTCCTCAGGCAACGCTGGTGGAGACGCCTGATCTCAGCTATCGAGGGGGTGTGATGCGAGAACCCTGGTCTTCTGGCAGGCTTGCCCTGTGGACAACGCAGAAGTCAAGGGCCTCGCATCGACCAACGAAGGAGTGACCGGAGCGGAGCTCCTGGGGCTGGAGCCAGGCTTGGTGGTGCAGGAGTTGGGATGGGACGAGGACGTCGACGCGACACTTCGCGACGGCGTGATGGACATCATCGACGGGGAGATGATCGATGAGCCCCTCGAGGCCGTGGACGTCGTGCTGCTCTGGTGGCGTGACGAGGACGGCGACGTCGTCGACGGACTTGTGGACGCGCTCACGGACCTGACCGACTCGGGATACATCTGGCTGCTCACCCCGAAGGTCGGGAGGCCGGGATTCATCGGCCCCAGCTCGGTGGCGGAGGCAGTCACGATTGCGGGCCTGTCTCTGACGAAGACGGCCAACGTGGCGGCCGACTGGCAGGCGACGAAGGTCGTCCGACCCAAGGGCTCACGCAGATGACCGCGCGCATCGGCGTCATGACGTCCGGCGGTGACGCGCAGGGCATGAACGCCGCGGTGCGCGCCATCGTGAGGACCGGCATCCACGAGGGCGCCGAGGTGTTCGCCATCCGCGAAGGATGGCAGGGAGCCATTGAGGGTGGTGCGCAGATCGCGCAACTGGGGTGGAGCGATGTCTCCGGGATCCTGAACAAGGGTGGCACGGTGATCGGCACCGCGCGATCCATGGAGTTCAGGACCCGTGAAGGCCAGCTGACGGCCGCGCAGAACCTCGTCGAGCGGGGAATCGACAGGCTCATCGTCATCGGCGGAGATGGGTCGCTGACCGGGGCGCGCAACCTGTGCGTCGCCTGGCCGACCTACATGGCCGAACTCACCGAGGCGGGCCGGATCAGCCCGGAACAGGCTGAGGCGCATCCCAGACTTCACATCGCGGGCCTCGTGGGATCCATCGACAACGACATGGTCGGCACGGACATGACCATCGGTACGGACTCCGCGCTGCACCGCATCACCGAGGCGATCGACGCGATCAGCTCCACCGCGGAGTCGCACCGCCGCACCTTCATCGTCGAGGTCATGGGTCGGCACTGCGGCTACCTCGCCCTGATGAGCGCGATCGCGGGCGGGGCCGACTACACGTTCCTACCGGAGTCTCCGCCCAGACCGGGGTGGGAGGACAGAATGGTGGAGGTGCTGGCCCGCGGACGCGCCGCCGGACGTCGCGATTCCATCCTGGTGGTCGCGGAGGGGGCGGCGGATCGCGAAGGCGCCCCGATCACGGCGGACCGGATCCAGGCGGTGCTGCGCGAGCGTGCCGGTGAGGAGGCCAGGATCACGATCCTCGGTCACGTGCAGCGCGGGGGTACTCCCTCCGCCTACGACCGCTGGATGGCGACGGCGTGCGGCGTCGAGGCGGTCCGGCGAGTGCTCGAGGCCGATGATGAGAGCGAACCCGTGCTCGTGGGCGTCCGCCGGGACAGCGTCGATGGCACGCCACTTCTCGGCGCCGTTGAAGCCACCCACCGGATCAGCAACTTCATCGCCGAGGGTCAGTACGAATCGGCGGTGACGGCCCGGGGCCACGGCTTCACCACGATGATCGACATCTACCGGATGCTCTCTGAGGCCAGGCCCAGCGTCGCGCCGTCGTCGGAGCCGAAGCGCATCGCCATCATGCACGCCGGCGCCCTCGCGCCCGGCATGAACCAGCTCGCGCGCGTCGCGGTCAGGTCCGGCCTCGATCTCGGCCATGAGATGTTCGCCGTCCAAGGCGGCGTGCCGGGCCTCGTCGGCGGAGACCTCCGCGAGGTGAACTGGTCGGACGTCGAGGGCATGGCGCACACAGGTGGGGCCTCCTTCGGGACGCGGCGCTACGTGGCCCAGGAGCACGAGCTCTACCAGATGGCGCGATCACTGGAGGAGCATCGGATCGACGCGCTCCTGGTGATGGGCGGGTTCCATGCCTACGCGACGGTGGACCTGATGGAGCGTGAGCGTCGTCGCTACCCCGCCTTCAACATCCCGGTCGCCATCCTGCCCGCCAGCATCGACAACAACCTGCCCGGGTGGCCGATGGCCGTCGGCGCCGACACTGCGCTCAACACCGTGGTGAACTCGATCGACATGGTGCGCATGTCCGCCTCGGCGAGCAAGCGGGCCTTCGTCGTTGAGACCATGGGCCGCACGTGCGGCTTTCTCCCTCTGCTCGGTGGCATCGCCGGCGGCGCGGAGAAGGCCTACCTCCCCGAGACCGGGATTTCCCTGGAAGAGCTGTCGACAGACGTGGAAGCGTTGGTCGACGCATTCGAGACGGGGCGCAGCTTCTACCTTGCTGTGATGGGGGAGGAGACGAGTGAGCACTACACCTCGGATGTCCTGGCCAAGGTGTTCGAGGCCGAAGGCCACGGTATGTATTCCGTCCGCAAGGCGGTGATCGGCCACATCCAGCAGGGGGGCAACCCCTCGCCGTTCGATCGCATCAACGCCACCCGTCTCGCCTACCAGGCCCTGGTGAACCTGGATCAGCAGCTGAGGGAGGGCACCTCCACCTATGTGGCGGCGCACAGCCCCACTCCTGGGCTGATGGCGCCGCTCCGGCAGGTGACCGACGCGATGGACTGGGACCTGCAACGGCCCAGCGAGCAGTGGTGGATGAGCCTCCGGCCGGTGTTCGACAAGCTGAGCCGACGCCCCGGTCAGGAGTAGACCTCTGAAATCGGTGCTTCACTAACAGGTGCCGACGACCACGCCGAAGGTCTCCGTGGCCGCGCACTCCATGTCTGCGAGCTGAGCCAGGACGGGTGAGCCCTCGGCGACACTGTCGGGCACGGTGTCGCGGAAGACCAGTGATTGAGCGTCCGCGTCGCGCCGGATGATCGTGAACTCCACCTTCGCCGCAACCGTGTCGCTGGTGCGGGTTCCCGTGAAGGCGCACGAGACACCGCTGGCACCTCCGGTGAGGGGCACATCGACGACCACCGACTCGGCGACACCGGTGAACGCCTGCTGCTGGTCGGTCACGAGATCGCGGCAGGCCTGGGTGAGATCCTCCCCGACGGTGGTCAGGGTGACAGCCTGCACGCGGACGTCTGTGGCCGGCTCGCGCAGGCGCACCAGCCTGCGATCATCCTGCACCACCTCGTCGGCGTACACCTCCCATCCATCCGGGACGGTGAGGCGCACATCGCCCAGGTCCAGTTCAGCGGGGGGAGAGGGGCCCGGGGACGACTCGTCCAGGGAGGGTGACGGCTCCGTCGACGGGCTGGATCCGCGGTCGGAGGACTCCGTGGACGAGGTCGACGCTTCGACCCTGCTCGACGACGGGGAGGGTGCCGGGGACGTGGTGCCGGTGCTCCGGGGGCCGAGAATGAGATAGAGGCCACCGATCAGCACTGTCATCGCGACGCCCAGCGCAGCCAGCGACATCCATGCAAGTCTGGCCCCCTCGTCCTCCGGCGGGGTGGCGACGGCGCGTCGGGCACGGCCGGGATGCGGGTGGCTCCTCGGCGGGTCGGGGAGAGGGCCTCTTCTGGGGGTGGGGGGCGGAGATGGCATCCCTTCGGGGGGCAGGGCGCGCCGACCGGTGTCCATGGTGCCTCCCTCCGGCGGTGGTGGGCGCAGAGGGACTCGAACCCCCGACTCCCTGCTTGTAAGGCAGGTGCTCTAACCAACTGAGCTATGCGCCCGGCGTGGACCAACCCTAGCCAATGGCGGCGAGGCCAGCCACCGTGGAAGTGGGACGCCGACGAAGTGGGTCTCCGCCGTCAGACCAAACGGCTGCGGATGAGGGCAGCGATGGCCTTTCCCTCGGCGCGACCCTCCGCGCGTGACGTGACCGCCTTCACCAGCGCGCCCATCTGCTTGATCGTGGGCGGCTCCGCGAGACGCCCGATCTCCTCGTCCACCAAAGCTGCCAAATCCTGCTCGCTGAGCGGCGCGGGGAGATATCCGGCGATGAATTCAGCCTCCGACTGCTCCCTGGCGGCCAAGTCCGAGCGTCCCGCAGCAGCGTAGGTCTCCGCCGATTCGCGGCGCTTGCGCATCTCCTTGGATACCACCGCCAGTTCTTCCGCATCGCTGAGCTGACGTGCGGTTTCCCCCGCCACCTCCTCGACGCCGATGGCGGCCATCACCATCCGGATGGTGGTCTTGGCCGCCTCATCCTTTGCGCGCAGCGCTGCCGCGAGGTCCTGCTTCAATTGGTCTTTCGTCGCACCCATTCGTCATCCTCTTCTCTGTTGCGCCCCATTGTGTCAGGGCCAGGGAGGCCAACTGCCGGTAGGATGATCGATTGTGGCTCACGATGACCTCTCCCAGCAGCTCTCAGACCTCGGTCGGTCCCTAGCGTCGATCGAGGCGGTCGCGGACATCGAGAAGATCCGTTCCGAGATCGCCTCGCTTGAGGAGGAGGTGGCCGCACCGGACCTGTGGGACGACCAGAGCAACGCACAGCGCGTCACGTCACAGCTCTCATTCAAGCAGGGTGAGGTGGATCGGCTCCTGCGGCTGCGCTCGCGGCTCGACGACGCGGAGATGATGCTCGAACTCGCCGACGAAGAGGGCGACGCCGAGGCCCGGGCAGACCTCGTCACGGAGGTTCGCAAGCTCGCCCTGGACATTTCGTCGCTTGAGGTACGCACCCTGCTCTCCGGTGAGTACGACCCCCGGGATGCGCTCATCACGATCAGGGCTGAGGCTGGGGGAGTCGACGCGGCCGACTTCGCGGAGATGCTCATGCGCATGTACCTGCGCTGGGCGGACCGGCACGGATACCCCACCGAGGTCTACGACACCTCCTACGCGGAGGAGGCCGGACTGAAGTCTGCGACCTTCGCGGTGAAGGCACCCTACGCGTACGGCACCCTTTCCGTCGAGCAGGGTACCCACCGCCTCGTTCGCATCTCCCCGTTCGACAACCAGGGGCGCCGGCAGACGTCCTTCGCCGGTGTGGAGGTCCTTCCGGTCACGGAGGAGACCGATCACATCGATATTCCCGAGGCCGAACTCCGCATCGACGTCTTCCGGTCATCTGGCCCGGGTGGGCAGTCGGTCAACACCACAGACTCCGCTGTGCGGATCACCCACCTGCCCACTGGCATCGTGGTGAGCTGTCAGAACGAGAAGTCCCAGCTCCAGAACAAGGCCGCGGCCCTGAGGGTGCTGCAGTCGAGGCTGTTGGAGCGGGTCCGGCAGGACCGGGAGAAGGAACTCAACGCGCTCAAGAGCGACGGCGGGAACTCCTGGGGTGCTCAGATGCGCTCCTATGTGATGAACCCTTATCAGATGGTCAAGGACCTTCGCACCGAGCACGAGGTGGGCAACCCGGAGGCTGTCTTCGACGGTGACATCGACGGGTTCATCGACGCCGGTATCCGCTGGCGCAAACGGTCCGAGGTCGAGGCCTAGGAGCCTGCTGAGCAATCATGCCTCGGCTGCGGCGCACCGGATCGGGCGATCTGGCACCCCTCCATCTGGATATGGACGTCAAGTACACGCACCAGATGTAGTGGTGCCACCTCATCCCGCCCGGCACGTCCTCGCCGGAGACAGCATTGTTCAGCACACTCCTAGCGCCAGCCGCCTGCGTGTCGGGTTAGGCCGACTTGTCCGCGTGATCTAAACTCGCCTTGCGACTGAGAGTTTCTCAGGATCTTCCCCAACCGTCGGAGTGCCGCGTGATCACGTTCGAGGACGTCACCAAGTTCTACCCAGGGCAGGACAGGGCTGCCCTGCGCAACATCAACCTCGAGGTAGGCCGGGGCGAGTTCGTGTTCCTCGTCGGGCAGTCCGGCTCGGGCAAGACCACATTCATCCGTCTGATCCTGCGGGAGTACCGGCCCACCAAGGGCACTCTCTATGTGGCCGGCAAGAATCTCACCACGATGAACCAGTGGAAGGTGCCCGCGCTACGGCGCCAGATCGGGACCGTGTTCCAGGACTTCCGGCTGCTTCCGGGCAAGACGGTCTACGAGAACGTCGCGTTCGCACTGCAGGTGATCGGGAAGCCCGCCCGGGAGATCCGCAGCATCGTGCCAGACACCCTTGAGTTGGTGGGGTTGGCCGGCAAGGCTGACCGGCCCTCCGAGGAACTCTCCGGTGGTGAGCAGCAGCGTGTCGCGATCGCCAGGGCTTTCGTGAACCGGCCCAAGATCCTCATCGCCGACGAGCCCACGGGCAATCTCGATCCCGAGACGTCGGTGGGCATCATGAAGCTCCTCGACCGGATCAACAAGGCCGACACCACCGTGATCATGGCCACCCACGACTCGTCCATCGTCGATCAGATGCGCCGCCGGGTCCTTGAGTTGCGCGACGGTGAGCTCGTGCGTGACCAGGCCAAGGGCGTCTACGGTTCGGCCTAGGCAGGAGAGACAATGCGGCATTCACTACGGGAAACCTGGTCCGGGCTCAAGCGCAACCTGGCGATGACCATCGCGGTCATCGTGACAATGGGCGTCTCGCTGTCCCTTCTCGGCGCTGGCGTGTTGACCTCGATGGAGGTGGACCTGGCCAAGCGGAGCCTCTACGACAAGATCGAGATCTCCGTGTTCCTCTGCACCGAGAACACGCAGGGCGGCCGGTGCGAGCCGGGCAAGGGCACCACAGAGGCACAGCGGGAGGAGATTCGTGCCACGCTCGAGGCCAACCCTGAGGTCGGCGCTGTGGTCTACGAGTCCAAGGAGGCCGCGTTCGAGGAGTTCCAGGAGGTCTTCAAGGACTCGCCCGTGGTAGCGTCGCGCACCGCAGAAGACATGCAGGACTCCTTCCGGGTCAGCCTGGTCAACCCGGAGAACTACGCCGGTGTGGTCAGCGAGGCGCAGGGACTTCAGGGCGTGCAGAACGTACAGGATCTCCACACCGTGCTGGAGCCGATGTTCAAGTGGCTCGGCGCCCTCCAATGGGGAACCATCACCATGAGCGTGCTTCTGTTGTTGGCCGCTTCCCTGCAGATCGCCAACACCATCCGGATGGCGGCGTTCACCCGACGGCGCGAGATCGGGATCATGCGCCTTGTCGGGGCATCCAACCTCTACATCCTGCTGCCTTTTCTCTTGGAGTCGTTGGTGGCAGGAGTGATCGGGATCATCCTGGCTGCCGGAGCGTTGACGCTGGGCTACTGGGTGGTCATTGTGCAGAACGCGCAAACCTCAATCACGGCTTTACCCTGGATTGGCTGGGGTGACCTGGTCACTGCCATTCTTGCCATCGCGGCTGTGGGAATAGCCTTGTCTGTCATTCCCACGCTGTTGGCCACCAGAAAGTACCTGCGCGTTTAGCAGCCCAAAGGAGGGACCAGCGTGACCCGGGAACTTCCCGACCTGCCCCACGTCCGACGCCCATTCACCAGGATCACGCGCGGTTTCGCAGCCGCGGTTCTCGCACTGGCGCTCACCGCATCAATGGCGATGCACTCGGCAGCAGACGAGCTCGATGATCGGCAGGCGCAGCTTCGTCAGCAGATGGCCGAGCAGGCCGCTGTGGTGGAGGGCGCCAACGCCCAGCTGGCCTCGGCGGTCCAGGCCCACGAGGCTGCACGCAATGAGTTGTCCTACGCCGAGGCGCAGCTGGCCGAGGCCGAGGCCGCCGAGCGTGCCGCCGCGGAGCTGGACCAGCAGCGCGCAGCCGAACTGAGTGAGGCGGAGGCCGAGCTGGCCCAGGCCAAGGCAGATGTGGCGGCCGCCGTGGCCGCTCTGGAAGCGGTCAACGGCAGGCTGAACGAGGAGATCCTCGTCACGACTCAGACGAGCCACGGCCTCCTCAATCTGGCGATGCTGTTCTCCGACGTCACCGTCGCCAACCTCAACCAGCGCGCCCAACTCGCTGAGACACTGTTCGATTCGTCGGCTCTTGAGCTGGACGAGCTCGAGATGCGCAGGTTGATGCTTGAGGATGCTCAGGCGGCCGCCGACGCCGCTGAAAAGGCAGCGCAGGCCGCGCGGGAGGCCGCCGCGGATCAATTGGCGGCAAGCAAGGCCGCGGCCGAGGCCGCAGCCTCACTGCGCGCACAGGTGGCACGCCTGGTGGCTCAGACGAGCGCCGCGGAGGACAACGCCACCTCCCAGCTTGCTGCGGAGGAGAGGCGACAGGCGGCGCTCGCCCAGGAGAACGCTGCTGTGGAGCAGCGGATCAAGGACCGGATAGCCGCGCAGAAGGCGGCCGCGGAGAAGGCCGACAAGCAGGCCGCCGAGAAGGCTGCGGCGGAGAAGGCCGCCCGTGAAGCGGCTGCCCGAGAGGCGGCGGCTAAGCAACAGGCAGCGTCGCGCAGTGCGACCAAGACCACGGCACCCGCCCCCGCCGCAGCCCCGGCACCGGCGCCCGCGAAGACCAGCACCTCCACCGGGTCCGGGTTCATGTTCCCGGTGGCCGCCCGCATCACGTCGAGTTACGGGATGCGGCTGCATCCCGTGCTCGGATACTGGAAGCTGCACGACGGCACAGACTTCGGCGCCTCGTGCGGCACCCCCATCCGCGCCGCTGCCTCCGGGGTGGTCTCGGAGCGCTACTACAACGCCGGCTACGGTAACCGCCTGATGATCGATCACGGGCGGGTGGACGGATACTACGTGACCACCGGGTACAACCACGCGTCGCGCTACATCGTCGGCGTGGGCCAGCGGGTCTCGCGTGGACAGGTGATCGGCTACATCGGCAGCACCGGATACTCCACCGGTTGCCACCTCCACCTCATGGTCTGGCAGAACGGTTCGGTGGTCAATCCGATGGCCCGGTGGTTCGGCTGACCCGTGCCATACTGGTCGAATGCCCAGGGAGATCGGGCGCAAGCTGATTGCGCAGAACAAGAAGGCTCGGCACGATTACCACATCGGTGACGTGTTCGAGGCCGGCCTGGTGCTGACCGGCACCGAGGTCAAGACGCTGCGCGCCGGCCGTGCCACCCTCCTCGATGCGTACGCCACCGTCGATGACAACGGCGAGGCCTGGCTGATCAACGCACACATCCCCGAGTACGAATTCGGCACGTGGCGCAACCACTCGGCGCGGCGGACCCGCAAACTGTTGCTGCACCGCAAGGAGATCGCCAAGATCTCTCGAGAACTCGACGGGTCCGGGAAGACTCTTGTTCCGCTGTCCATCTACTTCAACGACGGGTACGCCAAGGTGGAGATCGCCATCGGCACCGGCAAGAAGGACTGGGACAAGAGGCACACCCTCGCCGAGCGTGACGCCAAGCGTGAGGCCGAGCGGGCGCTGGCCAGCAGGAACCGGTACAACCGGGGGTGAGTCGGGGTCCGGTCAGGGGCCTTCCGGGTGTGCTGAACCCCCACTGGGCACCACACTTGATCCCATGACCGCTTACCCCCAGCACCCCACCACCCACGTCACTGAGGCGGCCCGGGACCGTGCCATCGCCCACCTGCAGGCGTGCTACGCGCAGGGTCAGCTCAACGAGACGGATCTCGACCGGCGGCTCGATCAGGCGTTGGGTGCTCGGGACCGGGCGGAGCTCAACCGATCCCTGGCGGGGCTGGCCCGCATCGCGCCTGCGGCGCTCCGCGCTCCCGCACCTGGAATTCCGGCCCCCGCCGACAACGTCGGTGCCGGGCTTGCGCAACTGTCCGGCCTCTTCACCTCGTTCGTCGGCCCCGCCGTCGTCAAGGCCGTGGCCACACCGGGCTCGCGGGTGTGGTGGGAGGCGGCGAGGGCACTGAGCCTGCAGGTGACCATGATGGTGGCAGGATTCGCCGCCCTGGTGATCGGCCTGGTCCTCGGGTTCGAGGGCCTGATGGGCCTGGTGTGGCTGGCCTGGTTCGCCGCCACCCTCGCCGCGAGCGTCCGCGCGTTCAACGGGCAGTCCGGCACCGGCCGGTTCGAGAAGGTCCTGTTGGCCCGTCCCCAGCCGCCGCGTGGTCAGCTTCAGCAGACGCGCTATCATGGGTGAGTACAACTCAACAGGGGGGTGACTGGTTTCGACTTGGGACGGTAGTTCCAGGGGAAGCGGGTCGAGGATCCATGCTTATCTCGTAAACGATGCATGGAAACCAATAAGTGCCGAAAACAAGAGCACTCACTTCGTTCTCGCTGCCTGATCAGCGACCGAAGGGTCAGCCCGGACGTGCCTTCCGTCCGGTTCCTGGCCTCATCTAGAAGGCTTGCTGAGCTTCCTGTGTGTCAGGGGTAGCTCGGGACTTTACTGCCACTGGGCTCGTTTGCGACATGCTGACGTGAGTGCAAGAGCCGAGTAAAACGCCTTGTCAGCTGCACCCGGAGAAGCCCTGGTTCATCTCTCGAGGACGCGGGTTCAATTCCCGCCACCTCCACCCCCTGGGGCCGTCAGTTCGCTGACGGCCCCTTTTTCCTTGTCAGAAGCGTTTCCCGATCCGGCCCTCTTGCAGAAGAGGGCACAAATAGGCACACTTAGGCCCAGAAACGGTACCTAGGTACCGCAGGTTTCGATCGGATTCGGGGATCTCCACATGCCTGCAGAGCTGCTGCCCAAGGGCGTGTCCACCGTGCATCGGACACGTCGCGGCCGCGACGTGACCCTGTACCAGGTCCGCGTCACCTGGCAGGGCCGTCGAGAACTGCTGGGCCGGTTCGACACGCTCCGCGACGCGCGGGCCGCCCTCATCATCGCCCAGGCGGACATGCTGCGGGGCGTGTTCGTGCCACCGGCCGCGCTCCGGGCCCAGTTCCGCGAGCAGCAGGGCCTCGTCCGGGAGGCGGCCCAGACCAGCCGCTACACCGTGGGGGAGCTGGCCGAGGACTACCTCGAGCACGTCCGGCGGCTGGGCCGTAAGGACTCGACGATCTACGACTATCGCCGCCGCGTCGAAACACACGTCCTGCCCGCCTTCGGCTCGCACCCGATCGACTCGGTCACGCCAGACGAGGTGCAGCGCTGGTTCGACCGCCTCATGTCGGATCACGGCAACGGCGCCGCGCGCGGCGCCTACATGCAGCTGAGCGGAATGTTCAACTACGCCACAGGCCAGCTCAAGGGACTCCCATCGGGCTTCAAACCCAAGATTGACCGGTCACCGTGCCAGGTGGTCGGGGGAGCGCGACACAGGCCGGTCAAGCGCGCCGAGGCGTCCGACCAGGTGGTGACCAGAGACCAGATCAGTGCCATCGCGGCCGAGATGCCGCAAGGGGAGGTGCTGGCCGTCCTGCTGTCTGGATGGATGGCCCTTCGCATCGGCGAGGTCCTGGGGCTCCAGCGGCGCGACGTACGAGGGGAGTGGCTCGCCGTCTCGAGAGCCCTGCAGAGCCGGGGCAACGGGCTCGTGCTCGACACGCCCAAGACCAAAGCTGGCATTCGCGAGCTTCCACTCGCCCCGGACTCCGAGCTGAGGGCAGCCCTCCAAGCGCAGCTCGGCGCTCGGGTCGCTGACGCAGCCGACGCACCGCTGTTCCCGAGGGCCGCCCGCGGCATGCATTACCTGCACCCGAACGTGCTCCGGAAACACTTCACCAAGGCGATCGAAGCGGCCAACGCCAAGCTGACGGCAGCCGGCCACCCGCCCGTCCCGAACGGATTCGTGTGGCATGGCCTGCGCCACTCTGCCCTGACGATGATCGCCGGCGCCGGCGCGACCACGGAGGAGCTGCTGACCTTCGGCGGCCACAGCGACGTCCAGGTCGCGCAGCGCTACCAGCACGCGACCAAGACCAGGCTGCACTCCCTGGTCGAGAAGCTCTCCAGCGAACGGGCACAGGGCTGAGCAAAGCCGCTCACGCGCAATCGCCTCCGGGATCGGGTTACTAGAGGACAAGCAACCGAAGGAGTCAGCCATTTCCGTCCACACGAGTCAGCCCGACCCCCAGTGGCTGTCACTGCAGCAGGCCGCCCACATCTACGGCATCAGCGTCGACACGCTGCGACGCAGCATCTCGTCGGGGGACCTGCCCGCGGCCAGGTATGGCCCCCGACTGATCAGAGTCCGGGTCAAGGACCTCGACCGCCAGTTCCGCCGGATTCCCGCGGTTGGCCAGTTGTCGCGTCACCACTACTGACAGGGGCATCTGTAGAGCCAGGCACCTGGTCCCGAGTGCACTGGTGAGAGTGGACGGCTCCATTTTCTCAACAGGTAGGCTAATGAGAATCGCGAGCTATGATTCTCTCATTAGGAGGACGCGGAGCGTATGGAGAACGGGGAAGCCTGGCCGGGCGTCGGATACATCGAGGCGACGTGGCACGCCGATGATCCGGCTGCCAGCAGGCGCCAGCGGGCCTTGAACCGGGGCGCCTTCCGGTTCGCGGTTCCCGCGGTCGTCGGCGACCTGGAACCGCGGGTGGATCCCGGGCTGGCCGACGAGGCGGACCAGGTCTGTGCAGACATCCGGGCGTTCGACGCCGAATCGGCCTCGTGGGGTGTCCCGTTCGCGTCGGTCCTGTTGCGCACGGAGTCCGCCTCGAGTTCGCAGATTGAGAATCTGACGGCCGGGGCCCGGGCGATCGCCCTGGCGTCCCTGGGTGGCAGGACCGGCGCGAACGCGGTGATGATCGCGGCCAACACCGACGCGATGCGAGCAGCCGTCGAGCTGGCCGACAGGATCAGCCCGAACACGATCAGGGCCATGCACGAGCGCCTCAATGGCGGGGACGACCCGGCCAATGCCGGCAGGTTCCGTGACCAAAGCGTGTGGGTCGGCGGCCGGTCTCCGGTGACCGCCACGTTCGTGGCGCCCCCGCATGCCCAGGTGGAGTCGGCGATCGACGATCTGTGTTCGTTCGCGCGGCGTACCGACCTGCAGCCCATGGTGCAGGCCGCGATCGCGCACGCCCAGTTCGAGACCATCCATCCGTTCACCGATGGCAACGGGCGAACCGGTCGGGCTCTCGTATCGTCGATCCTTCGGCACCGTGGGGTGTCTCCGCGAATGACAGTGCCGATCTCGTCGGGCCTCCTGGCGGACACGGAGGAGTACTTCGCGGCGCTGACCGCATACCGGGGCGGAGACCTTGCACCGATCGTCGAGGCATTCGTCGAGGCCGGCCGCCGGGCCATCGCGAATGCCAACATCCTGCGTTCCGACATCAACGATCTCCGCGACCGCATTCTCGCCACGGCTGACCGGCGGACCGCGAACCTGGTGAAGGTCGCGGACCTGTGTTCGGCCGAGCCGGCGCTCACCGCCGAGATGGTGGCCGACCTCGGTGTACCGGTGGCCAGCGTTTACCGGATCCTCGACCGCATGGCGGAGAACGGGGTCATATGTGTCGAGAAGCCGATCGGTGGCGTCAGGGTCTGGACCGTCCCTGACCTGCTTTCGGCGCTTGACCGGTTCGCCGAACGGGCAGGACGGCGAACGTTCAGCAGTGGCTGACCTGTTCAAATCCTGTCAGCCCGACAAGGTCTTTGACTAGTCAGGACCGCATTCGGAGGGCGCAAATCGGGTCGCGTGCCAGATACGTGCCAGATCCGATTCCGGCGCCCACCCTGAAGCGGCCGTAAGTAGGCATAGCTAGCCACCCCCACGAGTAGCGCAGGAGCCGACAGGAACTCGTTAGGGACTGCGACTCAACATGGGCAACGAGCTGCCCGAGCCCCGTGGGGATTGGCTGTGACGACTCCCCAAGCTCCAGCCTCACTTCTTCCAGACCTGATCTTGTTCACATCGTCCGAGCTGAGGAGTCCCGGCTCGGCGATCGTCGCCTCGAGCGACTGCTGCAGGCTCCTGCCAGCAGGATCCGTATCCTCGCCTGCCCAGGAAGCGACTTGTGCGAAACGGTGAGAAGGCGGCGTCCCGCGTCTGGTCGAGTCCAGTCCGGAGAGCCAGCACGAAAGCCGCTTTGACTAGGTAAAACACCAGTCGGAGCGGCTTCTTCATTGCAACCTGGGCAAGTATCGGGCAACTGTGAAAGGGCCCTCTACAGGTGAGCGCGTACGCCGAGCACTACTTCCATATGAACCACGAGGGTCCGCCGTCGACACGCCGTCACCTGCAACGCCAACCCCCGACGACCATGGCTGGCAACTCCCCACTCGGGTGGCTTCCGGCGCATAGGACGCGGGGCTGCTAGGTGCCAGCGCAGGGTCCGAACTGCCTCCCGGCAGACCGTCGAGATCTCGGCTGTGACACCTGCGAACGATTTCGGGGTACCCAGTGTCGGTGTCGGTGGTTGTGCATCAGCTGGCCCGCCCACGGGGCCGCTGGTCGGTTTCCCCGCCGAGTCTCCTATCAGTGGTCCCGGCAGCCTCGATTCTGGCCCTGGGGCGTGACCTCACGGTCATGCCGAGTTCAGGACGTGTGCAACGACGGCCGGGTGGTCGCTATGGAAATATCCACCGACGGGGTCTTCGGCGCCCGCAAACCTTCGGGACATGGCGCGATCCACACCCAAGGCTCTGCGGCTCCTGTCGACTATCTGACCGACGTTGTACTTAGGGAGGTCGACGCCCTATTCGAGGACGACAACATCAATCTGGAGCCGCCGCAGCATGAACCGAACGATCCCAGCGTACGGCGCGAGAGGTGGCTCTTTGATGTCAGGCTGCCGGATCTGCGCCGTGTCAGGCTCCGAGGGGCGCCTGACAGCTCGGGGTTTCGGCTCTGAGTGTGTCTCGTTACCATTGCGTCACTTGAGCGGATCGCTCTGCGGATGAGTCCATGGACGCCGAGCCTCGTGTCTAGACCACCTCACCCTGTCGGGGCCCGGTGACTTTCGACTCCCGACATCGCCCGCGGCCGCGTGTCCTGACCAGACTTGGCGCCCGACAAGGGCATGGGCGGTGTTGATCCTCTTGAGGCTGGCCGGTGTGACCTTGTCCAATGCAGCGTCGTCCCGTCGGCGCGACGCCACCGGAACCCATCGCCTGCACCTGGGGCGGCACCGCGTCGAGGTCGGGGAACCCTCACTACCGTCGCCAGCGTCAACATCGGGTATCTCCTTTATCAGGAGATGCACCGAAAGCCGTGCAGTCCCCCGCTCCCGCTCCCGCGTTTGTTGACAGTGGAGGCGGCTAGGATGCGGAGAAGTGCTCGGCTTGCCAGTGGAGGTCTGTCGCTGTGGCAGTAGGTCCAGTAGACCCACCGACGCGCGATCAGCGCGGGGTTGGAGGCGCGCGGACTGGACAACAGCGCACGCGAAGAACGACTAAGCCCACTGTTCGGCGACAGACGCCAGTTTCGGAGTCGGAAGCTTACTCAGCCTCCCGCGCCGGCGCTCGGGCGAGCCGCGGATTCGGCTATCAGCATGCGGTCGGAGCGTGGGTGTGTTCCAAAGTCGCCGTCGGAGAGATTGCCGCAACCGAAGTAATACCTGAGGGTCTTGAGGACACACAAGTCACGGGGGCCGAGCCCATCTTTATCCAGGCAAAGTCACGCCAGGCATCACAGGGGGACTTCACGGTTCGCCAAGTGCTCGGCTTCCTAAGTACGATGATAGAAACGCGGATGGCTCAGCCTCGCGACCCCTTGTCGGAACGACTCGTGCTGGTGCTGGAACGACCGATCGATGGCGCGCAGTCGGTCCGGTGGGAGCAGTCGCTAGCAGATCTCACGCCTACAAATCGCATTCGCCTGGGCGCGGAGGGGCTCCTCGGGCCGCTAGCAGACGGGCATATGAGCGTGACGTCCTTGCTGAAGCAAACCGCGATCGTCGTGCTTCCGTGGGGCCAGATTGATAGCGAGACGCTAGCCCGACTAGCCTCGGCGAGTGGACTGATGTCCGGTGCTGCGGAACCGCTCCTGCACACTCTGCGACAAGCGGTGTCCCATTGCACCTCGAATAACGCCTCGCGGAGTTTTGCGGAACGGCAGGCGCTCAATCGGCAGTCGATTCAGCTCCTGATCACCAGGACGACGCTGCTGATCGACCAGGGCGCTCTGACATCCGCCGTGTCAAGTGGCGGATGCGTCCCGGTCGACTTCGACACGTCGATTGAAGATCCGCGATTCTTCGAGGGCATCGACGTACGTCCTGGCCATGTCGTCGCTGGGCTTCCCGCGCCGCGGATAGAACTTGTGGAGTTCGCATCGGATGCACTCAGGCGGCAGCACGTCGTCCTCCTGACTGGTCCCTCGGGAGTGGGCAAATCCACAGTGATGTGGAGCACGGCATATGCGATGCGGGACGTAATCTGGTACGAAGTGACGCGCCTTGAGTGCAGCGATGTGGAAGCCGTGTTGCGCCTGCTCGTCTCGCTGGGCCCGAAGCCGTCCTCCCCCGTCGGCCTGGTCGTGGACTCTGTGGGCACTAAGGACCCTGCAGCCTGGGATGCCTTGTGCGATCGGCTTCCCGCCGATGGCTCGGTGCTGATGATTGGCTCCGTTCGCACGGAGGACCTGTCCCTGATTGCAGGTGCGCGTAGCTCGGCTGTTGTCGAGTGCCGTATGGACGAGCTTGTCGCTCGGGAGCTATTCGAAGCGCTGAGAGAGCAAGGGCGAACTTCCCTGCATGCATGGGAGGATGCCTACGAGGCAAGCGGCAACCTAACGATGGAGTACACCTACCTCCTCACTCAGGGCCAGAGGCTCTCGGCTGTCCTGGGCGAGCAAGTCCGGCGCAGGGAAGGCGGAAACCGATCGATCGAATTGGAGGTGCTTCGGCTCGTCACCACCGCGGCACGATGGGGGGCCCGTGTCCCGGCACATGCTCTGGCGGCAATCGCGCCCGACGCCGCCCCACGCCGGGCGGCATTGAGGCGATTGATCGGTGAACACCTGATCACTCATGACGGAGCGCACTATGGCGGCCTGCATCAACTCCGGGCGAGCGTGCTCTCGTCGGCAGTGCACGAGACTCCGCCACCGTCTCTTGAAGCCACGGCGGCGGATCTTGTGCGGGTCGTCGATCCGACGGACCTTCGTACATTCGTGCTTGAGTGCCTTCTCGAGCAGCCTGGCGCCGCCTCTACTGTGATCGGAGCCCTTCGTGAACGGGTGCAGACAGACCCAGATTTCGCGCTTCTGACCATCGCGCTTCGCACCCTTCGAGCCGCCGACTTTCGCCGGGACGGCACGTCTTGGGCAAACATCCTTGATGCACACGTGGTTGCCCAGGCCTATCGACCCGTCACAGTATGGCTAGCCCTCACGGATTCGGACACTGAGGTACCAGAGCACCTATGGAAACCGGGCATCGCCGCCTCGATTCGCGAGATGAAGGCTGCACCGCAGCAGCCTAGGTGGCGGGACGAGTTCATTGCCGGCGTGGGAGCGGAGACTCTGCTTGCTTTCGCTGACGCTGCGCCCACGTTGACTGAGATCGAAGCCCTAGTGGCAGCACTTCAGGGCGCATCCGCAGCACCCGAGCTCGCCCGCGCGATTTCCCAACTGCCGACTGTGGTGAGCTTCGTTGCCGACGCAGCGCCCGAGGCGGCCAGCAAATTCATGGGTCTGCTCGGGACGATCGACCCGCGCGCGGCCCAGAGCATGCGCGAGACTCTGGGGTCGGATCAGTGGGCAAGATCCATCCTGCTCTCGCTCAATCCCTGGATCGTGCAGACGGAGAGACACTACTCGGATGACGGCGATCTTGAGTTATCCGCCGCCCTGCTACACGGCGGCGACTGGTTTGGAGTCGACCCGCACGAGCAAGCAGTCCAAGCCGCTCGAACCCTGCTGAACCTGTATCCCGAGTGCACAGTAAACGTGCGGACCATCAACGCGACTGGGGATCTCCTGACGCAAGAGAACCATGAGCCGGGGCGGAGCCAACTGCTCCGCAGATACAACCAGCATCCCCGCGAGATCAGCTGGAACCGCGAGCGTGCGCGCTTGGCTCTGCAACTCGCCTTGCGGCGATCTGACGTCGAGAGGGCTCAGGCGGTCACCAGACTCGTCCCGGAGGTCGATCGCTTCCTGTCTGAGCTGACCTCGGCCTGGGCCCGCAAAGCTGTGAACCGCGCCTCGATCCGGGATTTCGCAGAGACTCAGAAACGCATCATCGAAGCAAACGACGCGCTGCCTGCGCACGCTTCCCCTGACATCGCGGAACCCGTCTATGACGAGCCCTCGAAGAGCGACCCGAACGTCTTCGATAACGACGACTTCCACGCCCTAGTGGACGGGATCTGCTCGAACATAGCGACCCGGCTACTGGAAGGGGAGGACTACAACGCCTTGGCGGCCTACGTGGGCGACACCATTCTCAAGCTGGTTACAAAGGCCCGGTCAGCGGAGAACTGGCAAGATAGTTCTGACGTGGATCCACAGGTAGCCTTGGAAAACATTGAACGCACACTGCACCACCTCCATGCTGTGCTCGCCGACATCGCATTTGGGCACGAGCCGAAGGACATAGTTCTCGGGGTCGCCTCACTGGGTGGTCGTACCTCCGCCCTATCCAGATGTGCAGAGAGGTCGATTAAACGGGCCACTGATCGGCTGCGCGAGCATCTGGACCAGGTCGCCTCTGAGGCAGCCACATTGGGTCTGAGCGTTCGTTGGGTCCATCGAGACACGGCCGCCCCGTCCGCAGTCGACTGGCCTCCGATCGAGGTCGCGCTAATCGTCGATGTCCAAGTAGTCGATGATTGGGGAGCGGCGGCGTCCACTATGCACGCGTTGCTCGCCACCAAAGGCAGCACGATCGATTTGGGACATCCGATACTGGTCCCTGCAGTTCATGGTTTCGTCGTACCTGCCTTGGGGATCCAGTCCTGGTCTTGCCTCTATCCAGCGGCGCATGCTGCTTTGGCGTGGGGGACTGGCCTAGGGATACTCATCGGTACTCCGACTGCTGACGCCCTTCAGCGACTATGGAGTGTCCTCCAGGCGATGTCCACCCTCACTCTGCGAGCGCGTCTGCGAGAGATGCCGCACACTTTCGAGGACCTGCCACCCGAACTCGCCGCCCAATTGGCGCACGAGGTGGGACTAGTGGGCGCCGCACTCACTGGTTCGTCGCTGGGGCAGGATTGGGAGGTCTGGAGAGCTGAGACAGTCGACATTGTATTGTCCGAGACGAGACAGCCGACTAATTCAGTGCGAGACGTGTGGGTGGCCAGGGCAACTTCGAGTGCCGATTCGGTGTCTTTGCCACGGGCACAGTTTCAGCTGCTCTGGGAAGCAGTGCTCACGTATGACTTGGAGCACTGCCCGAACGCCGTTGTTTAGTCGCCTGGACCGCCGCTTGACGGTTGAAGCCGCCCGCGGGCGGTGTTGAATCCGGTGATGAACTCACCTCTTGTGTTCCCCAGAGGGAACGCGATGCCGCTGTCGTGGAGGAGCGTGAGCCCCGCGGCTCGAATAGGGTCTTTCAGAAGAGGGTACAAGTCTTTCTTGACCACGATGACCCCGTCGGGGTTGAGCTCAGACGCGCGCTGCACGCAGTCGTTTACATACTCTGCGCGCCTCCTGCGCAGGTGTGCCTGACTGGCGTTCACAGGATGGGGCACCAGGTCGATCATGTAGAAGCCGTCGTCGCGAAGGCGTTCGAGCCACGGACGCTTTCCTCGCTTTGCTAGGTCGTCTCTGGTGGCCCCGTAAAATGCCTCCACCACTCCGCGAAAGAGATTGTCGTGGCCGAGCCGCTCAGAGTAGAAGAATCGCCTGTTGCTCGGGTCGCCGCCATCGTCAGGGGCGGACTCGGCGATGAGCAGGAGCCGCACATGGCTCGGTTTCCATGCTTCACGAAGCTGCGAGTACCACGGGTTCTCGGTCACAGACTCACGCTACCCCCGGGTCAGGCCGTCGGGGAGGTCTTCACTCGCACCGGCTCATGCCGCGACCTGGGTACTTTGCCGCCGTCATCCTGGAGCCCTCGAGGGGCCCTCATGAACCCGTTCAGACAGGGGGTGAAGCGTCCGAGATTCATGCCGCTGCTTATCTGGGCTGGCCCTCGGTGAGGGGGGCCGTGTAGTGGGCGTGCTCGAACTCTACCGGGGTGGTGTAGCCGAGGCGGGAGTGGAGGCGACGGTGGTTGTACCAGTCGACCCAGCCAGCGGTCGCGTACTCGACGTCGGTGACCGTCTTGTAGGGGCCGGGATGGAAGATCGTGGTACGGATGCACTCGGCCTTGTAGAGACCGTTGATGGATTCCATCAAGGCGTTGTCGTAGGCGTCCCCGACGCTGCCGATCGAGGGCTGGATCTGCTCCAGAGCCAGGCGTTCGGTGTAGCGCAGCGAGGTGTACTGCGACCCGGCATCCGAGTGCGCCCGCAACGATCCGGGCTGGATCGGGCGGCCATCTCGGTCTCGCTGCCACACGGCCATCCGCAGCGGGCTGAGGACCAGGTCGGTGTGCATGCTGCCAGCGGCGTGCCAGGCGACGATGCGTTGCGAGAACACATCGACGATGAACGCGACGTAGCAGAACCCCGCCCACGTCCGGACGTAGGTGAAGTCCATCACCCACGTGTGATCCGGCCGCGGGGCGGTGAAGTCCCGGTCCAGCAGGTCACCTGCCCGGTTTGCGCCCTTGCCGGGGATAGTGGTGCGGATCCCCTTGTCGCGCCGCACCCCGGAGAGCCCGAGAGCGGTCATGGCCCGGTCCACGCTGCCGGCCGAGGCGTCACCGAAGGCAGGCTGGCGACGCACCAGGGCGGTCATCTTCCGACGCCCGTAGAGGCCCTCTGGGGTCATCTGACGCTGCGCCTGCCTGGTGGTGGTCCACGCCAGGTCACGGACCTTGTCGGCCACGTGCGCATCGCTGAGGGTGCGGGCAGCCACACCACCTCGTTTCCAGGAGCGGTAGGTCCTCGCGGCGATCTGACAGCCCTGCTCACGCAGGACACGGCAGATCGACTCGACCGCGAACCCCTCGGACTTCATCTGGTCGATGAAACCGGCCATCAACGGTTGCGGGGGTCGAGTTCCCCCGCGAAGAAAGTCGTTGCCGCTCGCAGGATCGCGACGTCTTCTCGGAGGCGTCGGTTCTCGGCCTTCAACCGCTTCACCTCGGCCTGCTCCTCGGTGGTGATCCCGTCGCGTTCGCCGGTATCGACCTGGGCCTGGATCACCCAGCGACGCACGGATTCCTTCCCAACCCCCAGCTGCTTCGCCACGGCCGCTGCCGCGGCCGTCAGCGACGGATACTCGGACACGTGCTCGGTCACCAGACGCACAGCTCGTGCTTTCAGCTCCGGATCGATCATCTTGGGCATGGTGCTCATTCTCCTTGACTCAAACAGGAGCGGCATCAAACCTGGGGCGCTTCAACACCAACACGGGGAGATCAGCTGACCGCAGACAGGGAGATGAGCTGTCCGCCTACAAGGAGATCCCATGACCGCCCACAGGGACTTCCCCGTGTCCCTTGACACGAGCTCACCCCTCCCCAGAACGGAACCAGCCCGGTGACTCGAGCACGTTATGTTCTCCTTGCGCCCGCCAGAACTACTGCCCCGTCACCGACCTGCCACACGGGTTCACTGCCGGCGGCATCATCGAAGGCCTGGTCTTCAAGTAGGACCAGGGGCAACCGGGTCAGCGGTCGCAGCCTCATCCCCGACGGCCGGTCCCGCCTGATCACCCAAGCCGTCAACCGGACCGTCTTGACGCATAGGACTCTCGGCCCACTCCTGCGTGCGGGTTTCGTCACCTTCGCCGCCAAACGGAGCGCTACCTCAGATATCGTTGGGCCAGCAGTGCCGCTGCGGAAACGGGGGGAGAATGTCGAAGGGTCGCCAAGGTGAGGGTTCCGACAAGAACGTTGGAGCACCCGCGTCTAAGGGAGACGTCACTCCCGCAATCCCGGGTCAACCGAAACAAATAGCCAGAAGAAGTGCGCCGCGACGAAGCCTCAAATTTGGGAAACGGATCTTCGACCTAAATCTCTCAGATAGGATCGAGGGAGTATGGGATGAGAACATCCCCATGGTGCAGCAGACGGTTATTGAAGGGACGGGGATCTCAGCAGAGACCCTGCGGTCCATTGACGAAATTAAAACGCGCTGCGAAGAGATATGCAGAACCTTCCAACTGAGCGTTCTCGACTCAGTATTCTACGACTTCGATCCCGGTCTCTCCGTCGTCTTGGTGCTCAGTGAAAGCCACATGGCCATTCACACATGGCCAGATAAGGGATACCTCAACTTGGACATCATTACATGTACCAAACGAGGGGTTGACCCAGTGCGCCTAGCGGATCTCTTTGCAGAGATATTTGAGCCGTCGAGTCTCCGTTGTCACAGAATCACTTTCTGAGATGAGTAGCGAGTCTCTCGACATCAGTCAGATGTGTGCTGAGCGTCCTGCGCCTGACGCTCGACTGGAGCAGTTTCTCATGACGACCCAGGCGGTTGAACATCAGGCAGCGTATCTCAGCAGGACTTTGAGCAGCGACCTAGTCATCCTGGGTGACGATGATCACATATCTATCCCGGTAGCGCTGATTGATCCGCGACGTAAGGTCTTGGTTATAGACACGGATCACCGAGTTCTCGCGTCACTTGCTCAATGGATCAACAGGCTAGAGATAGGTAATGTCGAATTGATCCATGCTGACCTAAGGAACTATGCGCGCCCCCCCGGTGCGTTTGAGGCCTTCTACGCGAACCCACCCTGGTCATCGAAGAATGGTGGCCATGGACTCCGATACTGGCTGTCGCGAGCATTGGATCTCTGCACACCTTCTTGTGCCGGCGTGCTCGCCCTTCCCGGTAACGATCTCGGCTGGATCAATAGCAACTGGCTCAGCATGCAGGAGTACTCTGCTCAGAACGGTCTCCGATGGGTGGAGATCGACGCGGTCCGCTGCCAGTACGAACACACGAACCAAGCAGGTCTCTACTCCCAAAATGTTCATATGCAGAGAACAGACCCTCAGCGGCGGTTGAGTGAGCAAGCGCGCCAAGGCGAAGGGATCTATCGATGAAGACGATCCACGTCGTGATGGGCCTTGTCGTGAGCCTGCTGCTAGCCGTGGTGGCTGTCTACTTGGCTTCGGCCGATACGCCCAGCACGGCACTGCTTGAGAGGCTCTACTACCTGACGCAGATTTCACTTCCCATCATTGCGGTAATTGGCGGCACTTTGGCGCTACTTGAGCTCCAAAACTCTAGGCGCATGCGAGAGTATGCGCAGTTCGAAGCGACGGCGACGCGAATCGTCACCATTTCACGTTTGTTGCTTGAGAACCAAGCGAGCCATCGCGAACTCCAAGTTGGCACAGTCAAGAGCGAAGCCGGCCAGTTGTTGGCCGAAGGCATACTTGACCTCATCGATACTGAACTCCTACGGTCCAAAGAGTTCATGGGGCGAAAAGGTTTACCTCAGCTATCTGACTACTTCGCTGATCTGTTCACTGAACTTCCCGGATTGCGCAGCGCGCTCGATCGGCGACATCGATGGTATTCTGATGAACTTCGCCTTTTAGCTGATCGCGACGCGGAATGAGTGCAAGGGGCAGTATCTGGGAAGGATGTGTTTCCCAAGCGAATGCTTATTACGCCATCCAGGCTCCATGGCTTCCCGATGTCAGGAGACAAACGGGCGACGTTTCTGGTGAACGCTTCCTAAGTACGGATGGAAAGCTTGGGGCCGTCTTGTATAGCCAACGGCTAGACGTTGATGGAGACCTTGGGGCTACCTGGGGTCCGGCCGTGACTTGGAAGGCCATTCCAATAAGCGCAGGCCCGCCAACGCATGAAGCCATTGCTGAACTGGTTCAGCGACTCGAGATGCTCCGAACCGAAGACCCCAAATCTAGTGATTGTGAACCTGCTCTGGGATGTAACCTATCCATCTCCTGGCCCGCGTTCATGAACGTGACGGATTCGATGCGCAAGATGCAATTCAGCCCGATGACAACGCTTGCCTCGTTTGCCACCTCGCCGCTGACTGTGGCGGCGGACGCGAACTACCAGGCTCGCTGTGACATCAGTGTGATGACGAATGCGGAAGTCGACTTCGTAGTCGATTCTTGGCTTGAGCTCATCCTTGAGGAAGCCGCCTACGGAGCCGTATGGCCACGTAGTTCAACGCGTGGTTTGATCGCTCAGCGTGTTGTGAAGTGGTTGGACGATTCTGCCGTTTTCGTGCCGGTTGCCCGCCTTGGTGGGATCCCTGTGGGCTTCTCTGCCGCGCACACACTAGCGCCAGATGACCAGCTCTATCGAAGGGTGGCGGTAGGTTCGGCCTGGTATGCGGATGCAGCGTTTGTACTGCAGAGCCACCGCAAGAGCGGCATTGGGCATGATCTTGCCATGTCAGTGCGGCAGAAGGTCGTGAATTCGGGGCGTTCTGACCTTCTGCTCCATTACTCCGAGGGAAGCCCGATCTCCGGCCCCTTCTGGCGGTCACTGGGTGCGAGGCCCCGTTGGATAAGCTGGTGGCGAGATGCTACATGGTGATGATCAGTCGCCCCTCCTTCGCCGTCAAATCCGGGTAAGGTCAGGCTCTGGGTCTCAGCGCTCCGGAGGATCGCGGCGGCGAACTCGCCGGCGGTTCGCACAAACCGCTGATCGCGTGATACCCAAATGTATGTTTGAGGATTCACCGGTGGGCTCTTTCTCAGCGTCGGTGACTGCGGTCGATCCCATGCGGCGGTATCCTTCTGTACAGATGACTCGCCCGATTTGGCGGCTCGGATATCCTCCATCTCAATCGTCAAGCATTCAAAGCGGTGAACTCGTGTGACAGACTCCCGGTTCGTGCAAGTGACTGTAACGCCCGCAAGCGAACCCTATCGATCTGGTTGGGCAGGAAGCTCGCTCAACGGTGCAGGGCGTTGAAGTGTGGAACAGGGGGGATGAATTGGCGGAGTGCCTGTTATCGGGCTATCCGGAACGCGACCACAACCTGTGGGGCATAACGGAAGACCCGGAATTGTTCAATGCAGTAATTGACGGGCTCGTGGATGGTTTTGACGAATGCAACATCACTCATATTGTCGGACCCGAGGCGCGAGGTTTCATTTTTGGTCCGATGGTGGCGTGCCGTCTCGGTCTGCCTTTTATTCCTGCCCGGAGGGCTGGAAAATATCTCCCCGGAAGAACGGTTGGCGCGTTGACCGCGCCGGACTGGGAAGGCAAACAAGTTCGGTATGAGATGTCCGCCGACTCCATTCCGGCTGGAGCGGTGATCGGCATCGTCGACGATTGGCTGACCACGGGGAACCATGTGCGGGCTATCGCCAATATCGTTCGTTCATTCGGCGCAGACGTCTGTGGACTTAGTTGCATTGTCACGGACGGTGTTGATGGCCTAGCAAGTGAGGGTATTCGCGCTTCGTATCTCTTGTGTTGGAACGAGGCAACCTCTGAGTTCAGCCCTTTGGATGAGCAAAGGTCTCGATCTAGATCGGTTGGGCCGCAGTGCTGAGTTATTCGCCGACGTGGGAATCACTGACGCTCGATGGGGAAGAGGAATGACCAGATTGTCGACCGGACTCAGGCGTCATCGCTTGGATGTCGGTTTCTTCGTCCTGAGCTGGCTCTACCGGAAAGTTGGTGAGGGTTCGAGACCTCTCAAGAGCCGGGGTGAGCGGTGCGCACCAACCGGCAGGGGTGGGACTGTCTGCGGTGGTGTTGGTTGGTGAGTTCGAGCCGGGTGACGATCTTGATCTGCAGTTGCCTGCCGAGGGGCCAGCTATGGCGGTCGGGACGCTGTCCTGGAGGGACGCGAAGCATGAGTCCGGAACGGAGGCGTTGTCCGCGCTCGTTCCGGCTTTCCCCACGGATCCGACCAGCGGGTGACGGCGCAGCGAGACCGGCACTTCCGTGACGTGAGTTGGGGTCGGGCACAATGCAGTCCGAACGTCGCCCCCTCACCTCTGCGCGGGCGGTGACCGCGCCGTCGAAGGCCTGCACCGCCAGGCGGGACTTCCTTCGGGGATCGATGGAGGGACTCGTGATCCGGCGCGACCAGACACCGTTTCCCTCGTGGAGTGATGGACTCGCGATCCGATCACGACCTGCGCAATACTTGCGCCATGGCGTCCATTCCCGCAGGTGCTCTAATCCTGACACTCGCGGAAGCCCTCAGCTACTTCCCCCAATGGACTCCCCGGGACCGTATTGAGGCCCGCGCATGGGGTTCAGAAGACGGGTGTGACCGAGTTCTATGTCCCACCCTCTGGGGGCTACGTTGGATGCCACGCTGGACCGAACCGAAGCGCCTATCGCGACATGCCAGTCAATGGATTGGTGATGCACGTCGGTCTCCTACATGCTTGGCCCAACGATGCAGATACCAGCCGCGACCAGCGGATCAGGCTATCCCACTCCCGTGACTCGGGCGGCGGGACCACGAAGCGCCTACGGCGCGCCGATGCTGGGGAAACGAAGGTCTGTCGACAGTGCAACCTCATAGTTCCAAGCCAGGCCGATGAGTGTGACAACTGCGGCCACGACTTCGCCGCTGCCCGCGAGGGCCTCCAAGGGAAGGTGGCGAATGGCCCAGTCGCGGTGCAGTGAGCAAAGCTGATTCGCTCCTTGCCCGCTGCAGACGTGCAGGTGCGTCGTAACAACCCACACGCACTGAGCTGCTGCCATAACAGCGCCTACGCACCGGGGCGGCTTGAAGCTTCTCGGCGGCCATCCAGCAGCCTGATCGTGCCTGGGTTGGCGCGAACGCACGAACTGCCCAAGGACCCCGATTGCGACACTGGGCGTCCTTGGGCAACGCGCCGTCGTGGTGGCTATGGGCAACGCACATGAAGCGCCCCAACTGAGGTCAGAGACTGCGTGATCCTTCACGGCCCACACGTCTCCTCACTTGCAGGTGTGCCATTTCGGGATACCTCGACGTTTCCTGAGCGATCTGCGTGCTGTGGTTTCGGAGCACGTTCTGCAGCGCAGCTGCTACCTTCTCGGGGTCTCGACCTGTCAGTGTCTGGGCCAGTGTTGTGAGGTTGGTGCCGGTGGCCTGGAGCCGGGTCAGATTCGCCTGCGAGCCTGGCCATGTATCGGCTGTGCAGAGTGCGGGGTTGACGGCTTCGGCCCAGGGGCGCCAGTCGACCTCGACCGCAGTCCCGGGCCGGTGCAGGGCGAGGGTCGCTGTCATCACGGCGGCTGGGACCCTGGCGAGGCGTCGGGCCAGCAGGTTGGTGTTGGCGCCGGCGTCGTGGAGCTCGTCGAGCCTGGCAGCGATCGATGGCCACTCCGCCGCGCCGACGAGTCCGGTGGTGTCGGCCCACCGCTGCCAGCGTTCCGCGGCGGGCTGCTCGAGGCGGCGTCGCATTGCCCGCGTCTGCTCCCGGGCCTTGTCCGCGGCTGCGGTGGGTGTGGTGGTCCAGGCGTTGACCCGCGCCACCCAGAGGCGGGTCTGCTCCTCAGGTACCAGGTGCTGCGAGTCGCCCCAGGTGGTGGCGGGGCGGGCGGCGATGATCTCGGCGATCTGGCGGCCGGCCTCGATGGGGTTGAGGAAGGTGGCGCGGTCCCGGAGCATCAGCTGCGCCTGGGGGGTGGTGGCAGTGGTGAGGGCGTCGTGGAGGGCGTCGGGTCCGTGCTGTTCGAAGAGCTGTGCCGGGTCGCTGCCGGGGGGCAGGAGCAGGCGGTGGGGGTCGTGGCGGTGCTGGGCAAGGAGCCAGAAGGCGTTCTCGGCTGCGACGTGGCCGGCATTGTCGGAGTCGGTTGCACTCACCGGCGTGACCCCGCCGCGCAGCAGTAGTGCCTGTTCGGGGGTGAGGGCGGTGCCGAGTGGTGCGACGCCGATGAAGGCGCCTCGGCCGGCGAGGGTGACCGCGATCGCATCCATTGGCCCTTCCACGATCACTGGCACAGCATCGTGGGTGAGGAGGTGGTGGCCGTAGAGCACGTCGCGCTTGGCGAACAGTGGACTGGCGGGGCTGTTGAGGTACTTCGGGCCCTGCTCGTCGCCGGCGTCGGGGTGCCGACGGCCGACGAACCCGACGATGACGCCGTCGTGGTGGATGGGCATGATGGCTCGGTCGCGGAACCGGTCGATCACGTTGCCCTGCCGGGTGGTGGTGGCCACTCCTGCGGCCAGCAGCTCGGCGGTGGTGAACCCCTGCTTCCGGAGGTCAGTGACGAGGTGGGTCCAGCCGGCGGGTGCGTGCCCGATCTCGAACCGTGAGTCGCCGGCGAGATCCTGCGCGAACCGCTGGGAGAAGTAGTGGTGGCTCCAGCTGCCGGGCAACTGAGTCTCGAAGAACCCGGCCGCGGCTTCGGTGACCTGGGCGAGCCGCTGCGGGGTGTGTGGCGTGTCGGCCCAGCGGTCGGCTGCTGCGAATCCCTGCCGCAGCTCGAGGTCGGTGAAGTCCGGCTGGGTGCGCTCCCGCAGCCGGGCGGCTTCGGGGAGCTCGGCGGTGCGGGTGGACCAGTCGATGTCCTCGATCCCGTCGGGGGGTAGCTCGTCGGGATGCGGCGGCTCCACTTCGTCCTGGGGTGGGGTGGTGGTGAGGTGGTGGGCGCGCCACAGCAGCGCCTGACACGCATCATCGAACCCGGACACATCCGCCACGGGAGCGATCAGGTCCTCGATCCGGACCCCCTGATCGACACCGTGGCTGATGGCGGCAGCGAGGTGGGGCCACCAGGGGCTAGCTTCCAGATCGGCCGCGGCCTGATAGCCGAGACGCTCGACGAGCGACCCCTCCCAAGCAGGCAGTGCGGGCGCGTCCGCGGTAGCAATGTGTCGGCTGAGGCGCCACCACAGGGCGGCGGCCGGCTGCTCCGCGGGCAGCGGTCCGTCGGCGACGGCTGCGGCGAGGTGCTCGGTGATCGGCACGCCTGCGTTGTGGAGTGAGGCGAGGCGGTGAGCGAGCACCGGGGCGTAGGGGTCGCGGGGGAGGTCGTGGCGGATGTCGCGTAGTAGATCGGTCCATATGACCACGGGATGGGCGGGGCGGAGCCGGTCGATGAGGTGTCGTTGCCAGCGGTGCGCGGCGGCCCCGAGTTGAGCGGGGCCGGTGGGGCGGCGGTCGGCGGGTTCGACCTGCCACGCGGCCCGCCACACCTCGACATCGGCCACGCTGGACGAGGTCAACGTCTGCCCAGGCAACGCCCATACCGGCCGCCCGATGGCACCGGCCGCGTCGCGGACTTCGACGGCGAACGCACGGACCTGGGCTGCCCGGGCGGTGAGGTACGGGCCCCACTGATCGTGGTTGGCGAGAGTTCCCGGGATGCCAGTGAGCCAGGGGAGTGGCCCTCCTGTGTCGGGGTGGGGGAGTCGCCAGGTCAGCACTGCCGCCGGATCCTGTGCGGTCGACAGCTCGCGCGCATCCACGGCGTCACGCAGCAGTTGAAGCGGTGAAGGGGACGTCTTGCTGGTGGCCGACAGCAGGAGGAGGTGGGCGCGCAAGGTTGGCCACGCCGCGCAGGAGCTCAACTGATCGACCACCTCGTCGGCATGCCGATCCAGCTCGCGTGCGGCGCCGGCGTGGAGGTGTTCGACCGCGACGCTGAGCGCGTCGGTGTAGCGGGCCACGGCAAGTCCGAGACGGGTGTGCGGGTCGACGGCAGTGCGGGTTTCGGTGGTGACGGAGCGGGAGGATCCGTCGCGGGCAAGGATCGTCTCGAGGATGTCACCCGTGGTGACCGGCCGCAGGGTGGTGGGGTGGATGGGGGAGTTCTCCCCGCCGTCGTCGACCACCTGAACGTAGGCGTGGTTCGACAGTCGGCCGCGGCTCATCGCTACATAGAGCTGCTGCCTGCTCTCCGTCCCGGTGAGGACGGCGTGGGTGGTGTCGACGGTGACACCTTGGGCGCCGTGGACGGTCACGGCGTACCCCAGCTCGACGCTTTCGGTGACGTAGGGAGGGGGCAGTTCAATCCGGGATCCGGAGAGACGGTGAACGGCTTGGATTGCTCCGGTGGGGGTGACGGCGGCGACGGTCCAGCGGTCGCCGTTCTTGACCCAGTCGGTGGCGCTGATCGAGAGTCGACGGTCGTTGAGTCGCGTGACGATCACATCTCCCACGGAGGCGAGGTTCCCATCCGACAGCACGGCGACGGGACCCTGGACGAGGCCGCCGGTGGCGGTGAGGCGGTGGTCGCGGGCCCACCGGTTGAGTTGGGCGACCTGGTCGCGGGTGCCAGCCAGCATCACCGTGTCGAGCCCTGCCGCGCGGTGGGTCTGCCAGCCGTTGAGGGCGTCGCGGAGGACGGTTTCGTCCGAGCCGGCATGGATGCGCTGCTGGTCGAGGTAGAAGCCGAGTGCCTCGGGTCGGCCGTCTCGTAGCGCGAGGGAGGCGGCTGCTTCGGCGGGGTCGTTGAAGCGCATCACGTCAGTGAGATGGACGGCGCCGTGGGTGTGGGCGATGTCCCGTAGCACCCCGCCGGCACCGACTGCGGCGAGTTGCTGATCGTCCCCAATCAACCGCACCGAAGCGCCACGCGCCATCGCAAACCCGATCACCGCCGCCAGCGTGGGGGTGTCAGCCATGCCCGCCTCATCGACGATCAGCAGGGTGTCTGGTCCGATCAGATCCTGCGCGTCGCCTGGTAGGTGGTGGAGGTCCCAGGCGACCTTCGCCAAGGTCGACGCCTGCCCCACATGGTCTCCCAACACTCTGGCTGCGACGGCGGAGGGGGCGAGCCCGACAACGTCGCCTCCGCTGTCCTTCCAGGCGCGCGCGAGCGTGGCCAGGGCGGTGGTTTTCCCGGAGCCGGCGGCGGCGAGGGCGAGCTGGACCCGGCGTCCGCTGGTGGCCATCTGACGCACCAACGCGACCTGCCCCGCGGTCAGAGTCATACCGTTGGCAGTGGAAGAGAGCAGTGCCAGGGACACGTCCGCTTCGCTCGCTGTCCGGCCACCCAGGAGTGTCGCGGCGTCAAGGATCTGCTGTTCGGCGCCGATCACGGCGGTGGAGGTGAACCGTCGGCTCCCGACGGTGGTGTACACCGATTCTCCGTCCGTGCGGCGCAGGACCTGCGGGTCGCTGATCGGATCGACCAACCCCCCCAACGCGACACAGCGATCTGTCGCCGCAGCCAGCAGCTGGGCTGTGAGCTGCGTGGACTGGTCGGGGTTGGTGGCGCGTTCCCTGGCCCTCCGGGAGGCCTCGGCCTGCAGGTGCCACACCGTCCACGACGCCCGCGACAGACCCATCCGGGTCACCATCTCGCCGGCCACCTGCTCGACCCACTCCGCCGTCGGCGCCGGCCCCACCACGCGGGGTGCGGCGTGCACGTCGGCGAGCATCTGGGTCACCCCATCCGGGCCGAGGACCGCCGCAGCTTGTGCCGCCCAGGTGGTGCGCTGCTCGGTCAGGGTGCGGGGTTCGTGCTTGGCCTGGCGGGTCTCCAACGTCGCCCGCTGCGCCAGGGCGATCGCCTCAGCAGGTGTCGGCGGACGGTAATGGTCGTGTTGGAAGTCGACGGCGAGCTCGGCCTGACGGGCCACGATCGCCGCCCGACGGCTCGACCACGCCTCACGCAACTGAGCCGGCACGCCGACGATCTCCCGCACCGGTCGCTTCGCCGGATCACGCGCAGCATCGGCCGCGAAACGCACACCCAGCCGCTCCACCAGATGGGCCTCCAACTGCGTGTTATACACCTCCGAGACGCTCACCATCCCCGCGAACAAAGGCCGCCCGTCGATCGCCAACCACGCCCCATCCAGCGTCTGGACCTTGTTCGCGATCGCCACATGGGTGTGAAGATTCGGATCACCCGCACGCGAATCCCGATGCGTGAACGCGGCCGCCACGAGGCCGGTCACCTCAACCTGCCGCACCCCACCGGCACCGCGTCGCGAGTACAACACCCGCTGCTCCAAGTAGGCCAGAGCGTCGGCGACGGCGGCGTTGTGAGCCTCCTCGATCTGCCCGGCCATCGCCGGTGGCGCGACGGCCCACAGCGCCGAGACTGACTTCACCGGCGTGAACGTCACATCGAACCCCGCACACGCCGTCGTCGCATTCCGCGTCAGCCGCGCCACCTCCGACGACAACTCCAGACTGCTCGGAGACCTCCCCATTCGCTGTTGAAAGCGTGCGGTGGCGAGCTCGTTTCGGATCTCTGCGCGGACGTCGACAGGCACCGTGGCATCGCTGCCGAGACCGTTCGCAGCAGCCCATTGGCTGCACCGGATCGCGACCTCCTGTTGAAACTCGGTGACCGCCTCATGCACCTTGAATTGCAACCCCAACCGCGCCGCGTGACGGACCTCCTCCACGGTGGCCCCCTTCGGCAGGGCGGCGAGTCGGGCCTCCATGTCGGGATGATTCCCCGCCCCGAACAAGGCACGCATCTGCACCTCCGACACCGGACTCCCCAGCTCCATCTCCAGCGCGGCGAGACCTGTCCCGACCCACCTGCCCGGGACCTCGCCCTTCTCGGTGTAGTAGCTGGTCAGCGAGGCGTGGCCCTTCTCCGTGGAGTCTTGCGCAGCGACCTGCCGGGTCAGGTAGTCATAGCCCGACCCGGCCGTCAGCTTGTGGAGAGACGCCGTCATACCCCCTAATAACCCGCACTCGCCCCCGCCACAGCGGACCGATCGTGCAAGGGGTGTATCGGATTCGGATGCGGAGGGGGTACCCGGCGGTCCGAGGCGTCGGGCTGGACTCGCATCGGAGTCAAATCAGGAGTCCAGGGGAGGGGCTCGGCAGGGGGATCGCTCAAAAGGGGGGATCGCAGTCGGAGCAGATCACCGAGCCACGGGCGTCTGAGAAGACGCCGCAGTCGGCGAGGGCCCGACCCGGCTCTGGATGGCCCAGCTGCGGCGTGACTCTAGCCTCGGTCTGGCCCGGAGCCGGCCAGCAAAGAGCGGAGTTCCGACGACGCTGCAGCCGCTGCCGGCTCATGGACTCCCGGAAATCAGTTGGCTTCACGCTGGGGACCCCGGGTAAGGGGGTTCTTGTGAGTAGGAAGAGCGGGAGGCGTCGCCTGGCCCGCGTTGAGAGAGTAGGTAGTGATGACTCAGACTGATCGTCAGGCCGCCCGGCGTCGGGTTATGGAGCGAATCGTCAAGCGCCGTGAGGAGCTCGCAGAACGCGAGGTACGCATCCGCGCGCAGGTGCTCGCAGTGTCGGCGGCCGTCCTTGATAGGGAGCGCGCGTTTGCGGACGCCGAGCGCCGTATCAGTGAGGCTGTTCACCAGCTCACCGTTAACGACATGGTGCCTGTGCGAGAAGCCGCAGCCTTGTGCGGACTCGAAGTCCGCGAGGTCAAGAGGCTTCGGCGAACACGGCCCGACGCATCACCGCCGGTGATGTCGGATGGGCCGGCTTGATTGCCCTCTCAGTGCTCTCCGAAGAGTTCGACCACCGCTCCGCACCCGGCTGAGAGAGCCTGTCCGGTGCTGGCAGGCAACGACGTCGGCGCCCGCCGTTTCGGCGGAGAACTTCGGACACGACGACCGCTTGCCAACTGCGCAGCCGCACGCCATAGCAAGGTGTCCGTCTGGGCTTATCCCTGCAGACGGTGCACTGATGGCGGTGTACCGGCAGCCCTTGAGTTGTGGATGGGGACGCAATGTCAGGAGCCCGGTCGACAAACCGTCCGGAATGGCAGGTACGGTAGGGCGCCTGTCGACGACGGTGTCGGAATGGTCCATCTACGACCTCGAGGACGATTGGGCCGCAGCCTTGCGGTCAGTCTCTCTGGTGGCTGAGAAGCTTGCGGATCCAGAGGAGGCGCTGAGAGCCCTGAGCGCGATGGGCACCCTGTACTGGAAGAATTCTGCCTCGGCCCGAGTGCGATGGATCAGGACATTTCCGGCGATCCAGATCATGGGAACAGTTCGCATCGCCGTGGACCACTATGAGCACGGCACCTTCTGGCCGAAGCTCACTGAGGCGATGCAGATCCGGCCGGGGCAGTTGTTCAGCCAGGAATGGGGAAGCGCGTTTCTCGACAACCTGGAGGCTTTGGGCATGCCTCAATTCGACGACATCGACGACCCCGGGTTGCGGTTCGTCGGGCCCATTCTGATGCATGCCGGAATGCCCACGTACTGCCTCGGGGACTACTTCAGACTGGTCACGGAGCAGCGCGCACGCGACGGCAGCCTCACCCCTGAGGGTTTCGTTGCCTGGGCGTCTGCGAGGTCTGCAGAGGGCAGGCTCTACAACACGGACAAGCCAGTGGAGCGGTTTCTCCGGTACGGCGGCGACTATGCAGTGGACGTGACCGATCGCGTCTTCGAACTGCTTGACGTCGTCGCGGCCGGTGGGAGCGGGGAAGGGGTTCCTCTGCCGCAGCGCTACCGACAAGCTGTCATCGACCTGCGTCGGCGCGGAGAGTTGGATCGCAGGATCCCCACACGGGGTCGAGTCGCAGATCAGGAGCAGCGGGCTCAGCTTGTCCTGGACCCCTACGGGCGTGGTCCTCTTCTGTGGCTCCCGGCGGTCGCCGAGGGCCAGGCAGACTGGACGGTCACCGTGGGTTTAAACGCACAACGCGTGCGGAGCAGTGCCGTATGGCCTGGCGAGCCGGCACCACCCACCGAGGTGCCGATCCCTTCACCGGTTCGATCTGTGTCGGCGTCGCTGCGGACTCGGCCGGACCTAGCCATGAGCGTGGCAGTCGTCGATGACAAGGATCCACTGCTGGCGTTCTCGGAGGACGGAAGATTCCTGCTACCAGGGCTGCCGCTCCCCGGTGCACCGGTGTGGCTGCTGTACCCCGGGAATCCCGATGCGCTCCACGTGACTGGTCACGCGGAGTTGATGTCTGAAGGCGCTGTCCCGCCGGGGTGGGTGGGATGGACTATGCGCTTGCTCGATCTCAAGCATGCCGACGCGATTCGAGTGGAGGGTACTGAGCGAGCACGTACAGTCCGCAGGGTAACGGCTGCTCGCATCGTCACGGGGGAGCCAATCCGCGGACTTACCTGCGGCGACGCCCCCGTGTTCGGTGACGTTCCCCGTGTGGAGCTGCCCGACGGTGGCGATGGGGCTGCCGCCTGGTCTTTATCGATCACTTCTGCGGATGGATCGGTGGCTATCGAGAACCGCCCGCTCCAATCAGGCGCACCGGAGGAGGTCTGGGCAGGGGTTCACCGTCCCCTGATCGGGAAGTATCGTGTCCGCGTTCGCGGCCCATGGGGACGAGGCGTTGTGAGGGATCTCAACCTGGCCGAGGGCCTCACTTCGGACTCGGACCCCAAGTGGCGCCGTATCAATCGCGCGGGCCTTGTACCCGCATCGGTGCGTCTCAAGCTTCCCGAA
The DNA here is from genome assembly GCF_014164775.1 of Tessaracoccus sp. MC1679. Classification (GTDB taxonomy): domain Bacteria; phylum Actinomycetota; class Actinomycetes; order Propionibacteriales; family Propionibacteriaceae; genus Arachnia. Next base: position 263,727 of record NZ_JACJGB010000004.1, read on the forward strand.
GGGATGGAAGCAGATACGGCCTCGATCACGCTGGCAGAGGATGAAGAACAACAACCGATCGAACTTCGAGTGGGTGCCGCTCGGCTCCGGGTGACCGTCCGACCGCCGCACATGACCATGTCCTACCAGTCGGCCACCATGTCAACGGCACCATCGATCCGCCCACTTCAGCTGTACTCGGAAGATGTCCGAGAGTCCGAGGGATTCCTGGCTGTGGACTTGGGCGAGTCGGGCCAGCCCTGTCTGCACGCCCTCGTGAGAAGGCACTGCGTCCAGGAGCTGGAGCCGACGGGTGGTACGCGTGGGGGCGTCTACCGGTTCAACCTCGGGCAGCTCTCAGACACTCTCGCTTCACACGCCCGGATCGAGATCGCCCTCGACGAAGGCGCTGAGATGATCGTTGCCCAGGTCAACCCAAGGAGGCTCTGCTCAGACATCGTGCTGGAGGACGGAGCACTCCAGCTGGTCGATGGCGTCGACGTAGATGGACTCACCGCGCTGGTGTACCCCCAACGTGCTCCTTGGAGGGGCGCAACCCTTCTCGAGGTGAAGGATGACCAAGCACCTCTGCCTTCTGGGCTGCGAGACGCCGGCCCGCTGTTGGTGGTTCTGCGAATCGTCGATCCCTGGGCACCCGTGCCCATCCCTGCGTGGCCCGACTCGTTCGGCTGCCGCCTTGTTGACGCTCCGGGTTTCCTGTCCACGGACGATGCGGCTGAGTCGCAGCTCTCTCGATGTCTCTCCGGCGAAGGACAGTTCCCTGAGCACACCGCGCAACTGTCGTGGGTATGGGCGATCGTGACTCGCTGGAACGCGTTGGGGTTGCCGGCGGACGTCGCGCCCGCCGTGGCCCGCTCCTGCCAGACCGTGTTGCGCGAGGACCCAGCGGCATCCCTCATGGCGCTGGAGGAGAGTGAGGTCGAAGTCCATCGCCTACCTCAGGTGCTCATCAGGTCTGGCCTGGTCTGGGAGGCCTCGGACCTGGCCTCCCGCGCACGACTGCCTTGGGGCAGTGCGTCCGGACTCCCTGCAGTACTCCTGGGAAGCAGCCGACTTGTCGAGCAGGCTGGAAGTCACTCGGAGGATCTCACCCGGGCCGAGGCCCTCTTCGGCGACGCCGTCCACAGCCTGCTCTCGGGTGTGGATCCGAGTCCTCGCGCGGGAAGATTCGACGCCGGGGCTGAGGTGTACCAGAGGCTCGACTCCCTGGAACGATCTGACTTCCGCAGGCAGGCCGCCCTCGTGCCCAAGGGCTCGCTGGACAGGGACACACGGGTGCGTGCAGCGCTCGATCTCCTCGATCAGTTGGGCCGGATGAACCCGAAGGTCGAGGCGCAAGCGGCCCACGTCCTCACGGCGATCGAGGCGCACCTGCGTAGGCGGGGGGACCAGGCGGGCCTGCAGGCCATCGTTGATCGACGTCCCCCCGCCAAGCAGACGGGGTGGAGGGCCCTGCCGGCACTGTCGATCGCCCTCGCGTGGGTGGCTCGTCGGGGTGCCCGTGGTGATGGCGAGTGCGTCACCCTCATTCAGAAGTTGCAGGGGCTCTGGATCGAGTTCGCGCGGTTTGCCCCGGATTTGGTCACCATCGACCTCATCATCGCCGAACTGCTGCAGGCGGCCAGCCACGCTCGCCAGACCAAGGAGGGGTCATGACAGACCGTCTGAATCCCGTCGAGTCTTCGGCCGGGATCACCAGCTCGTACCGCCGCTACCTGAAGTCCCTCCTCGCGGCGCGAGACCCCGAGATCTCATCCGCTCTGCTTCGAGCGATTGACGATTCTCCGCTGCTGGACAAGGGCCCATTCCTTGAAGCCACGCCGCCGTACGCGTCTGGGGAGACGCTCAACGAACTGATCGATGAGGGAGTCCTGTCCAGCCACTTTCGAGGTTTGGGCAGCGACGCGCTTCCGCTGGACCGCCCGCTTTACCGCCATCAAGAGACATCGATTCGCAAGGCCGGCCAGGGCCGCAATGTCGTTGTCGCTACGGGCACCGGCTCAGGAAAGACCGAGTCCTTCCTGCTGCCGATCTTCGACAGTCTCATCCGCGAGCTGGAGAACGGCTCGCTACGAGATGGTGTGCGAGCGCTCCTCCTCTATCCGATGAATGCACTGGCCAACGACCAGATGAAGCGGCTGCGCGCCCTCCTCTCAGGCTTTCCGCAGATCACGTTCGGGCGCTATACGGGCGACACGGAGACCGACCCGAAGAAGGCGCTGGACCGCTTCCAGGAGCTGAACCCGGGTGAGCCACTCCTCCCCAACGAACTTCTGAGCCGAGAGGCGATGCGTGCGACGCCCCCGCACCTGCTCCTGACGAACTACGCAATGCTGGAGTACTTGCTGCTGAGGCCGCAGGACATGGGACTGTTCCCGGGGGATGCGCAATCTGCCTGGCGCTTCCTCGTCATTGACGAGGCGCATGTCTACGACGGGACGCAGGGCGCCGAGATCGCGATGCTCGTGCGAAGGCTCCGCGACCGAGTTGCCCCCGATCGGTCGATCCAGTGCATCGCGACGTCCGCGACGGTCGGTGCGGATGCGGACCGCCTCAAGGTCGCCGAATTCGCCACCAGGCTCTTCGGCTCCCCCTTCGAGTGGGAGCCGAGTGATCCGTCAAGACAGGACATCATCACAAGCGAGCGCGTCCCCGCTCCGCCGGGACCCTACTGGGGACCACTTTCGTCCGAGGACTGGCTGCGGCTGATGGATGCTGACAACGTCGAGAAGGAGGTCGTCGAGGTTGCTCGCGAGGCTGGTTTCGAGGCCGGCGACGGTCGAACTGCCCTCTCACATGAGTCAGGCCTGGCCAAGCTCAGGAGCCTCCTGGCGGACGCGCCGCAGACCTTCGCCAGCCTGCCGAGCAGGGTCTTCGCCGATGATCCTCACCGAGAGGCGGGGCTCGTGGCCATGGTTGCGGTGGCGAGCAGCCTGCGAGGAGCTGACGGATCTCCGGCCCTATCCGCTCGCTACCATCTCTTCCTCCGTGCCACCGAGGGCGCCTTCAGCTGCCTGTCGCCAAGTGGTCCGCACGTGCACCTCGCCCGCCACGCGGAGTGCCGCGAATGTGAATCGCCGGTATTTGAACTGGGCGCCTGCAAGCGCTGTGGCGCTGTGCATCTACTAGGGGTCGTCGAGGCTGTCGACGGTCGGCAGGTACTGAAGCATCGGAAGGCGGATGCCTCAACGTCCTGGCTCGTTCTGGACGACGGGGCGGACGTGGTCGATGAGGATGAGGAGGCTGTTGCCGACGACGGGGGCGGGGTGAACGGAGACGAAGCCAGGCTCTGCACGCGGTGCGGCACCCTGAGCGCGGTCAACTCGCGCAGCTGCTCCGACCCAGATTGCGCTGCCACTTCCCTGCGTCGTGTGCGCAGACTCCAGCAGAGGGGTCAAGAGCTGCTGGGATGCCTCGTCTGTGGCGCGCGGGGAGCAGGTACGGTGCGCGCGTTCGAGACAGGCGCGGACGCAGCGGGCGCTGTCATCGCCACGTCCCTCTATCAGAGCATTCCGGCAAGCGACGACCCAAGGGATGTGGGTCGTCCGGGCGAGGGTCGGAAGCTGCTCATGTTCAGTGACAGCCGCCAGGCCGCCGCGTACTTCGCGCCGTACCTTGAGGACTCCTATCGCCGCCTCCAGCGCCGGCGCCTGATCCACCAAGGGCTGGAGGCGGCCGGCGCTGGCGACGAGCCGGTGAACATCGCGGACACGCGTTTCAACGTGCGGCGCAGCGCTGAGCAGGTTCAGTACTTCACTCCGGGCATGTCGGCCGCTGAGCAGGAACGAACCATTGCTCCCTGGGTGATGGCCGAGGTAGCCAGCGTGGACGATCGCCAGTCGCTTGAGGGTGTTGGCCTACTTCGCATCAGTCTGAGGCGTGATCCTCGGTGGCAGCCACCCACGCCTCTCGTGTCATTGGGGATGAGCGCAGATCAGGCGTGGGACTTCGTCGCTGAGTTGGTCCGGACTCTGCGGTCGCAGGGCGCGGTCACAATGCCACAGGACGTTCCCCCGAATGATGAGATCTTCGCGCCGCGCCTGGGACCGATCTTCGCGCGGTTGAGTGGTCCGGAACCTAAGCGGAAGGTCCTGTCGTGGCTGCCTGGGCGCGGCAGCAACCGACGGATCGACTACACATCCAGGGTGCTCGCTGCCATCGGGAGCGCCGAGGATCCGCGCCGCGTCCTCGAAGGTGTCTGGCGCTTCCTCTCGAATGGAGAGGTGGACTGGCTCGAAGCCAGCACTCCCAGGGGCCTTGGCACGGTGAGCCAGGTGAATCATCAGATGTTGCGCTTCGAGCTGGTGCGCGATCAGTCACCTGTGTTTGTTTGCGCGATTTGTCAGAGACTCGCACCGGTCTCCGTGGCCGGTGTCTGCCCTGCCATGGGATGCCCAGGGACGCTTCGGCCATTCGTCCCGCCGACGGCCGAGTCGGACAACGACCACTATCGAACGGTCTACCGCTCGATGCACCCCATCCCCCTGTCTGCTAGCGAGCACACTGCGCAGTGGCGAAACACCGAAGCCGCGCGGATTCAGCAGGAATTCATCCGTGGAAGCATCAACGCGCTCTCATGCTCAACCACGTTCGAACTCGGGGTGGACGTCGGCGAACTCCAGGCTGTCATGCTGCGCAACATGCCCCCGACCACGGCCAACTACATTCAGCGCGCGGGACGTGCCGGACGTCGGGTCGGTGCAGCAGCGCTCGTGGTCACCTACGCTCAGCGACGCTCCCACGACCTCACACAGTTCGCCTCGCCCGAAGCCATGATGACTGGCCGCACCCGCGCACCGTACGTGCCCTTGGAGAACCTTCGGATCGATCGACGGCACGCTCACTCGGTCGCGCTGGCCTCATTCTTCCGCTGGTACTTCGAGAACTACCGGACGATCGCGCGAACGGCCGGTGAGTTCTTCGTGGACGACGGGAGCGCTGAGGCTCCGGTGCGGTCGGTCCCGTCATTCCTGACGCCGGTGCCGCCGGAGTTGACCGAGTCGCTGCGGCGGGTGCTGCCAGAGAGTGTGCATGGATACATGGGCGTCGACTCTGGTTCTTGGACGACGGCCCTGTTTGAACTGCTTGACGAGGTGCGCGTATTGCTCGAAGCCGACGTGACAATCCTGAGGTCGGTCCAAGACGAGGCAGTGGCGGCTCGGAAGTTCAACGTAGCCGATCGTTTCGAAAAGGTCCTGAAGACCATCCTCGGCCGCGACCTACTGGGCTATCTTGCCAATCACAACGTCATCCCCAAGTACGGCTTCCCCGTGGACTCCGTCGAGCTGCGCACAGACTTCAGCAGTGCCCAGTATTCTGTCGGCGCGAAGCTGGACCTCTCCCGAGACCTCTCACAAGCCATCCACGAGTACGCTCCTGACGCATCCTTGGTCGCCGGCGGAATGCAGTGGACGTCAAGGGGGGTCTATCGCCTTCCGGGGAAGGAACTCGTTGAACACAGCTACCTCGTCTGCCGACGGTGCGGAAAGTATCGCGAGTCAATGGGTGAACTGGATCCGCACTGCCCCACGTGCGGGGAGGTCGCCACCTCCGCGGCGCGACGAGTCATCATTCCTGAATTCGGCTTCGTCGCGGCTCCAGACCCAATCCGCCCAGGGGCACGCCCACCGAAGGGTGCCTGGGGTGGGGCCACCCACGTCGTCAAGCTGTCCGAGTTCACGAAGTCACGGCAGCTGCACCTCCCAGGGGGACTGATCGAGGCATCTGTCGGCCCGCGAGGGCGCCTGATCTCGATCGCCGACGGGCCATCTGGGCGCGGCTACCACCTCTGTCAATGGTGCGGATGGGGTGCAGCCGTGGCCACCACCCCAAAGCGGCCGGTCAAGCACGCCCATCTCTTGAGAGCGGGCCACGACTGCACCGGACCGCTTGAATGGGTCGATCTCGCGCACCCCTACGAGACGGATCTCCTCTGGCTCGATGTCCGCCCGAATGTGCCGGTCTTGGACGAGGGAGCCTGGAAGTCCGTCCTGTACTCCCTCCTGGAGGCAGCCTCGGAGACGCTTCAAATCGCGCGCGACGACATCGGCGGCACCTTGTCACCGACTGGAGCGATGACCAAGTCACTGGTGCTGTTCGACACCGTGCCAGGCGGCGGCGGCAACGTGCTGCGGATAGAGGAAAGCCTCGAAAGGGTGCTCCGAGGCGCCCTCATCCGAGTACTGAACTGCGAGTGTGGCCCGGAGACCTCCTGCTATGGCTGCCTGCGCGGTTACCGCAACCAACGTGACCACGAAATACTGTCCCGTGGGGCAGCTGCTGATTTGCTCGTGTCGCTCGGCGTGGGGGCCGACTGATGTATGCGTGGCAAGGCGATACAAGGGGAATCTATGGTACTTCCGCTGATACCGGTTGTTCTGATCGCGGCCGGGGCGATCTCGGGCGGGACAGGTGCGGTTGCCGGGGGACTCGGCCTCCTGAAGGCGAAGCGGGCGCGAGCCCAGATCGCTGATGCACAGGCCCGGAGCGAGTTGGATCATCACCGCACTCAAGTTCGTGCGGAGGAGATCAATGAGCAGCTCAAGAACTATGGTGCCGACCAGCAACGAGCTCTGGAGTGTGTACTGCTGCGGATGGCGGAGTTCATCCGCCGCAATCGTCGACAGGTCGCCGAGTCTGAGAGGACTCTTGTCGACGGCCTTGACATCGCGATCGGCAACCTGGCAGGTGTGCCTGGCCTCGCCCGCGAGGCGGGGTCAATAATCGCGGCCCTCGTGGGGGCCGGCGGAACCGGAATGGGAGCCGCGCAGGGGACTGCTGCCGCTGTCACGGCTTTCGCCACCGCGGGCACAGGCACGCCCATCGCGGCCCTCTCGGGCGCTGCGGCACAGAGTGCGACCCTTGCAGTCCTGGGTGGAGGGACACTGGCGTCTGGCGGCGGCGGAATGGCGCTCGGTGCACTCACCCTCAACTTCGTCATGGTGGGACCTGCGGTGTTGGTAGGTGGCATGGCTATCAACGCGGGCGGGGAGAGGCAACTGACCCACGCAGCCCGCTTCGCAGCCAAGACCGAGCAGCATTGTGCCGAACTCGCTGCTACCAGGGAAGTTTTCGGCGGGATCGAGCAGAGGATCGCTGAGCTCCGAGAGTTGCTCGCTGAGTTGGCTGAGAGAGGCGAAGCGGCCTTGGAGCGCCTTGAGTTCACTGAACAGAAGGAGGGAGGGTTCGATCCCGCGGTCGACGCTTCCGAGTTCCAAGGGGCCATGGCCCTGGCCGTCGCCGTTCGTGACATGGTCGTCACTCCGGTCCTGAACCCTGAGGGTCAGCTGAACGGGGAGGCTGTTCGCCTCCACGTCAAGTACAGAAAGTTGGTGGAGGATGGCGGGAAGTAAGCCGCTCGTGGGCAAGATCGTCGAGTCATCGGTCAAGAAGGCAGCGAACACGGTGAGCGTCGGTGACCCGTTCGCGGCGCTGAAGACCATGGTCGAGTCGACGACGGATTACCTGAAGCTCAGAGAACTCGAGCAGACCAAGCGCAGTGACATCAACGCTCGGCGGGATGCCGAGATCGAGAAGATTCGTGCCGCTTCGGAGCTGGTGAAGGACTATCTGGATCGTGCGTTCGCCGAGCGACGTCACCACACGGACGAACTCTTCGCGCGCTATGACGACGCCATTGAGCGGGGCGATGGTGCCGCCGCGACGGCGGCCCTCAAGGGGGTCGTCGAGATCGCTCAAGCGTCCCCCCTGGGCAACTTGGCTGATCTAAGTCAGGTGCGTCAAGCGCTCTTCGACACGGAGTATGTGCACGAACTGTGAGCGGGCGCTGAGGGGGCAGGTCGCTCGGCCAGGGCATGCGCAGCCGGCTGCCCCAACGCGGTCAGCCGGCTGTGGTGTGTACCTCGGCGACGTGCAAGCTCGCCGCGCTGGCTGCATGAGGGTGGTCCGCTACGCGGCTCGCCAGGGTCCGAACCGCAAGGCCGTCGGGCAGCATGTCGGAGAACTTCAACTCCTGCACCGCGCGCTTCGTGATCTCGGGCTGAATCCGGGCGAGGTCGTCGCCGAAGCGTCGCCGCGCCTCACCCAGCGCTTCCCGGAGTTCGGCCGCTCCGGCGTCGGGGCGGAGCACCACGTGGTCGTTGGTGAACGTAGCGATCGGATCTCCGAGAGTTGGCGCCACCTCGTCGAGCGCCGCTCGCAGCACCGCGTTGGCTCGACCTCCGGCCCACGTCCACCACCTTGTAGCGCCCTCTTCGTGGAGTAGAACCGTTCCTTCTGCGTCCACCCGATTGGCCCACTCAGACCTCAGCCCGTCCAGGCGGCCGCGAGCCCGGGCGCTCAGCTGGACCCCCGCCGGATCGGCGCCCAGCAACACCCGACGCATAGCGTCCACCAGCTCGAACCGCAGCGGCGCCGATGACCCCAACCACCGGGCAAGACCCGCCCCCTCGGAGGGCTCGACGAACGCCCGCCGTCTGGTCCAGTCCACGGCCGTCACGGTCCACGACCGCCCTGCGAGCGCGAGCGGTCGCGGGCCTTGCACCTTCGTCAGCAGCACCATCGGGTCCACGGTTCCGATCTCGGTTCGGCCGTGCAGGACGGTGACCTGCGGGTCGGAGGTGAAGACGCTCATCACCTCCATGAAGTGCCGCCGACCGTACCGCCGCTCCGCCTCCGGTCCGACCATCATCATGTCGCCGTCGCTGTCGAGGAGGCCGCGGTCCAGGAGTGTGTCGACGATCCGCTCGGACGCCTCGTCCGGCACCAGGGTCAGGCCGCCCAGCCAGTCCTTCCAAACCCGTCGCCCCACGGCGCGCTCCTGCAGCGCGATGGCCAGCACCTGCTGTGCCGCGATGTGCGCGGGCGAGGGCGGGGGAGTGACGGGCTCGACGTACCCCTCTGACCACAGCAGCAGCAGCGCCGCGCCTCGGAGCAGTTCGGCGTCGTCGGCGGCGAGCACGGTCATGTTGCGTGTGCTGCCCGGCCGGCGGCCGGTGCGCCCCAGGCGTTGCAGGAACGACGCCACCGTCGTCGGCGCCCCCACCTGCAGCACCCGGTCCAGGTCCCCGACGTCGATCCCCAGCTCCAGCGTGGACGTGGCGACGATCACGCAGTCGCGCGCCTCGGCGAACGCGGTCTCGGAGCGCCGTCGCTCCTCCACCGAGAGACTCGAGTGCGACACGTAGGTGTCCACCTCACGCTCCCGCAGTCGCACCCCCAGCTGCTCCACGGAGCGGCGAGAGTCGGCGAACACCAGCCGCTTCTCGCCCCTGTGCAGCGCGGAGATCACCGTTGCCGCATTGTCCAGCGACCCGACGAAGTCAAGCGACACCTCCGGCGCCGCAGCCGGACCGACCGGAGGCGCCACGACCCGCCCGGCACTCCCCGCCGCTCGGTTCGAGCCCTGCAGCCAGGCGAGGAGCTCGTCGGGGTTACCGACGGTGGCCGACAGTCCTACCCGCTGAAGCCGTCGCCCGGTCATCACGCCGAGCCGCTCCAGCACCGCCAGCAGGTGCCAGCCGCGGTCGTCGCCGGCGAACGCGTGCACCTCGTCGACGACGATGGCGCGCACGTCGCCGAGCAGGACGCGGGGGTCGAGGGTCGCGGAGACGAGCATTGCCTCGAGCGATTCGGGCGTGGTCAGCAGGATGTCCGGCCGCTCCACCGCGATCCGGCGGCGCACCCCCTGGGGGGTGTCGCCGTGCCGGACAGCCGCCGCGCGCCCCAGCCAGGCCGCATAGGTGTCGACCCTTCGTTCCAGGTTGTTGAGCAGCGCACGCAACGGGCACACGTAGAGCACCGACGTGCCGCTCCACGACCCCTCGGCCATCCTGGTCAGCATCGGGAATAGGGCCGCCTCCGTCTTGCCGCCGGCCGTCGGTGCCAGCAGCAGGGCGTCATGGCCGGCGAGCACAGGGCCCACGGCCTGCTCCTGCAGCGGGCGCAGCTCGCGCCAGCCGAGGGTGTTGACGATGTGGTGCTGCACCACGGGGTGCAGGGCGTCGAAGCCGGCCATCACCCGGAGGAGGTGTCGAGCTCGATGTCGTCCAGGGACGCCGCGCCGCGGGCGGCGTTGCGCTCCACGGCCGTCAGCTCGCCGTCGCCGACGGTGAGCGCGTAGTGGGCGCGGGGATCGAAGTCGGGGAACTGGTCCACGCGATCCAGCACGTCTCCCACCAGCTTCTTGAGAAACACCCGCGGCGCGACACCGATGCGCCCGCCCAGCGACCCCGCGACAGCATCAGCCAGCGCACCGATGTACCCATCGTCGACGACGGCTCGGACCCGCCCACCTGAGGCGGCGCCGTCGGCGTAGAGGTCGCGGACCTTGCCGCCCAGCTCGACGAGGCTGTCGCGGGTGAACCCGGGCAGCCGCACCTGCACCGCGCGGGGGTTGTCGAAACGCGTGTCGGTGGTGAAGTCGGCGTGGAGGCGTTGCGCCAGCGGTGGGAGGCGGCTCAGGCCGGACGGGCCCTCGAAGAACGCCGGCGTGCCGGTAATGAGCAGGTAAAGGCCGGGGTAGCGGCCGGAGTCCACCTCGTCGATGAGCTGGCGCAGCGCGTTGAGGGCCTTGTCGCGGACGTCTCCACGGACGCGTTGCAGAGTCTCCACCTCGTCGAGCACCACCAGAAGCCCCGGGTGGCCGGCGTCCTTCAGCACAGTGAGCAGCCCCTGGAGGAACGCCATAGCACCGAAGTGGTCGAGGTCACCCTTGATGCCGGCGGCCCGCTTGGCGGAGGCCGCCACGTGCGGCTGCCCGCCGATCCAGGCGGCCAGCCCATCGGCGGTGGCGGCATCGCCCGTCAGCGACGCCCCCCGGTAGGCCCGCAAGGCCTGCGCGAAGGCCGGGGTCTTACTCGACACCGCAGCCAGCCGCCCCTCCATCAGCCGGTCGACGGCGGCCGACAGCTCTACATCGGAGGCGGACGCCAGCGATGGATCGGCGTCCACCGCGTCAGATTCCAGCGTGAACAGCCAGCCATCCAGCACCGAGCGGAACGCGCTCGGCGGCACGGTAGCCGTCCGCAGAGATTCGGTGATCCGTCGGTAGACCGTCTCCAAGCGGTGGAGGGGCGTCTCGGTCTCACTGATCTGCACCTCGGCCGTGGCCCAGCCGAGCCTCAGCGCCCGCTCGGCCAGGTGCCGGGTGAAGAACGTCTTGCCGGAGCCGTACTCGCCGCGGACGGCCTTAAATGTCGCGGAGCCGCCGGACACGGCCGCGAGCTCCGCGTCGAGGGCGGACCCGAACCGGTCGAGCCCGACGGCGAGGAGGTCCAGCCCGTTCGCGGGCACGGTCCCGCGGCGGAGGGCATCGATCACCTCACGCCGACGTCGCGGCGAGACGGCGGTGCTCATTGGCCCGAGTCGTCCGCTTCGGACGCGGCCATGGTGAACTCCCCCTGACGGAGGACGTCGAGGGTGAAGGTCCCCATCCGCATCTTGCCGGCGAGCCCTTGCAGGGCTCCGCGGAGATACGGGTACGCGGCCATGATGGCGACCTTCTCGATGAAGTCGGTTCGCGTGTCCTCTGGGACCTCATCGTCGATGTCGCGCTCGTAGATGACAGCAACCGCCGCGACGAGATTCGCTGATGGAGTCTCAAATCGAGCGCGGAACCAGATCTCTATCCGAGCACCCCAGTGCACGGGGTTGATGTCGATGGTGAGTTCTCCGTCCGTGCTCGTTTCGTCGAGCGCCGAGAGGCCATTCCCCTGAGCTGGATCGAGCTTGAGCTCAGCAACCTCTTGGATGGTGCGTACATCGACGAGGCGGACAGCGCCTAGGAGTTCAACGACGTCCATGCGTAGCCTCAGGCAGCCGGTGTGAACTGGTGGTCGCGGTGCCCCACCTCCGCGGAGCGAAAGGTGCCGAGGCGGACTCCCGGGGACCGCGTCACCCCCACGGGCCTCTGGCGGGTCGGCGATGCCGCCACCTTCACGGTGATGGATGCGGGTACCCACTCGTCTCGGCGGTGGTCCAGCAGCTGCCCTGAATCGAGCTCCACCCTGTGGGAGATGAGCGCCCCGACGGCGTGGGCGTACCGACGAATCCGCGAGAGCGTGGGGTTGCTGTCGTGAGCTTCGAAGTCCGCAACGGTCGGCTGCTTCACGCCCAAGATCTTGGCGACGTCGGCCTGGCTGAGCCCGCGATCCTTCCGGACGCGAACCAGCGCGTCCAGAAGCTCTTGGTCGTTCTCCACCAGCAGGTCGGCGCGGAGGGCTTCGGGCGACGTGGGGTCGAGGCCGAGTAGCTCGTCTAGCGTGCTCATAGACTTGAGTCTATAACTGGTGTCAAGCTGAAGTGCCTAGAAGAGCGGTTTGCTGAAGCCCAACCCCCACCGATGAGTTTGGCAGCGCCGAATGCGCGTCCCGGCGGTATCGATGGCCGCGTTTTGGTGCTGCTTCGTGGCGCGGTCATCCCCCTGCACGATCTGCTTCTCGTGCACTTTGGCCAGGATCGTTGAATCGGGCTCCAATGGAGGCTCATGAAAGTAGCCGCGCAGATGACTCCCATCCCAGGACCACCGCAGTTCCCAGAGCAGCGGGTCCCGTGACACCGGCTTCCACTCGTCGCCGCGCAGAGTCCCGGCGCTCGCCCGCCTCAGGATTGCCTTGAACTCCGCGTAGCGCATCTGGATCTCGGATGAGGTCAGTGCGTCGGCGTCGCTTGCCTTCATCAGGCGCACGATCTCTGGGGTCACCAGGTCCGTCCCGTCAGACTCGCAGAGGGGATGCCAGACTCGCGCCTTTCCGGACGCGGCATCCGGCTTCGAGTCCGGCTGGGGCCCTGTCACGCGCGCACTCCGTACTGCTCGGCCAGGAGGGCGACGTCGAGGGTGACCGCCTGGGTGGTCGGGTCGGTGGCCACCACCGGGTAGCCCTCCACGTTCAGCAGTTTCCCCACTTGGCTCATCACCATGGGCACCCGGTTCGGCGGCACGCTCATCAGGGCGGCCGCGCGGGTGGCGCTCAGGCGGTGGTCCGGGGCCGCGGTCAGCGCCTCGACCAGCGTCGACACCGCGTCATCGGATACCGCGAGACGGCCCACGAGCTTCTTCTGGGCCTTGTACGTCGACGACGACACGAGTGCGCGCCCCGCACCCCCGGGCGACGGGGGCTCGGGCACCGCCGAGAACAGGTCGGGCTGGGGCACGTCCGCCGGCACCGGCTCCACCACCGCCGCGACGACCTCGGCCCGCACGGGCGCGGTGACCTCCCACCACTCGGGCTCGGCCACGGGGGCGGCGGTCAGAGAGTGGGTCAGGGTCGACGGCGCCAGCAGCGCCACCGGGACAACCACCTCCGCGGGCGCGGCACCCCCGTGGTAGCCGGCCTTCAGCGGCCCGTACCGAAGCCGCTCATTCACGGCCAGAACCGCCCGGTGATCCGGAGTCAGCACCCGCGGCCCCGACACCTGCACCTCGTCCGCCTCCGCCGGCGAACCGGCTGCCCGGTACCGACCACCGATCCCGACGCCGCGCTGGGTGCCGCGCCGGCGTTCGACGACGTGGCCGTGGTCGCTGGTCAGCACCACCAGCCGCCCCGCGGCGCGGGCCGCGCGCAGCAGCGGTCCCAGGTGTTTGACCGTTTCGGCGGTCCAGTCGGTGCCGCCGGGGTCGGTGCGGTCGAGGGCGTCGTCGATGGTGTTGAGCACGCAGCCCACCAGCCGGAACCGCTCCACCTCGCCGATGGCCAGGCGCACGTCGTCCGCCAGTGCGAAGCCTTGGCGGCCGGTGTCGAGGCCCTTCTTGTGGAAAAGCGGCGCCTCACCCAGCCCGAACGACGACGCGTGCTGGGCGAACGTGCGGCGCTCGGCGTCCTGCTGCCCGCTCGTCAACCGCCCGGCCAGCAGCGACGCCCGACTGAACTCGGTGACGCTCGGCAGGACGGTCAGCGCGGGTTGCCGCGCCGTCGAGCCGGGCACCAGGCACTCCACCATCCCGAACTCCAGCTCGGAGGTGGCGTGCGCGATGATCTCGGTGGCCACGCCGGCGCTCATGCCGTCGAGCACCAGCAGCAGCGTGGGGTACTGCCTGGCCAGCGGCACCACCACGCTCGGCAGCACCTGTTCCAGGCCGAGCACCCCGGTGAGCTGCTCCTCGCAGCCGTCCCGCGCCAGCGAGGCGGCGAATTGCAGATCGTGCGCGTCTCGCCGCTCCTGCACCGCCGCCAGCACCGATTCCAGCGCCGCCGCCAGCACCGGCTCGTCCACGCCGGTCTCGGCGTCGTTGACCGCCGAGTCCACCCATGCGTCCACGCGCAGATGCCGCCCGGCCAGCCCAGCGAGCCCCTCCGGAGCCAGCTCCGACGAAGCCGCCTCCAGCCATCGCGCCAACCGCACCGCCGCCCGGGTGGGCGGCACGCGGACGTCGTCGTCGACCAGTTCGTGCTCGGTCACCCGCGCCCACGCGTTCCCCAGTTCGGCCGAGTCAGCCCCCGCGCCGCGGTCCAGCACCGCGGCCAAGGCCCGCAGCCGGCGGGTCAGCCCGGAGCGCAGCAGCCGCGACCCCTCCGCCAGGTGCTGGGCCTGCGCCTCGGCCATGAGGTCGTCGGCGTGGGCGAGCAGCCGCCGGGCGGACTCCGTTGATGCCCGGCCGCCCAGCAGCCCGGACAGCACGATCCGCGACAATCGCCCTGCCGCCGCCAGCGCGCCCCGGGGCACGTCGCCCCAGCGGTGCTGCAGCCGGGCGAGCGCCAGCTCGGCGTCGTGCCGCGCGTCGGCGGCCAGCAGGCAGTCCACCGCGACACCCAACGGCACCAGATCCGTCACCGTCCCGCTCCGCAGCAGCGACGCCACCACGGGCTTCGCCTCGCCGGACGAGTCGGCCACCCACTCCAGCAGGGCATCGACGGTGGCCTCCCCGGCGCGCGGACGCAGCCGGGCGATCTGCGACGGCAGCCCCGGGTCGGTGGACCAGTGCAGGACCGCGATCAGATCCACCGGCCCCGGCGGCAACCCCAGCTCGGCGCGGGCGGCGGAGGCCAGCGCGTGGTCGCGGGTGAGAACACCGGCGGGGGCGGGCGGCCAGCCGTCGACGGGGGCCAGCTCCAGCAGCCCGGAGGCCACTTCGCGGGCGTTGGGCAGTTGGAGGAGGCGGGCGTCGACGCTGTGCGCGGCGAACGCCTGCTGCACGGCCTGCCAGGGGTCGGGGTGGCGGAGGCGCTGCCAGAGGAAGTGGGCGAGCAGGCCGGCGCCGAGGTCGGCGTCGCTGCGGTCGGTGACCACCACCAGCCAGCCGTCGGGGTCGGCGGCCCGAATGGCCTCGCGGATGGCCAGCGCGGAGCCCGCGGGCACGATCCGCACCTGCTGCGCGCCGTGCTGGAAGCTCGCCTCGCGGGTGGCCTCGGGCCGTGCCCGCACGCCGATCACGCCCTTGGAGTAGTTCTTCTGGCGGGCGTAGTCGACGAAGGCGCGGGCGATCGCCGGGGTGACCGGCGCGCTCGCCGCGACCTCGACGCTCACTCGAGCCGCCACTCGACGACGACGTCCGCCTCGGGGTGCTCAGCGGCGAACTTCTGTAGCTCCTCGGAGACCTCACGCAGCCCCCGCGACCCGCGGATCCGCGCCCGCCCCGCGGCGGGCCTCCGAGGTGCCGGCTCCGGGCTGGGCTCGGGCGCCGGGACGGGAGTGGGGGCCGGGGCGGGGACGGGAGAGCCATCCGCCAGCCACCGGAACAGGTCGCTCTCGGCCTTCTGCAGCGCCGGCGCCAGCGGGGTGACGAACTCGTCCGCGCGAAGCGCCCCGTGCAGCCGGCCGAGGATCGCGGCTGCGTCGTCGGCCCGCGGGCCTTCGCCGTAGGAACCCGCGTTGAGCGGCTCGAACCGCGACCACTCGTACGCCCCCACCCTCCCCGCCACTGCAGAAGCGGAGGACAGCGACCGCCCCATCGTCGTCGGCTCCGCGACCTCCGCGGCGGCGAGCCGGCGAATCAGCGGCAGCCCGCCCAGGCCGCGCAGCGCGTCGCACAGCTCCGCCGCCGCCCGCGCCGTGGCCAACCGGTGGGCCGGGCGGCCCCCGTCGATCCGCAGCTTGCCCGCGGCGCCCTCCAGGGCGGTGACCAGGCGCGCGGCGGGGTCGGAGAGTTCCAGGGCCTTTGCCCGCACCGCGTCGGCGAGGTTGGCCACTGCCACCGGCGTGGCGTGGGCGGTGGCGGGCACCCCGAACACTGCCCCCGCCAGGCGGGTGGCGTCTGCCCACTCCTGTTCGGTGGGCATCGGCTGGACGCGCAGCTCCATCTCGTCGCGCACCGCACCCGGCTTGGGCGCGGGGATCGCGGCTCCGTGGTGGAACCAGGCCCGACGGCGCAGCGCCGCCCAGGCGAGGATCACCAGGTCCGCCACCTCCCGCGTCAGGCCCACCTGCGGCTCCATCGCGGAGATCCAGCCGCGCACCTCGCCCACCTGGACGGGCCCGTTGTTGTCCGCGTCGCGGGCGCCGAGGCGCCGCTCGAACTCCGGCCCCCAGGCGGAGAAGTACTCGTCCCCCATGAGGAAGTGGGTCTCGGCGGCCTTCCCGACGCCCAGCGGGTTGGCGATCCTCCGCGCCGCCGCCGCGTCGGAGCTCAGCGGCACCCGGTTCTCCCGGTCGGCCAGAGCCTGCTCGATGTAGCCGTAGGTGGCGGCCAGTTCCCGGACGCGGATCTCCTCGTCGCC
Organism: Tessaracoccus sp. MC1679; assembly: GCF_014164775.1. Lineage (GTDB taxonomy): Bacteria > Actinomycetota > Actinomycetes > Propionibacteriales > Propionibacteriaceae > Arachnia. The sequence goes on from NZ_JACJGB010000004.1 coordinate 280,340, forward strand.
GGGCTCGAAGCGCGGGTGCGCCGGGTACGTGGCGGAGAAGGCCTCGCGCACCAGGTGCTCAAACGCCTGCTTGAGCGTGCCCCCGGCGGGCGGGCGCGGGGTGAAGCTGGGCGTCAGCGACGCGAGCACCTCCGGGTGCGACGCGTCGCCGACGACGTCGCTCGCGCCGAGCGGCGACTCCAGGTCGTAGGCCACCTGGATGGCCCGGCGCAGGGCGTGGGCCAGCGAATCACGCTGCGACTGCAGGATGGTCTTGGCCTGGATGCGGCCCATCTCGGAGAGGTGGTCGGCGTGCTGGGCGTACCGGTCGCCGGCGCCGTCGAGGAGGTAGTTGAGCTTCACCAGGCGGCTGACGTCTCGCATCCGCTCCTGGCTGAAGAACCGCGGCAGCCACACGATCGTGCGCTCGTCCCAGTTGCGGGCGCGCATCGAATCGATCCGGGCCAGGTCCTCGGAGGCGGAGTGGCCGGGCTCGTCGAAGGGGTGATCGATGACGAACCGCCACGTGTCGGGGCGGGCGCGGAAGTGGTCGTCGCTCAGCCAGCCGGCGTCACGGACGTTGCCGAACACCAGGTCCACCGTGCGGGGGGTGCCGCGCCAGACCACCCGGTGCGCGTGGGCGCCCAGCAGGTCCTGCTGCCCGAGCGAGCCCAGCCCGAAGCCCTCGGCCACCAGCTTCTTGATCAGGTCCCGACGGCGCCCGTCGTTGTCCTCGCCGCGCGCCCGGTCCACCACCGACTCGTAGTCCACGTCCGAGAGCCCCACCGTGATGAGCGGGTTGCGGCCCTCCGTCTCCACCCGGATCTCAGGGGCCCGCCCCGCCCACAGCCGCACCTTGGACAGCACGACGGCGGCCTCACCGTTGGGCAGGGGGGAGCGGATGGAGCCGTGATTGAGCGACGCCAACCGCCCCGCCGTCAGCCCTTTCAACGCGGGCACGTTGGGCGCCACGGCGCTGAGCAGCAGCGTCTTCGCCAGCCGTAGATCCCCGACGGCGCCCGCAGGCAGCGGCGCGGAATCGGCCAAGTCCGCCGGGGTCAGCGAGTACTGCTCCAGGATCATCGGCAGCAGCCGCTCCTGATACAGCGTGCTCGCGGCCCGGAACAGGGCGGCCGAGGCCTCGTCGAGAGGCTGATCGCCCGCCGCCCCGGTGACCAGGTGGTCGAAAGCGTCGCCCACGGGGATGACGTCGTCGATGGTGAGCGCGTCGCGGCGGTCCACCAACAGCTGCTGCATCACCTTCAGCGCCGTGCGTTCCCGCTGCATGACCCCGGCCAGGGACCGCAGCGTTGAGACCAGGGCGGGGGAGAACGGGTAGGTGAGCCGGAACTGCCGGGCGTCGGCGCCGCGGTGCCGGTCGCTGGTGTTGACGCCGTCGAGCAGCACGTCCCAGGACTCGGCCTGACGGTCCAGCGTGGCGAAGGCGCGGTCGATCTCGCGCGCCGCCTCGTCGCTGCGGGGCGTGAGCAGGCGCTTGTTGGCCACGAAGGGAAGGTTGTCGTCGCCCAGCCGGATCTCCGGGAAGCGGCCCTCCTGGAACCGGAACGCCTGATCCAGCGCCTGCTGCTCCGCACCGCTGGCGCCCGAATCGGCCAGCCACCGCCGCAGGTCCATCTGGCGGGCGATGAACGACACCAACGGGATGCGGCGCCCGCCCTGCCCGCCTTCCACCAGCTTGCTGATCTTCTGCGCCTCGGCGCCGAAGAACGCGTGGTCGCGGATCCGGAACGCCAGCCACAACACCAGCTCATCGAGGAACAGCACCACGGCGTCGTACCCCAGCGATTGGGCGTGCGCGGAGATGGCGGTGAGGCCCTCGTCGAGCCCGATGTGGGAGGCGTGCCGGCTGTAGGAGGCGAAGTAGCGCTCCTGCAGGGCGCTCACCAACTCCGCCCGACGGCGGTCCTGCGCGGACGCCGCGCGAGCCGCATCATAGCTGTCCGCGTCCCAGGTGGCGGCACCGCCGAGTACCCCGCTCCAGACGTCCGCCGTCTCGGTGCCCTCGTTGAGGCCACCGAAGAACCCCTCGTCGCCGATCCGGGCCCGCAGCGAGTCCGCGTCCTCCAGCAGCTTGGCGGTCTGGTGCAGCAGCGGCGGGGTGGAGCCGGGGTGCAGCTCGTCGATCTGGCGGAGGTAGCCGTCGAACAGCGCCTGCTCCAACGACTGCGCCCCCAGCAGGTGGAACGTCAGCGGCAGCACCTTCCGCCCCTGGAGCTGCGGGTCGTGCCGGGCGACGGGGCCCGCCAACTCCGGGATGGCCCGCGCCTTCGGGTGCTGCCGAAGCAGCGCGTAGAGCACGGCCATGAAGTGACTCTTGCCCGAGCCGAACGAACCGGTCAGGAACGCGCCCTTGCTGGTGTTGGCGGAGATCGCGTCGCTGACCACGCCCAGCGCCCTGTCGAACGCGGTGGCGAGCTCCTCGGTGACCACGTAATCGTCCAGGGTTCGGGCGAGGTGAGCCTCGTCGACGCTCTCGGTGAGCCGCAACACGTAATCGGCAGTGCTGGTGGTCTCCGGAATGGTGAAGATGTCCCGCAACAGGGCGCTCATCGCGCTCCCTCCCTCTCATTACCGCTGGTTGCGCGGCGTCCGCGCGTGGCCGCCGCCGGCCGCCACGCAGCCAGGTCATCGACGGTGAGGCCGAGCGACGCCAGATGGTCGCGCAGCTGCTCACCCGAGAACTGCGCCGGGCTCACCCCGAACGTGGGATCGATCGCCGAGTGCCACTGCTCCACCCACGGCTGCACCTCCGCCAGCCCCGCGACCAACGGCACCAGCGCGGCGTCGTCGACGCCCTCAGCCGTGCGCTCGGCGAGGATGGTGGCCAACGCCAGCGACTGCTGCGCGTGGTCCCACCCCGCCCAACCCAGCAGCGGCGTGGGATCGGTCTCACGCCCGGCGCCGGGGTAGAGGATGAAGCGCTCCTTCGGCACGTCCAGCTTGCCGCGGTCGGACCAGTAGGCGGTCTTGCGGAAGTCGGCCGTGGAGTACTTCGGCGGCACCGGGATCGCCCCCACACTCTCACCCGCATCCTCGCGACGCTGCAGCTCCCACGTCCGCTGCCACTCCGCGAACTTCCGCAGCCCCGAATCCTTCAACCGGTACGCCGCCAGGTACGGCACCGCCTCACTCTCGACGAGCGACGTCAGCGCCGCGACCAGGTCCGCATCGCGCCGCCCCTGCCACAGGTCGACGACCGAGACGAACTCCGCATCCCGACCCAGCGCGTCGGCGAGTTGCCCCACCGACTGCGGACGCACCTGCCCCTGCGACGTGAACCATAACGACCGCTCCTCCAACCGGTCCAGCAGCCAGCCGCGCAGTGCCCGGTCCGCCTGCTTGGCGAACGGCTCGGTAGCCCACCGCCGCTTGTACTCGGGGGTCTCCAACAGCCGGATGGCGTCAACCTGCTCGATCGCATCGATCCGCCGCTGCACCAGGTCGCGGTAGGCGGCCGGCCAGTGGCCGGGGATCTCGGTGATGGGGGTGGAGCCGTGCCGGGAGAACCACGTGGTCTCATCCTCGCCCGCCGCAATCCTCCGGGCCAGCACGATCTCGAACGCCCGCTCCCCGAGCCTCACCTCCGGCGGCTCCCCGGCGTACACGATCGCCTCGTCCAGCAGCCCGTACGAGGCATACACCTCCCAGTCCAGCTCCTCCTGGTGCGCGATCATCCGCCCGCGAAGCGAGGACTGCGCCGCCCCCGCTTCGCCCAGCAGGTCGGCGGTGGGTGAGTTCGACGCGATCAGCGCCTCTACCTGGTTCCTGGACAGCTCCTGCGCCAGGTCGTCCAGCACCCGGCCACGGTCGAGTGGCAGCGTCTTGGGGAGTGGGAAGTCCTGAACGTTCGCCCCGTTGAACTGGTAGCGGTCGGACCAGGGCTGTTGCGACACGCGCGCACCATCCTGGCCAACTGGGTCGCCACCCTTGGGATAGCACTTCTGCTTGAGCCAGAAGCACGCCGTCGAAGAGTTCAGGACACCCAGAAGTTCGAGGTGGTCGCCTTCAGTGGCGCCGGCCGGCAGCTTGATCACGGGAGCGGTTCTCCCAATGGCAACGCGGTTGCGCTCGAGGACAAAATGGTTGTGCGTGGCGACTTCGGCGAACGTGATGGTCCAGGCGTGAGAGCCGTTGTCTCTAGGCAGCTGGTGCCACTCGTAGAAGGGCCGCCCGTCGGTGAAGTACGTTCCTTTGGAGAACGTGGCACGGTTACCCAGTTCAGTCCGCGTACTCCAAAGGCGTTTGGCCCACGCCGGGAACCTGTCCATGGGCAACAATTCGTTCTGTTCGCTGTATGGAAACCACGCTTGGGTAGTTGCCGCAACTCGAAAGTCCCGCACGGCCTCGCCGAGCACCAATGGAGCTGTCGCCGCTGATTCCAGGCGCAACTGTCCCTTCACGTGGCCCGGCAACATCATCGAGTCATCACTGCCCATTACGCCGAAGATGCCAATTCGAAGAGCGAACGCGCCTAGGCGTCCGCGCGGATTGCTCTCCAGACGCTCGAGTAGTGATAGAGCACCACCTCCAGACAGGCTCCAGGGATGTCGATCCAACGAGCGTCTTTCAAGGTCGGCCACGTTGGTCCACCGGTCAGCGTAACCGGGCTGGTCGAGGCCTCTCACAATCGAGCGCCACACCAAGCCGTCGTCAGGCTTGCCGGGACGGCCCGGTTCTCCTTCGACCCCCAGGACCGCTCTCACCGAGGATAGGACGGGTGAGTCGTTACGGCCGACCAAAAGGACCGTCGGCGTGCCGTGGCCAGGAATGTATGCCCCCGATGTGTCGATGACCAGTCTGAGATCGAGAGCGGCAAGGAGGTCCTCGACCATCGGTGTGCCGAACTCACGCTTCATGAACGCGTTCGACGTGATCTGGCCCACCCATCCAGCCTGAGCAGCGCCGTCGCCTCGCTTGGCGAGCGCGAACAGCAGCTCCATGAAGGGGGCGGTGAGCTGGTACTTGCCCTTCAAGTGGGTGAAGCGCTCACGGTAGCCGGCGTTGAGTGCCTTGTCCTTGACTGTGATGTAGGGCGGGTTCGCGACGACCGCGTCGTACTGACCGCTCCGAAGCGTCTCGATCAGAGCCTCCTTGTGCTCCGTAGAGTAAGCGAACTCGCCCTGGGCCTGGAAGAGACCCTCCTTGACGCGGCTGAACCACAGCGAGTCTCCGGCCAGCACATTGATGGTGAACCCCGGCGCGGTTTCCAGCGACGTGTGGCCCACCGCCTGCAGCGCGGCCACCGTCAACCGGAACACCGCGATCGCGGCGGCGAACGGGTTGATGTCCACCCCCCACACCCCGTCGAGCGCCTTCTGCACCCGTTCCCGGGCACCCAGCGCGGGCCCCTCCTTCTCCCACCGGGCCAGGAGGCGGCGGAACGCGCCGAGGAGGAAGTGGCCTGACCCACATGCGGGGTCGATCAGCTTGAATCCGTCGAGCGGGCGGTCGTTCAGGGCGGGTTCGAGGGTGCGGTCGAGGATGAACTCCTCCACGAACTCGGGCGTCTGCAGCAGGGCGTAGGTCTTCTTCGCGTGCTCGGAGAGGTCCTGGTAGAGGTCGCCGAGGAAGCGGGTGCTGAGCTCCGGGTCGGTGAAGCTGTGGACCAGGGCGCCATCGTCGCCGCGCCGTCGCCAGAACTCCAGCAGCCGGGTGACGGCCTGGCCGGAGGGGGAGGCGGTGTGCAGCATTGCCTGATCGTCGACGAGGCCGGCGGTGGCGGGTGTGGCGGCGAGGTGCGCGATTGCCTGCTCCACCCATTCGCGGTCCGTGTGTTCGGGGTGGGCGCGGAAGTAGGCGAGCTGCGCGTCGAGCGCCTCCTGCCGTCGCTCGGCGGGCCCGGAGATCCAGACGGGGCTCAGCAGGGCGTTGTCCTCGCAGAAGCGGACGAATACCGTGGTCAGCACCCAGGAGACGGCGGCTTGAGTGATCCGGTCGTCGGCCCAGGCGGTGTAGGTGGCGGCGGTGCGGTCCCCGGAGGTGGCGGCGGCGTGCTCGCTGCGCCACTCGCCGTCGTATTCGGGCAGGGTGATCCGCTGCCGAAGGTCGTCCTCCAGGAGAAGCACCTGCTTCTTGAGGTCGGCGACGAGGGCGGCGGGGCTGATCACGCGGGGTGTCCTTCCGGGACGGGAGTGGCGAGGTGCGTGCTGATCCAATCGCGCGGCACCGACACATATTGGTTGGGGGCGGTGAGCGGCAGCGAGTGGCCGTCCACCATGGGGCCCAGGTTGCCGTGCAGCTGGGGGACCACGAGCCAGACGGCGGTGGGCCGCGGGGTGGAGAGGTCCATCCAGCCGGCGAGCAGGCCGAGGGCGTCGTAGCGGGCCAGGAGGGAGGCGTCGAGCAGCGCGACGGGGCGGCCGCCGGCGGAGGTGAGGGTCTCGTCGATCGCTGCAGCGACGGCGGGCAGGGAGCGCTCGACGAGGGCGCGGAGGCCGGTGTGGGCGCGGGTGCCGGGCTGGTCGGCGTCGGCGCCGAGCACCACGGCCCAGCTGAGCCCGGCGTGGGCGGCGGTGGCGTGGAGGGCGTCCATGAGGGTGTGGGTGAGGTCCAGCGCGACGGCGTCGAAGTGGGTGGTGAGCACGCCGGCGAGCCGGTCCTGGAGGGCGGCCTCCACGCCGAGGGCGATGAACGAGCGGCCCTTGCGGCTGTCGAGGAGGCGCTGGCCGACGGCGCCCGGCCCGGTGGCCACCGGGGTGGTGCCGAGGGTGGTGGCCAGGCGCGAGTCGAGGCCGGTGGTGTCCTTGCCCGCGGCGACGGGGGCGCGGTAGCCGCGGGCGGCGTCGTCGTGGCGGAGGCCGCGGCCGGCTGCGTCGACGATGGCGTCCAGCGCGGGGCGTTGCGGCATGGGCGGCAGCTGGGGGAAGCGGGCCTGGACGCGTTCGCGCAGCTCGCTAGGCTGATACAGCTGGCCGGGGACGACGGCGGGCAGCGCGTAACGCAGCGCGGCCTCGGCCGAGAGGCTGCGGTGGTGGAGCTCGCCGACGGCGGAGGCCCCAGCGTGCTGGGAGACCAGTGCGGCGAGGTGGGCCAGGCGGTGGCCCTCGCGGAGGTCGTCGTAGGGGGCGGCGGCGCGGGCGGGGGTGGCCTGGTCCAGCACGGCGCCGAGCTGCTCGGCGGCGCGGGCGGCCGGGACGAGGGCGGCGGTTCCCCCGGTCTCGTCGACGAGTGAATCGGCTCGGCGGGCGAGGGCCTCGGCCACGTCGAGGAGGTCGTGGCGGACAGCCACCAGCAGCGGCCTGCCCTCGCGACGGCGCAGCAACCAGCCGGTGTCCTCTACGGTGTCGGGTCCCTCGGCGCGCTCGCGGGCGGCCTCCCGGTCCATCGTGCAGCGCAGCAGGCCCTGGGCGAGGCGGAGGTGGGTGGCCTCGTCGGGGGAGGGGCCGGCCACCATCAGCGACATGAGGTGGCGGGCGAGCTCGTCGAAGGTGGCCACGCCGCCGAGCTCGCCGAGCCGCTGGTCCACGGCGCCGGTGAGCTGGGTGAGGAGGGTGAGCGCGGCAGAGTCTGAGGCCCAACGCTCCTGGATGGTTCCCAACAGCTGGCTGACGCGGGCCCGCGTGACCGGCGGGGTGAGCGCGGCGGCGAGCTCTGCCTGGGTGGCGTTGGGATCCGAGGTGCCGAGCACTCCGAGGAGGAGAGCGGCCAGCTCGACGGCGCGGTCCTGTTTGCCCTGGCGGGCGGCGCCCAGGAGCAGGTCGGCGCAATCGTGCGGGGCGGGGAGGGGGGTGGCGCCGTCGACGACGCGCCAGCTGCGGTCCTTGCGGTGGAACCGTGCCCGCCAGGTCTTCGCGCGACCCCTGATCTCCTCCCGGGTGGCGACGGCGACGCCGGGGAGGCGGGCGAGGCGGACGAGGTCCACCTGGGCGAGGTCACCGACGGTGGCCACCTTCAGCTGCTCCAGTCCGGAGACGGCGCGCGGGGTGAGGCCCGACTGTGCCAGCGGCGTGTCTTCGTCCGCCTTCTCGGCCAGCTCGTCGGCGTTGGCGGGCGCGACGGAGCTGGCCGGGAAGCAGGCGCGCCAGTCCAGGAGCATCTGGGCGGCGGTGTCGTGGCGGTCCGCGGCGCTCCGGGCCAGGGCTCGGGTGAAGAAGTCGGTGAGGTGGGCGGCGGCCGAGGGGTCGAACTCGGCGGCGACGACGGTGGCGTCGTCTTGGATGGAGGCGGGATCCGAGAGGCCGTCGCCGTAGACGGGCGGGTGGCCGGTGGCCATCTCGAACAGCACGACGGCGGCGGCGTAGCGCTCGGCGGCCGAATCGTACTGGCGGCGGGTGCTGAGGAACGGGTCCAGGTAGGGGCGGGTGCCGGCCTGGATGTCCGAGGCGGCGGCCTTGGTGAGGGAGAAGTCGAACAGGACCAGGTGCATGGCCCGGTCGTCCTTGGCGCCGCGCTTGCCCTGGAGGCCGAGGTTGGCGGGCTTGATGTCGCGGTGGGTGACCCCCGCGTCGTCGAGGGCGACGACGGTCTCCAAGAGGTCGATGCCCCAGCGTTCGAGGTAGTCCAGGGAGAGGCGCTCCCGGTTGCCGAGGCGGGTGGCCAGGGTCTCGCGGCCGGCGCTGGCCAGGAGGAGGGCGCTGCGGCCGCCGACGTCGATGGGGCCCTCGAAGAGGCGCGCCACCCTCGGGGTGGTGAGGTGGCGCAGGGCCTCCGCCTCGTCGTCGAGACGGCGGGCGGCGGCGTCGTCGACGGCCACCTTGAGGACGCGCTCGGGGTGGTCCTCGGAGGCGAGGTCAATGACGAGGAGCCCCACCGCCGTGGAGCCGGCGCCGAGGCGGCTCTTCAGCTCGAAGCGGCCGCCCAGGAGGGCGCCGGGGCCGGCGTCGAGGGGGTCGGTGACCTCCTCCGGCGGGGGTGTCGCGGCTTGGTCGAGGGCGGCCAGGAACGCGCCGACGTCCGGCAGCCGCTCCGAGACCTGCGGGCGGGTGGCCTGGAGGATGGCCTCGCGCAGCGCCGGCGGCACCTCGGGCAGCTCGACGGAGACGTCGAGGCCCTGCTGCTCGCGGAGGCGCGCGGTGAGGTCCGCGCGGGTGCGGGCGGGGAGTTGACCGCCGGTGACGAGGTAGAACGCCAGGGCGCCGAGGGAGAAGACGTCCAGGCGGAGCCGGTCCGGGGTGCCCACCTGGACGCCCTCCGGGGCTGTGAACGCGTCGCGCGCCCAGCGCTCGGCGGTGGGCACCTCGCCGGCCAGGACGTCGGCCAGCTGGGTGACGCCGCGGGTGGCCTCGGTGGAGGTGGCCTCGTCGATACGGCCCACGCCCTGCCAGTCGCCCACCTTGACGTGGAGGCGGCCGTCGCGGGCGGCGCGCACCAGGACGGCGCGCGGGTTGAGGCCGCGGTGCACCACGTGGCGGCCGTGGGCGTACTGGAGCGCCTCCGCGACGAGGCGGACCAGGGCGAGTTGGTCGTCGAAGCCGAGCGGCTTGGGGAGGCCGGCGAGCCAGAGGTCGAGGCGCTGCCAGGAGGGGTCGTACGGGTAGACGAGGCCGGGGCCGAGCTCCGAATCGACGAAGTCCTCGGGGCGCAGGACGGCGTCGTGGGAGAGGTGCTGCATCACGCGCACCTCGTGCTCGGCGATGCGGCGCACCCGGCGGTGGGCCTCGTCGGGGGAGCCCTCCGCGACGGTGCGGAAGCGGATGCGACGGCGGGTCCCCAGCAGCTTGTGGGTGCCGAGCCAGTCCTGCCAGCCGGGGCCGTCCTCGAGCGGTTGGCCGTCGAGGACGAAACTGCCCGCCTCGCGCTTGTGGGGGCGCAGCCCGATCATCTTGATGATCTCGGCGATGACCGGCTCGTTGATGGTGGTTCCGGGGTGTGGGGTGCCGGTGAACAGGTCTGTGATGGGAGCGAGGCCTGAGCGGGGCGCGTCGTCGGGGAGGCCGTAGAGGTCGCGGCGGTCCTGCTCCGGTAGCTCGACGGTGAGGTTGGGGTGGTGGAGGAAGACGGCCTCGTGGATGAAGGGGATGACGTCTCGGGCCGGCGGCGGGGGTGTCTGGAAGCGGCGGCCGCGCTTCCAGTCGTCGTAGGTGCGCATCAGCTTGGAGCGGAGGCGCTTGGCCTTGCGGTTGGCGAGGCGGAGGGGGGAGTCCTCCGGCGCGTGGCCGTCGCGGAGCCAGGTCTGGTCGTCGCCGCGGAGGCGGCCGGAGTAGTACTTGAGCTCGACAAGGTGGAGGCCGTCCGGGGCGAGGAGCAGGAGATCCACCTCGGACCAGGTGCCGCGGTCGTCGCGGAACTCGAAGTTGGTCCAGGCGCGGAAGGGGGGTCGCGGGGGGAGGAGGTCGCGGACGACGCGGAGGCCCTCGGCTTCGTGGGCGAACTGAGATGGGGTGACCTCAACCCACCGGTCGTTCACGCGCAGTCCCCCCTTGGCTTGGTGTGTGTCCGGTTCACTCTAGCCAGTTAGGGGGTCGAGGGTCGCGGGGTTGGGAGGGTCGCGGGGTGGGGTGGGGGAACAAAATCGGCCCTCGTGCGAGGGCCGTTGGGGCCAGAAGCGTGAGCCGCTGGCGGGGTGGGAAGACGTATGTCTGCTGCCTGAACCCGTCAATCACGGATCACGCGAGGTTCGGGCACGCATGCGAAGGGCCCACTTGTGTGATCGGCGTGTGGGTGCTGGGGAGAACTCAGCCCGCACAGAGTTCATTCAGGGCTGTCTGCGAGGCCTGCCACGCCGTTGTGGCAGTTGTGAACTCACCCATCACGCTCATGTCGCCATCCACGTAGATCTTGTGCATGGCGTCCCTCAGGGTGGTGAGGTCCTGCTGGACTGCGGTAGCAGCCTCTTTGACCTCGAGGTTCGTCACCGTTCTCGCGACCGAACCGTAGAGGTCGACGAGCGTGGTCCATGCGTCCACCGCACTCTGAGGGTCATCCGTGGAGACTGCGGCGATCTCAGCCATCGCGGCGCTGGCATCTGTGATCGGTCCGGCCATGCTGAGGCATGCGTTTGCGATGGACTGCTCCGCGGCCGCGTCGTTTGCTGGGTTCGTGGAAGCGGCAGCAGCGGCCGAGCTGGTAGTTGCAGCAGGAACTGGTGTCGTCTGGGGGATCGTGGCGGCCGTGCTCCCCGAACATGCTGTGAGGCTCAGTGATGTGAGAGCCACCATCGTGAGGGTGAGAGTTTGGCGAATCATGTGCAAGTCCCTTCGAGAGGAATCACGCTGCCGCGATTGTCGGGAGTCTATCGGTGGCCTCGGTTCACGAGGACCCGGTCGAGCACCTGCAGACGCTGGCCAAGAGGTATCGTCAACATGAAGCGTCATCCCTCCGTCAGTAGCGCAGTTGACGGCTGGAGTTCCTGCGGAACAATGGCGTCAGAGTAGCCGACCGAATCAGCTGAGGGGTACCATGCCGGCCAACGCTCCACCGCCACCATTCCCTGGCGCATCTCCGCCTCCGCCGCCACCACCGTTCTCCGGCGGAGCTCCGCCTCCCCCTCCTTCATATCATCCTCCGCCGCCACGGGTTGCATGGCCTTCGCCTCTTCCGGCCCAGCAAGCGTCTCCTCCACCCAGTCACCTTGCCCAGATGCGGGCTCCAGCAGGGCCCTCGGACCACGCGATCCCCGAAAGCGAGAGGAGTTACCTAGTTGCGCTGTTGCTCTCGTGCTTGTTCGGAATGTTTGGAGCGGATCGGTTCTATCTCGGCAAGACCCGCTCGGCGATGTGGAAGCTGCTCACATTGGGCGGGTTCGGGTATTGGTGGATCATTGACCTAGTGATCACCCTGTTCGGGGGCCAACGCGATAATGAGGGCCTTCGATTAGAGGGATATGACCGGCACAAGAAGACTGTATGGAAGGTGCTAGGTGCCGTTTTGGCCGGTGCGTTGGCGCTCAATTTCGTGGCGCTGGTGGGCCTTGCGTCATACGACGGCAATGGCTTGACAGCGGTGGGTTGGAGCATCGTGGGGGGTGGGGCACTGGCCACTGCCATCGTGGTGGGGCGCCAGTTTCTAAATGGCCGGCGGCGACGCAACCTGGAAGCTGCAGCACTCGAGGATGCCCCAGTTCCTCCTGCGATCCAGGCGCACTTGGACAAGCTGAGCTCGCTGCGGCAAGAGTATGTACCGCACGCAGCAGCCGGCGACGAAACTGCAGCCGTGGTGGTCAGCCGGCTGGAGTCGCTTATCAACAACGCCGGAGAGCTATTCAGGCGTCTGCAGGGGAAAGCCAACAAGTCACAGCGCGGCATTGCGCAGACCGAATACGAGGACAAGCTCGGGAGGATCGCAGCTGCCGTCGATCGCGACTATCTGCTGGACATCCTCGCCAACCCTCGGCTGTGGGAGGACTCGGACAAGCGCATCAAGGGGGTGCAGGCAGCCTTGGCGGCTGTGGACGACCAGGTGCTGGAGAACGTCAGGCAGGTCAACGCGCTCAAGGGCCTCGTGTTCGAGGTCTCCGTTGATGGACTCCTTGATCCGTTCAGGACGGAGGGGCGATAGGCCTCAGGCCCACTGTTGGCCATCCCGCCCCCTGAGTCGGCTCGATTCGGTGTCCGCGGTACACCGCAGTCAACGTCCTCCGCGCTCCACTCCCGCTACACCGCCCAAGAGACCTGCCCCCTGCCTCTTCCAGCTCCACGAAGGGCCGCAGAGACACCTCGGCCACTCCAGTGAAGCGCCCCTTCGATTCGACGGGCGCTGGCATTCACAGCGAACCGGCTCGGTCACTTGCTGTTCTCTTCGAAGATCCTGGCAAGCACCCCGCGGCGCCATGGCCCGGTCCATCCGCGCCACGGGTCCTGGGCGGGCCGGTAGTCTCGGCCCATGGCCACGCAAGCTCCGCGAAACTGGTACCCAGATCCCACCCGACGCCATGACCTCCGGTACTGGGATGGCCATCAGTGGACCTCTCACGTGGTAACTCAGAACGTGCAGTCAGTAGATCCGCTCCATCATCCGATGTCGTCCATGAACGTCTCATCGGCCAGAAACCCTGCCATCGCCCCATCAACCGTGTTTCAAGCCGAGATAGGCCACGGAAGCCGAAACAGGAAGGTCGCTCGCCAATCTCGAAAGGTGGGGGCAAAGGGCACGGGCCGGCAAGGCAGCGGAACGATACTGACAGAGAGCGTGCTGGTGATCAATCAAGTGCCAAAGCGCTACGAACAGCGTGCTGAGTACGCGATCTTTGATCGCGAAGGGCGACAGCTCGGAATTATTCGCGAGACAGGCTACAACTTCCTGCTTCCTATGGTGACATTCCAGACTACAGAGAGCCGAAAGCGAACACTTGAGGTGGTGGACAATGCGGGGAGCGTGATCTACCTTCTGGATCGTCCTGCGAAGATGGCCAGGCCCAAAGTGATGCTCGCTGGACCGAATGGTGAACAGATCGGGCGCTTCTCTAGGAACAGCATCTTCAGCAGGAGAATCGACTTCGAAGTTGGCGAAGAATTAATCGGGCGTCTAGCTTTTAGAGATGGCTACACCTTCAAGGCCGATATCGAGAATGCTGCCGGTGAGAGGATCGCTTCGATCAAGCGAACTTGGGCAGGTGGGGCCGCGGAGAAGAGGACCAGGGCGGACAACTATGTGGTCGAGATCCTGCAGTCCGGATCGGATTTTGTGATGCTCAGTTTTGTAGTCACGGCAGCGGTGGTAGTTGACATCTTGTTTCAGCAAGCTGACCCGGACAAAGACCACGCAAAGCGAGAGCGACGAACCCGGAGAGTGTACGGTCCGTAAGTCTGTCGTCACGGACGGCCTTGTGCGGCACGGGGATAGCAGTCCAATTCGAGAGCGTTCGCGACGGCGTCGTCGAGGTGGCTCGCTTGACCACGTGAATGGTCCTGAGGCAGTTGGCAGGATCCAATCGTGTACGACCCGGATGATCCCAGCCTCAACCTGGACCCGCGGGCTCTTGGGCTCTGGCTAGGTGGAGGATGGGCCAGCGGTAGTCGACCTCTCTACGAATTCGCGCAGTGACGCGATCGACATGAAGACGCGGAACCCCAATGCGGCGAGGCCGTCCTCGTCGAAGCCGTCCTCGTCCAGTTCCAGGACCACCCCTTCGCCCAGTCCTTCTTGGAGCCCGTGTGGCCATATAGCCTCCGCGATGGACAGCACCCTTCCTGTGTCCGGGTGCACGATCTCAAGGTCCCGCTCCGGCTCCGCATAGCCCTGCACGAGCAGCCATTGGACGAGAGCGTCGATGTCCTGGGTGCGGCTATCAGCGGTGTCGTCGTCGCCGACGACCACGGGGTACTGGCTCTCCACCGGTTCGGGACCGACCAGAGAAGGATCGAGTTGGCCCGAGCGCAGCCTCTTGAGAAGGGAGTTTGCAGCAGCTGAGAGTAGGTCGCGGCGGGCTGCGAGGAATGGCGACTCGATCTCGGGCATGTAAGCGGCCGGGTCGGCGTCACTCACCTGCAGATTGGTGTCCTGTGTGATGAGGCAGAAGTTGGCGATGGCATTGACCTGACCGCGCGGGTAGCCAGCCGCGTAGAGCTTGGCCTTGGGGAAGATGTGATGTACCTGCGGTCCGTTGAGTCTTCCCAGCAGTGCGCTCGAAATAGGCACACCGCTGCCGAAGTCACGTGCCTTCAAGACACGGGTCCGCATGAAGAGCGTTGGGTAGAACCGAGAACCCATGCTGGTTCCGGCGAAGTCCTCAGGGCGCACAGTCAGGTCGCCGCGCGCGAGTTCCAGTAGGCGGATCAACCCGTCGACACCACCCTCCTCCACGGCTTCCAGATCCTGTGTGAGATACGTCTCCGTCGAGGCCAGCCCCACATGAAAGATCGAGGCTAGGGGCTTCGCGAAGCAGAGAGGCCTCAGTTGGGCGACGCGCCGCCCTCTGATTCGGACCCCTCCGTGCTGGCTAGGGAGCTTCGTTGTTGACCTCGGGCTCGGCCAGGACCCACTCCCCGCCATCAGTCTCGCTCTCGCCTGTTCGGCGGAACAGGCCGTGAGCGCCAAGGAAGTCCATCATGACCTGTACGGCGTCACCCGCGTCCCAATTGCTTGGTGCAGCACCGCGGTGAGCAGCGTCATTGCGCAAGTGGCTCAGCCAGCGCAGGCGGTCAATGGGAATAATGAACTGCAGCCCGGATTGCTCGGCGATCGCAATGTAGTCGCCGAGCGCGGTGCGCTCGGTAATGCGCTTTCGCTGCGCCTCAGGGAGTTGATCATCCAGACCCCGGACGTGCCGACCGAGTGCGATCTCGACGGCCGTGGCGGCGTCGATGATCGCGCGGCGGTTGGCGTTACGTCGGTGCGCGGCTCGAGCATCGCGGCTCAAGACCTCCTCGAGGGGCGGCTCTCTGCCCTCGCGGACGAGCCCGAGGACGCGAGCTAGTTCTAGCGCGCGCAGTGGACGGACGTGAGGAGTAGTGACGGTGAGGCCCAAGGCGCCGTCCTCGGGTGGCTCGATGAAGGTGAGCCCAGCGCCGATTACCTCTGCATCGTAGACACGGTGATGCGGGTCTAGGTCCTGGCCGGTCACGATCTCAATCCAGGTGCGTACGTCGTCGAACCAGTTGTTAATGCATTCGGCGAGCTGATGTTCGGGCGTGAACCAGGAGATGTGGTCAAAGGTCGGGCCCGCGACGTGAGTCACGCCCACGCGATGCAACGCACTAGCAGGCCTGAGCGAGTCGGGGATGAAGGCGCCATACTCCCGCACCCAAACGACCTCTTCATCCGCCAGGTCCGGACGTGACGCGAGCCCAAGCACGTCAGGGGGCAACCCAACGGGTGGATGCTCCTTGGGGAGAACGACGTCGAACCGCAGCCCGCCGTGGCCGGTAGGAAAGGTCTCTCCGAGCGCTTCGCACATCACCCAGACGTGCATTGGCAGCTCGAAGACCGCCCTCACCTCCATGTCGCCCCCCACAGCTCGCCTTCTGTAGGAATCCTGGCACGCGAGCCTGTCTCATGAGAAGGCTGAAGATCCAACGGCCGCGCACCGCATCTGAAGGGTGTTCAGCGCGCTCACAAGTGACTGACTGGCGGAGATGGCTTCCTTACCGGGCTTTGCCGCCTGGCTAGCCTTCAGTACACCGATGAGCAGCCGGCTTTGCCAGCCGAGAAGTGGGCGAGCGGGCTCGCCAGCGCCAGCATCAGCCGAGTCAGCCCGCGTTCCGCACAAACACACCACGCGGACGCAAGTTCGACACGCACGTTGGATACGCGCTGCGCTCAGGTCGCCTCCGGGCGCGTCCCGCGACAGGCCGCCGCCGGTGGCGCGACGCGCGAGCGCTCAGAAGGAATCGCACGGACGCTTTGGAGGTCGTCGTAGGAGCCCTCTCGGCATCACACCCGACGGGATCAGCCGCACGATCTCGAGCTGGGTGCCGACATGCGTCGCAGCTCCACGTCGTAGGGCAGGAACAGCGAGACCACAGGACGGCGCTGACGTTGAGGACGTTCCCGAACGCCACCCACTACCTACCCTGCTCGATCGCCGCAACAGTGTGTCGGGAACATCTGTCCCGGTCGATCATCTCGACAACTTGTCTGGTGTGAGACACGGCCCGTCTCCCTTGGCACCAGACCTGACCCCCGCACCGTCACTCCGACAGTCGCACATGGGCCGACACGCCAAGGGCCAGAATGTAGGCATGGTGAACCAAGTGCGGAACGAGCAGCCCATTGGCGAGAGGCATCCGCTAGTGCCGACTAACTTCCTGATGCGCGTCGCTCGCCAAGCGATGGGGACAGAGTTCCAGGTCATCGCTGAGCAGGGTGCGGAGGACTGGGCCTTCCCTGGACAAAGGCTCGCGTCGTCCGGCGCGGAGTTCGTGGATGCTGTTGAGCGTCAGTTGGCACAGGGCGCCGTGCTCGCCGTTCCCACCTGGGTCCAGGATCGGGGGCCACTAAGTCCGATGCCGGGCCAAGAGCTTGTTGAGCGCGTTCGATTGTCTGAGCATCCCTTTGGGATACTGGTTCCGCTGCTGTCTATCGTCGGCGAGAGGAGATCCGACAGGCTGCGTGAGGCATTGCTCCGGCACACCCGATCGCTGTTCATCCTTGAGGCAAACAAGGTGCTTGAGGGCGTGGACCCGCGATTCACCGTGGTGCTCATCGTAGTGCACACTGAGCGGGTTGGAGATCGGCCGCTGAACCGCTTCGTTCGGGTGCCGCACGATCCAGACGCTGACGTCGTCCTCGAGGAAATTGAGCGGCTACGTCGCATGCGCGGAGGGAGCAAGGCCTCTGGGTTCGTGCACTTGGGTGAGATCGACCCTTACTCGCCGCTGACCTATCGGCATTATGACCCCGTACTGCGTGCACGAGAGGCGGAGCTTCAGACATGGGGCGACGGTGTGGCACTCGGAGAACGCTTTGAGTTGCTTATCCCCGAGAGCCGGATTCGACCCCGGAATGCGCACCAAGGGATCGGACATGGTCGATTCGTCACGGGTCGCTCGATCTCGCGGAGCGGCCGACTTGAGATCGCACCGAGTAGCGAGCCACCGAGGACTCCGCCGCTGTCGCTCATGGCCGGGGACCTGGTCATGCAAGCACTGTTCATGCCCACGAATCCTGGCGGGCTGCGCGTGGCCGAGATTCGGGAAGAGGACCTGCCCGTGTCTGCACTTCAGCACGTCTTGGTGTTGCGACCGAAGCAGCAGATGTCGGAGCCGGAGAGTTTCCTGCTGTTGCACTACCTCAGGTCCGGTCTGGCGAAGGAACTCGTAGCCGCGGGGGGCGCGAAGTCCACTCTGACGCCATCGGTCCTCGACAGGTTGTACACGCCCGTGGCTGACGAGGCACTCCTGAACGCGGTGGGCTCAATCGTCGAGGTCGAACGAATGCTCAGGCAGTGGGGTGAAGACGCTGCCAAGAGGCTCGACTCCATCTTCTTGCTTGAGTCACCCAAAGCGGCGCGCGAAGCACTCATCGAGCGAGGCCGTGACAGCCGCCTAAGAGTGGACGCAGCGAGACGGGTCGATGACTTTGACCATCGGGTCCGAACCCTGTATCCATACCCGGTGGCCTATCGCTGGCGGTCGCTCGAGTCCATCGCGAGCAAGGGTGAGCCCGCTGAGACGCTCCGCGAGATACGCCATGGTTTCGAACACATACTGGCCTTCTGCGGCTGCTTGGCACTTGCTGTTGCACGAGAGGAAGGAATCGACCTTCCGGAGTCGCGCCTCTTTGGTGTCGCGGACGATTACATGACGTTCCTCACAACTTGGACAACGATTCTCGAGCAAGTCAGAAAGAAGGTGAGGGGCGGCATTACCAATAGCCAACTCCTGATTCGCCTCGGAACGTTCCAGGGCGACGCAGATGTCGCTGCAGCCGTGGCTCGTCTGGCCGCCTACCGCAGACAGGAGGCGCACACCGTGGCGACGGCAGATGAGGAGGCCCTCGCCGAGCAGCTACTGAGCGACGTCCGGACACTCGTGCAGGGCCTCAACTTCCTGTCCGATTACGAACTGGTCGAGATCGTCGACTCGCACTGGGATCGGATCGCACGGCGCAACACCGTCAAGTACCGCGCCTTTGTGGGCGACCATGCCATCGTCCCGATTCGAACGATCACGGTCGGTCACGCGGATGTCGAGAAAGACAGCCTATACATCCGTGAGAAGGACTCGAAGGAGTTCCTTGCGCTGCTTCGGCCCTACCTTATTGGCCGACGGTGTGGAGACTGCAAGAACTGGGGAACGTTCTATCTCCATGCGATCCAGGGAGAACGGGCAATGATGAAGAGCGTGGAGCTGGGTCATCCGAACGAAGTAGAAGATCTCGCCTCGGCGCTGCGAGCCGTGGCAGCTGCGCCGGCTGGACCTGCTGGTGCTTCGAGCGACCAGGTTACGAGGAGCTGACCGGGGAAACTCACGTACCCACTGGCCTGTGGCTCGACTCGGCTCGTTCGTCGAGGTACTCGAGAGCCCGGCAGCGCAGCGCTCCGGATAGCCGACTCTCAGTGGGCCGGAACCAGCGCCTTCTTGCGGTACCCAGGTGGTCCCTGGCCTCGCAGCCAGAGCGATACACGTTGTCAAACGGTGATGGGGGAGATTCCCGCCACCTCCACCCCCTGGGGCCGTCAGTTCGCTGACGGCCCCTTTTCCCTTGTAAGAAGCGTTTACACGAGGGTCCTCTTGCAAGGAGGGCACAAATGGGCAGACTTAGCCCGTCTCGGGAAACAGCGAACTCGAGCACGCCGGGGGCTTAGGCCATGTACTCGATGTTGAGGAAGTTGCCGTCCGGGTCCTCGAACCACACGGCCTTCCCCTGATCGCCTAACGAGGCGACCCCGTCCTCCCACGTGCCATCCGGCAGGTCGAATGTCAGGAACGTCACCCCCTGTGCGCGCAGCGCCGCCACTTCGGCGTCGAAGGCCGACGACGGTACCTGGAACGACATGTAGGTCGCCTTGTTCGTCCCCGCGAAGGTCGACGGGTAAACCAGGAAGGCGCTGGCCCCCGCGGTGTACAGCGCGCCCTCAGGGACGTCGTCCTGGGGTGTCAACTGGAGCACCCCTTCATAGAACGCCCTAGCCTGTTCCAGATCAGAAACCGCCAGGGTCGGTATCGGCGTGTCTCGAGGAGGACAACCGATGACTGGCGCCGCCCGTCGGGTGCAGCGCACCTACCTGACCCTGACCCTCCTCACCACGCTGTCGGCGTCGTTCATCTGGGGTGTGAACACCCTCCTTCTCCTGGACGCCGGCCTCGACAACACGCAGGCCTTCCTTGCCAATGCCGCATTCACCCTCGGGATGGTCATCTTCGAGATCCCCACCGGGCTGTTCGCCGACACCCGCGGGCGCCGTGTCTCGTTCCTGCTTGGCGCTGTCACCCTGCTGGCCTCGACTGGGGCCTACTTCGTCATGTGGCAGGTGAGGGCGCCGCTGTTGGGGTGGGTGGTGGCTTCGATGCTCATCGGCCTGGGGTTCACCTTCTTCTCGGGCGCCACCGAGGCTTGGCTCGTTGACGCCCTGGGGGCGGCCGGCATGACCGAAGGGCTGGACGCGGTATTCGGTCGGGCGCAGGCGGTCTCAGGGGTGGGGATGCTCGCTGGGTCTGTGCTAGGTGGGGTGCTGGCCCAGGCCACGGACCTCGGGGCTCCTTATTTGGACCGTGCGGCTTTGCTGGGGGTGACGCTCGTGGTGGCTTGGGTGGCCATGCGCGATGTGGGGTTCACGCCGGACGCGGCTGCACGGCCGCTGGCCGCCGTCCGGGCGGTGCTGGTCGGGTCGGTTGACGGCGGGCTGCGAAACCCCCCGGTGCGGTGGCTGATGCTGGCCGCCGTGTTCACTTCCGGGACCGGTCTCTACGTCTTCTATGCCCTGCAGCCCTTTCTTCTGGAGCTCGCCGGCGACCCCGGCGCCTACAGCATCGCGGGGCTCGCCGCCGCCCTCGTCGCCGCCGGCCAGATTGCAGGTGGCCTGCTCGCCGGGCCGGCCCGCCGGTGGATCCGCTACCCCTGGAACGCCCTCGTGCTGGGCGCGGTCGCGAACGTGGCGCTACTGGTGGGCATCGGCCTCGTCCGGTCTCTGGTACCGGCAATGGCGCTCGTCGCCGGATGGGCGCTCGTCACGGGCTTGACCGTCCCGATCAGGCAGTCGCTCGTGAACGGCCTGATCCCGTCGGGTCAACGAGCCACCGTGCTGTCCTTCGACTCGCTCATGGGGTCCGCGGGCGGCGTGGTCGCCCAGCCCGCACTCGGCCGGGTCGCCGACATGGCCGGTTACCCAGCGTCCTACCTTGTCTCGGCCGCGATCGCCGCAGGAGCGATTCCCTTCACCCTCCTGGCCAGGCGCTCAGCAAGCCGTTGACTGGTCCGGACTACTGGTGCGAGCCGGCATCTGTTTCGTGGCGTGCCAATTGAATGATACGAGCGGAGGGATCCTCTCCGCGTCAGGCGACCATCCCATCTCCGCTCAGCCCGCGTGGTGGAACCGTGCACGTCGACGGCTCGGAATGTTCGACACCACGGGAGCGAGATGTTCGGGCGTCGGAGGGAAGTGCGCCCCTATGCGCGGGGGAAGAACAGCCCTAGGCTTGCTGAAGCAGCGGCTGTCGTCATCGGCCTGCCGCGCGAAAGAGGAGCACTGTCATGCCACTTCGTTCTCCCCGCTTCGCCGGAGACCCGATCCTCGAAGCGTGTTATGCCGGCAACCACCGAATGTTCTTCGGGCAGACCGGCCCGGCTGTGGCCGCCGTCCAGCGGGCGTTGATCGACCTGGGATACCCGATCCCCAGCGGTGCCACCGGCAACTACTTCCAGGAGACCAGTGACGCCGTCGTGATGTTCAAGCGGGCTCATCTGCTCCAGCCCGACGACCCCGTTGTCGGCAAGGGCACGATGACGGCACTGGACAACGACATTGTCGTGTTTGACGCGGCGGTACCTCCGCCCCCGCCGCCCCCGCCGCCGCCTCCGCCCCCACCGCCGCCCCCACCCCCGCCGCCCCCACCCCCCGTCGTGCGGGACGCGGACGGCAACAGACTCGTCGCGGGAGGCGTCTGGAGCGGCTCGGCCACAGTCTCCCAACTCGGCGGGATGTCCATGCACTTCCAAGTGCACAACCTGAACCTGCTCGGGGCGTCGGTGAAGATCCACGCGGACAGGACGAACGAGACCAAGAGCGTCCTGCTTCCTCCCCTGGGTTCGGCCGACATCACGTTCCAGCAGTTCGCTGCCGAACCCATGGGCTGGACGTTCTCGATCTCGACCGACAGCGATGCCTTCACGGTGACGTGGCAACTGTTCTCCAGTTTCCCCGAGTGACGAGGGCAGATATGACGCTGCCTGGTAGTGCGGCGCGTGCGCTTGTGGTCAATCTTCAACCGTTCGGCGCGCGCACGAACCTCCGCCTGGGGGAACGGGCGTGAACGGCTAGCGCGGATCCGTGGGGGCGGCTACGTCGAACCGCAATGTCCGGGCGGGCGGTGAGGTGAGGGGGCGTCGCTGACGCTGGATCCACAGGTGCGGTTCGCCAACCGCGTCACGGACGAGCACCCAGCGCCGTTCCACCTCCAGACCGTCCAGGGGAATGACCGATTCCACCAGTCGCCGCCGATCCCCGGTGAGGACGGCGGCCTTGGCGTCCCCGACCGAAACGGCTGGGAAGCGCGACAGGTCGACGAGCCGACGCTGGACGAGTTCGCGGGGTTGCCCCGGCTCGGACATCGTGTACGGGATCCAATGGGACTCTGTCCCCACCCCCGGGACGTAGTCGTAGGCCTGGCCCGCGGTCTGGTCGGACGGCCGGGGCGGGATGAGCGCGCCGCCGCCCTCCGGGGACGTGGGCGACGTGGCCCGCCCGTCCAGGCGACGCTCCACGGCCCACACGAGGTTCGACTCATCGTCCACACCGAACTGGACCCGCTCCACCACCTGCCCCTCAAGGGGACGGTCGACCGTCTGCACGAGGACCAGGTCGCCGGACTCCAGGTTGCGGGTGTGGAACAACCCCCAAGGCAGGACGCCGCCCGCCAGCCACGAGTCCGGCACCGGGACGGCATCGACCGGCGGGTGGAGTCCGTGGGGCCCCGAATGCACCCCATCCGGATTTCGCTCGGCCATGTAGACGTCCCCGAACGAGTCGGTCACGGTGAACCGGACGATGCGCAGAATCCGACCCGTGGGTGTAGGGATGGGGACGTCGAACCACTCGTCGCGGTGCGAGGCGTAGAGGGCGAGCATGATCTGGGTCGCTGTGTGGACGGCGTCCGGCGCCATGGCCGCGAGGTCCGCCTGGGCGTCCTCGATCTCCCACACGCCGCGTCGGGGCATCCCTGGGTACTCGAGCCTGGCTGGGACCACCCTCCTGAGGATCCCGTCCGGCTCGGCGGGAGGCAGATCAGCGGGGACGTCGGCGTCCACGGAGTACCAGTCGAGACGTCCCCCACGGTGACGGCGGAGGTGGAGCCGCACACCGTCCGCGAGGAACGCGTCGTCGCGCTCGTAGATGAGCTCGTCCTCGACCCAGGCCGGCTGCGGGTCGGGTGGGACCTCGGGCAGGATGCCCGGCGCGACGACCAGACCTCCCTTCAACATCTTCAACCCGTCCCAGGCCGGATCCACGAGGTCGTACGGTGGCGGGGGGTCGGCGATGACCCATCGCGGGTCGACCCCCAGCCCGAGGTTGGCCGCGATGACGGCGCCCAGCCGGAGTCGGCGTCCGATCGTCCACCAGTCGTCGATCTCCGACTCGACGAGGACCTCGGGTGGGACGACCTGCAGCGCCTGCCCCGAGTCGGTGTGGACGATGGCGCGCGCGGTGGTGACGGCCTCGACCTTCACCGGCGTGCTGGCGTTCTCGCCCTGGAACTCACCCAGCTGCCACTGCCTGGTGAGGAACCACACCGGGTCATGGACGGTTCCTCTGGTCGCGTCTGCGATCCCGGGAACCGGCAGCGGCTCCAGACGGTCGGCGAAGAAGGTCGGCATGGCTACTCCTGACCTAGCGGGCGTTGAGGTGGGCGTCGGGGTCGAGGACGGACACCGGCTCGTCCTGCGGAATCCATGTGGTGCGGAGCAGCCCTCCGACCTCGACGAGGTCGGGCATTCGGGCGCCGCGGGCGACGACGAGTTCGCGCAGCTCAGCCAGCATGACGGCGACGTCGTCGTCGGTGAGGGGCTCGTCGGCGTTCGGGGGCACGGCGAGCAGGATCGCCTGCGGTGCCCTGGCCCCCGGGGCATTGAACCCGAAGGCGGCGTGGGTGTCGCGCTGCGGCAGAGGCACAATTTCGGAGTACGAATCGACGAGTCCGACGGCGACCCTTGCCCCTGACAGGGCGTCGACCTCCCCGAAGGCGGCGACGAACGGTTCGAGCCGGTACCCGAACGGGGTCCGCGTGGCGGTGTCCGCCGCGCCGGCGGCGATGTCGGACCGGCGCCACGGGTCGGGGTG
This sequence comes from Tessaracoccus sp. MC1679, assembly GCF_014164775.1. Taxonomy (GTDB): domain Bacteria; phylum Actinomycetota; class Actinomycetes; order Propionibacteriales; family Propionibacteriaceae; genus Arachnia. The sequence goes on from NZ_JACJGB010000004.1 coordinate 304,152, forward strand.
GCTCGCCCAGGCGAGCAGCGGATCCACCTGTCGGGAGCGGGCGTCCAGCTGGTGGGCCTCGACTCGAGCGAGGGCCGATCGGACGGGGGCGAGCATCGTCAACCACTCGTCCTCGAAGGTGGATGCTGCGGGATGGAGAGGGGCGAGTCCGGTCAGGACGTCCCTGTCCCAGCTGGTGAGGATCGGCAGGTTCCCCTGCGGTGCGACCAGGGACGACAACGCCCTGGCCAGTCCCGCCACCCCCTCGGGGACACCGGCGCGCCGGAGCTCCCGGGCGTCAAGGGGTGAGGCATGGGCGTCCGCGCTCGGGACATTCCAGGGCGCCGGTGCCGCGGCGAGCCGAGCCTCCAGGCCGGCCGCCATCGCGACCGCGAGCTCCTCCAGAGCAGTGGCCGCCGGCGGCAGTGGTGCACCGACCATCACACCAGCCCAGGTCGCCGAGTCGGCCGGTGTGGTGCCCGGGGGAACTCCCCACAGCGCGCCGCGGCGGACCGCCGCCCGCTGCTCGGCCTCGGTGGCGCCGACGGCGTCCCGCAGCTGGGCGACGGTCCGGACCAGATCGTCGTGGACGGCGCCGTAGCGGCTGACGAGCTCGGCGTAGACGGCAGGGGCGACCGTGCCGGCACCGTCGGCGGCGAGGTCCTGCTCGCTGGCAGGGGCTCCCAGGAGGGCGCACAGCCGCCCCGACCGTGTCACTTCGGGCGGATCGGTCACGACGGCAGCCGGGGCCCCGGCGGCGATCCTGATGAGGCGCTCGTGGTCTTCGGGTGGGACCTCTGGAGTGGGCCAGCCCAGCGTGGTGGCGTCGAAGACCCCCACCACAGCGTCGAGACGATCGCGGACCGTCCACACTGTGGGGGCCGACGAGGGAACGGGCCGAAGCGTGGCACCGTCTGGGACGTGCCCGGCGAAGTACCGCCCCAGGACCTCGGCCACGAGTTCGGGCTCGGTGCGCCCGGCCAGGTCGCGCGGGGCGAGCCCGAGGCCGGCCGGAGTCGCCATCCCGTCCAGGACGTCGCCGACCCACACTTCCCACGTCCGGTTGTCATCGGCGACGAGGTGGACCTGGAAGTCCTCGTCTCCGTCTCCACCAGCCGCATGACGGCCGATCCCCGCCCCGCGCACACCTGCGGCGGTGGCCGCCAGGAGCCGCAGTTGGTCCGGCGACAGCACGAGCGTGTCAACGGGCGTCAGCCCCAGCTGCGCCAGGGTCACCGACGTCGCGGCGCCGTCCTCGAACCGCACCGACCAGGTCCAGTCCGTCCCGAGCTGGGACGCCAGGAAGCCGGCCACCGACGGCTCGGCGAGTCGGGCGCCGCCCTCGCCGGGAGCGGCGACCCGCAACCGAACCACCGAGAGCACGGTGCTCCGCAGCTCCCGCCCCGGGGCGGGGGTGCGTGGGAACTCGGGCACCGCCGCGGCCGCGGATCCTGACGCCCCGCGGAGTGCGGCCGACGCCTTCGCCGGCCGTCCGGACGCCCCATGCAACGCCCCGTCGAGGAGGGCGATGTCGCCCAGGGCGTCCAGACCGGCTCGGACCTCGGCCAGCTCGCGAACCTGGACGCCCGACAACACCAGCCCGGGGACGACGTCAGGGTCCGCGAGCAGCTCGGCCAGGGCCAGCAACCCCTGGCACGTCTGACGCGGGTCGGGCCGTTCGGGGTACATGGGGAAGGTGAGCCGCAGCAGCGCGGCCGTATCGTAGGGCGAAGGTGCCTGCGAGGTCACGATTCGCTCGACCTCCCGCCCGACGATCTCGTACGGGTGGTGCCCGTCGCGAATGTCGTCCACGTACCCGGTCGCGAACCGGACTGCCGCCCCGGTCAGCGCGAGCCCGGACGGGACCTCGCCGCGCTCGTTGAGCGCCCCGGTGCGCAGATTCTCGCGGAAGTCGTCGCGGACAAGCGTCGCGACCAGGGTTTGCGCCTGGGATGGGGTGTGGAGGAGCCCTGAATCGGTGGGTCCGGGCAGCCCGTCGAAGGGGCCGCATACCCAGCCGTAGGCTCCGAGCCGCCGGGGGTTGGCCTCGTCGCTCGAGGCTGTCCGGAGACGCTTCCACGCCACGGCGGTGATCCAGGGGTCGACCCGCGTGGAGACCGTGTCGAGGACAGCGCCCAATGCGCGCTCGAGGCGGGACACCACGTCCGGCGCGGCCGTGGACCGCCGGTACTCGGGATAGGAGATGTCCCCCTGCGGGGACGCGAAGCGCGTCCAGCCGTCCGGTTCCGTCGGCCAACTGCCGGGCTTACGCCAGTCGTAGGTGTCGTCGCCCGGGTCGAGCAGCAGGGCCACCTGGAGCGCGGCCAGCACGGGGCCCTCACCGCCGAACCCGGGCCCCAGCGCGTCCAGCAGGTCGCGCCCGTCAGGGTCGGCGAGCCAGGCGTTTCGAGTGAGGCAGGCCTGCAGCAGCAGCCGGACGATCATGGAGTCGGGAACCACTCCCAGCGGACGCTCGCCGGGGGCGTCCCGGCCCGCGTCGATATAGAGCTCGCGCGGGTCGAACAGCTGCCCGAGGGTCAGCGGCGCGTTTCCGTGCGGGGTGACGAGAGTCCACCCTCGGGCGAGGGCGACCTCGACCAGTGCGGGAAGCGGGACCCTGGACGCGAGGTCGCGCCATCCCCAGTAGGTCCAGTGTGACGGCCGGACGAGCTGCAGGCCGACGGAGTTCACACCGAAGGACATCTCGACGAACGGGTCGGCGACCTGATCGGGGAGCCCGAACAGCCCCAATTGGGCGTCGCGGAGGTCCCACGGCCCACCCATCCCGAGCCACGGTGCCACCAACGACCGCGGGGCGCTGCGCCTGCTCCCGAACTCCCTTGACGAGCCGCCACGCAGCAGCAGGTCGGCGTAGCGGGCCACATCGGCGCCGTGGGTGCTGCCATCGGCCCGCCCGGTGGCGTGGAGCCTTCGGCGCAGGGTCGCGGCGCAGGCCACGAGCGTTTCCAGCCCCGCAGCGGCCAGGTCGGCCTCCTCGGCGGCCGTCTTCCAGGTGTCCAGGCGGGTGATCGGGAGCAGGGCGTACGGTTCGTCGCCAACCCGCAGCGTCGGCAGCGGTCCCTCGGGGTTCACGTTCTCCAGAGCCCACCGGGTGAGAGTCGCGACGGTCGGAGGGGTGAGGTCCCATTCGTCGTGGGCGAACGAGCCCCAGAGCACCGGCCACAGGGCGTGCAGAAGCAGCGGCGCCAGGCCCGTTTCGGGCGGTATCACGGCCCGGGCCTCGGCGAGGGCGTCCACGTCGTGGGCGTCGACTAGCTCGCGCAGGCTCTGCGGGACGTCGAGGTCGCCGAGCGATCGCTCCCGGCCGATGGGACGGGCGGGGCCGGCGACCGGACGTCCGGTCAGAAACCTCCTCAGCACGTCGTCCAGGCCGGTCGTGGCGCCGGCCACCCGACGCATCAGCACCTGCCAGTGGGCCTCGACGTCGGCCGCTCCGTCCGGGACCGGGGCGCCCTGCGGGTCGGCGCTGCTCGTCGCGGTGGGGTGGCCGTCCACGCTATGGGTGGCGGACCCGATCACGACCTCGGCCAGGGCCCCCGAGTGGACGTGGTGCTCGAAGAGGACGTCGGGCGTCTCGTCTCCGATCCCCCACACGGTCACGCCGCCGAGGGTGCCGGGCTCCGATCCGTCCGGAAGGTCGAAGATGCCGCCGAGGCCCACCTCGCGGGCCCGCTCCCAATTGGCGACCCAATGGTCGAAGAAGGCGTCCGGGGAGGACAGGTCGGGCAGGTCGACGAGGGCGGGGATGGTCGCGTCGGGGTCTTCGGGCAGGCTCCCGACGCGCTGGAGGGCTTCGGCCCCGTCCGCGCCGTAGGTCCACACCCCGACCTGCAGCCGTGCGGGCAGACCTCGCACCCGGGACGGGTGGTCGGCGGTGTCGTCGGGAGGAAGGGCGATGAAGCGCCCGTCCGCGACGTGGCAGGGGACGGCCATCGCCAACCAGCACGCTCTGGCCCCGCCGACCGCCCCCGCGAGCCCGGCGAAGGCCGCCCGATGGGCGTCGGTCCCGAACCAGTCTGGGGTGAGGGGTTCGGTCGACGCGAGGGCGGTCCGGAAGGCGGCGACGGCCCGCAGTTCCTCGTCGCCAACATGGTCGGTGTGGCCGTCGACCGACACGGGTTGGGGGATCACCCGGAGCCGGAGCCGCCACCAGGGGACCTCGTCGGGCGGGAGGAAGGTGGTCTCCAGCTGGAGGGGCAGCAGGACCCCGATCTCGTCGGTCATTGCGGGTCCAATCCCATGGCTTCAAGGGCCTGGCCGTCGAGGGCCACCCGGGTATGCGGATCGAGGAGAGCCTCGGCCACCTGGGCGGCCGACGCCTGCGCGTGTGACAGGTCGTTGCGGAACCGCTGCTCGGACGGGGGCTCGTCCAGGACGAGGAAGTACCCGTCGAGGTCCTCGGGCGGAATGTCGAACAGGAAGAACACCTGGTCGGGCCCGATCGTCCCGGAGAAGACGGGCGGGATGTGGGCCCGGGTCGCCGTCCACTGCTCGAAGGTCGTCCCGGGCGGCTGAACAAGCTGAGGCGGCTCCATCAGGACGAGGTCGTTGAGCTCGTCGTCACCCAGCCGGTTCTGCAGGTACACCAGCGTGCGCGGGTAGCGGCGGAAGAGCGGGGTCGTGAACAGGAGGACCAGCCGTTCTGGCGGTCCCGGGGTCGCACCGGTGGGGGTGCGGTGGGTACCTAACGCCGACCCGTCCGGCCAGTCTTCGATGGGTGCCACGTCGGGGATGCGGACGCCGGTGCGCTCGTCGGTCGGGGCGAAGAACATCCGCAACGGGGTGCCCCACCGGTCCACCTGCAGCCCCCGCCAGCGAACCTCGGACAGGAACTGGCTGTTGAGGCCCACGAGGAAGGCATCGATGAAGACCGGGTTCGTCCGCAGGGCGATGATCGTGTGGCGGGGGACCGACGCCGCCCCCGGCAGCAGCCAGTCGGGTTCGTAGCGTCGCAGCAGTGTCCACGTGGGGAAATCCAGCCCCAGCGGGTAGCGCGGTGGGGCGAGCCGGCCCCGCAGGGAGTCAGGCAGCTGGGCATCAAGGCTCCGCCGCGCCGGCGGGTCGTCCGAGCGTGGATCCACGGCCCGTGAGACGGCATTGCCAAGGCCTGGCAGGGGGACCGGCACCCGGTCGTGTGGGGCGGGGATCCGCAGCAGGGCGACGAGGCGGGAGCACTCCGACTCGGGATGGACCTGAGGTTCTCCCGCACAGGTGGGCAGGAGGCAGCACAGGACGGCCGTCTGGACCTGTCCGTAGATGAGGTCAGTTGCGTGGGGCGTCGTCAGGGTCCGGGCGAGGAGGTCGTCCCACGTCCCGGTGCCGGCGAACTCGGCGGCCCACAGCCACACCCGCTCCCCGCATTCGCCCGTCAGCTCGCCAAGCCCGGCCGCGGCACGGTCCTGCAGCCGGGGCAGTTCGTCCTGGATGAACTCTCTCTGCCACTCGTCGATCCGCCGCGGATCCTCCAGGCCGATGAAGGCCCCGATGCGGTGCAAGTAGCGGCTGCGGCCGGCGAGGGCAGCCCGGCGGAGCTTCGCGAGCGCCGTCCACAACTCCACGTACAGCCGCTCACCGTCGGGGACGAGGGCCTCCCACAGCCTCGCGGCCGACGGGTCGGGCCCGGAATCCGGTCCCGAGGCCGCGGCCTGGAGCAGGTCGGTCGCCGACGCGACGGGGGTCTTGTCCAGACGGGAGGTACGGGTGAGGAGTCGTTGGCCGGCCCCGGTGAGCAGGGCCCGGTCCAAGGTGCGTTCGGGGGTGGACACGGCGTCGGCCACCGTCTGGACCCCGGTGTCGGTGGGCAGCCGTGTGGTCATCGGAGCGAGGATCTGCAGTCGGGCCACCGGATCCGACGGCAGGGACCTCGCCCACAGCGAACCCGAGGTGGCCAGACCGGAGGCCGTTCGGGCGATGAGCCCGGCGGCATCGGCGAGTGACCCGGACTGGGCGACCGCCGCCTGCATGAGCTCGTCCTGCGCTTCCACTCCCGTCCACTGACCGGTGCCGGCGTGGATCCGGACCCGTGCGTCGGCGCGCAACTGCTCGACCCACCCGGCCGCTGTGGTTGGAGAGGGAACCCACGGACGTCCGTAGGCGGGCGGACCCAGGAGGTCCGGGGCGCCTGCGGAGGCCAGGACGGCGTTGGCGACATCCCTGGCGAGGTCGGCCTCCCCGTCCACCGCTGGCTGAACCGCCTGGAGGGACTGCAGGGCTCCGCGTACCTCAAGCGGCCCGATGGGGATGTCGGCGGCGCGGTAGGTGAGGGACGCCTTGCCGAGGTCAGCGGCGGGGGGGATCCGCAACTGGGCAGCCAAGGTCTCGAAGTCCCCGCCCTCGCCGGTGGCGAACGTCCACCAGGACAGGGCAGGGAGCGGACGTCCGCCGTTGTCGACGACACCTCCGGCCCACAAAGGCGTGCCACGCGGGGTGAACGTCGGGACGAGCACGGCGATGTATGTCGTCAGCGGCAGCAGCCGGCGCAACGACAGCAGCCGGGAGAACCGGTCGGGCGCCGGAGTTCCGAGATCGTCGTTGGTCTCGCTGTCGGGGGATTGGACATGGGCCCACCGCCACGACGTCGTGAGGTCGTAGTCGGCGAGCACCGAGGAGGACAGGGTCACCGTCGTTCCCGAGATTCTCACCTCGTCCGGGGTGCCGACAACCAGCGCCAGCCACGGGCGCAGGGTGTCGCCCTCGGCCCGGCGGGGCGTGTAGCGCCACGGCAGGTCAGGTGCGTGGAAGTCCACGTGGGTGCACTTGGTCGTCTCCTCGTCGCGGACCCCCGGCGCGGGTGCCCGGTGCCGGATCGCGCGTTCGGTGAGCCGCGCGACATCGGAAGCGTTCCGGAACCCGAAGGCGATGTCCGCGCCGGCCGGTTGGGCCGGAACGGCCGAGTCCGTGAGGGTCACCTGGAGGGTGCGTCCCAACCGTCCGTCCTGTTCGGTGGACTGATGGACAAGCCTCGGTCGGCGCCAGCTGCTGAACCGGGCCATCACAGCACCCCCTCCAGGGAGACCGACGGGGTGGACGTGGGCACGGCGAACGATCCGGTCGCCCTTGCCGCGAGGAAGGCGTCCGCAGCGTGCTGGGCGCCGCCGACCGGGGTAGTCCAGCGTTCTGCTGTGAGGACGATGTCGGTGGGCCGGGCCATGACGGCGGCCCCACGGTCGCGTTCGAGGATCGATTGCACGAGTCCCGCATGGACGCTCCTGAGTGTGGCCGAGAAGTCGAGGATGACGAAGCGGCGCCGGGGGAGGCGCAGCAGGTTGAGCCCGGGCGAGCAGGGGGCCGTCGTCGCGGACGTCGCGTGGGCCTGGGCTACCTCGAGGCTGAATCCGGACCGTCCGCGGGAGAAGGTCGGTGCCGACAGGGCCTCAGCGTCCGACAGGTTCGTGTACGTACCGACCGCGAACTCGTCCTCCTCGACTCCGATGGCCAGCGGGGCGGCGCCCGGCTCCGCGCAGGCCACGCCCAACGTCCGTCCGGACCCCAGTGGGACCCCTTCCGCCTTGTGGAGGACGCGGTCGAGGGGAATTCGGTGCTGTTCCCAGATCACCCGACCGACGGGGATGATGGTCGGGGACGCGCCAGCGAACACCACGTCCGGATCGTCGCCGTCCCCCCGCAGGTTCTCGGGGGTGCTGATCTCGCCGGCGAGGTGTTGGGCGAGGTTCGAGATGGCGGGCAGCGACTCCGGCGGTCGGCTGTCGAGGGTGATGGTGACGTTCTTGCTGATCCGGACGATCACCTTCACGCTCGCCTCGGCCCGCAGGACGAGCGGTCCCGGGCCGCTGAGCTCTCCGCGGACCCGGATGCTGGCGAATTCCCACCCGGCGAAGGTGGCCGACATCCCGGCGTCGATGCGAGCGGTGAACCGGAAGGGTCGGAACTGGATCAGGGCGTCGAACCCGAACCACCCGTGGACCCTGATCGGGCCGAGCCTGATGCCGGCCTCCGTCCTCGTCCCGAACTGGACCGTGTTGGACGTGACCGCGTAGTACATCTCCTGGGTGAACCACACGATCCCGAGGTCCACCCCTGCCCCCGCCCGGGGGATCTGAGGGACGGCCAGCCCGCCGGGCGCGAACTGGGGGTGGAAGCCACCCACGCTGAACAGGAAGTACGGGTTGGGGCCGAACCCGATGCGCAAGGCGAGCCCACCTGTGATCCGCAGGATGCCGAGGATATGGGAGTTCACCAGGGCGCCGTCGAAGAAGATCAGGGACGCCGTCGCGTCGATCCCCCCGATGAAGTCCATCCGAAGGTAGACGAGGGCGAAGTCCTCCGAGCCGACGACGAGGCGCGCGGACCCGGCGACGAAGATCTTGCGCGGGCCGGGGAGTTCGATGAACACCCCCACATCAAGGGTGAACAGGTACAGCCAATTGAGCTGCAGGGTGGGGCCGATAATGAAGGTGCCACGCTCGTCAGGGAACAGAGTCCTCAACTCGCCCAGGATTCTGGGGGCATTGCGGGTCGGGTCGTCGGTGAACAGGACGTCACCAGCGGTGCCGCTGACGAGCTTTTCACGCAGCTTGTCGGTGTCGGCTCGACGATGGATCCCGATCAGGCCGCCGATTCCGGACACGGCGAAGCCGAAGCCGATCTGGATCCCGGGAGGGGGCAGGCGGATACCGATGACGGCCACGAAGGACACCGGCCCGCCGGGCAGTTCTTTGTAGATCCCGAACGCGAACGCGCCGATGCCGAGGATCTTCAAGGTCAGCGCGCCCCCGAACTCGCCTGGGCCGAGCTTCCCGACGAACCCACCGCCACTGACCGGTCCCGCGTCGAGGGACAGTCCGATCCCCGTCGGCTCCAGCACCCCCGCGTTGCCGGACATCCACCTACCCAGCCACATCCCGGCCCCGGTGACCGTCGCCTTGAGGGGTCCGATCTCGGCGCGGGCGTCGAACCGGAACAGGGTGCGGAAGAACAGGCCGGAGGGGCTGATCGCCACCTCAAGTCGGGTGAGCATGTCGTCGAGCCACAGTCCCAGCCCGGGTCCGCCGAGAGCGAAGCCGAGGTGGGTGGGGATGTCGATACCGATCCCGTCCGTCCCGGCTCCCTGAACCCCGACGCCCTGAAGGTAGGGCAGGGAGAAGTCCGAGGAGAAGGTGATCGAGCCGGGCAGGGCGAGCCCGGCCGCCAGCGGCTTGAGAAGGTCGGTGCCCACGCCCAGGCGGAGGCCGTCGAGCTTGGTGACAAGTGCGAAGAGGGGGACGGCGGCCGTCGGGTCGGACGGTCTGGCGGCGACCGTGAGGCCGAGGCGGATGTCCCTGACCGCGACGAAGGTGCCGCCACGGCGTCCGAGGAGGAAGGCGTCGTCGTCGGCCTTCCTGGCCTTGCTCAGGAAGAACCCGACCTGGGCGTCCGGACGCACCGCGGGGGACACATCGAAGCCGCCGCCCGTGACGACGATCCGTGCACTCACCGTTGCGTCCCCACGGACGTCGCCAGTCAGGACCCAGCCGACGGGCAGCGCCACCCGGGCGCTGCGGACGAGGTTGGACGAGGCATCCAGACGCAGCTCAAGTCCGGCCAGGCCCGCCGCCGGCGGGTCGGGACGCAGGACGGCCAGGCGTGGGGCGACCGTCGGGAACCCCCCTGGTTGCTCCTTGAGCTGCTGGAGCCACTCGACGAGGGTGCCGGCCTGCAGGCGGGTGAGCAGCTCCTGCCCGAGCGGGACCGCGATCGGCGAGTTGATGAGTTCCACGAGGTCGTCCAGAGACACCCCATCACCCACAGGCAGGGACAGGAAGCCGGCCCGGGCGTACTCCCGGGCGACGAGTTCGACCGGCGAGGCGAGAAGCAACAGCATGAGCGCCTGGACCGCCTTCGCGTCCTTCACCGAGGGGACCCGGTTCAGCAGCGTCGTGATCGCCTGGCTGCCCGGGTCTCGGGTGAAGGCGCGCAACGCGTCCCAGTTGATGGTGAACGACCGCGGGGACGCGTCCGGGTTCCAGGTGACGCCCATGACGCCGGCCAGGGCAAGAGTCTCGGCGACCCGCGGGAGGTGGACCTGCAGAACGCGGATGACCAAGGTCTCCCTGGCTGTCACATTGCCGGTGATGGAGTGGAAGGTCGCCAACCAACGCTCCAGGCCCTCGCCCGACGGCTCCAGGTCGAGTTCGGTAAGGCGCTCCAGGTCCGCTGCGATGTCGGTGAGCACCGTCGGCAGCGGCGGCTTGCTGGGATCGCCTCCCACGGATGAACGGATGAGAGACGCTAGCGTGCTGAGGATGTCCATGCGAACCCCTCGGGTTCAAGAGCCTGGTATGCGGAGCTGTTAAAGCACTGAGGCCGTGCGAGCGGGCGCGCAGTGGCGAACCGGGAGGTCCCTCGTCTGTCCTGTTGGAGGGCAGACGTCAGTCAATCGCGCGGGGCCGAACTTCCCTCAGGGCCCCGGATCCTCAGCCGAGGATGGGTCATCCTAACCCGGCCCAGTCAGTGCCACAAGAGTGATAGGCAAGTCCCTGTGCGTCCCTCAAGCCGCGGTCTCGCTCAGCTCCGGAAGGGCGGGCACGGCTCTGCGCGTCGTAGCCAGAAGCATGCCGGACGCCAAGGCTGCGCCCAGTCGTCTCGAAAGAGTGGTGTGCATGGCTCAGTCCAGGATGGAGTGGGCCCACAGGTTGAGCGCCCCCACATCTGGCGTGGCGTGTCTTACGGGGGAGTGGTGTCAGACCCCGGCGCTCCAGAGGAGAAATTGTGCAGATTCCCATACTTTGCAGCGTCAACACTCAAACAGGCAGTGAGTGAGTGCACCTCGGGTTAGGGCGGCATCAAGATTTGCGGTTCGTGCGTCAGGGCTGCGCTAGGGCGGCGGTTCTCGGGTCGGGGCGGGGCCAGTCTGGGCGTGTGAGTACCTTCACTTCTGTACCGAAGCGGCTTCTGGTGGGTCGCCCGATGCGCTCGGATCAGCTCGGGGAGACCGAACTGCCCAAGCGCCTGGCGTTGCCGGTGTTCTGTAGCGATCCGATCTCGTCGAATGCCTACGCCACCCAGGAGATCCTCCTGGTCCTCGCGCTCGGTGGTGCGACGGCGGTCACGTTCACGCCGGTCATCGCGCTCTTCGTCGTGACGCTGTTGGCCATCGTGACGTTGTCCTACCGGCAGACCATCCACGCGTACCCCGATGGGGGCGGAGCGTACGCGGTGAGCAAGGAGAACCTGGGCAGGCGGGCGTCCCTGGTGGCCGCAGGTGCCCTGCTGACGGACTACGTCCTGACGGTCGCGGTATCGATCGCAGCCGGTGTCGACAACTTCACCTCGGCGTTCCCGGCACTGCTGCCATACACCGTCCCCTTGTGTCTGGGCCTCATCGCGGGGGTGACCCTGATGAATCTGCGCGGGGTCAAGGAGTCTGGCACCGTCTTCGCGATTCCCACCTACGGGTTCCTGGTGTCGGTGTTCGTGATGCTGGCTGTCGGGGCGGCGCAGTCCTGGTCCGGGGCGGCGCCTGTGGCGGAGTCTGCCGGCTTCGGCTATCACGCCAGCGACCTGACCGGGATCGCGCTGGTGGCGCTGCTCTTCCGATCGTTCGCGTCGGGCTGCACCGCGCTCACCGGCGTCGAGGCGGTCAGTAATGGTGTCCCGGCGTTCAGGACGCCGAAGTCCCGCAATGCTGCCTTCACGTTGATGGCGATGAGCGGCCTGGCGATCTCGATGATGCTGGGAATCTCCCTGCTGGCCACGACGTCCGGGATCCACATAGCTGAACACGCGGACGAACTCACGGGAACACCGGAGGGCTACGTCCAGCGCACGGTGTTGGCGCAGCTGTCGGCCGCCGTGTTCGGGAACAACAGCGTGGGGTTCTATGCCGTCCAGTTGTCCACCACCATGATCCTCATCCTGGCCGCCAACACGGCGTTCAACGGGTTCCCGATCCTGGCGTCTCAGCTGGCCGCGGACCGGTTCCTGCCCAAGCAGTTGCGCCGCCGTGGCGACCGGTTGGTCTTCTCCAACGGCATCGTCATGTTGTCGACGGTGGCCGCGCTGCTGGTCTACGTGTTCGACGGGTCGGTTTCGCGCCTGATCCAGCTCTACATCCTGGGAGTGTTCGTCTCGTTCACGCTCAGCCAGACGGGGATGGTGGTCCACTGGTGGCGGGAGGCACGCGACGGAGGCTGGAGGCCGCGGCTGGTCTCCTCGACGGTGGTCAATCTGGTCGGCGCCACCGTGACAGCGCTGGTGCTCGTCATCGTGCTGCTGACGAAATTCACCCACGGGGCGTGGATGGTGGTGGTCGCCGTTCCGGTGCTGGTGCTGATCATGCTGAACATCCGCCGACACTACGACCGGGTCTCACGCGACCTGCGGCCACGCGCCACGGGGATCACTCTGCCCAGCCGGGTCCATGCCATCGTGCTCGTCAGCCAGCTGAACGAGCCGACGCTCAAGGCACTGGCCATCGCCCGCGCCAATCGCCCGAGCACCATCACGGCTCTCCGCGTCGATACCGACCACGAGCGCACCCGGAAGCTGCTCGACGACTGGGAGGGTCGCGACATCCCGGTGCGGCTGGTCATGGTCGCCTCCCCGTTCCGGGAGTTGATCAACCCCATCGTCGACTACCTCATGAGCTTGCAGATCGGCCCACGCGACGTGGTCGAGGTGTTCGTGCCCGAGTACGTCGTGGGTCACTGGTGGGAGCAGATCCTCCACAACCAGAGCGCGCTGAGGCTGAAGTCTCGGTTGCTGTTCATGCCCGGTGTGATCGTGACCAGCGTGCCCTTCCAACTCGCCTCGGCCGAGCCGCTCTCTCTCCCCAGGGTGGGAAGCGGGTCCGACGACGTGGCACGCTGAGCACATGAACACGGCGGGCACTGCCGAAGGCAAAGGACAGGTACCGCGACGATCTCCCCGAGGCGCAGCGGGGAGGTTTCGCCACGGCGGTGCACTTCACGCTCATGCGGAATCGAGCGATCGGTCCCGCCGAGAGGGGCGCCGCTGTCGTGGCGGCCGACCCGGAGGTGGCTCGTGCAGCACGCGCCAAGCCCAACGTGTTCTACTGCCTCGGATTCGACGTCGCGACCGGCATCTACGGCGACCCGGCCCTGGGCGCACAAGGCAACACCGCCACAGGCCCGGGCGCGTTCGCCATCCGCGACGCGATGAATGACGCAGACGCAATCAGGGGCTTCAACGACGCCGTCCAGTTCCACCTCGGCCCACCACTCCGCCCACGCAGAGCCTAGAAGAGCGCCGTCAAGGCATTCAACACCCGCGTGCAAAGGCGGTACCCGGACTCGCATCCAAGCCATTCAACCCGACCACACTGGAGGAACCCATGCCCGCCATCCTCATCCTCGACAATCAGGTTTCCTTCATCACCGACCCGGTCAGTCCCTGCGCCGGACAGGACTTCTCCGTGACCTGGGAAGAAGCCAACGTCGGGGACGAAGACTCTGCCGACTACCAGGACATCTTCGACCTCGACGACCAGGGAACGGGGGAGAGCCAGGCCCTGGAGTGCGACCCGCTGGCCGCCGGCGAATCAGCGACAAGATCACTGACCTTCAACCTCCCGGCCGGCGACTACACCATGACACTCATCATCAACGGACAGACTCAGGAGACCCTCGGGAACGTTCGCATCGGTGACTGCGTCTGACATGCTCCGCCTGGGTTCCAACACCAGGCGGGTGCCTCAACGGGACCCGGGTGGCCACTCCCGCACCACCACCCTTCAGCGGCACTGACGTGCCCGTCTGAGTAGCGCGGGCGGGCACGTCGGCGTCCGGCCCCGATAGAGTGGGACCCGTGATGCACACGGGAGCAGTCGGCGTCGGGCAGCTGCTGATCGCCACGCAGCCGGGACGAGGTGGCTACTTCGATCGCTCCGTCGTGCTGCTCCTGGAGCACACCGCGGAAGGCAGCCTCGGTGTCTGCCTCAACCGACTTTCCGAGCTGCCGGCGGACAGCATCCAGGAGAGCTTCCGGGACCACCTGACCCCCCCGGCCCGCGTCTTCGAAGGTGGGCCGGTCAATCCCAATGTCGCGATCGTGTTGGGCGAGCCCGCCACCACGGAAGCCCCGCCGCCGGGCTGGGAACGGGTCATCGATGAGATCGGCGTGGTGGATCTCAACTTCCCGCCCGAGCTCATGGAGTCCTCATTCAGTCAGTTGCGTCTCTTCGTGGGGCTGTCCGGATGGGCCGCCGGGCAGTTGGAGAGCGAGTTGATCCGCGGATCTTGGTTCAGGGCGTCAGCGAGACCCGAGGATGTCTTCGGTCATCCGGCTGGGCTCTGGCGACGGGTCCTGCGCCGGTTGGGCGGGGCCACCGGCCGGTGGTCCACGTGGACGGAAGAGCCGAGCCTCAACTAGTGATGTGCGCGGCTACCATGGACAACCGGCAAGCAAGGAGGCCTGGGTGACCGATGCCAAGGGCAAAGCCCGCATTCTCGTCATCGATGACGACGCGGCGCTTTCGGAGATGCTGCAGATCGTCCTGCGGCAGGAAGGCTTCGACACGGTTCGCTGCAGCACCGGGGAGGTTGCCCTCCAGGAGTTCCGGCAGTCCCGCCCGGACCTGGTACTCCTCGATCTGATGCTGCCCGGTCGCGACGGGGTCGCCGTCTGCCGCGACATCCGCGCCGAATCGGGTGTTCCGATCATCATGTTGACCGCGAAATCAGACACCGCTGACGTGGTCGGTGGGCTTGAGGCCGGCGCAGATGACTACGTGGCGAAACCGTTCAAGTCCAAGGAGCTGATCGCCAGGATCCGCACACGGCTGCGCCGCACCAGCGGCGATGCGGGTGACGACACACTGATGGTCGGAGACCTCACGATTTCGGTGTCGTCCCACGTGGTCCGTCGCGGCGGCACCCCCCTGCCTTTGACGCCGCTGGAGTTCGATCTCCTGCTCGCATTGGCGAAGCGGCCGACGCACGTCTTCACGCGGGAGGCGCTCCTCGACGAGGTATGGGGGTACCGCAACTCGGCAGACACCCGGCTGGTCAACGTGCACGTTCAGCGCCTCCGTGCGAAGGTCGAGCGGGATCCCGAGCGTCCGGAGATCGTCATCACGGTAAGAGGAATCGGATACAGGGCCGGTGAACCGACGCAGTAAGCCCGCGGTGGGAGTCCGCAGGCTCTGGTGGGGGTCGCTGCCGCTCCGAGTGCTCATCTCAACGCTCGGGCTGTCCATCGTCCTCATGTTGCTGGCGGGCATGGTGCTCCTCCAGCAGGCCACCGCCGGGGTCGTAGCAGCGAAGAAGGCGTCCTCGCTGAACGAGGCGGCGGGCGTGTTCGCCTTCATGCAGGCGCAGCTGCGCGGTCCGGAGAATCGCGGCGTGGCCGTTCACGAGTCCCTGAACCGGTTGGCAGATCTCGCAGACGCGCAGGCAGCCCAGTACCGGGTGGTGATCCAGGGGCCCGCCTCGCGCCTGGTCTCCGCTGGAATCCGCCCGGAGTCCGTGCCGGAGCCCCTCATCGCGCAGGTCGAGAACAGCGAGGGGATGTTCGTCACGCCCACCGAGGTGATCTTCACCGATCCAACGGCCGAATCGGAGCCAGGGTGGGCCATCGGAACGGTGCTGCTCGGGGCCAACGGCGAACGCTACCCGGTGTACTACATCTTCCCCATGACCACCGAGACGCAGACACTCAGCGCACTCCAGAGCGCCGTGTCCGGAACGGGCATTGCTCTGGTGGCTGCCCTCGCACTGGTGGCCTACCTCGTCACCAACCAGGTCGTTCGCCCCGTCCGACGCGCGAGTCAGACAGCGCTACGGCTGGCCTCCGGGCAACTGGGGGAGCGGATGGCGGTGCGGGGGACCGACGACCTGGCCAGCCTGGCAAAGTCCATGAACCGTATGGCGGCCCAGTTGCAGCAGCGCATCCGTGAGCTGGAGACGCTCTCAACCCTCCAGCAACGTTTCGTCAGTGACGTCTCGCACGAGCTGCGCACACCCATGACCACCATCAAGATGGCCTCGGACATGATCTACGACTCCCGCTACGCGCTGGACCCGCTGACTGCACGTTCGGCCGAGTTGATGAGTCTCGAGATCGACCGGTTCGACGGCATGCTGGCTGACCTGTTGGAGATTTCCAGGTTCGACGCCGGAGCGGCGGTCCTGACCCTTGACGAAACGGACGTGGGCTCGCTCGTCGAAGCTGAGCTCGCAGCGGCCCGTCGGATGGCCGAGAAAGTGGGTGTCGAACTGGTCTTGGAGCGGCGCAGCGCCGACACCACGGCTTCGGTGGACTCACGCAGAATCCGGCGCATCCTCCGCAATCTCATCACCAACGCCATCGAGCACGCGGAGCAGCAACCAGTTGAGGTGGTGGTGGCCTCGAACGACCAGGCTGTCGCTGTGACGGTGCGGGACCATGGCGTCGGGTTTGCCGCGGAGGACGCGGCGCGGGTGTTCGACCGCTTCTGGCGTGCGGACCCGAGCCGGACGCGCATCGTGGGAGGTTCGGGGTTGGGCCTGGCCATTTCAATGGAGGACGCACGGCTCCACCGTGGATGGCTGACGGCGTGGGGCCGTCCCCACCGCGGGGCCCAGTTCCGCCTGACCCTTCCCCGGGGGCCCGGTCATGAGCTCACGATCTCACCGCTGTCGGTCATCCCCGTCGACGACAAGCCGAAGGAGGTGCACCGGTGAGACTGCTGCTGGCAGCCCTGCTGAGCGTGATTCTCGCCACCGGGTGCACCCACATCCCCACCGCGGGGCCCGTCGAGGAGGTGCCGGTGTCCGCCGAACCCAGGGGGATCGACATCGCGCCGCAACCCCCCGTCGCGGGCATGCTCCCCTCCCGCCTCGTCGACGGCTTCCTCCAGGCGATGGCGTCCCCCGAGGGGGATTACTCGATCGCCAGGCAGTACTTGACCGAGGACGCGGCACAGCGGTGGGAGCCCACCGATGCCGTGGTCTTCGATGGCCTGGTGGTGGGTGGACCCGCCACCGCGACCCTGGACGCCACCCAGCTGGGCACTATCGACGAGCACGGCCGCTATTCCTCTGAGCCCGGCGACCTTGAGCACGACTTCGGGGTGGTCAGCCAGGGCGGGGAGTGGCGCATCGACTCGCCGTTGCCTTCGCTGATGGTGTCGCGCTACATCTTCGAGCGTTACTACGAGCGGGTGCCCCTCTACTTCATGAGCCGCTCCGGAACCCATGTGGTACCAGACCCCATCCACCTGCCCGAGATGCTCGTCACACCCACGGCGGTGGTCGAGGCCCTACTCAACGGGCCGTCGGAGGCTGTTGACCAGGCTGTTACCGACGCCATGCCCAGTGGAATCAGCCTCGCAGATGAGGGCGCCACCATCGAGCAGTCCGGCGTGGTCACGGTCAACCTGGAGGGCCTCTTCGACCGGCTGGGCGACGATGCGCGCAGGAGGCTGGGAGCGCAGCTGTTGTGGTCATTGACTGCCATTCCCCGCGTGACGGGGCTCGTAGTGACAAGCGACGGTGTCCCGTTCACGTTGCCGGGGGCCCGCGCCGACGGGGCTCTCGAGCTGGCCAGCCAGCAGGGGTATCAGATCCTTTCGCGCGCCGCCACCGTCGACCTTTTCGGCATCAGGGAAGGAACACCGGGACGCGTGACCGGCGACAGCCGGTTTGAGCCGTGGGGCAGCACGGTCGCCGACGCGGCCGACCTGGCGGTGTCCCTGGACGGTGACACCGCTGCGCTCATCGACGCCACCCGCAGCACGCTTCTGATGGGCAGCTTGCGCGGCGAGTTCGGGGAGGTTGCGGTGCCCGTCACCAACCTCAGATCGCCTCAATTCGTTCTGGGGACTCTCTGGCTGATGGGCGACGACACGGAGGGCGTGCCCAGGCTGTTGACGGTGGACCGCATGGGCTCGGTGACGGAGGTCAAGCTGTCTCTCCCCGTGGGGCGAGAGCTTGAGGACTTCGCGGTGTCGCCGGCGCAGGCCAGGGCTGCTCTCCTGCTGTCCGGGGAGGGGGGTCGGACGATGGGAATCGCCACCGTCGTGCCTGTCGGCGAGGTGGAGGTCGTGGACTGGCGCGCCCTACCGATGATGGCGGCCTCGGGAGACATGGTCGGCGACGTGATTGCGCTCGCCTGGCACGCCGAGACGTCGATCGCGGTGGCCGGCTCCGCCGGGGGAGTGAGGTCGGTGTTCGCGGTCGAGGTCGACGGTTCGCTGGTCGAGGAACTGGGACCCTTCACCGGAGCTGTGGAGGAGCTCACCGCCATGGCCCGCCTCGGTGGTGGTTCGATTGCGCTGCGCACCGACGTCGGCGTCACGTGGCGTTACGAGGCGCGGACCCGATGGACAAGGCTTGCCGAAGGGATCACGGCCATCGCCTACGCGAGCTGAGTGCTCCGTCGACCAGCTGTGGATAACGGGAAATCGGGCGTGTTCGCTCCCATCATGGACCATGACCTCTCTCCTCCACACCGCCGCCGACCTGTTCCTGGGCGCTTCCTGCCCGGGCTGTGGAGGAGCCTGGTTCGGACTCTGCGCCGAATGCCGTACCGCTCTGGAGATCCCGGTCCGCCTGGTGCACCGCGATCTCCCGGTGCCCCTGTATGCCGCGTGCCCCTACCGGCCGATCCTCGCCCATGTGGTGCCCCGATACAAGGATGACGGAGCGCTGCACCTGGACCGTGTCCTTGGGCACCTGCTGGCCCGGGCGGTCAGGGCTGTGGACTCGGAGCCGGGCACCGTCGTGGTGCCGGTGCCGTCGATGTCATCCTCCACCCGGGCACGGGGATACGACCACGCGTACCGCCTGGCGAGGATCGCCGCCCGGGAAATGGGGCTGCCCGCGAAGCGGGTGGCGCGTCGCCTGGCCAGTGGCTCAGACCAGGAGGGGCTGACCCGTCAGGAGCGGGCCGAGAACCTCCACTCCAGCATGGAGGCGCGGCCGATGAACGCAAGCGCCCTTGTCGTCGACGACGTGGTGACCACGGGGGCCTCGCTGCGGGAGACCATCCGTTGCCTGAGGGCGGCCGGGGTGCCCGTGGTGGGAGCTGCGGTGGTGGCGGATGCCGACTATCGCTGAATGGTCGGGCAAGTCCATGACAGCGTTGCCCCGGAGGGGTAGCGTTGATTCATGGACGAGCCGCAGGGGAGAGATCACCTGCGGCTCTGTGCATCAGCTTCAGGGACGCTCCCTGGGGTGGTGTTCGAGTCGGGTTCGTCGAGAGCCCCACGACAGACGGAGGAAGCATGGATATCGTCGTCACCGGTCGGCATTGCACGATCAATCCCGAGCTGAAGGAACTGGTCAACGAGCGTTTGGCCGCCGTGGAGCGATTGCAGGATCGAGTGATCCGCGTCGAGGTCGAGTTCCACGCCTCGGAGGGCACGAAGGATCCTTCGGACGCCGTCGTCGTGCAGCTGACCCTGCGCAGCAGTCGTGGGCCCGTGATCCGTGCCGAGGCGCGTTCCAACGACAAGACGGCTGCCTTCGACATGGCCTTGGAGCGGCTCATGAGCCAGCTCCGCAAGGCGGCAGACCGCAGGAAGACCCATCGCGGGCTCCGCGCAGGCAACATCGCCGAGATCGTCCGTCCGGTGGCTGAGGTCAACGGGCACGGATCCGACGATGTCGAGACGCGTGAGGTGGCCGGGCTTGTGGTGACGGGCGATGGGCCGCTCGTGGTTCGCGAGAAGGAATTCAGCACGGCGCCGCTCACCCTCGCTCAGGCCCTCGATGAGATGGAGCTGGTGGGGCATGACTTCTTCCTCTACCAGGATGCTGACAGCGGCCGTCCCTCCGTGGTCTACCGGCGCAAGGCGTACAACTATGGCGTGATCCACCTCAACCTCACCTGAGGCCCGAACCACGGCGGCGTCCCGGAGCGGTCCGGGCGCCGCCGTGTGCCGTGCGTTGGTGGCGGGCGTTAGGATGGCTGGCGGTACCGTCGCGAGCTGTCGCGGTGTTTTCGAGATGAAAAGGAACCGACCTGTGGGTGTCATGGATTTTCTGAGCGGCATAGGCTCCGGGGCCCAGCTCCGCAAGCTGCAGAAAGTGGCCGATCAGGTCAACTCCATCGAGGAGGAGTTCCAAGCCATGTCGGACGCCGAGTTGCGTGCCGAGACGGACACCTTCCGCGCCCGCATCGAGGACGGCGAGTCGTTGGACCGCATCATGCCGGAGGCGTTCGCCACCGTGCGGGAGGCGTCGGTACGGGTACTCGGCAAGCGCCACTTCGACGTCCAGCTGATGGGTGGCGCCGCGCTGCACTGGGGAAACATCGCTGAGATGAAGACCGGTGAGGGCAAGACGCTCGTCGGCACGCTCCCCGCGTACCTCAACGGGCTCACCGGCAAGGGCGTCCACATCGTCACCACCAACGACTACCTGGCCAAGTACCAGTCCGAACAGATGGGGCGCATCCACCACTTCCTGGGGCTGGAGGTGGGTGCGATCCTGGCCTCCATGACGCCCGAGGAGCGCCGGGTCGCCTACGCCTCAGACATCACCTACGGTACCAATAACGAGTTCGGGTTCGATTACCTCCGCGACAACATGGCGCTCCGCAGGGAGGACCTGGTGCAGCGGGGACATCACTTCGCACTCGTCGATGAGGTGGACTCCATCCTCGTCGACGAAGCCCGCACCCCGCTGATCATCTCCGGTCCCGCAGAGGACACCCATGAGTGGTATCCCGTTTTCGCCAAGCTTGTCCGGACCCTGCGCCGCGACGTGGACTACGAGGTCGACGAGAAGAAGCGCACCATCGCCGTGCTGGCGCCCGGGATCGAGAAGGTCGAGGACCGGCTGGGCATCGAGAACCTCTACGAGTCGGCCAACACGCCTCTGATCTCCTACCTCAACAACGCCATCAAGGCCCAGGAGCTGTTCAAGCGAGACAAGGATTACGTCCTTGCCGGTGACGAGGTGCTCATCGTCGATGAGCACACCGGCCGCACACTCGCCGGTCGACGCTACAACGAGGGCCTCCACCAGGCGCTGGAGGCCAAGGAGGGCGTCCGGATCAAGGACGAGTACCAGACCCTGGCCACCATCACGCTGCAGAACTACTTCCGCATGTACGACAAGTTGGCCGGGATGACGGGCACCGCGAAGACGGAGGAGTCCGAGTTCCAGAAGATCTACGGGCTGGGGGTGATCCCGATCCCCACCAACCGCCCCATGATCCGGCTCGATCAGCCGGACCTGATCTACCGCACCGAGGAGGCCAAGTACGAGGCCATCGTCAAGGACGTCGTGGAACGCCACGCTCAGGGCCAGCCGATCCTCCTGGGCACGGCGTCCGTGGCGAAATCCGAGCTGCTCTCGGGGCTGCTCAAGCGAGCCAACGTCCCTCATGAGGTGCTCAACGCCAAGCACCACGAGCGCGAAGCCTCGATCGTCGCGGAGGCCGGACGCAAGGCGGCGGTGACCGTCTCCACGAACATGGCCGGCCGAGGCACGGACATCATGCTCGGGGGCAACCCCGAGTTTCTCGCGGACCTGCAGCTCCGCAAGGCCGGGCTGGACCCACACGAGACGCCCGAGGAGTACGAGGCGCAGTGGTCCGAGACCTTGGCCTCGCTTGAGGCGCAGGTGAAGTCTGAGCACGACGAGGTGGTTGAGGCCGGCGGCCTCTATGTGATCGGCTCGGAGCGCCACGAGTCACGCCGCATTGACAACCAGTTGCGTGGCCGCTCGGGCCGCCAGGGTGATCCTGGGGAGAGCCGGTTCTATCTCTCGCTGAGCGACGACCTGATGCGGCTCTTCCGCCCCGAGCTTCTGGAGCGGGCGCTGCTCATGATGAAGGTGCCCGACGACGTCCCCATCGACATGAAATCCGTGTCGCGGTCCATTGAGGGGGCGCAGAAGCAGGTCGAGGGTCAGAACTTCGAAATGCGCAAGAACGTGCTGAAGTACGACGATGTCCTCAACAGGCAACGCCACGCGATCTACGGCGATCGTCGGCGGGTCCTGGACGGGGCGGATGTCTCCGAGCAGCTGAAGAACAGCGTCAGCCGCGTCGTCACGGATGTGGTCCGCGCGCACACCTCCGGCATTCCGGAGGACTGGGACCTGGACACCATGCTCACCGAGCTGCGGACCCTCTACCCGGTCACCATCACGATGGAGGCGCTCGAGGAGGAGCTTCCCGAGCAGAACGAGTTGGTCGAGATGTTCACCGACGACGCGCTGCGGGCCTACGCGGCACGGGAGGAGCAGCTCGGCGAAACCACCATGCGCGAGCTGGAGCGCCAGGTGTTGTTGACCGTCCTGGATCGCAAGTGGCGTGAGCACCTCTACGAGATGGATTACCTCCGCGAGGGAATCGGGTTGCGGGCCATGGCCCAGCGTGACCCACTTGTGGAGTATCAGCGCGAAGGTGGCGACATGTTCGCCGCGATGATGGATGCCTTCATGGAAGAGGTGGTGGGCTTCCTGTTCAACCTGGAGGTGACGGTCCGTCCCGCTGAGCCGAAGCTGAGCGTCGGCCTGATCACCGATGAGACCGGAGCGCCCGTCCAGGTGCCCACAGTCGGGGCGAGCACGCCGGCGCCCGACGCGCCGCTCGCGAAGGGTCTGGAACGGCGCTCGGACACCAACCTCACCTATTCGGCGCCGGACGAAACCGGTGAGGTCACCCAGACTGGCGCAGCTCCGGCCACCGCCACGGACAAGGTGGGCCGTAACCAGCCCTGCCCCTGTGGGTCTGGGAAGAAGTACAAAATGTGCCACGGACGGCCTGGGGCCTAGGAGCCTGCTGAACAATCATGCCTCGGCTGCGGCGCACCGGATCGGGCGATCTGGCACCCCTCCATCTGGATATGGACGTCTAGGCCGCCAGCTGGTCCAGCACCCCGACGGGGGCCAGCACGATCAGTTCCGTGCACCGCCAGGAGTTCCGCGTCGCGTCGAGACGCAGCACGCAGCTGATAGACCGGCCGTTGACATCCACGCAGACGGTGGCCTCGACGGCCCTGACCGTAGGCATCTGGGAGCGCACCCGGCCCACCTTGATGCGCTTGAAGACGCCACTGTCCACGTAGCGTGACAGATTCTCGAACGCAGCATGCCCCAGGTGGGGACGGACCTGATGGAGCGGCCTGCGACCCATCAGGGCCTCCACCACCACGCGGATGAGGTTCATGGCCTGCGGAGGAGCTGGTTGGTGAGCCGGTGCGGGGACCAGGACAGGCCTGGTGAGGACGGTGATCGGCATCGGGAAGTTCATGGCCCTGACGCTAGGCCGGGGCCTGCCGACGGGGCCAGGCTCGACGGGCGGGCGGACAACACCTCCGTTCCTGCGGACAACACCTCGGGAAACTCGGACAACACCTCGGGCGATCCGGACAACACCTCGGGAGGTTCGGGAACGGGCCTCAGCCGCCGCCGAACATCAGGACAAGGCCGCCGACCGTGAACGCCACCATCATCGACAGCAGCGGCACATGCGCCCAGACCCGACCCGGATGGGTGCGCAACGCAATGTCGTGGGTGACCAGCACCCCGGCCACATGCCCCCCGACAATGAGGAGGACCTGCACGACGGCGATCACGGTGGGGTAGCCGAACAGACCGGTGCCCGGCGCGGCCTCCGCCAGTCCGAACACGTTCCAGCCGAGACCCATCGGGTCGCTGAAGCGGATCACGGTGCGCTGACCCTCCAGGTAGAGCATCGTCGAGTAGTGGGCGAGGGCGTAGCCGGCCACCAGCGGGATCAGGCCCGGCGCAAGCGCGTCCACGCGGCCCCGGCCGTACGCCCGGGCGCCGAGCCAGAACAACGCGTAGATCGCTCCGACGCTGCCGAGCAGACCCGCCAGTGCAGCGGGCCAGGCCCACACATCCAGGTCCTGAGTGGCGCGCACCCACCACGCGGTGTTCGACAGTGCGTCGAACAGGGTGCCCCCCAGCAGGACGCTGGCCAACACCGTCAGGTGTGCCGGTGCGCGCCAGGAAGCCAGATTCCGTAGGGGATTCATCCAGAGCAGGATTCCTCTGGCGTTCCGACCCCAGGGGGAGAGCCGCGCAACAGAGGAGGCGTAGGCCTCAAAGGGATCCGCCTGGGCTATCCACCGCTGTCCGCGCACCATCACCCCGACGACGACCCAGGCGACCCAGGCCGCGGCGAACCCACGCAGCACAGGCAGCGTCGCCCCATCGGGCTGCACGAGTTCGAGGTACAGGAAGGCCATCAACGCCCCGGCGGCCGGCAGCCGCGACCCCTGCGCCCCACCGGGGGTGGCTGCCGCGGTGGCGCCGGTGAACCTCAGCAGAAGGCGGAGCGGATTGGTCCGACGGTAGACGCCGCCGAAGATCAGAGAGATCGGAACCAGACCCACCCACAACAGAACGTAGACGAATCCGAAGACGGGGTTGTCGATGCGGTCCACGCCGAAGGTGAGCGCCATCGCGGCCAGCAGCCACACCAGGCCCACCGCGATCCGAAGGGGACGCGAGAACCAGGGCGAATCCACCACCCGGGTGAGCCGGGGCAACTCGATACCGGTGTGGTCGCGGTAGCGCGGAGTCCTCCACGCATAGAGCGCCACCCAGAAGGTCACAATCAGGACCACCGCGGCCCCGCCCAGCACGAGTTCGAACGGAAGCGGAAGGTCGCCTCTGGAGGCGATCCCGTGCAGCAGGATCACTTCACCACCAGATCAAGCCAGATGGCGTCGGTGACGTGGGACTCCACCTCGTAGGTGCCCGCCATGGTGGCATCGAACACGATCTCGGTGGGGACCCCCGCCACCAGATCCTGTTCGATCTCGTAGCCGTGGACGTGGGCGCGATCCTCGGAGGGAACAGTGATCCGCAGCGTCACTTCGGCACCCAGCGGGACGTCCACCCGACGGGTAGCGGCCGGAGGGTCTGTGACCTCCAGCTCGATCGTCAGCGGTGCCGCGGCGGGAGCCGCGCAGGCGGAGAGGCCGCTGAGCACGGCCCACGTGAGGAGAATAAGGATCTTGCGCACCATGTCGTCGTCGAACCTACTCCGATCACGCGCCACCTGCATCTAGGCTGGCCACGTGAAGCGTCAGCTGGTGTTCATCCCGATCGCGGAAGGCGAGTTGGGCGTCCTCGCGGGCGACCCGCCCGTCGTCAACAGGCCCGCCTACACGGTGACTCCTGAGCTGCTCGCCGAGCTGGGTTATCTCGAGGCGGAGTCCGAGGATGCCGAGTACGCGGCCTTGATCCTGGCTTCGCTGGCGGGGCTGACAACCCACGGCGTGCGGTTGGTGGTGGTGGCTGAGGTGACCACGGACCTGATCGGGCCGGCCGAGGACCCCTTCAACGGTGAGGTGCGCCTGAGCAGCTGCCCCGTGTCGGCGATGACAGCATGGTTCGCCGAGGAGGAGGGGGTGGACTTTGCCGACGCCGCCGCGATTGCACGCGGCCTGACCATCGACCAGGCATGGGATCTGCCTGAGGTGCAGGCGTTGCTGCAATCGCACGAGCTGCTGTGGAACGACCGAGTCGAATATCGGCGAGGAACCTGAGGAAGGGAAGTCGCGAGCATGCCACGATCCATCTGGAAAGGCGCCGTGTCCTTCGGACTGGTGTCCATCCCGGTCAAGCTGTACGGGGCCACCGAGGACAAGGACGTGTCTTTTCGGCAGGTCCACTCCAGCGACGGCGGCCGGGTCCGTCAGCAACGCGTCTGCGAGAAGTGCGGGGAAGTGGTGGCCTACGCGGACATCGCCAAGGGCTACGAGTCGGCCGATGGCAGGATCGCGGTCCTGACGGACGAGGACTTCGCCAATCTCCCGCTGAGTACCCTCAAGACGGTGGAGGTGGTCCAGTTCGTCGACCAGGACGAAGTGGACCCGGGGTTCTTCCAGCGCACCTACTTCCTGGAGGCGGAGGCCGCCGGGCAGAAGCCCTACGTGTTGCTGAGAGAGGCGCTCGCCAAGGAGAACAAGGTGGCGGTGGTGAAGGTGGCTCTCCGCAGCCGCGAGTCCCTTGCTCTGATTCGGCCCAAGGGCGATCTGCTGCTCCTGCACACCATGTATTGGCCGGATGAACTGCGTGACGGCGAGTTCGCGGCGCCGTCGTCCGAGGTGAAGATCTCGGACGCGGAGATGGAGATGGCCAAGCTGCTCATCGCCCAATTGGAGGGCACATTCGAGCCGGAGGCCTATCAGGACTCCTACCGCGAGGCCTTGTTGGAGGTGGTCGAGGCGAAGCTCGCGGGCACGCCGGCCCCGGCCTCGACGGACACCTCAGCCCCGTCGGGGGATGTCGTCGACCTCATGGCGGCGCTCAAGGCCTCTGTGGAGGCCGCGAAGAAGCGGCGTGAGGCCGCCGCAAGCTGATCTCGCTCAGCGTGCCAGCCACACGGCCGCGCGGCGCTCCAGCCCAGCGAACGCGTCACGGATGAACGGCTCGATGAGTCCCTCAACCTTCTTACCCACCAGCGGAATCCGCACCGCCAGGTCGCCCGTGTAGTGACCCCGCGTGCCGGCGCCTTCGGGGCTCAACAGTGTTGCGGCGTTGACGGTGATGGGCATGCCCGGCACCTCCACGTCCACCACGCCGCGGACGCTGCCGTCCACCTCCGGTGGCTGGAATCGGAAGATCTGCGTCAGCGATACCGTCTGCCCCACGAACTTGGAAAGGTTCCCCGGGACCGGCAGCTTCATCTCCAGCCGCGTGGACTCCTGGCCGATGGAGACGTTGTGCTCGAGAGCCCCGGCGTGCCGGGCCACATCAGCGATGAACTCCTCGTTGCGCATCAGGGCAACTACAGAGGACGGGTCGGCAGCGTACTGGTGGGTGTAATCCAAATCCATGCCGCCAGCCTAGTGGCCATCCCGGATCCCTAGGATTGCCCCATGAGGATCGACCTGCACACGCATTCCCGGGTCAGCGACGGGACGGACACCCCGACCAGCCTGGTGATGAAGGCCTTCGAGGCAGGGCTGGACGTCATTGCCCTCACCGATCACGACACCTTCGGTGGCGTCGGCGAGGCGCAGGAGGCGGGCAAGCGCATCGGGGTCAAGGTGCTGGGCGGGATCGAGATGTCCACCGAGCACGACGGCAGCTCGGTCCACCTGCTCGGTTACGGCTGTGACCCGTTTGACAGGGAGCTCAACGCAGAGCTCGCACGCATCCGGTTCGGGCGCACGCACAGACTTCCGGCCATGGTGGCCAAGCTCAATGAAGCCGGGCTCGCGATCACCCTCGATGACGTGATGACCGCGGCCAACGGAGCCCCCGTTCTGGGCCGTCCCCACGTAGCGGACGCACTCGTGGCGAAGGGCTACGTCGTTGACCGGGACGAGGCATTCGCGCTGTGGATCGGCGACGACAGGCCGGGCTACGTGCACCGATACGCGTGCCCACTGGAGCGCGCCATCGAGCTGGTGCACGCAGCCAGAGGTGTGGCCGTCATCGCCCATCCATGGGGTCGAGGCGGGCAGACCGTGCTGCCTGCGCCCTACCTGGAGTCCCTGGCCCGGGAGCTTGGCCTGGAGGGAATCGAGGTGGAGCATCCCGACCATGACGAGGAGACCCGCTCCCTGCTCTTCGAGATGGGCGCCCGGGTGGGACTGGTGCGCACCGGCTCGAGCGATTACCACGGTCTCGGGAAGAAGCGGAACCCGCTGGGAGCCAATCTCACCCGACCCTCCGCCTACCGCGATCTTCTGGCCCGCATCCGGCGACGGGGAGGCGTCGTCTAGGACGCTATTCTTGGGCCTCGCATCCCATCGCGTCCCGTTTAGGCAGGTAAGGCCCATGTCGCTCTCCCCCGATGACACGTTCGATCCCGAGGCGTCCCTGGCACGTTCGACTCAGCGCAGCGTCGAGATCGAGCAGAAGATCGCGCAGGATCCCAGCGGCTTCAGGATCCTGACGGGAGATCGCCCCACCGGAAACCTGCACATCGGGCACTACTTCGGCTCGCTTCAGAACCGGGTGCGCCTGGCTGCTCTCGGGGTGGAGACGTTCGTGGTGATCGCCGATTATCAGGTGATCACGGACCGCGACGGGGTGGGGCCGATCAGGGAGCGCGTGTACTCGCTGCTCGCGGATTACCTCGCCGTCGGTCTGGACCCGGAGCGGGTGACGATCTTTACCCACTCCCAGATCCCCGCCCTGAATCAGCTGATGCTTCCGTTCCTCTCCGTGGTCACCGATGCCGAGCTACGACGAAACCCCACGGTCAAGACCGAACTCGACGACACGGGGGACCGCCCCATGTCCGGGCTCATGCTCACCTATCCGGTGCACCAGGCCGCGGACATCCTCTTCTGCAAGGCGAACCTCGTGCCGGTGGGCAAGGACCAGCTGCCGCACCTGGAACAGGCCCGGGTGATCGCCCGTCGCTTCGACGAGCGGTACGGCCGTGTGGACGAGGCGAGTCCCGTCTTCCCCGCGCCCGAGGCGCTGCTGAGCAAGTCCGGGACCGTGCTCGGCCTGGACGGCACCAAGATGTCGAAGTCGAAGGGCAACACCATCGAGCTGGGCATGACAGCCGACGAGACGGCGAGGCTCCTCAAGCGGGCCGTGACGGATTCGGACCGTCACATCACCTACGATCCCGTTGCCCGCCCAGAGGTGTCCAACCTCGTCAACCTCGCTGCGCTCTGCCTGGACCGCGACCCCGTCGAGGTGGCCGACGAGATCGGCGACGGTGGCGGAGGCGGGCTGAAGAAGCTCGTCACCTCGGCCGTCAACGACTTCTTCGCACCCATCCGCGCGCGCCGGGCCGAGTTGGTCGGGAACCCCGGCTATCTGGAGGAGGTCCTGGCCTCCGGGAACCGCCGCGCCACCGACGTCGCCGAACAGACCCTCAGCGAGGTCCATCGGGCGATGCGGATGGTGTACTGAGCCTCACTCAGCAGCGGGCGTCTCAGCCGCGACCTCGACCCCACCGCGGGTGCGGCGGCGACGACGGCGGGGCTTGCGCTCAGCCTCGGCGTGCTTGTCCTGTGCCGGGTGGTCGCCGGCGGGCTCCGTCGAGCGCCGCGACCGGTGCTTCGGTCCCTCCGCGGGGGAGTGCCGGGCGTCGACTGCCTTCGCACGCGACGCCACGTGGCCCGGCATGCGCCCCTTGGTGCCTTCTGGGATGTCGAGGTCGGTGTAGAAGTGCGGCGACGACGAGTAGGTCTCTGCCGGCTCCGCCAGCTCGAGGTTGAGTGACTGGTTGATCAACTTCCAGCGGTGGAGGTCTGCCCAGTCCACGAACGTGACCGCGACACCGGAGTTCCCGGCGCGACCGGTGCGCCCGATGCGGTGGACGTAGGTGGCATCCGTGTCCGGGCACTCGTAGTTGATGACGTGGCTGACGCCCACGATGTCGATGCCGCGGGCCGCGACATCGGTGGCCACGAGGACTGAGATGGTGTTGGCGCGGAACTTCTTCAGGGACCGCTCGCGGGCCTCCTGGTTGAGGTCACCATGGATGGCTGCCGCGGCGAACCCGCGATCCACCAGCTCGTCGGTGAGCCGCTGCGCTGCGCGCTTGGTGCGGCAGAAGATCATGACCTTGGTGGTCTGGTTGCCCTGCAGCAGGCGCCCGACCATCTCGGGCTTGTCCAGGTCGTGGGCCTGGTAGACGTACTGGTCGATGTCCGGCACGGTCATCTTCGCGTCGTGACCCTCGGCGCGGATGTTGACCGGCCTGTTGAGCGTGGCACGGGCCAGAGTCAGGATGGGTGCGGGCATCGTGGCCGAGAACAGCATCGTCTGGCGGTCCTTGGGTGCCTTGCGCTGGAGGCGCTCGATGTCCGGGAGGAAGCCGAGGTCCAGCATCTCGTCGGCCTCGTCGAGGACCAGCACCTGCACGCGGCTGAGGTCCAGTGCGCCGCGGTCTGCGAGGTCGAGCAGGCGGCCGGGGGTGCCCACCGCGATGTCGATTCCCGACTCCAGCGCACCGAGCTGTTCGTCGTAGCCGGTGCCACCGTAGATGGTGAGGACCCGCATCTTCAGGTGCTTCCCGGCGATGTCGAGGTCTCGCCCGACCTGGAGGGCCAACTCTCGGGTGGGACACACCACAAGAGCGCGCGGCTTGCCGTGCGTGGGCTTCTCACCGCCGGACGTGGTGACCATACGGTGGAGAAGGCTGACGCCGAAAGCCAGCGTCTTTCCGGTTCCGGTGCGGGCCTGACCGATCAGGTCCGTGCCGCTGATGGCCAGGGGGATGGCCAACGTCTGGATGGCGAAGGGGTGGACGATCCCCACCTCGGCCAGAGCCGAGGTGATGGATTCGTGGATGCCGAGGTCGGCGAAGGTCTCGTCGACCGGAGTCTCGTTGTCGCTCAGGGCTCAAACCAATCTGGAAGAACTCACGGCACGGTTGGCGCACCGGAGGCGGAGCGTTGCTGCCCGCAGGCCCTCAGTCTAACGCAGGCCGGCTACACCGCGCCGAAGCCCACCCTGCCAGAGCTGGGGGAGCCCAGGTCGAGGTAGGCGATCCGCTGGCCCGGGATGAGCACGCGGCGCCCCTTGTCGTCGGTGAGCTCCAGCAGCGTGGAGTGCTCGACGGCCTCACGGAGCTGTGTGATCAGCTCATCCGGGGACGCGGTGGCGTCGATGGTGACCTCACGGGGGATGTCGGTGATGCCGATCTTGACTTCCATAGTGGCCACTCTAGCCAGAGCTGCCAAGCTCAGGGTTCCAGGCGCACGAGGATGACCGTCACATTGTCCTTGCCGCCCTGACTGTTGGCCCACAGCGCGAGCTCCTCAGCCAGGGACCCCGCCGCTTCGGCCCCCGTGCGCCCGGCCACCAGCCTTGCCATCGCCTCGGGTGAGCTGGCGTAGTTCCACAGCCCGTCGGTGCACAGGAGGAGCCATCCCCCGCAGGTGGGGCGCAGCGTCACCACCGAGGGGGTCACGTCGGAGGCCTGTCGCCCCAGCCACTTGGTGATGGCGTGGGCCTGGATGGACTGCTCCGCCTCCTCCCTGGTCATCCCGAGCAGGATCCGGGCCTGCGCCAGGGAGTCGTCCGTCGACAGCTGACTCGCCACGGCGTCGTCGCCCAGCCAGTAGGCACGGGAGTCCCCGACGTTGGCGACGGTGATCAGCCCGTCCTCGACCGTGGCCGCGATCAGGGTGCACGCCGAGGGGTCGTCGTGCGCAGCGACCACCGCGCGGTTGGCCTCCTCGAACGCCTCGACGAAGGCGCCCGCCTCGCTGCTGCCCGCAGCACGCCGCCTGATCAGGACCTCTACCGCGGTCTCAGCGGCGACGAGCGAGGCCAGCTCGGAGCCCCGTGCTGTGCTCACACCATCGGCAACCGCCACCACCGCCGCGGGGCTGGGCTCGGAACGCACGGCCATGGACATGGCGTCCTGGTTGGTGTGGTGTCTGAGCCCCGTGTCGCTGCACCCGCCCACCCACAAGGCCGGCTCGCGTACATAGTGAGCTCTGGAGGAGGGGTTCGGCTCAGACTTCATGCGTCCTCCGTCCGGTGCGGGTGCTGGCTCCATCCTGTCAGAACTCGGGGGGCGGCAGGACCGGCGAGTCCGCAGTCGGGAGGGTGCCCACCCAGAGATCACCGTGGGCGGCGACCCGTTCGAGCATCTGCGCCGGAGTAACCCGGACCGGGGCGTCAGGGCTGAGTGCGGCGACCTCCTCCCAGGTAAGCGGAGTGGCGACCGACGGTGAGTCAAGCCCGCGCACCGAGTAGGCGGTGACGGTATTGCGAGCGGCCAGGTTCTGCCCGTAGTCGACGAAGATGAGATCCGCCCGTGCCTGTTTGCTCATGACGGCGACGAACTGCCGGGGATACCGCTGCGCGAGGTGCTGGGCCAGCGCCATCGCGAAGGCGTGGACGTGCGAGGCGGGGGTCGGCCGGATCGGAACGCTCAGCTGGAGCCCCTTGTTGCCGGAGCTCTTCGCGAAGGCCTCGAGGCCCATCTGCGCGAGCACCGTGGCGGCGAGGATCGCCCCCTTGGCCGAGTCGGCGGGGGTGATGCCCGAGCCTGGATCGAGATCGACGATGAGCGTCGTGGAGCGCGGCTCGTCCGGGCCGCTGAGCAGGATCCCATCGGGTGAACCGGTGGCGTCACGGACCCGCCACTGGGGTGTGTGGAGCTCGACGGCGGCCAGGTTGGCCAACCAGGCCAGGTCCGCGCGGCGGGAGGCCGTGACGTAGGTGACGGTGCCTGCGGAGGTGGCAACATCGACCGACGAGACCCAGGCTGGGGCCCCCGGCGGGACGTTCTTCTCGTAGAACGACTCGCCTGATGTCCCGTTGGGGAACCGGACCCGGGTGAGTGCGCGATCGTGGAGGTGGGGGAGCATCGTGTCCGCGATCTCCACGTAGTAGGCGATCAGCTCACCCTTGGTGAACCCGGAGGGGAACAGCGGCTTGTCCAGGTTGCTCAACGCGAGTGGAAGCCCGTCGATCTCGGTTGCTATGCGCTCACTCATGGCCTCTGCCCTCCGCTCGAGGCCAAGCCTGCCACGGGGCGGTGTGGAAATGTCGGGGGTTGCTGGTTGCATAGGACCCATGCAGTTTCGCGTCCTTCCGCCACCTCCCGTCGAGGCGCACATCCTCACCGGCGAGCAGTTGGCGGCCACGGAGCCAGTCCGCGGAGTCACAGTTGTGGTCGGGGGACCGGGTACCGGAAAGACCACGCTCCTGGCCGCTGCCGCGGCGCGGCGCGTCCGTGAGGGGGGCAGCCTTGAGCGGCTGATCGTGCTGTCGCACTCACGCTCGGCCGCGCAGCAGCTGCGCAGGGAGATCAGCCGACAGATCACCGCGGCTCAGGTGAACCCGCAGGTCACCACCATCCACGGCCTCGCGTTGGGCCTCCTGCGGCGCTACTGGCCCCACGAGGACGCCCCCTGGCGTCTCCTCCGTGCGCCGGAGCAGGAGCAGCGGATCCGCGAGCTGATCCCCGGCATGGGCCCGGACGCGTGGCCCGAGTCGGTCAGGGCGGCACTGGGCACCAGGGCCTTCGCCCGTCAGCTGCGCGAGGTCCTGGCCAGAGCCAGGCAGCTGTCTCTGGATCCTGAGCGCCTGGCCGGGCTCGCCGTCGCCGCGGGGGATGAGACGTTCGCCGCCGCGGCACGATTCATGGAGGACTACCTCACGGTGGGGGACTTCTCCGGCACGCTGGATTACACCGAACTCGTCTACCGCACCCGCCTGCTGCTCACCGAGCCGGGTGTCGCGTCGGGCGTCGGGGCGTCGTTCGACGCCCTCCTCATCGACGACGTCCAGGAGGCGGACCCCGCCCAGGTGGGCCTCCTGGCAGACCTTGCGGGGCTGGGTCTCCCCCTGCTGGCGGTGGGGGACCCCCGGCAACGGATCGGCGGCTACCGGGGCGCCAGCCCCACCGCACTGGCGGATATCGCGGAGCTTCCGGGTGCGCGGCTGCTGACGCTGGGGCAAGGCCATCGGGCCACCGCCCGGGTTGCCGGGGCGCTGGATGCGCTCAGCGTCCGGATCGGTCCTCGGCTCGCGCCCCCGTCGCCCACGCCGGTGGCGGGCGTGGGGGAGGCGCACGCCCGTGTCTTCGATGACGAGTCGGCGGAGCTGGCCCATGTCGCGGCGGAGTTGCGGCACTGCGTGGCGGTCGATGGGCTGGCCTGGTCGGACCTCGCCGTGGTGACCCGGGCGGGGCGCACGCAGCTGAGCGCCGTCGCCAGAGAGCTGCTGCGGCTCGGGGTACCGGTGGATGTCTCGGGAGACGAGATCGCGTTGTCCGAGCAGCCGGCCGTCTCCACCCTGCTGCTCGCGCTGACGGTCGCGGCGAGGACCTCGGGGCCCGAGGCGGATGAGGCCCGGCTGCTGGTCTCGTCTCCCCTGTGCGGCCTCGACGGGGTGGCGCAGCGTCGGCTGGGGCGCCAGCTCCTCGCGAGGCACCGCCAGCTCGGCCACTCCCAGGCCCTACTGGCGAAGAGCCTCGCTGACCCCTTGCTCCTCGAGGGACTCGAGTCCGCGGAGGCCGAAGCGCTGCGTGCCCTCGCCGCGCTGTTGGCGGAAGCGTCGGCGATGATGGCGGGCGGCGCGGAGGTGCAGGAGGCGCTCTGGCACCTGTGGGACGGCACCGGGTGGGCGGACCGGCTGCGCGAGCAGGCGCTGAGGGGCTCGCGCCGCGCCAATGCGGATCTCGACGCCATCGTGGAACTGTTCGACCTCGCCTCGAGGCAGGAGGACCTGCGTGGCGCCGCCGGCGCGCAGACGTTCCTGGGTGAGATCTCGGGCCAGGAGATCCCGGCGGATACCGGCCGTGAGCTGACCGCGGCGGGCAGGGGCGTGCGCGTCGTCACCGCGCACCGCACCCGGGGCCTGGGCTGGGAGCGGGTGTGGGTGGTCGGCGTGCAGGAGGGCCTCTGGCCGAGGCTGACCAGGGCCGGCCTCCTGCTCGATTCTGATCGGCTCGGCCCCGAGGAGCTGGCATCCCCCGGAGCGGTGCCGCAGCTCGGCAATGAGCGTCAGCTGTTCTACGTCGCGTGCAGCCGCGCCCGCTCAGCGCTGCATGTCAGCGGCGTCCAGGGTGTCGACGGCGAGGGCGGCCGGCCGTCAAGGTTCCTGGCCGAGCTGGGGGTCGAGGTGGAGCGCATCCACGGCAGGCCGGACAAGCTGCTCTCAGCTTCCGCCCTCGTAGGCGACCTTCGTCGTGCGGCGGTCGACGAATCGTCCTCGCCCGGCCTGCGCCGGGCCGCCGCCCTCAGACTGGCGGGCCTGGCGGCGTCAGCCACCCAGGACGGCAGCCGGGCCTTCCCGGGGGCTGATCCCGATCAGTGGTGGGGGACGGCCGGGCCTACGTCGTCGTCGGCCGAACACAGCGGCCCGGTGGTCATCACAGGATCATCCCTGGAGACCCTGCTGGAGTGTCCGCGCCGCTGGTTCCTCTCGCGGCGGGCCAAGGCTGAGGCTGGCCGCAAGTCCCGGGCCTCCGTGGGAGACGTGGTGCACCTGCTGGCCAAGCATGCCGCCACCGACAACCTCTCGGCTGACCAGATGCGCGCGAAACTGGATGAGGTGTGGCTGCGTATCCCCTTCGAGACGGAATGGTTGTCGGTCACTGAGCGTTCTGAGATCGATCAGGCCATCGAGAGGTTCTCGCGATACCACCACCACAATCCCAACACCCTCCTGGCGGTCGAGCGTCGGTTCAGGGTGCCGCTGACAGTTGCGGGCACGGAGGTTGTGCTGGACGGGACAGTGGACAGGTTGGAGAGGCAGCCGGACGGGCGGCTGCGGGTCGTCGACATGAAGACGGGACGGCGGGTGTTGAAGGAGGCGGACGTGGCGGATCACGCCCAGCTGGGCATCTACCAACTTGCGGCATCGCTAGGCGCCTTCGACGACCTGGCGCCCGGAGAGCGCTCAGTGGCTCCGCCCGCTCTGTTGTTCCTCCGCAGCGGTGATGCCCTGCCGACGCTGGTGGCGCAACCCTCCATCGACGAGGTACCGCGGCTGGCCGGCGTGGAGCCCGGGCCCGGACCCACCTGGGTCCACGATCGGATCGCGGAAGGCGTGGACATCATCCGGGAGGCCCGGTTTGACGCGGTGGAGTGCGACGCCTGCCGCTACTGTGCGTTCGCCGCGTCCTGCCCGGCCAAGGGGCCCAGGACGGGGGTTGCGCGGTGACCATCCATCCCCTCCGCAGGCGACCGTTCTCCTCCCCGGAGCAGCTGATCGACGCCCTGCAGATCCCCTTCTCCCAGGAGCAGCTCGACGCCATCACCGCACCCCTGGAGCCTGCGGTCATCATCGCCGGCGCGGGCAGCGGGAAGACCACCGTCATGGCCGCCCGCGTGGTCTGGTTGGTGGGCACCGGGCAGGTGCGCCCGGAAGAGGTTCTCGGATTGACGTTCACGCGTAAGGCGGCGGCAGAACTGGCCGCGCGGGTGTCCTCCGCCCTGGACCGGGCCGGGGTCCTGACGGGGATCGACGGCGAGGGCGCGGAACTGGTCATGACCTACGACTCGTTCGCGGCCAGGCTGGTGAGCGAGTTCGGGCTGCGGATCGGCATCGACAGGGACCCCGTCATGGTCACCGGGGCGAGTCGATTCCGGCTGGCCACCCGGGTGGTGGCCGACGCGCCCGGCCCCTTCCACAGCATCAGCCGGCTGAGCCACCACAGCATCCCGGAGCGCGTCCTGGCGCTCGACGCGGAGATGCAGTCGCACCTGGTCACTTCGGCGGACGTCGAAGAGGAGTGCGCCCGAGCCGAGCAGCGCTTCGCCGAGGCACCGCTGTACCGGGGCCGGACCATGCGTGACGTCGCCAGGGCCCTGGACGCGACCGCCGAGCGCCGCGAGCTGCTGCACCTCGTCGGCCAGTATCAGGCTATGAAGCAGAGCCTCGGCGTGGTCGAGTTCGCTGACCAGCTCCGCGAGGCGGTGCGGCTGGTCACCCAGGTGCCAGCCGTCGGCGAGGAGCTGCGCCGCCGCTTCCGGGTGGTTCTGCTGGACGAATACCAGGACACGTCCTCGGCTCAGGCGCGCCTCCTCCGCGAGCTGTTCACCGGACCGCCGTCCGGAGACGCCATGGGGTTCCCCGTCACGGCCGTCGGTGATCCCTACCAGGCCATCTACGGGTGGAGGGGGGCGGCGTCGGGCAACATCCTCGAGTTCCCGATGCAGTTCCGGCGCGGCGACGGTACCCCTGCATCGCGCCACACCCTCAGCATCAACCGTCGCAGCGGGCAGCAGATCCTCGACGTCGGTAATGCGCTGGCGCGGGGACTCGCCTCAGCCCCGGGCGAGGCTGGCGTCTCCCTCGTGGCCCCCCCAGACGCGCCCAGCGCCATGGTGGCAGCGGCCACCTTCGACACCTTCGCCGACGAGGTGGAATGGATCGCCGAGAGCGTGGTGGCTCGCCACGAGACCGGCACCAGCTGGCTGGATCAGGCCATCCTGGTGCGCCGCAACGCACTGCTGGCGCCGCTGTTCGAGGCGCTGCGGACGCGGGACGTTCCGGTCGAGATCGTGGGCCTCGGCGGGCTGCTGGCACTTCCGGAGGTGGCTCCCATCGTGTCCACGCTCCGGGTGATGGACGATGTGACGGCCAACCCCGCAGTCATCTCACTGCTTGCGGGCCCGCGTTGGCAGCTGGGACTCGGGGATCTGGAGCTCCTCGGCGAACGGGCCAGGCAGGTGGCCAGCGTTCCGCGCGCGCCCAGCGGTCTCGACGACGCCCTCGCCAACGCGGTCACGCAGGCCGACCCCGGCGAGGTGCTCTGCCTGCTCGACGCCGTCTCGGACCCGGGGGAACTCCCCTTCAGCGCTGCCGCGCGGGACAGGCTGCGCAGGTTCGGCCTGGAGATCGAGGAACTGCGGCGGCACGCTTCAGAGCCTGTGGCGGAGTTGGTCACCCGGGTCATCGCCACCCTGGGATTGGAGGCCGAACTCCTCGCAGGCGGCTCCGAGACCAGCCAGGTGGCCCGGTTCGTCGCCGAGGTGGCGAGCTACACGGACGTCGACGGCGACGGGAGCCTGACCGGTCTCCTCGCCTACCTGGACGCGGAAGAAGACTTCGGGGAGGGGCTGCAGCAGTCCGTGCCCACCGAGGCTGACTCGGTCAAGCTGATGACCGTTCACCGCGCCAAGGGCCTCGAGTGGGACACCGTGTTCCTTCCAGGCCTCGTGGACAAGGTGTTCCCCTCCGAGTCCCGATCGGGAACCTGGCCCAGCCGCGCGGAGAGCCTCCCCGCCCCCCTTCGTGGCGACGCCTCGAGCATTCCGCAGCTGGGCCACTACACCAAGGACGGGCTGAGCGCCTACCGTGAGGCCACGAAAGCCGACCACCGACTGTCAGAGGACCGGCTGGCGTACGTGGCGGTCACCAGGGCCAAACGGCTGCTCGTCGCCTCCAGCCACGTCTGGACCCCAGGCAACGTGCGGCCCCGGAGCGAGTCGCCCTACTTCAGCGTAGTGCGGGAGGCAGCTGATGCTGCCCAGTGCTATCTCGACGTGGCCACGCGGGGAGCCGACACCAACCCCGTGCCAGCGACGCCGACCCGGGCGGCCTGGCC
This sequence comes from Tessaracoccus sp. MC1679, assembly GCF_014164775.1. GTDB lineage: Bacteria > Actinomycetota > Actinomycetes > Propionibacteriales > Propionibacteriaceae > Arachnia. Next base: position 342,015 of record NZ_JACJGB010000004.1, read on the forward strand.
GGCCGCGCTCGACGCGGATGTCGTGGCCGCTCGACGGACGGCCTCGGACCTGGTGCGGGAGGCGGCAGGCATGGTGGGCGCGACGGAGTCGGAGCGCGCGGCTTGGACGTGGCTGTCCGGCACGCTGTCTGCCGAGGAGGAGGCCCGTGTGGCGGCGTGGGACGAGAGCGCCCGGCACCTGGCTGCTCTCGCCAACCGCAGAAACGACCGCGGCGTCGTCCTGCCGGAGGGGCTCTCAGCCACGGCCCTCATGGCGCTGCGCACAGATCCGTCCGCGTTCGCCGCCTCACTCCTGCGACGGATGCCCAGGCCCCCGTCGCAGGAGGCCCGGGTGGGAGACCGGTTCCACGCCTGGCTCCAGGATCGCTTCGAGCTGCCCGCCCCGTTGGAGGAGATGGAGGGGGGACCTTCGGCGGAGCCGGGTGAGCTCACGCGGCTGGTGGCGGCGTTCGAGGCCGGCCGGTTCGCTCACCTCACACCGCTGGGGGTGGAGGTGCCGTTCGTGATGTCGCGGGGGCCCCACGTGCTCCGCGGCAGGATCGACGCCGTCTACGAGTGGGACCGCGACGGATACCAGTACCTGGTGGTGGACTGGAAGACCTCAACGCGTCGCGCGGATCCACTGCAGCTGGCGGTGTACCGGCAGGCCTGGGCGGAAGCACGCGGGCTGGACCCCGCACGGGTGGGCGCGGCGTTCTACCATGTCCTGGCAGACCAATTGCGCTTCGTCGAGGCCCCCGCATCACTCATCGATGCGGCGCTGAAGGCGGGAATGGAACCACGATGAACCACTGGAGCGTGCCGTCCGGCCTGGATCGGGCACCCGGCCTGCGCGTCGCGGGTGATATCGACGCATCGTGGCGGGCCGCCGTCGTCCTTGAGGTGGATGCCCAGGGAAACGTCGCCTCGCTGGGCGGCCGCCCGAAGCCGCTCGAGGGAGCGGGCGATCGCCGCCCCGAGGACATTCTGCTCGGCCTGTTCGACGGCAGGCCCTGGTTCGCCAGACCGGTGGCTTCCCTGCACGGCGAAACCCTGGGATGGAGGGACGTGGATCCTTCCGAGCACCACCCCCTGGGGGCAGCGGTAGCGCTGACCCGCTGGCATCTGCAGGCGCCCGTCTGCGAGCGATGCGCCGCCCCCACCGTGCCGGACCTCGCCGGCGCCAGGAGGATCTGTCCGGCGTGTGGCGCCCTGGCCTTCCCGCGGATCGATCCGTGCGTCATCGTCGCCATCACGGACCACGAGGATCGGCTCCTGCTGGCCCGCCAGAGCCAGTGGCAGGCCACCCGGGTCTCCATCGTGGCCGGATTCATCGAAGCGGGGGAGTCTGCCGAACAGGCGTGCCACCGTGAGGTCGCGGAGGAGGTGGGTGTTGTCCTCGAGACGCTGGAGTACGTCTCCAGCCAGCCATGGCCGATGCCACGCTCCCTCATGCTGGGGTTCACGGGGCGTGCGGTGGATTCCCGGATCAACGTCGACGGCGACGAGATCGCCGAAGGTGCTTACTACACCCGCGGAGACCTCGCCGCCGCCGTCGAGTCCGGTGCTGTCACGCTGCCAGGTAGGGCGTCTATCGCGCGCCACCTGATCGAGCGTTGGATCACTGCCGGCTGAGTCTGTCCGTCTCGTCCTGGATCCTGGCTGCCACCTCGGTGAGCTTCTCGCGGTGCTGTGTCGCGTGGTGCGAGCAGAACAGCAGTTCGCCGCCGTTGCGCAGGAACACGCGGAGATATGCCTGCGCACCGCATCGATCACAGCGATCGATAGCGGTGAGCGTCGGGTCGATGGCTACTTCAGTCATTGTGGGCTCCTCACCTCTGGTGCTTCTTGGTAATCAAACGTAGCTGGCCTCCACAATGTTCCCTGTCTGACGTGGGTAATCTGGGCCGGTGCAGAGCCCGAAGAGCAACCAACCACACTCCAGAGACTACGAAGCCAAGAATCTGCTGGTTCTTGAAGGCTTGGAGGCGGTCCGGAAGCGGCCGGCCATGTACATCGGATCCACGGACACCCGCGGCCTCATGCACTGCCTCTGGGAGATCATCGACAACTCCGTTGACGAGGCACTCTCCGGCTACGGCGGCGAGATTGAGGTCACACTCGGCGCCGACGGGTCGGTTGGGGTGGTCGACCATGCCCGCGGCATCCCCGTGGACACCGAGCCCCGCACCGGGCTCTCCGGCGTCGAGGTGGTGTTCACCAAGCTGCACGCAGGAGGCAAGTTCGGCAACTCCTCCTACAACGCCACCGGTGGTCTGCACGGCGTCGGAGCCTCCGTGGTCAACGCGCTCAGCTCGCGGCTGGATGTGGAGGTGGACCGCAACGGGGCCACCTGGGCGATGAGCTTCCGTCGGGGGGTACCCGGAGTCTTCGCCGGCGACGGCCCCTCCGCGCCGTTCACACCCCAGGGCGGCCTCCGGAAGACGGGCCGCGTGGCCAAGGCCACCACCGGCACGCGGGTCCGCTACTGGCCGGACCGTCAGATCTTCCTTGCGGACGCCGAGCTGTCCCTCAGCCACCTGCACGACCGCGCACGCCAGACCTCCTTCCTCGTGCCGGGCCTGCGGATCCAGGTCGACGACGCGCGGACCGGGGAGTCGGTCAGGGAGTCGTTCGTCCACCTCGGCGGCATCACGGAGTTCGCGGACTTCCTCGCGTCGGACGCACCGCTGACGGACGTCATCCGACTCCAGGGGACGGACTCCTTCGTCGAGACGGTCCCCATGCTCGACGAAACGGGCGCGATGACCCCGACGGACGTTGAGCGCGAACTGGAGGTCGATGTCGCGGTGCGCTGGGGCACCGGCTACGACGCGGCGGTGAAGTCCTTCGTCAACATCATCGCAACACCCAAGGGCGGCACGCATGTGTCGGGCTTCGAGCGGGGACTGACCCGCGCGTTCGTCAAGTCCCTGGAGGGCACACGCCTGCTCAAGGCGGGCGAGGAGGTGCTCAAGGACGACTGCATGGAGGGGCTCACCGCGGTGGTGACTGTCAGGCTGGCCGAGCCCCAGTTCGAGGGACAGACCAAGGAGGTCCTCGGCACGCCGCCGGTCCAGAAGCTGGTGGCGGGCATCATCGAGCGCGAGATGGGGGAGTTCCTCACCAGCTCCAAGGCTGCGATCCGCCCCGTGGCCCGCACCCTGATGGAGAAGGTGGTGAGCGCCTCCCGCACCCGCGTGCAGGCCAGGGCGCACAAGGAGAACCAGCGCCGCAAGAACGCGCTCGAATCCTCCACGCTGCCGCCCAAGCTGAAGGACTGCCGATCCAACGACGTCTACGCCACCGAACTGTTCATCGTCGAGGGCGACTCGGCCCTGGGTACCGCGAACGTGGCGCGGAACTCGGAGTTCCAGGCGCTGCTGCCCATCAGGGGGAAGATCCTCAACGTCCAGAAGGCGTCGGTGGGCGACATGCTGAAGAATCTCGAGTGCGCCTCGATCATCCAGGTGGTCGGCGCCGGGTCGGGACGTACGTTCGACGTGGAGGCCGCCCGCTACGGCAAGGTCATCTTCATGGCGGACGCGGACTCCGACGGCGCCCACATCCGTTGCCTCCTGGCAACCCTGTTCTTCCGCTACATGCGCCCGCTCGTCGAGGCCGGCCGCGTGTTCTCGGCCGTGCCGCCGCTGCACCGGTTCGAGCTGATCAACCCGAAGAAGGGCTACGACAAGTACATCTACACTTACTCGGACGCGGAGTATCAGAGGAAGGCCGCCGAACTGACCAAGCGGGGGCAGAACTTCAAGGAACCGCAGCGCTACAAGGGGCTGGGTGAGATGGACGCCGACCAGTTGGCCGACACCACAATGAGCCCGAAGCACCGCACCCTCCGGAGGCTCACCGTCGACGACGCGGCAGACGCTGAGCGGGTCTTCGAAATGCTGATGGGAAATGACGTCGCCCCGCGCAAGGAGTTCATCATCGAGGGCGCCTACGCGTTGGAGGCCGACCGCATCGACGCGTGACGCGGCCGGCCTCCACCAGGCAGGGGCGGATCAGTCGACCAGGACCACCGACAGGTGGCGGGGTCCGTGCACGCCTTCGACCCTGCTGAGCTCGATGTCGCTGGTGGCGGAGCCCCCACTCAACCAGGTCACCGGTCGATGCCCCCTCAGGGCGGGTGCCAGCCGCGCGATCCCCTCGGGCACATCGCTGACCACCTGATCCGAACGCACCACACAGATGTGCCGATCTGGAAGCAGCGAGAGGGCTCGGCGTCCCTGCCCCGCGGAATGGTCGAGCGCGATGGTGCCGGAGTCGGCCATGGCGACCGCGCAGGTCGACACCACGGCGTCGATCACGTTGAGCTGAGCGTGGGTCAGCGGCGGCTCGTCGGAGTGCAGGACCATGCCCGCAGCACTCAGCGCGTCAGTCCACTCCTCCGGGAACCCGCCAGGCACCACGACGCTGGTGGCGCCCAGGTTCTGCAGCGCGGAGACCAGGGCCTGGCCCACCTCCTGCTGCCCGCACCGGGTCACCGTCGCCTTGTAGTCCTCGACCTTCTCGACGAAGTCCGCGAGAACGTCCGCTGTGGCCAAGGGCTGTCCGTAGGTCCACTCGACGGGCACGTCGACCTCTGGGCGGGGCTCGGTGACGTCCTTGGTGGCCTCCCGCACGCGGCGGAGCACTTCATCTCGCGCGTTCACTTCGCGCCCCCTTCGTGGTTCTTCTTCCACCATTGGCGGAAGGTCTGGGTGGGTGGAGCTTCGGTGTCCCGGGCGTTGAGCCATCGGGATGCGATCGGGATGGGCATCGGGCCCAGCCACCTGCCCTTGAACATCCGCCCCGCGAGCCGGCTGCCCACCTGGACCGTCTCGAGGTGCGAGCCGTCGGCCATCACCCATCCGGCGCCCTTCATGATGGCCTGCTCGCCGGTGGGATGCTTGGAGGTCTTGTACTCGACCGCCTTGTGACGCAGGTGGACGAGAATGTCTGTGAACGGGATCCGGACGGGACACACGTCGTTGCAGGCGCCGCACAACGTGGACGCGAACGGCAGGGCACGGTCGTTGGGCGCCTCCATCCCGCGCAGCTGCGGTCCGAGGATGGCGCCGATGGGGCCGGGGTAGGGAGAGCCGTAGGCGTGGCCGCCGACCCGTTCATACACGGGACAGATGTTGAGACAGGCCGAGCAGCGGATGCACCGCAGCGCTGCACGCCCCACAGGGTCGGCGAGTGCGTTGGTCCGCCCGTTGTCCAGCAGGATCACGTGCAGATCTTGGGGACCGTCACCAGGGGTGACGCCCGTCCAGAACGAGGTGTAGGGGTTCATCCGCTCGCCGGTGGAGGACCGGGGGAGGAGCTTGAGGAAGACCTCGAGGTCCTCCAGCGTCGGAAGGATCTTCTCGATGCCGACGATGGAGACGAAGGTCTCGGGAAGAGTGAGGCACATGCGGCCGTTGCCTTCGGACTCGACGATCACCAGAGTGCCGGTCTCGGCTACGATGAAGTTGCCGCCCGAGACGCCCATCTTCGCCCGGAGGAACTTCTCCCGCAGGTGGGCCCTGGCCGCGTTGGTCAGCTCGGTGGGGTCATCGGAGATTCCCTCGGGCGCAGCGACGCCGTAGCGCCCCATCTCCTCGGTGAAGATCTCGCGCACCTCGGACCTGTTGCGGTGGATGGCCGGCACCAGGATGTGGCTGGGCAGGTCGTGTCCGAGCTGCACGATGAGCTCGGCAAGGTCTGTCTCCCACGCCGCGATGCCCTCCGCCTCGAGGTGCTCGTTGAGGTCGATCTCCTGGGTGACCATGGACTTGATCTTGACCACCTCGTCGACGCCCTTGGCCTTGGCGATGTCGGAGACGATGCGGTTGGCGTCAGCTCCGTCGCGGGCCCAGTGCACGGTGATGCCCGCGGCCGTCATGGATGCCTCCGCCTCGAGGAGGTACTGCTCGAGGTGACGCGCGACGCGGTCCTTGATCTGGGCGCCGGCGGTGCGCAGCTCTTCCCAGTTCTCGACCTCGGCGGCGCGCACGACGCGCTTGCCGCGGATGGTGCCCGTGGCGTGGCGCAGGTTCTTGCGCTGCTCGGCGTTCTCCAGGGCCCCCTTTGACGCCTCCGGGAACGGGGGGATGCCCAACCAGGAGCCGGGCTCCGGTGTGCGCCGCGTGTTCATCGCTGTGCCTCCTCGGTGGTGGCCAGGATCTCGGCCAGGTGGATGGTCTTGATGCCGGCGCGTTGACGGTGCAGCACGCCGCCGATGTTCATGAGGCAGGCATGATCGCCGGCCACCAGGTATTCAGCGTCCGTCGAGCGGACGTGACGGGCCTTGTCGGAGGCCATGGCCACTGAGACCGCGGGGTTCTTCACCGAGAAGGTGCCGCCGAAGCCGCAGCACTGGTCCGCGTTGGGCAGATCCACCAGATCGATCCCGCGGACCTCCTGAAGGAGGCGCAGCGGCCGGTCCCCGACCTTCGCGATGCGTATCGAGTGGCAGGTGGGGTGGTAGGTGACGCGGTGGGGGAAGTAGGCGCCGACATCGGTGACGCCGAGGACGTCGACGATGAACTCGGTGAGCTCGTAGGTGCGAGCAGCCACGGCCGAGGCCTCGGCCTCCAGCCCGGAGTCACCTGCGTGGCGGGCGAGCATCGCGTGCTGTTCCCGCACTGAGCCGACGCAGGATCCGGAGGGGGCGACGATGTAGTCGTAGGCGCCGAAGCTGGCCGCGTAGTTGCGGACGGTGGGCAGCGCCTCCTTCCAGTAGCCCGTGTTGGTCATGATCTGTCCGCAGCAGGTCTGCTTCTCGGGGTAGGAGACGCGGCAGCCGAGGCGTTCCAGGAGCTTGACGGTGGCGATCGGGATGGAGGGCTTCATCGTGTCTGTGATGCAGGTCGCGAAGAGCGCGACGTGGGGTGCGGTGGTCATCGTTGGCCTTTCGATCAGGGGAGCAGCCAGCTGAGCACTGGCGTGGACATCAGGCCTGAGATCAGGCAGAGGAGGGCGAGGAGCACGATGCTCCACTTGATGATGCGCCGCAGGATCACCGATTCGGCTCCGGGGATGCCGATGGCGGTCGAGGCGACGGTGAGGGACTGCGGTGAGATCATCTTGCCCACCACGCCGCCGGCGGCGCTTGAACCGACGAGGAGCGCCCGCATGTCCTCGGTTCCGAGGTGGCTCCCGGGGCCGATCTCGGCGCCGACGCTGGATTGCAGGCCGGAGAAGAGGATGTTGGCCGAGGTGTCGGAGCCGGTCACGTAGACGCCGATCCAGCCGAGCACCGGAGCCACGAACGGGTAGACCATCCCGGCACCGGCGAAAAACAGGCCCAGGGCGAGGGTCTGTCCCGAGTCGCCCATCACGTAGGCGAGCGCCACCACCGAGCCGATGGTCAGCATGGCGAACCTCAGCTTCTTCACATTGGCCCACAGCACCCGAAAGATGTGACCCAGCGACATTCCGTAGATCAGGCCGGTGACAACGGCCACGAGGGCCAGCAGGATGCCGGGGGTGGAGGCCCAGGCGAGGGTGTAGGTCTGGTGGGTGGCTGGGTCCCCGGCCACGTTGAGCATCTCTGAGAGTCCCGGCCAGCTGATCTTGATGTCGGTGCTGACGAGGGCCGCCTTGACCGGCGGGAGGGCGGCGAGGCCGAAGACGATGATCACGAGGATGTAGGGCACCAGGGACATCACGATCCGGCGGCCGGTCAGTGCTGCGGCGCCTACATCGGAGGTCATCGTGTGCCGTTCGTGGCCTTCGACGGTGGTGTCGAGAGGGATTCCGATCCGCTCGGTGGCGGCTTCTCCGCCGGTGGGGTGCCACACCTTGAGGAAGACGATGGCCACACCCACGCTGGCGACGGCGGCGAACACCTCGGTGAGGTTCCAGAGGGGACTGGCGGAGGCGATCCACTTGGTCACCCCGAAGCTGAGTCCCACCACGAGGCCGAACGGCCACACCTCCTTGAGGCCGCGCCTGCCGTCCATGACGTGGAGCAGAAGGAACGGCACGACGAGGCACAGCATCGCCGTGATGCGACCGGTGATGGGAGAGATGGCGAGGACATCGTCGAAGCCGCCAGTCTTGGCGGCCATCAGAACGGGGAGGCCGACCGCACCGAAGGCGACAGGGACGGTGTTGGCGAGCAGCGCGATCATCGCCGAGCGCAGGGGGGAGAACCCGATGGCCACGAGCATGGCGGCCGTGATCGCCACCGGCGCCCCGAATCCGGCGAGGGCCTCGAGCAACCCGCCGAAGCTGAAGGCGATGAGCAGGGCCAGCACGCGGGGATCGTCGCTGATGAGGAAGAACGTGCGGCGAAGGTCCTCGAAGCGGCCCGAGGCCACCGTCACCTCGTACATCCAGATGGCGGTCAGCAGGATCCACACGATGGGGAAGATGCCGTAGACGAAGCCGTGCGCACTGGTGGCCAGGGCGGTTGTGACCGGCATGCCGAACGCGGTGACCGCCACGACGAGGGCCATGGCCCAGGAGAAGGGGCCGGCGTGGTGTGCCTTCCAGCGGAGGAGCCCGAGCGTGACCAACATGGCGACAACCGGAATCACCGCCACGAGGGCTGACAGCCATTGGGCACCAAGGGGATTGGTGACTGGTTGGAAGGTTTCCAAGAGCATCGGTGAACTCCGTCGTTCATATGGTCAGACCAAAATATCTGGTCTGACCATATGGTGTCGATGGCACCCATGTCAAGACTTTCCCCGTGCGCCACAATGGGTCAATGACCGCCGGCGGATTCGACACAGCTCTGGACTTCCTGACAAGTGAGATCCTGGCAGGGAGGCTGAGCAAGGACGCGAGGCTCCCGAACGAGCGGGAGCTGGCCACGCAGCTGGGGACCAGCCGCAGCGCGGTGAGGGAGGCGATCAAGGTCCTGCAGGCGCAGGGGGTGATCACCTCCCACACCGGTCCAGGGCGGGGAACCCGCGTGGCCGCGAGTCAAGGTCCGGCGCTGGGGCGGATGCTCAAGCTGCACGTCGCCTTGGACGCGATCTCCTTCGACGAACTCACCGAGACGCGCGTGGTGCTGGAGCGAGCTGCTGCGGAGGCGGCTGCGGTCCACGCGGACGACGCGTCGCTGGCGGACCTGGGCAGGCTGGCCGAGTCCATGGTCGCGGTCTCGGACACCGCGCGGTTCAACGAGCTCGACACGGCATTTCACGTCGCGATCGCCGGCCTGGGCGCCAACCGGCTGATCCGCGACATGACCATCGCGATCCGTGAAGCCGTTGCACGGCCCATCCTCGGGGCCGAGGAGCGGATCCCGAACTGGGAGGCGCTGCGGCTGCGGCTACTGGCGGAGCATGCGGGCATCCACCGCGCGCTCAGCGCCCGCGACGGCGCCAACGCGGCCAACCTCTGCGAGGCACACATCCGAGGAGCCCACCGGGTGTTGCTGCCCGGCTCACGGTGACTCAGATCACCTGCGTGAGCAGACCCGTGTCCACGTCGTACATGAAGCCGCCGACCTCTGCCTGACCCTTGATCAGCGGATGGTTGTTCACCATATCGACGTCGGCCCGCAGCCGTGCCTGCTGGTCGGGGCTGGCGCCGAACGAGATCCAGGAGGTGTCGATCCCGGTCTTGGCGGCGATCACCCTGCGAATGTCATCGTCCGTGCCCGAGGCCATCGCGCAGCGAGTGTGCGGCACGATCATGATCCGGTCCACATGCAGCAGCTGAACGCTCAGGACACAGCCGGTGAGGACCGAGGAGGAGACGCGGCCTCCGGGCGAGCGCAGGATCTTCGCATCGCCCAGCCGGAGTCCAAGCATGGCGAGCGGCTCGATCCGGGAATCCATGCAGGTCACCATGGCGACGCCGGCCTTGGCGATGCCGTCGAAACCGCCGTCGGTGAACCCGTCGGCATAGGCCAGGTTGCTGGTGAGCAGATCCTCGAAGCTCATGATGGGCCTCCCTTCCGTCCGTGATGCTACCGGTCCTACCCCCTCGCAGAGCCGCGTCCTGCGAGTGCGGCCACCGGCTGGGACAGTGGTGCGCCAGAGCCGTCGCGGCGACCGTGAGCGGTCGGCAGCTCTACGGGAGAGCCGCTCGCAGCGGCCGCGACCACCGGTGCTGCGCCGATGGCGGCGATGAGAAGAGTGTCTTCGCCCCTGAGGAAGCGGTGAGCACGCACGCCCGCGGTGGCCCTCCCCTTGGCCGGGAACTCGCTCATCGGGGAGACCTTCGCCATACCCGACTCGGTGCCGGGCAGCGAGGAGGACGATCCCGAGATCGTCACCGCCTCGTCCGCGGCCGGGTCTGTCGCACCGAACCAGATGACGCGGGCCTCCGGCGCCAGCTTGATGCCTGCCATCCCGGCGCCGGAGCGGCCCTGGGGGCGCACAGACGAGGCGGGGAAGTGGAGCAGTTGCGCGTCGGAGGTGATGAAGGCGAGGTGGGCCTGCTCGTCGGCCAGTTCGACGGCGCCGATCAGTTCATCGCCGTCCTTGAGCGCGATGACGTCCCAGGCGTCCCTGGTCAGGACCTCCGTCGTGACGCGCTTGACGACGCCACGGGCGGTGCCCACGGCCAGGCCAGCGGTTTCCCCTCCGAGCGTGGTCAGACCAAGTGGGCGCTCGCCGGCCGCCAACGGCCAGAGCTCGTGCGCTGGGCTACCGCCCTGGAGGCTCGGGGCCGACGCGGTCAGGGGCACGGTCGGCAGCTCGATCGAACGGCAGCGGATCAACCGACCTCTGTTGGTCACCACCGCGAACTCGCCGTGGGCCGTGGTCTTCACGCGAGAGACGATGACGTCGTGCGGGGCCCGCCCATCGGGGGAGAGGTCGTGTTGTGCGTCCGTTCGCGCCACCAGGCCGGATCCGCTGAGCAGCACCCAGCACGGGTCGTCTGCCACCTCCAGAGGGGCGGCCGCCGTCGGGGCGCCACCAGAGGAGGCGAGCAGCACGGTCCGGCGAGGGGTCCCGAACTGCTTGGCCACGTCTGCCAGCTCGCTGCTGACGACGCGACGCAGCACTGTGTCGTCGTCGACGATGTCGCGGAGTCCGGCGATGAGGTCGGACAGCTCGGCAGCCTCCTTCTCAAGCTCGATCGTGGAGAAACGCGTCAGCCTGCGCAACTGCATGTCCAGGATGTAGTTGGCCTGCGTCTCGGTCAGGTCGAAGGCCACCGTGAGCCTGCCGCGTGCCTCGGCCGCGTCGGCGGACGAGCGGATGATGGCGATGACGTCGTCGATATCGGCGATGGCGACCATCAGCCCCCGCACCAGATGGAGGCGGTCCTCGGCCTTCCTGAGCTGGAACTGGGTGCGCCGAAGCGTCACCTCCAGTCTGTGCGCCAGGAAGACCTCGAGCATCTCCTTCAGGCTCAGTGTGCGGGGCTGTCCCTCGACCAGCGCCACCGCGTTGATGGCGAAGGTGTCTTCCAGCTTGGTCACCTTGAACAGCTGCTCCAGCAGCGCCTCGGGGTTGATCCCGTTCTTCACCTCGATCACCAGGCGGGTGCCGTTGGCCAGATCTGTGAGGTCCTTGACGTCGGCGATGCCGGTCAATCTCTTGTCGTCGACTGCCTTCTTGATCTGCTCAATGATCTTCTCGGGGCCCACCATGTAGGGCAGCTCGGTGGCGATGATTCCCATCCGGCGGGCCGAGACCTTCTCGATGCGTGTGGTCGCCCGGTGTTTCAGCGTGCCGCGGCCGGTGGCGTAGGCATCACGGATCCCGTCGAGCCCCACGATCTTTCCACCGGTGGGGAAGTCCGGTCCGGGAATGTGGCGCATCAGGTCCTCGAGCCCGATGTCCGGGGTGCGGATCAGTTGCTGCAGCGCCGCCACCACCTCGATGAGGTTGTGGGGGGCGATGTTGGTGGCCATCCCGACGGCGATCCCGGTGGCGCCGTTGACGAGCAGGTTCGGGAAGGCCGCCGGCAGTACGACGGGCTCCGACTCCTTGCCGTCGTAGTTGGCCTTGAAGTCGACGGTGTCCTCGTCGAGTCCGCGGGTCATGGCCACGGCGGGGGTGGCCATCCGGCACTCGGTGTAGCGCATCGCGGCGGGGCCGGCGTCCAGCGAGCCGAAGTTGCCATGGCCGTCGATCAACGGCAGGCGCATGGACCACGCCTGGGCCACCCGCACCAACGCGTCGTAGATCGCCCCGTCTCCGTGCGGGTGCAGAAGGCCCATCACCTGACCCACCACGCGGGCGCACTTGACGTGCCCGCGATCCGGGCGGATGCCCATGTCGTCCATGGCGAAGAGAATCCGTCGCTGCACAGGCTTCAGCCCGTCCCGCGCATCTGGAAGAGCGCGGGAGTAGATGACCGAGTAGGCGTACTCCAGGAAGCTGGTCTCCATCTCCTCGGTGACGTTGACGTCGAGGATGTGCTCGTCCTCGAAGGTCTCGTCGTCGATCGTCGGCTTGGCCATGGGGCCGCCTCCTCGCCTGGGTCCGCTACAGCAACCCGCGCAGCCTATCGCCCAATCCGTCGCCGTCCGGGGCGCGCACCTCCGGCGCCATGTCCGGCTCCCAGCGCTCCTCGGTGGCGGGGACCTCCATCGGGAGGCCATGGGCCAGTGTGTGCTCGCCGGGCGTGAGCTGACGGATGGCGCGGGCCCGTACGTGCTCCGGCTGCAGCGCGGCGAACTCGGCGTAGAGGTCCGGATCGTGCTGCCCGTCGTCTCCCACCAGCAACCACCTGATCTGGGGAAGGTCGCGGGCCAGCTCCCGCAGGCATCGGCGCTTGTGATCTGGGCCGCTGCGGAACCAGCCAGTGTTGGTGGGCCCCCAGTCCGTGAGGAGCATCGCTCCTTGGGGGATCCCGTGGCGGGCGGTGAACCGTTGGATCATCGGGTAGGTGTTCCACGCGCCGGTGGAGACGAAGATGATGGGGGAGCCAGGATGGGCGGCGAGGAGCTGCTGGTAGAGCCTGGCCATGCCCGGAACTGCCTGACGAGCCTGTTCGGTGACGACGAACGAATTCCATGCGGCCACCATCGGACGAGGGAGCCAGGTGGACAAGATGGTGTCGTCGATGTCGCTCACGATCCCGAAATCGACGTCGTCGGCGATCACCTGCAGGCTGGCCAGGGCCGAGGATCCGCCCGCGCCCTCGAGCGTGACCGAGTGCCAACCCGGTGGCAGCCCGGGGTTGCGGACCCGCACGTCGATGTACCCGCCCCGGTCGGCATGGACCGGGATCCGGACATCGCCGATCACCACGGTGATCCTGGCCCCGACTTTCGCTGAGCCCAGGAAGTTGCGCCAACCCCGGCGATAGATCAGCGCAGAGGCAGCCTGGACGATCCCGAGGTCAGCCGACGGGCGCAGCACCACTCGACCGAGGATGCGCAACTGCTCCGAGGTGCCGTAGCCGGTGAAGGCGAGGATCGACTCCTCCCACCCTCGCTTGTTGAGGGCGCGATTGACCAGAGAGTTGATCCGATCCTCGATCCGGGCGGCGATGAAGGGGCGGGAAGCCATGACCCCAAACCTAGTGCAACGTGCCAGAATGGGCGGGTGCCTGAGTCCGTCGAGATCGTCAATGCCCTGCCGCCGCAGCTCCTGGCCGAGATCGCAGAGTGTGGGTTCTACCCCAGTCTGGTGGCAGAGACGGTGGCGCTGGGGCTGGGCCAGCGGGAGCTGCTCGATTTCCTCGTCCAGCACGAGGCCACCTTTGCCGGGCACGAGCTCCACCGCCACATGACTGTGCTGGTGCGCACCGCGCGGCAGCTGCTGATCTGCCACATCGACGAGGGTGAGGGCGCTCAGACCGAGGCGGTGGCCACTGCCGAGGTGGTGGCGTTGCGGGCGGTCGATTCCGTCGTGGTGACGCGCGCACTGCAGGATCCGGAGAACCGCTCCGGGCTCAGCGAGGCGTGGCTGACGATCGTGTGGGGAGCTGCGAGGCGCGTGGACCTCGGCCCCGCGGCCTGCGAGGATCCAGCCTGTGAGGCGGACCACGGGTACACGGGCGTGATCCAGCCCGACGACATCACGGTCCGGATGAGCCCTCAGGCCGACGGAGACAACGCGCGTCGGCTCGTCGCCTTCGGCGTTCGTCTGCAGGCGGTGGTCGGCTGATGGGCTCAGACTTCGTGGAGCCCCGCTACGAGGATCTGGCGCTGGCCAACCTGCTGCCCAGCGTTGTGGCCACGTTGGATGCGACAACGCCGATCATCGCGCTTCCGCGGGCGCGCAGGTACGTGCTGCTGCTGGTTGACGGACTTGGCTGGCATCAGCTGCTGGAGTTCGGCGATCACGCTGAGACGATGTCGCGCCTCGCGCGTGACGCGCCGAGGCTCACCTGCTCGGTGCCCTCCACGACGGCCACGTCGCTGACCTCGCTGGGTTGCGGGGTGCCCACTGGCGAGCACGGCATCGTGGGGTACACCTTCTTCGAACCCAGCGTCTCGCGCGTCATCAACGCGCTCACCTGGGAAGGTGGGCCGGAGGATCTGGGTACCTTCGCCCAGACCCCCACGCTCTTCCAACGCCTCGCTTCGTCGGGTCGTGGCTCCGCGGCAGTGACCCTCGGACGCTTTGCGGGAAGCGCTCTGACCCGCCTCGCGTTCGGCGGCAGCAGGCTCTTCCCTGTCGCCGTGGAGGGAGCCGCCGAGGAGTTCTCCGGACTCGTGCTCGAGGCCCTCGAGACTGCCGAGGTGGTCTACGGCTACGAGCGGATGCTGGATCACGACGGCCACGGCCACGGCGTGGGCTCCTGGCAATGGCTGGAACGCCTGGCGATGGTCGACGATCTGGTGACGCACCTGGTCGAGGCGCTCCCAGCAGATGTCTGCCTGCTCATCACGGGTGACCACGGCATGGTCAACGTGCCGTCGGGGTCCCGTGTGGTGGCGGAGGACGAGCCGAGGCTCGCGGGCTATTCGTTCCTCGGCGGCGAGCCGCGGTTCCGGCACATCCATGGCGAGGACCCGCGCGCACTCGCCTGGGCCTGGGAGAGCGTACTGGGCGAGCGGGCACATGTGCTGCGGCGGGAGGAGGCCATCGAAGCGGGGTGGTTCGGACCGCAGGTGACGGGGTTGAGCGCGGCCAGGATCGGTGACGTCGTGGCTGCGATGACGTCGGACTACGCGGTCATGAGCAGGCAGAGTCCGGGGGAATTCAGCCTCGTCGGCATGCACGGGTCGCTCACAGCCGCCGAGATGGAGGTCCCGCTTCTCATGCACGGCGGTGGCCGGTGAGGTTGCGCATAGCCATCCTCATCGACGACTTCTATCCCTCATCCGGGGGAATCGGACGTTCAGTCGAGACCCAGTTGGAGGAGCTGACGGCACTGGGTCACGAGGTCACCCTGATCGCGCCGG
Organism: Tessaracoccus sp. MC1679; assembly: GCF_014164775.1. Taxonomy (GTDB): domain Bacteria; phylum Actinomycetota; class Actinomycetes; order Propionibacteriales; family Propionibacteriaceae; genus Arachnia. Next base: position 357,256 of record NZ_JACJGB010000004.1, read on the forward strand.
ACCGGCACCTGCAGAAGCCGCGGATCGGGCGCGTCATCGAGTGCCCCACCCTGTACGTGGAGGGACTGCCCGCGCATCTGAGCATCCTCCACTGGTCGAAGAGACGCGCGCGCCTCATCAGCGAGGTGGCGACCTTCGATGTGGTGCACACCCAGACCGAGCGGGGGGCCCTCGGACTCGGCGCCCGGATCGCACGGCTTCAAGGCATCCCGCATCTGCACACCTTCCACGCCAACATCGCAGGCACCCACCAGACCGTCCACGGGGCAACCTTCGGCACCCTCGGATACCAGGCACTGATTCTGCCCGGCCTCCGCATTGCGCGCGGCGGTGGTCCTGCCCCGTCGACGAGGCTGCCAGCCTCCACCAGTGAGACGGGTGGCCTGGCCGCCCGCACCGACTGGAGATCATTCGCCACGATCGCGCAGCTGGCCGACGCCTACACGGTGCCGTCGCCATTCATGCGCGACCTGATCGATGAGGCCGCGGGAAGGCGCCTACCTGGCTACGTGGTGCCGACGGGATACAACCGCCGGATGAAGCGGACGATCGACGAGGCCCCCCGCGAACGTGGCGACGACGCGGTCCGGTTCCTCTCGGTGGGCAGGCTGGCGAAGGAGAAGCGGCTCGATGTGATGATCAAGGCGTTCCGGCGTGCCGCGCTTCCCCGCGCCGAGCTCGTGATCGTCGGTGACGGCGACCAGCGCGACAGACTGAAGGCGCTCGCGAGGGGATGCGACTCGATCGACTTCCGGTGGCACCTGTCATCCACATCCGCCCTGGCCTACGAGTTCCGCAACGCGGACGCCCTGGTGCTGAGCTCCTACCGCTTCGATTCGCAGGCGCTGGTCATCGCAGAGGCCGTCTCCGCGTCACTGCCGGTGATGTACTGCGACGATCGGCTGACGGTGGGGGTTTCGCCGCGGACCGCGCTCCTCACCGGTCCCGACGTGACCTCCATGGCCCAGGGATTCCGTACCTTGGCGGACGGCCACTTGAGGGCATCCATGGCGTCTGCCTCGGCTGAGCTGATGCCCGATCTGGCTCCGGCGAGGATGGCCGAGCGGTACGTCGAGGCTTACACGGACCTCATCGAGCGAAAGGCGACGCGTGGCTGAGCTCGTGTTCCACACCGGACCCATGGACAGCGGCAAGTCGACGTTGGCGTTGCAGTTGGACTACACGCGGTCGTCCCACGGTCGCCAAGGCCGGGTTTTCACCTCGCAGGACCGCGCGGGGGAGGGAGTGATCGCCTCCAGGCTGGGCCTCAGCGCTCCGGCCCTGGAGGTGCACGACGGCTTCGATTTCTGGCGCTACGTCATCTCTGAGCTGACCACCGGCAAGCGCGTGGACTACCTCGTCTGCGACGAGGCGCAGTTCTACAGTCCCGAGCACATCGATCAGCTGGCGCGGATCGTCGACGAACTCCAGCTCGACGTCTACGCCTTCGGGATCCTGTCAGACTTCAGGACCAGGCTGTTCCCAGGCGCTCAGCGCCTCATCGAACTAGCCGACAGGGTGGAGACGCTGCCCCTGGGGCCCCTGTGCTGGTGCGGGTCTCGGGGCACCCACAACGCGCGCACGGTGGGCGGGCTGATGGTGACGGAGGGATCCCAGGTGGTGGTCGGCGACACCGGCGACGGGGCCGAAGTGCGCTACGAGGTGCTGTGCCGGGCACACCATCGTCGTCGGATGACCTCCACCCGAGCCAAGGCGACCCTGACGGCGGAACCACTGCCCTTCGATCCCGACGACTTCTAGTGTCCTGACAATGGACTTCTACGAGGGTGTGGGCCCGCCGAACATGATCTCGTCCCAGGTGGGGATCTTGGCTCTCCGCCGGCGTGGCCGGGGCTTCTGGGGCTCTTCTCCGGCGTCAACCAGCGGCTCCTGAGCAGGCTCCGCGTCCTCGGCGACGGGCGGGGACGCCTCGGATGCGTCGTCGGAATCCGGCAGGGCTGCGTCCTCGAGCTCCTCCTCCGCGGACTCGCTGAGCCGTGCCTCGCGGGGCGCCTCATCATCCAGGATGCCGGTGTAGATGCGCACCGAATCTTCGCTGATGCCGCTGAGCATGTCGTAGAGGCGATCGAGCTGGGACGTGTCCTCGTTCCCGTCGTGCATCAGTTCTGAGGCCGGCACGTCGTCCCCAGGCGCCCCCGACTCGGAGACGGAGATGGCCCGGACCAGCGCCATCTCGTCAGTGAAATCGACGGTGTTCTCTTCGCCAGTCAGTGCGTCCGCGGACTCCTCGCCGATCATCCAGCGTGCATCCGAATTGTGGGCCACGCAGATGCGGGCCTTGGTGTCGAAGATGAACTCGGCCGAGCGGGACTCCACATCCAGTGCGAGCCGGCCCAACAGTCGCCACTTGAGATCCGGCTGCCTCCAGGCGTCCCACTCGATGGCATCGGCGTCGATGCCCCTGGACCTCAACCGCTGCCCGATCAGATCCCCCAACCGCCTGTGCGTCCCTGCCTCGCCACGCCGTCGGACGGTGGCCGTCTGCGCAGACTGGGCCACATGCTCGCGCTCCGCCAGCACAGGGCCCGCGAAGGCCTCGATGCGCTCGATCTCCATGCCCGTATCCTCGGCGACCTCAGCCACTGAGGCGCCCGAGCGAATCCGCAGCTGGATTTCGCGGGGGGTCAGAGCATTCACTATTGTTCCTCGTCCGGTCAGGTTATTTCCCACAACTTACCAGCGCCCCACCCGCCCGGGCGTCATCTGTCTTGCGTGGCCGCGCACAATGGTGTCGAGGCGAGGGCCGGGCCGGGATACCACGAGGGCTCCCGATGTGATACACATAGCCCCGTTCGCGGCACAGGAAGGAATACTGACGGATGGCAACCGATTACGACGCACCCCGCAAGACCGATGAGGAAATGAGCGAGGACTCCATCGAGGAGCTCAAGACCCGTCGCAACGACAAGAACTCGGGCAAGGTTGACGAGGACGAGGTCGAGGCTGCCGAATCGTTCGAGCTTCCAGGTGCGGATCTCTCCCACGAAGAGCTCACAGTTCGCGTTCTCCCGCGCCAGGCCAACGAGTTCACGTGTGCGTCATGCTTTCTCGTGAAGTCCCAGAGCCAGCTCGCGGAGGTCCGCGGAGGGCAGAGCTACTGCGTCGACTGCGTCTGAGCGGCTCCACCTGTCCTCAGGGGGTGGGCGTCACAGGTCCAGTTTGTTGCGCAGCTTGCTTGGGCCCTGGTGGGCGAATGTGGTCACCCAGCGCCGTTGAATGAAGCGGTTGATGACGATCTGGGACATGCCCACTCCAAGTCCGCTGGCCGCCGCCCAGATGAACGCCCTCGCCATCGGGGTCTCGGGATCGTTGATGTCCGGGACCGGCTCGCCCGTGGACGCCTCCCACACCTTGGTGACCAGCTTCTGGGCGACCAGGGTGGTGAGCGCGCCGAGCACTCCGGCGTAGAGCTTCCACATGAGCTTCTCAGTCAGGGCCATGGGGTTCCTTTCGATCGGACCAACACTGCCACCTTAAGTGCTTCGAGGTACTGTGGAAAGGTGACCTACCGCGAACGTCTGCACGTGCCTTGGTGGTGGGCGGTGATCGCCCTTCTCTTCTGGCTCAGCCTCGCCGTGGCGGTTGTGGCCTATGTCCCGCTGCAGCCGGCCGTAGCCTTCTCCGTCCTGGCCGCCGTCGGCCTCCTGCTCGCGCTGGTGGCGTACAGCCGTACGCTCGTCGCCGTCGACCACGACGCTCTCATTGCCGGACGGCACCGGCTGACGCGCGAGTACATCGCCGGCGTGGTGCCGTTGAGTGGCTCGTCGGCCCGCGCTGCCTACGGTCCCGAGGCTGATCATCGCGCCTTCCTGTTCACCCGCCCGTTCATCACCGATCTGGTACGCGTGGACCTGGCGGATCCGGCGGATCCGCATCCGTACTGGCTGGTGAGCACTCGTCACCCCGAGGAGTTGGCGGCAGCCCTCGAAGCAGTCAGGGGGAATCCGTGATCGTCGAAGCGATGGTGAGCCCCGGGCAGTTGCCGACCTACGCGCATCCAGGCGACGCCGGGGCTGATCTGAGGGCCGCAGAAGACGTGGTGCTCCGTCCCGGGGAGCGGTCACTGGTCGGCACGGGAGTTCGTGTCGCGCTGCCGTCCGGGTATGTCGGCCTCGTCACACCAAGGTCGGGTCTGGCCGCCCGGCACGGCCTCAGCATCGTCAATGCACCAGGAGTCGTCGACTCCGGGTATCGCGGCGAGATCAAGGTCTGCCTCATCAACCTGGACCCCGAGAAGCCCATCAGCCTCAGCGCGGGGGACCGCATCGCCCAACTGGTGGTGATCCCGTTCGTCGGCGCCTCGTTCACCGCCGTCGACACCCTCGATGACACCCCCAGAGGCACGGGTGGCTATGGTTCTACGGGCGGATTCTCCACCTCCACCGAGTAAGGGACAGCAGTGATTTTCGGACGCAAGAAGCGCAGCGAAGACCTCGACGACGACATCGAGCAGATGACCGACGTCGAAGCGGAGCAGGAGGACGACGAACTCCCGCTAGGAGACTCCGAGCGCTGGGACGCCGAGTTCACCCGTGCGGAAGGCCCTTTCGACATCTCCGAGGTGGACCTGGAAGCCGACGCGGACGAGGTCAGGCGCCTGGACATGGGACCCCTGATTCTTACGCCCTTCCAGGACATGACCCTGCAGCTGCAGGTCAACCGCGAGACCAATCAGGTGCAGTCGTTGCTCGTCGGGGATGGTCGATCCGCGCTGGAGGTGGCAGTGTTCACCGGACCGGCCAAGTCGTCGATGACCGGCGAGATCCGCGACGAGGTGATCGAGTCCACCCGTCAGCAGGGGGGCCGCTGTCAGGCTGTGAAGGGACCGTTCGGCACCGAGCTGCGGCGCGCGCTTCCGGTCAAGGACCAGAACGGGAATCCCGCGATGCATCTGTCGCGGACATGGCTGGTGCCTGGACCCGGCTGGGTCCTGAGGGGGGTCCTCCTCGGCAAGGCCACCTTCGAACCCGACGACGAGGAGATCGCGCTCCATCTGTTCGAGTTCTTCAGCAACCTGGTGGTGCGTCGCGGCAACACCCCGGCCGCGCCGGGCAGTCTGCTGCCGATGCGGGTGCCTGAGGCGAAGGGCTGATCCCGTGGGCAAGCATTCGGTGGCTGATCGACTGCGGCGCTACTTTCTCTCCCACGAGGAATTGGAGGCCCGTGAGCTGCTGGAGCAGGCCGAGGACAGCGGAGCCCAACCGCTGACCTCGTGCCAGATGCGCTCACGCGTCGTTCTCCAGGGAACCATCACCGCCGTCACGTCGGATGCGCAACACGGATGGCTCGAAGCCGAAGTCAGCGACGGCTCAGGCACAGTGAAGCTCGTCTGGATGGGACGCAGCAGGCTGGAGTGTCTGCTCCCGGGCAAACACATCCGGGTCGACGGCCGCCTGGCCCAGGCAGATGGGGTTTGCGTGATGTACAACCCCGACTTCGAGATCGTGCCTCAGTCGTCGTAGACGTCGGTGGCGAACATCGCCGCCAGATCCGCCTCGGACTCCTGCGTGACCAGGAACAGCAGCTCGTCGCCGCCCTCGAAGGCGCGATCGCGCTCGGGGGTCAGGGGAGCGCCGTCCCGGATGACGGCCACCAGGACTGTGTCGCCCGGTAGCTCAACGTCTCTGAGTCTGCGGCCGGCCAGATGCGACGACTGCGGGAGCGTCACTTCGGACAAATGGGTGGTCGACTTGTTGAAGGTCAACAGCCGAACCAGATCCCCCGTGGAGACAGCCTCCTCCACCAACGCCGACATCAGGCGCGGGGTCGACACGGAGACGTCCACCCCCCACTGCGCGTCGAACAGCCATTCGTTGCCGGGATGGTTGACCCGCCCCACCGTGCGTGGCACCCCGAACTCGGTCTTGGCCAGGAGCGAGTGGACGAGATTCACCTTGTCGTCTCCTGTGGCGGCGATGGCCACGTCGCAGTTCTCAAGCTCGGCCTCCTCCAAGGACTGCAACTCGCAGGCATCGGCCTGGAACCAGTCCGCCCCCGGCACCGAGTCCGGCTTGATGGCCGCCGGATCGCGCTCGATGAGGAGGACCTGATGCCCGTTGGCGATGAGTTCCCGGGCGATGGACCGGCCCACGTTTCCGGCCCCGGTGATGGCGACGCGCATGACTCTCCTAGTGCTTGGCCGGGGGATAGGCGAAGAGCGTCTCCAGCTCATCGGTGCGGTCCGTGTGACACGCGATGTAGATCAGATCGCCGTCCTGGAAGATGGTGTCGCGGTCCGGCACCAGCCCGCGACCCACGCGCTGCACGAAGGGGATCGGAGACCCGGCCGCTGACTGCAACTCGCTGATCCGTCGTCCCACCCATCCACTGTGGACGTGGATCTGGAGCAGGCGGGCGGTCCCTGTGGGGTCCCGCCAGACGGGCTCGCTTCCCTCGGGCAGGAGCCGACGCAGCACCTGCGTGACGGTCCACTTCACCGTGGCCACCGTCGGAATGCCCAGACGCTCGTAGACGGCTGCCCGACCCTGGTCGTAGATGCGCGCCACAACGTTGTCGATGTGGTAGTTCTCCCGAACCACGCGGGCGGCGAGGATGTTTGAGTTGTCGCCGGAGGACACCGCCGCGAATGCGTCGGCCTTGCGGATCCCCGCGGCTTCGAGGACCTCGCGGTCGAACCCGACGCCCTTGATGGTCAGGCCCTTGAAGTCCTGACCCAGGCGGCGGAACGCATCCAAGCTGACGTCGATGATGGCGACGCTGTGGCCACGCTTCTCGAGGCCGGTGGCAAGCATTGAGCCCACCCGGCCGCAGCCCATGATGACGATGTGCACCCTATGACTCCTTCGGCGGCTTCTCGCAACAGAACCTACACCCCAGGGGAGGAGGGCTGCGCAATGACTTTGGAGGACAAGAGGTCTACCGTAACCCCGTGAACGTGATGTCGGCGCTCAAGCGCATGGTGGTGGGGCGGCGTCTCACCAACGCCCAGATGGGGGAGACGCTCCTGCCCAAGAGGCTGGCCCTCCCCGTTTTCGCCTCCGATGCGCTCAGCTCTGTGGCCTATGCCCCGGATGAGATCCTGATCACGCTGTCCCTGGCGGGGATGGCCGGGTTCATGTTCTCCTGGCAGATCGGCGTGGCGGTGGCGGTCGTCGTGGCCATTGTGGTGATGTCCTACCGGCAGACGGTTCACGCCTACCCCAATGGAGGCGGTGACTACGAGGTCGCCACCGTGAATCTGGGCAGGTACGCGGGCCTGACTGTCGCGGCCTCGCTGCTGGTCGACTACGTGCTGACGGTCGCGGTGTCCGTGTCCGCCGGTGTCATCAACGCCAAGGCCATGGCTCCGTTCCTTGACGGCTACGAGGCGTGGACTGCTGTCGGAGTCATCTTCTTCCTGACCTTGATGAACCTCCGGGGGGTGCGAGAGTCCGGCGCCATGTTCGCCATCCCGAGCTACGTCTTCATGGGCTCCATGTTGCTCATGATCGGGATCGGGCTGTTCCGGATCCTGGTATTAGGGGAGGAGCTGGTGAGTGAGACCGGAGACCTCATCGTCGTAGCCCCCGAGGGTAGCGCGGAGTTCGCCGGGTGGGCCATGGTCGCCATCCTGGCGCGCTCGTTCTCGTCAGGTGCCGCGGCGCTGACCGGCGTGGAGGCCATCGCCAACGGTGTCCCGGCCTTCCGCAAGCCCAAGAGCACGAACGCCGCCAGTGTGCTCACCATGCTGGGGGTGTTGGCCATCACGATGCTCCTCGGCATCATCGTGCTCGCCAACCTCACGAGGGTGCACCTGATCGACGAACTGTCGGGCACCCACTACGTCAACGCCGCCGGCGAGACCATCCACAGCGCGGCGCACACCGTGACCGGCCAGTTGGCCCGTGTCGTGTTCATGGACTGGTTCGAGCCCGGGTTCTACATCGTGATCACCGCGACCATGCTGATTCTCTTCCTGGCCGCCAACACCGCTTTCAACGGCTTTCCGTCGCTGGCGTCGATCCTCGCCCGGGACGGCTTCCTCCCGCGCCAGCTGCACACCCGCGGGGACCGGCTGGCCTATTCCAACGGCATCGTCATGCTCGCTGTCGCGGCCGCAGTGCTCGTCCTTGCCTTCGACGCGTCGGTCACCGCGCTGATCCAGCTGTACGTGGTAGGTGTCTTCCTGTCCTTCACCGTCGGTCAGACGGGCCTGATCATCCACTGGACCCGCGCCCTCCGTGGGGAGCAGGACGTGAGCGCACGCAAGCGGATGGTCCGGGCTCGCATCATCAACACGGTCGGCGCCGCCGCCACTGGGATCGTCCTCATCATCGTGCTGATCTCCAAGTTCACGCACGGGGCGTACCTGGCGGTCGTCGCGATGGCCGTCCTGTTCGCACTCATGCTGACGATCTCCAACCACTACCGGGCTGTCGAGCAGGAGGTCGCGCTCAGGCCGGACTCGGATCGCGCCCTGCCGAGCCGGGTGCGTGGAGTGGTCCTGGTGCAGAGGGTCAACCTCCCGACCCTGCGTGCCATCGCCTTCGCCCGTGCTGCCCGCTCCACGACGCTGACGGCCGTCACCGTCGCCGTGGACGACGACGAGGTGGAACGGATCCTCGACGAGTGGGAGGCGGAGGACTTCGGCACCCCACTCAAGGTGATCGCCTCGCCGTACCGCGAGATCACCGGGCCGTTCATCAAGTACGTGAACGAGTTGCGCAGCGAGAACCCGCGCGACGTGGTCATCGTCTACATCCCCGAGTTCGTCGTGGGCCACTGGTGGGAGCAGTTGCTTCACAACCAGACGGCGCTGCTGATCCGTACCCGCCTGCACTTCATGCCTGGTGTCATGGTCACGAGCGTGCCGTATCAGTTGAAGTCGTCCGGCAAGGCGAAGGCGGCCGCCAACAAGGCCTCCGAGCCACGCAGGCGATGAGCGTTGAGGTGCGGCTCGAGCGGGTCGCGCACGGCGGGTACGTCGTCAGCCGCGCCGAGGGCAAGGTGTTGTTCGTCACCGGGGGGCTTCCGGGGGAGCGGGTAGTCGCGGAGATCACTGAGACGGGAAGACGGTTTGACCGGGCGCGAGTGACCCAGGTGCTTGAGGCCTCCGACGGCCGGGTTGAGCCGCCGTGCCCCATCGCCGAGCGATGCGGGGGGTGCGACTGGCAACACGCTGACCAACCCACCCAGTTGAAGCTGAAGACCGCCGTCGTGGCCGAACAGCTTCAGCGGCTGGCTGGAGTCGACTGGAACGGAACGGTCGAGGCGGTCCCCGGGGGGCTCACCGGCTGGCGCACGCGGGTGCGCTACGCCGTCGACGAGGCAGGCCGGGTGGGTTTCCGGGCACGGCGTTCGCATGAGATCGTCGCGCTGCCCGAGGGCGGCTGCCTGATAGCGGCGCCCGGGCCGACGGTGGCCGAACTCACGCTCCAGGCCCGCCCCGGAGGAGAGCTCGAGGTCACGGTAGGCGAGGATCGCACCGTCGTGACCGCCGTTGCCGGGGGGAGACGTGAGGCCACTGTGCGGCAACGCGTGCGGGGCCGAACCTACGAGGTGGCCCCCGGCGGATTCTGGCAGGTCCATCCACACAGCGCGGACACTCTCACTGGCGCGGTGCTGGAGGGTCTACGGCCGGAACCAGGAGATCGCGTGCTCGATCTCTACTGCGGGGTCGGGCTCTTCGCCGGCGCCCTCGTGGACGCCGGATGCATGGTGCTGGGGGCTGAGCTGTCACGCGAGGCGGTGCGTCTGGCCCGCCGCAACGTGCCGGAGGCCGACTTCGTCGCCGGCGCCCTTGAGCGGGGGCACCGCGACCTGCCCGAGTGGGCCGACCTCGTGGTGCTCGACCCGCCTCGAAAGGGGGCCGGCGCTGATGTAGTCCGCGCGATCGTCGATCGGGGACCACGAGCGGTGGCCTACGTCGCGTGCGACCCTGCCGCGCTCGCCAGGGACCTCGCCACTTTTGCCCAGCTCGGCTACGGATCGGTTGATATCAGGGCCTTCGACCTGTTCCCCATGACCCACCATGTGGAGTGCGTGGCGATCCTGCGCCCCCGGCCTGACGCCCCTGACCAACCCCTAGACTGACGGGGACCGGCGATGGCGCCGCGCATGCGTGAACCATGGTATCTTGATATCAAGACAGTTTGGCGAGTGCCAAGTTAAGGAGAAGGATGAGCGTCAACAGTTTCGGGGCCAAGGCGAGCCTCGACGTCAACGGCACCTCGTACGAGATCTTCCGGGTCGATGCGGTCCCGGGCTCGGAGAAGTTGCCCTTCAGCCTCAAGGTCCTCCTGGAGAATCTGTTGCGCACCGAGGACGGCGCCAACATCACCCGCGACGACATCGCGTTCCTGGGCGCCTGGGACCCGGCCGCTCAGCCCGATCATGAGATCCAGTTCACGCCCGCCCGCGTCATCATGCAGGACTTCACCGGCGTGCCATGCGTGGTGGACCTGGCCACCATGCGCGAGGCGGTCGCGGGGCTCGGTGGGGACCCGTCGAAGGTCAACCCCCTCTCGCCCGCAGAAATGGTCATCGACCACTCCGTCATCGCGGAGGTGTTCGGCATCGCCGGCGCCTTCGAGGCGAACGTGGATATCGAGTATCAGCGCAACCGCGAGCGCTACCAGTTCCTCCGGTGGGGCCAGAAGGCGTTCGACGACTTCAAGGTCGTGCCGCCTGGCACCGGCATTGTGCATCAGGTCAACATCGAGCACCTCGCGCGTGTGGTCTTCCCTCGCGTCGTGAACGGCGTCCTGCAGGCATACCCCGACACCTGCGTGGGCACGGACTCGCACACCACCATGGTCAACGGCCTGGGCGTCGTCGGGTGGGGCGTCGGCGGAATCGAGGCTGAGGCGGCCATGCTCGGGCAGAGCGTCTCGATGCTCCTCCCGCGGGTCGTGGGCTTCAAGCTCACCGGCAAGCTGAACGAGGGCACCACCGCGACAGACCTCGTCCTCACCATCACCGAAATGCTGCGTGAGCACAAGGTGGTGGGCAAGTTCGTCGAGTTCTACGGCGACGGCGTGGCGGCGGTGCCGCTGGCCAACCGCGCCACGATCGGCAACATGAGCCCCGAGTACGGCTCCACCATCGCCATCTTCCCGATCGACGAGCAGACGATCGCATACCTGAGGCTCACCGGACGCGACGAGCAGCAGATCGCCCTCGTGGAGTCCTACGCGAAGGCGCAGGGGCTGTGGCACGACCCGAGCGTCGAGCCGCAGTACTCCGAGTACATCGAGCTGGACCTCGCCACCGTTGTCCCCTCCATCGCAGGTCCGAAGCGTCCGCAGGACCGGATCCGCCTCGACGAGTCGAAGGCGGCCTTCCGCGAAGCGGTCGCAGGGTTCGTTGGAGCCCCGCATGACGCGGACGCCTACTCCGGCTACGACCGGGCCGTCGCGGCGACGATGGAGGCTTCCGACCCCACCGGAGTGAATCCGAGCAGCGTGGACGATTCGCCGGCCCCGTCGGACCCGGCACACCACACGATGCGCCCCCGCGTGCATGCCGCGGCACCGGTGACCCTGGCCGACGGGACCTCCTTCGAGCTGGATCACGGCGCCGTGACGATCGCCTCGATCACCTCCTGCACCAACACCTCCAACCCGAGCGTCATGATCGGCGCGGGCCTGGTGGCGAAGAAGGCGGTCGAACGCGGTCTCACCCGCAAGCCCTGGGTCAAGACGTCGCTGGCCCCCGGCTCGCAGGTGGTCACCGACTACTACGACCGCTCCGGGCTCACCAGCTACCTCGACGCCATCGGATTCAATCTGGTCGGCTACGGGTGCGTTACCTGCATCGGCAACTCCGGTCCGCTGATCCCGGAGGTCACCGACGCCGTCAATGCCCACGACCTGGCGGTCTCGGCGGTCCTCTCCGGAAACCGCAACTTCGAGGGCCGGATCAATCCCGACGTCAAGATGAACTACCTCGCCTCGCCGATGCTTGTCATCGTCTACGCGCTGGCGGGAACCATGGACATCGACCTGTTCAACGATCCGATCGGGCAGGATCCGGAGGGCAACGACGTCTTCATGCGCGACATCTGGCCCACCGAGGCCGAGATCGACGAAGTCATCAACGACTCGATCAGCGCGGAGATGTTCGTCACCCGCTACGCCGACGTGTTCGCCGGCGATGAGCGCTGGCGGTCGCTCCCCACCCCGGACGGCGAGACCTTCGAGTGGGATGCGGACTCCACCTATGTGCGGAAGGCGCCCTACTTCGACGACATGCCCGCAGAACCCACACCGGTCGAGGACGTGTCCGACGCCAGGGTGCTGCTCAAGCTGGGGGACTCTGTCACCACGGACCACATTTCGCCCGCGGGGAGCATCAAGGCGGACTCGCCGGCCGGCCGGTACCTGACCGAGCATGGGGTTGAGCGGAAAGACTTCAACTCCTATGGATCGCGCCGCGGCAATCACGAGGTCATGATTCGAGGCACGTTCGCCAACATCCGGCTGCGCAATCAGATTGCGCCGGACACCGAGGGCGGCTTCACGCGCGACTTCACGGTCGACGGGGGCCCGGTGACCACCGTCTACGACGCGTCGGTCAACTACGCCGCAGCGGGCATTCCGTTGGTGGTGCTGGCGGGCAAGGAGTACGGGTCCGGCTCGTCGCGTGACTGGGCGGCCAAGGGCACCGCACTGCTGGGCGTCCGGGTGGTGATCGCCGAGAGCTACGAGCGGATCCACCGCTCCAACCTGATCGGCATGGGCGTCCTCCCGCTCCAATATCCGGAGGGCCAGACCGCCCAGACGCTGGGGTTGACGGGTGAGGAGTCCTTCTCTGTCTCGGGAGTCACGCAACTCAACGAGGGCTTCACGCCGAAGACCATGACGGTGAAGGCGGTCCGCCCGGACGGCACCGAGGTCGTCTTCGAGGCGGTCGTGCGCATCGACACGCCGGGGGAGCGCGGCTACTACGTCAACGGCGGCATCATGCAGTACGTGCTCCGAAATCTCGCCAGGAGCTGAGCCTGTCGTCACGCAAACGAGGCGGTCCCCTTCGGGGGGTCGCCTCGTTTGCGTCTCCCTGGTCTGGTCGAGGTCTTTACTTCTGTCGGGGGCATGAGATTCAATAGAACACATGTTCGATGATGACGAAATGATCCGGGTTTATGTGCCGCCTGGGTGGCCGGGCACGGTGCGGCCGCCCGGTTCGCAGGGGTGGCTCGCCTCGGCCGAGGGCTATCTTCTGGATTGCTGCCCCGCGGAGTATCGGGGATACCAGCTGCTACGTCGGCATCCGGTGGTACTGGCACGCCTGGCGGGGGAGTTCGTCGCCTCGCAGCTGCTGGCCACCAGGACGGGCCTCACGGGCCTGCGTTCTTCCCTGGCCGGCGTTGTGGACTCATCCACCGCGGATCAGGCCGCAGCCCTCCTGCAGCAGGAGGAGGCACGGCTCACCCGGGTGGCCAGGGGAGTAGATCTGGTGGAACAGGCGCTCCGGGACGCGCGGTTCGTGCCCAGGCTGTAGCGGTTCGTAGCGGGGGTGCTCTGGTGTTAGGGCCTACTATTGTGCGCATGTCCTTGGTCGAATCGATCCAGAGCCCACGCGATCTTCGTGCGCTCTCCCGGCGGCAGCTCGTTCAGCTCGCCTCCGAGATCCGGTCCTTCCTCATCACGAAGGTGAGCCGGACGGGTGGCCACCTGGGGCCCAACCTCGGCGTCGTTGAGCTGACCATCGCCATCCATCGGGTGTTCGACTCGCCGTCGGACCCCGTCATCTTCGACACGGGCCACCAGAGCTACGTGCACAAGATCCTCACGGGCCGGGCGGCCGGGTTCGACACCTTGCGTCAGCGCGGCGGGCTGTCGGGCTACCCGGAGCCGGCCGAGTCCGAGCACGACTGGGTGGCCAATTCGCACGCGTCCACGGCCCTGTCGTGGGCCGAAGGTCTGGCGAAGGGATTCCGGCTCCGCGGCGAGCAGCGCACGGTGGTTGCCGTGGTGGGCGACGGCGCCCTCACCGGCGGCATGGCCTGGGAGGCGCTCAACAACATCGCGGCCACCCCCGGTCTCCGCCTCGTGGTGGTGGTCAACGACAACGGCCGTTCCTACACCCCAACGGTGGGCGGCCTCGCGAACCACCTCGCAGGGCTCCGCACGGACCAGCGCTACGAGAAGACGCTCAGCCTGATCAAGCGCACTGTGAACCGGATGCCGCTGGTGGGGCGTCCCGTCTATGACCTCATGCACGGCGTGAAGACCGGTATCAAGGACGTTGTCGCCCCGCAGTCGATGTTCTCGGACCTCGGGATCAAGTACATGGGCCCGCTCGACGGCCACGACATCACCTCCCTCACCAATCACCTTGAGCAGGCCCGCCACTTCGGGGGACCGGTTCTTGTCCATTGCGTCACCCGGAAGGGTCGCGGCTTCCAGGCTGCGGAGGAGCATGAGGAAGACAGGTTCCACGCCGTCGGCCGAATCAACGAGATCACCGGCGAGCCGCTGTCGGCCTCAGTGCAGGCCACCTGGACCGACGCCTTCGCCGAGGCGATGGTGCAGGTGGGTCAGCGTCGCCCCGACGTGGTGGCCGTCACAGCTGCGATGCTGTACCCCACGGGGCTCGGCCGGTTCGCCGCGGCCTTCCCGGACCGCACCTTCGACGTCGGCATCGCCGAGCAGCACGCCATCGTGTCAGCGGCCGGCATGGCGCGCTCCGGCCTGCACCCGGTGGTGGCGTTGTATGCCACGTTCCTCAACCGTGCCTTCGATCAGGTGCTCATGGACGCCTCGCTGCACGGTGTGGGCCTCACCATCGCCCTGGACAGGGCGGGTGTCACGGGGACGGACGGCCCGAGCCACAACGGGATGTGGGACATGAGCCTGATGGGCCTCGTGCCAGGGCTGCAGCTGGCGGCTCCGCGGGACCAGGCGCGGCTGGTGGCCGCCATTGACCGGGCCGTCGAGGTCGATGACGCCATCACGGTGGTGCGCTACTCCAAGGAGCGCCTCCCCGACGAGATCGCGGCTGTGGCCCATGTGGGCGAGGGACTGGCCCGCGTTGACATCCTCCGTCGAGCCGAGGGAGCCAGGGTGCTCATCGTCGGTTACGGCCAGTTCGCCGGGATGGGCCTGGGCGTGGCAGAGCGGCTGGGGGACCAGGGAGTGCCCGCCTCGGTTGCCGATCCGCTGTGGGCCCTGCCTGTCAGCCAGGATCTCGTCAGCCTCGCCGCCGGGCACGATCTCGTCGTGACCTTGGAGGACAACCTGGTGGAGGGTGGCGTCGGCCAGAAGCTCCGCTCAAGGCTCGCCGATACCGGCGCCGCCACGCGGGTCCTCACCTTCGGTATCCCGCAGCGCTTCCTTGCCCACGGATCACGCGACGAGGTGCTCGAGGAGATCGGACTGACGGCTGCCAAGACCTCCCTGCAGGTGTTGGGTGTGGTCCTGAGCGGATCAGAGCTGGAGGAGACTGCGGGGCGTCCGGCCTAGCTGTCGAGGGCCTCGGCTATCAGGGGCTCCAGGAAGTCCGCCTGCCAGGGCCTGGCACCCAGACCGATCAGCGCGTCCCGTGTCACGACGCTGTGCTCGAACAGCGCTCCGTGCAGTGCCGCAGGGGGAGCCACCAGACTCGGCTGTAGCCCGCCAAGGTCGCACGCCAACTCGTCGACGGCCGGACGCACCTTGGCCCACCGCTCGGCGGCCTCCGGGTTGATCCGGTCCCAGGTGCGGGGGTGGGGCACGCCGGTGTGCGGTCCGCGCCGGGGTGGGTAAAGGGCTTCCGGCATGGCCCTGACCTCATCCAGCGCCCCCATCCAGTTGGTGAGGAAGCGCTGCCCGGGCTGGGTGCTGAAGCCGGGGAGGGCCTGGGCCTGGGCGCGGGTGGGGACCGCCTCCCTGGCTCGGACGGCCAGTTCCAGGATTGCGGAGTCGTGCAGGATCCAGCCGGGAGGCCGGTCGCGTCGCTGCGCGATGGCGTCGCGCTCCAGCCACAAAGCTCGTGCCACGGCGTATTGCCGGGGCGTGCGAAGGGTGGTGATGCCGGTGAGGCGTCGCCATGGGTCCACCCTCGGTTCCGGCACCGCGGTGAACCGCGTGAGGGCGTCGTCGAATTCCTGGTGCGCCCAGGTGTCGCGGCCGGTGGCGCGGAGTTCATCGCCGAGGATGACGGCGAGTTCAAGCAGGTAGTCCACATCCAACGCTGCGTACGTCAGCCAGGAGTCGGGCAGCGGGCGCTTGGACCAGTTGTCCGCGGAGTGGGCCTTCCGGAGCCGCACCCCGAGTTCCGCGAGGAGGAGCGCGCCCAGGCTGGCACCCGGCTTCGCGAGGAGCCGTGCCGCCAGCTCGGTGTCGAAGAGCTGCGGGGGAATGATGCCGATCTCACGCATGCAGGGCAGGTCCTGGCTTGCGGCATGGATCAGCCAGGTGGCCTCGCCGCAGGCCTCAACCAGGCTGCTGAGGTCCGCCGGCCCGTCGTTCTCGAACGCGATGGGGTCGATCAGCCACGTGCCCGCTCCTTCCCGACGGATCTGGAGCAGATAGGCCTTCGGCCAGTAGCGGTGCCCGTGGGCGCGCTCTGTGTCAAACGCGACTGGACCCGTGCCGGCGCTCAGCGCGGCCAGGCACGCAGCGAGGGAGGGCGCGTCCGCGACCACGGGCCGGAGCGGTTCGCGGCTCTGCTCGACGTAGGTCACGAGCGCCGGCCCAGGGGCAGTGTGGCCACGCCGGGGGGAAGGGGCGGCTGGCCCGCCACCTGGCCCACGAGGTCCTCCCATGCGGCAAGGTGGCTCGTCAGCGGGTGCCGGTCGTCCAGCGTGGGGGTCCAGGAACAGCGGAGCTCGACCTCGGCGCGGTCTTCGTCGGCCATCTCCCCGAAGCCCCTCCCGTAGGAAGCCGTGACCGTCCCGGCCAGCGCCTGCGCGAGGCAGCCGCGGCTCTCAACCGCCTCGGTGAACCACGACCATGCAACCTCGGGCAGCAGTGGATCGGTCACCATCTCCATCTCGACGTCGGCGCGGACGTAGGTGACGAGGCGGAAGGTTCCACCCCAGGACTCGTTCCCGGAGGGATCGTGCAGGAGGATGAGTCTCCCCGAGGCTAGGGGCTCGTCTGTGCCGGCGAGCTCGGCCTCGATGGCCACCGAGAAGGGCGCGATCCGCTGAGGGGACCCGATCTCGTCGGTGTTGAACCCGCGCCTCCAGGTCATGGACTCGAGCTCTCGCAGCGCCCGCGCGAACGGCTCCGGGGGGATGGGGGTCACGTTCGCTGGCACGGGTGACAGCCTAGGCCGGGGCGCATCCGATCCCGCGATGGCGCGCCGGGCGCGGGCCCGGCTAGGCGCGCCTGAGGCGCAGGCTGACCGAGTTGATGCAGTAGCGAAGGTCCGTGGGGGTCTCGTAGCCCTCGCCCTCGAAGACGTGGCCGAGATGTCCGTCGCATGCGGCGCAGCGGACCTCCACCCGGGTCCGCCCGCGGATGGAATCGTCGCGCAGGTAGCGGACCCGTTCTTCGGCCAAGGGGGAGAAGAAGCTGGGCCATCCGCAGTGGGAGTGGAACTTCTCGGTGCTGCGGAAGAGCTCGGCGCCACACCCGCGGCACTCGTAGATGCCCTCATCCTCAGTGTCCGTGTATTCCCCCGTGTAGGCCATCTCGGTGCCGGCCTGGCGCAACACCTTGAACTCCAGCGGCGACAGCTCGGTGCGCCACTGGTCGTCGGTCTTGGACACGGGGGCGACGTAAGGCTCTGTCATGCATCGAGCTTAGGCACCCGAGTCAAGGCTCAGGAGTCGTCGCCGTCCAGGCCGTCGGGTAGGCGCGTTGGGGTCCCGTCGAGCAACTCCATGGCGCCGAAGGCGTAGCGCGCCAGGATGAGCTGGCAAAGGTGTGGGTTGTCCCCGATGGGGGCGGTGACGGCGACGGCGCCGGCCCGCAGCGCGGCCTGCGCGTGGGCGCGGTAGGCGGGCGTGGGAGTGAGATGGAGGCTGCCCACCGCGATGTGTCTCCGGCCCTGCATGCGCAGCGACTGGACGGCCGCAGCGGTTGCCGTTCCGTCTCCGTCCTCGACGGCGAGCTGGACAGGCAACCTGTGGTGGGCGGACCACTGCCGTGCCCTGCGTGCCAGAAGGGAGGAGCCACGCACGTCTCCACCACCCGGGGCGGTGAGGATGAGTCCGTCGATTTCCAGGGCGCCCCCTCGGTGAAGGGCCTCCCGCACCCGTTCGTCGAGGATGTTGAGCACCTCGCCCGCAGGGCCGACGGGGCGGCTCACCGCGAGGTGGATGTCCGAGGAGTGCGAGAAGGTGTCCAACTCCGGGGGGTGCGCAGCGGCGGAGACCAGGTCCAGGGGCACCAGAACGGCCTCCGCCACGTCGTCGGCAACCAGGCTCTTGATGACGTCCTCAAGCCTGGGGGAGACGCCACCCAGCCTGGCGAGGTGGATGCGTAGATCTGGCCGGGCTTCACGGAGGGCGGCAGCAATGGCCTGTAGCGCCTCCGACACCGGCACGTCGTCCGGGCCTTCAGCCACGAGCACGATTGCCGGCGCCGTCATCGACTCTCTCTCATCGGGCCACAGAGCATGGCGGTTCGAGGATCTAGAGTGGGCGATGGCGGTTTCGAACCGCCGACCTCTTCGGTGTGAACGAAGCGCGCTACCACTGCGCCAATCGCCCCTAGCGAAACGGGAGTCTAGTAGAATCCGCGGGAGAACGCGAACCGGCGACGAGAGTCACTCCAATTGCCGGGTGATCGGATGGCGCACCTCTCCTGGTTATGGCTGGGCGTGGTCGGCCGTTCGCAGTCGCCAAGGTCTTGGTCACGTGACGACTGACGTGTCCGATCTGCAGCCATTCCGTCATCACCAACGCTCAGGTAACAGCGATTGGCCGAGGAGCTCTTTGGCGAGGTGGCATCCGGGGGGATCTGCCATGGATGAGTCAGGCGTTACTCGATGCTGGCGATCGAGGGTGTGCCGGGTCGGGACCCCCATCGTGGCAAGGTCGCGTCATGCGGCCTTGTCTGCCCTCGCCGGGCGAGCCCCGCCCCGACCTTCGCAGAACTTCATCGGCGTCGCGCCGCAGGGGCCACCTTCGCCGCACGTGACTGGACCCAACACGTCACTCAGCGCGACCTACCGGGAGAATGGCTGAGACATGTCGATTCAAGACCGGGTCGAAGATGCGGACTTCTCTGGCAGAACAAAACGGCGAGAGGAGGCGTTGCTCAGCGTCCTCGTTGCCGTCGCGGCTACCGCCCGCAAGACCTTCCCACAGATCACAGGTGACCAAGCAAAGCTTGAAGCATTCATGAAGACCCGCACGACTGGACCGTCAGTATCGAGTACCGAGGACAGAGGACACCAGTCGACCTCGGCCACCCATTTCACAGATGGCTTCGGGGCGAACTCGTCCACACCACACCGCAAGGCTGCCAGTCGATCTCCGCATAGTCGACGGATTCAGCGACCCGAACTCCTGCTCCGTCCGGGCCGGGGCGCCCGAACACACCGTGCTGAGCCCGGGCTGGTACCACTTCCTCACGCGCGCCGTTCTGCACGGCCAACGCTGACATCGCCGCGGTGGACGAGTCGCCCTCGTGGTCTGGCCGCTCACGAAGGGTCTGAGGATGCCGACTTGTCATCCTTCGACTCCACGAGGCGAGCCTTCTCACAAGTGGTGAGCGGCGGCCGTCCTTGTATCTCTGTCTGGCGACGTATGTACTCCTCTTCGGAGGGACGGTCCTTCAGCCACGGCCACTCTGAGTCCCGCGGATAGTTCGTCTCGATCGCGTCGTTGAGTCCTAGCTCAGCCCGCATGGCGTTCCGAAGCACCCCCAGGAGATCCTGCGCACGAAACCAACCAGGGTAGTAGCTGACGAATGGACCCCGCTTCTCAACAACTGCGGTTAACTCCATCAAAGCGCCCGAAACCCGATCTGCGAGGTCCGCCACCCCACTGCCCGCCACCAGTAGCAGATCGCTCAGCGCTGGTTGAAGCTGATCGTCCCAGCGGGCGATGTAGTGCATCAGGCCGTCCGTCATGAAGGCTTCATCCTCGTCAGCAAGCTCCTCGTCACCGCGGTATGGCAGAAAGACAGCGACACCGTCGATCTCGCGAAGCATGGACTGGCTGAGGACGAGGAACGCCGCATAGACCCGCCGTCGGTCAGCGAGCCAACGACGATCATCCTCAGCGGCCAAGCGCCGCCGTTCCGCGGACCGCCCCAACCACGTCGTCATCACGACGCCGACGATCGTGCCGGTGACGCCGAAGCCGCCAGCGACCACGACGGCGAACAACTCAGGAGTCACAAGGCGAGACTATGCTGTCTGGTTGCCCTCCGGATGAATGCTTCTCGCTCCCACTCAATAGGCACCGTGCTCCCAGCAGAAGGGCGGGTTGTTGCATCTGATGCATCATCAAGCGTGGGTGCGCGCGGGTCGCGGATGGGCTGGGGGTACGTTCGCGTTCGCGGGTCTGCGCGTCATGGTCCGGAGGTTTGTCGCCTTTTCCGTAGCCGGGCGGCGGACCATCCAACCAGCTCAGCTACGCCGCCGATGACCGCGTCGTAGACGATGCCTTTGAGGAGGTGTTCCCAGAGGTAGGCCCAGGCTTGAGAGTCTGACTGGATGCAGTCTCGCCCCCACAGAGTGCAGTTCAGCGCCTGCTGGGCGGCTATCTGCGAGCCCACGATTCCGGAGCCGATCAGGGCGATCCATCCCAGGCCTTCGGCGCCCTTGCTGAGGTACTCGCGGGTGCCGCTTTCGCGTAGGAACGCTCCGATGAGGATGGCGATCCATGCCAGGACTTGGACGACCTGCGCTACGGCTGCGAGCAGCTGGTAGTCGGCGCCAAGTTCGGGATTCATGCGACGAGTCTGCTCCTCGGGCACCGGACCTCGCGTGATTCCCGGGCCGTCACACGAAAATTCAGCGGAGTCGGTTCACGCTGTGGCGGGGTCGGGTTCGGGTTGGTAGGGGGTGTGACGGCGTCTTTGCACAAGCTGACTGCCGGGTCGGGGTATGACTACCTGACCCGGCAGGTCGCTGCGCAGGACTCAACAGAGAAGGGCCACGCGTCGCTGACGAGCTACTACACGGAGAAGGGTGAGGTGCCGGGTCGGTGGGTCGGTACCGGCCTGGCGGCGTTGGAGATGGAGCCGGGTGGTGCGGTGTCGGAGGTTCAGATGCGTGCCTTGTTCGGGGCGGGTTTCCATCCGGATATGGAGGCTCGGCTGGCAGCTCTCCCGGCCGACGCGACGCCGGCGCAGATCCGCCAAGCGGCCCGGCTGGGGTCGCCATTCCAGGTGCGGACGGCGGCCACGGTGTTCCAGCAGGAGGTCGCGGTCCGGTGCAGTCAGTGGGCTGCGGCCAACGGGTTGGGCAGTGGTGGGACGGTGCCGGTGGATGTGCGGGCAGGTATCCGCAACGAGCTCGCTACTGCTGGTTTCGAGGCGCGGATGGGGAGGGCGCCGAGCGGGGTGGAGTTGTCGTCGGAGGTGGCGACGTTGACGAGGAACCCGACGATCGCGTGCGCGGGCTATGACGTGACGTTCACCCCGGTGAAGTCGGTGTCGGCCCTGTGGGCGGTGGCGCCGCAGGAGGTGGCGGCGCAGATCGAGGAGGCTCACAACGCGGCGGTCGCGGACGCGCTGCGCTATCTGGAGGAGCGGGTCCTGTTCTCCCGGCGGGGGCATGGTGGGGTGCGGCAGGTGGAGGTGACCGGGATGGTCGCGGCGGCGTTCACGCATCGGGATTCTCGGGCGGGGGATCCGAACCTGCACACCCATGTCGCTGTCGCGAACAAGGTCCAGACCTTGGATGGGGCGTGGTTGGCGGTCGACGGCCGCCCGTTGCATGCGGGGATGGTGAGCATCTCGGAGGTGTACAACACGGCTCTGGAGGCGCACCTGGTGGAGCGTCTCGGGGTCCGGTTCGCGGTCGACACGGCGCGTGATCCGGGCAAGCGGGCAGTGCGGGAGATCGTGGGTGTGCCGGCCCGGTTGCGGGAGGCGTGGTCGAGCCGGCGGGCGGCGATCGAGGCCCGCCAGGCGGAGCTGGCAGTCGACTTCCAGCACGCTCATGGTCGGCCGCCGACACCGGCCGAGGCGATCGCGTTGGCGCAGCAGGCCACCCTGGAGACCCGGCAGGCCAAGCATGAACCCCGCAGCCTCGCCGAGCAGCGCACCACCTGGGCGGCCCAAGCAGCTGCCGTCCTCGGCGGCGACGGGGTGGCCCGGATGCTCACCGACGTGACCGCCGCCGGCGGCCAGTCGGGGCCCGCGGCCACGACGGAATGGGTCGAGCAGGTCGCCGGCGAGATGGTGGCCCGGATGGGTGTGTCGCGGGCGTCGTGGACGGTGTGGCACCTGCAAGCCGAAGCCTCGCGCCGTGCCCGCGAACGCGCCACGGACCCGCGGCAGGCGGAGGAGTTGACCGCCGCGCTGCTGGCGGCCGCGACCGCCAGGTGTCTGCCGGTGGCCGGCTGGACCGATCCGGTCATTGATCCGCAGCTGCTGCGGCGCAGTGATGGGGAGAGTGTCTACAGCACCGTCGGGGGTCGCCGGTTCACCTCCACCGCCGTCATCGAAGCGGAGGAGACGATCACTGCGGCCGCCGGGTTGACGGATGGGCGGCGGGTCGAGGAGATCGACGTCACGGTGGCGCTGCTGGCCTCCACCGCCGGCGGAGTGACGTTGAATGCGGGGCAGATCCAGCTGGTCCGGCGCATGGCCACCAGCGGTCGGCGGGTGCAGGTGGGGTTGGCGGCGGCCGGGTCAGGCAAGACCACAGCCCTAGCCGTGTTGGCCGGCGCGTGGCGGGAAAGCGGCGGCACCGTGCTGGGTCTGGCTCCCTCAGCGGTCGCGGCGGGGGTACTGGGGGAGCAGGTCGGAGCCTCGGCGACGCTGGCGAAGATCGCCCACGACCTCCACCACAACCAGGCGGCCGTGGAGGCCCTGATCGGTGCGGAGACCTTGTTGATCGTCGACGAGGCAGGCATGGCCGATACCCCCACCCTGGCAGTGGTGGTCGGGTTCGCGGTGGGGCGGGGGGCGTCGGTGCGGCTGATCGGTGATGATCAGCAGCTCGCCGCGGTCGGCGCCGGCGGCGTGCTGCGCGACATCACCGAGACCCACGGCGCGGTACAGCTGACCGAGATCATGCGCTTCGCAGACCCCGCCGAAGCAGCAGCCTCCCTGGCCCTGCGCGAGGGCCGGCTCGAGGCGCTGGGCTTCTACCTCGACCAGGGACGAATCCATGCCGGCTCCGAGGAGACCGTGCTGCGCGACGCCCTCACAGGCTGGCTCCACGACCGAGCGGCAGGGCTCGACAGCGTGATGCTGGCCGGCACCCGCGACCAGGTCGCCCAACTCAACCGGTGGGCCCGCGACCACCGCCTCACCGACACCCCCGACAGCGATGGTGGAGGTCCCGTTGCGGTGCTGTCGGATGGGAACATGGCATCGGTGGGGGATGTGATCGTGACCCGACTCAATGACCGGCGGCTCAGTGTGAGCGCCACGGATTGGGTGAAGAACGGCGACCGGTGGACCGTCACCGGCGTCGACCCGGCCGGCGCACTCCGAGCAGTGCACCGCAGCACCCGGCTGCGGGTTCTGCTGCCGCCGGGCTATGTGGCCGAGCATGTGGAGTTGGGGTACGCGGTGACGGTGCACTGCGCTCAGGGGGTCACGGTCGACACCACCCACACGGTGCTGACCGGGACGGAGAGCAGGCAGCAGTTGTATGTGGCGATGAGCCGCGGCCGCCGCTCCAACGAGGCGTATGTGCAGGTCGTCGACGGCGGAGAGGAGAATGCCCCGATCCATCCCGCGACGCTGCGGCCGGTCACCGCCGGCGACGTCCTCGAGCAGGTGTTGGCCCGGGACGGATCCTCACGCTCGGTGACCACCGAAGCCCGCCACGCCACCGATCCGTACACCCGACTGGGGCTCGCGGCCGCCCGCTACACCGACGCGGTCACCGTGGCCATCGAACAGCTACACCCCTATGCGGTCGTCGAGTTGGATGAGCATGCCGACCAGGTGGTGGAGCAGCTGACGTCCTGCCCAGCGTGGCCCACGCTGCGGTCCCATCTCCTGCACGCGGCCGCCGACCAAGCCACCTCGCCGCTGGAGGTGTTGCGGGCGGCGGTCGATGCCCGTGAGCTGGGGACGGCTGCGGATCCGGCGGCGGTGCTGACCTGGCGACTCCCGAACCCTGCCGGGGTGGGGCCGTTGCCGTGGCTCCCCGCCATCCCCGCCACCCTCACCGCGCATCCGCAGTGGGGACCGTACCTGGCCGCACGCCAGGGCTTGGTGGAGGACTTCGCCGTCGAAGTGCGTGACGCTGCGGCCGGGGTGACGCGGCCGGTGTGGGCGCTGCCCGGGCAGACCCTGACGACCTCGAGTGTTGCTGAGGTGGAGGTGTGGCGGGCGGCGTGGCAGGTCGACCGCGCAGACCGGCGCCCCACCGGCCCTCCCCAGCTCGGGGCTGCGGCGCACCGCTGGCAGCAGCGTCTCCTGGACCGGTTGCGGCCTGCTCATCCGGTGGGGGTGTGGACCGATCTGCTGCGCGACGTCCGCGCCGATCTGCCCCGCGACCCATACGCCCCCGTCCTGGCGCACCGCCTCGCCGCCCTGCATCAGGCCGGGGTGCCCGTCACCGAGCACCTCGCCGCAGCCGTCGCCGACGGACCACTGCCCGCGGAACAGCCCGCCGCCGCATTGTGGTGGCGACTGGCCCGACACCTCGCCGCCGCCGACGGCCCCACCCTCCCCGCCTGGGAAGGATCACTGGTGGATCGGCTCGGGTACGAGGCGGCCGCGGAGTTGGAGGCCAGCCCCTGGTGGCCGCACCTGGCCGCCGCGATCACCCACGCCACCGACCACGGACACCACCTCGACAATCTGATCACCCCGACGGTGGATGTGTCCGGGTTCGATGATGCGTGTCAGGCCATGCTGTGGCGCACACACCACCTCACCACCCCGCCCCCGGACGAGCAGGGGGAGCCGCCGCATCCCGACGAGCTGCCGCCTGAGGGAATCGAGGACATCGACT
>NZ_JACJGB010000005.1 GCF_014164775.1 Tessaracoccus sp. MC1679
GGGGCAGGTCACCACGAACTGGAAACAGGCCCTCGCCCAACTCGCGATCGCCTACCCCGACCGGATCAACCCCTACCTCTAACCCACCCGGAGACCGAACTCCTTACACAAACAACTTGACAAGCTCTCGCCGGGTCGCGCCGGACCGGATGATCTCGACCGTCGACCCGGACACCCGGCATGCTCACAAGACCGTGGAACGCCGCCAGGATGGATTCAAGGCCCATGTGGTCGTCGAACCCGACACCGGCCTGACCACGATGGCCAGGTTGACCAAGACCAACGGGCCGGACAACTCCGACGCCACGGTCGGTGCGACGCTCGTCGTGGCAGACCCCACCCTCGGCGCCGGGGCGCCGGTGGAGGTCCTCGGTGATTCCGCCTATGCCAGCGGCACCATGCTGGCCACGTTGTCGGGAAAGCAGTGGACCCCGCTGGTCAAGCCCTGGCCGATCCGGCCCGCCATTCCCGGCGGGTTCACCCTCGATGACTTCACCCACGACCCCGTGGCCGTCACGCTCACCTGCCCGGCCGGGGTAACTCGCCCGATCAGCGCGAAGGGCAGCGTCACCTTCGGTGCCGCCTGCCGCGGCTGCCCGCTCCGCGAGCAGTGCACCACCGCCCGTGACGGTCGCAGCCTCACCCTGGGTGAGCACCACCAGTTGCAGCGTGAGCACCGACAACGCGCCACCGACGAGGGATTCCAGAAGGTCTACCGCCGGCACCGGCCCATGGTCGAACGCACCCTGGCCTGGTTGACCCGCGGCAACCGACGAGTTCCCTACCGCGGTGTCGTCAAGAACAACACGTGGCTCCACCACCGCGTCGCCGCGGTCAACCTCCGTCGCCTCCTCGCCCTGGGACTCAACCACAACGGCGGCTGGGTCCTGGGATAGGCCCCCGGAGCCAACGGCTCACGCCGATACCGACCTCACCCAACCCCACGAGCACCCTGAGGGCCCCACAGGCCCCCGATCCCCGGCAGCGTCCCGCCCGAACCCATCCCGACTGACCTCGCTCGAGCAGCGGCCCAGCCATCAACATCCCCGCCGACACCGCCAGATTGTGCGTTCTTCAGCAGGCTCCTAGCGGCGGCGGACAGCCGCGTAGACGCCGGCCCCCACGGCCCCGACGACGAGCAGCGCTCCACCCACGAGAGGCAACGCAGAACCAGCGGGATCCGCTTCGGTGGGGGGCACGTCGGTGGCATCGTCGCCCGTCTCAGCCGGGATTTCCGTCGCTGGGGACAGATCCGACGGCTCAGGTGTCGCCCCAGCGGTGGGGGAGAGGCTTAGCTCGGCGTCGGCCTCGACGTACTCGGGGGCCCCCTTCACCTCGCCGTTGACCGCGATCGAGAACCTGATCGGCACCGGAACGCCACGGAGAATTCCGTCGCGGAGCTCGCCGAGGCCAACGGCGAAGTAGTAGTCACCTGCCATTGAGAAGCCGTTGCTATTTGAGAAGTACATTCGGGGCGAATCCCACCGGTTGCGGAAGTTGACCTGGGGAACCTGGTTGATGTCGGGGCGGCTCGTGAGCTCGAGCCGGCCGTTGACCATGCGGTACATCCCCGCGCGCAGCAGTTCCTGGGAGTCCATCTGGCTGAAGTCGGGGGCGTAGACGTTTCCGGGAACGTTCAGCCAGTCCAGGCTGTGCAAGCCCTGCAACGGTGCGAACGCCGGGTCCGGCCCGTCGATCGCGAAGATGGCCTCCTGCCCCCAGTCGACACGCGTCTTGAAGAGGACCACTTCTCCCGGCACCAAATCGGTGACGTAGGTGCCCGGCTCGATCGCCAAGGCATCGTTGAAGCTGGCCCCGCCGACGACGCTCACCGGCGCCCCCGAGGCCGGGGAGGTCAACTGGTCGGAGTTGTCCCGCGGCACCGAGGCGACGCCGTCGGGAAGCGACTCGGCATCGGCTGCGGGAGCCTCCTCCATGACCCGGATCTCCACGTCGGTGGTCACCGCGGTTCTGGCGTTGCCACGCTTCACCTCGTAGACCAGTTCGTCGGCCTCGGCGCAGGCTTGTGCGCGGGCATCGGGCTGCTGGGCGCGGGGATCCAGTTGCACGGCCATGACGGTCCCGGCGGCGATCACTCCCTGTCGCTGCGTGTCACTGGCGAGTGCCCACCGGCTCGAGCACTCGAGGCCGTCCGGCGTCGAGAGCCGCCAATCCCACCGTCCTCGGTTCAGCCCGTCGGGTGCGGCGGGCATGCGGCCCACCATGCTCACCCGGATGGTGGAGCCGGGCTGCGTGCGCGGGACCCGGTAGTACTTGGTCGTCATGCCCTGGGAGGAGGAGGCGACGGAGTCGACGTACTGCCCCGCGTCGAGGAGCGGAGCTCCCTCTGGGGTCGGGCTGCCTTCGACCGGGGTTCCTTCGATGGTGAACGGGCGAGCGGTGCGCGTGGAGAGCGTGTTCAGAGTGGTGGTCAATGTCCCGGCGTCAGCGGCGTCGTAGTACGTTCCGCCGCCCGCTTCAGCGATGCACGTCAACTGCTGGCGCGCCACGTCGCCGACGCCGAAGCCGACGGTGTCGATCTGGACCCCGATCCCGGCGTCGATGATGTCCTGCACCGCCACGCACGGGTCCGGCACGCAGCGCTCCTCGCCGTCGGAAACCAGGATGATGTGTCTCTTCCCGTCCGCTCCGAGGTCCTTGGCCGCCTCCTGCAGCGAATAGGCGATGGGGGTCTCGCCGATGGCGTCGAAGGACCGGATTGCGGCAGTGAGGCCCTGCTCGTCAAGGGGTTCGATCGGGTGAACGAGCTGTGAGTCGGCACACTCCGCGGGCGTCCGCCCGGGACCGTCGACGGTGGCCCCGTAGACCCGCAGGCCCACGTCGGCGTCCTCCGGCAGTGAGCCCAGCGCCCCGATGAGCGCGGTCTTGGCCGCCTCCAGCTTGGTCACGCCGGAAGGGTCGGGCTCGTTCATAGAGCCGGAGGCGTCAAGCACCAACACGACCTTGGTCTGCTCGGTTGCCGGTGATTCATCGGCCACAACGGGTGCGACCCCCGCAGCGGCGAGCGCGAAGGCTGCGGCCGTGGCGGAGAAAATGCGACGACGAGTCATCAACCCGCTCCTCTCATCGGAAATGTTTGCAGTTGCAAAGATAGTGGATGTGTGAGGAAAGACCAAGCCTTGCAGCGACAGCCGACTCACGGGCGAGCCCACCACTCGGCGCACGCCGGTGCTCGACTGTCGAGTGAGCAGCGAGCAGCCGGCGCAGCGCCTCAGGTTCCTCCTGAGCTAACCGCCGGGAATATCCAACTCCGCCGCCGGTGGTTAATGCCAAGACGCTAGGCGCGCCGACACCTCCTGGATAGGCCGCCCGAGCCACCTCTGGACACCCCCGCCGTTGCAGGCGGTCATCAGGCGGAGAAGGCAGCGCGACCCTGTGTGGCGGAGGTACCCAGATCGCTCTTGGGGAGCGCATCGCCGGCGGTGACGGCCGTAGTCCATGCCTGAGTGGTTGCGACGGCGGCGAAGTTGGAGTGCAGGAGTACGAGCAGGGTCTCGTGGAGCTGGTCCGCGGAGACCTGGCCGGCCTCGTTGGCCAGGTGGATGGCGCCGGTGGCATCGGAGAGGATCTCTGCCGCCAGGCCGAGCTCCTCGGCGCCCACGGCCGTGGCGATGTCGCAGTTGTTGGTCATGTAGCCGACGATCGTGACGGTGTCGACCTCACGTTCGGCCAGCCACTGGGCCACGTCGGTGCCGGCGAAGACGCTGCCCTTGTCCTTGCTGACTCGCTTCCAGGAGGGGTTCAGGCGCTCCTCGATCTCGGGGTGCAGCGCCCAGCTGTCGCTGCCGACGGCGAAGACGGGTGCGCCCTGCGGCAGCTCGTGCTGCACGACGACAACGGGCAGTTCCTGCTGCTCCGCGACCCCGAGTGCGGCCACGATGTTGGCGAGCGTCTGGTCGCGCGGCGGGGCCTGGATCTGCAGGATCCCGGTGAAGTACTCCTGCTGGACGTCGACGACGATGAGTGCTCGGCGGGGGGCGGTCATGGTTTCTCCTACTGCTGTCGGGACTGTCTTGATCCATCATCGCCAGGGGCGATGGGTTATCGTGAGTGGCACAAAAGACCTTCTTCGATGGAATCAGGCCAATCATGCGCATTGCCGTTCATGCCTTCGACGACATCACGATGTTCCACCTGGCTGCCCCCTTGCTGGTCTTCGGTGAGGTCGGCCGTCAGGGCATGGCCGCGGGGTGGGATCCGGTCGTGTGGACCCGCGACGGTCGCGGCATCCGGACAGCCGAAGGCCCCCGCATCGAGGACGTCAGGGGCCCAGACGCGGTGGAGGACGCCGACCTGGTGGTCCTGCCATCCTGGCCGATCGATCTGCCCATGACCGACGAGCCCCTCACAGCCAGGATCCGCGCCGCGCACGCACGCGGAAGCCGGATCGCCGGCCTGTGCCTGGGGGCCTTCCCGGTGGTCGACAGCGGCCTGCTCGACGGCCGCGAGGCCGTGACCCACTGGGGCTCAGCCGACGTGCTCGCACGCCGTCGACCCGAGGTGAAGGTCCAGCCCGCCGCGCTCTACGTCGACCACGGGGATGTCCTCACCTCGGCCGGCACAGCGTCGGCCATCGACGCCTGCCTGCACATTGTCCGATCCCACCTGGGCTCCGCCGCCGCAGCCACCGTCGCCCGCAGCCTCGTCGTCGCACCCCACCGCGACGGCGACCAGGCCCAGTACATCGATCGCCCGATCCCACAGCCCGGGGGAGTGGGGCACCTCGGACCAACCATCGACTGGGCCCTGGCCCACCTCGACCACGAACTCACGGTCGACGACCTCGCGGCCCACGCGCGCATGAGCCGCCGCAACTTCACCCGCCGGTTCGCAGAGGCCACGGGCACCACCCCCGCGCGCTGGGTCTTGGCCCGCCGACTCGACGAGGCCCGGCGCCTCCTGGAGACGACGGCGTGGCCGGTCACGCGCATCGCCACGGCCTGCGGCTTTACCAGCGTCGTGACGTTCAGGCAGAACTTCACCGCCACCTACGCCACCACGCCCACCTCCTACCGCCAGCGATTCTCGGCTTCCTCGACGTGACGCGCTCAGGACCGTGAAAGCCGCATAGCATCGCAGCATCAGAGGAATGGGGTGTGATGAAGGTGGTGGACCGAGTGGCCGCGGGCCTGGCGCGCGGAGTGCGCGGGTGGATGGCCGTTGCCGCGGTGGTGCTGTTCGCGGTGTTCACCGCCACGGTGTTGCCAGCCCAGGCTGAGGCCGGGGCTTTCTACACGGACCGCTACCCAGCCCCGGACACATCCCTGTGGTACTCCCCGGACGACCTGTACGCAGCGGCAGAGGCGTGGGGGCCGGATGGTCGAGCCGCCTATGTCCGCGCGCGTGTGACGTTCGATGTCATCTGGCCGCTGGTGTACGGGGCGTTCCTGCTGACGACGCTCGCCTGGGTCTGGGCGCGAGGGACAGCTCCCGGGAGTCGGTGGCGATGGGTGGCCCTGCTGCCGGTCGTCACGGTGGCGCTGGACTACGCCGAGAACATCTGCGCCGCGACGGTGATGGCACGCTATCCGGCCCGGACGCCGGTGCTCGCGGAGCTGGCGCCGTTCTTCACCGCCGGGAAGTGGCTCACACTGGCGGCCAGCTTCGTGCTGTTGGCGATCGGCGTTGTCATCGCCATCGCAGCGTGGTGCCGCGGCTGGAGGCTGAGCCCAGACCAGCTTGCCACGAGACGGCAGCTGTAGACTGATCGGTCTACAATCGGGTAGAGTTGGTTCATGTCCGAGACAACGACGATCCGCATCAGCAGGGTCACGCATGCGCAGGTGACCCGATTGGCAGCCGAACGCCACGAAACGATCGATGAGACGGTGAGCAAGGCCATCCGCACGCTCCGCCAGGACGCCATGGCGCAGGATCTCCGCGTGAAGCTGACCGACGACGAGACTGAATGGCTCGATGCTGACGCCGGGTGACGTCGTCGAACTCGACTTCGGAGTGCCCGCTGGACACGAGGCCGGACTTCTTCGGCCGGCCATCGTCGTGACCGCGAGGCGGGTCCTGAGGGGCGGGCCGAACGTTATCCAGGTTGTGCCGTTGACCCGGATCCTTCGTGAGAGCAGTACCGAGGTGGTCATTGAGCCCGATGACGACAACCGACTCGCGGCCCCATCGTCGGCGCAGTGCCAGCATGTGCGCTCCGTGGCCGTGACTCGGATTCATCGGCGCACTGGCAATGTTGGGCCAGCAGCCCTGAGCGAGGTGCGCGAGATCCTGGGGTTGCTGCTGGACCTGTAGCCGCTCTGACAGGCGAGCCTAGCCGGCCTTGTGTCGTCGGGCGAGGTGGATCGAGTACGAGGACACCGGGCATGTGGCCATCTGGGAGCAGCCGGAGAGGCTGGTCGCCGACATCCTCAAGTTCGCTCAGCTCCGCCTGCCCCCACTCAGGCGTGACTTGAGGGCGGATGCCGCCGGAATGCTGTCGGTGACGGCGAAGAGACTGCAACTCGCTACCCATACAGCGGCATCTGCATATGTGCGCAGATGCCGCTGTATGGGTAGCAGCTTGCAGACCTGGGACCCGCCGGACCGACGATTCCGCGCCCGTCGGCGGTCTGATCCCGGTGTGCGCCCCAGGCTACGACAGAGCAGCCCTGGCCGATCTCACTCACGCCGGCAACCCTCGGTCTCACTTGATGTGTCCGGGAGTCTGTCTCGCGCGCTCGGTGAGGATGCTCAGGCGCGCGACGAGTCGCTGCATCGTGGGGATTCCGCGGCAGGTGACCGGGACGCCGATCAGCCGGGTCAGGACCGGTCCGGCGGAGATACCTGCGCCGGTGGCACTCGTGACCGCGTGGCTGCGGGTGAGTGTGTGCACGACAAGCTCGCCGGTTGGAGTGCGTTCGACGTGAGGCAGGACGAGCCCGATCATCCCATGCTGTCCCTCGTCGAACATCGGCTGTGGCCCCTGACTTTGTCGTCGTGCCGGAGCCATCGCGCGCTGTGGGAACTGGGTCGTGTGCCAAGCTGGCGGCGTGCCTCTGCTCACCTCCACTCAGTCACTTCAGGCGTGCCCGCGCCGCGTCTTGGTGGCTGGGACCTCCGGGTCTGGGAAGACGACCTTGGCGTCTCGGATCGCACGCCAGCTGGGCATCCCTCACGTCGAGATCGACGCGCTCTATCACGGTCCGAACTGGACTCCTCGGGAGTCGTTCATGGACGACGTGTCTGCTCTCGTGGAGGAGGACAAGTGGGTGACGGAATGGCAGTACAGCAGTGCCCGCGCTGTCCTGGCTGCCCGAGCCGATCTGGTGGTCTGGCTCGACTTGCCCGTCGCCACTGTGATGCGTCAGGTCACGGTGAGGACGATGCGCCGTCGGCTGCGACGCGAAGTCCTCTGGAACGGCAATCGTGAACCGTCCCTCTGGACCGCGTTCACCGACCCTGACCACATCATCCGCTGGGCCTGGAAGACCCGTCGCCGGACGGCTGAGCGGGTCGTCGCTCTGATGGGGGAACGCCCCGAACTGCCCGTTGTCCGCCTGCTCTCGCACCGGGAGGCGCGCGCATGGCTCGCCGGACCGCTCGCTGCGTCGTCGCGCTGAGGCAGCGGCGCACCGAGCGTAGACGCGGCTCATTGGTGGTTCTGATGCCGTCATCGGTACTCAGGTCTGACTCTTAGTCCTCGTGAGGCACCTGCGGGGGCCAGAGGACGGGCAGCACCACCTCGTTGCGACGGCGGAACCACGGCGTCCAGGGAGGGTCGAAGCGGGCGAACCGCGGGACCCCACTAGCCTCGAGGCCAGCCTGCTCAACAGCGGCGCGGAGGTCGCCCAACTGCTTCTGGTAGATGTGCTCCTTCCAGCGTCCGGTGAAGCTCTTGACCGCGGCCACCTGGACAGGCACCTGCCGGACGGAGATGCGCGGGTCGGACGGTGTCGGCAGCGTCTCCAGCGTGAAGTGAGAGGGCATCACGAAGGCCACCGCCTGTCGGCCTGACTCGGCTCCTGGCTGCTGGACCACGGGTGAGGTCATCTCGATCGTGGTGGGCGCCTGCTCCTGCAGCACCGGCGCGGTCATGGCGACCTTGCCTCGGGTGCTGTTGCGGCCCGAGATGAAGCCCACCAGCACCCCGAACGCCTCGTTGCCCGCGCGGGTGAACGAGGCGTCCACCTCCACCTCCGCCACGAGGTGTGCTGGGTAGCGGCGCACCTCGAAGTGGGGGATCGCGTGACGACGTCGTACGGCTGCTGTTCCGTCATGCCACCAGCGTGACACCCCTGGGCGGGCGGCCCACCCGGAACTCACACATCCGGCCCGTGAGATGTGGGGCAGTGGGACCAAGCTGCTCAGCCCGCGTTGCGGAAGGCCTCGACCATCCAGCCGCGGACCTCATCGTCGACCTCTTCGATCCGGCGGAGTTCGATGTGGTGCATCCACATGGTGCTGGACGGGTGGGCGACCTGCTTGAACCGGGGGGAGATCAACTCGTGAGGCAGGACCACGGACAGTACGGCCGGCACGTCGCTCTTGACGTACTGCCCGGGACGCCAGAGGTACAGGAAACCCTTGCTCCGCCTGAAGGCGATCTGGCTCTTCGTCACGTGTACGGACGCCTCGCCGATGTCACGAACCGCCTGCTCCACTGCCGCGTACAGTCTCAACCCAACCGGAGAGCCGTCGAAGAACCCCTCCGGGGTGCGCTCGGGCTCGCCCGTCCCCATGGCTCCCATCGTAGCCACCCCAGGGTGCGCGTACCTGCCCGACGCGCCCAGGCGCGACCCTGGTTCCGCATGCCACAGTCCGTCGCGCCTGCTCAGGTGCGAATGATCCGGCGCTCAATGGCAGCCGCCACCGCGCCGGCACGCGTGTCCACGCCGAGCTTGGTGTAGATGTGGGAGAGGTGGGATTTGACGGTGGCCTCCGACACGAAGAGCTCGCGCGCCATCTCCTTGTTTCCCAATCCGCGGGAGAGCAACTCCAGGACCTCCACCTCGCGCTCGGTGATGGTGACGGCCCCGGGGGTGGCGCGCCGCACCAGAGTGGCGGCCACCGACGGCGCCAGCACGGTCTGGCCGCGGGCAGTGGCCCGGATGCCGGCGAACAGTTCGTAGGGTGGGGCGTCTTTCAGTAGGTAGCCGCGCGCGCCCGCGTCGAGTGCGCGCAGTACGTCTGCCTCGGTGTCGTAGGTGGTGAGCACGAGCACCTCCGGCGGGGCGACGAGGCCGCGAAGCGCCGTCGTGACCTCCGCTCCTCCGGGTCTGCGGTCCCCGAGGTTGAGGTCGACCAGCACCACGTCGGGCCGCTCGTCGGTCACGACGGCGACCGCGGCTTCGAGCCCGTCGACGTCGGCGATCACCTCGAGATCGTCCTGGCCGTCGAGGAGCGCGCGCAGGCCGGCGCGGACCACGGGATGGTCGTCCACCAGAACGATGCGGATCACGGGGTCTCCAGTGGTGGGCGGATCGGAAGGTGAACCGAGATGGTGGTGCCCTCGCCGGGCGCGCTCTCAACGTACGCGGCGCCGCCGAGCGAGACGGCCCGCTCCCGGATCCCCGCCAGCCCCCGTCCACGTGCACCCCGGACTCGCGCCTGGGCGGGGTCGAAGCCGCGTCCGTCGTCGCGCACGTCCAGGACCACCTCGTCGGAGTGATAGGTCAGGGTCAGGGCGACGCGATCCGCTTGGGCGTGCTCCCGCACATTGGCCAGGGCGCCCCGCGCGGTTCGCACCAGGGCCGCCGCGACGTCCGTGGGAAGCGCCTCAGGCTCTCCGTCGACTCGCACCTCGACCTCCATCCCAGGTCCGAACTGTTCCGCGACCCGGTGCAGGGCGGCCGGGAGTCTGCCGCGAGGGTCG
Organism: Tessaracoccus sp. MC1679; assembly: GCF_014164775.1. GTDB lineage: Bacteria > Actinomycetota > Actinomycetes > Propionibacteriales > Propionibacteriaceae > Arachnia. The sequence continues at coordinate 9,836 of NZ_JACJGB010000005.1, forward strand.
TCGCCTTCGAGGTCCGTGGGCGCGAGGTCGCGCACCACTCGGCGCACGTCCTCCAGGCTGTCGCGGGCGGTCGCGGCCGCGGTCCGGGCGTGGTGACGCGCGCGCCCGGGGTGGCTGTCCCAGTCCTGGTCCGCGGCCTGGAGCAGCAGGTTGATGCTGGAGAGCCCCTGGCCAACTGAGTCGTGGATGTCGCGGGACAGGCGGGTTCGCTCGGCGAGGGCGCCGGCGCGCTGCTGCTCGTCGGCCAGGTCCTCCTGCGCATCGATCAGCTGATCAAGCAGGTCCTGGCGGGCCCGCGACTCCAGATCGAGGGCACGGAAGGCCATCACAGTGACCAGCGCCACCCCGACGGGGCCGACGACCTGCACCGGGTCGAAGTCCTCCACAATCCGCTGCCAGGCCGCGGTCAGCAGCAGCATCATCGCCACCACCGTCCCCACCGCCCACCCGAACGGCAGCACCCGCAGGACGGCGAAGGCCACCGGGACGGCGCACCACGCGAAGGACGGCGCGGCGGCGGTGAGTGCCCCCCACAGGACGACCATCCCCACCACCCACGCCGCGGGCCACCACGGGCGCGACGACATGAGGCCACGGGTGGCGTAGGCGAGTCCGAGCAGCGCCGCTCCGGCCAGCACCGCGACGCCGGCCGGGTCGAGCCCGTGCCGATCCACGTAGCGGACCGCGGAGGTGACCAGCAGCACGATGAGCACCACGAGGAGCCAGCGGTCGAGCCGGACGGCGGGGGCCAGGATGCCGTGCACACCCGAGGCGCGGTCTCGGACGTCCGTGGGGGTGCTCATGGTGTCCTCATCGTATGGAGAACCCCGGCGAGCCGCATCAACCAATCGGCTACCCAGCGGTGGCCGTTCCACCGACGCGCCGCGCCGGCCGCGCACGCAGACTGGACTAGTTCGCAGACCCCAGTTCGAGGAGATCACAGTGACTCGCCACACACGCCCGACCATCACGTTCGCCGTCGCGCTGCTCGCCACCCTCGGCCTGGCCGTCGGCGCGGCTCCGGCTGTGGCCGACGGCCCCCGCCCCACGACCTACCAGCTGACGGGCGACGTTGACTCCACCACCGGCTCCAAGTTCGAGGGAATCGGCGCGGACGAGCGGCGGGGTCTGTTCTACGTCAGCGAGGTCACCGGCGGGGAGATCCACCGCGGCTCCGCTCACTCAGACGAGACCGTGGAGTGGCTGGACGGCGACGGGACCGACGGCCGCTTCACCGCGAGGGGCATCACCGTCGACGAGCAGGGTCGCGTCGACATCGCCGGTGGCCCCAACGGCATCGGCACCGGCCGCCCTGACCTGTGGGTGTACGAGGCCGACGGCACGCTGCTGGCCGCCCTCCGCGCGCCCGGCGTCGGCGTCTTCCTCAACGATGTCGCGCTCGGGCCGGACGGCGCGGCCTGCTTCACCAACTCCAACGACGCCCAGGTCTTCCGCGTCGCCGACGACGGTGCAGGCTGGCAGGCGAGCCTCTGGGCCGATGCCACCGACCGGGTCGAGCGGCTCGCCGGGTTCAACCTCGACGGCCTCGTCCTGCGCGGCAACCAGCTCACCGTCGTGCGCAACTTCAGCCGGATGATCGCCACTCTGCGCCTGTCGGCCGACGGCTCCCGGGCGGTCCTCCTGGACCAGGAGGCCACTGCGGCCGACCGGGTGCTGACGACTGCGAAGGGGCTGCGCGGACGCATCCTCTACCTCGACAGCAAGTTCGACGAGCCAGTCGCCACTGGCCCCTACGAGATCCTGACAGACCCCACCCGATGAGGCGCATCACCCGCACCGCCATCGCCGCCGTCCCGATCGCGCTCCTCCTGAGCGCGTGCGGGTCTGGCGAACCAACGGCGTCCCCCAGTACCGTGCCCTCAGACCGGTCGAGCAGTAGCGCGACGCCCGAACCGACACCCAGCGTCGCCCCTAGTGCTTCACCCAGGAAGGACGACCCCGTGCCCGAGCCCTCTCTCAACGCCCAGGAGCAGGCAACCCTCGACGAGCAGCTGCGGGATGCAGCGTGGGCCAACGACGTCGCGCTCGCCCGACGACTCGTCGAGGCGGGCGCGGATGTGAACGCCAAGGACGAGACCGAGCAGTCTGCCTACCTCGTCGCTACCAGCGAGGGATACCTCGACCTGCTGCGCCTGACGCTCGCCAACGGAGCGCTTGTGGACAACAAGGACAGCTGGAACGGCACCGGTCTGATCCGTGCCGCCGAGCGCGGGCACGGACTGGTGGTCGGGGAGCTGCTGCAGGCCGGCATCGACCGCGATCACATCAACCGGATCGGCTACCAGGCCATCCACGAGGCCATCTGGCTGGGCGAGGACACCCCGACCTACGCCACCACAGTGCGGGTGCTCGCGGCGGGCGGCGTCCAGCTGGACCTCACCTCGCCGTCGGCGGGGCTGACGCCGCTGGAGATGGCCGTGGAGCGGGGTTTCGCGGGCCTGGAGCGGATCCTACGGGCGGTGACGGCCGCCGATAGCCCCGCAGACCCGGACGCCGCGCTGCTGCAGGGGGCCGAAGCTGGGGACGCCGACGCTGTCGCCGTTGCGCTGCGAGCAGGCGCAGACATCGAGGCGCGCGACGAGCGTGACCGCACCGCACTGCTCCTGGCCGCGACCTTCGACCATGTCGCGGTGGCGGAGGTCCTCGTCGCGATGGGTGCCGATCCCGACGCGCTGGACGACCGCCACGACACGCCCTGGCTGGTCACGGGGGTGACGGGCAGCGTCGCGATGCTCGAGGCGCTGCTGCCGGCGAACCCCGATCTGACCATCCGCAACCGCTTCGGCGGATTGTCGCCGATTCCTGCCAGCGAGCGCGGCCACGTCGAGTACGTGCGTCGCGTGGTGCAGACCGGCGTCGACATCGACCACGTCAACAACCTCGGCTGGACCGCGATGCTCGAGGCGGTCGTCCTCGGCGACGGCGGACCCCGGCATCAGGAGATCGTGCAGATCCTGCTCGACGCCGGCGCCGACCCCACGATCGCCGACCGTGACGGCGTGACGCCGCTGCAGCACGCCGAGCGACGCGGCTACGACCGCATCGCTTCCATCCTGCGCGGCAGCACCAGCTGAGCCAGCGAACGGTCCGCACAACCCGAGCTCACCCTCCGTGGATCGCAGACGCCCGCGTCGGGCCCCCGCGGACTCCGGGCGCGCCTAGGATCGCGTCGAGGACACCACGGAAACCGGAGGATCGCCATGACCGTCGAGGCCGTTACCCACACCGTCGAAGTTCCCGGGGCCACCATCGTCTACGACGTGCGCGGGCCGCTGCCCACCGTCGACGGGCGGCCCCCGCTCCTGCTGATCGGGCAGCCCATGGACGCCACCGGCTTCGCCACTCTGGCGTCGCACTTTCCGGACCGCACCGTCGTCACCTACGACCCGCGGGGGCTGGCCCGCAGTACCCGTAGCGACGGCCGCACCGACAACGACCCGCTGCAGCACGCCGACGACCTGCATCACCTGATTCAAGCTCTGGGCGCCGGTGCGGTGGAGGTCTTCGGCAGCAGCGGGGGAGCGGTCGACGGGTTGGCGCTGGTCGCCGTCCACCCTGAGGACGTCCGCCTGCTCGTCGCGCACGAGCCGCCGCTGACCCATCTGCTGCCGGATGCGGACGCGGTGCTTCGCGCCGAGCAGGACGTCAATCGGGCCTACCGGGAGGGCGGCTTCGGCCACGGAATGGCCCGGTTCATCGCCTACACCTCCTGGGAGGGTGAGCTCACCGACGAGTTCTTCGACGGCCCCGCCCCGGATCCCGCAGCCTTCGGCCTCCCCTCTGAGGATGACGGCTCCCGCGACGACCCGTTGCTGTCCGGCGACTCCGACGGCGTCGTCGCGTGGACGCCGGGCCTCGATGCACTCGAGTCGTCCGGCGTGAGGTTGGTGATCGCCGCGGGGGAGGAGTCGGCGCGGCAGGTGACCGGGCGGTCCGCCGAGGCTTTGGCGGAGAGGCTGGGGCTGCCCCTGACCATGTTCCCCAGCCACCACGGCGGGTTCGTCGGCCCGGAGTTCGGCTGGCCCGGGCAGCCAGAGGCGTTCGCCGCCAAGCTCCGGGAGGTCCTGGACTCACAGACCAGCTGAGGACGCCGACCCTTGGGCTACTTGGCCTTCGCCTGATGGAGGGGGCAGCGACCTACAGGTGGAGGTGCAGCCTGAGGGCGTCGTCGAGCTCGGCCATCAGGTGAACGGGGACCCGGCCGATGACAGGGCCGAGTCGGTCGATCGAGACTGACCGAACCTGCTCAGCCTGTGCCTTGGAGTCCACTCGGGTGCCTGTGTCCTCAGCTGGCAGAAGCGCTTGGAAGGGGTAGACGTGGGCGGTGTTGCTCGCGAGGGGGACTACCGTGACCACGCCTCGTCCGAGCCTCGCGGCGACTGTGTTGGCGTGGTCGTTGCTCACCACGACGGCTGGGCGACGCTTGTCAGCCTCGCCGGCACGGGCAGGATCGAGGTCCGCCAGCCGGATCTCACCGCGGAGCATCGGTCAGCCCGTCCGCCGAGGTGGAGTCCCAGTCGCGCGCGTCCCCGGACGCTTCCCACTCCTGCCATGCGGCGGCGTACGCCTCTTCGAGTTCCTGGTCTCCCAGCAACCGGATGGCCTGCTGGATCGCCGCAGACCGGGACCGCAGCCCTGCCGCCTTGGCGTACTTGTCCAGAGCCGCGACGTCATCCTCAGAGAGACTCACGCTCAGTTTCACCTGACTCATGCCACCACGGTAGCATCAGGAGTAGCGCCCGGGTGAGTCGTAGAGTCCTGTCGCCTTCCGGATCGCTGCGAGCTCCGTTGTCGGTGAGATCGGGAGGGTTGGCGCCACACTGGGCACATGTCTCGTTTGTCCCTGGAGCAGATCTGGCCACCGTTCGCGCTTCGGATAACGGCCGGAGACCTTCTGCTCACCGTGATCCGCGAGGGTGATCTGCCGGAGCTCATCGAACTCGTCCTGGACGGCATCCACGACCCGACTCAGATGCCCTTCCTCTTCCCGTGGACCGATGCGCCAGCAGACCTGCTGCCCGCCAACTACGTGCGCTACTTCGGGCGCACCCTGGCCGGTCAGACCCCCGAGACGATCACCCTTCAGCTGGTGGTCCGACGGGCGGGTCAGGTGCTCGGGATCCAGGCGCTTGAAGGGGAGGGCTTCCCCGTGACCCGGACTCTCGAGACCGGGTCGTGGCTCGCCGGCCGCTTCCATGGCCAAGGCATCGGCACCCGGATGCGTCAGGCCGTGTGCGCCTTAGCGTTCGACCATCTCGGTGCCGAGCGCATCACGTCCTCCGCGTTTCTCGACAACCCTGCGTCTCTGGCCGTGAGCCACAAGGTGGGTTACCGGCCGAACGGGCGCCAGTGGGTGTCGCGGCGGGGGGAGGCCGCCGAGCAGGAGCGGCTGCTCCTCACTCCCGGCACGTTCGTGCGTGGAGACCCGGTCCACGTCGATGGCGCCGCCGAACTCAGGGTCTTCCTGGGCCTTGCCTGACGTGATCGCCATCCAGGCGACTACGCAGCAGTCGGCGGCAACCGTGAGCCGGTACGCAGTCCGGACCGGCGCTTGACCCCTTGGGCGACAGACCCGCCCATGAGGCTCAGAGCCCACAGGGTGATCGCCACATCGATGACGCCTTGGCTCCAGGTGCCGGCGGAGCTCCGGCTGTCGCCGTCCTTGGGCACGATTCGTCCCGGAAGGGCTTGGAGAGCGGATCGTCAGAGATCTGTTCAGGCGGTAGGAGCGCCGCGTAAGGAAGTGATGTGGCCATGGCCACCAGCCGACCCAAAGCCCTGACGAAGAACTTCGGGCCCAAACGCATACTCCTCGCCCTTCTCGAAGTGCCGGCCGGAGCGGCCGCCTTGTGGCTTGCGTGGACCCTCACTGCCGCGAATCCGCTCGAGGAGATCTTCGAGAACTCGAGGGTGAACCTCGTTCCCGGCGCCCTGATCCCGTACGTGGTGTACATGAGCATTGCAGCACTCGGGATCTGGCTCGTGTTCGACTCGTTCTCCACGGGATCTGGCGCCCTCCGCCAGGTGTCCGACCGGCGACGGCGCCGACGCCTGCATTCTCACCACAGGTGAATCACCGACGACAGCCGCCAGCGCCCCTCCTCTCGCCGGCCTCCGTGCAGCTGCGATGGAACCACACACCGTCTACCGTGGGCCGCATGAGTTCATTCGAGGGGGTCCCATTCGAGGCGGTGGACTTCTACGAGGAGTTGGAGCTCAACAACTCCCGCGAGTGGTGGGCCGTTCACCGTCAGCTGTACGACACCGTCGTGAGGGCTCCGATGGAAGGGCTCGCCGCCGCCCTGGAGGACGAGTTCGGCCCTGCGAAGCTGTTCCGCCCCAATCGCGACGTCCGCTTCTCGCAGGACAAGTCCCCGTACAAGACCCACCAGGGCATCGTCGTCGCGACGGCCTCCCGGATGGGCTGGTACGTGCAGATCAGCTCGGCGGGCCTGATGACCGCGGCCGGGTGGTATGCGGGCACGGCCGGCCAGGTCGCTCGCTACCGCGGCGCCGTCGACGACGAGGACTCGGGGGAGGAGCTGCAGCGGATTGTCGACGGGCTTCGGGAGGATGGTTACGTCATCGACGGCGACCGTCTGAAGACACGGCCGCGCGGTGTCGCAGAAGACCACCCGTTGGTCGAACTGCTGCGCCACCGGACGCTGACGGCTGAACGCCAACACGGAGCCCCGGGGTGGTTGCCCACGCCGGAGATGTTGGATCGCGTCGCCGTGGACTGGCGGGCCTACCGCCCGCTGATGGCCTGGCTCGGCGAGCACGTCGGCGAGGGCTGAATCGCCCGACGGCCTTCCGGCAAGCTCGATCAGCTGGGGAACGACGCTGAACCAGCGACTGCTAATGTTCGCCGCATGCGTGGGGCGTCCCCGACTGCCCTTCGTACCCGAGTTGGTGACGTCGGCATCGCCCGCCGGGGCAAGCGCACGACGACGAATCGAGGCATCGTGAGTGACACCCCGCAGCGGGCCCAGATGGCCAGCCTCCTCCGGGTCGGGAGGGCGAGCTGGGCGGCTGTCGGCGCCATCGTGCTGCTGGTGATCCTGTCGGCGGCGCTCGGAGCCATCAACGGAATCGTCGTGCCGCTCATCGTCGCCTTCATCATCGGGGTGGTCCTGGAGCCGCTCGTGTCGCGGCTGGAGCGCCGAGGCCTCAGCCGGCTTCTCGCCGCTGTCGTCGGCCTGTTCGTGGCCATCGCGCTGGCCGCGGCGACGGTCACGGTCGTCGTGCGCGGCTTCCTCACTGAGTTGCCCCAGATCTACCAGCAGCTGTGGGCTGGCTGGAACTCGTTCGTGGCCTGGGGGCGGACCCTCGACCTGGACCCGCTGATGCTCGAACGGATCAGGGCCAACCTCGAGGAGTACGCACCGCGCTTGGCCCAGGGCGTCGTCGGCCTGGCGTCCGGCACCTTCTCCGGGGCGCTGGCGTTCGGCATGGGCACCTTCTTCGCCCTCTTCTTCCTCTTCTTCGTGCTGCGGGACGGCCGCGACTTTCCGGGCTGGCTCTCGCGGGTCGCGTCGTGGGACGCCGGACTCACCGCCGACGTGGCCACCGTGGTGCAGCAGTCGCTTCGCGGCTACTTCAAGGGCATCTCCATCACCACGCTGCTGACGGCACCCATCTTCATCGTGCCGCTGCTGCTGCTGAACGTGCCGTTGGCCGGCTCGATCTTCATCCTGTACTTCGTCCTCTCTTTCATCCCATTCCTCGGCGCCTGGATCACGGGCGCCTTCGCGGTGCTGATCGCCTTCGGATCCGGGGGAGCCTCCACCGCTGCCATCATCGCCATCACGTTCGTGATCTCCAACGGCACCATTCAGAGCGCGGTCAGTTCGTGGGCGCTCGGCTCGGCCCTGCGCATACATCCGCTGGTGGTCCTGCTGTCCACCCTGATCGGCGGCACTGTCGCGGGCCTCCTCGGCATGGTCCTCGCGCCGCCGCTCGTCGCGGCGGCCACCAAGTCCGTCGCCGTCGTCCGGGAGCGTAAGGCGATGGCAGGCACCGGGCTCCCCTCTCCAGATCATGAGGCGGCGCCGGCAATCTGATGAGCCGGATGGCGACGCTGTGACTGTCAAGCGACGCGGCCGGAGTCTGGGGAATTCTCAGGAGATTCTTCGTTTCAGGGTCTTGTGCTGGCTGCCAGACAGGCGTTCAATGGTCTGTACGCGAAAGGCCATCGACAAGCACAACCCTCGGGAGAAGCTGAAGATGGAATGAGCGGTCGAGTGGTTTCCAGATGGATTGCCGACGATCTACATCGCCGACGCCCGCCGAGACGGACGGGCAGGTCTCAGAGCCACTCGAGTCCGGGAGCCGTCCTCCCCCGAACAATGTGCGAAGGCCGAGCATTGAAAAGTGCTCGGCCTTCGTTCTGTTCTCGGAGGGAGGCGCTGGAGTCGCCGGGGATGGTGGGCAAACGCTGGGTGAGGCCTCTCCTCAGCTGCAGGATTCTACGTGGAGCGCGGTTTCTGCATATATGCACAGAAGCCGCGCTCTGGATAGCAAGTTGCAGGCCGGGCCCGAGATGCAGCACGCCGTCGGCCTGACCAGCTCGTGAGCTGCAAGCTCAAGCGGGGACGTAGCTCAGCCGGAGGACGTCACCGTCGATGCGGTCGGCGCTCACCAGGTGCAACGGCGGCCGAGGCCCGGCGAAGTACGGATCCCCATGGCCGAGCACGACGGGGTGGAGATAGATGCGGTATTCGTCGATCAGCCCCAGGTCGGTCAGGCTTCCGGCCAGCCGTGGGCCGGCCACTGCGATCTCGCCGTCGTAGTCCGCCTTCAAGCGCCGGACCGCGACCTCCAGATCCCCCTCGACCAAACGTGCGTTGGGGCCGGCCGAGGTGAGGGTGCGGGAGACGACCCACTTCGGCTGGCTTCGCCACGCCGTCGCGAAGGCACGCTCGTCGTCGCCCCAGGAAGGATCATCGTCGTCCCAATAGCTCATGATCTCGTAGATGCGTCGGCCGTAGAGCGAAGCCGCCTCGGCCTTGGCCTCCTCGATGAAGTGCCGGAAGAGCACGGGGCCGGGGGCGAACCTGTCGTGGTCCACATAGCCGTCAAGCGACTGGTTCATCCCGAAGACAAGCTTGCCCATGCTCTGATCCTTCCCTAGTGCCCCTCTGGCGCCCACATCCACAACTATGGCTGGCTATCCGAGCTCCGACCAGAGCCACCTTGATCCACCTGCCGAGCGCGATGCTGCCGAGGCTCGCCTATGGCAGCATCAACGCATGGTCACCCTGAGGTCCGTCGTGCTGTTCGTCCTCGCCGCCGTCGCCGAGATCGGCGGCGCGTGGCTGATCTGGCAGGGGGTCCGGGAGCACAAGGGCTGGGTCTGGATGGGGGCAGGGGTGGTCGCGCTCGGCCTGTACGGGTTCGTCGCGACCCTCCAGCCTGACGCGAACTTCGGCCGCATCCTCGCCGCATACGGCGGGGTGTTCGTCGCCGGTTCTCTGGCCTGGGGGATGGTGATCGACGGATTCCGGCCGGACCGATACGACGTGGTGGGCGCGCTCGTGTGCCTCGTCGGGGTGGCGGTCATCATGTATGCGCCCAGAGCCGCCTGAATCGCGTCGCGACGCCAACCGGCGGGTTGCAGTCACCCACGACGGGTGACGGCCTCGCGGCGCGACGCCATGAGGGCGACCGTTCCGAGGGCGACGGCGGATCCCGCCACCCACACCACGTGCACCCACAGCGGGCGGGTCTCGGCGCCGGTCCAGAACGCGACGTCCGAGGCGGGCATCACCAGGTGGTGGGCCAGCTGGCCGAAGTGGAAGGTGGGTAGGAAGGCCGCGATGTCGCGGAGGACCTGAGGCAGCTGGTTCATGGGCACGAAGAACCCGGACGCGAAGGCCAACGGCAGGAACACGAGGTTGGCGATCATGGCCGCGGCGCGTGGCCGCGCGACGAAGGCGATCGCGAAGCCGAGAGTGCTGAACGCCAGCACGCCGGCCAACATGAGCAGCCACACCTGCACCCAGGTGCCGAATGGGAGGTCGGCCCCGCCCAGGAGGAACGCGAGCGAGGCGATGGCCGCAACGATGACGGTGCCGAGCACCAGCGCATTGGCGAGCTTGCCCACGAGATACACCCAGGTGGGCAACGGCGTGGCGGACAGGGTCCGCGTCCAGCCCCGGCCGCGTTCCTTGGCGACGTCCTCGCCGAAGGTGAAGATGGCCAGCGACACCACGCCGTAGGCGCACATCGACACTGCCATCACGAGGCCGACGACGGTGCCGCCCGGCAGGACGCCGTCGGCGTTGGGTAGCCCGAACATCGCGTACAGGATGACGGGGATCGCGATGGCCCCGGCGGCGAACTCAGGCGTTCGCAGGCTGGCGCGCAGCTCGGTGGCCGCCGCCAGGAGGGCGAGACCGGCGAGGCTGCCGTTGGGTCGCGCGGCGCGACGGGTGGGCGCAGTCGGGGCGCCCTGGCGTGAGGGTGAATGGTTGGTGGTCATCGGTCGTCTCCGTCGTCGAGGGCGGAGGATCGCTCCGCGGTGAGGGCGAGGAAGACCTCTTCGAGGTCCTCGTTGCCGTGGTTGGTGAGTGTGTCGGCGGTGGTGTCCGCGACGAGCCGGCCCTGGGAAACCACCAGCACGCGATCCGCCACCGCGGCCGCCTCCGCGAGGTCGTGGGTGGCGAACACGATGGTGGCGCCGTCCAGCGCCCGGGCCTGCTCCCAGAACGTGCGCTTCGCCGCCACGTCCATGGCCGCGGTGGGCTCGTCGAGCAGGAGGAGCTCGGGCGCCCCCACCAGGGCCAGAGCCAGGAGCAGGCGTTGGCGCTCGCCTCCCGAGAGGGTGGTGACGGTGCGGCGGGCGCGCTTGGTCAGGCCGGTGCGGCCGAGCACGTCGTCGACGTCGAGCATCTGCGGGTAACTCCGCCCGATCAGCCGGACGAGCTCGCGCACCGTCACCTGCTCGGGGAGCCCGGCCGATTGCAGCATCGCCCCGATCCGGCCGCGCACCCGGGGCCCGGGCTCCTCGCCCAGGACCCGCACCGAGCCGGCGGACGGGCGGATCAGCCCGAGCAGAAGCTCAAACGTGGTGGTCTTGCCCGCCCCGTTGGGGCCGAGCACCGCCACGATCTCGCCCTGCTCCACGGCGAGATCCATCCCGTCGAGGGCGGTCACCTCTCCGTACTCCTTCCGCACCGCCTCCATCTCGAGGACTGTCATGATGCGCTCCTTTCGTCATCCACCACGCTAGGGACGGGGTGGGGGAGGGCGGATGTGCCGGATGGCACCAGATGCACCCATGACCAATGGCAGGTCCCCCGGCGCGCCCGGCTCTCGTAGCATCGGGATGTGGCGAACAAGGCGGAGGAGGTCCTCAGCGCAGGCGCCGGCCTCGTGGCGGTGCTGGTGGTGGGCGTGGCCGTGCTCGCCGCGCGCGCGGAGATCAGCGTCGACCCGGTGATCATCGCCGCCTGGTGGGCGGCCTACCTCATCTACCTCGGCGTGTTCCTGGTGGGTGCCGAACTGATCCGCCGCCGGCCGCCGTGGCCGGCCGGCGTGACGGTCGCGGTGCTGTTCCTCACGGCTTCCTCCATGTGGCTCCTCGCGCCGCACCTCGGCTGGACCGCGCTGTTGTCAGTGGTGACGACGGCGGTCGCGGCGTTCGACCTGCAGTCAAGGGCCGTCGTGGCACTGGTCGCCGCGCAGACCCTCGTCATCCCCGTCGGTGGGGTGCTTGCTGGGTGGGAACCGAGCGATGTGGTGTTCCAGACGCTCGCGTATCTGGCGTTCCAGGTGTTCGCCGCGCTCGTGGTCACCACCGCCCGGCGGGAGGCCACTGCGCGAGCCCAGCTCGCCGCCGCGCACGCAGACCTCCACGCCGCTACCGCCTTGCTCGCCACCTCGAGCCGGGAGGCGGAACGGCTCCGCATCGCGCGTGACCTCCACGACGTGCTCGGCCACCAGCTCACCGCCCTCGCCCTGGAGCTCGAGGTGGCCACCCACCAGGTGAGCGGGGCCGGGCGGGAACACGTCCTCCGCGCCCGGACCATCGCGAAGGACCTCCTCGGGGACGTGCGGACAACCGTCGGCGAGCTGCGCGACACCCGGACCGGGCTCGAGCCCACCCTGCGCGACGTGATGGAGCGGCTCGGCCTCTCCGTCGACCTGCGCGTGGAGGAGCGGTCGCCCCTCGACGACGCGCGCAGGCTCGCTGTCGTCCGGGCGGTCCAGGAGATCGCCACCAATACGGTGAGGCACTCGGGCGGCACGAAACTCGAGGTGGAGGTGGTGTCCGACGACGACGGGCTGAGGCTGCGTGCCCATGACGATGGAGCCGGGGTGCGCCGCATCGAGCGCGGCCACGGGTTGACCGGGATGGCGGAGAGGTTCGAGGCACTCGGCGGGGAGCTCGAACTGGAGTCCACGCCGGGGCATGGCTTCACGGTGACCGCCCGGGTGCCGGCTCCATGATTCGGGTGGGCCTCGTCGACGACCAGACGCTGGTTCGGCAGGGGATCCGCAGCCTGCTGGGGCTGAGTGACGAGATCGAGGTGGTGGGCGAGGGGGAGGACGGCGACGCGGCCCTCGCGCTCCTGGCCGACACCGATGTCGATGTGCTCCTCCTCGACCTTCGCATGCCTCGCCGCGACGGCATCGCCACCCTGGAGGCGCTGGCGGAGCGCGGCTCGACCGTGCCGGTGCTGGTGCTCACCACGTTCGATGACGACGAGCTCGTCCTGCGGGCACTTCGCGCTGGGGCCCGCGGCTACCTGCTCAAGGACGTCACCCTCGACCAGCTCGTAGGAGCGATCCGCACTCTGGCGGCCGGCGGGACGCTGCTACAGCCCGGCCTGACGGATCGATTGTTCCGCGCGGCCGCGGCGCACCCCGCCGGTGTCGAGGCCTACGAACGCCCCGAGCCGCTGACGGCGCGCGAGACCGACGTGCTGCGTCTAGCGGCGGCGGGCTACTCGAACGCGGAGATCGCGGCCGCCCTGCACCTGGCCTCGGGGACCGTGAAGAACCACCTGTCCAGCGTGTTCCTCAAGCTCGGGGTACGGGACCGGACCAGGGCGGTGCTGCGGGCGCTGGAGTTGGGCCTCCTCGAGGGCTGAGGATCGGAGTCGCGGATTGCCTGCGGGGCGCAGGGCCCCTACTACCAGGACGCTGCTCGCATCGAACTGCGAGGCGTGTTCGACTACATGGCCGACTACGACATCCACCCGGCCCGGCAACTCGTTCTCCCGGCCTGAGGTCGGGCGCAACCGGTGAACTGCGGCACAATCGTTGCGTGACAGATGAGCGGACGCTGCAGGCCAGGCGGCCTGAGGCGCACGTGAACGTCTCCCGGATCGGCTTCACCTCGCTGAAGGGGGCCCGCCACGTGCCGCGGCCATTCGTGGACCTGACGTTGGCCGGGCCGGTGGGAGACCGGGTGTTCTGCCTCGTGGACCCTGTGCGCGGCAGGGTGATCCGCACCGTCGAGAACCCCACCCTCATGCAGACCACCGCCACCTGGGCCGACGGTCTGTTGACCGCCACGCTGCCCGGGGCGGTGGTGGAGGGAGCGCCGGGGTTCACAGGCGAGACCCGCGCTGTCGACTACTGGGGGCGTCGGGTGACGCTCGAGATCGTCGACGGGCCTTGGGCCGAGGCTTACTCCTCGTTCCTGGGCCGCGACGTGGTGCTGGCGCGTGCAGGAGGGGGCGACGTGGTCTACGGAGCCAGCGTCAGCCTGATCACCAGCGGTTCGGTGGTCGAACTCTCCCGGAGGGCCGGGATGCCGGTCCTCGACGCGCAGCTGCGGGCCACGTTCACCGTGCACACGGACGCGCCGCACCTCGAAGACGGCTGGATCGGGCGTCGGATTGCCCTGGGAGAGGCCGAGGTCGAGGTGCGCCGCGCGATCGCTCGCTGCCGGGTGATCGACCTGGATCCCGACACGGGCAGGGGTCGCACCGAGGGGTTGAAGGCCCTGGCGGACTATCGCCGCCAGGGCAACGAGCTCGTGTTCGGGGTGGACGGCGTCGTGACGAAGGCAGGTCGCGTCCACGTGGGCGATACCGTCAGGCCGGTCAGAGGTCCTCAATGACTGCTCGGGAGCCGTGGTGGTCGGGAGCGGGCTCGCCGGAGCTCGGAGAAGGCTTCGTGCCTCGTGAGCGTCAGGAGGGCGTCGTAGAGGTCGAGGGCCTCCTGCCCGTCGGGGATCGCGTCGAGCACGGGTCCGAACCAGGGCATGCCGTCGAGGTGGAGGATCGGGGTGCCGGCGCCGCGGCCGAGACCTCGCACGGCGTCCGCGTGGCTGTCCGCCAGCGCCCCGTCGTAGGTGTCGGTGTCGGCTGCCTCGACAAGCCAGGCGGGTAGCCCCACATCAGTGAGGGCGGCTTCCAGGGTGCCGCGGAGCGCGTCGGGGTCTGGACGCCTCCATCGGGCGAACCACCTCGTGCCGAAGGCGGTGTACAGATCACGGAGGATCCCCTCGCCGACGTGGACGGCAGCAGCCGTGAACACCCGCGACGGTCCGGCGGTCCGGGTGACGTTGGCCTGGTAGGCGGTGCCCTGATGATGCCCCTCGTTGAGGATGCGCAGGCTCATCACATGGTGTCGCAGTTCAACAGGCCGAGAGGGGGCAACCTCTTCGAGCCAGCGGGACACGATCCATGCGTAGGGGCAGACCGGATCGGCGTAGACGTCGATGACCGTGACCCGGTCGGTGTGGCCGGTCATGGGGTCAGCCGCTCCCCAGGCTCTGGCGCAGTGAAGCGAGACCCTCGCCCTCCAGCCGGGGCAGCGCGACGGGGCGTCCGGTGAGGAGCAACAGGATGGCCAGGATGGGACCGGTGATCTCGGGGCCCTCGCCGACTGACCAGTGGGTGTCGGTGGCTGTGAACCGGAAGCCTCGCCACGGCACCGGACGGAACACCGACGCCATCCGTGTGCCGAGGGTGGATACCCGCGTGGCAGCCTCGGCGGCCGCGTCCACCGGAACCGAAAGGTCCAGGCCGAGGGGGAGAGCGATGTCCTGGCCGTGGACGATGATGTCGATCAGGGTGTCGCGGCTCGTCACGCCGAGGTTGTGGCGGCGGGAGCCGACCATGGCCCGGATGTCGGCGATCAGCAGGTCCACCGGCGCGGCCGCCTTGGCGCGGGCGGACTCGTCGATGAGCCGGTTCATGCCGCCACCGCGGTACTTCGGCAGCATCCGCAACAGATCACCGAGCCCCATCTGTTGCAGGGTCAGGTGGGCTGCGACGTCGCGGACCGTCCACCCCCCGCACAGTGAGGGATGCCGCCACTCGGCGTCGGTGAGTTGCTCAAGCAGGTCCGCGGTCCGCAGCCGCTGGGTGTCGATCCTCTCCCAGAGCGTGTCGTCGTCCATCGTCGTGTCTCTCTGTTGGGGGTGGCCGAATATAGTACGATGTTGGAATCAACGATAGTTCGTTGATGGGATCAGATCAAGGGGTCGGAAATGACCGAGGAACTCCATGTCGGGGTGTTGATGTTCATCGCCCACCGTGCGGCCGAGACCAGGATTCTCGCCGCTATGCATCGGGCCGGGTACACCGATATCACGGCCGCACAGGCCCGGATCGCCGCGCGGATCGGACCTGACGGCACCCGGATCTCCGACCTGGCGGACCAGGCGCAGGTCGCCAAGCAGACCGCGACCGCACTGATCGACAGGCTTGAGCGTGCCGGGTATGTCGAGCGCGTCGCCGACCCCGCCGACGCCCGCGTCCGCCTCGTCAGGATCGGCCCCCGCGGACGCGAGGCGGCCCCGATCGCTCGGGCCGAGGAAGCCGCCATCGAGGCCGAATGGACCGCCCACCTCGGGCGACGACGGATGGCCCAGCTCCGGGAGGCGCTCACCCGGCTCCGCGAGATCACCGACCCCTACCAGGACCCTGCGGGGCTTCAGCGCTGAGCTCCTGGACGGCTGGAGACGGCCATGCCGGTGAGGCCTCCCTCAGCGTCCCTGGCTGCGGCTGGCCTCCAGGAACGCCACCGTCGCCTGGACGCGACGGTTGACGGCTGTGTCTGGGGCCAGATCCAGTGAACGGAAGATCGCCGCGACATGGGATTCCACCGTTCTCTCGGAGACGTGAATCTGCTGCGCGATGGATTCGTTCGAGTGCCCCTGGGCGAGCAGCGCCAACACGCGCCTCTCCTGGTCCGAGAGCCGGATGAGGGGATCCGCGTGACTGGCGGCGCCCATCATGGCCGAGACCACCAGCGGTTCGAGTGCCACCGAGCCCGCTGCCACCCGAACTAGGCCGTCCACGAGAGCGCGCGCGTCCGCGACGCGGTCCTTGAGGAAGTAGCCGACCCCGGAGGGAACGCTCTCCAGGAGCCGGATGGCCCAGACGGGTTCCGCGTAGGTCGACAGGACCAGGATCCCCAGGTCGTGGTACTCCCGGCGCAGCTGTGCCGCAAGGCGGATCCCCTCGTCCGTGTGAGTCGGCGGCATGCGGACGTCCACCAGCACCGCGTCGGTCCGAGCTCGCCGGAGGGTCGCCAAGAGCTCGTCGCCGGACGCGACGGACGCGACCACGGTGACCCCGGCGGCGTCCAGCAGCAGCGCCAACCCCTGACGGAAGATGCCCGAGTCGTCGCAGAGCGCGACGGTGAGCGGCCGGTTCACTGCGGCCCGATCGGGGTGGCGGGGAGCCGGGCTGTCACGTCGGTTCCGCTGGGGCTGCTCGCCACGTGGAAGGATCCCCCTGCTGCCCGGACACGGTCGTGCAGCCCGGCGAGCCCTCCGCCCGGCACGATGACCGCGCCACCTGGACCCTGGTCCGTCACCTGGCAGACCAGCTCCTCGCCGTCCACCACGGCCCGGAGGCGCACGGTGCCGTCAGCGTGCTTGAGCGCGTTGACCACCGCCTCGGACGCCACGAACCAGGCTGTGGCCTCGACCACCGGCGCGAATCGGCGCCCCTTCAGCTCCGGCGCCACCTCCACGCTCACCCTGTCGGACATTTCGGTCAGTGAATCCAGGGCGGCCCCCAAGCCCGCCTGGCTCAGAATGGCCGGGTGGAGACCTCGCGCGAGTCCTCGCAGCTCCGCCATCGTGGATGTGAGACGTTCACGCACCTCCTCCAGCGCCTGAGTGGCCGCGCCGGGTCCCTGCAGCAGTTCGGCGCGGGACAGGGCCGCCTGGGCCGCAAGGAGATGTTGCTGGGCGCCGTCGTGCAGGTCTCGCTCCAGTTGCCGCCGCTGCCGGACGCCGGAGTCCAGGATCCGCGCCCTCGAGTCTCGCAGCTCGATCGTCTGCGCGGCCTGCTGGACGGACAGCCGTGATTGCGTCAGCACCACCCCCGCCGCGTCGAGCAGAGACCCGACGGATCGGTGCCGCGGGTCGAGCCGATCATCCAGCTCTGCCTCGACGACGGGCCGGCCCGCCTCCATCACGACCGGATGCAGCACGCGGCCCGGGGGAGCAGGCTCGTCCCCCACCAGGTGTCCGGTGGCGTCCGTCCAGCCGTCGTCGGTCAGGAACCTGAGCCGCAGGGTGGGGTCTGCCGTATGCCTCCTGAGCACGGTCTCGAGTGCTGGCGCCTGGCCGGCGGTGGCCAACAGATCGTCGAGGAACGTCGCCCGGCGGAGTGTGACGGTGACGGCAACCAGAAGGATGGTCAGGAGAGCGGCTGCGGTGAACGTCGTGTGGCCCACGCGTGCCACGTTCTGCACCTCCCATGCAGCCTCGCGCTGCTCGAGGACGATCGTCACCAGGTAGCCCCACGCCATGAGTGTCGTCAGTACCGCCAGGAGCCGAACCACGCGGCCGTTGGGCCCGCCGGCCGTCCGCTGCCGACGCCACTGGAGGACCGTGAACGCGACCACGACGGGGAGGAGGAGCCACGGCACTGCCGCAGGCAGGAATCGAGCGGCAGCCTCCCAGGGGTAGAGCGTCAGCCACCCGATCGGTGGTCCCTGGTAGGCGTTCATGGACGGGCTCCAGAGCGGCGCGGCCAGAACCATCAGCCCGACCAACACGAGCCATGCTGCGCGGCCCAGCCGGCGGACACTGCGCGGTGATGCCGGGTGATCCGGAAATCGCAGGAAGGGGACGATCAGACAGGCCGCCGCGCCGTACTTCACCATGAAGACGATCTGGATCCAGTACCCCCAGTGGAAGGCCTCCTGGTCGATCGCACTCAACCCGATGAACGTCGTGGCGCCGGCCATCCACCAGCCGTCCGGGCGGTGTTCCGGGATGCGCATCAGCAGCAGGGCGGCGGCGGCCGTCAGGAGTTGCAGGACGAGGGTGGGCACCGCTTGCCATCCCTCGTCCTGCACGCTCAGGACTGGAGGGATGAAGCTGAGGGTGGCAGCCGCGAGGACTGCGGCGCCGGCCACTCGACGCAGAGTCACCATAGGAAAAGTGTGCGCCGCCCGGCTGCTGATGGGAATCCGTGCTGGCACGGATGATCTCAGGTCCGGCGCGCCGGACCCTTGGGGCATGACCACGATGCGGATTCCCACCGGTGCCTCCCTCCGGCTCCTCGACGCCGTTCGGGACGGCCTGCTCGCCCTGGTGGTCGTCCTGGCGATGGCCTTCCTGGCGGGCGTCGTCATCGCCGTGTCCACACTGGGCCCTCTCGATCCTTCCGTTCCGGGGACAGGGACCCCCAGACCCAGCGCGCAGGCCGCACCGCCGGCCCCGCACGAGTGACAGACCGGCGGGTGGCTATCCAGGCCCGAGATCCGATCAGGCGGCGACGTGGTCGGGTGCGCCAGCCCCGACATGGGTCGGCCGCAGCTCCCACCGGTCGACGACGGGCTGCGGGACCCGCACCGCGACAATCGCCGTCGAGACCAGCATCAGCGCCACCACCGCGACGAACACCGCAGGGATCCCGAACCACTGCGCCACCTGCCCGCCCACGACGGCCCCCAGCGGCATGGTGCCGAAGCCGATCACGCGGGCGGCGCCGTGCACGCGGCCCAGGAGGCGCTCCTCGACCATCCGCGGCCGGAGCGACCCGCTGACGACGTTGCCGACGACGCCGAACACTCCCGCGCAGATGAGGAAGAGGGCGAAGGACCAGGCGGCCGGCCACAGCAGGGGGAGCAGGTTGATCAGGCCGGCGGATCCCCAGCAGGCCACCAGCACCCGCATCTCCGGCCATCGAGACGTGAGTGGCCCCGCGACCACGCTGCCGAACAGCCCGCCGACGGGCATGGCCACCAGGATCAGCGACCACTCCTGCGGCGTCAGCCCGCCGGCCGAGCCCGGACCCACCATCCACAGCACGATGACGGCGGACAGCGCGGTCGAGGCGAAGTTCCACAGGCCCGCGGCGATGAGCAGTGGGCGCAGCACCCGATGCCGCCACAGGACGCTGAGGCCCTCCCCGAGCTCGCGGCGGAGCGACCCGGCCCTTGCTGCGGCGCCGGCCTCACCCTCGCCGTCGACGGCCGGGCGAGGGGCGGTGAACCGGCCCCGGAGCCCCAGCGCCAGCACAACCACCGCCCCGACGACGATGAGCGCCGGCACCCCGGTCACCCACGCCGCGCCGACGGCGACCAACAGTCCTGCCACCGGCGGGGCCACGAACCCGCCGGCGGCCTGCTCGACGGCGAGCAGCCGCGAGTTCGCGCTCCGCAGCGTCGCTCCGTCCCGGCCGACCAGTGCGGGCACCTGCGCCTGGGCGGCCAGGTCCGTGAACACCTCTGTGAACCCGTACGCCAGCGCGAAGCCGACCAGCCACCAGATGCTCAGCCCGCCCGCGGCGCCCACCACCGCGACCGAGGCGAGGAGGAGTGCGCGCACAGTCAGCGCCACCAGCATCGTGCGACGGCGGTCCCATCGGTCCACCAGCACCCCCGCCGGGATGCCGGCCAGCAGCCATGGCAGCCAGACGGCCGCGGTGAGCAGCCCGATGAGCGCCGGGGAGCGGGTCAGGGTGACGGCCAGCAGCGGCACGCCGGTGGCGACCACGCCGTCGGCCAGGTTCGCCAGCGCGACGGTGGACAGGTGGACGCGGAATCGTCGATCCAGGGGACGCACGGCCATGAGACCCTCCAGTAGACTGATGCAGAAGAAGCTATGCAAAGATTTCTCTGCAAAGGTACCTCTGCATCATGTCCGAGCGCAAGACCCATTCCCGGCCGGCCACGGCCCAGCAGATCAAGGCGTTCGCGCACCCCCTGCGCATGCAGCTCTATCGCCTTCTCAGCGACCAGGGGCAGGCCACCGCGAGCGTCCTCGCGCGCGAGACGGGGGAGAGCAGCGGCCAGACCAGCTACCACCTCCGGCAGCTCGCGAAGTTCGGCTTCGTCGAGGAGGTCGCGGGCGAGGGGACAGGGCGCGAGCGCTGGTGGCGCGCCGTCGGCTTCTCCTACGACAAGGTGGCAGACCCGGATACCCACACCGTGCGGACCCTCAACCGGTGGATGATCGACAACCAGGCAGACACGCTGCACGCCGCCGTCGAGGCGCTGGAGGACGACCCTGAGGGCTGGCGGGACGCCAGCGTGCTGGGATCCACCAGCGCGTGGCTCACCCGAGACGAACTCGAGGCGCTCAGCGACGAACTGCTGGCCGTCGTCGAGCGGCACACCGAGGAGGCGAAGGGCCTGCGCGAGGCCGCGGGCCCCACCCCAGCCCACCTGGCCGCCCGTCCGGATGAGCGCCGGGTGCGGGTCTACGTCAGCGCCGTCCCGCTGCCGTCTGTACCCGGAGACGCCGCGGCGATCGGGGCCGGGCGATGAGCCGGGGGGCACACCGCCGGGTCGAGCGACCCGGAGAGCCCGACGGGCCGCGCGTCGAGCGGACCGAGAGAGTGTGGCGCATCAGGTCGCTCGCCGCCGCCCAACAGGTGCTCCGCGCCCGGCACGCCACCACCCAGGCCGGATTCACCGCCGAGGCCATCCCCAAGGGCTACCTCACACACCACCCCATCCTCATGTCTGACGGGCCGATGCACGACGAGCAGCGCAAGAAGGTTGCCCGGTTCTTCGCCCCCGTGGTGGTCACCAGACGCTACGAGACGCAGATGGAGGACTGCGCGGACAGGCTGCTCGACGAGGCGGGCCCGGAGATCACGCTCGACGAGCTCGCGCTCCACTACACCGTCGAAGTGACCGCCGAGGTGGTCGGGCTCACGGCAGCGCCGCCGAAGAAGATGGCCAAGCGGCTGGTTAGCTTCTTCAACCAGCCCCCGTTCGACATCACCAAGCCCGGCCTCGGCCGCACCAATCTGCAATGGGCGAAGGCGGCCTTCAACGGGCTCCTGCCCATCGCCCGCTTCCACCTCCAGGACGCCCGCCCCGCCATCCGCGCCCGGCGCAAGGAGCCCCAGGACGACATCATCAGCCACCTCATCGCGGAGGACTACTCGGACATCGAGATCCTCGTCGAGTGCGTCACGTACGGCACCGCCGGGATGGTGACCACCCGGGAGTTCATCTGCATGGCCGCTCTGCACCTGCTGGGCGACGACGCCCTTCGGGAGCGGTACCTGGTGGCGGGTCAGCCGGAGCGGCACGCCATTCTCAACGAGATCATCCGGTTGGAGCCTGTCGTCGGGCACCTCTACCGCCGCGTCCAGGAGCCCATCGAGGTGACCGACCGCGGCGAGACCTGCACCATGGCCGCTGGAGACCTGGTGGACATCTTCGTGCGCACCGCGAACGCGGACCCGGACGCAGTCGGCGAGGACCCGCTCCACCTCTGCCCCCACCGCGACACCGCCGCCGGCGTCAACGAGGCCGGGCTCAGCTTCGGCGACGGCGCCCACAAGTGCCCCGGACAGCCGCTGGCGATCCTCGAATCCGACGTGCTCCTCACCCGCCTCCTCCGACGCCGGCCGCGGATCCTACGGGAGCCCGACGTGGGCTGGGACGACCTCATCGCCGGATATTGGCTGCGCGGTTTCCGGCTCAGGATCGACGGCTGAGGGCGGCCACCTGCCATGATGACCCAATGACGAAACCGGTCACCGTCGCGAAGCCTTGGCGTCGCCCGCTGCGCAAGGTCAACCATGAGCCCGCTCCCTGGGTCTACCACCTGATCGGGCACCTCGCCCGGTCCGGGGTGCCGATCTTCGCCCGCCAGACCTGGGCCGGGCAGGAAAACATCCCGCCCACCGGCGGCGTCATCCTCGTGGCCAACCACATCTCCAACTTCGACCCCATCGTGCTGGGCGGGTTCGTGATCTGGAGCGGCCGGTGGCCGCGATTCCTGGGCAAGTCGGACATCTGGAAGGTGCCGGTGCTCGGCTGGGTGGCCACCCAGTGCGAGCAGATCCCCGTGCATCGCGGCACCTACCGTGCGGGGGACTCGCTCTCCCACGCGGCGAAAGCCCTGGAGAAGGGGCAGGCCGTGGCCATCTACCCCGAGGGCACCATCACGGCAGACCCGGACGTGTGGCCCATGACCGGCCGACGGGGGGCCGCGCGCCTGGCGCTCTCCTCCGGGGCGCCCGTCGTCCCCATCGCACAGATCGGGGCCAACCTGATCCTCGGCCAGAAGAAGCTCGAGTTCCGGCGGATCTTCGGCCGCCGCAAGGACGTGGCCATCATGGCCGGCCCGCCCATCGATCTGAGCCGCTACATGGGCATGAAGCCCACCCCGGACGTGCTCGACGCGGTGACCGACGAGATCCTCGACGTACTGACGGACATGGTGGGCAAGCTCCGCGGGGAGGAGCCGCCCACGGACCGCTTCGACATCAGGGTGGGCAGGCGCGTGCCGAAGAAGCCGCGACCCTCCGAGTAGACTGCCGCTCGCATCACCCCTAGGAGGACCAGTGAGCGACCGCATCCGCGTGGCGTTGATCTTCGGCGGCCAGTCATCGGAGCACGGCATCTCGTGCCTGACGGCCTCCGGCGTCCTCAAGGCCATCGACCGTAGTCGCTTCGACGTGGTGGGCGTGGGCATCAGCCGCAACGGCCGGTGGACGCAGGTCCCGCTCGAGGTGATCGCCGGCTACCGGATCGTCGACGGCAAGGTCCCCGAGGTGGCGGACCCCGAGCACGACGCGGTGTGGATGGTGGGCGAGCACGGCTGCGAGGTGGCCACCCGCTCCGGCGAGAAGCTGGTCGACATCAACGGGGTGGACGTGGCCTTCGCACTCCTGCACGGCCCCTTCGGCGAGGACGGCACCATCCAGGGCATGTTCGAGCTGATGGGCATCAAGTACGTCGGCAGCGGCGTCACTGCGTCGGCCGTCGGCATGGACAAGCACTTCATGAAGGTGGCCTTCGAGGCCGCAGGGCTCCCGGTGTGGCCCTACGTGGCCGCGTCGGGCCACCGCCTCCGGCACGACCGGGCCGCCGTCGTCCGGGAGATCAACGAGAACCTCACCTACCCGCTGTTCGTCAAGCCCGCCCGCGGCGGATCATCGCTGGGCATCTCGCGGGTCACCGGCCCGGACCAGCTCGACGCGGCCATCGACGAGGCCCAGCGCTTCGACCCGAAGATCGTGGTGGAGCAGGGCTTCACCGGGGCGCGGGAGCTCGAGGTCGCGGTGCTGGGAGACCCGGAGGACGCAGAGGGCTGCCGCGCCTCCGGCGTCGGTGAGATCAGGGTCCAGGCGGCCGACGGCTTCTACGACTTCGAGGCCAAGTACATCGACGAGAACGGCGCCGCGCTGGACGCCTCCGCGGACATCCCCCCGGAACTCACCGCACGCCTCCAGGCCCTGGCCAAGCGTGCCTACGCCGCCGTCGACGCCGAGGGCCTCGTCCGCGCGGACTTCTTCGTCACGGATCAGGGCGCGTGGATCAACGAGGTCAACACGATGCCCGGCTTCACGCAGATCTCCATGTATCCCACCCTGTGGCAGGAGACGGGCATGACCTATCCCGAGCTGGTGGGTCGCCTGATCGACCTGGCGCTGGCGCGCCCGGTGGGGCTGCGCTGACGTGGCGGGTGAGTTCGAGCTGATCGAACGGATCACCTCGGGGCTCGTCGTCGGCGACGACGTGGTGCTCTCGGTGGGCGACGACGCCGCGGTCCTGGACCTGGCCGGCCATGTGGTCGTCACCACCGACATGCTGATCGAGAACGTCCACTTCAAGCGCCAGTGGTCGCCCGCCCGCGCGGTGGGACGCAAGGCGGTGGCGGTCAACGTCTCCGACGTGGAGGCGATGGGGGCACGGCCCAGCTCCGTGGTGGTGGCGCTGGCCTTTCCCAAGGACCTGGACCAGGACTGGGTGGCCGAGTTCGAGGAGGGCGCCAAGGAGGAGTGCGCCAAGGCGGGCGTGAGCCTGGTGGGCGGAGACCTGTCGTCGTCGGCGCACATCGCCATCTGCGTCACGGCCCTCGGAGACCTCGGTGGCAGGCCTGCCGTGACCAGGGCCGGTGCCCGGGTCGGAGACGTGGTGGCGGTCTGCGGGCGCCTCGGCTGGGCGGGTGCAGGGCTCGCGGTGCTGCAGCGCGGCTTCGGCTCACCCAAGGAGCTGGTCGCGGAGCAGCTGACCCCCACCGTGCCGTACGGGCAGGGGATCGCGGCCGCCCTGGCGGGGGCCACCGCGATGCTCGACGTCTCAGACGGACTCCTGGCGGATCTCGGCCACATCGCCGAGGCCAGCCACGTGCTCATCGACGTCGACACCTCCTCACTCGCCGTTCCCGAGGCGGTCCAGCGGGTGGCCGCGGCCACAGGCAAGCCCGGGCTGGGCTTCGTGATGGCCGGGGGAGAGGACCACGCACTCGCCGCGACATTCCCGCCCGGAGCCCCCCTCCCCGTCGGATGGCGCAGGGTCGGGGTGGTCCGTGAGGGCCGGGGCGTGCTCGTCGACGGCGCCCACTTCGACGGCAGCCTCGGCTGGGACCACTTCGCCTGACCCGCCGGATCCGCCGAACGGCCGGGGCAAATACGGGCCACGCGGCGGGCCTGGGCTAGGTTGGGACGCATGGCGTCCCGCGGCTCTTCCCCCACGCGGAGCGCCAGCACGAAGTCGAGCTCTTCGACCAGTGCTGCGCGTTCCAGCAAGACAACGGCAACCAAGAAGCCGGCCTCCCCGTCGAGGTCCGGCTCTTCGTCGCGCCGTCCGGCGCCCGCGAAGGCGGCGCCACCCCAGGGCCCCGGCGGCTTCAGCCGCGCCATGCGGGCCCTGGCCCGCGGCATCGGCGCCACGTTCCGCGGGCTCGCCGGGGGCGTCGGCTGGATCGCGCGCAGCTTCGGCGGTGCCGCCCAGGACGTGGACCCCAAGCTCCGCCGCGACGGCTGGGGCCTGTTCCTGCTGGCGCTCGGCATCGTGGTGGCGGCCCGGTTCTGGTTCCTCCTGCCCGGCCCGGTGGGCCAGGGCCTGGGGGACGGCATCTCGACGGTATTCGGTTCGCTCTCGGTGGTGGTCCCCGCGGTGCTGCTCTACGGCTCGTGGCGGGTGCTGCGCCATCCGCGTGATGTGGATGCCGCGCCGCGCACGGGACTCGGCTGGGTCCTCATCACCATCGGCGTCCTCGGGTTGGTGCACATCAACCGTGGGATGCCCCAGCCCAGCGACATGACCGCGCTGCGTGAGGCCGGGGGCATCGTCGGCCACGTGGCCTCCAGCCTGCTGGTGGAACTGCTGACCGTCTGGGTCACGGTGCCGATCCTGGTGCTGGTCACCCTCTTCGGCGTGCTCGTGGTGATCGGGCGCCCGCTGCATGAGCTGGCTGCCGGGGCGAAGGGCCTTGTCAGCGCCCTCGTCGAGACCGACGGCGACGCCGACGAGTCGCGCCCGAAGCTGAAGCTGGGCGTCGACGTGCCCTACGACACGCCGCTGGTGGCCGATCCCGCCGACGAACCCTCCGAGGAGGCCGTCTACGACATCGACGACGAGGGCTATCTCCTCCCCGCCGAACCCGAGGTCAGGCCCGCTCCCGGCCGGCCCAAGACCGAGGCGCACCGCGAGCTCGATCCGCCGCCGCACACGCCCCCGCCGGCCAAGGCCGAGCAGCTGCAGCTCGGCGGAGACATGGTCTACACGCTCCCCGACGACCGGACGCTGGCCACCGGCTCCAAGCCGAAGTCGCGCACGGAGGCCTCGGACAAGGTGGTCCGCCAGCTCGGGGACGTGCTGCGCGAGTTCGAGATCGACGCGCGCGTCACCGGCTACACCCGCGGCCCCACCGTCACCCGCTACGAGGTGGAGCTCGGCTCGGCCATCAAGGTCAGCAAGGTCACGGGCCTGGCGGACAACATCGCCTACGCGGTGGGATCCAACGAGATCCGGATCCTCACCCCCATCCCCGGCAAGTCCGCCATCGGCATCGAGATCCCCAACCTGGACAAGGAGGTGGTCTCGCTCGGCGACGTGCTGCGCTCCCCGAAGGCGAAGAACGACCACCACCCGCTCACCGTGGCGCTCGGCAAGGACGTCGAGGGTGGCTTCGTGGTGGCCAACATGGCCAAGATGCCGCACCTCCTGGTGGCCGGCGCCACCGGCTCCGGCAAGTCCAGCTTCATCAACTCGCTGATCACCTCCATCATGATGCGCGCCACCCCGGACGAGGTTCGCCTCCTCCTGGTGGACCCGAAGCGGGTGGAGCTCAACCACTACGAGGGCATCCCGCACCTGGTCACGCCCATCATCACCAACCCGAAGAAGGCCGCCGAGGCCCTCGCCTGGGCAGTGCGCGAGATGGACCTGCGCTACGACGACCTGGCGGCCTTCGGGTTCCGGCACGTCGACGACTTCAACAAGGCCGTGCGCGCCGGGCAGGTCAAGTTGCCCGAGGGCTCGGAGCGCGTCCTGGCGCCGTACCCCTACCTGCTGATCGTGGTCGACGAGCTCGCCGACCTCATGATGGTGGCGCCGCGCGATGTGGAGGAGTCCGTGGTGCGCATCACGCAGCTCGCCCGCGCCGCAGGCATCCACCTCGTGCTCGCCACGCAGCGCCCCTCCACGGACGTCGTCACCGGCCTGATCAAGGCCAACGTGCCCTCCCGGCTGGCCTTCGCCACGTCGTCGATGACCGATTCGCGCGTCATCCTGGACCAGCCCGGGGCCGAGAAGCTCGTCGGCAAGGGCGACGGGCTCTTCCTGCCGATGGGCGCGGGCAAGCCCGTCCGCGTCCAGGGCGCGTGGGTCAACGAGTCCGAGATCCGGGATGTGGTGTCCTTCGTCTCCACGCAGCTTCAGCCCAACTACCGCGACGACGTGACGGTCGCGGGCGGGGGCGAGAAGAAGGTGGTCGACGACATCGGCGACGACATGGACCTGGTCCTGGACGCCTGCCGCCTCGTCGTGGAGCTCCAGCTGGGGTCCACCTCGATGCTGCAGCGCAAGCTGCGGGTGGGGTTCGCCAAGGCCGGACGGCTGATGGACATCCTCGAGAGCAGGGGAGTGGTGGGCCCGTCCGAGGGCTCCAAGGCCCGCGACGTGCTGGTCAAGCCCGATGACCTGGACGACGTGCTGGCCAACCTCGCGGCCGGGTAGCGGATAATGGCCCGGTGAAGACAGCCACCCACTCCGTCCACATCGCCTCCCTCGGCTGCGCCCGCAACGACGTCGACTCCGAGGAGCTGGCCGCGCGCCTCGAGGTGGGTGGGTTCCTTCTCGTCGACGACCCGGGCGCCGCGGAGACGGTGGTGGTCAACACGTGCGGCTTCGTCGAGCAGGCCAAGCAGGACTCCATCAACACCCTCCTGGAGGCCGCGGAGCTGAAGGACGCCGGAACGGTGCGCGCCGTCGTCGCTGTCGGGTGCATGGCCGAGCGGTACGGCGTCCAGCTCGCCGACGAGCTGCCGGAGGCCGACGCCGTCCTCGGGTTCGACGACTACGCCGACATCGCCGACCGGCTCCGAGGCATCCTCGACGGCGAGCACCACACCTCGCACGTCCCCCGCGACCGCCGCCTGCTGCTCCCGCTGACGCCGTCGGCCCGTCCCGCCGCGGCTGGAGGTGTCGCGGTGCCGGGGCACTCCCCGCTGCCCGACGGTGTGGCCCCGGCCTCGGGGCCCCGCACGCTGCGCCGCCGCCTCGCCGGGGGGCCGTCCGCGTCCCTGAAGATCGCCTCCGGGTGCGACCGTCGATGCGCGTTCTGCGCCATCCCCGCCTTCCGCGGCAGCTACCTGTCGCGCCCCGTCGACGAGATCGAGGCGGAGGCACGCTGGCTCGTCGAGCAGGGCGTCAAGGAGGTCTTCCTCGTCTCGGAGAACACCTCCTCCTACGGCAAGGACCTCGGGACGGAGCACCGGCTGGAGACGCTACTGTCGCGGCTGAGCCGGGTGGACGGGCTGGACTGGATCCGGGTGTCGTACCTGCAGCCGGCGGAGATCCGCCCCGGGATGCTGGACGCCATGCTCACCACGGAGAAGGTGGTGCCCTACTTCGATCTCAGCTTCCAGCACGCCTCACGCTCCGTCCTCCGCGCCATGCGCCGTTTCGGCGATGCGGACAGCTTCCTGGACCTCATCGGCAGGATCCGGGCGCATGCCCCCGCGGCCGGCATCCGCAGCAACGTCATCGCGGGGTTCCCGGGGGAGACCGAGGCGGACCTCGAGATCCTGAGAGGGTTCATCGTCGAGGCGAACCTCGACGTCATGGGCGTCTTCGGCTACTCCGACGAGGAGGGCACCGAGGGCGTCGGGCTGCCAGGGCACCTCCCCGAGGACGAGATCGAGGCGCGGCGCGCCCACCTGGCCGATCTGGCCCTCGAAGTCTGCGAGGCGCGCGCCGCGGACCGGGTTGGTGAGGATATCGTCGTCCTTGTGGAGAGCATCGACGATGAGATCGTCGGGCGCGCGATGCACCAGGGCCCTGAGACCGACGGTGTGGTCACGCTCGATCGCGAGGCTTCGGTCGGCGATCTGGTGGCCGCGCACGTGGTGGATTCGGCCGGAATCGATCTGATCGCGGAGGCGACATGAGCCAACCCAAGCGGGCCGTCGGGAAACCGAGCAACCTGAACGTCCCCAACGTGCTGACGGTGATCCGCATCCTGCTGGTGCCCGTCTACGTGGTGCTCATGTTCATCGCCCCGGATGATCTCGGCTGGCGCCTCGCCGCCACCGCCGTGTTCGTGGTCGCCATGTTGACGGATCTGGCCGACGGCTACATTGCGCGCCGATACAACCTCGTCACGGACTTCGGCAAGCTCTGGGACCCGGTCGCGGACAAGGCGCTGACCGGCGCCGCCTTCGTCTCGTTGTCCATCCTGGACTCCTTTCCCGGCCAGGTGGGCCTGCCGTGGTTCTTCACCATCATCATCCTGGTGCGCGAGTGGGGCATCACCTGGGTGCGCGCCGCCATCGCCAAGTACGGGATCATGGCCGCGAACAAGGGTGGCAAGGCCAAGACGCTCACCCAGACCCTTGCGCTGATCGTCTTCAGCGTCGGGCTGCAGTTCCTTCCGAGCGCCGTCCAGTTCATCGCCTGGGCGCTCATGTGGGCCGCGCTGATCCTCACGGTCGTCACAGGCGCGGACTACCTCCGCCACGCCTGGAACATCCGCAAGCAGGGCAGGGCGGGCCAGGTAGGCTGACCGGACGGACGCGACGAGGGGGCCTGGTGACCACGGCAGAAGATGTGATCAAGAAGATGACCCACCGGTCCGTGACGCTCGCCACCTGCGAGTCGCTCACCGGCGGCGGCATCGGTGCGGCCCTCACCTCGGTGCCCGGCGCCTCGGTCGTCTACCGCGGCGGCCTCATCACCTACGCCAGAGACCTCAAGGCCCGCCTGGCCGGGGTGGATCCGGAGCTGATCGACTCCGAGGGGGTCGTCAACGAGCTCACCGCCCTCCAGATGGCGGTGGGCGCCAAAGCACGCTGCGATGCGGACTGGGCCATCGCCACCACGGGCGTGGCCGGTCCCACGGAGACAGACGGCGCCAAGGTGGGCACCGTGTGGTTCGCCGTCGTCGGCCCCAGGGTGGGGATGTCGCCGGCTCCCCAGTACACGGAGCTCAGGGTGTTCGACGGAGACCGTGAGGCCGTGCGTGCCGCCGCGGTCGAGCACGCCTTCGAGATGCTGCTGCGCGTTCTGTAGATCCAAACAATCGGGAACAAACCGGCAGCTGCCGTGGTTTCACCCTCCGAGGACGGGCAGTGAGCCCTCCAGTTGGGTAGGTAGCCGTGAAGACGATTCTGATTCGTAAGGTGATGGGTGAGACGCTCCGGGAAAAGCGGATGTCCACCGGCATGACCCTGCGTGAAGTGTCGCTGGCGAGCATGGTCTCGCTCGGCTACCTTTCGGAGATCGAGCGGGGCCACAAGGAGGCCTCCAGCGAGGTGCTCTTCGCCATCGCGACCGCTCTGGACCTGTCGCTGTCGGATCTGATGATCGCCATCAGCGGCAAGTTGGCCGCCCTCGAGGCGCAGCGGATGCGTCGCGTGCCGGTGGCCGCCTGAGCAGAGGGCCCGCTCAGTGGCTGGGTGGTCCCTCCACCACGTAGACCTCGACGCCCGCGTCGCGGATGCGTTGCAGCTCGTCTTCGGGCGCTCCCGCATCCGTGACGAGGGCGTGGATCTCTGTGATGTCGGCCATCTTGGCCAGGGTCACGTGACCCACCTTCGTCGAGTCCACCACCACCACCACCCGCTCGGCGCGCTCGATCATCGCGTAGTTGGTGCGCGCCTCGATCTCGTCGTGTGTGGTCAGCCCACCTGAGGCGCTGACCCCGTCGACCCCCACCACGGCTGTGCCCACGTTGACCAGCTTCATGGTGGATTCAGCCAGGGAGCCGACCAGCTCCAGTGAGCTCGGACGGAGGACGCCGCCGGCGATCAGGATCCGGGCCTGGCCCTGCTCGGCGGCCTCGAGGCCGATGCTGATCGAGTTGGTGATGATCGTCAGATCGCTGCGGTGGTGCAGTGCGCGCAGCACCTCCGCCGTCGTCGTGCCCCCGGTGAGGCCGATGGCGTGCCGTCCCGGAGGGAGGAGCCCGACGACGGTGCGGGCGATGCGGCGCTTGGCGTCCTGATTGCGCCCATCCCGCAGCCGCACCGGCAGTTCCCTGCCCTTGACCGCCCGCGCGCCGCCGTGCGTGCGCTCCAGCAGTCCCTGTGCGGCGAGGAGGGCCACGTCGCGGCGGATGGTGGCGGCCGACGCGCCGAGTGTCGAGGCCAGGTCCGACAGAGCCAGCGGCCCGTTCTCGTTGAGCATCGCCAGCAGCGCCACCATGCGGTCTGAGCGCTTGTGGGAGGTCAGTCCAGGCGCATTCATCCGAGCGGGCTCCTTCGCACCGGTTGAGCGTTGTGCTCAACTTTCTGAGCGAGTCTACATCCCTCGCTCATCGCTCTCGCGTGAGTCGAACGCGGGTTGCGTGGGCGGCTACGGTGGCGGTGTGCGTGAGGTGGAGTTGTGGCTGCGAATGGGCACCGTGCTGCCCTCCGGGTACGCCGCCGTGTGGGCGGATCAGGTGGTGCTCGCGGAACTCGGGGGCCGCACGGTCCGGGAGGCGCTCGAGGCGGGGCTGCCCTGCAAGCGCATCTGGCGGGCCGTATGGCTGCACCTCGAACTGGATGACACGCAGCGTTGAGCGTGTCGCGCGGCATTCGAACGAGTGTTCGCCTAGGCTGGGTTCCACAACAGTTCTCCACAGGCGGTGGCTCGGCTGAAAAAGTGTCCGAGCCGTTTCCTAGAGTGACAACACCACACAGCAGCTGGCCGTTCGCGGTCCAGTCCTCGAGAGGATTCATCCCATGGCCGTAGCGGACCGCAACAAGGCGCTAGAAGCAGCCCTCGCCCAGATCGAGAAGGCCCACGGAAAGGGATCCGTGATGCGCCTGGGGGAGGACAACCGTCAGCCCATCGACATCATCCCCACCGGTTCCGTGGCGCTGGACGTGGCGCTCGGCATCGGGGGTCTTCCGCGCGGCCGGGTGGTCGAGGTCTTCGGCCCGGAGTCCAGCGGAAAGACGACCGTGGCTTTGCATGCCATCGCCAACGCCCAGCGCGGCGGCGGCATCTGCGCGTTCATCGACGCGGAGCACGCGCTGGATCCCGACTACGCGCAGAAGCTCGGCGTCAACACCGATGAGCTGCTGGTCTCCCAGCCGGACAACGGCGAGCAGGCCCTGGAGATCGCGGACACGCTCGTGCGGTCCGGGGCGATCGCGCTCATCGTGATCGACTCGGTGGCCGCCCTCACCCCGCGCGCGGAGATCGAAGGCGAGATGGGAGACTCGCACGTCGGCCTCCAGGCTCGCCTCATGTCGCAGGCGCTGCGCAAGATGACGGGCGCCCTGAAGACCACCAACACCACCGCCATCTTCATCAACCAGCTGCGCGAGAAGATCGGCGTCATGTTCGGCAGCCCGGAGACCACCACCGGTGGTCGCGCCCTGAAGTTCTACTCCTCCGTGCGCCTGGACGTCCGCCGCATCGAGACCCTCAAGGACGGCACAGAGAGCGTGGGCAACCGCACCCGCGTCAAGGTGGTCAAGAACAAGGTGGCACCGCCCTTCAAGCAGGCCGAGTTCGACATCATCTACGGCGAGGGAATCTCCCGTGAGGGCAGCCTGATCGACATGGGCGTGGAAGCCGGCATCATCCGCAAGGCCGGAGCCTGGTTCACCTACGACGCGGATCAGCTGGGGCAGGGCAAGGAGAACGCCCGCAACTTCCTCAGGAACCACCCCGACGTGGCGGCCGAGATCGAGCGCCGCATCCGCCTCCACCTCGGGGTGGACAAGGAAGGGGTCCCTGAGGGGATCAACCCGGAGACAGGCGAAGTTGACTTCTGAGGTTCCCACGGAGCGGGCCACCCAGCTCGAGGTGGCCCGCAAGATCGCGCTGGACCAGCTGGCTGTGCGCCAGCGCTCCGAGAAGGAGTTGCGCAGCGCCATGGCGCGGCGCAACGTTCCTGAGGATGTGGCAGACGAGATACTCGAGCGCTTCACGGATGTCGGCCTGATCGACGACGCGTCGTTCGCTGCAGCGCTCACCGCGTCCAGGTCGGGGTTCGGTCTTCGAGGACGGATGCGGATCAGGCAGGAGCTGCAGACCAAGGGCATCGAGCGTCACGTCGCCGATGAGGCGTTGGCAGGGCTCAGCAGGGACGACGAGCGCCGTGCCGCACTCACGCTGGCCCGTCGCAGGCTGCGGTCGATGGCTGCGCTGGAGCCGGCGGTCGCGCGCCGCCGGCTCTACGGTGCACTCGCCCGTCGCGGGTTCGACGGGGGCGTGGTGGCCTCGGTCGTCGATGAGGTGATGGGGGAGTCCGAGGAGACCGGCGTCGCGGATGATGATTTTTGATCGTGCCAACTGTTGAGTTTTCCACAGGTCAGGAATAGGCTCGGGGGCAAGGTTCCAGGACCCCGCATAAACTCTCGCCTGCTTCGGCCGGTGAATCTGAAACGACACCACTCGGTGGCCTCGGCCACCGCATGACGCCCACCCTCGGAGTGCGCTGGCGCGCTCCGAACCTTTTCCCGACCCATGAGGTCGGGCGTGTCTGCCCGGAGATGTGCGGTGCCCGCGAACCATGTGGTTCTAGCGAAGGAGGCGCCGTGCGCGAGCTCGGTTGGATCGTTGCAGGCCTTCTCCTGGTTGGCGTCCTCGTCCT
Organism: Tessaracoccus sp. MC1679; assembly: GCF_014164775.1. GTDB lineage: Bacteria > Actinomycetota > Actinomycetes > Propionibacteriales > Propionibacteriaceae > Arachnia. Next base: position 43,293 of record NZ_JACJGB010000005.1, read on the forward strand.
GATGTGGTTCCTGTGGCGATCAGCCGCGCGGTCACGGGCGGAGCGTGACTCCTGGGAGCGGCGTTCCCGGGACGACATGGCCTCGATGCGGGAGTCGGCCCAGGTGGCCGCCAACTCGCTGCGCGAAGACGCGGAGCGGATGCTGGCGAAGGCCCAGGACCGGGCCCGGGAAGCCATGGAGGACGTGGAGCGACGGCGTGCGGAGATGGAGATCTCGCTCGCCGCGCAGCGCGCCGAGCTGCGGGAGATCCGAGCCACCCAGGAGAGACGCGAGTCACGCCTTCACGAGCGCGAGGACCGGGTGGCTGCAGACGCAGAGGGCCTCGAGTCCCGCGCCCAACGGATGGAGGCGCAGCGTGCCCAGCTGCGCGAGCAGCGTGAGGCCCTGCGCGAGGAGCGGGAGCAGGCCAATGCTGAGTTGGAACGCGTGGCCGGCCTGACGGTGGCCGAGGCGAAGGCGGAGATCATCGTCGAGGCGGAGCGGCAGGCCAAGCTCACCGCCACATCGCTGGCCCGCGACATCGAGGCCACCGCAAAGCGGGAGGCGGATCGGCTGGCACGCTCGATCGTCATCACCGCCATCCAACGGGTGGCCTCCGAGCAGACCAGCGAGTCCGTGGTCTCGACGGTGGATCTCCCGAGCGACGACATGAAGGGCCGCATCATCGGGCGTGAGGGCCGCAACATCCGTGCCTTCGAGCAGATCACCGGCGTCAACGTCCTCATCGACGACACTCCCGAGTCGGTACTGCTGAGCAGCTTCGATCCGGTCCGGCGGGAGACGGCCAGGCTCACGCTGACGGACCTGGTGGCGGACGGCCGCATCCACCCCGCCCGCATCGAGGAGGTCTTCGAGCGCAGCCAGCGCCGCATCCACGAGCGGATCGAACGGGAGGCCGAGGATGCTCTCGCCGAGGTGGGCATCGTGGATCTGCATCCGGACCTCATCCCGATCCTCGGCTCGCTGGCCTACCGCACCTCCTACGGACAGAACGTGCTGCGCCACCTGGTCGAGTGCGCGCACCTCGCCGGGGTGATGGCGGCGGAGCTCGGGCTGGACGTGGCGGTGTGCAAGCGGGCCGCCTTCCTCCACGACATCGGCAAGGCGCTCACGCACGAGGTGGAGGGCCCCCACGCCCTCATCGGCGCGGAGCTGCTGCGCAAGCACGGCGAGCACGAGGACATCGTCCACGCCGTCGAGGCCCACCACAACGAGGTGGAGCCCCGTACCGTCGAGGCGGTGCTCACCCAGGCCGCGGACGCCATCTCAGGCTCGCGTCCCGGCGCCCGGCGCGAATCACTCGAGGCCTACGTCGAGCGGATGGAGAACCTCGAGGGCATCGCGATGGCGCACGAGGGGGTCGTGCGCGCGTACGCCATGCAGGCAGGCCGCGAGGTGCGGATCATGGTGGCCCCGGAGAGCGTCGACGACGCACAGGCGCACTCGCTGGCGCGTGACATCGCCGCGGAGGTGGAGCGGAACCTGAGCTATCCGGGGCAGATCAGGATCACCGTGGTGCGCGAATCGCGCGCCACGGAGACCGCCCACTGACGCCGGTCAGCTGACCCGGAAGCCCCACACCGAGCGCGACGACGCCCCCGGCTCCAGCACGATCAGACCCTCGTGGGTGGGGCCCTCGTTGAACGCGTCCGGGCCGCAGGTCATGGGTTCGACGGCCAGAGCCTTGCGCTGAGGCTGCGTGAACACCTGCCCCCAGGGGAGCGTCTCGTCGGCCCACAGGGTGACGGTGCGCCCGAGCGTGGTGAGCGTCAGCTCCCACGCGCCGTCGACGCCGGTCAAAGCCGTGTCGAACTCGGTGTCGCCGATGACGCGCGTCTCGCGGAAGTCGTGCTCCGCTGTGACCTCGGCGATGGAGATCGGCAGCAGCCGCTCCGGGTCCACCAGCAGCTCCTGCGCGAAGGGGAGGGTGAGCTCCGCCGTGGCGAGGTCCGCCGCCAGGTAGGGGTGCGCGCCGTAGCCGTAGGGGGCGCGCGTGGCGCCCACGTTGGTCACCTCGACGCTCACCGTCAGCCCGTCGTCGCCGACGCGGTGCCCGATGGTGGCCTCCAGCACCGCGTTCCACCCGCGTTGCGGGTAGTAGCGCGACGTGAGGATCACCTCGTCGGCCGTGTGGCTGACGAGCTGCCAGGCGACGCCGTCGTTGAGCCCGTGCAGGGCTGTGGTGCGCGGCACCTCGGTGATCGGCAGCTGGTAGCTCTCCCCGTCGAAGGTGTAACGGCCGTCGCGGATCCGGTTGGGCCAGGGGAGGAGCTGGCGCCCCATCGAGCCGGAGGGGGCCTCGTTCTCGGCGAAGGTCCAGAGCACCTCCTGGCCGTCAAAGGTCAGGCTGCGCAGCGTGGCTCCGACCTCCGTGACGACGGCGGCGAAGCGGCCGTGAGTGATGGTGAACTGGGTGCCGGTGGGGTTGAGCGTCATGGGGCCGAGCCTACGGCAGGCCCATGATTGGGTGGCCCTCAGGCGGGCGATTAGCATGGTGGAACCATGGCTGACCCACGCACCTACCACGTCATCACCTACGGGTGTCAGATGAACGTCCACGACTCGGAGCGGATCAGCGGGTTGCTGGAATCGGCCGGCCTGTCCCGCGCGCAGGCAGGCGACGGGCTCGGCGCCGGAGCCGACGTCGTGGTGTTCAACACGTGCGCGGTGCGGGAGAACGCGGACAACCGGCTCTACGGCAACCTGGGCCACATGGCCAGCGTGAAGGCCCGTCATCCGGGCCTGCAGATCGCCGTGGGCGGCTGCATGGCCCAGAAGGACCGGGACCTCATCCTCGCGAAGGCGCCCTGGGTGGACGTGGTGTTCGGCACCCACAACGTCGGCTCCCTCCCCACGCTCCTCGAGCGGGCACGCGTGGAGCGCGAGGCGCAGATCGAGATCAAGGAGGCGCTGGAGACGTTCCCCAGCAACCTGCCCACCCGTCGGGAGTCGCCGTACTCCGCGTGGGTGTCGATCTCCGTGGGCTGCAACAACACCTGCACGTTCTGCATCGTGCCGGCGCTGCGCGGCAAGGAGGCTGACCGGCGCCCGGGCGACATCCTCGCCGAGATCGAGATGCTGGTGGAGCAGGGCGTGCAGGAGATCACCCTGCTGGGCCAGAACGTCAACGCCTACGGCGTGGAGTTCGGGGACCGGCAGGCGTTCGCGAAGCTGCTCAGGGCCTGCGGGGAGGTGAAGGGCCTTGAGCGGGTGAGGTTCACCTCACCCCACCCCAAGGACTTCACCGACGACGTGATCGACGCCATGGCGGAGACCCACAACGTGATGCCCCAGCTGCATATGCCGCTGCAGTCCGGATCAGACCGGATTCTGAAGTCCATGCGCCGCTCCTACCGGTCCGAACGGTTCCTCGGGATCCTGGACCGCGTGCGCTCAGCCATGCCGGAGGCCGCCATCACCACCGACATCATCGTCGGCTTCCCCGGCGAGACGGAGACGGACTTCCTGGCCACGATGGACGTGGTCCGCCGCGCCCGGTTCTCCGCCGCCTACACGTTCCAGTACTCCATCCGGCCCGGGACCCCCGCCGCGACCATGCCGGACCAGGTGCCGAAGGCGGTCACGCAGGAGCGCTACGAGAGGCTGGTGGAGCTCGTCAACGACCTGGCCTGGGAGGAGAACCGCCGCCTGGCAGGCAGCGACATCGAGGTGATGTTCGCCACCGGCGAGGGCCGCAAGGATGCGGAGACACACCGGATGAGCGGCCGAGGCCGCGACAACCGCCTCGTGCACGTGGCTGTGCCCTCGGAGCCCGCGCTACGCCCGCGCCCCGGGGACATCGCGACGGTGCGGGTCACCCACGCGGCGCCCCATCACCTCAACTCCGACGAGCCCCTGAGGAACCTGCGGCGAACCCGGGGCGGCGACGCCTGGGAGGCGGCCACCGCTCAGCCGAAGCCCGTGGGCATCGGGCTGGGGATGCCTGCGGTGGGCGAGCCGGCGCCCGAAACGGTGAGCGCCGGCTGCGCCTGACCCGTCAGGACCCGGCGGGGGGCGCCTGGTCGCCCGTGACAGAGTCGAGCTTCTCGTTGGCGAACGCCTGCGCCTGATCGACCTGGCCAGCGTACTTGCCGCCGGTCTTCTCGTCGATCAGGTCACCGGCCTGCTCGATGCCCGCCTCGATCTGCTCCTCGTGCTGCTTGGCGAGGTCTCCGATGTTGTCGAAAAGTCCCATGTTGTGCTCCTTCTGGGGTAGGTGAATAGAACGCCTCCATCATGCCCGGCGCGCAAACCGAACGCGGGCAGCGTGGCACACTGGCGTGCGTGTCCCTGCCGCTCATCGTGCTCGTGGGCCCGACGGCGACGGGCAAGTCCCGACTCGCCGTCGACCTGGCCCTCAGCCTGATCGCCTCCGGCCGTCCCGCCGAGATCGTCAACGCGGACTCGATGCTGGTCTACCGCGGCATGGACATCGGAACGGCCAAGCCGACCCGCGAGGAGCGGGCCGGGGTGCCGCATCATCTGATCGACACCGCTGAGGTCACCGAACGGGCCTCCGTGGCCGAGTTTCAGGCGGCGGCGCGGTCGGTCATCGCCGAGCTGCGTGCCCGGGGGGTGGTGCCCATCATGGTGGGCGGTTCGCCCCTGTACACCCGGGCCATCGTGGACCACTTCGATTTTCCCGGCTCGGACGCGGAGATCCGGGCCCGGTGGGAGGCCGAGCTGGACCGGGTCGGGGCGCCGGAGCTGCACCGTCGGCTCGCCCTGCTCGCGCCGGAGTCCGCGGCCAAGATCGAGCCGGGCAACGGACGCCGGACCGTGCGGGCGCTGGAGGTGGCGGAGCTGACCGGGGGCCACCGGCCGAGCCTGCCGGAGTGGACCTACGAGCTACCCGACGTGCACCAGTTCGGCCTCAGCTTGGAGCGCGCGGCCCTGGACGCGCGCATCGAGCAACGGGTCGATGCAATGTTCGACCAGGGGCTCGTCGACGAGGTGCGGCGGCTACTGGACGTCGGGCTGCGCGAAGGGGTGACGGCGGTGCGCGCCATCGGCTACCGGCAGGTGGTGGACCACCTGGACGGACTGAGCACCGCAGAGGAGGCGCGCGCGGCGGTCAAGGCGGCCACCCGCAGGTTCTTCCGCAGGCAGCTCGGGTGGTACCACAGGGACCCGCGCATCGTCTGGCTGGACGCAACCGCCACCAGCAACGTCGCGACGGTGCTTGCCGCGCTAGGATTGGCCGATCACGCGGGAGAGGGTCACGATGCGGCGCTTCAGCTTCCACAAGGGTCACGGCACCAAGAACGACTTCATCATCCTCGATGATTCCTACGGCATGCATGAGATGCATCCCCAGTTCATCCAGGTGGTGTGCGACAGGCGTTCGGGCATCGGCGCCGACGGCGTGATCCGGGTGGTCCGCGCCGGTAGCGTGCGCGACTGGGAGGGCGAGCCCGGTCTGTGGTTCATGGACTACTACAACGCCGACGGCTCCGTGGCGGAGATGTGTGGCAACGGGCTTCGCGTCTTCGCCCGGCACCTCATCAACGAACAGCTGGTGGACAGCGGGTCCTTCGACGTCGCCACCCGCGCCGGAGTCAAGCACATCGATGTCGCCCGGCACGGCCTGATCAGCACGGACATCGGGCGCGTCGCAGTCCTCGACACCCCCGTCACGGTGCTCCACGAGGGCCTCGAGTGGCCCGCGGTGAAGGTGGATGTGGGCAACCCGCACGCCGTGGTCTTCGTCGACGAAGGGGTCCTGCCGGGGCTGGAGCTGCATCATGCACCGGTCTGGGAGCCTGCGTCGGCCTACCCCGAGGGCGCCAACATCGAGTTCGTGCACGTCGAGGGCCCCGGCCGGCTGGCGATGAGGGTCTACGAGCGGGGCGTGGGTGAGACGATGAGCTGCGGCACCGGCGTGGTGGCCGCAGCCGCCGCCTACCGGAACAGCTCCGGGCATCCCGGCCCCGTCGTCGTCACCGTGCCCGGCGGGGAGCTGACGACCGAGTTCGTCGACGGCGAGGCGCGGCTGACCGGCCCCGCGGTGATCGTGGGTCGCGGCGAGTTCTGGATCTGACCCGCAGAGGGTTATCCACAGCCAGGCTCCCGCAGCTTGGGTTACGGCCTGTGGGCTGGGACAATGGGCCCCACGATGACTGAACATTCACTTGACGAGCAGCTTGACTTCGACGCCGATCTCGAGCCGGACCTCGACGGAGACCAGGAAGACCTTGAGGCCCGGCGCTCGCTGCGCAGGGTCGCGGGGTTGCGCACCGAGCTGGAAGACGTCACCGAGGTCGAGTACCGCCAGCTGCGCCTCGAGCGGGTGGTGCTGGTGAGCGTCTGGACCTCCGGCACTCAGGAGGACGCAGACAACGCGATGACTGAGCTGAGGCTGCTCGCGGAAACGGCCGGCTCCGAAGTGTTGGCAGAGCTGGTCCAGCGGCGCAGCCACCCTGACCCGGCCACCTACGTGGGTCGAGGCAAGGTGGAAGAGGTCGCGGAAACGGTGCGCTCCACCGGCGCGGACACCGTCATCTGCGACGGCGAGCTGGAGCCCGCGCAGCTGCGCAACCTGGAAGACCGGATCAAGGTGAAGGTGGTGGACCGCACCGCACTGATCCTGGACATCTTCGCCCAACATGCCAAGAGCGCCGAGGGCAAGGCACAAGTAGAGCTGGCGCAGCTGCAGTATCTGAAGCAGCGGCTCCGCGGATGGGGCGGAAACCTCTCCCGCCAGGCGGGCGGCCGCGCCGCGGGGGGAGCCGGCATCGGAGGCCGTGGCCCCGGCGAGACGAAGATCGAGACGGACCGGCGCCGGATCTACAGCAGGATCGCGGTGCTGCGGCGGCGGCTCCGGGAGATGGACGCCACGCGGGAGGGAAAGCGCGCCGAGAGGCGGCGCCATCAGGTGCCGTCGGTGGCCATCGTCGGCTACACCAATGCGGGCAAGTCCTCGCTGCTCAACAGGCTGACCGGGGCGGGGGTCCTGGTCGAAGACGCGCTGTTCGCCACGCTGGATCCCACCACGCGGCGCACCGAGACGGACGACGGCCGCGTCTTCACGCTGACGGACACCGTGGGGTTCGTCAGGCATCTGCCCCACGACCTCGTCGAGGCCTTCCGCTCCACGCTGGAGGAGTCCGCTCAGGCGGACCTGCTGCTGCATGTCGTGGATGCCTCAGACCCTGACCCGGAGGGGCAGATCGCCGCGGTCCGCACCGTGCTCAACGAGATCGGCGCCTCCCAGGTGCCCGAGCTCCTGGTGCTGAACAAGGCCGACGCGGCAGACGAGGCCGCAATCATGGCTCTGCGGGCCAACCATCCGGACGCGGTGGTGGTCTCCGCCCGCACGGGCCTGGGCGTTGAGCCGCTGCGCGCGGAGCTGGACGCACGGCTGCCGCGTCCCGAGGTGCAGCTCACGGTGATGGTGCCCTATGAGCGGGGAGACCTGGTGGACAAGGTCCACAAGACCGCCGTGATCGACTCCCTGGAGCACACGGCTGAGGGCACCCTCATCACGGCACGCGTCCGCCCGGACCTGGCCGACGAGCTGGTGGCCTTCGTCCGTGACTGATCACGGCCTCATCCTGGCCGCGGCCGTCGGGGAGATCCACGGCGAGGCCCGCCCGGGCCAGCAGGCGATGGCGGACGCGGTGGCAGACACGCTGGAGGGCGGGGTCCACCTGCTGGTGCAGGCGGGCACGGGCACCGGAAAATCGCTCGGCTACCTCGCTCCGGCGCTCGCCCGCTGCGTGGACACCGACGAGCGCATCATCGTCGCCACCGCCACCCTCGCGCTCCAGGCGCAGCTGGCCAGCAAGGACATCCCCACCGCTCTCGACGCCGTCGAGGAGGTGACGGGAACCCGGCCCAAGGCCGCCATCCTCAAGGGGCGCACCAACTACGCCTGCCTGTACCGGGCGCGGGCAGGCGGCTCGGCCGAACAGGACTCGCTGCTGGGCAGCTCCGCACTGGCCGAGGCCGCGGGCAAGGCCGACGACGTCTCCAGGCTCGGCGCCGAGGTGCTGGCGCTGAGGGAGTGGGTGGAGGAGGAGGCCGAGCGGAAGGGCCTGGCGGATCGTGACGACGCGCCGTCGCACACCGCCAAGGGCTGGGCGCAGATCTCGATCCCCACCCGCGAGTGCCTAGGGGTGGCTCTTTGCCCCTTCGGCTCGGAGTGTTTCGTGGAGGCCTCCCGCGAGGAGGCCCGCAGCGCCCAGTTGGTGGTCACCAACCACGCGCTGCTCGCCATCAACGCGATGCACGGGGGCACCGCGCTGCCGGAACACTCCGCGGTGATCATCGACGAGGCCCACGAGCTGGTCAGCCGGATCACCACCGCCGCCACAGACGAACTGACCCCTGGCGTCGTAGAGCGCACCGCCCGCCGCGCCCTCCCGTGGCTCGACGACGACCTCGGGGTGGACTTCCTGGACCAGGCGGACGTGCTGCGCGAGGCCCTGGCCGAATCCGATCTGACGCGCATCCTGTCGGCCTCCGCGCCGCTGCCGTTCGCCGCCGCGCAGCTGCGCGACGTCACCCGCAAGGTGGTCAGTGCGCTCGGGAAGGTCACCGACGACGCCGAACGCACCCAGGCATCGTCTGCCGTGAAGGAGATCTTCGACGTGGCGGAGCGGATCGCCAAGGTCAGCGAGGAGGACGTCGTGTGGGTGACCGAATCCGACATCCTGGGCCGCGCCGCCTACGTGGCGCCGTTGAATGTCGCGGGGCTGCTGCGGAGCCAGGTTTTCGGGGAGACCACGGCCGTGCTCACCTCAGCCACCCTCGAGCTCGGGGGCTCCTTCGAGGCGGCGGCCAGCTCCGTCGGGCTCAACTACAACGACAGGCTCACCGGCGACGCCGAGCCCGCAGACAACTTCGCGTGGCGCGGGGTGGACGTCGGGTCGCCGTTCGACTACGCCCGCCAGGGGATCCTCTACGTGGCCAAGCGGCTTCCCCCGCCGGGCAGAGACGGGATGAGCCCCGAGACGCTCGCAGAGATCGCGCAGCTGATGTGGGCGGCCGAGGGGCGCACCTTGGGGCTGTTCTCCTCGCGCCGCGCAGCCGAACAGGCCGCGGAGTACTGTCGCCGGGAGCTTCCGGACCTGCCGCTGCTGTGTCAGGGGGATGCGCAGCTCTCCGAGCTGACCCGCACCTTCATCGAGGACCCGAAGACCTCCCTGTTCGGCACCATGTCGCTCTGGCAGGGCGTGGATGTGCCGGGGGAGACCTGCCAGCTGGTCATCATCGACAAGATCCCGTTCCCGCGCCCAGACGATCCGCTGATGCAGGCACGGAAGAAGGCCGTGGACGATGCCGGGGGCAACGGATTCATGAGGGTGGCAGCCACTCACGCGGCGCTGCTGCTCGCGCAGGGGTCCGGCCGGCTCATCCGCCGCCTGGAGGACCGGGGCGTGGTGGCCGTACTCGATCCGCGCCTCGTCACGAAGCGCTACGGCGAGTACCTCAAGTCCTCGCTGCCTGGGTTCTGGATGACCACCGACGGCGACATCGCGGTCCGCGCGCTGCGTCGCCTCCGCGGCTCGGAGTAGCCGCTGAAGCAGGCCCTCAGAGCTTGCGCATCACCGCGACCACCTTGCCCATGATGAGGGCGTGGGTGCCGTCGATGGGGGAGTAGTCCGGGTTGTGCGGCAGCAGCCACACCTGGCCGTCCTTGCGCTTGAAGGTTTTGACGGTGGCCTCGTCGTCCAGCAGGGCCGCGACGATGTCTCCGTTGTTGGCGTCCGACTGCTGCCGCACCACCACCCAGTCGCCGTCGCAGATGGCGGCGTCGATCATGGACTCCCCGCGCACCTCCAGGAGGAACACCTGGCCTTCGCCGACCAGCTGCCGGGGGAGAGCGAACACGTCCTCCACCTGTTGCTGGGCCAGGATGGGCCCGCCGGCGGCGATGCGGCCGATGAGGGGAACCGCGACGGACTTCGGGACGTCGTCGTAGGACTGCGCCGGGTCCAGCTGATGCTGCTCGCCGGGCATCGTGACCACGACGGCGCGGGGACGGTTGGGATCCCGGCGGAGGAAGCCCTTCTCCTCCAGCACACGGAGCTGGTAGGTCACGCTCGACGTGGAGGCCAGCCCTGCGCGGGCGGCCACCTCGCGGATGCTCGGCGGATAGCCCAGCTCTTCGATGGACTGCTTGACGACCTGCAGGATGGCCACCTGGCGCTTCGTCAGCCCGTGGACATCCTCCGGCCCGTCCGGGAAGGAGGCGATGTTGCCGAGCTCGGCCTCGATGGATGCGTTGGTGGGGCGGCCTCGTCGTGGGCGCTTCGTCTCTTCAGCCATGCCGGCAGCCTACCGCTCGCGAGAACGTGTGTTCGAAATGTCGACGCGTGTCGCGAAGGGACCCGGAAAAAAGTGTCAGTGGGCTCGTGTGGACTGCATCTATCGCTCCCGCGACACGCCGGATAGAACGAGTGTTTCATTCCGGCGGTGGAGGCGCTAAGGTTTATTTCGAACAGGCGTTCTAGGTCAGGAAAGAGGTTGTCATGACCGCAGCACAAGCAGTCAGCTTCAAGGTCGTTCATGCCGGCGCGCGTCGCGTGGTCACCGTGTCCCCGGCCGGCCGGCCAGAGCTCGCGGGACCCCTGGCCCGCCCGGCGAGGCCCGCCGCGCCTGGCCGCGTGGGCACTGTCTCCTCGTGCCAGGTGGCCCGCCCGGCCACGGCGTCGCCATTGCTGGCGTTGAAGGTGGCGTTCGTCGGTATCCTGGCCGCCGTCGGGCTCACCCTGTCTGCCGCCCAGTTCGTGGGCATGGCCCAGGTGGATCCGGCGACGGACTACGTCGCGGGGGATCCGGCCTGGGCGCATGTGACGGCCTCCCGATAGGTGCGAAGTCGTCGGCGTTTCGCCCTTGCCCTCCGGCGGACCCCGATTTAGGCTGTCCCTACATCTAGTAGTTACAGCGGTGTCTTTCCCCTATAAGTTGTGGTTCCGGCTGCAGCATGGCAAGGTAGGGCCTCCGCTGTCCACCAGGGAAGGCCCGCCGGTCATGCACTGCCCGTTCTGCCGCAATACAGACACCAAGGTGTCTGATTCGCGCGCAACCGAGGACGGGTCAGCCATCCGACGGAGGCGGGTCTGCCCCGTCTGTGAGCGCAAGTTCACCACAGTCGAGCAGTTGGTGCTCACCGTCGTCAAGCGCTCCGGTGTGGTCGAGTCCTTCAACCGGGACAAGGTCATCATGGGGGTCTCCAAGGCGTGCAAAGGCAGGCCGGTGACGGCCGCGCAGCTGGCGGCTCTGGCCCAACGCGTCGAGGAGTCGCTGCGTGCGTCCGGCCAGGCCGAGATCCCGGCCGAGCAGATCGGCGTGGCCATCCTCGGCCCGCTCGAGGAGCTGGACTCCGTCGCCTACCTCCGGTTCGCCAGCGTCTACAAGAACTATGACTCCGTGGACGATTTCCAACGCGAGATCGATCTGCTGCGCCTGAGCGCGGCCGAGAAGGATCTGAGCCGCGCCGCCGCGGTCGTCGGGCCCGTCTCGGCACAGCAGCCACTCATCAGCTAACACACATCTTCCAGCGCTACACATCAGGAAACCGAGGGGAATGACTATGACCGCGACAGCCGCACGCGCCACGCGTACCAAGGACGCAGCGCCGCGCAAGGGACTCACCATCGAGCGGGTCTTCACCAAGAAGGGGGTGCATCCCTACGACGAGGTCGAGTGGGACCGCCGTGACGTGGTGCAGACCAACTGGCGGACCGGGGAGAACGTCTTCGAGCAGCGCGCGGTGGAGTTCCCGTCCTCCTGGAGCGTCAACGCCTCCACCATCGTCACCACCAAGTACTTCCGTGGCGCGCTGGGCACCCCTCAGCGTGAGGAGAGCCTGCGCACGCTGATCGACAGGGTGGTCACGTCCTACGCCAAGGCGGGTCAGGACTTCGGCTACTTCGCCACGGAGGAGGACGCCGAGATCTTCGGCCACGAGCTCACCTGGATGCTGCTCAACCAGTACTTCTCCTTCAACTCACCCGTCTGGTTCAACGTCGGCACCCCCTCGCCGCAGCAGGTCAGCGCGTGCTTCATCCTCAGCGTCGATGACTCGATGGACTCCATCCTCAACTGGTACAAGGAGGAGGGCTTCATCTTCAAGGGCGGCTCCGGCGCCGGGCTCAACCTGTCGCGCATCCGCTCCTCGAAGGAGCTGCTGAGCTCCGGAGGCACAGCCTCCGGCCCGGTGTCGTTCATGCGCGGCGCGGACGCCTCGGCGGGCACCATCAAGTCTGGAGGTGCCACCCGGCGCGCCGCCAAGATGGTGGTCCTGGACGTGGACCACCCGGACATCGTCGAGTTCGTCGAGACGAAGGCGCGCGAGGAGGACAAGATCCGTGCCCTGCGCGACGCCGGGTTCGACATGGATCTGGGTGGCAAGGACATCACCTCCGTGCAGTACCAGAACGCCAACAACTCGGTGCGGGTCACCGACGAGTTCATGACGGCAGTGGTTGAGGGTGGCCCCTTCGGGCTGCGTTCGCGTACCGACGGCTCCGTCCTCGAAGAGGTGGACGCCAAGGAGCTCTTCCGCAAGATCTCCACCGCTGCGTGGGAGTGCGCCGACCCCGGCATCCAGTACCACGATCACATCAACGACTGGCACACCAACCCGGTCACCGGCCCCATCACGGCGTCCAACCCGTGCTCGGAGTACATGAGCCTGGACAACTCGTCGTGCAACCTCGCCTCGCTGAACCTGCTGAAGTTCCTCAAGCCGGATGGCACGTTCGACGCGGAGTTGTTCGTCAAGGCCGTCGAGCTCATCATCACGGCGATGGACATCTCCATCTGTTTCGCGGACTTCCCCACCGAATCCATCGGGGAGACCACCCGCAACTTCCGCCAGCTGGGCATCGGCTACGCCAACCTCGGGGCGCTGCTGATGGCCATGGGCAAGGGATACGACACCGACGGCGGGCGCTCCACCGCGGCGGCCATCACGTCTGTCATGACGGGGGCCTCCTACCGACGCTCGGCTGAGCTCGCCGCCATCGTCGGCCCCTACAACGGGTACGCCGTCAACGCCGAGGCGCACCAGCGCGTGATGCGCAAGCACCAGGCCGCCAACGACGACCTGCGGGTGCTCATCGACGACAGGCACCTGTACTCCGTCGCCGCACGCGAATGGGACCGGGTGGTCACCCTCGGTGCCAAGAACGGCTTCCGCAACGCGCAGGCCTCGGTGCTGGCCCCCACCGGGACCATCGGCTTCATGATGGACTGCGACACCACCGGCGTCGAGCCGGACTTCTCCCTGGTCAAGTTCAAGAAGCTCGTCGGTGGCGGCTCCATGCAGATCGTCAACCAGACCATCCCGCGCGCCCTCAAGCGCCTCGGCTACAGCACCGAGGAGATCGACGGCATCGTCGAGTTCATCGGCTCCAACGGCCACGTCATCGGCGCCCCCGGTCTGGCTGCCGAGCACTACGAGGTCTTCGACACCGCCATGGGCGCACGCTCCATCAAGCCGATGGGCCACGTCCGGATGATGGCGGCCGTCCAGCCGTTCCTCTCCGGCGCGATCTCCAAGACCGTCAACCTGCCGGAGACGGCCACGGTCGAGGAGATCGAGGACGTCTACCTGCAGGGCTGGAAGCTGGGCCTCAAGGCGCTGGCGGTCTACCGCGACAACTGCAAGGTCGGCCAACCCCTCTCCGAGGGCAACGGGGAGACCAAGGAGGAGAAGAAGGCCGAGCCCGAGGTTCGGATCGAGTACCGGCCGAAGCGCCAGCGCCTCCCGAAGTCCCGGGCGTCGCGCACCACGAGCTTCTCCGTCAGCGGGGCCGAGGGCTACATGACCTCCAGCGCCTACGAGAACGGCCGCATCGGCGAGGTCTTCCTCAAGCTCGGCAAGCAGGGCTCCACCCTGGCCGGCGTCATGGACGCGTTCTCCATCGCAGTCTCGATCGGTCTGCAGTACGGGGTGCCCTTGGAGAGCTTCGTGCAGAAGTTCACCAACCTCAAGTTCGAGCCCGCAGGCATGACCGATGACCCGGACATCCGGATCGCGCAGTCGTTCATGGACTACATCTTCCGACGCCTCGCCCTGGACTACCTGAGCTTCGACGACCGCGCCGAGCTGGGCATCTACACCGCCTCGGAGCGCGCGCGCTACGTCGAGACCGGGTCCTACCTCTCCGAGGAGGACGAGGCGGCCATGTCCGAGGCGGACTCCCTGCGCAACGACGCAGGCGATGACTTCCAGGTCGACGGGGCTCGTCAGCCCTCACTGATCGACGCGCCGTCGACGGCCGGTTTCACCACGGCCCACACGACGGCGGAGCTCATGGAGTCGCTGACCGGCCGTGAGGTCGACGCCCCCTTGTGCATGACGTGCGGCACGAAGATGCGGCCCAGCGGGTCCTGCTACGTCTGCGAGGGCTGCGGCTCCACCAGCGGCTGCAGCTGATCTGAGTCTGCGAGGGGCGGTCCGGCGATGAGCCGGGCCGCCCCTTTCAGGATCCGAGGCCTTGGCCCTCTCTGATGGGGATATCGTTCAGCCAGCGCCCACCGAGGGCGCCCGGGGAGAGGAACGCCACTGTGAGAAGTCTGAATCTGTCGGGTCACGTGCGCAGGCTTTCCGCGGCGGTCGCGGTGCTGATGATCGGCGGCTTCCTCGCGGCGCCCGTCGCGCAGGCCGCACCCTCCCCCAACCCCGATGTGGTGGGCAAGACGTTCGCGATCGCCACCGACACCACCTTCGCGCCGTTCGAGTTCCGCGACACCAGCGGCGAGCTGACCGGCATCGACATGGACCTGATCCGCGAGGTGGCCGAGCGCGGTGGCTTCACCGTAGACATCAAGTCGGTGGGCTTTGACGCCGCCCTGCAGTCGTTGCAGTCCGGGCAGGTCGCCGGGGTCATTGCGGGCATGTCGATCACCGACGAGCGCAGACAGACGTTCGACTTCTCCGATCCGTACTTCGAGTCCGGCATCCAGATGGCGGTCAAGCAGGACTCCACCATTGCGTCCTACGAGGACCTCCGCGATCAGACTGTCGTCGCCAAGACCGGCTCGGAGGGCCTGAGGTTCGCCCAGTCCATCGCGGGTGAGTACGGGTTCACGGTCAAGGCGCTTCCTCAGGCAGACACCATGTACTCCGAGGTCAATGCCGGCACGGCAGCGGCGGTTTTCGATGACTACCCGGTTCTGGCCTACGGAATCAAGCAGGGCAACGGACTCAAGACCGTCACCGCCAAGGAGCCCGGAGGGTCCTACGGATTCGCGGTGAGCAAGGGTCAGAACGGGGCCCTGCTCGCCGAGTTCAACGCGCAGCTGGCTGCGATGAAAGAGGACGGCACCTACCAGCAGATCCTCGACGAGTACCTGGACGACGGCGGGGGCGGTGCCGGTGGCGAGCCCGCCTCCGGGATCGATCCGCTTGTCGCCGGCAAGACCTACGCGATCGCCACGGACACCACGTTCGCGCCCTTCGAGTTCAGAGACGCCAGCGGTGAGCTGACCGGTATCGACATCGATCTTCTCTACGCCATCGCCGAGCGCAAGGGGTTCGAGGTCGACGTGAAGTCGGTGGGGTTCGACGCGGCCCTCCAGGCCCTGCAGTCCAACCAGGTGGCGGGTGTCATCGCCGGCATGTCGATCACCGACGAGCGCAGGGAGATCTTCGACTTCTCCGATCCGTACTTCGATTCGGGCATCCAGATGGCGGTGAAGGGGGACTCTGCGATCGCAACGTACGAGGACCTCGAGGGTGAGACGGTCGTCGCCAAGACGGGCTCGGAGGGGTTGGCCTTCGCCGAATCGATCAAGGACCAGTACGGCTTCACAGTCAAGGCGCTGCCCCAGGCAGACACCATGTACTCCGAGGTCAACGCCGGCACCGCGGCCGCCGTCTTCGATGACTACCCGGTATTGGCCTACGGCATCAAGCAGGGCAACGGGCTCAAGGCCGTGACGCCCAAGGAGCCCGGAGGCCAGTACGGGTTCGCCGTGAACAAGGGGATGAACCCCGAACTGCTCGCCGCGTTCAACGCCGGCCTCGCCGAGATGAAGGCCGACGGCTCCTACCAGGCCGTGCTCGACACCTACCTCCAGGCGCCGACGGAGACTGGTCGCCTGGGCTTCATCGACCTTCTCGTCACCAGCCTGCCCGCCCTGAGCAAGGGCATGCTGATGACCATCGCGGCCACCGCATTGTCCCTGCTGTTCGCGCTGATTCTCGGTCTGGTGCTCGGGTTCTTCAAGGTCGGCGGAAACGCGGTGCTCAACGCCATCGCGAGCGTCTACGTCGACATCTTCCGCGGGACGCCGCTGCTGGTTCAGGCGTTCTTCATCTACTTCGGGCTGCCGACGCTGACCGGGGTGAAACTCGACGTCCTTGTGGCCGGCATCCTGACGCTGGCCCTCAACGCGGGCGCGTACATGACAGAGATCGTCCGCGGCGGCATCCAGTCGGTGGATCCCGGCCAGCTCGAGGCGGCCCGTTCACTCGGCCTTCCGTGGATGACGTCCATGAAGAAGGTGGTGGTTCCCCAGGCGGTGAAGATCATGACGCCGTCGTTCATCAATCAGTTCGTCATCACGCTGAAGGACACGTCGCTGCTGGCGGTCCTTGGCCTGGCCGAGCTGACCTATCAGGGTCAGCAGATCATCGCCAACAACTTCCGATCCGCGGAGATCTGGCTGATCGTGGGTGCGCTGTATCTCATCGTCATCAAGGCCCTGACCATGCTGTCCAACGCCGTCGACCGGAGGTTCAACAAGTGACCACGCAGACCAGTCCACTGCTCGAGGTCAAGGACCTGCGCAAGTCCTTCGGCACGCTTGAGGTGCTCAAGGGCCTGGACGTCTCGATCCGAGAGGGTGAGGTCGTCACCGTCATCGGACCGTCCGGTTCCGGCAAATCCACGTTCCTGCGCTGCCTGAACAAGCTCGAGGAGCCCACGAGCGGCCGCATCGTCTTCGAGGGTCAGGACCTCACCGATCCCAAGACGGATATCGACGTGGTCCGTCAACGGATCGGGATGGTCTTCCAACACTTCAACCTGTTCCCGCACATGACGGTCGCGGAGAACATCATGCTGGCCCCCGTCCAGCTCAAGCGGATGTCCAAGGCTGAGGCCCACGACAGGGCGGTCGAGCTCCTCACCCGCGTTCAGCTGGCTGACAAGGTGGACGCCAGACCGGCACAGCTCTCAGGTGGGCAGAAGCAGCGCGTCGCGATCGCGCGGGCGTTGGCGATGCGGCCGGATGTGATGCTGTTCGACGAGGCCACCAGCGCCCTCGACCCCGAAATGGTGGGGGAGGTGCTCGCGGTCATCCGCACGTTGGCCGCGGAGGGCATGACCATGGTGATCGTGACCCACGAGATGGGATTCGCCCGCGAGGTGTGCGACAGGGTCCTGTTCATGGCAGAGGGCAGCATTGTGGAGGAGGGCCCGCCGTCGGAGCTGTTCGGCTCCCCACGGGAACCACGGACGCAGGACTTCCTGAGCAAGGTCCTGTGACCCGCCACAGGCACGAAGGAGAAGAGAGATGATTTCACGTTCGACGGCCGAACGGTTGGCGAGCGCCGGGGTGGTCTGGAAACCCGCGGAGGGGGACCGGTTCCTGGTTCAGGCGCTCGACCTCGAGGACGAAGTGTTCACGCTGGCCAACATGGTTGTGGAGGCCAGAGACCACGCCACGGGGACTCTGCTGGCTTTCAACGGCACCACCGAATGGGCGTTGGACTCGGTGCCGGCGGACAAGGCGCTGTGGCTGCCGCGCGAGGACCAGTTGCGCGAGCTGCTGGGCGGCACGTTCCGTTCGCTCGGCAGGTCACAGACAGGCGAATATGCCGTCGTGATCGAGATCCCGAGCCAGCCCGCCCGTTCCTTCATCGCCGACGATCCCGCCGAGGCATACGCCGCCGCGCTGCTGGCGCTGGTGTCGGCCGCGCGCTGACCGTCCCGGCTGCTACCGGGGCCGGCCTGACCTTGGGCGGGCCCCCAGCCAGGAAGCGGGGGTCGTAGGCTGGGCGCGTGATTCCTCCAGTCGTTGACCAGAGCTGGCTCGCCGCCCATCCCGACGCGATCGTCGCAGACGTGCGCCACTACCTCGACGGGCGCTCGGGCCGCGACGCCTACGCCGCCGGCCACCTCCCCGGGGCCGTGTTCGTCGCCATGGACGACGTGTTGGCGGACCCGCCGTCGAAGGCCCGCGGGCGTCACCCGCTCCCGGACCCGGCCACCTTCGCCGAAGGCTTGGCCCACCTGGGCATCAGCGACACGGACACGATCGTGGCCTACGACGACGCGGGCGGGGCGATGGCCGCCCGCCTGGTGTGGCTGCTGCGCATCCTCGGCCACGACGCAGCCCTCCTCGACGGGGGCATCCAGGCCTGGGACGGCCCCCTCACCTCGGAGGTGCCGAAGCGACCCCATGGGGAGTTCTCCGTGAGGTCCTGGCCGGACTCCGCCCTGGCGGACATCGAGGAGACCGCGGCGGGTGAGTTCGTCATCGACGCCCGCGGACCCGAACGCTTCCGCGGTGAAGCGGAGCATCTGGACCCCAGGGCGGGCCACATCCCCGGGGCGCGCAACTATCCGATGACCGGCAACCTCACCGACGGCTGCCGATTCAAGACCCCCGGGGAGCTGCGCGAGCGCTTCGCCGCCGTCGACGACGCAGCCGCCGTCATCTCCACCTGCGGCTCGGGCATCACCGCTTGCCACAACCTGATCGCGATGGAATACGCCGGGCTCGGGAGGGGGCGGCTCTACCCCGGCTCCTGGTCCCAGTACAGCCACACGTCCCGTCCCCTCGCGACGGGGGAGTAGCCGCCGCGGACCCAGGTCGGCCGCGGACCAACCGGGCGCGGTGACGGCCGGAGGGTACCCTTGGTGGGTACGAAGCCTGCCCTTGGAGGATCCTCATGCCGGCACTCCGGTCCCGCACCACCACCCACGGCCGCAACATGGCCGGCGCCCGCGCCCTCTGGCGCGCCACGGGCATCACGGACTCGGACTGGGGCAAACCGATCGTCGCCGTGGCCAACTCCTTCACCCAGTTCGTGCCGGGCCACGTCCACCTCCGCGACATGGGCAAGCTGGTCTCCGAGTCCATCGCCGAGGCGGGCGGCATCGGACGCGAGTTCAACACCATCGCCGTCGACGACGGCATCGCGATGGGCCACGGGGGCATGCTCTACTCCCTGCCCAGCCGCGAACTGATCGCCGACTCGGTGGAGTTCATGGCCAACGCGCACTGCGCGGACGCTCTGGTGTGCATCTCCAACTGCGACAAGATCACCCCCGGCATGTTCCTGGCCGCCCTCCGCCTCAACATCCCCGCCGTGTTCGTCTCTGGCGGCCCCATGGAGGCAGGCAAGGCCGTGGTCAAGGAGGGCGGCGTCGTGAAGTCGCTGGACCTCGTCGACGCCATGGTCTCGGCCGTGGACCCGAGCGTCACCGACGACGAGTTGGGCCGGATCGAGGCCAACGCCTGTCCCACCTGCGGTTCCTGCTCCGGCATGTTCACCGCCAACTCCATGAACTGCCTTCTGGAGGCGGTCGGCCTCGCGCTTCCCGGCAACGGGTCGACGCTGGCCACCGCGTCGGCCCGCAAGGGCCTGTTCCAGGAGGCCGGCCGCCTGATCGTCGAGCTGTGCCGCCGCTGGTACGACGAGGAGGACGCTTCAGTCCTTCCGCTCTCCATCGCCACGAAGGCGGCCTTCTCCAACGCCATGAAGCTGGATGTGGCGATGGGTGGCTCCACCAACACGGTGCTGCACCTGCTGGCCGCCGCGCAGGAGGCAGGCGTGGACTTCACCATGGACGACATCGACGCCATCTCGCGCGTCACGCCCTGCCTGGCCAAGGTGGCGCCCAATTCGCCGAAGTACTACATGGAGGACGTGCACCGCGCCGGTGGAGTGCCGGCCATTCTCGGCGAGCTGTACCGGGGAGGCAAACTGGACGACGCAGTGTCGACGGTCCACTCCCGCACCATGGAGGAGTGGCTCGGCAGCTGGGACATCCGCAGCGGCAAGGCCACCCCCGCGGCGGTCGAGCTGTTCCACGCCGCCCCCGGCGGAGTCCGCACCACCGAGGCATTCTCGTCGACCAACCGCTGGGAAACGCTGGACACCGACGCCGAGGGCGGCTGCATCCGCTCCGTCGACCACCCCTACACCCTGGACGGCGGTCTCGCGGTACTCAAGGGCAATCTGGCCCCCGATGGCGCCATCGTCAAGACCGCGGGGGTGCCGGAGTCCCAGTGGGAGTTCACCGGGCGCGCCGTCGTCACCGAGTCCCAGGACGACGCAGTGGAGGCCATCCTGGGCAAGCGGATCCAGCCCGGCGACATCGTCATCGTCCGGTACGAGGGTCCCAAGGGCGGCCCCGGCATGCAGGAGATGCTCTACCCCACGGCGTACCTCAAGGCGCTCGGCCTCGGACCGCAATGCGCCCTGATCACCGATGGCCGGTTCTCAGGAGGCTCCTCGGGCCTGTCCATCGGCCACGTGTCGCCTGAGGCGGCCTCGGGCGGTGCCATCGGTCTCATCGAGGACGGCGACACCATCACCATCTCCATCCCCAACCGCTCCATCACGCTCAACGTGGACGACGCCACTCTCGTTGCGCGCCGCGCCGCGCAGGACGCCGCCGGTTGGGCGCCGAAGGCCCGCGAACGCGAGGTCTCCACGGCCCTGAAGATCTACGGCATGCTGGCGCAGTCCGCGGACAAGGGCGCGGCCCGCAAGCTCTCCTGAGGGCTGTGGAGGGGAGCGCTACAGCCAGCCCTTCAGCTTGAACACCGTGTACATCCCCACGCCGGTGACCAGCATCAGCGCCAAGGCGAACGGGTAGCCCCACACCCAGGCGAGCTCCGGCATGGTGTGGAAGTTCATGCCGTAGGTGCCGGTGACCAGGCTCGGCACGAAGAGCACACCCGCCCAGGCGGCGATCCGGCGCGTCTCCTCCGCCTGCTTGAGGCTGGCGGCGGTCATGTTGCTGATCTCCTCGTTCTGCCGCTGGGCCTGGAGCGAGATGTTGAGGTCCAGCGTGCCCTTCAGGGTCTCGCGGAGGGCGTCGATCCGCTCGATCATGGCGATGGCGTGGTCCTCGATGTCGCGGAGCTCCTGGCGTCTGCGCTCGCCGGCTGAGGCGAAGACCCGATCTCCCCGGACTCCCTCGATGATCTGTTTGAGGGGCCGAACCGCGCGCTGGAAGTCGATCACCTCGCGGGAGAGCTGATAGATGCGCCGCGACACCCGCGAGCTGCCCGTGAACACCTGGGTCTCGATCTCGTCGATGTCGTTCTCGATGCCCATCGCGACGGGGGTGTAGTCGTCGACGATCCCGTCCAGCAGCCGGAGCAGCACCACGCTGGGACCTTTGGCCAGCACCGACGGCGTGCCCTCCAGCTCCTGACGGACGCGGGTGAGGTCCGGGGTCTCCGAGTGCCGCACCGTGACCACGAACCGGTCGCCGACGAAGGCGTGGACCTCACCGAAGTCCACCGTCTCGCTGCGGTCGATGTACTGCGCGGCTCTCAGGACCAGGAACAGCACGTCCTCGTAGCGCTCGAACTTGGGCCGCTGATGCGCGGTGATGGTGTCTTCCACGGCCAGGGGGCTGAGCCGGAACTCCTCGGCCAGCAGCGACATGTCCGAGTGTCGCGGGCGGTAGAGCCCCATCCAGGCGAATCCCTCGGGATGCTCGTCGAGCAGCCGGAACGCCTCCTCGAACGTGCCCGGCGTGGCGATCCGCCGACCCGCCACGTAGATCCCCGCGTCGACGATGCAGCTGGCCGCCGTGCGGGGCACAGTGTCGACGGCGACGGGCTCCGGGGCGGGTCGGGCGGGGGACGGGACGGTGGGCCGCAGGCGCAGCGAGCGCAGCAGCCGGTCCGTGCGACCCTGGTCCGCCATGACGCCTCCTGCCGCAGTGGTTCGACGGGGTGAGACTACTCTGCGGGCACCGCAGCCGGGACGCGGTCGCGGCGGGACACCGCCCAGACGATGCCGGCAGCGGCCAAGGCCAGCACTGCGAGCGTCAGTGCCGGGGAGCGGCCCCACAGCGCCTCGACGGCCAGCCAGCCGATGAACCCCACGGTGCCGTACATGAAGGCCCACATCATGCAGCCGACGGTGACGGCGGGAAGGTAGCGCCGCAGCGGCATCCGCGCCACCCCGGCGGCGAGATTGACCATGGTCTGGATGCCGATGGTGAGGAACGACAGCGACACCGCCGGCGCGCCCCACCTGTTGAGCCACCGTGCCCCGGTGGCGTAGTGCCTCGATTCGAGGAGCCTCTCCCACCGGCTGCGCCGGGCCCCGGCCGCCAGCGCCCGCCCCAACCAGTAGGTGCCGTTGGCGCGCAGCATCACGATCACGAAGAGCGCGAGCACCACGACGGCGAACGGTGCGTCCCATGTGGTGGGATCGAACATGGTGCTCCCAGAAGAATGGCCGGCGGAGCCGCCAGTCTACCGGCTCACCGCAAGAGGGCCCCGGCCGCGACGATCACGGGCACGCTGAGCAGCATGGACCAGAGCGTCGTGGCCTGCACAAGGCGCACGCCCACCCCGTAGCGCACGGCGTGCACGAAGACCACCTGTGCCGTGGGGAGCGCCGCCAACACGACGGCGGCACGCAGCGGGGTGCCAGACAGCCCGAGGGCGAGTCCGAGCAGCAACGCCACGGCGGGGACCACGAAGGACTTGGTGAGGATCGCCGCCACCGCTCTGCGTGACAGCTGACGCGGCAGCGGGCTCGAATGCAGCGACATGCCGAACGCCAAAAGCATCGCCGGGATGCCGAGATCGGCCAACAGGCCCACGGGCGCCCACACCATGGCGGGAGGCTGCAGGCCGCTGAGGTTGAGGGCCAGCCCGCCGACGCCGCCGAGGACCAGTGGATGGGTGACGAAGCTGCGCACCACGGAGCGCCCCCGCCCTGAGGGGGATGACTCCAGCACGGCCACGGCGGTCGGCTGCAGCACCAACACCTGGAGCAGCATGGCGGGCGCCGCCCACGCCGGGTCGCCCAGGACGAAGGCGGCGATGGGGATGCCGAGATTGCCCGCGTTGACGTAGCTGGTGGCGAGGTACCCCATGGTGGCTTCGGCGCGGCCCGTGCGCCACCGTCGGGCCATGACAAGCGCGAACGTGAGCCCGGTGGCGATGCAGGCCCCGCCGAACGCCACCACGTGCCATCCGAACAGGAGCTCCAGGTCAGCCTCCGCGACCGCGACCAGCACCAGGGCGGGCTGGCCCACGAAGAACGCCACGTCCCCCAGGGCCCGCTGGGCCGAGCGGCCCACCAGGCGGGCGCGCGCCAGCACGAACCCCACGGCCATCACCAGGCCGATCGTGCTGAATCCCTCGAGCGCTGCCCACATGCCGCTCAGCCTAGGCACCAGCGCGGACGCTGGTGTTTGCTAGGTTGACGCAGGAGGAGGTGGAGTGACCACCATGGCCGACTATCAGGACTTCGATTTCGACGTCACCCAGAGGCACGCCTGGGCGGAGTTCACCCTCCGCCTCGACGAGGTGCTCTCGGTGATGGACGCCAGCGCAGACCTCACCATCTCCGTGGCCAACACCGACGCCGCCGCGCTGCGCCCCGGCCTGCGTTTTTCGATGACCTCGCCCCTGGTGGTGACTGCTTACGTGATCGGCGCAGACGACGGTGCGCCCTCTCCGGCGGAGGCCGCCGCCCTGCGGGAGCTGGGCTGGGGCGCGCCGGATGAGAGCTCGGACAGCTACCACACGGAGGCGGACCAGGAGTCGTCCTCCACCCTCGCGGAACTGGCCACCCAGACGCTCACGGGGGTGTTCGGGGTGCTGCACCCCGTCTTTCTCGAACCGGACCAACTCGCCGAGATCCTTCAGGGCAACACCGCATGGGCGCCGCTGTCCCCACGGAAGCTGTCGCGGGAGGAGACCGCCGTCATGCCGGGGTCGCGGGCGGAGCTGGACTCGCTGGTCGACGAGGAGCTCCGTCGGACCTACCGGCACCCCACGCTGCGCAACGAGCTGGGCGACGTGGCCATCCGCGTGGGCTCCACCATGGTGTTCCTGCGCTCCACCCCCGACGGCGCCGAGCTGGTCCTCTTCTCGGCGCTGGTCCACGACGTCACGGGCCGGTCGAGGGCCTGCGAGGTGCTCAACGACCTCAACGTCGAGTCCCGGTACGGGCGGTTCGCGCTGCACCGGGACCGGGTCTTCGTCCAGCTGTCGGTGGCGGCCCAACCCTTCGTGCCGGCTCATCTCCACCAGGCCCTCTCCGCCCTGAGTCAGATCGCCGACGGCATCGACGACGAACTGGCCACCAAGCTGGGTGGCCGCACCACGTTCTGACGGCCGCAGCCGCCTCTGGTGAGCACTAGAGTGGAGTCATGACGACGGACCCCCAGGCAGTGACCTACTTCTCCCGGCTCGACGCCGATGAGTGCTGGGCGCTGGTCTCGGACGCGGTGGTCGGGCGCGTCGCGTGGAGCTCCCCCGAGGGGATCTCCGTGGTGCCGGTCAACTTCCGTGTCGTCGAGGGCGTCATCGTCTTCCACACCACGCACGAGTCGTTCCTTGCGGGCCTGGCGGCGCCCACGGAGGTGGCCTTCCAGGTCGACGAGATCGACCAGGAGACCGCAACGGGATGGTCCGTGCTCGTGCGCGGGATCAGCGGGCCGGCGGACGCCGCGGTCTCCAGCATCAGCTGGCTCGAGGGCGGCCTGACCGTAGGGCTGGCCATCACGGCAAGCACGATCGCCGGCCGCGTCGTCTCGGGAACCTTCAAGAGTTAGGAGTCCACCATGACTGAACGCACCACACCGCTGGTGGTGGTCGGAGTCGACGGAAGCGACGACGGTCTGCGCGCCGTCCGGTTCGGCACCGGCACCGTGCTGCGCTACGGCGGGGAACTCCTGCTCGTCAACGCTGTCGACGACACCCTGATGGCAGGCGCCTGGGGCGTCGTCTACGACCCGGAGATCCTGCAGTCCGCCGGCGCCACCGCCAACGAACAGGCCAAGGATGTCGCCCTGGAGATGGGCCTCGCCGAGGACAAGATCAAGACCGAGGTGGTGATGGGCTCGCCGGGCGGCGTGATGTCGCGGCTGAGCGAGGTAGCGGACCTCGTCGTGGTGGGCCGCCGGGCCGCCACCGGCCTGGAGCGCATGTTCGTGGGCTCCACCTCCGTGGCCGTGGTGGCCAACGCGGCATGCCCGGTCGTTGTCATCTCGGCAGCGGCCCACCCGAATCCGGTGGGCGGTAAGGGAGTCGTGGGCGTGGGCCTGCAGACGGATCCCGGCTCGGAGACGATCCTCGAGGCAGGCTTCCTTCAGGCCGAGCGGCTCGGCGCGAAGCTGGAGATCGTGCACGCCGTCCAGCCCCCCGTCGGCCTGTTCGCCCGCAAGCTGAGCCCCAACCAGCTCGACGAGCAGGTGCGCTTCGCGAAGGGCGGCATCGAGGCCATCGCCAAGACTGTCGCGGAGAAGCACCCCGGCGTCGCCTACGAGGTCCTCGTGGCGGCGGACAGCCCCATCAACGAGCTCGTCAGCCGCAGCGCCGGCTACGACCTGCTGGTGCTCGGGGTGGGGGAGTCCCACATTCCGGGCTTCAGCCTCGGTGGGCTGATGCGAGGGCTGATGGCCCACGCTGAATGCCCGCTCTTCATCACTCGATGACGCTGCCGCCACCCACGGACCAGCCCGTCATCGAAGTCGTCGCGTCGCTGCCGATCGCGGCGGAGGCCGAACGCATCGCGGGGCTCATCCGCGACCATCAGGTGGTGGTGGTGGCCGGGGAGACCGGCTCCGGCAAGACCACTCAGCTGCCCAAGATCTGCCTCCTGGCGGGGAGGGAGCGGATCGCCCACACCCAGCCGAGGCGGATCGCCGCCCGCACCGTGGCGCAGCGGATCGCGGTGGAGTGCGGCGTCGAGCTGGGCGATTTCGTCGGCTACCAGGTGCGTTTCACCCGGAAGGTGACGGCGCAGACCAGGGTCAAGGTGATGACCGACGGCATCCTGCTCTCGGAGCTCACCCACGACCGCCTCCTCAGCCGCTACGACACGATCATCATCGACGAGGCCCACGAGCGTAGCCTCAACATCGACTTCCTGCTCGGCTACCTCAAGCAGCTGCTGCCGCGGCGGCCCGAGCTGAGAATCATCGTGACCTCGGCCACCATCGACACGGCCCGTTTCTCGGAGCATTTCGACGGCGCGCCCGTGGTCGAGGTGTCGGGGCGCACCTTCCCTGTCGAGACGCGCTACCGGCCGCTCGAGGAGGACCAGGACGAGATCGACGCGATCGCCTCCGCTGTGGAGGAGATCGTCACCGAGTCCGCGGTGGGCGACATCCTCGTCTTCCTCAGTGGGGAACGGGAGATCCGCGACACCGCCGAGGCCATCGACAAGCTGGGCACCGGCCTCGACGTGTTGCCGCTGTACGCCCGGCTCTCGTCCGCCGAGCAGCAGCGCGTGTTCCAGCCGCACAGCGGCCGGCGGGTGGTGCTCGCCACCAATGTGGCCGAGACCTCCATCACGGTGCCCGGGATCCGCTACGTGGTTGACGTCGGCACGGCCCGCATCTCGCGCTACTCCGCGCGCACGAAGGTTCAGCGGCTGCCCATCGAGCCGGTCTCGCAGGCCTCCGCCAACCAGCGCGCCGGCCGCTGCGGACGCCTCGGCCCGGGCATCGCGATCAGGCTCTACAGCGAGGAGGACTACGAGTCGAGGCCGCTGTACTCGGAACCCGAGATCCTGCGCACCAACCTCGCCACCGTCATCCTCCTTATGGCGCAGGCCGGTCTGGGCGATGTCGAGTCGTTCCCGTTCGTCGAGGCGCCGGTGGTCTCCCAGATCAACGACGGTGTTCGGGTGCTCACCGAACTGGGCGCGCTGCACCCCCGCAAACGCCACGACCACGTCCGGCTCACCCGCACCGGACGCATGCTGGCCCGGCTGCCGGTGGACCCGCGGCTGGGCAGGATGCTGATCGAGGGGTCCAGGCGCCACACCCTCGGCACGGTCCTCGTGGTGGTGGCCGGTCTGACGGTCCCGGACGTCCGTGAGCGTCCCGCGGCCTTCCAGGCGCAGGCGGACCAGTCCCACCGTCGTTTCTGGGGCGTCGAGGACGCCGCCCAGCCGGCCACGGACGGCGCGCCCCTGCGCCACACTGCCCACAGCGGCACCCGCAAGGACAGCCCCGCCAAGCCCACCCTGGAGGGCGGCGACTTCGAGGTGCTGCTCAACATCTGGACCTATTTGAGGAAGCGTCGCCACGAGCTCTCCGGCAACGCGTTCCGGCGGATGTGCCGCGAGGAGTACCTCAGCTTCATCCGGTTCCGCGAATGGGAGGATCTGGTCTCGCAGCTGCGGGAGGCCGTCAAGGAGCTGGACCTGGACGCCTCAGGCCGGGGCCCGATGCCGGACGTGCTCACCTGCCTGCTGACCGGGCTGTTGTCCAACGTGGGGCTGGTGGAGCAGGAGAAGGCCAAGCCGCAGCCGGGCAAGCGCCGCCCGCTCACGCTGTATCAGGGCGCACGGGGGGCGCGGTTCGCCATCCAGCCCGGCTCGTCGCTGGCCCGCTCCACCCCGCCGCTGGTGATGGCCTTCGAGTTGGTGGAGACGTCTCAGCTCTGGGCGCGCACGGTGGCGGAGGTGCGGCCGGAGTGGATCGAGGAGGTGGGCGGGCACGTGCTCACCCGCACCCTGTCCGAGCCCCGATGGTCCTCTCGCTCCGCGAGCGTGGTGGCCAGCGAGCGGGTGACGCTGTTCGGGGTGCCGATCGTCGCGGGCCGTCGCGCGGACTACGCCTCCGAGCACCCGGTCGAGGCGCGTGAGATCTTCCTGCGCAGCGCCCTGGTCGAGGGGGACTGGGAGACGCGCCAGCCGCTGGTGGCGGCCAACAGGGCAGTCCTGGACGAGGCCACGAAGATGACCGACAGGATGCGGCGCCCGGATCTCCTCATCTCCGACGAGGCGCTCTACGAGTTCTACGACGCCCGCATCCCGCCAGACGTGGTCTCGGGCGCCACGCTGGACAAGTGGCTGCGGGGGATCCCGCGCGAGCAGTGGCCCACCCTCATGATCGACGACGCGGTGGTGGACGCCACCCAGCTTCGGCCATCGGACTTCCCGGACAGGTGGACCGTCGGTCAGCACAAGCTACCCATCCAGTACGTCTTCGATCCGGGAGCAGGCGGCGACGGCGTCACCATCACCGTGCGCCTGGAGCTCCTCAACCAGCTCGACGGCGCACGCTTCAGCTGGCAGATCTCCGGACTGAGAAGGGAGCTGGCCACCGAGCTGATCCGCTCCCTGCCCAAGGCCCTGCGGACCAGTTTCGTGCCCGCCCCGGACTTCGCGGCCAAGGCGCTGGCCTGGCTCGCCGGACGCGAGGAGGTCGGACAGGGGAGCTTCACCGACGCGCTCGGGCGGGCCCTCACCGCCCTCACGGGCACCGTCGTCGACGGCGCGAACTTCCACCCGGAGCTGCTCGGCAGCCACCTGCGCCCCACGTTCGTGGTGATCGACAACGGCCGCGAGGTCGCCCGCGGCGACGACCTGGACGCGTTGGCGGCCCGGCTGGCACCCAAGGTCGCGGCCAAGCTGACCGCCTCCGCGGGGGAGCGGGCCAGCACCGGCCAGCGGGCCTGGACCTTCGGGGCCATCGCCAAGGAGACCGCCGTGGGGAGGGGGGTGGTGGGGTACCCGGCCCTCGTCGATGAGGGCACCACCGTGGGGCTGCAGGTCCTGGACTCCCCGCAGAAGGCCGCACGCTCGCACACGCTGGGCGTCCGCCGGCTCCTCACCCTCACCAATCCTGACCCCACGAAGTGGGTGGTGGGACACCTCGGCAGGCAGGAGAAGCTGTCCCTGGCGGACTCGGCCTACCCGACGGTGCCCGAGCTGCTCGCCGACGCCTGGTTGAAGGCGGGGGAGCAGCTCGCCGCGGAGCAGGGCCCCATCGTCGAGGTCCGGACCGAGGCGGACTACGCGCGGGTCGCCCTGGCCGTGCGTCAGGAGTGCCCTGGGCGCACCCGTCAGGTGGTCTCCACGGCCGCGCAGGCGCTGGCGGCGGCGACTCAGGCCAGGCTGCTGCTGCCAGGTTTTCCCGAGCAGGCTCCGGTGCGCCGCGATGTGGCCGCGCAGCTGGACAACCTCCTGTTCAACCGCTTCATCTCGGCCACGCCCGACCCCTGGTTGGCTCACCTTCCCCGCTACGCGCAGGCCGCCGTCGCCAGGCTGCGAGCGGCGGCTGAGCAACCTGAGCGCGACGCGCGGCTCCAGGCGGAGATCGACGAGGTGGAGGACGCCTACGCCGAGCTGACCGGCTCCCTGCCCAGCGGCCCGCTGCCCCCGGCCGTGGAGGAGATCGCCTTCCTCCTGGAGGAGTTCCGGGTGAGCCTGTTCGCGCAGCAGCTGCGCACCGCGGTGCCGGTCTCCGCCAAGCGCATCAGACAGGCCATCCGCCAGGCCCGATGATCAGGCCCGATGAGTGGCACGATGGTGCCCGTGCCTAAGGACGTTGCCGAGCTCATCGCGTTGTTCGACCTGCAGACCATCGGCGAGAACCGCTTCCGCGGGCCGCACCCCACCACCTTGCTGCAGCGGCTCTTCGGTGGACAGGTGCTGGGGCAGACGCTGGTGGCCGCCGCCCACACCGTGCCGCCGGACCGACTCGTGCACTCCCTGAACGCCTACTTCCTGCGCCCCGGGGCCATCGACCAGCCCCTGGACTTCGAGGTGGAGGTGATGCGCGACGGCAGCACCTTCAGCAACCGGCGCGTGGTGACCCGTCAGGGGGATTCGGTGATCTTCCAGATGACCGCCTCGTTCCAGAAGCCCGAGGAGGGCCTCAGCCATTCGGCGTCCCCGCCCGGCGACGTCGGCGTGCCGGAGTCCTGTCCCTCGCTGCACGAGGTGCTGGAGCGTCGCTTCGGTGCCAGCGTGCGGCTGGTCTCCGAGTGGGACGCCCTCGACGTGCGGCTCGCGGCCAGGCCGGACCTGGTTGAGGGCGGCGGCAATATGAAGGCGTGGATCCGGACGAAGGAGCCGATGCCGGAGGATCCGCTGCTGCACGCGGCGGTGCTGGCCTACCTCTCCGACATCACTCTGCTCAGCGTCTCGACCGTTCCCCATGCGGTGGAGTTCCTGTCCCCGTCGATGCAGGCCGCCTCGATCGACCACGCCATGTGGTTCCACCGCCCGGTGCGGGTCGACGAGTGGCTCCTCTACGACATGACCTCGCCCTCTGCGTCCCACGCGCGCGGCTTCGCGATGGGGCGCTTGTTCCAGGACGGCCAGGCGGTGGCGTCCTGCGCCCAGGAAGGGCTCATCCGGGTCCTCTCCTGAGCCCGGACGAACCGTGGCCCGCACCCCGGGGGAGGGGGCACGGGCCACGGCGTCTGGAGGAACCAGCTAGCGCAGGGTCAGGCAGCGAGTCCCTGGCCGGCGCGCAGGGTGGCCAGCGCCTGCCGCTCGATCTGTCGGACCCGCTCGGCGGTGATGCCCCAATGCACACCGATGTCGGCGAGCTTGGCCTGGCGGCCGTCGAGGAGGCCGTAGCGGCGGCGCACCACATCCTGGGACCGTTCGTCGAGGCTGGAGAGCATGCCCTCGAGCCGGGCACGGTCCTCGGCGTCCAGCACCATCTCGTCCGGACCGGGCGAGGTCTCGCGGGCGATCAGGTCTCCCAGAGCCGTGTCGCCGTCGGCCTCGACGGGGGCGTCGAGGGAGACGTGATCCCGCGAGTAGCGGATCAGGTCCACGATCTTGGACTCCTCGAGGCCCAGCTCATCGGCGATCTCAGCCAGCTCCGGCTCGCGGCCCAACTGGCGTTCGAGGTTGCGGCGCACGGCGGAGACCTGGTTGACCTGCTCGGCCACATGCACGGGAAGCCGCACGATCCGGCCCTGCTGGGCGATGCCCCGCGAGATGGCCTGACGCACCCACCATGTGGCGTAGGTGGAGAACTTGAAGCCCTTGGCGTAGTCGAACTTCTCCACAGCACGGATCAGGCCGGTGTTTCCCTCCTGGACAAGGTCCAGCATGGGCATCTGGGAGCGCCCGTACTTGCGGGCGACGGAGACCACGAGCCGCAGGTTGGCCTGGATGAAGCGCTGCATGGCGCGCTCGCCGAGCACGGCAAGCTCCTGCAGCTCGTCATCGGTGGCCTGCACCTCGGAGGTGGCAACCCCGTCGAGGATCTGCTGGGCATAGAGCCCCGCCTCGATCTCGCGGGCCAGGTCTACTTCCTCGAGGGCGTTGAGCAGGGGAGTCTTGGCGATGGCGTCGAGGTAGAGGCCCACCGCATCCTTGCCGTCGATGCCGTCGTTGGTTCGTGTACGCGCAGTCGTGATCATATCTCTGGAAACCTTTCGCACAGTCGTCACCCGGAACAACGCGCGAGAGGCCCCGAGGGTTCCCGCTGCGGGCACTCGAACGAAGAACTGCGACCTGGGTCTGACTCGCGCGGCCCCGAACCCTGACCAGGGGTGGGGGTTTCCCTGGCCGATCCGTTTGAGTGGCCGGTTTTCGCGTGCAAGAATGGGGCGCGTCACCCTTGACCAAAGCGGGGCGACGCACGCGCTGAAATCCCTAGTGGCCCGCGAGAGGACCAATGTGACCCAGGACGCTGAAGGAACCGGCAAGCCTACCCGCACA
The DNA here is from genome assembly GCF_014164775.1 of Tessaracoccus sp. MC1679. Classification (GTDB taxonomy): domain Bacteria; phylum Actinomycetota; class Actinomycetes; order Propionibacteriales; family Propionibacteriaceae; genus Arachnia. The sequence goes on from NZ_JACJGB010000005.1 coordinate 74,897, forward strand.
CGCAGGGCCGCCGAAAGCGCGACGTCCGCAGTTCCGGCCACCACCCGTCGCACACGGGCGGCCGCCAAGCCGGCCACCGCGGGCCAGGCCGCACCCAAGACCGCTACTCGCCGCGGCAAGACCGCGAAGGCCGAGGAGCCCACCATCGCCCAGGCCTCCACTGGTGAGGTCGAGGTCCAGTTCAAGCGCGAGGGGGAGGACGTGGTTCTCACGGTCGGCGGAAAGAAGCGTTCCCTCGACGAGGTGGACGACTCGACGTTCAACGAAGCCAGCGAGGCGCCGCTCGTCAAGGAACTCGTCGAGGAGGAGGGCTTCGCGCTCTCTGACTCCGACGACGCCGACGAGCCCGAGCAGCAGGTGGTGTCCGCGGGTGCCACCGCGGACCCCGTCAAGGACTACCTCAAGCAGATCGGCAAGGTGGCGCTGCTCAACGCCGTCGAGGAGGTGGAGCTCGCCAAGCGCATCGAGGCCGGCCTCTTCGCCGACGAGCGGCTGCACTCCGCCGAGACCAAGGTCAGCCCCGGAGACGTCGAGGATCTGGAATGGATCGCCGAAGACGGGCGCCGCGCCAAGAATCACCTCCTCGAGGCCAACCTCCGCCTCGTCGTCTCCCTCGCCAAGCGCTACACCGGCCGCGGGATGCTGTTCCTGGACCTCATCCAGGAGGGCAACCTCGGCCTCATCCGCGCGGTCGAGAAGTTCGACTACACCAAGGGCTACAAGTTCTCCACCTACGCCACGTGGTGGATCAAGCAGGCGATCACCCGGGCCATGGCGGACCAGGCCCGCACCATCCGCATCCCGGTGCACATGGTGGAGGTCATCAATAAGCTGGCGCGCGTCCAGCGCCAGATGCTGCAGGACCTCGGCCGCGAACCAACCCCCGAAGAGCTCGCCGTCGAGCTGGACATGACGCCCGAGAAGGTCGTCGAGGTGCAGAAGTACGGCCGCGAACCCATCTCCCTGCACACGCCCCTGGGCGAGGACGGGGACTCGGAGTTCGGTGACCTCATCGAGGACTCCGAGGCCGTGGTGCCCGCTGACGCGGTCAACTTCACGCTGCTCCAGGAGCAGCTCAACGACGTGCTTGACACGCTCAGCGAGCGGGAAGCCGGGGTGGTCTCGATGCGCTTCGGGCTGACCGACGGTCAGCCGAAGACCCTCGACGAGATCGGCAAGGTCTACGGCGTCACGCGCGAGCGCATCCGCCAGATCGAGTCCAAGACCATGTCGAAGCTGCGCCACCCGTCGCGCTCGCAGGTCCTCCGGGACTACCTGGACTGAGCCGCCAGCTCCACGAAGTTGCGCAGCATGCCGTGCACGGCGTGGGTGATCGTCGAGGACTCGGCGAACGCCACCAACTGCTCGGTGTCGGCCGGGTCGAAGTACCCCGCGTCGCGGTAGATGCGGATCCGGGCGGCCAGGCCGGCCGAATCCAGCTCCGGATGGAACTGGGTGGCATAGACCCGCCGCCCGATCCGGAACGCCTGGATCGGGCACGCCGCGCCGGTGGCGAGCACGGTGGATCCCGCAGCCGGGACCCGGCAACCCTCCTTGTGCGCGGTGAACGCATGAAAGGAGTGGGGGACGCCCTCGAAGAGGGGATCCTCGCGGCCGTGGGCGGTGAGTGTCGCGGTGACCACGCCCACGTCCTCGCCGACGCTGCGGTCCACCACGCCGCCCAGCTGCGCGGTGATGGCCCCGACGCCGTAGCAGAGGCCGAGGAAGGGGAAGTCCCGCTCCACCACCTCGGCGATGACGCGGCTGAGGTCTGCCTCGACGCGCTGCTGCAGCGGTGACTTGTCGGTGTCGCTGGCGTTGTAGGGTCCACCGCCGAGGAACACCCCCGAGAACTCGTCCAGCCTCGGCGGCGCCATCGGGGCTTCCTCCACGCGGATCTGGAGCAGTTGGTCATCCCGGAGGCCGGCGAGGCGAGCGATGGCCTCCCACTCGCCCAGGGCGGCGTCGTCCTCCGGGCGGGTGCTGAGCAGCAGGAAGGGCTTCATGTGGGCTCCTTGAATGAGGGAGCGCCGGCGCGTAGCTCCTCTATGACCGCCCGGGTCACGGCCACAGGGTCGCCGCCGTTGGCCGCGGCGACCCGGCGCTGGCGCAGGTAGCTCGGGCCGAGACGGACCAGGTCGGCCACGTGGGCGAGGTTCTCGGCGCAACCCAGCTGGTCCGCGATCGGGGTCAGCTCCTCCACCCAGCGCAGGATGCCGTCGCTGATGTGGATGAGGTATTCATCCTTGCGGGGCGTGATGATGTCTGCCGCAAGGCCGTACCGGGCCGCGCGCCACTTGTTCTCGCGCATGAACCAGAACGGCAGGCGGTCGATGGGCTCGCCCGAGGCTATGGCCCGGGACATGCGCTCCACCAGGCACTGGTTGAAGGCCGTCAGCGCGCCGAGCTCCATCAGGGTGGGCACCGAGTCCATCGTGCGGTTCTCGACAGTGCCCCAGGTGGAGGGCCGCACGTCCCACCTGATCTCAGAGGGGTTCTGGATGAGGCCCACACCCTCGAGCTGCGAGGCGTACCGCTCCAACTCCTCCCAGTCGCTCATGTGGTAAGGGAGGCCGTTGGTGGGCAGCTGCTGGAAGACCATGGTGCGCTGGGACGCGAACCTGGTGTCCTCGCCGATCCAGAACGGCGACGAGGCGGACAGCGCGATGAAGTAGGGCGCGAACCGTGCCATGCCGTAGACGATGGGCAGCGCCTTGGCCCGCTGGTCGATGCCGGTGTGGATGTGGAGCCCGTTGATGGCCATCTGCCGGCCCCACCACGCGTTGCGCTCGGTCACCCGCCGGTATTGGGCCTTGTCTCCGGGCAGTTGGCGGGTGGGATCGCCGAACGGATGCGCACCCGCGCCCAGGAGCGTCAGCCCCTTCGGCTCCAGCAGCTCCAGCGCGAAGTCCAGGTGCTGGCGCATCTCACGCACCGCTGAGGGCACGGTCTCGTGCACTCCCGAGACCAGCTCGATCATGCTCGTGAGGTACTCGGAGCGGATCGGCCCGTCGACCGCGTCCTCGACCTTGGACAGCACCACATCAGCGGCCGGCACCTGCTCCATCGTGTGCGCGTCGACGACGGCGAGCTCCCATTCGATGCCGATCGTCGACTGCTTGGACTGCCCGAACTTGATCCTCATTGAGCCCCTCCTCGCTGCAGGCGCTGGTTGCAGCGACAGTCAGAGCCCCAAGTCTGACACCTCGGGCCCCCTCGCGGCGGGCGGTGTGCGGGGATCTGGACAGCAGGCCAGTTGGCATTAGGCTGGCCACCGAGGAAAGAGGTGCCCACCATGAAGCTGTTCGATCGTGTCGAACTTGCCCCCGCTGACCCCATTCTCGGACTCACCGAGGCCTTCGTCGCCGATCAGCGCCCGGAGAAGGTCAACCTCGGGGTGGGTGTCTACCTCGACGAGACGGGCAAGCTTCCGCTACTGGAGTGCGTGCGCACAGCCGAGCAGCGGATCGCGGCAGAGTCCAAGCCCAAGGGGTACCTGGGGATCGAAGGGATGCCCGCGTACCGCGAGGCCGTCAGGTCGCTGGTGTTCGGCCCAGGGGCTGAGGCCGTGGCTGAGGGGCGCATCGCCACCGCGCAGACCCTGGGCGGGACGGGCGCGTTGAAGGTGGGCGCGGATCTCCTCAAGCAGATCGAGCCGTCGGCCACCGTCCTGATCTCCAACCCCAGCTGGGAGAACCATCGCGCCCTCTTCACGCGCGCCGGGTTCAGGGTGGACTCCTACCGCTACTACGAGGAGGCCCTGCACGGCATCGACTTCGACGGCATGCTGAACGATCTGCGCCTGGCGGACCCCGGCACCGTCGTGTTGCTCCACGCGTGCTGCCACAACCCCACCGGGTACGACCTCTCAGCGGAGCAGTGGGACCAGGTCATCGAGGTGCTGCGCGAGCGAAACCTGATGCCCTTCCTGGACATGGCGTACCAGGGCTTCGGCTTCGGCATAGAGGAGGACGGCGCCGTCGTCGCCAAGTTCGTGGCCTCGGGGTTGGAGTTCTTCCTCGCCACGTCCTTCTCGAAGTCGTTCAGCCTGTACGGAGAGCGGATCGGATCGCTGTCGGTGATCACGTCCTCGCCGGACACGGCCCGCCGGGTCCTGTCGCAGCTGAAGATCTGCATCCGCACCAACTACTCCAACCCGGCCACCCACGGCGCCGCGTTGGTCACCACCGTGCTGGAGGACCCGGAGCTGCGGCGCGGATGGGAACACGAGCTGGCCGGGATGCGGGACCGCATCAAGCAACTGCGGCGCGGACTGGTGGGCGCGCTCGAGGCGCGCGGCGTCAACGACATGGGGTTCATCGCGGCACAGCTCGGCATGTTCAGCTACTCGGGCCTGACCAAGCCCCAGATGGTTGCCCTGCGCTCCGAGTACGGGATCTACGGCACCGACGCCGGGCGCATGTGCGTGGCCGCGCTCAACGACGGCAACCTCGCCTACGTTGCCGACGCCATCGCGGCGGTGCGCACCTCCGGGCGCTGATCGGTCCAGGCGGGTCAGTGTCGGGCCAGCCCGCTGGCCCGCCGCACCGGGGTGGCGATCGCCTCCTCGAGGCGTTCCCAACTGCCGTAGAGGCGGACCCGTCCCCGCGCCCTGGTGACCGCCGTGTAGAGCAGCTCGCGGGTCAGCAGGGCGGAGCCCGACGGCGGGATCACCACCGACACCGTACCGAACTGGCTGCCCTGAGACTTGTGGATGGTCATCGCGTGCAGGTCTGCCGCGTCGTCCAGCAGGGCCGGTGCCACCCACAGCGGCCCGTCCGGCCGGTCCACCACGGCCACGAGGTCGCCGTCGGCTCCCTGGAGCACCACCGCCGTGTCGCCGTTGTGGTAGAGGTCCGTGTTGCGCTGGATGAGCAACGGCTGGCCCGCGTAGGGCCTGCCGTCGAAGCCGTAGTCCGGCAGCTGGGTGGCGAGCCACGCGCGGGCGGAGCGCGCCCAGTGCCCCACGCCGAACGGGCCCTCGCGATGTCCACACAGGACCCGGTGGGCGCCGAGCGCCGTGAGTGCGCCCACCGCCTCGCCTCGGACGGCCGCGGCCACCACACCGGAGGCGGTGGCCAGCACGTCCTCGCGCACGGTGGGCAGGGAGACGGGGTCCGCCGTGCCATCGAAGCCGATCAGCTCGATGCTGTGGGACTCCTGGATCACCTGACGGGCAGCCGCGGGGTCGCCGGCGAGAATGGCCTCCGCGAGGCGGTTGATCTCCTGGTTGGAGCGGAAATTCGTGCGCAGGCGGGCGATGTGGCCGCCGGGCTCTGTCACCAGCGTGCCGGCCTGTTCGATGTCTGCCAGGACAGCCCCGGCCTCAACCGAGCGCAGCTGGTGCGGATCTCCCAGCAGGATCAGGCGCGTCTCGGGGGCCAGTGCCGCCACCAGGTGCCCCATCAGCTCCAGCGACACCATCGAGGTCTCGTCGACCACCACCACGTCGAACGGCAGTGGGCTGGCTGGCCCGTACTCGAGATGCATGGAGCGGGGCCGCGCCCCGAGGAGTTTGTGCAGTGTGCCGCCCCAGAGGCGCAGGCTGCCCGTGAGCCGCTCCGCGACGGCCGACTGCAGCCTGGCCGCAGCCTTGCCGGTGGGGGCGGCCAGGGCCACCCGCGGATCTGAGGGGGCGAGCGAGTCCAGGATCCGGGCCACGATGCTGGTCTTGCCGGTGCCGGGCCCGCCGGTGATCACAGTGGTGCCGTGGGAGAGGGCGGCCGCGACGGCCGCCTCCTGGTACTCATCGGGGGTTTCGCCGGCCGCCGCCGCAGCTGCGGCACAGGGGACCGCGGGGGCCTCCGTCGAGCTCCGCAGCCGCAGCGCCCGCGACAATCGGCGCTCCTGCTTCCAGTACCGGTCCAGGTAGAGGAGGGAGCCGTCCAGCCGGAACGGGCGCGTCTCGGCTTCCGGGACCCCGACGGCGGGGGAGGCCGCCACGCGGGTGACCCACCCGCCCGGTTCGGGCCAGGCCAGCACGGGGAGATCCCCAGGGGTGGCCTGACCGTCGAGGTCCGCCTCGGGGAGCAGGGCGAGCGATGCCGTGGACAGATCCACGCACACCGACCCCAGCCGCAGCTCGCGCGCGGCCATTGCGAAGGCCAGCTGCACCTCGGGGTCGGTCTCGCCGGCCAGCGTCGCGAGCCGGCGCGCCAGATGGAAGTCGATGGGTTTGAGCATGCCGGCGGCGCAGAAGCTGGCGAGCAGGCCGGTGGCCGCGACGGGGACCTCATGCATGGGTGCCTCCCAGCAGCTCCGAGGCGGCCACCACCAGGTCCGCCGACGGTCGCCACGCCATCACGCCGCAGGCCGTGCCGTCCACCACAGGGGTGGTGGGGCCGGCCATGCCACGCACGAACAGGTAGCCGACGCCGCCCAGGTGCCGCTCAGGGGTGTAACCCGGAAGGCGGGTGGACAGGTAGCGGTGCAACGCCACGCAGTAGAGGATGGCCTGCAGCGGATAGTGGGCCTGCATCATCGCCTCCGCCATCGCCGGGGCCACGTAGTGGCCCACCGTCACCTCGGCCTCGCCGGCGGGTGCGAGTCTGTTGGTCTTGTAGTCCACCACCAGGAAACGGCCGTCGGCGAGCTGGAGGACGGCGTCGATGGAGCCGGTGAGGAACCCGTTGAGCACGGAGTCCGCGGCGTCTGATGAGCGCAGGCGCTGCGGATACTCCGCCAGGGGGTCCGCGTTCGGAAGATGGACCGCCATGAGGTCCGCGAGCATGCGCAGCGTGGCGGGCGCGCCCCGGTCTGCCAGCGGAAGATCGAAGTCCAGCTCGGGGAGCCGTCGATCGGTGGGGATGTTTGCCAGCGCCGCGGCGCTCAGCGGCAGGAGCGGGGTGCGGCACACCGCCACCAAAGCGGCGCTGAGCGTGTCATGCAGCCCCGGGTCCAGGGCGTGCTGCGGGCCGAGCTCCGCCACGACGGCGGCGGCAGAGGACTCCAGGGACTCCGGCCCCCAGTCCAGGCGTTCCAGGGCCTCGTGCGTCAGCGTGCCGAACGCGGCACCAGCTGGGAGCCCGTTCATGGGCGAGGGGGCGGCGAGCGTCTGCCCCGCGGGGGTGGGCAGCGCGACATCGACCACAGCAGCCTCATCCATCAGGACGTGCGCCGCCGCCTGCTCGTGGAGCCCCTGGGTCAGCCCCGAGTAGGACGTGCGCCGCCAGGTGGTGTCGATGTCGCGCTCGAGCACCGCAAGCTCCAAGGGAGGCGCAGAGCGCGGTGCCGGCGGGGATGACCGGGGCGTCTCCGGCAGTAGATCCATGTCGGTGCGGGACACCGCGGTGCCCGTCACTGCCCCGCGGCGCCGTCGTTCCCAGGCCCGCAGCAGAGTGCCCAGGGGCCCGCCCCGCTGTTTCCCGGAGGTCTCGACATGCCAGGCGACGCAGAAGTGCTGCGCCCTGGTGAAGCCGACGTAGAGGAGTCGTAGCTCCTCCGTCAGGCTCTGGTCGTCCAGGGTCCGCGCCAGGGGGTCGTCGAAGCGGGGCACCGGGCCGACGTAGAGATGACGGCGGCCCTCGTGCACGAGCGTGAACGGCTTGGACCGGCTCGCCTTCACCCCGTCGGTCTCCGGCAGGAGAACGATGGGGAACTCGAGGCCCTTCGCGGCGTGGATGGTCATCACACGCACGGCTTCCTCATCGGAGGCCACCCGAATCGCGTCCCCCGAGTCCTCATCGGCGGCCCGCTCGTCCAATACCGCCAGGAGGCCACTGAGCGACGTCGCGCCCTCCGCATCGAGTAGTTCGGCCACGTGGAGCAGGTCAGTCAACTCGCGTTCGCCGTCCGGCTCGGCCAGGAGACGCCCGTCGAGACCCTCCGCTGTGCGCAGGTGGCCCAGCACCGACGAGATGCCACCCTCGGCGAACCGTAGGCCGAGCGTGCGCACCAGGGTGGAGACGCGGGCCGGCTCTGAGGAAGCCGGGTCCAGCAGCGCACCCAGGTGCGAGCCGATGAGCGCGGTCAGGGCAGCCAGCCGGATCGTGGCCTGGGCCGGATCCGACATAGCGGTGAGGAGTGCTGCCCAGTCGCGGGCCGCGGGCTGGGTCCAGACTGACTGGCTCCCGGTCAACACGGCCGGGATCCCGGCATTCTCCAGCACGGCGCGAAGTTCGCGGGCGCGTGCCCCGCGGCGCACGAGGATGGCTATGTCGGAGTACCTGACCCGGGGCTCCGCCCGGCTCGTGAACTCCGCTCGGGAGATCAGGTTCTGCACCGTGACGACCAGATCCTGGTCGATGGCTGCCCCGGAGGAGTGCGTCCCGAGCTGCCGAGGGGTGGCGGTGCGTAGCCAAAGGCGGTGCGGTCCGGGCACCTGGAGCCGGGGTTGGGCCTCATGCGCGCTCACGGGGCCGACGGCGACCGACTCATGACCCAGGCTGACCCCCTCGAACAGCTCAAGGACGCCGTCGACGAGCGCCTTGTCGCTGCGGCGGTTGACCGCCAGGCTGTGCACGTCCGCCGCCTCCTTGGCATCGAGATAGCTCTGCAGGTCGGCACCGCGGAAGGCGTAGATGGACTGTTTGGGGTCCCCGATGAGGATGGTGGCGCGGCCATCGCTGACGAACGCCTGCTCGACGATGGCCCACTGCTCTGGATCCGTGTCCTGGAACTCGTCGATCAGCACCACGCTGAACCTGCGCCTCAACTCCGCGACGACGGCCTGCCCGCTGCCCTCCGCGCGGGTCAGCCGCAGAAGACGGGTGATGACGTCGTTGTAGGTGCACACGCCCTCGGCGGTCTTGCGCTCCTCGTACAGCCCGCGGACGGCCTGGGCGAAGTGGTGGTGGGGGCCCTCGGGGGGGAGCAGGTCCAGAGTGGTGGTGCAGGCTGCCTCACCGATCCGCAGCGCAGCCTGGGGGAGCAGCGGGGGCTGCGGATCTGTGCGATGCAGCCGCAGGTAGGTGTCTGCCGCGCACTGTCGCACGAGGTCCATCGGGTCTGCGCCCACATCTTCGGCCGGGTCCCAGTCCCCGAGTATGCCGAGCTCGTGCAGCATCGCCTGACAGAAGGAGTGGGTGGTGAGGATGGTCAGTTCGTTGAACCGCGCGACTGCATCCGCGAGACGGGAGCGGTGCAGCGCGACATCCCAGGAGGCCAGGTGCGCTGCGACGGCGTCCGTCGGGTCTGGGAGCCGGCCGCCCGCGAGGACCTCATCGAGGGCCCGCACGGTGCCGGTGAGGCGTTCGAACACGCGGGAGCGCAGCTCGCCGGTGGCGTGCCGGCCGAACGTGATGAGGAGCAGCTGCCCCGCGTCGAGTCCGTCCTCAGCGAGGTAGCGCGCCGCGAGAGCGGCGATGGCGTAGGTCTTGCCCGTCCCCGCGCTGGCCTCCAGCAAGGTGGTGCGCCGGGGGAGCGGCCCGGTGAGGTCGAAGGGTGATCCGCTCATGACTGTGTCCTCACGAGAGGGGTGTAGAGGGCGAGCGCCCATGAGGCGAAGGCCGAGTTGTGCGTGCCGGGATCCTGGGGCAGCGGGGGATCCTGGGGCAGCGGGGGGTCCTTGAACAGCTCGGACACGTCAGAGTCGAAGAAGAGGGTCCAGGACAGCCCCGGCCAGCTCCACTTCTTGTGGTAGCTGCGGAACGGCCCGGCCCATTCGGCGTCTTTGAGCGCGCCCTGGTGGACGTCCCGGGCGTAGGCGAGCGCGGCGGCGGCCGGCACCGCCAGGAGCCGCTGCTGACCGAGGACGTAGGCACCGGTGATCACGCCGAGATGGGCGAGGGCCTCCTCCGGATCCGTCGGCGCGAAGTCCTGCGACCGCGGCTTCAGCTGCCCGAAGTCTCGCTCCAAGCGGTGCAGCCGCGCGGGGGCGGTGTGTCCGGCTGCGGCGAGGGCGAGCGACTCCAGCCAGGGCCGGATGGCCTGTTCCTCGCCGGTGCTCGCGCTGACGGTGACCGCGGTCCCGCCGCGGGTGCGGACCTCGTCGACCAGACGCAGCGTGCCCAGGCCGGGGGCGTCCACCGGCAGGGAGATGGCGTGTTCGGTGAGCTCGGCGTCCCAGTCCTGCTGCGCGCAGGCCCACAGCGCGGCGGCATCGGTCCGGGCGGCTTGGAACGCGAGGCGACCGACCTCCAGCGGCGGGTGTAGCTCCCGCTGCCTGAGCTCCACTTCCACGGACTCCCCGCTGAGGCCGGATTTCCAGGCGTCGAGGAGGTTGTTGACGATGCCCCACCGGTCCAGGCCGCGCGTCTCCAGCGGGATGTCGTCGGTCAGCTCCGGCGGCTGCCGGAAGTTGATCCCCGCCGCCGACTGGAGGAAGGCGCGCGCCGGGTCGGCGAGGAAACGGGCGAGCTGGGTCAGGCTCACCTGGGCCGGGATGGCGCCGACGGGCCGGCTGCGGGCCTCAGCTCGCCGTCGCTCATGGCGCCGGGGCAGCGGCTGGCGGCGGCGCCGGGCCAACGCCCCGGCGTAGGCGGCTGAGTCGAAGCTGGGCTCGGTGACGAAGTTGCCGGCCGAGGTGGCGGTGGGCGGGTGCTGCCGCGGCTCCGGGGTGGTTCCCACCCGCTCCAGCAGCCAGTCGACGGCCACCGGCAGGGCGGACGGGCCGTTCGTGCGCTCCGACCGGGCCTGGCGAACGATGAGGAGGCGTTCGGCGGACCGGGCGTGGCTGAGCAGTTGCTCGCGTCGCTGTGCCCGCGGATCAGGCATGTCCTCCGCGAGGTCCAGGCAGTCCGCCGGGGCGCCCGCCCGGCCGGGGACGGCGTCGTCGGTGACGCCGAGCAGCGCCACCACCCTGAACTCGACGTGTGGCAACTCCCCGAGCGGAACCACCGCCAGTGACCCGTTCCCGGCCGCCGGACGCCGCCGGTAGCCGGCCGCGTCGTCCGCCAGCAGGAGCGAGAATTCGTGGCGCGTCAAGGTGGTGTCATCTGCCGCGTGGTTGGTTTCCAGCCTCGTCAGCGCCCGCGCGGCGGCGGTCAGCTGCCACTCCTCGGTGCGCGGGAGGCCCACCAACGAGTCCAAAGCGGCCCGGCAACGCGCCACCCAGCCGGGGATGGTGGCCGGAGCTGTGGTGCCTGCGACGAGGAGACGGAGGCGCGACACGATCTCGCAGAGGGACCCCACCGTGTCCATGTCTGAGGCGGTGACCACCTCCGTGCCGCTGAGACCCACGCCTGCGTCCTCTCCGGGCGCCACGGCGAGCCCGACGAGCAGGCGGTCCAGGCCGCGGATCCACGTGTTCTGGCTGACGTCGCCGAGCCCGAACTGCGCGCGGTGCGCCGCGTCCATACCCCACCGGACGCCGGCGCCGCCGATCAGCTCGACCATCGTGGCCCGGTCTGTCAGCCGCCAGCGGTGGGCGATGGGCGGGCGGAGCAGCAGCTCGACCAGCCCGTTGGCGGTGGCGCGCGAGCCCCCCAACCGCATGAGGTCCACCAGGAGCAGGACCAGGGGATTGGGTGGGGTGAGGCCGACGGAGTGGACGCGGAGTGACCGTCCGGGATGGGACGCGCCCCGCACGCCGGGCGCGAAGGCGGCATCCAGCAGCGGGGCGAAACGCTCCGGCTGTGGACACACCACCACCACGTCCCGAGGCTCCAGCGTGGGATCCGCGGCGAACAACCGGGTGAGCTCGTCGCGCAGCACTTCCACCTGACGGGCCTCGCCGTGGGAATCGTGGAGCGCAACCAGAGGCGCAGGGGCTTCGTCACCGGGGAGTTGCAGCGTGCGGGTGGCAAGCGAGGCGGCCCAGTGAGCCCCGGGGGTACCGGCCTTCTGGATGAGCCGCACCTCCCGCCGCGAGGCCAGGGATTCGATGACGCGCAGCTCGGAGGCGCTCACGTGGTCGATGCCCACCAGCATCGTGGGCGTGGTGTCGCGACCCGCCGCGTCCCCGACTGCCGCCAGCACCGCGAGGGGATCCAGCTCCAGCCGGGCCACAGCCGCCCGCATCAGCTCAGGCTGCCATGCGGCCACCTCAGGCAGCTCGGCTCCGCCCGGACCCGTGGCACCGCCGTCGAGCCACGAGGCGACGAGCTCCGGCGCCAGCTCGACGTAGCTGCGCAGCAGCCGTGCGAGGCGGATGGCGGTGGCGCGCCGCCGGCCGGGGCGCCGGGCGTCTGCCTCGAGGGCCCCACGCAGCAGCGGATACCCGTCAGCCACTTCGTCGAGGGCCTTCTGGACCGCCAGGTCAAGCGGCGTGCCGAGCCACCTCCCGCGTTCGCGGTGAACCCCCGCGGCGTCGGCCAGCTGCCGGGTGAGATCCGCTGGCGTCAGGTAGTCGATGCCCGCGGAGATGCCCACTCGGGCCGCCACCTCCTGGCCGACGAGGCGGCCCGTCTCATGGGTGGCCACGAGGACGCGCGCGGCGTCGAACGGGCCGAGCGCCAGACCGTGCAGCGTCTCGACGAGATGGTCCATCAGCGCACCCCACCGCGTGCCCAGCACCGCCGTCACCGACATCCTGAAGTCCCCCTCATCTACCTCGCCAGTCACCTTAGCTGGCCCCACCGACAAGACCGGATCGGTGCCTCGACGCCATCGATGAAGTGCGGTTTGTCGGCGGCGCCCGCCAGAATGGGGGGATGCGCGACCATATCCTCGAAGCCCTGGACCCGGAGCAGCGCCGCGTGGCCACCCTCCTCGACGCTCCTGTGGTGGTACTCGCAGGCGCGGGCACCGGGAAGACCCGCGCCATCACGCACCGGATCGCGCACGCCGTCAGCCAGGGCCGCTACCAGCCCTCCGCCACCCTGGCGGTGACCTTCACCACGCGCGCCGCGGGCGAGATGCGAGCCAGGCTCGCCTCGCTGGGGGTCCGCGGGGCCCAGGCCCGCACCATCCACTCGGCGGCGCTGCGCCAATGCCAGTTCTTCTGGCCCCAGGCGTACGGGGTGGAGTTCCCCCGCGTGGCGGAGAACACGTTCGGTCTCGTGGCACGCGCCGCCCATCAGGTGCTCGGCAAGTCGGACACGCCACTGGTCAGGGACCTGGACAGCGAAATCTCCTGGGCCAAGACCAGCAACGTCTCGGCGTCCCGGTACCCGGACGTGGCGCAGAGGCGCTCGGTGGCGGGCGCCTCCGCCGCCCAGGTGTCCGCCGTCATGGCTCTCTACGAGAAGCAGAAGGTTGCGGAGGGCAGCGTCGACTTCAACGACATCCTCATGTGCAACGCGGTCCTGCTGACCGAGCACGAGGAGATCGGCGCCACCATCCGCCAGACCTACCGCCACTTCGTCGTCGACGAGTACCAGGACGTCTCCGCCCTGCAACACCGCCTCATCACGCTCTGGGTCGACGGCAGGCAGGACGTGTGTGTGGTGGGGGATCCCAACCAGGCCATCCACTCCTTCGCCGGCGCGGATGCCTCGTATCTCCTCGGGTTCGCGGCGGGCATCGAGGGCGCCGAGACGCTCCGGCTGTTCCGTAACTACCGCTCCACGCCTGAGGTCATCTCCTCCGCCAACAAGGTGCTGCGCGTGCGGCCCGGCGGCCCGGGCGCGCTGACCCCGACGCGCGCCTCCGGACCGAAGCCCACCTTCAGTGGACACCCGGACGAGGCGTCTGAGGCAGCGGCAGTGGCGGACTGGCTCAAGCAGCGGCACGCGGCCGGCACCTCCTGGTCCGAGCTCGCCGTGCTCTACCGGATCAACGCGCAGTCCCCGGCGCTCGAGGCCGCCCTGAGTGAGAGGGCCATTCCCTACTCGGTGCGCGGCACGGAGAAGTTCTACGACCGGGCAGAGGTGCGCCAGGCGCTGCTGGAGTTCGGCAGGGCCGTCGAGCGTGGGGGTGAGGCCGCGGCTCCCGACGTGCTGGAGGCCGTGCTCGGCTCGCTGGGGTGGCGTCCCGAGGCGCCGGCCGGCCAGGGCCGGCAGCGCGAGCGCTGGGAGTCGCTGTCCGCCCTGAGGGGCATGGTCGTCGACGAGGCCGCCGCCAGGGGCACATGGCCCGCCTCGGAGGCTGCGGAGTGGCTGCGTGAGCGCTCCGCCTGGCAGGCCGGCCCGGTGGCCGAGGCGGTGACGTTGGCCACCCTGCACGCCGCAAAGGGACTCGAGTGGGACGGTGTGGCCATCGTCGGCGTGCGCGAGGGCATGATCCCGTTCGTGTTGAGCCAGGAGGAGCCGAGCCTCTCCGAGGAACGAAGGTTGCTCTACGTCGGCTTCACGCGGGCGAAGCGCGAGCTGCGGGTCAGCTGGGCCGCCGGGAAGGGAAGCGCCACCCGATCGCGATTCATCGCCGATCAGGTCTCGGGACCCTCCACCGTCGCCCGGAAGCCCAAGGAGAAGGCCACCTCGGCCCGCTCCCGGACCTGTCGGGTCTGCGGCCTCCACCTCCATACCGCCGCGGAACGGAAGCTGAGCCGGCACCCGGACTGTGAGGTCAGCTACGACGAGGGTCTGTTCGAGGCGCTGCGGGCCTGGCGCAAGGCGGCCGCGGACGAAGCGTCCGTGCCGGCTTTCGTGGTGTTCACCGACGCCACACTGCAAGCCATCGCCGAGGCCGCCCCCGCCACCGAGGCGGATCTGCTGCGTCTTCCCGGCATCGGGCGGGTGAAGGTTGAGCGCTACGGGGGCGGCGCGCTGCAGGTGGTGCGCAGCCATCAGGGCTGAGCGCAGCCCACCGTCGGGCACCCCGCCTTCCTGGTCCACGCGGTGAGGCTCAGCCCCGGGTGCTCGAGCCGCCAGACCCAGCCGACCCCCACCAGGTCCGTGCTGCCGCGGAGTACGTCACGGACCTGGAGCGCGGCCAGGGAGCTGGCCCAGCTCACCAGCGCCCGGTGTGTTCCACCGCCCGCCGGTGAGCCGGCCTGGGCCAGGCAGCTCGGGCATGGGCCGTGGCCGGGGGCGACGAACGGCCCGACGAGCGCGCCAGAGGCATCCCAGGCGACATGCAGCGCGCCGACCTCCGCGGCGTAGACCTCCGCCTCAAGGGTGGGCTGCGTTCCGGGCGGGGAGCAGAAGACCGTGAGCGCGCAGCCGGAGATCAATCCGGGGGAGCGGAGAGCGGCCGCAGGCTCGACGGGGATACTCCGGAGCTGCGCCCGACGCAGGGCGGCCTCCAGTGGACGGGTGGCGGTGGGGATCCCCACGACGGCGATCTGCTGGGTGTGCATGGGCCAAGCCTCGCCGTCGCGGCTTCTCAGCAGCAGGCACCGCGGGGCGACGGACAACACATCGTCTGAGTCGGACAACACCGGGCCGGTTCCGGACAACACCGCGGCCGTTCGGGACAACACCTCGGGAGGGCCTGGGCCCGGAGGTGTGAGGGCAGCACAATGGGGCGGTGCCGACGGCTGCCGCCCCATTGAGTGCCCGCATCGGGCTCGATCCGGCCTTGCTCAGGCCTTGCCGAGGATGCGGTTGAGGTTGGTGCCGCACTCGGGGCACTTGCCCTTGGCCATCTTGGTGCCCTTGGCGTTGACCACAACCTCGCCCTTGGCGTCGCGCTTTTCCTTGCACTTGACGCAGTAGAAAGAGCCTTCCCAGATCTCCGCCGTCATTTTTTTCCTCCTTGTTTTGGGTGGTTGCTGCGGTCAGCAACCCCGTTCACTCTAGGCGCCGCCCGGAGCGCTCACAATGAGACACACCGTCCGGACGTGGTGGAGCCCGGCAGCTCGATCCGCCTTCCCCTGCGTAACGAGCTACCGGGACTCTCCCGGCAAGTTAAGCGTCACCGGATCCGCCACGTCAAGGTTGGGCGAGACACTCAGGCCCCTGAGCCTCCGAGGAGCTTGCGCAGCTCAGCGTCAAGGGCGTCCTCAACTGGCTCCGCGGGCGAGACTCCGGCGGCGAACGAGAGGGGATCCGCCAGGTGCGCCCGAGTGGGAAGCAGGTCCGGGTGGCCCCAGACCTCGTCGCGGCCGTCAATCCCGCGGTGGTGCTCGACGGCGGCCCACAGGTTCTTCGCGTCTCGCACGAGCCGGGGCCGCAGGTCGAGGCCGAGCAGCTCCGCGAAGACGCTGGTGACCGGAGTGGCGGAGGCGCGGCGGCGGTGGATGACCTCCTCCAACTGAGGGGAGTTGGGCATCCATGGGGCCGTGGCCCGACCGACCACGTGGTCCACCCACCCTTCCACCAGGGCAAGCAGGACCTCGAGGCGCTGCAGGATCTCCACCTGGGTGGGGGTGCTCGCAGGCTGGAAGAACGAGCCCCGCACCGTCTCGCCGACCGCCACCACCTGCTCGATGGACAGGTTCTGCAGGTTCTCGGGCTGAAACTGGCTCGCGATGGCGTCGAAGTCGATGGTGATCTCGCGGGCGAAGTGGCCGAGCAGTGCGCTGAGCTGGGGAGAGAGCCAGGCGACGTGATGGAAGAGCCGCTGCCTGGCCGCCTCGCGCAGGAGGAGGAACAGGGTCACATCGCGGTCTCCGGCGGCCAGATCCTCGGTGAAGTGCGCCACGTTGGCGGGAATCATCACCACGTCAGCCGAGCCCAGCAGGTTGAATCCGATCTCGGTCCCGGTGAGGATGTCACCGGCCACCTTGGACAGTTCACGCTTGAGCCGGTCCCGGTAGATCAGCGACGCCGACTGCTTCATCATCGGCGCAAGGAACTTGCCCATCGGTTCCAGCTCACCGCCCGAGTCGTCGACGGTGCCGCGCTTGAGTGCCTCCGCCAGGCCGTCGATGATCGGTTCGATCACCGCTCGCCACCCGTCCCCCGTCTCGTCGAGCCATGCTCCGCGGGTGATGGCACGCGCAGGCCGACCGGTCTCGGGGAAGGCTGTCTGCGGGGTGAGCCACGCCTGGGCGAGCCGCTCGGCATCGACGATGGCGGCCTTCTCTTCCGGCTTGAGCAGCGGATCAGCGCCGGCGGCCGACGCGAGTTGCTTGGCCGCGGTCAACGTGGTGCGCCACGCGGCGTCCGGGTCCAGATCGGCGTTGGTCATCCCGAACATTCCGGATCCCGACTGCTGCATCCGCTGGACGTGGGCGAGCAACTCCTCAAGGTTCAGCTGGTCTGCGTCGGCGAATCCCATCGACTCCAGCATTTTGCGTAGTTGCTCGAAGTCGAACGCTCCGAACGGGTCAGGGTTTGACATCAGGAGACCTCCTTGATGCCCATTCTTCCCCATCGTGCAAGCGCCGCGCGACGGCTTGCCGCCGGTTGCTAGGGTGAAGCGGAAGACGATGAAGGGAGTCTCGGTGTCGCGCAACGCAATGGCGATCGTTTCCTCCCTGCTTTTCGTGATGCTGGCGGCGGCTCTGGTCGTGATTCCGGTCCCCTATGTGGCGTGGCGCCCGGGGCAGACCGTCGACGTCCTGGAGACCACCGAGGAGGGTGGCGCCGTCATCGAGATCTCCGGCCTTCCCACGTTCGACACCGCCGGTCAACTGCTCATGACCACCGTGTCCACCACCCGGGTGGACTCCACTCTCAGCCTTCCCGAGGTTGTCTTCGTTTTCACAGCCAACGATTCGGACGCGATGCCCAGGGAGGTCATCTACCCGCCTGGCAAGTCGTCGTCGCAGGTGCAGGACGAGGCGGTGGCGATGATGGACAAGTCGCGCATCAACGCCACCGTCGCGGCACTGCGGGCGGCCGGCGTAGCCGTGACCGAACTGCCCCGGGTGGAAAGCGTGGTGCTCTCGGGCCCCAGTGTCGACCGTCTTCAGCCCGGGGATCTGATCACCGCCGTTGACGACATCGAGATGAAGACCCGTGAGAATGTGATCGCCCAGGTGGCCACTCACGCCGTCGGCGACGTGATCGTCTTCACGCTGCTCCGCGACGGGCAGGAACTCACAGAGAGCGTCACCTCCAGCGCCAGCAACACCGACGCCCGCCGTCCAGTGGTGGGGATCTCCCTGGACACGGGCTTCCAGTACGCGCCCCAGGTGGACTTCGGCGTGGACCAGGGCGTCACCGGCCCCAGTGCGGGGCTGGTGTTCGCGTTGGGTCTCTATGACCGGATCACCGAAGGACACCTGATCGCCGACGGGGTGGTGGCCGGCACCGGAGAGATCGATCCCGATGGGCGGGTCTCGAGGATCGGGGCCGTGCGGGAAAAGATCAAGGGGGCGGAGCGCGACGGAGCCACCATCTTCCTCGTGCCCGAGGACAACTGCTCGGACGTCGGCAACCTGGCCACAGACGTCATGCTGGTCAGGGTAGGCACCCTGAAGGACTCCATTGCGGCGCTCCAGCTCATCAACGAAGGAAAGACTGCGGAGGTGCCCACCTGTGGCTGACTCGTCGAAGCTCATCGCCGCCCTCATGGACGTGGAGCGACACGTCTCATCTTCAGGGTGGGACCAGCCGGCCCGCCTGTTCGCCCTGGTCACCACCCGCACGCTGCTCGATGTCGAGCCGCAGCTGCGCGGCCGGGTGCCGGAGAGCAGCCCAGACGCGCTCACCGCCATCGAGCAGGACGAGTTCCACGCCACGGAGAACGTCGTCGAGCGCCTGGCCGGCATCTTCTGGCCGGACACGGTCGAGGGCTGCGCGCTGGCGATGGAACGCGCCTTCCTTCCCCCCGAGCACGAGGCCGAGCTGCCTCAGGAGCCTGAGGCTGCTGCCGAGTTCGTGGCCGCCCATCCGGAGAAGACTGATGTACGCATCGTCGTCGGGGTCCTCCGCGATGGCACCCGCCACGGCCTGGCCCGGCTGGTGAGCAACCCCGATGATCTGCTGGCAGCCGAGGACCTCGTCCCCGGCCTGGCAGACGCCCTCGTCAATACCTTCAGGAGTGAGTTGTGAGCGCCACCACCGCCAACCCCGAGGCCCCGGCCGGGCGCGGGCCCATCCTGTGGACCGTCATGATCGTGGGCGGCCTACTGCTGGTGGCCGTCATCGCCTCCCGGGCCGTCACCGACTATCTGTGGTTCCGCAGCATCAACTTCCAGACGGTTTTCACCACCCAACTTGCGGCGCGGGCCGGTTTGTTCGCCGTGTTCGGGCTGCTGATGTTCTCGGTGGTCTTCTTCAACATGGTGATCGCCTACCGGCTGCGCCCCAAGGTGCGGCGGGCGAACCTGGACTCGGAGTTCCTCATCCAGTTGAGGGACGCGTTGGACCGCAGGTCGAAGGTCCTCATGGCCGTGCCCTCCGTGGTGCTCGGGCTCCTCGGTGGGATGGCGGCCGCCGGCGTGATCGAGGTGTTCCTCGCCTGGTGGAACGCGACCCCGTTCGGATGGGCCGATCCCTACTTCGATCTGGACGCCAGCTTCTACGTCTTCACGCTGCCCTGGCTGGGGTTCGTGGTCGGGTTCCTCCTGTTCACCATGATCGTCGGGATGGTCGCGGCGGCCGCCGTGCACTTCATGACCGGGGCGCTGACCTCGTCGGCCCTGAGGGGCCGGGGCAACACCGCCGCCGGGCTGGGCGCCCAGCGGCACCTGTCCATCCTCCTGGGCATCGTCATGCTGCTCATCGCCGCCAGCACACTGCTGGACCGCTACGCGCTGAGCATCACCGCCAACAGGATCTTCACCGGGCTCTCCTACACCGACGTGACCACGCGCGTGCCTGTGGCCGCCATCATCGCCGCCATCTGCGTGATCACGGCGATCCTGGCGTTCATCAACGCCTGGAAGGTCAGGTGGAGTGTTCCTGGCGCCTCAATCGCGCTGCTGGTGGTGTCCACCCTTCTGCTCTCCATGCTGTACCCGTGGATCGTGCAGAGCTTCGAGGTGATCCCGGACGAGCAGGAGAAGGAGCGCCCCTACATCGCCAACAACCTCGCGGCCACCAGGTACGCCTACGGCATCGAGGACGTGGAGATCGAGGACTACGAGGCCACCACCACGGCCGGCGCGGGGCAGCTGCGGCAGGACGCCGAGGCGCTGCCCGCCATCCGCCTCATCGACCCCGCGGTGGTGCCGGCAGCGTTCGAGCAGCTCCAGCAGGTGCGCGGCTACTACACCTTCCCCGACACCCTGGATATCGACCGCTACGTCATCGACGGCAAGGCAACGGACTCGGTGGTGGCCGTCCGGGAACTGGACCTCGACTCCGTCGAGTCCGGCGACACGTGGAACAACCGTCGCACCGTCTACACCCACGGCTACGGCATGGTGGCGGCGTACGGCAACCAGCGCGAGGCCAACGGCGAGCCGGTGTTCTTCTCCGGCGGGATCCCCACCGTGGGGACGCTGCCGGAGCACGAACCCCGCATCTACTTCGGCGAGAAGACCGACTACTACGTCGTGGTCGGAGCGCCGGAGGGCATGGACCCCGTTGAGCTGGACACCCCGTCGGGCGGTGAGGGCCGCACGGAATCGCTCTACACCTACACCGGCGACGGAGGCGTGGGCATCGGCAACATCGCGGTGCGCGCTGCCTACGCGCTGCGGTTCGGCGACATCAACCTCATGCTCTCAGACCGGGTCAACGAGGAGTCGAAGATCCTCTACGACCGCCTGCCGGTGCAGCGCGTCCAGGAGGCTGCGCCGTGGCTGACGGTGGATTCGGATCCCTTCCCCAGCGTGGTCGACGGGCGGGTGGTCTGGATCATCGACGCCTACACCACCACGGACAACTTCCCCAACTCGATGCGCAGCGACTGGACCCAGTCCATCTCCGACTCGCGCACCTCGGCCGACAGGCTGCTGATGGGTCAGCAGGTCAACTACGTGCGCAACTCGATCAAGGCCACCGTGGACGCCTACGACGGCACCGTCACGTTGTACGAGTGGGACGAGACAGATCCCATCCTGAAGACCTGGGAGAAGGTCTACCCGGGTGTGGTCACGCCCAAGTCGGAGATCTCGCAGGAGCTCCTTGAACACCTCCGCTATCCTCAGGACCTGTTCAAGGCGCAGCGCGAGATCCTGGGGCGCTACCACACCATCAGCCCAGACACGTGGTACCGGCAGACCGACATCTGGCAGGTGCCCAACGACCCGGTCCGTGCCGGGCAGCAGGGCCTCAAGGAGCCGCCGTACTTCCTCACGATCCGTTGGCCCGGCGACGAATCACCCCACTTCGCCAACACCACCGTGTTCGTGCCGAAGGACCGCGAGAACCTCAGCGTCTACATGTCGGTCAACGCGGACGCCACGACCGAGGATTACGGCCGGATGAGGGTGCTGAAGCTCTCGGACGCCGAACAGATCGCCGGCCCCGGACAGACGTACAACTTCATCGCCACCAACCCGTTGGTCGCGGACAAGCTGTTGCCCTTCAACCGTCAGGGAGCCTCGGCCGCCGCCATTTACGGCAATCTGCTAACCCTGCCACTGGGCGGCGGGCTGCTGTACGTGCAGCCCATCTTCACCCAGACCACCGGGACCACCGGCGCCTACCCGGCGCTGCGATTCATCGTGGTGCGCTTCGGTGAGCAGATCGGTATCGGCGAGACGTTGCAGTCGGCGCTTGATCAGGTCTTCCAAGGAGACGCCGGTGCGGACACCGGTGAACAGCCCACGGAGGAGCAACCCACCGTCGATCCGTCACAACCGACGGTTCCCGCGGACGTCCAACAGCGCGCCCGGAATATGCTGGATGAGGCTCAGTCCCTGTTCGAGGCGGCGGAGCAGGCGCTCCGCGACGGCGACCTCGCCGACTATCAGGCCCAGGTCAAGGCCGCGGAGGCGAAGATCGCGGAGGCCGCGGAGGCGCTCGGCTGAGCCGGCGCCTCAGCGGCGCAGGTCTACCACCTCC
This sequence comes from Tessaracoccus sp. MC1679, assembly GCF_014164775.1. Taxonomy (GTDB): domain Bacteria; phylum Actinomycetota; class Actinomycetes; order Propionibacteriales; family Propionibacteriaceae; genus Arachnia. The sequence goes on from NZ_JACJGB010000005.1 coordinate 96,445, forward strand.
GCGACCAACCCGACGGCGGCCAGGGCCGGAAGCAACGCGGAGGCGTCTCCCATCACCGCGACAGTCACGTTCCGCGGCGACACCAGCGCCTTGAAGGCGGCCGTCGCGTCGGCGGGAGTGACCGCCGCCAGGTCTGAGAAGTGGCGGTTCATGTAGCCGGGGTCCAGACCCGCCGCGGCCAGGGCGGAGGCCTGCGCGACGATGTCGGCGGAGGTTTCGGTGGCAAGGGGTGCCACGCCGATCAGGTACCTGCGCGCGTCGTCGATCTCGTCGTCGCCGAACGCCTCTGGCAGCGCAACGCCCTCCAGCAGTCGGGCGACGGCGTCGGCCGCGACCTCGGTGCGGACGCTGCCGCCGACGGTGAAGAGTCCCTCGTCCGGGCCGGGGGAGAAGCCGCCACCGATGCCGTAGCTGTAGCCGAGGCGCTCCCGGAGTTCGAGATTGAGCCTGCTCGCGAAGGCCCCCGCGACCGCGTGGCCGGCCAGCCGCAGGGAGGCCCAGCGCGGGTCGGATCGGGTGACGGTCCGTCGGCCCACCACCACCGTCGCCTGAACTGCCCCCGGCTGGTCCACCACGACGATCCGGGGCTCCCGCGCCGGGGCTGCCGCCAGCAGGGTGGGCTGAGGTGGCGGAGCCGTCCAGGGTCCAAGCGCGGCCTCGGCCTGCGTCACCGTGAGGTTCCCCGCGACCACCAGGGTCGCCCCTTGGGGGGAGAAGTGCGCCCGGTGCCAGCCGTGGGCATCTGCCGGTGTCACGGCGGCGAGGGTGGCCGGGGTGCCTGCGGCGGGGCGCCCACCGCGATCCCCGGTCCCGAACAGCTCGCGGCGAAGCGCCATCCTCACCGCGGAGGAGGGGGAGGCGAGCGTGGACTCGTAGCCGGCCACCTGCGCCTCGACGTGGTGGGCCACGTCGCGATCGTCGAAGGTGGGCTCGCTGAGCACCTCCGTGAAGAGGGGCAGCACCTGGGGGAGCCGACGGGATGGTGCCTGCCCGCCGAGGGTGGTGTAGCGCTGGCGGGCGGTGCCGTGCAGGGTGGCGCCCTGGTCCTCGAGCAGCTCGCCGATGGCGCCGTCCGGATGGGTGCGGGTGCCCTCGTCGATGGCGTGCAGCGCCACGGTGCCCACGCCCTCCCGATCGGCGGGTTCCGCGGCCAGCGGTGCAGGAATCATCACCTCGAAGGTGGCGATGTGCTGCCCGGGGAGCTCGAAGTGCCACATCGTGAGCCCCGAGCCGAGCGTGCTGACGGTGGGGGTGGGGAAGTGCCAGGGAATGCCGAGGGTGACGTCGGGGCGGTTCATCGGGTTTCCTCGGCTGCGTAGTGGAGCTGGTGGGCCGACGATGGTGCCAGCCAACGTCCGGCGGCGGTGGCGATGTGTTCCGGGGTGAGCGCCAGCACGTCCGCGAGGTGGGTGTTGATCTGGTGCGGCGATCCGTGCATCAGCCAGGCCTCGTTGATGGCGTCGGCCCGGCCGCTGGTGGTGGCCAATTCCCACAGCCAGTCGCTCTCGTACTGGGCGACGGCGCGGGCCAGCTCGGCATCGGTGGGGCCCTCGGCCGCGAGACGGCCCACCCCGTCGAGGATGGCCGACGACATGGCCTCCAACGAGACTCCGTCGGCGGGTCGTCCCAGGATGGCGGCGATCGACGCCGCCGAGCGGTGGGTCAGCGAGGCGCTGTGGACCTCGTTGGCCACGTCGGCGTGCTTGACCAGGGCGCGGTGGAGCCGGGAGGAGTGGCCGTCGGCCAGGATCGACAGTGCCAGGTCGATCGCGGGCTGATCCGCGTCCGAGGCCGGGGGAGTGGGCCAGGAGAGATAGGCCAGCGAGTGGGGGACCTGCCGGCTCACCGCGACAGTCGAGGCCTGCGCGACGGGGCGCTCAACCATGGACCGGCGCTCGGGCTTCGGGAGGGCGGGAAGGTCCGCGAAGTACCGCCCGGCAAGCTCGAGCGCCTCGTCGGGGCGGACCGGGCCGCACACCACCAGGCGCAGGTTGCACGCCCGGTACCAGGCGTCGAAGAACCCGGACACGTCCTCCAGTGATGCGGCGTCCAGGTCCGCCATCGACCCGATCGTGAGATGTCCGTAGGGGTGGGACTCCGGGAAGTGCTGCGCCGTGAGCAGCTGCAGGAGGTCACCGTAGGGCTGATTGTCGTAGCGCTGGCGCTTCTCCTCCTTGACCACTTGGCGCTGGGCCTCGAAGTTCTCAGGCGTGATGGCCAGGGACGAGAACCGGTCCGCCTCCATCCACAACGCCAGCTCCAGCGCCCCGCGGGGCACCGTCTCGAAGTAGTTGGTGCGGTCCGTGGACGTGGTGGCGTTGACGGTGCCGCCGAGGGACTCGACGGTGGCCATGTGCTCGCCGCTGGCCAGGTTGGCCGAGCCCTGGAACATGAGGTGTTCGAAGAGGTGCGCGAACCCGGTCCGGCCGGGGGCCTCGTCGGCCGATCCCACCTCCACCCACAGGTTCACCGCGACACCCGGCGCGTCCGGATCAGGCGCCACCACCACTTGGAGGCCGTTGTCGAGGCGCGCTTGGGTGAGCTCGTACTGGAGGGCCTCGGTCATGCGCGCAAGGGTAGCCGACGCCGTCGAGGGGTCAGTGCAGCGTGGAATCGGCTGGTCCCGTGGTCCATTCGTGGAATCGGACGACAAGCCCGGAACGCGTGGGGGCGCAGGTGAACGGCCCTGCGGCGGCGCGTGCGTCGCGGGGGAACGGGGCGAGGCGGACGAGGCTGAGGGGGTCGCCGTCGAGGCCGGCGCGGATGGTGAGCGCGTCGCCGGAGCGCGAGACGCGCACCCGGACCCGGCGTCCGTGCCAGGCGTCGACGGGGGCGGATGACCAGTCGGAGAGCGGGTTGGTCACCACCGCACCCAGCTGCGGATGGCCGTCGGCGAACTCGACGCCCGCCTTGACCCAGCAGTCGGCCGCGGACACGACGAACAGGCCGGCCTGATCGAACTGCTCGGAGTATCCGGCGGTGAACACCACCTCCATGGCGCTGTCCGTCGGGAAGGGGGCGACGAGAGCGTGCTCCGTGTCGTGGGTGAAGCCGTAGGACGTGACACGCCACGCATCCGAGCCCTCCTCGGCGGTGACCACGAGATCGGGTCCGTCCTCGTGGACGTCGACGGGTTGGGTGGTCCAGGTGCCGGAGGTCCACGGCAGTGGCAAGGTGTCCATGGCGATGACGCTATCGGTGGGCTGGCCGACCGGAGTAGGTTTTGTTGTATGAAGTATCGCTATCTGGGCAATTCTGGACTCAAGATCACCGAACTCACCTACGGGAACTGGCTGACCCACGGCTCGCAGGTGGAGGCCGACACCGCGACAGCCTGCGTGCGCGCGGCGCTGGACCACGGCATCACGTCGTTCGACACGGCTGACGTCTACGCCAACACCGCCGCCGAGGTGGTGCTGGGGGAGGCTCTCAAGGGTGAGCGTCGGGAATCCTTGGAAATCTTCACCAAGGTCTACTGGCCGGTCGGGCCCAAGGGCGCCAACGACGTCGGGCTCTCACGCAAGCACATCATGGAGGGCATCAACGGCTCGCTGCAACGGCTGCAGACGGACTACGTGGACCTGTACCAGGCCCATCGCTACGACGTCGAGACGCCGCTGGAGGAGACGATGGTGGCCTTCGCCGACGTCGTCCGGCAGGGCAAGGCCCTCTACATCGGCGTGTCGGAGTGGCCGGCTGACAAGATCCGCGAGGCTGCGCGCTACGCCAAGGAGCTCAGGATCCCGTTCGTGTCCAACCAGCCGCAGTACTCCATGCTGTGGCGGGTGATCGAGGACCAGGTGGTGCCCGCATCCGAGGAGGTGGGCGTCTCGCAGATCGTGTGGTCGCCCGTCGCGCAGGGCGTGCTCACCGGCAAGTACCTGCCGGGGCAGCCGGCGCCGGAGGGGTCGCGGGCCACCGACACCAAGGGCGGCCAGGGCATGATCAGCCGCTGGATGCGCGACGACGTGCTGACCAAGGTGCAGAACCTGAGCCCGATCGCCGACGAGCTGGGCCTCACCATGGCGCAACTGGCTGTGGCGTGGGTGCTGCAGAACGACAATGTCGCGGCGGCCATCATCGGGGCCTCGCGCCCGGAGCAGATCGCCGAGAACGTCAAGGCCAGCGGGGTGGAGATCCCCGATGAGCTGATGGCGCGCATCGACGAGGCGCTTGAGGGCATCGTCGAGCGCGATCCCGCGAAGACCACCGTGCCGGAGGGGCGCCCCTGATCCCCCCCGCGTCGCTCGTCGATTTGGATTGTCCGCGGACAATCCCTATAGTTATCAGAGCGACGCGGGGTGGAGCAGCTCGGTAGCTCGCTGGGCTCATAACCCAGAGGTCACAGGTTCAAATCCTGTCCCCGCTACGAAAAGTGGCCCTGACAAGCAGAAATGCTGTCAGGGCCACTGGCTTTTCCAGGCTTGTTCCCTACTTGTTCCCCACCGGCGACGCGAAGACGCCCTCCGGCTGGCACGGACCTGGAGTCCGGGCGTGAGCGTGCCGACGGCGGCAAGGCCAGTAGCGGCAACCGGACACGGCTTCTCCTTCCTCGCGCCATCGCTCCATGCCTCGTCGGGCAGGGCTCCGCTCCCAGCAAGGTGCGGAAACAATCTCAGCAAAGAAGCAGAGGTGACTTCATGTCAGAGGCCAGCAACAGGGCCAGCGAATACCCGCCCGTCGTCACGATGTTCGAGTTGTACGGCGCGGGCGTCGTCACGATCGGCGAGAGGGTCTCCCAGAGACTCGGCCTGCCGTTCCACGGCCAGGCGTTCACGTCCGGTGCGATCGCCGGACAGGCAACCGGCGACGACGAGGAGAACCGTGCGGTGCTCGCGAATGTGCTCGCCCTCCTCGGGGGTGCCTACAGTGCGCTGGAGGACCGCGAGATCGTGCGCACCCAAGGTGACAAGTACTCGCTCATCGAGGACAACACCCAGAACGTGAAGCAGTTCGCCCAGGAGGGCGGAGTCATCGTGGGTCGCAACGCCACCGTGATCCTGGCCGACCGTCCCAATACCCTGCACGTCCTGCTCACCGGCGACGTCGCGGACCGGGTCAAGCGGGCTGCCCAGAGCCTGGGCATCTCGGAGGCCGAGTCAGCGAAGCGCCGAGCCCACGAGGAGGACCTTCGTCGGCAGATGTCAAGGACCCTGTACGGCTGGGACCCTGCGCTCCCAGACCGCTACGACATGCTGCTCAACACCAGCCGTGTCTCCGTCGATGCAGCAGTGAACGCCATCGTCGACGCGATCCAGCACCAGACCGCCTGACCGGCGCCTGAACAGAACGGAATCGACACCATGTCTGCAAGCTCAGTCTCGGCGCCGGCTGTCACGGCCCAGCCCCTCAGCATGAAGAACTACCTCGCCTACGCGGCGGGTGACGCGGCCAACAACGTGTCTTTCACCATGGCGGGCATGTTCCTCATCCTCTACTACACCAACGTGGTTGGTATCGAGGGTGGCGTCATCGGCACCATGTTCCTGGTGCTGCGCTTCATCGACGCGCCATCACGGATGTCTTCATGGGCCGCATCATCGACATGAAGAAGCCCGGCAGACTCGGCAAGTTCCGTCCGATCATCCTGTGGTTCTCGGTCCCGCTGCTTGTCTCGAGCTGGATGCTCTACGCCGCGAAGTGGATCATGCCCGACGCGAGCACCACGGCCTACACCATCTACATGTACGCCTTCTACATCCTGATGGGTTCGGTGTTCTATACCGCCGTCAACATCGCGTACGGCTCCATGGCCCCCTCGTTGACGCAGGTCCCCACGGAGCGGGCGAAGCTGGCCAGCTTCCGGATGTACGGCGCGGCCCTCATGATCCTGGCGCTGTCCTGGGTCATCGCACCGCAGATCCGGGCGAACGTGGGCAACGCCGACGCGCTGCAGAACTCGATCGCGATCTCCGTCGGCATCCTGTCGATCATCGGCGCCGGGCTGTACCTGTTCACGGTGTGGGGGACGAAGGAGCAGGTCGCCCGCGACCCGCGTCCGGTGACGATGAAGGAGAGCTTCGGCTCCCTCGCCGTCAACCGTCCGCTGCAGGTCCTCTCCGTCGCCGCGGTCTTCTTCCTGCTCGGGACCACCGTGATGGGCACCCTGGGCGCCTACATCGCGATCTACGTGCAGAACGACGCCAACTACATCGCCATCAACCAGACGGCCCAGGTGGCGGCGCTGTTCCTTGTCGGCCCCATCATCCCCGTGCTCGTCCGCACCATGGGCAAGCGCCTGGGCTACGTCGTCGTCGCGTCCTTCATGTACATCGGCGCCCTCATCCTGTGGCTCGCCCCCCTCGGTACCTACCCGTGGCTCGGGTCGGTGGCGTTCTTCGTTATGGGCATCGCCATGTTCGGCGTCAACACGCTCATGTGGGCCCTCGAGGCGGACTGTGTGGAGTTCGGCGAGTGGAAGATCGGGCAGCGCACCGAGGGCACCACCTACGCGGTGTTCTCATTCACCCGCAAGATGGGCCAGGCGCTGGGTGGATTCGTCGGCGGCTGGGCGCTCGGGTGGGCGGGCTTCGTCGCAGCCGAGGTCGCGGCGGGTGGCGAGGTCTCCGACGAGGTGGCCGGCAACATCCGCATGTGGGCCGCGGTCTTCCTGATCGGCTCCACCCTCCTGACCCAGCTCGCGATGTTCTTCTATCCGTTGACGGAGAAGAAGTACCTCGAGATCGTCGGCGAGATCGCCGCGCGGCGCGCGGCCAGGGTCGACGCGTAGGGCTGACCCCTCGGCGAGCGTCCTCCACTGCGGGAGCAGCCATGTGCAAAGTGTCGGCGCAGGATGGGAGGGTGGTGGCATGACGCAGCCGCCCGCATGGTTGGACGAGCCACCACCAGACCCGGAGACCCTCCCGCCGGACGACCTCGACGAGGCGTGGGCGCGTGAGCCCGTGGCGCCCACCCGACGGCGGCCTGACGCGGGACGCAGGGAGCCCGCCCGGGCGGTGCAACGATCGGCGGCCGGTCTTCGTGACGAGGCTCTGCAGATCCTGAAGGCCCTCACCGGGAGCGCGGAGGCCGATTTCCACCCCGGGCAGTACGAGGCGATCGAAGCCCTGGTGGCGGATCACCGTCGGGCCTTAGTGGTCCAGCGCACGGGATGGGGAAAGTCGGCGGTCTACTTCATCTCCGCCCTGCTGCAGCGCAGGGCCGGGTCGGGGCCGGCGCTGATCGTGTCGCCCCTCCTGGCGCTGATGCGTGACCAGGTGGCAGCAGCTGAACGGGCAGGCGTCCGAGCCTCGGCGATCAACTCGGCCAACGTGACCGAGTGGCGCGACATCGAGGAGTTGCTGGCCGCAGACTCGATCGACGTTCTCTTCGTCTCACCTGAGCGCCTCGTCAACCCGATTTTCCGGGCGGAACAGCTGCCCCGGCTCGTCGCGACCTGTGGCCTTCTGGTGATCGACGAGGCACACTGCATCAGCGACTGGGGTCACGACTTCAGGCCGGACTACCGGCGCATCCGCGACCTCATCGCCGACCTGCCCGATGGCGTCCCCGTCCTTGCCACCACCGCGACAGCCAACGCCCGGGTTGTCGACGATGTGGCCGAGCAGATGGCCGCCGGTGGGCGGGAGGTGTTCACCCTCCGTGGCGCGCTGGGCCGCGACTCGCTGCGGCTCGGCGTCCTCGATCTCGGCACGCCCTGGCGCCGCCTGGCCTGGCTCAGCGAGCATCTCGCGGCGCTCCCGGGGAGCGGGATCGTGTACTGCCTCACCGTCGCTGCCGCCGAGGACACGGCCGCGCTGCTCGCGAAGGCAGGCCACCGCGTCCTCGCCTACACCGGTCGGACGGATCCGGCTGAGCGTCTGGTCGCCGAGGAGGCGTTGAAGCGCAACGAGGTCAAGGCGCTGATCGCCACCTCGGCCCTCGGGATGGGCTTCGACAAGCCTGATCTCGGCTTCGTCGTCCACCTCGGCGCTCCGAGCTCGCCTGTGGCGTACTACCAACAGGTCGGCCGGGCCGGCCGCGCCACCGAGAGCGCTGACGTGCTGCTGCTGCCTGGCGCCGAGGATCAGGCGATCTGGCACTACTTCGCGACGAACGCGATGCCAACCCAGCGCAAGGCCGACGCGGCACTGGCGGCCCTCGCCGACGCTGACCGCCCGCTGTCAGTGGCTGCCCTGGAGGCCCGCGTGGACATCAAGCGGGGTCCGCTCGAGCTGCTGCTCAAGGTGCTGGCGGTCGACGGTGCGGTGGAATCGGTCAAGGGCGGGTGGGTCTCGACGGGGGCCCCGTGGACCTACGATGCCGACCGCTACGGGCGCATCGCCGCCGCCCGTCAGCAGGAACAGCGCGCCATGCTGGCCTACGAGCAGCTCGACGAGTGCCGCATGGCGTTCCTGACCGCGGAGCTGGACGACCCGCACGCCGCAGCCTGCGGTCGCTGCGATTCCTGTTCCGGCCCGTGGTACCCGACCGGGGTGACGCTGACCGCCAGCCAGGGCGCCCAGACGGCACTGGATCGGGTCGGTGTCCCGCTGGCGCCCCGAGTGTTGTGGCCCACGGGGCTCGACAGGCTGAGCGTCTGGATCGACGGTCGTCCCGTCAAGGGCAAGATCCCTCCCGAGGAGCAGCTCGCGGTGGGGCGGGCCGTCGCGCGTCTCTCCGACCTGGGCTGGGGTGGGCCGCTGCGTGAGCTGTTCGCCTCCGACCGTGACGGGAACCCCGTGGACGCCGAGGTGCCGCCCGAGTTGGGCAGGGCATGTCTCCGCGTCCTCAAGGAGTGGGGGTGGGACGCGCGTCCGGTCGCGGTGGCCTGGGTGCCGAGCCTCGGGCGTCCCCGTCTGGTTGAGTCGGTCGCCACGGGCATCGCCGCAGCCGGGCGTCTGGAGGTCCTCGGTCCGCTCGGGCTCAGCCCCGGGGCCCAGCGGGTTCGGGGTTCCACCAACAGCGCGTACCGCGTCCGCGATGTGTGGGACCGCTTCGTCGTGCCGCCGGCCATGTCGGAGCGCCTCGAGAGTCTCGACGGCCCGATCCTCCTGGTGGACGACCTCGTCGACTCGCGCTGGACCATGACCGTGGCCGGACGACTCCTTCGCAGGGCAGGGGCCCGTGCCGTGCTTCCGCTCGCACTCGGGTCGGTGGGCTGACGAAGGGAGACAATCCGGTGCGCCCATCGCACCGGTGCGAGGGTGGGGCTCGCGAGGACGGATGGAGGGCGTCCGCGGGCCCACGCTGGTGAACTTGGCAAGGGCGGAACGGAGCCTCGGCGATGGTCGTAGGCTGGAAGAATCCCGACTTCAGGAGGATCCATGGACCTACTCAACCGCTCGGACATCCAGTCGCTCGCCGCATCCGAGGCCGACGGAATCCACGTGTCGTTGATGCTGCCCACCCACCGCTTCGGCAGTGGAATCCAGGCCGATCAGCTGCAGTGGAAGAACCTCGTGCAGGGGGCAGAGTCCGTGCTGCTCCAGGAGATGCGTCGGCCGGATGTGGAGGCGCTCCTGGCCCCAGCGCGCGAACTGCTCAACAACAATCTGCCTTGGCAGTACATGAGCGACGGCCTGGCGATGTTCCTCACCCCGGCCGGTTCCCAGATGGTCCGCATCCCCGCATCCCTGCCCACCCTCGCCGCAGTCGGTGAGCATTTCGTGACCGGCCCGCTCATGCGGCTCCTCTCGGGCGACGCGCACTTCCTGCTGCTGGCCATCAGCCAGGGCTCCGTGAGGCTCATGGACGGCAGCCGCCACCCCGTGCGTCAGATCGAGCTCGACGACGTGCCCACGAGCCTGGCAGACGTCGTAGAGCCCAGCGGACGCTCAGACTCCATGGCCCGGTCTCTGACCGCCGGTCGCGGCGGCAGGGCCGTCTTCTACGGCCACGGCGTCGGCGCGGACGAGGCGAAGAAGGACGACGTGATCCGGTTCTTCCGCGAGGTGGAGGCCGGCCTCCGCGAGGTGCTCGCCGGCCAGACGGCCCCGCTGGTGCTCGTGGGCCTGGAGCAGAACGTGTCGGCCTATCGGGAACTCAACACCTATGCCGAGGTGCTTGACGAGGCCGTGCTCCGCAGCCCCGACGAGCTGTCGGTCGACGAGCTGCACCAGGTGGCGTGGCCACTGGTCGAGGGCCGACTTCGAGCCGACCGGACCCGGCTCATTTCGCGCTTCCACGACCTGCAGGGCACCGGCGGCCAGGTGTCCAGCGATGTGGATGCCGTGAGCGACGCTGCGGAGCAGGGCCGCGTCGAGACGCTGTTCATCCGCTCGGATCCGTGGTGCTGGGAGCGGGTCGAGGACGGCGGCGACCCTCCCGTCGTCCGTCTCGGGACCGACGACCGCTTCGCCGTGTGCGAGGAGGTGGAGTCCGCGGCCAGGCACACGCTCGCGTACGGGGGCATGGTCCACGCCACGTCGCAGGAGGTGGTGGCGGACAGCGAGTTGGCCGCGATCCTGCGCTACTGAGCCCGGCGGGTCACTCCTTGCGCCCGTCGGCCATGAGGGCCGCCCTGGCGAGCCGGGAACCTGAGGGTCCCGTCGCCAGGCCCGAAATGCGCTGACGGAGCGTGGGGGAGTCACCCAGGTTCTGCAGCACCGGTGAGAGCTCCTGGTAGAGGTGGTGGCCCAGGATTGGTCCATGGTCGCCGAGCTGCCAGCCCAGCCGGGTCAGCATCGAGGCCACCTCATCGGCGGGGACGGCGCCCCTCTCATCGGTGGCCGCGTAGGCCAACATGAGGAGGGCCGCGTCGCGTTCGAAGCCCTCGGCCGACGGGATGACCAGTCCCGCCAGGCCCGCCCACAGTGCGGCCGGGTCCTTCTGAAGCTTCTTCCCCAGCCTCGTGGACTTCAGCCTGCCGTTGTACACCCTTAGCAGCCCCAGGCGCTGCAGCGTGAGACGGAAGCGCAACAGGGGGAGGGCCGATCCCTCCCGGTTCACCGCACCGATCCATCCACTCATGCCGGGAAGCATGGCCGCGGCCTCCGAGACGCGCGCCGGCTTCAGGTAGCCGGCGCTCGTCATCTCCAACCCGTTGCCCGCCGCGGCGTCGAGGAACCACTGGATCGGGGCCAACGCCTCGACCGGGACCGGGTCGTCGTCTATCTCCGGCAGATCGATGAGGCGTTCGAGCAATTGAAGCGCCGCCTCGTCGTGCGACAAGCTCATCAGCATGATCACCAATCGGTGCGGCAGCGAGGTCATCGTGGCCCTGAATCCGGGATCGAGCAGCCAGGCGTTGAGTTCGGCGGCGTCGAAGAGTTCGGGGTCGTAGAGGAACTCGGCCAGCGATTCAGCGTCGCGCAGCCCGCCGCAGTCCTCGGGCGGGGCTGCTCGCGCACCGTCGACCACCAGCGCGGGGGCATCGCCCGGCAGCATCGGCAGAACCTGCTCCAGGCGGAGGGTGATGTCCCAGTGGTCGCCGTAGTCGTAGACGTAGTTCAGGACGTCGCCGGGCTGCTGGAGGACCTCGTCCAACCTGACGTCGGCGGCGGCCGCGGATTCGCCGTCGGCCGGATCCTCCTCCTCGACGTCGAACTCGCACAGGAAGATCTGGGCCGAGCGATCGAAAGGATCGCCGCCGAGCGAGAACCGATACAGGTGGGCGCCACTCCACACAAACGCCATCTGCAGCGTGTGATGGACCATCTCAAGAGGCAGATCTGAGCGGAGCGCGATGGTTCGCCAGATCGGCGGGTTCGAATCGCGAAGCTCGGCGCGGACGTGATAGATCATGGGCCCCGCGAGCGGCGGCCGCCGGAGTTCTGGGCGCACAGGCGTGGCGAGATCGCTGGTCAGGACCGTGGCGAGCCGTCGTAGGTCGGCCAGCTCGGTTCCCGAGACCGCCTGCTCGAATCGGCGGCGAAACTCGGCTTCTGCTGGGTCGGTTCCGGTCATGGCTCAACGCTAGCGGCTCGTGGAAGCTCCTCCGATGCGGAAGGGCAGCCACTACCCGCCCGCAGCGCCGTCGGCTCATCCGGGCCGCGATGCCTATCGGGAGACGGTCGTCTCGCCCGACGAACCGAGGTATGCACTGACTCACGTGCGTAGGCTGCTGCCTTGTGAGAAGGCAATGGACGATTCAGCGGTGATGGCGCCTGCACGACGTCACGCGTGGGCTGTGGCGGCAATCGGCTCAGCTCTGCTGGGCGCGGCAATCGTCGCGGCATGCCTACTGGCCATCAGGCTGGAGCTGACAGGGCTCGGGCGCCCGCGGGACACTGCGCCGCGGCTCGGATATCTGCTCCTTCTGGGCATGGGAATCGCCAGCAGTCTTGGGATCCCTGCGTGGCTGGCCTGGAGAGGCCTGGGGAAATGGTGGCCGATCGTCCCAGCGGTCATGATCCTGGCCACCACCGCCACCTGGCGGGTTCTGGGCGTGTGAAGTACGCGACGGGTGGTCCCCGTCGCCGTGCTGGTGGTTGCTCGTGGCCGAGCGAGTCGTCCCGCCGTTAGGCGAGCATGCGGGTGCCGGTGGGGGTGACTTCATAGCGGTAGCCCAGTGGGCTGGACCAGTGGAGCTGGCTTTGGTCTGGGTTGGTCGGCGCGCCAGGTGCGGGCGGTGCCGGTGAGGTGGCCGAGGGCGTCGGTGTGGAGGTGGACGGCGAGCTCCAGCTTTTCTAGTGGCCGGTCCTTTCCCGGTCCCTGAGGAGGGCCGCCCGCGGAGCGGCGTGGCCCGTCTCGAAGGGTCGTGACTACCACCTTCACGGGATCTGGTGGTCGGGTGCGGTGAGCCGGGAGACGATGCCCGGTCGGCCGTGATCCAGAGTCTGGTTGTGGGCTACTGGTCACACCGTGGTCGGGTGGTTGAGGCCGACCGGGCATCGTCTCCCGTCTCCCCGCACTCGTCGTGCCTGTGGCGTGGTCTTGTCCGGGTGCGGGCCGGAAGGGCGGCGTTGGGGTTGGGTCTGCTTGAGCGGGATGCCAGCGGGGTGATCGTCGGGTTGGGCACCGCGGCGCGGTGCCGCCCTGCCGTCCCTCACCCTTGCGTTTGGCCGCGGGTTCTCGATCCTTGGAGACGTCCTGCGGTTGCTTCGCGACGCGGGCGAGGGCCGTCCCCTCTCCAGTTGCCTCAGGTGACGGCGTCGGCCCCCTCGGCGGGTAGCTCGCGGCACAGGTCGGCCGCCTTACAGGCCCTGGCCGCCTCGATCCGGCCCTCCTGCACCGCCCCATACAGCCGCGGGTGACGATGCTTCAAGCTCAAAGCATCAGCCAGCTTCGAGGCAGCCACGATCGGTGGGCAGCGCAGCAACCCGGCCAGCTCCAAGCCGATGAACTCCGACACCGCCGGGGTCCCGATACCCCCGACCACCACCCTGCGCTCAGCGAGCACCTCCAGCACCTGGTCGTAGTCCACCTCGTAGTGGTCCGCCAGATCACACAGCAGGGTCAGGATCTGGGCCTCGGCGAAACGACGCAACTCGTCGGCGGAGCGCAACTGCTCCGCGATCTCACGCGCCTTGTCCTTCATGGGTTCCACGCTATGTCCGACCACTGACATTTTTGGCTCCCAGCAGGGGCGCCGGGCAGAAATTCTTTGAGAAGTTTTTCTGGTGGTTGCTGGGGGGGCGGCGACGGTGTCGAGGCCTCGATGCGTCGGGTGAGTTGGCTTGCCAGCTAGCGTTTCTTAGGCTTCGAGGCCGCTGCGCGGCACCTCAGCCAACGGTGAATGCCCTCGCCGCCGATCGGCGGCTCCTCAGCCGTCGGGGAGGGCTCGAGCCCGCTTCGCGGCACCTCAGCCGTCGGGGAGGGCTCGAGCCGCTGCGCGGCTCCTCAGCCAACGGGAAGGGTTCCAGTTCCTTCGCGGCACCTCAGCCAACGGTTGATCGCCACCTTCTCGGCCAGCAGTGCGTGACGGTCACTGCGAGTGTGGGGTGGCAGGACCAGGTGCCTGATGGCATCGTCGGTGGGTGTCAGAACGGTAACGATTCGGTCGTTGTCGTTGACACCCGAGCGGCGGGGGTTGGAGCATGGCGGCACCTTGAACGATCAACGGAGGCCCAATGAAGAAGCCGACGCTCGCCAGCCTGGCCGCGGAGCTGAGGGTCTCACGCCAGACCATCTCGAACGTCATCAACTTCCCTGACAGAGTCAGGGCCGAAACCAGGGCCCGGGTCCAGGCCGCGATCGACAACTCCGGCTACCGGCCCTCCGCCGCGGCGCGAGCGCTTCGCAACCAACGCGCCATGGCGGTGGGCATCCGGCTCAGCCCGCCCCGCAACGGCATCTCCGGTGCCTTCATGGACGACTTCCTGCGCGCGCTCGTCACGGTGGCGGACGAGCGCGGCTACCGCGTCGTCGTATTCCCCGCCGACTCCAGGGACGAGGAGGTGGAGCGGCTTGTGGAGTTGCGCGCCACCCTCGCGATCGACGGGGGGATTCTCACCGACACCTGGACGGGCGACGATCGCCCCGCCTGCCTGGCCGAAGCGGGTGTGGCCTTCGTGGCGTTCGGGCGGCCGTGGGGCGCAGAGGACCACGGCCAGTGGGTGGACGTCGACGGTCGCGCCGGGGCGGGGGAGGCCGTGCGCTTCCTGCAGGCCCGCGGGCACGAGCGGATCGGATTCATCGGCTGGTCCGACGGGTCGCCGGTGGGGGCCGATCGCCACGCCGGCTGGCAGGCTGCCATGGCGTTGAGCGACGACGACGCCCGTCAGCTCACCGTCGAGGGCGAGGATTCGGTCGACGCGGGAGGCGCGGGCATGGCCGAGCTTCTGACCCGCGGCGCGACGGCCGCCGTCTGCGCCTCAGACGCGTTGGCGCTGGGGGCCTTCCTCGCGAACCAGGGCGTCACCCGGACGCATGTGGTGGGCTTCGACGACAGCCCGGTGGCGCGGGCCATCGGAATCCCCAGCCTCCGGCAGCCCGTGGATGAACTGGCCCGGCTGGTCTTCGAGAAGGCCTTGGCGCAGATGACAGGGGTGGACGACGAGTCGGCCGGCGTGTTGGTCAAGCCGGTCCTGGAGGCCCGCGGGAACTGAGTCGAGGGCTGCGTCAGTCCATGTCAGGGACGGCGTCCCTGGCGTCGGTGTAGTCCTCCCCGCACAGCTCCAACAGGTCCACCAGCATCGAGCGGACCTGGGCCAGCACCACGGTGGAGGAGAGCTTCGGCAGGATCGGCACGTGGGCCGACCGCTCGGCCAGCTCGCGCAGCGCGTCCAGCTTGGCTGTGGGGAGCCTGCGGGCGAACAGCTCGGCCGCACACTCGTCGATCACCTGCGCGAACTCGGCCAAGAGCTCCAGGTATTCCTCCGGCACTGTCTCACCCCGGTGCGCGGCCACCGCACACCGGCGCGCCAGCACCCGCAGGTTGCGGATGAACCGGTCCAGCGGGACGACGAGGTCCGCCACCTGCAGCGCGGCGTCACGATGCCGTCGGAGGAAGGGTGAGGTGCGGACCACGGCCATGCCCTCCGACGACGCGGCAAGCAGCGCGGACAGCTCACCCTCCGTGGCGCGTGCCCGGGTCAGAAGCTGCTCCGCCGCGTCGACGTCGTGCCTCTGCAGGGCGCCCACCATCGCGCGCACCGTGATGGCCGCCTCGTGGAGCACCTTGGCCGCGATCATCCTCGGACGATCGATCGGTGAGGTGGGCGCCACCGTGGCGAACAGGAGCGCCACGGCGCATCCCACCAGAGCGTCCTGCCACCGGGAGATGCCGGCGTCGACGCCGGGGAGCACCGTGAGGACCGCCGCCGCCTGGACCGCCGACTGCGTCACCATCAGGGTGCGCGCCCCCAGCCAGGTGGTGATGGACATCGCTACGGCCACCACCAGGATGATCTGCCAGACGCCGGTGCCGAAGTAGTGCACGAACACGTCGCCCACGAACACCCCGATGGTGACCCCAACGGCCACCTCGACCACGCGGCCCAGACGCTGGCCGAAGGAGAAACCCAGACAGATGATGGCGGCCACCGTGGCGAGGAACGGTTCCTCATGGTCCAGAAGACGCCGGGCGATCCACCACGATGCTCCGGCGGCCAGCGAGATCTGCAGGATCATGAACAGCCGCGACCGCCACCGTCCCACGCGCCGCTGCTGAGAGCGCCACCCCCGCCTGGCGGTGCGCTCCGACACGTCGAAGGCCCTGATCGAGGCCCGTTGCAGCGCGCGCCCCGTGTCGTGCCACGAGAACCCGTGCCCCTGCTCCTCCGCCATGGCGCCTATCCTGCCGTCTCGGCCATGTTTGCGCCCGTGGAGAGCGTCGCGGGTGTGAGAGGTGCCCGGTGGGTAGACTGAACCAGCCGTTGACCGTTGCCGGAAGGGAACCCAAGAAATGCGCCGAGCCCGCACCCTGGGGATCGTCATGGTCCTTCTGCTGTCGACGGCACTGGGGGCCTGCACCCGCCCGCCCGTCGAGGAAGAGGAGGAGGCGCGCACCCTCACCATCGGGGCCACCGGTGAGCCCGCCGGTCTGGACATGATCACCGTCTCGGGCGCGGGCACGCCCTTCGTGCTCCTCTACAACGTCTACGAGACCCTGGTGAAGCTCGACGGCGAGGGAACGATCCGGCCGCTGCTCGCCTCAGAGTGGCTCACCTCCGAGGACAACACGGTCTACACCTTCACCATCGACTCGGGCGCCCGCTTCGCCTCCGGCACGGACGTCACCGCTGAGGCGGTCGTCGAGAGCTTCGAACGAAACCGGGGCGCCGCGGCCACCGACCAGATCAAGGGCAAGTGGGCCGCAGTGGACACCATCGAAGCCCTCGACGAGGACACCGTCGAGGTCACGCTCAACCAGCCGTCGAACCAGTGGCTCTACGAGATGACCGGCCCGGCCGGGATCGTCACGGACCCCACCGGCGCCGCCAACCTGGACACCACCCCCGCCGGCTCCGGCCCGTTCCAGTTCGTGGCGTGGGAGGAGGGATCCTCTGTGGAGCTCAAGGCCAACCCCAGCTACTGGGCCACACCCAGCAGGTTCGGATCGGTCATCTTCCGCTACTACGCGGACCCCAACGCCATGAACACCGCGATGCTCGCCGGGCAGCTGGACATCATCTCCAACCTGACGGTGCCCCAGGCCATCGGCCAGTTCGACGACGAGGAGCGCTTCACCGTCCACGAGGGCACCACCGACGGCGAGGTGGTGCTCGGGTTCAACCACCGCACCCCCGCGCTGCAGGACCTCAAGGTGCGTCAGGCCATCAACCACGCCATCGACCGTGAGGCCCTCATCGACGCCGCATGGGGTGGCAAGGGCACCCTGATCGGCTCCATGGTGCCGCCCACGGACCCCTGGTTCGAGGACCTGTCCGACACCTACCCCTTCGACCAGGCCAAGGCGCGCGAGCTCCTCGCAGAGGCGGGCTACGCCACCGGCCTCACCCTGCGGCTGCGGGTGCCGAACCTTCCCTACGGGCCCCCGGCCGGCCGCTACATCGCGGCCAAGCTGCAGGAGGTGGGGATCACCGTCGAGCTCGACGAGCTGGAGTTCCCCGCCCGCTGGCTGGATCTGGTCTACACCGCGCACGACTACGACATGACCATCGTGGCCCATGTCGAACCCCGCGACATCGGCGCCTTCGCCAACCCCGAGTACTACTGGGGCTACGACAACCCCGAGTTCCAGGAACTCGTCACCGAGGCGGACGCCGGCACACCCGAAGAGCAGGTGGCCAAGCTCAGGCAGGCCGCCCGGATTCTCGCCGACGACGCGGCGGCAAGCTGGCTGTTCCTGCTGCCCAACCTCATCATCACCACCCCCGAGATCTCCGGCATCCAGGCCAACCAGATCAGCCTCGCCTTCGATCTCACCACGATTGCCGCCAGGAGCTGACCCATGGCCCTTCGCCGGGCGGCCGCGCGGGTGGCGTGGCTGCTCGCGAGCCTCCTGCTCGCCTCCCTGCTGATCTTCGCCGCCACCAACGCGCTGCCCGGCGACATCGCCCAGGTGATCCTCGGCACCAACGCCTCACCCGGCGAGGCGGAGCGGCTGCGGGCCGAGCTGGGCCTCGACCGCCCCTTCCTCACCAGGTATCTCGAGTGGCTCTGGGGGGCGGTGCGGTTCGACTTCGGGGTGTCCTACTTCAGCCGCCGACCCATTGCGCCGCTGATCGCGTCGCGACTGGAGGTGTCGGCCTGGCTGATCCTCTTCGGCATGCTGGCGGCCATCCTCATCGCGCTCCCCGTGGGCGCCTATGCCGCCGTGCGTCGCCGCCACGCCGACGGGGTGGTGGTCTCGGCCCTCTCCCAGGTGGGTCTCGCGGTGCCCGCCTTCTGGGCCGGTATCTGGCTCGTGGTCCTCTTCGCGGTGCAACTCCGTTGGCTCCCGGCCGGCGGATACGTCTCCTACTGGGATTCGGTGGGGGAGTGGATCCGGCACCTGATCCTGCCCGTCACGTCCCTGGCCATCGTGCAGGCCAGCGTCATCTCCCGCTACGTCCGCAGCTCGGTCCTGGAGGTGATCCATGAGGACTACTTCAGGACGGCCCGCGCCGTCGGGTGGTCATACACCGGAGCGCTGTGGCGCCACGGGCTGCGCAACGCGGCCATCTCGCTACTGACCGTCATCGGGCTGCAACTCGCGACACTCCTGGTGGGAGCGATCATCATCGAGCAGGTGTTCGCGCTGCCCGGGCTTGGATCCTCCCTCCTGCTGGCGGTCTCGCAGCGCGACCTCGGCGTGGTTCAGGCAATCGTCCTGCTGCTGGTCTGGGCGGTGCTGGTGATCAACTTCCTCGTCGACATCGCCTACCAGATCATCGACCCGCGGCTACGGCGAAGCGGTGAGTCCCGATGAAGCGCGGCACGCTCTACCTGGGGGCCGTGCTCATCGGGATCGTGGTCGTGATGGCCGCCGTCGGCCTGGTCTGGACCCCGTTCCCACCCGACGCAGTGGTGTCCACGGGGCTGCAGCCCCCCGGCTGGCCGTACCTGCTGGGCACCGACGGCCTGGGTGGGGACATCTTCTCCCGGCTCCTCAGCGGCGCCAAGATATGCCTGCTCGTCGGCATCGTCTCTGTGGCGGTGGCGGCCGGGATCGGCGTGCCGTTGGGCATCGTCTCCGGCATGGTCCGCGGCTGGCAGGGAGAGATCCCCGCGCGCCTCGCCGACATCCTGTACGGGTTCCCCGCACTGCTGCTGGCCATCCTCTTCGCCGCGGCGCTGGGGGGCTCCACCTGGACCGCGATGATGGCCATCGCGCTCGCCTCCGTCCCCGCATTCGTGCGCATCGCGCGGGCGGCCACGCTGCAGGTGATGAGCCAGGGCTACGTGGAGGCGGCCAGGCTCAGCGGCACCCCGCACCTCGCCGTCGCGTGGCGGCACGTGCTGCCCAACATCGCCCCGATCGTCGGCGTGCAGGTCTCGGTGAGCATCGGCATCGCGATCCTCGCCGAGGCGGGCCTGTCCTACCTCGGCCTCGGCTCAGGTCCCGAGGCCCCCACCTGGGGGCGGATGCTGCGGGAGGCGCAGGGCTACATCTTCAACGCCCCACTGCTGGCGCTGTGGCCAGGGCTGGCCATCGCGGTGGCCACCATGGGGTTCAACCTGCTTGGAGACGGGCTGCGGGACCTGCTGGACCCGAGGCTGAGGGAGATCCGATGAGCTACCTCGAGGTCACAGACCTCCGCGTCGAATTCGGCGGAAGCCGGCAGCCGGCGCTGCGTGGGATCAGCTTCGCCGTCGACGAGCGTGAGCGGCTGGGCATCATCGGCCAGTCGGGTTCCGGGAAGTCCGTGACGGCGCTCGCCATCATGGGCCTGCTGCCAGCCCACGCCCGGATCACCGGCAGCATCAAGCTCGACGGGCGCGAGCTCGTGGGCCTCCCCGAGCGCGAGCTCCAGAAGCTGCGCGGCGACGAGATCTCCATGATCTTCCAGGAACCGATGACGGCGCTGGACCCCACCATGAAGGTGGGTCGTCAGGTGGGAGAGGTGGTGGCGCTGCACCACGGCGAACGGCGCGGCGCCATCCACGACGAGGTGCTCACCTGGCTGGGCCGCGTCGGCATCACCGAGCCCGACCGCATCGCCGACTCCTATCCTCACGAGCTCTCCGGAGGGCAGCGGCAACGGGCGCTGATCGCGATGGCGCTGGCCAACCAGCCCGGCCTGGTGCTCTGCGACGAGCCCACCACAGCCCTCGACGTGCTGGTGCAGCGCCAGATCCTGCTCCTCCTCGCCGAGCAGCTCGCGGACCGTGCCGCGGTGTTCGTCTCGCACGACCTGGCTGTGGTGCGGCAGGTGTGCCAACGGGTGGCGGTGATGCTGCAGGGCGAGATCGTGGAGCAGGGCACCATCGACGAGGTCATCGCCCAGCCCCGTCACCCCTACACGCAGGGGCTCATCGCGTCGGCGAGGATAGACCGGGTGCAGCCGGGGCAGCCGCTGCCCAGCGTCGAGGACTACTACCCTGGAGTCACCTCATGAGCCTGGTGGAGCTGCGTGACGCCGAGGTCACCTACCGCAGGGCGGGCAAGCCGTTCGTCGCGCTCCACGGCATCGACCTCGAGGTCGGTCGGGGGGAGCGCATCGGCATCGTCGGCGGCTCCGGATCCGGCAAGACGACAATGGCGCGCCTGATGCTGGGGTTGCAGCCGCCGTCGCACGGCGACGTTCTGTTCGACGGCCGATCCATCGTCGGGTTGAAGGAGAGGGACCGTGGCTTCCTGCGGTCGGCGGCGTCGATGGTGTTCCAGGACCCGAACTCCTCCCTGAACCCGAGGATGCGCCTGGGCGACATCGTGGCCGAACCGCTGCGGTCTCCCGTCCTCCGCGGTCGCGGCGACGTGCCGGAGCCCACCCGGGACGTCGTCGCCGGGGCGCTGCTCGGCGTGGGGCTGACGGAGGAGATGATGGACCGTTTCCCACACCAGCTCTCCGGCGGGCAGCGGCAGCGGGTGGCCATCGCGCGGGCATTGATCAGCGACCCGTCACTCCTGGTGGCCGACGAGCCGGTCTCGGCGCTCGACGTCTCGGTCCGGGCGCAGGTGTTGAACCTGCTCACCGCGGAGGTCCAGGAGCGCTCGCTCACGTTGGTGCTCGTCTCCCACGATCTGTCTATCGTGCGGCACCTGTGCGAGCGGGTGGTGGTGGTCAACGCTGGACGGATCGTCGAGCAGGGCACCGTCGCCGATGTGCTGGGCGCGCCCAGGCACCCCTACACCGCGGCCCTGGTGGACGCCACCCTGACCCTCTGACTTCAGGGAACCACTGATCAATCATGTCCTGGCTGCGGCGCACCGGATCGGGCGATCTGGCGCCCCTCCACCTGGATATGGACGTCAAGTACACGCACCAGCCGGAGTGGTGCCACCTCATCCCGCCCGGCACGTCCTCGCCGAGAACAGCATTGACCAGTGCTTCCCTACGCCGCGAGCGGACGGGTTCGGGGCACCGGGGCGCGCGGGCCTAGAATGCCCAGCGTGAAGGCACTGCTACTTGAGAACATCCACGCCGACGCCGTCAAGGCTCTCCAGGCCAAGGGCTACGAGGTCGACTCCCGGCCCGGGGCGCTGGCCGAGCGGGACCTGATGGCCGCCCTCAAGGGGGTGGACTACCTCGGCATCCGATCGCGCACCTACGTCACGCGCGCCGCCCTCGAGTCGGCGCCGCAGCTCAGCGCCATCGGCGCCTTCTGCATCGGCACCAACCAGATCGACCTGGAGGCGGCCACGGACCATGGTGTCGCGGTGTTCAACGCGCCCTACTCCAACACGCGCTCCGTCGTGGAGCTGGCCATCGCCGAGATCATCTCCATGGCCCGCCGGCTCCCGGACCGCAACCGCGATATGCACGCAGGGATCTGGGACAAGTCCGCAGTCGGCTCGCACGAGGTGCGCGGCCGTACCCTCGGCATCATCGGGTACGGCAACATCGGCTCCCAGCTGTCTGTGGTGGCGGAGTCGCTGGGGATGCGCGTGATCTTCTACGACCTGGTGGACCGTCTGGCGCTCGGCAATGCGCGTCGCGTCGATACCCTCGAGGAGCTGCTCGGAGAGGCGGAGACGGTGTCTCTGCACGTGGACGGTCGCCCGGAGAACAAGGACATGTTCGGCGCCGAGCAGTTCGCCGCCATGCGGCCACGGTCGCTCTTCCTCAACCTGTGTCGCGGGGCCGTGGTGGACCTTGACGCGCTCTACGACAACCTCGTCTCCGGCCACGTCGCCGGCGCCGCGATCGACGTGTTCCCCTCGGAGCCGAAGGCCAAGGACGAGCCGTTCGTCTCCAAGCTGCAGGGACTCAGCAACGTGATCCTCACCCCTCACGTTGGAGGCTCGACGCAGGAGGCCCAGGTGGATATCGGCCGCTTCGTCGCAGGCAAGCTCAACGACTACGAGACCCTCGGATCGACGTCGATGAGCGTCAACCTCCCCGAGGTGCCGGCCGGCCCCACGTCGACGGCGCGCGTGGTGCACCTGCACCACAACGTGCCCGGCGTCCTGGCGCGGCTGAACCAGCTGTTCGCCACGCACAACATGAACATCGGTTCCCAGACGCTGGCCACCCGCGGCCAGTTGGGCTACGTGGTCACCGACGTGCAGGGCGAGAAGTACGACGGGCTGCTGGCGGACCTTGAGGCGCTCGACGAGACGGTGCGCGTCCGCGTCCTCTGACGCCTCTGGGTCGCTTGTCAGGTTGCGATTCGACCCTTCGAGACGGCCGACGGTCGCTTCGCGACGTAGGCCTCCTCAGGGATCGGTGGACTGAGCTGCGGGGCTCGTGCCTTCGTTCCCGAGGAGAGCCGTCCGCGGAGCGGCGGGGCTCGTGCCTTCGTTCCCGAGGAGAGCCGTCCGCGGAGCGGCGGGGCTCGTGCCTTTCGTTCCCTGAGGAGAGCCGCCCGCGGAGCGGCGGGGCTCGTCTCGAAGGGTTGTATCTGGCCCTTGGGTGGGGTCGCTTGTCAGGTTGCGATTCGACCCTTCGAGACGGCCGACGGTCGCTTCGCGACGTGGGCCTCCTCAGGGAGCGAGGGGGAGGGGCCGAGGGGTCGCTTCGCGACGTGGGCCTCCTCAGGAGTCGGTGGACTAAGCGACGGGAGCGCGCAGGAACTCCATGGCGGCGTGGTGGAGCAGACCGTTGGTGGCCAGAGCCCCCGGGCCGCCCACGCCGTCGACGCCGTCGAGGTTGCTGAACCGGCCGCCCGCCTCGCGGACGATGACCTCGAGCGCAGCCATGTCGTACAACTCCAGGTCCGGCTCGCACGCCACGTCCACGGAGCCTTCGGCCACCAGCATGTAGCTCCAGAAATCGCCGTAGGCCCGCGTCCGCCACGAGCTGCGCATCAGGTCGATGAAGCCCTGGCCGCGGCCGGTGTCCACCCATTCAGCGATGTCCGAGTAGGACAGCGACGCGTCACCGATGGTTTCGACGCGGCTCACCCGAAGCTCGGTTGAGCTGAGCAGGGAGCGTCCCGTGTAGGCGCCGCCGCCGGTGCTCGCCCACCACCGCCTGTTCAGCGCGGGGGCCGACACCACGGAGGCGGCGATCTCACCATCCACCTCCAGGGCGATCAGCGTGGCCCAGACCGGCACGCCCCTCAGATAGTTCTTGGTGCCGTCGATGGGGTCGATGATCCAGCGCCGCGACGACTTTCCGGTGTCACTGAACTCCTCGCCGTGGACCGCATCGCGGGGGCGGGTGCGGGCAAGGGTGCGGCGGATGGACTCCTCGACGGCGGTGTCGGCCTCCGTCACCGGGGTGTTGTCCGGCTTGCTGGTGAACCTCAGATCCTGAGCCTTGAACTTGCTCATCGACAGCGAATCCGCGTCGTCTGCCATGAGGTGCGCCAGGCGCAGATCGTCCGTGAGGTCCTTCGAGACAGCCATGCGCCAAACCTAGCGCGTCGGGCGCTCGATTCAGGTGAACGCCCGGCCCATCCTGCGGAACGAGGCGAGCCGCTCGGGGGCCAGCGTCCCCGCCGCGACCGCGTCGTCGAGGGCGCACTCGATCACGCCGGTGAGGTGGCTGCAGCCACGGGGGCAGTCCTCGGCGAACTCCGCCAGGTCCGGGAAGGCGCCCAGGATCGAGGTGGTCTGCACGTGGCTGATCCCGAACGAGCGCACCCCGGGGGTGTCGATGATCCAGCCGCCGCCTGGAAGCTCCATCGCGATGGCCGACGTGGAGGTGTGCCGACCCTTGCCGGTCAGCTCGCTCACCTCCGCTGTTGCCCGCCCCGCCCCGGGGATCAGGCGGTTGACCAGCGTGGACTTGCCCACCCCGGAGTGACCGACGAACACCGTCACCCGGTCCTTGAGCGCCTCCCTCACGGCGCTCAGGTCTGCCTCCGGGTCGGTCACCAGGATGGGGACCCCCAACGGCTCGTAGGCGTGCCGCAGCTCGACGGGGCTGGCCAGGTCCGCTTTGGTGAGGCACAGCACAGGCGCGATGCGGGCGTCGAAGGCCGCCACCAGGATCCGGTCGATCATGCCCATCCGTGGGGGAGGGTCCGCGAGGGCCGTCACGATGAACAGTTGATCCGCGTTGGCGACGATGGGCCGTTCGAAGGTGTCGGCGTCGTCTGCCGAGCGGCGAAGTACCGTGGTGCGCTCCAGCACCTCCACGATGCGCGACAGCGTGCCCTCCTCGCCGGTGGAGTCCCCGTCCAGCCGGACGTTGTCTCCGACGAGCACGCCGCCCTTGCGGTCGATCAGCCGTCCACGCACCGCCGTGACGTCGTTGCCGTTGAGGGTGCAGCGGTAGCGGCCGCGATCCACGGAGATGACACGGGCCACGGGGAGCTCCGAGTAGTCAGGCCGTTCCTTGGTACGGGGCCTCGAGCGACGGCGGGGCCGGTCGAAGCCGCTGTGGTCGTCCTCCCGCAGGGACTTCACCGCTGCCTCACGCGTGGACCAGCCCGTTCCAGTCCCGCGCGAAGTGCGGCATCGTCTTGGAGACGCACTCGATGTCCGTGACCTCGATCCCGCGCACCGTGAGGGCCAGGAGCGCGGCGAAGTGCGCCATCCTATGGTCGGCGTAGGTGTGCAGCACGGCCGGCCGAAGCTCACCGCCGCCGACGATCCTGAGCCCGTCCTCGGTCTCCTCAGCCTGGGCGCCCAACCGGCGCAGCTCGGTGACCAGGGCCGCGAGCCGGTCCGTCTCGTGCCCACGGATGTGGGCGACCCCGCGGATGATGGTGGTGCCCTCGGCGAGCGCCCCCAGCGCCGCCACCACGGGGGTGAGCTCGGAGGCGGTGGTGAGGTCCACGTCGATGCCCGTGAGCCGACCCGTCCCGGCGACCGTCGCGGTGCCCGCGGAGCGTTCGACCGTCGCACCCATCGCCGTGATCACGTCGAGGAACACGGCACCCGGCTGCAGGCTGCGCCTCGGCCAGCCGGGGACGGTGACCCTTCCTCCGGTGACCGCAGCGGCCGCGAGGAACACCGCGGCATTGGTGAGATCCGGCTCGATGGTGCGACTGCGGGCCGCGATCCTGCCGGGGAACACCTGCCAGGTCCGGTCGTCCTGCTCCACGACCTGCACCCCGACGTCGCGCAGCATGCTGGCCGTCATCTCGATGTGCGGCCGCGACGGCAACCGGTCTCCCGTGTGTCTCAGCGTCAGGCCGCGGGGAAGCCGGGCGCCGACGAGCAGCAGACCGGAGATGAACTGGCTGGAACCTGAGGCGTCGATGTTGGCCGTCGAACGCGGCTCAACGGGGGGGCTGAGGGTGAAGGGAAGGGCATCGCCGGAGATCACCGCGCCCAACTGCCGCAGCCCGTCCAGGAGCGGGCCCATGGGGCGCTGGCTGGCGTGCGGGTCACCGACGAAGGATGACGGGCCCTCTGCCAGCAGGGCCAACGGCGGCACGAATCTCATCACAGTGCCGGCGAGCCCGCAGTCGATGAGCGCTGCGCCCTTGAACCGCTGAGGAGGTGAGACGACCAACGTCTCCCCACGGTCCTCGACGCGCACGCCCAGCGCCCGGAGCGCCCCGATCATCAGCGCGGAGTCCCGCGACTCCAACGCGCCGGTGAGGGTGCTGGGCCCGTCCGCGAGGGCGGCCAGCACGAGGGCCCGGTTGGTCTCCGACTTCGAGCCGGGCACGAGCACCTCCCCCTCGACGGGGGTCAGGGCACGGGGGAGCGGGTACGTCATCAGCTGACGGTGGCCTCGATCTTCTTGCTGAACGCCTTGGCCGACCTGCGGGCCCGCTTCGCGAGCTGCTTCGCCCGCTTCTCTGCGCGATCGGCGGCCTTCTGGGCGGACCGGCTCACGTCACCGCCGAGGGCGGCGGCTTTCTTCTCGGTGACCTTCGCGGCGTGATCAGCCCGCCACGACAGGCTGGGCTTGCCCTCGGTGTCCTGTGCGGCGAGCACAGCGGCGCCCAGGAGTGCAGCGTTGCGCAGCACCTCCGGCCGGGCGGCGTCCTTGGCCACCTTCGTGGCGTCCTTGTCCGGCAGGGCGATGGCGAGATTGAGCACCGACGCCTTGGCCAGAAGCAGCGCCCCTAGACGGCGACCGATCCCAGTGGCGTACATCGCGCCGCCGGCGATCTGAGCCACGCCCGCGAGGCGCACCCACGTCTCAGCCTTCTCGGGCACGTACGAGGCGACGTCTGCCGGCACCACACGCTGGAGGAGCGGCGAGACGGCGGAGGTGAAGCGTTCGGCGTCCGGCGCGAGCTCAGCGGGCCTGGTGACAGCCTTCACCCCCTCGGCGATGAAGTAGCTGGCGAACAGACTCCGGGCAACAAATCGCAGCAGACTCATGCGGCCACACTACTACTAGGCTTCGAGCATGTGCGGACGTTACGCGGCCACCGCGAATCCCGACGAGCTGGTCGAGGAGTTCGAGATCTCCTTCGTGGCCGACGAGATGGCGGAGGTGTGCGCCCCCCGCTACAACATCGCCCCCACGGATCTGGTGCCGGGCGTCCTGGACCGGGCCTCCGACGGGCAGGTGACGCGCAAGCTGGTGCCGCTCCGATGGGGGCTGGTGCCCAGCTGGGCCAAGGCTCCGGGCTCCACCATGATCAACGCCCGCGTGGAGACTGTCACCGAGAAGCCGGCCTACCGCAAGGCGGCGGCGGCCCGCCGCTGCCTGCTGCCCGCCGTCGGCTACTACGAGTGGCGCTCTGAGACGCCCGAGGGCGCAGCCAAGCCGGTCAAGCAGCCCTACTTCCTGCGTCCGTCGTCCGGCCTTCTGGTGATGGCCGGCCTCTATGAGTTCTGGAGGGGGCCCGACGGATGGCTGACCTCCACCACCATCCTCACGACGGAGGCCACCGACGAGCTCGGCTGGGTGCACGACCGGATGCCCATGACGGTTCCTCGCGAGGCCTGGGAGCACTGGTTGGATCCAGGGCTGACGGACGCGCGGGCGGCGGTGTCGCTGTTGCGGGCGCCGACGTCGCTGGCCCATCTGAAGGTGTCGCGGGCGGTCAACACGGTGGGTACCGACGGCCCGCAGCTGATCGAGCCAGTGCCCGACTGACCTGATTGGCACCGCCGGGAATAGACCCCCGGGGGTGTGCGTTGTGGTGCTACATGAACGTCAAGCCCCTGGTGCCCCTGCGCGCCCGGCCCGCAGCGGGGGCCATTGCGGTGGCTGAGGCGGAGGCGATTGTCGCGGGGGCGCTATTCTCTCTTCTGATGGACAGCGAGCTCGCCGCGGCCCCCGGGGACGCAGACACCCTCGACGCCGAAGCAGAGGCGTTCGAGGAGGAAGCGCTGAGCCATGTTGACCGGCTCTACGCCGCCGCGATGCGGATGACCCGCAACCCTGCCGACGCCGAGGACATCGTCCAGGAGACCTACGCCAAGGCGTTCGCGTCGCGCCGCACCTTCACGCCGGGCACCAACCTGAAGGCCTGGCTGTACAGGATCCTGACCAACACCTACATCAACGCCTACCGCAAGGCGCAGCGCTCCCCACAATCCAGCAGCGACGAGGCGGTCTCGGACTGGCAGCTCGCCCGCGCGGCCTCGCACGATTCGGCCGGACTGCGCAGCGCCGAGATGGAGGCCCTGGACCAGACCCCGGACGGGGCCGTGGCCGAGGCCATCGCACAGCTGCCTGAGAACTTCCGGATGGCGGTGCTGCTCAGCGACGTGGAGGGCTTCTCCTACAAGGAGATCGCCGAGATCATGGGCACGCCCATCGGCACGGTCATGAGCAGGCTCAACAGGGGCCGCTCGCAGCTCCGGGACCTGCTGGCAGATTACGCACGTGACAATGGCATCGGCCGCAGGAGTGGGGGACGGTGATGGCGGATCCGGACATGTCCTCGCACGAGCACGACGAGATGGACGAGTGCGTGCAGGCGCTCTCGCAGGTCCATTCGTTCCTGCGCAACGAGCTCCTCGAGGGTGACGCGGACCTGATCCGGCTGCACCTTCACGCCTGTGAGCGATGTATGGAGAACTTCGAGATCGAGTCCACGATCACCGAGATGATCCAGCGCAGTCAGCTGGCGGCCAAGGCGCCGGCCACGCTGAGTGCGCGGATCCAGACGATGCGAGTGACCCGCACCCACTGATCACAGGACAACGCAACAGCCCCCGCAGGGATCCGCGGGGGCTTATTGGTTTTCGGGGCCTCGGCTCAGGTGTTGGGACGCTTGCCGTGGTTGGCCTTGTTCTTGCGGCGAGCGCGACGCTTGCGTCCGGTCTTACCCATGAGAGTCTCCTTGTATTTCAGTAGCTGTAGGACACCACATTGTGCCAGATCGACCCCCGCGCATGCTAAAGCCCATCCATGGCAAGCTGGGTCCGTGATGCGAGACCTCGGAAAGCTGACCGACGACGAGTGGCTGGACGCCTTCGTCTCCCAGTGGCATCTGCTGGCAGACCTCAGTTTTTCGGATCTGGTGCTGTGGAAGCCCCTCACCGAGGAGGGCGAGGTGTTCTCGTGCACCGCGCAGGTGCGGCCGGTGACGGGACCGACCGCACTGGAGGAGGACATCGTCGGGGAGACGATCGAGTTCGAGCCCGATCATCAGGTGACGGTCGCGTTCATGACGCACGCCATCGCCGAGACCAGCGACAACGAGTTGGGCGCCGGGATCCCGGTGGACGTGTGGGCCATCCCGGTGCTGCGGCACGACCGTCCCATCGCGGTCATCGAACGCCACACCAACCAGATGGGGATGCGGGCCACCGGCGCGCTGGAGGAGAACTTCATCGAGGCCGCTGAGATCCTCACCCAGATGCTGATGCGCGGCGAGTTCCCGCTGGTCACGCCGTCGGACAAGGCGTTGGCGCCGCGCGCGGCCGACGGCGTCCTCAGGGTGATGCCGGACGGCGTGATCTCCTACGCGAGCCCCAACGCCGTGACCGGCTTCCGTCGCCTCGGTGCCGTCGGCGACATCGAGGGGGAGCACTTCCGCGACCTGACGCGCCAGCTGCGCGACCGCGTCGAATCGATGGGGCAGACCGTTGACGCCGACCTCGACGGCCGGCTCACGCTGGAGTTCGACGTCGAGTCACGTGGCGCCTCGATGCGCTTCGTGCTGCTCCCGCTGTGGCTCGAGTACACCTCCGCCGGCATGCTGGTGCTCTGCCGTGACACGACGGACCTCCGCCGCCGCGACCGGATGCTCGTCACCAAGGACGCCACCATCCGCGAGATCCACCACCGCGTGAAGAACAACCTGCAGACTGTAGCCGCACTGCTGCGAATGCAGTCGCGCCGGCTGTCGTCACCTGAGGGCAAGGAGGCGCTGCGCGACGCGATGCGGAGGGTGTCCTCCATCGCGATGGTGCACGAGACACTGAGCTACAGCCTGGGCGAGGCGGTGGCCTTCGACGAGGTGTGCGACAAGATCTTGGACATGGTGGGGGACCTGGCTGCCTCCCACGGCATCGTCAAGGCCGTGCGGCGTGGATCGTTCGGGGTGATCCCGGCGGAGATGGCCACCTCGCTGTCCATGGTGGTGACCGAGCTCTGCCAGAATGCCGTCGAGCACGGCCTGGACGGCGCTTCCGGTTACGTCGAGGTGCTCCCCGAGCGGGTCGGTGGCGCTCTGACGATCCGGATCGTCGATGCCGGCCACGGACTGCCTGAGGACTTCATCCTGGGCAATCAGACGTCGCTCGGCTTGGCGATCATCTCCACCCTGATCAAGGACCTGCACGGCACGCTGACCATCGAGAACCGGCACGACACGCAGGGGACGGTGGCCACGATCGCCCTTCAGGTGCCCGCCGTCGTCGCCTGACTGGTCAGCGCAGAGGAACGAAGCTGAACAGGCCCTTGGCCCGACGCCGACGGACGGCCCCGTCGGGACGCCTGTGCACCACCACCATCTCCCGGTCCGCCGGGAGGACCATGCGCCCGTCCGGCGCGAGCTGGTCCTCGAGTTCGGGGGGGACCCGGCCCCCATCGGCCGACACCAGGATCCGGTCGAACGGCGCCTCGGCGGGCCACCCCAGCACACTTGGTTGCGCCAGCTCGACGCGGGCCCACGGCCGCCCGCCGCCCAGGTTCGTGCGGCCCATCGACACCAGCTCAGGGGTAATGTCGACGCCGATCACCAGCCCATCGGCGCCCACGAGCTCCGCGAGCAGCGCGGTGGTCCACCCGGAACCGCTGCCGACGTCAAGCACGCGTTGCCCGGGCTGCGCGTCCAGGAGTTCGAGCATGAAGCGCACTGTGGACGGCTGCGAGTTGGTGGCTCCGTGGCCGATGGCCAGCGGGGCGTCGAGGTCACTGAGGTGGCGCTGATCCGCAGGGAGGAACTGCCTCCGAGGGGCTGCGTCGAAGGCTTTCTGAAGCCTGTCGGTCATCCCACAAGTGTGCCGCGCAGCGACGGCTCAGGAGTTGCGCAACCGCGAGCGTGCGGCGCGCCGCTTGATGGCTCGACGCTCGTCCTCGCTCAGACCGCCCCACACCCCGTGATCCTGACCCGCCTCCAGCGCCCATGAGAGGCACTGTTCCCGGACGACGCAACGCATGCAGATCTTCTTGGCTTCCTCGATCTGCTGCAGCGCCGGGCCCGTGTTTCCGACGGGAAAGAACAACTCCGGATCCTCCGTGAGGCAGGCGGCCTTGTGGCGCCAATCCATAGTGGGGGCTCCTTCGTGTTGGGGATGATCGAGGGCAAGGATAGCCGTCAAGCTCAAGCAGGCTACCCCCGCGACCTACGATAGGCAATAGCTGCTGGCCACGCGGTGATCCACACCCAATGGCCGGGCAACTTGTGGTATTTCGTCCGAGTCGGGCAGGCTCGGGGCGTGAACTCCGTCTTCCGAAGCCCCCTGCTCGCGATCTGCGTGATCCTGACCGCCGCGGCGGGGGTGGCCACCATCGGCATCGGGGTGGCCACCGTGGCGGCCAACGCGAGGCTGTTCGGCGTCGGGATCGCGGCGGTGCTGATCGCCTACGGGGCGGGGCTGCTGCTGATCGCCTGGCTGGTGGTCAAGCGTGTTCCGTGGGCGCTCGGACTGATCGTGGCCTCGTCGCTGCTGCACCTGATGGTGGTGGGCAGCTTCCTCACCACCGCGGACCGGGCCCAGTTCGTCGGCAGCCTGATCGTGGCCCCGTTCGTGCTCGCGACGGCGGTCACAGCGGTGCTCGCCGTGGGCCGTCGAGAGCTTGAACGGCGCCCCTGACCTGGTGTGAGGCCCCTGTCAGTGGCCCGGGAGCCGCCCGGCTCCGGGCGCCGGGGTGGCTGAGAACCACTCCGGGGTCCCGTAGCCGGCCTCGGCGAAGGCCCCCGCGACAGCCCTGCCGATCCCATCGGCCTCGCCCGCGTGCGTCAGGGCGATGATGCAGCCACCGAAGCCGCCACCGGTCATCCGGGCTCCGAGGGCGCCGGCGGCCCGTGCCGCCTCCACGGCGAGGTCGACGGTGGGCACCGTGATCTCGTAGTCGTCGCGCATCGAGGCGTGGGAGGCGTCCAGGAGGGGCGCGAGGCCGGGCAGGTCTCCGCGCTTGGCCAGCTCGAAGGCCTGCAGCACCCGCTCGTTCTCCGTGACGACGTGGCGGACGCGCTTGCGCAGCGTCTCGTCCTCCAGCTGGGACAGGGCCTCCTCAAGGTCCGTCACGTCCCGCAGGGCGGGGACCCCGAGGATGGCCGAGGCCTCCTCGCAGGAGGCACGACGGGACCCGTACTCGCCGTCGACGTGGCTGTGCGGGGTCTTGGTGTCCAACACGAGGATCTCGTAGCCCTGCTCTGCCATCGGCAGTGGAACGTGCTGGGTCTCCAGCGTCCGGCAGTCCAGGAACAGGCCGGAATCCGCCTCGCACAAGGTGCTGGCCGCCTGATCCAGCAGGCCGGTGGGGGCGCCGACGTAGGCGTTCTCCGCCACCCGGGCGAGCTTGGCCCGGTCCATCTTGGGGATGTCGAGCCCGTACAGGTCCGCCAGGGTGGCGACGGTGGCGCACTCGATGGCGGCAGAGCTGGAGAGGCCCGCACCCAGGGGCACGTCCGAGGTCATCACCAGGGTGGCCCCGCCCACGTCGTGGCCCGCCTCGCGAAGGGCCCACGCCACGCCGGCCAGGTAGGAGGCCCACCCATCGGTGCCGGGGGCCAGGTCAGCGAGCGCGACACCCACCTCGTCGTCGAGCTCGAGGGAGACCATCACCAGGCGGTCGTCGTCGCGGCGTCCGCCGGCGATGACGGCTTTGCGCTCCAGGGCGAACGGCAGCACGAATCCGTCGTTGTAGTCGGTGTGCTCGCCGATCAGGTTCACCCTGCCCGGGGCGAACCACAGGCCCTCGGGATCCGCCCCGGCCACGGTGCGGTAGCGCGCGATGAGCGCTTCCAGGTTCAACATCAGTCGTCCTCCTCGTCGTCCAGCCTTGCCAGCCAGGAGGCCAGGCGCTCAACCGGAGTCTCGAACTCCGGGTTCAGATCCACGAATGTGCGCAGCTGGTCCGCGAGCCACTCGAAGGTGAACTCCTCGTGGCCGCGCCGATGAGCGAGCTCCTCGAGCCCGCGGTCGGTGAAGTACACCGGATCAGCCTAGCGCCGCGTCCAGGAGTATTTCCTCCTGGGCCTTGTGGACCTTCAGCGACCCCACCGACGGTGCCGATGACCACTCCCGCGACACCAGCTGCATCCGCAGCTCGTAGTCCGGCAGGTGCCGTTTGACGCCCCTCGGGAGGTGCGCGGACAGGAACGGCCAGCCGCCCTGGTTCTCCGGCTCGTCCTGCACGAAGCGGACGTCCTCCACATGCCGGTAGCGCTGCAGCACGGCCGCCAGCTCTTCGCTGGGCAGCGGGTAGAGCCGCTCCAGCGCGACGACGGCCACCTTCCCCTTGAGACCCATCTTGTCGCGACGGGCGACCAGGTCCCAGCGGACCTTGCCCGAGCAGAGGACGACGCGTTCCACGCCGGCGGGATCCTCGACGGTGGGGTCGTCGAGGACCGGGTGCCAGGCCCCCGAGGTGAAGTCCTCCGGCATCGAGGTGGCCAGCTTGCTGCGCAGCATGGACTTCGGTGTGGCGATCACCACGGGCCGGTGGAAGTTGACGTAGGCGTGCTGGCGCAGCAGATGGAAGTAGCTGGCGGGCGTCGACGGCTGACACACGGCAAGCGCGTTCTCGGCGCAGAGCTGGAGCCACCTCTCGAGCCGCGCCGAGCTGTGATCCGGTCCCTGGCCCTCGAAGCCGTGGGGGAGCAGGAGCACGACGCCGGACTTCTGGGTCCACTTCGCGTTGCCGGAGGCGACGAACTCGTCCGAGATGATCTGCGCGCCGTTGACGAAATCACCGAACTGCGCCTCCCACAGGACCAGCGCATCCGGGCGCGCCACCGAATAGCCGTACTCGAAACCGAGCGCGGCGTACTCGCTGAGCAGGGAATCGAACACATCGAAGGTGCCCTGGTCCCCGGTGAGGTGCTTCAGGGGCACCCATGCCTCGTTGGTGACCCGGTCCACGATGGCGGCGAACCGCTGCGAGAACGTGCCACGCCGCGAGTCCTGGCCAGCCAACCGAACGGGTCGGCGCTCCATCAGGAGCGAGCCGATGGCGATCATCTCCGCGGTGGCCCAGTCGATGGGGCCCTCCAGGATGGCCTGCGCCCTCCGCTCCAGCTGGGGCATCACCTTCGGGTGCACCATGAACCCGTCCGGGAACTGGGTGTGCACGTCTGCGATGGTCCGCAGCATCTCGGGGGTGATCTCCGTGAGCCGGGCATCGGGCTTTGTGGGGTAGTAGGGCACCTTGCGGTAGTCGTCGTCGGTCTCGGTGCTCTCGCGCACCTCGCGGAACACGTTCTCCAACCGGGAGCGGAACCGGTTCATGACGTCCTCGGCGTCGGCGAGGGAGATGTCGCCACGGCCGATCAGCGACTCGGTGTAGAGGCGCCTGGTGGAGCGCTTCTGCTCGATCAGGTCGTACATGTTGGGCTGCGTGAAGCTGGGGTCGTCGCCC
Source organism: Tessaracoccus sp. MC1679 (assembly GCF_014164775.1). Taxonomy (GTDB): domain Bacteria; phylum Actinomycetota; class Actinomycetes; order Propionibacteriales; family Propionibacteriaceae; genus Arachnia. The sequence continues at coordinate 130,662 of NZ_JACJGB010000005.1, forward strand.
TCGTTGTGACCACGCCGACGGTAGGACACGAGGTCGATGACCACGTCCCTGTTGAACTTCTGACGGTAATCGAACGCCACCCGCGCAGCCCGGATGCAGGAGTCCGGATCGTCGCCGTTGACATGCAGCACGGGCGCCGAGATGGACTTGGCGACATCGGTGCAGTACGTGGAGCTGCGGGACTCGGTGGGAGCCGTGGTGAACCCGACCTGGTTGTTGACCACCACGTGGATGGTGCCGCCCGTCTTGTAGCCGCGCAACTGACTCATCTGCAGGGTCTCGAAGACCACCCCCTGGCCCGCGAACGACGCGTCGCCGTGCAGGGTCAACGGGAGCACCGGGTAGTCGTCGGCGTCCAGGGTGTCCTGCTTCGCGCGGGCGATGCCCTGCAGCACGGGATTGACCGCCTCCAGGTGAGACGGGTTGGCGGCGACGGAGGCCTTGATGGTGGCGCCGTTGGCCGCGACGAACGTGCCCTCGGCGCCTAGGTGGTACTTCACGTCGCCCGTGCCGCTGCGGTCCACCTGGCCGTCGAACTCCTTGAAGATCGACGCGTACTTCTTGCCCACGACGTTGGCCAGCACGTTGAGCCGCCCGCGGTGGGGCATGCCGATGCAGACTTCGTCCAGCGAGTCGTTGGCGGCCTGCTGGGCGATCTCGTCGAGCAGCACGATCAGCGACTCGCCGCCCTCCAGCGAGAAGCGCTTCTGGCCCACGAACTTCGTCTGGAGGAACGTCTCGAAGACCTCGGCCTCGTTCAGCTTGTCCAGGGCGTGCATGTGTTCCTCGTGCGCCAGCGGCGTGTGCGGCCGCTCGGTGCGTTGCTGGAACCATGCCCGCTGGCGAGGATCGGCGATGTGCATGTACTCCACGCCGATCGTGCGGCAGTAGGAGTCCTGCAGGATTCCGATGATGTCGCGCAGCGGGAGGTACGCACGGTCCTGACCGCCGAACACCCCGACGGCGAACTCCCGATCCAGGTCCCAGATGGAGAGGCCGTGGGTCTCGAGACGCAGGTCCTCGTGGGAGCGCTGCCGGTACTCCAGGGGGTCGGTGTCTGCCACGAGGTGGCCGAAGGTGCGGTACGCGTTGACCAGCTCCAGCACGCGGGCGGTCTTGCTGACCTGAGAGTCGCGGTGCGCCGACACATCCGGTGACCAGCGCAGCGGCTCGTAGGGGATGCGCAGGGCCTCGAAGATCTCGTCGTAGAAGCGGTCCTGCCCCAGCAGCAGCTCGTGCATCTTCTTGAGGAACTCGCCCGAGGTGGCGCCCTGGATGACACGGTGGTCGTAGGTGCTGGTGAGGGTGGTCACCTTGGACACGCCCAGGTCCGTCAGCCGGGAGGGGCTCATCCCCTGGAACTCGGCCGGGTAGTCGATGTTGCCGACACCCAGGATCACGCCCTGCCCGCTCATCAGGCGCGGCACGGAGTGGTTGGTGCCGATGCCTCCGGGGTTGGTCAAGGAGGCGGTGGTCGCGGCGAAGTCGCTGACCTGAAGGTCACCGGCGCGGGTCTTCTGCACCACCTGCTCGTAGGCGGACCAGAACTGGAAGAAGTTGAGGTTCTCGCAGCCCTTGATGTTGGGCACCAGGAGTTGGCGGGTCTCGCCCTTCCTGACGTCGATGGCGATGCCCAGGTTGATCCCGGGATTCTCGATCAGCGTGGGCTTGCCGTCGACCACGTCGTAGGCGTTGTTCATGTCCGGCAGCGCGCGCAGGGCCTTGATCATGGCGTAGCCGACGAGATGGGTGAAGGAGACCTTCCCGCCCTTGGAGGTGCGCAGGAAGTTGTTGATGACGGTGCGCTGGTCGATGACCAGCTTCATCGGCACCGAACGCACCGACGTGGCCGTGGGGACGGCCAGCGACGACTCCATATTCTTGGCGGTGCGCATGGGCGCCCCGCGCAGCACCGTGTACTTGGGCTCCACCACCGACGGCGCCGGGCGCAGCGCCGGGTTGGGCGCGTTGGCAGACAGCGTGGAGCCGGTACCCGGATTCGCGGGGGAGCCGGTGCCCTTGCGGACCTGTTCGACCTGACTCTTGGAGGACTTCGACGGCGCGGGGGCGGCGACCGGCGTCGCTGGAGCGGGGGGAGCGGGCGTCGTTGCCGGTGCCGGGGCCGGGGCCGGCTTGGGGGTGGGGTCCGGCGGTGTTGAGGGGGGCGCCTGAGGTGCGGGAGCCTCGTCTGCGGCGAAGAGCTCGCGCCATTCGGCCGCCACCGAGTGGGGATCAGCCTCGTAGGCCTCCCGCATCTCGTCGATCAGCCAAGAATTTGCCCCGAAAGCGTCCAGTGAGTCAGGTGCTGACATGTGTGAGTGGCCGTGGCCACGATCCCCTCTGTGAGTCCTGGTGGCCGCAGACGTCTGCGGCTGCTGCTTACGGGCAGCTTACCCACATCAGAGGGGCGTTGCGGATCTCTGACCAGCGGGGAGGATGGACGCGCCCGGTGCTTCGGAGACGTCCGGAGCAGGCCGGCTGGCCATGATGGTGAGGGCGAACGAGTACCCGGTCAACACCACAAGGGCGAGGTTGCGCAGCAGCAGGATGGAGGTCTCCGGCCCTGACCCCAGGGGGATCGCCATGATCCCGTAGGCGCCCCACGGGTACGTCAGCTGGGTGAGCAGGCCCACGATCACCAACGAGACGGCCAGCACGATGAGGGGACGACGCAGCCAGTGACTCGTCCGGGCCACCAGGAGCGCGGCCACCGGACCGCCCAGCCACAGGATGTACTGCGGAGAGAGCGTCTTGTTGGCCACGATCGTGGCGAGCACGATGGTGAGGATGGCCAGCAGGATGGCCTCATGCAGGCGCTCGTCGTCGTCGTGCATATGACGCATCAACCGGTAGCTCAGGTAGCCGGCGAGGATCAATGACAGTGCGGTCAACACCGTGGACACGGTGAGGAGGCCCCCCACGTATGGACCCTGGAGCTCAAGGGCGTTGTAGGGGGACAGGAAGATGTTCCACGACGGGTTGTCGGTGAAGGTTCTGAGGAACATCAGCGGCGAGGCGGGCACCGACTCGATCTGCAGACCGCGCTCGCCCTGCCACGTGACAGGGGAGGCGGAGCGGGCCCACCCGCTGGTGATCAACGACGCCAGCGCAAGCCCGAAGCCCACGACGGCGAAGCCGACCACCCTGCCGCGTGCCCGGGCCGACCGCCAGGGGTGCGGGGCCAGCATCGGTCCGATGAGGAGCGCCGGCCACAGCTTGATCGCCGCCCCCAGACCCACGAGGCCGCCGGCCAGCCTCGGGAACCGGGTCACGAAGACGCACGCCCAGGCCACCAGCGCCGCTGGGATCAGGTCGAAACGGAACCACACGATGGGTCCCTGGATGCCGGTGAACAGGATCCAGAAGAGCGCTCCGGCAGCGTTGTCGCGGCGGTACAGCGTCAGCGCGACGGCGGCGTCCAGCAGGACGAACACGCCGACGTAGACCGCCGTCCAGGTCTGCCACCCTCCGCCCAGGCGGTAGACGGCCTGCAGTATCCACACCGCGGGCACGGGGTACTCGGTCATCACCCCCGACTCGCCCTCGTCCAGGCGGAAGAGGTGGTAGCCGTAGTAGGAGACGTCGTTGGCGACGAAAGCAACAGCGTCCAGGCCCAGCAGGAGGTGTGAAACGAAGCGGGTGAGGATGAACGTCGCGATGAGCGCGAGGGCCACCGGCCACCTGGTGAACGGGCCGGCGGGTGCCGGCGACCGCGTATGGGTCATCTCGGAACTCCTGCCAGCCGGCGCTGAGCGCCCCCGCGAGGATTCGAACCTCGGCTCCCGCCTCCGGAGGGCGGTGCTCTATCCCCTGAGCTACGGGGGCTGGACCACGAAAGGTTAGCACCTCCTCAGTGGGGCTGTAAGTTCCGGCTACGGTGGCCGGGTGCGCACGATCCTCTCCGTATCCTTGACGGTCCTGATCCTGACCGCGTGCGTGGCGCGCCCAGACCCTGCCCCGGCGGTGCTCCGGGAGACGGCTCCGCCGTGGGACGCCCCGCGTGACGCCGTCTCCTACATCCGTGCGGCCGGCCTCCCGGAACAACCGTTGGGCACCGACACCGACCCGTGGGTGCTGGACCTCACGGTCACCGTGGACGGCGAGCCCGTGGACGTCCCGGCCTTCATCGGAGCAGACCGGCTGCGCGCGGTCCAGGCGCCCGTCCACACCCACGACCCCGGCGGCGAGGTGTGGCTCGAAGGCGACGGCAACCGCGACATCACGCTGGGGGAGTTCTTCACGCTCTGGGGGGTGCGGTTCGACGACGAGTGCCTGGGCGCTGCGTGCGGAGACCTCATGGTGACCGCGGACGGTCGCCGGGTGGAGGACCCCGCGGAGCTGGTGCTCCGCGGCCTCACGAGCGTCTCAGTCACCGCCTGAGGCGCGCGGATGGCGGCGGGGCGCGGCGCTCTGGCAGGCTTGGCGCCATGACGCACATGCACATCGCCGGGTCCATCCACGCGGACGCCGCGCACGGGGGGCCGCAATGGCTCGACGTGCCCGCGGATCTCAACGCGTTGGAGACCAAGCTCTGGCCGCGCGGGACCCACCGCGACGACCGGGGCCGCATCGTCGTCGCCGGCGTGGCCCTGACGGAGGTGGCCGAGGAGCACGGCACGCCCGTCTACGTCATCGACGAGGCGGACTTCCGCTCCCGCGCCGCGGACTTCCGCACCGCCTTCCCAGGGTGGGACGTCTACTACGCGGGCAAGGCCCTGCTCACCCGCACGGTGGCGCGCTGGGCGGCCGAGGAGGGCCTCAACCTGGACGTCACGACGATGGGCGAGATGCGCATCGCGCTGGCCGGCGGCATGCCGGCGGCCCGCCTGGGCCTGCACGGCAACAACAAGTCCGACGAGGAGATCGTGTTCGCCCTCGCCCAAGGCGTGGGCCGCATCATCGTCGACTCCTTCGATGAGATCGCCCGCCTCGAACGCGCCTGCGCCGACGGGGGTCACCGGGCGAAGGTGATGGTCCGGGTCACCACAGGCGTGGAGGCACACACGCACGAGTACATCGCCACCGCCCACGAAGACCAGAAATTCGGCCTCTCGATCACCGGGGGCCAGGCCCTCACCGCGCTGGTGCGCTGCCACAGCTCGCAGTACCTGGATCTGGCCGGCATCCACAGCCACATCGGGTCGCAGATCTTCGACACCCACGGCTTCGAGGTGGCGATCCGCCGCACCATGCGGCTCGCCTCGCAGTTCCGCACCGCCACCGGCGTCGAACTGGCCGAGCTGGACCTGGGAGGCGGGTTCGGCATCGCCTACACCTCCGCCGACACCCCCGCGGCGACGGCGGACATCGCCGCCGGATTCGAAGAGATGATCGACCTCGAATGCCGGGGGTTCGGGCTGAAGCGCCCCCACCTGTCCATCGAGCCGGGGCGCGCGATCTGCGGCCCGGCAGGGGTGGCGGTCTACCGGGTCGGCACCGTCAAGGTGGTGGATCTGGAGGGCGGCCGGTCCCGCGTCTACGTCAGCGTCGACGGCGGGATGAGCGACAACATCCGCCCGGCCCTCTACGCGGCCGAATACTCCGCGGCGATCGCCAACCGCACCTCCAGCGAGGGGCCGGTGCTGAGCCGGGTGGTCGGGAAGCACTGCGAGGGCGGCGACATCCTGATCCGCGACGTCTTCCTTCCGGCAGACGTCTCCATCGGCGACCTCATCGCGGTGCCGGGCTCGGGCGCCTACGCGCGCAGCATGGCCAGTAACTACAATCAGATCCCGAAGCCCCCCGTCGTCTCGGCACTGGACGGCGTCACCCGGGTGATGCTGCGTCGCGAGACACTTGAGGACCTGATGAGATTGGACGTGGGAGAGTGAGCAAGCCGCTCAAGGTGGCGCTGTTGGGCGCCGGCGTGGTGGGGTCCCAGGTGGCCCGCATCATCCTCAGCGAGGGCGCCACGTTGGAGTCCCGGATCGGGCGTCGGCTGGAACTGGTCGGCATTGGCGTGCGGCGGCTGGACGCGGAGCGTCCCGGCATCGACCCCGCGCTGCTCACCACAGACCTCGAGTCGCTGGTTGCGCGCACGGATCTCGACATCGTCATCGAGTTGATCGGCGGGATCGAGCCCGCCCGCTCCCTGCTGCTGACCGCTATCTCCAACGGAGCCTCGGTGGTCTCGGCCAACAAGGCGCTGCTCGCCGACGACCTGGGGGAGCTCTCCCGCGCGGCCGAGGCCAAGGGCGTGGACCTGTACTACGAGGCCGCTGTCGCCGGGGCCATCCCGATCGTGCGGCCGCTGCGTGAGTCGCTCGTGGGGGACGACATCACGGCCGTGATGGGGATCGTCAACGGCACCACCAACTTCATCCTGGACAAGATGGTCACCGACGGCAGCAGCTTCGAGGCGGCGCTCGCGGAGGCCCAGGCGCTCGGATACGCGGAGGCGGACCCGACGGCGGACGTGGAGGGCCACGACGCCGCGGCCAAAGCGGCGATCCTGGCCGGGCTCGCCTTCCACACGGAGGTCAAGCGCGACGAGGTGTTCTGCGAGGGGATCGCGGACGTCACCGAGGCCGACATCGCGGCAGCGGAGCAGATGGGCTGCACCATCAAGCTGCTCGCCATCGCCAAGCTCACCGACGACGATCGCGTGATCGTCAAGGTCCATCCCGCCATGGTGGCCAACAAGCACCCCCTCGCCAGCGTGTCCGGCGCCTACAACGCCATCTTCGTCAAGTCACGCGAGGCGGGCGAGTTGATGTTCCTCGGCCAGGGCGCCGGCGGCGCCCCCACCGCCAGCGCCGTCATGGGCGACGTGGTCACCGCGGCCCGCAACCGGCACCGCGGCACCGCCGCCCACGGAGGCTCCAGGTACGCCCGCCGCCCCGTCGCGCCGATCGGCGAGTCCCAGGCACAGTTCTACGTCAGCTTCGACGTGGTGGACCGGCCCGGGGTCCTCGCCCGGTGCGCCGCCATCTTCGGCGAGCACGACGTGTCGCTGCGCATCGTGCAGCAGAGCTACCGCGAGGGGGGAGACCACGAGGCCGGCTTCGCGGCGAGCCTCGGGGTGATGACGCACCTCACCAGGGAGAGCGACCTCGCCGTCGTCACCGACGAGCTGCGGAGGGCGGACTTCGTCGGCTCGGACGTGCGCGTGATGCGCGTCGAGGGCTTCTGATCCATGACACGGCTCACCGTCCGGGTCCCGGCCACCACCGCGAACCTCGGCTCGGGGTTCGACTGCGTCGGCATGGCCTTCGACTGGTTCGACGAGCTCACGCTCGAGCTGGTGGAGAGCCCGGTCCTGGAGGTGGTCGTCACCGGTGAGGGCGCCGACGGCGTGCCCCTGGACGACAGCCACCTGGTGATCAGCTCCCTGCTCGACGGGTTGGCGGAGTTCGGTGTCGAGCGCCCCGCGGGGATGCGCCTGACCTGCCGCAACACCATCCCCCATTCGCGCGGGCTCGGTTCCTCCGCCGCTGCCATCGTGGCCGGGCTCACCCTGGCGTGGGGGATCGCCCGGCCGGGCGAGCCGGTGGACCGCGCGGCGATCACCAGGCTGGCCACCTTCGCGGAGGGGCACCCGGACAACGCCGGGGCCGCCGTGTGGGGCGGGGCGATCCTGGCCTGGGCGCGGGAGGGTCGGGTGTCGCTGGTGCAGCTTCCGCTGCCGGAGGGGTTCGAGGCGGTGGCCTTCGTGCCAGACTTCGAGTGCCGCACCGACGACGCGCGCCGGGTCCTGCCCGAGACCGTGGCCCGGGCGGACGCCGTCGCCCAGGCCATCGCGGCGGCCGCGCTGCCGCTGGCTCTCACCCTGCGGCCGGACCTGCTGCTGGACGCCACCGCGGACCTGTTGCATCAGCAGTACCGGGCGGATCTGATGCGCCCCGCCCACGAGCTGATGCTCCGGTTGCGCGCCGCCGGAGTGCCGGCGGCCATCTCCGGAGCGGGCCCCACCGTCATCGCCGTGGGTCTGCCGGAACAGTTGGCGGGCATCGCGGGGGTCGCGGCGGACGGGTTCGAGGTTCGTCGACTGGTGCCGGCGGGCGGCGTCGAGCTCACCACCGGGTGAGGCCGCACGCCGCAGATCCCGGGTTTCTTTGGTTGTGGCCCTCGCAGTTGCTAGGCTGAGGAACGGTTTACCCGAAGGCGCCGCCGTGGACTTCTTTTCACACCGGCTCGTTGGCGCCCAGTACTCCACCACTTTGACGCTGTCGGCGCGCCTCCTCAGGTGCCCCCACGGCTCCATGGAAGGAACCATTCGTTGAGCGAATCCAATGACCTTGCCGCTTTGAAGCTGGTCGAGCTCAAATCCGTCGCCGCAGGCCTGGGGATCAAGGGCGTCTCCGCCATGCGGAAGGGGGACCTTGTCAACGCCATCCAGACGGCCGGCGGACAGGGTGCTCCCGCCGCCCAGGGCGCCCCCTCGGACGCGCCAGCCGCGCCCAGGCAACGTCGCCCCCGCAACGAGAAGCCGGCCGAGCAGCCGGAGGCCGCGCCCCAGCAGCGCGAGCCCCAAGCCCAGACCCAGGCGCCCGTCGAGGCGTCCAGTCAGCAGGGCGAGCAGCAGGAGGGCGGACGGAACCGCCGTCGTCGTAACCGCGAACGAGGGCCCCAGCAGGAGACCCTCAACGAGGTGGGCGAGCTGTTGGAGGCCGCCATGGGGGGCAGAAAGCCGGCCACCGCGCCCCAGCAGCAGGCCCCGGCCCCTGCGTCGACCTCGGTCACCATCGAGCCAGGTGGCTACGACGAGGATCAGGGCGGATCGCGCCGCAGCAGCCGCCGTCGCCGCAACCGCGAGCGCCCCACCAACCGCCGCCCCGCACGCGGATCCCAGGGCATGGAGCGCATGGAGGCCGAGCCGACGGTGGGGGAGGGCGACGTCCTGGCCAACATCTCCGGCATCGTCGACATCCTGGACAACTACGCCTTCGTCCGCACCACCGGCTACCTGCCGGGACCCAGCGACGCCTATCTCTCCACCTCCACCCTGCGACGCTACGGGCTGCGCCGCGGTGACGTGATTACCGGCGCCATCAAGACCACGCGCGAAGGCGAACGCAAGGAGAAGTTCAATCCCCTCGTGCGCCTGGACACCATCAACGGCGACGACCCGGAGAAGGCCAAGGCCCGCCCCGAGTTCGCAAAGCTGACACCCCTCTACCCGCAGGAACGGCTGCGCCTGGAGACGGTCCAGACCAACATCGCCGGGCGGATCATCGACCTGATCGCCCCCATCGGCAAGGGCCAGCGTGGGCTGATCGTCTCGCCGCCCAAGGCCGGCAAGACGATGGTGATGCAGGCGATCGCCAACGCGATCGCGGCCAACAACCCGGAGGTCCACCTCATGGTGGTTCTCGTCGACGAACGTCCAGAGGAGGTCACGGACTTCCAGCGGACAGTCTCCGGCGAGGTCATCGCCTCCACGTTCGACAGGCCCGCGGAAGACCACACCATGGTCGCCGAGCTGGCCATCGAGCGGGCGAAGCGACTCGTCGAGCTGGGCCACGACGTCGTCGTGCTCCTCGACGGCATCACCCGCCTCGGCCGTGCCTACAACCTGGCGGCCCCGGCTTCCGGTCGCATCCTCTCCGGTGGCGTGGACTCCGCCGCGCTGTACCCGCCGAAGAAGTTCTTCGGCGCGGCCCGCAACATCGAGAACGGCGGCTCGCTCACCATCCTCGCCACCGCGCTCATCGAGACCGGCTCCAGGATGGACGAGGTCATCTTCGAGGAGTTCAAGGGCACCGGCAACATGGAGCTGCGGCTGCGCCGCGAACTGGCGGACAAGCGCATCTTCCCGGCCATCGACGTTGACGCCTCCGGCACACGGCGCGAGGACCTGCTCCTCGGCCGCGACGAGCTCAACATCATCTGGAAGCTGCGGCGGGCGCTCTCGGGCCTCGACGATCAGCAGGCCCTGGAAACCCTCAAGTCCCGGATGATCAAGACGGCCAGCAACCACGAGTTCCTGCTGAGCGTCCTCAAGACCACTCCCGCTGCCGACGGCTGATCGGCCGACTTGGAAATGCTGGACCGGCGGGGCACAATTGGGGGTCGCGCCGGTTCACGCATCCTCCAGGCCCATCGGGCCAGCGACCCGGCCACCGGATAACAAGGAGTCCATCATGAAGCAGGGAATCCACCCTGACTACGTCGAGACCCAGGTTCACTGCACCTGCGGTAACGCGTTCACCACGCGCAGCACCAGCAAGAAGCCGTTGAGCGCTGACGTGTGCGCCGAGTGCCACCCGTTCTACACCGGCAAGCAGAAGATCCTCGACACCGGTGGCCGCGTGGCCCGCTTCGAGAAGCGCTACGCCAAGAAGTAGTTCCACGCTCGGGCGTCGGGAGGGTAATACCCGCCCGGCGCCCGTTTCGTTTGCCGCCCCGGAAGGAGCCGTCATGTTCGACAACGCCCAGCCCCTGGTGGACGAGTTCCGAGACCTGGAGCGGCAGCTCGGGGAGCCGGAACTCCACTCGGACTTGGCGCGCTCCCGCAAGGTGGGCAGGCGCTACGCGGCGCTGCGCCCCATCGTCGAGGGAATCGAGGCGTTCCGGAGGCTCTCGGAGGACCGCGGCGCCGCGGCCGAGCTCGCCGCCGACGACGCCTCCTTCGCTGACGAGGTGGCGGACCTGGACGCCCAGCTGGAGATGGCCACGCAGCGCCTCACCAAGCTTCTCGCTCCGCGGGACCCCAACGACGACACCGACGCTCTGATGGAGATCAAGTCCGGCGAGGGCGGAGACGAGTCCGCGCTGTTCGCCGGCGACCTGCTCAAGATGTACTCCAAGTACGCCGAACAGGTGGGCTGGAAGATCGAGGTGCTGGACTCCCAGGAGACCGATCTCGGGGGCTACAAGTCGGTCACGGTGGCGGTCAAGGCGGGCACCGGCACCGAGTTCGGGCCCTACGGCCGGCTCAAGTTCGAGGGCGGCGTGCATCGCGTCCAGCGCGTTCCCGTCACCGAATCCCAGGGCCGCATCCACACCTCGGCTGCCGGCGTGCTCGTGTCGCCGGACGTGGAGGCCGACGAGGTGGAGATCAACGACGACGATCTACGCATCGACGTCTACCGCTCCTCGGGCCCCGGGGGTCAGGGCGTCAACACCACCGACTCCGCGGTGCGGATCACCCACCTCCCCACCGGCACCGTGGTGTCCTGCCAGAACGAACGTTCGCAGCTGCAGAACCGCGAGTCCGCCATGCGGATCCTCCGCGCGCGGCTCATCGCCCTGGCCGAGGCGGAGGCCGCGACAGCGGCGTCGGCGGTCAGGAAGTCACAGGTCCGCACCGTCGACAGGTCGGAGCGCATCCGCACCTACAACTACCCGGAGAATCGGATCACGGATCACCGGATCGGCTACAAGGCCCACAACCTGGACCAGGTGCTGGAGGGGGCGCTGACGCCGCTGCTCGACGCGCTGGCGGAGCAGGACCTCGCCGAGCGGCTCGCAGGAGTGGGTGGGTGACCGAGGTCGCCCACCGGGTCGCCCAGCGGCTTTCCAAGGCCGGCTCGCCCAGCCCGGGGCCCGAGGCGCGGCTGCTGGTGGCCCACGTGCTGGGCGTGGAGCCGTCCCAGCTGGTCCGCGTCGACGCCGTCACCGACGAACAGCGGTCGGCCATCGACGAGCTCGTCACGCGCCGCGCAGCCGGGGTCCCGCTCCAGCACCTCACCGGCGTGGCCTACTTCCGCTACGAGACGCTGGCGGTGGGTCCCGGGGTGTTCATCCCCAGGCCGGAGACCGAGGAGATGGTGGGCTGGGCGCTGCGGCAACTTGACGGCCGCCCCGTCGAGGAGCGTCGCGTCGTCGAACTGTGCGCGGGGTCGGGCGCCATCGCGTCCGCGCTCGCGCGTGAGCTGCCAGGGGTGCGCCTACATGCCGTCGAGCTGTCCGCCGAGGCCATGGCCTACCTGAGCCGGAACCTTGCCGGGCTGGACGTCGAGGTGGTGCACGGCGACATGGTCGAAGCCTTTCCTCACCTGGACGGCGCGGTGGATCTCGTCATCGCCAACCCGCCCTACATCCCGGAGAGCCACCGGGGGCTCCTGCCCGCCGATGTGGTGGACCACGACCCCGACTTGGCCCTCTTCTCGGGCCCCGACGGGCTGGACGCCCTCCGCGTCGTGGTCTCCGTCGCCGAGCGGCTGCTCCGCCCCGGAGGGCTGCTGGCCACCGAGCACGACGACAGCCACGCCGACGCCGTCGTCGATCTGGTGGCCGCGGCCGGGTTCGGCGAGGTGCTCAGCCACCAGGACCTGACAGGTCGCCCGCGGTTCGTCACCGCCGTGCGGCTTCCCGCACATGGCAGGATGACCCCGTGAGCACAGTGTTCGACCTCAGCACCGGTCCCGAGACGGGCCTCGCGGAGGCGGTGGCGGCCGTCCGCGAGGGACGGTGCATCGTCCTGCCCACCGACACCGTCTACGGCATCGGAGCCAACGCGTTCGAGGCCGCCGCGGTCCAAGGGCTGCTGGATGCCAAGGGCCGCGGCCGCGACATGCCGCCGCCGGTGCTGATCGCCGAGCCGTCGATGCTGCGTGCCATCGCCGACGTGGTCCCCGCCGGTGCGACGGCATTGGCCAAGGCCTTCTGGCCCGGCGCGTTGACGCTCATCCTCAAGGCCCAGACCCGTTCCGGCATGTCGCTGGGGGAGACCAAGGGCACCGTCGCGGTGCGCGTGCCGGACCACGACGCCGCCCGCGCCCTGCTGCGCCGCACAGGGCCCCTGGCCGTCAGCTCGGCCAACCTCTCGGGCCGGCCCGCGGCGTTGACCTGTGAAGAGGCCAGGGAGCAGCTCGGCGAGAGTGTCGCGGTGTACCTCGACGGCGGACCTGTGAGTGGGGGAGTGGCCTCCACCATCGTGGACTTCGCCTCGATTCCTGAGGGGCGGGTGCTCAGGGCGGGTGCGCTGTCACTCGAGGCGCTCCGCGAGGTGGCCCCGGACATCGAGTCGCAGGGCTAGGCCCCTGTGCGCGAGTACCTCCTTGTGCTGCTGGTAGCGGCCGGCACCACCTATCTGCTGTCGGGGCTGGCCCGCAGCCTCGCGGTCCGCACCGGCGCGCTGGCCACGGTCCGCAGCCGCGACGTGCACACCCAGCCCATCCCCTACTTCGGCGGGTTGGCCATGTTCGGCGGGCTCGCGGTGGCGTTCCTGCTCGCGCTCCAGATGCCGTTCCTCGGCCGCTACACCACCGTCGAGCACGACGCGTGGGCCGTTCTCTGGGCCGGGCTGGTCATCACCGTCATCGGGGTGCTGGACGACAAGTACGACATGCCGGCGCTGGTCAAGCTGGGTGGCCAGGTGCTCGCTGCAGGGGTCGCGGTGCTGCAGGGGGTGCGGATCTACTGGATCCCGCTACCCAACCGGATCGTGGCCCTCGACGACGCGACCAGCATCCTGATCACCGTGTTCTTCATCGCCCTGTGCGTCAACGCGGTCAACTTCGTCGATGGGCTCGACGGGCTGGCCGCCGGGGTCGTGGCCATCGGCTCCGGTGCCTTCTTCAGCTACACCTACGTCCTGGCCTACGAGCAGGAACTCGTTCGCGCCACCACGGCGAGCCTGATCACGGTGGCCACCTGCGGGATCGCCATCGGCTTCCTCCTGCACAACTTCCACCCCGCGAAGATGTTCATGGGCGATTCCGGCGCCATGCTGCTCGGTCTGCTGATGGCCATGAGCGCGATCTCGTTCACCGGTCAACTGGATCCGGGGGCCACGGAGCAGGACGGCAGCCTCCTCCCGGCGCTGCTGCCCATCCTGCTGCCGCTCGCGGCCCTCGCCCTCCCCATCCTCGACCTGATCCTCGCCTGGGCGCGGCGCACCTGGAAGGGGCAGCACGTCTTCCATGCCGACAAGCAGCACCTGCACCATCGCCTGCTCGAGCACGGACACTCGCATTGGGGAGCGGTGCTGCTGATGTACGGGTGGACGGCTGTGGTGTCGGTGGGTCTGGTGGTGGTGGCCCTGTCGCAGTGGCCCTACACCGTCTGGGTAGTCATCCTCGCGCTGCTGGTGGTGCTGGTGCTCACCCTGCGCCCTGCCGGTCGGGAGGTGGAGGGTGGCTGAGTCGCGGATCACCGACGCGACCAGGCGCTCCCGGCAGATGATGATCGGGGGACTGGTCGGTGCTCACGCGGCCGGCGGGCTCATCCTCCTGCTGGCCGTTCTCGTCGGAGGTCCCGGCGCCGTCCTCACCACCGTGCTCGGCTTCGCCGCGGTCGTCATCTTCTACTCCGTCGGGCAGGCGCTGGAGGTGGTGGCCTCGGAGTTCGGCGACATGCAGGGCATGGCGCTGGTGCTGGTCAGCTACGCGGTGCGGGTGGTGGGGATCGCCGCCGGGCTGTGGTTCATCCTCGGGCATCCTGCGGTGGCGCCGCAGGTGCGCGACGGCTGGCTGCTGCTGAGCGTCGTGGGCACAGTGTTGGCGTGGGTGTCCGGGGTGGTTCTGGTGGCCTCCCGGCAGAGGGTTCCGGTCTACGACACCGAGTACCGGCCCCCGTCCGATCAATGACCGGGAGAAATATGATTCACGGACCCGTTTCCGCTAGGCTCACACACGACATGGGCAACTCACCGTCAGAGAACGCGCCAGAAGGACCTTCGCGCACCGATGACGGCATGCTCGTGCTCAGCTACCTGCTCAGCGGGATCATCTTCTACGGTGGACTCGGGTGGGTCGGGGACTACCTGTTGCACACCTCGTGGTTACTGCCGCTGGGCCTCATTCTTGGCCTGGTGACCAGCATCTACCTCATCATCAAGCGATACGGGAGCGGTACGTGACACTGGGGCTACTTCCGATGGAGACCGGCGACGGAGGCGGATACCACCCTCCTGGCACAGACGATTTCCTGTGGTACTCGGTCTGGCCGGGCGTGCTGCCCGACTGGATGAACAAGCCGTTCTTCCAGGCCCTCATCGGCGCGGCCATCGTGATGATCCTCTGGTGGCTGGCCTCCCGCAACCTGAAGGTCAAGCCCACGAAGACGCAGTTCTTCGCCGAATACGTCTACGAGTTCGTCCGCAACGGCATCGCGCGTGACATCCTCCACCACGACTTCAAGAAGTTTCTTCCCTATCTGTTGGGCCTGTTCTCGTTCATCCTGGTCAACAACTGGTTCGGCGAGTTCTTCCTCTTCATGTACCCCACGTTCTCCAACGTCGGCTACGCCTACGGCCTGGCGATCCTGTCGTGGCTGATCTACGTAGGCGCCGGGTTCAGGAAGTGGGGGTTCGGCGGGTTCCTCAAGAAGTCGCTGATCCCGGACGGCGTGCCGGGCTACCTGCTCGTACTGGTGATCCCGCTGGAGTTCCTGGCCACGTTCATCACGCGCCCCATCACGCTGGCCCTGCGTCTCTTCGCCAACCTGTTCGCCGGTCACCTCGTCGTGCTCGTGTTCGTGGTGGGCGGCGGGTACCTCCTCACGGTGCAGGACAACCTGTTCTTCAACGTCGCCGGCGGAGTGTCGTTGGCGTTCAGCCTGCTCATCCTCTGCCTCGAGCTGTTCATCGGCGCGCTGCAGGCCTACATCTTCACGGTTCTCACCGCCCAGTACGTGTCCACCTCGATCGCCGAGGCGCACTAAAGTCAATCCGACTCCTGAGAAACAAGCCCGTTCTCAGAAGCCATCCGAAAGGAAAGTAATGTCCCTCCTCGAAATCACCGGCTCGCTGAACATGATCGGCTACGCGATCGCCACGATCGCCCCGGCCCTGGGTGTCGCCTGGATCTTCGCGTCGGTCATCAACGGCACCGCCCGTCAGCCCGAGGCCCGTGGCGCCATGATGGGCACGGCCTTCATCGGCTTCGCCGTGGTTGAGGCGCTCGCCATCATCGCCATCGCTCTCGCCTTCGTCCTCTGAGCAGCGTCATGTTCCCCTTCACCGGGGCGCTTCTCGAGATCGATCTGGGGCCGCTGTTGCCCCACTATCTCTCGGAGATCGTCGTCGGCATCGTCCTGATGCTGCTGATCTACGCTCTGATGCGTAAGGCCGTTGTACCGGCCTTCGAGAAGATGTACGAGGAGCGCTCGAACAAGATCGAGGGCGGCATGCAGCGGGCGGCGGCGGCGGAAGCCAAGGCTGAGGCTGCACTCGCCGAATACAACGACCAGCTGACGGCTGCCCGCGAGGAGGCCGCGCGGATCCGTGAGGATGCCAAGAACCAGTCGGCCACCATCGTGGCCGAAGCCCGGGACAAGGCGGCCAAGGAATCCCAGCGGATTCTGGAGTCCGGACGCGTCCAGCTTCAAGCGGAGCGCGCACAGCTGGTCAAGGACCTGCGAGGCGAGGTCGGCGGCATGGCCACCGTCCTGGCCGGCAAGATCGTGGGCGAGTCGCTGAGCGACGACGAGTTGGCCATGCGCACCGTTGACCGGTTCCTGGCCGAACTCGAGTCCGCGGGTCAGGCCCGATGATGGCCCGCGGCGCCGCACCCGCTGGACTCGATGCGTCCGTCGACGGCATCCTCACCGATGCGTCCACGGCCTCCGAGCTGTTCGCCGTCGTCGATCTGATCGACGGCCAGCCGGTGCTGCGTCGTTCGCTGTCGGACCCGTCGTCGTCCTTCGACGACCGCGCGGGCCTGGCGAGGCGTCTTCTCGGCGGCCGCGTCTCGGCCGCGACGATGTCCGTCCTGTCGGAGGCCCTCCGGGCGTCCTGGGGCAGCGGCGTGGACCTGGTGTCCGGATTGGAGCGCCAGGGCATCCGCGTGGCGCTGGCATCGGCCCATCGGGCCGGACAGATCGACCAGGTCTCCGACGAGCTGCACGCTCTGTCCTCCACCATCGTCGGTAGCCCGGAGTTGGCGGCCACCCTGCGCAACCAGACCTATCCCGTCGAGGCCAAGCAGGCTCTCGTCGATGGGCTGATCGAAGGTCGCGTCCATCCCGTCACCCGCACGCTGGCGGCTCGCGCGGTCAAGGCCCGCCGTCGCAACATCGCGCAGATCTTCTCCGTCATCCTTGAGATGGCTGCGGACCTGTCCGGAGAGAAGATCGCCCGGGTCACAGTGGCCCGTCCGCTGGACGAGGGTCGCATCGCCCGCCTCAAGGCGGCGTTGGAGGCCCAGCTGGGCACCACGGTGTCGCTCCAGATCGAGGTGGACCCCTCGGTCCTCGGTGGCATGAACGTGGCCATCGACGATGACGTCATCGAATCAACAGTTGCTGCGCGGCTAGACCAGGCCCACCGGCAACTCACCACTCTGTAGACGAAAGTAGAAACGCAATGGCTGAACTCACCATCAGTCCGGACGAGATCCGCAGCGCGCTGGACGACTTCGTCCAGGCATACCAGCCCCAGGCCGCGTCCCGGACCGAGGTCGGCACCGTCGTGACCTCCGGCGACGGCATCGCCCGGGTCGAGGGCCTGCCCTCGGCGATGGCCAATGAGCTGTTGCGGTTCGAGAACGGAACCCTGGGCATCGCCCTGAACCTCGACGAACGCGAGATCGGCGTCGTCGTCCTCGGAGACTCCGAGGGCATCGATGAGGGCTCCGTCGTGCACGGCACCGGCGACGTGCTCTCGGTGCCCGTTGGCGACGGCTACCTCGGACGCGTCGTGGACGCCATGGGCAACCCCATCGACGGACTCGGCGAGATCGACGGCATCGACGGCCGTCGTGCGCTCGAGCTTCAGGCCGCCGGTGTGATGGACCGGCAGGAGGTCCGGGAGCCACTGCAGACGGGCCTCAAGGCCATCGACGCCATGATCCCGATCGGCCGCGGCCAGCGTCAGCTGATCATCGGTGACCGCAAGACCGGCAAGACGGCCATCGCGCTGGACACGATCATCAATCAGAAGGCCAACTGGGCCTCTGGCGACAAGAAGAAGCAGGTGCGCTGCATCTACGTGGCGATCGGCCAGAAGGGCTCGACCATCGCCGAGGTGCGCAGCACCCTCGAGGCAGCGGGCGCCCTGGAGTACACCACCATCGTGCACTCGCCGGCCTCAGACCCGGCCGGCTTCAAGTACATCGCCCCCTACTCCGGTTCGGCCATCGGCCAGCACTGGATGTACCAGGGCAACCACGTCCTCATCGTGTTCGACGACCTCACGAAGCAGGCCGAGGCCTACCGCGCCATGTCGCTGCTGCTTCGCCGGCCCCCGGGCCGTGAGGCCTACCCCGGAGACGTCTTCTACCTCCACTCCCGCCTGCTGGAGCGCTGCGCCAAGCTCTCCGACGAGCTCGGCGGGGGTTCGATGACCGGCCTTCCGATCATCGAGACCAAGGCCAACGACGTGTCGGCCTACATCCCCACCAACGTGATCTCCATCACCGACGGCCAGATCTTCCTGCAGTCGGACCTGTTCAACGCCAACCAGCGTCCGGCGGTCGACGTCGGCGTGTCCGTCTCCCGCGTGGGTGGCGCCGCGCAGGTCAAGGCGATGAAGGCGGTATCGGGCTCGCTGAAGATCAATCTGGCGCAGTACCGCGACATGCAGGCGTTCGCCATGTTCGCCTCCGATCTGGACGCGGCGAGCCGCCGCCAGCTGGCCCGGGGCGAGCGCCTCACCGAGCTTCTCCGGCAGGGTCAGTACGCCCCCTACCCGGTCGAGGATCAGATCGTGTCGGTGTGGTCCGGCATCGAGGGGCACTTCGATGACGTGCCCGTCGACGATGTGCTGCGCTTCGAGGGTGAGTTCCTGGACTACCTTCGCCACAACACCACCGTCCTGCAGTCGATCGCGGACACCTTCCTGTTCGGCGACGAGCTGAAGGCTGCGACGATCACCGCCTTGGCCGATTTCAAGCGCGTGTTCCGCACGTCCGAGGGCAAGCTGCTCGTCGGACGCGAGGAGCACAAGCCACTCGAGGACGAGGAGATCGGCCAGGAGACGATCGTCCGTCAGAAGCGGAGCTGACCCATGGCCAGCAGTCTGCGGGAGCTTCGCGAGCGCCGGAAGTCGGTCAGCACGACGAAGAAGATCACCCGCGCCATGGAGCTCATCGCCGCGTCGCGCATCATCAAGGCGCAGAACGCGGCCAGGTCCGCCCTGCCCTACGCGCGGGAGCTGACCAGGGCCGTCTCCGCCCTGGCCAGCGCCCACGACCTGGAGCATCCGCTCCTGGTCGACGTCGAGAACCCGCAGCGGTCGGCCATCCTGCTGATCACCTCTGATCGTGGCCTCGCCGGCGCCTACTCGGCCAACGTCATCAAGGCGGCCGAGCAGCTGTACGCGAAGCTCACGGGCGAGGGCCAGGACGTGGTGATGTACATCGCGGGCCAGAAGGGCGTGGCGTACTACGACTTCCGTCACCGCACCATCGAACGCAGCTGGACCGGATTCTCCGACCGCCCCACCTACGCCGAGGCTCGGGAGATCGCCGGGGTGCTGCTGAAGAAGTTCATGCAGCCCACGGACGAGGGCGGGGTGGACCAGCTCCACGTCGTCAACACCCGGTTCGTCTCCATGCTCACGCAGACCGCCGTGGCCCGCAGGCTGCTGCCGCTCGTCGTCGAGGATGCGCCGTCGGATCCGGACCCCAGTCCGGAGGAGCTCAACCCGTTCTTCCACTTCGAACCCGACATCGCCACCGTGCTGGACTCGTTGCTGCCGCTGTTCGTCGCAGAGCGCATCCACAGCGCGCTTCTCCAGTCCGCTGCGTCGGAGCTGGCCAGCCGCCAGCGGGCGATGAAGTCCGCGACCGACAACGCCCAGTCGCTCATCGAGCAGTTGACCCGTGAGGCGAACCAGGCCCGCCAGGCCGAGATCACCCAAGAAATCACTGAAATCGTCGGTGGCGCCTCGGCGCTGTCCGAGTAGCCGAACGAATGAGGAACTAATGACTGCCACTGTTAGCGAGACGCAGCCGGCCACCACAGGTGGCGTCGGTCGAGTTGCCCGCGTCATCGGCCCCGTCGTGGACGTCGAGTTCGCGGCCGACCAGATCCCCCCGATCGGCAACGCGCTGCTGGTCGAGACGGAGGTCATGGGCGAGAAGCGCACCATGACCATGGAGACCGCCCTGCACATCGGCGACAACCTGGTGCGCGCCATCGCGTTGAAGCCCACCGATGGCATGCGGCGCGGTGCCGAGGTGCGCGACACCGGCGCCCCCATCACCGTCCCTGTCGGCGACGTCACCAAGGGCCACGTCTGGAATGTGACCGGTGACGTGCTCAACGTCGACCCGTCGACCATCGAGATCACCGAGCGGTGGCCCATCCACCGCTCCGCCCCGAAGTTCGACGCGCTGGAGCCCCGCACCGAGATGCTGGAGACCGGCATCAAGGTGCTGGACCTCCTCACCCCGTACGTGAAGGGCGGCAAGATCGGCCTCTTCGGCGGCGCCGGAGTGGGCAAGACAGTCCTCATTCAGGAGATGATCTACCGCATCGCCCACAACTTCGGCGGCACCTCGGTGTTCGCGGGCGTGGGCGAACGCACCCGTGAGGGCAACGACCTCATCAACGAGATGGAGGAGGCCGGCGTCCTCAAGGACACCGCGCTCGTCTTCGGCCAGATGGATGAGCCGCCGGGCACCCGCCTCCGCGTCGCGCTCTCGGCGCTGACCATGGCCGAGTACTTCCGCGACGTCCAGAACCAGGACGTGCTGTTGTTCATCGACAACATCTTCCGGTTCACCCAGGCCGGCTCCGAGGTCTCCACGCTGCTCGGACGCATGCCGTCCGCCGTGGGCTACCAGCCCACCCTGGCCGACGAGATGGGCCAGCTGCAGGAGCGGATCACGTCCACGAAGGGCCACTCCATCACGTCGATGCAGGCCATCTACGTGCCGGCCGACGACTACACCGACCCCGCGCCGGCCACCACGTTCGCGCACCTTGACGCCACGACGGAGCTGTCGCGTGAGATCGCCTCGCGCGGCCTCTACCCGGCCGTGGACCCGCTGACCTCGTCGAGCCGCATCCTCTCCCCGCAGTACATCGGGCAGGAGCACTACGACACCGCGGTGCGCGTGAAGCAGATCCTGCAGCGCAACAAGGAACTCCAGGACATCATCGCCATCCTCGGCATCGACGAGCTGTCCGAAGAGGACAAGATCATGGTGAACCGCGCCCGTCGTCTCCAGCAGTTCCTCTCGCAGAACACCTACATGGCGGAGAAGTTCACCAACATCCCAGGCTCCACGGTGCCGCTGGCCGACACCATCGAGGCGTTCCAGATGATCACCCGCGGCGACGTGGATCACATCTCGGAGCAGGCGTTCTTCAACGTCGGCGGCATGGACGACGTCATGGCCAACTGGTCGAAGATGCAGAAGGAAGACTGATCGTGTCCCGACCCCCGCTCCACGTCGAGGTCGTCGCGGCCGACCGCCTGGTCTGGTCCGGCGAGGCGGTGAACATCATCGCGCGCACCGTCGAGGGTGACGTCGGTATCCTGCCTGGCCACGAGCCGTTCCTGGCGGTGTTGGTGCCATGCGTGGTGGAGATCGTCACGGCAGACGGCAGGAGCGAGTCGCTCGCCGTCGACGGCGGATTCATCTCCGTCGCCAATGGCCGGGTCTCGGTGCTCAGCCAGATGGCGAGGCTCGGACATGAGGTGGGCCTGGAGGAGGCGCGCCGAGAGGCGTCCACCCTGGAGGCCAAGGCGATGCAGGGCGAAGCCGACGAAGACGAGCTGCATCACCTGCGCATCCTGCAGGCGCAGATCCGTGCCGGTGAAAGGGCAACCACGTAGCCCACATAGTCGAACCGCTCAGGGCGGCTCTCCGCGCCAGGGGAGCTGCCCTGAGCGCATACCGGGGTCAGAACCTGGGAGGAGAGGGAGGCACCGATGGTGTGGCAGTTCGTCATGACGACTGTGATCGTCATGGCCGTCGTACTGCTGCCCTTCGTGCTGCTCTACCTCCGCCGCCGCTGGCTCACGGGCCAGGGCGGCCTCTTTGACTGTGCGCATCGGGTCCGCGACGATGCTCCCGGCGTGGGTTGGGTGCTGGGGATGGCCCGTTTCCGGGGCGAGAGCCTGGAGTGGTTCAGGTCCTTCTCGTTCAGCCTGCACCCCAAGCTCGTCCTCCAGCGCGCGGGCACGGCCTACCTGCACCAGCGCACACCGGAGGGTATCGAGCTGATCGCGCTGTTCGACAACTCCGTGATCGTGACGGTGAAGGACCGCAGCTCCTCCCATGTACACACCCTGGCCATGGCCAGCGACGAGGTGCTCGCGCTGATGAGCTGGCTGGAGTCCGCACCGCCCGGGAGCCACTACTTCCCGGCCAGCGCGGACTCGCCCCTCTAGCTGGGGGTGTCTCCCGGCTTGACCCGGTCCGTGCCGGGCACCCACAGGATCTCACCGGCCGTGCCGTTGGCCGCGCGGGACATGATGAACAGCAGGTCCGAGAGCCGGTTGAGGTACGTGATGGCCAGCAGGTTCACTCCGCCGTCGGCGGCCGTCCCATAGCGCTCCACGCACCGCCAGGCGGCGCGCTCGGCCCTCCTGGCCACCGTGCGGGCCACGTGCAGCTGGGCGCCGGCAGGGTTCCCGCCCGGGAGGATGAAGCTGCGCAGCACGGGCAGGCCCTCCTGCAGTTCGTCGCAGAACGCCTCCAGCCTGTCCACCGAGGACTGCTCAATCCGCAGCGGAGGCCAGGCCGGTGCAGGGTTGAGCGGCGTCGACAGGTCCGCTCCCACGTCGAACAGCTCGTTGCTGATCAACGCCAGCATCTCCTGGAGCCGCGCCGACAGGCCGCCGGTGGCCACCGCGACACCGATGGCGGAGTTGGCCTCGTCGACGTGTCCGTACGCCTCCACGCGAAGGTCCGTCTTGGACACCTCCGAGTTGTCGGAGAGTCGGGTGGTGCCGGCATCGCCGGTGCGGGTGTAGATCTTCGAGAGGGTGACCATGCCCCCAATCTATGCCAAGCTGTCATCCGTGCGCATCCCACCCCTCCCGCTGCTGACCGTTGCGGCGCTGCTGTCTCTCAGCGCCTGCCAGAACGCCAACGAGTCCAACCCAGGATCAGTGCAGGCAGCCACCGGAGTGACCTGCGAGTACCCCTCGGACGGTGACCCGGCGCGCCCCGTCGACCCGCCGGTGGGTGAGAACGTCCCGGATCAGGGCACCGTCGGCCTCACGCTGCACCTCACCGCCGGGGACGTGGACCTGACTCTGGACCGCGCGAAGGCCCCCTGCACCGTCAACTCGTTCGTGTCGCTGGCAGAGCAGGGCTACTTCGACGAGACCCAGTGTCATCGGCTCGTCGACTACGGCATCTTCATCCTCCAGTGCGGGGATCCCACCGCCACGGGCACCGGCGGCCCGGGCTACACGATCCCGGACGAGCTGGACCCGGCGCCCACCTATCCGGCGGGCACCGTCGCGATGGCCAAGCGTCAGCCGCCGGACACCGGCGGCTCCCAGTTCTTCCTGGTGTGGGCGGACACGCCGCTGCCGCCCGAGTACACCGTCTTCGGCACCATGGACCAGGAAGGCCTCGACGTGGTGGCGGGGATCGCGGCGCAGGGCGTCGACGGCACGGATCAGACCTCGCCCAACGCTGAGGCGAAGATCGAGTCAGTCACGCTGGGCTGAGGCCGCGTCACCGTAGTCGGTGAGGAAGTGCCGCACCACCGTCACGAAGCCGTCCGGGTCGTCCGAGTGCACCCAGTGCCCGGCGCGCTTGAGCGTGAGCTGCAGGACGCGGGGGAACAGGCGGCGCATCGGTTCCAGGTGCTCGGGCAGCACATAGGGGGAGCGGCCTCCGTTGACCCACAGCACCGGGCCGTCGAACGTGGCGTCGATGGCCGGCCACCCTCCCACGGCGTGCAGGGAATCGCCCAGCAGGTCCAGGTTGGCCTGCCACGACCAGTGCGCGCCCTTGTGCCGCAGGTTCTGCAGGAGGAATCGACGCACCACGACGTCCGGGATGAGTTCGGCCAGCTCCTCGTCGGCCTGGGCGCGGCTGGTCAGGGAGTCCATGTCCAGCGTGCGCAGGGCGGCCACCAGGTTGACGAACGTGGCCGCCGCGACATTCCGGGCCGGCGAGATGTCCAGCACCATGAGGCGGTCCACCAGCTCGCCGCGGGTCAGCGCCAGCCGCATCGCCACCTTCCCGCCGAGGGAGTGCCCGATCAGCGCCACCGGGCCGTCGAACCGGTGCGCCAGCCAGTCCGCGACCACCTCGGCCTGCCCGTCCAGGGTGAACTCCTCGGTCCACGCGGAGCGCCCGTGGTTGGGCAGATCGACGAGGTGGCAGGTGGCGATATCGCCCAACCGGGCGGCGACGGTGCCGAAGTTCTTGCCCTGACCGAACAGGCCGTGCAGGAACACGGCCTCCACAGGCCCCGAGCCGACGACCATCTCGTGCAGGGTCACCTGTTCAGCCCCCAGCAGTGCGTGTGCCAATGGCGACGGACCTCCAGCCCTGAATCTGCGCCCAGTGGCGGGGTGTCCGGCCAGGCCACCACGTGCGCCGTGCTGGGCTGGATCCGCTGCTCACAGCCGGGGCAGCGGTACTCCTTGCCCGCGCGGTGCGCGGGCACGTCGCGGACGATGTAGTCCGTGCCCCGTCGGCGCTCGCGGCGCTGCGCGCCACCCGACAGCAGGGGCCGCGGCGCGCGGAGGTGCTTCGACGGGCGCCGGGCCATCAGAACAGCCGCTCGTCGGCGTTGTCCAGGCCGCGGAGCACGTCGTAGTCGATGAGGCGCCACTCGATGTTGCGGTCCGCCGCCAGGGTGCGCGCCTGCGGCTTGATCTGCTGCCCGGCGAAGATCCCGCGCACCGGCGCGAGGTGGGGGTCCCGGTTCATCAGCTCGAGGTAGCGGGTGAGCTGCTCGACGCCGTCGATCTCGCCGCGCCGCTTCACCTCCACCGCCACGTAGCCTCCCCGCTCGTCGCGCAGCAGCAGGTCCACCGGGCCGATGGGGGTGAGGTACTCCCGCTGGATGAGCTGCAGCCCGTCCCCCAGGGTGGCGGGATGCTCGGCCAGCAACGCCTGCAGGTGGGCCTCGACGCCGTCCTTCTGCAGGCCCGGATCGATCCCGAGCTCGTGGGCCGAGTCGTGGAACACCTCGGCGAGCGCGATGCGCAGGGTGTCTCCGTCCTTGGCGCGGACCTGCCACACCTGCGTGACGCCGAGCGAGGCCGCGGACTCCACGTCCGGCTCATCGACGACGAGCGTGCAGGGCGGGCTCATCCAGTTGAGGGGCTTGTAGGCGCGATCATCTGCGTGCACCGACACCGAGCCGTCCGCCTTGACGAGGATCAGCCGGGTCGCCATCGGGAGGTGGGCCGTCAACCTTCCGACGTAGTCCACCTGACACTTCGCTACCACCAAACGCACGGGGCCAACATAGCGTGATCTCAGGCGGCGTCCAGCGCCGGCTGCACGATCTCGCGGTAGAGCAGCAGCATCGCGGCCGTGGTCGGGATGGCGATCACGGCCCCGATCACCCCGAACAGCATGCCGCCGATGATGGCGGACAGGACCACCAGCGCCCCTGGAATCCGTACGGTGCGCTTCAGCACATTGGGGTAGAGGACGTAGGCGTCGAACTGCTGGTAGATGAGGAAGTAGATGATGGTGGCGATGCCGATGGTGGGGTCCACCGCGAACGCCACGATGGC
Source organism: Tessaracoccus sp. MC1679 (assembly GCF_014164775.1). GTDB lineage: Bacteria > Actinomycetota > Actinomycetes > Propionibacteriales > Propionibacteriaceae > Arachnia. The sequence goes on from NZ_JACJGB010000005.1 coordinate 156,160, forward strand.
CACGGATGCCATCGCCAGCGACGAGCCCACCAGGGGGATGAAGCAGAACAGTGCCACCACGAACGCGAGGGCCAGCGAGTAGCTGCCGAGGCCGGCGAAGTTCATGAACACGAAGGCGCAGATGGAGGCCACTGAGACGATGACGAACATTCCCGTGATGTAGCCGGAGACGCCCCTGAAGATCTCGTCGGCGAGATACCGGGTGCGGGCGCGACGGCTGCCCGGGGAGAAGGTGTAGAGCGTCTCCTTGATGGTGGGCAGGGAGGCGAGGAAGTAGATGGTCAGCACCAGCGTGACGATGACAGAGAAGACGAGGTTGGCCACCAGACGCCCCGCCCCCCACAGCCCGCCGAAGAGGTTGTTGATGAGCGCACCCGAGGAGAAGAAGTCCGTGATCGTCTGGGTGATGTCGTACTGCTCCTCCCACTGCGCGATCTGCGGGTGACGGGCCAGGTTCTGCAGCAGCGTCGGCAGGTTCCGCGTCAGCGCGGCGGTCTGCTGGGTGAGCACCGGGACCAGGGCGGTCACGCCCAGCGCTATGACGGCCAGCAGCGCGATGGTCACGATGGTCACCGCGAAGGGTCTGGGGATCCGCCGCCTGGTGAGGAACTCGACGGCGGGGCTCAGCCCGAGCGCCAGGAAGAGCGCCATGACCACGAGGATGAGGACGCTCTGCACGGTGATGACCGCTTGGGCCAGTGCCACCGCCACGAGGACGCCGAGGGCTCCCATGAACCCGAACACGAACGGCGAGGGCCACGGGGAGCGGGCCAGCGGGTCCACGGGCGCCGGCGGGACCGGGACTACCACGGGCTCCGGGGTTGGGGTGAGCAGCGTACGGGCGCCGCGCGCGACGAGGCGCACTCCTCGCCCCAGGAGGCTGCGCCGTCTGGCCGCGGGTGCGGGAGCAGGGGCGGCGACCTCGATCGGCTGCTCCTCCCCGCCTGCGGGTGGCTCGGTCACTGGGGTGGGCTGTCCTTCTGGATCACGGCGGTGAGCTCTTCCTCGAAGCGGGCGGACTCCTCCGCCAGCGCCCTCAGGTTGCTCAGCTGGGCCAGTGCGGTGGCGCGGCGGCTCTCCAGGGTGGCGATGTCGCGCTCCAGCTGCTCCTTGCGCCAGGCCAGCTTCTCCTCCAGCGCGGTCTCGGCGTCGAGGGCGCGGGCTCGCATGGTGGCCAACGTCTCCTCGCTCTGCCGGGTGGCGCCCAGGCGGATGGACTCCGCCGACGCGACCGCCTCGGCGCGGATCCGCTGCGCCTCCTCGCGTGCTTCGGCCACCCGGTTGTCCGCGGCTGCCGTCTCCGCGTCCGCCTGCGCGAGCCGGTCCGTGACCGACTCTTCGGCCTCGCGAGCAGTGCGCGACGCAGCCGCCAGGGTCTCCTCGGCGGCCTTCTCGGCGGCCAGCTTGATCTCGGTGGCGGCGCGTGAGGCGTCCTGGGCGCGGCGCGCGCCCTCGATGGTGGCAGCCTCCAGCTGTGTGGCGGCCTGCAGTGAGGCCGCCTCGAGGATGGCCTTGGCCTTCAGCCGGGCGTCGGCGATCATCATGTCCGCGTCGCGGCGGGCCATCTCCAAGGTGGACTTGCCGGCGTCGGCCTGCTGCTGGCGCAGTTCCCGGAGCCCGGCCAGGCCGGTGAGGCGCACGTCGTCGGCCTCCTGCTGCGCCGACTCGCGCAGCGCCGCGGCCGTCCGGCGGGCCTCGGTCTTGATCCGTTCGGCCTCCTGCTGCGCGGAGTTGACGATGTCTCCGGCCTGCGCCTCCGCCGAGCGCAGGAGCCCGGTGGCGTGCGCGCCGAGGCGGGTGAAGTCCGTGGTGCCCTGCTCAGCCTTGATGAACGCGATCTCGCGGGTGCGTTCGCGCACCTGCATCTTCAGCTGGCTGACCGACGTCTCCACTTCGCGAACGTAGGTGTCCACCGCATGCTTGTCGTAGCCGAGCATCGAGTGGGGGAAGCTCCCCGCCGCGGTGGCCCGGTCGTCGAACAGGTTGAGACCGGTCTCTTCGCTCTCGAAGTCGCTTCTCGGTGTGGACACCGGCACTCCTCTCCTCGACGGGGGATCGTCACGTCCGAGCCTAGTCGCTCCGGAAGACGGGCGAGGGCCGGGTGCGCTCACCCGGCCCTCGTCAGTCAATCCGCGCGAACTCAGTGCGCGGCCGGTTCCTTGGGCAGCTCGACGAGCTCGAGCAGCACCCCGCGGGCGTCCTTGGGGTGCACGAAGTTGATCCGCGACCCGCCGGTCCCGCGCTTGGCCTCCGGGAACAGGAGGCGCATGCCGCGCTCCTTGAGAACCTCGGAGACGTGGTCCAGGTCCGCCACGCGGTAGGCCAGCTGCTGCATGCCGGGGCCGTTCTTGGCCAGGTACTTGGCGATGGTCGAGTTCTCGTTGAGGGGGGCCAACAGCTGGATCTTGCCGTTCTCCTCGCCCTGCTCGCCGGTGCCCATCATGGCCTCGGCCACGCCCTGCTCCTCGTTGACCTCGCGGTGCAGCTCGCGCCACCCGAAGGTCTCGGTGTGGAACTTGACGGCCTCGTCGAGGTCCGGGACGGCCAGGCCGACGTGATCGATGCAGATGAAAAGGTCAGTGTTGTCCATGCCGCCAGTTTTTCACACCGGCGGCCGCCGCGGGCGATGGGGGTCGGGGAAGACTCGGCTGCTTCGGCGCGTCGCGACGGGGCCGTTCGGTGCGTGCGGCACACTGGCAGCTGACGACGCGAGGAGGACGCCGTGCTTGGTTGGCTGAAGAAGGCCCTGTTGGTATTGGTGGCCGCCTTCGTGCTGTTCTACCTGTTCACCCGCCCTGAGGCCGCCGCAGAGGCGGTCAAGTCGTTCTTCGGTGCATTCGAGGCGATCGGAGTCTTCTTCACCTCGCTGGCCGCATGAGGTGAACTTCTTCCGCAGCCTGGTTGAGCCGGACGTCCAGGGTCACCTTCTGGTGGACGAGGGCGAGGTGATCATCGACGAGGTGCGCAAGCACTGGGCCGCGACGATCTGGTGGTACGCGCTCGCCAGCCTCAGCATCCCGTTGTTCATCTCGGCGATCGGCGCCGGCAGCCTCTACTGGGTGCCAGTGATACTCGCGTTGGGCACCCTCAGCACCGGGCTGTGGAAGGTGCATGTGGCGCACATGGACCGATTCGTCATCACCAACATGCGGGTGTTCCGAGTGCACGGCGTGTTCGACAGGTCCCTGGCCACGATGCCGATGACCCGCATCCTCGACATCTCGATGTACCGCTCCCTGGTGGGGCAGCTGCTCGGCTACGGCCACTTCGTGTTCGAGTCCGCCGCCCAGGGCCAGGGCTTGCGCGAGATCCGCTATGTGGGGGACCCAGACAGCCGCGACCTCACCATCCAGCGGGTCATCCAGCGCTCGGGGCTGCGGCAGACCATGCGGATGGACACCGCCGTGCTGAACATGGACCCGGTCAGCCTCGACAGCCCCAACGAGGCCGACGGCGTCTGACCGGGTCCGCCCGTCTCAGCCTGCCAGAGCCTGGTCCACCAGCGCCTTGGCGGCCTGCTGGACCTCGATCAGGTGGTCTGCGCTCTTGAGGGATTCGGCGTAGATCTTGTACTTGTCCTCCGTGCCGGACGGGCGCGCGGCGAACCAGGCGCTGTCCGTGGTCACCTTGATGCCGCCGATGGCCGCGCCGTTGCCCGGTGCGTGGGAGAGCACCGCGGTGATCTGCTCACCGGCCAGCTCGGTGACCGTGACGTCCGAAGCGCCGAGGTGGCCCAGCCGCGCCTTCTGCTCGCGGCTGGCGTCGGCGTCCACGCGGGCGTAGTACGAGCGGCCGAACTCGGCCTCCAGCTCGGCGTAGTGCTGCGAGGGGGTCTTGCCGGTGACCGCGATGATCTCGGAGGCCAGCAACGCCAGCAGCAGACCGTCCTTGTCCGTGGTCCACGTGGAGCCGTCCATGGCCAGGAACGACGCCCCGGCCGACTCTTCGCCACCGAAGCCGATCGAGCCGTCCATCAGGCCGGGCACGAACCACTTGAAGCCCACCGGCACCTCCACGAGGCGGCGGCCGAGCTTGGCTGCCACCTTGTCGATGATCGACGACGACACCAGGGTCTTGCCGATGCCGGCGTCGGCCGCCCACCCCGGGCGGTGTGCGAACAGGTAGTTGATCGCCACCGCCAGGAAGGCGTTGGGGTTCATCAGTCCGTGGTCCGGGGTGACGATGCCGTGGCGGTCGGAGTCCGCGTCGTTGCCGGTGGCGACGCTGAACGAGTCGCGTTGCGCCACCAGCGAGGCCATCGCGTTGGGGGAGGAGCAGTCCATCCGGATCTTGCCGTCGGTGTCCAGCGTCATGAAGCTCCACCGGGGATCAACCCGCGGGTTGACCACCGTGATCGGCAGGCCCATCTCGGCGAGGTGCTCCCAGTACTGCACCGACGCCCCGCCCATGGGGTCTGCCCCGTGCACCAGCCCGGAGGCCTTGATGGCGTCGAAGTCGATGGCGGTGGACAACTCCTGGCAGTAGGGGGTCCGGTAGTCGTACCGGTTGACCTCCGTGGACCCGTAGCTTCCCCGGCGGATGCCGGAGGGATCGCCCATCAGCTCGTTGGCGCGGGCGGCGATCACCGAGGTGGCGTCCGAGTCCGCGGGGCCCCCGGTGGGCGGGTTGTACTTGAAGCCGCCGTCGCGAGGCGGGTTGTGCGAGGGGGTGACGACGATGCCGTCGGCCTTGGCCGAGTTGAGGCGGTTGTAGCGGATGATCGCCCGCGACACCGCGGGCGTGGGCGTGTACTCGTCCTCGCGCTCGGCGCAGATCTCGACGCCGTTGGCGCCAAGCACCTCGATGGCCGTCTTCCACGCGGGCAGTGAGAGGGCGTGGGTGTCCTTCCCGATGAACAGGGGGCCGGTGGTGCCCTGTTCGGCGCGGTATTCGACGATGGCCTGCGTGGTGGCCGCGATGTGGAGGTCCTGGAAGGCGGTGTCCAGCGACGATCCGCGGTGCCCGGAGGTGCCGAAGACCACCATCTGGTCTGGGTTGGTGGGGTCCGGGGTGCGGTCGTAATACGCGGCGAGTAGCTCGTCGACGTTGATGAGGTCCTGTTCCTGGGCCGGCTGGCCGGCTCGCTCATGTGCCATGGGCCCATCCTTCCACCCCGAAGGCCGGGTTGCATGCGGTTGCCCTGGGGTGGGTCCTGGTGGGCTGGCCGTGGCACCGCTCGCCCGGCATCGCCTGGCGCTGAGTCAGGTCAGAACAGGACCGTGGCCAGCCTGCGCCGCGCCTTGAGGACGGCGGGATCGGTGCGGCCCACCACCTCGAAGAGCTCCAGGAGCCGCACGCGGATGGTGTCGCGGTCCTCGGGGCCGGACTGCGAGGCCAGCCCGAGCAGCCGCTCGAAGGCCTCCGCGTAGCGGCCGCTGATGATCTCGAGATCGGCCGCGTCGAGTTGGGCGGCGAGGTCCTCGGGGTTGGCGTTGGCGCGGTCCACGATGGCGGCCGGGTCGAACGAGGCGCTGCGCTCCAGCAGGGCGGACTGGGCGCGCCCGGCGATCACCTCGGCATCGCCCGGGGTCTCCTTCAGCAGGACGTCGAACTCGCGCACGGCGGCCGCGTAGTCCCCGGCCTCCAGGGCGGCGTCGGCCTTCGCGAAGCGCGGGTTCGCGGCCGGCTCGGCCGGCGCACCCTCGGCGACGGGGGAACCTGACACGGGCTGGGCGCGTCCCGTCATCCCGTTGGCCACGGCGAGCTGGGCGATCTGGTCCAGCACCGCCGAGATCTCCTCGCGGGACTTGGTGCCCTGGAACAGGGGCGCCATCTGGCCGCCGATGACCGCCACGACGGTGGGCACGGCCAGGATCTGCAGCGCCTGCGCCAGGCGAGGCTCGGCGTCAACGTCCACGCGTCCCAGCAGGAATCGGCCGCCTGCGGCGTTGACCAGCTCTGCCAGCGCGGCGGAGACCGCCTGGCCGTTGGGGTCTCGCGGGGAGTGGAACTCGAGGATGACCGGATGCTGGGCCGACATCGCCGCCAGGCCCTGGAAGTCCGCCTCCGACACCTGGGTGACGTAGCCGCCGCCGCTGCTGGGGCGCGCGGGCTGGGAGAGGGCGGAGAGGTCCACGGCGCCTGGGCGCGAGAAGTTGGCATCAGTCATGGCCCCCATCTTGGCCGCACACCCGGCCTCGTTCAACTGACGGCGATCACCGCGCCCGGTCCGCGCAGCCGGTACCGGCCCCCACCCAGGTCCGCGCCGTCGTCCCACGAGGCGAGCAGGCGCCCGCCGAGCTCCACGTCGCGGCCGACGCCCCGGGTGGCCGCCACCCGCACGTCGCCGCGGTGCAGGACCACCGTGTCGTCGTCGATGATCTCCACCCGCGTGCCGCTGAGGTCCGGGGAGCCGACGCCGGGCTCGGTGCGGCGCAGCTCAAGCAGCCGTCGGTACCAGCGCAGCATCCTCCCGTGCGCGGGCTCGCCGCGCTCGTCCCAGCGGAGCACGGCCGAACGCCACGTCTCCTCGGCCTGCGGGTCCGGCGTGGGCACCGACCACCCCGTGGCCTCGAACTCGCGGGCCCGGCCCTCCGTCACGAAGGGGCCCAGCTCCGGGCCGAGGTGGCTGAAGTAGGGGAAGGGGGTGGAGGCGGCCCATTCCTCGCCCATGAACAGCATCGGCGTGAACGGTCCGAGGAGGTACAGGGCCGCGGCGGCCGCCTGCAGGTCCGCCGAGGCGTGCTGGGCGAATCGGTCGCCCACCGCCCGGTTGCCCACCTGGTCGTGGTTCTGCAGGAACACCACGAAGGAGTGCCCGTCGTAGTGGGGGCTGTCCGGATCCACCGGAGCGCCCCACTCCTGGCCGCGGTAGGTGGACAGGGCGCCGTCGTGGACGAAGACCCGGGTGAGCGCCTTGGCGAGGACCTGGGCGGACCCGAAGTCCACGTAGTAGCCCTGCTGCTCGCCGGAGAAGAAGCTGTGCAGCGCGTGATGCACGTCATCTGCCCACTGCGCGTCCATGCCTGCCGCCCAGGTACCGGACCCGGCAGGGGCCATCATGGAGGGCTGATTGAGGTCCGACTCGGCGATCAGGCTCAGCGGCCGACCGGTCTCATCCGCCCACCTGGCCACGTTGAGGGACAGCTCCGCGAGGAAGTGCTCCTCGGAGTTGTCCTCCAGCGCGTGCACCGCGTCCAGCCGCAGCCCGTCCACGCCGACGTCGACCAGCCAGTGCCGGGCCGAGTCCAGGAGGAACCGGCGGACCTCCGCGCTGCCCTCCCCGTCCAGGTTGACCGCGTCGCCCCAGGGGGTGGTGTGCTGATCCGTGAAGTAGGGCCCGAAGAGGCTGAGGTAGTTGCCCTCGGGGCCGAAGTGGTTGTGCACCACGTCCAGCACCACGCCGAGCCCGCGATCGTGGCAGGCGTCGACCAGCCGCACCAGCCCGGCGAGGCCGCCGTAGTTCTCGTCGGCGGCGTACAACGCCACCCCGTCGTAGCCCCAGCCGCGACCCCCGGGGGCCGCCGCCACCGGCATCAGCTCCACGGCCTCGATGCCCAGCCCCACGAGGTGATCAAGCCGTTCGATCGCCGCGTCGAAGGTGCCGGCCTCGGTGAAGGTGCCCGCGTGCAGCTCGTAGAGCACGGCGCCGCGCAGGTCCAGCCCCGTCCACGTCGTGGCGCGCTGGAGCAGCGACGGGTCCACCACGGCTGAGGGGGCGTGGACGCCGTCGGGCAGCCACAGGGCCCGCGGGTCCGGGAGCGGCGGGCCGCCGTCGAGGCGGAACGCGTAGCGCTCCCCGGGGGCAAGATCGACCTCCGCGGCGAACCAGCCGTCGCCGCGACGCACCATCTGGTGCTCGCCGGACGTCGTCACCATCGCCACCTCGCGGGCCAGGGGGGCCCACACCTCCGGCCTCATCGGGACACCAGCAGCGCGACGGGGAGGGTGGCCAGCACCTCGGCCAGGGAGGTGGAGCCGCCCGGGAACTCGCGCCCGGTCAGCGCATCCACGAACGGCGCCTCAGGCAGGATCACCTGATGCTCGCCCCATCCGCCCCGCTCCGCCAGCAGCGCCGGGAGGCGCGTGGCCACCGCGACCGCCGCGACACCACCGTCGCGCACCCCCCGGGCGAACGCGACGGCGTGGCCGCTGGTGCTGGGCACCGGCGAGTAGGTGGCGGACTCGCCGCGGAACGCGTCCGGGAGGTCCCGGCGCAGCCGCAGCGCCCGGCTGGTGACGAGCAGCTTCTCCGCGTCCAGGCTCTGCTGCGCGGAGCCGTCGACGGCGGCCAGCAGGTCTGCGCGCGCGACGTAGTCCACGGCGCGGCGGTTGTCCGGGTCCACGAGCGAGAGATCCACCACCTCGCACCCCTGGTAGACGTCCGGGACGCCCGGCATGGCGAGCTGGATCAGCTTGGCACCCAGCACCACGCAGCGCACCGACTCGGCGACCGTGGTGGTGAAGGCATCCAGGGCGGCGCCGCAGCGCTCGTCGGCGAGCACGGCGTGCGCCAGCCCGAGCACCGCCTGCTCGTAGGCGGGATCCGGGGACGACCAGGTGGTGTGCAACTTCGCCTCGCGCATCGCCTTGGTGAGGTAGCCGTCGAGCCGGTCGGCCGTGATGGGCGCCGCGCCGGCGGTGGTGCCGGGCAGCCGCCAGGTGGCGGCCAGGGTCTGCCAGAGCAGCAGCTCGGTGGCGCCGTCGACGCCGGAGCGCTGCGTTTCGGTGGCCGACCGCAGCTCCGCGACGCACGCCTCCCATTCCTTCGCGTGCTCCAGGAGCGCGGCCAGGCGGGCGCGGACGTCCTCCGATCGCTTAGTGTCGTGCGTGGACAGGGTGGTCATGGTGGAGGGCCAGGTGCCGCTCAGGTCCTCGCAGAAGCTGTGGAACGCGTCGACGGAGACCCCCACCAGCGTGGGCTCGCTGCCCACCTCGTTGACGCCGACGAACCGGTTCCAGCGGTAGAAGGCGGTGTCCTCCTTGGACTTGGCCATCACCGGCCCGCAGGTCTGGGCGAAGCGGACCATGAACTCGGCGCGCAGCTCCGCGACCCCGTGCCCCTCGGCCGGCAGCTCCGTGGTGACGGCCCCGGAGCCGACGGTGGGTAGGTCCTCGGCACCACCCGGCACGCCCGGCCTGGTGTCGCCGCAGGCCAGCGCGACGATGAGGTCCAGGGTGGCCTGCTCGTCGTCGTCGAGCTGGGGTCGGGCGCGGTCCGCCGCCTCCAGGATGACGGCACGCTCCTCGGGTGGCGCGGGGAGGCCCGGCTCCACGTAGGCGCGGTAGCGGTCCATCGACACCAGCAGCGCCCGGATGGCGCGGTCCAGCTGGCGGCGGGTGTGGTCGCGCAGCCGGACGTCGGCCTCGCACACGGCCACCGCGATGGAGACCAGCCTGTTCACCTCGGCGAACAGCATGGTGCGCACCACCTCGTCCTTGGCGCGCAGCAGCATGGCCCCGAACCAGCCCTCGTTGCCGGCCACCCGCTCCCACAGGTCGTTGAGGCGGGGCAGCTGCGCCGGATCGTGGAACAGGCCGTCTACCCGCAGCAGCGCGTCGTAGCCCGTGGTGCCGGCGCAGCGGGAGCCGGCGGGCAGGGTCTCGTGTGGCTCCAGGATCTTCTCCACCACCACCCAGCAGCCGCCGGTGGCGCGGTGCAGCTTCTGCAGGTAGCCGCGCGGCGTGGCCAGCCCGTCGGGGTGGTCGATCCGGAAGCCGTCGATCAGGCCCTCGTCGTAGAGGCGTAGCAGCAGGGCGTGGCTGGCGTCGAAGACGGACTGGTCCTCCACCCGGATGGCGGCGAGGGTGTCCACGTCGAAGAAGCGGCGGTAGTTCAGCTCCTCGTTGCCCACCTTCCAGTACGCGAGCCGGTACCACTGCTGATCCAGCAGCTCGTCCAGGGGCAGATGCTCGGTGCCGGGCCGGATGGGGAAGACGTGGTCGTGGTAGGCCACCACCGTCTCCGTGCCGCCGTCGATCTCCCGCTCCACCACCTCGATGGTGCCCTCGGCCAGCTCGTCGCCGATCCGGCGGCCGAGCATCGGCATCAGGATGGCCCGGGACCGGCTCACGTCGATGTCGAACCAGTTGGCGAACTCGGACTCCGGCCCGGTGCGCAGCACGTCCCACAGCGCGCGGTTCAGCCACAGCGGGGTGGGCACGGCCATGTGGTTGGGCACCACGTCGACGACGATGCCGAGCCCGTGCTCGCGCGCCGCGGCGGCCAGACGCCTGAACCCGTCCTCCCCTCCGGTCTCCCTGGAGACGCGGGCGTGGTCGACCACGTCGTAGCCGTGCACGGACCCTGGGGCTGCCTGCAGGATGGGGGAGCAGAACAGGTGGGTCACCCCCAGCGAGGCGAGGTACGGCACCTGCGCCGCGGCGTCGTCGAACGTGAAGGACGCGTTCAGTTGGAGTCTGTACGTCGAGGCTGGGGTGGCTGTCACACCCCCAGACTAGAAGGCCACGCCGCCGGAGTCGATCAGCCGCGCGCCCTGCGCACCGCCTTGACCGCCTCCTCGACGAGGATCACCACCAGCCCGGCCCCGGCCGCGACACCCCAGTGCGCCCAACCGAGCGACGCCGTGCCGAAGGCGTTCTGCAGCACCGGAAGGTAGACCACCGCAACCTGCGCCAGGAGCGCGCCGGCCAGCGAGAGCCACAGCCAGGCGTTGGTGAAGAGGTGATCGACGATGCTCGCCTTGTCCGAGCGGCTGTTGAGCGCGTTGGCCAGCTGCATCACCACCAACGAGGTGAACACGGTGGTCCGGGCCAGGTCGAGCTCGCCTCCGGCGGGCGCCATGTGCTCGAGGCCGCCGATCAGCCCCCCGGGCAGGGTGAGGTCGTAGGCCACCAGGCTGAGCAGGCCCATGAGGGCACCGATGACGAGGATGCGCTGCCACATGTGGCGGTCGATGATGCGTTCGTCGAACCGGCGCGGCGGGCGGCCCATCACGTCGTCGATCTCCGGATCCACCCCCATCGCCAACGCCGGACCCGAGTCCGTGACCAGGTTGATCCACAGGATCTGCGTGGCCAGCAGAGGAACTACCGCGGCGCCGGGTGCCGACGGGTCCGCCAGGCCGATGACGCCACCCAGCGTCACGCCCAGGAACACGGTGGCGATCTCGCCCATGTTGGAGCTCAGCAGGTAGCGCATGAACTTGCGGATGTTGTCGAAGATGACCCGTCCCTGGCGGACCGCGGCCACGATCGTGGCGTAGTTGTCGTCGCCCAGGATCATCTGCCCGGCTTCCTTCGTGACGGCGGTGCCGGTGATGCCCATCGCCACGCCGATGTCCGCGGACTTCAGCGCCGGCGCGTCGTTGACGCCGTCGCCGGTCATCGCCACGATGTGCCGTCCGGCCTGCAGCGCGTCGACCACCCGCAACTTGTGTTCGGGGGCCACCCGAGCGTACACGCGGGCGTCGACGGCGGCGCGCGCCAGCTCCTCGTCGTCGGATTCGTCGACCTGGCGACCGGTGACCACGACGGGGCTGTCGGTGCCCGAGATGCCCAGGTCCGCCGCGATCCTGGCCGCGGTGACGGGGTGATCCCCGGTGATCATCACCGTGCGGATGCCGGCCCGGTGAGCCTCGGCGATGGCCGCGGCGGCCTCCTCGCGCGGTGGGTCCAGCAGTGCGACGACGCCGAGGAAGGTGAGGTTGCGCTCGGCGGACTCGCCGAAGGTGTGCGACTCGGCGGCGGTGGCGCCGCGCCACGCCACGCCCAGGGTGCGATACCCCTCGGCCCCGAGCTCCTCGATGGTGTGAGCCAGCTCGTCGCGCCGGGCCGGCGTGAGCGGGGTGGTGTCGTCCCCCACCTGTTCGTCGGTGCAGCGCTCCAGCAGCACGTCCGGGGCACCCTTGGCGTAGAGCACGTGGCCCCGCGAGGGGTGCGTGCTGAGCACCGACATCATCTTGCGCTCGGACGTGAACGGCACCTCGCCGGTGCGCGCGTGGCCAGAGATGAGCTCTGCGGCGCCGTCGAGCTTCCGGGCGCCGACGAGGAACGCGGCCTCCGTCGGGTCGCCCTGGATCTGCCACGAGCCCTCCAGGTGCGTGAGCTGGGCGTCGTTGGCCACGGACCCGGCCACCAGCGCCCGTCGGGCCTCGTCCAAAGTGCGGTCGACGTCGCCCTCCACCAGCACCTCGCCCACCGGCGTGTACCCGGTGCCGCCGAGGGTGACCCTGCCGGAGGCCGTCACCACCTCACGCAGCGTCATCTCGTTGCGGGTGAGGGTGCCGGTCTTGTCCGAGCAGATCACGGAGACCGACCCCAGCGTCTCCACCGAGTGGAGGTCCTTCATCACCGCGTTGCGGCGCGCCATGGCCTGCACCCCGATGGCGAGCACGAGCGACAGGATCGCGGGCAGGCCCTCCGGGACGGCGGCAACGGCCAGCGAGACGCCCATCAGCAGGATCTCGACGGCGCCCTCGAGTGTGCTGACCCGGTTGACCAGGGCGGTGGTGAGCATCACCACCACGGCTATCCCGACCACCAGCAGTCCCAGCGTCTGGGAGATCCTGCCGATCTCCGCCTGCAGCGGGCTGGGCTCGGCCTGGGTCTCGTCCAGCAGGGTGGCGATGCGCCCCATTTCGGTGTCCATGCCGGTGGTGGTGACCACCGCGCGGCCCACGCCGCGGGCCACGGAGGTGCCCTTGAACACCATGTTGCGGCGGTCGCCGATGGCCGCGGGCTCCGGGAGGGCGGCCGGGTCCTTCTGGGTGGCCTCCGATTCGCCGGTCAACGAGGCCTCCTGCGTGAGGAGGGACGTGGCGGTGAGGAGGCGGGAGTCCGCGCCCACGGCGTCGCCCTCGGCGAGGACGAGCACGTCCCCGGGGACCAGCTCCGCGGAGGGGACGGAGGCAAGGAGTCCGTCGCGCAGCACGGTGGCGCGGGTGGCGGTCATGCCGGCCAGGGCGGCGACGGCCCGTTCGGCCCGATTCTCCTGGACGAAGCCGATGACGGCGTTGGCCACCACGATGACCGCGATGACGATCGCGTCCACAGGTAGCCCGGTGCCGCCCTCCACCACCCAGGCGATGATCGAGATGACGATGGCGGCCAGCAGGAGGTAGATGAGGGGGTCGGCGAACTGGCGCAGGAACCGGCGCCAGGCCGGGTCCGGGGGAGTGGCCCGCAGCTCGTTGCGCCCGTACAGGTCCTGGCGGGCGGCGACCTCGGCGGGGCTCAGCCCCACCGACGGGTCCACGCTCAGGGCGAGGGCCACCTCGTCGGAGGGAAGGAGGGTGACGTCGCGGGTCGCGAGGGGCATGGCCCCATTGTGTCCCCCCCTAGCCGGCGGCGGGTGGCACGGGGTACCCGTTCTCGGTCATGCCGCGGTAGCCCGTCAGCATCAGGGCGATCCTCCGCGCGGACAACTCCGTCACGTGGCGGTGCACGTCCCCAGGGTCCACCCAGTGGATGGCGCGGATCTCCCGGTCGTCGGTGCCCAGCTCGGCCGCGACCTCCGGCGCCAGGACCCCGCCGTCGAAGATGAACTCCACCGCGTCCGACCACCCAAGGTAGGGCGGCATCCAGTCGGTCAGCAGCGGCTGCCCGAACGTGACCTCGATGCCCAACTCCTCCATCGTCTCCCGCTCGCCCCCGGCGCGGGGCGTCTCGTGCGGCTCCACCACGCCGCCGGGGAGCTCCCAGTCCTCCTTGTAGGAGGTCTCGAGCAGGAGCACCAGGCCCTGCTCGTCGCGGAACAGGGCGTGGGAGATCACCCGCTTGGTGGGAAGTATGGAGTCCAGGACCCCGGAGAACCCGTGCGGGCCGTAGACCGTGTCCACGGCGAGGCGCGAGTAGATGAGGATGTCGCGGAAGACGCCTGGTTCTGGCTCGACGGCGGAGCGCAGCCGCCCCTCCAGGCGGAAGCCGCAGCGGTGGAGGGCCACCCGCGCGGCCGTGTCCCACTCCGGCAACTCCACCTGCAACCGGCGCAGCTCGTGCGCGAGGATGGCGTCGTCGGCGGCCAGTGAGAGCGCGCGGCGCAGTGTGTCCACGTCGACCTCCTGCTCGGCCCACCGCAGGGTGCCGACGCCGCCGACGATGTCCACCGACACCTTGAAGTCGCTCACGTCACGACCGTACCCGGTGGGTCCCGCGCCACGCGACACGGGGGCACCCACCGGGGAGACGGATCAGTCGGCCTGCCGACGCAGCCAGATGGAGCCCAGCGGGGGCACCGTGACGCGTGCGCGGGCGGGGAAGTGGCCCCAGGGCTCGTCGTAGGCGGTGACCTCGCCGAGGTTGCCGAACTCGCCGGACCCGTCGTAGGTGGGCGAATCCGTGTTGAGGATCTCCTCCCACGCACCGGCGGCGGGAAGCCCGATCTCGTAGTCGCGCAGCGGCTCCGGGGAGAAGTTCGTCACGCACGCGATGTGGTTGTAGTCCTCGTCGTGGCGCACCCAGGAGAGGGCGTTGCGGCCCGCGTCGTCGGCGTTGATCCAGCTGAAGCCCTTCGGCGAGCTGTCCAGCTCGTAGAGGGGGCGGTTCGACTTGTAGATGTGGTTGAGGTCCCGGAAGAGACGCTGCAGGCCGCCGTGGCCCCACAGCTCGCTGACCCACCATTCGAGGGAGACGGACTCGCTGAACTCGGGCCGCTGACCGAACTCGCAGCCCATGAAGATCAGCTGCTTGCCGGGGAAGCTCCACATGAAGGAGTAGTAGGCGCGCAGGGTGGCGAACTTGCGCCAGTCGTCCTGCGGGACCTTGTTGATCATGGATCCCTTGCCGTGGACCACCTCGTCGTGGCTGATCGGCAGCACGAAGTTCTCCGAGTAGGCGTAGACCATGGCGAAGGTGAGCAGGTTGTGCTCGTACTGGCGGTAGACCGGGTCCAGCTGCAGGTAGCGCAGCGTGTCGTTCATCCAGCCCATGTTCCACTTGAAGCCGAAGCCGAGGCCGCCCTCGTGGACGGGCTTGGTGACGCCGGCGAAGCTGGTGGACTCCTCCGCGATCATCAGCACGCCGGGCTCGCGCTCGTAGAGGTGACGGTTGCAGTAGCGCAGGAAGTCGATGGCCTCGAGGTTTTCGCGGCCGCCGAACTGGTTGGGCACCCATTCGCCCTCTTCGCGGGAGTAGTCCAGGTACAGCATCGAGGCGACGGCGTCCACCCGCAGGCCGTCGATGTGGAACTCCTGGATCCAGTACAGCGCGTTGGAGATGAGGAAGCTCTTCACCTCGTTGCGGCCGTAGTTGAAGATGTAGGTGCCCCAGTCCTGGTGCTCACCCTGGCGCGGGTCCGCGTGCTCGTACAGGGCGGTGCCGTCGAAGCGGCCCAGCGCCCAGTCGTCCTTGGGGAAGTGGCCGGGCACCCAGTCCATGATCACGCCGATGCCGGCCTGGTGAAGCCTGTCGACGAGGTAGCGGAGATCATCCGGCTTGCCGAAACGCGACGTGGGGGAGAAGTAGCCGGAGACCTGGTAGCCCCAGCTGGGCTCGAACGGGTGCTCCGACAGCGGCATGAACTCGACGTGGGTGTAGCCCTGCCACTTGACGTAGCTGACGAGCTCCTCGGCCAGATCGAGGTAGCTCTTGCCCTTGCGCCAGCCGCCCAGGTGCACCTCGTAGACGCTCATCGGCTCGGCGTGGGCCTGGGAGGCGCGTCGCTTGGCGATCCACTCGTCGTCGTCCCACACGTACTTCGACTCGTAGACGATCGACGCGTTGGCCGGCGCCTGCTCGCTGAACTTGGCCATCGGATCGACCTTCTCGATCCAGCGGCCGTCCTGGGTCTCGATGCGGAACTTGTACAGGGTGCCCTCGTCGAGGCCCTCGATGAACGCGCCCCAGACGCCGGAGCCGGGGATCAGCTCCATCGCGTCGCCGGTCCACCAGTTGAAGTCCCCGATGATGGAGACGGACTTGGCGTTGGGGGCCCACAGGGCGAAACGCACCCCGGTGACGGTGCCCCTCTCGTCGTCCTCGACTGTGACCACCTCGCTGCCGAGGCGCTTCCACAGCTCGGTGTCTCCACCACCATGGAACCCTTCGAAGTCCCAACCGGTAAGTCCACCGAAGCGGTCGTGCGCCATTTTCTTGACTCCTTCGAAGCGATGTCGTTTGCGCGCCAATCTAGCGTGCCGAGCGTCGCCGCGGGCGGACTGAGGCCGCACCGCGGGGGTTCCGCGGGTGCGGGTTATGGGATCGTTATCAACGATTCGAGGTGCTGGAGGGGGACCTGCAGCAGGTGCGGGCGGAAGCGGGCCTCGTAGACGGCCTCGTATCCTGCCTTGTCCGTCTCGTAGGCGGCCAGCACCGGGTCCCCGGCGTCCGCGTCGATACCGTAGCCGCGCAGGAATGCGGATCGGCACTCGGCCAGCCACCCGGCGGAGGCGCCGCCGGCGGCGCGGGCGTAGGCGAACGAGCGCAGCATCCCGGCCACGTCACGCAGCGGCGAATCGGGAAGCCGCCGCTCCTCCATGGACTTGAGCGGTTCGCCCTCGAAGTCCACGTAGCGCCACCGGCCATCGCTGAGCAGCACCTGGCCCAGGTGGCAGTCCCCGTGCACGCGCTGCGCGGGCAGGCGGGCGTGGTCGATGGCGGCGAAGACCGCCTCCGCGGCGTCCGCATAGGGCGCCACCGCATCCACCTCGGCGACTACCGCGGCGAAGCGACGGCGGCAGTCCGCCGCGAGGGCGGCGCCGTCGACGGTGGCCGTGGCCAGCCGTTCGGCGAGGACCCTGTGCACCGTGGCCAGCGCCTCGCCCAGGGCATGGGAGTGCTCGGCGAAGCTGCGGCCCTCGGTGGCGTACTCGCAGGCCAGGACGTAGCCGTCAGTGGGCTCCGGCAAGGCCTCGAGGAAGACCGCCAGGTCTGTGCCGTCCCAGGTCCACGCCCCGTACAGCTCCGCCACCACGCCGGTGCCGGCCAGCGCGGCGTGCAGCTCGACGTCCACCGAGCGGCCGGGCTCCACGCGCCGGAACACCTTCACCAGCAGCTCGTCGCCGAAGAAGACCGAGGTGTTGGACTGTTCGCCGGCGTAGCGACGAGCGGGCAGCCCGGGCGCCACCGCCCGGTACCGCTCGAAGCCCGGGGCCTCGTCGTGGAGGGCGCGCAGCAGGACGCCGCCCTCGTCGCAGGCGTCGGTGGGCTCACCGTCGCGGTAGAGCAGCGGGACGTGGAAGCGCTCCTGGTGGCCGTCGTCGAACTCGACGACGAGCAGCGCGGGACGCAGCGCCGGCCCGGCCCACGGGCCGAGCTCGACGCCGACCGGGCGGCCGCCGCGCCCTGAGAACCAGCGCGAGCTGAGCGCCAGGTCCCAGAGCTGCTGCTGCAACTCCGTGCTCACTCAGCCACCACGTGGAAGATGTGCGCCGGCTTCCCCGGCCACAGCTGCACCCAGGACCGCTCGCCCCAGACGTACTCCTCGCCGGTGAGCTCGTCGACCACCCGCACGCTGCCCTGACCGTGGACGCCGAGGGCGCCGAAGTCCAGCATGATGTCCGAGGACACCGTGTTGTCCGGGTCCAGCGAGCACACCACCAGCACCGTGTCCGTGCCGTCGTTCTTGGAGAAGACGATCACCGAATCGTGGGGCGCGTGGTGGAAGTGGATGTCGCGCAGCTGCTGGAGGGCGGGGTGCGTGTCGCGGATCTGGTTGAGCTTGCCGAGCAGCAGGTTGAGGTTGGGCTGGGCGTTGAAGTCACGCGGGCGGTACTCGAACTTCTCCGAGTTGAGGTATTCCTCCTTGCCCGGGGCCAGCGCCTCATGTTCGAAGAGCTCGAAGCCGGAGTAGACGCCCCACGTGGGCGACATCGTCGCGGCGAGGATGGCGCGGATGGAGAACGCCGCGTGATTGCCCGACTGCAGGAAGAACGGGTTGATGTCCGGGGTGTTGACGAAGAAGTTGGGCCGGTAGTAGGACGCCATCTCCTGTGACAGCTCGGTGAGGTACTCGGTGAGCTCCCACTTGAGGTTGCGCCACGTGAAGTAGGTGTAGCTCTGCTGGAAGCCCACCTTCCCGAGCGCCGCCATCATCTGCGGGCGGGTGAATGCCTCGGCGAGGAAGATGACCTCCGGGTTGGTCTCGTGGATGCGCTCCATCAGCCAGTCCCAGAACTCCACAGGCTTGGTGTGCGGGTTGTCGACGCGGAAGATGGAGACCCCGTGGTCGATCCAGAACCGAACGATCCGCAGCACCTCGTAGTAGATGCCCACGGGGTCGTTGTCGAAGTTGATGGGATAGATGTCCTGGTACTTCTTCGGGGGGTTCTCCGCGTAGGCGATGGTGCCGTCGAGGCGGGTGCTGAACCACTCCGGGTGCTCCACCACCCACGGGTGGTCCGGGGACGCCTGCAGTGCCAGGTCGAGGGCGATCTCCAGGCCCAGCGAGCGGGCCTTGGACACGAAGGCGTCGAAGTCGTCGAAGTCGCCCAGGTCCGGGTGGATCGCGTCGTGGCCGCCGTCGGGGGACCCGATGGCCCACGGCGAGCCGGGATCCTCCGGGCCGGGGTTCAGCGTGTTGTTCCTGCCCTTGCGGAACGCGGTGCCGATGGGGTGGATGGGCGGCAGGTAGACCACGTTGAAGCCCATCGCGGCGGCGGCCTCGAGGCGCTCGTGCGAGGAGTTGAACGTGCCGGAGTGCCAGTGGCCGTCGTCGTCCTGCCAGGCGCCCTGCGAGCGGGGGAAGAACTCGTACCACGACGAGTACAGGGCCCGGCGGCGCTCCACGCGGATGGGGAACTCGGCGGTGGGCGAGACGAGCTCGCGGGGCCCGAAGCGCGCCATCGCCCGGGTGATGGGCGCAGACGTGATGAGCTCGAGGATCTCCTCGACGTCGGTCTCCGGGTTGACTGTCTCCGCGGCGGCGCGGAGGAGGTTGGCGGCCCCGGGGACGCGCATCGAATCGGCCTGCTGAGCGGAGCGGGTGAGGAGGTCCCGGCCCTCCAGGCACACCAGCTCCACGTCCATGGACACCGGCAGCTTCGCCTCGGCGTGGTGGCGCCAGGTGCCCCACGGGTCGCTCCAGCCCTCGATGCGGTAGGTCCAGTCGCCCTCGGCGGCCATCCGGACGTACGCCTGCCAGATGTCCAGGCCCTTGGGCTCGACCTGCTTCATGTCGATGCGGCGCTGGGTGCCGCCCGGAGAGGTCAGGATCACCGACGCGTTGACCGAGTCGTGACCCTCCCGGAACACGTTGGCCTGAATGAGGAGCCGTTCATGGACGACTGACTTGACGGGGTAGACCCCGCCCTCGATCACGGGGGAAGCGCCGGTGACCGGGATGCGGCCGAGGCCGCCGTCGGTCCGGACGATGCGCTTGAGGGACATGGTTGGGTAATCCGCACTCACGCCCGTCAGCCTAGCTGGCGGGGCGCCCTGCATGCACCGTTCAGGAGAGCAGATCCAGCGACGACGGCTCGGCCTCCGCCTGCAGTGCGAGCAGCTCGCGGGTGCTGGTGGGCACCTGGACCCGCATCAGCACCACGGACCGGGCCGGCATTGTCATCTCGGCCAGGGCCGGCAGGACGCCTCCGGGCAGCTCGTAGGACTCGGCGCTGTGCCACACGATCTCGTAGCCGTAGCCCCACGGAAGGGTGGGCAGCGTCAGCGGCACGGGCGCAGCGCCGGAATTGAACCAGGTGAGGAACGCCTCGCGCTCGTCCGAGACGTACATGCCGAGCAGGCGGCGGCCGCCGTCGTGCCAGGCGTCGTGGCTCATCTCGCCGAACTCGCCGTCCATCCAGGTGAGGTCCACGCGCTGCAGGTTCTCGCTGTACTCGGTGATGATCTCGGTGTGGTAGGCGAAGTCCACCGGGCGGAGCACCGGGTGGCTCTGACGGAGCTTGATCAGCGCGGCGATGCGGCTCTGCACCTCGAGCCACTCGAACGGGATGTCCCAGCTGACCCACGAGAGGGGGGAGTCCTGGCAGTAGGCGTTGTTGTTGCCCTTCTGGGTGCGGCCGAACTCGTCGCCCGCGGTGATCATCGGGGTGCCCGCGGCCAGTAGCTGGGTGGCCATGAGGTTCAGCACCTGGCGACGGCGCAGGGCGTTGATCTCCGGGTCCTCGGTCTCGCCCTCCCAGCCGTGGTTCCAGGAGCGGTTGTTGTCCGAGCCGTCGCGGTTGGCCTCGCCGTTGTCCAGGTTGTGCTTGACGTCGTAGCTCACCAGGTCCCGGAGGGTGAAACCGTCGTGGGCGGTGATGAAGTTGATGCTCGACTGCGGCGCGCGGCCCGGTTGATCGAAGATGTCCGGGGAGCCGGCCAGGCGCGTGGCGAGTTCCTGGACGCCGTGCACGGCGCCGCGCCAGTAGTCGCGGATGTGATCCCGGAAGCGGTCGTTCCACTCGTACCAGCCGGGGCCCCAGGCGCCCACCTGGTAGCCGTACGGGCCGATGTCCCACGGCTCGGCGATCATCTTGATGCCCTCGAAGGCGGGATCGGACTCGACCAGCCGCTTGAACGCGTGATTGTGGTCCACGTGGTGCTGCTCGTCGCGGATCAGCGTGGTGGCCAGATCGAAGCGGAACCCGTCCACGCCCATCTCGGTAACCCAGTAGCGCATCGAATCCAGCACCAGCTGCAGCACCATGGGGTGCGAGGTGTTGACCGAGTTGCCGCAGCCCGTGACGTCGTAGTCGTCCCGGCGGTCGTTGGTGAGTCGGTAGTAGGCGTCGTGGTCCAGGCCGCGCATGGACAGCGTGGGCCCCTCGTGGCCGCCCTCGCCGGTGTGGTTGTAGACCACGTCGAGGATCACCTCGATGCCGGCCTCGTGCAGCGCGCTGACCATCTGCTTGAAGTCGGCCACCTGGTTTCCGACGGTGCCGCGGGTGGCGTAGTAGGCGTGCGGGGCGAAGAAACCGAGCGAGTTGTAGCCCCAGTAGTTGCGCAGCCCCTTGGTGGCCACGAACGGCTCCGAGACGAAGTGATGCACGGGCAGCAGCTGGATGGCGGTGATGCCCAGGCCGGTCAGGTACTCGAGGACCGACGGGTCCGCCAGCGCCAGATATGAGCCGCGGAGGTGCTCGGGGACCTGCGGGTGCAGCTTGGTGAAGCCGCGCAGGTGCGCCTCGTAGAGGATGGTCTCCGACATGGGCCGTCGGCGCTCGATGGGCTTCGGCGGGGGCGTGTCCGCCACCACCACGCTCAGCGGCACCGCCCCGAAGGAGTCCCGGGTGGAGATGCTGAAGGGGCTGCCGGGGATGTGGTCCAGGATGGGGCCGCGGAAGTCCACCCCGCCGCTGATGGCGCGGGCGTAGGGATCCAGCAGGAGCCGCGCGGGGTTGAATCGGCTGCCCGACGACGGGTCCCACGGCCCGTGCACGCGGAAGCCGTAGTGCTGCTCGGCGTCCACGCCGGGGACCTCGACGGTCCAGATGCCGTGCTCGTCGCGGGACATCTCGATGTTGTGCTGTTGGTTGAGCGGATCGATGAGCGCCAGCTCAACCCCGGTGGCGCGCGGGGCCCACAGGCCGAAACGCACGCCATGGTCGGTGATGCGGGCGCCGAGGGCGCTCGTATCAGGCGGGGTGAGGGATGTCATCGGTAGCTTCCTGGAATCGATTTTTTCGACGGCGCCCCATTGTGCCACTTTCTGGCACAAACTCCACTTCGCTGGGGGGTTTGCCATCGGGGCGGCCTGGCTAGCATGGACGGCGGGAGTCGCGCGTGCGGGGCCCGACAGACGAGGGGGAGCCGTGGAGTCCGTCTATCTGGATCAAGCCGCCACCTCCCCGCTGCGCCCTGAGGCTTTGGAGGCGTTCGTCGCCGCGTCGGGGCTGGTGGGGAATGCCTCGTCGTTGCACCGGCCGGGGCAGCGCGCCCGGCGCCGGTTGGAGGAGGCGCGCGAGGAGTTGGCGGCTGCGGTGGGCGCACACCCGACGGAGGTTGTGTTCACGTCAGGGGGGTCGGAGGCGGACACGATCGCGGTGCTGGGGGGTTGGGAGGCGGGACGGTCGCGGGGTCGCGGGCGGTGTCTGGTCTCGGCGGTGGAGCATCCGGCGGTGCTCGGGGCGGTGTCGCGGGGGGCTGAGGTGGTGCCGGTGTCTCGGGAGGGCGTGGTGTCGCTGGGCGCTCTCGAGGAGACGCTGGATGAGGCCGTGGCGGTGGTGTCGGTGATGTGGGTGAACAACGAGACGGGGGTTGTGCAGCCTGTCCCTGCCGTGGGGGAGTTGGCTTCCGCGGTGGGGGCGTGGATGCACACGGACGCGGTGCAGGCATTCGGGCATCTGCCGTTGGACTTCGGTGCCAGTGAAGTGGATCTGATGAGCGTGTCGGCGCACAAGATCGGGGGACCCGTGGGTGTGGGGGCGCTGCTGGCGCGGCGCTCGGTTGTGCCTGCCGCCGTCGGGCTGGGGGGTGGGCAGGAGCGCGAGGTGCGGTCCGGGACTCAGCCGGTGGCGTTGGCGGCGGCGTTCGCGCGGGCGGCGAGTGTCGCGGTGGGGGAGTTGGGGGCTGAAGTGTCGCGGGTTTCTGGGCTTCGCGATCGAGTGGTGGAGGCGTGCGTCGCCGCTGGTGGGCGGTTGAACAGCTGGCCTCGGCCGACGAGTGCAGGCGTGCCGAGTGGGCCGCTGCCGGAGGGCGCGCCGCACATCGTCAACGTGACGTTCGACGGGGTGCGCGCCGACGATCTGTTGTTCCTGCTCGACCAGCGGGGGATCGCGGCGTCGGTGGGGAGTGCGTGCCGCGCTGGGGTGCATCAGCCGAGCGAGGTGCTGCTGGCGATGGGGCGCTCCGCGGACGAGGCGACGCAGTCGTTGCGCTTCTCGCTGGGCTGGACCACGACGTCGTCCGACATCTCGCGGCTGGTGGCGGTCCTCCCGGAGGCCTTGAGCGTCGCCCGCTCCGCCTTCTGACCCCCTAGTTCGCTCCCTGAGGAGGCCGGCGTCGCGGAGCGACCGTCGGCTGTCTCGAAGGGTCGTGACGCGACGCGGTCGCTCACCAGTTCCCTGAGGAAGCCCCCTCGCGAATCGATCGTCGGCTGTATTCCATCGCTCCCTGAGGAGGCCGGCGTCGCGAAGCGACCGTCGGCTGTCTCGAAGGGTCGTGACGCAACCCGTCCGCTGATCCGCCCCAACTGTGGTGCCGGAAGTCGTGAGCCGAGTCACCGGCGGCCGTGGACAACGGACAGCCCGTGCCCAGCGACTGGGCTGTGGTCAAGTGGTGAGGCCGCCCCTGCCTCGTCTCCCGCCTCCCCGCACTCGATCGCCTGTGGCGTTCCCAATCCGGGCCTGCGCCGTCAGGGCGGCCCGGCTCAGGTCTGCTCAGGCGGGAGGCCAGCTGGGTGATCCTCGGGTTGGGCATCCCGACGCCGTACCGCCCTGACGACCCACTCCCTTGCGTACGGCTTGCGTTCTCTTGTGGGTTGGCGAAGCGCCGTTCGAACACCCCCGTGCATCCCTCACATCGCGGCTAGACTCCGGGCCAGGAGTGGTTCTGATGCGGGGGAGCTGGGTGTGATCGACGCAGAGACTGGCGCTTCCGAGCCCATGGAAGTAGTCCCGATTCGGGTGTCGTCAGAGCGCGGCGCGACCGCTGTGGAGTACGCGATCATGGCCAGCCTCATCGCAGCAGCCATTGTCACGGCGGTGACCGTCCTGGGGACACAGGTGAATGCGCTCTTTCAGTCCGTCATCACGGAGATGGGCTGGTAGTTGCCGAAGCGGGAGCCCCCCCTCCGGCGGAATGGCCCTGTGGGTTAACGACTTCAGGTCTACGCTCCCCGCATGGAACAAGCAGACTCGCGGATCCGCAACCTCGCTGTCGGTCTGCCCGTCCGCGACGGGCACGTTCTCGTGCAGGAGTTCGGCGGGGACGACGGCGAGCCTCCCTTCGTGCGTGCGATCGGTGGGGGAATCGAGTTCAGTGAGCGAGCCGTCGAGGCCTTGCGGCGTGAGTATCTCGAGGAACTCGGTGTCACGGTGACGGCAGCGGAGCTTCTGGCCGTCTCCGAGAACATCTTCACGTTCCTTGGCCAAGCTGGCCACGAGATCGTGCACATCTTCGCCGTGGAGTGCGCCGAGTTGGAGACCTGGCCGCTCGATGAGCGGGTGAAGGTGATTGACGACGAGA
Source organism: Tessaracoccus sp. MC1679 (assembly GCF_014164775.1). Lineage (GTDB taxonomy): Bacteria > Actinomycetota > Actinomycetes > Propionibacteriales > Propionibacteriaceae > Arachnia. The sequence goes on from NZ_JACJGB010000005.1 coordinate 180,124, forward strand.
GCATCGTCGCCTGGCACCGGGTCGAAGCGCTGGGTGGAGGCGGCCTGCCGTTCTACCCCGACGGCGCACTGGACGCGGCGCGCTCCCTGGTGGGGGATGATCCGCGGGTGAGCCGCGCGCTGAATCCGAGCATCAACGCCGGCTGAGCCGCCGAGGCTGAGCCCGCCAACCGCTTGGCTGAGCCGCGCTGGAGCCGCGTTGCGGCGCGCCACGCGTCGAAGTTCACGCAACCGTGTGTGAGGACGCGCCAACTCCCGACCACGCACTGTCGCTCAGGTGGCGAGGGTGAGCAGTGGTAATGGAGAGGCTCGGTCCGGTAGCCGGTCCCAAGCGGGGTCGTCGGGGGGTGGGTCATCCCCGCCCGGCAGGACTGGTGGGTCGGGTTCGCCTACAGGCTGGGGAGCGGAGATTCTGGTGGTGCCGTGGGCGGTCACCAAGTATTCGTAGCCGGCAGGGGAGCGCCAGTGGAACACGCCCGGCTCAGGTTGGGTGAGGCGCCAGCCCCCGTGAGTCTTTCCGCGATGGGTGAAGCGCCAGAGTGGGCCGAGGTTGTCCATCGACGTCTGGCCGCGTGGTCCGGCGTCGACGTAGGGCTGGGTGTGGTCGGCGTCGCAGCCGCGCGCAACCCGGGTGCCGTAGGGGAAGACGTCCACCGGGTTCCGCAACTCCATGGCCAGGCGCATCAGGTCTGTCGGGTCGTGCTGGTCGACCACCGGGATCGAGTTGGGGTCCAGGACGGGGCGGACAATGACTCGGGAATCGGCCAGCAGCTCCCGGAGACGATCAGTGGGGAGGTGCCCCCAGCGCTCGACCCGGGCGATACCGGTGGCGGAACCGTCGGGGAGCACCTCGAGAGCGGGGCTCGGGATACCGGTGAGCCAAGGGTCCGAAGCGGTGATGTGGACGACCAGCTGGTGGGTGGGCAGGGTGTCCTGCCCGAACGTGCGCCGGGCAAGTTCACCGACCGCGGCGGCACGGCGGGTCTGGAGATCGACCTTGGCCAGGGCTTCGGCCGGGAGGTCTGCGATGTACGGGTCTGCTGGCGCGAGATGCGCAGGCATGGCCTTGGCGATCTCGTTGATGGCCTGATCAAAGGCCAGAGCGTCTGCGGGGGCGAGGCGACCCCAGATCTCGATGTGACCGTCGCGGATCTGGTTGAGGACCACCTTGCGCTCGCTGCGATGCCGAGCCTCGGCGTCAGCAGCGGTCTGCGGGTCCGCGGCGAGGATCCAGCCGTCCAGGCTGCGCAGGACGCGGGCCCAGGGCATCAGGGCCATGGAGTGGGCGAGCTTGCGGTCCAGCAGCGCCGCGGCGGGGGCGCTGAGGTGCTGCGCGCGGCCGGCTGCGTCGGCCGCCTGCCACCACCGCACCCGCCCGTCGAGCACCGCCTCCCATAAAGCGGGGTGACGGTGGCGCACATTGAGGACATCGGCGAGCCGGCCCATCGCCGACACGAGGGAGATTCCCAGTAGCGCCCCGATCTCCAACGCGAGGAACTCGCCGATACTGGGGGTGCCGTCCGCGCCGGGCTGGACCAGGTCCTCCATCCCGGCCTGGACGGCGTCTTCGTCGATGCGGTACACGTCGGTGAGGTGCGCAAGGGCGATCACTTCGGCGACCTCGGCGGCGATGAGGTGCTGGTGAGCGTGATCGAGCGCCGCAAACCCCTCGGCCACCGTGACTGGGAGCGGGGGAGTGGGCGCGCTGTCGAGCATGATCCAAGACTATTCGACCGCTCAGACAATTTCGAGGGAGCGTGGGTGGCTGTGGATAAGTCTTCCGGACTCTCGGTAGAGTTGAGAACTGCCGAGCGGAGGAGAGCGAAGTGCGGGTGTTGGTGGCCATGTCGGGCGGGGTGGACTCCGCCGTCGCTGCCGCGCGCCTGGTGGCCGAGGGTCTCGATGTCACGGGCGTGCACCTGGCCCTGTCCAAGAACCCTGCGTCCTACCGATCAGGGGCGCGGGGGTGCTGTTCGCTCGAGGACTCACACGATGCGCGCCGCGTGGCGGACAAGCTGGACATCCCCTTTTATGTGTGGGATTTCGCCGAGGAGTTCCACGAGGCCGTGGTGGAGGATTTCGTGGCCGAGTATCAGGCCGGCCGCACGCCCAACCCCTGCCTGCGCTGCAACGAGAAGATCAAGTTCGCTGCGGTGCTGGACCGAGGCATTGCACTCGGCTTTGACGCCGTCGCCACGGGCCACTACGCGGACCTGCGCCGTCACGACGACGGGTGCGTCTCGCTGCACCGCGCGGCCGACGCCGCCAAGGATCAGTCTTACGTCCTCGGCATGCTCACCCAGGAGCAACTGAGCCGATGCCTGTTCCCCCTCAACGACGTGGAGAAGCCGGTGGTCCGCGCCGAGGCGCAGGCGCTCGGGTTGGGGGTGGCGAAGAAGCCCGACAGCCACGACATCTGTTTCATCGCCGACGGCGACACCCAGGGTTTCCTCGGCCGCCATCTCGACGACGCACCCGGCCCCATCGTCGACGCCGACGGCGCAGTGCTGGGCGAACACCGGGGAACGCACCGCTACACCGTCGGGCAGCGCAAGGGCCTGGACCTGAGGGTGCCCGCACCGACGGGGGAGCCGCGCTACGTGCTGCGAATCGAACCCGTGGGTAACACCGTCGTGGTGGGGTCGCGGGAGGACCTTGCCGTCACCCGGTTGACCGGAATCCGGCCCTCGTGGACCGCGGCAGCCGTCGAGGGTCCCTGGCGAGGGCAGGCGCAGTACAGAGCGCACGGGGTGCCGCAGGACGCGACCATTGAGGCCAGCGACGGCGTGCTGTCCGTCCTGCTGGATGAGCCAGGGCACGGCGTGGCGCCCGGGCAGACCGTGGTGGTCTACGACGGTGACCGCGTGGTGGGCAGCGCCGTGATCGCCGAGGCGAGCTGATGCTGATCACGGCTGCGGGCTCGCTGCCCGGCACTGACTTCCGGGGGGCGCTGGGGGCGATGGCCGAGACCCTGCCCGAAGTGCTGCCGCTGCCGGAGCTGCCGGAGCGCGGTGTGGGGTCGGACATGATCGGGCGCGCGCTGGGGCTCATCTCGGGGCTTGGGTTCGACGTGCAGCCGGCTGGCTGGCGTCTGTCGCCGCATTCGGGGGCTGAGCATCGCCGGGCCCGCGCTCAGTGGCGCCAGGACCTCGACGACACCGAGGAACTCCTCCAGGGTTTCGACGGCGTCCTCAAGGTCGCCGTGGCCGGCCCGTGGACGCTGGCGTCCTCCGTCGAGCGGCCCATGGGGGACCGGCTCCTGGCCGATCACGGCGCCCGGCGGGAGGTGGCCCAGGCGCTGGCTGAGGCTGTGTCGCGGTTGCGGGCGGAGGTGTCGCGGCGGGTTCCGGGTGCCACGCTGTGGCTGCAGGTGGACGAGCCGTCGATGATGGCGGTGGCCGAGGGACGAGTGCCCACGGCGAGTGGGTTCTCGCGGCATCGTCGAGTGGACATGCCCGGGCTGGTGGAGGCGTTGCGTCCGCTGGCCGATGGCGCCTGGCTGCACTGCTGTGCTCCTGGGCGGTGGCTGGAGGTGTCGCGGCGGGCCGGGTTTGCCGGGGCGTCGGTGGATGCCGCGCTGGTGGACCTTGACGAGTTGGCGCAGTGGCGCGACGAGGGTCGCGGGCTGATCCTAGGTGTGGTCGACACCGCGCGCGGACTTCAGAGCACCGACGATCTCGTGCGGGCGTCGCTCAAGGTGCTGCGGGCCATTCAGGTCGATTCCCTTGACGGCTTGCTCCTGGGCACGGCGTGCGGCATGTCGAGTTGGCGACGCGGCGACGTGGTCCCTCAGCTGGAGTCGCTGCGGAAGGCGGCCAGCCTGGTGGAGGAGTCGCTCGCTCGCGGGTAGTGCCGGGCGCCTCGCCTAAGCTGGGCGCGTGCGCATCTTCTCCAATCTGAACCTCAGTGGCGACGCCCCCGTGCGGGCGCAGGTGGGGCGCGGTCCTTGGGGTCCGACGGGGGTGCCGAGCACAAGGTGGAAGAAGGTTCAGCGCATTCTCATCCCGTTCGTGGTGGTGGCGATAGGCGTGGGTCTGTTCTTCCTCGGGCGGATGTTCTACCTGATCCTCACCGGCGCCTGAAGGCTGGCTGTCACCAACCGAGGAGACCAGCGGCGGCGGGTGCCACGAGGACGCCCAGGACCATGAAGGGGCCGAAGGCGATGTCCGCCTCACGTTGGATTCTCCTGGTGGCGAGCAGGAGGCCGCTGATCGCGGCCATAAGGATGAAGGCCGCCCCGATCCCGAGGAGGGCTGTTCCGATCCCGAATCAACCGAGCGCCGCACCGGTGGTGAGGCCGAGTTTCACGTCTCCGAGGCCGAAGCCACTCGGGTTGATGTAGGCGAGGACGAAGAGAATGGCCGCGGTGATAAGCGCGCCAAGGAGCGCTGATCCGAAGCGTCCCCAACCGCCTTCGATGACAGCCCACGGAATCTGGAGGGCGAAGAACAGGGGGAATGGGATCAGCGTGAGGCGTCAGGTAGGCGATGTTCGGCGAGATCGACGGCGGTGGCGCCTCCCCACGCCGCTGCGAGTGCAAGGAATCCGAGGAACTCCCATCCTGCGGCAAGGAGTACCGCCCAGCTGCCAACCGCTGCGGCGACAACCGCGGCGAGCCACCAATGGCTCCGGGAAGACATCCGGTTGGCTAATCCACTGGCCGTGACAGTTGCAGCGGCCGCGCCGATCAGGGCAGCGGTCTCCGTCATCACATCGCTTGGAACAGCGTTTCGATGATCGAGATGGCAGCGGGGCCGATGATGACGATGAAGACGACAGGGAGAATGCAGAGGATCAGCGGGAAGACCACCTTCACGGGGATCTCCATTGCCTTCCGCTCGGCCCGCTGACGTCGGGCGATGCGCATCTCGTCGGCCTGCGCGGTGAGCACGTCAGCCAGCGGGATGCCGTACGACTCCGCCTGGATGACCGTCCGCACGAAGCGGCGCAGCGGCACCGAGCCGGTGCGCTCGGCCAGGTCCTCATACGCGTTGCGTCTGGTCTGACCCACCTGGATGTCCTGCATGGTGCGCAGCAGCTCCCGCGCCAGGGTCCCGGTGCCGTTACGAGCCACGCGAAGCATGGCAGCGTCGAAGCCAAGGCCGGCCTGGACGGCGATGCTCATCTGATCAAGTGTGTCGGCGAGTTCGAGATCGATCTGGTCGCGCCGCTTCTGGTAGGTGTTGAGGAGCAGAACGTCGGGCAGGAAGAACATTCCGATCGTGACAGCGACGGCGAGGACCAGCATGATGAAGGACCGATTGCCGAACCACAGGATCAGGCCGAGCGAACCGACGAGGAGCGAGCCGAGCACCTTGATCGACAACAGCTGGTCGACGGTCCAGCCGCCTGGAAACCCAGCTCGAGCAAGCGACTGCTCCAGCTTAGAGCGGCGCTGTGGAGAGTCGATGAGGTTGCCCGCTCGCAGGTGCCCCTGCTGCTGCCGGGCTCGCGCCGGAGCGGCGGCGGCGCCGCGGGAAAGGTTCTGCAGCGAGCGCGACCGCACCGCGTCAGGACCGGCGAAGATCAACCACAGCAGCACCCCGAGGCCGAGGGCCAGGGTGCCGATGGAGGCGGCGACTAACGGTGTCATGGGCGGGTGCCTAGAACTTGATCTGGACGGTCTTGCGGAGCCGCAGGCTGCCCACCACGAGCAGGATTAAATATCGCGCGCGTAGCGTGCCATGGACAGCCGTTCAAGTTCGGGGGAGATGTGCAGAGAGCCAGGGTTCTGGTCGCGGTGCTTGTCGGACTACTATTGGCTGTAGTAGGAGGCCTTCCCGCGACGGCTGAAGAAAATCTTGACGCCATCGCCGCGACACTCGGCATCGAGGACCAGGCCACCGACTACATCCTCATCGTCGACACCTCCCTCTCCATGCAGGAGGAGGGCCGCTGGGGGCGCGCCCGCGACGCCCTCTCCGGCCTCGCGGACTCCCTCACGCCGGACGACCATGTCACCCTCATCACGTTCGACGATGGCGCCCAGACGGTCTTCGCGGGCGACGCTCCAAGCACCAACACCCTGCTGGGCGCCCTGCCCGACGAACCCACCGGCACCCAGACCGACATTGGCGCAGCCATCGACGAGGGAGTCGACGCGCTGAACCGCGACGGCGCTTCCGAGGTGGCCGCGTTGGTGCTCCTCACTGACGGCGAACAGCTCACACTCCCCGATGGAACAACCCTGCGGTACACCACGGAGCGCTCGCGGATGCTGGAGATGATCAACTCCACTGGGCCTGCGTTGCCACAAGGCTGAAGCAGCCGTTCCTTCTCCCCGCACCAGGCGCGAGAGGGTTTCGACGCGGGCTGCGCCGCTTCGCGGCTTGGCCCGGCTCAACCAGCGGGGACAGGGCTGAATCGGCGGGGAAGGGGCTCGAACTTCGGTGGACTCGCCGCAGGACTCGCCGCAGCGGGCGCGAGAGGGTTTCGACGCGGGCTGCGCCGTTTCGCGGCTTGGCCCGGCTCAACCAGCGGGGCGGGGCGAGCGGGCCAACCGGCGGGCAGGCGGCCCACCGACGGGGGAAGGCGGCCCAACCAGCGGAGCGATTGCGCCGAGCACCCGCACCTGCAGGGTCCTAAGATGGGGCGAGCCGCCGCCGCGGCACCCGTCGACCTGAAGGAGCACCGTGGGTATCACCGCCGACGACGTGGCCCGGTTGGGCGCGCTGGCCCGCATCCAGCTCACCCCCCAGGAGTGCCAGGACCTGGCGCCCGAGCTCAACGTCATCCTCGAGTCCGTCCGCAGCGTCTCCGAGGTCGCCGGCCCGGACGTGCCCATGGCCACCCACGCCATGCCGCTCACCAACGTGTTCCGCGACGACGTGACCACCCCGTCGCTCACGCAGCAGCAGGCGCTCTCCGGCGCCCCCGACAGCGAGGACGGCCGCTTCCGCGTCCCGCAGATCCTGGGGGAGGAGTGAGTATGAACCCCATCCTCGCCAAGCCCGCCCACGAGCTCGCCGCGCTGCTGGCCGACGGCAGCCTCACCTCCGAGGCCCTCACCCAGGCCTGCCTGGACCGCATCGACGAGCTCAACGACACCCTCAACGTCTTCCTCTCCGTCGATGCCGAGAACGCGCTGAATCAAGCCCGCGCCATCGACGCCCGCCGCGCCGCCGGCGAGAAGCTCGGCCCCCTCGCCGGGATCCCGATCGGCGTCAAGGACAACTTCTGCACCACCGACCACCCCACCACCTGCGGCTCCCACATGCTGGAGGGCTGGGTCCCGCCCTACGACGCCACCGTCGTCACGCGCCTCCGCGAGGCCGGGCTGGTCATCGTCGGCAAGACCAACATGGACGAGTTCGCCATGGGTTCCTCCACGGAGACCTCCTACTTCGGCCCCACCCGCAACCCGTGGGACACCGAGCGCATCCCCGGCGGCTCCGGCGGCGGCTCGGCCGCGGCCGTGGCGTCGTTCATGGTGCCGCTCGCGGTGGGCTCGGACACCGGCGGCTCCATCCGCCAGCCGGGCTCCGTCACCGGCACCGTCGGCGTGAAGCCCACGTACGGGGGCGTGTCGCGCTACGGCCTGGTGGCGATGGCCTCCAGCCTGGACCAGCCCGGCCCCTGCGCCCGGACCGCCCTCGATGCCGCCATGCTGCAGCAGGTCATCGGCGGCTACGACCCGCACGACTCGGCCTCGATCAACCAGCCCGTCGGCGACCTCGCCGGCGCCGCCACCGCCGCTGACCTCACCGGCGTCCGCGTCGGCGTGGTCAAGGAGCTCGGCGGCGAGGGCTACGAGCAGGGCGTACTGGACCGTTTCGCCGAGGCCGTGGACCTCCTGCGCGAGGCCGGCGCCGAGGTGGTGGAGGTGTCCTGCCCGGCGTTCAGCTACGCGCTGCCCGCGTACTACCTCATCCAGCCCGCCGAGCTCTCCAGCAACCTCGCCCGCTTCGACGGCATGCGCTACGGCCTGCGCGTCGGCGACGACGGCACACGCGGGGCCGAGGAGGTCATGAACATCTCCCGCGACGCCGGCTTCGGCAAGGAGGCCAAGCGCCGCATCATCATCGGCACCTACGCCCTCTCGGCGGGCTACTACGACGCCTACTACGGCTCAGCGCAGCGCGTCCGCACCCTCATCCAACAGGACTTCGACAAGGCCTTCGAGGCCTGCGACGTCCTCGTCTCACCCACCACGCCCACCGTCGCGTTCAAGATCGGCGAGCGCATGGCGGACCCGATGAGCATGTACATGGCGGACCTGTGCACCATCCCGTCGAACATGGCCGGCAACGCGTCCGCCTCGTTCCCGGCCGGGCTCAGCGACGACGGGCTCCCGGTGGGCCTGCAGGTGATGGCCCCACCCATGGAGGACGCCAGGCTCTATCGCGTGGGCGGAGTGCTGGAGCGCGCCCTCGAAGCACAGTGGGGCGCGCCCCTGCTGAGCACCCTGACCAACGGCGAGAAGGCGGTGTCCGCATGAGCGCGACGGTGGACTACGACGACCTGCTGAAGCGCTACGAGCCCGTCCTCGGGCTCGAGGTGCACGTGGAGCTCAACACCCGGTCCAAGATGTTCTGCGGCTGCCCCACCACCTTCGGCGGCGAGCCCAACACCCAGGTGTGCCCCGTCTGCCTCGGCCTGCCCGGCTCGCTGCCGGTCATCAACGGCAAGGCGGTGGAGTCCGCCATCCGGATCGGCCTGGCGCTCAACTGCCAGATCGCTCAGTGGTGCCGCATGGCGCGGAAGAATTACTTCTACCCCGACATGACCAAGAACTTCCAGACCTCCCAGTACGACGAGCCCATCGCGTTCGACGGATGGGTGGACATCGAGGTGGACGGCAGGACCTACCGCGTGGAGGTCGAACGCGCGCACATGGAGGAGGACGCGGGCAAGGCCCTCCACATGGGCGGCGCCACCGGCCGCATCCACGGCGCCAGCCACTCGCTCATCGACTACAACCGCGCCGGGGTGCCGCTCATCGAGATCGTCACCCGCCCCATCCGCGGCGCGGGGGAGAAGGCGCCGGAGGTGGCCCGGGCGTACGTGGCGCACCTGCGCGAGCTGCTCCGCGGGCTGGGGGTCTCAGACGTGCGGATGGAGCAGGGCTCGCTGCGCTGCGACGCTAACATCTCGCTCATGCCCATCGGCGCCGAGGTGCTGGGCACCCGCACCGAGACCAAGAACGTCAACTCGCTCCGCTCCGTCGAGCGGGCCATCCGCTACGAGATGACCCGCCAGGCCGCCATCCTCGACGGCGGCGGCAAGGTGAAGCAGGAGACCCGTCACTTCCACGAGGCTGACGGCACCACCTCGCCCGGGCGCTCTAAGGAGGAGGCGGAGGACTACCGCTACTTCGCGGAGCCGGACCTCATGCCCATCGCCCCCTCCCGCGAGTGGGTCGAGGAGTTGCGCGCCACGCTCCCCGAGCCGCCCGCCGAGCACCGGGCCCGCCTGCAGCAGCAGTGGGGCTTCAGCGACGTCGACTTCGGCAACATCGAGGCCGCCGGGGCGCTCGCGCTCGTCGAGGCGACGGTGGCCGCGGGTGCGGCGCCCGCGTCGGCCCGCAAGTGGTGGGTCTCCGAGCTGGCGCGCCGGGCCAACGAGGCCGGCGTCGAGCTGGAGGAGCTGGCCATCACGCCCGCCCAGGTCGCGGCGGTCCAGGGTCTGGTGGACGAGGGCAAGATCAACGACAAGCTCGCCCGCCAGGTGATCGAGGGAGTGCTTGCCGGTGAGGGCGAACCCGCCGAGGTCGTCGCGGCTCGCGGGCTCGCTGTGGTCTCCGACGAGGGCGCCCTGAGCGCCGCCGTCGACGAGGTGATCGCGGCGAACCCGGATGTCGCGGCGAAGATCCGCGACGGCAAGGTCCAGGCCGCGGGCGCCCTCATCGGCCAGGTGATGAAGGCCATGAGGGGCCAGGCCGACGCGGGGATGGTCCGCGAACTGATTCTGTCGAAGCTGTCCTGAGGAGGGCTGATGTACCTGTTCCATGCCTACGTCACCGTGGGACCCGGAGCTGAGGACGAGTTCGCCGAGGCGTGCGTCGTCAACAGTCGTGCGTCGCTGGAGGAACCGGGTTGCCTCACCTTCGACGTGCTCCAGCAGGCCGACGACCCCACCCGCTTCGTGCTGGTGGAGGCGTATCGGTCGGAGGACGACCTGGCGGCGCACAAGACGACCGACCACTACAAGGCGTGGGCCGAGGTGGCCAACCGTGTGCAGGTCGAGCCGAGGTCGAAGACGGTGTACGTCCCGCTGATCACCGGCTGACGTTACCGGCCCCTGAGGAGGTCGACGTCGCGGAGCGACCGTCGGCCGTCTCGAAGGGTTGTGACGCAACCTCGGAGCGAGACTGCCTGTCAGGTCACGATTCGACCCTTCGAGACGCCCACGCGCCTTCGGCGGTGGGGCTCCTCAGGGATCGAAGATCAGCCCAGGGCGGCCCACGTCTGCGGGCCCACGACGCCGTCGGCCGATAGCCCGTTGCTGCGCTGGAAACTCCGCACCTGGGACTCGGTTCCCGGGCCGAACTGGCCGTCCGCGGTGAGCCAATAGCCGTGGTCCGACAGCCGTTGCTGCAGGTACTTCACGTGCTCACCAGTGGACCCGCGACGCAGCGTCGGCCGGGTTTGGGTCTGAGTGCCGCCGCCCTGGTTGCCGGAGCCGCCGGAGTTGCCGCCCCAGCCGCCGCTGTTGCCGCCGCCCTGGTTGCCAGAGCCGCCCGACGGGTCGCCCCAGCCGCCACTGCTCCCTCCGCCCTGGTTCCCCGAGTTGCCGCCACCACTGCCTCCGCCCTGGTTGCCTGATCCACCGGACGGATCGCTCCAGCCACCGTTCCAGCCGCCCGAGTTGCCACCGCCGGAGTTGCCGCCACTGGGCTCCTCCCAACCGCCCGAGCCGCCTGATCCGCCGCCTGATCCGCCGCCCGAGACGCCTTCAAGGGCCGCCCACGTGGCCGGGCCGACCACCCCGTCCACCGTCAAGCCGTGCGAGCTCTGGAAGCCGCGGACCGCATTGGCCGTGGCCGGGCCGAACTGTCCGTCCACGCTCAACCAGGCGCCCCCGTCGACCAGCTTCTGCTGCAGGTAGCGCACGTCCTCCCCGCTGTCGCCTTGGCGCAGCGTCCGCCGCGACGTCCCCGTCTCGGGCTCGCCCCAGCCGCCCGGATCCACCGGCACCGAGGCCGCCGGGGCGGTGAGGGTGAAGGGCCGCTGCGCCTGGAACGCCGCCGAAACCGTGCCGACGGTGTAGAAGTTGGGCGTCTGATCCATCGGCATCCTGCGCACGATCGCCGAGTGGAACGAGCGGTAATCGCCCGAGAACGACGCATTTGCCCACACCCGCAGCAGCGTCTCTGTGAACAGTCCGTTGACGTCCCCGTCGCTGGACAGCTGGTTGTCCTGGCAGCCGGAGATGAGGATCAGCTCCGCCGCGATGTCCGTGCTCCGCGTGCTCCCCGCGACAGTCTTGGCGACGGCGTACAGCTCCCGGCGGCGTGCCGAGTCGGCCGCCGCGACACTCGGTGCCATCATGCGCGGCTGCAGCTTCGGCACGTGCACATCCGTGGGCCAGTACTCTTCGCCCAGCGGGTTGCGCAGCAGCGCTTCGCGGGTGGCGATGGCCAGGATGCTGCGCGCCACGGTGCCCGAGTGGCAGGAGTCGGACAGCACCACGATCCGCACCCCGGAGCGGAACTGGGACCACTTGAGGTACAGCTCGTCGTCGAGGACCTGCCTGTCGTACAGGCACCAGGTTTCGTCGAGCCCGTCGTCCTCGTCGCCGGTGTTGTCGCGGATCTGGCCGCCGTGGCCCGAGAAGCTGACGAACGCGATGTCCCCGTCGACGGCGGTGTTAGCCAAGCTGTCCAGGGCGCTGAGCAGCGCTGTGGAGGTGGCCTGCGCATCGAGCAGCTTCCGGGTGCGGAACCCCTCCCCGGAGGCAAGGGCCTCCATGTCGTTGGCGTCGTTGACGCACCCCGCGAGCACGGTGGGCGCCGGGATGTAGCTGGAGGTGTCTACCACGTTGAGTCCGACGTGGAGCGAGTAACCGGTCATGGAAGTGTCCTTTCGGATGGTGCGTGGTTCACTGCGGAACGGGGGTGGAGAGGGGGATGAGCACGCCACGGGTGCGCACCGGCCAGTCGACAGGCGGCGCCGCGGTCCGGGTGCCGTCGGTGCCCACCGCGGTGACGGTGAACCTCACGGCGGGATCGGTGGCATAGGTGGTCAGCGGGAGGACGAACTGACGCTCTGCCTGGCGCTGGGTGTGGGTGACGGTCACCGGGTCCGCGGCGGCGCCCAGCAACGTGGCCGCCACCTCCAACCCCGCGACACCCGTCAGATCTCCGGTGGCCACGAACGTGACGCCCAGGTGGAGATCCTCGATGTAGCTGCGGGTCTCGTCGAGGCTCTCGGTGCCGGGCTCGACGGTGTGGTCCAGCGCAAGCAGACCCACCGTCCCCGGCGGCAGGGGCACTGTGGTCTGCTGCCCAGCGGTGAGGAGCAGCGACGGCGTGGCCACGACGGCGCCGTCGGCCACCACCCGGTTGACCGCCACGCGCCGGTCCAGCCGGTTGGTCAGCCGCACCTCGTCCCCCGTCCGCTCCGCGGTGACCGGCCCCCCGGCCGGTCCGACGACGCGGCTCAGGTCCAGCCGCAGGGTGCTCACCGCGCTGTCGCCGCCGGGAATGGCGTAGCGGGCGGAGCCCACGAGCCCGCCGCGCTGCAGCAGGGTCCTCAGCGTGAGCAGGCCGGGAATGTCGGTGGTCAGCATGAAGGTGAAGCCGGTGTCGATGGGCACGCAGTCCGCGCGGTCCGAGCCCGGCACCGCCCAGCTCACCTCGGGTGCCACCCCCGCCTGCCAGGGGCCGACGAGCTCGACCGGTCGGCCGAGGCGCTGGCGGAGCTCACCGGCGAGGAGAGCGAAGTCCGCCGCGTCCGGCTCGGGCTCCAGCGCTGCCGCCAGCACGCAGCGGATGTTGGCCGGGTTCTCCACGTCGATGGTGGAGGTGAGCAGCAGCGTGGGCTCATAGGCCCGGTCAGGGTCTTCGGCCGGGTAGCGACCAACCGCGTAGTTCTCGGGGATGACCAGGAACCTGCCCGGCTGGGTCAACGAACGGAAGACCCTGACGCCCGCGACCGTGACGGGTTCCGGCTGCCACGGCCGGTACTGCGTCTCGCCCAGGCGGAGAGCGGGCCGGCAGCCGACGGCCTCCCATCCGTCGCCGGCGCGCTGTCGGTACAGCTGCGGGTGGTCGGCGCACGGCAGAAGGGCGGGGAGCCTGGTGGTGGCGGTGGCACTGATCTTCACGTGCCTGACTACGCCCAGCTGTGCCAGGTCGAACTTCTCGAGGGCGATCGCCGGCGTCAGGCGGATCTCCGCCTTGGCCATGGCAAGCAGCTGCGTGGCCGCGATCGGGCGGGTGGCGTCGTCGCGGCGCCGCAGCGCCATCAGCTTCGGCGCGGTGAGACGGTCCACGGTGAGCCTCGACGGCGTCCGCTCCGCCCGCCAGCCGCTGTGCGCCAGGCCCACCTCGACGACGGCGGGCTCCGCCTGGAACCCCGGCGTCGACAGCGCACCGTAGGCGAGGCGGGCCCAGTTGTTCTGCAGCACGAAGGTGGCGGTGATTCTCGAGCCGACCTCGCCGAGCACCCCGCTCACCACCGCCGAGTTCGCGGTGACCAGCTCGGTGCGGGCGGCGCCGTCGTCGTCCCGGAAGGGCAGGTGCAGCCCCACCTGCGGCACGCACGGCACAGGCTTCAGCGGAGGCCTTCCCCCGCTCTCCCAGGGTGCGAGTGTGGCGGCGGAGGGGCGGGCGAGCAGGGTCACCACCACGGTGGCCTCCAGCGCGGGGGAGCCGTCGGCCTGATGCCCGACCTGCGCCAGATCGAACCGGAAGGGAGAGGAGTCCGGGTCCTGTCCCGGGGCGGGGACGTCGAGCACGATCTCGGGCAGGTACCAGCGGTCCTCGCCCCGCCGGTCCGCCAACAACGGCCTGCCGTCCAGCACCGGCCCGGTCTCCTGGGGTGCCAGGGGCGTGGACAACACCAGATTCTCGGCCAGGAGCGGCCGGATCACGGCGGGTTGCGGGCGGATGACCTGCATCAGGGGGACCGCCTCGTTCCGGCGCATCATCAGCAGCTCACGGCCGGGGCCTCTGGTCCTGGTGCTGCGTGCGGGAAAGACGTCCCCCACGACGCCGCCCTCGGCGGTGACCAGGTGCACGACCTGCTCGGGGGCGGCCCCGAGCAGGGGAACGATGAGGTCGGCCACCGGCCGCCGCCACTGCCCCGACATGCCGTCGGTCCGCCGGGCCCGGATCACCAGGTCCGGGCCCCCGCCGCCGCCCGCCAGCGCCGCGAGGAGCCCGCGGGCATCGTCGCCGGCGAAGGTGGCGGCCAGCGCCGCCGCCCCGAACGGACCCCGCGACTCGGCGCGCACCGGCTCGGCCACCTGCAGCGTGAACTCCACCCAGGCGAGGTCATCCAGCGTGCAGCGGAGGTCCAGGGCAAGCGTCGCCGTCATCACCAGGCCCGCTATGGGCTCGTGGGGCGCCGGTCTCCGGCTGAGGAGGAACGTGACCGAGCACGCCGGCGCGCCGGAGGGGTCGCGCCGGATCTCGGCGATGCTGGCCATGGCCAGACCTCACAACGGGTAGGACAGGAACGAGGTGGGCGTGCCTCCGGCCGACCGCCTCACCGGCTCGGCCTCCGTCTCGTGGGCCTCCGGGGAGTAGCCCTCCGCGGCGTACTCCTCGGCGTCGTACCCGACGGCGGTGGTAGCTGCGGCCGCGACCACCTCGCGGGTCGACGGGGCGGCAAGCTCGCGCAAGCGGCGGACCCGGTCGTCGGACAGGGAGCGAGTCACCACGCCGTCGGCGTCCGGCGCAGGCACCTCGACGATCAGCGGGCCGTTGCCGTTGGCCGTGACCCATGGGCCGGTCCACGTCTGCCCCTTGCGGAACAAGGTGCCCTTGACGGTGGCCGTGACCTGGTAGCGGTAGTAGGGCAGCAGCTGCGGGTCGCCGGAGAAGATCGTCCAACTGCGGTCCTCGTCCACGTCCTCGAAGCCCCACCGGAAGCGCACGGGCGCCAGCCCGATCGGCTTGTAGTCCGCGTCCGTGGCCTCCATCACCACCTCGACGGTCTGCGAGCGGTCCTCCAGCATCACGCCCAGGCCGATGGGGCCCACCGCCACCCGGCCCGCGTTGTCGGCGCGGACCTCGAGCGTGGTGTCGTTGAGCAGTGTGCCGTTGGGCTCCGGGTCGAGGTCGATCACGTTGCGCTCGATCTGCACCCGGTGGAACGGATCCAGAGCCTCACTGGGCGGCTCGGCCAGGTGGACCTTGCGCTTGACGTAGGTGAGGTCCGGCGTCCAGCCCGAGGGCGGGTTGTTGACGTCGCCGGCCACCTTCTTGGCGGTCTGGAACTTCCACGTGGGGTCGTTGCCGTCCGCACCGGAGAAGCTGTGTCCCTGCCAGTTGAGCTCGCCCCCGGTGTTGGGATAGCCGATCTGCACCGACATGAACTGCACCGTCTTGTCCTCCCAGCTCGCCACGGGGCGGACCACGCGCGCCAGCCGCTGCGGCCAGTCGTCCAGGTAGACGGTGAGGAAGTACTTGCGCTCGGCCTCGGGATCGCCCTTGATCTCGTCACCCATCCCGGCCAGCGAGCTGGAGATCGTGTGGTCCTGCAGGTAGGCGAACTGCCTGGTCTCCTCGTAGTGGAGGTCCAGGTGGCTCTCGTCGCGGCGGTACTTCAGCGACAGCCCAACCCCCCACGGCGACCAGAACGAGCCGCCCGAGGACGCCTGCGCGGCGTCAACCTTGGGCTGCGGCTGCTCGAAGATGGTCTTCTGCGCCATCTCCATGAACTTGTTGAACACCAGATCCGAGCGCTCGTCCATCTTCCGCGCGATCTCGTCGGCGCCCGGCAGCGTCGTGTCCACCTTCACGTCGACCTTGATGGCCCCGGACTTGCGCATGTTGTTGAACTCGGCCTGCGCGTCCACCTTGGCCCACAGGTAGCGGCCCGACGCCGCGGCCGAGAAGTGCGTGAACACCGAGTCCCAGTTGCCGTCGATCTTGATGGTGCACACCGGTGACCAGACCTTCAGCTTGTAGTTCTGGATCACGATCAGCGGGCTGGCCGTGCCGTGGAACGCCGCCCACGCGATGTTGGCCGGGTAGACCCCCAGCAGGCCCGAGAAGGCGTGCGTGCCGGTGGGGTCGATGGAGCCGCTGCCCTGGCCCTGCATCATGCAGTACCACGGGTCAAGGTTGTTGTCCCTGGACGGGGTGGCGCCGGGCTCCGGGTCCCGGGTCAGCGCCCGGTTGCCTGGCATGCCGACGGTGCGGAACCCCCGGGTGCGGCCGCCGCGGGTGGGTTGGTCCGCCGTCGGGAACCCGGTGGGGGTGGGCGACATGTTGGACACCGATGTGATGGTCTGCGCGATCACCGCGGGCCGGAACATCGGAGGCTTGCGGGCGTTCTTGATGCCCCAGAACGCGTCAGTACTGGTGCTCATCTTGGCCGTGATGTCGGCCTCGGCCTGCCGCCTGGTCTGCTCGGGGAGCGCGCCCGTCACCGAGAACGTCATGATGCCGCCGGCCACGTCCCCGCCGCCGCCGATCACGCCCTCGCCGCCGGTGCCGGAGAAGCGCACCAGGTTGAACAGGTAGTCGCCCTTGTCCGGGCCGTCCTTGCGGGCCATCCGGATCCGGTTGGGCACGTAGTAGAAGACCGGGGCCTCGCCCTGGGCGATCAGCTCGTGGTTGTTGACGTCGGGCAGGTAGAGCACGTCGTACCCGTCCTTGGTGATGGGTTGGGTGCCGCCGGCGTAGGTGGGACCCATTGCCTGGACCATGGTTGCGCCTTCCTCGTCGAGTCTCCGATGCGCACTGCACCGTCACAGACACAGGAGCCCGCGGGCGGCCCGGTGATACGTCAGACGGTGGCGCGCCACGGAGCGCCGAAGCACACGAAGGCGCCCGCGCTCGCGTCGCCGACGGTGGCGCGGGCCAGCGCGGTGGCGGCGTCGACGCCGCCACAGAGCTCGGCGTGGTAGGCGGCCATCACGGCGGCGGCCAGCTGGTCCCCGATCGGCGCGACGGGGGCCACCACGCAGGAGGCTCCGGCCGACAGCAGTGTCGCGGTGAGACCCAGCGGCTGATCGCCGGGCCGATGGGTGGCGCGCCCCACCTCGCAGGCCGACAGCACCACATGGCTGGCCCGCATCTCCAGGCCCTCCAGCTCGTGCGCGAACACCGGACCGCCGGCCAGCAGGAGGCTGGAGAACTGAGGGTTGTCGCCGCGGTGCTCGCCGTGGGCGGCCACGTGGACCAGGTCATCGCCCGCCAGCGCATCGCTGAGGTCGGGCGTCTGCACCAGCGGCCAGCACCCCGCGACGGACTGCCGCTCCTCAGCCGCGAACGGCAGTCCGGGGCCGGTCAGCACGCTGACGCGCGGCCGGTGCACCACCCGGCCGGAGCTCGCCCAGCTCGACGCGGTGGGTGCCACCGTGACGGCTCGGCCGCGCAACTGGGGCAGGGCCAACCACGGCACTCCTGACAGGACGCGGGTGGGCACCACGACGAGCTGCCCGGGCAGATCCGCCAGCGGCGCCGCCACCAGGTCCCCCAGCGCGGCCAGGCGCGCCGCCAGCGACGCCGCGACAGCCCCGGCCAGCGGGTGCGCCGGATGCATGTTCGCGCGCGCCGTGAGGTCCGCCCTGGCGGCCTCCACCAACTCGGCTGCCAGTTCGGCCGACCCGAGGCTGATGGTGCGATCCGGGCCGTCGCCCAGCACGACGGCCCTCAGCTCGTCGCCCCAGCGGAGCGTCACCACGAGGCTGCATCCCTGCTCCTCGGCGGCGCTGCGCAGCGTGGCCGAACGGAGAACGACGACGGTGGGGGGCGGTTTCGTCACGGCCCCCCAGGTGAGCGCCCGGAGCTCCCGCTCGGCCCCGACGACGGCGCGCGCGGCCTCCTCTGCGTCGGCTGCCCCGGGGTCGAACGCGGCGCGAAGGCGGCGCAGCTCGGAGGCGGCCTCCTGCACCCGCTGGTCCGGTCCCACCCTCAGCCGCGGCGTGGGCCGGGTGGCGGCCCGCCACCGCTCCGCCGCCTCCACCACGGCCGACGGGCCCCTCGAGTCGGCGAGCTCCAGGTCCAGAGCCGCCGCAGCCTCGCCGTGCAGGGCGGTCGCGGTGCGCAGGTCCAGGCTGGCCAGGCCCAGCTGGGCGTGCACCAGGGTGGCGTTGGCCCGCCTCAGCACCCGCCGTGCCTCCTCGTCGTCCCCCCGCCGGGAGGCGGCGGTGGCCAGCGCCACCAATCCGGCCAGCCGCAGCGAGACCACCGGCGAGCGCGACAGCCACGCGACGTCCGGGATCAGGTCCGCGACCTCTGCCGGCCGCCCGGAGGCAGCGCGCAGCCCGGCCGCCGCGGCCTGGGCCGCCACGAACCGGTCGCCGTCGGCGCTCGCCGCCTCCCACAGCGCCCGGGCCGCGGACAGGCGCGGCCGCGACATCAGCTGGCAGAGCACGGCCCGACGGTGCCAGCCCGGCTCGCCCCGCCGTCGGAACACCTGGGCCGCGGCACGGCTGCGGGTCAGCGCCTCGTCCGAGCGGCCGAGCAGGAGGGCGCACCTGGCCAGGTCAAGGTCCACCTCGGAAGCCTGCTGCGCCCCGGGCTGGCCGGCGCGTGCCAGGAGCAGGAGGTCGTAGGCCTCGGACACCAGGCCCGCCTCCATCAGGGCTCGTGCGCGGTCCTGTCGGGCGACGGAGCGGTCCAGGGTGACGCTCAGGGCGTCCGCGTCGTGCATGTGGCGAAGCGCGGCGGGGAGATCCCCGCGCAGGAACCGGATCCAGCCCAGGTTGTGCCGGGCCATGAACGACACTGGCGCCACGCCCAGCTCGTCGGCCAGCGCCGCCGCGGACGTCAGGTCGGCGGCGGCCTCCTCGAAGCGCTGCAGCTCGGAGGCGATGGTGCCGCGGTTGAGCAGCAGCCGCATCCGGTCAGGCGGCGGAAGGAAGTCCTCGTCCAGGCCGGCCAGCGCGCGCCAGGCCGCCGGCCGGTCCCCGGCTCGGGCCAGGAGAGTCCCTGCCTGGACGTCCGCGGCGCAGGCGATCTGGGGGAGTCCCTGGGCGAGGGCTTCGGCGGCCGCGGCGCGCAGCTCCTCCAACGCCGGCGAGGTGCCCCGCTCCTCGAAGGTGACCCAGGCGGACGAGATCCGGATCCGGAGCGCCAACTCGACCTCCGAGGCGTCGCAGGCGGCCGCCGCCCGCGCCAACAGCGCAGCCCCCTCTGCCGTGCGATGCTCCGCGAGCGTCGCACGGGCCGAGTCGTAGAGCTGCTGCGCGGACCGGGTCACCTACACCTCGATGGTGGGAGTGATGACGGGCCGCTGGTCGGGGCGGCCGGGGCGGATGAGGAAGCGCAGCTGGCCGTGCGGCACCAGCGGCCAGGTGAGCCGTCCCGTGGCGTCCGAGACCTGCAGGTCTATCGTGTCGGCAGTCCTGGCCTCCACGCCCACCCCGCCGCCGGTGACCCAGCCGTCCACCCGGACCCCGCCGTCGGTCTCGCTCAGCACCACCATCAGGCTCAGGCTGGAGGCGGTGAACGTGAGCGTGTCGGTCACCGCGGGGTCCAGCCCCCTGGCGCCCGCCCGCTCCTGCTGGCTCAGGGAGGCGAGCTCGGCGTCCATCAGCTCCAGCGACACCGCGAACGAGACCCGTTCCGCCAGGCCGACCGGCGGCGGATCGAACCGGGCCTGGGCGGCGGCGACGGCGGCGAGCAGGTCATCGTCGCCGGCGTCGAGCGGCCGGAGGGCGTCGTCGTGAGGGGTCATGCAGGGCTCCAGGCGGGATCGGAGGCCAGCGAGCGGCGCAGCGTGGCCAGGCATCGCCCCCGGGTGGGGCCGATGGAGCCGACAGGCATGCCGAGCGCGGCGGAAATGGTGGCGTAGTCGGGTCTGGTGGAGAAGGCGATGACGCGCAGCAGGGCTTGGCAGCGCGGGCTCAGCGCGTGGATGTGGGTCCACAGCCGCCGGTTGAGGTCCTCGGACTCGGCGATGGCCTCGGGTGTGGGTTCGGGGGCGACGGTGGACTCGGGGAGTTCGAGCTCCGGCGGCACGCGGGCGATGCGCCACGCCTCCCTGCGGGTGGTGGTGAGCAGCCACGCGAACACCGCCTGCGGCTCGGCGATCGATCCGGCGCTGCGCACCAGCGCCAGCCAGGAGGACTGGACCACGTCCTCTGCCTGGGAGTGGCTGAGCCCTGACGAGCGCGCCACAGCCCACAGCGGTGGGGTGAGCAGCTCCACCAGGTCCGCGAGGCGCGACGAGTCGCCCTCGCGGTAGCCGCGGAAGGCCTCGGCAGCCCGGCTGGACAGCGACTCCGCCGAGGTCATGGCGCCCGACCGGCCGAAGGTGCCGTCGTCACCACCAGCCGAGGGGCCCCCGTCCGCTCCGAGCCGTGGAACGGCATCGGCACGTAGTAGGGCATCGGGACGTAGTAGGGCAGCGGCACGTAGTACGGCTGGGGCGCGTAGGACGCGCGCTGGCGGGGGGATGGTGGGGCGTCGAGGATGCAGGGCTGTGACGGTGACACCGGTACTCCTCCGGGGACGGTTGAAACGGACGTCACCGGACAAGAGCCGACGGCCGCCCTCCTGATACCTCAGTGTCTCCGCTGAAGGCCCACAGTGGAAGGACCGGCTTCCTCAGAGGCCGGAGAGCGCCTCCCGCCAGGCCTCCAGCGCGGCGGGTTCGCCGCCGACAGTGACGTCCGCCTCACGCCCGCTGAGCAGCAGAACCAGCTCCGACGGCAGCCCGGAGACATGGATCGGGCGATTACCCGTGCCCATGGCGATTTGTTGCGCGGTGTCGGTCCGGGTGAGAAGAACGCGCCCCCGGTAGCCCGCCTGCGCCTTGTGGGCCAGCATCCGCGCCACCGGCCACAGCTCCTGCTGCTCCGCCGGGGTGAGCACCTGCGAGCCGCCGTTGGCGCGGAGCACGTCCTCGTGGTGGATGAACAGCTCGGAGGTGTTGACGAGCTTGTCGATCGGCCGCATGAACCAGGCCGGCTGTTCCAGTGCATCCAGCAGGGCCGGATAGCCGAGGCTGTGCAGCGATTCCCGCTGGATGCGTTCGGTCAGCGGCGCGAAGCGCGGAATGCCGATGCCCGGCAGTGCGGCCGGCCGGTGTTCACGGACGTAGATGTGGGAGGCGAGGTCCTGCGTCTGCCAGCCGCCGCACTTGGTTGGGGCGAACGGGCCGAGGCCGCGGAGGAGGGAGACGAGGGCGGAGCGCTGCCGCTGGGCGAAGGTCATGGGCTCAAGCTTAGGGAGTCACTGATCAATGCTGTTCTCGGCGAGGACGTGCCGGGCGGGATGAGATGGTGCCACTGCATCTGGTGCGTGTACTTGACGTCCATATCCAGATGCTGGGGGGGCAGATCGCCCGATCCGGTGCGCCGCAGCCAGGACATGATTGATCAGTGATTCCCCACGCAGGGCACAATGTGCTGCATGACTGGCACCATCGTGTACAACCAGGACGGACTGATCCCCGCCGTCGCCCAGGACGCCGACACCGGCGAGGTCCTCATGCTGGCCTGGATGAACGAGGAGTCGCTGCGCCTCACGCTGGCCACGGGCCGCGCCACCTACTGGTCCCGCTCGCGGCAGGAACTGTGGGAGAAGGGCCTCACCTCAGGGCACACCCAGCAGGTGGTGTCCGTCGCGCTGGACTGCGACGGCGACGCCCTCCTGCTGCGCGTCCACCAGAGTGGCGCCGCCTGTCACACCGGCAACCGGACCTGCTTCTTCACCCCCCTGACGGCAGAGGACCTGTGATGCGGATCGCGCCCACCATCTCGGAGTTCACCAGGCTCGCCGAGGACCGGCGGGTGATCAGCGTCTACGCCAAGCTCCTGGCCGACGACCTGACCCCCGTGGCCGTCTACCAGGCCCTGTGCGGGGCGCGCGAAGGCACCTTCCTGTTCGAGTCCGCGGAGGCCGGCGTCTGGTCGCGCTACTCGTTCGTCGGTGTCAGGACGGCCGCCACCCTCACCGAGCTGGACGGCAAGGCGCACTGGGTGGGGCACCCGCTGGCCGGCGTCGGCGACGGCGACCCCCTGACCGCGCTGCGCACCACCCTGCAGCAGCTGGCCACCCCCGTCGTCGAGGGGCTGCCCCCGTTCCACGCCGGCATGGTGGGCTACCTCGGCTACGACGTGGTGCGCCGGCTGGAGCGCCTGCCCGACACCACCGTCGACGACCTCGAGCTGCCCGAGCTGGTGATGATGCTCACCAGCGAGCTGGCCGTGTTCGACCACCACCGCGGTGAGCTGTGGCTGATCGCCAACGCCATCAACTTCGACGGCACCGATGAAGGGGTGGAGCGGGCCTACTACGGGGCCGTGGCAGCGGTGGAGGCCATGGCCGAAGCGGTGCGCGCGCCCCGCCCGTCGTTCGCGGCGCAGGAGGGGGAGCCGGCCACGCTGGCGATCACACGCCAGCGCACCTCCGAGGAGTACATGGCCATGGTGGAGGAGGCCAAGGAGGAGATCCGCGCCGGCGAGGCGTTCCAGATCGTGGTGTCCCAGCGCTTCGACATCCCCATCAGCGCCGACGCGTTGGAGGTCTACCGGGCGCTTCGGCTCACCAACCCCAGCCCCTACCTCTACCTGCTGCGCCTCCCCGGCTTCGACGTCGTGGGTTCCAGCCCCGAGGCGCTGGTCACGGTGCAGGACGGCGTGGTCACCACGCGCCCCATCGCCGGCTCCAGGCCGCGGGGCGCCACGCCGGAGGAGGACCGCAGGCTGGGCGAGGAGCTCCTGGCGGACCCCAAGGAGAGGGCCGAACACCTCATGCTGGTGGACCTGGGCCGCAACGACCTCGGCCGCATCTGCAAGCCGGGCAGCGTCACCGTGCACGAGTTCATGAACATCCACCGCTACAGCCACATCATGCACCTCGAGGCCGCGGTCTCCGGGCGCCTGGCCTACGGGCGCAGCGCCCTTGACGCCGTGCTGGCGTGTTTCCCCGCCGGCACGCTGTCCGGGGCGCCGAAGGTGCGCGCCATGGAGATCATCGACAGGCTGGAGGTGTCGCGGCGGGGACTCTACGGCGGAGTGGTGGGCTACTTCGACTTCGCCGGCAACTCGGACGTGGCCATCGCCATCCGCACCGCTGTCCTGTCCGACGGCGTGGCCCACGTGCAGGCGGGGGCGGGCATCGTCGCCGATTCGGTCCCGGAGACCGAGGACGCCGAGTGCCGTCACAAGGCGCAGGCCGTCATCACGGCGCTCGCGCGGGCCGAGGCGATGGGCACGGCGTGACCGGACGGTGGGCCGTCACGCTGCTGGCGCTGGCCGGCGCGCTGACCGCGGGGTTCTCGGCGCAGGCCGCTGGCAGCGGGGTTGCCTCCCTCGGATGGGCGCTGGCGGCTGGCCTCGGACTCTCGCTGATGCTGCGCGGGCTCCAGCTGCGGTTCCTGGGCGTGGTCCTCACCGCCCTGGCGGTCGCGGCCGCCGGGTGGGCGGGTCAGGCCGGGCAGTGGGTGTCGCTGGCCGGATTCGCGGCCTCCGCCATCGCCCTGCTCGGCATGGTGTGGTGGGGGCCGGGCTGGGTGACCCGCCGCCGCGCGGACGGCGCGCACCCCGTCGACCTGTGGGCCGCGATGGATTCCGGGGCCGATCCCACCGACGAGCAGGACGTGCACCGCGCTGGGGACGCACGGTAGTCTCGGCGCATACCTGAAGCGACGAAAGGCTCACGGCAATGGCGCGCACTCCGCAGTACTACCACCACGGCAAGAGCCCCATGGCCTGGGCCGCCTCGGGCATCGCCGCCCTCGGCTTCATCATCGCGGCCGCGGGATCCCTCATGGGCCCGCACTGGGCGCTCGTGATCACGGGCGGGGTCATCGTGGCCATCGCCGCCGTGCTCGCCCTGGTCATGAAGGCCATGGGCTACGGGCAGCCGTGACCGTCCTGGACGACATCATCGCCGGAGTCCGGCTAGACCTCGAGCAGCGCAGGGCGCGAACCCCCCTGGTTGACGTGATGCGCGCGGCCGAGCAGGCCGCGCCCGCTCTGGACCCCATGCCCCGGTTCCGTGCGCCCGGGCTGGCCGTGATCGCTGAGGTCAAGCGAAAGTCTCCGTCGAAGGGTGACCTCGCGGATATCGCGGACCCGGCAGCGCTGGCCGCCTCGTACGAGGCGGGCGGCGCCGCGGCCATCTCGGTCCTCACCGAGCAGCGGCGGTTCGGCGGCAGCCTGGCAGACCTCGACGCGGTCCGCGCCGCCGTCGGCATCCCCGTGCTCCGCAAGGACTTCATGGTGGAGGAGTACCAGTTCCACGAGGCCCGAGCCCACGGGGCGGACCTGGTGCTGCTGATCGTCGCGGCGCTCACCGACGACGAACTGGCGAGATTCGGCGCCCTCACCCACGAGCTCGGCATGACGGCGCTCGTCGAGACCCACACCGTCGACGAGGTGGACCGGGCGCTTGCGCTCGGCTTCCAGCTGATCGGCGTCAACAACCGCAACCTCAAGACCCTGGAGGTGGACCTGTCCACCTTCGGCGCGCTGGCGGAGCGGATCGGCGGCACGGCTGTCAGGGTCGCGGAATCCGGCATCCTCACCACCGACGACGTGGCCGCCGTCGCGGCGGCCGGCGCAGACGTGATCCTCGTGGGGGAGGCGCTCGTCAAGCACGGCGACCCCTCCCGGGCCATCGCGGACTTCAGGTCCGCAGCAGAAAGGCAGGACGCATGAGCGTGCCAGATGACAGGGGCCACTTCGGACGCTTCGGCGGCCGATTCGTGCCCGAGGCGCTGCAGGCGGCGCTGACCCAGCTCACCGTCGCGTTCGACGCGGCGCAGGCGGATCCCGCCTACCGCGCCGAACTCGCCCGCCTCCAGCGCGACTACTCGGGGCGCCCCACCCCCATCTCGGAGGCGGAGAACTTCTCCAAGCTGTGCGGCAACGCCCGCATCCTGCTCAAGCGTGAGGACCTCAACCACACCGGCGCGCACAAGATCAACAACGTGCTCGGTCAGGCGCTGCTCACCAAGCGGATGGGCAAGACCCGCGTGATCGCCGAGACCGGCGCCGGCCAGCACGGCGTGGCCACCGCCACCGCGGCTGCGCTGCTGGGGCTGGAGTGTCGCGTCTACATGGGCGAGGTGGACACCAAGCGCCAGGCCCTCAACGTGGCGCGCATGCAGCTGCTCGGCGCCGAGGTGTACGCCGTGGCGTCAGGCTCGCGGACGCTGAAGGACGCCATGAACGAGGCGATGCGGGACTGGGTCACCACCGTCGAGTCCACGCACTACCTGATCGGCACCGTCGGCGGACCGCACCCGTTCCCGTACATGGTGCGCGAGCTGCAGCGGATCATCTCCACCGAGGCGCGCCAGCAGATGCTGGACGACCACGGCGCCCTGCCCGACTATGTCGCGGCGTGTGTGGGCGGCGGCTCCAACGCCATCGGCATGTTCTTCGACTTCATCCCCGACGAGAACGTCAAGCTGTACGGCTTCGAGGCCGAGGGGGAGGGGATCGCGACGGGCAGGCACGCGGCCACCATCGTCGCGGGCACCCCGGGCGTGCTGCACGGCGCCCGCACCTACGTCCTGCAGGACGAGGACGGGCAGACCATCGAGTCGCACTCCATCTCCGCCGGGCTGGACTACCCAGGAGTCGGGCCGGAGCACGCCTGGCTGGCCGACACCGGGCGCGCGGTCTACGAGGGCATCACCGACGACGAGGCCATGGACGCCTTCCGGCTGCTGAGCCGCACCGAGGGCATCATCCCGGCCATCGAGTCCGCCCACGCCCTGGCGGGAGCCCGACGGCTGGGCCTGCGAATCGCGGAGGAGGACCCGTCGGCCCGCCCCACGATCCTGGTGAACCTGTCGGGTCGCGGGGACAAGGACGTGGCCACAGCGTTCGAGTACTTCGGGTTGTCGGGCCAGCCGGACCAGACCGTCGGGGGCATGGAATGAGCCAGTTCACCGACGCTGACCGGCTCGGAATCTCCGGCCAGGTCGTCGCCCGCGCACTCGACGCGGGACGCCCGGCGCTGGTGGGGTACCTGCCGGTGGGGTACCCGAGTGTCGCGGATTCGATCACCGCGCTGAAGGCCATCACCGAGGGCGTCGAGGGTCGCGGCGTGGACATCGTCGAGATCGGCATGCCGTACTCGGATCCGCTCATTGACGGGCTGGTCGTCCAGCACGCCACGGCCAAGGCACGCGCGCGCGGCGTGCGCACCAGGGACGCGTTCCTCGCCGTCGAGGCGGTGGCGCAGACCACCGCCACGCCCATGGTGATGACGTACTGGAACCTCATCGAGGCCTACGGCCCTGACGCGTTCGCCCGCGACCTCGCCGCCGCCGGCGGGGCAGGTGTGATCACCCCGGACCTGCCGCCGGACGACTGCCCGGAATGGCATGAGGCCACGGACAACTACGGCCTGGACCGGGTGTTCCTGATCGCGCCGTCGTCGACGGAGGAGCGGATCGCGCTCACCATGGCGTCGTGTCGCGGCTGGGTCTACGCCTCCAGCGTGATGGGCGTCACCGGCACCCGCACCGCCACCTCGGACGCGGCCCCCATCATCACGGCCCGGGCCCGGGCCGTGGACCAGGGGCTCCCCATCGGCATCGGCCTGGGCGTCTCGAACGGCGACCAGGCTGCCGAGGTGGGTCGCTACGCGGACCTGGTCATCGTGGGATCGGCCCTCCTGAAGTGCCTGGACTCCGACGGGCTGGACCTGCAGACAGACCTCGGCCGCCTCCGCAGGCTCGCCGACGAGCTCGCCGGTGGCGTCGAGAGGGCCCGCCGGTGATCTCTCGGCGCGGACTCCTCGGCGTCGGCGCGGTGGGGCTCCTGGCCGGCTGCACCCCCGACGAGGGGCCCGTGGCCAGCGTCAACATGGGCCAGAGTGAGTGGCACGGAACCATGCTGGCCGACGGCGGCAACCCGCTTCCTGACGTGACGCTCACTGACCAGTTCGGGCAGCCTTACAACCTGGCCACGGGGCCCACCACCAGCGCGGTGGCGCTGTTCTTCGGCTACACCAACTGCCCCGACGTGTGCCCGGGGATCATGGCGGACATGGCCACCGCCAAGCGTCGCCTCCCCGAGGACCTCATCGACGACATCACCCTCATCGTGGTCACCACGGACCCCGCCCGCGACACCCCCGAGGTGCTCCGGGAGTACCTGGCGCGCGTGGATGACTCGTTCGTGGGCCTCAGCGGCCCGCTGGAGGACATCATGCCCGCCGCGATGAGCCTCGGCATCGACATCGCCGAGGGCAAGCAGCTGCCCTCCGGCGGCTACGAGGTGGACCACGGCACCTACGTGCTGGGCTTCGGCGAGGACCGCCTGATGCGAGTGGTGTGGAACGGGCTGTCGGCCGGTGAGATGAAGGACGACTTCGAGCGCCTGATCGCCGTCTGACGGGCGCCGGGAGTAGCCTGGGGCAGAGCCGACGAGGAGGACCCCGCATGGGCCTGATGGAGCACGCGATCTGGTGGCAGGTCTATCCCCTGGGAGCGACGGGGGCGCCGATCCGAAACGAGCATGGCGATCCCGCGCACCGGCTGACCCGTCTGGAGGGATGGCTGGACTACCTCGTCGAGCTCGGCTGCAACGGGCTCCTGCTCGGTCCTGTGTTCGCGTCGGTCTCCCACGGTTACGACACGCTGGACCACTTCCGCATCGATTCCCGGCTGGGCGACGACGCGGACTTCGACCGCTTGATCGCCGGAGCCCGCGCCCGCGGGATCAACGTCATGCTCGACGGGGTGTTCAACCATGTTGCCCGTGAACACCCGCTGGTGGCCGAGCGCCCGGAGCTGATCCGTCAGGAGAACGGCCACCCCAAGGGCTGGGAGGGGCACGACTCCCTCGTGGAGCTCAATCACGACAATCCGGCGGTCCTGGACCTGGTCGCCGACGCCATGCTCCACTGGCTCCGGCGCGGCATCGCCGGATGGCGCCTGGACGTGGCCTACGCCGTCCCCACCCGATTCTGGCGCGACGTCGCCGAGCGCGTCCGGGCCGAGTTCCCTGACGCCGTCCTCCTCGGCGAGGTCATCCACGGCGACTACTCCGCCTTCGTCCGCGAATCGACGCTGGACTCGCTGACCCAGTACGAGCTGTGGAAGGCGATCTGGAGCTCGCTCAAGGACGAGAAC
Organism: Tessaracoccus sp. MC1679; assembly: GCF_014164775.1. GTDB lineage: Bacteria > Actinomycetota > Actinomycetes > Propionibacteriales > Propionibacteriaceae > Arachnia. The sequence continues at coordinate 208,289 of NZ_JACJGB010000005.1, forward strand.
CTCTGGGAGCTGGCTCACGCGTTTGAGCGTCACGCCGCGTTCTGCGCCGAGTTCCTGCCCCAGATCTTCGTCGGCAACCACGACGTCACCCGCATCGCCACCACCGTGGGCGCCCAGCGGGCCGGCCTCGCGGCGACCATCCTGATGACGCTGCCCGGCATGCCCAGCGTCTACTACGGCGACGAGCAGGGATTCACCGGCACGAAGACCGAGGCCTGGCACGGCGACGACGAGGTCCGCCCGCCGCTGCCCGCTACGCCAGACGAGCTGTCCGCGCTGGGTGAGCCCCTCCACCGCCGCTATCAGGCCGCGATCGCGTTCCGCCGTCGTCACCCCTGGCTGGCCACGGCCTCACTGGAGGTTCTCCACCGGAGCAACACCGAGCTGGTCTACCGCTGCTCCTCCGCCGAGGGCGCGGCCGAGTTCCGCGTGGACCTCGGGGCGGGGATCGTCGCCGTGCGCTCAGGCCACGACTCGCTCATTCTGGACTGATGTTTCGGCCAGGTAACAATTGCCTTACGCTCTGCCACCGGGCATGGATTCAGTTGCTCGGCGCAGGCCGCCCGCATACTGTTTCCTCGCTGTGGCCCGGCCGCAGCATGTCCTGAATTACTTCGAGGAGGACCAGTAGATGGCTCAGAGCGTGTTCCCGCACCGCGAAAAGGTGGGTCTCTACGACCCGTCCTACGAGCACGACGCCTGCGGTGTCGCCTTCGTGGCCCAACTCGACGGCGTGCCCCGGCACCGGATCGTGGCCCAGGGGCTCGAGGCTCTGCGCAATCTGGACCACCGCGGCGCCACCGGCGCCGACGAGGCAGCCGGTGACGGCGCCGGCATCCTGATCCAGGTCCCGGACCGGTTCCTGCGTGCCGTGGCGGGGGTCCACCTGCCGGAAGCCGGCGAGTACGCCGTCGGCCTGGCCTTCCTGCCCATCGACGACGCGCGACGCGCCGAGGTCAAGGCCGCCGTCGAGGCGATCGCCGGGGAGCTGGAGCTCGACGTGCTCGTGTGGCGTGAGGTGCCCGTCGAGACCTCGACGCTCTCGCCCATCTCGATCGGCGCCATGCCACGCTTCGAGCACCTGATCGTGGCAGGCCGCGAGGGGCAGACGGGGATCGACCTGGACCGGGTGGCCTACGTCCTTCGCCGCCGCGCCCAGCACGAGACAGGCCTCTACTTCGCCTCGCTGTCGGCGCGGACACTGGTCTACAAGGGCATGCTCACCACCGCGCAGCTGGAGGAGGTGTTCCCGGAGCTTCACGACGACCGGATCGAGTCAGCGCTGGCCCTGGTCCACTCCCGATTCTCCACCAACACGTTCCCGGCCTGGGAGCTGGCGCACCCTTACCGCATGATCGCCCACAACGGCGAGATCAACACCGTGCGCGGCAACCGCAACTGGATGCGCGCCCGGGAGGCGCTGCTCACGTCGGACAAGTTCCCCGGCACCCTGGAGAAGCTGTTCCCCATCTGCACCCCCGACGGCTCGGATTCGGCCTCCTTCGACGAGGTGCTCGAGCTGCTGCACCTCGGCGGGCGCTCCCTGCCGCACGCCGTCCTCATGATGATCCCCGAGGCGTGGGAGGGCCACGCCGAGATGGACCCGCAGCGCCGCGCGTTCTACGAGTACCACTCGATGATCATGGAGCCCTGGGACGGGCCCGCCTGCATGACGTTCACCGACGGCACCATCATCGGTGGCTGCCTGGACCGCAACGGCCTGCGCCCGGGACGCTTCTGGGAGACCGCCGACGGACTCGTGGTGTTCGCCTCGGAAGCCGGCGTGCTGCCCATCGAGGCCGGAGACGTGGTCCGCAAGGGGCGCCTCCAGCCGGGCCGCATGCTCCTGGTTGACCTGGAGAAGCATTCCATCCTCTCCGACGACGAGGTGAAGGGTTCGCTCGCAGCTGAGCACCCCTACGAGAAGTGGGTGGCGGAGAACAAGATCGAGCTCGACGCCCTTCCGGGCCGTGCCCACATCGTGCACTCCCACGCCTCCGTGATCCGCCGCCAGCAGGTGTTCGGCTACACCGAAGAGGAACTCCGCCTCATCATCGCCCCCATGGCCAACACCGGCACCGAGCCGATCGGCTCCATGGGCACGGACTCGCCGATCGCGGTGCTGAGCAGCCGGCCGCGACTGATCTTCGACTACTTCAAGCAGCTGTTCGCGCAGGTGACCAACCCGCCGCTCGACGCGATCCGCGAGGAGCTCGTCACCTCGCTGACCACCAAGATCGGACCCGAGCGCAACCTGCTGGAGCCCACCCCGGAGGCGGCCCGGCAGCTCACCATGAACCGGCCGGTCCTGGATTCCGAGCAGCTCGCCAAGATCGTGCGCCTCAACAAGGACGGCGAACTGCCCGGGTACGGCACCCACGTGGTGCACGGCCTGTACAAGGTGGCCGGCGGCGGCAGGGCGCTGGAGAAGAAGATCGAGGAGATCTGCCACGAGGTGTCCGCGGCCATCCGCGGCGGAGCCCGCGCGATCGTCCTGTCAGACCGGCACGCCACCGCCCAGCTGGCGCCCATCCCGTCGCTGCTGCTCACCGCGGCCGTGCACCATCACCTGGTGCGGGAGAAGACCCGCACCCAGGTGGGCCTCGTGGTGGAGGCCGGCGACGTGCGCGAGGTCCACCACATGGCGCTCCTGATCGGCTTCGGAGCCGCCGCCATCAACCCGTACCTGGTGTTCGAGTCCGCGGAGGACCTGGCCCGACGGGAGATGTACGTCGAGGTGAGCGCCGAGAAGGCCATCGCCAACGTCGCCAAGGCGCTGTCCAAGGGCGTGCTGAAGGTGATGAGCAAGATGGGCGTCTCCACCATCGCCTCGTACACCGGCGCGCAGATCTTCGAGTGCGTCGGCCTCAGCCAGGACGTGGTGGACCGCTATTTCACCGGCACCACGAGCCGGCTCGGAGGCCTCGGCCTGGGCCAGCTGGCCGACGAGATCCAGGCCCGGCACACGACCGCCTACCCCACAGACGGCATCCCGCTCGCGCACCGCAACCTCCTGGTGGGCGGCGAGTACCAGTGGCGCCGCGAGGGTGAGCCGCACCTGTTCGACCCGGAGACGGTGTTCCGCCTCCAGCACGCCACCTCCACCGGCGACTACACGATGTTCCAGCGCTACACCTCGCTGGTCAACGACAACTCCTCGCGGATCATGACGCTGCGCTCCCTGATGGACTTCAAGCCCACCGAGCCGATCAGCATCGACGAGGTGGAGCCCGTCGAGAGCATCGTCAAGCGGTTCTCCACCGGCGCCATGAGCTACGGCTCCATCTCCATGGAGGCCCACCAGACCCTCGCCGTCGCGATGAACCGCATCGGCGGCAAGTCCAACACCGGCGAGGGCGGCGAGGACCCGGAGCGGCTCCACGACCCGGCCCGCCGCTCCGCCATCAAGCAGGTGGCCTCCGGCCGCTTCGGCGTGACCTCGGAGTACCTCACCTACGCCGACGACATCCAGATCAAGATGGCCCAGGGCGCCAAGCCCGGCGAGGGCGGCCAGCTGCCCGGCCCGAAGGTCTACCCGTGGGTGGCCAAGACGCGTCACTCGACGCCGGGCGTGGGCCTCATCTCCCCGCCGCCGCACCACGACATCTACTCCATCGAGGACCTCAAGCAGCTGATCCACGACCTCAAGTGCGCCAACCCCTCGGCGCGGGTGCACGTCAAGCTCGTCTCCGAGATCGGCGTCGGCACGGTCGCGGCGGGCGTCAGCAAGGCCAAGGCGGACGTGGTGCTGATCTCCGGCCACGACGGCGGCACCGGCGCGGCGCCCCTGACCTCGCTCAAGCACGCCGGCGCCCCTTGGGAGCTCGGCCTGGCCGAGACGCAGCAGACGCTGCTGCTCAACGGGCTGCGTGACCGCATCGTCGTCCAGTGCGACGGCCAGCTCAAGACCGGCCGGGACGTGCTCATCGCGGCGCTGCTCGGCGCCGAGGAGTTCGGGTTCGCGACGGCGCCCCTCGTGGTGGCCGGCTGCATCATGATGCGCGTCTGCCACAAAGACACCTGCCCGGTGGGTGTGGCCACGCAGAACCCGTTCCTCCGGGGCAAGTTCCACGGGGACCCGGACCACGTGGTCAACTTCTTCATGTTCATGGCGCGCGAGGTGCGCGAGCTGCTCGCCTCCCTCGGGCTGCGCTCCCTCGAAGAGGCTGTCGGACGGGCGGACCTGCTGGACGTCGGCAAGGCGGTTGGCCACTGGAAGACCCACGGCCTCAACCTCTCGCCCATCCTCACGCAGATCGACGTGCCCGAGGGTACCCAGCGCCACTGCACCACGGTCCAGGACCACGGCCTGGACTCGAAGCTGGACGTCGAGCTGATCCGGCTGTCGGAGCCCGCGCTCGCCCGCGGCGAGCAGGTGCGCCAGTCGTTGCCGGTGCGCAACGTGGACCGCACCGTCGGCACCATGCTGGGCCACGAGGTGACCAAGGCCACCGAGGGCAAGGGCCTGGAGCCAGGCACCATCGAGTTCACGCTCACCGGCACCGGCGGCCAGAGCTTCGGCGCCTTCCTGCCCCGCGGCATCACGCTGCGGCTCATCGGTGACTCCAACGACTACTTCGGCAAGGGACTCTCGGGCGGACGCCTCGTCGTCACCCCGCCGCAGGGGGTGCGCTTCGACCCCGCCGAGCAGATCGTCGCAGGCAACGTCATCGGCTACGGCGCCACCTCAGGGGCTATGTTCCTGCGCGGCCTGGTGGGTGAGCGCTTCTGCGTGCGCAACTCCGGGGCCACCGCCGTCGTCGAGGGCGTTGGGGACCACGGCTGCGAGTACATGACCGGCGGCGAGGTCCTCGTCATCGGGCCCACCGGCCGCAACTTCGCCGCCGGCATGTCAGGTGGCGTGGCCTGGGTGCTGGATCTGAACCCGCTGCGCCTCAACACCGAGTTGGCGGACCCGGTCGACCCGGAGCCTGAGGACGTGGCACGGATCCGGGAGCTGATGGCCGAGCACCGCGCCGAGACAGGCTCCCTGGTCGCCGACGAGCTGCTCCAGCTCAGCGACGAGGACCTGCGCCTCCGCTTCACAAAGGTGCAACCGCGCGACTTCGCCCGCATCATGGCCGTCAAGGCCCAGTCCGTCTCCGACGGGCTGTCCGACGAGGACACCACCACACTGATGATGGAGGCCGCTCATGGCTGATCCCAAGGGTTTCATGACCACGCCACGGCAGGTGGCCGAGCGTCGCCCCGTGGAGGAGCGCGTACACGACTGGAAGGAGGTCTACCCGGGCACCCCGGGCAAGGCCCTCCTGCCGATCATCTCCCAGCAGGCCGGCCGCTGCATGGACTGTGGCATCCCGTTCTGCCACAACGGCTGCCCGCTGGGCAACCTGATCCCCGAGTGGAACGACCTGGTCTGGCGCGACGAGTGGCAGGCCGCGCTGGACCGGCTGCACGCCACCAACAACTTCCCGGAGTTCACCGGCCGCCTCTGCCCGGCGCCCTGCGAGACGGCCTGCGTGGTGGCGATCAACATGGACGCGGTGACCATCAAGAACGTCGAGGTGGCCATCATCGACAAGGCGTGGGAGGACTCCCGCGTCTTCCCGCAACAGCCTGAGTGGCACACCGCCAAGACGGTGGCCGTCGTCGGCTCCGGGCCGGCCGGCCTCGCCGCGGCGCAGCAGCTGACCCGCGCCGGGCACACCGTCGTGGTCTACGAGCGTGCCGACGCCATCGGCGGCCTGCTGCGGTACGGCATCCCCGAGTTCAAGATGGAGAAGGCCGTCCTCAACCGCCGCCTCAAGCAGATGGTGCTGGAAGGGACCCAGTTCAAGACCGGCGTCAACGTGGGCGTCGACATCACGGGCAAGGAACTCCTGGACCGCTACGAGGCCGTGGTGCTCGCCATCGGCTCCACCGTTCCCCGCGACCTGCCCGTCCCCGGGCGCGAGCTCGCAGGCATCCATCAGGCCATGGAGTTCCTGCCCCAGGCCAACCGCGCCGCGCTCGGCGAAGAGGTGGCGGACCAGATCACCGCCGAGGGCAAGGACGTGGTGATCATCGGCGGCGGTGACACCGGCGCCGACTGCCTCGGCACCTCCACCCGGCAGGGCGCACGATCCATCACCCAGCTTGAGATCCTGCCCATGCCCCCGGGGGACCGCCCCGCGGGCCAGCCGTGGCCCACCTACCCGATGACGTTCAAGATCACCTCGGCGCACGAGGAGGCCGGGGACCGGGTGTACTCCGTGTCCACCAACCGGTTCGTGGGCGACGACCAGGGCCGGGTCGCCGGCCTGGACATCGTCGAGGTCCGCTTCGACGCCGGCCGCTTCGTGCCGGTCGAGGGCACCGAGCGGCACATCCCGGCCCAGTTGGTGCTGCTGGCGATGGGGTTCACCGGACCCCAGCAGACCGGCCTGGTCGAGGAGCTCGGGGTGGAGCTCGATCCCCGCGGCAACATCGTGCGCGATGACAAGTACCGCACCAGCGTGGAGCATGTGTTCGTGTGCGGCGACGCGGGCCGCGGGCAGTCGCTGATCGTCTGGGCGATCGCGGAGGGTCGGTCCTGCGCGCAGGGCGTCGACGAGCACCTCAGCGGCTCGTCGAAGCTCCCACGGCCGATCGGGCCCCAGGAGCGCCAGCTGCTGGTCTAGCGGTCATCTTCGATTGTCAGTCGGGGTTTCGGTCCCTGAGGTGGGGCCGCCCGCGGAGCGGCGTGGCCTGTCCCCATCGCTCCCTGAGGAGGGCCGCCCGCGTAGCGGCGTGGCCTGTCCCCTTTCGCTCCCTGAGGAGGCGCGCCGCCGAAGGCGCGGGTGCCGTCTCGAAGGGTCGTGACTATCACCTTCACGCGTTTCTCGTGGTTGGGTGCGGGGAGACGAGAGACGATGCCCGGGCGGCCGTTGTCCTTGGTCTGAAGGTTGATACCGGTGTGGTCGGTGGTCGGGTTGTTGAGGCCGCCCGGCCCTCGTCTCCCGTCTCCCCGCACTCGTTCCTCCTGTGGCGTTGTCTTGTCCCGGGTGTGGGCCGGCAGGGCGGCGTTGGGGTCGGGGCTGCTTGGGCGGGATGCCAGCTGGGTGATCGTCGGGTTGGGCACCGCTGCGCAGTGCCGCCCTGCCGTCCCCCACCCTTGCGCTCGGGAGCGGGACCCTTTGGACCTGAACCCCCGACAAGCCAGCGGAGACGACCATTGGTGTCCTGCGTCAGGCCGATGGGGCTGTCTCGCACCGGGAGGGTCCCACAGGGATAGGCTCGGCAGATGAAGACACTGTTCGCCGAGTTCACCGCGCTGCCCGGACACGAGGATCGGGTCGCCGAGCTGATGGCCGGCCTCACCGCGAAGGTCCGCCAGGAGCCCGGCAACGTGGTGTTCCTCCCGTTCACCCGGGAGGACCACCCGCGACGATGGTTCGTCTTCGAGCAGTACCGCGACGACGACGCCTTCCAGGCACACATCACGGCCGAGTACGGCGCTGAGTTCAACGCGGAGCTGGTCCACCACATCGTGGAGGACGGCTCGCACCTCACCTGGTTGAACGAGCCCTGAGCCGCCCGCGTTTCGTGAAGCGCTAGCCTGCTGACTGCCCGGACGAGTGAACGGGCGGGGGAGGAGTCACCGTGCTGGGCCTGCTCGCGTCGTCGCCCCTGCTGACCATCATGCTGGTCGTGGCGTTGGGCGCCGCGTTCGGCATGATTCCCTTCGGGCCCCTCAAGCTCGGCGCCGCGGGGGCCTTGTTCGTCGGCCTCGCCGTGGGCGCGCTGGACCCCGCGCTCGGCGACGGACTGGCCCTGATCTCCACACTCGGGCTCGCCCTGTTCGTCTACACCGTGGGCATCGCGGCGGGGGAGACCTTCTTCTCAGACCTCCGGCGCCAACTCCCGCTGATGATCCTCGCGGTGGCGGCCATTGCCGCCGTGACGGCCCTAGCCTCGATGATCGGCTCCTGGCTGGGCCTCGGCACCGGCATGGTGGCCGGGCTCATCGCGGGCGCGCTCACCTCGACTCCGGCACTCGCCGCCGCCACCGCAGCCACCGGCAGCCCCGACGCCGCCGTCGGCTACGCCCTCGGCTACCCGGTGGGCGTGATCCTGGCCATCGTCGTCGTGGCGCTCGTGGTGGGACGGAAGTGGCCCGGCCGGAACGACCCGGCGCCCGCCTCGGCCGACGCCATCGTGGCCGAATCCGTGCACGTCAAGAGGCCCACCTCCCAGCGGGGCGTGCCCGGCTGGGCGGACGAGAGCATCAAGATGAGCTACCTCGTCCGCGACGCCCGCACCCGGGTCCTGGCCCCCGGTGAGGACCTGCAGGCCGGGGACGAGGTGCTCGTGGTGGGCGCACCGGCCGCCGTTGAGGAAGCGATCGCCTACCTCGGGCACCGGCTGTCCCGGGAGCTGACCGACGACCGCGCCTTCGTGGACTTCACCCGGTTCGTGGTGTCCTCGCCGTCGGTGGCGGGGCGTACCGTGGCGCAGCTCAACCTCCCGGGGCGCTTCGGGGCGGTGATCACCCGGGTGCGCCGCGGCGACTCGGATCTCCTCGCCCGTGACGACCTCGTCCTGCAGCTCGGCGACCGGGTCCTGGCGGTGGCACCCCAGGAGGAGTTGGACGACCTGTCGACGTTCCTGGGGGACTCCGAGCGACGAGTCGCAGAGGTGGATGCCCTCGCGCTCGGCCTGGGGCTGGTGGCCGGCCTGCTGATCGGCGCGATCGCGGTCCCCATGCCCGGAGAGGCCGTGTTCTCCCTCGGCTCCGCGGCCGGCCCTCTCCTGGTGGGCATGGTGCTGGGCGCCACCCACCGCACCGGCCCGCTGATCTGGGCCATGCCGCTCACCGTCAACCTCACCATCCGGCAACTGGGCCTGCTGCTGTTCCTCGCCAGCGTCGGCCTGGCCTCGGGGCCGCTGTTCGCCGACCAGGCGCTCACCGCCACCGGGCTCCGGGCCGGGCTCCTGGCGGCCATCATCGTCGCGTTCTCCGCCGTCGTCTTCCTCGCGGGCGCCAGGTTCCTGGGGCTCAGCGCCCCCCGCGCCGCCGGGGGCTTCGCGGGTTACATCGGCCAGCCGGCCATCCTGTCGTTCGCCACCTCACGGGTCAGCGACGGGCGTGTCGACGCGGGCTACGCCGCCCTGTTCGCGTTGGGGATCATCGCCAAGATCGTCGCCGTGCAGGTGCTGGGGGCGGTGGCGTGACCCACCGGCCGCGCCACAGGGCCGGCGCGGCCAGGGGCGAGTATGGTGGGGTCCCGTCGCCCGCTGACGGATGGAGGAGATGACAGATGGCCGATACCTTCGTTCACCTCCACAACCACTCCGAGTTCTCCATGCTCGACGGCGCCGCCCGCGTCAAGGACATGTTCAAGCAGGCCGAGAAGCTCGGCATGACGGCGCTGGCCATCACGGACCACGGCAATCTGTTCGGCGCCTACGAGTTCTACAAGGCTTCGAAGGAATTCGCCGTCAAGCCCATCATCGGGCTCGAGGCCTACCTCACTCCCCGCACCCACCGCTCCGAGCGCAAGCGGGTCCAGTTCGGGGACGGCACCGGCGACGACGTGGCCTCCAAGGGCGCCTACACCCATATGACGATGTGGGCCTCCAACCAGGAGGGCATGCACAACCTCTTCCGGCTCAGCACACGCAGCTCGCTGGAGGGCTTCTTCTACAAGCCGCGCGCGGACCGGGAACTGCTCAACCTGTACGGGAAGGGCCTCATCGGCACCACCGGCTGCCCCTCAGGGGAGGTGCAGACGTTCCTGCGGCTCGGCCAGTACGACAACGCGCTCGCCACCGCCGCCGAGTTCCGCGACATCTTCGGCGAGGGCAACTTCTTCGTCGAGCTGATGGATCACGGGCTGGAGATCGAGACCCGGGTCCGGCACGACCTGCTCAGGCTCGCCAAGGACCTGCGGCTGCCGCTGGTGGCCACCAACGACTCCCACTACGTCCACGCCGACGACGCCGACGCCCACGACACGCTGCTGTGCGTCTCCGCGGGCTCCCGCAAGGCGCAGACGGACAGGTTCAAGTTCGACGGCAACGGCTACTACATGAAGTCGCCCGCGGAGATGCGCGCCCTCTTCCACGAACTGCCCGAGGCATGCGACAACACGCTGGCCATCGCCGAACGCATCGAGACCACCTTCGACGAGGGCTCCGGCACCTACATGCCGAAGTTCCCCTGCCCCGAGGGGGAGACCGAGGACACCTGGTTCCTCAAGGAGGTCCAGCGCGGGCTCGCCGCGCGCTATCCCGGGGGAGTGTCCGCCGAGGTCGCGGACCGGGCGCACTTCGAGATGGGCATCATCACGCAGATGGGCTTCACCGGCTACTTCCTGGTGGTGGCGGACTTCATCAACTGGGCGAAGAAGAACGGGGTGCGTGTCGGCCCCGGCCGAGGCTCGGGCGCAGGCTCCATGGTCGCCTACGCGATGCGCATCACAGACCTGGACCCCATCGAGCACGGTCTTCTGTTCGAGCGCTTCCTCAACCCCGAGCGCGTCTCCATGCCGGACTTCGACATCGACTTCGACGACCGCCGCCGCGGCGAGGTGATCGCCTACGTCACCGAGAAGTACGGCTCGGACAAGGTGGCGCAGATCGTCACCTACGGCTCCATCAAGGCCAAGGCCGCCGTCAAGGACGCCGCGCGCGTGCTGGACATGCCCTTCGCCATCGGCGAGCAGATCACCAAGGCCATGCCCGCCGACGTGATGGGCAAGGGGGTCCCGCTGGCGGACCTGTTCAACGAGAACCACAAGCGCTACAACGAGGGCAGCGAGTTCCGCGAGCTGTACCAGGGCTCCCCGGACGTGCGCACCGTCGTGGACACAGCCATGGGGCTGGAAGGGCTGAAACGCCAGTGGGGCGTGCACGCCGCCGGTGTCATCATGTCCGCCTCCCCGCTGATCGACATCATCCCGCTCATGAAGCGGGAGGCCGACGGGGCCATCATCACCCAGTTCGACTACCCCGGCTGCGAGTCCCTCGGGCTGATCAAGATGGACTTCCTGGGCCTGCGCAACCTCACGGTGCTCGACGACGCGGTGCGCAACGTCAAGCTCAACAAGGGCATCGACGTGGACCTCGACACCCTCACCCTCGACGACCCGGCCACCTACGCGCTGCTCCAGGCCGGAGACACGCTGGGGGTGTTCCAGCTCGACGGCGGACCCATGCGGGCCCTGCTGCGCCAGATGCAGCCGGACTGCTTCGAGGACATCTCCGCCGTGGGCGCCCTGTACCGACCCGGCCCCATGGGCGCCGACTCGCACAACAAGTACGCGCGTCGCAAGACCGGCCGCGAGCCGGTGGAGCCCATCCATCCGGAGCTCGCCGAGGCGCTGGAGCCCATCCTGGGGGAGACCTACGGCCTGATCGTGTATCAGGAGCAGGTGATGGCCATCGCCCAGCAGCTGGCCGGATACTCGCTCGGCAGCGCGGACATGCTGCGCCGCGCCATGGGCAAGAAGAAGAAGTCCGAACTGGACGCCCAGTACGAGATCTTCTCCGGCGGGATGCAGGAGCGGGGCTACTCGCAGGACGCGGTCCGCACCGTGTGGGACATCCTGCTGCCGTTCTCGGACTACGCGTTCAACAAGGCACACTCCGCCGCCTACGGCCTGGTCTCCTACTGGACGGCGTGGCTGAAGGCCAACCACCCCGTCGAGTACATGGCCGCCCTGCTGCAGTCCGTCCGCGACGACAAGGACAAGTCCGGCCTCTACCTCGCCGAGTGCCGCCGGATGGGCATCCAGGTCCTGCCGCCGGACGTCAACTCCTCCGAGTCCGCGTTCACCCCCGTGGGTGACCACATCCGGTTCGGCCTCGGCGCGGTCCGCAACGTGGGCGACAAGGTGGTCAGCGCCTGGATCGTCGAGCGCCAGCGGAAGGGCCCGGCCACGGACTTCCACGACTTCCTGGACAAGTCCCCGCTGCTGATGTGCAACAAGCGCACCATCGAGTCGCTGATCAAGGCGGGGGCCTTTGACGAGCTCGGCCACGCGCGGCGCGCGCTGATGGGCATCTTCGAGACCGCCGTCGACTCCATCATCGACGTCAAACGCAACGCCGAGAACGGCCAGGACGGATTCGACTTCGGCCTGAGCCTCCCCGACGATTCGTCCGGCCCCGCCCTGCACGCCCAGGTGCCGCAGGTCGACGAGTGGGACCGTCGCACCAGGCTCGCCTTCGAACGGGAGATGCTGGGCCTCTACGTCTCGGACCACCCCCTCAACGGCCTCGAACACGTGCTGCAGGCCAACAGTGACCGCCCCATCGCTTCGGCGGCCGCAGGTGAGGGCTTCCGCGGGCAGACCAAGCTGTGCGGGCTCATCACCTCGGTGAACCGTCGGGTGAACAAGGCCGGCAACATCTGGGCGCAGGTGGTGCTGGAGGATCTGACCAGCTCCATCGAGGTGACGGTCTTCCCCCGCGTCTACGACCAGGTGGCCGCCCACCTCGCGCCGGACACGATTGTCGCGGTGGAGGGCACGGTGGAATCCGGCGAGGACCGCGGCCGGATGCGCGCCCAGCACCTCGTCTCGCCCCACGTCAGCGCGGAGGGCAACGTCGGGCCGCTGGCCCTGACGCTCCCGGCCGTGCGCTGCACCCCCGGCGTGGTGGCCCGGATCAAGGAGATCCTCGCCCAGTACCCGGGGGCCGCGGAGGTGCACCTGCAGCTGCGCACCGGAGACCAGGTCAAAACCTTCAGGTTGGGCGACGGTTTCCGGGTGGAGCTCACCTCGGCGCTGTTCGCGGACCTGAAGGCGGTCCTCGGGCCCAGCTGCGTCGGCGTCGGAAGGCAGGACTGATGGCCGAGGATGTGCTGGTCATCTCCCGCCGGGGCAGGTTGTCGGAGCTGTGGGACAGCACCGCCTGGCGCGTCGCGGCCTACCTCGCCGCGGCGGTGGCGCTGGGCGTGATCGCAGGCCTGCTGTGGTCCTCGCTGTCCCCGCTGCCCGCCTTCACCATCAACAACGACATGACGGCCTCGATCAACGAGCGCAGCCAGACGGCGATGGTGGCTGCGGACGTCACGTTCACGGTGCTCACCGGCGTTGTCGGGCTTGTCCTGGGGGCCGTCGGCTGGGTGATTCTGCACCCCAAGGGCTGGGTGGTGATCGCTGTCCCGCTGATCGCGGCGCTGGCGGCAGCCCTCACGGCGTGGCAGACAGGGCTGCTCGTGGGCGAATCCGGTTTCGTTGACCGGCTCGCCGCCGCCCAGGCCGGCGACGTGGTACGCGTGGACCTGGCGTTGCGGTCGATGTCGGCGCTGCTGGTGGCGCCCTTCGCGGCTATCACGCCCATCATGCTGATGGCCGCCTTCTGGCCGGAGCCCCGCGTGGACCGGCCCACGGAGGAGCCCGTCGGCACGGTCTAGACTTGGGCAGCGTGCTGCGAGTTCTTGACCTGACCGGCGTCAACGACGCCTACCGTGACCACCTTCCGCGTGGCCAATTCGACGTGGAGGCCGCGGTCTCCGTCGTGGCGCCCATCGTCGAGGCCGTGGCCCATCGCGGTGAGGACGCGCTGCGCGAGTTCTCCCAGCGCTTCGACGGGGTGGACCCCACCCACCTCAGGGTGCCGGCGGAGGCGCTGGCCAGGGCGGCCGAGGAGCTGGACCCGGAGCTGGCCGCCGCGTTCGCCGAGGCCATCCGGCGCCGCCGCCACGTGGCCGAGGCGCTGGAACTCGACGGCAACCCGGCCCCTGCGCTGCTGGCCGCGGGCGCCCGGGTGGGGTTGCGCAACATCCCCGTCGATCGGGTGGGGCTCTACGTGCCCGGAGGTCTCGCGCCCCTGTCCTCCAGCGTCATCATGAACGTGGTGCCGGCCCAGGTGGCGGGCGTCCCGTCGATCGCGGTGGCCTCCCCGCCGCAGAAGGACTTCGGCGGCCTCCCGCACCCCAACATCCTCGCCCTGTGTCACATCCTCGGCGTGGAGGAGGTCTACGCCGTGGGCGGGGCGCAGGCCATCGCCATGTTCGCGCACGGCGTCCCCGGGCTCTGCGAGCCCGTCTCCCTCATCACCGGCCCCGGCAACATCTACGTGGTGGCCGCCAAGCGCCTGGTGCGCGGGCTCGTGGGCATCGACTCCGAGGCCGGCCCCACCGAGATCGCCATCATCGCCGACCACACCGCCACCCCGGCGTTCGTGGCCGCGGACCTCATCTCGCAGGCCGAGCACGACCCCATCGCGGCGTCGGTCCTCATCACGGACTCGGCGGAGCTTGCGCAGCGGGTGCAGGAGGAGCTGGCGGTACAGGTGGCCGCCACCAGGCACGTGGAGCGGGTCCGCACCGCTCTCGGCGGCCAGCAGTCGGCCGTCGTGATGGTCCGCGACATCGATCAGGCCGTCGCCGTGGCGGACGCCTACGCCGCCGAGCACCTCGAGATCCAGACCGAGAACGCGGAGGCCGTGGCCAACAGGATCCGCAACGCGGGCGCGATCTTCGTCGGCGACTACGCGCCGGTGTCGCTGGGCGACTACTCGGCTGGCTCCACCCACGTGCTGCCGACTGCGGGCTGCGCCTGCCACTCGTCGGGGCTGACCGTGCGGTCGTTCATCAAGACGGTCCACGTCATCGGCTACACGGCCGAGGCGCTGCTGGCCATCGCCGACGGGGTGGAGCGCTTCGCGCTGGCCGAGGACCTGCCCGGGCACGCCAACGCCATCACCGTGCGGAGGCCGCAGTGATCACGCTGGAGGATCTGCCATTGCGGGCGGACCTGGTGGGCCAGGAGCCTTACGGTGCCCCGCAGCTGGACGTCCCCGTGGTGCTCAACGTCAACGAGAACCCGTACCCGCCCTCCCCGCTGATCCGCCACGAGATGGCCGCGGCCATCGTCACCGCGGCCGGCACCCTCAACCGGTACCCGGACCGTGAGGCGCTCGCGCTGCGCGAGGACCTCGCGGCCTACCTCGGGCACGGGTTGACGGCGGAGCGGATCTGGGCCGCCAACGGGTCCAACGAGATCATGGCGCACCTGCTCACCGCCTTCGGTGGACCGGGGCGCCGCGTGCTGGCGTTCACCCCCACCTATTCGATGTACCCCGAGTACGCCCGCAACACCTGCACCGAGTACGTCACCGTGCCCCGGCACCCGGACTTCACGCTCACCGCGGACCTCGTCCTCGACGCGATCCGCGAGACGGAGCCCACCGTCGTGATCATCGCCACCCCCAACAACCCCACCGGCACCGTGGTGCCGGTGGAGGTGATCGACGAGATCTGCTCGGGCACCGAGGCCATCGTGGTGATCGACGAGGCCTACCAGGAGTTCTCGGCCAAGCCGTCGGCGCTGGAGCTGCTGGACAGGCATCCCCGGATGGTGGTGTCGCGGACCATGTCGAAGGCCTTCGCCCTGGCCGGCGGGCGCGTGGGGTACCTGGCTGCGGCGTCGGCCATCGTCGACGCGTGCCGGATCGTCCGGCTGCCCTACCACCTGAGCGCGCAGACGCAGGCGGTGGCCAGGGTGGCGCTGGCCCACGCAGACGAGCTACTGGCCCAGGTGCGTCAGCTGGCCGCGGAGGCCCGCGGCTTCGAGGCCTGGGCGAGGGGCCGCGGCTACGCGGTGATCGACTCCGAGGCCAACTTCACCCTCGTCGGGCGGTTCGCGGACCGGCACCGGGTCTGGCAGGACCTGCTGGACCGTGGCATCCTGATCCGCGAGACCGGACCCGCCGGCTTCCTACGCGTCTCGGCGGGCACGCCGACCGAGATGGCCATCCTCCGCGACGCGCTGGAGGACCTGAATCCACCCATCGAAGGGACCACGCTGTGACCCGCACCGCCACCGTCGAACGCTCCACCAGCGAATCGAGGATCACGGTCACCGTGGACCTGGACGGCACAGGAGCCTCCAGCATCAGCACCGGCGTGGGGTTCTACGACCACATGCTGACCGCCCTGTCCAAGCACTCCCTCATCGACCTCACCGTCGAGGCCACGGGAGACCTGCACATCGACGGGCACCACACCATCGAGGACACCGCCATCTGCCTCGGCCAGGCGCTGAAGCAGGCGCTGGGGGACAAGTCCGGCATCCGTCGCTTCGGGCACGCCGTGGTGCCCCTCGACGAGGCGGTGGCGGACTGCGTCGTCGACGTGGCCGGCCGCCCGTACGTGGTGTGCTCCGGAGAGCCGGACGGACAGGTGTACGCACAGATCGGCGGCTCGGGAGTGCCCTACGCCGGCTCCATGACCTACCACGTGGTGGAGGCGCTGGCCCTCAACGCAGGCCTCTGCGTCCACCTGCGGCTGCTGTCCGGCCGTGACCCCCACCACATCGTCGAGGCCCAGTTCAAGGCCCTGGCCCGCGCCCTGCGCGACGCCGTGGAGCTGGACCCTCGGGTCCAGGGCATTCCCAGCACCAAGGGCGCGCTCTGAGCCGCCGGGTGGGTCTGCTCGACTACGGCTCGGGCAACCTGCATTCGGCCGCCCGCGCGTTCGCCAACGCGGGCGCGGACCTCGTCGTGACCTCGGACCTGTCAGAGCTGCGCCGCCAGGACGCGCTCGTCGTGCCCGGTGTGGGCGCCTTCGCGGCCTGCATGGCGGGGCTGCGGGCCGCCGGGGGCGTCGAGCTCATCTCCGGGTGGGTGGAGGCCGGACGGCCACTGTTCGGCATCTGCGTGGGTCACCAGGTCCTGTTCGACGGCGGCACCGAGCACGGGGTCGACACGCCAGGGCTTGGGCTGTTCCACGGACGGGTCGTGGAACTGGACGCCCACCGGCTGCCGCACATGGGCTGGAACACCGTGACCCCGCCGGAGGGCAGCGTGCTCTTCGACGGGTTGGCGGCGGAGCGCTTCTACTTCGTGCACAGCTACGCGGCGATCGCACCGCCCCCGGACGCGCTGGTGACGCTCTCCCGCCACGAGGACGCCACGTTCGTGGCCGCCGTCGAGCAGGGGCCGGTGAGCTCCACCCAGTTCCATCCTGAGAAGTCCGGGGCCGCCGGTGCGCGGCTCATCGCGAACTGGCTCGGGTCCTGGTAGCCCCGTTTCAGCTAGGGTTGGGCGTCGTGGAGAAGTTGCAGCTGTTGCCAGCCGTCGACGTGCAGGACGGCCAGGCCGTCCAGCTCGTGCAGGGGATCGCGGGGTCACAGAAGGAGTTCGGCGACCCGCTCGCCGCTGCCCTCAGATGGCAGCACGGGGGAGCCGAATGGCTGCACCTCGTGGACCTGGACGCCGCCTTCGGCCGCGGCAGCAACGCTGAGCTGCTGCGCTCCATCGTCGGCAGCCTCGAGATGAACGTCGAGCTGTCCGGCGGGATCCGCGACGACGAGTCCCTTGAGCGGGCGCTGTCCACCGGCGCCAGGCGGGTCAACATCGGCACCGCTGCCCTGGAGAACCCCCAATGGTGCGAGCGGATCATCGGCCAGTACGGGGACCGGGTCGCCATCGGCCTCGACGTGCGCGGCGAGAACCTCGCCGCCCGCGGCTGGACCACAGAGGGGGGCCCCTGGCCCGAGACTCTGGACCGGCTCGTCGCCGCCGGATGTGAGCGGTTCGTCGTCACCGACGTCAACTCCGACGGCATGCTCACCGGCCCCAACATCGAACTGCTCACCGCCGTCGCGCAGCGCAGCGGCCAGAAGGTGATCGCCTCCGGCGGGATCGCCACGCTGGAGAACCTCCGGGCTCTGCGCGGCCTCGTGGACCGCGGGATCGAGGGCGCCATCATCGGCACGGCCCTCTACCTCGGCCGGTTCACCATCGAGGAGGCACTCGCCGTGGCCGAAGGAGACCTCTGATGCCCAAGCCACCCGCGAGTACGTTCGGCGAGGTCAACTCGGCCCGCGTGCACGTCCCGCCGCTGCTGAACGGCCGGATCGCGGACCTGCTCGCCGGCAAGAAGATCGTGATGACCGGCGTCACCGGGTTCATCGGCGAGCAGCTCCTGTGGAAGGTGCTCACCGAATGCCCGGACACCACCACCGCCGTCCTGGTGCGCCGGAAAGGCTCGGTCACGGCCGAGCAGCGCGTCGTCGGCCTCCTGGGCAAGAAGATCTTCAAGCCCATCGTCGAGGCTGCCGGCGGCGTCGAGAAGCTGATGGCAGAGCGGGTCTCCGTCATCGAGGGTGACCTGCCCAACGTGCCGGACCTCCCGCGCGACCTCGACGTGCTCCTGCACTGCGCGGGCGACGTGTCCTTCGATCCGCCCATCGACCAGGCCTTCATGACCAACGTCATCGGCACCAAGGCCCTCCTGACGAAGCTGCGCGAGGCCTGCTCGGACGAAGACGGCACGCTGGTCAAGGTGCCCCACTACGTGCACGTCTCCACCGCCTACACCGCGGGTCGTCGGCGCGGCGCCATCCCCGAGGCAGCGCACGTCCACGACGTGGACTACGAGGCTGAGACTGTCGCGGCGATGGCGATGAAGGAGCACATCGAGGCCCGCTCCCGCGAGGCGGGGCAGCTGACGAAGCTCCGCAGGGAGGCCGAGGCGCTCCACGCGAAGGCCGGCTACCTGACCACCTCCCGCGACACCGAGCGGCGCCGCCAGGAGTGGGTCAAGACTGAGCTGGTCCAGGCCGGCACCGAGCGAGCCCGTTCCCTGGGCTGGACCGACGTCTACACCTTCGCCAAGGCGCTGGGGGAGCGGGTGGTGGCGGACCTGGGGCAGGATTTCCGGATCTCCATCTACCGTCCCGCCATCGTTGAGTCCTCCCTGAAGCACCCCTATCCGGGCTGGATCGAGGGGTTCAAGATGGCGGAGCCGTTGATCCTGGCCTACGGCCGGGGTCAGCTGCCTGAGTTCCCGGCCTCCCCGGATGCGGTCATCGACATCATCCCCTGCGATTTCATCGTCAACGGCATCGTCGCGGTTTGCGCCACCACCCCAGAGGTGGGCCGGCCGGAGTACTACCACGGCAGCTCCGGGGCCAGGAACCCGCTCACCTTCCGCGGGGTCTACGAGCACGTCCGCAGCTACTTCGAGGCTCACCCCTACACGTTCGGCCAGGGCTCGACGCCGCTGGCCACCTGGACCTTCCCCGGCGCCGAACCCATCGAGAAGTTCATGTGGGTCGCGGGCAAGGGCGTGACGGCGGCCAACAAGCTGCTCAGCTTCGCGCCGCGCGGAAAGTCAACCCGGGCCTGGGCCACCCAGCTGGACAAGTCCGCCAAGCAGCTGGACTTCCTCAGCAAGTACCTCACCCTGTACGGCGAGTACCTGCAGTCCGAGCTGCACTTCGTCGACGACGCCGCCCTTGCGCTGCACAACTCCCTGCACCCTCAGGACTTGGACATCTTCGGGTTCGACTCGGCCTCCTACACCTGGACGCACTACATGGAGGAGGTGCACATCCCGGCCATCACGGACCCTGTGCGCCGACTCGAGGCGGCCCGGAAGCGCCGGCAGGCCCGATCGGCCACCTTCAGGGAGCTGAAGCCGGCGGAGCCGGGCACCGTGGTGGCGGCCTTCGACCTGGACGGCACCGTCATGGCCACCAACGTCGTCGAGACCTATCTGTGGGCGCGCCTGCCCGAGCTCTCCCCGATGAGACGGGCGCTGGAGGTGGCCCGGGTCACCGCCCAGCTGCCCGTCTACCTGGGCGCTGAGCGACGTGACCGGGGCGTCTTCCTGCGTTCCATCTACCGCCGCTACGCCGGGGCGGACCTGGCGGCGCTGGAGCAGTTCGTCGACGAGAAGCTGGCGCCCCTCATCCTCGACCGGATGTCCCCGGACGCCATCCGGCGCATCCGCGAGCACCGCGACGCCGGCCACACCACCATCCTGATGACCGGCGTGATCCGGCCCCTCACCCGCCCGTTCGAGGGCCTGTTCGACACCATCGTGGCGGCCGAACTGGCCACTGACGAGAACGGCCGCTGCACCGGGTTCCTCAGCGGACCGCCCATGGTGGGCGAGTCCCGCTCGGCCTGGCTCACCCACTACGCGTCGCTGCACGACATCGATCTCATGCAGTGCTACGGATACGCAGACAGCCACGTGGACCTCCCCATGCTCACCACCGTGGGCAACCCGGTGGCGGTCAGCCCCGATATCGGCCTCATTCGAGCGGCAAAGGCCAAGGGCTGGTCCATCGTCGAGTGGCCTGCCATGTCTCCGCTGCCCCGCTGGAGGATGTCGTGAACGGAAAGGAAGACTGATGTCTCGACCCGGATTTGTCCTCGAGGTGGACGACCAGACCCCGCCGCTGCTCACCATGGCCGGCTCTGATCTGCGCCTGGAGCGCCTGGGGCTGGGCACCAGGGTGATCTACCCCGCCGACGCCGCGCCCTCCACGGACTCGGTGGCGCTGGTGGATTCGGCCCTGGCCGCTCCGCTCGGCGCCGACCCGCTGGCCTCGCAGCTCAAGCCTGACACCCGCCTGACCATCGTCGTGGTGGACTCCGACAGCCCGCTGCCCCGCCCCGAGTTCGAGGTCCGCCGCACCCTCGTCGAGCGCGTCCTCGAGACGGCCGCCCGGGTGGGGGTCGACGACGTGGAGCTGGTGATCGCCACGGGCCTCAAGCAGAAGTGGAATGCGGCCGCCGTCACCGAGGTGCTGGGCGACCGCGTGGCCACCTCCTTCCTGCCGGACGGGCTGGTCAGCAGCCACGACGTCACCTCGCCGGACCTGGTGCACCTCGGCGACGTGGACGGGGTCCCGGTGAAGTTCAATCGCCGGGTCGCCTCCTCGGACCTCGTGGTGCTGGTCTCAGCCCGGGCGGACTCGGGGGAGCGGTGCCCGTTCGTCTCTGGTCTGGTGGACGTGGAGACGATCAACCGGCTCGCAGGGGCGCAGAGCGAGGATCGGTACTGCGCCGGCGTCGAGTCGCTGGTGCACGGGAAGATCCGCACCTTCGCCGTGGTCGCGGTGCTCGGGCAGCCCCTGCTGGGCCGGTCACTGCGCTTCGCCTCCCGCCGCGAATGGGAATGGAACCTGGCCGACAAGCTGTCGCTGGCCAGCGCCCGCCAGATCGTCGCGGCCCTGCCGCGACAGGGCGCCCAACTGCTACACGGCAACCCGCGAGCCGATTACGCCATCGTCGACGTCCTCAGCGGTGACTACCAGCGCGTGATGGCGGACTCACGCCTGGTGTGGAAGGCGGCCAACGCTGTCGAGGTGAAGGGGCAGGCGGATGTCCTGGTCACATCGGTCTGGGGCGCCTCCTTCGATGAGGGCGACCCGGTGGGTTCCCCGCTCGGCGCGGCGCACCACGCCCTGGTGACCCGGGCGGGAACCCACCTGGGCACCCCCTACGCCCGCGAGGGAGGGGCGCTGATCGCGTTCCATCCGCTGCGGAGGCGGTTCTCGAACCGGCGCCAGTCCGCGGCCGCCGACTTCTTCGCGACGGTGCTGCCGCAGACCACGGACCCGGCCGAGATCGCCGCCACCTACGAGGCGCGCGCCATCGACGACGAGTGGTACCTGGACCTGTACCGCAAGCAGTTCGCCGAGCACCCGCTGCACGTGTTCCACCGCTGGTACGCTACCGCCCGGGCGGCTGAGCGGTTCTCCGACGTGATCTGGGTGGGCGGGGACCGGCGCAGCGCCGCGATCCTCGGGCACCGCAGCGCGACCACCTACGCTGACGCCCTCGAGATCGCGTCGAACACCGTGGGACGCGCCCCTTCCATCACGGTGCTGCGCAGTCCCGGGCTCGCGCTGGGCGATGTGCGATGAGCCGCCTGCTCCCGTCCTGGGCGCAGAGCGGGCGCGGACGCCAGCGGCCCAAGCTGACCTGGCCCCGTGACCTGAGGCAGATCGCGTCCGGGATGCTGCACACCGGCACACCCGCGGGCGCGCCCCCGCGGCCCCCCGTGGCCCGCGACAGGCTCAGCCTCCGCGCCGCCCTGTCTGGGCGACACCTGATGCTGAGGCTGCTGAACCTTCGCCTCGACATCGAGCTGGTCTCAGCCGACAGCGTCGCCGGCCTTCAGCCGCCAGTCGTGTTCGCCGCCAACGAGCAGGGTGCGATGGACTACCACCTGCTCCGCTTCGCCCTCCCGTCAAGGGTGCGGCCGACGATGATCGCCCCGTCTCGGGCGATCGCGGGCGGGCGCAACGTGGTGGTGTTCGCCGACGAGCCCGTCAAGCGCCGCCTTGTCGGCGAGTTCTCAACCGTCCCCGCGGCACTGGCCAACCAGCACAACGTGCCCATCGTGCCGGTCGGCATCGTCGGCACGTTCAAGCTTCAGGACATCCTGAAGCTGGCGCTCCGCAGCCGGCCGAAGGTCTCCATCCGCTTCGGCGCCCCCCTCTACACCCGGGGACGCTCCCTCGCCGAGGCCACGGCCGAGGTGCAGGCCCGCGTCGAGGAGCTCGTCCACGAGGGTGATCTGTCGTGGTGGACGGTGCAGCGCCGCCGCGGCGGAGCCAGCTCGGGCACCACCCTGTCCGCGCCGCGTTGGCGCAGGCTCTGGGACCAGGCCGCACCCAAGCCCGCCCCCGAGCACAGGATCTGGCGGTAGCGCGGGGAATGGACGTCTATGTGGAGCCGCACCTCGCGTGGCGACTCCTCGGCCCGGACGACGCTGCCGATCTCGATCACTTCCGCAGCCAGCTCGACGCCTTGGAAGATTCGGTGCTGTCCGGCGTGGCGGCATCGATCACGCAGCGCAACCTGCAGGTGGCGCACGCCGTCGGCGGCTACGACGCCTACCAGTCCCTCTCGGCCTACGCGGTGGCCTACATCGCCGAGACGGACCCGCTGCGCATGTACCTCATGGGCGGAGTTCACCCCACCCACCGGCACCTGCACATCGGCACCGCGCTGCTGCACTGGCAGGTCACTCACGCCGCCGCGTGGCGGGACGAGTTCCGGCCCGGTCAGCCGCTGTGGCTGGGCTGCTACGCGGAACTCGGGCGCCCCGGCCTCGAGCGCGTGGCCCACAGCCTCGGCTTCACGATCGAGCGCTACTACTACGATCTCCACCGCGACCTCACCCGGCCCGTCGCGTCACCGGCACTCGAGGACGTGCAGCTGGAGGCCTTCACCCCCATGCACTCCGAAGGGGTACGGCAGTTGCACAACCTGTGCTTCAACGGCATGGGCCATGAGGTCACCACGGACGTGTGGGCGGCGCGTCTCCACGATCCGGACTTCCGCCCGGACTGGTCGTTCCTGGCCAGCGTCGATGGCCAGGTGGTGGGGTACGCCATGAGCGGCGTGGCGGACACCGACGACGATGGGGCCCCTGTGGGCTGGATCGAGCGTTTCGGGGTCCACCCGGAGCACCGCGGCCACAAGATCTCCCTGGCCCTGATGGGTCGCTGCCTGCAGGCGATGCGGGAAGCCGGCTGCCACGAGGCCGGCATCGGCATCGACACCCCGGACGGGGTGGGCGTGCAGCGGCTCTCCGCGGAGCTCAGCTGGACGACACGCGACGCGGTGGCACTCCTCACGAAGGTGGTTCCCTGAGCCCGCGATAGGCTGTCGGCCAGTACAGACCACGGAGCGCAAGAAGGTGGGACAAGGATGAGCGGCCATTCCAAGTGGGCGACGACCAAGCACAAGAAGGCGGTCATTGACGCCAAGCGGGGCAAGCTGTTCGCCAAGCTGATCAAGAACATCGAGGTCGCGGCCCGGCTGGGCGGCGGTGACCTCGCCGGTAACCCCACCCTCTACGACGCGGTCCAGAAGGCCAAGAAGTCGTCGGTGCCCAACGACAACATCGACCGCGCCGTCAAGCGCGGCTCCGGCGCCGAGTCCGGCGGTGCGGACTACGAGACCATCATGTACGAGGCCTACGGCCCGGCAGGCGTGGCGATCCTCATCGAATGCCTCACCGACAACCGCAACCGCTCGGCCTCGGACGTCCGCGTGGCGGTCACCCGCAACGGCGGCACCATGGCAGACGTCGGCTCGGTCCAGCGCCTGTTCGCCCGGAAGGGCGTGGTGACCGTTCCCAAGCAGCAGGGCGGAAGGGACATCTCGGAGGACGACCTGCTCGAGGCGGCACTGGAGGCCGGAGTCGAGGAGGTCGACGACGACGGCGACGTGTGGGAGGCGGTCTGCGACCCCAACGACACCGTCGAGGTCCGCAAGGCCATCGAGGCGGCGGGGCTGGACTACGACTCCTCCGAGGTGCAGTTCGTGCCGTCCTTCGACCAGGAGGTCGACTCCCTCGACGTGGCGCAGAAGGTGTTCCGCATCATGGACGCCCTCGACGACTCCGACGACGTGCAGAACGTCTTCACCAACCTCGACGTGACCCCCGAGGTCGCCGAGGCCCTCGAGGCCGAGGACTGATCCGCCGGGCATGCGCATCATCGGCATCGACCCCGGCCTCACCCGCTGCGGCATAGGGATCGTCGACGGCACAGTCGGGAAACCGCCGCGGCTGGTGGCCGTGGGGGTGGTGCGCACTCCTGTCGGGCTGGACATCGCGCAGCGCCTGCTGGCGCTCGAGGCAGGCCTGGCGGGCTGGTTCGACGACTACGCGCCGGAGGCGGTGGCCATCGAGCGCGTCTTCTCCCAGCACAACGTCAACTCCGCCATGGATACGGCGCAGGCCGCCGGTGTCGCGGCGCTCAACGGCGCCCGGCGCGGCCTCCCCGTAACCTTCCACACGCCCTCGGAGGTGAAGGCCGCCGTCACCGGCTCCGGCTCCGCCGACAAGGCGCAGGTGGCCCTCATGATCACCCGCATCCTGAGGCTCACCGAGCCGCCCAGGCCGGCCGACGCAGCGGATGCCCTGGCGGTGGCGGTGTGCCACGCCTGGCGCGGGGGCGCCACCAACCGTTACGCCGCGGCAGTCGCGGCAGCCAAGGGGACCCGATGATCGCCCTCCTCACCGGCACCGTCCTGTCGGCCGGCGCCACCTTCGGCGTCCTCGACGTCGGCGGCGTCGGCTACCGGGTGCTCACCACCCCTCAGACCGCCGCCGGGCTCCGCGTGGGGGAGCGCGCCACCCTGCACACCACTCTCGTGGTGCGGGAAGACTCGATGACGCTGTTCGCCTTCGGCGAGGAGGGGGAGCGGCAGGCCTTCGAGCTGGCCCAGACGGCCACCGGGGTCGGTCCGAAGCTGGCCCTGGCCATCGTGTCGGTGCTCACCCCGGGCGAGCTCCGGCGCGCGGTGCTGACGGAGGACCTCAAGCGCCTGTGCGCGGTGCCCGGCATCGGGCTCAAGGGCGCGCAGAAACTGGTCATCGAGCTGAAGGACAGGGTGATGGTCCTGGCGGACACGCCCGCCGGCGACGCCTCCGGCCCGGCGGACACAGACGCGTGGCGCGCGCAGGTCAGCGAGGGCCTCCAGGGCCTCGGATGGTCGTCGCGGGACGCCGAGGCGGCTTGTGACAACGTCGCCCACCTCGTCGAGTCAGATCCCGGGATCGGGGTGGCGAAGCTGTTGCGCGCCGCCCTCAACTCGCTGGCGAGGCGGTGATGGACCACACGGAGGTGGACCCGACGGCAGACTTCGAGGACCGCGACTACGAGGCGGCCCTGCGCCCCAAGCGGCTGGCGGAGTTCGAAGGCCAACCGCGGGTGCGGGAGCAGCTGGCGCTGGTCCTGGACGCCGCGCGCCACCGCGGCAGCGCCCCGGACCACGTCCTGCTGTCCGGCCCCCCCGGCCTGGGGAAGACCACCCTGGCCATGATCATCGCGGCCGAGCTCGGTACCGGGCTGCGGATCTCCTCAGGCCCAGCCATCCAGCACGCGGGCGACCTCGCCGCGATCCTGTCCGGTCTGGACGAGGGTGAGGTGCTCTTTCTCGACGAGATCCACCGGCTGTCCCGCCCCGCCGAGGAACTGCTGTACCTGGCCATGGAGGACTTCCGCGTGGACGTGATCGTCGGCAAAGGGCCCGGCGCCACGGCCATCCCCATCGAGCTGCCGCCGTTCACCCTCGTGGGAGCCACCACCCGTGCGGGGCTCCTTCCCGGGCCTCTCCGGGATCGGTTCGGGTTCACCGCGCAGCTGGACTTCTACGCCTCAGAAGACCTGGAGGGAATCGTCGCGGGCTCGGCAGGGAAGCTCGGGGTGCGGATCGACGACGCCGCGCGCCGGGAGATCGCGACCCGCTCCCGCGGCACGCCGCGGATCTCCAACCGTCTGCTGAGGCGGGTGCGGGACTTCGCGCAGGTCAAGGGTCACCCGGACGTGGACCGCTCCGTCGCGCGGGCTGCGCTGGAACTCTATGAGGTGGACGAGCGCGGCCTGGACCGGCTGGACCGCTCGGTCCTCGTGGCGTTGTGCCGCCTGTTCGACGGCGGCCCCGTCGGGCTCTCCACGCTGGCGCTCAGCGTGGGGGAGGAGATCGAGACCATCGCGGAGGTGGCCGAGCCGTTCCTCATCCGGGAAGGACTCATGGTGCGCACCCCCCGCGGCCGCGTCGCCACCCGGGCTGCCTACGCCCACCTCGGCATGTCGGTGCCCTCGGCCAACCCCGCCCTGTTCGACTAGCGGTCCTCTCCGTGAATTCACCAAGGTCAAGTAGTTCACCAAGGGTGTAGCAGTGGCCCATCGAGTGGGCACATATGCTTGTCAGCTTGAGTTGCGACCCTTCGAGACGGTCCACGCCGCTACCTGGGCGGCCTCCTCAGGGCCCTCCTCAGGGAGCGAAAGCTCGGTCCCTGAGGGTCCCGCGTCGCGAAGCGACCGTGGGAGTCTCGAAGGGTCGAAAACCCTCAGCTGACAGCAAGAGTGGGGGACGGCAGGGCGGCACTGC
Source organism: Tessaracoccus sp. MC1679 (assembly GCF_014164775.1). Taxonomy (GTDB): domain Bacteria; phylum Actinomycetota; class Actinomycetes; order Propionibacteriales; family Propionibacteriaceae; genus Arachnia. The sequence goes on from NZ_JACJGB010000005.1 coordinate 234,878, forward strand.
GCAGCGGTGCCCAACCCGACGGTCACCCAACCGGCATCCCGCCCAAGCGGACCCGACCCCGACGCCGCCCTGCTGGCCCGCACCGGGACAAGTCAACGCCACAGGGGGAACGAGTGCGGGGAGACGGGAGACGACGCCCGGGCGGCCTCCACAACGCGACCACCGACCAGACCAGCACCCGGCAGCAAGACGTTTGACAACGGCCGCCCGGGCATCGACTCACGGCTCCCCGCACCCGACAACGAGATTGGCGTGAAGGTGGTAGTCACGACCCTTCGAGACGGGCCACGCCGCTTCGCGGGCGGCCCTCCTCAGGGAGCGGTGGGGACGGGCCACGCCGCTTCGCGGGCGGCCCTCCTCAGGGAGCGGTGGGGACGGGCCACGCCGCTTCGCGGGCGGCCCTCCGCAGCTCAGGGAGCGGTGGGGACGGTCCACGCCGCTTCGCGGGCGGCCCTCCTCAGGGAGCGGTGGGGACGGGCCACGCCGCTTCGCGGGCGGCCCTCCTCAGGGAGCGGTGGGGACGGGCCACGCCGTGCCGCGGCCGCGGACCGGTAGCCTTTCCGCCATGCGGACGCGTGCGGACATCAAGGCCTGGCTCACGGACATGGACGGCGTGCTGGTGCACGACAACCGGGCGCTGCCGGGCGCGCAGGAGCTCATCGACCACTGGGTGTCATCGGGGACCCCATTCCTGGTACTCACCAACAACGCCACCTACACGCCGCGGGACCTCTCCGCGCGCCTCAGAGATTCGGGCCTCAACGTGCCGGAGGAGAGGATCTGGACCTCGGCCATGGCCACCGCCAAGTTCCTCGCCGAGCAGAAGCCCGGCGGGACCTGCTTCATGGTGGGGGAGGCGGGCCTGTCGACCGCCCTCCACGACGCGGGCATGGTCCTCTCGGACCGCGCCCCGGACTTCGTCGTCATCGGCGACACCCGCACCTACTCGTTCGAGGCCATCACTACCGCCATCCGGCTCATCGACGCCGGGGCGCGGTTCATCGCCACCAACCCCGACGCGACGGGGCCGACGCCCTCGGGGGTGGTCCCCGCCACGGGCGCGGTGGCGGCGCTGATCACCAAGGCCACCGGCCGCGAGCCCTACGTGGTGGGCAAGCCCAATCCGATGATGTTCCGCTCCGCGCTGAACAAGATCGGCGCCCACTCCGAGGAGACGGGCATGATCGGGGACCGGATGGACACTGATATCGTCGCGGGCATGGAGGCGGGCCTGCACACGGTGCTGGTGCTCACCGGCATCTCCACCACCTCCTCGATGACACAGTTCCCCTACCGCCCGGTGGAGATCCTCGACGGCGTCCACCAGATGCTGGCCGGGGCCACGCCGGCCGACGATGGGGCCTGACGCGCCTCGGCGCGGTTATCCTTGCAGGCACCGCTATCCTGATCGATGGCTTACCCACGTACGGAGTGAAACGAACTATGGACCCCCTTATCCCCATGATGATCGCGCTGTTCGCGGTCATGTACTTCCTCATGATCCGCCCGCAGCAGAAGCGCGCCAAGCAGCACCAGGAGATGCAGTCAGGGCTCAGCGTCGGTGACCGCGTCCTCCTCACCTCGGGCATGTTCGGCACCGTCTCATATATCGGCGAGCGGCAGCTGATCGTCGAGCTCGCCCCCGGGGTCGAGGTCACGGTGCTGAAGGGCAACGTGGCGCGCAAGGTCCTGCCTGAGGACGAAGAGTTCGAATTCACCGATGAGGCCGCCGAGGGCGACGACGTCATCGGCGACGACGCGGACCTCACCCCGGCCCTGGCCGAGACGCCCTCCGACGACGCGGCCACCCCCGTCGACAACGGTGCTTCAGCCGATGACACGTTCTTCCAGGATCGCACCGCGGAGCCGCGTGCGGAGGACACCAAGTAACGGTGGCCACCTCAGCGAAGAGGGGGCGCCCCGGCGTCGTCCTCACTGTCTTCCTGCTCATCATCGCGGGTCTCTACACCATCATGGCGGCCACCAACACGTGGACCCCGAAGCTCGGCCTTGACCTCAAGGGCGGGCAGACGATCACCCTGACGGCCACGAACGACGCAGTGCCCATGGAGTCGCTCGAGTTGGCCCGCGACATCATGCAGCAGCGCGTCGACGGCCTCGGTGTCGGTGAGGCCTCAGTGGTCATCCAGGGCGAGCGCAACATCGTTGTCTCGGCGCCCAACGTCGAGCGCGACGATCTGGTCCAGCTCGTGGGAGCCACCGCCCAGCTCGAGTTCCGCCCCGTGCTCCAGGTGGCCGCGGGCACCGGCACGGACCCGTCGGCCTCTCCGGACCCGTCCGAGTCGCCGCTGCCAGGTCTCCCCGAACCCGCCCCCAGCCCCACGCCCTCCCCGTCGCCCGGCCCGGACGGCGAGCCGGTGGATCAGCTGCCCATCGCCGAGGTGCTCGCTTTTGAGCCTACGGAGGCCGAGTACCAGGCGTTCCTGGACTTCACGTGCGGCGACGAGGTGGCCGACGATCCGCTGACCTCCCAAGTGGCCTGTGACACGGAGGGCTTTCAGAAGTACCTCCTGGCCCCCGTCGCGGTGCGCGGTCAGGATCTCTCCACCGCCTCGTTCGGGATTCCCCAGGGTGAGCTGCAGTACGCGGTGACGCTCAGCTTCAACGCCGAGGGCACCGCCAGCATGTCTGAGCTGACCGGCGCCCTGGTCGGTGCGGCCGAGCCGCGCAACATGTTCGCGATCGTCCTCGACGGCAAGGTCGAGTCAGCGGCCACGGCCGAGAGCCGGATCACCAACGGCGACGCGATCATCCGCGGCGGGTTCACCGCCGAGTCGGCTGCAGGCCTGGCCAACGTGCTCAAGTACGGCTCCCTGCCGCTGTCGTTCGAGCCGTCCCAGGTCGAGACCGTCTCGGCCACCCTGGGCGGCGAGCAGCTCCGGGTCGGCATCATCGCCGGCATGATCGGGCTCCTCGTGGTCATGCTCTACAGCTTCCTCTACTACCGCGGCATGGGCATCGTCGTGGTGCTCTCGCTCGCGGTGGCCGCGTCGGCCACCTACGCGATGATGGTGCTACTGGGTTCCGTGATGGGCTTCGCGCTCAACCTTCCCGGCATCGCAGGTGCCATCGTCGGCATCGCCGTCACCGCCGACTCGTTCATCATCTACTTCGAGCGGATCCGCGACGAGATCCGGGAGGGGCGCAGTCTCAAGTCCGCACTCTCGGCCGGTTGGGCGAAGGCGCGCGGCACCATCGTCATCTCCGACGCGGTGTCGCTCCTCTCGGCCGTGGTGCTGTTCGTCCTGGCCGTCGGGGCGGTCAAGGGCTTCGCGTTCACGCTCGGCCTCACCACGCTCATCGACCTGGCCGTGGTGTTCTTCTTCACCAAGCCCCTGGTCGAACTGCTCAGCCGCACGAAGTTCTTCGGGGAGGGTCACAAGTGGTCCGGGCTCGACGCCCACCGCATGGGCGTCACCCGGGACTCCCTTCTCGGGCGCCGCATCAGGCGCGCTACGGCCGCCGCCCCAACCGTCCCGCAGGAGGCCTGATGTCCACCAGGAAGCTCGGGATCGCCGAGCGGCTCTACACGGGCCAGACCAGCTACGACTTCATCAAGCACCGGCGCCTGTGGTTCATCGTGTCGGCCGTCATCATCGGCGTCTCCCTGCTGCTGCTCGTGTTGCGCGGTCTCACCCTCGGCATCGAGTTCAGCGGGGGCACCGACTTCCAGGCCCCGATGAGCATCCAGCAGGGCACCGTCGACGAGGTGCGCGCGCAGATGGACGACGTCGCCGTCGAGGACCTTGCCCCGCAGGTGTTCGCCCTCGGCGAGGACTCGATCCGCGTGCAGACCCGGGCGCTCAGCCCAGACGAGACCAACACCGTTCGTGGTGAGGTGGCCCGCATCGCGGGCTCGACGGTCGACGACGTCACCTACAACGCCATCAGCGGCTCCTGGGGAGAGCAGATCACCCGCCAGGGCACCATCGCTCTGGTGGTGTTCATCGTGCTGGTGATGGCGTTGATCGCCGCCTACTTCAGGGACTGGAAGATGTCCGTGGCCGCGGTCGTGGCCGTCTTCCACGACCTGCTCGTCACGGTGGGCGTCTACGCGGCGGTGGGCTTCACCGTCACCCCGTCGACCGTGATCGGCGTGCTGACCATCCTCGCGTACTCGTTGTACGACACCGTCGTGGTGTTCGACAAGATCCGCGAGAACGTCAAGGGCATCGAGCACACGAGCCACACCTACTCGGAGCAGGCCAACCTGGCCGTGAACCAGGTCCTGGTGCGCTCGCTCAACACCACCGTGATCGGCGTGCTGCCCGTCCTGGCCCTGTTCATCGCCGGCGCCACGCTGCAGAGCGGGCCCCTGGCCGATCTCGGCCTCGCGCTGCTCATCGGCATGATCGCCGGCGCCTACTCGTCGCTGTTCATCGCCGCGCCGATCCTCGCGTGGCTGCGGGAACGCGAACCGGCCATGGTGGAGCACCGTGAGCAGCTGGCCCGTCGCAAGGCCCGCGCCGCGCAGCGCGCCGGCGCCCACAAGCAGCAGTTGGACGCCGCAGCAGAGCCGATGGCCCTCGTCGACGGCGAGGCATTCCTGGCCGCCGGCGTGCGTCAGCAGAGGCGCACCGGCGGGTCCCGTGCGGAGCGGAAGGGCAAGCGATGATCGTCAACGAATCCGTCAAGCGCCGCGAGCTGGTGGGCGGACTGATCTCCGACGTGCCGGACTTCCCACGCCCCGGTGTGGTGTTCAAGGACATCACTCCGCTGCTGGCGTCCCCGCAGGGGTTCCAGGCGGCGGTCACCGAGCTCGTCACGACGGCTCCGCGCGGCATCGACGTGGTGGTGGGCATGGAAGCGCGAGGGTTCATCTTCGCCGCACCCGTCGCGCTGGCGCTCGGCGCCGGTTTCGTGCCCGTGCGGAAGCCCGGAAAGCTGCCCGGTGAGACGATCTCGGAGTCCTTCGAGCTGGAATACGGGTTCGAGACCCTCTCGATGCACCGCGACGCCATCCGGCAGGGGGCGCGGGTGCTGGTGGTCGACGACGTCCTCGCCACCGGCGGCACCGTGGGGGCCACGGCCGCTCTGGTCAAGCAGATGGGGGCCGAGCTGGTGCACGTCAGCGTCCTGATGGAACTGAGCTTCCTGGGGGGTCGCCAACGGCTCGCTGAGCTGGGGATCGACAATCTCACCGCAGTCCTGACAGTCTGAGCCATGGCCAAGTTGGAGCCCGGCGGACGGGGCGGGGTGCTGTCGCTGGTGAGCCTGCCGCGGATCACCTCCTCGCCGTTCAAGGAGCTCGCACGGCGGGCACTGCTGGCGCTGCTGCTCCTGATGGTCAGCACGATGATCGTGTGGCTGGACCGCGACAGCTACGCCGACAACACCGCTGCCGACGGCGTGTCCCTGCTGGACGCGCTGTACTACTCCACTGTCACGCTGACAACCACGGGCTACGGTGACATCACGCCGTTCGCTGCGCATGCCCGCCTGATCAACGTGCTCGTGGTCACCCCGCTGCGCATCGGCTTCCTCGTCCTCCTCGTCGGCACCACCATCGAGGTGCTGACGAAGGAGGGGAGCCGGAGCATCAAAGACACGTTCTGGAGGAGGAAGATGCGCAACCACGTCGTCGTGATCGGTTACGGCACCAAGGGCCGCAGCGCCGTCAACACGCTGCGCCGCCACGGTGAGGCCGCGGACAAGATTCTGGTCATCGACGCGCACGCCAGCGCTGTGGCTGACGCCAACTTCGACGGGCTCGCCGCGTTCCAGGGCGACGCCACCCGCCGTGAGCTGCTGCGCCGTGCCGAGATCAGCAAGGCCAAGCAGGTCATCATCTCCCTGGACCGCGACGACACAGCCATCCTGGCCACGCTCACCGTCCGGCAACTCAACCCCACCGCAGGCGTGGTCGTCGCGGTGCGCGAGCACGAGAACGTCCCGCTGGTGCGGCAGTCAGGTGCGTCGTCGGTGGTGACCAGCTCCGAGACCGTCGGCCGGCTCCTCGGGCTCTCGGCCATCGGACCAGAGCTGGGCACCATCATGCAGGACATGCTCACCGGGGCCGAGGGTCTCGAGGTTCACCAGAGGCTGGCCGAGCCGCAGGAGGCCGGGCAGCCGCCGTCGGCCGTGCAGGGTGAACGCGTCATCGGCATCATCCGCAACGGAACCCTGCGCCGCTTCTACGATCAGACGGCCACCAAGATCGAGATCGGGGACGAGCTGATCGTCGTGCGTCGCGCGCAGCCGCCGGCCAAGGATTCACACGGGCTGCTGTCGCGCCCCTACGACGAGTAGGCGGCTACGATTGGGCTTTAGCGGCGCGAAGGGAGGCGACCCATGTCAGAGGATTCGCTGACCGGCGTGTCGCGGCTGGTGACCGGCCCCGAGCAGCCGCGGTTGCGGATGCGGCACAGGCTGGCCCGTCTCGGCGCGGTGCGCTCCAAGTCCGCCGTGCTGGACCCGCTGTTCAGGATCGTGAAGTCCAACCATCCCAAGGCGGATCTCGACGTGATCGAGCGCGCCTACCGGGTGGCCGATCAGTGCCACGAGGGGCAGAAGCGGAAGTCGGGGGATCCCTACATCACGCACCCGCTGGCCGTCGCCACCATCCTGGCCGAGCTCGGGATGACCGAACCGGTGCTGGTGGCCGCGCTCCTGCACGACACCGTCGAGGACACGCCCTATTCGCTGGAGCAGCTGCGGCTGGACTTCTCAGACGAGGTCGCGCGAATGGTCGACGGTGTCACGAAGCTGGACAAGCTGACCTACGGGGAGACGGCCAAGGCGGAGACGATCCGCAAGATGATCATGGCCACCTCCGAGGAGGTGCGGGTCCTGGTGATCAAGCTGGCGGACCGGCTGCACAACATGCGCACCATCGGTTTCCTGAGGCCGGACAAGCAGGTCCGGATCGCCACCGAGACCCTCAACATCTTCGCCCCGCTGGCCCACCGGCTGGGCATGAACACCATCAAGTGGGAGCTGGAGGACCTCTCGTTCTCCGTCATCGAGCCCAAGGTCTATTCGGAGATCGTGGACATGGTGGCCCAGCAGGCCCCCTACCGGGAGCGGTACCTGAGGGAACTGATCGCCGAGTTCCAGAACCTGCTCAGCGAGGCGAAGATCACCGCCACCGTCTACGGCCGCCCCAAGCACTACTACTCCATCTATCAGAAGATGATGGTCCGCGGCCGTGACTTCAAGGAGATCTACGATCTCATCGGGCTGCGCGTCCTCGTCCAGGACACCGCCACCTGCTACGCGGTGCTGGGGGTGGCGCATGCCGCGTGGAAGCCCATCCCCGGCCGGTTCAAGGACTACATCGCCGGGCCGAAGTTCAACCTCTACCAGTCGCTCCACACCACCGTGCTGGGCGCCAACAACGAGCCCGTCGAGCTGCAGATCCGCACCCACGAGATGCACCGTCGCGCCGAGTACGGCGTCGCGGCGCACTGGAAGTACAAGGCGGACCTCCGCGAGGGCGTCACGCCCGAGGATGCCGGCCTGCGCGCCATGCACCAGCTTGGCGTGATGTCGAAGGAGACGGAAGACCCCAGCGAGTTCCTGGACTCGGTGATGTTCGAGATCAACTCCGACGAGATCTACGTCTTCACGCCCAAGGGCGAGGTGATCGCGCTGCCGCTGGGTGCCACGCCCGTGGACTTCGCGTTCGCCGTCCACACCGAAGTGGGCTACCGCTGCATCGGCGCCCGCGTCAACGGCCGGCTGGTCGCGCTCAGCACCCGGCTGGCCCAGGGCGACAAGGTGGAGATCCTCACCTCGAAGGCCGAGGGGGCGGGTCCCAGCCGTGACTGGCTGGGCTTCGTCGTCTCCAGCCGCGCCCGGCAGAAGATCAAGGCGCACTTCTCGCGCGAGCGCCGCGACGTCGCCATCGAGCAGGGCAAGGATGCGCTGGCCAAGGACCTGCGCCGCACCGGAATCCCGATGCAGCGCCTCCTGACGCTGGAGAACCTGACGGCCGTGGCCAACGAGCTGGGCCTGAAGGACGTTCCCAACCTGTACGCCGCCATCGGGGAGGGGCACCTCGGCTCCCAGGGCGTGGTGGAGAAGCTCATCGTGCTGCACGGTGGCGAGGAGGAGACCGTAGACACGGTCACCGAGGACGTCGTGGTGAGGCAGCGCAGGCGCCCGGTGCGCGACGGCGCCCACATCCTCGTCGACGGCGACAGCTCGGTGGCCGCGAAGTTCGCGAAGTGCTGCTATCCGTTGCCGGGGGACGAGATCATCGGATTCGTCACCCGCAGCGAGGGGGTGTCCGTGCATCGCGCGGACTGCTCCAACGTGCCGGCGCTGATGAAGGAGCCGGAGCGCATCGTCGACGTGGCGTGGTCCGGCCACGAGCAGGGCGCGAGCTTCCTGGTCACGATCCAGATCGAGGGAATCGACAGGGCACGTCTGCTGTCGGACGTCTCATCGGTGCTGTCCGAGCAGCACGTCGACATCCTCTCGGTCAACATCACCACCAACAAGCAGCGCCAGTTCAGCGGCCGGATGACGTTCGAATCGGCAGATCCGACGCACCTGCAGCATGTGATCCGTCAGGTGCGCCGGATCCCTGGGGTCTACGACGTGTATCGGGTGGCGGGTTAGCCCGTGAAGTCCGCGAGGGTCTCGCGGGCCTGCTCCAGCCAGCTCTGATACGTCTCGATGGACTGCTTGGCGTCCTTGGCCCGCTTCGCGTCACCCTTGGCCTCGGCCGCTGCCAGGTCCTTCTCGAGCTTGGCGATCTGGGCCTCGAACATGGCGACGGTGTCCTGGGCTCGCTTGCGCGCCTCCGGATCCGTCCGGCGCCACTCGTCGGCCTCCATCGTGGCCATCTTGTCCCCGAGCGCGCGCACGCGGGCGTCCAGGTCCCGCATCGCGGTCCGCGGCACGTGACCGAGCTGGTTGAGCTTGCCCAGGAAGTCGCGGTGGATGGTCTTGGCGGCCTCCACATCCGTGACGCCTTCCAGGTCCTTCTCCGCCTGCTCGACCAACGCCAACCGGGCAGCGAGATTCTCCGCCTGCTCGCCGTCGACGGCGCTCTGTGCCGCGGTGCGTGCGTCGAAGAAGGCGTCCTGGATGGCGCGGAACTTCGCCCAGAGGGCGTCATCCTCGGCGCGGCGCGCGCTCCCGGCCGCCTTCCAGCGCTGCATCAGGTCACGGAACGCGGCCGACGTGGCGCCCCAGTCCGTTGAGGTGGCCAGCGGCTCGGCCTCGGCGATGATGGCCTCCTTGGCTTCCTTCGCCCCGTCCCGGCGCTGGTTCAGCTCACCGAAGTGGGTCTTGCGTCGGCGCGTGTACTGCGTGCGGGCCGAGGAGAAGCGGTGCCACAGCTCGTTGTCCGTGGCGCGGTCCACCCGGGGGAGCGCCTTCCACTCCTCGAGAAGCACGCGGAACCTGTCCACGCCGCCGCGCCAGTCGTCACCCTCAGCGAGCTTCTCGGCCTCCTCGACCATGGCCTCCTTGGCGGCGACAGTGACGGAGTTCTGTTCCGCCCGCTGCGCCTTCCTGGCCTCGATCTGGGCCGGGAGCACCTCAAGCAGGGCGTCCAGTCGGCGGGTCAGGGCCTCCAGGTTCCCGACGGCGTTGGCCCCGGTCACGTTCGTGCGTGCGGTGCCGATCGCGGAGCGTGCCTCCTCCGGCGACATGGCCTGGGCGGCCACCCGTGACTCGAGGAGGCCCACCTCCGCAGCCAGATTCTGGAAGCGCCGAACGTAGAACGCCATGGCTTCATCAGGGGTGGAGTCGGGGATCTGCCCGACACTTCGTTCGGTGTCACCCACGCGGACATAGACCGTGCCGTCGGCATCGACGCGGCCAAAATCAGAGGGCGCTTGCGATTCGCTCATGGGCCCAATCTAGCCGTATAGGGTGTCGTCGTGCTCATCCAGCCAATCCAGGTATCGCCCTGGCAGTCCAACTGCTATCTCGTCTCACCGCACGAGGACACCGCCGAGTGCATCATCGTCGATCCGGGCATCACGGCGGCCGAGCCGGTGCTGGCCGCAGTGGCCGAGCGTGGGCTGCATCCGGTGGCGCTGATCGCCACCCACGGCCACCTGGACCACGTAGGAGACGCGCATCTCCTGGCGGCCCACTGGAACATCCCCCTGTACCTGGCGAAGGCCGATCAGCACCTGTTGGTCCGGCCCGGCGACGGGCTCGGCCCCCAGGGAGGTCAGCTGATGCGTCAGCTCACCGGCTCGGACACGCTGCCGCCCGTGGCGGACGTGCGTGACCTCGAGGGTCCGATCACGCTGGCGAGAATCCAGGTGACTCCGTTCCCGGCCCCCGGCCATACCTCGGGATCCACCCTCCTGGAGTTCACCTCCGCGCGCACCTCCGTGGTATTCACCGGCGACGTGCTGTTCGCGGGCACGATCGGGCGCACCGACCTGCCCGGCGGTAGCATGGCCGAGATGCGCGAGTCGCTGCGGCGCATCGCCCTGCACTTCCCGGCCGAGACGCCGCTGCTGCCCGGCCACGGCCAGCCCACCAGCATCGGCCAGGAGCTCGACTCGAACCCCTTCCTGCAGCCGAACCCCTTGTGAGGAACCCTGTGTCCCGCCCCAAGCCGCTCAGCGGTTACCCCGAGTTCCTCCCGTCCGGACGGATCATCGAGAACCGCGTCCTCGACGTCGTCACCGGCACTTTCGAGTTGCACGGCTTCGCACCCATCGAGACCCGTGCCGTCGAACCGCTGGCGCAGCTGGCCCGCAAGGGAGATATCGAGAAGGAGATCTACGTGGTGCGCCGGCTGCACGCCGAGGCCGGCGATGTCGACGAGTTGGGCCTTCACTTCGACCTCACCGTCCCCTTCGCGCGCTACGTGCTGGAGAACGCCGGCCACCTGGCGTTCCCGTTCCGCCGCTACCAGGTGCAGAAGGTGTGGCGCGGCGAGCGCCCGCAGGAGGGCCGGTACCGCGAGTTCACGCAGGCGGACATCGACATCGTGGGTCAGGACTCGCTCGCCGCTCACCACGACGTGGAGATTCCGCTGGTGGCCGTCGACGTGTTCGAGAAGCTGCACCGCGACCTCGGCCTCCCGCCGGTTTCACTCCACGTCAACAACCGGAAGCTCTCCGAGGGCTTCTACCTTGGTCTGGGGATCGCGGACACCGCTGCGGTGCTGCAGCGGGTCGACAAGTACGACAAGATCGGGCCTGGGGCCGTGGCGGAGCTGCTGACGGCCGAGGTGGGGCTCTCCGAGGCACAGGCCCGCGCCTGCGTCGCCCTGGCGGGTATCTCCGCAAGCGATGAGTCCTTCGTCGACGAGGTGCGCGCCCTCGGTGTCACGCACGAGCTTCTGGACACCGGCCTGGAGGAACTCGCCGCACTGGTCAGGGTGGCGCGTCGCTCCGTGCCCGACCGCGTCGTCGCGGACCTCAAAATCGCCCGCGGTCTGGACTATTACACCGGCACCGTCTACGAGACGTTCCTCGTGGGCTCCGAGAAGCTCGGCTCCGTCGCCTCCGGCGGCCGCTACGACTCGCTGGCCAGCGACGGAAAGGTGACCTTCCCCGGAGTCGGCTACTCCTTCGGCATCACCCGCATCCTCGTCCCCCTGATCGGCAAGGGACGTCTCGTCTCCTCGCGCAGCGTCCCGAGCGCGGTACTGGTGGCCGTCGACGACGAGGAGTCGCGTGAGCGGGCCATCGAGGTCGCGGCACAGCTGAGGTCGCGGGGGATCGCGGTGGAGGTTGCCCCGAAGGCCGACAAGTTCGGCAAGCAGATCCGCTTCGCGGAGCGCAGGGGCATCCCGTTCGTGTGGTTCGGCGCCGGCTACGAGGACTCCGTCAAGGACATCCGCACCGGCGAGCAGGTGGCCGCCTCGCCGGCCACGTGGCAGCCACCACTGGCGGACCTGCGGCCCACCGTCGGCGCACCGGAGGCCTGAGCCGCACCTCACGAGGTACCGGGCCCGGGCGGCAAGCCGTTACGATGTCGGGGCCAGCTGCACTGTCTATGCAGCGCAACGAGAGGAATACCGTGATCCGCACCCACGACGCCGGGGCGCTCCGCGCCGGGCACGCAGGAAACCAGGTCGTACTCGCCGGATGGGTGGCCAAGCGCCGCGACCACGGCGGACTGGCCTTCATCGATCTGCGCGACGCCTCCGGGCGCGTCCAGGTGGTCATCCGCGACGAACTCCTCGAGGCCACCGGCGCCCATGACCTGCGCAATGAGTACTGCATCAAGGTCACCGGCGTCGTCGAGGTCCGCCCCGAGGGAAACAACAACCCAGACCTCCCCACCGGTGAGATCGAGGTGGCCATCACCGAGCTCGAGGTGCTCAACACCTCCGCACCGCTGCCGTTCCAGATCGACGAGCGGGTCACTGTCGGGGAGGAGGCCCGGCTGAAGTACCGCTACCTGGACCTGCGCCGGCCCGCCCCGGGTGCCGCCATCCGGTTGCGCTCCGAGGTCAACAAGGCCGCTCGGCGCGTCCTGGGAGAGCGGGACTTCGTCGAGATCGAGACCCCCACGCTCACCCGGTCCACCCCCGAGGGCGCCCGTGACTTCATCGTCCCCGCCCGCCTGTCTCCCGGCTCCTGGTACGCCCTCCCGCAGTCGCCGCAGCTGTTCAAGCAACTGCTCATGGTGGCCGGCATGGAGCGCTACTACCAGATCGCGCGCTGCTACCGCGACGAGGACTTCCGCGCCGACCGGCAGCCGGAGTTCACGCAGCTCGACGTCGAGATGAGCTTCGTGGACCAGGACGACGTGATCGAGCTGGGTGAGGCACTCATCAGGGAGATCTGGGCGCTGATCGGGGCGGATTTGGAGGCGCCGTTCCCGCGGATCACGTTCCTGGACTCCATGGACCGGTACGGCTCCGACAAGCCGGACCTGCGCTTCGACCTCGAGCTGACCGAGCTCACCGGCTACTTCGCCGACACCACCTTCCGCGTGTTCCAGGCTCCCTACGTGGGCGCCATCGTGATGCCCGGCGGAGGGTCGCAGCCCCGCCGCACCTTCGATGCCTGGCAGGAGTGGGCCAAGCAGCGCGGCGCCAAGGGCCTGGCCTACGTCACCCTCGACGAGAACGGCGAGCTGGGCGGCCCCGTCGCCAAGAACCTGTCGGATTCGGAGCGCGCCGGGCTCGCGGAGAAGACCGGCGCCAAGCCGGGGGACTGCATCTTCTTCGCAGCCGGCGCCCGGGCCGCCTCCCAGGCGCTACTCGGCGCCGCGCGCAACGAGATCGGTGAGCGCTGCGGCCTCATCGACGCCGATGCCTGGAGCTTCCTGTGGGTGGTCGACGCGCCGCTGTTCAAGCCCACCTCCGATGCGAAGGCAGAGGGCGATGTCGCGGTGGGCGAGGGCGCCTGGACGGCCGTGCACCACGCCTTCACCTCACCCAAGCCCGAGCACCTGGACACGTTCGACACCGCCCCCGGCGAGGCGCTGGCCTACGCCTACGACATCGTGTGCAACGGCAACGAGATCGGCGGAGGATCGATCCGTATCCATCGCCGTGACGTGCAGGAGCGCGTGTTCAAGGTGATGGGCATCGGCGCCGAGGAGGCGCAGGAGAAGTTCGGCTTCCTCCTCGACGCGTTCCAGTTCGGCGCGCCGCCGCACGGGGGAATCGCCTTCGGCTGGGACCGGATCGTCGCGCTGCTCAGCAGGTCGGACTCGATCCGTGACGTCATCGCGTTCCCGAAGAGCGGCGGCGGATTCGACCCGCTGACCCAGGCGCCGGCCCCGATCTCCGTGCAGCAGCGCAAGGAAGCGGGAGTCGACGCGAAGCCCGAGGTGAAGGGCGTCACTGCCTGACAGCGACGCTCCGGTGCGCGGACCGCGAGTCGATGCCCGGGCGGCCGCGGTCGACGCAGCGCCCCTGGGGTCTTTGACCACCCAAACCGTCTCGGGCTCGGTCTTTCGATGCGCGGAGTCGAAAGCCGATGCCCGGGCGGCCGCGATCGACGGATCTTGCTGCTGCTCTGGCCTCGCGGGGCTCGGGTGGTTGAGGCCGCCCGGGCATCGGCTTGCGCCTCCCCGCACTGGTTCGGCGGTGGCGCGGCCCGGTCCGGGTGCGCCTCGTCAGGGCGGCCCTGGCGCAAGTTCGTCCAAGCGGGACGCCAGTTGGGCGATCGTCGGGCTGGGCATCACTGCGCCGAGCCGCCCCCACGAGTCGCGCCCTCATCTGCGGCTCTCCCGCGGGTTGAGCCGGGCCGAGCCGCGAAGCGGCGCAGCCCGCGTCGACTTGGGTTGAGCCGGGCCGAGCCGCGAAGCGGCGCAGCCCGCGTCGAAACCGACGCGAGGGTGTAGCAGGACCCAGTTGAGTTTCAGGACCGGCGTGACCCGACAGGAATTCGGTCAGCCGCCGAGGATGTTGGGGACGCTGCGCGGGCGAAGGACGAGCCACAGCGCGGAGGTGGCCAGCAGCGCGCAGATCAGGATCCCCATACCCATCGGCACGGCGCTGGTCATCGCGAACAGCCCGATCAGCGGGCCCACCGTCGACCCGACCACCTGAGTGACGGCACCCATCAGGGAGGCTGCAGTCCCGGAGTGCTGGCGATGGTTGTGCAGCAGGAGGATCTGCCCACAGGGCGCGGACAGGCCGAACCCGAAGGTCAGGATCCACAGCGCGGGCACCAGGGGCACGAAGCCGACGTTCGCGGCGTCAACCACCAGCACCGCGACACCCGACGTCACCATCAACGACGTGGCCAGGACCAGCACCCACTGCGGACCCCAGCGCTGCGCCAGCCGGCTGCCGAGTTGGACGCCGACGAAGACGCCGAAGGAGCAGATCGCGAAGACCGTGCCGAAGCCTCTGGGGGAGAGGCCGTACACCTCCTGCAGGAGCACCGACGAGCTGGCCACGTAGGAGAACAGCGCGCCGAAGGAGAATGCCGCCACGAGGATGGCTCCCAGCGCCATCCGGTCGGCGAACACCGCCCGGAAGGCCAGGCCGACCGGCTTCAGCCCACCGCGGCTCCGCTCCGACGGCGGCCGCGTCTCCACCGTCATCACGACGATGAGCACGATCACGACGGAGCCGTAGGCCGCGAGCCCCCAGAACACTCCCCGCCAGTCCGTGAAGCTGACCATCCAGGAGCCGACGATGGGCGCGACGATCGGCGCAAGGCCGGAGATCAGGGCAAGTCTCGACAGCATCACCACGAGCGGGCGCCCGCTGAACAGGTCGCGTGCCATCGCCATCGCCACCACCGCGCCACCCGCCGCGCCCACGCCCTGCAGCAGCCGCATGGCCGTGAGGAACTCGATGCTGGGAGCCACCGCCACCAGCACGGAGGACACCACGTGCAGGATCGAGCAGACGATGAGAGGGAGTCGCCGGCCCAGTCGGTCACTGAGGGGGCCGACCAGCAGCTGCCCGGTGGCGAACCCCAGCGTGGTGGCCGACAGGGTCAGCTGGACCTGCGCGTCGGAGATCCCGAGGTCAGTTTTGAGCGCCGGGAAGGCGGGAAGATAGAGGTCGATGGTGAACGGACCGAGGCCCGTCAGCATGCCGAGGGTGACGATGATCGCTATGCGACGACGTCGCGAGAATGTGTTGCCGAGGTGGGAAGCCACAACGGATCATCCTAGGATGGTTTGGGATTCAAACAAACTCGGCCGGGCTAGAGTGGCGGGCGATGAGCTTCGACCTTTTCGGCAACCCGGACCCCACCCCGCCCACGCGGGGCGGCTCGCTGAGCGACGCCACCAACCCGCAGGCGCCGCTCGCCGTGCGGCTGCGGCCACGGACCCTGGACGAGATCGTCGGGCAGCAGCAGCTCCTCGCTGCGGGCTCGCCGCTGAGGCGGCTGGCCGACGGGCAGCCGATGTCGGTGTTCCTGTGGGGGCCCCCAGGGGTGGGGAAGACGACCATCGCCTCGGTGGTCTCTCAGGCCACGAACCGCCGCTTCGTCGAACTGTCCGCCGTCACCGCAGGCATCAAGGAGGTCCGCGCCGAGCTGGAGACCGCCCGCCGGGAGCTGGCCCGTGGGCACGCCACGGTGCTGTTCGTCGACGAGGTGCACCGCTTCTCCAAGGCGCAACAGGACGTGCTGTTGCCGGCGGTGGAGAACCGGCTGGTCACCCTGATCGCCGCCACCACTGAGAACCCCTCGTTCTCGGTCATCTCGCCGCTGCTGTCGCGTTCGCTGCTGCTGCGGCTCCAGCCACTCACCGCCGCAGACCTGGGCGCGTTGCTCGATCGGGCGTTGACCGACGAGCGCGGGCTCCGTCGCGCCTCGGGGGAGCCGTTCGTGTTGACCGGCGAGGGCAGGGACCTCATCCTCCGGCTCTCCGGCGGTGACGCGCGGCGCGCGTTGACCTACCTGGAGGAGTCCGCCGCGGCCGCTGTCGCCCTGGGACGAGAGGAGATCGACGAGGCCGCCGTCGAGTCCTCCGCGGACAGGGCGGCCGTGCGCTACGACCGCGACGGGGACCAGCACTACGACATCATCTCGGCGTTCATCAAGTCCATCAGGGGCTCGGACGTCGACGCGGCGCTGCACTACCTGGCGCGCATGCTGGAGGCCGGCGAGGATCCCCGGTTCATCGCGAGGCGGCTGATGATCTCCGCCTCCGAGGACATCGGCATGGCCGCCTCTGGGGTGCTGCAGACGTGCGTGGCGGCCGCCCAGTCCGTGCAGCTGCTGGGGATGCCGGAGGCTCGGATCACGCTGGCGCACGCCACGGTCGCGGCGGCCACCGCGCCGAAGTCCAACGCGGCCTATCTCGCTCTCGACGAGGCCATCGCAGACGTCAGGCGCGGCAAGGGCGGGCTCGTCCCCGCCCACCTCCGCGACGCCCACTACGCCGGCGCGGAGAAGCTGGGCCACGGCCAGGGCTACCGCTACCCGCACGACTTCCCGCACGGCGTCGTCGCCCAGGCCTACCTGCCCGAGGACCTTGAGGGAACCGAGTACTACCGGCCCACGGCCCACGGCCAGGAGGCCGCCATCGCTGAGCGCGTCTCGCTGCTGCGCGGGCTGCTGGCGGGAGAGCCGTCGGCTAGAGTTACGCCGTCCGTAGATCCAAGGAGGACAGGACCATGACCGTTGGAGACATCGCCGCTCTGATCGCCGCGATCGCGCTGTGCGTGCTGGTGGCACTGTTGGCCGTGCCGCTGCTCAAGCTGAGCCGCGTGCTGGACGAGGCGCGCCTGACGGTGCGCGACGTCGGCCACAACTCGGTGCCCATCCTGCAGGAGCTCAAGGGCACCGTCGTGGCCACCAACGAGGAGCTCGCCAAGCTCAGCCTGGTGACCGACGACGTGAGCAAGGCCTCCGGTCACGCCACGGTGGTCACCGAGAACGCCGCCCAGATGTCCACCCTGTTCGCGGCCACCCTCGGCGGCCCGCTCGTCAAGACAGCTGCCTTCAGCTACGGCATCCGCAAGGCCTTCCAGGGACGGAAGAAGAAATGAGCCGCCTGTTCTGGATCGTCGTCGGCGCCGGGCTGGCCGTCTTCCTGATGCTCCGCGGCAAAGAACTGCTCCATCGACTGACCCCGAAGGGCGTCCAGGAGCAGGTCGTCGAGAAGGGTCACGAGGCCGCAGCAAGCTTCGGTGACTTCATGGGGACATTCCGCGCCGCCATGTCCCAGCGCGAGGCCGAGCTCCGCCACGAGCTCAACATCCCCGCCACCACCCACTGACCACTCAAGGGACCCCTCAATGAAGACCTCCGAGATCCGGAGCCGTTTCGTCGACTTCTTCGCCGCGAACGGCCACACGGTGGTGCCCAGCGCGTCGCTGCTCTACAACGACCCCACGCTGCTGTTCGTCAACGCAGGCATGGTTCCCTTCAAGCCGTACTTCCTCGGGGACGAGCCTGCACCGTTCAAGCGGGCCGTGTCGTCGCAGAAGTGCGTCCGGACGCTGGACATCGACGAGGTGGGCAAGACCACCCGACACGGCACGTTCTTCCAGATGCTGGGCAACTTCGCGTTCGGCGACTACTTCAAGGAAGGCGCCATCAACTACGCCTGGGAGCTGGTCACAGGTTCCGAGGCCGACGGCTGCTGGGGCTTCGACCCGGACAAGGTGTGGGTGACCGCGCTCTACGGCGATCAGGAGACCATCGACCTCTGGCAGCAGGTGGGCGTGCCCCGCGAGCACATCCAGGAGCGTGGCCTGAAGGACAACTACTGGCACATGGGCGTCCCCGGCCCCGGTGGGCCCTGCTCCGAGATCTACATCGATCGCGGACCGGCCTTCGGCGCCGACGGCGGGCCCGAGGCGGACGAGGACCGCTTCCTCGAGATCTGGAATCTCGTCTTCCAGCAGGAGGAGCTCTCCGCGGTGCGCAAGAAGGACGACTTCGACGTCCTCCGGCCCCTGCCCAGCCAGAACATCGACACCGGCTCCGGCCTTGAGCGCGTCGCCCTCCTCAAGCAGGGGGTGGCCAACATGTACGAGATCGACGAGGTGTTCCCGGTCATCGCCAAGGCCGCCGAGCTCTCCGGGCGCGCTTACGGCGCGGACCCGGCAGACGACGTGCGCTTCCGCGTGGTGGCGGACCACGTGCGGTCCTCCCTCATGTTGATGACCGACGGCGTCACCCCCGGCAACGAGGCGCGCGGCTACGTGCTTCGCCGCCTGCTGCGCCGGGTGATCCGCTCCATGCGCCTCCTCGGCGTCGGCGATCCAGTGTTGGGTGAGCTGCTGCCGGTGTCGCGGGATCTCATGCGCGTCTCCTACCCCGAAATCGACGAGAACTGGACCCGCGTGTCCCAGGCCGCGGCAGCGGAGGAGGCGTCCTTCCGCCGCACCCTCCAAGCCGGCACGGTCATGTTCGACACGGCGGTCGCCGAGGCCAAGGGACGCGCGGCGTCGTCGCTGGCCGGGCCCCAGGCGTTCCAGCTGCACGACACCTACGGCTTCCCGATCGATCTGACCATGGAGATGGCCTCCGAACAGGGCCTGAGCGTGGACCGGGCGAAGTTCGACGAGCTCATGAAGGAGCAGAAGGAGCGCGCTCGGGCCGACGCGAAGGCCAAGAAGGGCGCGGCCACCTCCATGGACGCGTACCGGGCGCAGCGCGACCGCGGCGAGGTACCGTTCCTCGGCTACACAGACCTCGACGTCTCCACCCGCATCCGCGGCATCATCGCGGGCGGGACCGCAGCTGACAGAGCCCTCGACGGCACCACCGTCGAGATCGTGCTCGAGGAGACCCCCTTCTACGCTGAGGCCGGAGGCCAGGACGCGGACCGCGGCACCATTGTCGGGGAGGGCTTCACACTGGAGGTCCTCGACGTCCAGAAGCCCGTGCCCGGGTTGACGGTGCACCGCGTGGAGGTCTTCGGGGAACTCACCCTCGGCTCCGCCGCGGACGCGCGGGTCGACGCCGCCGCCAGGCACGGCGCCAGTCAGGCCCACACGGCCACCCACATCGTGCACGCGGCGCTGCGGGAGCTGGTCGGCCCCACCGCCACCCAGGCCGGGTCCTACAACAAGCCCGGCTACATGCGCTTCGACTTCTCCTCGGCCAAGGGGCTCTCCGAGCAGCTGAAGTCCGAGGTGGAGGCCCGCGCCAACCAGGCCATCGCGGACAACTTCGCCGTCACAGCGCAGCAGATGCCGCTGGAGCAGGCCAAGGCGCTGGGCGCCATGGCCATGTTCGGCGAGAAGTACCCCCCGATGGTGCGCATGGTGGAGCTCTCCGGCCCATGGTCGCGTGAGCTGTGCGGCGGCACCCACGTGGCCACCACAGCCGAGATCGGCGTGCTCAACCTCCTCACCGAGTCCTCGATCGGCTCGGGTGTCCGGCGGGTGGAGGCCCTGGTGGCCCACGACGCGTTCGCGAAGTTCGCGGCCGAGCGGGCGCTGGTCTCGCAGCTGACCGACACCCTGCGGGTTCAGCCTGACCAGCTCGTCGGGAGGGTGGAGCGCCTCGTCGCCCAGCTGAAGGAGGCGGAGAAGCACATCGCCGCTCTCAACTCGGAGCGCCTGCTTGCCACCGCGTCGTCGCTGGCCGAGCGCGTGCAGGACGTCGCCGGCGTGCGGTTCCTCGGACTCGAGGTGCCCGGTGTCGCGGGCGCGGACCTGCGCACCCTGACGCTGGACCTGCGCGAACGCCTGGGTTCGGCCGCCGCGGTGGTGGCGCTCGTGGGCGGGACTGACAAGCCGAGCGCCATCGTCGCCACCAACGACGCGGCGCGCGGACTCGGGCTGCGGGCCGGCCAGCTGATCGGAGTCGCGTGCGCGGCGCTGGGCGGTAAGGGCGGCGGCAAGGACGACCTCGCCCAGGGCGGCGGCACGAACCCGTCGGCGGCCCCCGAGGCGATCGCCGCTGTGCGGCGAGCCCTGGAGACGCGTGCCTGAGGGCGCCAGGCTGGGCATCGACTGGGGCAAGGCACGGATCGGTGTGGCGGCCAGCAACCGGCGCACCTCCTTCGCCTATCCCGTCGAGACGGTCGTCGCCGGTCCCGACGAGTTGAGCAGGCTCGCGGCCCTGATCGCCGAGCACGACGCCGACGTTGTCTACATCGGGCTTCCGCTGACGCTCGCCGGGACTCACGCCCTGGCCGCCGAGTACGTCTCGGCGAAGGCAGCAGCCTTGGCCGCGGCGGTCTCTCCCATCCCGGTGCTGCTCGTCGACGAGCGGATGAGCACGGTGTCGGCATCACGTAGTCTGGGGAGCGCGGGCCGCCGGGCCAAGCACCAGCGCAGCGTGATCGATCAGGCCGCGGCCGTCGAGATCCTCCAGAGGGCCATCGACGCCGAGGAGCGCCAGGGGGCACCGGTCGGGGAGCCCGCGCTGAAGGAGGAATCGTGAGCCCACGTTTGGTCGACAACGACAGCGCGCTGAACTGGCGCAAGATCGGTTACTACGGCCGCAGCGCGTTCGCCGTGCTGCTGTCGCTCGCGGTCCTGGTGGGCGGCGGCTGGTTCGTCTACGACAAGGTCAACGACGCCTACATCGCCTGGCGCACCGAGGACGACTACCTCGGCGAGGGCCTGGAGCCGGTGCAGGTCGTCATCCCCAGCGGTGCCACCATCACCCAGATCGGCGACCTCCTGGTGGAGGCGGACGTGGTGAAGTCCACCCGCACCTTCCGGCAGGTGGCCCAGCGCAGCGGCGAGTCGAACCAGCTGCAGGCAGGCCGCTTCAACCTGAAGACGCAGCTGCCTGCCCAGACCGCGTTCGACATGCTGCTGGATCCAGCCAACCAGCAGCGCCTGATGGTGACGCTGCCGGAGGGAACCACGACCCTCGAACAGATCTCCTACATCACCGAGAAGACGGGGCTCACCGCGGAAGAGCTCACCGCGGCGGCCACGGACACCAGCGCCTTCCCGCTCCCTGCCTATGCCGCTGGAAGGCTGGAGGGTTTCCTCTTCCCCTCGACCTACGCGGTGCAGGAGCCACCTCAGGCGGCGGCCATCCTCGCCAGTCAGGTGAAGCAGTTCAACGTCATCGCCGAGGCGATCAGCCTGGAGGGACGCGCTGCCGAGATGGCGGTGGAACCCCTCAGCGTGGTGACCATCGCCTCGATCATCGCCAGCGAGGTCAACCAGGCTGAGGATCAGCCGAAGGTGGCGGCCGTCATCTACAACCGCCTGGAGCAGGGAATGCCGCTTCAGATGGACTCCACCGTCCATTACGCGGTGGGGAAGTCCGGCCGGGTCACCACCACGGCCGAGGACCGGGCCACCGAGTCGCCCTACAACACCTACCTCAACACCGGCCTCCCGCCGGGACCGATCAGCAACCCTGGCCAGACGGCTTTGGAGGCGGCGCTGGCCCCGGCAGACATCGCCTCCCTGTTCTTCGTGACGGTGGACCTGGACACGGGCGAGACCCGCTTCGCGGACACGCTCGAGGAGCACAACGCCAACGTCGCGCTCTTCCAGGCGTGGTGTCAGGCCAACACGGGCCGATGCTGAGGAGACGCTGCGGGGTGATCGGGGATCCGGCCGGGCACTCGCTCTCGCCGGCCATCCACCGCGCCGGCTATGAAGCGAACTCACTGGTGTGGGCCTACGAGGCCTACAGCGTTCCCCCCGCGGAGCTTGACGGCTTCGTCCGGGCGCGGATCCAGGATCCGGTCTGGGCGGGCCTGAGCGTGACCGCCCCGCACAAGGAGGCCATCCTCGCCTTCGGGGAGGCCGACGAGCCCACCCGGCTGCTGGGCGCGGGCAACACGATCGTTTTCGGCGGCGAGGGTGCGCGGGTGTTCAACACCGACGTGCCCGGCTTCGTCCGCGCGTGGCGTGCGCATGGGCTGGACTCGCCCACCACGGCAGCCATCCTCGGCAACGGCGCCACCGCCCGCTCGATCCTCCTGGCGCTGGCCGGGCTCGGCATCCGGGAGGTGCGGATCCTGGCCAGACGCCCGGAGCGCGCCGCCGGGATCCTGGAACTGGCTGCCACCCTGGGGGTCTTCGCCGAGGTACACGGCCTGGACGAGGCCCCCGTCGATGTGGATCTGCTCGCCAACACCATCCCCGCCGCCGCCACGAGGCCGCACGCCCCCGCCCTGGCCGGGGCGGCGAAGGTGATTTTCGACGCTGTCTACGACCCATGGCCGACGCCCCTGGGTGAGGCGGCCGCCACGGCAGGACGCGTCGCGTTGAACGGTCTGGACCTGTTGGCGGGTCAGGCGGTGGACCAGTTCTTCCTCCTGACCGGCGCCCGCGTGAGCTTCGAGGCGTGCCGGTCCGCCGCCGAGCAGGAACTGAGGCGCCGCGCCGGTCTCTGACACAATGGCGCGCATGCTTCGTTACCTCACCGCCGGCGAGTCCCACGGCCAAGCGCTCATCGCGACCATGGAGGGCATCCCCGCCCACGTGCGCGTGGGCGTCGACGAGATCTCCACGAACCTGGCCCGCCGCCGGCTCGGAGTGGGCCGGGGTGCCCGGATGAAGTTCGAGGCGGACGAGGTGACCCTCCTGGGAGGCTTCCGCCACGGGGAGACGATGGGCTCACCGATCGCCATCATGGTCGGCAACACCGAGTGGCCCAAGTGGCAGCAGGTGATGGCCCCCGGTGAGGTGGACGCCGACGAACTCGCGGCCCTGGCCCGCAACGCCCCGCTCACCCGGCCCCGCCCCGGGCACGCGGACCTCGCGGGCATGCAGAAGTACGACTTCGACGAGGCCCGGCCCATCCTCGAACGCGCCTCCGCCCGGGAGACTGCGGCGCGGGTGGCGCTCGGCACCGTCGCCCAGGCCTTCCTGCGCCAGGCGCTGGGCATCGAGGTGCTGAGCCACGTCGTCGAACTCGGCCCCGTCCGGGCCACCCGTGCCGACCTGCCCACCGCATCGGATCTGGCCGCGATCGACGCGGACCCCACGCGCTGCTTCGACCCGGAGGCCGCCCAGGCGATGCTGGCGGAGGTGGAGGCGTGCCACCGCGACGGCGACACCCTCGGCGGCGTGGTGGAGGTGGTGGCCTGGGGGCTGCCCCCAGGCCTGGGCTCGCACTCCCAGGGAGACCGCCGCCTCGACGCGCGCCTCGCCGGCGCGCTGATGGGCATCCAGGCCATCAAGGGAGTCGAGCTGGGAGACGGCTTCGGCCTGGCGCGCCGCCGGGGCTCGGCCGCCCACGACGAGATCCTGCCGGGCGCGGACGGAATCCAGCGAGCCACCCACCACTCCGGCGGCACGGAGGGCGGCATGTCCACCGGCGAGGTGCTGCGGGTGCGGGCCGCCATGAAGCCCATCGCCACCGTGCCCAGGGCCCTGCGCACCATCGACACCTCCACCGGCGAGGCCGCCGCCGCGCACCACCAGCGCTCCGACGTGTGCGCCGTCCCCGCGGCGGGGGTGGTCGCCGAGGCGATGGTGGCACTGGTCCTCGCCGAGGCGGTGCTGGAGAAGTTCGGCGGAGACTCGGTGGGTGAGACCCGCCGCAACGCCGACGGCTACCTGGCCGATGTCGCGGCGCGCGGGCTCAGGATCGACCGATGACCATCGTGCTCATCGGCGCCCCCGGCGCCGGCAAGTCCACGGTTGGTCGACGCCTGGCCAAGAAGCTCGGGAAGACCTTCGTCGACGTGGACCAGCGCATCGAGGAGGTCGTGGGCAAGCCCGTGGCGGAGATCTTCGCCGACGAGGGCGAGGCGCACTTCCGTGCGCTCGAGCAGGACGCCACCCTTGAGCTGCTCCAGACCTACGACGTGATCGCGCTGGGCGGGGGAGCGGTGATGAACCCGGCCATCCGCCAGGCACTCGACGGGCACGACGTGATCTGGCTCAAGGTCTCCATCGGCCAGGCCACCAGGCGCGTGGGCATGAACACGGTCCGGCCGCTCCTTCTCGGCAACGTGCGCGGCAGGTTGATCGAGCTGCTGCGCGAGCGCACCCCCGTCTACGAGGCGCTCGCCACCCAGATCCTCGACACCGACGGCCGCGGAAGCTCCGAGCTGGCAGACACCCTGGCCGCGGAGCGGGGTGCCCCGTGAGCGTCCGCGTCGATTCCGCGCTGGGCCCCTACGACGTGCACATCGAACGCGGCGCCGTCGACCGGCTGCCAGGCCTGCTACGCGACGCGGACCGCGTGGCGCTGATCCACGCACCGTCCGTCTCCGCCACCGCCCGGGACATCGCGCTCCGCCTCGAGGTTCCGGTCACCCTGATCGAGGTCCCGGACGCGGAGCGGGCCAAGACACCCGAAGTACTGGCCGGCTGCTGGGACGCGGTGGCTGCGGCCGGACTCACCCGCAACGACCTCATCGTCGGAGTGGGCGGCGGCACCACCACGGACCTGGCGGGATTCGTCGCCGCCACCTGGCTGCGCGGCGTGGCCTACGTGAGCGTGCCGACGACCGTGCTGGCGATGGTGGACGCCGCCGTCGGCGGGAAGACCGGGATCAACCTCGGCGCGGGTAAGAACCTTGTGGGGTCCTTCTACGAGCCGCGCGCCGTTCTGTGCGACCTGGCCCTGCTGGACACCCTCCCCTCCCGCGACGTCCGGGCCGGCCTCGCCGAAGTGGTCAAGTGTGGCTTCATCGCCGATGCCCGCATCCTGGAGCTCGCCTCCGAGGACCTGGCCGACAGCGCCGACGTCGCCGGCGCGCGCTTCGCCGAGCTGGTGGAGCGCGCGGTCGCGGTGAAGGCCACCGTCGTGGCCGTCGACTTCCGCGAGGCCACCTCGACGGGGGCCAGCGTCGGCCGGGAGGCGCTCAACTACGGCCACACCCTCGGGCACGCCATCGAGGCGCACGCGCACTTCTCCTGGCGGCACGGCGACGCGATCAGCGTGGGCATGGCGTGGGTGGGGCGGGTGTCGCGGGAGATCCTCGGCCTGCCCGCGGAGGCCGTGGGCCTGCACGACGAGCTGCTCGGCGGCCTCGGCCTCCCGCTGCGCTACCAGCCCGACGCCTACCCGAGGCTGCGCGAGCTGATGAGCCTCGACAAGAAGGCCCGGGGCTCGCGGCTCCGCCTGGTGGGCCTGGAGGCGCTGGGCAGTCCCAGGATCATCGACGACCCGCCCGAGGACGTGCTCAGCGCCGCCTACCGCGAGCTCGGCTGAACCCATGGTCGACGTCCTGGATGCCCTGACCGCGGCGCTCACGCTGAGCCCGGCCGGCCTCGCCGGGGCCGGCGCATGGGCCGCGATCGGAGTCGCGGCATTGGCGGGCCTGTCGACGATGCTGGGCTACAGCGCGGTCCTGACGCTCAACCGCATCGGCGGCCTCCGGCTGCTGTCCACCCTCCTGCTCAACGCCACCATGCTGGCGACGCTGCGGCTCCTGCAGGTCTCCATCACCTGGGTCGTCGCCAGCCTGGTCCTGGGCCGCCCGCTGCCGTTCGTGCCCCTGGTCATCGTCGGGCTGCTGTCCCTGGCCCCACAGGTGTTCGCCGTGGTCACGGCGCTCCCGCACGTCGGGCTGTTCATCGGCCGCGCGCTGGAGGCGTGGGGCTACCTGGTGCTGGTCGTCGGGGTGAGCGCCGCCTTCGACATCAGGCTGCCGCTGGCGCTGGGAGTGAGCCTGGCGGGGTGGATCATCATGCAGATGGCGTCTCGGTTGCTCAAGGCGCCGGTGAGCTGGCTGGGGTCGAAGCTCTGGACGCTCGCCACCGGGCGACCCACCATGGTGACCGCCCGCGACATCCTGGCCGGCACCCCGCTGATGCCGATCGAAGCCGACGGGGGCAGGCCGTGATCGAGTGGGTGGTCGGGATCCTGCTGATCGCACTCGTGGTGCTCGCCCTGCTGTCGCCGCTCGAGTCCGCGCGGTGGTGGGCCGACAGGGGCGAGGCGGAGCTGAGGCGCACGTTCGAGGAGTTGCCCCGCGAGATCGTGCCCGCCGAGGACGGGGCGCGTGCGCATCTTGTCTACCTGTCGGGGATCGGCGATGTGGGCGGCAACCGGCTCCTGGATCGCGAAAGCTCCTGGCTGGTCACCCTGGACGAGGCGCTCCCCGAAGTCACCGTGGTCTCGGACGTCTTCCCCTATTCCGTGGACAACCGGGGCCTGCTGCAGCGCACCACGGTGCGGCTTTGGTCTTGGCTGGACCACGGGCGCCGCGCGCGTCGGATCAGGATCCTCCACTTCCTGATCAACCTGCGCAACGTGCTGTACGTGCTGATCTCCGCGGACCCGCGCTACGGCCCAGCACACAACATCGGGCTTGCGCAGGAGATCTGGCGGTCGTTGCAACGCCACGGCTACCGGCCAGGCAGCGGTCGGCCGGTGGTCCTTGTCGGCTACTCCGGCGGCGCCCAGATGTCGCTCGGGGCGGCCTGGTTCCTCAGCCGAGCCGGGGTCCCCGTGTCGGTGATCTCGATCGGAGGTGTCTTCGGCGACGAACCCGGCCTGGACCGGATCGAGCACCTGTGGCACCTCATCGGCGCCCAGGACCGCGTGCAGTTGATCGGTTCGGTCGCCTTCTCCGGGCGGTGGCCCACTGCCCCGTTGTCCTCGTGGGGACGGGCGAAGCGCGAGGGACGGGTGACGTTGCGCACCATCGGCGACATGCGCCACGACGGCGGGGAGGCCTACTTCGGGCGGCGGGCGATGGGGGCCGACGGCCGGACCCACGCCGAGACCACCCGCGACGAGGTGGTGGCCATCCTCTCGACCCTCGGGCACGATGGGGAACATCCCAGCGGCGTCGGGTAGACTTCCGCGTTGGCCTGACAGCCCCCGAAGAACCCGCGAAGGAGACCCCTGCATGGCGTCAACCAACGACCTGAAGAACGGAATGGTGCTCGACCTCGACGGTCAGCTGTGGCAGGTGCTGTGGTTCCAGCACCACAAGCCGGGCAAGGGCAACACGGTGGTGCGTTCGAAGCTCAAGCACGTGATGACCGGCAAGATCATCGACCGGACGTTCAACTCCGACACCAAGGTCGACACCGCCACCGTGGACCGCCGCGAGATGCAGTACCTGTATCTGGACGGTGATGACTACGTCTTCATGGACAACACCTCATTCGAGCAGTTCCACGTCTCCGTGGAGACGCTGGGCGAGGCCAAGGACTACCTGCTGGAGAACCAGACGGCCGTCGTCGCCACCCACGAGGGCACCCCCCTGTTCGTGGAGCTGCCGGCCGCCGTCGAGCTCGAGGTCACCTACACCGAGCCCGGCCTGCAGGGGGACCGCTCCACCGGTGGCACCAAGCCCGCCACGCTGGAGACCGGCAAGGTCATCCAGGTGCCGCTGTTCATCACCACCGGCGAGCGCATCAAGGTTGACACCCGAGACGGCTCCTACCAGGGCCGCGTCAGCTCCTAGTGGTCACGGCGCCCCACTACACGGCCCAGACGAAGGCCCGCAAGGCTGCCCTGGACATCCTGTTCCAGGCGGAGCTGCGCGGGGACTCGCTGGCCGAAACGTTCACCGAACAGCGGTCACTCTCCGGCGGGGTGACGCGCGAGCTCACCACCCGGATCGTCCTGGGCGTCGCCGAACACCTGCGTGACATCGACCGGAGGATCTCGCAGTGCACCTCCGACGGATGGCCTCTTGAACGGATGCCGGCCGTGGACCGTAACCTGGCCCGGATCGCCATCTACGAACTCGACTACTCGGACGTCCCGCCGGAGGCGGTCATCTCGGAGGCCGTCCGCCTCGCGGGGGACCTGTCCACCGACGAATCACCGGCCTTCCTCAACGGCCTGCTCTCCACGGCCCTGGCGGCCAAGCCGACCACGAACTGACTAACAAGCGAGGTGCGCATGAGTTCCCTTCCTGCGATTCTGGTATTGGAGGATGGGCGCGTGTTTCGTGGCCGGTCCTTCGGCGCCACTGGTGAGACCTTCGGCGAGCTGGTCTTCTCGACCGGCATGTCCGGCTACCAGG
This sequence comes from Tessaracoccus sp. MC1679, assembly GCF_014164775.1. Taxonomy (GTDB): domain Bacteria; phylum Actinomycetota; class Actinomycetes; order Propionibacteriales; family Propionibacteriaceae; genus Arachnia. Next base: position 263,078 of record NZ_JACJGB010000005.1, read on the forward strand.
AGACCCTGACCGATCCCAGCTACCTGGGACAGGTGGTGCTCGCCACCGCCCCCCACATCGGCAACACCGGGTGGAACGACGAGGACGACGAGTCGGGCCGCATCTGGGTGGCCGGATACATCGTGCGCGACCCGTCGCCGCGTCCCTCCAACTGGCGGTCGCGGCGCAGCCTCGACGCTGAGCTCGACGCCCAGCGGGTCGTCGGCATCAGTGACATCGACACCCGTGCGCTGACCCGCCACATCCGCGACCGCGGCGCCATGCGCGTGGGCATCTCCACCCTGACGGCCGACGCCGGCGAGCTGCTCGCCCGGGTGGTGCAGCAGCCGCAGATGGCGGGCCGCGACCTCACCGCGGACGTCACCACGGCTGAGCCCTACCTGGTCCCCGCGGTGGGGGAGCGCCGGTTCACCGTCGTGGCGGTTGACCTGGGCATCAAGTCCATGACGCCGGTGCAGCTCGCGGCCCGGGGTCTGGACGTCCACGTCGTGCCGGCACACACCACCTTCGAGCAGATCCGCGCCCTCAACCCCGACGGCGTCTTCTTCTCCAACGGCCCAGGCGATCCCGCCACCGCTGACGGGCCGGTCTCCGTGCTGCGGCAGGTTCTCGACGCCGGCATCCCGTACTTCGGCATCTGCTTCGGTAATCAGCTGTTCGGGCGCGCCCTCGGGCTGGGCACCTACAAGCTGAAGTTCGGCCACCGCGGCATCAACCAGCCCGTGATGGACCGCACCACGGGGAAGGTCGAGGTCACGGCGCACAACCACGGCTTCGCCGTCGACGCGCCCCTGGAGGGGGCTGCGGAAACGCCCTACGGCCAGGCCACGGTCAGCCACGTGTGCCTCAACGACGATGTGGTGGAGGGCCTTGAGCTGCACCGCGACGGCCGCCTGACGGCCTTCTCCGTGCAGTACCACCCCGAGGCCGCTGCCGGCCCGCACGACGCCAACTACCTCTTCGACCGTTTCGTCGACGTCATGAAAGCAAAGGACGCCTGATGCCCCGTCGCACCGACATCTCCTCGATCCTCGTCATCGGCTCCGGCCCGATCGTCATCGGGCAGGCCTGTGAGTTCGACTATTCCGGCACGCAGGCCTGCCGGGTACTGCGCGAGGAGGGGTTCCGCGTCATCCTGGTCAACTCCAACCCGGCCACCATCATGACTGACCCGGACTTCGCCGACGCCACCTACGTCGAGCCCATCACGCCGGAGTTCGTCGAGAGGGTCATCGCCAAGGAGCGCCCGGACGCGGTGCTGGCCACTCTGGGCGGCCAGACCGCGCTCAACACCGCCGTGTCGCTGCACGACAACGGGGTGCTGGCCAGGTACGGCGTGGAGCTGATCGGCGCCTCGATCGACGCCATCCAGAAGGGCGAGGACCGCGAGCGGTTCAAGGAGATCGTCGTCTCGATGACCGACATCCCCGGCGGTGTGCCGGAGGTGGCCAAGTCGCAGATCTGCCACTCGATGGACGAGGTGCTGGCCGCCGCCGAGGTGCTCGGCTACCCGGTCGTGGTGCGGCCCAGCTTCACCATGGGCGGCGTCGGCTCGGGCTTCGCCCACGACGAGTCGGAGCTGCGCCAGATCGCCGGCGCAGGCCTGTCGGCCTCGCCGGTGACGGAGGTCCTCATCGAGGAGTCCATCCTCGGGTGGAAGGAGTACGAGCTGGAGGTGATGCGCGACAAGGCCGACAACGTCGTGATCATCTGCTCGATCGAGAACTTCGACCCGATGGGCGTCCACACCGGCGACTCCATCACCGTGGCGCCGGCGATGACGCTGACGGACCGCGAGTATCAGCGCATGCGCGACGTGGCCATCGGCGTGATCCGCGCCGTCGGGGTGGACACGGGCGGCTGCAACATCCAGTTCGCCGTCAACCCCGACGACGGACGCATGATCGTGATCGAGATGAACCCTCGGGTGTCGCGCTCCTCGGCCTTGGCGTCGAAGGCCACCGGCTTCCCGATCGCCAAGATCGCGGCCAAGGTCGCGGTGGGTTACACCCTCGACGAGATCCCCAACGACATCACCCTCGAAACGCCCGCCAGCTTCGAGCCCAGCCTGGACTACGTCATCGTCAAGATGCCCCGGTTCGCGTTCGAGAAGTTCCCGGCGGCAGACCCCATCCTCACTACCCACATGAAGTCCGTGGGCGAGGCGATGGGCATCGGCCGCAACTTCACCGAGGCGCTGGGCAAGGCCCTGCGGTCCCTGGAGGACCCCACGGCGCCGTTCGACTTCACCGCCCGCCTGCGGGAGGTCGACGAGCTGCTCGCGCTCGCATCGAAGCCCACCGACGGCCGCATCCAGCTCGTCATGCAGGCGCTCCGCGCCGGTGCCAGCGTGGAGCAGGTGTTCACGGCCACGAAGATCGACCCATGGTTCCTGGACCAGATGGCCCTCATCCTGGACGTGGCCCGCGAGGTGCAGGCGGCGCCCGAGCTCACCCCGGAGGTGCTGCGCTACGCCAAGCGCCACGGGCTCTCGGATCCCCAGGTGGCCTCGCTGCGCAACCTCAGCACCGAGGTGGTGCGCGGTGTCCGCTGGGCGTTGGGTATCCGGCCGGTCTACAAGTCGGTGGACACCTGCGCGGCCGAGTTCGCGGCCTCGACCCCCTACATGTACTCCTCCTACGACGAGGAGACGGAGGTGCCGCCCCGCACCAAGGAGGCGGTGCTCATCCTGGGCTCCGGCCCCAACCGCATCGGCCAGGGCATCGAGTTCGACTACTCGTGCGTGCACGCCACCATGGCGCTGCGCGAGGCCGGCTACGAGACGGTGATGGTCAACTGCAACCCGGAGACGGTCTCGACCGACTACGACACCTCGGACCGCCTCTACTTCGAGCCGCTGACCGCCGAGGACGTGCTGGAGATCTACCACGCGGAGCTGAAGGCCGGCCCGGTGGCGGGCGTCATCTGCCAGCTCGGCGGGCAGACGCCGCTCAAGCTGGCCCAGACCCTCAAGGACGCCGGGGTGCCGATCGTGGGCACCTCCCCGGAGGCCATCCACCTGGCTGAGGAGCGGGGCGCGTTCGGGCGGGTGCTGGCGCGGGCCGGGCTCGCCGCCCCGAAGCACGGCATGGCCACCACGGCTGAGGAGGCCAAGGCCATCGCCGGAGAGATCGGCTACCCGGTGCTGGTGCGGCCCAGCTACGTGCTGGGCGGCCGCGGCATGCAGATCGTCTACTCCGACGACGCGCTTGAGAGCTACATCGACAAGGCCACCGACGTCAACGAGAACCAGCCGGTCCTGGTGGACCGCTTCCTGGACGACGCCGTGGAGATCGACGTCGACGCACTCTACGACGGCACCGAGCTGTACATCGGCGGCATCATGGAGCACATCGAGGAGGCGGGCATCCATTCCGGGGACTCCGCCTGCGCGCTGCCTCCGATCACGCTGGGCGATGCGATCATCGACCAGATCCGGCACCACACCCTCGCCATCGCCGACGGCGTGGGGGTGCGCGGCCTGCTCAACATCCAGTTCGCTCTGCACGCCGACACCCTCTACGTGTTGGAGGCCAATCCCCGCGCGTCGCGCACGGTGCCGTTCGTGTCCAAGGCCACCAACACGGCGCTGGCGAAGGCGGCGGCCCTCATCATGCTCGGCCGCACCATCGCCGAGCTGAGGGCCGACGGGAAGCTCAGGGCAGAGGGGGACGGGTCCACGCCCCTGCCAGGCGCCCCCATCGCGGTCAAGGAGGCCGTGATGCCGTTCAACCGCTTCCGCACCGCCACGGGCGCTTTCGTCGACACGCTGCTCGGCCCCGAGATGCGCTCCACCGGTGAGGTGATGGGCCTGTCGGACAACTTCGGCACCGCCTACGCGAAGTCGCAGGACGCGGGTGGCGGTCCGCTGCCCACCTCCGGGAAGCTGTTCGTTTCGATCGCGGACCGCGACAAGCGTCACGCGATCTGGCCCATCAAGCGGCTGGTGGACCTGGGCTTCCAGGTGCTGGCCACCAAGGGCACCGCCTCGGTGCTGCGCCGCAACGGCGTGGCCGCCGAAGAGGTGCTCAAGCTCTCCGAGATGATCGAGGGCGACGACAGGCCGAGCATCGTCGACCTGATCACCTCCGGCGGGATCGACCTCATCTTCAACACCCCGGAGGGCTCCTCCTCGGGCGCCAGTACACGTGAGGACGGTTACCTCATCCGCACAGCCGCGGTGCTCGCGGACGTTCCGGTGGTCACCACGGTCCCGGGCCTGGCCGCCGCCACCCAGGGCATTGAGGCGCTCCAGCGCGGCGAGGTGGACGTCCGCTCGCTGCAGGACTGGGCCCGCAGGTGACCTCGCCGGGCACGCGGGCGCTTCGTGTCGGCTACCACGCCCTCCGGGCGGGGCTGTTCCGCTACGCGGGAGGGGACCCGGAGCGGGTCCACGAGGACATGATCGCCCTGCTCGCCCGGGTGCCCGCCGGCCGGCGCGCCACCGTCGCGGATCCCGTGACGGTGTCCGGCGTCAGGTTCCCCAACCGGGTCGGCGTGGCGGCCGGCCTGGACAAGGACGGTGCGGCCGCCCAGGCATGGTCCTGGTTGGGGTTCGGATTCGCCGAGCTCGGCACCGTCACCGCGCTGCCCCAGCCGGGCAACCCGAAGCCCCGGGTCTTCCGGGCGGTGGCGTCGCGCGGGATCGTCAACCGGATGGGCTTCAACAACCACGGGGCCGCAGCGCTGGCGGACACCCTCCGCGCCAAAGGCGTGGCGCGCGGCAACGGGGCGCTGGGGATCCCGTTGGGGATCTCGATCGGCAAGTCCAAGGTGGTCGAGCTGGACCACGCCGTCGACGACTACCTCTCCTCGTTGCGGCTCCTGGCCCCGCTCGCCGATTACGTGGCCGTCAACGTCTCCAGCCCCAACACGCCGGGGCTGCGCAGCCTGCAGGCCGCCACCGAGCTGTCGGCACTCCTGCGGGCATTGACCGACGAGGCGGCCGTGCTGGATCCCGCACGCCCGGTTCCGATCTTCGTCAAGCTGGCACCGGACCTCACCGGCCCGGACCTCACCGAGACCCTGGCCGTGCTCAACGATTCGGCCGCCGCAGGAGTCATCGCCACCAACACCACGCTGGCCCGAGACGGCCTTGCCCCGGCCGACGCGCACCTGGCACGCGAGGCGGGAGGCCTCAGCGGCGCGCCGCTGACGGCCAGGGCGCTCGGCTTCGTCCAGCGGCTGGCCTCGTCGACCGAGCTGCCCGTGATGGGAGTCGGCGGGGTGATGAGCCCGCGCGACGGGGCCCGCATGTTTGACGCCGGGGCCACCCTCCTGCAGCTGTACACCGGGTTCATCTACGAGGGCGTGGCGCTCGTGCGCGCCCTGCAGCAACTGGAGAGGACCACACAGTGACCTATGCCGCCAGCCTCGCCGCCGCCACCGCCGAGCGCGGCCGGCTGTGCGTCGGGATCGACCCGATGCCCAGCGTCCTGGATGCCTGGGGCCTGCCGCACGACCTGTCCGGCCTGGAGCGCTGCGCGCGCGGGATCGTGGCGGTCCTCGGCGGACGGGTGGCGGTGTTCAAGCCGCAGTCGGCGTTCTTCGAGGCGTTCGGATCGCGCGGGGTCGCGGTCCTGGAGCGGGTGCTCAGCGACATCCGCGACGCCGGGGCGCTCAGCATCCTTGATGTCAAGCGTGGCGATATCGGATCATCCATGGCCGGCTACGCCGCCGCGTTCCTCGGTGACGACGCCCCCACCCGCGCCGACGCGATCACGCTGAACCCCTATCTGGGGGTGGGCGCGCTTCGGCCGGCCATCGATGCCGCCGTCGCCGGCGGTCAGGGGCTCTACGTGCTGGCCCGCACGTCCAACCCCGACGGGGCACCCATCCAGCTGGCGCGCAGCGGGGATGTCAGCGTCGCCCAGCACGTGGTGGACACGGTCGCGGGGCTGAACCCCACGGCAGACCACGCGGTGGGGCTGGTGGTCGGGGGCACCCATGCAGAGCTCGGCTGCCGCCTGGACCACTTCAACGCCTCCATCCTGGTGCCCGGCATCGGCGCACAGGGGGGCACCATCGAGGGGCTGCGGTCCACGTTCGGGCGGGCGCTCGGCCACGTGCTGCCGACGGCGAGCCGCGAGGTCATCGGAGCGGGGGAGGCGGCCCTGTCCGGGCGCCTTGAGCGGCTGCTCGAATCGACCGCCGCGCTGACCTGATTCGTCGGCAATTTCGCGTCGCGGCGAGCCGCTGCGCGGTACATTTCACGGAGGGCCCCAAACTGGGGTTGTCAAGGTCATTGACGTGAAGGGGACTTCCGATGGCGATTCCTCAATTGAGCAGTGCTCAGCTCGAAGCTGCCCGAGAGGCGGCCACCCAGGCCAGGCGTGCACGCGCCGAGCTGAAGGAGCAGGTGAAGACCGGCACGGTCTCCTTCACAGAGGCCCTGAACAAGGCGGTGGGTGACGACACGCTCTCCCGCATCAAGGTGGTGGACCTGCTCCGCGCCATGCCCCGAGTGGGAATCACCCGCGCCTCGGAAATCATGGAGAACCTCCAGATCGCTCCCAACCGCCGCATCCGCGGCCTCGGCCGGCACCAGGTGGACCGCCTCAACGAGTTGTTCAAGTAACGCTCGGCTGCCCTAAGCTCGGGCGGGTGAGTGGCGCTGCGAATGTCTGGGTGATCTCCGGCCCGAGCGCGGTCGGCAAGGGCACGGTGTGCGCCCGGCTGCGGGCCCTGCACCCGGACCTGTTCTACTCGGTTTCCCTGACCACGCGCCCGCCCAGAGCAGGCGAGACAGACGGCGTCAGCTACCACTTCGTCGACGAGGACGAGTTCCGGCGGCTGATCGAGGCGGGCGAACTGCTGGAGTGGGCCGTGGTTCACGGCACGCACTACTACGGGACTCCTCGCCGGCCGGTGGTCGAGGCCGTCGCGGCCGGCCGCCCCGTCGTCCTGGAGATCGACCTCCAAGGCGCCCGCCAGGTCAAACGAAACCTCCCGTCGGCCCGGCTTGTGTTCCTCACCCCGCCCACCTGGGACGAGCTGGTATCCCGGCTGCGCGGGCGCGGCACAGAGGACGAGGCGGCCCAGGAGCGTAGGCTGAACACAGCCAAACTGGAGCTGGAGGCCCAGGCGGAGGCCGATGTCGTGATCGAAAACACCGAGATCGAGGAAACCGTGGCGGCTTTGGTAAGCTTGATGGGCCTGTGATCGGGCCGCACTCTTTCAGAAGGAACACCTTGAACAGTCAGCCAGAAGGCATCACCTACCCGCCGATCGATTCGCTGCTGGAGAATATCGACTCCAAGTACCGGCTCGTCCTGTTCGCGGCCAAGCGCGCCCGGCAGATCAACGCCTACTACTCGCAGCTCGGCGAGGGCCTGCTCGAGAATGTCGGCCCCATGGTCGCCGCCGCGCCGGAGGAGAAGCCGCTGTCCATCGCCCTGCGTGAGATGAACGAGGGCATGCTGCAGTTCACCCAGATCGATCCCGAGGCCGAGGCCGAGGCCGCCCGCACCGCAGAGGCGGATCCGGCGTTCTCGTTCGTGGATCCCTTCGCCGACACCGCGCCGGAGCCCGACTCCGCGTCCTGACCGAACGTCCCACCTCCAGGGGGCGGCTTGTTGCCGCCGTTGACAACCCCACGATGCGGCTTGTCGCCGCGCTAGGAGTGCTCGCATGAGCCGTCTGTTCACCTCCGAATCGGTGACCGAGGGTCATCCCGACAAGATCGCGGACTCTATCTCCGACGCCGTCCTCGACGCGTTGCTCGAGCAGGATCCCGTCGCCCGCGTCGCTGTGGAGACCCTCGTCACCACCGGACTCGTCGTCCTGGCCGGCGAGGTCTCCACCACCGGCTACGTGGACGTGGCCGGACTGGCCCGGCAGCGGATCCTCGACATCGGCTACGACTCCTCGCGCAAGGGGTTCGACGGCGCCTCCTGCGGGGTGAGCGTGGCCATCGGGGCGCAGTCACCGGACATCGCCCAGGGCGTCGACGACGCCTTCGAGCACCGCACCGGAGCCGAGCAGGACCTGATCAGCCTCCAGGGAGCCGGCGACCAGGGGCTGATGTTCGGGTTCGCCTGCACAGAGACCCCCACCCTCATGCCGCTGCCCATCGATCTGGCCCATCGCCTCGCCGAGCGGCTCACCGAGGTCCGCAAGACGGGCGTGCTGGACTACCTGCGCCCGGACGGCAAGACGCAGGTCACCGTCGAGTACGGCGACGACGGCCGCCCGGTGGGCATCGACACAGTGGTGGTCTCCTCCCAGCACAGCGCGGACGTCAGCCTCGAGCGCATCCAGCCGGACATCACCCGCGAGGTCATCGAGCCGGTGCTGCAGCGCTACGGCTTCCACGCCCCGCGGCGGGTTCTGGTCAACCCCACCGGCAAGTTCGTCATCGGTGGCCCCATGGGCGACGCTGGCCTGACAGGGCGCAAGATCATCGTCGACACCTATGGCGGCATGGCCCGTCACGGCGGCGGCGCCTTCTCCGGGAAGGACCCCTCCAAGGTGGACCGCTCGGCATCCTACGCCATGCGCTGGGTGGCGAAGAACGTGGTGGCCGCCGGACTCGCGGAGCGTTGTGAGGTGCAGGTGGCCTACGCCATCGGGACCGCGCACCCCGTCGGGTTCTACCTGGACACCTTCGGAACCTCAGTGGTGCCGGAGGACCGGATCCGCGACGCGGTGCTGACCACCTTCGACCTGCGCCCCGGCGCGATCGTGCGGGACCTGGACCTGTTGCGCCCCATCTACAGCAACGTCACCGTCTACGGCCACTTCGGGCGCGAACTCCCCACCGCCACCTGGGAGCGAACGGACCGCGCCGCAGCTCTGGCCGCAGCCGTCAAGGGCTGACATGACCCCGCGGGTGGCGCGGGTCGCCGTCGACGTGCCTCTGGCCCACCTGGACCGGCTCTTCGACTACGAGGTGCCCGAGGCGCTCGCGGAGACGGCCGTGCCCGGGTCGCGGGTGAAGGTGCCCTTCGCGGGCACCACCCGGGACGGATGGCTCATCGAGTTGGCCGACAAGTCCGAGGTGTCCGCGCTGGCGAAGCTGGGCAAAGTGGTGTCCTCCGAGCCCATCGTGACGCCCGAGGTCTACGAGCTGATCCGCGCCGTGGCGGACCACTACGCAGGCACCTGGCCCGATGTGGCACGGCTGGCCATCCCCCCGCGCCACGCCGCCACCGAGAAGGCACCCCAGCGCGCCTGGTCCGAGCCCAAGCCCTTGGAGCAGGCCACGGTGCTGCCCGGATATCCCGACGGGCAGGCCCTGCTGGAGGCGCTGGCGGAGGGCCGCTCACCGAGGGTGCTGTGGCAGGTGGCGGCAGTCTTCGGAGGTGTGGGGGACCTGGTCGGTGGGGTGACGGAGGCCGTCGACGCCACCCTGCGTTCCGGTCGTTCATCCCTGGTGGTGGTCCCCACCATGCGCGACCTCGCAGTGGCGGCCGCCCGCCTGCGTTCGGTGTTCGGGCATGGCTCCGTCGGCACCCTCGCCGCGGAAAGTGGACGATCCGCCCGGTACCGCGCCTTCCTGGCGGCCTCCAGGGGGGAGGCGCGCATCATGGTGGGCACCCGCAGCGCTGTCTACGCGCCCATGCGTGACCTCGGCCTGCTGGTGGTGGTCGACGACGGCAACGACGCCCACGCCGAGCCGCGCGCGCCCCATCCGCACACCCGGGCCGTCGCCGTCGTCCGCTCCGCCCGTCAGGGACCCGCCCTGATGATCGCCGGTCACGGCCGCTCCACCGACGCGCAGGCGCTTGTGGAACGGGGCTGGCTGCGGGAGCTCTCGTTGCCCCCGGCGCAGGCGCGGCGCGTCTCCACGCCTGTGCGGGCGGTGGCCGAGGAGGACCGGGAGCGCGACCCGTCTGCGGCCCGGCTGAGGATTCCCTCCGTGGCGTTCCGCTTCCTCCGCGACCATCTCGCGCAGGGGCCCGTGCTCGTGCAGGTGCCGATGAGCGGCTACGCCGGGGCGCTGAGCTGTGCCCGCTGCTTCAACCGCGCCGTCTGCGACAAGTGCGGGGGGCCGATGCGGGAGCGGCGGCGAGGCGTGCCGGAGTGTGCGCTGTGCGGGCACATGCCTGTGCGCTGGTCCTGCCCCCACTGCCACACGTCGGCTCTCCGCACGCCGCTGCCCGGGGCCGCGAGGACTGCCGAGGAACTGGCCCGGGCTTTCCCCGGCGTGTTGGCGCTCAACAGCTCGGCCGATCGGATCCGCGATGAGGCGCCGGACGAACCCGCCATCGTGGTGTCGACGCCAGGAGCCGAGCCGATCGCTCCCACCGGTTACGCGGGTGTGCTGATCCTGGACGCGGAGGTGGCACTCAACCGGGCGGAGCTGCGCGCCCCGGAGGAGTCGGTGCGGCGATGGGCCAACGCGGCCGCCCTTGCCCGGGGCCCTCGCGAGGGCGGGTCGATTCTCATCGTCGGCCCCTCGCCGCACCCCGCGGTGCAGGCGCTGCTGCGGGCGGATCTGGCGGGGTTCGCATCGCGTGAGCTCGAGGACCGCGCAGAGGCGGGCCTCAGCCCCGCGGTGAAGCTGGCCCGGATCGTCGGGGAGCCTGAGGGCGTGCGCGAGTTCCTGGACAACGACGACTGGGCAGGAGTCGATATCCTCGGTCCCACAGAGGTGGGGCCCGAGAGGTGGGCGGCGCTGCTGCGGGTCCCCGTCGAGCGGGCCAGGGACCTCACCGTCCGGGTGAAGAGCGCGGCGGCAATCCGCTCGGCGCGCAAGGAGCGTGGGCTGCTCGGCATACATGTCGACCCTGAGACGTTGGAGGACAGATGAGGCTCGTGTTCGCGGGGACCCCCGAGGTGGCGGTCGCGTCGTTGGACGCACTGGTGGCGTCGGATCACGACGTGGTGGCGGTGGTGACGCGCCCGGACGCGCCGTCGGGTCGCGGGCGGCGGATGACCGCCTCACCGGTGGCGGCACGGGCGGTGGAGCTGGGCATCGAGGTGCTGAAGCCCGGCCATCCGCGAGACGAGGACTTCCAGGCCCGTCTCCGGGAGATCGCGCCCGACGCTTGCGCGGTGGTTGCCTACGGTGCCCTGCTGCCGCAGTCCGCGCTCGAGATCCCCCTCCACGGCTGGGTCAACCTGCACTTCTCGCTGCTGCCGCGCTGGCGCGGCGCCGCCCCCGTGCAGCGGGCAATCATGGCCGGCGACGACGAGATCGGGACCAGCTGCTTCCGGATCGTCAAGGAGCTCGATGCCGGGGACGTGTACCTGATGGAGTCGCTGCCGATGCCTGAGGGCACCGCCGGGGAGATCCTGGCGTTGCTCGCCGAGACCGGCGCCCGCCAGCTGGTCACCGCCATGGACCTCGTCCAGGCGGGTCTCGCCCCCACGCCGCAGCTCACCGACGGCGTCACGATCGCGCCCAAGATCGGCGTCGAGGAGGCGCGGATCGACTGGAGCCGCCCGGCCAGGGAGATCCACCGCCTGATCATGGGTTGCTCGCCGGACCCCGGAGCGTGGTGCGAGCTGGACGGACAGCGGTTCAAGGTCTATCGGTCGGTGCCCGCGCCGGATGCCCCCGCGCTGGGCCCGGGGGAACTGTCCACCACGAAACGGCAGGTCCTCGTCGGCACTGGCTCGGTGTCGCTCGAGCTCCTGGAGGTCCAGGCCCCCGGGAAGCGCCGGCTGCCGGCGGCGGACTGGGCGCGCGGCGGCGTCGAGTCCACGGTGCTCGCGTGAGCGCCCGTCGCGTCGCGTTCGATGTGCTGCGCCAGGTCACCGGCGAGGACGCCTACGCCAACCTCGCCCTGGCCAAGCGGCTCGCTGTGGCCGGCCTCGACTCACGCGATGCCGCCCTTGTCACGGAACTCGTGGCCGGCACCTGCCGGCTGATGGGCACCTACGACGCCATCATCGAGGCCGCCGCAGGGCGGCCGCTGTCCTCGCTTCAACCGGCCGTGGTGGACCTGCTCAGGCTGGGCGCCCACCAGGTGCTGTCGATGGGCATCAAGCGCTACGCCGCCGTCGGGGCCACCGTTGACCTGGCCCGCTCCACCGTGGGGCAGCGCGTGACGGGAGTGGTCAACGCGGTGCTGCGCAAAATCTCCGCAAGGAGCCTGGACGAATGGACCGCGCAGCTGTCCGCCGATGCCGACGAGATCGGGGCACTGGCCATCACGGGCCACCATCCGCGGTGGATCGTCGAGGCCTATGCCGACCTCCTGCCCCCCGAGGATTTGCCGGAGGCCCTCGCGGCCAACAACGTGAACCCCAGGCCCACGCTAGTGGTGCGGCCGGGGCTCGCCAGCCCCGCGGAGCTGGACGGCGCCACGCCCACCAGATATTCGCCGTTCGGTGCCGTGGCCCAGGGAGCGCCGGCGGACCAGGCCGCGGTCCGCGAGGGTCGCGCCGGGGTGCAGGACGAGGGCTCCCAGCTGGTGGCGTGGGCCCTGGCCCTCACCGACGCCCCCGACGGGCCGTGGCTGGACACCTGCGCCGGCCCGGGCGGCAAGGCCGCACTGCTGGCTGGGCTGGCCGTGGAGGCGGGGGAGTGGCTGCTGGCGAGCGAGGCGCAGGAGCACCGGGCCCGCCTGGTGCGCCAGGCGCTGTCTGCCTATCCGACCGGGCACGTCACCATCGCCGCGGACGGCACCGCCCCCGCGTGGGGCAGATCGTTTGCCCGCGTGATGGTGGACGTGCCGTGCAGCGGACTGGGAGCGCTGCGGCGCCGCCCGGAATCGCGCTGGCGCCGTCGCCCCGAGGACGTCACTGCCCTGGGCGAGCTTCAGCGCTCGCTGCTGCGGCACGCGCTGGACTCCGTCGTGCCCGGTGGGGTGGTGGCCTACGTCACATGTTCCCCCCACCGCGCGGAGACCGTCGAGGTGGTCGACGACGTGCTGCGGGAACGCCCCCACGTGCGCCGCCTCAGGGCGGCTGACTCACTGCCGGGCGTGCCGGATTGCGAGCTGGGCGAGGACGTGCAGCTGTGGCCGCACCGGCACGGCACCGACGCGATGTACCTCGCGCTCCTGCGCGGCTGACCGGAAGATAGGCTGTCGGGCATGCGTATCACGCCCAGCATCCTCAACGCGGACTTCGCGAACCTGGCCGTCGAAATCGGCCGGATCCCCGGCGCGGACATGATCCACGTCGACGTCATGGACAACCACTTCGTGCCCAACCTCACCATCGGCCTGCCGGTGGTGGAGGCGCTGCGCAAGGTCACTGGACAGATGCTGGACATCCACCTCATGATCCAGGATCCGGACCGGTGGGCGCCGGCTTACGCCGAGGCGGGCGCGGAGTCCGTGACGTTCCACATCGAGGCCGCAGGGGCGCCCATCCGCTTGGCCCGGGAGCTGCGCCGGCTCGGAGCCCGCGCCTCGATGGCGCTCAAGCCCGCGACCGCCATCGAGGGCTACGCCGACATCCTCGGCGAGGTGGACATGGTCCTGCTCATGACGGTGGAGCCTGGCTTCGGGGGACAGAAGTTCCTGGACGTGGTGCTGCCCAAGATTCGCCGGACCCGGGCGCTCATCGGGGATCGACCCATCTGGCTGCAGGTCGACGGGGGCGTCAGCCCCGAGACGATCGGGCGCTGCGCGGAGGCCGGGGCGGACACGTTCGTCGCCGGGTCCGCGGTCTACAGCGCGCCGGATCCCGACGTCATGGTGCGCGAGCTGCGCGAGGCCGCTGTGGCGGCCTGCGCCCACTAGCGTCCATATCCAGATGGAGGGGTGTCAGATCGCCCGATCCGGTGCGCCGCAGCCAGGACATGATTGATCAGTGGTTCCCTAGCCTCCGTCGGACTCCTCGTCCTCGATCTGGCGTCGGAGGAACTTCTCCAGCTCGGCCGCGATCGTGTCGCCGGTGGCCTCCTTGACCTCCTCCTGGTCCCGGGCCTCCTCGAGCTGCTCGATGTACTCGGCGATGTCCGGGTCCTGCTGGCTCAGCTGATCCACGGCAGAGGACCAGCGCACCGCCTCCTCGGGGATGCTCTTGTGGTCCACGGAGATCTTGAGGACGCCCTCCAACTCGGTCAGCAGTGCGTCCTGGGCCTTGGGGTTGGGTGGTGTGGACACATAGTGCGGCACCGAGACCCACAGGGACGCCGCGGGAATCCGCTCGTGGATCATCAGCTGGCTCGCCACTCCGATCATCCCGGTTGGTCCCGTGTAGTCGTTGTTCTGCATGTGGAAGGTGCGCTCCACCATCGGATCCGAGGTGTAGAGCCCCACCGGGAGCGGGCGCGAGTGGGGGGTGTCGCTCAGCATCGCGCCGAGGAACAGGACGATCTCCGGCTCGATCTGCTTGATCCGCCCGATCAGCTCGGCGGCGAACGTGCGCCACAGCAGGTTGGGCTCGGGACCCAGCATGACCACGATGTCGCGCTCGGGGTGATGGACTACCCGGATCCGCACGGCGGGCCACTCCACCCATGGTCCGTCCACCGCGCGTTGCAGGAGTGGACGGGTGTGTTGGAAGTCGTAGTACCGCTCGTCGTCGATGATGCCCGCGTCCGTGCCGGGGTAGGCGTCGATGAGGTGGCGCATCAGGTCACTGGCGGCATTGCCCGCGTCGTTCCAGCCCGAGAAGGCGATGACGACGGCTGGCTCCCGAAGACCCTCCAGCGGCGTGAACTGCATTGTTCCACCCTACAGTGGGGCAGGTAGCCTGTGCGGGTGTCGAAAACCCTCTCTGACCTGTTGAACCGTCGCGTCCTCGTCGCCGATGGGGCGATGGGGACCATGCTGCAGTCCTTCGGCGAGCTGTCCGTCGATGAGGACTTCCTCGGGCTTGAAGGCTGCAACGAGATCCTGTCCGTGACCCGCCCGGATGTGGTTGCCTCCGTGCACCGCGCCTACTTCGAGGCCGGTGCGGACGCGGTGGAGACCAACTCGTTCGGCACGAACCTCGCGGCGCTGGCCGAGTACGACATCGTGGACCGCCTCGAGGAGCTGGCTGAGGCTGCGGCCAGGATTGCGCGCGGTGTCGCGGACGAGTTCGGCACCGACGAGTGGCCCCGCTTCGTGCTCGGCTCGATGGGCCCGGGCACCAAGCTGCCTACGCTGGGCCACATCGCGTTCGCCGACATCCGGGACGCCTACCAGCGGCAGGTGGAGGCGATGATCCGCGGCGGCATCGACGCGGTGCAGATCGAGACCTGCCAGGACCTGCTCCAGGCCAAGGCGGCCGTCATCGCCGCCAAGCGCGCGCGCGAGCGGATGGGGGTGGAGCTGCCGATCCTGATCAACGTCACTGTCGAGACCACCGGCACCATGCTGCTCGGCTCGGAGATCGGCGCTGCGCTGACCACTCTCGAGGCGTTGGGCGTGGACTGCATCGGCCTCAACTGTGCCACCGGCCCGGCGGAGATGAGCGAGCACCTCAGGCATCTGTCGCGGCGCGCCGGGATCGCCATCGGAGCCATGCCCAACGCCGGGCTCCCGGAGTTGACCGCCGACGGCGCCCGTTACCCCCTCGGCCCCGACGGGTTGGCCGACGCACTCGGGGCCTACGTCGAGGAGTTCGGCCTTGCCATGATCGGGGGCTGCTGCGGCACCACGCCCGAGCACATCCGGCTGCTGGCTGAGCGTTACGCCGGCCGCGAGGTGGTGCCCAGGCACCCGGAGACCGAGCGGGCGGCGTCGTCGCTGTACATCGAGGTGCCGTTCGCGCAGGACGCGAGCTACCTCAGCATCGGGGAGCGCACCAACGCCAACGGCTCCAAGGCGTTCCGCGACGCCATGCTGGCGGAGAACTGGGACGAGTGTGTGGACATCGCGAAGGCGCAGGCCCGTGACGGGGCCCACGTGCTGGACCTGTGCGTGGACTACGTGGGGCGCGACGGTGCCGCCGACATGGCGGTGCTCGCCGCCCGGCTCTCCACCTCGGTGACCCTTCCGGTCGTCCTCGACTCCACCGAGCCGCCCGTCCTCCAGGCCGGGTTGGAGCGGCTGGCGGGCCGCAGCATCATCAACTCGGTCAACTACGAGGACGGGGACGGGCCGGAATCGCGATTCGGGCGCATCATGCCGATGGTGCGCGAACACGGTGCCGCCGTGGTGGCGCTCACCATCGACGAGGAGGGCCAGGCGCGCACGGCCGAGTGGAAGGTGCGGGTGGCGTCCCGCCTCATCGACGACCTGGTGGGCAACTGGGGGATGGACGTCGGCGACATCCTCGTCGACTGCCTCACGTTCCCCATCGCCACGGGCCAGGAGGAGACCAGGCGCGACGGCATTGAGACCATCGAGGCCATCTCCGAGCTCAAACGCCGCTATCCCGGGGTACGCACCACCTTGGGCGTGTCCAACGTGTCCTTCGGCCTCAACCCAGCGGCGCGCATGGTGCTCAACTCGGTGTTCCTGCACGAGTGCGTCGTCGCCGGCCTGGACTCGGCCATCGTTCACAGCGCCAAGATCATCCCCATGGACCGCATCCCTGAGGAGCAGCGCCTGGTCGCGCTGGACCTCGTCTACGACCGCCGGGACGGTGACTACGATCCTCTGACGAAGTTCCTGGACCTGTTCGAGGGCGTGACGGCGGCCTCGGTGCGGGCTTCGCGTGCCGCCGAGCTGGCCGCGCTCCCGCTGGCCGAGCGGCTGCAGCGCCGCATCATCGATGGTGAGGGCAAGGGCCTCGCCGCGGACCTGGATGAGGCCCTCCAGGGCAAGGCCGCGCTGGACATCATCAACGAGGACCTCCTGGCGGGCATGAAGGTGGTGGGGGAGCTGTTCGGGTCCGGCCAGATGCAGCTCCCGTTCGTGCTGCAGTCCGCCGAGGTGATGAAGCAGTCGGTGGCCTATCTCGAGCCCCACATGGAGAAGGCCGACGACGATGCCGGGAAGGGCACCCTGGTGCTGGCGACGGTCCGCGGCGACGTGCACGACATCGGCAAGAATCTCGTCGACATCATCGTCAGCAACAACGGCTACACGGTGATCAACATCGGCATCAAGCAGCCCATCCAGGCCATCGTCGAGGCCGCCCAGCAGCACGGGGCGGACGCGATCGGCATGTCCGGGCTCCTGGTGAAGTCCACGCTGGTGATGAAGGACAACCTCGCCGAGCTCAACCGCCTCGGTCTGGCGGAGAAGTACCCGGTGCTCCTCGGCGGCGCGGCGCTGACCAGGACCTTCGTCGAGCACGACCTCGGCGACATGTTCGACGGCGAGGTGCGCTACGCCAAGGACGCCTTCGAGGGCCTGGCGCTGATGGACGCCGTGATGGCCGTCAAGCAGGGCATTCCGGGTGCGGCGCTGCCCGCGCCGCGGAAGCGCCGCTACGCCAAGACCTCCCTGGTGGAGGTCGTGGAGCCGGAGCTGGGGGTCCGCTCGGAGGTCGCCCGTGGCGTCGACGTGCCCACGCCCCCGTTCTGGGGCACCCGCGTGGTGAAGGGCATCGCCCTGGCCGAGGTGGCAGCCTGGCTGGACCACCGGGCCACGTTCCTGGGGCAATGGGGGCTCAAGCCGCTGCGCGACGGCGCCTCCTACGAGGAGCTCGTCGAGACCGAGGCCATGCCGCAGCTGCGGATGTGGCTGGACCGGATCAAGACCGACAACCTCGCCAACTTCGGAGTGGTCTACGGCTACTTCCCGGTGCACTCGGCTGGGGAGACGCTGATCGTCGGGTCGCCGGAGGATCCGGCACGCGAGGTGGCACGGTTCACGTTCCCGCGGCAGCGCCGCGACAAGCGGCTGTGCCTGGCGGACTTCTTCCGCGACGAGGAGGAGGCCGCCGCCCACGGCCCGGACGTCCTGGCGATGCAGCTGGTCACCATGGGGGCGGAGGTCGCCAAGGCAACGCAACGAATCTTCGAGGCCAACGCCTACCGTGACTACCTGGAACTGCACGGACTCTCCGTGCAACTCACCGAGGCGCTGGCAGAGCTGTGGCACAGCCGCATCCGCGAGGACCTCGGCTTCGCCGCCAGCCCCGACATCACCGCCGCCATCCGGGACCAGGCGTACCGCGGGTCGCGCTACTCATTCGGCTACCCCGCCTGCCCGGATCTCGAGGACCGCGCGAAGTTGGTGGCGCTGCTCGATCCGTCGCGCATCGGCGTGGAGCTGAGCGAGGAGCTTCAGCTGCACCCCGAGCAGTCCACCGACGCCATCGTCGTGCACCACCCCGAGGCGAAGTACTTCAATGCAGGCTGAGCCGAAGGCGGTCCTCTGGGACTTCGACGGCACCCTGGTGGACACCGAGCCGCTGTGGGCCGCCACAGAGCGCGAGATGCTGGCCGGGTACGGCGTCGAGTGGGGTGAGGACATGATGCTGGCCTGCCACGGGCAGCACGCCATGATCACCGCGCAGATGATGGCCGACGACATGGGAATCCCGGAGGAGGCGGCCTCGGTGTGGCAGGAGCTCCATGAGCGCATCGCCGCCCACATCCGCGCCCACGACCTGCCGTGGATGGCCGGGGCGCGGGAGCTGATGGCCGAGCTGGCCGACGCGGGCGTGCCGTGCGCCATCGTCACCGCCAGCGACCGCATCATCCTGGAGGCGGCCCGCGAGCGGCTGCCCGGCAACGTGGAGGTCATCGTGACCGTCGACGAGGTGTCGCGGGCGAAACCGCACCCCGAGGGCTACCTGACGGCGGCCTCCAGGTTGGGCGTGGCCGCCGAGGATGCTGTGGCCCTGGAGGACTCCGTCCCCGGGACCACCGCCGCGCTGGCCGCGGGTGCGGTGGTCTACGCTGTCCCGTCGATGGTGGACCTGCCGCCGCATCCCCGCATGCATGTCTCCTCCCGCGGGCTGACCACCACCACGTGGCCGGAGCTGGCCAGCGTGTGGCGTGAGTTGAAGGAAGTCAGATGAACCTTTCCGGCGTGAACACAGGCCCGCTCAAGGCGGGGGACCGGGTCACTCTCACCGACGGCAAGGGCCGCCGCAAGTCGATCCTCCTGAAGGACGGCGGGGTCTGGCACACCACCAAGGGCGCCGTCAGCCACGACGAGCTGATCGGCGGACCTGAGGGCGTCACGGTGACCTCCGCCGGGGGGCAGCAGTATCTGGCGTTCCGGCCGCTGATGAGTGAGTTCATGGTCTCGATGCCGCGGGACGCCGCCGTCATCTATCCCAAGGACGCCGCGCAGATCCTCATGTGGACCGACATCTACCCGGGCGCCCGCGTACTGGAGGCAGGCGTCGGGTCGGGCGCGTTGTCGATCGCGCTGCTGCGCGCCATCGGGCCTGAGGGTTCGCTGCACTCCTACGAGCGCCGCCAGCAGTTCGCCGACGTGGCCCGCGGCAACGTTGAGGCCTTCCTCGGGGGGCCGCACCCCGCCTGGCGGCTGACCGTCGGGGACCTCGTGGAGGCCATCGACGACGAGCCCATCGACCGTGCGGTACTGGACATGCTGGCTCCGTGGGAGTGCATCGACGCCGTGGGGGAGCGTCTCGTCGCCGGCGGGGTTCTCACCTGCTACGTGGCCACAGCCACCCAGCTCGGCAAGGTGGCCGACACGTTCCGGGCCCACGGAGGATTCACCGAGCCGCACGCCACCGAGACCACGGTGCGCGACTGGCACGCCGAGGGCCTCGCCATCCGGCCTGGCCACGGCACCTCGGGGCATACCGGCTTCCTCATCACCTCCCGACGGTTGGCGCCCGGGGTCGCGGCGCCGATGCGCAAGCGGCGCCCCGCCCCCGGTGCCTACGGACCCGACTATCAGGGCCCCCGGCCGGCGAACATCCCCGCCGAGCTCGGCGGCAGGGCATGACGCGGCGGGTGCTGATCCTGGGCGCCGGCCTGGTGGGGTCGTCGCTGGGCCTGGCGCTGACCCGCGCCGGCTACGACGTGATGCTGTGGGACATTGTCTCCTCGCATTCCCTGGTGGCCGCCGGGCTCGGTGCCGGTCGCATCAGCGACGAGTCCACGGACAACCCGGACATCGTGGTGGTGGCCACCCCGCCCGCCGTGATCCCCGCCCTGGTGGCTGAGGTGCTCGGCAAGTTTCCTGACGCCGTGGTGACCGACGTCGGGTCCGTGAAGGCGCCCATCCTCGCCGCCGTCGCCACCCTGGTGCCCGAACACCGCCGCTACGTCGGCTCGCATCCGATGGCTGGCTCGCAGTTCACCGGTCCGCTCACGGCGTCGGGGGACCTGTTCCGCGACCGCACCTGGGTGGTGACCCCCGTCGCGGGGAACGCCCCGGAGGATGTGGTTGCTGTCGAGCAGTTGGCCCGGGATGTGGGCGCGCTGGTGGTGACCATGCCCCCGGCGGAGCACGACGAGGCGGTGGCGCAGGTCAGCCACGTTCCGCACCTGATGAGCATCCTGACGGCCAGCCATCTGAGGGAGGTGCCGGCGGGCAATCTGAGGCTGGCGGGGCAGGGGATCCGTGACGTCACGCGCATCGCCGGCTCGGACCCGGCTCTCTGGCGCCAGATCCTGACCGCGAACGCGGGGGCAGTGCGGCACGAGCTGAGTGAGGTGGCGCAGGATCTCAGCCACCTCATCGGCGTCCTGGACCAGCCGGAGGAGCTCGAGCGGTTCCTGGCGATGGGTCAGGCGGGTGCCCACTCGCTGGTGGGCAAGCACGGCCACGACCCGCTGGACACGGTGTCGGTCACGGTCGAGATCCCGGACGAGCCCCGCGCGCTGGGTCGGCTGTTCACCGACATCGGCGAGGCCGGGTTCAACGTGGAAGACTTCGAGCTCACGCACGATCCGGTGCGCGAGGTGGGCTACCTGTCGATCTCGGTGGAGCGCGAGATGGCGGAGCAGTTGCGGGCAGACATCGTGGCCCGCGGGTGGACCGGCTGGGCCGGAAGGGGAGGCGTTCAATGAGCTTGCTGATCGCGATCGACGGGCCCAGCGGGTCGGGGAAGTCCACCACCGCGAAGCTCCTGGCCGGCCGTCTGGGGCTCGGCTACCTTGACACCGGCGCCATGTACCGCGCGGCCACCACCGAGTATCTGCGCCGCTACCCTGACGGCGCCTCGGACGAGGAGGCGGCGGCACTGGTGGCGGGCTGCGACCTTGTGGTGCGGACCTCTCCCGATGCGCCAGCGTTCGTCATCGACGGGACGGATGTGACTCTCGAGATCCGGGAGCCCCGGATCTCGGCGGCCGTGTCCCGGATCGCCACGAACCTCGAGGTCCGGCGTCTGCTGACCTCCATGATGCGCCGCATCATCGATGAGCACGGCGGTCGGATGGTGGTCGAGGGCCGCGACATCACCACCGTCGTCGCACCTGACGCCGATGTGAGGGTGCTCCTCGTCGCGGACCCGGCGGCACGAGTGGCGCGCCGCGCGGCCGAGGTGGCGGACCTCGCCACCGCGGACGAGGTGACGGACCAAGTGTTGCGTCGGGATCGCGACGACTCGACGGTGGCAAACTTCACCGAGGCCGCCGAGGGGGTCACGGTGATCGACTCCACGTGGCTCAGCCCCGACGAGGTGGTTGATCGAATCGTCGCGCTTGTCCGCTCCCAGTAGGATGGAGAGTCCGCACCAAGACCAAGGAGCCACTGTGAGCGAGCTGCGCAAGCCGATCGTTGCCGTCGTCGGGCGGCCCAACGTCGGCAAGTCGATGCTGGTCAACCGCATCCTTGGCCGCCGCGAGGCGGTGGTGCAGGATCAACCCGGCGTCACGCGAGACCGCGTGTCCTACGACGCCAACTGGAACGGCCGCGAGTTCGTGCTCGTGGACACGGGTGGTTGGCTCTCCGACGCCCAGGGCATGGCAGCGCAGATCGCGGAGCAGGCAGAACTGGCCATCTCACTGGCGGACGCCGTGCTGTTCGTCGTGGACGCCCACGTCGGCACCCTCGACGAGGACGAGGCCGTGGTCCGCGTCCTGCGCCGATCAAACAAGCCCGTCGTCCTGGCCGCCAACAAGGTCGACGATCAACGCCACGAGGTGATGGCCGCCACGATGTGGAATCTGGGGCTGGGGGAGCCGTACCCCGTCTCCGCCATGCACGGTCGCGGCTCCGGTGATCTCCTCGATGCGCTCCTCGCCGCGCTGCCTGAGGCGCCACGGGAGGCCGAGGTCGAGGCGGCCGGGCCACGTCGCGTGGCCATCGTCGGGAAGCCCAACGTGGGCAAGTCGTCCCTGCTGAACAAGCTGGCCGACCAGCAGAGGGTCGTGGTCTCGGACATCTCCGGCACCACCGTGGACCCCGTCGACGAGATCGTCGAGGTGGGTGGACAGGTGTATCGGCTGATCGACACCGCCGGCATCCGCCGCCGCGTCAAGGAGGCCAGCGGGCACGAGTACTACGCCAGCCTCCGCACACAGGCGGCGATCGAGCGCGCCGAGGTCTGCATCATGGTGATCGACGCCTCCGAGCCGCTCACGGACCAGGACCTGCGCATCCTCAACTCCATCGAGGATGCGGGGCGCGCGATGGTCATTGCGTTCAATAAGTGGGATCTCACCGACGAGGAGCGGCGCAAGTATCTGGAGCGTGAGATCGACCGCGACCTGACGGGTTGGCGCTGGGCGCCCACCGTGAACATCTCGGCGCTGACCGGCCGCAACGTCGACAAGCTCAGTAAGGCCATCGAGGCCGCTGCGGCAGGGTGGGAGACCAGAATCTCCACCGGCAAGCTGAACGCCTTCCTCGGCCGACTCGCCGCGGCACACCCGCACCCGGTGCGGGGCGGCAAGCAGCCGCGCATTCTCTTCGGCACGCAGGCGCACAACTGCCCGCCCATGTTCGTGCTCTTCACCAGCGGGCTCATGGACGAGCAGTACAAGCGCTTCGTCGAGCGCCGGCTGCGCGAGGACTTCGGCTTCGTCGGATCACCCGTGCAGGTTGAGGTCCGGGCGCGGGAGAAGCGCAAGGACCGCGTCTGATCGTCTTTGGTGGCTCTTCCCGAGGAGGCCGACGGTGTGGTTGGGTGGAGGTCAAACGCACGTGACCCCTCCGGGGCCGACAGTAGGAGACATCATGGCAACCACCAGCACCGCGCAGGCACATTGGGAAGGCAGCCTCTTCGAAGGCTCGGGACAGGTCGAGTTGGTGACTTCCGGCCTCGCGACGTTCGACGTGGCATGGGGCGCTCGCGCGGAGTCCGGCCAAGGTGCTACCAATCCGGAGGAACTCATCGCGGCCGCGCACGCCACGTGCTTCTCGATGGCGCTGTCGAACATCTTGGCCAAGAATGACACGCCCCCGGCCTCACTGGATACGAAGGCCGACGTCACGTTCGTGCCAGGGACGGGGATCACCGGGAGCCACCTCACGGTCGTCGGCCGGGTCCCCGGGTTGACCGCGGACGAGTTCCTCGCCTTCGCGGGGACGGCCAAGGCAGAATGCCCCGTATCCCAGGCGCTGGCCGGTGTCGAGATCACGATGGACGCCAGTTTCGAGGAGTGAGTGGGCTCCTGAAAGCGATTGGGCAGCCGTCATCCTTGACGCCTGCCCGTCGCGTCGGAACTGACACGATGGGTCGATGTGCCAAGTCCGGGCAAAGTCGCTAAGCTGTGCGAGTTGCCAGAGATGGCGACGGCGGGCTGTAGCGCAGCTTGGTAGCGCACTTGACTGGGGGTCAAGGGGTCGCAGGTTCAAATCCTGTCAGCCCGACAAGTGAAACACCTTGTCACACGTGATTCACCGCGATCACCGGGGTCTTTGCACCCCTCACGAATCCTAGGGTCCGGGCCATCGGTAGCCGGTACAACTCCCCTCTCTGGCGATGGTCCTGCAGGATGCTATCCATGTGGCGGTTTCTGCGTATATGCACAGAAACCGCCACATGGATAGCATCCTGCAGACAGACCAGAGCCTGCCAGATCGTGAATCCTAGATCGTCGTCTGGCCCGAACGGCGTCTTGACCAATTCCAAACCAACAAGGCCGGCTGAGCGCGCACTGTGCCACTCCGGGTTGAAGCTCCCAGGTCCTGGAAGCCGGGCCACGCATGCTCGGGCTATGACGGCCAGGCGCAGGCCACTCCGGACATCGGCCCCTCCAGGCCCCGGGTCGACACCACCGACACTGCGTAGCAGCGCTCCGCCGAGGGATCGCTGCCAGAGGGCCACGGCCAGTAGTCGGGAGCGTCCACGATCCCCAGCTTGCCCGGCACCAGGACCCCCACGGCGTCGGCCGTGACTACGGCCAGCAGGTCGAACTGCCCGATGAACTTGCGGCGATAGACCCGATAGTGCGCCACCGAAGCCGGGGCGGCCAGCGGATTCCAGGTGACCTGGACCTCCGCGCTGCCCCCGGCCGGGGTCGCGGTCAGCCCTGATGGGGCTGCCGGCGGACGGCAGCACCACGGGAGCCGGGTGAGCCGGCCGATCTGCCTCATGATTCCGGACATGGGAGACCCTCTCTGTCGAACGGGGCTGCCGATGCCCTGGAACCGGTCGCCGCAGACCCTGATTTCACGCTAGTCGCACCCCAGGCCAGCTGGCGACGAACCGTCAAAGAGAGGCGCCGCGGACTGGATAGCACTTGGTTCGTCGACTACGCTGCCGAGTTCCCAAAGTCCCCGACCCCATCTGCTTCAGCCCGGTCGGTCAGAGGCTGAATGCCAGCTCGTAGGCATCGTTGATTGCGTCACCGACCTTGCGGGGTGTCACGCAGTCACCGACGGGGTGGACCGGCCGGTTGGCCGTCTGCGCAGCGAACGGAGCCCCGGCACCGACCTTGCCGAGTTCCTCAGCCAGTTCCTGTGCCGGCCGCACGCCGAAGGCCGCTACCACTGTGTCGGCTTCCAGTGTCACCTCGCCGTCGGGTCCTTCGACGACGACGCCGGTGTCGGTGATCTCCTTCACCTTGTGGCTTGTCAGGATCTGAACGTTGCACTCAGCCATCGAGCGCAGCAGCGAAATGCGGTTGAGGAACAACATGTCACGGGCGATCTCGTCCAGCATTTCGACCACTGTCACCTCGTGACCGTCCTGAGCGAGTTCGAGGCCGAGGTCGGCGCCGGACCGGCCGCCGCCGCAGATGATGACGCGGTGGGCGGGCTGCCCACCTGTATGAGCGTCGATGACGTCCATGACGATCGGCTTGTCCATGCCGCGAATCGGCGGGTGCAGCGGGTGCGAACCCGTAGCCACGATGATCTCGTCGGCTTCTGCCAGCTCGGCCGAGTCCTGAGTGATCTCGGCATCAAGGTGGACGGTCACGTTCGGCAGTTCGGCGAGCTCACCGGCCCACCAGTCGATCATCTTCCGCAGCTCGCGCTTGAAGTCCGGCGTCGCGGCCGGGAAAAGTACGCCTCCGATGCGGCTCTCCTTGTCGTAGACGTCAACCGTGTGGCCGCGCAGGCCCGCGACCCGCGCCGCCTCGAGGCCGGCCGGACCGGCGCCGACAATCACGATCCTCTTCGGCGTGGCGGTCTTGGTGATGATGCGATCCGCCTCGTGTGCGACCTCGGGGTTCACTGCACAGCCGATCGCCTTGCCGTTGAAGGCATTCCCCGTGCAGAGCTGGTTGCAGCGGATACAGGGACGGATTCGGGCAGCTTGGCCGGCTTCGATCTTGCGGATGATGTGCGGGTCGGCGATGAGTCCGCGCCCGATGCCGATCATGTCGGCGGCGCCGCGGGCCAGCACCTTCTCGCCGCTCTCAGGCGTGATATTGCCGCAGGCTGCGACGGGGATTCTGACGACTGGCTTCACTGCCGCAGCCGCCGAGACCATGCAGTCGTCGCCGAGGTAGTAGGGCGGGAAGACGTAGTCCATGGCCTCGTAGGAGCCGTCGTCGCAAATGAGCAGGTCGATGCCGGCCTTCTCCAGGTGTTGGACGATCTCTCGGGTCTCCTGCCAGCTCCGGCCGCCCTCGAAGCGGTGATTCACCGAGATGCGGAAGCTGACTGGCAGCCCCGGGGCGTTCTTCCTGATCGCGGAAATGAGTTCAGCGGCGAAGCGGCAGCGGTTCTCGGTGCTGCCCCCGTACTGGTCGGTGCGGCGGTTCCAGCACGAACTCATGAACTGGTCGACCAGGTAGCCGGTGTGGCCGTGGATGTCGATCACATCGACGCCCGCCTCGAAGGCCCGGCGGGCGGCCTCTCCGGTATCGGACACGATGCGCTGGATCTCCTCGACCTCCAGCGGCTTGCACAGCACGCCCGGGTCGAAGAACCACGTGTTGTCCGACGATGACCGCGGCTCCATGTTCAGGGTCTGGCAATACTGGTTGTTGCGCCCAAGCCCCATCGTCAACTGCAGGGCGAGGACGCTGCCCCCCTCGTGGACTGCGTCCGCGATCGCCTTGATGCCGGGGGTGTGTGCGTCGGTGTCGATGCGCGAGAGGCCGGGGGCAATCGGATCGAAGATCCCGGAGACGAAGTTGATGCCGGTCATCACCAAGCCAGTGCCGCCCTTGGCGCGCTCGCCGTAGTAGGCCGCCTCTGCCGGCGTCGAATGCCCGTCGTGGGTGCCGAATTCGGTACCCATGGGGGTCAGGAGCAGCCGGTTCCTGAGTTGGAGGTTGCCGATCGTGATCGGCTGCAGCAGGTGCTCGAATGTGGTCATGTGAACGCTTCCTCAGCTGTCCGAGCGGGTGAAGTCCCGTGACTCCTTCAGGGTAGAACGCGGACGAATCCCCAGATGAAAAAGACCCGAACCCGCCCAGACAACCCAGAGAGCTGCACTGCCCACACACTTACCTGCGCTCCCGCCAGCTTGGTTGGCGCGGCCATCGCCTCCTCGACGCGGGGTCACTCACAAGGTCTCGGGCCATAGCATCCGAGCCTCGCGTGAGAGACCCGACTGTCGCGAGTCAGCTCAAGGGCGGATGAGCCGGGACTGTCATCGACGAGGCCCAGGAGCCGAGGAGGCGCAGCGTTTCGGCGTCGCGGGTGCCGGGTTCGGCGCTGAGGACGGTGAGTTGAGCGCTGGGGTGGCCGACGATGTCGAGGCCGTCGTAGTGGAGGGTCATCTCTCCGACGGCGTGGTGGCGGTACCGCTTGACGCCGGAGTCGTGTTGCCAGACGTCGTGGTGGCTCCACAGGGTGCGGAAGTGCTCGCTCCTGGTGGACAGTTCGCCGACGAGGTCGTGGAGTTGCTTGTCGTGGGG
Source organism: Tessaracoccus sp. MC1679 (assembly GCF_014164775.1). Lineage (GTDB taxonomy): Bacteria > Actinomycetota > Actinomycetes > Propionibacteriales > Propionibacteriaceae > Arachnia. Next base: position 289,998 of record NZ_JACJGB010000005.1, read on the forward strand.
GTCGCGGCCGGCTTCGGTGCGCAGCATCGCCACGTTCATTGCTGCGGAGGCGTCCCAGTCTGGGTACAAGTCCTGTGATGCGGGGTCGAGAAAGGTGTAGCGGGCGAAGTTGGGTGGCTGCTCTGTGGCGTTAGTGATCATCTGGTCCATGAGGGCTCCGCCGAGGGTGTTCCAGGCCAGCAGGTCGGTGCGGCCGTTGCCGATCATGGCCACGGCGGAGGACATTGAGTCCAGGACCCACTGGATACTTGACGATGGCCGCCAGGTTTTCGGGGTTCGGCCGCGGCGGCGTGGTGTGGGGGTGGTGTTGTCGGCTTGGCGGGCGAGGCGGTAGAGGTGTCCGCGTTCGGCATCGTCCATCAGCAGTGCTTTCGCAAGGCCGTCAAGGACGGCTGAGGAGGCTCCGGCGATGGCGCCCCGTTCGAGGCGGGCGTAGTACTCGACGCTGACGCCGGCCAGGGTGGCTGCCTCGCTGCGGCGCAGTCCGGAGACGCGGCGGTCGCCCACGCGGGGGAGTCCGACCATTTCGGGTTCCACGCGCGCTCGGCGCGACATCAGGAACTCACGAACCTCGGAGCGGTTGTCCATGGATTCAGGCTACGTCGGAGGGGGATGCTGGCGGGATACCCTGCCAGGGCACGTCACACCCGGGACTCCCCAACCCCTGCCTGCGCGGATTCACTGGTCCTATGACGCTTCGATTCCTGACTGCCTTCGCCCTCACCGCCGTCGCCGCGACCGTGTCCGCCTGCTCCACGGCGGGAGGGTCTGAGATGACCCTCGACCTCTCGCTGAACACGACGCCGGCGATGGTCGCCCAGCTTCCGGACACCTTGTCTTTCAGTGACCGCATGGGTACCGCGCAGGTCGCCCAGCTGCCGGATGCGCTCAACGTCGCGGGCGATCCGATGACCAACTATGAGCCCGGCGACGTCGGTTACTCCCCGGTTGAGCGGTCGCTGGTGGTGTTCCTCACCGCCGGCGCGGGGGAGGCGGCCGCCGACCTGGTGAAAGTCGGCCGCGTGGACAGCGGACTCGGGGACCTGTCGAACTGCGTCCTGGACTGTGAGGTCGCGCTCGTCTCCACAGTGACCCCCACCGTGTCATGAGCTCAGCCCAGGTCGTCGGTGAGGCCAGGGAAGCGCGCTGGAGTCCGGGCGGCCGCCCACTCGACCAACGCGAGGAGGGCCTCTGTGTCTTCAGCGTCGATGCCGTCGCCACGGATCACCTCATGGTTGCGCCTGCCGACCGCGATCCAGAGCCGCATCGTGATCCCGTCGTTGACGGGTGACTCCGGCAGGACGTTGGCGACGTTGAAGAAGTCGGCCTCGGTGATCAGGCGCCGTAGCTCATCCTCCTCTGCGTCCGAGAGTTGGTAGCTGTCGGTTTCGTAGAAGGTGGAACCTCCGGCGATCCCTCCCGAGATCGAGTAGCGCAGCCTGATCTCGGTGTCCGGGTGCGGGACCTGCTCCAGGGCCCGGCGTACGTTGCCCCGTTGGTCGGCGTGGTAGGTGAAGCCGTCGCTCAACTGGATGAGGTATCCCGGCGTGATCACGTCTGCGCATGCGTCGTCGTCTGCAGGGACGCCCAGGCACGAGTCGGGCCACTCCCGTGCCTCCATGCGTTCCAGCGCCACGCCCTCGACGGGGACCCGCAGCAGGTCTGCGGCGTCGTTGAGTGCGGCTGACAGGGCGGAAAGGGCCGGGTGGTCAACGGCGGTCATGGTGCGCTCCTTGGGTGGGGTTGCGACGCTTCCGGGTTGTGTGGTGACTCTAATGATTCCCCTCCAAGGAGGAAAGGGACTTAAGGCCACTGTCACGCCGGGGCACTCCCGGCTACTGTGGGCGGCATCCTCGACCCCACGGAGAAGGAGAAACCATGGACATCCCGACCGCGGACACTGAGCCACTCGAGTTCACGAGCGTCGCCCAGGGCGACAACGGGCCCGAGGAGGCCGTCGCCGCAGTGCTCCGCGACCAACCGTCCTTCGCCGACTTCTTCCAGGGCGAACCGCCGACTGGTCAGCCTGTCGACTGGGACACGGAGGTGGTAACCGTCGTCGCGCTGGGTCAACGGCGCGGGGGAGCCACTGTCACCATCGAGGAGATCCGGCTCTACAACCGCGGAATTCGCGGAGGGACCGCGGATGTCCACTACCTCGAGGTCGAGGATGAGTTCGGCGGCGCGACGGTCACCTTCCCGTTCCACGCTGTCCGGTCGTCGCGCTTCGGTCACGCGTTCTTCTACCGAGTAGGGAACGCGGACGTACCGGCCGCCCTGTTCCAGAGCTGGCGTGGCCCGATTCGCATGGACGACGACGGTGTCGGCGTCTACATCCCGCGGGAGGGAGCTCCGTTGTCGCGGTCGGTGGCAGGGTTCTCGGTCGAGGACGATGGCACATTCGTCGCCGTCCACGACTCCCAGACGGACGGTCCGGTTCCAGTGTCCGGGCGTTGGCAGCCGACGCCGGAGGGGCTAGCGGTCCAGCTTGTGGACGGCCGTGCGTTCACCCTGCAGGTGCTGTCCGTAGACAGCCACGAGTTGCGCGCCCGCACCGTGGAGCATTGAAACCACGCAGGGGGAGGGCAAGAGGATGAAGGTACTCGTGGCCTATGCGACCCGACACGGATCAACGGCTGGGATCGCCGAGCGGATAGCCGAGGTGCTCACGCAGGAGGGCCTCTCAGCGCAGGCGGTGCCGGTCGAGTCCGCCGATCCGCCCGAGAACTACGACGCAGTCGTCCTCGGCGGCGCCGCGTACATGTTCCACTGGCTCAAGCCGGCGCTGCAGTACGCGCACCGGCACCGCGCGGCGCTGTCCACACGGTCCGTGTGGTTGTTCAGTAGCGGACCCCTCGGCACCGAGCCCGTGGACGCCGAAGGCAACGACGCGCTGGCAGTCGCCCGCCCGCGGGAGTTCGACGAACTCACCCAATCGCTGTCGCCACGCGGGGAACGGGTGTTCTTCGGCGCGTTCGACCCCACCCACAAGCCGATCGGCTTCGGGGAACGGGTCACCCGCGCCATGCCTGCCGCACAGGACCTGCTGCCTGCGGGCGACTTCCGCGACTGGGACGACATCGAGTCGTGGGCCAAGGAGATCGCGGAGGAGCTTCGCAGCGGGGACCACCCCCCAACTGCATCGTGAGCGCGCGGCCGCTGGCGCGACCATACTAAAGAACCCTCGCCGGTGTGGCTGGCCCGGAGGGGCGGCCACCGCCCGTTAGCCGCTCAGCCCAACTGATCGCTGATGGCGTGGTCTGTGGAGAGTTGGGCTGTCACCCAGGAATCGTGAACTCGATGGTTGAGTCGTCAAGGTAGGCGTTCCCCGGCCCGATCGCGTCAAGGGTGTCGAACCAGGGTCGCGCGATGGACATCTCCAGCCGGTGGTCGCCATCGGGAAGGGCCCCCAATGGCAGGATCAGCGCCTGCGTGGCGGGCGCTTTCTGGATGACGGCGCACTCCTGGTCCACCCAGCTCACGTGCACCCACATGCACCGGGACATGCCAGCCGATGATGCGTAGCTGAGCGTTGAGGGTCCAGCTGTTTCGGCCAGCAGCTCCCGATCCTCGCGGCTGAGCGCCGGGGCGCGCACCGTGTCTCGGCGTGGCCCGAGAGGTCGAGGACCACGCGGTCGTGAGGTCGCAGCGGCTCAGAGTGGGCGGCCAAGGGAGTCGGTCTTGAAGGACTGGGTCTTGAACTTGTTGAGGAAGGCCCAGAGCTCCCCGGCGCTGGTCTCGACGATGGTGGCGCCGTCCTGCCAGATTCCGTTCTCGAGGTCGTGGCCGCTGCCGATGGGGTCGCCCTGGTTCTGGTGGATGTTGTGGACGCCCAAACCGCTGGTGAACGGTTCGCCAAACACGTAGCAGCGGACGGCCTGGTTGATGATCGTCTCCAGATCGGTGAGCGCCTGGATTCCGGTGCCGCTGTTCCATCGCGGGTTCCAGCGCAGCCAGGAGAGGAGACGGAACAGGAAACCGGCGAAGCGTACGGTGCGGACCAGAAGGGGTGGATGCAGCGACCCCGATCGGAAGTAGTCCAGCGCCCCGGACGTGGGGGTCGACGTGAGGCTGTGCCATCCGTCGGGGAGGCCCTTGATGCCGGCGAAGTCGGTGGTGCGAATCTTGACTTTGCGCCATTGGATGCCGTCAGGCATGTTCTTGGGGTCGACGTCGATCGCGCATTTGTAGTTGCCCAACGGCGTGTGTACGACGAGGTTTCCGTGGTAGTAGCGCCCGAAGTTGTCGGGCGGGTCACGGAAATAGTCGTGCTTGGTCCCGATCACCAATCCGTAGCCGCTGCTCAAGGGCATGTCTGCTCCTCCTCAGAACGTCGACGCACCAGGCCTTGCTGAGTGGGTGCCCTCTCGAGGCCGCCACCTGCTCTGGGCGGTTGCCGAGGCGGTCAATCTCCTGGTCGTGGACTGGGCACCCATGGGTATCTCCCTGGTGAAGTGGCCGGTAGGTCCGGCCGCTGTTACCTTCAGGAGGCGCCATCGACCCCGGTGATACGGGCTGCCGAATGGCCTGCGGCAGCGCGGAGCGAAGGCCCACTCGGCCCGCATGGTGGCGAAGCTGCGCGTCAGGGACAAGTGCAGGCGGTGGTCGTGGCGTATGAGTCCGGCCTCCTGCGACCAGGCTCCGATTGATCGCTCCCGGCGACAACGCAAGGCGCGGCAGGCCCACCGGTTGGTATCGAAGGCCATCCAAGGCGACGGCTCCACGGCGATCCCGAAATGGAGTGGATGGGGTTAGCCTGCTGCGATGGGCGCGGATCCTCTCCTGACGATGTTGGCCGGGTTGCGGGCCAGGTTGCAGGGCGCAGTGAGTGCTGGCGACCTGGTCGCTGCGACGTCGTGGCCCGCGGCGAGCGGGATCGTCACTAATGCGGGGCTCGATCACGTGTGGGTGGGTGCCCACCCCCTGGTGTCGCCGATCCCTCGTATCTTCTGGCCCTTGGCGGGGGTGTCGATGCCCGGTCGCTGTGCGAAACCTGGGGCGTTCCACGGCCGGTCGCGGTGTCTGGTGATGTCCATCAGAGGCGGTGGGAGATCCTCGTGGGCGGCGACGAAGTGCCCGACCCGTACCAGCGGCGGATCACGGTCGCACCTCTCCTCGTCGGGTGCTGGGAGGTGCGGCCCCAGCTCACCGGCAGGCCGCCTGGCCCTCTGCCCGTCCTGGTCGCGGGAGCGTCGCCGGCCTATGACGCGTCCGAACGCGGTGGGCGGGTAGCGCAGATCGAGGTGACCCGGGCACGATTCGGGGCGGTTCTGGCGACGGGAGCCGACCCGGCGGTCAGCGAGCTGTTGGGGCGGATGGCCCTGGACTACCCGGCTTGGCGGTCAGGGTGGACGGCAAGGCCTTCGGATGTCGTGGCGATGGTGATCGAGGAGGAGCATCCGGTCTGTGGGGCGGTGATTTCCGTGTCAGGGTCGGTGGCGCAGGCCACGCGGCTGAGTCTGGTGCCCCGCGGTTCGGGAGGGTTGGCCATGGGAGGCCAACTGCTGGACCTGCTCGAGGCTGTGGCGATGGACCGTGGTTGTGAACGGCTCACCCTGGACACCAGCGCCTTCCTGCACCCTGACCTGCCCTACCGGCAGCATGGGTACACCGTTCAGCCGCCTTATGAGGGTGATCCCGACGCACCCATATGGGTTCAGCTGGACCTCCCCGTACCCCCGGGACCCATGGGTGGGCGTCACTGACGGAACTCCAGGGCGGCCGAGATGATGATGACCGCCCAGGGGCGTCGACCAGCGCTTCGTGGCACGGCGCGGCGGCCCAGCCTCAGGCCTCACGTAGCCGACGATGTGGTGGGCGGGCGATTGGACAGCGCCGCCCGGGCAGCCAACGTCACGACCATCCCGACGACGCCGAAGGACACCCAGACGGCCATCGAAGCGGCGAATCCTGGTGTCACAAAGAACCCTGTGCCGACGTTCAGCGAGGCGTGTGCCAGCACCGCGAGAAGGACGCTGCCGCGGGTCTGGTTGAACAGCCAGGTCAGGATCAGTGACTGCCCGACCATCCCGACCCCGGTGAAGACGAGGAAGCTGGCTGCTACGCTCACCAGTCCTGGCCCCCGCGGAGTAGTAGCCCGGGACGAAGAACGTACGCACGGGGAAGAGCCGTACCAGGGCACGGACCGCCGTGCCGCGCGGTGGACGGGTCGCAGTCAACGAGGCGGCTGGCACGGGCCTACTCCTCGTGCGATCCACGATGGGGTGCAGCAGCCCGGTCGGTCATGCCTGGACCCTGTCGCCAGGGATCCGAGGGCGCAGGCAGCCTCAACAACGTCCCGGCTAACTTGGATCAGGGCTGCTCGGTGAGCGTGATCGTGGCCTGATACGGCGACTCGTCGCGCAGGTAGACCACCGGAACCTCATCGCCGACCCGCGCTGTGGCCAGAAGCCAGGCAACCGAGAAGCTTGTGGCAGGACCCCCGTCGATCTCGGTGATCACATCGCCGGGTCTGAGGCCAGCCCTCGCGGCGGGTCCGTCTGGGGCGATCGCCTGAACGAACAGGCCCGCCTGGGTGCCGAAGCGATCCGCGGACTCCTGGGTGATCTCCGCGGTCTGCGCGCCAATCCACGGGTGGGTCGCGCGGCCGTCGGCCACCATCTGGTCGACGATCCGCTGGGCGATACTCGCAGGCACGGCGAACCCGATGCCCACGCTGCCGCCTCCGGCCACCACGTCGACGTTCGGGGCCGTCGCGATCGCGGTGTTCACGCCGACCAGATCCCCCTCACAGGTCACCAACGGACCTCCGGAGTTCCCGGGGTTGATCGACGCGTCGGTCTGGATCGACCCCACCAACACGGTGGAGCCCCCGGCTGCCTTCGGTGCGGGCACATTCCGTCCGATCGCGCTGACGATTCCGCTGGTCACCGTCCCCGAGAGTCCGAGTGGCGCGCCCAGCGCGACGACAGGTTGACCGACGCTGAGGTCCGCGCGTGGCGCGAGGCGGAGCGTCGGCAGGTTGTCGCCTTCGATCTGGAGAACGGCGACGTCCGTCACCGGATCGGTTCCGATCAGCTCCGCAGGGTGACGTGCTCCGCTGTCGAGGAGGACCTCGATGGTGCCGGCGGTAGCAGCCGCGGCGATCACGTGGTCGTTGGTGAGGATGAGTCCGTCGGCGCTGATGATCGCGCCACTACCTGAGCCTGCACCGCCCTGGCCTTCGACGAAGACCGTCACCACAGAGGGCAGCGCGGTGGAAGCCACCCGGACGACGTCGCAAGATCCCGAGGTTGGGGAGAGTTGGACGGCCAAGCCCGCTCCGACGGCGCCCCCAGCCACCGCGACGAGTGCGGCGAGTGCGATGAGTTGCGCCCGGCTGAGCACTGCACGCTGCAGCCACCAGCCTCGCTGGGCTGTCGCCCGGTCGGGTTCGGCAAGATTCGACACGCTGGTCTCCTTTCGCGAAATCGTGGTTCAAAAGGGCCAGATCCGGAGGAGGTGTTGGCGGCGACGATATCAGGCCGGATCGTTGGGGCCACAGGGTCGACCGGCGACGCTGATCGCCGAGGCGCTTCGGAGAGTGCGTGATCAGGGCAGGCATTCCCGGCATCACGCCTACGCTTGACGGATGACTCTGGGATACCGCACCACACAGCCCACACGAGACGAGATCGACCAGTCGGATGGCTTCACCGTGCTCCAGTTCGGAACCAACTGGTGTGGCTACTGCCGAGCGGCTGAGCAGGTGATCGAACCAGTCCTGGCGGCGGTACCTGAGGTCCGACGCATCAAGGCGGAGGACGGCAGAGGTCGGCCCTTGGGGCGTTCGTTCCACGTCAAGCTGTGGCCCACCCTGATCTTTCTCCGGGACGGCAAGGAGGTGGCGCGCGTGGTCAGGCCAGAGAGTCGCCAAGCCGTTCAGTCAGCCGTCGACGAACTCACTGGAGGGCGCACTTAGCCTCAGGGGGCCAATGAGCGGTGTAATTGGCCGGGCTCAGGCGGGTTGAGGGGCTTCGTGTAGATCGTCGTGCGTCGTCACCCAGAAGAGGCCGGCGATGAGCAGGCCGAGCACCAGCAGCGCCGACGTCAGAACGAAGGGCCAGCTGCGATCCATGCTCGACAGCCACCCGCTAATCCAGCCGAACGGGGCGGTGACCAGCATCACGCAGGTGCGCTGGATGGCCATCACCCGGGACCGCTCAGCCTGGTCCACGTGTAGCGCCACCAACGACTCCGCCAGCATGAACAGGATCCCACCGCCGAAGGCATCGAGGATCAGGCAGATGCCAAGGAGCGCGTAGGTTGACAGGCTGGCCGCGCCGTCGGGGGAGGGGATGCCCACCAGGAGCGCCTGGCCGGCGAAGTAGACGCCGAATCCGATCAGCGTCGGCGCCTTCAAGTGCTTGGAGTGGGTGAGCAGTGGGATGAGCGTGAAGAAGAACAGCACGGACAGCAGCGACCGCACCATCGGGAAGAACGGCAGCAGCGCGTCGGGAACGCCCAGACGCTGATTGATCACCACCTGCCAGAACGTGGCATTGACCAGCGTGACGGCGCCCACGATCGCAGCGATGCTGAGCGAGAACATCGTGCCCTTTGATCGAAGGATGAGCCCGAGTACGCCGCGATACTCCGACAGGGACTTCCAGATGCTCACGCCGCGCGTCTGCTCCATCCGCACAACTCCCGTCGCGGTCTCCGTCGTGTAGCGGTACAGGAGCCAGATCTTGATCGACATGATGAAGAAGGCGTTGAGGTACAGGATCCGCACCGCGAGTTCGAGACCCAGGCCCGAGACCAGGACGGCTGCGATGGGCGCGAACAGCGCGGAGAACTCCGCCGCGACCTTGATGAGCGAGTAGACCTTCGGGATCTCGGCGCGGTCGACATCCTCCACCAGCAGGCAGTCCCACGAGTTCTGCGTGACCTGCCACGCGCCGTTGATGACGGATGCGACAAGGAACCACCAGAAGTTCTGCGCGAAAGCCCAGATCAGGCAGGGGATGGCCCAGGCGATGATGTCGAAGACCGCGGTGGTCATCCGTCGGCCGAGCTTGTCGGTGATGACACCGCTGAGCAGCCCGAAGACCACCTGGGACAGCATCGAGATGGTGGCGAGCAGCCCGATCTGCGCGTCGCGCACTCCCAACGCCAGCATGAACACCGACGCATACGGCAACACCAGCATCATCGAGAGCCCCCACAGGGGCTCGGTGTAGACCGACGCGCGGCCGTTGCCGCGGAGCCCAAGGAGGGTGATGATCATGGGGTTGCGTCCGCGTAGCACTGCCCAAGTCAACCTGGGTTTGTGAGCGCTGTCCACCGATGCCGGCAGCAGCCGCGGCCATGGCACCGTGTCAGTCGGGCTGATCGCTCCCGATGATCTCGATTCGCACATGATGGCGCCGGTCCCACGCCAACACGGCGTGAACGGTGAGGCCGTCGTCATGCACACCGGCCAACAGAACGGCCGAACCGCGGATGACCGCCACCGCAGCGAAGCCGAGACCGCCCTTGCCGTCGCCCCTGGCCAGCACCGTTGTACCATCTGCGAATCGGAGCCGGACCACACCGTCGGAGCCGTAGCCCTCCGCTCCGCGCAAGGGGGTGCCACGGTTCTGCACCCGTGAGAGGTCAGCCACCAGATGTCGTGTCAAGGACGCACGATGCTCAGCCGCCGTCGCATCCAGCGCAGCGTGCAGGTCATCGTCGAACAGGTCGTCGAAGGAGTCGTCGTGCGTGCGTTCCCGCATGATCCAGTATGGCCTCAGGGGACCCCGGGATGAAAGGCACTGACCTCGAAAAGTGGAGGTGAGCCCCTGCGGGCCGCCCGGTTCATGCTGCGGGTTTATGGTGGCTGCATGAGCCACCTCGGGAAGCACGTGGCTACGGCCGCGACCTCGGACGCACCTGTCATCAGCGCCATCCGTGCCTCGAACCTCCGCAGGACGTACGGCACCCTTGCCACCGCGGTCAACGCGCTCGAGGACGTGACGTTCGAGATCCCCCGCGGTGAGTTCGTGGTGCTGCTGGGGCCGAGCGGTTCGGGCAAGACAACGATGCTCAACGTCATCGGAGCCTTAGATGCGCCGACCGCCGGTTCGCTGGAGGTGATGGCCACTTCGCTGTCCGACATGAACGAGGACGAGCGCACGCGCTACCGACTCTCCACCATCGGCTTCGTCTTCCAGTTCTTCAACCTGGTCCCCACGCTCACCGCACTCGAGAACGTCTCACTCCTCGCAGAGATCACCGGGGCCCAGGCGGGCGAGCGCGCCCGCCGGGCCCTCGACCAGGTGGGTCTGGGGGACCGCACGGACCACTTCCCCGGCCAACTCTCCGGCGGCGAGCAGCAACGGGTCTCCATCGCGCGCGCCCTGGTGAAGGACGTGCCGCTCCTCCTCTGCGACGAGCCGACGGGCGCCCTCGACATCGACACCGGCACACACATCCTCCGGGTGCTGCGCGACACCACCGATCGGGGCTGCACAGTCCTGCTCGTGACCCACAACTCCGAGATCGCCCGCATGGCGGATCGTGTCCTCCGCCTCAGAGACGGTCGCCTGGTCAGTGATGAGCCGAATGCGACGCCGGTCGCACCCGAGGACCTCCGGTGGTGAAGAGCCTTCGCCTCAAACGCCGCCGGGACATCGCCCGGCAGCGTGGCCAGTTCCTCTCCGTGCTGGCCACGATCGTGCTCGGTGTGATGATGTTCGCCGCAACCTACGACGCCTACCGCAACCTCGAGGCCTCCTACAACGGCACCTACCGCCGCCTCGCCTTCGCCGACGTGACCGTCACCGGCGGCACCTCCGGGCTGAACGACGCGCTCGCAGCCATCGACGGCGTCGCCTCGGTGGAGCGACGTCGTCAGGCCGACGTACCACTCCGGGTGGGGGACACGGTCCTCCTGGGCCGCATCGTCTCCCTCACCAACGACGTCAACCTGCTTGACGTCGTTGCCGGCGAACACCCGGGCGGTGGGAGCGCCGCCGGGATCGTGGAGACCCATCTGGCCGAGCACTTTGGGCTGAGACAGGGCGACACCGTCGAGGTGTTGACGAACTCAGGCTGGAGCGCTGTGGCGGTGTCCGGGGAGGCGGTGTCCGCCGAGTACCTGTGGCCCGCGCGCAGCTCCCAGGAGTTCTTCGAGGCTCCGGGAAGCTTCGGGGTCCTGTTCGTGACTGACGATGTCCTCGACTCCATCGACGAGACCCAGATACTGCCCCAGCTCCTGGTGCTCTACCACCCCGACGCAGACACAGTCACTCTCGATGACGCCGTCCGCAGTACAGCACTCAAGGACGGTGCGGAGGCGGTGGTGACCCGCGCGGACCAGCCGTCGAACAAGGCGCTGAACCTGGACGTCACCGGGTTCGAGCAGATGGCCGTGTTCTTCCCGGCCATGTTCCTCCTCGTCTCCGGACTCGCCGCATACACGCTTCTGACGCGGGTGGTGCACTCGCAGCGCAGCGTCATCGGCACGCTCCGGGCGAACGGATTCTCGCGGGGCACTGTGCTCTGGCACTATCTGTCCTACGGGCTCTGGCTCGGGACACTGGGGGCGGTGCTCGGGATCGCTCTCGGCATTCCCGCCGGGTGGACGATGACGGCGGCCTATACCGCAGAACTGGGGATTCCGGACACGATCCGGGAGCTGCGGTGGATCACCCCGATCGGCGGCATCACCTTCGGGGTCGCTGTGGGTCTGCTGTCTGCCTGGGTCCCTGCGCGCGCGGCAGTTCGCCTGGAGCCCGCCGAGGCGCTTCGGGGCGACTCGCCCGCGTCATCCACGCGCCGTAGCCTCCTCGACCGTGTCTTCCCTCCATCTTCCGGGCTGCCTGTGCAGTGGCTGATGGTGGTGCGCGGCATCGGTCGCAACCCCCGCCGCAGTTCATCGGTGGTGGTGGCGATCGTTCTGGCCATGACTCTCGTCTACACCACTTGGGCCATGGTCGACACTGTCACGATCCTCCTCGACCGCCACTTCAGCGAGATCAACCGCCACGACGGCGACGTCGTGACGTCCGTGCCCGTGGACGACGCGGTGGTGGCGGCAGTCGCGGGGGTGCCCGGCGTCCGGACCGCCGAGCCGGTGGTGGTGCTCGAAGCCTCACTTCAGGGGCCGGACGACACCTACTCAACCACCCTGTTCGCGCACGTGTCCGGGACCGAGGTCCACGGCTTCGTGACGCCCAGCGGCAGGGGACCGACCACGGGTGTCGTCGTCGGCGAAGCGGTCCTGGGTGAGACCGGTGCGGAGGTGGGCGGCATGCTGCGGGTGTCGCTGCCGACCCTCGGCGTCACTTTCGACGCCACGATCGAAGACACCGTGCGGGAGCCGATGGGCAGCCCGGTGTACCTGACCCGGGAGATGCTGGAGGAAGTGCTCGGCACCGACGGCGGCCGCGGGTGGCGGGAGGCGATGACGCGGCCGGGGACCTCGGTGATCGCCCTGGTGCTGGACGATGATGCCGACCGCGACGCGGCGCTGGATGAGGTGCGCGACCTGCCCGCTGTGGCCGCCGTCACCGACGTCCGGGCGGTGTGGATGATGATCGAGCAGTACCTGGGGCTCTTCTACCTGATTGTGGGCCTGATGTTGGCCTTCGGCGGCGTGCTTGCGGTGGCGCTGATCTACAACGTCGTCTCGGTCAATCTGGCGGAGCGAACAGGGGAACTCGCCACCATGCGCGCCAACGGCGTCTCGCACCGCAGGATCGGCGCCTACGTCATGGCGGAGAACATGATCCTGACTGCGTTCGGCGTGATACCAGGGGGCGTCGTCGCGCACGCAGCAGCATCCTGGCTGATGTCCACCTACTCCACCGACATGCTCTCGTTCGAACTGGAGGCCCGGCCGGCCACCATGGCGCTCACCATCCTGGCCATGCTTCTGGTCACGGCGGTCTCGCTGCGGCCTGGGATACGCGCGGTTCGGCGTCTGGATGTCGCTACCGCGGTGCGCGAGCGCTCGCAATGAACAGCGCCCCCGAACCACGGAGGAGCGCTGTCCACGGCATTCAGAGCCCCCACGTGCGCCCTACGGTAGAACAATGTTGAAGCCCGGGTCAGGCTGATCCAGAGCCGACATCAGGCGGCCCAGCACCCCCGGGTCGCCGGTGACGTCCACGCCCGCGTCGGCGAATCCCTCGGGGGCGAGTTGTCCGGTCAGGAGCCCGTTCAGTGCGGCTCTGCTGAGCCTCAGTGACACGTCAGCTTCGGTCGGCTGGGGTGCGGTGGACTGGGTGAGGACTCCATTGGTCAGGGTGAGCCGATGCCGAACCCCGGCGTCTGTGATGTCGAAGTCAAACGACAACCGATCATCCCAACACAGCGGGGCATTGACCCGGATGGCCAACGAGTCGAACAACTGCGTCGGCGTCAGGGCAGCCAAGATATCGGGTGTCACACTGGAGACCGGTGTCCCGAATGCCCCGTGCCGGAGTTCGTGGGCGCCGGACAGGTAGGCGCAGCGCCATGTACCGCACTCGGACCCGTAGCCGAGCTGCTCCAGTGTGTCGGCCAGCAGTTCCTTCGCGTCCTTGTGGTCTGGTTGGGCGAACACGACGTGGCCCAGCACCTCGGCCACCCACCGGAAGTCGCCGGCGTCGAACGAGTCTCGGGCCTTGGCCACGACGGCGTCCGCCCCGCCCATGAACTCCAGGTACCTCTTGCCCGCCTCGACCGGGGGATGCTTCCACAGGTTGACCGGATTTCCGTCGTACCAGCCCATGTAGCGCTGATAGATCGCCTTGACGTTGTGGCTGACCGACCCGTAGTAACCCCGGGCGTGCCACGCATTCTCCAGCGCAGGCGGCATCTGGATCACCTCGGCAATCTCGATGCCGGTCATGCCCTGGTTCATCATCCGCAGCGTCTGATCGTGGAGATAGGCATAAAGGTCCCGCTGCTGACCCAGGTACTCCATGCACCGCTCATGCCCCCAGGTGGGCCAATGGTGGGAGGAGAAGATCACATCGGTATCGGCACCGAACAGGTCGATCGCCTCGGTCAGATACTGCGCCCACGCGTGAGGATCACGCACCAGTGCACCGCGGATGGTGAGAATGTTGTGCAGAGTGTGGCTGGCGTTCTCGGCCAGGCACAGGACCCTCAGATCGGGGAAGAAGAAGTGGAACTCTGAGGGCGCCTCCGTGCCAGGCGCCATCTGAAACACCATCCGGACACCGTCGACCGTGAGCTCCTCGCCCGTGGTGGACACGTCGACCGTGGGCGCGATCAGCGTGAACTCACCCGTCGAGGTGGTCTGCGCCAGGCCCGCCCCCACCTGCCCCTGAGGGCCGCGGTCCAGGGCAGCCCCGTACATGTAGCCAGCACGCCGGTTCATGGCGGTACCGGCGAACACATTCTCAGCAACGGCATGCGCCATGAAACCAGACGGGGCGATGATCTGCACCAGCCCGGCATCGACGTCGGCCTCATCCACCACCCCGCGGACGCCCCCGAAGTGGTCCGCGTGGCTGTGGGTATAGATCACAGCGGTCACGGGGCGCCCACCGCGATGCTCGCGGTAGAGGGCGAGCGCGGCGCGTGCCGGTTCCGCCGTCAGGAGGGGATCGATGACGATGATGCCCGTGTCGCCCTCAACGACCGTCATCACCGAGAGATCGAGCCCTCGCACCTGGTAGATGCCCGGCACCACCTCGAACAAGCCCTGCTCGATCAGGAGGTTGGACTGGCGCCACAGGCTGGGATTCACGGTCAGCGGGGCCTCGGCCTTGAGGAATCCGTACGAATCGATGTCCCACACCACGCGGCCGTCGTCGGCACGCACGAGACGCCCGGTTTCAGGGCCGCGATGAAACCCCGATGGGCGTCGTCGATGTCCTGACTGTCCCCGAACGGCAGAGTCCGGGTCAGAAGTTCGTGATTGGTGGCGATGGTGGCGGTGGCGGGCTTGCTGCTGGTATCCATGAAGAGCTCCTTGAGAGTGGGAAACGTTGCTGAGTCAGTCGGCGCCGTGCAGCGCAGACATTCAGCCCTTCAGTTTCTCGGGTCGCACCCTGCCGATCATCATGAGGCTGAGCCCCTCCAGGAGCGTCTGGATGCCCAGCAGCGTGCCGAGGAGCGTGAGGGTGGCGGCGCCGAGGTTGAAGAGGACGAAGAACCCCAGCCCCAAGGACACCAGGCCGCTGAGGATCAGGAGCAGACGTCCGCTCTCCGCCCCGAACGCCCAGGCCATGCGGGTCAGTCCGCTGACGAAGAAGGTCACGCCCGCCCCGAGGGTGAGAGCGACGGCCCCCACCACCGGGTTGCGGAGGATGAACAGCCCGATCACCGCCAGAATCGCACCACCCAGGACGGCTGACCACAAGCCGCCGGTCTTGATCCGGAAGAACGATGCCGCGAGGAGGATGACACCCGAGAGCATGGTGGTCCACCCGATGACGAACACTGAGATCGCGGTGGCGAACACAGCGTTTCCTAGCAGGAACAGCCCTCCCAGCACCAGCACGATGCCGAGAATGACGTCCCAGGCTGTCCTCTTCGACGAAGCTGTTGTGGTTGACGTCATGGGACTCCCTCTGTTGTTCGTGACACCAGTATCGGGAGGTACAACGGCGGGGAGGTCACCCGTTGCGGGTGAACCGGGATGAGGAGTCAGTGGACCGTGCAGGCTGACGGCGTCGGCGCAGTTGCCCGGACATGCCGCGACCCCCCATCTGTGTCCAGATGGGGGGTCGCGGTGCTCAAGCCCTAGGAGATGCCTACCGGCACCTCACTCAGAGGGGGCGGATGTTCGCAGCTTGGAGGCCCTTCGGGCCGCGCTCGGTCTCGTACTCAACCTTCTGGTTCTCCTCGAGGTTGCGGTGTCCCGCACCAGCGATCGCGCTGAAGTGCGCAAACACATCGGCCGTGCCGTCATCGGGAGCGATGAAGCCGTAGCCCTTGTCGGAGTTGAACCATTTGACGGTGCCAGTGGCCATAACGTCATTCCTTCTTATTTCTGGACCACACTGTGTGGTCGTTCTACGATCTTAGGCCATCGAGCCCAGGATGTCGGCATTCCGGCCCCAGACTGATCTAGGATCGGCCCATGCGGCTCACTCGGTGGCTGGGCCATCCGGCCCGTGTGGTGCCGTCCGTGTACCTCTTGGCCATCGTTCTCGGCACCGGATTGCTCATGCTTCCGGCCGCCACCACCACCGGGGAGTCGGCGCCTCTCCTGCACGCCTCGTTCACCGCCGTGTCGGCGATCTGCATCACCGGGCTGACCACCGTGGACACCGCCACCTTCTGGAGCCCTTTCGGGCAGTTCATCATCATGGCACTCATCCAGGTGGGTGGCTTCGGCATCGTTACGCTGGCGAGTCTGCTCACGCTGCTCGCCACTGGGCGGATCTCCCTGCAGGGGTCACTGTTGGCCGGTCAGGAACTCCGCACGGGGTTCGGAGGGGTTCTGCGCATCCCGAAGATGATTGCCGCCGTGATGCTGGCGGCAGAGGCCGTCACCGCCGCGGTGCTCACCGTCTCGTTCCGTCCCTACACCGAGAGCTGGGCCTCGGCTGCCTGGCAGGGCGTCTTCCACGCCATCTCGGCGTTCAACAACGCCGGCTTCGCGCTCTACAGCGACAACCTGATGAGTTTCGTGGGGGATCCCGCCATCATCGTGCCGATCTGTGTCGCCGTCGTGGTGGGAGGCCTCGGGTTCCCGGTGCTTCTCGAGGTGGGGCGCCGGGTTTTCCGCCGTGGGAACCGGGCCCTCGGGTGGAGCACCCACACGAGGCTCACTGTGGCGGGCACGGTCTCGCTCCTGCTGCTGGGGGCGCTGGTTTTCGGGATCGCCGAGTGGAACAACCCCCGCACTATCGGCTCCATGCCGTGGGACGACCGGGCGCTCGCCGTGCTGGCCGGTGCGGTGTTCCCGCGGACGGCCGGGTTCAACTCCATCGACTACGGCCAGGCGAGCGAGACGACGCTTGGTCTCTACTACCTGCTGATGTTCGTCGGCGGGGGATCGGCCGGCACGGCGGGTGGCATCAAGATCGGCACCATCGGCATCATCCTTGCCACCGTCGTCGCGGAGCTTCGCGGCGAGAACCAGGTGGTGGTCGGTCATCGCGCCATCCCCGCGACCGTGCAGCGCGCGGCCCTCGCCGTCGTCATGCTCGGCGCCGGAGTGGTTGCCCTGGCCACCCTCTTCATCGTCGTCGATGACGAGTTCACGCTGCAGCAGGTCCTCTTCGAGACGATCTCGGCCTTCGGAACAGTCGGCGTGTCCACCGGCATCACCCCGCACCTGCGTCCGGAGTCCCTGATGGTCCTTATGCTGTTGATGTATCTGGGGCGGGTGGGAACGGTGTCGGTTGCGGCCGCACTGGCCCTGCGGACCCGCCACCGCCATTACGTCCTCCCAGAGGAGCAGCCAATTGTTGGGTAGATCGGGTGATCGTCGGATCACGGACGACACTGTGCTCGTCGTCGGACTGGGCTTGTTCGGCACCGCCACCGCGAAGGCACTGGCTGAAATGGGGGTGCCTCTGATCGCGGTCACCGACGATCACACCCAGGCGGTGCGTCACGCAGACGATTTCGCCCATGTCATCGAGATGGACCCCTCCGATCGCGAGGCGCTGCAGCAGATCGGCATTGATCAGATCCGCAAGGCGGTGGTGGGGCTGAGCAAGGTGGAACTGTCCATCATGACGGTCCTTGCGCTCTCCGAGATGGGGGTCCAGGAGATCTGGGCCCGCGCCGCCACCCGCGAGCACGGGGCGATCCTGGAGCGGATCGGCGCCCACCACGTCGTGTACTCCGAGGCAT
Organism: Tessaracoccus sp. MC1679; assembly: GCF_014164775.1. Classification (GTDB taxonomy): domain Bacteria; phylum Actinomycetota; class Actinomycetes; order Propionibacteriales; family Propionibacteriaceae; genus Arachnia. The sequence goes on from NZ_JACJGB010000005.1 coordinate 307,749, forward strand.
CCACCGGACGGCGCGTCGCCCACGCCGTGTCGGGGTACATGATCGACTACTTCGAGTTCGAGGACGGCTTCGCCATCGCCCGCACGAGGGCACCGAAAATGACCTGGGACAAGACGTTGCGCGAGACGCTGGTCCGCACCAACAACAAGGTCACGGTGGTGGGCGCTAAGCGTCCGGGTCAGGACTTCATCTACGCGGTGCCGGAGATGGTGATCGAGGCCGGTGACGAGCTGATCGTCTCCGGGCGGGTCAACCACGTCGACGCCTTCTGCCGGCTCCGCTGATCAGAACCCATTCTCACGGGGATCAGCGGCGTTCCCAGCTCTCGGACTGCCGGGCGATCGCGCTCGCCTGCGCGAGCCGGATCGTCGACGTCGGATCGGCGGTTCCTGTGTCGGCCCCGCCAGCCTTGGGGAGGTGACCCCCGCTGCCCGTCCGCCACGACAACCACCGGGCGAACCAGGAGAGCAGCAGGTTGATCGTGAGGTAGATCACCAGGGTGACGATGAAGAGCGAGAACAGGTAGCGGTTCCCGAAGAAGCTCGCGAGGTTGTTCATGTTGCTGCGAATGATCTCGTTGTAACCGACGATGTAGCCGAGCGACGTGTCCTTGAGGAGCACCACCAGCTGGGCGATGATGATCGGCAGCATCTGCCGGAACGCCTGCGGGAACTCCACGAGGATCTTCGACTGGAACTCGCGCATGCCGAGGCTCAAGGCGGCCTCACGCTGTCCGCGGGGCAGGGCGGCGAGCCCGGCGCGCAGCGCCTCGCCGATCAGGGTGCCGTTGTAGATGATGAGGGCGATGACGACGGCCCAGAAGGCGCCCGTCGAGGCCACCAGGAGGATGAACAGCATCATCAGCAGCACCGGCATGCCGCGGAAGAACTCCAGCATCACAGCGGTCGGGATGCGCACCCACGGCAGGAGGGAACTGCGCATCAGCGAGAACACCACGCCGAGGGCGACGGCACCGACCGCCGCGACGCCCGCGGCCCGGAGAGTGCCGACGACGCCGTTGCCGATGAAGTCCCACACCTGCGGATCGACGAAGATGTCCCATCGCGAGGCGTCGAACATCCCTGGCAGCGTGATGCCGCCCGACTGGCGCGGGGCCGCCAGGATGCCGATGATCCAGGCCGCGCCGGCGACGATGACCACCAGCGACACGATCGACCCGATGAGCGAGGCGCGGCGGGCGCGGGGTCCGGGGGCGTCGAACAGGACGCTGGTGGCACTCATCGCGACACCACCCATCGCTTCTCGAGTTGTACGGCCGCGAAGCCGAGCGGAACCGTGATCACGAGGTAGAGCGCCGCCGCCAGCACGAGGATCGGGATGACGATGTTGCCGTTGTCGTTGACGAGTTGCCGCGTGCTGGCGAACAACTCGACCACGAAGAAGCCGCCGGCGACCGAGGTGTTCTTCGTCAGCGCGATGTACACGTTGATCAGGGGAGGGATCGTCATGCGGAACGCCTGCGGCAGCACAACCAGCGACACCGTCTGGCCGAAGCCCAGGCCGATGCTGCGCGCCGCTTCCGCCTGACCGACCGGCACGCCGTTGATGCCCGAGCGTAGAGCCTCCGCGACGAACGGCGAGGTGTAGTAGGTGAGGGCGACGAAGGCGAGCAGCAGGTACGGCGTGCGGACCCCCAGCATCGGCAGGACGAACGCCGTGAAAAGAAACACCAGGGTCAGGGGAGTGTTGCGGGCTACCTCGGTCCAGGCCGCCGCGAACCAGCGCAGGACAGGGACCGGCGAGATCCTCATCGCAGTGATGAGGGTGCCGAGCACGAGCGCGAGCCCGCCCGAGACCACAAGCAGCAGTAGTGTGACGCGGAGTCCCTCCCAGAACTCAGGCATAAGTGACCAGAGCTGCGTCATGGGCTCCCCCTTCGTTGTGGTGCGGTGGGCCCTTCCCGGCCGGGCCGGGTCAGGCCCACCGCGCCGTCTCAGTAGCGGTCAGGGGTGGGCGGATCGACGAACGGGAGGACCGCGCCGGCTGTGTCGTTCCAGGCCGCCTCGTAGGTTCCGTCGGCGTAGCTCTCCTCGAGGACGTCGTTGATCCACATCCGGAAGTCGGTGTCCTCCAGCGCAAGACCGATGCCGTAGGGCTCGGAGGTGAACGGCTCGCCCACCACCTTGAACTCGCCTTCGTTCTGGGCGGCGAGGCCCGCGAGGATCACGTTGTCGGTGGACACCGCCACCACTGTGCCGTTGCGCAGCGGTTCGAGGCAGTTCGAGTACGTGTCGGTGAGGAGGGGCTCCGCGCCGATCTCCGCGAGCTTGGCGGCCGGGGTGGAGCCTGTCACCGAGCAGACCGGCTGGCCGACGAGATCGTCCTCACTGGTGATGTCCTCGTTGTCGGCGAGCACCAGGATCGACTGTCCAGCCATGAAGTACGGGCCGGCGAACGACACGACCTCCTTGCGTGCGTCATTGATCGTGTAGGTCGCCACGACGAAGTCCACCTGCCCGTTCTCGATGAACGGCTCGCGGTTGGCCGAAACGGTCTCGACCCACTCGATGTTCTCCTCGGAGATGCCCAGGTGTGACGCGATGATCTTCGCGATCTCGACGTCGAAGCCCTCAGGGACACCGGAGGGACCCATCAGACCGAACAGCGGCTGGTCGAACTTCGTGCCGATCGTGATCTTGCCTGCCTCGTTCAGTTCGGCCATCGTGGTGCCCTCCTCGAAGGTCACCTCCTCCGCTGCCGATGATGAGCTCCCCCCGGCAGCTGGGGCGGTGGTCTCGCTGGAGCTGCCGCCGGCGCAGCCCGAAAGCGCGAACGCGCCTGCGGCCGCGAACGCGATCAGGGAGTTCCTCGTTCTTTTCATGCCTCTTCCTTTCCTGGTCTGCGGTCCGCCTAGGTGGCGGCCGCTCGATCTCCGCCCTGGGGCGGGCTGGTCAGTGATGGAGGATCTTCGACAGGAAGTCCTTCGCCCTTTCGCTCCGGGGGTTCGTGAAGAACTCCTCCGGTGTTGCCTCTTCGACGATTGCGCCGTCGGCCATGAACAGGACCCGGTCCGCAGCCTTGCGCGCGAAACCCATCTCGTGGGTGACGACCACCATCGTCATCCCCTCAGCCGCTAGGCCGACCATGACGTCGAGCACCTCGTTGATCATCTCCGGGTCGAGCGCGCTTGTCGGCTCGTCCAGAAGGATCAGCTTCGGGTCCATGGCCAACGAGCGCGCGATCGCCACCCGCTGTTGCTGGCCACCGGAGAGCTGGCTCGGCATCTTCTTGGCCTGATCGGCGACCCCGACCCGTTCGAGGAGCCGCATCGCCTTCTCGTCGGCGTCCTTCTTGTTCATGCCGCGCACCCGGATGGGTCCCAGTGTCACGTTCTCGAGAACCGTCTTGTGCGCGAAGAGGTTGAACGACTGGAAGACCATACCGACGTCGGCACGCAGCCTCGCCAGGTCCCTGCCCTCTTCCGGCAGGGGGCTCCCGTCGATGGAGATGGTGCCGGAGTCGATCGTCTCGAGCCGGTTGATGGCCCGGCAGAGCGTCGACTTCCCGGAGCCCGAGGGGCCGATGACCACGACGACCTCACCGCGATGGACCACCGTATTGATGTCGCGGAGGACGTGGAGCGCACCGAAGTGCTTGTCGACGTGATCGACCACCACGAGAGGGCCGCCGCGCCCCACGTCCACGTTCGACGTGTGAAGCGCGGATGCATCCGGTGAGGCCATACCAGCACCATACGAGGCTCCGGACGGTCCCAACAAGGCATGTGGGCCGATTAACGGACCTGTAACAGGAAGGCAACGCCCGGATCGAACGTGGGCCGCGGCGGGCGTTGCGTCAGGCGAGACCCTCCTCGGTCAGCCAGTCGGCGGCGATATCGGCGGCGGGAAGCTGCTCGGTCACGCTGCGGTTGTTGAGGGCGATGAGCTCGTCGGGGCTCATAGCGGCACTCACGCCGTCGATGATGGCGGCCGCCTCGGTGGTGACGTCGTCGCTGGCCAACGGCACGAGGTGCGAGGCCAGGAAGAGCCCTTCATTGTCCTCCAGCGAGACCAGGTCGTTCTGGGCGATGGACGGGTCCGCTGTGTAGACGATGGCCAGCTGGATGTCGCCGTCCTGGAGGGCCTTGACGGTGAGCGGGCCGCCGCCGTCCTCGATGGGCGTGAATCCCACCTCGAGGCCGTACTTCTCGGCCAGGCCCAGCGGGCCGTTGGGGCGGGTCTCCGCCTCTGAATTGGCACCAAGTGTCAGAGGTGTGGTCACGTTCGCGAGATCAGCGATGGTGGCAAGATCCCATTCCTCGGCGAAGGCGCGGGTGACCACATAGGAGTCCTGATCCGTGGCATCGGACTGTGCCAGAACGCGGAGCCCGTCGGGGACAACCTCCTGCAGTTCGGCGAAGACATCCTCGGACAGGCGGGCCTCGGAGTCCGGCGCCCAGTACTGCAGGAGCGGCCCCGTGTAGTCGGGGAACAGGTCGATGGTGCCGGCCTCGATCTCCGGCAGGTAGGCCTCCCGCTGGCCGATCCGGAGCTGGCGGTCCACCTCGAAGCCGCCCGCCTCGAGCGCCTGCGCGTAGATCTCCGCGACGATCTCATTGGAGTAGTAGTCCTGAGAGCCCACCACGATGGCGGCGGCGGGCTCCGTGGAGGCGCCGCTCTCCTCCGGCGGGTCTGTGGCCAGCGGATCAGCGCCGCCGCACCCGGCCAGGGCCAGTCCGGCGGCAAGGGGAACGACGAGGGAAAGGGCGAAGCGAGCCATGGTCAGGTCCTTTGTGTGGTGGAGGTCAGGTGATAACGGGTGATCGACGGGCGGAGGCTGTTGCGGGATCTGCGAGACGCAACGACCAGCGCTGGCAGGCAGCCAGCGCCAGTTCCAGGATGAGGGCCAACGCGATGACCACGATGGACCCGCCCAGCATCTGGGCATAGTCGCGGGTCTTCAAGCCGGCGAAGAGGTACCGCCCCAGGCCGTGGTCCGAGGTGTAGGCGGCGAGGGTGGCCGTGGCCACCACCTGAAGGGTGGCGGCACGGAGGCCACCGAGCATCACGGGCAGCGCGAGTGGCGCCTCGACGCGAAGCACCACCTGCGCCGGGCTGAAGCCGATGGCCGACGCGGCCTGGGGGATCGAAGGCTCGATGGCGTGGAACCCCGAGTACACGCCCGCCAGGAGCGACGGCACGGCAAGGACCACGAGGGTGAGGATGGGGGCCTGGAGGCCGATGCCCAGCCACAGCCCGAACAGTGTGAGGAGGCCCAGGGAAGGGATTGCGCGAGCGGCGCCCGTGACGGCGCCGACGGCGGCCGCGCCGCGCCGCGAGTGACCGACGATGACACCCGCGGGGACCGCGATCAGCGCAGCCAACGCCACGGCGACCACAGTGATGGCAAGGTGCTCGCCGGCGCGGACGGGAATCCCGCCGGCGCCGCGCCAGTTGGCGGCGTCACCCAACCAGGCCAGGGCCTGGAGAAAGAGACTCATCGCCGCACCTCCAGCGCGGCCGCAGGGCGGCCGCCCGAGGCACGGGTCCACGGTGTGAGTGCGTGGCCGGCCACGATCAACAACCCATCCAGCAGGAGTGCGAGCAGCACGGTCAGCACAACGCCCGTGGCCACCTCGGCGACGATGCCGCGCTGGAACCCGTCGGTGAGAAGCGTCCCGAGACTTGGCACGCCGATCAGGGCCCCGATGGTCACCAGGCCCACGGTCGACACGGTCATCACCCGGATCCCCGCCAGGATCACCGGCGTCGACAGGGGAAGGTCCACCCGCCAGAAGACGCTCGACGGGGAATGGCCCACCGCCACCGCCGCATCGCGGACCCGCTCATCGACCGAGCCGAAACCGTCGGCGACACTGCGCACCAGCAGGGCCACACCGTAGGCACTCAGCGCGGCGATCATGGTGGCCGCTGAGCGGAGGGGGGTGCCGAGGATGACAGGAATGACGATGAGCAGCGGAAGCGCAGGCACCGCGTACAGCAGGCTGGCGGCCGCGAGCAGTGGGCCGCCGAGGCGGGGCCGGCGGAAGGCCAGCCGCCCCAGGGGCAGCGCCACGAGAATGCTGATCAGCACAGCAGGCAGGGTGAGCAGCAGGTGTCCGATCGACAGCTCAATGACCTGCGGCCAGTTGTTCACCAGCCAGGTCACTCGATGATCCCCACTGCCCGGCCCTCGGCATCCACCGCGACCCTGCGGCCCTGCACCACGTCCACTCGGAGTGTGCGGCTCCCGCGATCAGCCCCGATGAAGTCCCGCACGAAGTCGTCAGCGGGGGCCAGCATGATCTCGACGGGGGTACCGCGCTGCGCGATCTGCGCCTGCGGCCGCAGCACCACCACCTCGTCGCCCAACCGGAAGGCCTCGTCCACGTCATGGGTGACGAACACGATGGTCTTGCCCAGTTCGGCTTGAAGGCGGAGCAGTTCGTCCTGCAGCTCGCGCCGCACGATGGGATCCACGGCCCCGAAGGGCTCGTCCATGAGCATGATGTTGGGATCCGAGGCCAGCGCCCTGGCCACGCCCACCCGTTGCTGCTGCCCGCCGGAGAGCTGTGACGGATAGCGTCCGGCCAACGCCGGATCCAGCCCGACCCGCTCCAGTAGCCCGATGGCCTGGGCGCGGGCGTCGCGACGTGTGGCGCCCGTCAGCATCGGCACCGTGGCCACGTTGTCCGCGACCGTGCGGTGGGGGAGGAGCCCGCCACTCTGAAGGACGTAGCCGATGGATCGGCGAAGCCGGACCGGGTCCGCGTCGCGCACGTCTTCGTCGTCGATCAGAACACTCCCCGAACTGGGCTCCACCATCCGGTTGACCATGCGCATGAGCGTGGTCTTGCCGCTTCCGGAGGAGCCGAGAAGCACGACGCAACGATGCGAGGGCACCGTCAGGGAGAAGTCCCTGACCGCGACCGTCCCATCCGGGTAGAGCTTGGAGACGTCGCGAAACTCGATCACCCCGCCAGCTTATGAGCCACGCAAGGTCCTCCGGCGCGATCCGGCCACTAGGCTGGATGCCTGATGCGAATTGGTCGCGACGAGGCGGGCACGGCGTTCGAGCGGGAGCGCAAGTTCTCTCTGCCCGCTGGGGGAGCGCTGCCGGAGCTCGGCCTCCTGGGGCCGGTTTCGCCGATGCGTACGCTCCGTTTGAGGGCCGAGTACTTCGACACCCCAGCTGGAGCCCTCGCGCGCGCCGGGGTCACCCTCAGGAGGCGCACCGGCGGCGAGGACGCCGGTTGGCACCTCAAGACGCCCGGCCCACACGGATCCAGGCTCGAGCACAGTCTCCCGCTCGCGGCCCCGTGCAGGGTGCCGGCATCCCTGCGCGCCACTGTGGCCGAGGTCGTGGGCGAGGATCCGCTCCTGCCCGTTCTGCTGCTCCGGACGAGGAGGCGGATCACGCACCTTTTCGGTGAGAGCGGCCGGATACGTGCGGAGGTGGCGGTTGACCGGGTGCGGGCGCGTCCGCTGGGCGAGCCGTCCGATGGGGCCCGTTCCTGGTGCGAGGTGGAGGTGGAACTCGCCACGGGTGAACCTGAATCCACCATGGATGAAGTGGCCTCGCTGCTCCTGCGCTCGGGACTGCGGCCCGCGGTGCACGCGTCCAAGGCTCAGCAGGCGCTGGAATCCGGAGCCGGGCGGGGCACCTCCCGCGACACCGCCGCACACGCGGTCACAGCGGAGCTCGCACGGCACTTCGGCCAGTTCCAGGCCTTAGACACAGCGCTCGTCACGCATGAGGACGACGCTGTGCACCAGGCGAGGGTCGCGCTGCGCCGGCTCAGAAGCATCCTCACGGTGTTCGGCCGAACCCTCGCCGCGCCGGATCTGCCGGGGCTGGTGAGCGAGCTCAGATGGGCAGGCGTCCTCCTGGGTGGTCCCCGGGACACCGAGGTCATCCTCGCCCTCATCGACGAACTGGCCGGCGAGGTCGGGCTCGGCGTAGACGATCGCGCCCGGATCCGTGTCGACCTGGCGCGGCGCCACGACGACGCGCGCGGGCTGCTGCTCAATTCCATGGCAACCCCCCGGTGGGACGCGCTGCACGAGCGCATGATCGGCCACCTGCTGCGGGTGAAGGCCTCCAGATCCGGGAGGAGGGATGCCCCCCTCGAGTTGCGGCGCCTGGCCGATCGGGCAGACGACCGGGTCCGACGACGCCGTCAACTGGCGCAAGCCAACCCGTCCGACGTGAGCCTGTGGCATGACGTCCGCAAGGCCGCCAAGGCCGCCCGCTACGCGCACGATGTGGTGGCCGGACTCGCTGGTTCCCGTTCCGCGGACGAGGAGAGCGCCTCCGCCTGGAAGGACGTGACCTCCGCGTTCGGCGATGTTCAGGATCTGGTGATCGCCCGGCAGGAGGTGGGCCTCCTGGGCGGCCCCAGCATCGGCACGATGCTGGACCTTGCCGATCGCCGGGCGGACACGGCACTGGCGGAGGCCAGGGCTGCGCTGAGCGTCGCACTCACTGCGAAAGCGCCGGACCGGACCCCCTGAGCCGGACGAACGGCCCGTCGTCGGCCCGATCAGCGCGCCTCGAGGGCCGCCTCAACCGCCTCCTCGACGGTGCGGTGCCGGAACTCGAATCCGTCGGCAAGCAGCCTCGCCGGGCGCACGTCGGCATCCGAGGTCATCAGGGACTCGGCAGTATCCCGCCCCAGAAGGGTCGTGAGGGCGAACTCAGGGGCGGGGATCAGGAAGGGACGGTTGAGGCGCCTCGCCAGGAACCGCCCCAGATCATTGGCCGTGGCAGGCGTGGGACCGGCCAGGTTCACCGGCCCGCCGAGGTCGTGGTCGATCACGTGCCGAATGGCCCGGACCTCGTCGTCGAGGGAGATCCACGGCCACACCTGGGTGCCGCGGCCGATGGGACCGCCCAACCCCAGGCTGGTGAGGAGGATCAGGGGCTTCAGCAACGCCTCGGGGTGCACGAGGGGAGCCGTCCGCAGCATGGCCACCCGCGCGTCGGGACCGACGAGGGCCGCCTCCGCCTCCCATGCGACGCACAACCGCGCCAGGAAGGTGTCTCCGGAAGAAGATGCCTCGGTGAGCACCTGTCCTGGAACTGAGCCGTAGTAGCCCACGGCCGAGGCGGAGATCAGCGCCGGCCCGCCAGGGCCCACTTCCCTGACGGCTGTGGCCGCTGCACGGGTTGGAATCAGGCGCGATTCCCAGAGCGTGCGCCGGTAGCTCCTCGTCCACGGGAGCCTGCCGATGCTCGCTCCGTTGAGCACCACCAGAGCGCGCGCGCCCTCGAGGAGGCCCGGATCAAGAGGCTCCTCGCCCTTGAGCCATTGCGCCTCGCCCGCATTACGAGGCGTGTGGCGCACCAGCGTCGTCACCTCGACGCCATCCGCCCGGAGGGCCCGGACCAATGCGCTCCCGATCAGCCCTGAAGCCCCCGCGACCACCACCTTCTGCGCTTTCATGCCAAACCTCCCATGGGCAGAGCCTGCCACTTTTCATTCCGAATTGCTTGCCAAATGTGAGGACCCGTGCGAAGGTGAGCACAGACAGAGCGGTTCAAACCACGTGCCGACTCCGACTCTTCCGTAAAGGTGAGTTGACTCATGGCAACTGTCCACACCCTCGCAACCCCAGCAATCACTGAGCGCGACAAACGCGCTGTGGAGCTCCTTCGGCGGCTGGGCGCCGAAACCTCCGACACCGCCCGTCAGAGCCTTCTCGATGAGGTGGTGATGATGCACCTGGATCTCTGCGAGGCGCTCGCGCGGCGCTACGCCAATCGCGGGCTCGATCTCGACGACCTGATCCAGGTAGCCCGTGTCGGGCTGATCTACGCAGTCCAGCGCTTCCGCCCCGAGGCCGGCTCCTTCGTGCCGTTCGCGGTGGCCACCATCACCGGGGAGATCAAGAGACACTTCCGCGCCGGCTGGATGGTGCGTCCGCCCCGCCGCTTGCAGGAACTCCGCCCTGACGACGCCTCAGGCGGCGGAAACGGTGCGGGTGTGCGTGAGACGCTGGCTCTGGCCTTCCGGCCGATCTCACTCGACGCCCCCACCGGCACCGACGACAGCGCCCCCGGGCTGCAGCTCCCCGCCACCGACCACGACCTTGAGCTCATCCCGGACCTGATCACGCTGAACTCAGCGATGCGCCGACTCAGCCCGGTGGAGCGGAGGGTGTTGCATCTCCGCTTCGTCGACGATCTGCCCCAGGCCGAGATCGGCCGGCGTGTCGGCGTGAGCCAGATGCAGGTCTCCCGCATCCTGTCGCGCGTTCTCGGCGAGCTCAGGGACGAGATGGAGCCCGCGGCCGCGTGAACGGCCCGCTCCCGGAAATCCGGGTGTTTGAAACTCCGGGTATCGGGTACGAGGAGAGTGAGACGGCATCCGCACCCGCGTGGAGCCGATTCGGGAAAACCGAGGAGGGAATCATGGGAATCGAAGACAGCATGCGCAAGGCCGCCGACGAGGTCGCCGGTCGCGCCAAGGAGATGTGGGGCGACGCCACGGACAATGAGCGCCTTGAGGCCGAGGGTAGGGCCCAGCATCGGAGCGACGACGCAGGGCATGCCCATCACGACCTCGATGACACCAGCGTCGATCACCCGGACCACACCGCGGCGGGCGACCTGCGCAGCCATCGTGGCGACGACGGACCGCTGCGGGATGCACTCCGCGATGACATGGGCCAGGACAACGTCCGCGACGTTCTGCCTGACACCGCCACGGCCACGCCCGGCGACGACGGGACCCTTCGGGACAACCTTCGCGACGACATGGGCCAGGACCGTTACCACGACCCCGCGACTGCGGACCTGCGGGACACCCCCCGGCGCGATCAGATCTGACAACGACCTTCAACGAACAAGGAGTATGACATGGGAACCATCTTGTGGATCATCGCCGCGGTGCTTGTCATCGCCGGAATCCTCGCCATCGTCCGGAGCCAACTGGTGTGGGGCATCGTCCTGATCATCCTCGGCCTCCTGGTCGGACCTGGCGGCGTGAGCCTGTTCACCTGACCGAGACCAACCTGTTCACGGCGCCTGCCCACACCCGCGGGCAGGCGCCGTGAACAGTGACGGATGCGCCTCAGACAAAGATGACCTGCGCGCCCTCTGACAGCTCGATGAAGTCCGCGGCGCTGATCACGTCCTCCACTCCCTCGTACAGGTCCGACTGGGTGAGACCGTTCATGTCGAAGCTGAGCTTGCAGCCCCACAGGTGGCCCCCGGAGGCGACGATGATGTCGAGCATCTCGCGGACGCCCGGGATCTCCAGGTCGTCGAGTTGCTTGCGCATCATCTTGGTCGCCATCTTGGTCATACCGGGGATGGCGCCCATCCCAGCCCACACCGGCATGTTGGGCGCCATCGGCAGGTGCATCGCCGTGTTGCCGAGCATGGTGAACTTCAGATCGTCCATCGTGCGCTCGGTGACCAGGTCGAAGCCCCAGAAGGTGAAGAAGATGTGAGTCTCGACGCCCTCGCCCAGCGCGGCGTTGGCCATGATGAGCGCCGGGTAGGCCATGTCCAGGTTGCCCTTGGACGCGATGAAACAGATCTTGCGGGGGCGGTCTTCACCCGACGGCGCCGCCGCGAAGTCCGAGGGCTTCGCCTTGACTGGGGCGGCCTTCTGATCGGACGCGGCCGGGCTTGAGGTGGGGCGGGCGCCACCGAAGTCGGGGATGATGGGGGTGTCAGAAATCTCGGTCATTGGGCAGTCCTTCCTAGACGCAGCCCTTGGGCTTGGGCAGCCCAGCGATGTAGGACATCTTCTTGGCGGGTTTGCCGGGGAACAGCCTGAACAGCTGCTTCATGTCGAAACCTCCGACGCTGGCCACGCGGCGCAGCGTCGCGGTTTCCTTGCGGGCCGGGTAGTCGGCGCGCAGGAACTGCAGCACCTTCCAGTGCTCGTCGGTCAGCTCGTCGATGCCGGCATAGCCGGCGAGGATGGGGGCGAGGTCCTCGTCCCATTGCTTGTACTCGGTGAGAAAGCCCTCGTCGTTGACGTCGATGGCTCGGTCCCCGATGCGGGTGGTGGGCACAGGTTCTCCTTAGAACTTGGGGATGATGGGATCGGGCAGCACCGACGAGGGGTCGGCGGAGGAGTCGACGCCCGTGGTGGGCACGTACGCAGCCACCGGTACGGCGTCCCTGGCAGGGGAGGTGGGGCGCGACACCGGGCGCGGCGCGGACTTGCGGGGAGTGGTCGCGCGGGAGACGGCCTTCGCCGTCTTGGGCGCCTTCGAGGCGGGAGCGGCGTGCCCGCGCTTCCCGAGCGCCCTGAGGAAGAGGTCCTTGTTCGAGGTGCCTGAAGCGGCGCCCTCCACGTTCTTGCCCAGAAGGTGCATGTCCGTGGTGAAGGGGAGCGGGCGCCCGCGCAGCAGGAACTCCCAGTACACGAACCGGAACGCAAGCTTGGCCAGGTGGTTGGAACGCGACTCCCCCAGGAGTGTCATCGGCCCGACCCCTGGGAGCGGAAATCCCCCGGTGTAGGGCTGGGTGCCGTAGTTGAAGTCCAGCAGCATGCCCTTGCCGTGACCGGTCTCGATGAAGCAGTTGGCGTGCCCGTCGAAGTGATGGGGCAGCTCCTGTCCGGCGAGATAATAGGGCCAGTTCTCCATGAACACGTCCACAGAGAAGTGGGCCACCGAGCCGGCCTTCGATGTCTGCAGGGTGCCGCCGTCGCCGAGGACGAAGATGTCCGGATGCTCGAGGGAGCGCATGGTCTGCTGGTCACACGGCACGAGGTTCATGTCGTCGCCCAGCCCGGATCGGGCCACGTACTCGGCGCCGAAGTTCAGCGGGATCGAGACCAGCAGGTCGTAGGGGACGTGCCGATCGTCGAAGGAGACCAGCTCCTTGGCCTCGGTATCCACCCGCTCGACCGCGAAGTCCGCCTCAAGACGGATGTCGCGATCCTTGAACATGGTGCCCAGCTCGCGCGAGGCGATCGGCTTGGTGAAGGCGCCGTCCAGGGGGGTGACGTAGACGATCTCCACCTTCTTCCGCGTCTTCCGCTCGCGGAAGTAGGCGTCGGCGAGGAACGTGAACTCGAGAGGGGCGACGGGGCACTTGATGGGCATGTCCGTCAGGTGCACCACCAGCCGCCCGCCGCGGAACTCCTTGAACGCCTCCGCCAGGGCGATGGACCGCGGCAGGTCGTAGAAGTGGTGGACGTCGTCCGCGTCCGCGCCCGGGGTGAGGTCCGGCCTCGGCTCCACTCCCGTGGCGATGACGAGGGTGTCGTAGTCCAGCTCGCGACCGTCCGCCAGGTGGACGGTCTTGGCGTGAGCGTCGACCCTGTCGATCTCCGCCAGAACCAGTTCCACCCCATCGGGGATGAAGTGGTGCCGGGAGCGCACGATCTTGCCCTCGTCGTAGATGCCGAAGGGCAGGAAGAGGTACCCGGGTTGGTAGTGGTGGTCGTCGTCGCGATCAACGACGGTGATCTCAAGCTCCGCTGACGGGTACGCCGATCGCAGCTTGTTGGCGACCATGGTGCCGGCTGTTCCGCCGCCCAGGATGACCAGTCTCCTCATTGAGGCTCCTCCGAAGAAGTGGTGGTTCACATAGCCTATACGGGTTGGGGTATACGAAATGCAGGGGGGCCACTTCCTACGACCAGACGTAGGACTCCACGGGGACGGTCGCCACATCGTTTCCCTCGACGCGGTGATCGCGACGATGCGCCAGACCAGTCTTTGACATGCACAGTAAGAGCAGGGAGACCAGTGCGGGCGGGCTGGCCGTGAACGTCGTCGAGTGCTGAGGCACCCCCGATCCTGCCGAAACCGACACGACCCGCACCCGCCGGGCTAGCGTTCTTGGCAGGAGGTGGCCCATGGACATCATTCTCATCCCAGGCCTCTGGCTGGACGGCTCGTCATGGTCCCGGGTGGTGCCTTTCCTTGAGAGGGCGGGCCATCGCGTCGTGGCCCTGACCCCGCCGGGCCACGACGGACAGGATCCCGCCGCGGTGACCTACGGCGATCTGGTGGCGGCGGTGGTCACCGAGATCGACAATTCCGCCGACCACGTCATCCTCGTCGGTCACTCTGCCGGGTGCGCGGCGGCCTGGGCGGCCGCGGACCGACGGCCGGACAGGGTGGGCTGCGTGGTGCTGGTGGGCGGCTTCCCGATCCCGCACGGCTCGCCCATCCTGGACGGCTTCGAGCCCGTCGACGGCGTCCTCCCCTTCGTGGGGTGGGCCGCGTTCGACGGCCCTGACACCGCAGACCTCGACGAGTCCGCCAAGGCCGAGCTCGAGGGCCACATGACCCCGGCGCCAGGGCAGTACGCCCTGGGCATCCAGGAACTGAGCGACGACAGGCGCTACCGGATCCCCGTGGTCAACGTCTGCACCGAGTACTCCGCGGACGAGCTGCGGTCCTGGTCCGAGCAGGGCTTCGCCCCCGTCAGCGAGCTGCGCAAACTCCAGCACGCCGGTTATGTGGATCTGGAGTCCGGCCACTGGCCCCAGGTCAGCCGGGCCGGGGACCTTGCCGAGGTGATCCTCCGCGCCGCGACCGTGCGCTGACGGCGTAACGGACACCCTCCCCGGGAGTTTCGCGCGGCCACTAGTTTGGTGGGACAACACCTGGCCCACGAGGAGTCACCGATGACCTACCGCCCCGAAACGCTCGCCGTCCACGCCGGTCAGGAGACCGCTGATTCGGCCACGAACGCCCGCGCCGTGCCTATCTACCAGACCACCAGCTACGTCTTCGACGACGCCCAGCACGCCGCAGACCTCTTCGCCCTCGCCCGCCCCGGCAACATCTACACCCGCTTGATGAACCCCACCCAGAGTGTCCTCGAGGCGCGCGTCAACGCGCTCGAGGGCGGCGTCGGGGCCCTGGCCACCGCGTCCGGTGCCGCGGCGATCACCTACGCCGTGCTCAACCTCACCTACTCGGGCGACAACATCGTCGCGCTGTCGACGCTCTACGGCGGCACCTACGCGCTCTTCGCCCACACGCTCAAGCAGTTCGGCATCGAGGCCCGCTTCGTCGATCCAGGCAAGCCGGAGGAGCTGGCCCAGCACGTCGATGCCCACACCAAGCTGGTCTTCGGTGAGACGGTGGGCAATCCCGCGCTCAACGTCATCGATCTGGATGCCTGGTCCGAGGCGGCGCACGCCCTGGGCCTGCCGTTCATCGTCGACAACACAGTGCCCACCCCCCACCTCACCCGGGTGTTCGACCACGGCGTGGACATCTCGGTGCACTCCGCCACGAAGTACCTGGGCGGCCACGGCACCTCGCTGGGCGGAGTGCTGGTGGACTCCGGGCGCTTCGACTGGGCCGCGCACAGCGACCGTTTCCCCGGCCTGACGCAGCCGGATGCGGCGTACCACGGTGTGGTGTGGACCGACGCGGCCGGCCCCGCCGCCTACGTGATCCGGGCCCGCACCGTACTGCTGCGCAACACCGGCGCGGCGATCGCTCCCATGAACTCGTTCCTCCTGCTGCAGGGCATCGAGACGCTCCATCTGAGGATGGAGCGTCACAGCGAGAACGCGCTCGCGGTGGCCAACTTCCTGACCGCGCACCCCAAGGTGTCCTGGGTCAACTACCCGGGCCTCGAGTCCAGCACCACCCACGAGATCGCCACGCGCATCCTCAAGGGCGGCTTCGGTGGCCTCGTCTCGTTCGGCGTGCAAGGTGGCCGCGAGTCCGGCACCCGGCTGGTGGAGGCTCTGGAGTTGTTCAGCCACCTCGCCAACATCGGCGACGCGAAGTCGCTGGCCATCCACAACGCGTCGACCACCCACTCGCAGCTCTCCGACGAAGAACTTGCCTCCGCAGGCGTGCCGGCCGAGATGGTGCGGTTGTCCGTGGGCATCGAACACATCGACGACATCCTGGCGGATCTCACCCAGGCGTTGGACCGAATCTGAGTGAGTCGCGGGAGTGGGGGCGGGTACCGTTCCCGCAGAAGGCCACCTACCCGCTCCCTGAGGAGGGCCGCCCGCGCGGCGTGGCCCGTCCTTTCGCTCCCTGAGGAGGGCCGCCCGCGGAGCGGCGTGGCCCGTCTCGAAGGGTTGCGACTGCCACCTTCATGCGGATCTCGTGGTCGGGTGCGGGGAGCCGTGAGTCGATGTCCGGGCGGCCGTTGTCCAGGGTCTCGATGTCTCGGCCGTCTGGGTCGGTGGTCGGGTTGTGGAGGCCGCCCGGGCATCGTCTCGCGTCTCCCCGCACTCGTCCTCCCTGTGGCGTTGCCAGGTCCCGGGCGTGGGCCGGCAGGACGGCGTTGGGGTCGGGTCTGCTTGGGCGGGATGCCGGTTGGGTGATCCTCGGGTTGGGCACCGCTGCGCAGTGCCGCCCTGCCGTTCCTCACCCTTGTGTCTATGTGCGGTTATCGACCCTTCGAGACGTCCTGCGGTCGCTTCGCGACGCGGGACCCTCAGGGACCGAGCTCAGGCTGCGGCCTGTCTAGCGGCGTGACCCGTCCAATCCGTCGCCTGAGGAGGGCCGTCCGCGGAGCGGCGCCGGCCGTCATTTCGCTCCCTGAGGAGGGCAGCCCGCGAAGGGGCGCCGGCCGTCTCGAAGGGTTGTATCTGGACCTGACCAGCAATCCCTGACCCACTGAGGCGGCTGCCCTGGCACCGGTGGGCCAACCTGAGAGGACCGCTAGTGCTGGGTCGGCGTCGACTGCTGGTGACGCCGATCCGCCTCGATGTCCTCCTCGGCGATCGAATGGTCGGAGGAGTGCAGATGCTCCCCGCCGTCCGGCCCGTCGGTCTGGCGTCGGGTGAGCTCGCTGTCGTCGACGACGGGGGTGTCGTCGGGGTTGGTGACCGGGTCGCTCATTGGTCCTCCTAGGCGTGCGATCGTGCTTGTCAGGGTAGCCTTTCCTGCATGGACTCGCCGCCGAAACGGGTGTCGAATAATGACATGAGTCTGACCGTCGCCCCGAACCCCGTCGAGTCGGCTGAGCTGTCCGGCCGGCTGAACTGGCTGCGCGCCGGTGTCCTCGGCGCCAATGACGGCATCGTGTCCATCTCGGCCACCGTGGTGGGTGTCGCGGCCGCGACCAGCACCGTCACCCCTGTCCTGCTCGCCGGTGTCGCCGCGGTGGTGGCAGGGGCCATCTCGATGGCGTTGGGCGAGTACGTCTCGGTGTCCAGCGCAGCGGATTCGCAGCGCTCGCTGATCGCGTCCCTGCGCATCCTCCTGACCTCCGATCGTCGCGCGGCCGACGAGGAACTCGTGGCCGCGTATCAGCGCCAGGGCCTCACGAAGGCCACTGCTGAGAAGGTGGTGGAGGAGATCGGCGAGGGGCACGCCGTGAAGGCCCACCTCTCCCAGCGCTTCCATCTGGCCGAGGACGAGATCGTCAATCCATGGCACGCGGCTCTGGCGTCGGCGGTCGCGTTCCTCGCCGGCGCTATTCTGCCGCTGCTGACGATCCTCCTCGCCCCCATCCCGCTGCGCATCCCGGTGACGGTGGTCGCGGTGCTGGTGGCGCTGGCCATCACGGGCGGGTTAGGCGCGAAGCTCGGCGGCGCGCCGGCCGGCCGTGCGGTGCTCCGAGTCGTGACGGGCGGGATGCTCGCGCTGGCCACCACCTACTCGATCGGCCTCCTCCTGGGCGTCTCCGGTCTCTGATCTCCTCCGGGTTGCGCAACAATGGGGGCGTGAACGGCCCCCTCGGAACCAGCCTCGGAGTGGTGGAGACGTCGTCGATCCGGGTCTTCGACCCGGATCGCCCGCTGATCCTCCGCAGCGGCGCCACGCTGGGCATCGTCGATGTGGCCTACGAGACCTACGGCACCCTCAACGCTGAGCGCAGCAACGCCGTCTACATCTGTCACGCGCTCACCGGCGACGCCCACGCGGCCGGATATCACGAGGGCGAGACCCGGCCGGGCTGGTGGGACACGATGATCGGCCCCGGCAAGCCCATCGACACGAACGTCTGGTTCGTGGTCTGCTCCAATCTCCTGGGTGGCTGCCAGGGCACCACGGGTCCGTCGTCGACGAACCCGGAGACGGGCGATCCCTACGGCCTGGACTTCCCCCTCCTGGACATGGCGGACTTCGTCGAGGTGCACCGCGGCCTCGCCCGGCACCTGGGCATCGAACGGTTCGCCGCCGCCGTGGGCGGCTCGCTCGGCGGCATGCAGGTTCTCCAATGGGCGATGACCCATCCCACGGAGCTGGGCCGAGCACTGATCTTCGCCGCCTCCTCACGGCTCACCGCCCAGAACATCGCGTTCTCCGCCGTGGGGCGGCAGGCGATCATGCGCGACTCGCACTTCCTGGACGGACGCTTCCTCATTGCGGGGACCTCACCCCGCAAGGGGCTCTCCGTGGCCCGGATGATGGCCCACATCACCTACCTCTCGGAGACCGGATTCGAGGAGAAGTTCGGGCGGACCGCCCAACGCGGCGAACTCGCCAAGAACTTCGGCGTGGACTTCGCCGTCGAGAGCTACCTCGAGCATCAGGGGGAGCGGTTCCTCTCACGATTCGATGCCCTCAGCTACCTCTATCTCACCCGGGTGATGGACTACTTCGATCCCTTCGCGGATGAGGACGCCCTGGCGGCGCTCATCGACGATCCGGTCCGCTTCCTCATCGTGAGCTTCGACACTGACTGGCGATTCTCCACCGAGCACTCCCGCAGGATCGTCAGGCATCTGGAGGGCGCCAAGCTGCCCACCTCGTTCCGGGAGATCGCCTCCCGGTGGGGCCACGACTCGTTCCTCCTGGACGTCCCCGATTATCACGCCACGGTGCGGGCCTACCTGGAGCGCGCCGCGGAGGAGTTGGTATGAGCGACACCCTGCGGCCGGACCTGTGGCTGATCACCAAGCTGATCCCCGAAGGCTCCCGCGTCCTGGATCTCGGCTGCGGCGACGGCGAGCTGCTGCGCCTGCTCACGCTCAAGGGATGCTCCGGGACCGGCGTCGACATGGATCCGGGCAACCTGGTGGCCGCGATGCGCAGCGGCGTCGACGTGATCCAGCTCAACCTCGACACGCAGCTGGGGGAGTTCGGCGACGACAGCTACGACTTCGTCGTCCTCTCGCGGACGCTGCAGACCGTGCGCAAGCCCCGCGAGGTCCTACGGGAGATCGGCCGGATCGCCGTCCATTCGGTGGTCTCGATGCCCAACTTCGCCCACTGGCGCAACCGGCTGCGGCTGCTGTCGGGGCGGATGCCGATGTCGCGCGACCTGCCGTTCGAGTGGTACGACACCCCGAATCTGCACCACTCGTCGCTGCCGGACCTGGAGCCGCTCTTCGCCGGGCTGGACATGGTGATCGATTCACGCATCGCGCTGGATGCCTCGGGAAGGGCACGACGGCTGGGCAACGTGGCGGCCAACCTGCTGGCCAGCTCGTCGCTCTACGTGCTGCACGCTAAGCGATGAGCGCCCGGATCCGGGTCGCGGCGCCGCCGAGCGCCAGGTTCTCGGCCAGGGCATCCCACCGCTGATCGTCCACGGGGGAGCGGGTCAGGTCCGGCATCGGGAGCGTGTCGACGCAGGTCACCACCTCGCGTGCCCTCGCCAGGTAGTCGACGTCTGCCAACAGCTTGGAGCGCACCGACGGCGACATGCCTGAGCCCGGGTCGACGGCGGCCGCGACCATCGCCTCCAGGGAGGGGTAAGCGGCCACGAGCGTGGTGGCACTCTTCTCGCCGATGCCCTTGACCCCAGGGAGCCCGTCGGAGGGGTCACCGCGCAGGACGGCGAAGTCCACGTACCTCTCCGGAGCCAGGGCGTACTTCGCCGCCATCCACTCCGGCGTGACCAGCTCGTGACTGGCCACCCCGCGCGCCACATAGACAACGCTCGTGTGGTCGTCGACGAGTTGGAAGAGGTCGCGGTCCCCGGTCACCACCAGACTCGTGCCCGCATGCTGACGGGCCAACGAGGCCAGCACATCGTCGGCCTCGTGCTGCGCCACACCCACGACAGGGATGCCCAACGACTCGAGGCAGTCGCGGATCAGCGGCACCTGCCGGCTCAGGTCGTCGTCAACGAGCTCCGCCTCGCCGTCGGCCAACTGGACGACCCGGTGTGCCTTGTAGCTCGGGAGCAGGTCCACCCGCCAGTCGGGTCGCCAGTCGTCGTCCCAGGCGCACACAAGGCTGTCCGGGGCGTACTGGTTGGCGAGACGCGCGATGAAGTCCAGCGTGCCCCGCACCGCGTTGACCGGCCGCCCGTCGAGGGCCCGGAAGGTGGAGGGCACCCCGAAGAACGCCCGGAAGTACAGGTAGGACGTGTCGAAGGCCATCAACGTGCTCATCCCGCCATCCTGACACAGTGTCCTCAGACCCGGGCCGGGTACTCTTGGGCCTCGTGATCACCCGCCCGCCGCTGCCGTTCCTGGTGTCCGCGGCGCTGGCCGTCGGGTCCGGGCTGCTCACCGGCGCGGGACAGGCGCCGATGGGGATCTGGCCGGCGACACTGATCGGCGTGGCGCTGTTCACCTGGCTGATGGTGGATCGTCGGCCCCGCTCCGCCTTCGGCCTCGGCTACCTCGCCGGCCTGGCGATGAACACGCTGACGGTGTCCTGGATCTCGGTCCTGGGGGTGGGCGTGGGCGTGGCGTTGGTGGCGTTCCTGTCGCTGTGGTGGGGGGTGCTCGCGCTCGCGGTGTCGTGGCTGCTCAAGCTCCGCGCATGGCCGCTCCTGGTGCCCGCCGCGTGGGTGGCGGTGGAGTACGTCTCCGGCAAGGTGCCGTTCGGAGGATTCTCCTGGGCGCGGCTCGGCTACACGACGGTGGACCAACCCATGTCGGGTCTGCTCGCCTGGGTGGGCGTCACCGGGGTCGGCTACCTGGTGGCGTTGGTGGCGCAAGCGCTTCTTCTGGCCTGGTCGTCGCCCAGCCGGCGGACGGTGGCGCTGGCGGGGGTCGCCGGTGTATTCGCGCTGGGGGGACTCGCGCACCTGGTGCCGCAGTCCGAGCCGGTCGACGAGGTGAAGGTGGCCATGGTTCAGCCGGCCGTCAACCGGGCTGAGAAGGGCACCGGCACCTACGCCCGCTCCGTCACCAACAATGCGCTCAGCGAGACCATCTTCGCGCTTTCCGAGGCCCGCGTGGGCGGCCACGAGGTTGACTTCGTGTTGTGGCCCGAGAACGCCACCGATGTGGATCCGGAGGCCGACGCCGCCACGCGAGGCCTCGTCGAGCTCTCCGTGCGGCTGGCTGGGGCGCCCGTCTTCGTGGGGGCCGTCACCGACGGGCCGGTACCGGACTCGCGTCAGACCTCCAGCATCTGGTGGCATCCCGACACCGGTCCGGGTGCCGTCTACCACAAACGAGACCTGGTTCCCTTCGGCGAATGGATCCCCTTCCGCGACGTCCTGCTGCCCCGGCTCCCGATCCTTGAGCAGATCGGCCGGCAATCGATCCCGGGGGAGGGGCCCGGAGTGGTGTCGGCCCCCACGGAACGGTTCCCGGACCTCGTGGTAGGCACCATCATCTGTTTCGAGCTGGCCTACGACGACACCTCCTACGACCTGGTCCGGCACGGGGCGCAGGTGGTCGTGTCGCAGTCCAACACCAACACCTACGCCGGCACGTTCGAGCCGCACCAGCAGCTGGTCATCAACCGCGTCCGGGCGATGGAACTGGGCCGCGAGGTGGCGGTCTCCACACTCAACTCGCTCTCCGCGGTCGTCGACACCCGTGGGCGCGTGCAGGAGGTCACCGCCGAATACCAGGCGGACAGCGTGCTCACCTCCCTCCCGCTGCGCACCAACGTCAACCTCTCGGTGCTGCTCAGCCCCTGGCTGGCGTGGGTTGCCGTGGCAGCAACCGCCGGTGGCATCGGCGCCGCCCTGGGGCCGCGCCGAGGTAGGGCCCGGTAGCATGGCAGAGACACCACAACAGGAAAGAAGTGTTCCATGACCAGTCAGGACGCGCTCGAGCGAGTTCTCGTGATCATCCCGACCTACAACGAGTCACAGAACATCGAGAGCATCGCCACCAGGATCCGCCGGGCCGTCCCGCAGGCCCACATCCTCGTCGCGGACGACAACTCCCCGGACGGCACCGGAGCTATTGCGGACCGGCTGGCGGAGGCCGACGAACAGATCCACGTGATGCACCGCAAGGGGAAGGAAGGCCTGGGCGCCGCCTACCTGGCCGGTTTCCACTGGGGCCTCGACGAGGGCTTCGGCGTGCTGATCTCGCACGACGCCGACGGCTCCCACCAGCCCGAGGAGTTGCCGAGGCTGCTGCGCGCCATCAGCGCGGGCGCGGACATGGTCAAGGGCTCGCGCTGGGTCAAGGGCGGCTCTGTGGTCAACTGGCCGAAGTCGCGCGAGTTCATCTCGAAGGGCGGCTCGCTGTGGACGCGCCTGTGGCTGGGCATCCCGGTCAAGGACGCCACCGGCGGCTTCAACGCCTACCGGGCGTCCACGCTGCGCGGCATCAGCCTCGATGAGGTGGCCTCGGCCGGGTACTGCTTCCAGATCGACCTGGTGTGGCGAGCCCTCAAGGCCGGCTTCACCGTCGTCGAGGTCCCGATCGAGTTCGTGGAGCGGGAGTTCGGGGATTCCAAGATGAGCCGCAGCATCGTGATCGAGGCGTTGATCCGGACCACACTCTGGGGCATCGACCACCGGCTGGGTCAGCTCACCGGGGGCGTCAGGCGTGCGATCACCGGCCGAAAGGCCGCGTGAGCGCCGTGGATCCGCGCAAGGGAGCCCTACGGCTCGCGCTCATGGGACTGACGGTCTTCGGCCTCGTCTTCGCGGAGATCGCCGCCATCCTGTGGGTCGCCGGCGAAATCGGTTGGTGGACGTTGGCTATCCTCTCGGCCACCACCGTGCTGGGCATCTACCTCCTTCAGCGTGAATGGCGGAAGGCCTGGGGCGCCCTGTCAGCGGCGCTGACCTCCGGGCAGCTGCCATCTGGCCAGTTGGCCGACGCATCGCTGGTGTTGATGGGCGGCGTGCTGCTCGTCGTGCCTGGCCTGCTCACGGACGTGGCCGGACTGCTTCTGCTGCTACCGTTCACGCGCCCCTTCATCCGGTCGGGCATCGCGTGGTGGGCCTCCAAGACGATGCAGCGCTCAGGCGCGGCGCCCACCGTCATCCGAGGCGACGTGGTGACCGAAACGGTGACCTGGATCCCGGTCATCGACCCGTCGAGCAACGAAAACGACACGATCCGCGGGGAGGTCGTCGAGGACGACCGGCCCGCGGACCGTGATCGGGGAAAGGGTCAGTAGATCCTGTCGGACTCGCGCAGCTTGGTCAGCTGCTCGTTGAGGATGTCTTCGAGCTCCGGGATCGAGCGACGCTCCCGCAGCATGTCCCAGTGGGTGCGTGCCGGTTTGGTCTGCTTCTCCTCGCCCACCACACCGTCAGAACGCACCGCGATCGATCCACACTTCTTGCACTCCCACTCGGTGGGGAGTTCCGCTTCCAGGGCGAAGGTCACCGTGAAATGGTGATCCTTCGGGCAGTCGAACGCCAGCTTCCGGCGCTCGGCGAATTCGATGCCCTGCTCGTCTTCGAACGTCTTGGAGCCCAGCCCCATGCCGCGCAGCGCACGATCAGCCATGTTTGCCTCCTTCGTCTGCTTCACCAACGAACCGGGGCGCCGATTCGTTCCTCAGCCGTTATCGAGTAGACCACATCCCCCGAGCCCGGAGAACCTCTTTGAGCAAATCCGGCCGATCCGTGACGATGCCGTCGACGCCCCAGTCGATCAGACGGTGCATCGTAGTCGGCTCGTCGATGGTCCACACGTGGATCTTCCGTCCTGCACGGTGGATTCTGGCGATGTTCCGCGGTGTGACGATGTCCATCATCACCGGCCCGACCGGGTGGTTGAGCGGCACCTGGAACACGGGGCCGCCCAGCATGACGGCCGTCAGTGCCATGGCGGCCACGCCCGTGCGGGACACCGCCGTGGGGACCTGGGGGAGTATCGACCGGAACCGGCGGATGGCCGAACGGGAAAAGGAGCCCACGCAGACACGCCGCTCCGCGCCATGTCTGCGGATGCATTCGGCCAGGGGCACCACGGCCGTCACATGCTTGATGTCGATGTTGAAGCTGCACGAGGGAAACGTCTCGAACAACTCGGCCAACGTGGGGATCGGCTCGCGTCCGCCCACCCTCAGGCTCTGCAGCTCCTTCAACCGCAGGGACCTCAGCGAGCCGGCCTCATCCGTCACGCGGGAGACATCATCGTCGTGGAACGCGACGAGGTGGCCGTCGATGGTGGCGTGCACATCGGTCTCCAGATAACGGAAGCCGAGGGCGACGGCATTGGTGAAGGCGCGCACCGTGTTCTCGATGCCCAGGTTCGCGGTCAGCAGTGCACCGCCGCGGTGGGCCATCGGGATGAACTGGGGGGACAGGTAGTCCTCGTGCACACCGGCCATAGGGTGGCAGTTTAGTGTCCTGACTGTGGGTTTCGCTGCGAGTGCAAAGATGTGCCAATGACCACGGTTGTCTCCATCCAGTCCGCTGTCGCCTACGGCCACGCCGGAAACTCCTCCGCAGTCTTCCCGCTCCAGCGCGCGGGGGTCGACGTCTGGCCTGTCTACACCGTCAACTTCTCCAACCACACCGGCTACGGGGCGTGGCGAGGACCCCTGATCCCAGCCTCCGACGTGTGGGAGGTTGTGCAGGGAATCGACGAGCGTGGCGTCCTCGGTGTCGTCGACGCGCTGCTGTGCGGCTACCAGGGCACACCCGAGGTGGGGCAGGTCATCCTGGACACGGCCGAGCTGATCAAGGCGCAGAGCCCCGGGGCCGTCTTCTGCGCGGATCCGGTGATGGGCGACGTCGACCGGGGTTTCTATGCCCGGCCCGGGATCCCGGAGTTCTGGCGCGACCACGTGGTCCAGCGCGCCGACATCATGACTCCCAACCTGTTCGAGCTGGAGTTCCTCACGGGACATCCCACGCACACCACCGCGGACGTCCTCACAGCGATCGCGGAACTGCGAGCCCGCGGCCCTCAGGTGGTCGTCGTGACCTCGGTGGTGGGCTCCGACGCATCCGCGGACGCCATGCGCATGATCGGTGTCGGCCCCGACGGGGCGTGGCAGGTGGAGACCCCGGTCCTGGACCGCAAGTTCACCGGATCGGGTGACCTCACCACCGCCATGTTCCTGGCCCACTGGTTGCGCACGCGCGATGTGGGCGCCGCGTTGGGTGCCACGGCCTCGATCGTGTACTCGGTCCTCGAGGCCACCACCACCGCCGGGCACCCCGAGCTCCGCCTGGTGGATGCGCAGTCTGACATCGTGGCCCCGCGGCACGTGTTCGAGGCCCGTCGCGTGGGGTGAGCGAAGCCCTCAGTCGTCGGTGTCCGGCGTGCCCCAGAACACATTGATGCTCGCGCCCAGCTTGTTGAGCCTCTGGGGAAGATCCTCGTAACCCCGGTTGATCACATAGACGTCCATCAGGTTCGTGGTCCCGCGGGCCGCCAGGGCGGCCAGCAACAGGCAGACCGCGGGCCGCAGCGCCGGCGGGGACTCGACCTCGCGGGCCCGCCACTTGGTGGGGCCCAGGATCAGCAGCCGATGTGCGTCCATCAGCTGGATGTTGGCGCCCAGATCGGAGAGCTTCTTCAGGTGGATGGCCCGGTTGTCGTAGACCCAGTCGTAGATGACGCTCTGGCCCGTCGCGGTGGCGCAGATGACTGCGAAGAACGGCAGGTTGTCGATGTTGAGCCCCGGGAACGGCATCGGGTGGATCTTGTCCAGGGGGGCGGTAAGGTCCGACGGCTTGACCGTCACGTCGACAAGGCGTGTCTTGCCGTTGCGGCTGCGGTACTCCTCGGAGAGTTCCAGGCGTTGGCCCATCTCGTCCAGGATCGCGAACTCCACCTCGAGGAACTCGATGGGGCAGCGCCGCACCGTGATCTCCGACCTGGTCACGATTCCGGCGGTGAGCAGGCTCATCGCCTCGATCGGGTCCTCCGAGATGTGGTATTCGACGTCGGCCTCGATGTGCTCCTGACCCGTGACGGTCAGGGTGGTGGTGCCGACCCCCTCGATGGTGACGCCCAACTGCTGGAGGTAGAAGCACAGGTCCTGGACCATGTAATTGCCGGAGGCGTTGCGCAACGTGGTGATTCCGGGGGTGCGGGCGGCGGCCATGATGGCGTTCTCGGTGACGGTGTCTCCGCGCTCGATCAGGGTGATGGAGCGCTCCCCGTCCGGGATCTTCTCGACGACGGCGTGGTAGTTGCCCTCGGTCGCTTCAACTGTCAGGCCCATCTTGTGGAGCGCAGACATGTGCGGATGGACGGTTCGGGCACCCAGGTCGCAGCCGCCCGCGTACGGGAGGAGGAACTGGTCGAAGTCGTGCATCAGCGGTCCCAGCAGCATCAGGATACTGCGGGTGCGCTTGGCGGCCCGGGCGTCGATGTTCTCCGGCCTGAGTTCGGCCGGGCGGATGATCTCCAGGTCGTTGTCGCCGATCCAGGTGAGGTTCACCCCGATGGAGGTCAGCACCTCACTGATGCGGTCCACCTCCTCGATCCTGGCGATGCCCCGCAGGACCGTGCGGCCCTGATTGAGCAGGCTGGCGCACAGGATGGCCATGGCCGCGTTCTTGCTGGTCCGCACGTCGATGTCGCCCGACAGCTTTGTCGGGCCCTGGATCTCGAAGTTCACGTTGCCCTGAGTGGCCGTCTGGATCAACGGCATCTCGAGCGCCTCCGCCAGGCGGGTGATCATGCTGAGCGAGAGGTTCTGCTGCCCGTTCTCGATGCGGTGGACCGCGCTCTGGACGGTGCCCAGCTCGTCTGCCAGCCTCTGCTGCGACCATCCCCGGGCGAGGCGGGCCTCGCGGATCATGCGTCCGATGGACTTGCTCGTTGCGCTCATCGGGTCAGGTTATCTCACGGGTGAGATAGCGTCACAGGTTTGGAGAAGAGGGCAGCGGTGGGGTGCCACCAGGGCACTAGAGTGGGCGCCATGAGCTCTGAATATGACGTCGTCGTCCTCGGTGCCGGCCCCGGCGGTTATGTGGCCGCCATCCGCGCCTCCCAGCTGGGACTCAAGGTAGCCGTGATCGAGAAGCAGTACTGGGGCGGGGTGTGCCTCAACATCGGCTGCATCCCCACCAAGTCGCTCCTGCGCAACGCCGAACTGGCGCACATCTTCACCCACGAGGCGGACACCTTCGGCATCGAGGGGCAGGTGAGCTTCAACTACGGCAAGGCGTTCAAGCGCAGCCGTCAGGTCTCGGAGCGCATGACCAAGGGCATCCACTACCTGATGAAGAAGAACAAGATCACCGAGATCGACGGCTGGGGCACCTTCCTTGACGACCACCGGATCGAGGTGGCCGGCAACGACGGCCAGAAGCAGACACTCACCTTCACAAACGCCATCATCGCGGCCGGCGCCACCACGCGGCTGCTCCCGGGCACGCAGCTCTCCGCCAACGTCGTGACCTACGAGGAGCAGATCCTCGCCGACGACGTGCCGGGGTCGATCATCATCGGCGGCTCGGGCGCCATCGGCACCGAGTTCGCGTTCGTGCTCAGCCAGTTCGGCACGAAGGTGACCATCGTCGAGTACCTGGACCGGATGGTCCCCACCGAGGACGCGGAGATCTCCGCCGAGCTGGCCAAGGCATACAAGAAGCTCGGCGTCACCGTCCTGACCTCCACCAAGGTCGAGGGGATCGAAGACACCGGAACCGGAGTCAAGGTGACGGTCAGCCCCGCCGCCGGCGGAGAGCAGAAGGTCCTGGAGGCTGACCGGTTCCTCTCGGCCATCGGTTTCGCCCCCCGGGTGGACGGCTTCGGCCTCGAGGCCACGGGCGTGACGTTGACGGATCGCAAGGCGATCGCCATCGACGACTACATGCGCACCTCGGTGCCCCACATCTACGCCATCGGGGACTGCACCGGCAAGATGATGCTGGCCCACACCGCCGAGGCGCAGGGCGTTGTGGCCGCCGAAACCATCGCCGGCGCGGAGACCCATCCCATCAACTACGACATGATCCCGCGTGCCACCTACTGCCAGCCGCAGATCGCCTCCTTCGGCTACACCGAGCAGCAGGCCAAGGACAAGGGCTACGACGTCAAGGTGTCCAAGTTCCCCTTCGCCGCCAACGGCAAGGCGTGGGGTCTGGGGGAGGGGGTCGGCTTCGTCAAGATCGTCGCGGACGCCCGTTACAACGAGCTCCTGGGCGCCCACATGATCGGCCCGGATGTCACCGAGTTGCTGCCCGAGCTCACGCTCGCGCAGGCCTACGACCTCACGGCGGAAGACATCAGCCGCAACATCCACGCTCACCCCACGCTGTCGGAGGCCATCAAGGAGGCGGTGGAGGGCATCGCCGGTCACATGATCAACTACTGACATCGTGACCGTCTCGTTCTCCCTGCGTGACCAGGTCGCCCTGGTCACCGGTGCCTCCAAGGGCATCGGCCAGGCGATCGCCGTGGCGCTCGCCGAGGCCGGCGCCCGCGTCGCCTGCAGCGCGCGAGCCGAGGAGAGCCTCACCGAGACCCTGGGCCTCATCTCCGACGTCGGAGGCCTCGGGGTCCCCGTCGCGTGGGATGTCCGTGACCCTGAGGCGGCCGGGCCCGCCGTTTCCTCCGTGGAGGAGCGCCTGGGCCCGCTCCGCCTCGCCGTCAACAACGCCGGCATCGGCGCGGGCACCCCGGCGCTGGAGCTGACACCGGACCAGTGGCGCTCGGTCTACGCCACCAATGTCGACGGCGTGTTCTGGTCATGCCAGGCGCAGGCCCGTGCCATGCAGGCACACGGTGAGGGGGGAGGAATCGTCAACATCGCCTCGATCTCGGGCCACATCGCCAACCGTAACCTCACGCAGGCGCAGTACAACTCCGGCAAGGCAGCGGTCATCCACCTCACGAAATCGCTCGCCGTCGAGTGGGCGGGCCTCGGGATCCGCGTCAACGCGGTCAGCCCCGGCTACACACTGACGCCCATGAACCAGCGCCCGGAGGTGGCCGATCTTGTGCTGGAGTTCGCCGACAGCACACCCCTGGGCCGGTTGGCGACCCCCGAAGAGATCGCCGGTCCGGTGCTGTTCCTCCTGAGTCCCGCAGCCAGCTACATCACAGGTGCGGACCTGCTGGTCGACGGAGGCTACTGCTGCTGGTAGCCGCCGACCAGCGCCTAGGGTGGGGCCATGGAGCAACGCAGCGTCGGCACATCAGGGTTGAAGGTCAGCGTCGTCGGGATGGGGTGCAACAACTTCTCCCGGCCGGGAACCGCCACGGAGTCCCTTGAGCAGAGCGTGCGGGTCATCGGCGCAGCCATCGACCAGGGAGTCACGTTCTTCGACGGCGCCGACATCTACGGTGGTGCCCCGGGACGCAGCGAGGAGTTCCTCGGCGTTGCGCTGCGGGGCAAACGGGATCAGGTGGTGATGGCCACCAAATTCGGGCATCAGGACTTCACGATGCCCGGCTCCGAGGCTTGGGGCCCGAAGGGCGCGAGGCGCTATGTCCGCTCGGCCGTCGAGGCCTCCCTGTCGCGGCTCCAGACGGACTGGATCGACCTCCTGCAGATGCACACCCCGGATCCGGAGACCCCCATTGAGGAGACCCTGGAGGTCCTGACGGACCTGGTGGGCGAGGGCAAGGTTCGCTTCATCGGGCACTCCAACTTCACCGGGGACATGGCGCGCGAGGCCGCAGAGATTGCCGTGGCGGAGGGCCTCGAGTCCTTCGTTTCGGCCCAGAACGAATACTCGCTTCTGGTCCGCGACATCGAAAACGACCTTCTTCCGGCGGCCGTGGACCTGGGGCTCGGCGTCTTCCCCTACTTCCCGCTGGCCAACGGACTCCTCACGGGCAAGTACACCCGCGACGGTGGCGGCGAGGGGCGGATGCGTTCCATCAAGTCCGCCCAGCTGGCGGGCGTGGACTGGGATCTGCTCGAGCGCTACCGGCGGTTGTGCGAACGCGCCGGTCACACGATGCTGGAGGTGACCGTCCAGTGGCTGCTCGGCCAGCCGTCCATCACCTCGGTGATCGCCGGCGCGACGCTGGTGGAGCAGGTGGCGCAGAATGCCGCCGCCGGGTCCGCCGCGGTCCCGGACGGGGTGCTGGACGCCGTCGACGAGATGTTCGCCCCCTGACCGGATTCAGTGGGACGTGATGGTCACGGAGTGGGAGACGTGGTCGATGACGAAGGTCACATCGCCCCGCTGGACGACTTCCGTGCCGGGCTCCGGGGCGGCCTCCACGGGCCTGGCAGCCAGGCGCGCAAGGGAGCGCAGGCCCTCGTCGTCGGGGATGGTCGCCACGTAGATGGCCCTCCCCGCGCCCAGCGTGCGCATCGTGACGGCCGGCCTGGCGTCCGCGCGGCCTCCCTCGAAGCTCGCCAGGACCTCGGCGGTGTCCACCGTCAACTCCTCCGCACAGTGCGTGCCCTCGAATCTTCCGAGTGACCCCGCCACTGGTGCGCTCTGCTGGCCAGGCGGAGTCAGCGCCAAGGCACCGAAATCGGTCACGCGCATCCCGAAACTCTCGCCGAGGAGAGTGGTGAAGCCACCGGCACGGAACCTGTCGTGTTCGTCCACGATGTCACTGAAGGGCCCCGTCACCACGGTGCCTCCCCGCTCCAGCACGGACAGTATGCCTTGGGCGGCGTGCTCGGTGAGCAGGTAGAGCAGGGGGGCGAAGACGGTGTCGTAGTGGCCGAGGTCCGCCTCCGCGTCGACGACGTCCACCAGCACGCCCAGATCGAGAAGTGCCGAGTGCCAGCGCTGGATCTGGGCCAGATAGTCCAGCGTCACCGGATGGTCCGGCTGCTCGATCGCCCACCTGTTCTCCCAGTCGTAGACCAGCGCCACCCGTGCCCGAAGCCGGCCGAGAGGCGGCAACTCCTCCAGCGCCGCGCCCAAACCGACGACCTCGCGCCACGTCCGCGTTCCCGTGCCCGCATGGGGAAGCATCGCGGAGTGGAACTTCTCCGAACCCGCGCTCGACTGCCGCCACTGGAAGAACATCACGCCGTCCGCCCCACGTGCCACGGCCTGCATGCTCAGGGCGGACATCTCACCGGGCGCCTTGGGCGCATTGCTGGGCCGCCAGTTCACCGCGTTGCTCGCCTGCTCCATGAGGATCCAGGGCGTGTCCGGCTTGAGTGAGCGGATCAGATCCCTGGTGAATGCCGCCGAGCGCCACGCGTCGGGGTCGTTGGGATCCGGGTAGCTGTCGTCGGAGATCACGTCCAGATGGGGTGCCCAGCGGTGGTAGTCCAGCGGCTCGAACGCCCCCATGAAGTTGGTGGTCACGGGCTGCGTGGCCCCTGCGTCCCGAATGATGCCCTTCTCCATGAGGTACAGGTCCAGAAGGGCGTCGGAGGTGAAGCGCTTGAAGTCCAGCACCCCGGCCGGATTGAGGCTGTAGGGCGCCTTGCGCGGGGGGACGATCTCGTCGAAGGATCCGTAACGCTGGGACCAGAAGGCGGTGCCCCAGGCGCGGTTGAGATCCTCGATGCCCGCGTAGCGCTCGGCCAGCCACACGCGGAAGCCGCGGGCTGCGTTGTCGGAGTAGTCCGCGGGGAGGTGGCAGCCGAACTCGTTGTTGACGTGCCACAACTGCACCGCCGGGTGCGACGCGTAGCGTCCGGCGATGGCGGCGACCAACTCCCCGGCCAGCCGCCGATAGTCCGGTGAGGTGGGGGCGTAGGCCTGGCGGCTGCCGTGCCAGAACCGGGACCCGTCACGGTCCTCGGGGAGCGCCGAGGGGTACGTGATGCTGAGCCACGGCGGCGGCGAGGCCGTGGCCGTGGCCAGGCACACACCGATCCCGTGCGCGTGGAGAATGTCGAGCACCCTGTCCAGCCAGACGAAGTCGAACACGCCCTCGCTGGGCTGGATCCTGGCCCAGGAGAAGATCCCGACGCTGACCAGATTCACCCGCGCCTCACGCATGAGGCGGACGTCCTCGAGCCACACCTCCTCGGGCCACTGCTCCGGGTTGTAATCTCCGCCGTAGTACATCGCCATCGTCCTCGATCGGGGGGGCCGGCCCTGCCGAGCCGCTCCGGGCAAGGATAGGGGAGTTGCCCCCCGTCGGCGCAGCGTGGCCCCGGCGGCGATAGGGTGCGCAACACATCGACATCCGAAGGAGCATGTGTGATGCAGATTCTCGCCCCCTGCGCCGGCCAGGTCATCGCGATCACCGACGTGGCGGACCCCGTGTTCAGCGCCCAGACCGTAGGCCCGGGCGTCGGGATCGAACCCGACGGAGGGCGCCAGGTCGTCGTCGCCCCCGCTGACGGAACCCTGCTCAAGGTCAGTCCCCACGCCTTCATCCTCCTCGTGGGAGGGGAGATCGGGATCCTCGTCCACATCGGCATCAACACCGTCAAGCTGGCCGGCCAGGGTTTCGAGGTGCTCGCCGACCAGGGCAGCGACGTGACGGTAGGGACACCGATCGTGGCCTGGGATCCGGCCTCCGTGACGGACCCGTCGATGTCGAGGACCGTGGTGGTGGTCGTCATGGACGCGGAGCCCGACTCGGTCTCCGACGTGGCAGGCGGCACCGTAGCGACGGGTAACCCGCTCTTCACCTGCTGAGACGCGCCCCGATAGTGTCGCGGGGTGAGCCGAATCCACCCCGTCGTCCTGGTGTTGATCGCCATCGCGTCGGTGCAGTTCGGGGCCGCCCTCGCGAAGGGCATCTTCGACGCGGCACACCCCGCCACGCTCGCCTTCCTGCGTGCAGCCATCGCCAGCCTCGTGTTCCTGCTCATCGCCCGCCCGCGGGTCTCGGGCCGGTCCCGAGGGGACTGGCTGGTGGCCACCGGCTACGGGTTGTGCCTGTCCGGGATGAACCTCCTCATCTACCTGAGCATCTCGCGGATCCCGATCGGCCTCGCCGTCACGCTCGAGTTCGTCGGCCCGCTCGGGTTGGCGGTGCTGGGCTCGCGGCGGGCGGTGGATCTCATCTGGGTGGCGCTGGCCGCCGGCGGCGTCGTACTGCTGGGCTCAGGCCCGACGGAGCCCGACCTCATCGGCATCGCCCTCGCGCTGGGAGCGGGCGGACTGTGGGCCTGCTACATCGTCCTGGCCGGCCCGCTCGGCCGCCGCTGGGAGGGCACCAGCGGGCTGACGGTCGGATCGCTGATCGGGGCCGCGGCCCTGGCGGGTCCTGGCGTCGCCCTCGCCGGCGGGTCCCTGGGAGACCCGCGGGTGCTCGTCGTGATCTCGCTCGTGGCGCTGCTCAGCACCGTCATCCCCTACGGCCTGGAGCTGCGTGCCCGTCGCAGCATCGCGGCCGGCACGTTCGGCATCCTGATGAGCCTCGAACCGGCAGCGGCGGCACTGTTCGCGTGGGTGGTGCTGGGAGAATTGCTGCACCCGATCGAGTGGTTGGCGATGGCCGCCGTCATCGCCGCGTCGATCGGGGCCATCCGCACCGCCCGGAGGAGGACACATGACCAAGCCACACGGAGCCACACCGGCGTTGAAGGCGCTTGACGCGGCCGGGGTGAGCTACCGGGTGCATGAGTACGTGCACGATCCCCGGGCCACCAGCTTCGGGCTCGAGGCCGCGACCGCCCTCGGGGTGCCGGCCCGTCGGGTGTTCAAGACGCTGCTCGCCTCCGACGGCGCGGCCTTGGTGGTGGGGGTCGTTCCTGTCGACACCACCCTCGACCTCAAGGCCCTCGCCACCGCCGTCGGGGTCAAGCGCCTGGCCATGGCAGCTCCGGCCGTCGCCGAGCGCTCCACCGGCATGATCATCGGCGGCATCAGCCCGCTCGGGCAGAAGCGCAGCCTGCGCACCGTCGTCGACGCCTCCGCCATGGACCACGACACCGTGCTGGTCTCCGGAGGACGGCGAGGGCTGGATGTGGAGCTGTCGCCCCACGAGCTGGTCCGGCTGACCGGGGCCTCGGTCGCCGTCATCGCGGCGGGGTAGTCTCGAGCCATGACGGAGAACCTCACGTTGACCAACAACGCCGCCGCCAACCGCTACGAGCTCCACCACGGGCACGAGCTCATCGGCCTGATCGACTACCGGATCGACGGGGACGTGGTGGACATGCACCACACCGAGGTGGACCCGGGCCACGGGGGCAACGGGCACGGCAACCGGATCGTTGAGTTCGCGCTGAACGACGCCCGCGAGGCGGGGTTCAAGGTCAGGCCCACCTGTCCCTTCGTCGCCAAGTACCTCCACCGGCACGAGGACTTCTGGGATCTCCGAGCCTGACCCGCCCCTGAGGTGACGCCCACGCCGCTGAGGGGCACAATGGGCCCTGATTCACACTGACCGTCACACCCGAGGGAGCCCCGATGAGTGGAGCCATCACCATCCGCCGCAACGACGACGCGCAACAGGTGACGCTGACCACCACTACCACGGGCCTGGACCTGTTCGGTGATGACCGCAGCGTCGTGGCCATGCGGGTGAGCGGGGAACTTCGTGATCTGGCCGCCGAACTGGTGGAGGGGGACGAGGTGGAGCCGGTGCTGATCGACAGCCCTGAGGGCCTCAGCATCCTGCGCCACTCCGCAGGGCACGTCACCGCGCAGGCGCTGCAGGGCCTCTTCGTGGACGCCAAGCTCGGCATCGGCCCTCCCATCACGGACGGCTTCTACTACGACTTCGCCACCGCCCCCCTCACGCCCGAGGACATTAAGTCCATCGAGAAGCAGATGGGCCAGATCGTCAAAGAACGCCAGCGCTTCGTCCGCCGAGTCGTCACCGACGACGAGGCCCGCGCCGAGCTCGCGGCCGAGCCATTCAAGCTGGAACTGGTCGCGGACAAGGGCTCGTCGTCGGACGAGGACGGCTCCAGCGTCGAGGTGGGCGCCGGCGAGCTCACCATTTACGACAACGTCCGACGAGACGGCTCAGTGGCCTGGAAGGACCTGTGCCGCGGACCCCACGTCCCCCACACGGGCTATCTAGGAAACGGTTGGGCGCTGACCCGCACCTCTGCCGCCTACTGGCGCGGTGACCAGCGCAACGCAGGGCTGCAGCGCGTCTACGGCACAGCCTGGCCCTCGAAGGAGGCGCTCCAGGCGTACAAGAACCGCTTGGAGGAGGCAGCCAAGCGTGACCATCGCAAGCTGGGTGTGGAGTTGGACCTGTTCAGCTTCCACGAAATCGTGGGCTCGGGCCTGCCCCTGTTCCACCCCCGCGGCGGCGTCATCAAGCGGGAAATGGAGGACTACGTCCGGGCCCGCCACATCGAGGAGGGGTTCGACTACGTCGGCACCCCGCACATCGCCAAGGAAGAACTGTTCTACACCTCCGGACACCTGCCCTACTACGCCGACGGCATGTTCCCACCGCTGCTGGAGGACGCCGAGCGCGACGAGCAGGGTGTCGTCGTCCGGGGGGGCCAGGCCTACCGCCTCAAGGCGATGAACTGCCCCATGCACAACCTGATCTTCGCCTCCCGCGGACGCTCCTACCGTGACCTGCCGCTGCGTTTCTTCGAGTTCGGCACCGTCTATCGCGATGAGAAGTCCGGCGTCATCCAGGGCCTGACCCGGGTGCGGTCGATCACCCAGGATGATTCGCACAGCTACTGCGCCAAGGAACAGGCGCCGGACGAGGTGCGCCACCTGCTCAAGTTCGTGCTGTCGCTCCTCAACGACTTCGGCCTCACAGACTCGGTGCTGGAGGTCTCCACCCGCGACGAGGACGGCAAGAAGAAGGACAAGTTCATCGGCTCGGACGAGCAGTGGGCCGAGGCGACGGCGGTGCTGGACGAGATCGCGGCCGAGTCCGGTCTCCCCATCGTCGCGGACCCCGGCGGCGCGGCCTACTACGGCCCCAAGATCTCCATCCAGGCCAAGGACGCCATCGGGCGCACCTGGCAGATGTCGACCATCCAGTACGACTTCAACCAACCTGAGCGGTTCGGGCTCGAATACACGGCCCCGGACGGCAGCCGCCAGCAGCCGGTGATGATCCATTCGGCCAAGTTCGGTTCCATCGAGCGGTTCATGGGGGTGCTCATCGAGCACTACGCCGGCGCCTTCCCGGCGTGGCTCTCACCGGTTCAGGTGATTGCCATCCCGGTGGCCGCGGAGTTCGACGAGTACCTGGGCGGCGTTGTCGCCCAGCTCCGAGCCAGTGGCGTCCGGGTGGACTTCGACGACTCCGATGACCGCTTCGGCAAGAAGATCCGCAACGCGGCCAAGGAGAAGGCTCCCTTCGTGCTCATCGCTGGTGGCGATGATCGCGACGCAGGCTCGGTGTCATTCCGGTTCCGGGACGGCTCTCAGCGCAACGGCGTGCCCGTGGCGGAGGCGGTGGCCACCGTCGTGGACTTCATCGCCTCGCGATCGAACACCTCCCCGACGGCCGATGCCTGAGTCCGAACCAGAGACCAGCGACGAATTCGCCGGGGTCCCGGACGCCTTCCAGCGGCTGTGGACCCCGCACCGGATGGTCTACATCAAGGGCGATGGCAAGCCACGCAACAAGGGTGAGTGCCCGTTCTGCTCCTCACCGCGCCGCGACGATGCCGAGGGCCTCGTCGTGGCGCGCGGCGAGCATGCCTATGTGGTGATGAACCTGTTCCCCTACGCGCCCGGCCACCTCCTCGTGTGCCCGTACCGTCACGTCGCCGACTACACCGACCTGACTCCTGAAGAGGCCATGGACGTGGCCGCGCTCACGCAGCGGGCGATGACGGTGGTGCGGCGGGTGTCCCGGCCGGACGGGTTCAACATCGGTATCAACCAGGGGGCTGTGGCCGGCGCCGGCATCGGCATGCACCTTCACCAGCACATCGTGCCGCGCTGGTCCGGCGATATGAATTTCCTGCCGATCGTGGCGCAGACCAGGGCGCTGCCGCAACTCATCGGTGAGGCCCGCTCCCTGCTCGCCGAGGCCTGGCGGGCCTGAGGTGAGGTTCAGCGGCGCGGTCTGGGCGGTCGGTGGCCGGCTCCCGCGCCGATGCGGCGACAAGTTGGCGCGGGTCGTGGCACCGGTGGCCGCGCTGATGCCGCTCCGAGGAGTTGCTTCCTGGGAAGCCACCATCGAGCGGGCCAACGGGAGACAGCCCACACGCGCCCAGCGTCGCCTGCTCGTGGAGAACTGGCTGCGCAATCTGCTGTGGTCGTTGAGTCTGGCGCGGTGGTCCGACGAGGAGGTCATGGCGGTCATCGATATCTCCGCCGGGGATGAGGCCAAACTCCACTCCTCGCTCGCTGGTCCGGGTCTCGTGGCGGCTCTGCCGCACATGGGTTCCTGGGACTTTGCCGGCGCCTGGGCCGCCCGCGTCGGCATCCGGGTGGTCAGCGTGGCCGAGCGGCTTCCCGACGGGCTCTTCGAGCGGTTCCGTGACGCCCGGCAGGGCATGGGAATGACGATCTACCCCGTGGACCAACCCGAGCTCATGCACGCCCTCGCCGACGACATCCGTGCCGGGCGACTGGTATGTCTGCTGAGCGACCGCGATCTCTCATCGCGCGGCCTCCGTGTCACATGGCCAGAGGCCGGTGAGGTGGGCGTGCCGGCCGGGCCCGCACTGCTCGCAGCCCGCACCGGCGCAGACCTGCGGGTGGTCACCACCGGCTTCCACGGTGGCCGGCTCCGCCTGGAGGTGTCGGACCCGATCCTTGGCGACAGCCCTGAGGCATTGATGCAGGGCGTCGTGGAGCGGTTCGCGTACGCCGTGCGGCGCAGCCCGGAGAATTGGCTCATGTTGCGCCGGATGTTCAGGTGAGCCTTCGGGTGACGCTCGTCTGCCCCTACTCCCTGGACGAACCAGGGGGTGTGGCCACCCACGTGCTCGGCCTCGCCCGCTGGCTCCAGAACGAGGGCCACCGCCCCGTCGTGGTGGCACCGGGGGAGCGGGCCCAGGAGTGGGGCGTCCCGGTGACGTTGCTCGGCGCGGCGCACGGGATCCGGTTCAACGGCTCGGTCGCCCACCTGGCGATCCGTCCCGCGCAGGCTCGGGTGGCGGCTCAGGCGGTGATGGGCTCCGACGTCGTCCACGTCCACGAGCCGTTGACGCCAGGGGCGGCCTTTGCTGCGGCCAGGGCGTCGCGGCGCCTGGTTGTCACGCACCACGCCTCCTTCGATCCGGGCCGGGCGGGCGCGCTGATCCGACTCAGGGCCGCGCTCCTCCCCGAACGGGTCACCGTTGCGGTCTCGGAGGCGGCCGCCAGGACCGCACACGCCGTCACCGGCATCGAGCCCCTGATCATCCCCAACGCCATCACGGCGCCGACGATGCCGCGTGCCGACACCCGCGAACCTGGAGGTCGGCCACTGGTGGTCTTCGTGGGCCGGCTGGACGAGCCACGCAAGGGCTATCCACTGTTCGCGACGCTGGCCGACCAGGTACCCGAGGCCGATTTCGCCGCCATCGGTCCGGGGCTGGGGTCCGGGGGCCGGGTGCGCCAGCTCGGACGCCTCGACGACGCGGCCAAAGCCCTGGTGCTGCAGAAAGCCTCCGTGCTGGTGGCGCCCAACCGGTTCGGGGAGAGCTTCGGCATGATCCTGGTGGAAGCGCTGGCCCATGGCTGCGCCGTCGTGGCCACGGACCTGCCCGCGTTCCGTGACGTGGTGGACCATCCCGGCTTCGTGTCCTGGTTCCCTGTCGACGACGTCGCCTCGGCCCGCGTGGCGCTCCGTCGACGCCTCGCGGCACCCGTCGACCCGACGGCGGCAGGTGCGCTCGTCCGTCGCTACACCTGGCCCGCCGTCGGTCCCCGGATCCTGGATGCGTACGCACTCGTGGCCGGTGCACCCGGCGCTGACGTAGGCTGAGGACGTGCACAGCTCGCCAGTGGTCAAGGAGTGGGACACCGAAGCCGTCCTCACGGTGCCCAACGTGCTGTCGTTCATCAGGTTGCTGGGAATCCCCGTCTTCTGCTGGCTGATCCTGGCCGGCCACGACCTCGCCGCCGTCATCATGCTGGCGGTGTTCGGCGTCACGGACTGGTTCGACGGCTACCTCGCGCGGCGGCTCAAGCAGCGAAGCCGGCTGGGCACCCGATTGGACCCCATCGCGGATCGGCTCTACATCCTCGCCGCGGTGGCGGTGCTCCTGGTCCGCGGCATCGTGCCCTGGTGGTTCCTTCTCATTCTCTTCGCCAGGGACGTCATGCTGGCAGCGCTGGTGCCGGTCCTCCGCAGGCACGGGATGCTGGCGCTCCCCGTCAACCTCGCGGGCAAGGCGGGCACCATGCTCCTCCTCCTCGCGCTACCCCTGATCCTGCTCGGCTCCGCCACCTCCCTGAACCTTGTCTGGGCCCACTACGCGGGTTGGATCCTCGGCGCCCTCGGCGCGGTGGTCTACTGGGCCGCCGGACTCCTCTACGTCCGCGCCACGCTGCAGCTGCACAGGGGCGATTCGTGAGGCGTCCCGACGCCAGCATGAGCCTCCTCACCGACATCCAGGCCGACGCGCTGGAGCCCGGTTACCGGCAGCAGACGGAGCGGAGGCCCAGCCGCAGCCGGCTCCTCATCGCGGTCGCCCTGGTCAGCGTCCTGGTCACGGTCGCCGCCCTTCAGACCACCCGCGGCGCGGGAGACATCGCCGCGCAGCGCACAGAACTCCTGGACCGGGTGGCGGCCGCGCGGGCGCGTCAGGACGAGTTGGCCACCCTCTCAGCTGAGTTGGGGGCCGAAGTGCGCGAACTCAGCGAGCGTGCGCTGGGAGATCCCGTCGAGCGGCAACGCCTCGCCGACGCCGAGTTGTCGGCAGGCAGCCTCCCAGTGAGCGGTCCCGGCATCGTGGTCACCGTCGATGATGCCCCCGAAGCCACCCAGTCGCAGGGACTGGTGCTCGACAGCGACCTCAGCCGCCTGGTCAACGGCCTGTGGGAAGCCGGCGCCGAGGCGGTCTCCATCAACGGGCGCCGGATGAGTGCGCTGACCCCCATCCGGGGGGCGGGGGCCGCCATCACCGTGGACTTCGTCTCCCTCAGCCCTCCCTACCGGGTGGAGGCCATTGGCGACTCCCGCACCCTCCCGGCCCGCTTCAACGAGACGGCCGCCGCGGCGTGGTGGCAGTTCCTCACCATGAACTACGGCCTGACCATGGACATCGAAGCCTCCGATGAGGACCTTCAACTGGAAGCCGATCCCGGAATGACCATCCGCTATGCCACCACGGCCGGTACCGACGAGGAGAACTGACGTGTTTGCGATCTTGGGACTGGTGGCAGGGGTGGTCGTGGGACTACTGCTGCAGCCCACGTTGCCTCCCGTGCTGGCCCCGTACCTTCCCATTGCCATCGTCGCGGCCTTCGACGCCATCCTCGGCGCGACCCGGGCCTATCTCGAAGGCATCTTCTCCGATCGGGTGTTCCTGGTCTCCTTCCTCTCCAACGTGGTGATCGCAGGGCTGATCGTCTTTGTCGGGGACCAGATCGGCGTGGGCTCGCAGCTGTCGACAGGAGTGGTCGTCGTCCTGGGAATCCGGATCTTCACCAACGCCGCCGCGATCCGACGGGCGCTGCTGCATGCCTGAGACCAAGGCGCGTCGCGCCACGAGGCAGCAACCGACCGGGCACCTCCGGGCGTTCTTCCGGCCCAGCCGGGGCCAGTTGGTGGCCGGCGTTGCCCTCTTTCTCACCGCCCTCATCGTGGTGCTCACCCTTCGCTCCCAGGCCAACCAGCCCGAGTTCGCCAACGTGCGCCAGGCGGATCTGATCCAGCTGCTGGACAACGTCACCGTCGAGACGCGTCGGCTGGAGGACGAGGTGCGTGAGCTTGAGCAGGCCAGGACGGAGCTCCTCAGCGGCGCTGACAGGGACGAGGCCGCCCGCCTGGAGGCCGCCCGGCGCCTCGAGCAGGCCCAGATCATCGCCGGCACCATCCCCGTGACCGGCCCAGGGATCCGGATCGAGATCAGGGACCCGCAGGGCCGTGTGGGCGCCGAGTTGCTCCTGGACGCCGTGGAGGAACTTCGCGACGCCGGCGCCGAGGTCATCGAGCTCAACGACACCGTCCGGCTCGTGATGCGTTCGTGGTTCAGCACCGACCCCTCGGGACGGGTCACCGCCGACGGTGTCGCGCTGGAGGAGCCCTATGTCATCGAGGCGATCGGCGACCCCGCCACCCTCGAGGCCGGCGCCCGGTTCCGTGGGGGTCTGGTCAGCGAGATCGAGGGCGACAGGGTGGGCGGCCGTGTCCAGATCACACAGTTGGATGCCATCGATATCGACTCCGTGGCCGCACCTGGGGACAACGAGTTCGCCAGACCGCGGTAACGCAGTTGATAGCGGGTGATAAGTTCCTCAGGTAGCGTTGTACGCTCAGCGCCCCACCGATGTCCTAGTGAGGAGTCCCACCCATGAAGTGCCGACAGTGTGGATCTGAAAGCCCGTCGGAGGCGCGGTTCTGCAGTGTCTGCGGCGCCCCACTCACGGACCCCACCGGTGACACCACCACGATGATCCCCGTCACCGCTGACGACAGGCCGGGCGTCGAACTCACCGAGCAGGAGCGCGCCGAGGCCAAGTTGCTGGCCGAAGGGAACGCCCTTCTCGTCGTCAACCGCGGCCCCGGTGACTCCAGCCGATTCCTCATCGACAGCGACATCACCAACGTGGGCCGGCACCCGGAGTCGGACATCTTCCTCGACGACATCACGGTCTCGCGCCACCATGCGAAGTTCGTCCGCAGCGGCGGGAAGCTCTACCTGGAAGACCTGGGAAGCCTGAACGGCACCTACGTCAACCGCACGCTGCTCGACGGTCGGACCGTGCTGCGCGAGGGCGACGAGATCCAGATCGGGAAGTACCGTGCCACGATCTCGCTGAGCGAGCCCGGTCTGAGCTGATGCCCGGCGCGGCGCGCACCATCGGCCGCGTACTGGAGATGATCCGGGCCGAATTCCCGGACATCTCCGTATCCAAGCTGAGGTATCTCGAGACGGAAGGCCTGATCTCCCCGGACCGCCAACAGCCTTCGGGCTACCGGAGGTTCAGCCAGCAGGACGTGGACCGGCTGCTCTATGTGCTGCGTGCGCAACGCGACCGCTACCTCCCGCTCAAGGTCATCCGCGAGGAACTTGACGCGCTCGATCGCGGAGAGCAACCCGAGTCACTGGCCTCGGTGAGCGCGGACGAGGAGCCCGCGGCCGAGCGTCGCCAGACGTCGCGCCCCTCCTCGGGCCCCGGCCTCATGACGCGTCGCCAGGTCTTGGGCGAGTCCGGTCTGGGGGAGGCCTCCCTCATCCATCTGGAGCGGCTCAAGATCGTCCAACCCCGCCGCGGGTCCCAGCTGTACGGACGTGAGGCGGTGGCGATCGCCACCGCCGCCAAGAAGCTCGTCGGCTACGGGATCGACCTGCGCCAGCTCAGGGTGATGCAACAGGCCGCCGCGATGGAGGCCGCGGTGGTGGAGCAGGCGCTGGAGCAGTATCAGCGCCGCTCGGGACCGCCGCCGGACGTGGTGACGGACCTCTATCGAGTGGTGATGCAGGCACACGCGGCCCTGCTCCACGGCCAGATCCACTGAGTAGGCTGTGACCATGATCCACCTCGACGTGCTCGGCATCCGCCTGGTCTCCACGGAGGAACCCGCCGTCCTGCTGCTGCAGGAGCGCGGTGGCTCGAGGTGCCTGCCGATCTGGATCGGCACGATCGAGGCCGCGGCCATCGCCAGCGGAATGGAGGGGCCCGAGTCCGCGCGGCCGATGACTCACGACCTCCTCGCGGCACTGCTCCCACTCATCGACCCCGGACAGGGCAGGGTGGAGATCCTCGCCGTCGAGGACGGGGTGTACCGGGCGCAACTTCACCTGGGCGAGCATGTCGTCGACGCCAGGCCGAGCGACTGCGTGGCCATCGCGGTGCGACTGGGATGGGAGATCCAGTGCCCTGCAGCGCTGATGGATGAAGTAGGGGTTGAGGTTGAGGCAGCCCAGACCGACGAGGTCGAGGCCTTCCGCGCGTTCCTCGACAGCGTCAGCGCAGACGACTTCGAAGACGAATAATGCCTAGTCAGATGCCAGATTGCTGCGGCACTGCGAGTCCCGCCAACCAGAGTGCGGTCGTCGGTCCGGCAACTTTCTCAGGGCGGCTCGGGCGTGTCGCGGACCGGTGCCCGCGCGCCCGATTAGCGTCAGCCACGTCGATGATCCATCGCCGCCGTAGGAAGTGAGGGAACGTGACCGAGACGCCAGAGGCCGAGCCGCTGCAAGCCCTGCTCTTCGACGGCGACTTCGCGCCCGTTCCCAGTGACACCGGTTACCGCGGCCCGATCGCCCACCGCGTGGCAGGAATCACCTACCGCCAGCTCGATTACTGGGCTCGGACCGGCTTGGTAGTCCCGTCCATCCGTAACGCCGAAGGCTCCGGTACCCAGCGTCTCTACTCCTTCCGCGACATCCTGCTGCTGCGCGTGGTGAAGCGCTTCCTCGACATTGGGATCTCGCTGCACCAGATCAG
Source organism: Tessaracoccus sp. MC1679 (assembly GCF_014164775.1). Taxonomy (GTDB): domain Bacteria; phylum Actinomycetota; class Actinomycetes; order Propionibacteriales; family Propionibacteriaceae; genus Arachnia. The sequence goes on from NZ_JACJGB010000005.1 coordinate 351,012, forward strand.
GGTGGCCATCGACCACCTTCACACCCGGGGGGTCGACGACCTCACCGAACTCACCCTCGTCAGCGACGGGTTCAGCGTCTACGAGGTGACCTCCGCCAACGAACTGTTCGACCTCACCCGCGGCGGTCAGGGCATGTTCATGATCTCGGTCAGCAGCGTGTGGCGCGAGTTGGAGGGCACCCTTGCGTCCCTGCCGGGGGAGCGCACCGTGGAGTCGACCGTCGTCGAGCCGTCGGATCCCTCCGACGAGCTGGCACAGCGTCGCCGCGCCCGGGTCGTCTGAGCACCCACACGGTCCGAGGCACGGGGGTAAGGTCTGGTCCGTGAAGGACTGGATCGAGAAGGTGACCGCCCACCCCGTCGTTGCCCACGGCATGGCAGCGATGGACCGGTACAACAAGCGGCTCGGCCCCCAGTTCGCCGCAGGAGTCACGTACTTCTCGGTGCTCTCCATGGTCCCCATCCTCATGTTCGCCTTCTCGATGCTGGGCCTGACGCTCACCGTGCTGCGGCCAGACCTGTTGGACCAGATCAAGGAGACCATCGACGCAGAGCTCGGCACCAGCAGCCTCGCCAAGAGCCTCAGGGCCGTGGTCGATGACGCGTTCTCCAACTGGGCCTCGGTCACACTCGTGGCGCTCGCGACCGCCGGCTACTCCGGCTCGAACTGGGTGGGCAACCTGAAACGCGCCGTGCGGGTGATGTGGGCCGACTCGTTCAGCGACGGCGCCTTGAAGGGCAACTTCTTCGTCGAGCTCGCCATCAACCTGGCCATCTTCGTCGGTCTGCTCGCGACGGTGGGGCTGAGCCTGGGCGTCGCCTCGATCGGCGGCGGCTTTTCCAGGCAGGTGATCGAGTGGCTCGGCTGGAGCCATCTCCCAGGGATCGGGTTCGTGTTCCAGGCCGTGGGGCTCGCGCTGAGCCTGGTGGCGAGCTGGATTCTGATCGCCTTCCTTTTTGTGGTGCTCCCCAGGGCCACCGCAGCGCCAAAGGCCTGGCTGACCGGCACCCTGATCGGTGCGGTCTCGGTCACCGCGCTCCAGCAGATCGCGGGCCGGCTGGTGGGAGTGTTCTCACGGAATCCGGCGATCGCCGTCTTCGGCTCCACCATCGTGCTGATGCTTGTGTTCAACATCCTCGCCACCATCATTCTCATGTCGGCTGCATGGGTGGGGACGCACGACGTGTGGGCGGCCGAGCTCGCCCGCAAACGGGCCGACAACACCTCGGACCTCCTTGAGGCGAGCCGCATCGACGTGGACGAGACCCGACCCGCCGGGGCGGCCGGGGCGCCGCGTCGGTGGGCGGCCACGCGAACCCTCGATGACCTGCGCCGCGCCGAGCCCCTGCCGCCCCTGTCGACGGACCCTGAGCGAGGTGTCCGGCAGGACGTAGCAGGCAGGAGCGTCCGGATCGGAGCCACGCTGGGCTACGGGGTGGGTGCGGCCACCGGTCTGGGCCTCGGCGCCGCCCTCGCCACACTGGTGCGCCGACTGGTCGCTCTGAGGCGTCGCTGAACCCAGGACGCTAGTGGGCGGGATCGAAGTCGACGTGGACCCGGCCCTGTGCCGGCACCTCGACGTCCAGTTCCTCTCCGCAGTGGGCAAGGAGGTACCTGCCCGCGTGCTGCGGTGAACGCGCCGTGAGTGAGACCCGGGTCGGCCGGCGGTGCCGCCAGGCCAGGTCCACGTGGATCCCGGGACGCGCAACCAGGCCGGTGACCGCACCATCGTCGAGGCCTGGGGCGAGCGCCGGCAGCACCTCGATCCTGCCTGGGCGGTGGCTCTGCAGCAGGGACTCGACGAAGGCGCCGAGGAAGCCGAGGTTGCCGTCGATCTGGAACGGGGGATGAGCCGCGAACAGATTGGGGTAGAGCCCACCTCGGTGCGCGATCCCCGCCCCATCGTCGGCCGGCCTCAGCACGAGGTTGAGCAGACGACCCACCGCCGCACCGTCGCCCAGGCGCGCGCGCAGCGCGATCTTCCAGGCCAACGACCAGCCCGTTGAGTCGTCACCGCGGGCGTCGAGTGTCGCGGCGGCCGCGGCGTCCACCGGGCCGGGCTCAGCGGCCCCGGGGTACCAGCCGAACAGGTGGGACAGGTGCCGATGCTGCACATCCTCCTGCTCGCGCGGCTCCCCCCACTCCGCGACCGTGCCGTCCGCCGAGACCCGGGGCCCCGGTATCCGGGTGGCCATCTTCCACGCCTCGTGCGCGATCGGATCCTCCGGGTCACACGTGGCCGCGATCTCCGCGGTGAGCAGGAGGACGTCCCGGACCAGGGCGCGGTCCATCGCCGAGGACCGGGTCAGCGATGCCGGCCGGCCCTGATGGAGGTAGCGGTTCTCCGGGGAGGTCGACGGGCTCGTGTAGGGCACCCCGTCGGCGTCCAGGCGCAGAAAGTCCAGCAGGAACCGCGAGGCGCCGCGGGCAACTGGCCAGAAGCGCCGCAGCGTGTCCTCATCCATCCCGCCGAAGCGTCGCTGTTCGTCGAACTGGCGCACCAGCCACGCTCCACCCATCGCCCACTGCGACCAGGACGCGTCGCCGTTGGTGGGGAGCGTGTAGGCCCAAGCGTCCGAGTTGTGATGCGCCACCCAGCCTCGCGCTCCGTAGAGGCGACGTGCGGTGTCCTCCCCGCGCTCTGCCAATGCCTCCAGGAGAGGAAGGAGCGCTCGATGACTACCGGAGGCCCCAGTGCTCTCGGCGCCCCAGTAGTTCATAGGCAGGTTGATATTGAGCGTGTAGGCCGACGACCAGGGGGGCTGCAGCTCAGCGTTCCAGATCCCCTGGAGGTTTGCCGGCAGGCAACCGTCGCGGCTGGAGCTGAGCAGCAGGTAGCGACAGTACTCGAGGAGGAGCGCCACCAGGGCCGGGTCGGTGGCGGGCACGTCGCCGCCCGCAGCCCCGGTGCGGAGGCGCTCAGCGGGATCCCGTCCGGTCGCGGCCGCCCCGTCGAAGGCGCAATCAGGGCCCAGGCGCACCGTGAAGCGTCGGGCGCGCTCGGCATGGGCGAGTACGTGCCGGCGTAGGGCCTCGTCGGGCACGGCGGTGGCGCGCATGACTGCCCTGCCGATGGCGTCCTGGAGCGCCTCGGGTGGTCGGGTGGCGCTGGTGAAGGTGGTCTCCAAGGCGACCGCCACGTGCGTGGACGTGGCGCCTCGGATCAGGAGGGCCTCCCCGTCGGCGGCAGGCTCGCCGTCCGTGGTGACACGCAGCCGCACGACGGCGTGCAGCGGCTCGATGCCTGGCAGGTCCCAGGTCAGGGCCGGCGAGTCGGGCTCGTGACTCGGCGCGACGTCCGCCGGGAGCGCCGCGACCAGCGTGAGGGCGTCGGCCGCCACCTCCGTGGACACGACCTTCAGCGGCGTCGACAGGCTGATCCTCACCTCACCCGGGGTGCTGGAGCGCACGGTGTGGACCAGCACGTCATCCTCCAGGCAGGTGGCGGTGGTCATCTCCCAGGTGCCGCCGTCGACGGTGAGGGCGGCGGTGTGGACGCCGGTGGTCAGATCCAGGGTCCGGGTCACGGCGGCACCGGCGGTGGGGAGCTGCACTTCCACTTCCCCCACCGGCAGGAAGGCCTGCGAGTAGCCGTGCTGCAGGGGGCGCAGCGCCTCCTCGGCGCCCACCGGATCGTCCGCGTCGATCAGGGCGCGGCCGCGGGACAGAGCGGCGGACGCGTCCAGGGGATCGACCAATCCCTGGGCCGCTGAGCCGACCCCACCTGACCAGGCGGTGGCCTCGTTGAGCCCGATGCGCACCCGGGTCGGTTCCACGCCCACCATCGCGCCCAGACGCCCATTGCCCAGGGGCAGTCGGTCCAGCCAGGACTTGGAGGCATGCCGGTAGGTCAGGCTGGTCATGCTGCGCCACCGCCGGGGTTGGATTCGCGCACCACGGCGACGTCGCCCGCTGCGATCGTGTGCCGGCCCTGGATCTCCTCGCCGCTGAGCAGGTTCAGCCCGGACACGTCCACTGCCCGGGGGGTGTCGGTGTGGTTGATGGCGAAGAGGTAGCTGGCGCCGCCCGCGCGTCGGCGCACCAGCTCCAGCCCGTCGTAGGGTGCGGTGGGCAGGCCCGCCTCGGCGAGGACCCGCGCCAGGAACACTGTCAGGGACGCAGCCTCGAGCCGCGTCGACACATAGTGGACGTGCCCACCGCCAGGCCGGACAAGACGGGTGACGGCCGGTGCGCCGGCACCGATGACCGGATGGGCATCGGCGGTGTAGCTCGCCACTGCCTCGGCGCCCCGCAGCTGGAGCACCTCGGTCCAGGAGCCACCCGAAGAGCCGTCGGACAGGGTGACCCGCGACGCATCGGGCAAGGGCACATGCTCCTCGACCCGGATGCCCGCGAGCTCTGCGAACGCACCCGAGTAGCTGCCCTGTCGCACCCGGAGGTGCTCGTCGGTGGAGCCCACGAAGTGCCACACGGCGAGGTGGCCGCCCTGCTCGACGTGACGGGCGAAGGCCGAGGCCTGAGCGTCGCTGACGGCGAGCAGGGAGGGCACCAGGACCACGTCGTAGGCGGACAGATCCCCATCGGGGGACACCACATCGGCCACCACACCCAGCTCCCAGAGCGCGGTGTGCACGCCTCGCACGGCCGGCAGGAACTCCACGTCGGCCGACGGCAGGGCCGGGGTCTGGGCAGCCCACCAGGCGTCGGCGCTCCACACGATGGCCACCCGTGCCTCGACGACGGGACCTTCCCCAGGATCCGCGACCGCCTCGGCCACCGACTCCAGCTCCGCCCCCAACTCGGCGAGCTCCCGGAAGATCCGCGAGTCCGCGCCCACGTGCGGCACCATCGCGGAGTGAAAGAACTCGGCGCCCACCAGGGGGGAGCGCCACTGGAAGAACAGGGAGCCCATGGCGCCACGGGCCAGGTACTGGTAGGTGTTTCTGCGCATCCGGCCCGGCTCCTTGGGGAGCATCCGGCCGCCGGCATAGTCGTAAATGAGGCTGGTCGCCTGTTCCATCAGCAGCCAGGGCCTGCCGCCGGCGAACGACCGGGCAAGGTCCGCGCCGAAGGCCACATGGGTCTCGCCCGCCGGGCCGGCATCGTCGAGATAGTGATCGATCGAGACCACGTCGATCTCGCGGGCGAAGGCCCACTGGTCGTAGTGGTTCCAGGTGGGGAGCATGAAGTTGGTGGTGGTCGGAACGCCCGGGGTGAGCTCGCGCACCACGGCCACCTGGTCGCGGAGGCAGTCCAGCAGCACGTCGGCGCTGAATCGTCGGAAGTCGAGGACGTGCGAGGGGTTGGGGAGGTACTGGGTGGCCTGCGGGGTGTGGAGGTCCTGCCAGTCGCTGTAGATCTGGGACCAGAACGGCGTGTTCCAGGCCGCGTTCAGGGCGTCGAGATCGACGTAGCGTCTCCGCAGCCACGCCCGGAAGGCCTCGTCGGTGACAGGACCGTGGGAGAGGGTTCCGTACTCGTTGTGCAGGTGCCACATCGCCAGGGCGGGATGCGCGCCGTAGCGCTCCGCCAGCACGCGGGTGATCCGCACCGCCGCCTCCCGGTACGCGGGGGCAGCCGGATTGTAGGTGTCGCGGCTGCCGTGGATGAGGCGCACCCCGTCGGCCGTGACCGGCAGCGCCTCCGGGTGGGCGCACGTGAACCAGGGCGGGGGAGAGGCGGTGGGGGTGGCCAGGATTGCCCGCGCGCCCGCCGCGTGCAGCCTGTCCATGGCATCGTCCAGCCAGCCGAAGGTGTAGCGACCCTCGGCCGGCTCCAGCGACGACCAGGCGAACACCCCGACGGTCGCGGTGTTGACATGGGCGGCGGCCATCAGGTCCATGTCCTCGTCGAGAACACTCGACGGCCACTGCTCCGGGTTGTAGTCGCCGCCGAACCACACGCCGTTGGCAAACTGTCGAAACGATTCGATCCTGCTCACGCGCTCACAGTACACGCAGCCGCCCAGCAGCGGAACACCTCTCTGGGTTGCGTTCTGCATCCGAGGGGGGAACCGGACCCGCCGCCCGCCCCCGGTGGAAGGGGAAGTGCGGACGGCGGGTTCACGAGCATGCCGGGGCCGGCACGCGGGCGGTCAGTGGGCGGCGGTAACGGTGGGGAAGTCCTGGCCGATGGAGGCCAGCATCTCCTTGAACCAGTCCTGGTTGAGGTCGAACGGCTTTCCGCCCTTGATCCGGTCGAACGCGATGGCGCTCAGCACATCACCGTTCTCCTCGTCGTGGCCGATGACACCGGCCTCGCCCTTCAGGGCGGAGTCGACGGCGAGGTCTGTGCACTCCTTGATGAGGGCGAGATCCGCGTCGTTGGCGGCGGCGGAGCGGGAGAAGTATCCGGACTTCTGGATCATGACCTTCTCCGCGTTCAGCTTGTCAGCGAACTTCGACGCGAACCAGGCACCGGGGTTGATCTTGTCCAGCTTCACGTGCCCGAACGGGTCGCGCGGGACCTCCTCGCCTGCGCCCTCCATCTCGGCGACGATGGCGTCCAGGCCGGCACCCTCGGACAGGAAGATGGTGACGTTGCCCACCTCGTCCATGATCTTTCCAAGGCGTTCGGCCTCCTTGGCGATGTCGATGACGCCTTCGGGCACGTAGACGCCGTGGACGTCCCACGCCTCCCGCGACAGTCCGATCTCCGGCAGCCACTCCTGCGTGTCCAGCCAGGCGCGGTACTCGGCCGCGGTGGCGGCGGTGAGCCACCCGCAGTGACGGCCCATCACCTCGTGGACGATGAGCATGCGTGAGCCGGAGTTGTGTTCACCGACGATGTTCTTGGCGAAGACGGCGCCCTGCTCGGCCGCGGTCCACGCGCCTAGGGACTGCTTGATCGGGATGACGTCGTTGTCGATGGTCTTGGGCAGGCCCACGACGGTCAGGCCGTAGTCGTGTTCGGCGAGGTAGGCGGCGAGGTCTGCTGCGGTGGTGTTGGTGTCGTCGCCGCCGATGGTGTGCAGCACATCTACGCCGTCTGCCACCAGGCGGTCCGCTGCCACCTGGAGCGGGTTGGCCCCCTCCGCGACCAGTCCGCGCTTGACGAGGTCCTTGGCGTTGGTCAGCTTGACGCGGGAGTTGCCCACCGGAGACCCGCCGAACTTGTGCAGAAGTGCCGCGTTGGCGCGCACCGTGTCGTCGACGACGAGGTAGTCGCCCTTGAGCAGGCCTTGGTACCCGTGGCGGTAGGCGATGATCTCGATCTCCGGTGCCACCTGCGTGTAACGCTCGATCAGGCCACCGATGGCGGAGGAAAGGCAGGGGGCGAATCCGCCGGCCGTGAGGATGGCTACCTTCTTGACCATGAGGGTCCTTTCGTGAAGTTCTGTGTGGATTCCACCCTATTGCACGCGCCCCGGAGCGGCGGCTCTGGGGCGACGATGCACCGCAGGACCGGGGTTGTCCACAGGCGTTCGCGGATGACCCCCACACTTGGCACGATGTCCCCATGAGAGTGCGGCGAAACGAGCGCGGATTGAGCGGCTCGGTCCAGGCTGTGGTCCTGCTGCCGGTCAGCATCGGGATCATGTTCAGCCTGCTTCAGTGGTCGCTGCAGTACTGGGCCGAAGCTACGGCGCTGGCCGCCGCACAGCAGGGCGCGGCCGTCGCCTCGGCATACAACGGGACCCGGGCCGACGGGGAGGTAGCGGCCGCTGAGGTGGCGGACAACGGGGCGCTGTCCGGCGTCCGGGTCGAGATCGCCCGCGGCGCCCGGAGCACCACGGCCACGGTCCGCGGGCGCGCGGTCGTCGTCGTGTGGCCCCGCGAGATCAGCAAGGCGGTCACCGTGCAGACCGAGCGGCTGACCGGGTCATGATCGGTGAGGCTCGCAGGGGTGCGCAGCGGGGGTTGGCCCTCTCTGTTGAGGCGGTGGTGATCCTGCCGGTGCTGGTGCTGTTCATCGGCCTCCTCATCACCCTGGCACGGGTGGCCATCGCGGATCAGGCCGTCGGCTCGGCTGCGGCCGCGGCGGCGCGGGCAGCGTCCCTGGAGCGGGTCACGTCGAGCGCCCGGGCGGCGGCGCTGGACTCGGCCCGCGCGTCGCTGGCGCAGCGCAACATCGTCTGCCGCGACACCCGGGTCACCGTCGACGCCGACGGGGTGGGTCGGAGCGTGGGGGAGCGCGCCACGGTCAGCGCCGAGGTCCGCTGCCTCATCGAGATGAGAGACGTCAGCCTCCCGTTCATGCCGGGTGAGGTGGCGGTCTCCGCCACCCGCACCTCCCCGGTGGACCCCCTGCGCGGGAAGTAGAGTGACTGACATGACCACAACGAAGCAGCGCCGTATCGGCCAGTTCTCAGTCTCCCCGGTGGGCCTCGGAGCCATGCCATTCTCCATGAGCGACAAGCCGGAGAAGCCCTCCGAGGAGCAGGCGATTGCCACGGTCCACGCCGCCCTGGACTCCGGTGTCACCCTCATCGATACCGCGGACATCTACGCGCCGAGTTGGGATGCACTGGGCCACAACGAGCGGATCGTCGCCCACGCGCTGCGCAGCTACGACGGCGATGTGAGCAACGTCGTGGTGGCCACGAAGGCCGGCATCACGCGCGGCGTGGGGGAGACCTGGGGCCGTAACTCGGCGCCGGACTATCTTCGCAGCCGGCTGGAGTCCGCTCTGGCGACGCTGGGGGTGGACAAGCTGGACCTGTTCTATCTGCACCGCCCGGACCGCACTCGCGTCTATGGGAGCGTGATGGAGACCCTCGCCGCGTTCAAGGCGGAGGGCTTGATCGCGGAGATCGGCATCTCGAACGCCAACGTCGAGGAGATCCAGATCGCCGTCGACGTCCTGGGCGCAGGCGAGCTCGCCGCCGTCCAGAACGAGTTCTCCCCCCGGTTCAATGACACCAGCAAGTCCGAGCTCGACTTCTGCGCCCGTCACGGCATCGCATTCCTGCCCTGGTCACCCTTGGGCGGCACCGGCGGCGGGGCAGCCGCGGTCGGTTCCCGATTCCCCGTCCTGGCGGAGATCGCGGCTGCCCACGGGGTGTCTCCTCAGCGGGTGACCCTGGCGTGGGAGCTTGCCTTGGGGGACCATGTCATCGTGATCCCGGGCGCCTCGCGGCCGGAATCCATCATCGACTCCGCCGGCGCCATGGACCTGGATCTCACCGGCGATGAGGTGAATGCCATCTCCGCCGCCGTGCTCTGAGGTTTCGGTAGCCTGGGCCCATGGCCCAGTACTTCGACGTCCATCCAGACAACCCGCAACCCAGGGCACTGGCGCAGATCGCCAGGATCCTGGAGGGCGGGGGCCTCATCGCCTACCCGACGGACTCCTGCTTCGCTCTGGGGTGCGCGCTCGGCAACGCGCAGGGGATCGAGCGGATCAGACGGATCAGGCAGCTCGACGACAAGCACCACTTCACCCTGGTGGTCGACGAGTTCGCCAAGCTCGGCGCCTACGTCGAGATGGACAACTGGGCTTTCCGCGCCGTCAAGGCAGCCACGCCCGGGCCTTACACGTTCATCCTCAAGGCGTCCCGCGAGGTGCCGAAGATGATGCAGCACCCGAAGAAGCGCACCGTCGGTGTGCGCATCCCGGATCACCGCACCACCCTGGCCCTGCTCAAGACAGTGGGTGCGCCACTCCTGTCGTCGACGCTGCTGCTGCCTGGCCACGACGAGTCACTCACCGACGGCTGGGGCATCAAGGAACTGCTCGACCATCAGATTGATGCGGTGCTGGACTCCGGTGATTGTGGTGTCGAGCCCACAACCGTGGTGGATCTGAGCGGCGACGAGCCGGTGGTCGACCGCGTGGGTGCCGGGGACCCGTCGCCGTTCGAGTGAGCTGCAGCTTTGTGAGGCGGAGCGCCTCCTGACGATGGGCCCAATGCGGTCAGACGCAGGTGTGCCCCGGGCGGAGGGCCCAGGGCACACGAGGTCTACCCGCGTTTCAGCGACGGCCTCCGCCGAGCAGACCACCCAGGATGTCGCCGAGGATCCCGCCGCCGAGTCCGCCGGGCACCGTCGGCTGCTGTTGAGCCTGGGTCTGCGTGGGCCGTGACTCGGGCTCCGGCATCCGGAGGGTGCCATCGTCCGGTCCTGCTGTAGGCACCCGGAACTGCGGCTGGGCGCTCGGCTCCGCCCGCGGCGCCTGCGCCTGAGGTGCCGCCGCACCACCACCGAGGATCTGGCCCAGGATGTCGCCCAGCCCACCGCCACCGGTCGGCGATTGCTGCTGCGGTTGGCCCTGGGCCTCGTCACGGCCCATCAGCTTTCCTGCCAGCCACGACATCACGATGGGGGCGAGGATGGGCAGGAGCTTCTGAATCAACGCGTTGCCGCCGCCGAGGCCGCCCAGCTGGTTGACGACCTGCTCCTCGTTGTCGCCGAAGACGTGGTGGGCAATCTTGGCGCCGTCCGCCTCGTCCACATCGTCGAGGTTGATGCCCCCCTGGACGAGCTGAGGGCTGTGCTGCCCGATCGCGGAGGCCAACGACGCCTCGCCGTCAGGATCCCGCGTGTTGGCGCCCATGCCCATCAGAAGTGCGGGGAGTGCGTTACGCGTTGCGGCCTCCACCTCTTGCGGGCTCGCCCCGACACGCTGAGCCAGTTGATCGATCGGGAGGGTGGACAGCAGTTCGTCGAAATCGAACATCAACAACTCCTTGTCAGAGATTCAGCGCGCGAGGTGCGCCTCATCCAAAGCTAGGCGACGGCGGCGGTCGCTGTGACCGATTCGCTTACACCCGTGGTCGCGGCCGGGCGTAGCGACGATCAGGCAGTGTCCCGGGTCAGTCGGTGGGCCCTGAACAGGCAGGCGAAGTCGGTGCCCATCGCCCGGCCCTGGGCGGCCAGCATCTCCGGAATGAAGTCCGCCGGGGCCGGGTGGTCCGGGATGTCGGCCAGGTAGGCGCCGTGGGCTTCGAGGGAACGCACGCCCGCGTCGACATCGGCGCGGGTCAGGACGGCGCCGTGCGTGGGGGAGTTGTCGGCGGAGACGAGCAGCCACGTGGTGGCCCACTTCGCCAACCCTTCATCCGCGGCGAGTTCGGGGTGGACCCACGTGTTGTCGGCGTCACGGACCGCGTCCAGGGTGACAAGGCCCGCCACGCGGTGGTCTGCCTGGTTGAGTCCCCATCCCACCTCCACGTCCCAGGAGCCCGTCACCACAACGTCGGGCTTGAATCTGCGAATCGCGCGGGCCACGTCGCGGCGGAGATCGAGCGAGTAGACAAGCATGCCGTCCGGATGGTCGAGGATCTGGAGGTCGGTGACGCCCACTTCGTCGCAGGCCGCGCGCTGCTCGAGCGCGCGCAGTGGACCCACCTCGGCCGGCGGGCGCTGCATGCCCGCCTCACCGGAGGTGAGGAGAAGGTAGGCCACCTCCGCGCCTTGGGCTACCCAGTGATGCACGCACGCGGACAGTCCGTATTCCACGTCGTCGGGGTGGGCCACGACGCACAGGATGCGCCGGAACCCGGCATCCGGCAGCGGCTCCAGGACGGGGCGGTCGGGCCCGCTCATGAGCGGGCCTTGTTTCCTTCGGGCGCGGGGCCGGCCAGCGAGGCCACTAGGCGCAGGATGAGGTCACGGGGGAGCGGCTCAGTGAGCGGGAACCAGAGGGTCCCTTTCCCGCGTACGTAGGATGCGAGCTCAGAAGCCAGCTCCGGGTCCGCAGGGACCGGATAGACGGCCACGTGATCCTTCCACCCGGATACGAAAACCTGTGCCCGGCCTTTCCCTTGCTTGTAGCCGATGATGCCGTAGCTGAACACCTCGTCGGCATGGGGGAGCGCTCCCTTCACCAACTCCCTCAGCTCGTCGAACATGGGCCGGGCATCTGCCGGGACGGCAGCCACGTACTGGTCCACGGTGGTCACCTTCTCCGCCGGTGATTCGCCCAGGGCGTAGGAGGCCTCAAGCATCTGCCGCAGGACGGCGAGGTCGACGTCGGCGAGTTTGGTGAGATAGAGGCACGATACGCCGGTCTTGTGCTTGCCAAGCTTCGCCAGGTGTTCGCTGTAGTAGCGGTCGAAGCCCTCGTTGAAGTAGACGGTGAGCGTCGCCTTGCGGGGGCTGAAGCCCAGCCTGGGCATGTCGCCCTCCCTGCCCGTGTCATAACGGTAGTGCTGCGACCCGAAGCCGATGATGCTCGGGCCCCACATCGTCGGCTTGTCACCGGTGATGTCCTGCATCATCGACATGAGCTCGTGGGCTTCGTTGCGCCGTCGCTCTGTGACGGTCTCCAGGAAGTCCTCGACGGGCACTGGGGTGGGGCGGGTGACGGCTTCTGCTGGCATCCGTCAACTGTCGGCGCATGCACCAGTGGTGTCAAGGGGTGTGCGAGGGGGCGCGATCACGGCAAAGTGACATAATGCAGCTTATCGGTCAATTTCGTGGAGGCTCAACAGGCGCCGGAAACAGATCAGCTCCCCGATCATGGATCGAGGAGCTGAATCAGTCTGGTGGGCGATGGCGGTTTCGAACCGCCGACCTCTTCCGTGTCAGGGAAGCGCGCTACCACTGCGCCAACCGCCCGAGGTGGAGACGGGATTTGAACCCGTGTACACGGATTTGCAGTCCGTTGCCTCGCCTCTCGGCCACTCCACCTGGTGGAGCTATTACCCTCCCCAAACGGGTTGGGAGAGACTACATCTCCGAGCGGACGACGAGATTCGAACTCGCGACCCTCACCTTGGCAAGGTGATGCTCTACCAACTGAGCCACGTCCGCATGCGCTGTGTGCATTTGCCCTTGTGGGACAGCAGCAGCTGGCGCGAAGAAAACATTAGCGCACCCCCGGGGAGGACACAAATCAGCGACACCCTTCGTTCAGCCACACCTGCAACGAAGAGTCTCACGCCCACGCCTACACGGAGGGCCTCAGACCGTACCCGAGCTCTTAGAGTCGCCAGGGCTGCTCCCCCGTGCTCTGCCCCGGATCTTCCGGAGTCCCAAACCGGATAGGCCTTTCGCCAAGCTCGTCCCGTGACACATCTCAGTTGCCGTTACTACATCGGATTATCCAGAGAATCCGATGTAATAACCGGGTAGGCTCCCGGCATGGCCACACGACGCCGACAACTCGTCACCCGCGACGACCTGCCGCTGCCCCCGTACGAGTGGAGCCACGACCGCTCCGGCCCGAAGTCGGCGTGGGGTGTGAACCTGCCGATCTCTGAGCGCAACGATCTGCAGCTGATGGCCCAGCGCGGCACCGCCGGCCGCTGGACCTGGACGGTCACCATCTACCGCACCGGCAGCACCGACCAGGTGACCCGCATCGCCCGAGGCGTCCAGCCCACCCTGACGGCAGCCAAGCCGGCCGCCGAGGCCGCCGCCGGCACCTGGCTCGCCGACCAACTTGAGCTACCCGACGAGTCCCATGCCTGACAGCCAGCCAGGGGCCACGGCGGCTGGTGGTCTGGTCGCTGCTGATCATCAGGCGGGGATGTTGCTGCCGGAGGATCTGTCGTTGGATGCGGCCGAGGCTGCGTTCGCCTCGGCCTCCCGGGCTTCGTCGACGCTGCGCGGGTACCGCTCCGACTGGGCCGAGTTCGTCACCTGGTGCCGCGACAACCATCACATCGCGCTGCCCGCCACCGACATCGCGATCTCCCGCTACATCTCGGCGCTGGCAACCGCCGGGGCGAAGGTCGGTACGATCAGCCGGCGTCTGTCGACGATCCGGTTCGCCCACAAGGTCCGTAACCATCCCGACCCCACCCAAACCGCACGCGTGATCGCCGTCTGGGAAGGGATCCGCCGACAGCTCGGCGCTCCCCCGGACCAGGCCCGCCCCCTCATGCCCCCACTCCTCCTCGACGTCGTCGATGCCTGCCCCGAAATGACGAAATGGAAGACCCGCGACGATGAGCCCTCGCTCAGCGGGATCCGGGACCGGGTACTCCTGCTGGTCGGGTTCGTGTCCGCGCTGCGCGCCTCCGAACTCGCCGCTCTCGAGGTCGATCAGATCAAACCGCACGAGCGGGGCCTGGTGATCGAGCTCACCCACTCCAAAACCAACCAGACGGGAGACCTTGAGCTCGTGGTCCTGCCCTGGGGCGCCCGCCAGGACTACTGCCCCGTCACCGCGCTGCGCCACTGGCTCACCGTCGCCGGCATCACTGAAAGCCTGGTGTTCCGGCCCGTCTCCAAAGGCAACCGCGTCAGCAGCCGTGGCCTCACCCCCGACGGACTATCCCGCCTGATCACCCAGGCAGTCACCCGGGCCGGTCTCGACGCCACCGGCTTCTCGGCGCACTCCCTGAGGGCGGGTTTCGTCACCTACGCCGCTAAACGCGGCGCCACCTCCCTGCAGATCGCCCGCCAGACCCGCCACAAGGACCTCGCCTCCATCGGCATCTACACCCGCATCGAAGACGCCTGGGAAGAAAACGCAGCCACCCAACTCCCCCTCTGAAGAGGTCGGCCGGCTTGGCCTCGAATCGTCGCCGGGTCCGGCCGGAGGCCCCCCTGGCCACTCCCCCGCTTCACTCTCATCTGCCGATGAGCGGGCACATTTTCACCTCCCCACGGTTACGAAGCCGAGTGTGAGATCAGGCTGTCTCCTCGGTCTCCGACTCCTCGAGCCAGGAGAATGCCGAGGAGACCGCTAGCTCGTCGGTGTCGAGGATGCGGAAGGCAGTGCGGATCAGTGAGTAGAACTGGTCGACCCATGCAGTTGCGAGCTGTACGTTGCCGCCCAAGCTTAGTGAGAGGCTCGGGATGAGGTGTAGGCCGTGTAGGACGTTGAGGCACGGTTCCATGGCGTGGGTTTCAATCGACCACCACTCGGAGTGCGCGATGCCGCTGGCTTGTTGATAAGCCTGCCGATAGAAGTCGAGGAGACCTGTCTCCGTGGCCATGCTGCGGATGGACTTGCCTTGCGCGAATGTGTCGCGGGTGTCGACGATCCTATGATCGATGATGTCGTGGTTGTGACTGAGTCGTTCGAACTCGTCCATGGCTTCTTGGTATCCGGGCGTGCGTGCTTCGGCCGGCACCTCATCTGCGATGCGGGCGTAGAGCTTCGCCTTGCCTGCGCCGTACTCCTGGAACTCGCGGTAAATGGACGGGTCCTGCTCGGCCATCCAGTGCAGGTAGATCTTCGTCTCAACCAGCATGCGCACGATGTGGGCGCCGTGCTCCATGCACCACAGGTCGGGTGCTGTGAGCACCGCGATGAGATCCCGCCCAGTTCGCGACACCAAGCCTGAGACGACCTCCTGGCGTTCGTTGTCGTACAGGGGGGCGGGCGCCGTCTCCAAGGCTTCGACGAAGCTGGACAACAGGTCCATAGTGAGTTGCCTTAGTTGGGCACCATCGGCGGGAACCTGCGTTGGGCCAGCGCCGAGGTCATTCTCCACCGCCGGTCGGTCCTCTCGCGGATCGGCGTTTGCGTCAGGCTCCCCGTCAGGCTCGATGCCAGGATCCGCGTGGAGTTCGGCGTGTGGTGGCGGCGGGGTGCTAGCCGGAGCGGACTCGGACGCTGGCACGTGAGCGTCGTTCGATGACGCGGCGTCACCTACCGGCGCGGGTGCGGTGTCGTTATCCGATTCCCTCTTGCGAACGCATCGTGACGTCATCGAGTTGGCTTCCCAGAACACGCGCGCCCACTTGATCGCTTCGTCGAAGTATGTCGGATCCTCGGCCGTCAGCATTCCCTTGTGCGCTCCCCACTGCGAGCGGACGACCGAGTCGGCCCGGGACCTGGACTCCTCGTCGTCGTGGTAGCGCCTCAACAGGTCGATGGTCTCTCGGTCTGATGAGAACGTGCCGGCCTGAATTGTGCTCCAGGTGCGGAAGCCCTTCATCAGCGCCTCGCGGTGGCTGTCGCTGAGCGCTTCGAGCAGCGCGCGGCGCACGAGATCGATGTCGGTCTGCTCGGGCTCATGCACCTCGGCGCTCGCGACCAGCCATGGGGCCGGCATGTACGGGTAGGAGGTGAGCGCACTGCGTACGCCATCAGAGAGCAGATCGTGTTCATCGGCCCGATCCGAGACAACCGTTGCTGCGCTCGGGATCCTCTCGGCTAGACGTGCAAGGTTGGTCATTCGACCATCAAGCCTCTCAGCGACAAACGTGTTCTCGTCGTGCCCGGTCAGTGCCTCCTGGACCGCCTTCTGCCACGCGATGAAGTTGCGGATGGCTCCGTTGCCTTGCTCGGCCAGCACGAGGGCGGGCCACAGCAAGTCGGGCAGATCGTCCTTGAACCAGTCTCCGATGACGAGAACGCCGGTCGCCGCGAGTGGCGGTGTGAAGACTCGGCGCCGGTGAACGTGACCGGCCAAGGGCCCATCGTGTTGGTTCGGCTGTGGCGTCTGCATGAGCGCAACCTAGACGAGGGCGCCGACAATGGCATGGGCACTGGCTTAGCCCTGCACTCAGTGTTGGTCCCGACGTGACGGCGCATCGTTCTGCTGCGGCAGGCGGTCTCGGGCCCACACCGCAGGACTCGTGATGGAACCGGGCCCTCCGAATCAACAACTGGGGCCCTGCTTCTTTCCCCGGTGGCGGGCTCCCACTTCAACCGCTCCGTGCTATGGCAAGGGATTCAGCTGGAGTTGAGGGCGCGGTCAGAGTGGGTGGCCAGCGTTGCGCTGTCCGTCTCACAGTCATGTGACGGTCGTCAACGCACCGCAATGCCGGAGACAGGGCTTGTCCTCTGGAGCACCGGACCTTCCGCTGAGTCATCGACCCGCTCGAGCTTCCTGGGAGCCGTCATTCTGGTCAGAGCGATGCCAGCTTGGTGGTCGACCCGACGCCGTATGGGGCACCCCGTTGGTTGCTCCGCCTAGACTCGAGGCGACGCCGAGAGCTACCCCATCGACAAACGCTGAACACTCGCAAGGATTCACATGGACGCTGAAGTCGCACCGGACCGGCTCACGCATCGGCTCCGCTATTACGGCATTGGGGACTTCGCGACGTACTGGCAGGTCCAGCAAGCGGCCGAAGTAGTTGGGGCGTTTGACTCAGTCTCTTCGCCGAACGATGTCAATAGCATCTTGGAACTGCACAACGCTCGGCTATTCGTCGAGGCGGGTCTCGTCCCCGCTGGGCTCGGTAAAGACGACCGGCAGACGCTCCTCGCAACTGCCGCGTCGATCAGGCGGACCGTCGCGCATTGGTTCAGCGCGCTAGAGGACGGCAACCTCGCCGAGATGTTGACGCAAGTCGACTGGCAGTACCACGAGCATCTCCTCGACCTCTTGGCGGGCCTCGGAGTCTACAGACGCTGCTCCGCCGCGGCGATGCTGACTGCGCTTGACGGCGCAAGGATTCACCTCGGCGACATGCTCGCGAGCAAGCGGCTCGTGGAGAACTACGACAGACCCCTGCGGGATCGGCTTCTGACCGAGCCGGGTCGAGCGGAGCTTGTGGTTAGGCACCACCTTGAAGCCGAGAAAAGGAAGGAGACCTACCTTCCCGCGAGTTTCACTCCGGGAGACTCGCGGGCCCTGATGGAGGCCTATATCGACAGCTCGGAGCCGAACCCGAACTATCTCAAACTAATCGCAGACGCTGCGATCGACAGCACGGCCGGAATAGATGCCAAGCTGGTGGTCAGGGCGAGGCGTAGGTACGACGCCATGATGGAGGACTTCTTCCAGACAGCCCCCGGCATCAAGACCGGTTGCGCCGTTGCTGTGTCACAGACCCAGGTTGAGCCGGTGACTGCAAAGTTGAACGACATGGTGATCGAGTACACCTTCAGCGAGGCTTGGCTGGAGTGCACGTTGGACTTCGCGTCCATTCTGAACAACTTCCAGTTCTTGTTCGAGTTCGCACCGCACGACGCGCTCCTGACTCTCCCCGCATTCGACAGCGAACGCAGCGGCCTTGAGGTTGCCATGGGTCTGAACGGTGCCACCCACTACCGGACGGGGCACGTGTTCGGCGCCAAGGATCGTGCAACGCTGCTCCAAACGATGATGTATCAGCGCTATCTCGCAACGAAGGACATCGACCTTGAAGCGGTGCTTCGCTGGTACTTCGAGGAACACGTTCCCGCGGAATATGGCGTCGAGGGCTTCGTGTTCAGTCCGTCCAGCGCGACAGCCAATTACCTGGAGCGCTGCCGGAACCTCTTCGCCGAAATGGAGTCCGTCGCGACGCAGTTCAGACTGCTCGTCGAGGACGGCGAAATCGACCATGACGTAGCCGCCGCAGGAGCGGATCAGGTCCGATACCGGACCATCCCCAGCGCGATGGAAGGAAAGTACGTCTATCCGACGGACCACACTGAGATCCGAACGATCCTGCACACCTTGTTCTCTGATCAGTCGCACCTGACCTACGTCAGCGAGGACCTGAGAGGCGACAACGCCGTCGAGCTGCTTCAGCGGAACAGGGTCTCGTACGAGTCGCTTCATGAGTACCAACAGCCCCTCGTCGACAAATTGATCGAACTCGGGGTCGCCGAGAACACCGGCGACCGGGTCCGACTCAAGGACCCCGTCCTATTCCGCGTGCTGAAGTCACTCAACGACTACCAGGCCGTTGCCTACCACCATTTGAACGAGGAGTCCCGCGCACATGTCGACAGGATGCTCGATGCAGGCTGGCTCGTCAGACGTTCGTCGCTGCTCACCGAGGCCGAGGCCGCCTACTTCAACTACAACCTGAACTCCGTTGACTTCAGCAACGGCCCGAAGTTGCGCAACAAGTACCAGCACGGCGTCCAGCCGAAGGGCGAAGGGGAAGCCCAGCATCAGCAGACCTACTACATCGCGCTGCGACTGATGGTTGCGCTGACCATCAAGATCAACGATGAGTTGGGGCTTCTGGATGCGGAGAAGGCGGTGCAGCCGTGAGGGGGCAATCCAGGAGTGGCGGGGTGCCGATGGACGTGCGATACAGGTCTGCCCCGTCATGAGTCTTGTCAAGGGACAAGTCCACCGCCTGTTACCTGCGTCCTGCCGCCGCTAGTGACGTACTCATCTGCCGCGTTCCGATGGTTAGATTCCCCTACGCTCAGGCGAGGCTGGTGGTCTGGATGGAGGAGGGCTGGTGAGCACGAACGCTGACTTTCTTGCGATCCCCGGCCTGGACCGGGCGGGCCAAGTGGC
>NZ_JACJGB010000006.1 GCF_014164775.1 Tessaracoccus sp. MC1679
AGCCACCAACCAGACCAGCAGTCGACAACGGGACTCTGGACAACGGCCGCCCGGACATCGACTCACGGCTCACCGCACCCGACCATGAGATTCGCACGAAGGTGGTAGTCACGACCCTTCGAGACGGGCCTCGCCGCTCCGCGGGCGGCCCTCCTCAGGGACCGAAGGGACGGGACACGCTCCGCGGGCGGCCCTGCTCAGGGAGCGAAAGGGGACGGGCCTCGCCGCTCCGCGGGCGGCCCTCCTCAGGGAGCGGGAGTCGACCTGCCACGCCGCTCCGCGGGCGGCCCTCCTCAGGGAGCGGGAGTCGACCTGCCACGCCGCTCCGCGGGCGGCCCTCCTCAGGGAGCGGGAGTCGACCTGCCACGCCGCTCCGCGGGCGGCCCTCCTCAGGGAGCGGGAGTCGACCTGCCACGCCGCTCCGCGGGCGGCCCTCCTCAGGGAGCGGGAGTCGACCTGCCACGCCGCTCCGCGGGCGGCCCTCCTCAGGGAGCGGGAGTCGACCTGCCACGCCGCTCCGCGGGCGGCCCTCCTCAGGGAGCGGGAGTCGACCTGCCACGCCGCTCCGCGGGCGGCCCTCCTCAGGGAGCGGGAGTCGACCTGCCACGCCGCTTCCGCGGGCGGCCCTCCTCAGGGAGCGGGAGTCGACCGGCCACGCCGCTTCCGCGGGCGGCCCTCCTCAGGGAGCGGGAGTCGACCGGCCACGCCGCTTCCGCGGGCGGCCCTCCTCAGGGACCGAAAGGGGACGGGCCTCGCCGCTCCGCGGGCGGCCCTCCTCAGGGAGCGAAGGGGACGACCTCGCCGCCAGAACCAGGACCCCAAGGAACCAATGAGGATGCCCCCTAGCCGCCAGGGGTGTCCTCTGCGGCGAGGACCAGACCGTGGTCGCCGTCGACGGTGACCCGCCGACCCGTTGCCAGCGTCGAGGTGCCGTCACCGACCCCCAGCACCGCAGGGAGGCCGTACTCGCGGGCGACGATGGCAGCGTGCGACGCGGGACCGCCGTGATCCACCACGACGGCGGCCGCCACCGCGAACAGTGGCGTCCAGGACGGGTTCGTCGCGGGGCACACCAGCACCTCGCCGGGGCGAAGGGTGGGGAACTCGCTCTGGTTCCTGATGACCCGGACCGCGCCAGTCGCGAGGCCCCCGCCCCCGGGCATGCCCGCAGCGAGGGCCTCACCCGAGGGGCGGCGTGGATACAGCGTCGACGACGCGATGAGGGGGGCGCCGGAGAGTGCCGCGGCAGCGCGTTTCCTCCGCGCGATGGCGTCCCGCAGACTGCCGTCGACGGGGTGATTCGCGGGATCGGGCAGCCGGTCGACCTCGCTCCACACGAGGAACCAGGCGTCCTCCGGCTCGTCGATCGCTCCCTGGAGGGCCATGCGACGACCCATCTCGAGCACCGCGCGGCGGACCGCGGGCATGGTGCGGACCAGCTCGAAGTGTGTGTCCTCGCGCAGCCCGATCCCCTCGCGGGCGTCGCTCAGCAACGAGCGGAGCGGGCGGCCGAGCCGGAGTCGGCGCACCCGGGGAAGCTCGAGGACCGCGCTCGCTCCGCTGCCCTCGTCCCTCGACTCACCGGCCGGCTGCCTGGCCAGCACCTGAACCAGGCCGAGGACCGTCGACGGCGAGTCTCCCCACGACGGATCCATCGGGAGGAGGATGCTCCCCGTCTCGCGGTGCCCGAAGCCGGCCATCAGCGCGTCGAGGCCTGTGCGGAACTCGCCATCGCGGGGCAGCGCCTCGACGACGGGGACGAGCTCGGCTGGCGAGAGTGCGGAGAAGTCGCGGGCCAGCGCTGCGTTCGACCGCACGATCTCGGCGAGGGCCTCCAGCGCGGCGTTGGCGCGCATCGTGTCGGTGGTGGCGCCGAGCGCCGCGGTCATCGCGCCCTCCGGGGCACCCAGGCGCGGGAGGATCAGACTGAGCACCGCGAGGGCCCGCCCACCCGCGGGGAGGTAGCGGCCGCGGAGCTCGGCGAGCTCGACAGCGAGAACCGAGGCCCGGTGCGGGATGGCGGTCAGCTCCGCCCAGGTCGCCCGCTTGACAGGAAACGCCTGCAGTTCCCTCCCACGGCGAACGATGTCCGGCCATCGAGGGTCGAGGCGCCAGTCCTTCGCCCGGTGCCGCGCGGCCCGCACGAAGGTGCGGACGAGTCGCGCGGGGGTCCTGCGCGTGGGGCGCGGGCTCGGCGGGACCAACTCTCTGAGGACGCCGTCGTTCGCCAGCAGGGCGTCGGCCACGCCCATCCTGACTCCGACGATTGCGTCGGTGAGGCGCTCCAGGTGCGGGAAGACAACCGGCTCGATCCAGGCCGTCAACTCCATCGGCAGGGGGCGGCGGGGCAACAGCTCGAGTACCACCGGCCCGGTCAACCGCTGCACGCGGCTGAGCCGGATCGGCGCAGGCGGCAACGCCGTCATGGGGCGCGACTGAGTGAGAAGGATCGCGTCGCCTGCCAGGGCCCACTCGATGTCCTGCGGGGCGCCGAAGTGCCCGGCCGCCCGTCGGCCCTGCTCCGCCAGGCGGCGCAGGATGGCGTCCGGCAACTCGTGGACGCCCCTGTCTCCCCGCGCCGTCGTCGTCCCGCCACCCGCGGCCGGGAGCACGACCGACTCCCGGTGGCCGATCCGCCGGTCGACGACCGCTCCGTCCGGGCCCACCACCGCGTGGTCCGGAGTCACCGCGCCCGACACCACAGACTCCCCCAACCCCGGGTTGGACTCGACGACGACCCGGTCCCGCGCCCCCGTCACCGGGTGCGCGGTGAACATCACCCCAGCCCACTCCGCGTCGACCATGGTCTGCACCACCACCGCCATCGCGACGGCGTCGTCGGGGATACCGAGCCGGGAGCGATAGGAGATCGCCCGGTCGGTCCACAGTGACGCCCAACAGCCGCGCACCCCGGCTACCACCGCATCGGCCCCGATCACATTGAGAAACGAATCCTGCTGCCCGGCAAAGGTGGCCCCCGGCAGGTCCTCCGCCGTCGCGCTGGACCGCACAGCCACAGGGCCCTCCCCCAGGCTTCGGTACGCCTCCCGGATGGCCGTCTCCACTGCATCCGGTATGGGTGCCGCGGCGATCGCCGCCCTCGTCGGCTGAAGCGGGCCGACGGCGAGCTGGTACGCGTCGGTGGTGACCACGAACCCGGGCGGGACGTCGAACCCGGCGCCGATCAACTCACCGAGGTTGGCGGCCTTGCCACCTGCCAGAGCGAGGTCGTCGCGTGTGAGGTCCGATAGCGGACGGCAGAGGCGCACCATGGGGCCACGCTACCCCCGGCTGGGCGCGGCCCGTCGGCTTCGGGAGTCACAGACATCTGCCGGCGCTGAGGGGCAGAATGACGGCATGGACATCAAGGAGATCCTGCTCAACCACCTCCGATCCTCCCGAGAGGCGCTCCTGTGGAAGACCGAGGGTCTGAGCGAACGCGAGCTCAGACTCCCCCGCACCGTCACCGGGACCAACCTGCTGGGGCTGGTCAAGCACTGCGCCTTCGTGGAGCACGGATACTTCATCGACTGCTTCGCCAGGACCTCCCCCATCGTGATCCCGGCACTGGACTACGGCGCCGACCCCAATGCCGATTTCTACGCCACACGCGACGAGCGGGCCGTGGACCTCGTCCGGCAGTACCGCGAGGTGGGCCAGGTGGTGGACAGCGCCATCGAAGAGATGCCCCTGGAGACGCCTGGCCGCGTCGCCTGGTGGGGCGAGAGGGGCGAGACCACGCTGGCCAGGATCCTCGTTCACGTTCTCAACGACATCACCCGGCACGCGGGGCAGGCCGACATCATCCGGGAGGGGATCGACGGGGCCGCCGGACTACTCAGCGGCAACACGAACCTGTGGGTACCGGCCGAAGGGTGGGCGGCCCACCGCACGATGCTGACCCGGCTCGCGGACGAGGCGTGACCGAGGCTGCTCAGTGAGCCGCGGCGACCAGGTTCTCCACGTCGGCAGGCTTCCTGAGGAACAGCCCCGCGACAACGGCGGCGGTCCAGATGGCTCCGGCCGCCATGAAGGCCCACCGGGCACCCACCAGCAGGGCCTCGGCCTCTGAGGCGGCCGTCGGGGCGGCCGCCGCCGACTGGATGGCGAAGATCGTGACGAAGATGGCCGTGCCCGTGGCGCCCGCGACCTGCTGCACCGTGCCCACGACGGCGGACCCATGGGAGTACAGGTGCCGCGGCAGCGAGCCCAGCGCCACGGTGAACAGCGGGGTGAACATCGACGCGAACCCCACGCTCATCACCACGTGGCCGAGCATGATCGCCCACCACGGGGTGGCCAGGCTGATCGTGGAGTAGAACACGAACACGCCCATCACGACGACGCTCGCCGGCACCACGAGAGCCCTCGGCCCGACCCGGTCGTAGAGCCGGCCGACCACCGGCGACAGGAGCCCCATCGCGATTCCGCCCGGCAGCAGCATCAACCCGACCTGCAGAGGCTCAAGCCCGAACGCCCGCTGGAGCAGGAGCGGCAGCATGATGATGGTCCCGAACAGCGCCATCATCGCGATCGCCATCATCACCACCGCCACCGTGAAGGTGGCGTAGGTGAAGGTCCGCAGGTCCAGCAGCGCCGCGCCGCGGGCCTGGAGCGCGGACTGTCGCGCCACGAAGGCCGCGAGGCCCGCGACGCCGATCCCGATGGCCAGCAGGGGCACCCAGAACTCCACCTCGTCGGACCCGACCAGGCTCAGCCCGTAGACCAGAGGGCCGAACCCCAGCAGGGTGAGCGGCACCGAGACGAGATCCAGGGGCGTGTCCTTCGTCTCCCCCACGTTGGTCAATCGGCGGGAGCCGAGCCACAGCATGAGGAGCGCGATCGGGAGCACGACCCAGAAGATCCCGCGCCACGACGCCACCTGAAGGATCACGCCGGACAGGGTGGGGCCGACGGCGGGGGCCACCGAGATCACCATCGAGACGTTGCCCATCACCCGGCCGCGATGCTCCCGGGTGACGAGTTGCATGATGGTGGTCATCAGCAGCGGCATCATAATGGCGGTGCCGGTGGCCTGGATCACGCGCCCCAGCACCAGGAACCCGAAGCTCGGCGCGACCGCGCATGCCAGTGTCCCGAGGCTGAACAGGCTCAGGGCGAGGACGAACACGCGGCGCGTCGGCAGCCGGTCCAGCAGCCAGCCGGTCACCGGGATGACGACGGCCATGGTCAACATGAACGCGGTGGTGAGCCACTGGGCGGAGCGCTCGGTGATGCCGAGATCGGACATGATCGAACTCAGGGCGACGTTCATGGTGGTCTCGTTCAGGATCACGACGAACGCGGCGACCAGGAGGATGGGGATGACCCTGCGGTCGGTGGGCCGAGGCATATCGGTGGACATGGGAGAGTCCCTTCGTGGCGGTCGGAGTGCGTCCCGCCACACTGCAGCGGTTCGCTAGCGGCGGTACCGCAGCGGGTTGGGACAGCCCGGCGCCTCGGAACCGATCGCCAGGCCCGGGGCAATGAGCCCGCGCCCGCGCAGATCGAGGAGAGCGCTGACCACCCGATCACGCAGCGTAGCCGGTGCGATGGTGTTGAGGTAGACCTTCGTGGCCCCCTCGAACCCGGCCAGCGTCGAGATGCGCCACTTCAGCATCACCCGCCACGGCATCGGGAGGGTGACGTCGATCGGGCGGTAGTGCCATTCCTCGTTGCAGGGGATGGCCGACCCTGTGGCGGCGTGCATGGCGTGGATCATGTCCGACATCCCCCGCACCTCGTCGTCGCGCTGCTCCCACGGGTCGGAGGCCTCGCTGGTGGAGTGGATCTCGATGGTGGGATACCGATGCCCGAATCCCGCGAAGGCGACGGCATAGCCGCTCTCGGCGATGACGAGGTTGCGGCGAGCCGCGTAGTTGGGGCCGGCCTCGTTGAAGAGGTTCGCGTTGCCCCTCAGCCGGGCAAGGGTGGCCTCGTGGTGCGCGCCCCTCTCATCGATGGTCACGAGTTGTTTGTGCAGGTGGTCGAACGAGGCGCCCGCGGGCTTCAACCAGTTCTGGAACACGGCCACGTAGCGCGCGTACCGGTTGATCTCGTAGGCCATCCGGGCCGACTCGATCGTGTAGGCGACGAATCGGGCGTGCTCGTCCGGGGTGAGGGTCCCGGACGAGGCGAGCTGGGAGTCGTCGGTGGCACCGTCGACGAAGTGGCGACGGGCCACGATGAGGTCGTGGCCGCCGCCGAAGAACCCGGAGGCGCGGCCGATCCTCTCCTCCTCGGGGAGGGCCGCGATCTCGGCGTCGGTCATCCCGGAGGCGCGCAGCTTGGCGCCGATGACGCTGAGGACGTGAGCCTTGCCCTCGGCTGAGGCAAGGTACGCGTCGCGGCGCAGGCGCACCCGGTCCGGCAGCTCGAACCCGTAGTTCTGATGCCAGTAGTCGAAGCTCAGGATCTCGAACAGGTTGGGGACGCGCCGGAACTCAGCGACGGTGGCGAAGAGGTCCTCCGCGGGGTTCCGGTAGATCGTCTTCCAGCCACGCTCCCCCAGGATCACGCGGGACTTCTCCGGCGGAGTCTCCAGGTAACGCTCCTCGCAGAACGGGCAGTGCCGGCCGTGCAGCCCGGGATCCACCGGCCGCGGTTCGTGGACGGGAAGGCCGAGCGGGCGGTTGGCCCGCCCCGCGACCGTCCACACCTCGGTGCCGGTGAGGGGATTGATCTGCTTGACGGTGCCATCGCGCAGCACAGTGACGTAATCCGGCTCCCGGGCGAAGGGCTGCATCCCCCGACGATAGTGCGCAGTGGCGGGCTGCGGAGGCTTGCTCGGCAGCTCCTACTGTTCGTCGAGCGAGGAGAACGCGGCGAGGCGCCGCTGGGGCGCCGTCAATCGCAGCGAATTCTGGCGCAGGACACTAGAACAGGAGCGGGTCGATGGCCACCGCGAGGAACAGCAGGGCCAGATAGGTGTTGCTCCAGTGGAACAGCCGCATTGCCTTGAGCTGGGGCCCCTCGGCGCCCGCCCTGGCTCTACGCCACAGCGCCACGGCCTCGGCGAGGAACACCGCGCCCAGCACGCCCGCGACAATCGGGTACAGCGGCCCGGTGGGGGTGACGGGCCACAGCAGCAGCGACACCACGACGGTGGCCAGCGTGTACCAGAAGATCTGAGCGGCGACCCGCGGCGGGGTCGACACCACCGGCAGCATCGGCACCCCGGCTGCCGCATAGTCCTCGCGGTAACGGAAGGCCAGCGCCCACGTGTGCGGTGGCGTCCAGAGGAAGACGACGGCGAACAGGATCAGCGGCGGCCAGGCGACGCTGCCCGTCACAGCTGTCCAGCCGATGAGCGGCGGGAAGCAGCCCGCGATGCCGCCCCACACGATGTTCTGCCAGGTGCGGCGCTTGAGCCACATGGTGTAGACGAACACGTAGAACGCGTTCGCGGTGAGCGCCAGGACGGCGGAGAGCCAGTTGGCGCCGAATCCGAGCACGAGCGTGGCAAGGACTCCGAGCACGACACCGAAGACCAGCGCGTTGCGCGTGGAGACCTGGTGTCGCGGGACGGGTCGGCGGCGGGTGCGCCGCATCACCTCGTCGATGTCCGCGTCGATCACGCAATTGAAGGTGTTGGCCGACGCCGCGGCGAACAGCCCGCCGATCATGACCACCACGATCAGCTCCCACGGCGGCAGCCCGCCGGCCGCCAGGAACATCGCCGGAGCGGTGGTGACGAGCAGCAGTTCGATGATGCGCGGCTTGGTCAGGGCAACATACGCCTTGACCACATCCCAGAAGCGGGCCCCCGAGGACGCAGCGACAGAGCCGACCGCCACATGCACCTCATTCCCTCACCTTCGCTCCCGGCAGTCTATCTCGCCCGATGGGGGGCACCCAAAGCGCGGCGCGGGATCCGTTCCCCCGCTGCCCTCGCAGGGATAGGGTTGGCGACGATGAACAGCTACGAGAACCCACTGCGCGATCCGCAGGACCGACGGCTCCCCCGGATCGCCGGGCCCTGCGTCCTCGTCATCTTCGGGGTGACCGGGGACCTGTCCCGCAAGAAGCTGATGCCGGCCGTCTACGATCTTGCCAATCGCGGCATGCTTCCCCCCGGCTTCGGCCTGGTGGGATTCGCGCGCCGGGACTGGGCGGACCAGGACTTTGCGCAGGTCGTCCACGATGCGGTGAAGGAGAACGCGCGCACACCCTTCCGGGAGGAGGTGTGGGAGCAGCTCCTGGAAGGCATCCGGTTCGTCTCCGGCACGTTCGACGACGACGAGTCGTTCGAGCGGCTGCGCGGCACCATCCGGGAGCTGGACACTGCCCGCGGCACCGGCGGAAACCACGCGTTCTACCTGTCCATCCCCCCGTCGAGCTTCGAGCAGGTGATGACGCAGCTGCGGCGCCACGGCATGACCGAGCGCTCCGAAGGCAACTGGAACCGGGTGGTCATCGAGAAGCCGTTCGGCCACAACCTGGCCTCGGCGCGCGAGCTCGACGACGTGGTCTCAGCGCTGTTTCAACCCCATGAGGTGTTCCGCATCGATCACTACCTGGGGAAGGAGACGGTGCAGAACATGCTGGCGCTGCGCTTCGCCAACCAGATGTTCGAGCCGATCTGGAACAACCACTACGTCAGCCACGTCGAGATCACGATGGCCGAGGACATCGGCATCGGTGGCCGCGCCGGCTACTTCGACGGGATCGGCATCGCCCGCGACGTCATCCAGAACCACCTCCTCCAGCTCCTGGCGCTGACGGCGATGGAGGAGCCCACCTCGTTCGAGGCCAGCCAGCTGCGTGCCGAGAAGCAGAAGGTCCTCGCCGCGGCCCGCGTCCCCTCGCGATACGACCTGCACACCGCGCGCGGCCAGTACGCCGCCGGATGGCAGGGCGGCAAGCCCGTGATCGGGTACCTGCAGGAGGAGGGCGTGCCGGAGGGCTCGAAGACGGAGACCTACGCCGCGATGCGCGTGGACATCGACAACCGCCGCTGGGCCGGGGTGCCCTTCTACCTCCGCTCCGCCAAGCGCATGCCCCGCCGCGTCACGGAGGTGGCGCTGAGCTTCAAGCGGGCACCCCACCTGCCCTTCACCGCCACTGATACCGAGGAGCTCGGAACCAACGCCCTCGTGATGCGGATCCAGCCCGACGAGGGGGTCACGCTCCGGTTCGGGGCCAAGGTCCCCGGCACCCAGATGGAGATCCGGGAGGTGTCGATGGACTTCGGCTACGGGGGGTCGTTCACCGAATCGTCCCCGGAGGCCTACGAGCGGCTCATCCTCGACGTCCTGCTCGGCGACCCGCCGCTGTTCCCGCAGCAGGAGGAGGTGGAGCTCAGCTGGAGCATCCTGGACCCGGTGATCGAGTACTGGGCCTCCGTCGAGGGTCAACCTGAGCAGTACGCGTCCGGCACCTGGGGCCCCGCCTCCGCATACGAGATGCTGGCCCGTGACGGTTTCAACTGGCGTAGGCCCTGAGGAGGATTGTCATGATCATCGAACTGACCGACACGTCGTCCCGAGAAGTGGCGTCCGCCCTCATCAGCGCCAAGCGCACCGCTGGGGCCAGCGGCCTCGTGCTGACCCTCCTCATCGTCACCACTGACGGGCACTTCGACGAGGTGCTAGAGGCCGCGAAGGCCTCAGCCACCGCCCACCCGTCGCGGGTCATCCTCGTGACCTACGTGGAGGCCGACCAGGCCCGGCTCGACGCGACCATCGAGGTGGGCGAGGGCCTTCCCGGGGATCTCGTCGTGTTGAGGCTCCACGGGGAGCTGCGCCACCACGGGGACTCGATCTGCCTTCCGCTGCTGCTGCCGGACTCCCCGACCATCGTGTGGTGGCCGCACGAGGCGCCGGACCATCTCGCCGACGACCCCATCGGTGGCCTCGCCGATCGGCGCATCACAGACGCGGCCGGCTGTCACGACCCTCAGGATGCGCTGCTGCGCCGCGCCCGCAACCACGCCCCAGGCGACACTGACCTCACCTGGACCCGGCTGACCCGGTGGCGCGCCCTGCTCGCGGCGGCCATGGACCAGACGCGCTCCGAGGTCATCGGCGCCATGGTCTCCGCCGCCCCGGACAACGCCCCCGCGACACTCCTGTCCGCGTGGCTGAGCGACAGGCTCGACGTCCACGTCGAACGCCGTGACGGCGACCAGCCCGGCGTCAACGAGGTGCGGCTCACCACCCTCGAGGGCGACATCACGGTGCGTCGCGTGGCGGAGGGCACCGCCCTCTACCAGGTGCCGCATCAACCGCAGCGCACCGTCGCACTCAGGCGCCGGCCGCTGACGGACCTCCTGACCGAGGAACTGCAACGCATGGACGCCGACGACATCTTCGAGGCGGCCACGAGCCGTCTCGTGGCCGACGCCGAGGGGCGCTGACGTGTACACCCGAGTGGTCCGGATGCCGGGCGCGGACGAGGTGAGCCACCTGGTGGCGCAGCGGTTGCTGGACCGCCTCGTCGAGCTTCAGGACACCCAGCCGATCGTGCACGTCTGCCTGACCGGGGGCAATGCCGCCAACGCCATGTATGAACGCTTCGCCGAGCTGGCCGTGGGCTCAGACCTCGACGCCGCGAAACTGCAGCTGTGGTGGGGCGACGAACGGTTCGTCCCCGCGACGGATCCGGACCGCAACTCGCTGCAGGCGGTGTCGCGGCTGGCCCGAACCGTGTCCATCAAGTCGGCCGACACCCACATGATGGCCGCTCAGGACGGGCGGAAGGACTCGCACGAGTGCGCCGCGGAGTACGAGGCCGAACTGGGTACCACCCATTTCGACATCATGCTGCTGGGCGTCGGGGAGGACGGACACGTCGCCTCGATCTTCCCGGGGCACCCCAGCTTCGATCCCACTACGCGCAGCGTGATCGGCGTCACGGATGCACCCAAGCCCCCGACGGAGCGGATCTCGCTCACCATCCCGGCGCTCAACAGGTCCACGGAGATGTGGATCATGGCCACCGGTGCGGCCAAGGCCGGCGCCGTCGCCGGGGCCCTGCAGGGGGATCGGAGGCTTCCCGCCTCTCACGTGCGCGGGGAGAAGGTCACCCTGTGGTATCTGGATGACGCCGCCGCGAGCGGCCTTCCTGCGCAGTACAGCTGCCCGTTCTGAGCAGGCAGCTGCACCGCAGGGGACTCAGTAGATGACCTCGCCGGAGGCGCGGCGCGCGCGCAGGGCGGACACGGCCTCTTCCAGGATCTGGGCAGCTTCCGCGTCGGTGCGGCGCTCCTTCACGTAGGCCAGGTGCGTCTTGTAGGGGGTGATCTTCGGCGGCGGCGGCGGATTGTCTGCGTCCATGTTCGCCGGGAGCCCGCAGCGGGGGCAGTCCCACGACTCGGGGATCGGTGCATCGACGGCGAAGGCCGGCCGGGTCACATGCCCACTGGCGCAGAAGTACGAGACGTGGAGCCGCGGCGCGGTATCGCCACGCTCTGCCTCACCCATCGGTCCGGCGCCGACACGGCTGCCGCGAATGGCGTTGCCACTTGCCACTTGTGTTCTCCTTGAGACGTGATGAAGGGGTCGTGCCGGGTCAGGCGCCGATGCGGTACAGCACCAGCAGCCCGATGATCGTCAGAAGCCAGACCAGCGACAACACGACCGTGATCCGGTCCAGCCGGCGCTCCGCCGTCGACGCTCCACCCATGGAGGTCGACATGCCGCCGCCGAAGAGATCAGACATTCCGCCGCCACGACTTTTGTGGAGGAGGACGGTGGCCGCGAGGAGGACGCTGAGGACAATCGCGATGATTGAGAGCGTCGTCACCGGCCAAGACACGAGGGGGACAATCACGCCGTACAGACTATCCGACGACGACCGGTTATCCACATTCGCCCCCGCCTGTCCGGCCCTGGACGGCGCGGTGGGCCGCAACGCCGAGCGGCGCGGGACCTATCGTCCCGCGCCGCCCGCCTGCTTGCTTTTCTCAGAGCTGGTAGAACCGCACGATGGCCGCGAACTCATCGGGCTTCAAGGCGGCACCCCCGACGAGGGCACCGTCGACGTCCGGCTTGCTCATGATCTGGGCCACGTTGTCCGCCTTGACGGAACCGCCGTACTGGATGCGCACGGACTCGGCCGTGGGCTCGTCGTAGAGCGCGGCGACCTCCTTGCGGATGGCGCCACACACCTCCTGCGCGTCGTCCGGGGTGGCCACCTCGCCGGTGCCGATGGCCCACACGGGCTCATAGGCGATGACGAGGCCGGCGACCTGCTCGGCCGTCAGACCGGCCAGGGTGCCGCGCACCTGATCGAGGGTGTACTCGACGTGGCGCCCCTCCTTGCGGATGTCCAGACCCTCGCCCACGCAGATGATCGGCGTGATGCCCGCGGCCAGGGCCTTGGCGGCCTTGGCGTTGATGATCTCGTCGGTGTCGCCGAAGTACTGGCGACGCTCGGAGTGGCCGACGACCACGTAGCTGACGCCGAGCTTCGTGAGCATCGAGGTGGAGATCTCGCCGGTGTAGGCGCCGTTGTCGAACTGCGAGACGTTCTGCGCGCCCAGTTGGAACGGCAGACGGTCGCCGTCGATCAGGGTGCGCACGGTGCGCAGGTCCGTGAACGGTGGGATGAGGACGGCCTCGGACTTCGACGCGTCGTAGTCCTTGTCCAGGAGTGCGTAGTGGATCTTCTCCACCAGTCCAGTGGCCTCGATGTGGTCGACGTTCATCTTCCAGTTACCGGCCATGATCGGCTTGCGGGTCATCAGTTGTCCTCCTCCAGAACGGAAATGCCGGGCAGTTCTTTGCCCTCCAGGAACTCGAGGGAGGCGCCGCCGCCCGTCGAGATGTGGCCGAACTCGTCGTCGGCGTGGCCGAGGACCCGCACGGCCGCGGCGGAGTCTCCTCCACCGACCACCGAGAGACCCTCGACCTTGGTCAGCGCCTTGGCCACAGCGGCCGTGCCGTGCGACAGTGCCTCGATCTCGAACACGCCCATGGGGCCGTTCCAGAACACCGTCTTGGCGCCGGTGATGGCGTCCGCGAACAGCTTTTCGGACTCGGGGCCGATGTCAAGGCCCTGCTTCCCGGCGGGGATGGAATGAGCCGAGACGACGTCCACGTCGCCCTTGACCTCCCGGGCGTCGAAGTCCATCCCGTCGGCGATGCGCACGTCGACCGGCAGCAGGATCGTCTTGCCCTTGGCCTTGGCCTCCTCCAGGTAGCCGCGGCAGGTCTCCAGGTTGGTCTCGTCGAGCAGGGAGTCACCGATCTCGTGGCCCTGGGCCTTGAGGAACGTGAACACCATGCCGCCGCCGATGACGAGAGTGTCGGCCACCTTGAGCAGGTTGTCGATCACCGACAGCTTGTCCGCGACCTTCGCGCCACCCAGCACCACGACGAAGGGGCGCTCGGGGGTCTCGGTGAGCCGACGCAGCACGTCGACCTCCTTGGCCACGAGGTAGCCGGCCGCGTTGGGGAGCAGTTTCGCCACATCGTAGACGGAGGCCTGCTTGCGGTGCACCACGCCGAAGCCGTCGGAGATGAACAGGTCACCGAAGGCCGCGTACTTGGCGGCGAGCTCCTGGCGGGCTGCCTCGTCCTTGGACTCCTCGGCCGGCTCGTAGCGCACGTTCTCGAGCAGGGCCACCTCGCCGTCGGCGAGCGCGTCGACGGTGGCCTTGGCGGACTCGCCGACGACGTCGTCGGCGAGCTTCACCTCGGCGCCGAGCAACTCACCGAGCCGCTTTGCGACCGGAGCCAACGAGTACTTGGGGTTGACCTGCCCCTTGGGGCGGCCGAGGTGGGCCATGACTACGACGCGGGCGCCGGCGTCGCGCAGGGCGTTGAGGGTGGGGAGCGCGGCGCGGATGCGGCCGTCGTCCCCGATGTTCTTGTCAGCGTCCAGGGGGACGTTGAAATCGCAGCGGATGAGTACCCGCGTGCCGTGGAGATCGCCCAGATCTGCAACAGACTTCACAGTGAGCCTTTCTTTGGTCGGTGTTGTTCGGTGGGGCGACGACGGCCCTGCGACCCCCGCGGGGATCACAGGGCCGTCGTTCAGACCACTGGGAGTCGGATCAGAGCTTCGAGCCGACCAGGACGGACAGGTCGACGAGGCGGTTGGAGTAGCCCCACTCGTTGTCGTACCAGCCGAGCACCTTGACCTGGTTGCCGATCACCTTGGTGAGCTTGGAGTCGAACACGCAGGACGCGGGATCCGTCTCGATGTCCTTGCTGACGATCTCGTCGTCGGTGTAGACGAGGAACCGGCCGTCTGCGGCCGCCTTGACGATCGCGTTGATCTCCTCGACGGTGGTCTCGCGGGCGGCCTCGAAGGTGAGGTCCGTGGCGGAGCCGGTGGGGGTGGGCACGCGCATGGCGTAGCCGTCCAGCTTGCCCTTGAGCTCGGGGAGCACGAGGGACACGGCCTTGGCCGCACCGGTGGTGGTGGGGACCATGTTGAGGGCGGCGGCGCGCGAGCGACGCAGGTCCTTGTGCGGGCCGTCCTGCAGGTTCTGGTCCTGCGTGTACGCGTGGATGGTGGTCATGAGGCCCTTGACGATGCCGATGCCGTCGTTGAGCGCCTTGGCCATCGGGGCGAGGCAGTTGGTGGTGCAGGAGGCGTTCGAGATGATGTTGTGCGCGGCGGCGTCGTACTTGTCGTCGTTGACGCCCATCACGATGGTGATGTCTTCGTTCTTGGCCGGGGCCGAGATGATGACCTTCTTGGCGCCGGCGGTGATGTGGGCCTTGGCCTTGGTGGCGTCGGTGAAGAAGCCGGTGGACTCGATGACGATGTCGACGCCGAGGTCCGCCCAGGGGAGCTGGGCCGGGTCGCGCTCGGCGAAGGCCTTGATCTCCTTGCCGTCGACGGTCAGGGCGTCGTCGTCGTAGCTGATCTCGCCGGGGAAGCGACCGAGGATCGAGTCGTACTTGAGCAGGTGGGCCAGCGTCTTGTTGTCGGTCAGGTCGTTGACTGCGACGACATCAAGATCGGCACCCGACGCGACGAGCGCGCGGAAGAAGTTACGGCCGATACGGCCAAAGCCGTTGATTGCAACCTTAACGGTCATGAGGAAATCGATCCCTTTCAGCTACCTTGCGCGAAAAAGCGCATGTGGACGCCTTCATCCTAACCAGTTGTGGCCTCCAGGGAAGGTGGGGGGTCAGTTTGGCCTGACCTCTACTTCGCGGTCATTCGTCGTCGCGGAGATCCGCGGGCAGGCTGGCCTCCGTCGTGGGGATGCCCATGTCCTCTGCCTGCTTGTCCGCCGTGGCCAGAAGCCGACGGATGCGGCCCGCCACCGCGTCCTTGGTGAGGGGCGGTTCGTGGAGGCTGCCCAGCTCCTCCAGGCTCGCCTGGCGGTGCGCGAGGCGCAGCTCGCCTGCGGTCCGCAGGTGCTCCGGGGCATCGTCGCCGAGGATCTCCAGGGCGCGCTCCACCCGTGCGCTCGCCGCGACAGCCGCGCGGGCCGACCGACGGAGGTTCGCGTCGTCGAAGTTGGCCAGGCGGTTCACGCTCGCTCGGACCTCGCGCCGCTTGCGCCGCTCCTCCCAGGCGAGCCGGGTCTCTCCCGCGCCCATGCGGGTGAGCAGCTCGGCGATGGCGTCGCCGTCGCGGATGACGACCCGGTCGATCCCGCGCACCTCGCGCGCCTTCACCGCGACACCGACCCGTCGGGCGGCGCCGACGAGCGCGAGCGCGGCCTCCGAGCCGGGGCAGGTGATCTCCAGCGCCATCGACCGGCCGGGTTCGGTGAGCGAGCCTCGGGCCAGGAAGGCACCGCGCCACATGGCCACGGCATCAGCCACAGACCCGCCCACGACCGAGGGCGGCAGGCCGCGGACGGGGCGGCGGTGCTGGTCGACCAGGCCGCTGAGCCTGGCCAGCTGTTCGCCGTCGCGCACCACGCGCAGCGTGTAGCGGGGGCCGCGCCTGACGCCGGAGCCGTTGATCACGAGCAGATCGCTCTCGACGTTGTAGAGCTCGGTGATGAAGGTGCGCAGACGGCGGGCCGCGGCGCCGGTGTCCAGCTCGGCCTCCACGACGATCCGACCCCCCACCAGGTGCAGCCCTCCCGCGAACCGCAGCAGGGCGGCAACCTCCGCGCGGCGCACTGACGGGTGAGGCGCGACGACCGTCGCGAGCTCGGACTTCACCTTCTGTGTCAGCGCCATGCTCGCAGTGTGCCACACCCTTCCGAGCACCCGTCAGCCGCCGATGACCTCACTGAACACGGCCGCCAGCCGGTTGGGGTCGTGCGAGGGAGAGCCGTCGCGGGCCATGATGTCCGCCGTGACGAGGCGTCCCCCGAGCGAGTGGACGTAGGCCGCGAGGTGCTCGTCGGTGTCGGCGAAGCGGCCGTCGGCGATCACCACGTCGAGCCTGAGGCCAGGGGCATGCTCCGCCAGAAGCTCGATGTGGCGCGACGGTGAGAACCCGTCGGTCTCTTCGGCGGGAGCGATGTTGAGGACCAGAATCCGCTGCGCGGAAGTCTCGAGCACGGCGCGCGCGAGGTCCGGCACGAGGAGGTGCGGGATCACGCTGGTGAACCATGAGCCGGGCCCGAGCACCACACTGTCCGCCTCGCGGATCGCGGCGATCACCTCCGGGCGCGCGGGGGGACGGTGGGGAATCAGCCTCACCGACTGGACCGTGGCGCGCGTCTTCGCGACGGTGGCCTGCCCGGACAGGGTGCACACCTCGTCGGGGGCCATCGGGTCCAGCCCCACCACGTCGGCCTCGATCTCCAGCGGCACGGAGCTCATCGGCAGCACCCGGCCGCGGGTCCGCAGGAGGTCCCCGACCATGTCCAGGGCGGCGACCGGATCGTCGAGTTGCTGCCAGAGGCCGGCGATGAGGAGGTTGCCGATGGCGTGACCGCCGAGCGGACCCTCTCCATGGAAGCGGGCCTGCAGCACACTGGCCCAGGTCCGGCCCACGTGATCGTCCGAGCAGAGCGCCGCCAGCGCCATCCGGAGGTCACCGGGCGGGAGGCAACCCAGCTCCTGACGCAGACGACCCGACGAGCCGCCGTCGTCGGCGACCGTCACCACCGCCGTCAACCGGTCGGTGACCCGGCGCAGGGCGGTCAGCGACGCGGCCAGCCCATGCCCACCCCCCAGCGCGACCACTCGGGGAAGCCGCTGAAGGGTCATTCCTTGCCCAGGTCCCGGTGGAGAACCGTGGTGGGGAAGCCCTTCTCGCGGAGCCTGACCGCGAACTCCTCGCTCATGGAGGTGGAGCGGTGCTTGCCGCCCGTGCAGCCGATGGCGACGGTGACCTGGCGCTTCCCCTCCGCGAGGTATCCGGGGGCAACCGTCTCCACCAGGTTGAGCATGGCCCCCAGGAAGTGCTGGGCCGCGTCGTGCTTGAGCACGTACTGCGCCACGTCCTTACTGAGGCCGGACTTCGGGCGCAGCTCCGGGATCCAGAAGGGGTTGGGCAGGAAGCGCACGTCGAAGACCATGTCGGCGTCGATCGGCACCCCGTTCTTGAAACCGAAGGAGATCAGCGCGATCTTCAGTTTGTCCGTCGCCTCGTCACCGAAGTGGTTCGACACCCGTTGGGTGAGCTGCCGCGCCGACAGGTACGTGGTGTCCACGACGATGTCGGCCTCCGCGCGGAGGTCGGCGAGCAGCCGCCGCTCCCGGTCGATGCCCTCGATGAGCCGGTCCCCACCCTGCAGCGGGAGGGGACGACGGTTGGACTCCTGCCTGCGCACGATCACGTCGTCGGCGGCCTCGAGGAACACGCTGGTCACCGAGGCCCCTTCGGACTTCAGCCGCTTGATGGCGTCGGGCAACTGCTCGAACTGCTCGCGCGAGCGCACGTCCGCCACCACGGCGATCCGCACCACCCCGTAGCCACGCAGGGTCTGGGCGAGCGTCGGCAGCATCACGGGCGGGAGGTTGTCCACGACATACCAGCCCAGGTCCTCCATGGTGTGAGCTGCGGTGCGACGGCCCGCGCCGGACAGGCCGGTGATGATGGCGATCTCCTGCGTGGCATCGGTCATGGCGTCAGCCTAGTAGCCGGAGCGCCAGTGAGCGCCCCCACGCTGGGCGAACCCGGACCCTATGCTCGGTCCATGTCGCTGACCTCTGCCGCATCGTCGACCGCCGGGCCGCACTCGGTCTCCCTTGCCGCCGGCCCCGGCATCGGGCCCGCCGGGAGGGTGGAGAGTCCGCACTTCTTCTCCGGAACTGTCGTCGACGCCGAACAGTGCGCTCGGGGGATCCTCGCCGTCGCCGACGTGGCGGCCACCAGCTATTACCGGCGGATCGAGTGGAGTTCGTTGGACCCTGTGGTCACCAGCGACGGGGAGCGCCTGCGGTTCGAGTCGTTCTCTGGCTGCGGCGGGGTCTACGCCCGTTTCGACCTGCTGCCAGAGGCCCTGTCCGGAGCGCCCGGCGAGCTGGGGACAACGAACATCGACGTCAACCAGCCCCTGCGACACGCGCTCGCCACGGTGCGCTCGGGCGAGCCGCTTCGGCTCGAGGTGGGCGCTGACTCGCTCAAGGCGTCCACGGTCACCGGGGAGGTCACCGAGCGCAAGGTGAAGCTGCCGGAGCGATGGATCCGCGGGTTCGGGGAGGCCTCGGTCGCGGCCTCCTCCATGAGACTTCGTGCGGAGGTGGGGCCGGCCGATGCGCTCCGGTTCCTCCGGTCACTTCCGCGCGACGGCCGCCGCCTCTGGATCGTCCCCTCGGGTCGGTCGCTGCGGGTCTCCGCCGTCGCCTCGCCAGGCGCGATCCACCTCGACGGCGTCGCCCGCCTGACCGAGCTGCAGCCGCTGCTGCGCTGGGCGACCGCACTGCGGGTCCACGCGCCTGAGTCCCCCGACGCGTCCCCGACAGCGAGCGCATGGGAGCTGGTCCTTCGGTCGGCCCGGCTGACCCTGACCATCTCCCCCGAGGTCCCACGCGGATTCAGCGGGGAAGGGGCTGTCCTGACGGACCTGGCCGCGGGAGACCCGGAGGATGCCGACGCCGTGCTGGAGCAACTCGCATGGACCCCCGGTGCAGCCTCCGACACAGTGGCGTTCGCGCTCGGCTGGGACGAGTCGCGGGTGGTCCGCGCACTCACGCTGCTGGGCACGTCGGGGCGCGTCGGCTTCGATACGGCAGAGAGCACCTACTTCCACCGCGAGCTGCCGTACGACTCGGCAGCGGCTGCGCGTCGGAACCCCCGGCTCGTCGGCGCCCAGCGGCTCGTCGCCGCGGGCGCCGTGACGTGGGAGGGTGATCGTGCTGTCGTCGACTCCGACGGCACGCTCTACCGGCTGCGCCGTCACGGCGATGGATGGGCCTGCACCTGCCCGTGGTGGACCCGCTACGAGGGCCATCGCGGCCCCTGCAAGCATACGCTGGCCGTGGAGCTCACACGATGATCGACCTGCGGCGGCTGGAGGCAGCCCTGCGCAGCGACGATTCCGCCGCTGTCGCCTCGGCGTTCACCGGCGCCTCCGAGGCGGATCGAAAGCAGGTCCGCCCGTTCCTTCGCGCTCTGCAGAAGGAGCGCTCCGAGTACTGGCGCACCGGACGCCGACCGGCGCGACCGGTGGGGGAATTCGCCCTTGACACCGCGCGGCTCGCCACCACGCCGTCGGCGGAGGGTGCGGCGAGCGTGCTGCGCGGGGGCGACCACCCGGTCCGCACTCAGGTCATCCTGGAGCGGCGGGTGAGCTGGCTGCCGAAGCTTCTCGTTCTGCTGACCACCGTGAGCGTGAGCGCCGAGACTGGGCGCGCGGAGGTGCCGTGGCAGGTGGTCGACGCGCTGCTGGACCGCTGCGGCCTCAGCCACCTGGACACGCCGGACTACGCCTTGAACTATCTGCGGAGGCAGGATCCGCGGCTCGACGCCGCGGCGCAGCTCGCCGTCGATCCCGCGCTGCCACACCTGCTGCTGCGCGCCCTTGAGTCGGATCGCCTGCACGACGCAGTCGTGGCCGACTGGGTGAATCCCCACGCCAAGGGCCGGGAGCGGCGCTGGGCCGAGATCGCCGCGGCCTGGGCCGCCTGGGGCGCGCTGGACCGCGCCGAGCTGCACCGTCGGGTGGTCGCCGCCCTGATCCGCGGCGGGATGCAGCCGCACCTGCGCGTTCTGGTGTGGATCCTCGAGGAGTTGGCTCCTGACCCCGCTGAGCTGCGCCCCCTGCTGCGCGACTATCTGGCACTCCTGGACAGTCGGCAGGGATTCGTCGCCGCTCGCGCCCTGCGGTCGGTCCGAGCCATGGACGCGGAGGAGCACCTCGTCGCCGCGACACTCACCGACGCGTGTGCCCGACTGCTGTCCCGCGCGGACACCTCGCTGCCCCAGGCGGCGCTCTCCTGGCTGCGGCTCCTCGCGGCACGGGAGCCGGCAGCCGTCTCGGAGGTCGTTCGAGCGGCCACTCTCGGACTGGGCCACCCCAAGCGGGCCGTCCAGGAAAAGGCTCTCGCGCTCATCGAGCACCTGGGCCCCGTCGACGACGCCTCATCCGCGGAGGTGGCGTGGGCCTTGGAGGGCGTGGACGCGACGGTGCGCGGCGCCACGGTGCGCGCGTCCGACCTGCTCCCGGAGCGGCCGCCGCTCCCCGCCTGCCCGCCTCTTGAGCCTGTGACCTCCGGCGATGAGCTGGTGGACCTTGCTCGGCGCATCGCGAGCGTGGAGGGGCGCTTCGGCGACGACGAGCGCCTCCTCAATGGCGTCGCCGCGTTCGGCGCCCGGCTCACCCGGGAGCAGAGGGCGGAGCTCTCGCAGCACCGTCCCGGCTGGGGGCTGACCGATCTCCTCATCGACGGCCTCACCAGACCGGCACCCGGCCTCCTCGGGAGGCTCCTGGGTTCCGTGCCTGGCACGCGACGCAACGGAATCACGCGAGGACAGGGCGAGCGGGCCGACGACGTCCTGGCCGCCGTCCGCGCCGGCACGTCCGCGCCGTTGGTGTCGTTCCCCCGGGACGCCTCCGGCCTGGTCGACCCTGACGCCGTGATCGCGGGCCTCGAGCGTGCGCTGTCCGAGCGGCGCCGGGTCCCCGCCACCGACCTGGAGGTCGCCTGGCTCCGGCTCCCCCTGAATCACTCCGCCGACCTGGCCCCCCGGATCGCGGCTGTGGGCGGCCCCGATGCGGCGTGGCTGTCGGCGCAGCTGGGGCACAAGCTGGAGCCTCCGGTCCTGGCTCTGCAGAACGTCCAGCGGGAACGCGGCGCCGGTGAGGAAGTCCGCCTGAGAGGTTCCTGGCCCGGGGCGAGGGGGCGCGGCGGAAAGGTGCTGGCCAGTTGGGGGGACCTGCCGGCACTGGACAGGTACGACCTGTCGACGCAGCTGCCCGAGGTGGCGCTCTTCCCCACACAGCGGGAGTTGCTCGCCGCGTATCTCCTCCGCACCGTCGCCTTCTGGATGGGCGACCAGACCCCAGCGCTGGCCCTCCTCCCCCACCAGCAGGGGCCGACCGGTCCCGTGACGGCAACGCTGCTCGCCCTGGGCGCGTCGAGCGATCAGATCCCGGCCCGGGCTGGAGCCATCGACGCCACCCTGGGCCTGCTGGCGAGGGGGCAGCTCACAGGCGACGCGGCGGGCGCCGCCTGGGCGAGGCTCGTCCCCCATCACCAGGTCAAGCTGCCTCGCTGGCACGCACACCTGCGCGACGTGGCGGGCTCCAGCGTCGCCGGAAACGAGTACGTCTGGGACGTGCTCCGGCAGGTGCTCGCGCTCGGGCTCCCCACAGGCCTCGCGAAACGTGCCGGGGCGGCGGACCTGGTGGGCCTGGCTGCGGAGGCTGCGCTGGCCATCGGTGCAGGAGGCGAGGTTCCCGGGCTGGACGAGGTGGCCGAACGCCCGGGTCGAAGCCGAATCGCCACAGAGGCGCGGCGCCTGCGCGACGTCCTCCGTGGCGGCACAGGCGCCGGCTAGGCCCCGTCGTCGGGGAGGCCCCTGGCGTGGAGGGCTTCGCCTGTGCGCTCCGCGTAGGCCACGGCCCCCACCACCACCGGGGTCAGCAGCAGGGCCGGATTGCGGTCCCGGCCGCGGGCGCGGGCGGCGTCGCGCGCGTCGTCGATGGAGCCGATGAGGTACGGCACTGAGCGGATCATCAGGGCGACGGCAAGAGCCACCTGCTGCGGGTCGATCCGCAGCCACCGCACCGGGGCGAGGCCGCGGGCCAGCGCGTCCATCAACACCGGGGTGGAGGTGGTGAGGGTGAGCATCCGCGCAGCCAGGACGGCGACGAGGATGTTGCCGGACTGCACCACCGCCGCTGTCGGATTGAGCGAGATCAGGTGGTAGGCCGCCATCACGGCGAGCAGCATCCAGAGCACCCACCCGATCCGCAGCGCCCGCACGGGCGTGATGCCCGAGGTCCACAGCAGCCCCAGCACCACCGCCAGAGCGGCGGCCGTCACCCACCATGTGCCGGCAGCCAGCGGAGGGATGGTCACCGCGAGAAGAAGCAGGTACTTGGCCCCCGTGCCGAGCCGGAACAACCAGCCCTCCCCTGGCTCGTAGAGCCCCAGTAAGGACGCGTGCGCGTTCACACCACCACCGCCTCGTAGGCCGCGAGCGCCTCGGCGGGGACTCCGTCGGCCACGACGCGGCCCTCGTGCACCACGATCACCCGGTCCGCATCGGCGGCGATGTCGAGGTCGTGGGTGGAGAAGATGATCTGTTGACCCAGCTCGGCGAAGGTCCTGCGCAGCTCCCGCCGGTTGCGGAGGTCGAGGAGGGTGGTGGGTTCGTCGGCGACGAGGATCGACGGCTCGACTGCCAGCACGCTGGTCAGCGCCACCAACTGGCGCTCTCCACCGCTGAGGTCGTAGATGCTCTGGTGCGCCAGGTGCCCCAGCCCACGGGCGTCAAGCATCTCCTGCGCGCGGCGGTTCCGCTCGGCCCGACCCCTGATCCGGCCACGGAGGCTGAGCTCGACGTCCTCGATGGGCGTCGACATCAGCAGTTGGGCGAGCGGATCGGTGAAGACGAAACCGACCCGCGCACGCACCGCCCTGGCGTCCTTGACCGTGTCCAGGCCGTCGACGGTGACCGTGCCCACCGTCGGACGCCGGAGGCCGTTGAGCAGACGCAGCAGGGTGGACTTCCCCGATCCGTTGGCGCCGACCAGCGCGATGCGCGGCTCGGCGAGGTCGAGGGTGACGGGATGGAGGAGCACGCGGTCGGCGTCGCCCCGGCGCACGGCCGGGATGACGACGGTGACCCCGCGCAGGCTGATCATCGGCCGAGCAGCCTCGGGAATGCCTTGTGCACGGCGAACGCGATGACGGCGGCAACGATTCCCTTGAGGATGTCGCCGGGCCAGAAGGCCAGGTCGCTCAGCCAGATCTCGCCGATGGGCTTGCCGACCGCGCGCGCGATGCCCGCCACGCCGAGCGGCCAGATGATCAGCACCCGGGCGGCGAAGACACCGAGGAAGAACAGCACGGGCGTCCACCTGCTCAGACCGCGGCGGACCGCCCACTGGGCGACGAGGCCCACCGCGAACGTCGAGAACAGGAAGGCCACGAGGTAGCCGCCGGTGGGGCCGACCAGCACGGCGAGGCCGGCGCGCCCCCCGGAGAAGACCGGCAGCCCCGCGAGGCCGACCAGCAGGTACAGCCCAACCGCGGCGGCGCCGCGCCAGGCCCCGAGGCAGAGCCCGGCAAGCGCCAC
This sequence comes from Tessaracoccus sp. MC1679, assembly GCF_014164775.1. Classification (GTDB taxonomy): domain Bacteria; phylum Actinomycetota; class Actinomycetes; order Propionibacteriales; family Propionibacteriaceae; genus Arachnia. The sequence goes on from NZ_JACJGB010000006.1 coordinate 23,566, forward strand.
GCCGAGCGTCTGCAGCGTGATGGGCACGCCCAGGCTGCCGATCGGGATGGGCGGTGTCAGCGCGAGGGCCGCGATCAGCGCCGCGAAGACGGCGACGTAGGCGAGGTCCGCCGGGGCGAAGCTGCGGACAGTTGGTGCGGTGGTGGCGCTCATGAAGGGCTCCTGTGGTGAGGTGTCGCCCCATCCTGCATCAGAGTTTGAACGTTGTTCAAATCGGCTCACGTCTCGGTCACCTCGCCGGTGGTGAGATTGATGGCCTCGCCGCCCGTATCGGCCACCGCCGCCTTGACGGTGAGCGCAAGCCGGGGTCCGAATCCGGGGACGGCGGCGATCTCGTCGACGCTGGCCTGCCGCAGCTTGCGCAGACTTCCGAAGTACGTGAGGAGCGCTTTGCGGCGCAGCTCGCCCAGGCCCGGAACGTCGTCGAGGACGGATTCGACGACCTGCTTGGCCCGTCGCGACCGGTGGTGGGTGATCGCGAACCTGTGGGCCTCGTCGCGCAGCCTCTGGAGGAGGTAGAGCCCCTCCGACGCCCGGGGCAGGATCACCGGGTACTCCTCCCCCGGCACCCACACCTCCTCGAGCCGCTTGGCCAGGCCGCAGAGCGCGATCTCACCGTCGAGCCCCGCCGCGGCCAGCGCGGCCGCGGCGGCGTTGACCTGCGGGAGGCCGCCGTCGACCACGATGAGCGCCGGAGGATAGGAGAACTTCGCCGCCTCGCCCGTGGTGGCGTCCACCTTGACCTCCGAGGCGCGGTCGTCGACCAGGCGGCGGAGCCTCCGCTGAAGCACCTCGCTGATGGCCGCCACGTCGTTGGAGCCCTCGAAACTCTTGATGATGAACCGCCGGTACTGGCTCGTGCGGGGAAGCCCGTCCTCGAACACCACCATCGAGCCCACCACCTCCTCGCCCATGGTGTGGGAGATGTCGTAGCACTCGATGCGCAGGGGCGGCTCGGACAGCCCGAGGGCGTCGGCGATCTCGTCGAGAGCCATGTTGCGGGTCGTGAGGTCTGAGGCGCGCCGGAGTTTGGCCTGGGCGAGCGCCATCTCCGCGTTCCTCACCGCCGTGTCCAGCAGCGCCCGCCTGTCGCCGCGGAGGGGGACCTTGATGCTGACGCGCGCCCCGCGCCGCGCGCTCAGGTGCTCGACGAGGGTGTCCTCGGCCTCCACGGAGGTGAGGATGTGCGGCGGGATCTCAAGGTCGTCGGTGTAGACCTGCTCGAGGAACACCTCCAGCAGCTCTGTGAGCTCCGTGTCGTCGGCGCGGTCCGCGATCCAGCCGCGCTCCCCCAGGATGCGCCCGTCGACGACGTGGAAGACCTGCACCGCCACCTGCTGCCCGTCGTCGGCGAACCCGACGATGTCCGCACGGGTGCCGTCGGCCAGCACCACCGAGTTCTTCTCCTGCACCCGCTTGAGCGCCCCCAGCGAATCCCGCAGGACCGCCGCCCGCTCGAAGTTGAGCTCGGCGGACGCCGCGTACATGTCGCGCTCGATCCGGCCGATGATGCCACCGGTGTTTCCGCCCATGAAGGAACAGAAGTCCTCCGCCACGGCCCTGTGCTCCTCTGCAGAGACCCGCCCCACGCAGGGCGCCGAACACTTGCCGATGTCTCCCAGCAGGCACGGCCTGCCCGAGGAACGGGCGCGGTTGAACACGCCCTGGGTGCAGGAGCGCATGGGGAAGACGCGCAGGAGAAGGTCCACCGTCTCCCGGATGGCCCAGGCCTGGCCGAAGGGCCCGAAGTAGCGGGTGCCGCGCTTCTTGGCACCGCGGCCCACGAAGACGCGCGGGTACTCGTCGCTCATGGTGACCGCGAGCCACGGGTAGGACTTGTCGTCGCGGTACTTGACGTTGAACCGCGGGTCGAACTGCTGGATCCAGGTGTACTCGAGCTGGAGCGCCTCGAGCTCGTTGGCCACCACGGTCCACTCCACCTTGGCGGCTGTGCGGACCATGGTCTGAGTGCGGAAGTGCAGCGCCGACGGGTCAGCGAAGTACGAGTTGAGGCGTTGGCGCAGGTTCTTGGCCTTGCCAACGTAGATGACATTGCCGAACGCGTCGAAGAATCGGTAGACCCCGGGACCTGTGGGAATGCTGCCCTGTGGGGGGCGATAGCTCGCGGGATCGGCCATGCGCGCAAGTGTAGGTGCGTAGGCTGAGGCCATGAACACGCGGAGAGAGCTGATCGCCGGCGGCGCCGCCATCGCCGCTGCCCTCCTGGCCGGATGTGCGGCGGATGAGACGTCGTCCAGCTCGGCCCCCGCCGACGAGGTGACGGTGGCCAAGGATTCGGTGCCAGTCGGCGGCGGCCTCGTGCTCGACGGCGGGTTCGTCGTCACCCAGCCCGAGGAGGGCTCGTACTTCGCCTTCTCGTCGCGCTGCACGCATCAGGGCTGCACGGTCTCCGACGTGCGCGACGACGGCATCTTCTGCAAGTGCCACGGCTCGCTGTTCGCGCTCCTCGACGGCACTCCGCTTCAGGGCCCGGCCACGGACCCGCTGGTGCGCGCCACCCTCACCGAATCGGGCACCGACCTGATCGTCACCGCCTGACCCGACGCGGCAGACCGGGAATACCCCCGCGCTGTCGGGGTTGGGACGCCCTGCGAGCCGATCGACGGGGTCCGACAGCCTAAATGTCACTTCTGGTGTCGACTACGGCACCACCTCTAACGTTTAGCGGGAGGAAGTTGGAGGCAAGGGCGCTAACCGTCACTTCTGGTGTCGACTACGGCACCAGAAGTGACAGCCAGGCGACAGCGACAGCTGCGGGGCACATTGGAAGACGACGCGAGGGTGAAGGACGGCAGCGTTGGCGCCTGCGGTAAGTCTGGCCGCCCGCGCAACAGCGCCGGCGGCTGAACCCAGGGCAGGCGGCTCCGGGGCGCCTGCGATCTAGCGCAGGCGCCGGGACACAAGCCAGGCGACTCAACGCAAGACAGGCGCCGAGACATAAGCCAGGCGACTAAACGCAAGACATAAGCCAGGCGACGAGACGGGGACAGCAGGACGGCGGGTGGTGGGGGCCGGGGCAGGTTGGGTGGGCGTTGATGACGGCGCGGCAGCGCGAAGCGCCGCCGCCGGCATCATGGGCGGCCCGGCCCCCACCACCCGCCGTCCAACCCGACCCCGCGCCAACCTCGGGTCCCATCGTTCAATGTCGCGAAGCCCCTCGCGGTTCCTGTTCCTCCAGAACGATGGCCGGGAGCCCTGGGGCATCGAGAGCCGATCTGGAGGAACAGCAACCGCGGGCAGGGCGGGCGCCCCAACCAGATGCGCTGGACGATGGGAACCCAGGGCTCCTCAGGAGCGGTCGAGAAGGGTCTTGAGGAACGTACCGGTGGCGGACCCCTCGGTGACGGCGATCTCCTCAGGGGTCCCCGTCGCGATCACCTGGCCTCCACGGTTGCCACCGTCGGGTCCCATGTCGATGACCCAGTCAGCCGACTTGATCACGTCCAGGTTGTGCTCGATCGTCACCACCGTGTTCCCGGCGTCCACCAGCCTCTGTAGGACCGCCAGGAGCCGCCGGATGTCCTCGAAGTGCAGGCCCGTGGTGGGCTCGTCGAGGACGTAGAGGGTCCGCCCGGTTGAGCGCTTCTGCAGCTCGGCGGCCAACTTGACGCGCTGCGCCTCTCCGCCGGAGAGCGTGGTGGCGGGCTGTCCAAGCCTCACGTATCCGAGGCCGACCTCCGTCAGGGTGCGGAGGAACCGCGCGATGGACTGGATGGACTCGAAGAACTCCACCGCCTCGCTGATCGGCATGTCCAGCACTTCGGCGATGGTCTTGCCCTTGTAGTGCACCTCGAGTGTCTCCCGGTTGTACCTGGCGCCGTGGCACACCTCGCACGGCACGTAGACGTCGGGAAGGAAGTTCATCTCGATCTTGATGGTGCCGTCGCCCATGCAGTGCTCGCACCGGCCACCCTTGACGTTGAAGGAGAACCGGCCCGGCTGGTAGCCGCGCACCTTCGCCTCCGGCGTCTGGGAGAAGAGGGTCCGGATCTTGTCGAAGACGCCGGTGTACGTGGCGGGGTTGGACCGCGGGGTGCGACCGATCGGCGACTGGTCCACCTGGATGACCTTGTCGATGTGCTCCAGCCCCTCCAGCGACTTGTGCCGGCCCGGTACCGCCTTCGAGCCGTAGATGGCCTTCGCCGCAGCGGTGTAGAGGATGGAGTTGACCAGCGAGGACTTGCCCGAGCCGGAGACGCCGGTCACGGCGATGAACTGGCCCAGGTTGAAGGCTGCGTCGATGCCGCGCAGGTTGTGCTCGCGGGCGCCTTTGACGACGATCTGGTGTCCGTTTCCGGGGCGCCGCACCGCTGGGACCGGGATGGACAGCCGGCCGGAGAGGTAGGCCCCGGTTCGTGATTCCGGATGGTTGAGGAGGGCCTCGACCGGGCCGGACACGACCACCTCGCCGCCGCCCTCCCCGGCGCCGGGGCCGATGTCGACGGCCCAGTCCGCGGCGCGGATGGTGTCTTCGTCGTGCTCGACGACGATGAGCGTGTTGCCGAGGTCGCGGAGCCGGTGCAGGGTCTCGATGAGGCGCAGGTTGTCGCGCTGGTGTAGTCCGATGCTCGGCTCGTCCAGCACGTAGAGCACCCCGACGAGGCCGGAACCGATCTGGGTGGCCAGCCTGATGCGCTGCGCCTCGCCGCCGGAGAGGGTGCCGGCCGCCCGCGACAGCGTGAGGTAGTCCAGCCCCACGTCGAGCAGGAAGCGGAGCCGGGCGTTGATCTCCTTGACGAGTCGCTCGGCGATGGCGGCGTCGCGCTCGGTGAGTTCCAATGCGGCGAGGAAGCTGGACGCTTCACCGATGGAGAGGCTGGACAGGTCCGCGATGGTGCGGCCGGCCACCGTGACCGCCAGGCTGGAGGGCTTCAGCCGCGCCCCGCCACATGCGGCACAGTTGATCTCCCGCATGTATCCGCCCCAGCGGTCCCGTGCCGAGTCGGTCTCCGCCTCTTCGTGGCGCCTGCGGATGAAGGGAATGACACCCTCATACTTTTGTGAGAAGGACCGCACACGGCCGAAGCGGTTGCGGTAGCTCACCACCACATTGCCCTTGGCGCCGTGCAGGAGGAGCTTCCGCGCCGCCGGCGACAGCTCGCGCCACGGCTCGTCCACCGAGAACCCGTGCTCCTCGGCCAGGGAGCGCAGCACGTGCTCGTAGTGTGACTTGATGGTGGGCGTGGTCCAGGGCGCGATGGCACCCTCGGCGACGGACAGGTCGTCGTTGGGGATGAGCAGCTCGGGGTCCGGGTCCAGCAGCGTGCCGAGGCCTGAGCATTCCGGGCAGGCGCCCCATGGCCCGTTGAAGGAGAACTGTCTCGGCTCCAGTTCGTCGATGTTGACATCGTGCTCGTTGGGGCAGCCCATCTTCTCCGAGAAGCGGCGCTCCCGTTCCGGGTCGGTCTCGGGCAGGTCCACGAAGTCGATGGTCACCACTCCGCCGGCCAGGCCCAGCGCGGTCTCCACGGACTCGGTGATGCGCTGCTTGGCGTTGGGCCGCACCACTGCGCGGTCCACCACCACCTCAACGTCGTGCTTGCGGTTCTTGTCGATCGACGGCAGTTCCGTGAGCGGGTATGTCTCACCGTCGATGCGGACCCGGCTGTAACCGTCCCCGACGAGCTGGCGGAACAGCTCGGCATGTTCGCCCTTGCGGCCGCGCACCAGCGGGGCGAGGATCTGGAAGCGGGTCCCCTCGTCCATCGACATCAGCCGGTCCACGATCTGCTGCGGCGTCTGCCGCCCGATCACGGCCCCGCACACCTCGCAGTGGGGTACACCGATCCTGGCGAACAGCAGGCGGAGATAGTCGTAGACCTCCGTGATGGTGCCGACGGTGGAGCGCGGGTTGCGGCTGGTGGACTTCTGGTCGATCGACACCGCGGGTGACAGCCCCTCGATGAAGTCCACGTCCGGCTTGTCCATCTGACCGAGGAACATGCGCGCGTAGGCCGACAGCGATTCGACGTAGCGCCGCTGCCCCTCCGCGAAGATCGTGTCGAAGGCCAGCGAGGACTTGCCGGAGCCGCTCAACCCGGTGAAGACGATCAGAGAGTCCCTCGGCAGCTCGAGGGAGACATTCTTCAGGTTGTGCACGCGGGCACCCCGCACGACGAGCCGATCATTCACGCCCGCCATGGTACGGCTTTGCTAGGTTGGGGCCATGCCCACGAGCCGTGCCCCCTTCGTCGACGTGGTTGCCGCGGTGCGCGAGCACACGTCCCAACTGCTGGGGCGGACCATCGGCCTGTCGGACGAGGATTGGGCCGCGCCGACGGCCTTGCCCGGCTGGACCCGCAGCCACGTGGCCGCTCATCTCGTCGACGGGGCCCGTAGACTCGTGCGCGTCATCGACGGGCTCCACTCCGGGCAGTCGCGGACGATGTACGACTCCGAGGCCGAGGAGCGGCGCACCATCGAGTTGGGCGCCTTGGCCGGCGGATTGGAGCTGCAGATTCAGCTGGACACCACCGCCAGCGAGCTGCAGGAGCTGTTCGGCTCGCTGGAGGGCGATTCGTCGCCGGTGGATCTTCGACCCGGATACCGCATCAAGGCGTGGCAGATCCCGCTGTCCCGGCTCGGCGAGGTGGTCGTGCACGAGATGGATCTCGACAGCCGCTCCACCACCATGGACCTGGCATCTGAGACCGCGGTGTCGCTGCTGGCCTTCCAGGTCGAGCGGCTGGCGCATCGCCACGACCGCCCTGCCGTTCGCCTGGTGGCCGACGAGGGCTACGAGGCCGTCCTCGACGGCGAGGGCGACTTCACCGAGGTGCGCGGCCCCGCCGCGGACCTCATCGCGTGGCTGGCGCGGGGCGTCAATTCCCCCCGCCTGATCCGCACCTTCTCCTGACGGGAGCCTTCCCTCGGGCGGGCTGTCGGTGGGCACTATTACCCTGGCTCTCATGCGTCCTCTCGAAGAGCTTCAGCGCCAGGTGGCGCCGCTGCAGGTGATCTCCGACTACGAGCCTGCCGGGGACCAGCCGCGCGCCATCGCCGAGTTGCAGCGCCGGATCGGGGCCGGGGAGAAGGACGTGGTGCTGCTGGGCGCCACCGGCACGGGCAAGACGGCCACCGTCGCCTGGCTCGCAGAGCGGCTGCAGAGGCCCATGCTGGTGATGCAGCCCAACAAGACGCTTGCCGCCCAGTTCGCCAACGAGCTGCGGGAGCTCCTGCCCAACAACGCCATCGAGTACTTCGTCTCCTACTACGACTACTACCAGCCGGAGGCCTACCTCCCCCAGACGGACACCTACATCGAGAAGGACTCCTCGCTCAACGAGGAGGTGGAGCGGATGCGGCACGCGGCCACCAGCTCGCTGCTCACGCGGCGAGACGTGATCGTCGTGGCCACGGTCTCGGCCATCTACGGTCTGGGCACGCCTCAGGAGTACCTGGAGCAGCGGGTCACCCTGCGCGTGGGCGACGAGATGGACCGGGACCAGCTGCTGCGGCACCTGGTGGACATCCAGTACGCCCGCAACGACATCGGCGCCGGCCGCGGCACGTTCCGGGTCAAGGGTGACACGCTGGAGGTGTTCCCGATGTATGAGGAAAACGCGGTGCGGGTGGAGTTCTTCGGCGATGAGATCGAGCGGATCGCCACCATGCACCCCCTCACCGGGTCCGTGATCCGGGAGGAGCAGGAGACCTACATCTTCCCTGCCACGCACTACTCGGCGGGCGCGCACCGGATGGAGCGGGCCATCTCCACCATCGAGGTGGAGTTGGCGCAGCGGCTCGCCGAGTTCGAGTCGCAGGGCAAGCTCCTCGAGGCGCAGCGCCTCCGGATGCGCACGAGCTACGACATCGAGATGATGCGCCAGATCGGCACCTGCTCGGGCATCGAGAACTACTCGCTGCACATCGACGGCCGAGCCCCCGGGTCGGCGCCGAGCTGCCTGGTGGACTACTTCCCGGAGGACTTCATGCTCGTCGTCGACGAGTCCCACGTCACCATCCCCCAGATCGGTGGCATGTACGAGGGCGACGCCTCCCGCAAGCGCACCCTCGTGGAACACGGCTTCAGGCTGCCGAGTGCCATCGACAACCGGCCGCTGAAGTTCGACGAGTTCGTGGAGCGGATCGGGCAGACGGTCTACCTCTCGGCCACCCCCGGGCCCTACGAGATGGAGCGCTCGGACGGCTTCGTCGAGCAGATCATCCGTCCCACAGGCCTCGTGGATCCGGAGGTGGTCTTGAAGCCCACCAAGGGCCAGATCGACGACCTCATGGCGGAGGTCAAGCAGCGCGTCGAGCTCAACGAGCGGGTGCTCGTCACCACCCTCACCAAGAAGATGGCCGAGGATCTGACGGACTATCTGATGGACCACGGGATCCGGACGCGGTACCTGCACTCGGACATCGACACGATCCGGCGCATCGAACTGCTCCGCGAGCTGCGCCTGGGCGAGTACGACGTGCTGGTGGGGATCAACCTGCTGCGCGAGGGCCTGGACCTTCCCGAGGTGTCGCTGGTGGCCATCCTGGACGCCGACAAGGAGGGGTTCCTGCGCTCGGCGCGATCCCTGATCCAGACCATCGGGCGCGCCGCCCGGAACGTGGCGGGCCAGGTGCACATGTACGCGGACAAGATCACGCCGTCGATGGCGCAGGCGATCGACGAGACCAACCGACGGCGGACCATCCAGGTGGCCTACAACCAGGAGCGCGGCCTGGATCCGCAGCCACTGCGCAAGCGCATCGCTGATGTCTCTGAGATGCTCGCGCGGGAGGACGCCGACACGGATCAGCTGCTTGAGGCGGCCAAGCCGTCGGGCCGTAAGGGCCTGGATCCGACGAGGCTGGCCCAGGACGAGCTGACCACACTGATCGCGGACCTCACGGCGGCGATGCACCAGGCTGCCGCGGAGCTGCACTTCGAGGTGGCGGCGCGGCATCGCGACGAGATCTCGGACCTGAAGAAGGAACTCCGCGGCATGATCGAGGCGACGAAGTAGGCCCTCAGGGCGCGCCCCTAGACTTCACCACACCCCATCACCTTCCTGAGAGAGGCCACTATGACCGTGCGTTTCGGTATCCTCGGCGCCGCCGGGATCACCCCGTCCGCCCTCATCGCACCCGCCCACGCCAACCCTGATGTGCGGCTGACGGCAGTGGCCGCCCGCAACCGGGCCCGCGCGGAGGAGTTCGCCGCCGAGCACGGCATCGAGCAGGTGTTGGACTCCTACGACGACCTTCTCGCCTCCCCGGATGTGGACGCCGTCTACATCCCGCTTCCCAACTCGGCCCACGCCGAGTGGACCGTGCGTGCGGCGCGCGCCGGCAAGCACGTCCTGGTGGAGAAGCCCTACGCCTCCAACGCCGAGGAGGCCCGGCGTGTCGTCAGCGAGATCGCGGGCCTGCCTGTGGTGGTGATGGAGGCCTTCCACTACCGCCACCACCCCCTCATCCACCGGGTTGAGGAGATCCTCGCCGCCGGCACCATCGGCACCGTCACCTCCGCGAGCGCCGTGTTCGACGTCCAGGTGCCTGACCGCAGCAACATCCGGTACAACTGGGAGCTCGCCGGGGGCGCCACCATGGACCTGGGCTGCTACTCCATCCACCTGCTGCGCACTCTGCTCAAGGCGGAGCCCACCGTCGTGTCGGCCCAGGCCCGGCGGTTTGAGGGGGGCCAGATCGACGAGGCCCTCACCGCGCAGCTGGAGTTCCCGGGCGGCGTGACGGCCACGGCGTCGAGTTCGCTGCTGGAGGACGTCCAGGCCCAGACCGCGCGCCTGGTGGGCACGCTCGGCACCATCGAGTTCGAGGGCTTCGTCAAGCCACACGGCGGGAACAGCCTCACGGTCACGGTGGGAGACCACTCCACGACGGAGACCGTGGCGCCGGATGTGACAAGCTACGGGGCCCAGCTGAGCGCCTTCGTGGCGGCCGTCGAGGAGGGCGGCCCCGTGGTGATCGACGCCGCGGACTCGATCGCCACCATGGAGGTCATCGACGCGTGCTACCGGGCGGCAGGGCTCGAGCCGCGGCGAGCCGTCCCCTGGGCCTGACGCCCCGGTGTCCATGGACTGAACAGAGTTGCCGGGGGTCACCTCGAGGACTTAGCCTTACCTAAGTTACATTTTTGCAATGTTCTTAGGAGCTATTTATATGTCGCGGACCCTTCTTGCTCTTCCCCTTGTGGTGAGCCTGTTAGCTCTGGGGGCCTGCTCCCCGGAGACGCCCGCCACCGAGGCGACGCCGGCGGCCGACGCATCGCTGGATGAGGCGACCACCCTGACGCTGTACTCCGGCCGCAGCGAGGATCTGGTGGCCCCGCTGCTCGAGAAGATCGAAGGTGCCACCGGCGTGACGGTGGAGGTCCGCTACGCCGGCACCGCAGAGTTGGCCGGCCAGCTGCTCGAGGAAGGCGACCGTTCACCCGCCTCGCTGTTCTTCTCCCAGGATGCCGGGGCGCTCGGTGAGCTGAACAAGGCCGGACTGCTGGCCCCGATGCCGCAGGACATCCTGGACACCGTCGAGCCGGCCTTCCGCGACCCCAATGGCAGCTGGGTGGCCACGTCCGGGCGGATCCGGGTGCTCGCCGTCAATCCCGAGACGGCGCCGGAGGCCCTCGGCTACTCGACCATCGACGACCTTCTCGATCCCGCCAACCGCGGCCAGATCGGCATCGCCCCCACCAACGCCAGCTTCCAGTCGTTCGTGACCGCGCTCCGCGTCGCCAAGGGAGAGGCCGCGGCCGAGGAGTGGCTCACCTCGCTCACCGCCCTCGAGCCGAAGACCTACGAGAAGAACACCGCGATCCTCGAGGCGGTGGATTCCGGGGAGATCGGCATCGGACTGATCAACCATTACTACTGGCACCAGCTGCAGGCCGAGGTGGGCGATGACATCGTCGCCGAACTCGTCTACCTGGACGCCGGGGACCCGGGTGCGCTGCTGAACGTCGCCGGGGTCGGCATCCTCAACTCCGCCGACGATCAGGAGGCCGCCGCGAAGGTCGCTGCCTTCCTGGTCAGCGACGAGGCGCAGCAGTTCTTCGCCGACGAAACCGCCGAGTACCCGGTGGTGTCGGGCATCACCAGCGAGTTCGATCTCGCACCCATCGACGCGTCGAGCCAGGAGGGCGTCGATCTCAACGACCTCGATTCCCTGGCCGACACCCAGGCACTGTTGAGGAAGGTCGGACTGATCTGAGCGTCATGAGCGTCGCGCTTCAGCGTCCGCACCTCCCGCGCATCGCGCTGTGGGTGTGGACGCTGGCGGTCGTTCTGGTGACCCTGATTCCGGGGATCTACCTTGTGGTCCGCGCCGGCCAGGCGGGGCTGGGCGGGCTGGTGCAGATCCTGGTTGAAAGCCGGGCGGCGGAGCTGCTGGTCAGCTCGTTGCTCCTCGTGGCGGCCGTCACCGCGGTGGCCTGCGTGGTGGGCGTGATCCTGGCGTTCCTCGTCGAGCGCACCGACCTGCGGGGGCGACGGGTGTGGCGCGTGGCCCTCGCCCTGCCGTTGGCGGTGCCCAGCTACGTGGCGGCCTACGCCTGGGTCTCCACCGTCGGCGCCCAGGGGTTCTGGTGGTCGGTGGTGGTGTTGGGGCTGGGCACCTACCCCTATGTCTTCCTGTCCGTGTCCGCCGCTCTGCGCCGCGCGAACCAGAACGCCGAGGACGTGGCCCGCAGCATGGGCCTGTCCGGCTGGGCGGTGTTCGGGCGGGTCACCTTCCCCCATCTGAGGCCATCGATGGCAGCGGGCGCCCTGCTGGTGGCCCTCTACGCGCTCTCGGACTTCGGCGCCGTCTCACTGCTGCGTTACGACTCGTTCACCCGCGCGATCTTCATGAGCTACCGCGCCTCCTTCGACCGGACCACCGCGGCCGTGCTGGCGTTGCTCCTGATGGCGTGCACGCTGGCGATCACCTGGGCGGAGATCCGGATGCGGGGCCGGGCGGCCCGATCCGACGCGGTGGCCCACCGCACCCAGCAGCCCCTGCTCCTCGGGGCCTGGTCGACACCCGCCTCGACCGCCGCCGCCGTCGTGCTCGGGCTCAGCCTCGCCTACCCGCTGAGCGTCGTCACCGGGTGGACGTTCGTCGGGCGGAGCGCCGGCGTGGACTGGGCCGACCTGGGCCTGGCGACGTGGTCCACGCTCTGGATCTGTACACTCGCCGCGGCCGTGATCGTGGCCGTGTGTCTGCCCGTCGGGTGGGTCACCGGCCGCTCCGAGTCGAGGGCCTCGGCGTGGGTCCAGCACAGCCTCTACGTCGCCCACGCGTTGCCTGGCCTGGTGGTGGCCTTGGCGCTGGTCTTCTTCAGCGTCCGCTTCCTCGAGCCCTGGTACCAGCGCACGCCGGTGCTCATCCTGGCCTACCTGGTGCTGTTCGCCCCATTGGCCGTGGGGGCCATCCGGAGCGCCGTTCTGCAGTGCCCCCCGTCGCTGGAGGAGGTGGCAGGCTCCCTGGGCCTTGGCCCGCTGGCCACCTTCTTCCGGGTCACCCTCCCTCTGGCTACCCCAGGGGTGGTCTCGGGGTTCGTTCTGGTGCTGCTGACCGCCATGAAGGAACTTCCCGCCACGCTCCTCCTCAAGCCCACGGGTGTGGACACGCTCGCCACCCGGCTGTGGATGAACACCGACAACCTCGCCTACGCGGCCGCCGCACCCTACGGTGTGGCGCTCGTGCTGGCCGCCGTCCCCGCCACCCTTGCGCTCTCGCTTGCAGAGCGCGGAAGGAGAACCCCATGAGCCTCCAGATCAGCGGAGTGAGGCACGCCTTCGGCGCCAACACCGTGCTCCGCGACGTCGACTTCACGGTGCAACGCGGGCACCTGGCCGCCATCCTCGGGCGCTCCGGCTGCGGGAAGACCACCCTGCTGCGCATCATCGCAGGCCTCACCCGCCCAGACCAGGGCAGCGTCGTGCTCGCCGGTCGGGATCTCACGGGGATCCCCGCGCAGCACCGACGCATCGCGCTGGTACCCCAGGAGGGCGCCCTCTTCCCCCACCTCAGCGTGGCCGGCAACGTCGGTTTCGCGGTGAGAGGGCGGCATCGTCAGAGCCGGATCGCTGAGATGCTTGAGTTGGTGGGCCTGCAGGACCTGGGCGACCGCATGCCGCACGAGATCTCCGGCGGCCAGGCCCAGCGGGTGGCGCTGGCACGCGCCCTTGCGGTGCAGCCGGACCTGGTGCTCCTCGACGAGCCCTTCTCTGCGCTGGATGCGGCCACCCGCACGGCGATGCGCAGCGACGTCCGGCGCGTCCTCCACGACGCCGGCGCCTCCGCGATCCTGGTCACCCACGACCGCGAAGAGGCGCTGTCCCTGGCCGACCACCTGATCCTGATGGCGGACGGGCGTGTCATCCAGGACGGACCCCCGAGTGACGTCTACGACCACCCCGTCAGCCCACAGGCCGCGCTGCTGGCCGGCGATGCGTTCATGATCCACGCGACGGCGCGCGGCATGGCCGCCGATACCTCCGTCGGCCGAATCCCACTCGGGGTGTCCGCGCACGGCGAGGGCATGGTCCTGGTCAGGCCGGAACAGATCACCCTTGACCCGGAGGGTGCGGTGTCGGCCCGGGTGCGCGACGTGACGTTCTACGGTCACGACGCCGACGTCCAGCTCCACGGGCTGCCGGGAGGCATCGAGATGGTGGCACGCGTGCAGCGGGCCACCTGCGCCCCCGGCGACGAGGTGCGGATCAGGGTGTCCCACGCCGCGCTCTTCTGCGCGGCGTGATCCTGGCCGGGGGCCGATGACGCCGGGGCCCTCGATCGCCTAGGATGGGCGCGTACGCGGGAGAATCGGCCGAGGCCGATGCCGAAGGAGCAACCGCCCCGGAAACTCTCAGGCCCCAGGACCGCGCACGCACTGCACTCTGGAAAGTGGCCGCCAGGCCCGCCGACGGATATCAAGATCTCAGGCACCGCGACAGAGGGGGCGCTGACTATTAGGGTGGGACACGCCACCCGACGGCGCCGGTACCCGGCGGAAGGGGCAGAGAAACATGACCTCGTCATTGACCACTGCGCTGCACAGCCTCCACCTCGCCACAGGCGGGAAGATGGTCGAGTTCGCCGGATGGGAGCTGCCCGTGCAGTTCGCCGGGGTGATGCCTGAGCATCTGCACACGCGGGCGCACGCCAGCCTGTTCGACGTCTCGCACATGGGCCAGGTCCTGGTCCGCCCCGTCTCGGGCTCGATGGAGGACGCTGCCGCGGCCCTGGAGCGGCTGATCCCCTCGAGCATCCTGGGCCTGGCTGAGCACCGGCAGCGCTACGGCCTGTTCACCGATGAGCGCGGCGGCATCCTCGACGACCTGATGGTCTCCCACCACGGCGACCGGTTCCTGCTGGTGGTCAACGCCGCCCGGACGGCCCACGACCTTCAATGGCTGGCGCAGCTCGACGGCGTCACCGTCGAACACGTCACCGATCGAGCGCTGCTGGCCCTCCAGGGCCCGGAGGCCGAGGCGGCCCTCGCCACCCTGATCCCCTCAGTGACGCGGTGCACCTTCATGGACTCCCTTCCCATGGAATGGGACGGCCGCGAGGTGTGGGTGTCGCGGTCCGGCTACACCGGCGAGGACGGCTTCGAGATCTCGGTGCCCGACACGGATGCCGAGCGGTTCGCCCGCGCCCTCCTCTCCGTCGACGGCGTGCTCCCAGCCGGCCTCGGCGCGCGGGACTCGCTGCGGCTGGAGGCCGGCATGCCCCTGTACGGGCACGATCTCTCCCCAGACGTGACCCCCGCGCAGGCCGCGCTCGGGTGGGCCGTCCCGAAGGTACGCCGCGAAGGTGGGTCACGCTCCGGCGGCTTCCCCGGCGCTGACGTGGTCCTCGCGGAGCTGCGCGACGGTGCCCCGCGGGTGCGCCGCGGTCTCCGGCCCGACGGCCGCGCCCCCATCCGGGAGGGCGTGCCGGTTTACGCCGACGACGCGGCCACCGAGCCGATCGCCACCGTCACCTCGGGCGGGTTCGGCCCCACCGTCGGCGGCCCCATCGCGATGGCCATGCTCCCCGCGGGCACCGGGCCCACCGTCGTGGCGGAGCTGCGCGGCAGGCGCGTCCCCGTCTCAGTCGTCGACCTCCCCTTCATCACCCCGTCCTACAAGCGTTGAGGAGACCAGCCATGATCAAGTACACCAAGAGTCACGAATGGATCGACACCACCGGGCCCGAGTTCGCCGTCGGCATCACGGAGTACGCCGCCAACGAGTTGGGCGAGATCGTCTTCATCGAGCTGCCCGAGGTGGGTACCGAGGTGACCGCGGGGATCGAGGTGGTGGTCATCGAGTCCGTCAAGGCGGCCTCCGAGATCATGTCGCCGCTGAGCGGGGTGGTGACCGCCGTCAACGAGGAGCTCACCGACAATCCCGCGCTCGTCAACGAGGACGCGGAGGGCACCTGGTTCTTCCGGGTGGCGCCGTCGGATCCCTCCGAGGCCGAGGAGTTCCTCGACGAGGTCGCCTATGCGGCGCACATCGGCGCATGACGGGGGCCTGGCAGAGGGTCGACTACAACCCCGACGACTTCGCTCACCGTCGCCACATCGGCCCCAGCCCGGCAGAGATGCAGCGGATGCTCGAGGCCATCGGTGTCGACTCCCTCGATGAGCTCATCGATCAGACCATCCCTGAGGGGCTGCGCCAGTCTGAGCCCCTCACCTGGGAGCCACTGACCGAATACCGGCTGACCCAGAAGCTGCGCGCCGTCGCGGCCAGGAACCAGGTGGCCACCTCCCTGATCGGCCAGGGCTACTACGGCACCGTGACGCCACCGGCGATCCAGCGCAACGTGCTGGAGAACCCGGCCTGGTACACGGCATACACGCCCTACCAGCCCGAGATCGCGCAGGGCAGGCTCGAGGCGCTGCTCAACTTCCAGACCATGGTGGAGGACCTGACAGGGCTGCCCATCGCCAACGCCAGCCTGCTGGACGAGGCCACCGCAGCCGCCGAGGCCATGGGCATGGCCAAGCGGACCGCCAAGTCCAAGAGCTCGCGGTTCTTCGCGGCCGAGGACCTGCACCCGCAGGTGCTCGCGGTCCTCGCCACGCGCGCCGAGCCCCTGGGCATCGAGCTCGTGACCGGCCCGGCGGAGGACTTCGTCGCCGACGACCTGTGCGGCGCGATCTTCGCCCACCCCGGTACCCACGGCCACGTGCGTGACCTCACCGCGCAGTGCTCCGCGCTGCGCGCCGCGGGCGCGGTGTCCATCGTGGCCACGGACCTGCTGGCCCTCTGCGTGGTGAAGGAACCCGGCGCCATGGGCGCCGACATCGCCATCGGATCGGCGCAGCGGTTCGGTGTGCCGATGGGATTCGGAGGCCCACACGCCGCGTTCATGTCCTGCCGAGACGACCTGAAGCGCGCCATGCCCGGGCGGCTCGTCGGCGTCTCCGTCGACGCGGCGGGCACCCGTGCCTACCGGCTCGCCCTCCAGACCCGCGAGCAGCACATCCGCCGCGAGAAGGCCACCTCCAACGTGTGCACAGCCCAGGCGCTGCTGGCGGTGATGGCCTCGTTCTACGCCGTGTTCCACGGTCCCCTCGGGCTCAGGGCCATCGCCCAGCGCACGCACCTGATGGCCGCCACGCTGGCAGCCACGCTCAGGGCCAACGGCGCTGAGGTGGAGCCTCGGCACTTCTTCGACACCATCACCGTGCGGGTCGGCGTGGGCCAGTCCGGGATCCTGGCCGCAGCCGAGCAGCGGGGCATCAACCTGCGCCGGGTCGGCCGGAGCCGGGTGGGCATCTCCGTCGACGAGACCACGGACCTCGACGTCGTGTGGCGGGTGCTGGACGCGTTCGGCATCGACGAGCGGCCGGACCTGGGCGAGGAGCCCGCCATCCCCGACGAGCTGCTGCGCACCAGCGACTACCTGACGCATCCGGTCTTCCACATGAACCGGGCCGAGTCGGAGATGATGCGCTACATGCGGCGCCTCAGCGACCGCGACCTGGCGCTCGACCGGGCGATGATCCCGCTCGGCTCGTGCACGATGAAGCTCAACGCCGCCGCCGAGATGATGCCACTCACCTGGCCGGAGTTCGGGGCCCTGCACCCCTACGCGCCCTCGCACCAGGCCGCCGGGTACGCGGAGATGGTGGCGGACCTGGAGCAGAAGCTGTGCGCGATCACCGGCTACGACGCGTTCTCCATGCAGCCCAATTCGGGCGCCCAGGGCGAGTACGCGGGACTGTTGACCATCGCCGCGTACCACCGTGCACGCGGTGAGCGGCGCGACGTGTGCCTCATCCCCACCTCTGCCCACGGCACGAATCCCGCCTCCGCGCAGATGGCGGGGATGAAGGTGGTGGCGGTCAAGGCCACCGCAGATGGCGAGATCGACGTCGACGACTTCCGCGCGAAGGCTGCCGCCGCCGGGGAGGCGCTCGCGGCGGTGATGATCACCTACCCGTCGACGCACGGCGTGTTCGAGGAGTCGGTGCGACAGGTGTGCGACATCACCCACGAGTTCGGCGGGCAGGTCTACATCGACGGCGCCAACATGAACGCGATGGTGGGCCTGGTACGGCCGGGCGACATCGGCGGCGACGTGAGCCATCTCAACCTGCACAAGACCTTCGCCATCCCCCACGGCGGCGGCGGCCCCGGCATGGGTCCCATCGGCGTGAAGAGCCACCTGGTGGAGCACCTTCCCTCGGATCCGCGCACCGGTGAGGCGGGGGCGGTGTCGGCCGCTCCGCTGGGCTCGGCGTCGATCCTGCTCATCTCGTGGGCCTACATCCTGCTCATGGGCGGGGCCGGCCTGACCCAGGCCACGCGGGTGGCCATCCTGAGCGCCAACTACCTTGCCACCCGGCTCGGCGGGGCCTTCCCCATCCTCTACCGCGGGGCCCGGGGCCGCGTCGCGCACGAGTGCATCCTGGATCCGCGGGAGTACGCCCACCACGGGATCACCGTCGACGACATCGCCAAGCGCCTGGTGGACCACGGCTTCCACGCCCCCACCATGTCGTTCCCGGTGCCGGGCACCCTCATGGTGGAACCCACCGAGTCCGAGACCCTGGCCGAACTGGACCGGTTCGTCACCGCGATGCTGGACATCGCCCGCGAGGCCGACGTGGTGGTCGCGGGCGGCATGAGCGCTGAGGAATCCCCGCTCAGGCGCGCCCCGCACACCGCCCAGGACCTGGTGGGCGAGTGGGACCGGCCGTACTCCAGGGAGCAGGGATGCTTCCCGCCGGGCGCGTTCCGGGTGGACAAGTACTGGCCCCCCGTCGGCCGGGTGGACAACGCCTACGGCGACCGGAACCTGGTCTGCGCCTGCCCTCCCTGGGAGGGGACCGACGCCTGAGCCTGACGGCTCAGCCGCTGAGGGCGACGAGGGCGGGCCACAGGGCCTCCACCTGACGCACGGTGGAGGCCTGGTCCCCCGAGTTGTCGATCACCCAATCCGCCGCCGCGCGCCGGTCCGCCCGCGACGCCTGGACCCGGACCCTGGCCCACGCTCGGTCCAGGCTCAGGTTGTTGCGCTGCATCAACCGCCTGACCTGGGTCTCGGTGGGCACGTCAACGCAGATGATGTGGTCGAAGGCCTTGTCCAGGCCGGTCTCGACCAGCAGCGGAATCACCTGGACCGCCACCGTGCCTGGCGGGGCGGCTGCCACCAGCTCGTCGGCGCGCTGCCGCACGAGCGGATGGACGATGGCGTTGAGGTCCGAGCGGGCCTCGTCGTCGACGAACACCAGGTCGCCCAGCTTGGTGCGGTCCAGCGTCCCGTCGGCGTTCAGCATCCCGGAGCCGAAGCGCTCAACGATGCGGTGCAGCCCATCGGTGCCGGGCTCCACCACCTCCCGGGCGACAAGATCCGAGTCGATCACGACGGCGCCCAGGCGGGCGAGCTCGTCGGCCACCATGGACTTGCCCGAGGCGATCCCGCCGGTCAAAGCGATGCGTGCCATGGCCCGATGCTACTGGGGTTAGGCTGGATGCACGATCATCCCACCTCAGGAGGTAAATCATGGCAAGGATTCTGTGGATCGTGTTCGCAGTCATCATCGCACTCTGGCTCATCGGGCTGATCGCCAAGGTGGCGGGCGGGTTCATTCATCTGCTGCTGCTGGTGGCCCTGGCCATCCTCGTCTACAACCTGATCACCGGCCGGCGCGCACTCTGACAAAGCAAGGAGCCGCCCCCTCTCATCGAGAGGGGGCGGCTCCTTGATGCTACGAGTCAGCGACCGCCGGTGAGCTTGTCCCGCAGTGCCTGCAGGGTCTCATCCGAGGCGAGCTCGCCGGAGCCCTCGGACTCGGTGGTGTAGCCAGCAGCCGCAACCGTGGCCGCATCGCGGTCCGCGGTCTCGGCCGATTCGACCTGACGCTTGTGGGTCTCCCACAGGGCGTGCGCCTGGGCGTACTGGGCCTCCCAAGCAGCGCGCTGCTCGTCGAAGCCTTCCTTCCAGTCGTTGGTCTCCGGATCGAAGCCCTCGGGGTAAATGTAGTTGCCCTGGTCGTCGTAGGACGCCTGCATGCCGTAGAGCAGCGGATCGAAGTCGTCAGCTGCGACGTCGACGCCCTCGTTGGCCTGCTTCAGCGACAGCGAGACGCGACGGCGCTCCAAGTCGATGTCGATGACCTTGACCATGCGGTCGTCGCCCACGGAGACAACCTGCTCGGGGATCTCCACGTGACGCTCGGCCAGCTCGGAGACGTGCACCAGGCCCTCGATGCCCTCGCCGACCCGCACGAACGCGCCGAACGGAACGAGCTTGGTGACCTTGCCGGGGACGATCTGCCCGATCTGGTGCAGGCGGGCGAACGTCTGCCACGGATCTTCCTGGGTGGCCTTCAGCGACAGGGAGACGCGCTCACGATCCATGTCCACCTCGAGCACCTCGACGGTGACGGGCATGCCCACCTCGACCACCTCGTTGGGGTGATCGATGTGCTTCCAGGAGAGCTCGGAGACGTGCACGAGGCCGTCGACTCCGCCGAGATCGACGAAGGCGCCGAAGTTGACGATCGAGGACACGACACCCTTGCGGATCTGGCCCTTCTGCAGCTGCGTGAGGAACGTCTGGCGCACCTCGGACTGCGTCTGCTCCAGGTAGGCGCGGCGGGACAGGACCACGTTGTTGCGGTTCTTGTCCAGCTCGATGATCTTGGCCTCGAGCTCCATGCCCACGTAGGGCTGAAGGTCGCGGACGCGCCGCATCTCGACAAGCGAGGCGGGAAGGAAGCCGCGGAGGCCGATGTCGACGATGAGGCCGCCCTTGACCACCTCGATGACGTGGCCGGTGACGACGCCGTCCTCTTCCTTGACCTTCTCGATCGTGCCCCAGGCGCGCTCGTACTGAGCCCGCTTCTTGGACAGGATGAGGCGACCCTCCTTGTCCTCCTTCTGCTGAACGAGGGCCTCGATCACATCGCCGACCTGGACCACGTCGAACGGGTCCACATCGTGCTTGATGGAGAGTTCCTTGGAGGGGATGACGCCTTCGGTCTTGTAACCGATATCGAGCAGGACCTCGTCCCGGTCGACTTTGACGACGGTGCCAGAGACAATGTCTCCGTCGTTGAAGTACTTGATGGTGGCGTCGACCGCGGCCATGAAGGCCTCTGGGGTGCCGTAGTCATCGACCGTAACGGTCGGTGCCTCAGTGGAGGAGGTCATGTAGTAAGGGCTCCGAAAGTGAATGACAGTGCACAGCAGCCCTGCCGAAACGCGCGGTCCCCACTCCGTCCGAGGGATCGCAGGCCACAATGCCTCCCCAGCCTAGCTTTGATGGGGTTCAGGAGCAACCTGGGTCAGTCCCTGCCACGGTGGGTTGTCCACAGGGCTTCTCGCCGGTCGTGGGCGCTGCCTAAGCTTGGTGTGTGACCACTCCTCCGCAGCAGTCGCGCTCGCGCCTCCCCCTGCTCATCGTCCTTGCCGCGGCGCTCGTGGTCGTTGCGCTGATCGCGCTGATGATTCCCAGGGGCGAGGACACTGACGCCCTCCCCGTCCCGGCCACCTCCACGCCCGTCCCCGCCGCCTCCGCGCGGCCCTCGCCGTCGACGGCTCCCCCGACGCCCTCCGTCAGCCCCTCTCCCCTGCCGGCGAGCTCCTCTCCGGCTGCCGGGCCCCCCACCCTCGGCACCGCGACGCCTGACTGCACGGATCCGGCCGCCGGCTTTGTCCCAACCCGCTTCGCGATCCCGGCCGTCGGTGCTGACGAGCCCGTGGTCTCGCTCAACCTCGACGAAGACGGCAACATAGCCGCGCCGCCCAAGGACGAACCGCGAACCGCGTCCTGGTGGAACGCCGGCCCGATGCCCGGCGGCGACGCGGGGAAGGCCCTCCTCTCCATCCACACGTACCGCACGGGCAAGGCGTTGGGCAACGAGCTGTACGCCGGCGGTGAGCCGCAGCTCGTGGCCGGGGACCTGATCAAGCTGTACGGCGACGACGGCGTGGTCCAGTGCTACGAGTTCACCAGCTCCACCAAGGTGTGGGTGGCGGACTACGACCCGAACTCCGACGTGATGGTGGACTTCGAGGGAGCCCCGCAGCTGGCCATCATCATCTGCTGGGACTACAACCGCTCCAGCGGGGAGTGGGACTCGCGGATCTTCTTCTACGGCACGCCGGTCAGCGCCTCGGCCTGATCCTCAGTGGGCCGCCGACTGCCACGAATCGCCCACCCCAACGGAGACTTCCAGCGGAACCGCAAGGCTGAACGCACCCGTCATCTCCGCCTGGACCAGGTCAGTCAACCGCTCGCGTTCGCCTGGGGCCACCTCGAACACGAGCTCGTCGTGGACCTGGAGGAGCATGCGGCTGGCCAGTCCCTCCGCCTCGATGGCCCGCGCCACGTTGATCATCGCCACCTTGATCACGTCAGCCGCGGACCCCTGGATGGGTGAGTTGAGCGCGGCCCGTTCCGCCATCTCCCGGCGCTGCCGGTTGGTGGTGGTGAGGTCCGGCAGGTATCGGCGTCGGCCGAGCATCGTCTCGGTGAAGCCCCGCTTGCGGGCCTCCTCCACGACGGCGGCCAGGTACTCGCGCACGCCCCCGACCCGCGTGAAGTAGTCCTCCATCAGGGTCTTGGCCTCGCCCACCGAGATCTTGAGCTGGTTGGACAGGCCGAAGGCACTCAGCCCGTAGGCCAACCCGTAGTTCATGGCCTTGATCTTGGCGCGCATCTCCCCGGTGACGTCCTGCGGCTCCACGCGGAACACCAGCGAGGCCATCTCGTTGTGGAAGTCGCGACCGGAGGTGAACGCCTCGATCAGGCCCTCGTCGCCGCTGGCGTGGGCCATCAGCCGCATCTCGATCTGCGAGTAGTCCGCCGACATCAGCGACTCGAACCCCGCCCCCGGCACGAACGCGGAACGGATCTGGCGCCCCATGGAGGTGCGGATGGGGATGTTCTGCAGGTTGGGATCCGTCGAGGACAGCCGGCCGGTGGCCGCGATGGTCTGCACGTAGGTGGTGTGGATGCGGCCGTCGTCGCCGATGGCGGCCAGCAGCCCGTCGACGGTCTGGCGCAGCCGGATCTGGTCGCGGTGGGCCAACAGGTGACCCAGGAAGGGATGCTCGGTCTTGACGAACAGCGACTCCAGGGCATCGGCGTCGGTGGTGTAGCCGGACTTCGTCTTGCGGGTCTTGGGCATGCCCAGCTCGTCGAACAGCACGGACTGCAGCTGCTTGGGGGAGCCGAGGTTCACCTCGTGCCCCAGCACGTCGAAGGCCGCCTGCTGAGCGGCCGCGACGGCGCCGTCGAACTCATCGCGGAGGGCCTGCAGCCGGGCGATGTTCACGGCCACACCCACCCGCTCCATCGTCGCCAGGGTCCGTTGGAGCGGAAGCTCGACGTCGGCCATCAGGGCCGCCGCGTTGCGCTCCATCAGCTGGCCTTCCAGCGCCTCGGCCAGGTCGAAGACGGCCCGAGCAAGCAGGAGCGCCCGCTCCATGGACCCGTCGTCGGGCTCGCCGAAGTCCAGCGTCGCCTGCGCGTCGTCCGGGGCCATGGGCTCTGCGGAGAGGTCGCGCTGCAGGTAGCGCACAACCAGGTCCCCCAAGTCGTAGGTCCGCTGGTCCGGGCGCAGCAGGTAGGCCGCCAGGAGGGTGTCCTGCGCGACGCCGACCAGATCCCATCCGCGGGCCCAGCACGCCAGGGTGGGTCCCTTGGCTTCGTGCACCAGCTTCCCGCGCGACGGGTCCGCCAGCCAGGCGGCAAGCGCGGCGTCGTCATCGGGGGTGAGGTCTGCCGTGTCCACATAGGCTCCGGCACCGTCGGCGGCTGCCAGCGCCAGCGCCGTGACGTCCCCGGTGCCGCCGCCCCAGCGACCCACCAGGTGCAGCGCGGTGCGCTCCGTGGCGTGGGCGTCGAGCCAGGCAGCGACCTCACCCTCCGCCAGACGGTCCCCCTGCACAGCGAAGCTCTCGGTGGCCACGGGCTCGGCGGGCGCCAGGTCCAGGAGCCGCTCGCGCAGCACCCGGAACTCGAGCGCGTCGAAGAGCTGGTGCACCCGCTCGCGGTCCCACTCGTGGCGGGCGGTGGCGTCGAGGGTGATGTCGAGGTCGAGGTCGCGGACGAGCGCGTTGAGTCGGCGGTTGCGCACCACGCCGTCGAGGTGGGCGCGGAACGACTCCCCCGCCTTGCCAGGCACCTGCTCGGCCCGGGCGACGAGGTTGTCCAGGCCGTCGAACTGGTCCAGCCACTTGGCTGCGGTCTTCGGGCCGACGCCCGGGACGCCTGGGAGGTTGTCGCTGGTCTCGCCGACGAGCGCGGCGAGCTCCGGGTATCGACTGGGGGCAACCAGGTACTTCTCGGTGACGGTCGCGGGGGTCATCCGGGCGAGGTCGGAGACCCCCTTGCGGGGATAGAGCACGGTGACGTGGTCGGTGACCAGCTGCATGGCGTCCCGGTCCCCCGAGACGATGAAGACGTCGTAACCTTCCGCCTCAGCCTTCGTCGAGAGCGACGCGATGATGTCGTCGGCCTCATAGCCCGGCATCTCCAGGTAGGGCACGTTGAGCGCGTCGAGGACGTCCTTGACAAGCGCCACCTGCCCCTTGAACTCCTCGGGTGACTTGGCGCGGTTGGCCTTGTACTCCGGGTACTGCTCAGTCCGGAACGACTCCCGCGCCACGTCGAACGCCACCACCAGATGCGTGGGCTGCTCGTCGCGCAGCACATTGATCAGCATCGAGGTGAAGCCGAACACCGCGTTGGTGTGTTGCCCCGTCGTGGTGGCGAAATTCTCCACGGGCAGCGCAAAGAAAGCGCGGTAGGCCACCGAATGGCCATCGATCAACAGCAGCTTGCCCGAGTCAGTCACACCGGCGAGCCTACCGAAGGTGTGGAAGAGTGCGGCCCATGAACAGCGTGCCCCCCTGGCTGCCCGACATCACCTCGCCCCTCGACGACAAGCTGGGCGTCGAGATCACCGAGCTGACGCCCGAGCGCGTCGTCGGCTCGATGCCCGTGGAGGGCAACCTGCAGCCGTTCGGGCTCCTGCACGGGGGAGCTTCGGGCGTCCTGGTGGAGACGCTGGCGTCGATGGGGGCGATGGCGCACGGCTATCCGGACCGCGTCGGTGTAGGGGTGGACCTGAACGTGACGCACGTTCGGGCGGCCAGGACGGGGCGCGTGACGGGGACGGCGACCGCGATCCACCTGGGCCGGTCCATCGCCACGTACCGCGTCGACATCGTCGACGACGAGGGTCGGCTCACTGCGACGGGTCGGTTGACGTGCCACATGATCTCGCCGCCCCGGTAGTTCGGTCGCTCTCGCCCCACCGTCGAGCCCGCTCCGAGCCACCCAACTGAGCACGACACGCCGCCCGAGTCCGCTCACACCCACACCCCTGGCCAAGCAACGCGCTTCCGACGGCGTTTCGTGCCCACCCCACCGATGCGCCCGCCCCACCGTCGCGCCCCATGCCGAGGCACCCACCGGAGCACGACACGCCGCCCGAGTCCGCTCCCACCCACACCCCTGGCCAAACAGAGAGCTTCCGACGGCGTTTCGTGCGCGACCTGCGGCCTGTCCACAGCCACGCGACGGGGTGGGAAATGGCCTGCGCGCTCCACGAACAAGGGCAGGTGAGGATCTACCATTCCCGCGGCGCCGGCGGCGTTGTCACACGCAAGGAACTTCTGGCTGAAGGTATGTCCCGCAGACAGATCGAGGCAGCAGAGCTCGACGGTTCACTCCTCCGCGTTGACAGGTGCAGGTATGCACGCGCCAACGCTATTCCGGAGGTCGTCGCCGCAGCGCGCGCTGACGCCACCCTGACATGCCTTTCTGCCTTGGCCGCACACGGCCTGTGGACCCTTCCGTCGACCGGTCTTCATCTGCGACGGGGTAGCTACGGGATGCGCAAACGCGACCTGCCCCCTGGCGGTCGGCTGTGTTTCAGTCCTTCAGCGCCGACGGTCAAACCGCTCGACTCGATACCTGCCGCGCTGGGTGCCGCTGTCCGCCACCACAGTGCCGAGGAAGCTGTCATGGCGATGGACTCGGTCCTGCATCGCCGACTGTTGACAAGGGCTGAGCTGGAGTCCCACTTTGCGGGAGAGGGGCCGCGGGCCAGGGAACTTCTGGCGCGCGCCGACGCTCGGACCGAGTCTGCACTTGAGTCCATCGCACGGCAGCGTCTCCGTGCTGCCGGCTTTCAACCCCGTGTCCAGGTGCCGATTCCACGGCTCGGGCGCGTCGACATGATGATCGGGCGGCGCCTGATCATCGAGACCGACGGTCATCAGTTCCACACCGGCGAGGACAGCTTTGAAGAGGACCGGCGCAGGGATCGTGTGGCCGCAAGTCTTGGGCTGGTATCCGTCCGGCTGACATGGACGCAAGTCCTCAACCAGTGGGACGAAGCGCTCGCAGACATCCGCGCCATTGCGGATCGCACGAGGCGCCGTCGGCCCTGACGGAGCTGTCACAGCGTCAGGGCCAAAGCCACCGAACGGTCCGTGCACGAATGTCCGGCCGAGTGCCCCACCGCCGCCACCGTCGTACCCGAGGAGCGGTTCCGACGGCGTGTCGTGCACAGGGGGGCGGCCCACACCCAGTCCTGTGGAGCGGGACCCGGGACCTGGGTGCGCACGAATGTCCGGCCGAGTGCCCCGCCGACGCCACCGTCGTACCCGAGGAGCGGTTCCGACGGCGTGTCGTGCACAGTGGGGCGGCTCACTCCCCGGCGTGTGCAGCGGAGACCCGGGGGATCCGGGTGCGCACGAATGTCCGGCCGAGTGCGCCGTCGGTGCCGTAGTTGCACACGAGGAGGGGTTCCGACGGCGTGTCGTGCACAGGGGGGCGGCCCACACCCAGTCCTGTGGAGCGGACTCGGGACCTGGGTGCGCACGAATGTCAGGCCGAGCGCCCCGTCGATGCCGCAGTTGCACACGAGAGGCGGTTCCGACGGTGGGTCGTGCCTCAGGGAAGGAACAGGGACTCGTACGGCGCAATGCGGACCAGCCCGTCGGCGCGCCCGGCCAGCCGCGGCTCCCCACACACCAGGGCATCCGCCGCAAGCCGGGTCACCGCGACATACTCCGCATCCCGCAGCGACTCCCAGCCGTGCTCGAGCGCCATCTCCCAGGCCAACCGCCGCGACACCCGGTCGTTGAGTACCCGAAGCTTCGCCTCAGCCACCCGATCCAACAGTCCCAGCGCATCCCGCCTGTCCAACCCGTCGCGGACGCGAGCGAGCACCAGCTCGAGGGCCTGGGCCCGGACAGGGTTGGGCGCGACGAGGCTGTGGTCTGGGTGGACCGGAACCCCGCCGTCGATGATCGACAGCAGGACGGGGGCGTCGACGACGAATCGAGTCACCGCGACCCCGCGCGTTACTTCTTCTTGTGCGAGATGACGCCGTCGGCGACGTCGCGCATGGACTTGCGCAGGTCCATGGCGGTCTTCTGGATCCAGCGGAACGCCTCGGGCTCTGTGAGTCCGAGGTCCTGCTGCAGGATGCCCTTGGCCTGGTCGATGACCTTGCGCGACTCGAGGCGCTCCTCGAGCGAGACCAGCTCGTCCTCGATGGCCTTGATCTCCTGGAAACGGCCCAGCGCGATCTCGATGGCGGGCACCACATCGGAGGCGCCGAACGGCTTGACGACGTAGGCCATGGCGCCGGCCTCGCGCGCGCGCTCGACGAGGTCACGCTGGCTGAAGGCGGTCAGCATCACGACGGGGGCGATGCGCTCCTCGGCGATGATCTCCGCGGCGGTGATGCCGTCCATCTTGGGCATCTTGACGTCCATGATCACCAGATCCGGCTCCAGCTCACGGGCCAGCTTGACGGCCTCTTCGCCGTCGCCGGCTTCGCCGACCACCTCATAGCCCTCCTCGGTCAGGAGTTCCACCAGGTCCAGGCGGATCAGCGCCTCATCCTCGGCGACGATCACTGTGGGCTTCTTATTCATCCGTTGGTCACTTCTTTCTGGCGGCCGGC
Source organism: Tessaracoccus sp. MC1679 (assembly GCF_014164775.1). GTDB lineage: Bacteria > Actinomycetota > Actinomycetes > Propionibacteriales > Propionibacteriaceae > Arachnia. Next base: position 50,969 of record NZ_JACJGB010000006.1, read on the forward strand.
CGCAAGAGGGCCTGAAATACCTGCGCTGATCCTACTCGGCATTGCCGCGGGATTCCCACTCAGCGCCGAGGGTGGGCGGTGTGGCACAATGTTTCACGCGCTGCGCCCGGGTGGCGGAATGGCATACGCGGACGGCTCAAACCCGTCTGGCCGAAAGGCCTTAGGGGTTCGACTCCCCTCCCGGGCACGAGCAGGAACGCAGAAAGGGAGCCCCGAGGGGCTCCCTTTCGCTGTTGTGACGGGCTCAGCTGAGTTCGCCGAGCTCCTTGACCTTGTGCACGCGCAGGGTATTCGTCTTGCCGGGGATGCCCATGGGCGAGCCCGACACGATGACGATGCGCTCGCCAACTTCGATCATGCCGCGGTCACGCAGGTGGCGGTCGACGGCCTCGACCATCTCCTCCTGCTCCGCGAACTCGGGCGTGATCTGGGTGTCCACGCCCCACGACAGGGTCATGGTCTGCTGGGTGGAGCGCTCCGGCGAGAACACCAGCATGGGGATGGGGGAACGAAGCCGCGACAGCCGGCGCCCCGTATCGCCCGACTTCGTGAAGGCCACCAGGTAGCGGGCGCCGATGCGCTCGGCCACCTCGGCGGCGGCCTTGGCCAGGATGCCTCCGGTGGTGTGCGGGTCCCAGTCGATGATGTGGATCTCGGCGTGGCCCTCGCGCTCGGTCTTCTCGACGATGCGCGCCATGGTGGAGACGGTCTCTACCGGGAAGTCACCGACGGAGGTCTCGCCCGAGAGCATGACCGCGTCAGCCCCGTCGAGGATGGCGTTGGCGACGTCAGAGGCCTCCGCGCGGGTGGGCCGCGGGTTGGTGATCATCGACTCCAGCATCTGGGTGGCGACGATGACCGGCTTGGCCCACTTGCGGGCGGCGCGGATGATGCGCTTCTGCACCAGCGGGACGTCTTCGAGGGGCAGTTCGACGCCCAGGTCACCGCGGGCGACCATGAACATGTCGAACGCGTCGATGATGTCCTGCAGGTTGGCGATCGCCTGCGGCTTCTCGAGCTTGGCGATGACGGGGACGTGGCGCCCCTCCTCGTCCATGATCTCGTGCACGCGCTTGATGTCGTCGCCGGAGCGGACGAAGGACAGCGCGACCATGTCGATGTCCTGGTGGAGGGCCCAGCGGAGGTCCCGCTCGTCCTTGTCGCTCAGGGCGGGGACGGACACCGCGACACCTGGCAGGTTGATGCCCTTGTTGTTGGACACGGGGCCGGGGACGGTGACGACGCACACCACGTCGGTGTCGGTCACTTCGAGGGCCTGGAGGCCCACCTTGCCGTCGTCGATGAGGATGTGGTCACCCACATGGACATCGCCCGGAAGGCCCTTGTAGGTGGTCGAGCAGCGCTCGACGGTACCCAGGATGTCGTCGGTGGTGATGGTGAACTGGGCGCCGGTGGCGAGGAAGACCTTCTGGTCATCCACGAAACGGCCCAGGCGGATTTTGGGGCCCTGGAGGTCCGCGAACACACCCACAGTCTTGCCGACGGCTTCTGAGGCGGCCCGCACATTCCTGAGGCGGTTTCCGTGCTCCTCGTAGTCTCCGTGGCTCATGTTGAGACGGGCGACGTTCATGCCCGCGTTCATCAGCTCGATCAGGCGGTCAACGGTCTCGGCGGAGGGGCCGAGGGTACAGACGATTTTTGCTCTACGCACGGGGCAACCCTACCGGAATGGGTGCCGTGGCGCAGCGGGGGTGGCGCCAACGACACCACAGGCGGGCTCAGCCCTCGCGGACGATGTCCAGCGCGCGACTGAGGTCCGGCGGATACGGCGACCGGAAGGTGACCTGCTCCCCTGAGGTCGGGTGGGTGAACCCGAGCTCGACGGCGTGCAGCCATTGGCGCACCAGCCCCAGCCGGGCCGCGAGCACCGGATCTCCACCGTAGAGGGGATCGCCCGCGCATGGATGTCCGATGGCGGTCATGTGGACCCGGATCTGGTGGGTGCGCCCGGTCTCCAGGTGGATCCGCAGCAGGGTGGCGGAGCGGTGTGCCTCAATGGTCTCGTAGTGCGTCACGGAGTGGCGGCCCCCCTCGACGATCGCCATCTTCCAGTCCGACCCGGGATGGCGTGCAATGGGGGCCTCGATGGTGCCTTCGAAGGGATCCGGATGCCCCTGGACCAGGGCGTGATAGGTCTTGGCGACGGTGCGGTCGCGGAACGCCTGCTTGAGCACGCTGTAGGCGATCTCGGACTTGGCCACCACCATCAGCCCGCTGGTGCCCACGTCGAGGCGTTGGACAATCCCCTGCCGCTCCGCGACACCCGAGGTGGAGATCCGCACCCCGGCCGCCGCCAGGTGCTCCACCACAGACGGCCCGTCCCAGCCGACGGTGGGGTGCGCCGCCACGCCCACCGGCTTGTCGACGACCACCAGGTCCGAGTCCTCGAACACGATCCGGACCCCGTCTGCCAGGTGGGGGGAGACCCGCACCCCGGCGGGGGCCGCATCGTCGGCCAGTTCCAGGAGCTCTCCGCCGGATACGCGTTGGGACCCTTTGGCCACCAGCACCCCGTCGAGCTGCACTCCCCCGGCCTCGATGATCGACTCGATGCGGGACCGGCTGTACCCGGAGACTCGGGCGGCCGCGGCGTCGATCCGCTCGCCGGCGAGTGCGTCCGGGACGATGAAGACGCTCACGCGTCCGCCTCGGCGGCCTGCTTGGCCTCCGCACGCTCGTCGCGGAATCCACCGATGACGATGAGCGCGGCCGCGGCGGTGATGCAGACGTCGGCGACGTTGAAGATCGCGCCGAAATACTGCAGCTGGAACATGTCGATGACGTGTCCGCGGAGGAACGAGGGCGGTTGTGTGATGCGGTCCACCAGGTTTCCGGTGATGCCGGCCAGCAGCAGGCCCAGCGCCACACCGTGCCACAGCCTGGTGATCCGGGGAAGCGCAACGACGAGGCAGACCGTGAGGGCCACGATCGCGAAGATGGAGAACACGATGGTGGCCTGCGCCCCCATGCCGAAGGCGGCGCCAGGGTTGCGGATGAGGTTCAGCTTCAGCAACTGGCCGACGAATTCGACCGGTTGGCCGGGCTCGAGGAAGGCCACGCTGGCGATCTTGACGAGCTGATCCACACCGAGGCCGAGGAGCCCGATGCCGACGGCGATCCGACGGATGCCGCGGCGTCGGGGGGTCAGCGCCGTTCCTCGCGCTGCTTGCAGGTGACACACATGGTGGCGCGGGGGAACACCTGGAGGCGACCCTTGCCGATGGGGTTGCCGCACACTTCGCAGTTGCCGTACTCGCCGCTGTCGAACAGGTGGATGGCCAGCCTCAGCTGCTCGGCCATCTCGCGCACGTTCTGTGCCAGCGACAACTCCTGATCCCGCTCGAAGTTGCTGGAGCCGACGTCTGCCGGATCTCGTCCGGCGCCGTCTGTGCCGCCCTTCAGGAGCGCCTCCAACTCGGCTTCGGTGACCTCGATCCGGCGTTCGAGCCGCTCCAGTTCGTCCTGAAGTTCGGCGCGCTGCTCTGCGACCTCTTCGGGCGTCCAGGGCTCCTCTCCCTCGAGGACCGGCAGCACCGCGTTGGGGTCTGCGGCTTTCTTCGACGTGGGCATTCTGTGCTCTCCTGTCAGGGCTGTTCGGGAAGGGTACACCACCGGCCGGTCAAGTCAACAGGCCGACGCCCGTGGGCGCCGGCCTGTGTGGTGATGCTGGGGTGACTAGTGGTTATCACCGTTAGTTCGTCGGGGGGATGGGTGGTCCAGGTGCGTGCAGTGCAAGGCGGAGGAGTGAGGCGATGCGGGGGTATCGTCGATCGACGACAACGAAGGAATGTGCGTGCCTGGGCCGGCTAGACCCCCGGTGACCTAGCGGTGATGACCACTAGCCCTGATCGCCGCCTGCCAGCGCGTCGAGGCGCGGGGTGCCGGACTGCCCCTGGGCAAGCTCGGGCACGTCCTCCGGCTCCGACTTCGCCCCGTCCAGGGTGCTCATGAAGCGGTGCAGGACACTGGACATGTTCTCGCGGAAGCTGGCTTCGAAGCCGCGCAGGTGGTCCACCTTGGTGGTGAGCTCGCCCTGCTCGCGCTCCAGGTCCGCGAAGAGTTCGCGACGACGCTCGGCCGCCTGGTGGTCCACCGCAGCGGCGCGTGTGGAGGCTTCGTGGGTCATCTGCTCCGCGTTGACGCGGGCCTCGGACTCGATGCGCTCGGCCTTGGTGCGGGCATCGGTCTTGATCTCACCGGCGCGCTGTTCAGCCTCATCCAGCTTGCGCTGAGCCTCCACCTGGGCCTCGTTGACGAGTGTGGTGGCCTGCTCTGTGGCCATCTGCAGCAGGCGGGTGACCGCGGGCGCGGCCTCGGCGCTGGAGGTGACGGTGAGGTGCTCGGCGCCGCCCACGGAGGTGACACGCTCGGAGCGCAGCCTGTCGTACTCGGAGCGCACCTGCTCCAGCTGGTTGCGCAGCTGCTCGTTCTCTGCCGTGAGCTCGCGGATCCGCTGCTCGGAGGCCGAGAGCGCTGCGTTGGCGTCTCCACCCTCGCTGAGGGCGCCGTTGAGCCGGTCCACCTCTGAGCGCAGGGACTCGATCTCGCGGTCCTTCTCCTGGAGCGCGGGCCCCGCCGAGGCTTCGTCGCCGCCCGAGACGCTGGCCTGCTGAACCGACTCGAGCTCGCGGCGCATGCGCTCGCGCTCCTTGTCGAATTCGTCGAAGGTCAGCTCCACCTTGTCGATGAACGTGTCAACGTCACCCACCTGATAGCCGGTCTCGCCACGGCGCGACATGCGGAAGCGGATCTGGCGAACCTCATCCAAGGTCAGGCTCATTGTTGCTCCAATAGATCGAAAGGAATCGGGCCGGACAAGCCCGGCTCAGTTTCAGGCTAGCGTAGCGCTTCGCGCCTGTGCCAACAGCTAACGGACGGGTTCAACCTTCTGTTAGAAGGGAATGAATCCCACGAATGACTGCAGGATCTGCAATCCGATGAACAACACCAGCACGCTGAGATCCAGCGACACGTTGCCGATGCGCACGGGCTTGATCACCTTGCCGAGCGCCTTCACGGGCGGGTCGGTCAGCGTGTAGACGAACTCCACGATGACGAGGATCAGCCCCTTCGGGGTCCACTGGGGCGCGAACATGGGGATCCATGAGAGGAGCACCCGGGCCAGCAGCACCCAGATGTAGAGGCCGATCAGCCACCAGAGGATGTAGGCGACCACGGGTCAGCTCTGATTGAAGAAGCCACCGGTTGCGATGCGCTCCTTGTCTTCAGGCCCTACCACAAGGTTGTGCGGGCACAACAGGAACACCTTGCTTGAGACTCGTTCGATGTTTCCGCGCAGACCGAAGATCAGCCCCGCTGCGAAGTCCACCAGCCGCTTGTCGTCGCCGTCCTCCATGTCCGAGAGGTTCATGATCACTGGGATCCCGTCGCGGAAGTTCTCCCCGATCACCCGGGCCTCGTTGTAGGAGCGGGGCCGGACGCTGACGATGCGGCTGAGATCGGCCACTTCCTTCTGCGCGGCCGGCGGCACCACGGTGGGGCGGCGCGTGGGAAGTGAAGCCACCTTGCTCATCTCTTCGCTCTCCTCATCCACGTAGACGTCGTCGGTGAGCTCCGCGTCGTCGTCACGATGGTCCTCGTCACGATAGCGGCCGTCCTCGACGAGACCCATCCACGCGGCAAGCTGTCGAACGCCCACGGTGCCTCCTTCATAGATATGGGAATGAGGCTAGCGCCCGTTTGCAACTGTGGGGCGGGCGACGCACCGAAGCGCGCCGATCACTTCATGAAGTCGGGCACGTCCAGGTCGTCGTCGTCCATCGGGCGGGGCGAAGGCTGCGCCGTCGGTGCGGGGCGCTGGCCAGGCATGGGGCTGACCTGCGGCGCGTTGCTGACCGGAGGCTGCGAGGAGGGGCGCGACGGCTGGCCCGCACGCTGCTCGACCGGGCGGGCCTGGCGCTTCTGGGGCTGGCCACCGTCGAAGCCGGCGGCGATGACGGTGACCCGTACCTCGTCGCCGAGGGCGTCGTCGATCACGGTGCCGAAGATGATGTTGGCCTCGTCGTGCGCGGCCTCCTCGATCAGCTGGGCCGCGGCAGAGACCTCGAACAGGCCCAGGTCCGAGCCGCCCGCGATCGACAGCAGGACGCCGTGTGCGCCATCAATGCTGGCTTCCAGGAGGGGGGACGAGATGGCCATCTCGGCGGCGGCGCGGGCGCGGTCCTCGCCGCGGGCCGAGCCGATGCCCATGAGGGCGGAGCCGGCCTGGCTCATGATCGATTTGACGTCCGCGAAGTCCAGGTTGATCAGGCCAGGGGTGGTGATGAGGTCCGTGATGCCGGAGACGCCCTGCATCAGCACCTGGTCGGCCTGCTTGAACGCGTCCAGAATGGCCACCTGGCGGTCCGTCATCTGGAGCAGCTTGTCGTTGGGGATGACGATGAGGGTGTCCACCTCTTCGCGCAGCCCCTCGATCCCGGTCTCGGCCTGGGAGGAGCGGCGACGGCCCTCGAAGGAGAAGGGGCGCGTCACCACGCCGATGGTCAGCGCGCCCAGCGAGCGGGCGATCTTGGCCACGATGGGCGCGCCGCCGGTGCCGGTGCCGCCGCCCTCTCCGGCGGTGACGAAGACCATGTCGGCGCCCTTGAGCGCCTCCTCGATCTCATCGGAATGATCTTCGGCGGCCTGGCGGCCCTTCGACGGGTCTGCCCCGGCGCCGAGCCCGCGGGTGAGTTCGCGGCCGATGTCCAGCTTCACGTCGGCGTCGCTCATCAGCAGCGCCTGCGCATCCGTGTTGATTGCGATGAACTCCACACCGCGGAGCCCGGCCTCGATCATGCGGTTGACGGCGTTGACGCCGCCGCCCCCGACGCCGACGACCTTGATCACCGCGAGGTAGTTCTGAGATGCGCTTGCCATGCCCCGAAGGCTATGGGAGCGCCACGTCCAGCGTCCAACGCCACGTCGTATTCGATCAGGATTGACCTCAAGTGCTACTTCAGGGTTGAGACATCGGCGCGCCGACGCTTCAACCCACCCGCGCGCGAAGGTAGTTGTCCAAGGGCCGACGGCGGTGCCAGCCGAGCGACAGAGCCGCCGCCAAGCTCGCCCCCAGGGGCGCCGACAGCGCGATCGGCAGCAGCTCGGCGAGCGGCACAGCGGCCGCCGCGGACCACCGGAAGGCGGCGGCGATCACCAGGATCGACCCTCCCAGCGCGGCACCGGCGGTCCCCCATGCCAGGGACTCGATCAGCGACTGGGCCGCATGGGCCGCCGCCGGGACCCCCGCTGCCCGAGCGGAGATGGCTTCGACCGCCCTAGCCCGCCAGGAGAGCCACCCGACGACGGCGCCACAGATCAGCGCGAGCAACCAGGCATAGGCGCGGACACCGCCCGTCGGCGCGCTCAGCACCCCGCCGGCGGCCGGATTCAGCGGCGTCACGGCCAGGTTCGCGTCCTCGGTGGACGCCAGCGCCACCACCGTCAGCCACGAGGGGGCCTCGCGCCTCGGGTCCGCGAGCCGGACCCAGCACTGGTCGGCGGCGTCGGTCAGGCCGCCCTGCACGATGCCGGCCCCGACAGGGGATCTGCGTCCGTCCTCGGGCCAGGCGAACGTCGCGTCGACGGGGGTCAGGTTGCCCTCCATCATCAGGCGGGCGCCCAACGCATCGCTGAGTGCCGACGCCGCCACCACCGACGCGGCACCTCCGGTGTGCCACTGAATCCAGGAGCGCGAGGCCGAGAAGAGCTCCAGGTCGTGGGCGGGCAGAACGGTGAGGGCCACGGCCCCCTCGCGGCGCACGGCGCCCGACGCCTCCACCGCGGACGACCCACGCAGAGCGTCGCAGCGACGCACGTCGATCGCGCCGGGTGCCTCGACGATGACGACGTCGCCGCCCATGGCGACATAGCGCTGCTCCTCCGCCTGGACGACCCAGGACTCCTCCATGGCCACGAGCCCGAGGACCGCCACGATGACGGCCACCGCGAGGCTGAGGGGGACGGCGTGCGCGGCCCCGGTGATCAGGTTGACGCGCGCCTCGCGCGCCACGAGCCGGGCCCTCACCCGTCCCCCGACGGTCCCGACAAGCGGACGGCCTGGCCACAGGCGTCCGCCACTCGTGGGTCGTGGGTGGCCACGACGAGGGTGGCGCCCAGGTCCGTGACGCGACGCAGCGAGGCGACCACCGACATGGCGTTGCCGGCGTCGAGGGACGCCGTCGGCTCGTCGGCGAGGATGAGGTCGGGTTGCTCGGCCATGGCGACCGCCAGCCTGATCCGCTGCGCCTCGCCGCCGGACATCTCAGAAAAGGGTCGGTGCAGCGCACCGTCGAGTCCCAGCGTCGCGGCGATCCGTTCGGCCTCATGCCAGCCCGTCGTCAGGTCGGCGCCGCGTGCCCACCAGGGCAGCGCGATATGGTCGACGACCGTCCGCGGACCAACGCCGTGGGGGGTCTGATGGACCAGGCTGATCCTCGTCGTAGGCGGGATCTCCACACTCCCCTCGGTCGGAGCCAGCGTTCCGGCAAGGATGCGCAGCAGGGTGGACTTCCCGCTCCCGGACGGACCGACCACGGCCACGCTCCCCTGCTGCGGTACCGAGAACGAGACGTCCCGGAACAGCCACGCATCGCCGAATCGGTGCCCGAGCGCACGCACGCTCACGGGCATCGCGACGCCACATCGGGGTCGAGTCGAACGGCCGATGGTGCCGATCCGCCCGGGAACTCCACGAGTGTCCTGCCCAACCTGGAGCTCACCACCGCGACGGACAAGGCGGTTCCCGAGTCCGAGATCACGCAGGGGGCAGCCGTGCCGGGCAGGACGGCGGATGCGGGGACGACCCCGACCTCCAGCGTCTCCGCCAACCGATACGTGCCCACGATGGGCACCTGCCCACCGGTCAGCCTCCACTGGGAGTAGGCCGCCGTGCCCATCAGCGCGGCGATGTCGGGCTGGCTGGTCACCCGGTCGTCCTCGACGACGACCTCGATGTCTTCCACGACGATGTGTCGGGGCCCCTCGATCGAGCCGACGGCGGTGGGGTCGACGGAGAAGGCCGTGACCGAGGTCAGCCCTCCGATCCGCTGATCCATCGCGACGCGCGACCCTCGCGGGCTCGCGCAGCTCTGCCAACTCATCGGCGACTCCGGAAGCCACAGCAGCGCTGAGGCCGGGATCTGATCAGCCTCCTCGGAGACCTCGACCAGCGCGGTCAAGGCCCGCCAGCTGGCGTCGGTGAAGGCCTCGCCAGGGTTGTCGGCGAGCGCGCCCGCCGCGACCAACGCCGCGTGCACATCGGCCACGGCCGCGCCGCGGTCCAGCCTGCCCACGGGTCTCGTCCACGGCAGCTGCGTGGAGAGCGCGACGGTGGTGGTCGTGCCCTGGGCGGACCGCACCCGGAACACGGGAGCCGCGGACGCCAGCTGCAGGCCGGGTTCGCAGGCGGTCCAGATGAGGATCCCCTCCGCCCGGGCGTCTACGGCCAACTCCGGACCCTGGGTGACGGTGAGCGTCACCTGGCGCGCGTCGTCGAAGCCCTCCAGGCTCACGGCCACCGAGTCCGGCCTCGACGACACCGCCTTCGCATGCCGCCCAACGACCATCGCCCCCACCGCCACGGCGGCGCCGGCGAGGAGCGCCGACAGCAGCATCAACAGCACCACCACCGAGCGGGCCGGCGGCTGGGCCCCGGCGGGGCGCGTCACCGGCTACTCCCCCTTGGGCAGAGCATCGCCCAGGGTGAGGCAGTCGAGGTAGAGCTGGAGTCCGGGCCCGAACGCCGTGTCGGCGGACGTCTGGTCGCGCTCCAGATCCGCCACGCTGTAACCCTCGCCGACGACGCCCATCCGCTTGAGGCACCGGACCGTGACCTCCGGCTGGGAGTCTCGCGCCGGATTACCACGAATCTGCACGAACCAGGGCTCGATGATGTCGATCGTCCCTGGGCGACAGGTCTCCGCCGCCTGGTCCGCGTCACCGCTTCCCGTGCTGAACCCCGCGAACTGGCCGTGGCTCTCCGTCATCTCGATGGCGACGCCGAGTCCATCCATGCACTCCTGGAACGCGGCGAACGCCTCGCGGAACTCCGCTTCGGTGATGGCACCGTCGCTCAGGATCTCGCGCTCCAGCGGCGAGGTGGCCTCCTCGGCCGCCCGAATCACATCCTCGCGCCATGCCGACGGCTCCGGCTCAACGGTGGGCGAACACCCTCCGGCGAGGAGCAGAGCCGCGAGCGGGAGGAGCGCCAAGCGCCAGATCAGCGACGCACTCCTCTTCATTGCATTCATTCGACCCCCGCGGTGAATTTTCGACGCGGCATTGCATCGTGACGCACCATAACAGGCGGGGTGGGTCACTTCACTTGGTGGTGGGGTGGCGGGGGGCGGAAACGTCGTAGACCTCCGCCTCCACCGACGCCAGCAGCGCCGCAGCCACCTCCGCCTTGAGCTCGGACTCCTCCGCGCTCCCCCACACCAGCGTCCGTCCCCCGTCGAGGGTGAGCGTGATCCTGTCCACCGCCTCCGCCGTCATCCTGCGCACCTCGGGCAGCAGGTCCTCGGGCACGTGCGCCGCGACGACCGCGACGTCGCGCAGGAGCCGTTCGTCGGTGCTGCTGCTGGTGACCTGGATGGTGCCCGGGCGCGGATCCGCGGTGCGGTGGAACACCACGCCGTCGGCATCCACCCAGTCCCACTCGCCCTCCCGCCGCCGCTGGAACGCTACCTCCCGCTCGGTCACCTCCACCGCGACAGTGTTGGGCACCCGCCGCGACACCCGCACCTCGCGCACCGGGGTCAACGCCCGGACCCGCTCGGTGATGGCGGCCACGTCCTGGCGCATCAGCGGCACGCCCAGCTCGACGCCGGCCGCGGCGGTCACCTCGTCGACCGTGAGCAGCGAGGTGCCCTCGACGACGACGGCGCGGGCCTCGAACACCGGGGAGAAGAACGCCAGCCAGCCACCCGCGAGCAGCAGGACCACGGCCGCGGCGAGCGAGCCGCGGATGATCCAGCGACGGCGCCGCTCCGAGGTCCGCTTCTCCTGCAGCGCTTTGGCGAACTCACCCGGCGGCAGGGCCTCCGTCACGAGGCCCGGGCGTCCGGCCGCTGCTTCAACAGGTCCGCGAGCAGGGGGCCGACGATGGTCACGTCGCCGCAGCCGAGCGTGATGATGAGGTCTCCGGGGCGGGCGATCTCGTCGAGGGCGGCGGGGAGGTCGTACTTCTCCTTCACGTAGACCACGTCCTTGGCGCCGTGACGGATGGCGGCGTCCACCACGAGTTCGCCGGTGACGCCGGGGACGGGATCCTCGCGGGCGCCGTCGACGTCGTTGATCACGGCGACATCCGCCAGCGTCATCACCTGCCCGAATTCGTCGGAGAAGTCCACGGTGCGGCTGTAGAGGTGCGGCTGGAAGCAGGCGATGAGGCGGCCCTGAAGCCCGGTTGCCTCGTTGCCGGCGGCGGTGGCGCGGCGGGCGGCCGTCAGCGCGGCGCGGATCTCGGTGGGGTGGTGCGCGTAGTCGTCGTAGACGCGGATCCCGGCCGTGTCCGTGATGAGCTGGAAACGGCGCAGCGTCCCCTCGAAGCGGCCGAGCGAATCGATGGCCTCCTGGTGGCTGAGCCCCAGGATGCGGCCCACCGCGTAGGCGGCCGACGCGTTGGCCAGGTTGTGGTTGCCCGGCACCTGCAGCACGATCCGGCCGGCCTCCTCGCCGTAGGTGAGGGTGGCCGCGACACCGTTGCCGTGGGCCACCACGTCGGTGATCCGCACGTCCGCGTCCGCGGACTCGCCGTAGGCGATGATGTGCTTGGCCTCGCCGATCAGGTCGTGGGCCAGCGCCCGGGAGCCCGGATCGTCGACGTTGATCACCACGTGCTGGACGTGCGGGCGGGTGGCGTAGGCGCGGAAGCCGTCCGCGTAGGCCTCGGGGGTGCCCCAGTTGATGAGGTGGTCCGCCTCCACGTTGGTGATGACGGCGATCTCGGTGGGGTACTGCAGGAAGGACGCGTCCGACTCGTCGGCCTCGACGACGAACGCCGGCCCCGATCCGATGGCGGAGCTGGCGCCGGTGGTGGACAGCGGCGCGCCGATCACGTAACTGGGGTCCCGCCCGGCCTCGCTCAGCATGACGGCCGTCATGGCCGTGGTGGTGGATTTGCCGTGGGTGCCGGAGACCGACACGCCGCGCTTGCCCTGCATCAGGGCGGCGAGCGCCGCGGAGCGGTGCCAGATCCGCAGGCCCCGCCGTCGGGCCTCCACCAGCTCGACGTTGTCCGGCCGGATGGCCGAGGAGATGACGACGGTGCGGGCGTCTCCGAGCTGCGACGCGTCGTGGCCCACGTAGGTGGTGACGCCGGCGCGGGCCAGGCTCCGCAGCGCCGTCGAATCCGAACGGTCAGACCCGGAGGTCTTGATCCCCAGCTCGGCGTAGAGGCGGGCGACGCCGCTCATGCCTGATCCGCCGGCGGCGATGAAGTGGACGGGGCCGACCTGATCGACCGGGACGACCTCAACGGGATTGAGGAGCATCACTCACACCTTTCCATCTGAGGCCACCGCAAGGACGGCCTCTGCAAGCACATCGGCGGCGTCCGACGGGTACATCCCTCGGCACGCCTCTGACATGGCGGCCAGCCGCCCGGGATCCCCGAACGTGTCCAGCACCAGCGCGGTCAGTCTACTCGGCGTCAACTCGTCGTCCGACACGAGGAAACCGGCCCCCGCCGCGACGAGCTCGGCGGCGTTGCGCGCCTGCTCACCGTTGCCGTAGGGCAGCGGGACGAAGATCACCGGCACCCCGGAGACCGCGGTCTCCATCACGGTGCCCGCCCCGGCCCGGCCCAGCATGAGGTCCGCGGCGGCGTAGGCCAGGGCCATGTCGTCGACGAACTCGACCGGGAGGTAGACCGCGCCGGAGGCGCCGCGGACTGGCACCAGGTCCGGGGTGAAGTTCTTCGGCCCCAGCACGTGCAGGATCTGGATGCCGGCGGCGAGGATGGCGTCCCTGGCCTCGGTCACCGCGACATTGATGCTCCGCGCACCCTGCGACCCCCCGCTGACGAGCAGGGTGGGGCGGTCCGGGTCCAGCCCGAACGACACCCTCGCCTCCGCCGGGGCGACGGTGGGGTGGGTGATGGAGCGGCGCATCGGCATCCCGATCAGGCGCGCGCCCTTCATGGTCGTCTCCCGGAAGGTGGTGCCCACGAAGCGGGCGAACCGGGCGCCGATCCGGTTCGAGATGCCCGGCAGCTTGTTCGCCTCGTGCACCACCACCGGCACGCCCGACAGGCGGGCGGCGAGGTAGGCCGGGATGGAGACGTAGCCGCCGAAGCCCACCAGCACGTCGGCGCGCGCGTCGGTGAGGATGCGGCGGGCCTGCCGCACGGACCGGGTGAGGGTGACGGGCAGCTTGAGCAGGTCCAGGTTGACGGTGCGCGGCAGCGGGACCGGGTCGATCAGGCGCAGCTCGAGCCCGGCCTCCGGGATGACCCGGGTCTCGAGCCCCTTCGCGGTGCCGACGCAGACGATCGACACCTCCGACCGCTCCTTGATGGCGTTGGCCGTGGCGATCAGCGGCGAGGTGTGCCCCGCCGTCCCGCCGCCGGCCATGACGATGCTGGGCATCTCAATCCTCCTTGGTGGCAGCCATGACGCTGGTCATCCGGGGCCGCGCCTTCCTGGAACGGGAGGCGATGAACGCCCGCGCGTCCGGTGTGTCGCGGGCGAGCGCCAGCAACACCCCGACCGCCATCAGGCTGGAGAGCAGCGCGGATCCGCCGTAGGAGACGAACGGCAGCGGCACGCCGAGGACTGGAAGCAGGTGCAGCACGACGAAGATGTTGATCACGGCCTGCACGAGGAACCAGCCGGTGATACCCGCGGCCACCACCTTGTTGAACATGGCATCCGAGCGGATGGCCACCTCCAGGCCGGCCCAGCCGAGCAGCGCGAACAGGGCGATGATGAGCAGCACCCCGAACAGGCCAAGCTCCTCACCGATCACCGCGAAGATGTAGTCGGTGTGGGCGCCGGTCTTCAGGCCACCCCACTTCTGCTTGCTGGCCCCCAGCCCCAGCCCCCACCATCCGCCGGAGGCCAGCCCGTACAGAGCCGCCATGGGCTGGGAGGAGAGGTCCGTATTGGACTCGGGGTTGAGGAAGATGCTGATCCGGTCCATGCGGTTGCCGGAGCCGTAGACCAGCAGGCCGACGAGGCCGAGCGCCAGGGCGCCGAGCGGCACGAGCACTCGCATCGAGGTGCCGACGAAGAAGAGCACCATCACGAGGATGGCGCCGATGATCAGGCCGGTGCCGAGGTCCCGGCCCGCCAGCACGAGCGCGAGGATCAGGCCGCCGAGGGGCACCAGGGGGATGGCCAGCTGGGCGGGCTCGTGCAGCCGGCCACGCTTGATGTGAAACACCGCCCCGCACCACACCACCAGGGCGAGTTTGGCGAACTCGGAGGGCTGGAACTGGAATCGCCCGAAGGCCAGCCAGTTTCGGTTGCCGTTGATCTCGGCGCCCATCACCACCACCAGGATCAGCAGCACCACGGCGAGCGTCCAGGCCGGCCAGGCCAGCCGTCGGAGGTAGTCGGGCTTGAGCCTGCTGAGCACCACCGCGGCGGCCACGCCGACGACGAGGAACTGCAGCTGCCGGATGATGAAGTAGTAGGGGCCGTCCTCGGTGGCCTGGGCCAGCACGGAGGAGGCCGAGAGCACCATGAGGGAGCCGACGAGCACGAGGACGGTGACGCTGGCCACGATGAAGTAGAAGGGTGCCATCGGGGAGGCCGCCAGGGCCTTGGCCTCGGACCAGAGGCTGACCGGCCGGGCGGGAGACGCTGCGTCGGACGCCATCAGGTGCTCTCCTCCCCTACCCGGCCAGGTACCGCTGGACCGCCTCGGCGAACTTCTCGCCTCGTGCTGAATAACTGTCGAACATGTCGAGGCTGGCGCAGCCCGGGGACAGGAGGACGGTGTCCCCCGGCCGGGCCATGGCGCCCGCCAGGGCCACCACCTCGTCCATCACCCCAGTCTCAGTGCTGTCCAGCACCCGCACGGGGACCTCCGGCGCGTGTCGGGCAAGCGCGTCGGCGATGAGGTGCCGGTCCACGCCGATGACCACGGCGCCGCGCATCTTGTCGTGGTGGCGGGCGATCAGGTCGTCGAACGTGGTGCCCTTGGCCTGGCCGCCCGCGATCCACACGAACGAGGGGAAGGCCTGCATGGCGGAGTTGGCGGCGTGGGGGTTGGTTGCCTTCGAGTCGTCCACCCAGCGGACCCCGCCGTCGTCGGCGATCTGCTGGATCCGGTGCCCGCCTAGCTGAAGTCGCTTCAGGCCGGCGGCCACGGAGGTGGCCTTGACCCCGTAGCTGCGCGCCAGCGCGGCCGCGGCGAGCGCGTTGGCCACGTTGTGGGGGGCGTAAGGCTGGACATCCGAGACCTTGGCCAGCTCCAGGGCCGAGTCGCGGCGCTGAGCCACGAACGCGCGGTCCACGATGAGGTCGTCGACGATCCCGAGCATCGAGACCGCGGGGGTGCCGAGCGTGAAGCCGATCGCGCGGGCGCCCTCCACCACGTCGGCGTTCTCCACCATGGTCTCGGTGGCTTCCTCGGCCACGTTGTAGACGCAGGAGTGGGTGACACCGGAATAGATCTTGGCCTTGTCCGCGGCGTAGAGCGCCATGGCCTCCGGGTCGCCCTCGTACCACTCGAGGTGGTCCGGGTGGAGGTTGAGCACCGCGGCCGAGTGCAGGTTCACGTTGTTCATCCAGTGCAGCTGGAAGCTGGACAGCTCGACGGCGAACACGTCGTAGTCGGTGTCGTCCAGGATGGCCTCGATGATGGGCCGGCCGATGTTGCCCACCGCGGCGGCCTTCCTCCCGTCGGCGATCAGCATGGATTCCAGCATCTGGGTGGTGGTGGTCTTGCCGTTGGTGCCCGTGATGCCGAGCCACGGGATGGCCCGGTCCGGCTGCATCATCCGCCAGGCCAGCTCGGTCTCGCCCCAGATCGGGATCCCCTCGGCGGCCGCCTGCCCCAGCAGCGGCGCGCTGGGCCGCCAGCCCGGGGAGGTGACCACCAGGTCCGTGCCCGGCGGCAGCTGCGCGGTGGCGCCGGGGCCAAGCACCACCGTCGCGTCGAGGTGCTCCAGCAGCGTGGCCTTGTCCGCGTGCGCCGTCGACTCGTCCAGCACGATCACCTTCGCGCCCAGCGAGATCAGGCCGTCCGCGGCGGCGAAGCCGGAGACGCCCAGCCCGGCCACGACCACCTGCGCGGAGGGCCAGTCCGAGAGCCGGGTGGCCTCGGTCATCCAGTGCTTCGTCACTGACCCACCACCCATTCGGCGTAGAAGATGCCCACGCCCAGCGCCACGCAGAGCCCGCCGATGATCCAGAACCTGATCACGACGGTGACCTCATCCCAGCCGAGCAGCTCGAAGTGGTGGTGGATGGGGGACATCTTGAAGATGCGCTTGCCCTTGGTGGCCTTGAAGTAGCTGACCTGCAGCGCCACCGATCCCACCTCGATCACGAACAGCAGGCCGAGGATGACCAGCAGCAGCTCGGTGCGGGTCATCATCGACAGGCCGGCCAGCGCGGCGCCGATGGCCATCGAGCCGGTGTCGCCCATGAAGATCTTGGCCGGCTTGGCGTTCCACCAGAGGAACCCGAAGCAGGCGCCGGCGAAGGCCACCGCCACGACGGCCAGGTCGTGCGGGTCGCGGACCTCGTAGCAGCGGGGCCCGGCGGTGGAGGTGCGGGCGCACCACTGGTTGAACTGCCAGATGTTGACGATGGTGTAGGCCGCGAACACCAGCGTGGCGCTGCCGGCGGCCAGCCCGTCGAGGCCGTCGGTGATGTTGACGGCGTTGGACCAGGCCATGATGAGGAAGATGATGAACGCCACCGCCACCACCAGCGGCAGTGTGAGCCATGGGACGTCGCGGAGGAACGAGATCGCGGGCGACGCGGGCGTCAGGCCCCGCTCGTCGGGGAAGTTCAGGGCGAGCAGCGCGAAGACGCCGCCGATGAGGAACTGGCCGAGGAGCTTCCCGCGCGGGGTGAGGCCGAGGCTGCGTTCCTTGGAGATCTTGGACCAGTCGTCGAGGAAGCCGAGGAAGCCCATGCCGACGGCGAGGCCGAGCACCAGGATCCCGGACAGGCTGGGCGCCTGCCAGCGCACCAGGTGGGACAGCGCGTAGGCCAGCACCGCGGAGCCGATGATGATCAGGCCGCCCATGGTGGGGGTGCCGCGCTTGACGTAGTGGGCCGTGGGCCCGTCCTCGCGGATGAACTGGCCGTACTGGCGGCGGGTGAGGAACTTGATCAGCATGGGGGTGCCCACCATGGCGAACAGCAGGGACAAAGCCCCCGCTGTGAGGATGTTGATCACTTGACGCCTCCGTTTCCGTCAGCCAGTTCGGCCGCGACGGTTTCCAGTCCGACGCCGCGGGACCCCTTGATGAGGACCACGTCGCCGGGGCCAAGGCTAAGGGAACCGGCCACGTTTTCCCGATCCGAGACCCGTGCCGGTAGCCCCTCGGCGGCGGCGCCGGCCACGACATACCCGGCCAGGTCCCCCACCGCGACCACCTCGGAGATGCCGAGATCGGCGGCGAGCCGGCCGAGTTCCTCGTGCAGCTGCGGCGCGAGGGGCCCCAGCTCCAGCATGTCGCCGAGGACGGCGATCACGCGCGCATCGGGATGCTCGGCGCGGGTGCCCTGGCGCAGCTCGACGGCGGTGCTGAGGGCCACTGCCATCGAGTCCGGGTTGGCGTTGTAGGCGTCGTTGAGGATCAGGACGCCGTCGGCGCGCGGGTGCAGCTCCATCCGCCAGTTGGAGCGGGGCGCCGCGCCGGACAGCGCGGCGGCGATCAGCTCGAGGTCCAGCCCGACGGCGAGGGCGGCCGCCGCGGCGGCCAGTGCGTTGCCCACCTGGTGGCGCCCGATCACCCGCAGGGTCACCGGCGCGGCGCGCTCGCCCGAGCCGTCGTCGGCCACCAGCTCGAAGCCGGCCTGGCTGAGGGCGTTGAGGGAGACGCCACGTGCCGTGACGCGCAACTGCCCGGCGGGGAGCTCCCCCTCGCCGAACCAGGCGATCCTGGCGCGGGTCCGGTCGCGCATCGCGGCCACGGCCGGGTCGTCGGCGTTGAGGACGGCCCAGCCGTCCTCGGCGAGGTCCGCGACGATCTCTGACTTCGCCTGCGCGGTGGCCTCCAGGCCGCCGAACTCCCCGACGTGGGCGCGGCCCACGTTGAGGCAGACGCCGACGTCCAGCCCCACCAGCGAGGTCAGCCACGCGATGTGACCCACCCCGCGGGCTCCGAGCTCGGAGACCAGGTAGGCGGTGTCGTCGCCGACGCGGCAGGCGGTCAGCGGGACCCCCACCTCGTTGTTCTGGGAGCCGACGGGGGCGACGGTGGGGCCGGCGGCCTCGAACACCTGCGCCATGAGGTCCTTGGTGCTGGTCTTGCCGGAGCTGCCGGTGACGCCGATGCTGACCATGCCGCGGGCGCGGGCCTCGCGGACGATGCCGCGGGCCAGCCAGCTGAGAGCGGCCACGGAGTCCTCGGCCAGGATGTGCGGGACGGGCGCCTCGGTGACCGTCATGCCCAGCACGCCCCCCGCGCCGGACTTGGCGGCGGCCGCCGCGTAGGCGTGGCCGTCGACGCGCTCCCCGGGGATGGCGACGAACAGGGCACCCTCGGTGGCCTCTCGGTTGTCGATCACCACGGCAGGACCCACCACGGCGTCCTCCCCCACGAGTTCGACGGGGGCGGGCTGCATCAGGTCGACGAGTTCACTCATCAGGCGAGGCCTCATGGGTGGCTCCTTCCTGCCTCAGGCGGCGCCAGGCGCGCGTCGCTTCCTCCACATCGTCGAAGTCGACGACGCGGTCGGCCAGAATCTGGCCTCGTTCGTGTCCCTTGCCGAGGATGGCCACCACCGTACCGGCGTCGGCCCCCCGCAGCGCCGCTTCGATGGCGGCGCGTCGGCCGGCCACCTCGAGCACGCGGGCGCCGTCGCGACGGGCCGACTCGGCTCCCGCGAGCGTCTGGGCGCGAATGAGGGCGGGGTCCTCGGTGCGCGGGTTGTCGTCCGTGACGATGGTGAGGTCGCTCCCCCGCGCGGCCGCCGCACCCATCTCGGGCCGCTTGTCCGCGTCCCGGTCCCCGCCGCAGCCGAGCACCGTGACCACGCGCCCCAGGCCGGCCAGGGACTCGACGGCCGCGCCCACGGCCTGCGGCGTGTGCGCGAAGTCCACCACCACCAGAGGGGCGCCCGGCCCCAGGTCCACGCGCTGCATCCGGCCCGGCACCTGGGCGCGGCGCAGCCCGGCCAGGGCGGCGTCGGCGGGGACCCCGACCGCCTCCAGCATGGCGAACGCCACCGCGCCGTCGATCATGTTGTAGGCCCCGGGGAGGGTCAGCTCCAGCTCCAGCCGTTCCCCGTCCCTGGTGAGGCTCGCTCGGCCGCCCAGCGGGGCGACGCCCCGGTAGTCCGAGAGCACGTAGTGGGCGTCGGGGGTGCTGCCGACGGTGACGAGCCGGCTGCGGCCGTGGGTCGCCACCCGGTGGGCGATCTCGCGGCCCTTGGGGTCGTCGATCCAGACCACGCTCGCCTTCGCCCGGCCGGGGGCGAAGAGGGCGGCCTTGGCCTCGAAGTAGTCCTCAAGGCTGGGGTGGAAGTCCAGGTGGTCGCGGCCGAGGTTGAGGAAGCCGGCCACGTCGAACTCGATCCCGTCCACGCGGCTGAGCGCCATGGCGTGGGAGCTGACCTCCAGGGCCACCGAGTCAGCCCCGCGCTGCTGCATGACGGCCAGCAGCGCCTGAAGGTCCGGCGATTCGGGTGTGGTGACCGTGGTGCGGGCGGTCCGCAGCTCCTCCTCGCCCAGCCGGAAGCCGATGGTGCCGATGGTGCCGGCCAGCCGGCCCGCCGCGGCCAGGCCCGCCTGGAGCAGCGCCACTGTGGTGGTC
This sequence comes from Tessaracoccus sp. MC1679, assembly GCF_014164775.1. GTDB lineage: Bacteria > Actinomycetota > Actinomycetes > Propionibacteriales > Propionibacteriaceae > Arachnia. The sequence goes on from NZ_JACJGB010000006.1 coordinate 70,935, forward strand.
TTGCCGTTGGTGCCGGTGACGCCGAACATGGTCATCGCCCGGGAGGGCTCGCCGTAGAACCTGGCGGAGATCACGGCCGCTGCGTGCCTGGGGTCCTCGGTGTAGAGCACAGGGACGCCCAGGGCGAGATCGCCCCCGGCGTCGTGGTCCGTGAGGATGGCGGCAGCGCCGGCAGCGACCGCGGCGGCGGCGAACGCGGCCCCGTGCGTGCGGGTGCCGGGGAGTGCCACGTACAGCCAGCCGGGTTGCACGGCCCGGGAGTCAAGCGTGACCCCCGACACCGCGACATCGCCCTGCGCGTCGCCCAGCAGGCCCAGCCCGGCGGCGAGCACCGCGAGCGGCGCCGGCGGCGTGGTCGCGGGGCGGAGCGTGTGGTTCATTACTCGAACGTTAGCGGGATCTCGGGCGCCGGCGTCGTCGACGGGGCGACGTTATAGCGCGGGAGTGCGAGCTCGAGGATGTCGTTGACGGCCGGCAGGGCCAGGCGGCTGCCGAGGTTGCCGTTGGTGGGCTGATCCAGCACCACGTAGACCAGGATCTGGGGGTCCTCGGCGGGTGCGACGCCCACGAAGCTGGCGGTGAAGCCGTTGTAGCACTTGCAGGAGGGGTCGAAGCGCTGGGCGGTGCCGGACTTGCCGGCGGTGCGGTAGCCGGGGATGGCACGGTTTTCGTTGAGGGTGATGACCGATTCCATCATCTCCAGTGCGGTGTCCGCGGCCTCCTCGGAGACCACGCGGCGCGTGACGGGCTCGGGCAGCTCGACGGGGGTGCCGTCGGCCTGCGTGCCGGACTTGAGGATGGTGGGCTGGACGTAGACGCCGCCGTTGGCGACGGCGTTGACGGCCGCGGCCATCTGGATGGCGTTGACCGACAGGGCCTGGCCGAAGGAGATCTGGTCCCTGGTGTAGTCCGCCATGTCGGCGCCCGGCAGGCTGCCGGAGGTCTCGCCGGGGAGGCCGACGCCGGACTTGGTGCCGAGGCCGAATCCGGCGAGGTACTCGGCCAGCGTGGCCTTCTCCATCTGCCGGGCCAGCAGGATGGTGCCGATGTTGGAGGACTGCGCCACCACGCCGGCGCCGGTGAGCTTGATGCGGCCGTGATCGAAGGAGTCGCGCACGTAGCCGGCGCCCGAGGCGATCCGCTCCGGCACGACCACCTTCGTGGTGGGCGTGACCAGGCCCTGGTCAGCCAGGGCGGCCATCGTCAGGACCTTCTGCACCGATCCGGGCTCGTAGGCCTCCGTGACGGCGCGGTTGCCCAGGTCGGAGGTGTCCGCGCGCCCGGGATTGGCGGCGTCGTAGCCGGGTCCGTTGGCCAGCGAGAGGATCTCGCCGGTCTTGACGTTCATCACCAGGGCCTTGCCGGTGGTGGCGCCCGCCTGCTTCACGTACTCGGCCAGGATCTGCTCGGTCATCCAGTTGAGGTCCGAGTCCAGCGTCGTCTGGTAGGAATTGCCGTCGACGGCCGGGGTCATGATGTTGGTGCCCAGCGGGATGCGTCCGTAGGTGGACCAGTCGTAGACCATGCTGCCGGCGGTGCCGTTGAGGTCCGCGTTGAGCGCGTACTCAAGCCCGGCGGCGCCCTCGCCCTCACCGTTGACGAAGCCCACCACGTTGGCGGCCACCGAGCGGTTCGGGTAGACGCGGATGGGGTCCGGGTCACCGAAGACGCCCTTCCAGGGGCGGCTGCCGTCGCCGCCGAAGCCTTCCTTCATGTCCTTCTGGATGGCGGTGTAGGTTGCGGCCGGCACCTTCCGCTTCACGATCTCGTAGAGCGAGTCCGGCGTGTTGATCAGCTTGAGGTAGGTGGACTTCTGCCCGCCGAGGTGCTCGACGAGGATGTCGGCCACTGCGCTGGGCGCGGCTGCGGCCTCCTCCTGTTTCTTGGCGCTCATCGCGTAGCGCTTGTCCGCGCCGTTGGTGCGGATCATGTCCGGGTCGATCGAGACGATCATGGCGGGCTCGGTGGCCGCCATCACCGCCCCGTTGCGGTCGGTGATGGTGCCGCGGGTGGCGGGCAGGTCCCTGGTGGACTTCATCTTGGCAGCGGCCTCCGCCGCGAACGCCTGGGCGTCGATCCCCTGCAGCTGGACGGCGCGCACGCCGGCGATCCCGAGCAGGACCGCGAGCGTCACCATGAACACGCGGATCCGGACGCTGGTGCGTCCCACCGGGAGCCGCAGGGTCTTGCGGTAGCGCCGAGCCTCGGCCCGACGGCTGGGCGCGCCCGGGCGCGACGACGAGGCTCGCTTGGCAGACGACCTGCCGGCGGGCTTGGCTGCCGGGCGCGCGGTGGAGCGCTGGGTCGGGTCGCCGGAGGGCTTCCTCCCGCCCGCGGCGGCGCCCTTCTGGGGGCGCGAGGACGATGACGCACGAGTCCCGTTGGTGGCCCGCGGCCGCCCTTTGCGTTCCGCCATGGCCTTACTCCCCCGTCGTTCCGGCCGCGACGAGATCGTCGGGCAGCTCTACCACCGGCGCCTCCGGCCTCGGCGTGGTGACTGGGGCCGCCGTCGAGGGCGCCTCTGAGCGGCGGCCGCGCAGGTAGGGCAGCTCGTCTCCGGTGACGGCCGTCGGCACGCCGGTGACCGTGTGATCCGCCAGGTGGATGAACGCCGGGTACGGGTTGGGAACCATGCCGAGCTGGGAGGCCCGCAGCGCCAGCGCGTTGGCGCTGGAGACGTTCTGGAGCTGGGAGGTGAGGGCGGCCTGGGTGTAGCCGAGCTCGGTGGCCTCCCTGCGGAGGCCGGCCAGCTCGCGGGACTGGGCGCCCACGGAGGTGGTGACGACCATCACCAGGCCCAGGCCGGCGGCGATCAACAGGACCACGATGACGGCGAAGCCGAGGGGGGAGACGGTGCCGCCGGGCATCCTGACGACGCGCAGGCGTGGGGCGGGCGGGCTCCCGGCGGCGGTGATCGGCTGGGCGCTCATGCGGTGGCCTCCCTGATTCGTGTCGCTGCCCTGAGCCGCGCGGAGGCGGCCCGGGGGTTGCTGGCGGTCTCGTGCTCGCTGGGCCGTTCGGCGCCGCGGGTCAGCAGCATCAACTCGGCCTTGAGGTACTCGGGGACGACGGGGAGGTCGCGGGGTGCGCGGTCCGCGGACTTCGCGGCCAGGGTGCGCTTGACCAGGCGGTCCTCCAGCGAGTGGTAGCTGAGCACCGCGATCCGGCCGCCCACGGCCAGGGCGTCGACGGCCGCCGGCAGGACCCCCTCGAGGGCGGCCAGCTCCCGGTTGACCTCGATCCGCAGCGCCTGGAAGGTGCGCTTGGCGGGGTGGCCGCCGGTGTGGCGGGCGGCGGCGGGGATGGCCGCCGAGATGGTCTCCACCAGGCGCCCCGAGCTGGTGAACGGGGCGCGCTGCCGCTCGTCGACGACGGCGCGGGCGATGCGGTCCGCGAACCGCTCCTCGCCGTACCACTTGAGGATCCGCGCCAGCTCACGGGCCGGGTAGGTGTTGAGCACGTCAGCGGCGGTGGGGCCCTCCGTCGGGTTCATCCTCATGTCCAGGGGCGCGTCGACGCGGTAGGCGAAGCCGCGCTCCAGGCGGTCGATCTGGAGCGAGGAGAGGCCGAGGTCCAGCAGGATGGCGTCCACCTTCGCGACGCCGAGATCCTCCAGCACCTCGGGGAGCTCGTCGTAGACGGCGTGCACGAGGGTGGCCCGCTCGGCCAGCGGGCCCAGGCGGTCGCGGGCGACGGCGTGGGCGTCGGGGTCCCGGTCGATGCCGATCAGGCGGGCCTCCGGGCAGGCCTCCAGCACGGCGATCGCGTGGCCGGCGAGGCCGAGGGTGCCGTCGACGTAGACCGATCCCGGGCGCTGCAGGGCCGGGCGCAGGAGTTCGACGATGCGGTCTTTCATGACCGGTTCGTGAACGTCCGCGTAGCCCTGCATGTGTCTCGACCCTTGTCTTCTGATGGAAATTCGTCCGTCTCGTGCGCCCCACCCGGAGGTTCCCTTCCGGAGTGGACCTGACATCGGGGAAGTGAGGTCAGGGCCGCCGGCCGGGAGCCACCGGGTGGGCCGTCAGAGCCTGTGGAAGGCGCTGAGTTCGTCGTCCATGCCGGCGAAACCCTCTTCGCTGGCCGCGGAGTAGGTCTGCCAGGTCTCGGCGTCCCAGATCTCGGCGCGGTTCATCGCTCCGATCACCACGACGTCGCGATCCAGGCCGGCGTAGTCGCGCAGGATCTGGGGGATGGTCACCCGCCCTTGCCGGTCCGGAACTTCGAAGCTGGCGCCCGCCGTCATCATGCGCTGATAGTCGCGGACCTGCTTCACGGTGCTCGGGGCGCTCATGGCCTCTGCCATCAGCGCCTCGAACGTGTCCTTGGGGTAGACGGCCAACGCCCGCTCCTGGGTGCGGGTGACCACCAGTCCGGCCTCCAAGGCGTCGCGGAACCTGGCGGGCAGGATGAGGCGCCCCTTCTCGTCCAACTTGGGTGTGTAGGTCCCCAGAAACATCGGTGTGCGCCCCCCTTCGCTCCACTAGCCATCCACTTCGCTCCATTTCGCCCCACCGTACCCCACTTCCCCCCACCGGGGCACCACTTTGTGGCGTGTTGGCTGGTCGTTGCCGCTGGCAACTACGCTGGAACCGCCGTCCCGGCCCGCCACCAGAAGGAGTCCCGGTGAACCAGCCCGTCACCCCCTCGCTCGCCGAGGTCTCCAAGCTCGCCCGCGACATCGCCGCAGAGATGGGCCGGGTGATCGAGGGCAAGCCCCATCAGATCCGGATGGCCGTGGCGGTGCTGCTCGCTGAGGGCCACCTGCTCATCGAGGACGTCCCCGGGGTGGGGAAGACGGTGCTGGCGAAGTCGCTGGGCCGCGCCATCTCCGGCAACGTCAAGCGCATCCAGTTCACGCCGGACCTGCTGCCCAGCGATGTGACCGGCGTGTCGGTGTTCAACCAGGCCACGCGCGAGTTCGAGTTCAAGCCGGGCGGCATCTTCGCCCACATCGTGCTGGGCGACGAGATCAACCGCGCCTCCCCCAAGACGCAGTCCGCGCTGCTGGAGGCCATGGCCGAGGGCCAGGTGTCCGCGGACGGGCACACGTATCAACTGAGCGAGCCCTTCATGGTGATCGCCACCCAGAACCCCATCGAGATGGAGGGCACCTATCCCCTCCCCGAGGCGCAGCGCGACCGGTTCATGGCGCGCATCACCATGGGCTACCCGGCGCGGCAGGCCGAGGTGGCGATGCTCACCCACAACGCCGGCGGGGACCAGTTGGCCAGCATCTCGCCGGTCACCGACGCCGCCGCCATCGCCGCCGCCGTCCGCACCATCCGCAGCGTCTACGTGGCCCCGGTGATCAACGACTACATCGTCGCCATCTCCGAGGGCACCCGGCGCCACCCGGACCTCCGGCTGGGGGCCAGCCCCCGCGCGTCGCTGCACCTCATGCGGGCCTCCCGCGTGGAGGCTGCGCTGGCGGGCCGGGACTACGTGATCCCCGAGGACGTGCGCAGCCTCGCGGTGGCCGTGCTGGCGCACCGGGTGCTGCCGACGGTGGAGGCCCAGGTGTCGCGGCGGGACCCGGAGAGCATCATCGGGGCCATCGTCGACGCCACCCCCGCACCGAACCGGGGCTGAGGCGTTGCCCAAGCGGGGAACCCGGCTGACGGGCCGCGGCATCATGCTGCTGGTCCTGGGTGTCGCGGCCACCGCCGGGGCCGGCTACCTGGGTGAGCGCGACCTCATGTGGGTGGCGCTGACCCTGGCGGTGCTGCCCCTGCTCGCCGCGGGCTACCTCGTGCTGGCGCGCCCACGCGTCAGCCACCAACGCTCGCTCACCCCGCCCACCATCCCCGTCGGCACCTCCACCCGGGTGGTGCTGCAGGTGGCCAACCAGTCCCCGGCGCAGGCCAGCGCCCTGCGCTTCCTGGACACCGCACCCGACCCGCTGGGGGGTGGGGCGGCCTTCGTGATCGCCCGCGGCTTCGGCCGGTGGCGTCAGGCCGTGGGCTACACGTTGGAGGCTGCGCTCCGGGGGCGGTTCGAGATCGGCCCGCTGCTGGGCTCCGCCGCGGACCCGTTCGGCCTCGCCCTGCGCACGTTCACGGCTGCCGGCGAGACGACCCTCCTGCGGGTCACGCCTCGGGTGTGGCCGCTCGGCGAGCTCACCGGCGGGGCGGGGCTGGGCGCGGCGGGCGACGCGACCCCGCAGCGGATCGGGCAGGCCGGTCAGGACGACGTGCTGGTGCGCGAGCACCGCCACGGCGACGACATGCGTCGGGTGCACTGGAAGATGAGCGCCAAGCAGGGCGACCTCATGGTCCGGCTCGAGGAGCATCCGTGGGACCCGTCGAGCACGCTCATCGTGGACAACAGGCTCGACGCGCACCTCGGCGAGGGCCCCACGGGCAGCCTCGAGTGGGCGGTCTCCGCCGTCACCTCGATCGCGGCGCTGCTGGTGGAGGGCCGCTACCGGCTGTCCGTGGTGGCGCCGTCGGGGACGGTGTTCGAGTCTGGCCACGCCGTCGGGCACGGGGCGCGGCACGCGATGGTGGAGGCCATGACGGACCTGGCGCCGTCGGAGGAGACGTGGCTGGGGCGCGCCGTCACGGACACCGAGGCGCTCACCTCGGCGTCCTCGATCGTCGCGGCCACCGGCCTGCTGCGGGCGGCGGACGCGGCGGCGCTGGTGGCCGCCGGGGGGCGGGCGCGGAGCCTGGTGGCGCTGGTGCCGGACGCGCGCGCCTGGGGGGCCGCCGACGACGAGCACGACGACGCCTGCAGGCTGCTGCGCAACCACGGCTGGACCATCGAGGCCTACGCGCCGGGGGAGCCGATGCCCCAGGTGTGGAAGCGGGTGTCGCGGTGAGGTTCAGCTACCACCCCTGGACCAGCCTCGTGGCCGCGGTCGCGCTCTGGCTCGGGCTGCTCCCGCTCTCGACGATGGTGCAGGGCGCGGGCTACCTCGTCGAGTCCGCCGTCGTGCTGGGGATCGTCGGTGTCACCGGGGCCGCGCTCGCCGCGCTCCACCTGCCGCGGATGCTGGTGCTGATGCTCCAGATCCTCGCGGGCGGCGCCTACGTGGTCTGGCGGGCAACCTCCCTTGCCGGCGCGGGCATCACGGATCCGCTGGGCTCGATGCAGGCGCTGGTCGCCGAGGGCGTGGTGACCATCCGCACCAGCGCCGCGCCCGTCGAGCCCACCCCCGGTCTGATGTGGCTCATCGTGGCGCTCACCGGGCTGCTGATCCTGGTGGTGGAGCTGCTGGTCAACGTCCTGGAACAGCCGGCGTGGGCCATCGCGCCGGTGGCGCTGGTGTACGGCATCGCGTCCATCGCGGTCATCGACGAGCTGTCGTTCGTGTTCGTGCTGCCCGTGGTGGTGGGCTACCTGGCGTTGCTGGTGAGCGCCACGGGGCTGGCCGACGAGGTCACCGGCAAGGCGTCGCGCGTCGGCGCCTACCTTCTGTCGCGGGCGCAGGTGGCGGTGGCGTTCGGGGCGGTCGCGGTGGCCCTGGCGCTCGTGCTCGCCCCGCTGGTGCCGCTCGGGCAGAAGCAGCCCTGGAACAGCGACGGCCCGGACGGCCCCATCCAGCTCAGCGACCCCACCGTCCGCCTGGAGCAGGATCTCAAGCGGCCCGCGGACACCCGCATCCTCACGTATCGCACCTCCAACGACGAGAGCGTCTACATGCGCACCGTCGCGCTGCCGGAGCTCACCACCGCAGGGGCGCGCCTGCTCCCCATGCGCCTCTCGCGGATCGGGCTGGCGGGCGCCCACACGTTCCCCGGCGAACGCGTCGAGATCGACGTGGCCATGGCCGGCGTGCCGTCGGAGTACCTACCCGCCCCGTTCGCGGCCGAGTCCATCGACGCCGACGGCAGCTGGAGCTTCGACCCGGACACGATGAGCATCGTGGCCTCCGGCCCGGACCGCCTGGAACAGACGATCGACCTCAACTACTCCGTGGTCTCCACCCTGCCGTCCCCGTCGCGGGAGGACATCGAGGCGGCCGAGGCAGGCGGCGGCGTCAACGCCGTCACTGTCGCGGTGCCTGAGGGGCTCGCCCCCGTGGTCACGGACCTGACCGCCGACGTGGTCTCCGAGGCCGCCACCGCCGGCCAGAAGGCGCTGGCCATCCAGGAGTTCCTCCGCTCGGACGCCTTCACCTACTCGCTCGAGGCCCCGCCGTCGACCGGCTCCGACGCCATCAGCGCCTTCCTCCTCGAGGAGCGGGCAGGCTACTGCATCCACTTCGCCGCGGCCATGATCACCATGGCCCGCCTCGAGGGGATCCCCGCGCGGATGGCCGTCGGGTTCGCCCCCGGCGAGCGCCTCGAGGACGGCACCTTCGAGGTCACCGCGCACGACGCCCACGCCTGGCCGGAGCTCTTCCTCGACGGGCTCGGCTGGGTGCCGTTCGAGCCCACCCCCGCGTTCGACGGCCCTCCCGAGTACACCGATCCGGCCACGCAGCCCTCAGGCGCACCGTCGGATTCGCCGTCACCCAGCCCGTCGACGCCCACGACCCTGCCGTCTGCGCTCCCCTCCGAGGAGCCGATGCCCACGTTCCAGCCCAGCGCCCCGGGCGGCGACGGCGACGTGGGATGGCTGGACTGGCTGCTCGCCGGGATCGCGCTGGTCGCGCTGAGCGTGCCCGCCGCGGTCCGGCGGGGGCAGCGGTGGTGGAGGCTGCGCGGCGGCCAGGAGGCGAGGGTCGCGGCCGGTTCGGCGTGGACGGAGGTGGAGGCCCTGTTCCGGGACTTCCGCCGGCCCTGGCCGGACGGCTCCCCCGGGCCGGTGTCGGAGTCCGTGGACCTTCCCCCCAACGGCGCGGCGGCGCTGCGGGAGCTCGCGCACACCGTCGAGGTGAGTAGGTTCTCGCGTGACGCGGCGGATCCTGGGCGGCTGCCCGCCCAGGTGCGCGCGGTGCGGGCCTCGCTCTGGGCGGACTCCTCGGCCATGGTGCGGGCCAGGGCGATCCTCCTGCCGGCCTCTCTCTGGCGTCGACTTCCCGCCGGTTGACCCGGCGCATAGACTGGAACGAAAGGTCGACGAGGGAGAACCAATGGCGCTTTCTGAGCAGGAACGAAAGCTGCTGGAGCAGCTTGAAGCGTCCCTCATGGCCGAGGACCCCAAGCTCGCTGACACGCTGAGCGGGTCGTCGACCATCCGCATTCACCGCCGCAGGGCGGCCATCGCCGGCGTGGGGTTCATCGCCGGCGTCGTGGTGTTGTTGGTGGGGGTCCAGGTGCACCCCGCGGTGAGCGTGCTCGGCTTCCTGCTCATGCTCGGCGCGGCGCTGATCGGCATCAACTCGTGGCGCAGGGTGGGTGACGAGGGCGCCCAGCCCAGCAGGCGCGGGCCCAGCGCGCCGCGGCCCTCGCCGTCGACCAACCCATCGCAGGACTTCATGGACAAGCTTGAGGAGCGGTGGCGCCGTCGCCAACAGGGCGACCTCTGATCCTCCTCAGGCGCTCGCGCGGGGTGCCTCGGTGCTGCGGATGTGCGCGGCCAGCCAGCCCAGCAGACCGGTGAGCTGATCCGGCTCCGCCCCCTCGTCCTCCGGGTGCCATTGCACCGCCAGGACGGGGCGGTCCGGGTCCTCGATCCCCTCGATCACGCCGTCGTGAGTGGCCCACGCCGTGGGCCTCAGGCCCTCGCCCAGTCGTTCGACGCCCTGATGGTGCGAGCTGCGCACCGTCAACCGCTCAGCTGGGAGCGCGTCCGCCAACCGCGACCCGGCCTCCACGTCGACGAGGTGGTCCAACATGCCGCGCTGGCCGTCGGGGAGCCGGTGGGTCTGGGCGGTGAACAGGTCCGGAGACAGGTTCCCCCCGTAGGCCACGTTGATCAACTGCATCCCGCGGCAGATCCCCAGCAGCGGGCGGCGGTCCGCGCGGCAGGCCTGCACCACGGCGATCGAGCGGCGGTCCGCGGTGCCCAGGTGGTCCCCGGACCCGGGATACTCGTTCCTGCCCTTGTAGACGCGCGGGTCCACGTCGTGCCCGCCGAGCAGCACCACCGCGTCCGCGGCAGCGAGCGCCGCGTGCCACACGTGATCCCCGCAGTCCTGCATGCCGATGAGGGTGGTGATCCAGCCAGCCTCGCGGGCGAGGGCGACAGTCCGGTCCGCCAGCGCCACCAGGAGCTCGCCGAAGTGGCCGGGCTGATAGCGGGAGGCGGGCGCGATGACAAGGAGTTTCATCTCCCCCATGCTGCTGGGGGACCGTTGCGAATGTGTATCAGGCATGGATCAGGTGTGGATCAGTTCGCTCATCCCTTCGGCGGGTGAGGGTGGCCCGCCGCACGGCGTGCGGGCCGAACCGCAGCACCGCCTTGTCGATGGCCTGCTCTGCCTCCGTCCATCCGCGGGCCGGCTCGTCCAGCGCGGGCTGCTCGTAGGTGCTGGCCTTCGGCACCAGCTTCTCCATCCGGACCCCCACCCTGCGGATCCGGGCGCGCTGCAGGTTGAGCTTGGTGAACAGCCGCATCGCCTCGGCGTAGATGTCGTTGGTGCGGTCCGTGGGGGCGGAGATCGTGCCGGTGCGGGTGATGGTGGTGAAGTCCGCGAACCGCACCGACAGCGTCACCGTGCGCCCCACCATGGACTGCGCCCGCATCCGCGACGCGGTGCGGTCCGCCATCCGCAGGATCTCCGTGGCCACCACGCCCGCGTCGTCGGTGTCCTGCGGGAACGTCTCCTGCGAGCCGACGCTGTGCTCGGCGGGCTCTCGGGCCAGGACGGAGCGGTCGTCGCGGCCCCAGGCAAGGTCCAGCAGGAGCGCGCCCTGCCCGTCGCCGAGCGCCCGCTGCAGGGTGGAACGGGGGGTGTTGGCGATGTCGCGGACGGTGCTGAGGCCCAGCCGGTGCAGCCGCGCCGCCGTCGCCTCCCCCACCCCCCAGATGGCCTCCACCGGCAGCGGGTGCAGGAACGCGATGACCTCCTCGGGGCGGACCCGCACCAGGCCGTCCGGCTTGGCGGCCTTCGACGCCAGCTTGGCGATGAACTTGCTGGGGCCGATGCCCATCGAGCAGGGCACCCCCTGCTCGTCCATCACCTGGGCGCGGAGCGTCTCCCCGATGGCAACCGGGTCCCCGCCGAGGCGGCGCAGCGCCGTGGTGAGGTCGATGAACGCCTCGTCGATGGAGGCCATCTCCACCCGGTCCGTCACCGTGTCGAAGATCTCGCGGATGCCGTCGGAGACCGCCGTGTAGTGGTCGAAGTCCGGGTGGATCACGGCCACCTGCGGGCACAGGCGCCTGGCCCGGCTCGACGGCATGCCCGCGCCGATCCCGAACCGGCGCGCCGGGTAGTTGGCCGAGAGCACCACCCCGCGGGTGGAGCCGCCGACGAACATCGGCACCTCCCGCAGCTCTGGGTGCCGGGCCATCTCCACCGACGCGTAGAAGGCGTCCATGTCCACATGCGCGATGACTGGCATCTCATCTCCCTGAGCTTCCCGGGCTGGAGTGCCACAGCTTGCGTGGTGCCTCGGCCGCGCCGGTGCCCGCCGGCTTGATGTCCGCGTAGGGCGACTGCGTGAACCCGCTGGCGTGCACCAGCACCCGGCGGCGCCCCATGCCGCCCGCGCGGGTGTGTTCCTGCGGGTCCGGGGGCGGCTCCTCGTCGACGCCCGGTGCGGGCTGGGCGGCCGGGGCCTGCCGCTCGGCCGGCGCGGGGTGCCACTGGCCCACCAGGGAGTAGCCCACGGGCACCTCGTCGATGATGGCCGCCACCGCCGCGACAGCCTCGGCCTCGGTGGCCCCCTCGGACAGCGCCGCCCGCCACGCCTCGTCCAGCCTGCCCAGGTCCCAGCAGCCGGTGGCGCGGATGGAGACCCCCCGCGGGCCGGTGCGGCGGACCTTGCCGCGCACCAGCACCATCCAGGAGGCGAACACCGTGGCCGCGTACGGGCCCTGCGCGTCCTCGAAGAAGGTGGCGTCCACCGGGCCGGTGGAGTCATCCAGGGTGACGAAGATCACGCGCCGCCCGGAGCGCACCGGGGGCGTCTGGGTGGCCACCTTCACGCCCGCGACGAGGATCTCGGCCTGGTTGCGCTGCTGCAGCAGGGTGCGCGAACTGGTGGCGCCGAGCGCCCGCAGCAGCGGCAGGTAGCGCTCCATGATGTGGTGGCTGACGTCCAGGCCGAGGATCTCCAGCTCCGCCTTCAGCCGCTGCTCGTCGTCCATCTCCGGCAGCCCGGTGACCGGCACGTCCGCCGTCGGCTCCGTCTCACCGACGCCGAAGTCCAGCGCGCCCTGCACCGCCTGCGGCGGATGGCCCGCCCGCTGCCGCTGCGCCCAGGCGAGCTCCCCGGGGTCCGTCCCCGCGACACTCCTGCGCCGCCCCTTCGCCCGCGACACCACCCGCTCGTCCGCCCGCCGCTGGCGGTGCAGGTCCGCCAGCGCCAGCAGCAGGTCCCGGCGGGTGATCTGGCCGCGGCGCTGCACCGCGGCGTGACGGCCGATGCGGTAGAGGGCGTCGAAGGCGCCGGCCAGGATGAGCCGTTCGACGACGGGCTCGGCCACCCGGGCCCGCCCCCAGAAGTCCGTGAGCGAGGCGTAGGGCTGCCCGGCGACGATGCGCTCCATCTCCGCCTCGGCGATGCCCTTGACGTCTGCCAGCGAGAGCCGGATGCCCCAGCCGTCGACCTGCGGCAGCCCGTCCATGGTGGGCGGGGCGCCGATGGCGAGGTGCTCCGGCAGCGCCATCGGCTCCTCCGCGGCCTCGCCGTCGGCCAGCGCCTCGGCGCGGTACTGGGCGGTGCTGCGGTTGACGTCCAGGCCGAGCACCGCGATGTTCATGCGGCGGGCCTCCTCCAGCAGCAGCCGCTTGGGGTACATGCCCGGGTCATGGGTGAGGATGCCGGCGAGGAAGTGCGCCGGGTAGTAGCGCTTCAGCCACGCCGACTGGTAGGTGGGCAGCGCGAACGCGGCGGCGTGCGCCTTGCAGAACCCGAAGGAGGCGAACGAGACGAGGATCTCCCAGATCTGCTCGACGATGTGCTCGTCGTAGCCGCGGGCGCGGGCCTTGGGCCAGAACCACTCCTTGACCTGCGCCTGGCCCTCCTTGTCTCCGAGCGCCCGGCGCACCTCGTCGCCCTGGGCCAGGGTGCAGCCGGTGGCCACCGAGATGATCTGGATGATCTGCTCGTGGAACACGACCACGCCCTGGGTCTGCTCGAGGGCCGGGATGAGGCTGGGGTGCAGGTATTCGGGCTGCGCCCAGCCCTGCCGCGCCTCCAGGAACGGGGTGATCATGTCCGACTTCACCGGGCCGGGACGGAAGAGGGAGATGTCGACGATGAGGTCGTGGAAGGTCTCGGGGCCGAACTTGCCCACCAGCTCCCGCTGGCCGGGCGACTCGATCTGGAAGCAGCCGAGCGTGGCGCGGTGGGCGATCATGTCGTAGACGGCCGGGTCGTCGAAGGGGTCCAGGTCGTCGATGAGCGGCGGGGGCCCGGCCGGCGAGGTGCGCGCGATCTCCGTCAGCGCGTGCGACATGGCCGACTGCATCCGGATGCCGAGGACGTCCAGCTTGAGCAGGCCCAGGTCCTCCACGTCGTCCTTGTCGAACTGGCTCATCGGATAGCCGCCGAAGCTGGCCTCCAGCGGGGTGCGCTGCCCGAGCGACGAGTCGCTGAGGATCACGCCGCAGGGGTGCAGGGCGATGTGCCGGGGCAGCCCGTCGAGCGATTCGACCAGTGAGAACAGCACATCGAGGCGCTCCTCCCCCAGGCCTGCGGCGCGCAGCTCGGGCAGGTCCCGCAGGGCGGCGCGGGCGTCCCGGGCGCGGATGTGCGGGAACGCCTTGGCCATGGCGTCCACCTCCACCGGCGGCAGGCTGAGCGCGGCGCCCACATCCCGGACGGCGTGGCGCACCCGGTAGGTCTCGATCATGGCCACGCAGGCCACCCGCTGGCCGCCGAACGTGGCGAGGATTTTGTCGTAGACCTCGGTGCGGCGGGCGGATTCCACGTCCAGGTCGATGTCCGGCAGCGCCACCCGCAGCGGGGAGAGGAACCGCTCCATGATCAGGCCGTGCCGGATGGGGTCCACCCCGGAGATCCCGAGCGCGTAGTTGACCAGGCTGCCGGCGCCCGAGCCGCGGGCCGCGCAGCGGATGCCGAGCTCCCGGATGAGGCCCACCACGTCTGCCACCGTGAGGAAGTAGGACTCGAACCCGAGCCTGCCGATCACGGACAGCTCGTCGTCGAGACGGCCGGTCACCTCGGGGGTGAGGGTGGCGTAGCGCTGCGCCAGGCCCGCCTCGCAGCGCGCGCGCAGCACCCCGGGCGCCTCGACCAGCGTGGTGCCGAGGGTCTCGAACTCGGGCAGCCGGATCTCCCCCAGCCCGACGTCGCCGACGGGGTCCAGCCGGCAGCGCTCGGCCAGGTGCCGGGTGGCGCGCAGCAGCGCCGTGCCGTCCGGCTCACCCGCCAGGCGGGCCGCCTCCTCCGCCGCGGCCGCCATCGCCTCCCCCGGCTTCAGGTAGCCCTCGGCGTTGCGCCTGTCGATGGTGCGCACGTCCAGCGGGGCCAGCCGGCGGGCGGCGTCCAGCACGTCCGCGGTGGCGGCCTGCTCCCGCCGCGCCATCCGCGCCGCGTTGGTGAGGACGACGGGGACCGCGAGCCGGCGCGCCAGCCGGATCATGCCGGCGGCCTGGTGGGCCGACGCGGCCCCGCGCCCGCCCGTCTGATGGTTGGTGGCGGCCAGGACCAGCCCGTGCCCCAGCTCGGAGCGCCACCGGGTGGCGGCGTCCTCCGCGAGGTCCGGGCGGCCGGCGGCCAGCGCCTCGCCCACCTCCGAGTCCGCGCCGAGCAGCACCACCGCGTCGCGCCCCGCGCAGTGCCGCGCGATCATCTCCAGGGTGACCGCCGGGTCCCCCCGCTCGCCGGTGAGCTGGGCGGCGGTGATGAGCTCGCACAGCGTGCCCCACCCGGCCCGGGAGGTGGCCAGCACCACGAGCCGCGGGAGCCGCTCGTCGCGCAGTTGCCCGCCGCGGGCCGCCGTGGGGCGCCTGGTGGGGCGCCAGCCGTCCGGCCGGACCGCCAGGTCCACCCCGACGATGGGCGCGATCCCCGCCTTGAGGCAGGCCTTCGCGAACCGCACGGCGCCGTAGAGGCCGCCGCGGTCCGTGAGTGCGAGCGCGTCCATGCCGTGGCGCACCGCCTCGGCCACCAGCTCGCCGGGGTGGGAGGCGCCGTACTGGAAGGAGTAGCCCGAGGCCACGCGCAGGTGCACGAAGCTGTCCATCACGACGCCTTCGCGGCCGCCTGCTGCCGTCCCGCCTGCTGATGGCCCGCCTGCTGACGACCCGCCTGCTCCCGGCCTGCCTGCTGATGGCCTGCCTGCTGCCGTCCCGCCTGCTCCCGGCGGCCCAGCCAGCGCGCCGTCTCGGCGAGGTACTGCTGCGAGTCGCGGACCAGGTCCGCGGCGTCACGCTCGGTGACCAGCGCCCTGGCGCCCGCCTGTACGGCACGCGCCTTGGGCGCCACCGCGGCGAAGAACCCGGCCCACTCCCCGAACTCCGGCGCAACCCGGTAGAGCAGCGACCACACGTCCTGGCGGGGCCGCGTGCCCACGGGGGCTGCCGAGATGGCGGCGATGGCCACCTGCTCCGCCGAACGGTAGGCGGCCAGGTAGCGCTCCGTCGGCAGGTCCGCGTGCTCGGCCTCGGCGGCGAGGCGCCGGGCCTGGCTGAAGTCGATCATCAGTCAAGCACCGCCTGCAGCACCCAGTTGTCGGCATCGACGGTGCGCGCCAGCTCGTAGACGCCGCGATGGCTCCCGTTTCCGGCCTCCACCCGCCACACCTCCCGCTCGCTGAGCAGGTCGCCGCGGGCTGGCGGGACTTCGGCTCTGGGGGGCTCCTCCCCGTCCCGGGTGGGGGCGGGGGCGGGGGCGACCTCCTCCCCGCGGGCGGCGCGCACCTGCCGGCCCGACCACCACGGGGTGGCCTGGCTCCAGCGGCCCTGGACCTCCTTGACCAGCAGCAGCCGGTCACGCCAGATGAACTGCCGCGGCTCGTCGCGGAACAGCACGTGGATGGGTTCCTGATATGTGCGCATGGGTGCCTCCCGGGGATCGTCTGATGGACTGTGCGATTCGACCCGGGAGCCCCGGCCCGACGCAGGGGTCGAGGCTGCGCCGGGCCGGAGCGGCCCATACCGCGGCGCCGTGCCCAACCAGAGCTTCCCCGAACTAATCGAACAGGCGTGCGGTAGTTCCTACTATATGCCCCCCCTCCGACAGAACGTCAAGCCCTATCCTGGGCCGCATGCTCACGATCCGAGGCGGCACGCTGGCCGGCATGGCCTGCGCCGCGCGGCTGGCAAAACTGGGCCATCCGGTGCGCCTGGACCTGGCCGGCGGACCGCTCGGGGGGCGCTGGGCGGCGGAGCGCGGGCAGCTGCCCCCCGTCGTCACCCTGCCCGCCACCTGGCGCGACCTGTTCAAGAAATCCGGCCGCCCGCTCGAGGCCGAGCTGGCACGGGCCGGCCTGGCGATGGTGGAGGCGCCACCCGCCGTGCACCGCTTCGACGACGGCGCCGAACTGGCGCTGCCCACCGAGCGCGGGCGGCAGTTCGCGGTGCTGAGCGGGCGGTACGGGCAACCCGTCGCGGAGCGGTGGCGCGACCTCCTCGACTCCCTCGACGGGGCCTGGCTGGCCGCGCGGCGGTTCGGTGTGGAGCGGCCGGACGCGCCCCGGACCGCGGAGGACCGGCGGGCGCTGCTGCTGGACCGCCCGCTCGCCGATGTCGCGGACCGGGCGGGGCATCCGCACCTGGCGCGGATCGTGCTGGACCTAGCGCCGGTGGCCGGCACGCGGTCGCGGCGGGCGCCCGGGCTGCTGGCCACCCGGCTGGTGGTGGAGCGCACGTTCGGGCGGTGGCAGGTGGTCGACGACGCCGGTCGCGCGCAGCCGGGCGGGTGCCTGATCGAGCTGCTCGAGGGCCGCCTGGCCACGCGCCGGGTGGAGATCGTCGACGGGGTGGCCGGTGACGGGGTGGCCGTGGACCGCGTGGTCGGTGAGCCCGCCGTCGACTGCCTCCCCCGTCGGCCCCGGTGGGGGCGGGCAGCGCTGGCCCCCGCCGTCGGGCAGGCGGAGGTGGATGTCGCGGGCGAGGGTGCGGATGTCGCGGGCGAGGGGGCGGCCGAGACGGTGGACCACACCGGGCAGGCGCCGGTGCTGCGCTGGCGGATTCCCGGGCGCGAGCTGACGTGGGACTTCGGCCGGGCCTTGCCTGATGTCGAGTGGGGGGTGGAGCCGCGGTCGGCACGGGCGGTGCTGCGGCGGGCGCCGGTGGCATCGGGGAGGCCGGCCGCGTCGTCGTGCTCACCCGCCGGCCCGGAGCCCTGGGCGGAGCTGGCCAGCGCCGCGCTGGCCGTCTACGAGGTGCATGAGCGCCTCACCGGCGAGGACGCGCGCCCGACGAACAGGGCGCGGCGGTAGCTCAGCCCGCGCGTCGACCGATCCGGCGGTCGTCGTTGACGTAGGCGTAGTAGATGCCGATCAGCACGCCGCCGCCGATGAAGTTGCCCAGCAGGGCTATCGCCACGTTGCCCATGGCGGGCAGCACGTCGATCCCCTGGGTGAAGCCCACGATGGTGAACAGGACAGTGTTGGCCACCGAGTGCTCGAGCCCCAGGAACGCGAAGATGAACACCGACATCACCATGGTCAGCGCCATGGTGATGGAGTCCTTGAGAAAGCCGTTGTAGACCAGCAGCATCGCCACGTTGATCATGAGGTTGCAGAGGATGGCGCGGACGAACAGGTCGCCCATCCCCGACGCGGTGGTCATGTAGCCCAGCTTGACCTCCACCGCTCCCAGCATCTTCTCCCCGACGTGCCCGGCGGTCAGCGTGGAGAAGCGCGCCATGGTGGCGAGCAGCAGGCCGCCGATCGCGTTGCCCAGGAAGCACAGCACGAGCAGCATGAGCCCGCGCAGCTGCCCCAGCCGGCGGTGGTAGACCGCGATGGAGGTGACCATCATGTTGGAGGTGAGGAGTTCGGACTTGGTGTAGTAGATGAACACCAGCGCCCAGCCGAACACGAAGGCGCCGACGGCCTTGCCGAGCCCGTAGCCGCCCTCGCCGAGGGACTCGATGGAGTCGAAGACGGACAGCACCGTGAAGTAGGCCAGGTAGAACAGGCCGATGAGGATCCCCGCCATGGCGGCCCGCTGGAGGTACTGCAGCGTGATCCGGCTGGACATTTCCGCCTTGGTGTCGGCGGCCTCCAACACGGCGTCGATGAAGAAGAGGCCGGGGAACAGGCGTTGGCGAGAAGGGTCCACGCGACAAGTTTGACATGACTAACTTCTGGGGAATAGAGCAGCCCCGACATTGGTTTCGGCGCATTTGCGTGCACAATTCCGGGACCTACTGGGCTGGGCGGGCGGGGAGGCGCCGGCGTTACTTCTTGCCGCCTGCGCTACTTCTTGCCGCCTGCCCTCCTGCGCTCGGGACCGGACGGCGCCTGCGCTACTTCTCGCCGCCTGCCCTCTAGCGCTGGCGGCGAGACGCAAGGCAGGCGTGTAGGAGGCGCCAGCGCTAGATCGCAGGCGTCTGGACCTACCGCAGGCGTCTGGACCTATCGCTGGCGTCGAGCGGGATCGCTGGCGTCTGGACCTACCGCAGGCGTCTGGACCTACCGCTGGCGTCGAGCGGGATCGCCTGTCGTCGGCATGCACGGTGGGCACCCGGGGAGCGCCCAGCGTCGGCACACCTCCCACACCACGAACGCCGGTGAACCCCGGCCCATGAACCGAGTAGGCTTGACTGTCTGTCTCAACCGGAGGATGCAAAGAAGTTGACTACATCGCGCGCGGGACTCGAACAAGAGATCGCCCTGGAACAGGGCCACGTCGACAAGGTCTACGCCAACCTGTCCACCGCCACTGCCAGCGCCAAGTCGATGGCCCAGGCGGGACGGGAGATCTTCCTCACCGACCGCACCAACTTCCTTCGCGAGGAGGACGGCACCGCCCTGTTCGAGCGCGACGCGTTCGCCTACCAGGCCGCCCGACGGCTCGCCATCCTGGACGCCGAGCACGACGGCCTGGTCTTCGGCCGCATCGACCTCACCACGGAGGAGACCCGCTACATCGGCCGCATCGGGGTGCGCGACGAGGAGTACGAGCCGCTGGTGATCGACTGGCGCGCCCCCGCCGCCGAACCGTTCTACCGCGCCACGCAGGCCGAACCGATGGACGTGATCCGCCGTCGCGTCCTCCGCTGCCGCGACGACCGGGTGATCGGGCTCGAGGACGACCTCCTCGACGGCTCCGCCGAGTCCGAGCTGCCCATCTTCGGCGAGGGCGCCCTCATGGCCGCGCTCAGCCGGGCCCGCGGGCGCACCATGCGAGACATCGTCGCCACCATCCAGGCCGAGCAGGACGAGGCCATCCGTGCCCCCTACCAGGGAGTCACGGTGATCGCGGGCGGACCCGGCACCGGCAAGACGGTGGTGGCGTTGCACCGCGCCGCCTATCTGCTCTACACCAACCGTGCCCGCCTGGAGAAGGGCGGCGTGCTGGTGGTGGGCCCGTCGAACGTGTTCATGAACTACATCGAGCGGGTGCTGCCCAGCCTCGGCGAGGACACCGTGACGCTGAAGGCCATCGGCGGGATCGCGGGCGACGTGCTGGGCCTGACCAGCGAGCGGGTCGACGGGTCGGCCGCGGCGACCATCAAGGGCAGCCTCGGCATGCTGAAGGTCCTGCGGCGCCTGGTCCGCACCCCGATGATCGCCCACCCGGAGGCGCTGCGGGTGCGGGTCACCGTCAAGGGTGAGGTGCTCGGGCTCGGCGAGTCCGAGCTGAGCCGCATCCGGGATCAGGTGCTGTCCAACACCAAGCTCAATCGCGGCCGCAAGCAGGCCACGGATCAGGTGGTGCACGCCCTCATCCGGAAGTTCCCCGACGACGTGCCCATCGAGCCCGCCGAGCTGGAGGACAGGGTCCGCGAGCATCCCAGCCTGGCGATGTTCATGCACGCCTGGTGGCCCACCCTCACCGCCACCCGGGTGCTCGCCAGGTTGGCGGACCCCGCCGTCGTGGCCGCGGTGGCCCCGGAGCTGTCGGCCGACGAGCAGTCGGCCCTGGTGCGCTCCTACGCGTGGGTCGCGGGCGGGGACGAGGGGCCGGAGATCGTGCGCGGCTGGTCTGTGGCGGACATCGCGCTGCTGGACGAGCTGATCGACGTGCTGGGCGCGGCCCCGGAGGATCCGGAGCCCGAGATGGACGTGTTCATCGAGGGCGGGGACGTGCCGGAGGTGCTCAGCACCACGGATGTGCTGCGCTTCGAGCGGGTGGTGGACCCGGACGAGGATCCGCAGACCACCTACGCGCACATCCTCGTCGACGAGGGCCAGGACGTGACGCCCATGCAGTGGAGGATGCTTCGCCGACGGGGCCCCCAGTCGTCGTGGACCATCGTCGGGGACCCTGCGCAGAGTTCCTACCCGGACCAGGAGGAGACGTCGCGGGCGTTGGCGGACCTCGTGGGTCGCGGGCCCAGCCGGACGTTCACGCTGAGCACCAACTACCGCTCCCCCAGCGAGGTGTACGCGATGGCGGCGAAGGTGATCACCAAGGTGTTCCCGGGCGCGGAGCTGCCGAAGGCGGTGCGCTCGACGGGGGTCGAGCCCAGGCTGGTGCACGCCACCTCCGACGCGCTGCACGGCGTGCTGCGCGACGAGCTCATCGAGCTGGCCGGGCAGGTGAACGGCACCATCGGCGTGATCTGCCCGCCGTCGCTGATCCAGGACGTGCAGCGGTTCGTGATGCAGGACGTGCGGCTGCGCGAGTTCGAGAACCGGCTCATCGTGGTGACGGCGCTGCAGGCGAAGGGGTTGGAGTACGACGGCGTGGTGGTGGTGTCGCCGGACGGGATTGTCGCGGAGGCCCCGGGCGCGGAGCGGGTGCTGTACGTGGCGTTGACGAGGGCGACGCAGCGGATGGTGACGGTCGACGTCGACACCTCCGCTTGGCGCTCCCTCCTCGCCTGATCACTCCCTTGGGAGGGACCCGATCGATCCCTGAGGAGGTCCAGCCGCGCAGCGGCCTGGGCCGTCTCGAAGGGTCGTAACCTGACCTGACAAGCAGTCTTGCTCACAGGGTTGCGACACAACCCTTCGAGACACCGCCCGCGCCTCCGGCGAGGCGGCTCCTCAGGGAACGAAGACCGACACCGCCCGCGCCTCCGGCGAGGCGGCTCCTCAGGGAACGAAGACCGACACCGCCCGCGCCTCCGGCGAGGCGGCTCCTCAGGGGGCGGGGGCGGTGCCCTTCAGCTCGGCGAGGACCTCACGGGTCGCCTTCGAGCGGTTCTGGGTGAAGAACTGCAACCCGGGGGCGCCGGCGTCCAGCAGCCCGCGACACAACCGCACCGCGGCAGCCAACCCCGCCTCCCGCACCTCCTCCTTCGACGAGCAGGCCCGCAACTCCGCGACCAACGACGCCGGCAACTCCCGCCCGGACAGGTCCGCGAACCGCTCGATCTGCGACAAGACCGTCAACGGCATGATCCCCGGGATGATCGGCACCTCGCAGCCCAGCCCGCGCATCCGCTCCACCAGTTCGCCGTAGCGCTCCCCCTCGAAGAAAAGCTGCGTGATGGCGAACTCGGCGCCCGCCTCCACCTTGTCCAGGAGGATCTGCGCGTCGAGGTCCGGGTCGTTGCTGGTCTCGTGCGGGTTCGCGAACGCCGCGACACCCACGCAGAAGTCGCCCTCCGCCTTGACGAACTTCACCAGCTCGGTGGCGTTGGCCAACCCGTCGGGGTGCGCAGTCCACGGTCCGCCGCCGGGCATGTCTCCGCGGATGGCCAGGATGTTGGTCACGCCCGCCTCGCGGTACTCGGCCAGCGCCTCGGCCAGCTCCGCCTTCGACTGCGCCACGCACGTCAGGTGCCCCACCGTCAGCGGGCCTCCGGAGGCCGCGATCCGACGGGTGGCGCGGATGGTGCGGTCCCGCCGCGACCCGTTCGCCCCGTAGGTCACCGACACGAACGACGGCTCGAGCGGCGCCAGCGCCTCGACGGCGGCCCACAGCACGGGCTCCTCCTCCTCGGAGCGGGGAGGGAAGAACTCGAACGAGTACAGGGGGCCGTGGGCTGCGCGGATCAGCTCGCCCACGCTCCGCAGGCTCGTCTCGGTGACAGGCATGGGCCAACAATACGAGCCGGGCTACTAAGCTCGAACCGTGAGCCGCTCCCTGGACCCCTCCTCCCCGCTCGGTGCGCCGCTGCTGTCCGCGGTCAGCGAAACGATCGACGCCTACCTGGCCGCCCAGGAGCCCATGCTCACCGCCATCGGCGCCACCGCGCTGCTGGAGGTGGCCCGCGAAGGCACCTCCGGCGGGAAGCGGCTGCGGCCCGCCTACTGCTACTGGTCCTACGTGGCGGCGGCCGGGCACCCGCACGACGACGCGCCCCTCCTCAAGGTGGCCTCCTCCCTGGACCTGCTGCACGTCAGCGCCCTGGTCCACGACGACCTCATCGACGACGCCGACACCCGCCGCGGCCTCCCCGCCGCCCACAAGCGCTTCGAGCAGCTCCACGCCGGGCAGGAGGGTCGCGGCGCCGCCGCCGAGTTCGGCACCTCGTCGGCCATCCTGCTCGGGGACCTGCTGCTGATGTGGAGCGTGGACCTGGTGGATTCCTCCGGCGCCGCGCACCTGGACCGGGCGCGCCCGCTGCTCAGCCTCATGCGGGCCGAGGTCACCGCCGGGCAGTACCTCGACGTCGCCGCCCAGTACGGCGTGACCGGCGCGGTCACCGTCGCCGAGGAGCTGGACGTAGCGCAGCGCGTGCTGGAGTACAAGTCCGCCAGCTACTCCATCCGTCGGCCCGCCCAGATCGGGGCCGCGCTCGCGGGCGCCGACGACGCCCTCATCGACGCGCTCGGCGAGTTCGGCTCCATCATCGGGCGCGCCTTCCAACTTCGCGACGACGTGCTGGGCGTCTACGGCGACGAGGCCGTCACCGGCAAGCCCTACGGCGGCGACATCCGCGAGGGCAAGCGCACCGTCCTGGTGCTGCGCGCGCTCGCCGACTCGGCCCCGCAGGCCGCGGCCGAGCTGGAGGGCATCCTCGGCGCGCCGGGCCTGACCGACGCAGACGTCTCCCGCGCCGGCCGGCTCATCGACGAGTCCGGCGCCCGCGCCCACGTGGAGGGCATCATCGACGACAGCCTCACCCGCGCGCTCGCCGTGCTGGACCGGGCGAACCTCACCCCCGACGGCCGCACCGCGCTGGGCGAGCTCGCCGCGCGGAGCGTGCAGCGTGCCCACTGACCCGGAGCTGAGCGTGCAGAGTGCCCACTGACCCTGAGCTGAGGGGGCTGAGCTCTGCCGAGGTCGCGCAGCGGGTGGCCGCCGGGCAGGTCAACACGCTGCCGTCGCGCTCCGGCCGGACCACGTGGGGCATCGTGCGGGCCAACGTGGTGACCCGCGTCAACGGCATCCTGTTCGTGCTCTTCGTCATCGTGCTCAGCACCGGCAGCCCGAGCCAGGGGTTGTTCTCAACACTCATCGTTTTCAACTCCATCATCGGCATCATTCAGGAGCTGCGGGCCAAGCGCACCCTGGACAATCTGGCGGTGGTCGGCGAGGCGCACCCCGTCGTCGTGCGCGACGGCGAGCGCCGCCAGATCGCCCGCGACGACGTGGTGATCGACGACCTCATCGTCGTCCATCCGGGGGATCAGATCGTCGTCGACGGGACCGTGGTGGCAGCGGACTACCTGGAGGTGGACGAGTCGCTGCTGACGGGCGAGGCGGACCCGGTGGCCAAGGGCCCAGGCGACGAGGTGCTCTCGGGCGCCTTCGTCGTGTCCGGGTCGGGCGCCTACACCGCGGAGAAGATCGGCGCCGAGGCCTACGCCGCGCAGATCGTGGCGCAGGCCGCGAAGTTCACGCTGGTGCACTCGGAGCTGCGTCAGGGCATCAACCAGATCCTCAAGTACGTCTCGTTCCTGCTGGTTCCGGTGGGCGCGCTGACCATCTACGTCCAGTTCAACCAGCCGGATACGACGTGGCAGGAGTCGGCGCTGCGGATGGTGGGGGCGCTGGTGCCGATGGTGCCGGAGGGGTTGGTGCTGCTGACCTCCATGGCGTTCGCGCTGGGCGTGATCCGGTTGGGTCGGCGGCAGTGCCTGGTGCAGGAGCTGCCGGCGATCGAGGGCCTGGCGCGGGTGAGCGTGGTGTGCGCGGACAAGACCGGCACCCTCACCCAGAACGCGATGACGCTCGGCGAGATCGTGTGCCTCGCCGGCGACGACGCCCGCGCCCGCGAGGTGCTCGCGCAGCTGGTGGCGGCGGATCCCGCGCCCAACGCGTCGATGCAGGCCGTGGCCGCGGCAATCGGGCCGGCAGCGGAGCCGTGGCCGGTGACCGCCCGGGCGCCGTTCACCTCGGCCAAGAAATGGTCCGGGGCGAGCTTCGGCAGTGGCGAGACATGGGTGCTGGGCGCGCCGGACGTGCTGGCCGAGCCCGCCGTCGCCGCGCACGCCGACGCCATCGCCGCGTCAGGGCGCCGCGTGCTGATGCTGGGCAGCTGTGCCGCGCGGGTGGACGACGATGACGCCCCCGGGCACCTCACCCCCTTGGCGCTGGTGGTGCTGGACCAGCTGACCCGTCCGGACGCGGCGGACACGCTGGCCTACTTCCAGGAGCAGGGCGTGCGGGTGAAGGTGATCTCGGGCGACAACGCGGCCTCCGTCGGGGCCGTCACCCGCTCGCTGGGCGTCGACATCGGCGACCCGATCGACGCCCGCTCCCTCCCCGCCGGCGGCTCCGAGGAGCTGGCGGACGCCGTCGAGGCCAACGACGTGTTCGGCCGGGTGGTCCCGGAGCAGAAGCGGCAGATGGTCCGGGCGCTGCAGCACCGCGGGCAGGTGGTGGCGATGACCGGCGACGGCGTCAACGACGTGCTGGCGCTCAAGGACGCCGACCTGGGAGTGGCGATGGGATCCGGGGCGCCGGCCACGCGGGCGGTGTCGCAGATCGTGCTGCTCGACGACAGGTTCGCCACGCTCCCCTACGTCGTCGCGGAGGGGCGGCGGGTGATCGGCAACATCGAGCGGGTGGCGAAGCTGTTCCTCACCAAGACGATCTACGCGGTGGGTCTGGCGCTGGTGATCGGGCTGATGGGGCTGCCGAACCCGTTCCTGCCGCTGCAGATGACTGTGGTGGGGTGGTTCACCATCGGCATCCCGGCGTTCCTGCTCAGCCTCGCCCCCAACCGGGAGCGGGCGCGGCCGGGCTTCGTGCGCAGGACGTTGACGGTCGCGGTGCCCGGTGGCCTCACGGTGACCGCGGTGGCCACGGTCACCTACGTGATGACCCGCGGCTTCGGCGAGGTGTCGGACACGGTGCAGCAGCAGGCGTCGACGGCCACCCTTATCGCGCTGATCATGACCGCCACGTGGGTGCTGGCCACCGTCGCGCGGCCCTACTACTGGTGGAGGGTGGGGCTGGTGGCGTTCGCGTACGGGTTCTACTTCCTCATGTTCTACATCCCCGTGTGGCACGACGCGCTGCAGCTCGACACGACGAATTCGGCGGCGCTGACGGTGGGCCTCGTCGCGGGCGCGACGGGCATGGTCGCGGTGGAGGCGGCGTGGTGGATCACGGCGGTCATCCGCGGGGATTCGACCCGCCTGTGGGCTCCGCCCGTCAGGCCGTGAAGGCGTCCTGGCCGTAGGCCTCGGCGCCCGGCTCCGCGACCCACGCCGCCTTGAGCGCGTCGGCCAGCGCCTGCGTGACGGCGAACGGCTCGTCCGAGCGGAACACCGAGCTCGACACCGTCACCCTCCGCGCCCCCGCCGCGATCACCGCGGCCACGTTGCCCGGATCGATCCCTCCCGCCGCGAACCACACCGGCCCGGCCGGGAGCGCCATCGGCGGGTAGCGCCGAGCCATCTCCTCCAGCGCGTCCGTGACCCGGTCGTCGTCGACGGCGGGCCCGACGAAGGCGAAGTTGAACGGATCGCCGTCCACCGTGTCCCCCTGGTCCGCGCCGTCGATGGAGCGGCCCAGCAGGGAGTACTCGTGCGGCCTCCGGAACCCGAACGGGCGCCAGCCGGGCCGTCGGTAGTACACGACGTCGGCCTTGGACGCCTCGCCGACGTCCGCCGAATCCGTGGCCACGATGGTCTGCAGCCCGAAGAGCCGCCTGCGGGCCACGTCGATCACCTCCGCGGCCTCCTCCACGCTGCGTTCACCGCGCGTGAAGAGGAGCAGGTCGGCGCCGTGGGCCGCGAAGTCCGCGGCCTCCGGCTCAGCCTTGTCCGGCGGGATGACGACGGCGAGGCGCGCCAGGCGCAGGCGGGTCTTGAGTCCGACGAGGGCTGTCATGAAAGCCCAATTTAGCCGCAGGCGGGGCGGCGCGACCCCCTTCTTGGCCGACTCGCCGCGCCTCCGGCGTGGGCTGGACCCCGCGACGGCACTACACTCGGGGTCCAGACGGGCTCGTACGGCCTCTTCCCCGACCGTGCATGGAGTGGTATGAACAGCACTTTCGACCCGTTGGTCGGTCACGTGCTCGACGACCGCTACGAGATTGTGGCGAAAGTTGCGCGCGGCGGCATGGCCACGGTCTATCGCGCGCGCGACCTACGCCTGTCGCGCGCGGTGGCAGTCAAGGTGATGCGCAGCGACCTCGGCGAGGACGACGAGTTCGCGGCCAAGTTCGACCGCGAGGCCCGCTCCGCCGCCGTGCTCAGCCACCCCGCCGTCGTCAGCGTCTTCGACCAGGGCACCTCGCAGGGGCAGCCCTACATCGTGATGGAGTTCATCGACGGCGAGACGTTGCGCCGGGTGATCAGCCGGGAGGCCCCGCTGCCCCCCGAGCGGGCGCTGGAGATCTTCGAGCAGGTGGCCGCGGCCCTGGCGGCCGCGCACGAGGCCGGGGTGGTGCACCGCGACATCAAGCCCGAGAACGTGATGATCACCACGCGCGGGCAGGTGAAGGTGGCCGACTTCGGGTTGGCGCGCCAGGTGGGTTCGCCGCAGATGACGGCCACCGGCGTGCTCGTCGGTACCGCCAGCTACCTGCCGCCGGAGCTCGTGACGCACTCGCGGCCGGATTCCCGCAGCGACATCTACTCCGCCGGCGTCGTGCTCTTCGAGATGCTCACCGGCCGCAAGCCCCACACCGGCGAGAACAACTACCAGATCGCCTACCGGCACGTGAACGTCGACATCGAGCGGCCGTCGGATCGGCTGGCGGAGATCGGGCACGCGGCGGACTGGCAGATCCCGGACTACATCGACACGATCGTGCTGGCCTGCGTGGCGCGCGACCCGCGGGCCCGCATCGCCGACGGCCGGGAGCTGCTCACCGCCGTGCGGCGCGTGCGGCACGAGCTGGCGCGCACCGGCGGGTCGGACAACCCTGCGCTAGCGGCCGCGATCCTGCCGGCGAGTCCGGCGGAGGACGAGACGGTCGCGGGGTACCCGCGGACCTCGGAGCGCCCCAGGCCGGTGTCGCCGAACTCGCCCGAGACCGTCGTCGTGCGGCGCGAGGGTGACCAGTGGCGTCCGCAGGGTGGAGGTGTCGCGGGGGGTGGTGTCGCGGGGGCTGGGCTCGCCGCTGGGGTGTCGATGCCGGGTTCGACGGCTGGGTCGCGGCCTGGGGCCGGGGCTGGGTCGCGGTCGGGGGCGGCCGGGTCGCGCACGGGGCAGTCCCCGGTGTCGCCGAGACCTCAGCCGAGCTCAGCTCCCCGCAGCCACCGCACGCCCGTGTTCCCGCAGCTTCACATCTCCCACGACCCTGTGCACCGACGGCGACGCGGGGTGATCGCGGTGCTGCTGGTCGTGATGCTCACCGCGGGGGCCGGATTCGGCTCGTGGTGGTGGATGGCGGGCCGGTTCACCACGGTCCCCACGATGACCAACCTCAACGCCGCTAAGGCCGGGGAGGCCGCCACCGCCAATGCACTGGAGGTGTCCTCCAGCGAGGCGTACTCCGAGACGGTGCCCGCCGGGCTGGTGATCAGCACGGATCCGACGGCGGGTGACCGGCTGCTGCGCGGCTCCACGGTCAGCATCGTGATCTCGAAGGGCCCGGAGCGGTACCCGATGCCGGAGGTGGTGGGTGCCGCGCTGCCGGATGCTGAGCGGGCCATCGTCGAGGGCAGGATGACGGTGGGCACGGTCACGGAGGCGTTCTCCGAGACGGCGCCGGTGGGGCAGGTGCTGACGGCGTCTCAGGAGGTGGGGGCGCAGCTGAAGCCTGGCACTGAGATCAACCTGACGGTCTCGAAGGGGCCGGAGCCGATCGCCATCCCCGACACCACCGGAGAGGTGGCCGACGATGCCGTCAAGCGGCTGGAGGAGCTCGGGTTCAAGGTCAAGGTGCAGGAGGAGAACTCCCCCACCGTCGAGGCCGGCCGCGTGATCCAGCAGGACGTGAAGTCCGGCAACGGTAAGCGCGGAGACACGATCACGATCACGAAGTCGCTGGGGCCGGTGATGGTGACCATCCCTGAGGTGCGGTTGAAGAGCACCGAGGAGGCGACGAAGCTGCTGGAGGACCTGGATCTGAAGGTGGAGGTGCGGTTGTCGTCGGACTTCCCGATCGCGTTGAATATCGCCTCCGGCACCGATCCCGCCGAGGGGACGTCGGTCCCGGTGGGCTCGACGGTGGTTCTCTTCATCGCCTGACGCCTGCGTTCAGTCCCCTCGCCTGCGATAAGTCCCGACGCCTGCGTTAACTCCCCACGCCTGCGTTAACTCCCCACGCCTGCCCTTTATCGCAGGCGCCTCGCAGTCGCCTGCGTTAAGTCACACCGCCCGTGCTACAGCGCGGGCCGCGAGACTTAGCGCAGGCGCGAAGGCGGGACAGCGATTTCACACAACCGCAGGCGCCGCCAAGGCACCCGTCGACCACGCTCGGAGCCCGTCGAACGACAGGCACGCGCTAGCGTGTCCCGGTGACCTACCCCCGCGGCGCCTGTCTGCCCGTCGCCGCGCTGCTGGTGGCCGCCGTCGCGTGGGGGTCCACCGTCGTGGTCACCAAGAGCGCGTTCGCCACCCTCTCCCCGCTCGGCGTCGTCTCCCTGCGGCTGATCCTCACCGGGATCACGCTCGCGCTGATGTTCCCGCACCGGTTGCGGATGCCGCTGCGGGAGGCGGCCACCGGGGCGGGGCTCGGGTTGCTGCTTCTGGCCGGGTTGGCCACGCAGACGCTGGGCCTGCAGCTGATCGCGCCGTCGACCACCGGATTCCTCACGGCCACCTACGTGGTGTTCACCGCACTGATCACGGCAGTGTTCCTCCGCCAACGGCAGCCGGCGGCCACCTGGGTGGCGGTGGGCTTGACTGTCGCGGGGATCTCGGTGCTGGCGCTGGGGCATGACGGCGGCTCGAGCAACTTCGCCGTCGGCGCCGCGCTCACCCTGCTGAGCGCCGCCATCTATGCCGTTCACATCGTGCTGCTCGGCCGGCACGTGACCAGGCGCAACGTCATCCAGCTAACCCTCGCCCAGGCAGGGTCCGGCGCGGTGGCGAGCCTGGTGATCTGGGCGTCGCTGCGCGAGCCGCTGCCGACGGATGCGGTGACGTGGGCCCAGTTGCTGTACCTGGGGATCGTCTGCGGGGCGGTGGCGTTGCTGCTGCAGAGTTGGGGGCAGAGCCAGGTCGCGGCCACCCCCGCGGCGGTGATCATGTGTACCGAGCCGCTGTGGGCGGCGGTGTTCGCGGTGGGCTTCGGGTTCGAGCCCTTCACGGTGACGATGGCGGTGGGCGGGTCGCTCGTCATGGCCGCGCTGCTGCTCGCGGTCCTCCCCCGTCGCCCCTCGACGATTCCTGAGGTCGCGTCCATCCGCTGACCGTTGCCCCTCTGCAACTTGCTATCCATAGAGCGGCTTCTGTGGATATACGCAGATGCCGCTCTATGGATAGCAAGTTGCAGGCCCACCCCCGGTCCAGATGCTCCTCGAGTATGTGTAGGTTCGGGCCACGACCCTTCGAGACAGGTCCTCGCCGCTCCGCGGGCGGACCTTCCTCAGGGAGCGAAGAGATAGAGACAGGTCCACGCCGCTCCGCGGGCGGACCTTCCTCAGGGAACGAGAAAGGAACAATCCCCCATGTCCGAGATCGTCTGGATCCTGTTCGCCGTCGTCGCGCTGGCCGCCGCTGCGGGCGCCGTGTGGGGCATCCGGCGGCATCTGTACGTCAAGGAGCTCACTGAGCGCGGCTGGACCTTCGTCACGTCCCCGTCGATCGCCATCGCGTACGGACTCAACGTGCCGCCGTTCGGGATGGGGTTCAAGCGCTCTGTCGACGATCAGATCATCGGCCGTGCCTCCGACGGGACCCAGTTCTCCGCGTTCCGCTACAAGTGCTCGCAGTGGAAGTCGGGCGGCTACGTCGTGACCGTGCCGCTGGGCCGCTCCCTCCTCCCCGCCGAGGTGTTCCACGGCCCCGCGCCGAAGCTGAGCCTCCCCGGGCAGACGATGGTGCTCGGCGAGCTCACAGCCGCCGCCGGTGATCCGGCCTACGCGGAGGCCCTCGTCGAGGCCGCCGCCCCGGCGCTGACCGGGCCGTACCGGGTCACCGTCGACGGCGAGCACCTGGTCCTCGTCGACGCGCCGAAGGAGGCCGACGGGCTGGCCGCGGCCGTCGAGCAGCTCGCCGCGACACGCGCCCGGATCCTCGCCTCCCCCGCCGCGACATTCAAGGCCCCGCTGCCCCCGCCGTCGCTCAGCTTCTACGGCCGCCCGGACTGGACCTACGTCCCCCGCGACGACTCGTACCTGCAGCTCCTCGACCACTCCGGTGGCGGCCGCAACCACCAGGCCCACGACATCATCTTCTCCGACAACGACGGGCTCCCCTTCCTCCGCCTGCGCCACGAGTGGGAGACCACCCACACGCGCACCGACGCCCAGGGCCGCACCCACACCGAGACCCGCCATCACAGCGAGGAGCTGTGCGAGTTCCGCACCACGTTCCCGTTCCAGGACCTGTCGGTGAACTGGGAGTTGCTGGGGCCGTCGCAGAAGTTCGAGTGGGAGGACTTCAACCGGCGCTACAAGGTGCGCACCCCCGCGCCGCGGTTCGCCTCTGACGTGATGCATCAGCGCCAGATGGAGTACCTGATGGCTGGAAACGCGCCGAAGTTCGCGATCTCCGGGGACCGGATCATGGTGGGTGGCGGCGGGAGTTGGGAGCCGGAGGACATCGACGCCGCGTCCAGGTTCCTGCACGGCTTCTTCGCCCGCGTCCCCGACTTCGTGTGGCGGCAGCTCGGCGCCTGGCCGCGGCCCATCCCAGAGCTGGCCTACGACGCCTGACCCACCGCCTCTGCTGCGGGAGCGGGGGGGGCGACGTGGCCTGGGTGGGGGGAGGGTTTGAGCAAATGGCAGGGTTCGCGGTGCGGACCACGCTCAGTTCACGCGGGAGGCTCTCCGCGAACCCTGCCATTTGCTCAACGCCCCCCGGTCCACCGCCGAGGAGAGGGGGGTCAGGCCGGCGCCGCAGCTAGGCCGACGCCGCAGACAGGCCGACGCCGCAGTCAGGCCGACGCCGCAGACAGGCCGACGCCGCAGGCAGATCGACGCCGCAGTCAGGCCGTCGCCGCGGCCAGCGCGGCGCCGATGAGGGCGCCCGCCCCGCGACACTCCTCCTCAGTGACATCCATGTGCGTCACGGCCCGCAGCGACGACGGCCCGAGCACGCTGACCTTCACCCCCTGCTCGGCCAGCCGCGCAGCCACCGCAGGGGCCCCGGCCACCGGGATCAGCACGATGTTTGTCTCCACCGAGGCCTCGTCGACCGCGCCCGGGCACGCCTCGTTGATGGCCCTGGCCAGCGTCGACGCCGCCCGGTGGTCATCGACGATCCGATCCATGTTGTGCTCGATCGCAAACAGCCCCGCGGCCGCCAGCAGCCCTGCCTGACGCCACCCGGCGCCCAGCCGCTTGCGCTGCACGCGGGCCCGCGCCATCTCGTCGGCCGTCCCCACGAGGACGCTTCCGACGGGGGCGCCGAGCCCCTTGGACAAGCAGAAGGAGACGGTGTCGAACAAGGACCCGTAGTCGCTCAACGCCCGGCCCGTCACCGCGACAGCATTGCCCAACCGGGCCCCGTCGAGGTGCGTGGCGACACCGAAGCCCCGCGCTCCCTCGCTGAGGGCGCTGAGCTCGGCGAAGGACTGCACGGTGCCGCCGCCGAAGTTGTGGGTGTCCTCCACCGCGACACAGGCGGTCTCCACCAGGTACGGCCGACAGTTCACGGCCACCAGGCTGAGGGCGTCGTCGGCCACCAACCGCCCCGACGTCGAGACCCACGTTCGCATCGTCACCCCGTGCAGGGCGCCGTGCGCGCCCATCTCGGCGCGCGCGATGTGCGCGTACGCGTCGCACAGCACCTCGCGGCCGGGCTCGGTGTGCAGCCAGATGCCGAGCAGGTTGGACAGCGATCCGGTGGCGCAGAACAGCCCCGCCTCCTTGCCGAACAGCCCGGCCACGCGCTGCT
Organism: Tessaracoccus sp. MC1679; assembly: GCF_014164775.1. Taxonomy (GTDB): domain Bacteria; phylum Actinomycetota; class Actinomycetes; order Propionibacteriales; family Propionibacteriaceae; genus Arachnia. The sequence continues at coordinate 103,381 of NZ_JACJGB010000006.1, forward strand.
CCAGCGCCGCGACACTCGGGTCCTCGCCGTACACGTCGTCGCCGACGGGGGCCTCGACCATCGCGGCCAGCATGCCGGCGCTGGGCCGGGTGACGGTGTCCGAACGGAGGTCGATCACAGCTCCCTCGCCATGTATTCCTGGACCGGGTTCACCCGCTTCAGCCGTCCGGAGCGCAGCCGTTGGGCGACGGTGAACGCCAGCTCCAGCGACTGGTTGCGGTTGAGGCGGGGGTCGCACACCGTCTCGTAGCGGTTGGCGAGGTCCTCCTCCATGAGGTTCATCACGCCGCCGACGCACTCGGTGACGTCGTCGCCGGTGAGCTCCACGTGCAGGCCGCCGGGCCAGGTGCCGAGCTCCTCGTGGACGTCGAAGAAGCCGTTGACCTCGTCGACGACGTCGGTGAAGGAGCGCGTCTTGTAGCCGTTGGCGGCCTCGAAGGTGTTGCCGTGCATCGGGTCGCACACCCACGCCACCTTGCGGCCCGTGGCCTCGACGCCCTTGATGACGCCGGGCAGGACGTCGCGGACCTTCTTCGCGCCCATCCGGGTGATGAAGGTGATGCGTCCGGGGACGCGGTGCGGGTCCAGCCGGTCCGCGAGCGCGATGGCCTGTTCGGCGGTGGTGGTGGGGCCGAGCTTGATGCCGAGCGGGTTCTGCACGCGGCGCAGCAGCTCCACGTGGGCGCCGTCGAGCTGCCGGGTGCGTTCCCCGATCCACAGCATGTGGCCGGAGCAGGTGTAGAGCTCCTGCGAGCGGGAGTCGACGCGGGTCAACGCGCGCTCGTACTCGAGCAGCAGCGCCTCGTGGGAGGCGTAGAAGTCGACGGTGTTGAGGGCCGAATCGTGGACGCCGCAGGCCACCATGAAGGCGAGCGCGCGGTCGATCTCGGAGGCGAGCTCCTCGTATTCGGCCTCGACGGCGGAGTCGCGGACGAACTGCCCGTTCCAGGTGTGCACGCCGCGGAGGTCGGCGAAGCCGCCCTTGACGAAGGCGCGCACCAGGTTGAGGGTGGCGGCCGAGGAGTTGTAGACCTGCAGGAGGCGGCCCGGGTCGTGGGCGCGATCCTCGGGGGTGAAGTCGAAGCCGTTGATGGCGTCGCCGCGGTAGGCGGGCAGCGACACGTCTCCGCGGGTCTCCATGTTGTTGGAGCGCGGCTTGGCGTACTGGCCGGCGATGCGGCCCACCTTGACGACGGGGACCTGCGCGGCGTAGGTCATGACCACGGCCATCGAGAGCTGGACCAGCAGCTTGGACTTGATGTTCTGCGCGGTGACGGCGTCGAAGGTTTCGGCGCAGTCGCCGCCCTGCAGGAGGAACGCGCGCCCGTCGGCGACGTCGGCCAACTTGGCGCGGAGGTCGTCGCACTCGCCGGCGAACACCAGTGGGGGCAGCGACTCGAGTGCGTCGATGGTCTTGTCCAGGGCGGCCTGGTCCGGGTACGACGGCTGCTGGACCATCGGCAGCGCGCGTAGTTCTTCCCGGGAGATGATGCTCGACATGGTGCGTAGGTTACTGCACCGCCCGTAGACCCCCCGCCCCGGGAACCGACGGTGGACCGACGGTGGACTCGTCACGGCGTTTCGACGCGCGCTGCGCAGCTCCGCTGCTTTGCGCGGCTCAACGAGCGGGGGGTGCGGGGACTCAGGCCGAGGGGTCGTGCCACCCCTGATCGATCGCGTACAGCGTCAACTCAACCCGGTTGTGCAGCTGCAACTTCCGCAACACGTTGTGCACGTGGTTCTGCACAGTCCGGTGCGACACGAACAGCTCGTCGGCGATCTCCCGGTACGCCATCCCCTTCGCCACCCGCCGAAGCACCTCGATCTCCCGCGACGTCAGCCCCGGGCTCTCCTCGTTGAGCGCCCGCGCCACGTTGACCATGCGGCGGAACTCCCCCAGCACCAGCCCGGCCAGCCCGGGCGTGAACACCGCGTCGCCCGCCGCGGTCCGACGCACCCCGTCGATCAACTCCTCCTTCGACGCCGACTTCACCAGATATCCCTTCGCGCCGGCCTTCATGGCCCGCAGCACGTCGTCGCGCTCCCCCGACGCGGAGATCACCAGCACCTGCAGGTCCGGGAACTCGCGCAGCAACAGCTCGATGCAGGTGGCGCCGTCGGGCTCGGGGATCTTGAGGTCCATCACCACGATTTCCGGCTTCGCGGCCCGCGCCCGTGCGACGCATTCGACGCCGCTCTTGGCCACCGCGACAATCTCGAATCCCACCTCGGTGAGGTCCTCGCTGAGGGCGTCGATCCACATGGGGTGGTCGTCGACGAGCATCACGCGTCGACGCTCGTGGACCTCAGGCGTGTGCGTCACTGCTGCTCCCTGCCTTGCCATCGATGGGGAACCGCAGCTCCCATTCCGTCCCGGCGCCCGGTGAGGTCTTGAGCATCGCGGACCCGCCGAGGGCCGCCATCCGCCCCACGATCGAATCCTTGATGCCCATCCGGCCGGACTCGGCGGCCTGAACCACCTGCTCCGGGGTCATGCCGACTCCATTGTCGCGGACCCAGAGGATCACTTCGTCGTCTCGTTCCTGATCCAGCAGGATCCAGGCCTGGGCATCCGCGCCGGCGTGGGAGGTGACGTTGGTGAGGATCTCGGTGAGGGCCGCCTCCACCTCCTCGGCGAGGCCGCGCGGCACGGTGACGCCGCTGGCCATCGTCGAGACGGTGACGTTGCCCGAGTGGTATCGGTCAAGGGCGGCGGCGAGGTCCACGCGTTCGGTGTGCTGGACGGGGGCGTATTCGCGGTCCTGGAGGAGCACCCGCAGCTGGGCCTCGGACTCGCGGGCCAGGGCCGCCAGCCGCACCCCGCGACCCCCGAGCGACGGCCCCTCCCGCTCCACGAGCGCCAGCACCTGGAGGGCGCCGTCGTGGACGATGCGTGAGAGTCGCTGCCTTTCGGCGAGCGCGGCGGAGCGGGCGCGTTCTTGTTCCTGTTCGACGAGGGTGGCGCGGAACTGCTCGATGAGCACCCCGAGGCAGGCGATGAGGACCACCGTCACGAACGACGCCCCCAGACGTTGCAGCTCGAAGTGCGACGGCGCCCCCAGCAGCGCCGCGGAGGTCACCAGCGCGAACCCGACGCCCCACCGGGTGCCGAGGAAGATGGCGGCGTAGGCGGCGCAGCCGCTGATCCAGTAGCCGGCCAGCGACAGCGGCGCCCCGCCGGGCGGCACCGTGAGCAGGGTGGTGAGGATGAGCGCGACCGTCACGCCGAGGTCCGCCACATGCGCCTGCCAGGTTCGGTGCGCGGGGGTGCGCATCCGCCACGAGATGAAGCAGTGCCAGGCGATCAGCGCGACGGTGGCGGCGACGACGCCCACCGGCCGGTCCGTGTAGTGCACCACATAGAAGAGGTTGACGAAGACGGCATGCAGTCCGAGGAGGGATCTGGCCACCACCGCGACGCCGTAGACGCGGCCGAGGAGGTCTGAGGGGTCGCGGAATCCGTGGGTCCCCACGGGCGGCCGGCCCAGGGTCGACGGCGGCCGGGGCCGGTCACTCACCCGGCTCCCTGGCCTCCACCTGGGGCTTGGGCCCGCCGCCGGGGCGCGGGAGGAGGTAGGCGTCGGAGCCGGGGACTTCGAGGTCGCCGTGCTTGACGCGGGCGGCGTAGACGTCCGCGTACTCCTGCCCGGTGAGCTGCTGGATGGCGGCCAGGACCTCGTCGGTGACCCAGCGGAGGACCTTCGTGTTGCCCGGCGTGTGCCGGAACTCGGAGAAGTCGAGCGGCTTGCCGATGATGACGACGGGACGCTTCGCCCACGGGATGCCGAGGGGGCCCTTGTGGGATTTGGTGCCGATGACGCCGACGGGGATGACGGGCACGTCGTTCTGGAGCGCGATCCGCGCCATGCCGGTCTTGCCCTTGTAGAGGCGGCCGTCGGGCGAGCGGGTGCCCTCCGGGTAGATGGCGACGACGCGGCCCTGGGCCAGCACGTCGGAGATGGCGCCGAGCGCGTCGGCGCTGGCCCGGCCGCCGCTGCGGTCCATCGGCACCATGCCCACCACGGTGAGGAACCAGGCCATGGCCTTGGCTCCGAGCCCGCCCTGGCCGACGAAGAGTTCGGCTTTGGCGGGGAACGTGAGGGGTCGCGGCATCATGGCGGGGACGACGAGGGAGTCCAAGGCGCCGATGTGGTTGCTGGCGAGGATGGCACCGCCGGTGCGCGGGAAGTTCTCGGCCCCGATGACCTTGGCCCCGTAGCCGTACTTGACGAGGGGGCGGGCGAGGAGGGTCTTGAAGAAGCGGTACCACATGGGTGGCAGTCTATGGCAGCGCTCGGCCGCTGATCCGGTCCCTGACGGGCCCGGCGCCGCACCGCGGTTGGCTGCCTGCCGCTGTCCGCGCCTGCCTTGGGGACCGACGCCTGCCTTGGGGACCGACGCCTGCCTTGGGGACCGACGCCTGCCCTACTGACGAACGCCTGCCTTGTGGGCGACGACGCCAGCGGTAACTCTGGCCGCCAGCGCTACAGAACAGGCGCCAGAAACTAGCGCTGGCGTCACGCTCGCCACCCCATCGCGCCTGCCCTACAGATCGACGCCAGCCTTACTTACCGACGCCTGCCCTGGGCACGGACGCCTGCCGTACTGACGGACGCCAGCCTTGCGGGCGACGACGCCAGCGGTAACTCCGGCCGCCTGCGCTACAGAACAGGCGCCAAGAATTTGCGCAGGCGTCACGCTTACCACGCCTCACTAACGCAGGCGTCCGTCACCTAGGCAGGCGTCCGTCGGTAGGGCAGGCGCTCACCACACCCTCACAAACGCTGGCGTCCGGCTGTAACGCTGGCGTCCATCTCTAAGGCTGGCGTCCGGCTGTAACGCTGGCGTCCGGCTGTAACGCTGGCGTCCATCTGTAAGGCTGGCGTCCGTCGGTTAGGCATGCGTCCGCCACCCAGCCACCCAGCCACCCGCGACCCAACCCCGGGCGATCCGCATCGGGCCTATCCTCGATCCATGTTCTTCTCGACGCCGTTCTCCCGCCCCGCCGCGACGCCCGTCTGGCCCGAGGCCCGGCCCCTCCATCTCGGCGACGGCGACATCGGCGTGGTGATGTGCCACGGCTTCACCGGCTCGGTGGCGTCCATCCGCCCGTGGGCGGAGGCCCTCGCCGCCCCCGCCGAGGAGTACCCGGGGGTGCGCGTGGTCGCGCCGAGACTGCCCGGGCACGGCACGTCGTGGCAGGACATGGCGCGGATGCGCTGGTGGGACTGGTTCGGCGCCGTCGAGGACGCCTATCTGGAGCTGGCGGGCGAGCAGAAGCGGGTGTTCGTGGCAGGTTTGTCGATGGGCGGGGCGCTGGCGCTGCATCTGGCCGCGCGGCACACCGTCGCGGGGGTGCTGCTGGTCAATCCGGCGATCGCGTCGCGGGATCCGCGTTACCCGGTGGCGTCACGGCTGCGGCACGTGCTGCCGCCCCAGAAGGGGATCGCTTCGGACATCGCGCAGCCGGGTGTGGTGGAGCCGGCCTACCCAAAGTTCGCTGTGGCCAGCCTGGGCACGATGATGGATCTGTGGAGGGAGGCCCGCTCGGGGCTGCGGCGCATTGACGCGCCGGTGCTGTTGATGCGCTCCCCGCAGGACCACGTCGTCGACGATCTGAGCTCGGAGATCATCAAGCGCGAGGTGCGCGACGTTCGCTTCGCCTCGTTGCAGCGGAGCTTCCACGTGGCGACGCTGGACTACGACGCGGACCTGATTGTCGCGGAGTCGCGGCGGTTCATCACCAGCGTCCACTGACGCGGGAGTGGAAGAAGGCCGCCGAATCCGGCGGCCTTCTCACAGAAGCAATGCTCAGCCGACGACGCGGCGCACGCCCGTGATGGGCATCGAGTGCAGGCTCGTGACGTTGACGCCGCTGCGCGGGTTGGCCGCGTGGACGATCTTGCCGTTGCCGATGTACAGCGCAACGTGGCTGACGGGGCTGTAGTAGAAGACGAGGTCGCCGGGCTGGATCTCCGACAGCGACACCTTGCGTCCCTCGCTCGAATACTGCGTCCTCGACGAGCGGCTCAGCGTGATGCCGACCTGGCGGTAGGCGTAGCTGGTGAGGCCGGAGCAGTCGAAGGTGTTGGGTCCGGAGGTGCCCCACACGTAGGCGCTGCCCACCTTGGCGAGGGCCGCGTTGATGGCACCCTGGACGCGCGACGACGACGCGGCGGTCACGGGAGCCGTCTGGGTCTCTGCCTTCGGCGCCGACGACGCGGTGGTCTCACGCGATCGGCTGGTGGTGGCTGCTTCCGCGGCGCGTGCCTCGGCCGCGGCCTGCTCGGCTGCGGCGCGGGCCTGACGCTCGGCCTCGATGGCGGCGAGGCGCTGGCGCTCCTCCTCCGAGAGGCGGTCGTAGACGCGCTGGGCCTCGGCCTCCTTGGCTTCGAACTCCTCGGCGAGCACGGTCTTGGCCGCGAGTTCCTTCTTGACGGTGGCCTCGGTGGCGGCCGCGTCTTCGCGGAGGGTGGTGAGCTTGGCCTGGTCCAGCTGGAGCTGCTGCACGCCTGCGTTGGAGCGGTCTAGCTCGCTCTGGTAGGTGGCGAGCCCGCTGAGGAAGTTGTCCGAGGAGCCGCTGGTGAGCAGCTGCGCGGTGACGCTGAAGGAGTCGTGGCGCATCTGGAGGGTGGCGACGTCGCCCATCTCGTCTGCGAGCGTCGACACCTTCGCCTCCTGCGTCTGCAGGTCAGCGGCGATGGTCTTGAGCTTGGCCTCGGCCTGCTGGGCGCGCTCGCTGGCCTCGATCAGCTCCTGATCGATGGCCGACGACTCCTGCTGGATGCGGGCCAGCTCTTCGCGGGCCTTCTCCACAGCGGCGGGGTCAGCCTGGGCGGCGACGCCCATGGTGGCGACGAGGGCGGCAGCGACGATCCCGGTCAGGGCGAGTCGGACTCGGTTCACGTGTAACTCCAAGCGTTGGGCAAGTCTGAGAGAATCTTAAGCGCCCTCAGGCTTTTCTCAAAATGTTTACGGAAGTTAGTGTCCCCCGTCGGACGTGCCCGCCTGGAGGCCTTGTCAGACTCACATTGCCTGATGGCGTATGTCGTCGTCCGGGTGGCTCAACCGCAGCGGTGGGACCAGCCCGGCGTCGGCCAGGACGGTGAGCGCCCGTTGTTCGGAGTCCTCGAGGCCCACGCCGGGCGGGCCGAGGAGGACGGAGATCACGCAGTCCGCGCACGCGTCTCCGCGCACGGTGCAGGTGGTGCAGTCAACATGCAAGGTAGCCATGACGCCACCCTTGCCCACCCCTCCGACAGTTTCTGTCAGACCCTGCCCCTACCGTGATCCCATGCCCGAGATCTCCGCCGCCCAACCCTCGTTCGAGGACCTCGGAGTCCACCTCTCGCAGGTCACGTTCGTCGTGGTGGACCTCGAGACGACCGGCGGCGCGGCGGACTCCGAGATCACCGAGGTGGGCGCGGTGAAGGTGCGCGGAGGCCAGGTGATCGGCGAGTTCCAGACCCTCGTCCGCCCCTCCACCCCTATCCCCGCCATGATCCAGGTGCTCACGGGCATCACCAACCAGATGGTGGCCACCGCTCCCCCACCGTCGCAGGTGCTGCCCGCCTTCGCGGAGTTCGCCGCGGGCGCGGTGATCGTGGCGCACAACGCCCGCTTCGACACCGGCTTCCTCAAGCGCGGCTACGAGCAGCTCGGTCTCGCCTGGCCGCGCCCCACCGTCGTCGACACCGTCGCCCTGGCCCGCACCGCCCTCCTGCGTGACGAGGTACCCAACTGCAAGCTGGCCACCCTCGCCCGCTTCTTCCGCGCCGGCACCGAGCCCAACCACCGAGCTCTCAGCGACGCGCGCGCCACCGTCGACGTCCTCCACGGCCTGCTGGAGCGGGTGGGCAACCTCGGCGTCCACACCCTGGAGGACCTCACCGAGTTCGCGCTCCAGGTCTCCCCGGACCGGCGCGCCAAGCGCACCTGGGCCACCAACGCCCCCGAGTGCGCCGGCGTCTACTTCTTCTACACAGATTCCGTCACCCCCGACGGCGAGAAGAAGCGCGAGATCCTCTACGTCGGCAAGTCCACCAACCTGCGCCGTCGAGTCCGCTCCTACTTCTCCGCGGCGGAGAAGCGCGGCCGCATCCACGAGATGGTGCGGGTGGCCTCCGGGGTGGAGTTCGTGAAATGCGCCACGGACCTGGAGGCGGAGGTGCGGGAGCTGCGGATGATCGAGTCGCTGGCCCCGCGCTACAACCGTCGCTCCAAGAACCAGCGGAAGGTGAGCTGGCTGAAGCTCACCGACGAGGCGTTCCCGCGGCTGTCGATCGTCACGCAGGTCAAGCAGGAGGGCACCTACTTCGGCCCCTTCCGATCCCGCGACGCCGCGGACGAGGCGGCCCTCACCCTCTACGACGCCTTCCGCCTACGCCGCTGCACCACGCGCCTCTCCCCCAAGAAGGCCTCCGCCTCCTGCGCGCTGGCGGAGATGGGCCGCTGCGTGGCGCCCTGCGAGCTGGGCGACGGCGCCGCCCAGTACCCGGCCATCGCCCAGGCCGTGTCCAGCAGCTGGCTGGGCGACGTCCGCCCGGTGCTGCGGAGCGTCCGGGTGCGGATGCGCAAGCTGGTGGCGCAGGAGCGCTTCGAGGAAGCGGGCACCATCTCGGACCGCCTGACGGCCTACTACCGCACGTCCATCCGCTTCCACCGCCTCCGTTCCCTGGCGCTGTGCCGGCAGCTGGTGGCGGCCATCCCGTCGGCGGCGGGTTGGGACATCCACGTCATCCGCTACGGCAAGCTCGCCGCCGCCACGACGGCGCCCTCAGCCCGCGCCCGCGCCGCCGCCGAAGGGGCCATGGCAACGGCGGAGACGGTCCTCGCGCCCCGCGGCGGACTGCCGGCGGGCAGCGTGGAGGAGGCGGAGCGGATCGCGGCGTGGCTGGAGCTGCCGGGTGTCCGGCTCATCGAGACCGACGGCGAATGGGCCTGGCCCCTCCACGCCGGACTGCCCGACGGCGCCCTCGCCGACGAGCTCCTGGGCCCGGCCCCGCCCCTGCCTGTGGACGATCCGCTCGGACGGACGGTCGCAGCCCTCCTCGCGTCCTGACGGTAATCATCATGTCACTCAGACATGTACATTCTTGGCCTCAATTCGTACATGTCCTGCGGACATGTCGACGCCGTCACCATGTCGATGCCGATCGAGCAGTCACGGGATGACTCTGGCTCTCGCCCTGGTCACCGTCCTTCGCACCTTCGTGCGCAGCTCCGCCGTCCAACCCGACACCTCAGCGGCCCCCCGGCTTGGGCGGGGACGCCCCTCGGACCCAAAGAGCGCTAGCGCATTGACGGCGCCGGGCGTGAACCGGGGAGCGTAGGCAATGGCGCTGAACCCGGCGGCCAGGAACGCCGCTGCATGCCGTTGGGTAAGCCCATAGCCAGCCCCCGCCGAGATCTCGCGTGTGACGTAGCCGGCGGCTTCGACACTTTGAGTATCTGCGATGTCCTCAGGCTCGCAGAAGGGCCTGAGGTCGACGCTGGAGACGGTGGTGCCGTCGAGTGCGACGGGTGGGAGAATGGGATGCGTCCCCCACACCTCCCCCAGCCGCTCTCGCACAGCGGCCTCGATGTTGTCCGCGAAGTAGCAGGTCCCTTCCGGCTGCGCCAGGTCGAAGCGCCCGTCTCCTGGCGGAATGGACGCGAACCACCAACAACCACGATCTGGCTCCGCCGGGTACCCGTCCGAGTGGGCCCGGTACCAGCGGCTCAGATCCACGCCCGTGCACCTGGGGAAGTCCGCGGCAAGTTCCGTCGAGGGATGCGGTTCTCCGAGGCTGATGTCCTCACGGCTCACCGGAGCATCCTCTCGACGTCGGCATGCGCGAGCGCGAGGACGGCGGCCGGATCCCTACCCTGGGCCAGCCAGTTCGCCGCGGAGACCTGGCCCAGTGCTCCTTGTGGTGTGGTCAACCAGAGCGCCTTGGACAGGCCATCCTTTGCCACCCGGTTCAACTCGCTCAGAACCTCCGACAGTCCAGCCAGCGGCTCGAGGTCTGGCGTGAACTGCCACGTGGGGTAGAGAAGGGCGCCGTCATCAGCCGGGACGGCGAGCAGCGTGTTCCGCTGGACCCGACCTGTGAGCGCCTGACGCGTGACGCCCAGGCGTCGCCTGAGCCCTTGCGTGTCGAAGTAGGGACCCAGGGCCTCCGTGGGGTCATCGTCGTCGGGGAGGCGGTTGGCGAACGCTTCGACCGCGGCTTCCGCCTCGCTTTCGGTCAGGGTGCCGGCGCCGACCCGTTGAACGAGCACATCGTGGAGACGATGAAGCACGGCTTCCGGACGGACACGCCCGGGCGCGGCCGTCAGGTCATCGTCATCGACGAGGCGGACGAAGGAGCCGGTCTTTTCGACGGAGACGCGCAGGACGCCGCCCACCGCCTTGGCGTGACCACTCTTCCCTTCCTCAACCAGCAGCAGGCGGTCCTGCTTGCCCGAATGCGACCTCTCCAGCAGGAGCGTGACAGGGACGAAGTCCGCATCAGTGACATCCTCCACCTTGGTGATCCCGCGCTCCCGCTTCGCGCCCATCCTCGTCCTGAGAGCCTTCCTCCGGGGACTCTTCAGCGATCTGGCCACATTGACCCCCTTGCATCCATCGTCAATTGAGTCAAGGCTACACCCGTGAGGAAGTCTGGGACTAGGCTTGACTAGTGGCGAAGGCGCCACGACGGACCCCGTCCACAATCGCGCCTTCAGCCCGACAGAAGGGAACCACCATGACGTTCGATCAACTCCTCGACCTCCCCACCGGCGTCCTCGTCCTGCTCGGCATCCTCATCGTCATCGAACTGGCGCTCCTCATCGTGGGCGTCGTCGCGTGGGCCCGCACGCCGGACGCGCAGATGCCCAGGCCCAACAAGTGGGTCTGGCTCGTGCTCATCCTCTTCGTGCAGATCCTCGGCCCCATCACCTTCCTCCTGGTCCGGCGCAGCGAGGCCAAGTACGCCTCCGCTGCCGCCCAGCCGGAGGCGCTGCCCGGGGCCCGCCACGCGGCGGGCCGCACCGCCGCCGACACCGCCGACCTCCTCTACGGCCAACGCGAGGACAAGGACCCCAAGTGAACGTGGTCGAGACCAACGGCCTCACCAAGCAGTACGGCGAAGTCCGCGCCCTCGACGGCGTCTCCCTGACGGTGCCGGAGGGCTCGGTTTTCGGCTTCCTCGGCCCCAACGGCGCGGGGAAGACCACGATGCTGCGCATCCTGCTGGGACTGGCGCGGCCCACCTCGGGAGGCGCCACGATTTTCGGCCATGACACCGAGTCCGGCCGCGACGCCATCCACGCCCGCGTCGGGTTCCTGCCGGACGTGCCGGGCTTCTACCCGTGGATGACGGGCGCGGAGTTCATGCGGTTCGCCGGCTCCCTCTTCGGAATCGCGGAGCCGGTCCTCACCGAGCGGGCCGACGCTCTCCTCGAGATGGCGGGACTGGCCGGGAACAAGAACCCGGTGGGCGGCTACTCGCGCGGCATGAAGCAGCGCCTGGGGATCGCGCAGGCCCTCATCAACGCCCCGGACCTGCTGATCCTCGACGAGCCCACCTCCGCCCTGGACCCCCTCGGCCGCGCGGAGGTGCTGCAGATGATCGCCTCGCTCCGCGGCCGCACCACCGTCCTGTTCTCCAGCCACCTGCTTGGCGACGTGGAGCGGATCTGTGACCAGGTGGCGGTCCTCGACCGCGGCCGGCTCGTCGTCCAGGGCACGGTCGCCGACCTCCGCCGCTCCCACGGCGGCTCGACGACGGTGCGCATCGCCGTCACCGACGGCATCGAGGCGCTCACCGCGACTGTCGCGGCCGAGCCGTGGTGCGTCCGCCACACCCCCGTGTCTGGCGACGATCAGGCCATCGACGTGATCGTCAGCGATCTCGACGCCGCACGCCAGGCCACCCCCGGAATGCTCGCCGGGCTGGGGCTGGGGCTGCGCCGCTTCGATGAGCTCGAGGTCTCCCTCGAGGACGTGTTCGTGGGTCTCGTGGGGGTGAACCGATGAGCTTCCGAGCCTTCCTGTCCAAGGACCTGCGCGAGATCCTCCGCACGTGGCGGATCATCGTGCTTCCGGGGATCCTGCTGTTCTGGGCCGTCACCGGGCCCCCGACAGCCGCCTACACCCCCGAGCTCCTCGCCACGCTGGGCGGCGACGTCTTCGCGGGCGTGATCCCGGACCCCACATGGGTGGACTCCTACGCCCAGTGGACCAAGAACCTGAGCCAGATTGTCGGCTTCGCCCTCATCATCATGCTGGGCAGCGCCATCTCGGGCGAGAAGCGTGCGGGCACCGCGATCATGGTGCTGACCAAGCCCGTGTCGCGCGCGGGCTTCGTGCTCTCGAAGTTCGTCTCGACGGCGATCCTCCTCATTGGCGCCACCCTGGCCGGGATGCTGGTGACCTGGGGCGTGACGCTGATCTGGTTCCCCGACGCGCCGTTCGGCCCGCTGTTGGCGGCGACGGCGGCGTGGCTGCTGTTCGCGCTGCTGCTGGTGGCTGTGGTGCTGCTGGGCTCGGCCGCGGTGGACTCTGGCGCAGGCGCGGCCGGCATCGGCCTGGGCTTCTTCTTCCTTCTGATGCTGTCTGGGATCTGGGGCCCGATGCTCCGCTGGACGCCTGCGGGGATGGTCAACGCCCCGGTCGCGCTCGGGGCGGACGTCGAGGTGGACATTCTGTGGCCCGCCCTCACGACGGCAATCCTCATCGTGGCCCTGGTGTGGGCGGCGGTGAAGGTCTTCGAGCGTCGCGAGCTCTGACCCTTTCCTCGTTGGCTGAGCCCCTCCGCTGGCTGAGGTGCGAGGAGCGAAGCGACGAGCCTCGAAGCCTATGAAACGCGAGCTGACAAGGTCACCCTTCGTAGGCTTCGAGGCCGCTGCGCGGCACCTCAGCCAGCGGGGGCGGGCCCGCTGCGGACGCTACCGGGACTGCTCGACGAGGGTGATGTTGTTGGCGTCTGCCCACTTGCGGGCGATCCTGGTGAACTGCTCGTCGCGGTAGCGGTACCAAGCATCGGCGAGGTCGTGGCGGTGGACGAGATCCTTGAACCGTCGGAACGCCCCGGCGCGGTGCAACCCGTCCCACAACCGTCGCCTCAGCTCCGACTCTGGGAGAGTCGCGGTGAAGTCGACCATGATGGAGTGCTCGTCGACGTCGAACTTCGTCGGCAGGGGCACGAACCGGTCGGTGGCGTCCTCCAGTATCAGCAGCGCGAGCTTGAGGGAGTCCACGTCGCCGCTGTTCGTGTAGGTGGCCGCTTCGGCCAAGTCGGCGGCTTCGGGAAGGTCCTCTGCGGTGGAGAGTTCGTCGCCCAAGACCCAGACCAGTTCGTCGTCCTGCCGGTCGTAGTAGATGCGGCAGTCATCGCCCATGGTCAGAGCGTCTGCCACGTCGGCGAGTCGCACAGCCACATCCACTCCACATCTGATGAGTCGCTTCAGCGTAACCCTTTCCGAGCCTGCCTGGAACACCGTCAAAGGCGGGATCGTCGGCGACATCGTCGTGGTGGTGGCTGCGGCCGCGGCGGGTGGCCCGCCCCCTTCGTTGGTTGAGGTGCTCGACGCGCAGCGGCAAGCCCCCCTCGTTGGCTGAGGTGCCGCGTAGCGGCCTCGAAGCCTATAAAGCGCGAGCTGACAAGGTCACTTTTCTTAGGCTTCGAGGGCGCTCCGCGCCGCCTCAGCCAGCGGTAGGGAGGCCTTTGCCTGTACTGAGGCGCGAGAAGCCAAGTGGCGCACCTGCACCGCGAGTTCTGACTCCCGCTGCCTGACTGACCCGCTGCACGCGCCCACTGCAATACTGAGGGCGCTCAACCCGCCCCACCCAGCACCGAAGGCCTCACCGTGATCCAGCGCCGCGACACCGGACGGACCCCGCATGGTCGCCGGTGACTCCGCCGGCGCCGAGTCCCGACGCCAGCTCGCCCTCGCCGACGCCCACGCCAAGGCCGCCGCCGAGGCCCGCGCCGCAGCGGGCCGCTTCGGGATCGCGGAGACCACGGAGCGTCAGACCGCGCGGACCCTCGCTCCCCTCTCCGCGCTCGGCTACTTCCTCCTGCCCGACCGCCGCTGGCCCGGCACCCGACGCGCCCAGGTGGATCTGGTCGTCGTCGGCCCCGGCGGCGTCTTCATCGTCGACACGAAGGCCTGGAAGGAGGTCGGCATCGACAACGGCCGGGTCCTGCGCGGCGACGACGACGTCACCGACGAGCTCCTCATGCTCAACGACCTGGTGGACGTCACCCAGGCCGACCTCGCCGAGGTTGGGCTCGCACCCGGGGAGGTCCGCTCCCTCGTCGTCATGGCGGGACGCCGCGGCCTCGACGCCACCGTCAGCGGGATCCGCATCGTCGGCGAGCGGGACGCTCTCAGCGCCATCGCCCGCCACGGCAATCGGCTGACGCCCACGCAGGTCGACACCGTGATGGGCCGCGCGCTCAGCTTCTTCCCTCAGGCCTCCGCCCCCGCGCCGGTGAGTGTGACCATCCCCGCGCCTGTCGTCCCAGCGGCCCCCAGCCCCGTCACCCCACCCCCGCCACACCAGGCCCAGCAGGACGCGCTCCTCACCCCCGAGGAGGTCAACGACGCCCTCCTCGAAGGCATCCTCGCCCAGCCCATCGAGGAGTGGATGTCCTTCCTCCATCCACAGCAGGCAAAGCTCGTCCGACGCTCCTTTCCCGGCCCGTCGCGCATCCGCGGCCCGGCGGGCACCGGCAAAACGGTCGTCGGCCTGCACCGCGCCGCGCACCTCGCCCGCAGCCAGCCGGGACGCATCCTGGTCACCACGTATGTCCGCACGCTGCCTGACGTTCTCCACGAGCTGCTCCGACGGTTGGCGCCGGAGGTGGTGGACCGTGTCGAGTTCGTCGGTGCGCACGCCTTCGCGCGCCGGATCCTGCGGGAGCGCGGGGTCCCTCACCGCATCGAACCCGCCCAATCACGGGAGGCCTTCGACGCCGCGTGGCACCGCGTCGGTGCCCCATCAGTCCTCGGCAGCTCGCAGGACCGGCGCTACTGGGAGGATGAGATCGAGCACGTGCTCAAGGGCCGAGGCATCACCCGGTTCGAGGACTACGCCGATCTCTCGCGCACCGGGCGGCGCCGCACCCTGCAGCTCTCGGGGCGTGAGGCCGTCTGGCGGCTCCACGAGGCCTACGATGCCGAGCTGCGCAGCCGCGGGATCATCGACTACGCGGACCCGATCCTCCTGGCCGAGGCCGAGCTCCGCCGGGAGCCGATGACCGGTGCGTACTCTGCGGTCATCGTGGACGAGGCGCAGGACCTGTCCTGCGCCATGATCCGCATCCTGCACCTGCTGGTCGGCAACGAGCCGGACGGGTTCACGCTGATCGGCGACGGGCAGCAGTCGATCTACCCCGGCGGCTACACCCTGGGCGAGGCCGGGATCTCGGTCGCGGGCCGTGGCGTGGTGCTCGACATCAACTACCGCAACACCGCCCAGATCGTGAACTTCGCCCAGCGACTCGTGGCCGGCGACGAGTACGCCGACATCGAGGGCGTCCTCGCCCGCGGCGACGTGCCGGCAAGCGTCCCGCGGAAGGGGGCAGACCCCGTCATCGCGCACTGCGGCAGCCGTCGCGAACTCAACGATGCCCTCATCGCCCGGGTCCGCACCGTCACCACGGACATCGGCACCGGCATCGGCGACGTGGCGGTGCTGTGCATCTCGCGGTGGGCGGCCCGCGACGCAGCCCGGGCCCTCGAGCAGGCCGGCTTCCCTGTCGTGGACTTGGAGAAGTACAGCGGCGTCCCTGTCGACGCGGTGAAGGTGGGCACCATCAAGCGCGCGAAGGGCCTGGAGTTCAAGCAGGTCCTCATCCCAGACATCCGCAACGAGCACACCATCACAGCGCCACCGGCCGACGACACGGCCCGCGAACGATGGGACCTCACCCGGCGCGAACTGTATGTCGCCATGACGAGGGCCCGTGACGGCCTCTGGGTCGGCATCTCCAACTGATCACACCCTCCCGCGGGCTGATGAGTCTCGACGCGCCCCCTTGGTGGCTGAGGTGCTCGACGCGCCACTTCGTGGCTGAGGTGCTCGACGCGGCAGCCGCGGCCCACTTCGCTGGCTGAGGTGCCGCGAAGCGGCCTCGAAGCCTCTGAAACGTGAGCTGACAAGGTCACTCACCTTAGGCTTCGAGGGCGTTCCGCGCCACCTCAGCCAGCGGTAGGGAGCCGCTCCGCGGCACCTCAGCCAGCGATATGGGGCCCTTCGCGGCCCTCATCCATCGAGGATGAGAAACGCCCGCCGGCGTCAGCCGGCGGGCGTTCCAGACGATCAGGTCAGGCGACCGTGACCGAGTTGATCACAACCGGCTCGACCGGGTTGTCACCCCGACCCACCTTCGTGGTGGCGATCGAGTCGACAACCTTCTGGCTGGCCGCGTCCTTCACCTCACCGAAGATGGTGTGGCGGCGGTTGAGGTGCGGGGTGGGGCCCACGGTGATGAAGAACTGGGAGCCGTTGGTGCCGGGGCCGGCGTTGGCCATGGCCAGCAGGTAGGGCTTGTTGAACGTGAGCTCCGGGTGGAACTCGTCGCCGAACTGGTAGCCCGGTCCGCCGCGACCGTCACCGTTCGGGCAGCCGCCCTGGATCATGAATCCGTCGATGACGCGGTGGAAGGTGAGACCGTCGTAGAAGTTGCCGGTGGTCTTCTTCCCCGTGGCGGGGTCGGCGTATTCCTTGGTGCCGGTGGCGAGGCCGACGAAGTTCTCGACGGTCTTGGGGGCGTGGTCGGGGAACAGCTCGATGACGATGTCACCGTGGTTCGTGTGGAGCGTAGCGGTGCTCACGCGTGTCCTTTCGTTGCCTTCTTGGTCGGGTCCAGTGTGTCAGAGCGGGGCAAGCGGGTCACTCCGCCGGAGGGAGCTGGGCCTCGATGTCGGCCACGAACTGCTCCACCTCGTCGATCCCGGTGACGGGTCCCCCGGCGATCATCCCGTCGGCGCCCAGCAGCACCGCGGCCACCTGCCCAGTTGCGCCGAGGGCCTTCGCCGCGAGCCCGGCGTGGTCGTACAGCGACACCTTCTCCACCTCCGCCGGGATGGTGCCCGCCGAGCGGGGGCGGATCGACGGCACCAGCCGCACCTGCAGCACCGGCAGCCGGCTCTGCCACTCCTCGATCCCGGCGATCCCGGCCCGCGCCGGCGTGCACAGGCAGTTGATGGTGACCAGCAGCTGCGCCTGCTGCCCTGCCAGCGCCCTGAGCGTGACGGGCTCGCCGTCGGGGCGCAGCAGCACGCCGTCGGGGATGGGGATGCGCTCGTAGTCCTCGAGGCCGTCGTCCTCCACCTCGACGACGGCGGGCTCAGCCACCACCGGCTCAGGCTCCACGGGCTCCCGCTCGGCCTCAACGGCCGCTGCAGCGGCCTCCAGCACCGGGCGGAGGATCAGGTCCCGCACCTGCTGCTCGCCCGTCACGGGGGCACCCACCACGGACCCAGCGGCGTCCAGCTCCACCGCCGACGGGGTGAACGCGCCTCCCAGCGCCTGGGCCACGTTGGAGCCCCAGTCCTCGTGGAGGTGGGCGAGGTCCTTCCACTTCGGGTCGTCCCGCTCGGAGCCCGACGGCCGCACTGGGATCACCGCGCGCCCGGGCACCTGCTCCAGCCACTGGGGAAGCTGGTCGAGCACACGCTCGCATCCCCCGCAGCCGGACACCACGAACAGCAGCACCACCCCGCCGTGCTCACGCGCCAGTGCCCGGAGCCGAACCCGCTCGCCGCTCTCGACGTCGGTGAGGGCGAGGTTCGGCGCGAAGCCGAGCGCGCCCGCCCCTGGACCTTCCGCCTGCTCGGACTGGGGCCCGGGCAGCAGGGAAAGCGTGACGACGAGCGCGCTGAGGGCGGACATCGCCAGCCATCCCCAGCCGTTGGCGTCCAGCCCGTAGACATCCTCGCCGGCAATCACGGCCATGAAGCCGAGCAGGGCCAGCAGCAGGAAGAGGACGTTGCGGGCCAGGGTCCGCGGGGACACGTCGTGCGAACCCAGGGCTCCGAAGCAGTTGCAGCGCACCGGCTCGTCGAACCGGAGAGCCCGCGCGATGATAACGGTGTAGGTGCCGAACAGCGCCACCGACGCCACCGCTCCCCCGACGAGCACCCAGCCGGACCCAACCACCAGCACCAAGGCCAGCAGAAGTTCCCCCCAGGGCAGCAGGGCCGGCGCGGGCGAGCGGCGCAGCCACCCGGGCAGCCGGAGCGCCTGGAAGGCGTCGCGGGTCTCGCTCCTGGCGGCCAGCTTCGCCATCCCGGAGATCGCCAGCAGGACGGCACACGTCAGGTTCCCCAGCACCAGATAACTCACTCGACGACCATATCCGTTGGCTGAGGTGCCGCGAAGCGGCCTCGAAGCCTATGAAACGCAAGCTGATCCGCTGGCTGAGGTGCCCCCGAAGCGGCCCTCCCCCGCTGGCTGAGGTGCCGCGAAGCGGCCTCGAAGCCTCAGAAACGCGACCTCTCCCGCTGACCCGACCACGCAATCCCCCAACCCCCTTGCACGAACCCCACAAACGGGTAGCGTAGAAACTGCTCGATTACGAGCCACAACAAGGGAGGAACTTGTGAAGAAGTCACAAGAGCTGAAGAAGGCCGCCGCGGAATCCGCTTCCGCCGCCGCCGAATACGGACAGCACGCACTCAAGGAAGGCCTTGAGCGTGCCCAGGACCTTTTGGACGAGGCCCGCCACCAGGCCGGCCCGCTCCTGCACGACGCCAAGGTACGTTCCGCCGACTTCGCGTCACGCCGGCTCGATGACCTTGAGCCCCATCTCAAGGACGCGCTGGACAAGGTGAACCCGGCAGTCGAGGCCGCCCGCGAGCTGCTGGAGGACGATCTCCTGCCGAAGCTCCAGGATGCCCTGCACGCCGCTGCCGAGCACCCCGCCATCGCGGAGGCCTCCAAGCGTGGTGGCGCTGCCGTCGCGGCACTGAAGGGTGAGCTGGAGGTGAAGCCGAAGAAGTCCAAAACCAAGGCGTTCTTCCAGTTCCTCGCCATCGGCGCCATCGTCGCCGGCGCGGTTGCCGCAGTGCGTCATTTCCTGGCCCCCAAGGACGACGGCTGGACGGCGCACGAGCCGTCGAAGGCGTATGTCAACAACAACGACACCTTCTCCACCGCCGCCAAGTTCGCCGCCGACACCGCCCCCGAGCCTGAGGCCGACGAGGTGGTGGAGCCCGCGGAGGAGCCCGAGACTGAGGTCCCAGCCGAGACCGAAGCCGCCGAGGCGAGCATCTCCGAGGTTGCGGCCGAGGAGCAGCCGAACGACGGCGCCACCGAGGAGACGGTCGACGAGCCGGGTGTCGCGGCCAGCGAGTCTGCCTACGGTGAGGGCGCCTACGTGGGCACTGAGCCGCCGGAGGGCTTCACCATCAAGGGCAACGAGCGCTCGAAAAAGTACCACGTCGAAGGCAGCGGTGGGTACGACCGCACGATCGCCGAGGTGTGGTTCAACTCCGAGGACGCGGCCAAGGCCGCAGGTTTCACGAAGGCCCAGCGGTAGTCTCTAACCACAACTGACAAGGGTGGCGCTCCCCCTTCGGGGGCGCCACCCTTGTTCGCACCCACCACCCGCGGTGTGATCCGCGGGTCAATATTCAGAGATGTCCCCGATGGGCGCGAATGCGTTCGAGCGCAGCATTCACCGCGTGACGGCAGGGCATCGGAGGGCCGGCTGGCTTAGTCGCGTGCCCTGATCGTTGATGTCGAAGACCTGGGCGAGCATGAGGATGAGATCAATGACGATGATCTGGACGCGGATCCCTACGTAGCCGTCCTCTGTGTCGACGATCCCGGTGATTCGATCTATGACGTAGGACTGGCCCGCCTGCCGGCGGCCGCTGTTGGTGGACCCCATGCGTGGACGCCGCAGGTTCCCGGCACGGGTCAGGCGTCCAGCCCGCTTTGAGCGGTAGGTCGTCTTCACTTCGAAGGCCACCAACTCCCCCTCAACGATGGCTATCAGGTCCAGATCCTGACGTCCGTCGACGCGTGGCATGCCGGCGTCGCCCAGAGCGACCACCGTCGCGCCGAGGTCCTCCTCGACAAAGACGGCCGCTGCCTCCTCGCCGAGAGCTCCCAACTGACCATCGGTCGCCCCGCCGAGTTCGGCCGCCAACCGATCCTTGTCCTCGATGTGATCAAACCGATTGCGGAACACCTGTGACTTGCCCCAGTTTGGGCCAAGGATTGCCAGCTGCACGAAACATGGCAGTGAAGACTGGTCCCTATAGATCAGGTACACAGCAAACTGGGCAGGCTGCGGGGCGGTTAGAGCCCGTCTCTCCATGTCGCGGTACCTTCGACCCTCACGGGACCAGCCTCGGTTGAGCGCACGGTCCTGAGCGAACAGATTCGGGCCGTAGCCACCACCGGCGGTGTGAGGCAGGAGGTGGCCTCGGGGACGGCGAAACCTTGGCGGATGCGGCGCAGGCGGAGATCGCGCAGCAGGTGGTGGACCAGCTCAGGTAGCAGCGGATCTAGGCAGGGCTCCTGCTCGTAGACACACAGGATGCCTTCCGCGACGGGTCCCACCGTGGCCACTCGAAATCGCCCGCGATCGGGGGCTTGAGAGTGGCGTTGGGCGCACCACGTACGAGCAGCGGCCAGCCATCGCGAGGTGACCGGCCGCTGCCGTCGGTGCTGGACCGGCTACTTGAAGACGTCCTTGACCTTCTCGGTGGCCTGCTTGATGTCGGCCGAGACCTGGTCGGCCTTGCCCTCGGCTTCGAGGCGCTCGTTGTCGGTGGCCTTGCCGAGGCCTTCCTTGACCTTGCCTCCCGCTTCCTCAGCCGCGTTGCGGATCTTGTCGTCGGCTCCCACGATGCCTCCTGTGGGATAGATGGTTACCTGTCTCGTACCCAGGTTGGAGGGGGCTCAAACCTCGTGGAACAGGCGGGGTCGCGTATGATCCGATGCCAGTAGCAGGACAGGCAGCAACGAGGAGGACCTGTGTCGTTGAACGGCGCACGCCCTTCAGTGATCGTGATCGGCGATCTCTGCCTCGACCACAACGAGGTGGCCGGGCGCGTGCTCGAGCCGTCGTGGGGGTCGCCCGCGCTGTTCATCGCCAGACAACTCCAGCAGGAGTACAGGCTCCGCGCCCTGGTCAGCGGGCCCTACGGCGAGGACCTGCTGCCGTTCCTTGGCGACATCGCGTGCGATCGTGGGCCGTCGGGCCAGCGCTCCTTGTCGTACAAGAACGTCGCCGAGCCGGCCCCGCCGGGCGACAACGACGCGGCAGCCGCCCCAGGCAGAGTCCAGCACTGGCGCCCCGCGGACCGCCCCCTGCAACCGATCAGCCCGAGAACCAACTGGGCCGGCTTCGATCTGGTCTACTTCTGCCCACTCGTCCCGGATCAGGATCGGGCAGCCGACATCGATGAGTTCCGCGCCGCGCGACAGGACGGCCACGCCGTCCACGTCCTCGTGGCGCAAGGCCTCATGCGGGTCAGCCGCGAGCCCAGCGGCGACCACTACAGGCGGGTGGAGCGCCGCGACATCACCGACGCCGAAGCAGCCACCTGGTCGTGCTTCGACATCGTCGTCTTCTCCGACGAGGACCAGACAGACGCGCTCGCCAAGGCGATCCGCTGGTCGGCCCATGGCGGGGCGGGCGGCACCGGCTTCGTGGTGACCCAAGGCCGGCGGGGCGCCACCCTGTGCTTCCAGGGCAGGGCCATCCCCATCCCGACGCGGCCGGTCGCCGACGAGTCCACCTCGGTGGGCGCCGGGGACGCTTTCGCCGCCACGATGGGGCTGGAGTTCTACCAGGCCTACGTCGTCGAAGCCCTGAGCAGATCCGCAGCCCTGCATCGGGCGACGGTGAGGGCCACGGCGGCGGCCTCCGCGCGCGTGCTCGCCGGCGTGTCCCTATCGACAGAAACTCGGTAGAGGGGTCCTGGCGGACGCGGGGGTAGAGTGAGGAATCCTCCGGGCCGCCGTGGCTCTGGACTTCACCTGAGGGTGGTGATCGGATGGCTGAGCAGGTGACGGATCACTCTGGCCTTGACGGATCAGAGTTCGACGGGTTCCTCACCTTCGCCGAGGTGGCGGCGCAGTTCGATCAGTTGTCGGACCGCCTCCGGGCGACGGAGAAGCCTCTGGCCAACGCGTTGGTGGAGGCCGCCATCGAGATGGCGGGCGCCCAATGGGGCACCATCACCCTCCAGGACGGAGACGAATTCCGTTCCCTGGTGGTCAGCGACGACTTCTCCCTCCAACTGGACCTCCTCCAGTACGCCTTCGGCTCCGGGCCATGCCTGGACGCCATCAAACACGACACCCCCTTCATGGTGCCCGACCTCCGTCACGAGAACCGCTGGCCGGAATACACCGCCAGCGCCCGCAAACTGGGCGTGCGCAGCATCTTCGCCCACCCCCTCCATCTCATGGATCAGGACCGCACCATCGCGAGCCTCAACCTGTATTCGGCCACCGAAGACGCCTTCCGCGACAGGGCGAACTCGGGCGAGGCGGCGGTGGTGTCGACGTTCGCCGCCATGGGCACCTCGATCGCGCTCAGCCAGTCCAAGGCCGAACAGCTGGAGAACGCGCTGCGCACCAACCGGGAGATCGCCATGGCGATGGGCGTGCTCATGGGCCGCCACTCCATCAGCCGCGACGCCGCCCTCAACCTCATGCGGCTGGCGAGCCAGAACTCCAACCTGAAGATGTCGGTCATCGCCGACGAGATCATCACCACCGGCGAACTGCCGATGGACCGCGTCAGACGCGGTGGCGCTGCAACCACATCTCCAACACGGTCAACTGCCACAAGCCGTTGACGCCGGCCGGGAGCAGGCTCCCCCGCTGCGCCGCCAGCAGCGTCTCCATCACCTGAGGCTGCAGGAGATGGAACGCGGGCGCCCTAAACTGGGGCGCGCAAGTGCCGACGCGATCAGGGAGGCCCACCAGCGTGCTCGTTCTCCACGCCCTCTGGATTCCCGGAAAACGGAACGCCGCAGTGTGGGCCGAAGACTCGGAGGCAATGATCACCAGCCCGAGCCAGGCCCTGCGGCAAGCCCGCCCGCACCCCTTCGCGGCCACCACGGGGGCCCTCGAGGCCCTGGTTCCCGGAACTCCCTCGACGGCGACGGTTCTCCTGCCATCACTGCGGAAGGCGCCCTTGGACTCCCCTGTCCTGTTCCGCATCACGCCGCGACGGCAGCCCGCCACCCGGCCCTCGGCGCTTGAGTGGAGGGTCCCGGTGCTCATGCTGGACCCGGCGAAGGTCGAAACCAGCCTCGCCCCCCTCGTCGACCCCGCCGCAGCTGACACCCCACCCGGACAGTGGCAGGACGTCGACGTGCGCGCCGCCCCGTCGCTGCGACACCTGTTCGACGTGGCCCGCTACGCCGCCGAGCTCGTCGAACGTGGGCGGGTGCTGCCCACTCTCGCGAACGCCCAGGCAGGTCCCGAGGCGCGTTGGAGAGCCGTACTGACGGGGCAGGACGCCGCGGCAGCGGTAGCGCTCATCGCCGCCGCTCCCCCGTCCGTCCGCGCCGCTAGCCCAACCTCCAGTGCCGCCGCGCTCGTCTCCGAGGCGCTGGACACCATCGCCGACGCGCTCGCCCGCACACAGCTGGTGGGATCGATCCTTCCGCCACGACGAGGCCGGCGCCCCGCTCGCCTGCCCGCCGCGGAGGCATGGCTGGAGGCCCTCACCGGACCGGATGCGCGGTTCGACGCCGACCCTGACGAGCTGCGAGAGCTCGCCGAGCGGCTGCAACCATGGGCCGACGCCCGCGTGGAAACCCCCGGCCCGGCGCAGCTCGTCCTGCGGCTGCGAGACCCGAACGTGCACGCTTCGCCGGAGGACGCATTTCTCGACGCTCAACCGGCGACCGCCCCGCCCGCGGCCGACGCAGGCCCGGACGCGGCAGCGGCACCCACCTGGGAACTGGAGTTCCTGCTGCGCTCGCGCACTGATCCGAGCCTGCTGGTCGACGCCCCGCGCATCTGGGGCGGCGACGGCTCCCTGGCCCGCTGGCTGGAACGACCACGCGAGGTACTGCTGACAGAGCTCGCCCGTGCCCAGCGCGCGTTCCCCCGCTTGGAGGCCGGGCTCCGACAGGCCCAGCCATCCGGCCTCAGCCTCGACGCCGAGGCCACCTACGACTTCCTCACCCAGGGCGCCACCGCACTCGACGACGCCGGCTTCGAGGTTCTGCTCCCCGCCTGGTGGCGTCGGCCCGTCCGCGTGGGGCTGCGCCTCAGCGCCACACCGTCGGACCACGGTGAGACCGGCGTCGGGTTCGGGCGCGAACAGTTGTGCGAGTTCCGCTGGGACCTTGCCGTCGGGGAACACGGGCTGAGTGACGATGAGATCGCGGTGCTCTCCGCCGCGAAGTCCCCGCTCGTGCAACTCCGCGGCCAATGGGTGGCCATCGATCCCGCCCAGCTGGCGCGTGGCCTGGAGTTCCTGCGCAGCGAAGGCACCGGCCGCCGGTCCGCCGCCGAACTGCTCACCCTCGCGCTCAGCCATCCCGACGACCTCGAGCTACCCCTTCCTCTGACGGACGTGGCTGCCGAAGGTTGGCTGGGCGACGTGCTCGTCGGCACCGTGCCCGACACAGTGACCGGCATCGAGCCGCCAGACAGCTTCACCGCCACGCTGAGGCCGTACCAGCACCGCGGCTTGGACTGGCTCTCCTTCCTCGGCCGTTTAGGGCTGGGCGCTTGCCTCGCCGACGACATGGGACTTGGCAAGACCATCCAACTCCTCGCCCTCGAGGCGACGGCCCGCCACCGTGCCGCAGACAGCGCGGACCGCCCGTCGGCCCCCACCCTGCTCCTGTGCCCGATGTCGCTGATCGGCAACTGGGAGGGCGAGGCGGCCAGGTTCGCGCCGGCGCTGAGGGTGCACGCGCACCACGGCCCGGAGAGGCTGCGGGACGAGGACCTCACCGCCGCTCTGGCCGGCACCGACATCGTCGTGACCACCTACGCCACCGCCCTGAACGACATGGACCAGCTCGCGGAGGTCGAGTGGGAGCGGGTGGTGCTCGACGAGGCTCAGGCCATCAAGAACCGGCTGTCGCGTACCGCCAAGGCCGTGCGCCGCCTGCAGGCCGGCCAGCGCATCGCCCTCACCGGGACACCGGTGGAGAACCGGCTCACCGAGCTGTGGTCCATCATGGACTTCCTCAACCCCGGCGTCCTCGGCTCGCCCGAGCTGTTCCGCGCCCGCTTCTCGACCCCGATCGAGCGCCACCGCGACGACGACGCCGCCAAGCTGCTGCGACGCGTGACCCGCCCCTACATCCTGCGCAGGGTCAAAACCGATCCGGCCGTCATCGACGACCTGCCCGAGAAGATCGAGATCAAACAGCACTACCGACTCACGGTCGAGCAGGCCTCCCTGTACCAAGCGGTGGTCGACGAGATGATGCAGCGGATCGAGGGATCCGAGGGCATCGAGCGGCGCGGCAACGTGCTCGCGGCGATGACCAAGCTCAAGCAGGTCTGCAATCACCCGGCGCAGCTGCTGCATGACCGCTCGCCGATCGGCCGACGCTCCGGCAAGCTCATCCGGCTGGAGGAGATCCTCGACGAGATCCTCGCCGAAGGCGACCGCGTCCTGTGTTTCACGCAGTACACCGAGTTCGCCGAGCTCCTGGTGCCGCACCTCGCGGCGCGATTCGACACCGACCCCGCCTACCTGTCGGGCGGCACCTCGCGCGAGCGGCGCAGTGAACTCGTCGAGCGGTTCCAATCTGGCGAGGGTTCGCCGCTGTTCGTGTTGTCGCTGAAGGCCGGCGGAACCGGGCTCAACCTGACGGCCGCGAACCACGTCATCCACCTCGACCGGTGGTGGAACCCCGCCGTGGAGGACCAGGCCACGGACCGGGCGTTCCGGATCGGTCAGAAACGCAACGTCCAGGTGCGCAAGTTCATCGGCACCGGCACAGTGGAGGAGCGCATCGATCAGATGATCGACGAGAAGAAGGAACTGGCGAACATGGTCGTCGGCGACGGCGAAGCGTGGCTGACCGAGCTGTCCTCCGCCCAGTTGCGCGACCTGTTCGCCCTGTCGAAGGACGCCGTCGGTGAATAGCGGCTTCGATCCGCGGTTCTTTCCGCCGTCGACGCCTCGCGCCGTTGAGGGCGGCCTGCGGGCGAGGAGTGCTCGGGGGAAGATCGCCAGCACCTGGTGGTCCACCCGTTTCATCCAGGTGCTTGAGGCCACCGGGATGGGGGGTCGGCTTTCGAGGGGCCGCAACTACGCCCGTCGGGGCCAGGTGATCTCACTCGAGCTGACCCCCGGGCAGGTGAGCGCCGCCGTCCAGGGTTCACGCGCCCGCCCGTACCGGGTGCGCATCGGGGTCACGGCCTACGGGAAGGACCAGTGGGCAAGGGTTGAGGAGTCGTTGGCCGCCGATGCCTGGTTCGTCGCCCAGCTACTGGCAGGTGAGATGCCGCCCGACATCGAGGGGGTCTTCGAGAGTCTCGGCCTGGCGCTGTTCCCGCAGAGCGCCAACGACCTGTCGCTGGATTGCTCGTGCCCTGACTGGAGCGTGCCCTGCAAGCATCTGGCCGCGGTGTTCTACCTGCTCGCCGAACGATTCGATGCCGATCCCTTCGAGATCCTCGCCTGGCGTGGCCGCGACAGGGAGGATCTGCTCTCCCGCCTCGACGCCGTCGCCTCCGATGCCTCGGAGGGCTCGGATGCGGCAACGCCGCTGACGGAGCTGCTCGAGGTGTTCTACGTTGCCGCGGCGCCGTCGCTCCGGCCGCCGACCGTGACCGGGCCGGACCTGCTGGATCAGCTCCCTCCTGTGCCGGTCACGGTGCGCGGCCGCCCGCTGACCGAGGTGCTACGCCTTTCCTACGACGAGTTCGCGGCTCTCCACGACGGCGGTGCCACCCGACGCCGGGGAGTCCCTCGTAGCGACGCCTGAGGCGCCCCGGGAGGCCAAGGCCACTCGAATCTACTCTAAGCGGTTTAGAGTAGATTCGAGAAGGTCTAAGAGTGGGTGTGCATCCTTCCTGAAGATGTCCGTCATCGCCGACGAGATCATCACCACCGGCGAACTGCCGATGGCCCGCGTCAGACGCGGTGGCGCTGCAGCCACATCTCCAGCACGGTCAACTGCCACAGGCCGTTGACGCCGGCGGGAAGCAGGCTCCCCCGCTGCGCCGCCAGCAGCGTCTCCATCACCTGAGGCTGCAGGATCTCCCGTCCCCGGGCCGCCCTCGAGGAGAGCGTGTCGCGTACCAGGCCCAGCACCGGGCCATCCAGGTTCATCAACGCAGGCAGCAGCAGGTGACCCTTCGGGCGGTGCACCACGCCGTCGGGCAGCAGGTGCCGGCCCAGAGCCGCCAACACGTCCGACCCGCCCCGCTCCCGCTCCGGGTGGTGGGCCGCCAGGTCCACCAGGTGCCGGTCAAGGAACGGCACCGTCGCCTCCACCCCCCACACCCTGGTCATCCGAGCCGCGTCCCCCAGCGGCTCGAGCTCCGCCCCGAAACCATTGCGGTAGTCCAGGGTGCCGCCGAGGACCTCGTCGGCGCCCTGCCCGGACATCACCGTGTCGGTGTGCTCCGAGGCGTGACGGGCCAGCAGATGGAACGCGGGCGCCTCGTGGGCGGCCATCGGCTCGGCCATGTCCTCCACCGCGGCGGCCACCGCGGGCACCAGCTTCGCTGTGGGGACGTGCAGGCAGTGATGGGTGGTGCCGAAGCGCCTGGCCACCACGCTGGAGTACTCGAACTCGTCCCCCGGAACGTCCTCCGAGCTGTCGAAGCCGATGCTGAACGTGTTGACCCCGCCCCGATGGCAGTCGGCGAGCAGGGCCACCAGCAAGCTCGAGTCCAGCCCTCCCGACAGCAGCACCGACACCGGCCCAGACCCCGGCAGCCGGCTCCGAACCGCCCAGAGCAGGGCCTCATGGGCGGCCTCATGCCACTCGTGTTGCGACCAGCGCTCGAGGTCGCCGTCGTCCCGGGAGTCCGGCCGCCAGTAGACGCGGTCGCGGGTGCCGTCGGCGTCGATGACCCGCAGGGTCGAGGGCGGGAGCTTGCGGACCCCCTTCACGATGGTCCGCGGCGCGGGCACCACCGAACTCCGGCTCAGGTAGTGATGCAGCGCCTCCGGATCGATCGAGGTGTCCACTCCCCCGGCCGCCAGCACCGCAGGCAGGGTGGAGGCGAACAGCAGGCTGGCGGGGGTGTCGGCCACATACAGCGGCTTCACACCCAAGGCGTCCCTGGCCAGCAGCACCTTCCTCTTGGCCCGGTCCACCAGCACCACCGCGAACTCGCCGTCCAGGTGCTCGACGAAGGCCTCGCCCCAGCGGGCGTAGGCGGCCAGGATCAGGTGGGCGTCGCCGTCGCGGGCGGCGCCCAGCTGTCGGCGGAGCTTCTCGCGGTTGCCGAGATGCGCGTCCACCACGATCGCCATCCCGGAATCGACGTCGACGACGGGCTGCAGATCGCTGCAGTCAGGGGTTCCGGCGTAGCGGTAGGCGAGCACCGCGTGCCCGTCGCCCCAGATCCGTCGCGGCCCCCACCGTCGACCCTCCAGGGCCTCCAGCATCCGGCTGACTGCGTCGACGTCGGGGCGAACCCCGCGGCCGAGGGTCACGGCCCCCGCGAGGCCGCTCATGGCGCCGGGTGTGGCACGGGGGGTTTTCGGTCTACACCACAAATGCGCACAGGTCTCACCTTCCAGCAGGAGGGGAGACACTCGTCGGCTCCCCTGACATGTCGCGGGGAGGAAGGGTCGCAGAAGCGGCCACCCCAACCGCGGGGCAGTGAGCCGGCTTCTTGACTCATCGAGCACCCTAACCCAGGCGGGGTGGGAGAGGGAATAGACGTTCGCCGTCAGAGGAGGGCGCGAGCGGGGATGCCCGCGTGGCGAGGGCTGGCTGCCGGTCGATCAGGGCCCCAGCGCGCCGATCGGGATGGCGACCACCCCGTCGGGCCTGGTGTAGCCGTAGCCGCCAGCGGTGATCACCCCTAGCACGGCCGGCTCCCCCACCTTCACCGTGTCGACCTTCGCAGCGAAGCTCAACAGCGATGCAGCCGCCCGGTCCACCTGCCCCGCACCCAGCTTCACCTCGAACGCGCCCCAGGTCCCATCCCTGGACTCGACGATGATGTCGACCTCGAGCCCGTCAGAGTCCCTGTAGTGGTACATGGAAGCGTCCGCGGCCTCGGCGTATACGCGGACATCGCGGACCGCGAGTGACTCGAACAGCAAGCCCAGAGTGTTGAGATCGCGGAGGAGCTTCGCGGGGCTGGCGTCGAGTGCGGCGGCAGCGAGAGACGGGTCGACGAGATGCGTGCGTGCCCTTTCACGCAGCCTCGCCCGCGATCGCAGGTGCGTGGACCAGGCCGGCTGGACCTCCAGGAGCATGAGCCGGGCCAGTGCATCCTGGTACTGGTGCGCCGAGGGACGCGAGAGCGAGATGTCTGGGCCATCAGCCTCCGCCGACAACTTGGTCACCACGTGTTCCATCGCGGTGTTCCGGGCGAGCGCCTGGATGAACCGCAGTACTCGAGCCGGGTCTCGCCGAGGTCCTGCGACCTGTCGAAGGTCCACTTCGGCGACGGTGCGCAGATAGTCGCGGTTGGCCGCAGCCGCATCCTGGACCGACAGGCCGAGGTTGATGGGCCACCCACCCCGGACGATGAGCTCTGCGGCGTGCTGAGGGGTGACAGTGTCGGAAGGCGACGTGGGTCGCTCGCCGGCGAGCAGCGCGCGGAGGGACATGGCGCCCGTGGAATCGGACGACTCGAAGAGGGTGAGCGGACGCATCACGAGACGCGCGAAACGCCCCGCGCCGGAGTGGCGGCGCACGTCGTCATTCGGCACAGCCGACCCGGTGAGGATGAACTGCCCGGGCTTCCCTCGCCGGTCCACCTCAGCCCGCACGTGATTCCACAAGCGGGTGCCGTCCAGCTGCCATTCGTCGACCAATCGCGGCGAAGGTCCGCCCAGTACGAGTCCCGGCTCAACGTCCAGCGCACGGATAGCTGCTTCATCGCGGTCCAGGTAGACGGCACTGGCGGCTGCCCGCTCGGCGCTGCGCGTCTTGCCGCAGGCCTTCGGCCCCTCGATGAGGACCGCGCCGGCGGAGTGGAGCCGCTTCTTCAGAAGGTCGTCGAGGATTCGGGGCTGGTAATCCACAATGCCTCCGATCAGGGTCGCATGACGAGAGTTTACACTTTGCAGAACTCAACGTTGACACTTTGCAGGACTTATCGTTGACAGCCTGCAGAGTGCAGGACGCAGGGTTCACACCGTGGGCAGGGGTGCGCGTAGGAGAGACGTCCTTGTCATCCCCATTGTCTCGAGTGAGTCCCGACCAACAGCAGCCCACTTGTGCGATTATCACGATCGGGTAACAGTCGTGCTGTGCGGCTTGGACCGGCACGTTTGTTCGATTAAAATGGGGCCATGCACCAACGGCGGCTCACCACGGACCAGGCGCTCACCGCGCTGGAATCCACGCTGTCGCTGGTTGATCACGCCGAGCGGGCCGCGCTTGATGCGCCAGCCAGGCTCCAGCTGATGCAGCGGGCACGGAGGCTGTCGGAGCGGCTTGAGTCGCTGGCCCACGTGCTGACAGACGAGGCCAACCGGGCGCAGGCGTCCATGAGGGCGGCAGGCACCCCCTTGACGTCCTTCCTCGCGGTGAGTGAGCAGCGCGATACCAGAGAAGCGGCCGCGCAGGTGTTCCGGGCGAGCGATGTGGCGGCCCACCCCCAGGTCAAGCAGGCCGCGCTCGACGGTGACGTCTCCCCCGCCCACGCCATGGCCATCACGAAGGGCATGGCGCAGCTGCCGGCCACCTTGAGCCCAGAGCAGCTGCAGCGGGCGGAGGAGGTGTTCCTCGGCAGGGCCGGGAGCACCACCCCGCGGGAGTTGTCGAAGCTGGCACCGGTGGTGCTGGCGGAGGTCGCGCCGGAGCAGCTGCCCACAGCGGAGCAGCGCGTGGCAGACGTGGAGGCGCAGGCGCGGCGAGCGAAGGCGAAGCGGTCGTTCAGCTATGGCGACGACGGCGACGGCTCTGTCTGGTTCCGCGGGTCGCTGCCGGCCGTGGACGCGGCGCCGCTGATCGCCACCGTCGAGGCCTACGTGCAGGCCGATCGACGGGCGGCGCGGGATCGGCTCACTGGTGTCCGTTCGCTGCGCCCCGGCCCGCAGGTGCTGCGCGATCACGCGGCGGCGGATCAGGGCCGCACCCCCGAGCAGCGCCGGGCGGACGCGTTCACGGTGATGGTCTCCCAGCATCGCGGGGCGCCGACGGTGGCCGGAGACCGGCCCCGGATCGTCGTCACCATCCAGGAGTCAGACCTACGCGAGCGCGCCGAGGCCGTCGGCGTGTTGGCCTCCGGCGCGGTGGTCGCGCCCGGGGACCTGCGCAGGCTGTGCTGCGACGCAGACCTCACCCCCGCAGTGCTCGGCGGCAGGTCCGAAGTGCTGGACCTCGGGCTCACCGAGCGGCTCGTCACCCCCGGCCTCCGCAAGGCGTTGACCATTCGCGACGGCGGCTGCATCTTCCCCAACTGCACCACCCCGGCCATCGCCTGCGAAGCCCATCATGTGGTCCCCTGGTACCTCGGCGGGCCCACGTCGCTGGGGAACATGGTCCTCCTCTGCGCCCACCACCACGCGGTGGTCGAACCGCAACGCTTCAACGACACCGCGGACCAATGGACCATCACCTTCGACCCGGTCACCCGGAAACCAGGCATCGCACCGACGAAACGGATGCAGCTCTACTTGAGCGGCAACGGCCGACGACCTGACCGGGATTCGCGACGCCCGTAGGTTCTCGCGCGCCTCGGCGCGGACAGCAGGCCGGGCCCGGGCCTCGAAACCTCGACAGGTGACCGTGCCCGTCTGAGTTTCCGAGGCTTCGAGGCCGCTGCGCGGCGCCTCAGCCAACTGTAAGTCTTGCCAGGGCGGGGGCTAGGGTGCCGGGGCCCGTGACCGCGACGTCCGACAGCCCCTGCCACTGGGCGGCCTCGGATAGGAGGGGCGCGACCCGGCTGGCCACCTCGTCGATCCTCCCCTGCTGGGCGGGCTCGATGTGGGCGTGCTGGACGCGCAGGACGCCCGCCTTGCGGTCGCTCTTGAGGTCCACGCGGGCCACGATCTGGTCGTCGAGCAGCACCGGTAGCACGTAGTAGCCGTGCTCGCGCTGCTCCTTGGGCGTGTAGATGGAGATGCGGTAGTGGAAGTCGAACAGCCGCTCCGCGCGGGGGCGGAACCAGACCAGCGGGTCGAACGGGCTGAGCAGTGCCGCCGCCTCGACCCGTCTCGGGACGCGCTGGCCGGCGGGCATCCAGGCGGGCTTCGCCCAGCCGTCGACGGTGACGGGCTCGAGGATGCCGTCGGCTGTGAGGTCGTCGACGGCCTGGCGGGCGGTTGCGGTCTTGAGTCGCGGGTAGTCGGCCAGATCCTCCAGGGTGGCCACCCCGTGCGCGACGGCGGCGCGGCGGATCAGCTCGCGGACGGCGTCTGGCTTCGGCATTGGGGCGAGGGTGTGGGGTGGGAGGGTGATGGCCGCCGGAGCGAGGATGCGCTCGAAGCGCTGGCGGCCGACGGTGACCAGCTCGCCGGTGTGGAACAGGTACTGCGCGGCCCAGTGGACGTCGTTCTTGTTCCACCAGCCGCCGCCGAGCGACACGTTCTCCGGATGGTCCAGATCGCGGATGCGCAGCGGGCCGCGGTCGGCGAACTCGGCCAGGACGTCGGCGATCAGGGACTGGTGTTCGCTGGCCCAGTTCTCGAAGCCGGGGCGCTTCGGGGCGGTGCGGTGCCAGTGCCACAGCGGCCAGTCCGCGACGGGGATGATGGTGGCCTCGTGGGCCAGGTACTCGGTGAAGCGGCCCAGGCGGGGCTTGGGGATGCCGTGGTGGAGGAGAGCGTCGAGCGTGACCTTGGGGTACGGGCCGAGGCGTGCCAGGAGGGGGAGGTAGTGGGAGCGCTCGAAGACGTTGACGGTGTCGAGCTGCAGGACGCCCATGCGGGCGATCGCTCTGGCGAGTGTCGCGGGGGTGGGGGTCGCTGGGCGCGGGGCGGCGAGGCCCTGGGCGGTGATGGCGACGCGTCTGGCTTCGGGGAGACTCAGCTGTCGCGGCATTGGGACAGGATAGGCGGCTAGGGTCAGGGGATGGAGATCCCGGGGCTGACCTTCGTGCCGCTGACCGTGCAACGCGACGAGGACGGCTGGTTCGCGGAAGCCTGGAACGAGGCCAGGATGAACGTGCTCGGGCTGCGCCACTTCCGGCCCGTGCAGCACAACGTGCGCCACTTCCACCGCAGCGGCGTCACGCGCGGGCTCTACGCCGAGCCGTGGGACCGGCTGATCACCGTCCTGCGGGGGCGGGCGTTCGGCGCGTGGGTGGATCTGCGCCCCGGGGAGTCGTACGGCGCGGTGGTCA
This sequence comes from Tessaracoccus sp. MC1679, assembly GCF_014164775.1. Classification (GTDB taxonomy): domain Bacteria; phylum Actinomycetota; class Actinomycetes; order Propionibacteriales; family Propionibacteriaceae; genus Arachnia. Next base: position 136,799 of record NZ_JACJGB010000006.1, read on the forward strand.
CGGCCGAGCTCGACGCCGACACCACCGTCTTCGTCCCCAGGGGCGTAGCAAACTCGGTCCAGATCCTCGAGGACGACACCACCATCTCCACCCTCCTCGACCAGCACTGGACCCCCGAGGCCCGAGCCCGGTACTCCACCGTCAACCTGTTCGACCCCGCGCTGGACATCCCCTGGCCCATCCCCGAGCGGCGCGCAACCGTCTCCCCCGACGACGCCGCCAACCCGATGCTGGCCGACGCCGTGCCCTTCCGCGTGGCAGGCCGGAGGGAGCAGCCGGCCGTCGACGCGCAGCGGGGCGCTCGGGGGACGGATCCTGGGCCTGTGGGCGAGGGTGGGGGCGCGGTCGGGGCGTTCGGGTCTGGCGGTTCGTTTGGGTCGGGTGGGTCGGGTGGGTCGGGCGATGCGCAACGCGGCTTCGGGCGGTGGGCCGACGCTGCCCCCCGTCGGGAGGAGGCGGACTCCCCCGCTGCACCCACCTCGCCCCGCCGTCGGGCATACAAGGTGCTGTTCGTGTGCACGGCCAACATCTGCCGCTCGGCGTACGCGGATGTCGCGGCCAACGCGGTGGCCCCGGCCGGGGTCCAGTTCTCGTCGGCGGGCACGAGGGCCCTCGTCGGGGAGGGCATCGACCCGCCCATGGCGCAGGAACTGAAGGTCGACGGGGACCCTGGGGCGCACCGGGCGCGTCAGGTCACCCGAGACCTCGTGGAGGACGCCGACCTCATCCTCACCATGGCCGGCGAGCACCGTCGCTACCTGCTCGACGAGTGGCCGGCGGTGGGGCGGAAGACGTACGTGATCGGGCATGCGGCGCGGGTGCTGGCTGAGCTTCCTGAGGGTGTCACCCTGGAGGGTTTGGCCGGGCACCTGTGGAGGAACCGGACGGTGCAGGCGGGCGACGAGGTGCGCGACCCGTACCGTCGGGGGCAGGAGGCGGCGGGTGTCGCGGCTCGGGAGATAGACGGGCACTTGTCGGTGGTTGTGGGGGTGTTGGGGACTTTAGTGTCGCGGCGGTAGGCAGGGCGGTGCCTCGGCCGGTGGGACGCTTGCGTTTCATAGCTTCGAGGCCGCTGCGCGGCGCCTCAGCCAGCGGGGTGGGCCGGTTCCGCGGCTCAAACGTCACCTTTCCGCGTCCACAAACGATACCTCTCCGACACGGACGGCCCTGGCCACCTGAGAATCGGCACTTCCTCAGTAGCAACTGACCACACTCTAACCGGACATTGCTGTCCGGTAGGCTGGGTGCGCGGCCCAGCGCCGACGAGCCAGAGTCCGGGTCGATGGCGATCCGGCAGAAGCGATGGAGGATCCGGCATGCAGATCAACGGCAAGGTGTTCGTCGTCACGGGAGGCGGACAGGGAATCGGGCGCCAGGTGGCACTCGGACTCCTGCGCAAGGGGGCCGAGGTGGCCGCCGTCGACCTCAACGCCGCCAAACTGGAGGAGACGCGCGAGCTCGCGGGGCGCGAGGCGCACCGCCTGTCGCTGCACGCGGTCAACGTCACCGACCGGGGCGCCGTCGCGGCGCTACCCGAGGCCGTCATCCAGGCGCACGGGCAGGTGGACGGGTTGCTCAACGTTGCAGGGATCATCCAGCGGTTCGTGAAGGTGGTGGACCTCTCGTTCGAGGACATCGACCGTGTCCTCGACGTGAACTTCTGGGGTGTCGTCGCCATGACGAAGGCGTTCCTGCCCGAGCTACTCAAGCGCCCGAAGGCCGCCGTCGTCAACGTCTCCAGCATGGGCGGATTCATCCCCATCCCCGGACAGACCCTGTACGGGGCGAGCAAAGCGGCTGTGAAGATGTTCACCGAGGGGTTGCATGCGGAGTTGCGGGAGACGAATGTCGCGGTGACGGTGGTGTTCCCCGGCGCGGTGCGGACGGGAATCACGGCCAACAGTGGGGTGACGACGCCCGGCGGCGGGTCGGGTGGAACGGAGGGCCAGGGCCGGATGAAGCTCACCTCCCCCGAGGAGGCGGCTCGGCTCATCATCCGTGGCATGGAGCGCGGGAGCTACCGTGTCGCGCTGGGACGGGACGCGCAGATGCTGGACCTGTTCACCCGGTTGGCGCCGGAGCGGGCGATGGCGCTGATCTCTGACCGGATGGGGTCGCTGCTGGACCGGTGAATCGGGATGCCTTGCGCCCTCGAAGTAGGGCCCGCGGACTGCTGAAACCTCGACTTCGATACTGCTGAAACTTCGAGTGGTGGCGCGGAGCAGGGATTGTTCGGAGGCCGCCATTGATTCCCGGTGAGATTCCGGGGAGATGGACCGCATACAGCGCCATCTCCCCGGAATCGCACTGGGATGGTGACGTTGGGTCACCGACCCTGGGACAGCCGGGGCGGCTGCTTGGACTGACCAGGGGGCGGACTGGGCAGGGGCTAGGGTCGGGGCATGGTGTGGGTGGCTGCCGGGGTGGTCGCGGTGGTGGCCGCCGTCGTGATGGCGTTCGCGGTGCCGCGGGTGCGCGTCCTGGACGACGACGAGGCGCCGGACTTCGCCCTCCTGGTCACGCCGTCGAGCGTGGTGGGGGTGACGGTGGCCGCGTTCGTGGCGGCGACGGTGCTGTGGGTGCTGCCGACGGAGCTGTGGTGGCTGTGGGTGCCGTACCTCGGGATCGGCGCTCCCCTGGCCTACATCGACCTCCGGACCACGTTCCTGCCCCGGCAGCTGCACTACGTGGGTGTCGCGGCGATGGCGCTCGGGCTGGTCGGGCTCGCGGTGCTCGACATCTGGGCGGCGCTGGGCGCCGTCGTCGGGGCGCTGGCGGCGTTCGGGCTGCTGTATCTGGCGTGGCACCTCTCCCCCGGGCTGGGGTTCGGGGATGTGCGGTTGGCGCTGTTGATCGGGGCGGTAGCCGGGCAGGGCGGGGTGTCGATGTGGACGGCGTCGCTGTTCTTCGGCACCGCCCTGGGCGCCGTGCACGCCGTCGGGCATGCGGTGTGGGCGCGGCGGGATTCGCGGCGGCCGGCGTACTTCCCTTACGGACCGGCGTTGTGGCTGGGCCCGATTGTCGCGGCGGGGTGGATGGGGCTGGTGTGAGTCGTCGCGAGCTGACCGGGGTTTGAGAGCTGGCCCCGCTCGACCTATCGTCTATCAGTCCTTTGTGTGGTGGCGCCACTATTACGATGACTCAGGGGCCTCCCTCAGATTCACAACCCATTGACAGGTGTGGCCATAGCCCTATCTTTAGCTCAACCTGCGCCCAGGGTGACAGCCGGAGGAACACCATGAATCAGGACGTTCTGATCGCAATTCTGGTCACTGCATTGGCTGGAGCCATCGGCGGCTTTCTGGCCCGAGTGGTACCCAATGGCGTGGGCAAGAAGCCACTCAAGGACGCACCCGCTGAGGCTGGGACAGTTGTCTCAACTCTTGCGGGTGCCGCGGTTGCCGTCGCGGCTTTTCTCGCCACCGAGCCCATCTCTGCTGTCGCTGTATTCGCCACTGCCCCTCCCGTCGAGCCCGCCACCGTCTGGATGTTCACCTGGGGCGATGTGGTGAATGCCTTCGTGGCCGGCTTGGCAGGCATCAAACTGCTGCTCACGTACCAGGACTCGAAGACACTCCGAACTGCGTTGGGAGTGGCCGCAGCCCGTCCTCCGAGCCCCGATTTGGCCGCCGCGGTCACCGCGACGCCGCGTGAAGTTCTGGCGACCGCTCGCGGCACCAGCCATAACTGACCAATTGTCGAGTGGGGGGAGAAGGCAATGCCTGAGAAGGTACGGATTGCGCTGGTCATGAACGGTGGGGTGAGTCTCGCGGTGTGGATGGGGGGCGTGACTCACGAGATCGACAGGCTGCGCAACGCCACGGTGAATGACCTGAGCCCCTGGGGGGTAATCCTCGCTGCCGCCAAGAGGGAGGTCGAGGTTGACCTGATCGCCGGTAGCAGTGCAGGCGGACTGAATGGTGCCATGTTGGCCACTGCCATCGCACGAGGCGGAGAACTTCCTCTGCTGCTCGACATGTGGCGAGCGCAGGCACGACTCCAAGGAGGAAAGCTCCTTCGAAGCGATCCTGGAGAATCGCCGAACTCACTTCTCGACGGCGACTTCTTCAGTAAATCGCTCACCATCGTGATGAATGGGATCAGTGCTTCGCAACCCGGAGGCGCGGACGTCACTCTCATGGTGACGGCTTCAGCGCTCCAGGGGTCGAGCAGGGCCGTGATCGATGCTTGCGGCGAGAAATTCGTTGCCTCCGACCATCGGCGGGTCTATCGATTCCGCAGGCGAAACGGCAAGAAAAAGTGGGATCAGATGCTTGGAGCCTTTACCCCATTGCCACTGGACGAGTTCACACCCCCACCAGAAGGTATCCATCCACTGATAGTGGCCGCACGGGCATCGGCCGGGTTCCCCGTCGCGTTCGAACCCGTCCAGGAGACCCCGGCCCTGCACGCGCTCAACGTTGTGGATTCAGAAGGCGAGCCGGCATGGCTGATGGATGGCGGTGTCCTGGACAACGCACCATTCGGCCCCGTGCTTGACGAACTCATCGAACGGCCCCGCGGAGACGCTGGTCCCCGATGGGTGGTCTACGTCGTCCCGCATACCGATATCCCCGCCCTCCCTACACCTGCCGACCCGAACCCCCGGCCCCCAGCGTGGAGCAATGTCCTGGGCGCGGTGCTCACGTTGAGCCGCGAATCCGACCTCCGTTCCGATGTGATGTCGGTCAGCGATCGACACCGGTCGGCGCACAGCACCGTCGCACGCCCCGAAGAGCTGCTCGGCGACGGAGTTCCGGGGGTGAACTGGGCCGACGCAGTTGCGCTGGCTAAGGATCTGCTGCCCGTGTACCGTCGCACCACTGCGAAGGAGACTGCCACCGATGTCCTCGGCGCCGGGGCGGCCGGCAGCCCCGTGGCTGCTGTTTCCGTCGCCCCGGTCTCGATTGATGCGGTCCTGGCGCTCAACCCGTTCTGGATCGCCACGAGCTTGAGTCCAACACGACTCATCGGCGGCAACCCACAGTGGCAGTGGGGCGTCGGCCGGGCCAAGCAGATGGCTACCTGGATCTCGCGGGCAGTTCGACAGCTCGATCTGGAACCGGCGGAAGCGGAGGTGGCGCTGGCGCAGATTGTCGCGCTGCAGGAGGATCTACTGGCGCTCCACGAGGGGTTCTCTGCGCTGCACTCGGAAGCATTCGCCGCGCCCGAGCCGATCGTGGGCAACCTCGTCGGGTTCAACGAGGCCGTTCAGGAGTCCCCGCTGCTGCCTGCACTCACCACCACGATGAGCAGCCTCGTCAACGTGTGGGAGACGTCCGCCGGCCTCAACGGTGGGGAGGGCATGCAGCGGCTCCTCACCGTCGAAGTCTTGAGTCATGCGCTGTCCTGGGGGCAACCCATGACCCCGCCCTTCGATCTGGTGCTCCTGGGGCCCAAGACGCCCGACGGACCGTGGTTGAGCCCCTATGAGATGCGCCCCAGCCTCTCCAAGCTCGACGGGTGGCCCAACCCGAAGTTGTACGGCGACCGCTTCATGAACTTCGGGGCGTTCGGCCGGGACAGCTTCAAGGAGTGGGACTGGATGTGGGGTCGGCTCGACGGAGCCATCACGCTGGCGAAGGCGCTGCTGCCGGACTCCTTGTCGGACGAAGCGACGTCAGCACTGATCACTCCCTTGGTTGACGAGATTCTCAGCGCCTGCGAGATGGATCTGAGCGCGGTGTACGACCACTGTGTCGAGGTTCTGTCGATGAAGCCGTCAGCACTGATTGCGTCCTCCCGCGACTCGGAAGAGACAGATCTCGAGCTGTTGATCGACCGCGCGGCGAGGATGCTGACAGAACATCAGATCGTGACCAGTCTGACGCTGCGTCAACGCCTGGCCACGCGAGGTGCAGTCTGGTGGCTGTCCCGGAAGGCGAAGCGAGCCGCCCGCAAGCCCTGATTACCCCGCAGGCATAGGTCCTTGCCAACGGCGTTTGCTGCTTCGACCGAGATCCTATTGCCGTACGACTGTTCGATTATCACGATTGGGTAACAGTGCCTCCCCGTGCTTGGATTGGTGCTTGTGTTCGATTAAAATGGGGGCATGCATCAACGGCGGCTCACCACGGATCAGGCGCTCGATGCGCTGGAGTCCACGCTGTCGCAGGTGGATCACGCCGAGCGCGCAGGGCTGGATGCCCCGGCGAGGCTGCGGTTGATGCAGCGTGCGCGGCGGCTGTCGGAGCGAGTGGGGACGCTGGCCCTCGTGCTGACCGACGAAGCCAACCGGGCGCAGGCGTCCATGCGGGCGGCCGGCACGCCGTTGACGTCGTTTCTGGCGGTGTCGGAGCAGCGTGACACGAAAGAAGCCGCAGCGCAGGTCTTCCAGGCGCGGGATGTCGCGGCCCACTCCCATGTGAAGCAGGCGGCGCTCGACGGCGAGGTGTCTCCGGCGCATGCCGTGGCCATCTCGAAGGGCATGGCAGAGCTTCCGGCCTCGCTGACCGCGGAGCAGCTGGAGCGAGCGCAGGAGGCGTTCCTCGGACGGGCAGGCACCACCACACCGCGGGAGTTGTCGAAGCTGGCGCCGCTGGTCCTGGCCGAGGTTGCGCCGGAACAGGTGCCCACCCGGGAACAGCTGGTCGCGGATATGGAGGCCCAGGCCCGGCGGGCGAAGGCGAAGCGCTCATTCTCCTACGGGGACGACGGCGACGGCTCGGTGTGGTTCAGGGGGTCGCTGCCCGCGGTGGACGCGGCACCGTTGATCGCCACCGTCGAGGCCTACGTCCAGGCGGATCGACGAGCGGCGCGAGATCGGCTCACCGGTGTCCGTTCGCTGCGCCCCGGGCCGCAGCTACTGCGCGATCACGCGGCCGCAGACCAGGGCCGCACGCCGGAGCAGCGCCGCGCCGATGCTTTCACCACCCTGGTCGGCGAGCACCGCGGGGCCCCGACTGTCGCGGGAGACCGGCCCCGGATCGTGGTCACCATCCAGGAATCCGACCTCCGCGGTCGCGCCGAAGCCGTCGGCGTGCTGGCCTCGGGCACGAAGATCTCCGCCGGGGAGCTGCGTCGCCTGTGCTGCGACGCAGACCTCACGCCCGTGGTGCTCGGCGGCGGGTCTGAGGTGCTGGACCTCGGCCTCACTGAGCGCCTCGTCAGCCGCGGCCTCCGCAAAGCGCTGACCATCCGCGACGGTGGCTGCATCTTCCCCAACTGCACGGCACCAGACACAGCCTGCGAAGCCCATCACGTGATCCCCTGGTACCTCGGCGGGCCAACCTCGATGGGAAACCTGGTCTTGTTATGCGCCCACCACCACGCCGTCGTGGAGCCACAACGCTTCAACGACGCGGCGGACCAATGGACCATCACGTTCGATCCGGTCACCCGCAACCCGATGATCTCGCCGACGAAACGAATGCGGCTGTATCTGCACGGTCGTGATCGACGGCCGGGCGAGGTCCACCGTCGGCCTTAGGACCCGGCCGCCCGGGTCTGAACGCGCGCGACACGACCCTTCGAGACAGCCGACGGTCGCTCCGCGACGCCGGCCTCCTCAGGGAGCGGGTGCAGGGCCGACCTTCGCGACGCCGGCCTCCTCAGGGAGCGGTGCAGGGCCGACCTTCGCGACGCCGGCCTCCTCAGAGGGCAGGCAGGAACCCGATGGCACTTCGCCTGCGAGGGTGCGTTACGACCCTTCGAGACAGGGCCACGCCGCTCCGCGGGTGGGCCCCTCCTCAGGGAGCGGGAATGAGCCCCCGCGGTGCCTCAGCCAGGGGGTCTTGAAGGTCGCGTTTCAGAGGCTTCGAGGCCGCTGCGCGGCACCTCAGCCAGCGGTAGGGGCCCTGCGCTGTACCTCAACCAGCGGTGATGGGCTGGTCCGGAAGGTCACGTTTCATAGGCTTCGAGGCCGCTGCGCGGCACCTCAGCCAGCGGTGGGGGTGCCTCAGCCAGGGGGAAGGCGGTCTGAAAGGTCACGTTTCATAGGCTTCGAGGCCGCTGCGCGGCACCTCAGCCAGCGGGAATGGGCAGCTCGGCCTGCGGGAAAGGGGCCCTGCGCCGTACCTCAGCCAGCGGAAAAGGGCAGCTCCGCCGGCGGGAAAGGTCTCGTCAGCGGTTGGTGGCTTCCACCCAGCGGTCGAGGGTCGAGGCGGCGGCGCCGGAGTCGACGGCGTCCTGGGCCGCCTTGAGAGGCTCGCGCATCTGGTCCACCAGCGGCAGCACCGTCGAGATCCCCCGATACGCCAACAAGGCCGCGGCCGCGTTCAACACAACGATGTCGCGCACCGGGCCCGGCTTGCCGGCCAGCATGTCCCTGGCCACCTGCGCGTTGTGCGGCGCGTCACCGCCGTGAAGGTCGTGCGGTGCCGCCGGCTCCAGGCCGAGCTCCTCCGGGTTCAGCACCGTGCGGTGCACCCGCCCCTCAGAGATCATCCACACGTCAGACTCCGACGTGGTGGTCAACTCGTCCAATCCGTCGAACCCGCGGAACACCATGCCCCGCGTGCCGCGCTCGGCGAGCACCCGCGCGATCACCGGGGCCACGTCGTCGTTGGCCACACCCAACGCCATCGCCCGCGGCCGGGCCGGGTTGGCCAGCGGGCCGAGGAAGTTGAAGGTGGTCTGGATCCCCAGCGCCTTGCGCACCCCCGCCACGTTCTTCATCGCCGGGTGGTAGAGCTGCGCGAAGAGGAACACGATTCCCACCTCGTCGAGGATCAGCGCCTGCTTCGCGGGCTCGACGTCAATCCGCACCCCCAGCGCCTCCAGGGTGTCCGCGGTGCCCGCCATCGACGACGCCGCCCGCGACCCGTGCTTGACCACCTTCGCGCCCGCACCAGCAGCGACGATGGCGGCCATCGTCGAGATGTTGACGGTGTTGGCGCGGTCGCCCCCGGTGCCCACGATGTCCACCGCGTCAGGATCCAGCGCGATGGGCAGCGCGTTGGCGAGCATCGCGTCCGCCAGACCTGCGATCTCGTCCTCGGACTCGCCCTTCGCGCGCAATGCCGTCAGCAGCGCCGCGATCTGCACCTCGGAGGCGCGACCCGCGAGGATCTCGTTCAGCGCCCAGGTGGCTGCGGTGGACTCAAGGCCCTCGCTGCGCACCAGGCCGGTCAGGATGTCGGGCCAGGTGTAGCCCGACATCAGCCGACCTGCGCCAACCGGGCGCGGATCAGGTTGGCCGCCTGGACGGGCATGGTGACCGGGTCGATCGGGAATGGGGCCACGGCCTCAGCACGCGCCCAGGACGCCAACCAGGCGTCCGCCTCGCGGGAGACCAGCAGCATCACCGGAGGACAGTCGGCGTACTCCTCCTTCACCTGGTGCGCCAGGCCGAACCCGCCCGAGGGCTGGGCGTTGCCGTCGAAGATCATCACCGCGTAGTCCGTGCCGGCGTCCAGCGTGCGCAGCAGCGCACCCTGGGTGGCGACCTCGAAGATCTCGATCGGCGGCAGATCGCGGGCGACGCTGCTGCCCAGGGTCAGCCGGACCTGTTCGCGCACCGTTCGGTCGTCGGAGAACACCAGCACCTTCGCGGTGGCTTCGCTCATCTTGGGTCTTCCTTCGCGTTGTCGCCGACAACCGTCGGCCGAGGATCCTTCTGGGGGTCATCGTAGCCAAGACCCGGCCGCCTGGTGCGCTGGGCCTCCTCCCGGTCCAGGGCCCTGTCCACCCGCTTGGCCTCCCGGTTGGAGTCCTTGATCCATTGGATGAAGATCGTGATCATGGCCGCGAACATCGTGATGTCCCCCGTGGCCCACATCAGTCCCCCCGCCCAGGACTGATCCTCCATCGGCGACAACCCCCACGACCGCTCAAAGGCCAGGTACCACTCCTCCGCGATCAGCCGCGTCGAGCCCATGATCGTCACGCCCAGGAAAGCGTGGAACGGCATCGTGAGCAGGAACAGCAGGATCCGGATGGGATACGGCATCTTGATCGGCACCGGATCCACCCCCAGCAGCGGGAAGAAGAACAGGCAGCCCAGAGTGATCAGGTAGAAGTGCAGGAAATCGTGCCAGAAGTCGTTCTGCAGCGTGATCTCGTACCAGCCCGACATGTACAGCGCGAACGGGCTGGCCACCATCAGCCCCGTGGTGAGCGGCGGAAACAGCAGCACCTTCGCCACCGTCGAATGCAGCACCGCCAACAGCCAGCCCCGCTGCCGCTTCGGGAGGGTGCGCAGCGCCAGGGTGGCCGGCGCCCCGAACACCAGGAACACGGGCGCGATCATGTTCAGCAGCATGTGCTGGAGCATGTGCACCCAGAACAGCACCGTGTCGTAGACGCCCAGGAAACTGAAGATGGCCACCGCGATGGTGCCCAACCCGAGTCCGACGAATGACACGGTGCGCATGACCGGCCACCGGTCACCGCGACGGTGCAGCGTCCACACGCCCCACAGGTACAGGCCGCCCACGACGAGCAGGCCCAGCACCGCGTAGAGCGGGAATTCCCAGGCGGTGAAGTAGCGCGCACCCACCAGCGGAATGATGTCGTCGTCGGGCTTGGCGTGCAGCGGAAGTGCGGCCAAAGCCTGGACAAACATGCGCGGATTATCGCATGCCCCTCCGCCGCGAAACCAGGGGGGTACCCCTAATCCGGCCGCTGGCGTGACCTCAACGGGTTTTACCGCAATAATGACCTCGTGGCGACCAATCATGACACCCTCATCGCACCGACGGAGCTGCCCACGGGCGCACTCCACGCTGTCCCCTCCGCACGACTGAACAAGCCGATGGGCAGGCCGGACACGGTCGCCGTCGGCACCATCGTGTGGCTCGCGAGCGAGCTGATGTTCTTCGCAGCCCTGTTCGCCGCCTACTTCTGGATCCGCAGCATCACCAACGACGCCGCGGCCGCCGCCGGGGTGACGTCGCTGTGGGACGCCAACACGGTGCACCTGGACACCACCTTCGCCGCCATCAACACCGCCATCCTGGTGCTGTCGTCGGTCACCTGCCAGCTCGCCGCAAACGCGGCCGAGGCCGGCCGGGTGTCTGGCTCCTGGCTCAACCCCATCAAGTGGGGCATGCGGCAGGGCTTCATCGTCACCGCCACCCTGGGCTCCATCTTCGTCGCCGGCCAGGTGTGGGAGTACTTCACCCTCTTCGGCGAGGGCTTCACCATCTCCACCAACCAGTACTGGTCCGTGTTCTTCCTCGCCACCGGCTTCCACGGCCTCCACGTCATCGGCGGCATCGTCGCCTTCTGGTTCATCCTGGCGCGCTCCTACATGACGCGCACCCACACCCACGAGCAGACCGTCGGCGCCCACGTCGTGTCCTACTACTGGCACTTCGTCGACGTGATCTGGATCCTGCTCTTCGGCGTCCTCTACTTCCTCCGCTGACCGCACTAGACCTGGAGACACCGTGAAGTTCCTGACCAACCTCCGGCGGCATGCGGCGGCGCGTCCCTTGCTGCTGATCTTGGCCCTCCTCGTCGTCGGCCTGGGCTACAGCGTCGTCAGCCCCCAACGGTCCTCCGCCGAGACCGAGATGACCCAGCAGATCGAGGAGGGCAAGGCCCTCTTCGACTTCACCTGCTCCTCCTGCCACGGCCTCGGCGGCGAAGGCACCTCCCAGGGCCCGTCCCTGGTGGGTGTGGGCGCCGCGTCCGTGGACTTCCAAATGGGCACCGGCCGCATGCCGGCGGCCCGGGAGCAGGCCCAGCTGCCCGCCCGCCAGGTCAACTACTCGCAGGAGCAGATCGAAGCCGTGGCGGCCTACGTCGCCACCCTCGGCGCCGGGCCCGCCATCCCGACGGAAGACCAGTACTCCCCGGAGGGCCTCACCGAGGAGGAGATCGCCCGCGGCGGTGCCCTCTTCCGCGCCAACTGCTCCGCCTGCCACGGCATCGTCGGCGGCGGCGGCGCGATGCCCAACGGCAAGTACGCCCCCTCCCTGGTGGAGACCGCACCGGTCCACATCTACGAGGCCATGCGCACCGGACCCCAGCAGATGCCCACGTTCTCCAAGGACGTCATGCCGGACCAGAGCGTCCGCGAGATCATCGGCTACCTCGACGAGGCCAACTCGCAACCCAACTACGGCGGCCTCACCATGGGCGACGCCGGGCCCGTCTCCGAAGGCTTCTGGGCCTTCGTGATCGGCATCGGCGGCCTCGCCATCGTCGCCACCTGGATCGCTAAGAAGGGGGCCCGGGCCCGATGAGCCACGACAACCTGCCGGTGCGTGACCCCGAACTGGGTCACAGCGTCGCCAACCCCGGCCTCGAGGAACACGTCGAGCGTTACGCCGACGCGGACAAGGGCGCGGGCAACCGCGCCTACACAGCCATCCTCCTCATGCTCGGCGCCGTCCCCCTCCTGTCCATCGCCTTCATCGTGATCTACTTCGCCGTCCCGCGCGACATGGTCATCGACTTCGGCATCCTCCGGGCGAACGCGCAGAACGTGGGCTTCGGCCTGACCGGTGGCCTGTCGGCCGTGCTGATCGGTGTCGCGGTGATCCAGTGGGCGCGCGTCATCATGGATGACCGCGAAATGGTCGAGACCCGCCACTCCGCCTCCTCCTCCCCGGAGGAGATGCGCACCATGCTGCAGGGCTGGGACGACGGCGTCGAACAGTCCGGCGTCCGCCGTCGCAAGCTGATCCTCGGCGCCCTCGGTGGCGCCGTCGGCATGTCGGTGGTTCCCCTCGTGGTCCTGCTGGCGGACATGGGGCCGCATCCCACCAAGGCCGTCCGCGCCGAGACCATCGAGCAGACCATCTGGGCCGAGGACGTCCTCATCCTCAACGACGAGAACTGGCTGCCGATCCGCCCCGAGATGCTGGAGGTGGGTCAGCTGGTCAACGCCCAGCCCGCCACCCTGCGGGACCTGCACGGCGTGGAGGCGCACCAGGCCAAGGCCAAGTCGTCGCTCATCCTCGTGCGGATGGACCCCAACTCGATCCAGATCCCGGAATCGCGCCGCGACTGGCACGTCTCCGGCATCCTCGCCTACTCCAAGATCTGCACCCACGTGGGCTGCCCCATCTCGCTGTGGGAACGCCAGACCCACCACCTGCTGTGCCCATGCCACCAGTCGACGTTCGACCTCGGCAACAGCGGCGTCGTGGTGTTCGGGCCCGCGGCCCGCTCGCTGCCGCAGCTGGCCATCAAGGTCAACGCGGACGGCTACCTAGTGGCCCAGGGAGACTTCACCCTCCCCGTCGGCCCGAGCTTCTTCGAGCGCGACTCGAGCAACGACTTCAAGGATGGTGACCAGTAATGGCCGATCCCACCACAGTCGCCCCGTCGTCGCCGACGATTGAGCCGAAGGTCGCGCCGGTGACCAACCCGGAGGCACCCGGCCTCGTCAAGTGGGCCGACGAGCGGGTCGGGCTCACGAAGCTCACCAAGCCCCTCCTGCGCAAGGTCTTCCCCGACCACTGGTCCTTCATGCTCGGCGAGATCGCGCTGTTCTCGTTCATCGTCCTGCTCCTCACCGGCGTGTTCCTCACCATCTGGTTCGTGCCGTCCATGGCGGAGATCGAATACGACGGCTCGTACCAGCTCCTCAAGGGCATGCCTGTCTCCGAGGCGTTCGCCTCCACCCTCAACATCTCCTTCGACGTGCGCGGCGGCCTGCTGGTGCGCCAGATCCACCACTGGGCGGCGCTGCTGTTCGTGGCGGCGGCCACGGTGCACATGCTGCGCGTGTTCTTCACCGGCGCGTTCCGCAAGCCGCGCGAGGTCAACTGGCTGATCGGCGTCGGCCTGCTGTCGCTGTCGCTGATCGCCGGATTCGCCGGCTACTCCCTGCCTGATGATCTGCTGTCCGGCACCGGCCTCCGGTTCGTCAACGGGCTCGTGCGCTCCATCCCGATCATCGGCACCTGGGCCGAGTTCTTCGTCTTCGGCGGCGAGTTCCCCGGCGACATCCTCATCCCCCGGCTCTACATGGTGCACATCCTGCTGGTGCCCGGCATCCTGCTCGGCCTGATCTCCGCGCACATGGCGCTCATGGTCTACCACAAGCACGGACAGTTCCCTGGCCCCGGCCGCACCGAGAACAACGTCGTCGGCTACCCGATGTTCCCCGTCTACATCTCCCACATGGGCGGCTTCTTCTTCATCGTGTTCGGCGTCCTGGTCCTCATGGGCGGCCTGTTCCAGATCAACCCGGTGTGGCTGTACGGGCCCTACGACCCGTCGAAGGTCACCGCGGGCTCCCAGCCCGACTGGTACATGGGCTGGGTGGAAGGCGCCATCCGCATCATGCCCGCCCTCGAATCCAGCTTCTGGGGCACCACCTGGACATGGAGCGTGTTCCTGCCCGGCGTCGGCCTGATGGGCGTGCTGTTCACCGCGCTCGGCGCGTGGCCGTTCATCGAGGCGTGGATCACCGGCGACAAGCGCGAACACCACCTTCTGGACCGTCCGCGGAACGCGCCGGTGCGCACGGCGCTGGGTGTCGCGGGGATGACGTCCTACGGCATGTTCTGGATCGCCGGCGGCAACGACATCATCGCCACCCGGTTCGCCTTGGATCTGAATGCCATCACGCTGTTCACGAGGGTCGCGGTGTTCGTCGGTCCCATCATCGCGTTCATGGTCACGAAGCGCATCTGCCTCAGCCTGCAGCGTGCGGACCGCGAACGTGCCCTGCACGGCTCGGAGGACGGCGTGATCGTGAGGTCGCCGTCGGGCGGGTACTCGGAGTCCCACGTGCCGGTGTCGCACGGGGAGCAGTTCGTGCTCACCCAGCACCTGCAGCACAAGGTGCTCGTCGCGGGGGCCGACACGGACGCCGCGGGTGTCCGCCGCAAGGGTGGAGTGTCGCGGCTGCGGGCTCGACTGTCGCGGTGGTACCTCGGCCACGACATCGCCAAGCCGACCGCCCAGGAGCTTGAGGCGGCTGCGCATCATGGGTCGCATGGGGGCCATGGGTCGCTCAATGGGGTCGGTCCGGATGGCCACGCCGTCGACGGTGTCGCGGTGGAGGGTCGCGAGCTGGACGGTCCTCGCCACGGGGCCGGAGCCGACAAGGCGGGTCTGCACCACTAGATGGGTTGAAGAGTTGGCCGGAGGGCGTCGTCTGAGGACGGCGCCCTCCGTCGCGTTGGGGGTCGCGGCCTTGGGGTCATGTCGGGGCCGCGCGGCTGATGTTCCTCCAGAACGCATGTCGACCCCCCAGGGGGCCCGAGGACCGGTCTGGAGGAACGTCAGCCGCGCGGGCCTGTCCCAACCGCCTGGGGAGGGCAGGCAGGATAGGCGGCGGGTTAGGCGCGACGGCGGCGGAAGCGCGGCTTGAGCCTCGCCGTCGGGAGGGGTGGGGCCTCGAGGCGCTGCGTGGCGCCCTTGTAGCCGCGGACTCCGCCGAACCTGTCGTCGCCCGCCTGCCACGCCTCACGCAGCTCGACGATCTCCTCGTGGCTGCGGCCGATGAAGTTCCACCACATGACGATGCCCTCCTCGAACGGCTCACCGCCGAGCAGCATGAGGCGGGCGTCGCGGTCTGTGGGGTTCCGGAGGCGGAGATGGTTCAGGCCGGCGTCGCGGACACCCATGGCGTCCTTGTCGATCAGCACCCCGTCCACCTCGACGGCGCCGACGTCGACCAGCACGCCGTGTTCGTAGCCGGGCTTCACCTCGAACTCCCACTCCGCCCCGGGCCGCAGGATGATCTCGGCGCCCAGCAGCCCGGTCTCAGTGGTGATCGGCGAGGATGCCCCCGCCAGGTCCCCCACCATGACCCGCGCGCTGCCGCCAGGAATCTCGATGACGTCGGGGCGGTGATGCTGAAATCCGCGCTGCATGTCCTTCGCGTGCTCGGGCAGCACCACCCACAGCTGCACGCCGTGGAGGTACTCGGTCTGGGCGGTGGTCACCTCAGAGTGCGAGATGCCGAAGCCGGACGTCATGAGGTTGACCTCGCCGGGGCGGACGAGGTCGTGGATCCCGCCGGAGTCGCGGTGCTCGATCTCGCCGTCGAACAGCCAGCTGACCGTCTGGAGCGAGGTGTGCGGGTGCGGCGCCACGTCCATGCCGCCGGTGGCCTCCACGAGGTTGGGGCCGTAATGGTCGGCGAAACACCAGGCGCCGACGAAGGACCGTTCGAGCTGCGGGAGGGTGCGTCGGACGGTCATCGCATCGGGTCCCTCGCCGAGGCTGACGAGCCTGGGTGCCAGCTGCTGGACTTCGGTGGGCGGATGGTTGTGGTGTGCGCAGTCGACGAACTGGGGCGAAGACTCGGTGTTGCTCATGCCACTCCTTACCACGGGTGCCTCCACGCTACCCGTTGGATGCTTCCTGCGCCGGGCACCACAGGCTTCGACACGATCGCGGCGCTACGCGCGCGCCCGGCTCACCCAGCGGGACTCAGGTAGACTCACCCGACGTGCGATTCCTTCACGGTGACCCCAGCTACGACCTGACCTACAGCGACGTCTTCATGGTCCCGAGCCGATCGAGCATCAGCTCCCGGCTTGACGTGGATCTCACCTCCACCGACGGCCTCGCCACCCCCACTCCCCTCGTCGCGGCCAACATGACGGCGGTCTCCGGCCGCCGCATGGCCGAGACCATGGCCCGCCGCGGCGGACTGGCGATCTTCCCGCAGGACATCCCCAGCGACGTCGTGGCCCGGTCCATCGACAAAGTCAAGGCCGCACATCCCGTCTTCGACACCGCCGTCACAGTCTCCCCCACCACCACCGTGGGGGAAACCCTCAGCCTGATCGGCAAACGGGCCCACGGCGTCGCCGTCGTGGTGGACAAGGACCGCCGCATCGTCGGCCTCGTCACGCCGCAGGACGCGTCGGACTCGGACCGCTTCGCGCAGGCCAAGGACGTGATGACCAGCGACGTCACGCGCGTTGCTGCGGACACCAGCCCCGCCGGGGTCTTCGCGACGCTCAGCGAGCAGCACCAGAAGGTGGCGCTGGCCGTCGACGCCGACGACCGCCTCGTCGGCCTGATGACCCCCAAGGGCGCCCTGCGATCCGCCATCTATTCCCCCGCCGTCGACCACGAGGGCCGCCTGCGCGCGGGTGTCGCGGTGGGCATCAACGGCGACATCTCGGCCAAGGTCAGAGCCGCGCTGGAGGGTCGCGCAGATGTGATCGTGATGGACACCGCCCACGGGCACCAGGAGAAGATGATCTCCGCGCTGAGTCTCGCCCGCGACGCACGCGACGCGTTCGAGGCCGAGACCGGCCGGCGGGTCCTCATCGTCGCCGGCAACGTGGTGACCACCGACGGCTGCGACGACCTCATCGACGCCGGCGCCGACATTCTCAAGGTGGGCGTAGGCCCGGGCGCAATGTGCACCACGCGGATGCAGACTGGGGTCGGGCGGCCGCAGTTCTCCGCCGTGCTGGAGTGCGCCGAGGCGGCGAAGGAGCGCGGGAAGTCGGTCTGGGCCGACGGCGGGGTCCGCCACCCCCGCGACGTCGCCCTCGCTCTCGCCGCCGGCGCCGGCTCGGTGATGATCGGCTCCTGGTTCGCGGGGACGCACGAATCCACGGGCGACCAGCTGATGGACAACCAGGGGCGCGTGTACAAGGAGTCGTTCGGGATGGCGTCGTCGCGGGCGGTGCGGCAGCGCACGCGCGAGCAGTCGGCGTTCGACCGGGCGCGTGCCGCGATGTTCGAGGAGGGCATCTCGTCGTCGCGGATGTACCTCGACCCGAGGCGCCCGGGGGTGGAGGATCTGATCGACTGGATCACCTCCGGCGTCCGTTCGTCGTGCACCTACGCAGGGGCGAGAAGCCTCGACGAGTTCGCCGAACGTGCCGTGGTGGGCGTGCAGTCGGGTTCGGGGTACGAGGAGGGTCGCCCGCTCGATCAGAGTTGGTGATCGTTCCGTTCGCGGACGCTAGCTTCGGTGCGGACCCGCTTGTAGGTGCGGTCACGACCCTTCGAGACGAGCCCCGCCGCTTCGCGGAGGGCTCTCCTCAGGGAGCGGGGGTGGTTCAGCCACCGCTCGCACGAAGGGCTCCTCAGGGAGCGGGGGGAGGTTCAGCCAACGCTCCCCCGGAGGGCTCTCTCTTCAGGCTGCGGGGGGGCTCCATCGCTCGCCCGGAGGGCTCTCCTCAGGGAACAGGGGGACGTTCACCATCGGCCAAACCTCTCCGGTGACACGCCTGTGGCTTGCGTTGGACCTGTATTCTCTCAAGGCCCTCTCAGGTGTTAAGGTGAGCTAGACCATACGCCTCGGTACAGACGTACCGTTTCAGAGGGGGATCCCACCATGGCTTTTGACTCAGCCGCACCTATTAATCGTCGCACCGTGGCCAAGGGCATCGCCTGGTCGGTGCCCGCCGTCGCCGTCGCCGGCGCCGCTCCTGCCTTCGCAGCCAGCCGCTGCGTTCCCAAGCCGGTAGTTGACGGCACCAAGTCCTGCAAGAAGGCTGGGTCGGAACAGTCCTACAAGCTCTACTTCGGGATCAGTGGAGCCGGTTGTGACCTTGGCACTTGCACCGGCACGATCACCCAGATCAAGGAGAAGACCGGACAGGCCACGGTTCTTTGGACTGGCAGCAGCCCTGCTGATGGGACTACAGCACTGATCGTGTGCAACACGAACAACATGGCGAGCAGTGTGCTGGTGAACGCCACCATCACGTGCGGCACCACCATCAGCACGTTCACAGACTTCGAAGTGAGCATGCCGAACTTCAACAGCGCTGGCAATACGTGCGCTGACAGCACATTCTGTGGCTGAGGAGTGAGTGACGAGGCGATAGCGGCCGATACGACCTAACCGTGATCGGCTTGGCGAAGAAGGGTTGACCATAGGTCAACCCTTCTTCGTCGTTAAAGGAATATGGAGACCCTACAGGGCTGTGACAGCACCGGAGGGCCGGTCTAGCATTGGACCGCGCCCTTCCCTGTTGCGCGGCTCAGTGCTTGTAGTCGCCTCGGTAGAACTCGAGGATCCAGCCGCTGGCCGACCAGATGCCGATCCCGAAGCCCACAAGGCTGATCCACGGCTGCGACAGGGCTGGCCCGAGGAAGATGACCATGACGGTCACCGCAGCGAAGAACGGCCAGATGCTCTTGGGTGCGAAGAAACCGATGGTGCCGGCCCCCTCGATCACCTCGGCGTCCTCACGATCCTCGGGACGCGGGTCGAAACTCCGCGCCGTCAGAGTCAGGTAGCCCGCGATCATCAAGCCCAGCAGCCCGCTGAAGCCCAACACGAACGTGCCGGCGATCTCCTGCGCCATGAACCAGTAGATGGGCGTCACCACCGCGAAGAAGACGAAGATGAACCAGAAGACGTACTTCTCGGGCCTCACAGCTTCTTACCTTCCGGCTCGACGATGGGGTTGACGCGGTCCAGCAACTCGCCCGGGTCTTCCGCGTGCAGGTTCGCGGCCTCGACCAGCTCAGGCCGGTGCATGTCCAGCGCGGGGCTGAGGGAGCGGATGCGCGGCAGCGAATCGAAGTTGTGCCGCGGCGGCGGGCAGGACGTGGCCCACTCCAGCGAGCGGCCCCAACCCCACGGGTCGTTGACGCCCACCATGGGCGACTTCCGCGTGATCCACACGTTCCACAGGAACGGCAGCATCGACACACCGAGCAGGAACGCGCCGAACGTAGAGAGCTGGTTGAGGAACGTGAAGCCCTCCCAGGCGCCGTAATCGGCGATGCGTCGCTGCATGCCCTCGACGCCCAGCCAGTGCTGCACGAGGAAGGTGGTGTGGAAGCCGACGAACAGGAGCCAGAAATGCACCTGGCCCCACGTCTCGTTGAGCATCTTGCCGGTGAACTTCGGCCACCAGTAGTAGAAGCCAGCGAACATCGCGAACACCACAGTGCCGAACAGCACGTAGTGGAAGTGCGCGACCACGAAGTAGGTGTCGGAGACCTGGAAGTCCAGCGCCGGCGCCGCCAGGATGATGCCCGTCAGGCCGCCGAACAGGAACGTGGTGAGGAACCCGATGGCGAACGTCATCGACGTATTCAACGTCAACGACCCCCGCCAGATGGTGCCGATCCAGTTGAAGAACTTCACGCCGGTGGGCACCGCGATCATGAACGTCATGAACGAGAAGAACGGCAGGTTGACCGAGCCGGTGACGAACATGTGGTGCGCCCACACCGACACCGACAGCGCCCCGATGGACAGCGTCGCGAACACCAGGCCGTAGTAGCCGAACACCGGCTTGCGGCTGAACGCGCTCAGGACCTCGGTGATGATGCCGAAGAACGGCAGCGCGATGATGTAGACCTCGGGGTGACCGAAGAACCAGAACAGGTGCTGCCAGAGGATTGGGCCGCCCGACGCGGGGTCGAACACGTGCGAACCCAGGACGCGATCCGCCTCGAGCACCAGCAGGCCGGCCGCCAGCACGGGGAAGGCGATGAGGACCATCAGCGAGGTGACCAGGATGTTCCACGCGAAGATCGGCATCCGGAACATCGTGAGCCCGGGGGCGCGCATGGTGATGATCGTGGTGATGAAGTTCACCGAGCCGAGGATGGTCGACAGGCCCAGCAGGTAGAGGCCCATCAGCCACAGGTCGTGCCCGATGCCGGGCGAGTGGATGGCGTTGGAGAGCGGCGCGTAGGCGAACCAGCCGAAGCTGGCGGCGCCGTCGGGGCTGAGGAAGCCGGCGCACGCCATGAGCGAGCCGAACATGTACAGCCAGAACGAGAACCCGTTCATGCGCGGGAACGCCACATCCGGGGCGCCGAGCTGAAGCGGCAGGATGGCGTTGGCGAAGCCCGCGAACATCGGCGTGGCGAACATCAGCAACATGATGGTGCCGTGCATCGTGAAGAACTGGTTGAACGTCTCGTAGTTGACGAACTGCATGCCCGGGGCGGCCAACTCAGCGCGGATGTACAGCGCCAGGATGCCGCCGAACATGAAGAAGCCGAACGCGGTGACGAAGTACATGTTGCCGATGACCTTGTGGTCCGTCGTCGTCAGGTACTTCATCACGGTCTCGCCGAGCCGGTGCGGCTCGGTGCGGGTCTCCTGCTGGATCGCCGTGCGCTCTGTGATGGTTGCGCTGCTCACTGGTGCTCCTCCGGTGCTTCCGTCGGCAGAACGGCCTGAAGGGCCTCCTGCAACTCCCTCTCGCCCGCGTTGCCGTTGGCGGCGAGCTCCCGAACGTGCTCTGCGTACTCCTCCTGAGTCACCACATGCAGCTTGAACAGCATCAGCGCGTGATACTCGCCGCACAACTCCGCGCACTTACCGTCGTAGATACCCAGACGGTTGGGCGTCACCTCAAAGGAGTTGGTGGTCCCGGGAATGACGTCCATCTTGAAGTAGAACGACGGCACCCAGAAAGAATGGATCACATCGGCGGACTGCAGATTGAACCGCACAGTCTGATCGACGGGCAGATACAGCTCCGGAATGGTCTCCAGCGTTCCGACGGTGAACGCATCAGTACCGATGTCCGGGTTGTCCGCCTCCAGGTAGTTGAACGTCCACGACCACTTCTGACCGATCACGTTGATGGTGACATCCGGATCCTCGGAGGTCTGCAGCACGGCGTCGGAGGCCTTGACGGTGTAGAAGAACAGCACGCCGATGATGAGGAACGGCACCAGCGTGTAGAGCAGTTCGAGCGGCAGGTGGTAGGTGGTCTGCCGGGGAGCCGGAGCATCGCCGTCGCGGCGGCGGTAGCGGATGACCGCCCATCCGATCAGGCCCCAGACCAGCAGGCCGATCACCAGGGACGCGATCCAGGCACCCACCCAGACGTCGCCCATCACGGGCGCCTGTTCGGTGGCCGCGACCGGAAGGCCGAACCGCGCCGCCTGCTCGGAACACGCCGTCAAGCCCATCAGGGAGAACGGGACTCCGACAAGCAAGGCTGCACGAACCATCCGCCGACGCGATGGAGCAGGATTGCCACTCACAAGTTGCCCTTCCGTAGACCGAACAGCCCTGCGAAAAACCATGATGGATTCACAGGACACCACTGCTGGGGCCCACCTTAACGCAAAAAGCCACCCCCGCGGAGATGTCTCCACAGGGGTGGCCTAGCATAGGAAGTTTCAGGCGAAACTCAGTGGAAGGAGTCTCCACAGGCGCATGACCCTCCCGCGTTGGGGTTGTCGATGGTGAAGCCCTGCTTCTCGATGGTGTCCACGAAATCGATGCTGGCGCCGCCCAGGTAAGGGGAGCTCATCTTGTCCGTGACGACGACCACGCCGTCGTAGTTGGTCGCGACGTCACCGTCGAGCTGACGGTCGTCGAAGTAGAGCTGGTAGCGCAGGCCGGAGCAGCCTCCGGGCTGCACCGCGATGCGCAGCGACAGGTCGTCGCGGCCCTCGGCGTCCAGCAGGGCGCGCACCTTCTGCACGGCCACGTCGGTGAGGACGACGCCGGTCTGGATCTGGGTATCGGTCACGCTTGACTCCAAATGTTGTAAGTACGTGTGGTGTGACGATTCTACGCCGCTTCTGAAGGAAACCCCATCCCCGTATCGCGGAGGGCGTAGGTTTCTGAGGCTTCGAGGCCGCTGCGCGGCACCTCAGCCAGCGGGAGCGGAACCGCGGAGGGCGTAGGAGATCTTCACCACGACCAGGTGGCGGCCACCTTCGCGGCCACCTCGGCCAACTGCTCCGGGGTCGACGGTTCGTCGCCCGCGCCCGGAAGCAGGGGGTAGGCGGACTCCAGCCCGGCCAGGCGCAGCTCTCTGGCGGAGACGAAGTTGCGGCCCACCACCGCGATCACCGGCCGCAACGCCTCCCCCGCCAGCGACACCACCCGCTTCACCACGGGCCCGCCGACGGCGTGGAAGTCCAGGGACTCGGCCCCCGTCACCACCACATCGGCCTGCCCCAGGGTGCCAGCGAGCCCGTAGCTCTCCTCGAGGAACGTCAGCGGGTCCGTCACCACCCCGCCCATGGCCTGGATCAACAGCCCCGCTCCCCCGGCGGCCCCGGCCCCCGGCCCGGGGACCAGCCCCAGATGAGCGGCCCAGCGCCCGGACACGGAATCCGCCGCGAGCACCGCCGCGAGGTCAGCGCCGCGCTCACGCCCCTCCGTCGCCGCCATCCCCGTCAGGCCGGTCAACGGCCGCTCGGGCTGGCCCTCGGGGACGAGCGCCACGAGCCGACGACCCTCCCACGCCTCCCCCGCGACCTTCAACGCCGCGACAGGCTGCGCATCGAACGCGTCCAGCGCCTCCCGGGCCAGGTCGTCGACCCGGCAGCCGGTGAGATCCACCACGAGGTCGCCGTCGGCCTCGGCAAGGAACCGACCCAGCTCGACGGCGTCCACCGGCGACGCCAGGGTGGCCGCTGGCGCCGCCACCGCGACCGCCGCGGCCAATGCCTCGCCCTCCACGCCCAGTGGGACGACGACCACCTGAGCGCCACGCTCCATGAACGCCCCGGCGATGAGTTCGGACGCCCCGGCCGCGCTGAGCCCGGCCAGGGCGTCCGAGGCAACAACGACTCTCAAAGCTCCGTCGACTCCGGGTCCGACTCGCTCAGCTCATCGTCGGCGTCCGGGATCAGCCCGTAGTACTCGCTGATCTCCTCCAGCAGCTCGCGCATCTCCTCAAGGGTGACATCCACGTCCGGCAGCACCAGATCCGACTCCGCCAGGACGTCCTCGGGAACCTCGATGCCCCGGGCGCGCACACCCTCGACGAGGCCCTTCAAGGCCTCGAGCATGCCGGGCTCGTCGCCCGCCGCCACCCGATCCTCCAGCGCGCGGTCCAGCTCGTTGAGCTCCATCAGATGCTCAGGCTCCAGGACCCACTGACCCTGGCCCATGATCCGCACGATCATGCCTGCGACTCCTGGCCGGGTGCCGGCTGCGCGGCGGGCTGCTGCGCTTCCACAGGGGTCGCGGGCGAGGCCGTCGTACCGTTGGCCGGCGCCGAGATCTCCGCGCGCGGCGCCGGGGCGCCGGTCAGCTGAGCCTTCAAGGCGGCGAGCTCGTCCTCGACGACGGAGTCAGAGGCCAGCGCGTCCAGCTCGCGGGTGATGTCGTCCTTGTACATGCCGCTGGGGTCCTCGAGCGCGCCGGAGGCGAGCAGCTCGTCGACGGCGGAGGCCCGCGCCTGCAGCTGCAGGGTCTTGTCCTCGGCCCGCTGAATCGCGAGGCCGACGTCACTCATCTCCTCGGAGATGCCGGTGAACGCCTCGTTGATGCGGGTCTGCGCCTCCGCGGCCGAGTAGGTGGCCTTGATGGTCTCCTTGCGGGTGCGGAACGCGTCCACCTTCGCCTGCAGGCGGGAGCTGGCGCGCACCAGCTTCTCCTCCTCGCCCTGAAGCTGGGCGTGCTGGGTCTGCAGGTCATCGAGCTGCGTCTGCAGGCCGGCCTTGCGGGTCAGCGCCTCGCGGGCGAGGTCCTCACGGTTGGCCTCCAGGGCGCGCGCCGCCGCCGCCTGCAGCCGCGCCACCTCCTGGCTCATCTTCGTGGCCTGCAGCTCCACGCGCTTGCGACTGGTGGCCACATCCGCGACGCCGCGGCGCACGTTCTGCAGCAGCTCCAACTGCTTCTGGTACGAGTAATCGAGGGTTTCACGGGGATCTTCGTACTTGTCCAGGGTCTTGTTGGCCTTGGACTTGAAGACCAGAGCGATGCGCTCAAAAATGCTGGCCACGGGGTGTCCTTCCACGGAAGTGCAATGTGCGCCTCCACGGTAGCGCGGCGCCGGTCCGCCTGGAGTGGATCGCTCCCCTGAATCAACCCTGAGGCGCCTCGGGTAGAATGGGCAGCCGTACCCGCCCCTCGCGCAAGGACACCAGCACCGTGGCACTGTTCCGCCCCTACGAGCGCTCGCAGAAGACCAGCTCAGCAGATCACATCTCGACGCTGACCCCCAAGGGGGAGAAGGCGGCCGCGAAGAATTCCTCCGGCGCCGCCCCCGCGCCCGCCGTCGAGCAGGGCACCCCGGCAGCCGCGCCGAAGCAGGCGGTGCGCAAGAAGGAAGGCGCCACGCCCACGCGTCGCGCCGCCGAGGCCGCCCGGATGGAGCGCCTGCACCCCACCCTCACCCCGAAGCAGCAGCGCAAGGCCGACGCCAACTCGAAGGCCCGCGCCCGCAACGAGGCCTGGGAGCGGGTGGAGAAGTCCCCCGAGCGCCAACTGGTGCGCGACTACGTCGACACCCGCTGGACTGTCGCGGAGTTCATGCTGCCCGCCATGATCCTCGTCATGGCCGCCGTGATGGTCACCATGAACAACGTCGTGCTGTCCAGCTGGATCTCGATGAGCCTGTGGGTGCTGCTCGGCCTCGTCATCATCAACGTCGGCATCATGTGGCGCGGCTTCAAGAAGCTGCTCGCCGAGCGCCACCCCGACGCCCCCACCAGGGGCCTGCTCGTCTACATGTTCAACCGCTCGCTGATGATCCGGCGCTTCCGCCAGCCGTCGCCCCGCATCAACCGTGGCGACCCCATCTGATGAGCTACCACTGGAAGCCGGAGACCGGCGCCTTCTCCCTCGCGGATTTGGAGGCTGTCGGGCTGCTGCACCGCTTCGAGGATCAGGCCGCAGCCGAGGAGTGGCTCGGCGTCTTCTACGGCGACCTGCTGGAGCAGGGTGTCGCGGAGGTCAGCCTCTACGAGGAGGACCGCCTCATCTACGGTCCGATGTCGCTGCATCCGTGACCCGCTGCTGACGCGCCACCACCACCCCGAAGGCCACCATGCCCAGGCCCGCCGCCACCGCGAACGGGGCCTGCTGCCTGGCCACCGCAATCCGATCCTCGTAGCGCTGCACCTTGCCGCCCCGCTCGTTGGTGAGGCTGGAGTACTCGCAGACGTCGCCGGGCCCCATCTCGATGCCGCGGCAGGACGTCGACGGCGCCGCCCACGACACCACACCCCACGCGGCCACGGCCAGGCCCGCCACGACGAACGCCCACAGGCCCACCCGCTTGATCATGGGCGCAAAGGTACCCGCGGGATGCGGACCGCCCCAACTCCCATGTCGGTAGGCTTGCGCGGGTGAGCCGGAACCCAAACCTGACCCTGACCAAGTCCCTCCCGAAGGGCGTCGACGTCGTCGTGCTCGGCCTGGTGACCATCAACCAGGCCGGCCAGGCCCTCGTCGGCCTCGTCGGAGACCTCGACAAGACGTGCTCGAAGATCTACGGTCGCGGCGTGGCCGATCTGGCCGCGGCGCTCGGCGCCTCCGCCAAGCGTGAAGAGGTCACCTTCCTCCCCGTCGTCGACGGCGCCCGCCTCGCGGTGGTCGGCCTCGGCGACGCGGACGTCACCCCCGCCGGGGTGCGGCTGGCGGTGGGCACCGCCCTGCGGAAGATCGCCGAGCTCCCCGAGGCTCAGGGGCTGGACGTGGCGGTGTCACTGGAGCTGACCGACCCCGAGCTGCTGCGCGCCGCCGGCGAAGGCGCGCTGCTGGGGGCCTACGCGTTCCAGCCGATCACGGCCACGTCAAAGGTCGCGGCGGTGGGCTCGGTGTCGCTGGTGTCGTCGATGCTCGGCGCCGAACAGAAGGACGCCGTCACGCGCGCCAAGACCACCGCCGACGCCGTCTGCCAGGCCCGCGACTGGGGCAACACGCCCCCCAACCTGCTCTACCCCGAGACGTTCGCCGAGGCCGCGCGGCTCCACGTACGCGACGAGCGGATCAGCGTCGAGATCCTCGACGACAAGGCCCTGGATCGCGGCGGCTACGGCGGCATCATGGCGGTGGGCGGAGGCTCCGCGCGCGGACCCAGGCTGGTGCGGTTGAGCTACGCGCCGCGGGGCGCCGAGACGCACCTGGCGCTGGTGGGCAAGGGCATCACGTTCGACTCCGGTGGCCTGGACATCAAGCCGGCCGGGCAGATGGCCGGCATGAAGTTCGACATGTCCGGGGCAGGCGCGGTTGTCGCGGCGACGCGCGCCATCGCCGCCCTGGGCCTCAAGATCAAGGTGACCGCCTACGCCGCGCTGGCGGAGAACATGCCCTCCGGCAGCGCGTACCGCTCGAGCGACGTGCTCACCATGTTCGACGGCCAGACGGTGGAGAATTTCAACACCGACGCCGAGGGCCGCCTCGTGATGGCCGATGCCATCGCCCGCGCCGGCCTGGACAAGCCCGACCTCATCGTCGACGTCGCCACCCTCACGGGCGCCTGCATGGTCGCGCTCGGGCTGCGCACCGGTGGGCTGCTCACCAATGGGGAGGCCACCTCGGACCTGCTGCTGGACGCGGCGGAGGCCGCCGGCGAGGATTTCTGGGAGCTGCCCATCACGGAGCACACGCGCGAGCAGCTGAAGTCCACGGTCGCGGATATGAAGTCGGGCGCCGGACACCGCTGGGGCGGCGCCCTGGTCGCGGCGGCGTTCCTGGAGCGCTTCGTGCCCAACGGCGTGGCGTGGGCCCACCTGGACATCGCCGGCCCGGCGGAGAACCCGGACGCGGCGTACGGCTACGTGCCGAAGGGCGGGACGGGTGCGGGTGTGCGGACGTTGGTGTCGCTGGCGGGGTTGCTGTCGGCCTGACCTGTTGAGGGGTGCCCCGGTTCCCGTTGCCCGGTCCCCTTTGCCCGGTCCCCTTTGCCCGGTCCCCGTTGTCGGTGCCGAGAGGCGTGACTCAAGGCCCGGGCGGCCGTTATCCACTCCTTACACCGTCGACGGTGCAGGGAGGTGGGAGTCGAGGCCGGGTCAGGGCGTGTGCCCGCAGGGCGGCCCTGGCATAGGTCTGCTCAGGCGGGATCCAGTTGAGTGATCCTCGGGCTGGGCATCCCGACGCGCAGCCGCCCTGCCGTCCCCCACCCTCGCGCACATCTCACGATCCGCCCTGCCGTCCCCCACCCTCGTACCCAACCGGCCTCTGGCGTTGGCCGGCTTCGGGGCGGTGGGACCCATTTGGCGCCTGCGTTGAGTCTCGCCGCCGGCGCTACAGCGCCGGCGGCCGAACATAGGACAGGCGGCTCCGGGCCGCCTGCGATACAGAGCAGGCGTCGAGACGCAAGCCAGGCGTCGGGACGTAAGGCAGGCGACGAGACATAAGCCAGGCGTCGGCCCGCTTCGGGGCGACGGCAGCGTTGGCGCCTGCGTTGAGTCTGGCCGCCTGCGCTGTAGCGCGGGCGGCTGAACGTAGGTCAGGCGGCTCCGGGCCGCCTGCGATACAGAGCAGGCGTCGAGACGTAAGGCAGGCGTCAGGACGTAAGGCAGGCGACGGGACGGTAGCAGGGCGGTGGGTGGTGGGGGCCGGGGCAGGTTGGGTGGGCGTTGATGACGGCGTGGCAGCGCGAAGCGCCGCCGCCGGCATCATGGGCGGCCCGACCCCCACCACACGTCGCCAACCCGACCACAGGTCCTGTAGGCAAGATGGGCCAAGTCCCTTGCCAGTTCACTTTCCTTAGGCTTCGAGGCCTCTCCGCGGCACCTCAGCCCGCGGGGGGACGCCGCCGGCTCGGGACGAGGTTACTGGCGGGCGCGCTTCGCGCGGAGGCCGTACTCGCGCATCCGCTTCGGGTACGGGACCACGCCGGCGTCGTAGCAAGGGATGTTGCAGCGGGCCGCGAACTCGTAGCCGTAGGCCGCGCTCGGCAAGCCGCGACGGGTGGACTCGCCGTCGGCCGCCACGAGCAGCAGCGACGGCTTGTTGAACGACGTGGGCTGCTCCACCCATGCCTCCACGCCTCGGCGGGTGGCGACGAAGTGGGTCAGGTGATCGCGCAGAGCATCCGGCACCTGGCGATCCTCCCGTGCCACCTGTGCCTCGCGCCGTCGCCGTCGAAACCAACCCACGGGCCAATTATGCCGAGTCGACGAAACCGCCGGTCCCCGCGGTCCGCCGCGGCGCCTCTCCGACGCCCGGACGGCCACCGCGAGCGCCGTCGAAGTCCACCACCAGCGCTGAGGCGCCATGGAAGACTGGGCCGCATGAGCGACCCCTTTGACGTGGCCATCCTCGGCGCCGGCTCAGCCGGCTACGCCTGCGCCCTGCGCGCCGCCCAGCTCGGGCTGCGGGTGGCCCTCGTCGACGACACCGCGCTCGGCGGCACCT
Source organism: Tessaracoccus sp. MC1679 (assembly GCF_014164775.1). Classification (GTDB taxonomy): domain Bacteria; phylum Actinomycetota; class Actinomycetes; order Propionibacteriales; family Propionibacteriaceae; genus Arachnia. Next base: position 165,660 of record NZ_JACJGB010000006.1, read on the forward strand.
GCCTCCACCGTGGCTGCATCCCCACCAAGGCATGGCTGCAGGCGGCCAAGGTGAGGCGGACGGTGGCCAAGGCGCCGTCGTTCGGGATCGGCGCCACGCTCGGCGAGACGGATGCGGGAGGGATCCTGCGCTACGCCGAAGGCGTCGTCGGGGGCCTGCACCGCGGTCTGGAGTCGCTGATCTCCCAGCGCGGCATCACCGTCATCCGCGAGCGCGGCACGCTGACGGTCGACGAACGTGGGCCCGGCATCGAGACCGGCGCCATCGTGCACCGTGCCCGCGCCGTCGTCGTGGCGACGGGGGCCGCGCCCGTGACGCTCGGCCTCGCGGTCGACGGGGTGCGCATTCTCACCAGCGACCACGCGCTCCGCCTGGAGTCCCTCCCCGAGCGGGCCGTCGTGCTCGGCGGTGGCGTGATCGGGGTGGAGTTCGCGTCGCTGTGGGCGGACCTGGGGGTCGCGGTGACCCTCGTGGAGGCCATGGACCGGCTGCTGCCCGCCGAGGAGCCGGGGCATTCGCGGATCCTGGCCCGCGCGCTCAAGGGTCGCGGGGTGGACGTGCGGCTGGGCGTCGCCGTCGACTCGGCCGAGGCCACCGATGACGGGGTGGCGGTGCGGATCGGAGGCGAGACCCTCCACACGGAGCTGCTCCTGGTGGCTGTGGGGAGGCGCCCCGCCACCGACGGCATGGGGCTGGCCGAGTCGGGCGTGGAGATCGGCCCGGGCGGGCACCTCGTCGTCGACGAGCACCTCCAGACCCGCGTCAAGGGCGTGTTCGCGGCGGGAGACGTGGTGGCGGGGCCGCAACTGGCGCACCGCGGCTACACGCACGGGATCTTCCTGGCGGAGCGGATCGCGCACCTGCAGGGCAGGCACCACGAGCGGCCAGCGCTGCCCCGCGACACCGACATCCCCCGCGTCACCTACTCCAGCCCCCAGCTGGCCTCGGTGGGCCTCACCGCGGCGGAGGCCGGGCCCGAGGCCGACGTCGTCGACTACCACCTCACCGGCAACGGCCGCGCCCAGATCCTGCGTGCACCCGGGGAGCGCGAGACCGGGGTGGTGCGGTTGGTGCGACGATCGGGCGGCGCCATCGTCGGCATGCACGCGGTGGGCGAGGACGTGGCCGAGCTGATCGCCGAAGGAAGCCTCCTGGTGGGCTGGAACGCCACTCCCGAGGACCTCGCCGGCATCGTGCACCCGCACCCGACCCTCAGCGAGGCGATCGCCGAAGCGAACTGGGCGTTGGCCGGCCGGGCACTGCACATGCACGCCTGAATCGCATATAGGCTGGGGGCAAATCGCGGTATGCAAAGGAGCCATCTCACATGTCAACCGAAGTAACTCTCCCGGCGCTGGGCGAATCCGTCACGGAAGGCACCATCTCCCGCTGGTTGAAGGCAGTCGGAGACACCGTCGAAGTCGACGAACCACTGCTCGAGGTCTCCACCGACAAGGTCGACACTGAGATCCCCAGCCCCATCGCGGGCACCCTGCTCGAGATCCGCTTCCAGGAGGACGACGTCGCGGAGGTGGGCGCAGTCCTCTGCGTCGTCGGTGACGCCGACGACGCGGGCGAGGCACCCGCTGCCCCTGCCGAGGAGGCCCCCGAGGCCGAACCTGAGCCTGAGCCAGCCGAGGAGAGCGCCGAGGAGGAGCCCGTCGAGGCGCAGGAAGCTGAGGAAGCACCTGCCGCTCCTGCCAGCGAGCCGTCGGCCGCAGCTTCGTCCGCCGGCGTCGAGGTGACCCTTCCCGCACTGGGCGAGTCGGTCACCGAAGGCACGGTGTCGCGGTGGTTGAAGGAAGTGGGCGAGACCGTCGAGGCCGACGAGCCGCTCCTCGAGGTCAGCACGGACAAGGTGGACACCGAGATTCCCAGCCCCGTCGCCGGGACCCTGCTGGAGATCCGCTTCAAGGAAGACGATGTGGCCGAGGTGGGCGCCGTCCTGGCGATCGTCGGCGAAGCCACCGCCGCCCCGGAGCCGAAGCCCGAGCCCAAGCCTGCGCCCGCAGCGAAGCCCGAGCCCAAGCCCGCACCCAAGGCCGAACCAGCGGCCAAGGCTGAGCCCGCTCCGGCGCCGAAGACCGAGCCCGCTCCGGCGGCTCCGACGCAGGAGCACTCACCCGCCGTCGAGGCCGCCGTCGCACGGCGCGCCGAAGAGGCATCAGCCGACGGCACCTACGTCACGCCGCTGGTGCGCAAGCTCGCGAAGGAACACGGCGTGGAGCTGTCCAGCGTCAAGGGCACCGGCGTCGGTGGCCGCATCCGCAAGCAGGACGTGATCGAGGCGGCTGAGGCAGCCAAGGCCGCGGCCGAGGCGGCGAAGGCCGCCCCCGCTCCGGCCCCCGAGGCCCCGAAGGCCGCTGCTCCGGCAGCCGCCGCCCCGAAGGCCTCGGCGCCCATCGCTCAGGTGCGCGGCACCACGGAGAAGCTGTCGCGGCTGCGCAAGACGATCGCGGCGCGGATGGTGGAGTCGCTCCAGGTCTCGGCCCAGCTCACCGCCACCGTCGAGGTGGACGTCACGGCCGTCAGCCACATCCGGACCCAGGTCAAGGACGATTTCAAGAAGCGCGAGGGCGCATCGCTGTCCTACCTTCCGTTCATCACGATGGCCGCCGTCGAGGCCCTCAAGCAGTTCCCGATCGTCAACGCCACCATCGACACGGAGGCGGGCACCGTCACCTACGCCGACGGCGAGCACATCGGGCTCGCGGTGGACACCGAGAAGGGCCTCCTGGTGCCCGTCATCAAGGATGCGGGAGACCTCAACCTCACCGGCCTGGCGAAGAAGATCGCGGACCTCGCGGCCCGCACGCGCGCCAGCAAGGTCACCCCGGACGAGCTGTCGGGTGGCACGTTCACCATCACCAACTACGGCTCGGCGGGCACCCTGTTCGACACGCCCATCATCAACCAGCCGCAGGCGGCCATCCTCGGCACCGGCGCGCTCGTCAAGCGCCCGGTCGTGGTCGAGGACCGCTTCGGCAACGAGTCCATCTCGGTGCGGCACATGATGTACCTGTCGCTCAGCTACGACCACCGTCTCATCGACGGCGCGGTCGCGGCCAGGTTCCTCTCCACCGTCAAGTCGCGCCTCGAAGAGGGCGACTTCGGGGGCGAGTTCGGCCTCTGAGCCACCACCGATCAACGACGAAGGGGCGCCATCCTGCGGGGTGGCGCCCCTTCTCGTTGCAGTCGGAAGGTCAGATGCGTCCGGCCGCGAGGCTGATGTGGAGGATCGATGCCGCCTCGGCCACCGCGTCGGGCAGCTGGTGCACCCCGGAGACGGAGGCCCGGTGGGACCCGCCCACCCACACCGACAGAGGCGGCGACACCGCGGCCAGCTGATTCACCACCGCCTGCGCGGGCTCGACGGAGCGCTCCGAGGTCACCCCGATCACCGCGGCCCGCGCGCGGCGACCGTCGGCCGCCCGGACCCACTCCTCCACCGGGATGTCGGAGCCCAGGTAGACCACGTTGACGCCGCGACGACGCAGGCAGGTGGCGAACGTGAGCAGCGCCAACTGGTGCCGGTCCCCAGCGGGAAGCCCGACGAGCACCGTCGGGCCGCCAGTGACGGCCGGCGCGGCGTCGAACTCGGCCGAGATCGCCCGCATCAGGCCGGCGCTGGCGAAGTGCTCCTGCGCCACGGACAGCTCGCCGCTCTCCCAGGCGTCACCGATCCGGGCCAGCTGCGGCAGGATCCAGCCGTCGGCCACCTCCTCGAACGGTCCGCTGGCGAACGCGCGCCGCAGCACGTCGTCGAGTTGAGCCGGCTCCAGCGACGCCGCGGCCGCGACGAACGCCTCGGGTCCCGGACGGCCCGAAACCGGGGAGTCCCCGGCGCCCGGCAGCCCTCGCACCGCCTCAGCCGCCCGCGATGCCGGCACGCCCGCCTCGACGAGCGAGGCCATCTCCCGGAGCGCCCCCACCTGTGAGTCGTCGTAGAGCCGGTACCCGCCGGGCGTGCGCGATGGGCGCACCACGTCGTAACGGCGTTCCCACACCCTCAAGGTGGCCTCAGCCACTCCAGTGAGCGCGGCCACCTGCTTGACTGTGTACATTCGCACGTCCCTCCAGGCCAGTCTGATGCACACCGTACCAAAGGTTGAACAAACCTTCTGCAATGCGTTGCATCCGGGTGCCGTTTTCGCTATCGTCGTGCGAAAGATTGAACAAACATTGGACACTCATGATCGCTGACACGAGCTCATCCAGACCGCGAGGCCGCACGGCCCAGCGCGACGACGTGGTCCTGCTCGACGAGGACGGCATGCCCATCGGCCGCGCCGACCGCATGCAGGTGCACTCCACCACCACGCCGCTCCACCTGGCCTTCTCCACCTACGTGTTCAACGCCCATGGCGAGGTGCTCGTCACCCGCCGCGCCCTGGCCAAGAAGACCTGGCCGGGCGTGTGGACGAACTCGTGCTGCGGGCACCCCAAGCCCGGCGAGTCCCTCGAGGACGCGGCCCGGCGCCGGATCCGCGAGGAGCTGGGCCTCAACGTCGGCCCCCTCGTCAGCCTCCTTCCGGACTTCCGCTACCGCGCCGTCGACGCCTCGGGGATCGTGGAGAACGAGATCTGCCCCGTCTTCGCGGCCTTCGTGCCCGACGAGCAGCCCATCGCCAACCCCGACGAGGTCTCCGAGTGGGCCTGGGTGCCCTGGGAGAACCTGTCCGCGGCCATCACCGCGACACCTCACGTCTACAGCCCCTGGGCCGCCCTGCAAGTACCCCAGATCGCCTCGGCGCACCCCGATGCCGTGTGGCGGCCCGCGCCGCCCACCATCGACGTCGGCGCGGCCATCGCGGACGTCGACGCCCTCCTCGCGGCGGAGGTCAACACCCTCACCGTCGAGTGGCAGAGCTACGCCGGAGACCTCGGCCTCGACGTGCTCGAGGCGGACCTGCCACGCTGGCTCGGCGGCCTGCTGGTGGGCCACGGCAAGCGGCTGCGCGTGGCCCTGGCCTACTGGGGGTTCATCGCCACCGGCGGGACCCACGGCTCCTCCGGGTACCGCAACCTCATCCGCTCCGCCTCCGCCCTTGAGACCCTGCATCTCTTCGCGCTCATCCACGACGACGTGATGGACGAATCGGACTCCCGCCGCGGGCGCCCGTCGGCCCACGTGGCCTCGGCGGGATGGCACCGCGCGGCCGGTGCCTCCGGCGACGCGGAGGTCTTCGGCCGCAACATGGCGATCCTCCTGGGTGACCTGGCCCACACCATCTCCGACAGACTCGTCGACGGCCTCCCGCAGCCCCTGCGCGAGGTCTGGTACGCGCTGTCGGTCGAGCTCATCGCCGGGCAGCGCGCGGACCTCACCGGCGCCGCAGCGGCCCGCCGCGACCGTCCCCACGCCGAGCACATCGCCCGCGCCAAGACCGGCCGCTACACCGTCGCCAGGCCCCTCCAGATCGGGGCCACCGCCGCCGGCGCCAACCCCGCCGTCGTCGCCACCCTCATGGAGTGCGGCGACCATCTCGGCCGCGCGTTCGCTCTCCGCGACGAATACCTCGGTGTCTGGGGAGACCCAGACATCACCGGCAAACCCGCCGGGGACGACCTCCTGGAAGCGAAGGCAACCGTGCTCCTCTCCCTCGCCGAGGACCGCCTCAGCGGCCCCGACGCCCACCTCCTCAGCCGCCTCGGCACCCCCGACCTGGCACGCGAGGACGTCGACCATCTCGCCGACGCCATCCGCGCCGCGGGCGTGGCCGACGAGCTCGAAGCAATGATCGCCGAGGCCGTCGACGACGGGCTGGCCTGCCTGGAGATGCCCCCACTCGTGGCGGCCGGCGTAGCCGGTCTCCGCGAAGCCGCCGGCTCGCTCGCCTGGAGGCAGTCATGAGCCGCGGACGACGGATCCCGGGGAAGTCCGGCGCGCAGCGCCACGTGGCCGTGGTGGGGGCGGGGCTCTCCGGCCTTGCCGCCGCGATGCACCTGGCCGGCGACGGCTACCGGGTCACCGTCCTGGAGCGCGAGGCCATTCCCGGCGGCCGCAACGGCCTGCTGGAGAAGGACGGCTTCACGTTCGACACCGGTCCCAAGGTCTTCACCATGGTCTCCCTGCTCCAGGAGGCGTTCAGCGCCGTCGGGAAGCGGGTGCCGGACTACGTCACCCTCAAGCAACTCGATCCCGCCTACCACGCGCACTTCGCCGACGGCTCCACCCTGCTCGTGCGCGCCGGCCACGAGGCCATGCGCGCCGAGATCGCCGCGCACAGCGGCGCGAAGGACGCGGCCGCGTTCGACAAGTTCGTGGTGTGGCTCAAGCGGCTCAACGATGTGGAGCTCCCGCATTTCATCGACGCCAACTTCAACTCCCCCCTGAGCCTGTTCCGGTCTCCGATGGCCGCGCTTGAGCTGATCCGGCTGGGCGGGTTCGGCCGGCTGGGCCCGGCCGTCGCTCGACGGTTCGACGACGAGCGCCTCCATCGGATGTTCAGCTTCCAGGCCATGTACGCGGGCCTGGCACCCGCCCAGGCGCTGGCGCTCTACGCCGTGATCACCTACATGGACTCCATCGAGGGCGTCTTCTTCCCGGAGGGCGGCATGCACGCCGTCCCGCGCGCCATGGCTGCGGCGGCCGCAGACGCTGGCGTCGAGTTCCGCTACTCCACCCCCGTGGAGCGGGTGGAGCGGCGCGCCGACGGCTCAGCGGCAGGTGTGCGCCTACCGGGCGGCGAGGTCCTGGCGGCCGACGCCGTCGTGGTGACGGTGGATCTCCCCGTCGCCTACGAGCGCCTACTACCCGACGTGCGTGCGCCGCGGGTGGCACGCAACGGTCGGTACTCCCCCAGCGCGCTGGTGTGGCACGTGGGCGTCCGCGGCACGCTGCCCGACGGCGTGGGGCACCACAACATCTACTTCGGCAAGGCGTGGGACGAGTCCTTCCGGGAGTTGCTCGACGGCGGGACGGCAATGACGGACCCGTCGCGGTTCCTGTCCGTGCCGTCGATCGACGACCCGGCTGCAGCTCCCGAGGGGTGCCACGTCCTCTACTACCTGGAGCCCGTCCCCAACCTCAAGGTGGGGCGCCTGGACTGGGACGTCGAGGGACCTCGCCTGCGGGAGCGGATGCTCGGCTCGCTCGAGAAGATGGGCTACCCCACCGACATCGTCACCGAGGAGCTCGTCACCCCGGTGGACTGGGAGCGCCAGGGCATGGCGGCGGGCACCCCGTTCGCGCTGGCCCACACCTTCCCGCAGACCGGCCCGTTCCGCCCGAAGAACGTGGATCGTCGCGTTCCCGGCCTGGTGTTCGCCGGGTCCGGCACCACCCCGGGGGTCGGCATCCCGATGGTGCTGGTGTCGGGGAAGCTGGCTGCGAAGAGGGTCGCGGAGATGGGGCGGTGAACGCATCCCTGGACGCCGGCTACCGGCGGTGCGCCGAGCTCACCCGGGAGTACGGCACCACCTACTACTGGGGTGCGCTGCTGCTGCCGAAGTCCCAGCGCAAGGACGTGTACAGCGTCTACGCGCTGTGCCGGCTGGCGGATGACATCGTCGACGAGCCGGACAAGGTGCAGGCCGACGACGCCGCGGTGCCGCGCGACGGGACCCCCCAGGAGCGGCTCGCGGCCTTCCGCGCCACGTTCTTCGACTCCCTGGCCCGCGGGATGGCCGAGCAGCCGGTGATGGCGGCCATCGTCGAGAGCATCAACCGGCGCGGCACGGACCCGGAGTGCTTCGAGCGTTTCTTCGACGCGATGGCCTCTGACTTCACCCGCGACACGTGGGAGACGTGGGAGGACCTGCGCGACGGGTACATGGAGGGCTCGGCCGCGGTGATCGGCGAGATGATGCTGCCGGTGCTCGAGCCCCTCACCCCGGAGGCGATGGGGCCGGCGCGGGCGCTGGGGCAGGCGTTCCAGCTCACCAACTTTCTGCGCGACATCAACGAGGACCTGGACCGCGGGCGTGTCTACCTGCCTCAGGAGGATCTGGCCAGGCACGGCGCGGATCCGTGGCTCCGCCGCGTCACGCCGCAGTGGCGGGCGATGATGGCCGAGCAGGTGGCCCGGAACCGGGAGCTGTACGCCGAAGGGGTCCGTGGGCTCGACATGTTGCCGCCGGCCTCCAAGCGCTGCGTCGGGACCGCGCTCGTCCTGTACAGCCGGATCCTGGACCGGATCGAGGCGGCTGACTACGACGTGTTCTCAGGCCGGATCCGGGTGCCGAACCGGGAGAAGTTGAGTGTCGCGGTGAGGGCGGTCGTGGGGGCGATGCCCTCGGTGAGCTTCGCCGCCGCCCACTGACCCTTCGGACCCTTCCCCGCTGGTTGAGCCGGGCCAAGTCGCGAAGCGGCGCAGCCCGCGTCGAAACCGACCCGAACCTGGCGCACGGACTCGCAAGTTATCCACAGGTGGGCGCATTGCCCTTGCCTGACGCTGTGTCGCAGCCACGATGGGGGCATGCCATTCACCTACATGCTCCAATGCTCCGACGGGAGCTTCTACGTCGGGTCGACCTGGGACCTCGGGGAACGGGTCACGCAACACATGTCGGGTCGTGGCGCCACGTACACCAGCCGTCGGCGACCCGTGCGCCTCGTCTGGGCCCAGGAGTTCGAGCGAATCGATGAGGCGTTCAACGTCGAGAAGAAGATTCAAGGCTGGGGCAGGGAGAAGCGGATCGCGCTGGTTGAAGGTCGGTACGGCGACTTGCCCGGCTTGGCTCGCAAGGGTCGCCAGACTCAGCCGTGTGAGATCTCGGATGGGGCGCGCGCACGTCTCGATTCCGACTGACGGTGCCGAGAGGCTGCCGGACCGCTGCCGGGTCACCGTTGACCCGGTGCTGGGGTCTTGCTGGAGGGTTGCGTCGGGTTTCGACGCGGGCTGCGCCGCTAAGCGGCTTTGCCCGGCTCAACCCAAGTCGACGCGGGCTGCGCCGCTCCGCGGCTCGGCCCGGCTCAACCAGCGGGAAGGTGCGGCTCTGCCATCCCGCTGGTTGAGCCAGCTACGGCGCGAAGCGCCCGCTGCTGCGTCGAAACCCATCGCATCTGTCAGCGATGTCCTGAGCACATATGTCAAGCGATGTCCTGAGACATCACCCAGAGTCCTGCTGGAGGCCTGCGTCGGTTTCGACGCGGGCTGCGCCGCTTCGCGGCTTGGCCCGGCTCAACCAGCGGGAGGGTGCGGCTTTGCCCGGCTCAACCAGCGGAGAAGGGTGCGGCTTGGCCCGGGACTCCGAAAATGCCCCGTCGCGCCTAGTCAGCTCGATGAGTCGAATCGGCATTCTCCGCCCTGAACGGGCGCCCCGCCCGGGGAGACCATGACTCAATCAGCGGAGGGTGCGGCTCGGCCCGCTCGACCCAGAGAGGGTCAGCGGCGGGGCCAGCGGCCCAGTAGCCCCTCCATCGGCACCGTCCACAGGTCGTGGCCGGCCGCGCCCCACCCCTCGAGGAGGGCGTTGGCCGCCAGGAAGCCTGTCGTGGCCGCCCGCTCCATCAGTGCCACCGGGTACTGGCAGCGGACCCAGTCGCCCGCCAGCACCAGCCGCGGCGACGGCGTCCTCACGCCTGGGCGGTCCGCCCACCTGCCCGGCCCGATCAGCGTGCAGTCGTCGCGCACCAGCACCTCGCGCTCCAGAACGCCGGCCGCGGCCGTCTCCGGGAAGATCCGGTGCAGTTCCTCCTCCAGCCTCGCCGCGACCCCCTCAGCCGCGCCCGGATCAGACGCCACCGCCGGGTCCGCGGCGTAGGCGTGCAGCTCGACGACGGAGCCGCGGTGCTCCGTCGCCCAGTCCGCGGCGCCCTTCTCGAAGCGCTCCAGCACCGAGACGTTGTCCAGCGGCCCGTAGCCGGAGGTGCCGACGAACGCCGGGCGCGACGCGTCCACCGGGGTGTCCAGCCACAGCCGCACCACAACGAACGGCGGCGCGTTGACCGTGCCCGCGACGCGTCGCTGCCACGCCCCCCAACTGCTGCCGGCCAGGTCCGAGATCAGCTCCCGGCTGGTGCGTGGGTCCGTGGCGAGGACGACGGCGTCGTAGGTGCTCGCCTCCCCGTCGATCACCACAGTGGTGGCGCCCTGCCCGATGCCGATCGCCTCGACGTGCTGGCCGACCCTGATGTCCACCCCGCGACCCGCGAGGTAGCGGCCGAGGGGCGCCCACAGGGCGGTGTCGTAGTCGTCGACGGGCACGTCGAAGAGCAGGCCCTCGGCCGATCCCATGAAGTAGGTGTGGAACATGGCCACCAGTTCCCCGGCGCCGAACTGCGACGGGTCGGCGAAGAACGACCGGGCGAACACCTCCAGGGCCAGGTCGCGGGCCGCCTCCGGGAAGCGCAACCTGTCCAGGAAATCCGCGGCGGACTCGCCGTCGTAGGCGGAGTAGGTCTCGGGGAACTTCACCCGGAGCAGTTCCATGGCCGCGGGCACGTTGACCTTGGCCAGCGTGCGCGCGCTGAACGCGGGGCTGCGCCACACGAACTGCATCACGGAGAACGGCGGCGTGGTGGCCAGCCCGGTGAAGGAGTCCCGCATCCCGTCCGGGCGCTGCAGCGGGTAGTCCTCGATCGGCACCAGCGAGTTCAGCTGCGGATCGATGCGCCGCAGCAGCCCGCGAAGGTTGTAGTACTGCCGGAAGAACGCGTGGAATCCGCGGCTCATGGTGCGGCCGTCGTCCAGCGGCCATGCCGCCACCCGCCCACCGAGGCGGTCCGAGGATTCGATGAGCGTGACCTGCACCCCGCGCTCGGCCAGCCCGGCGGCGGCGGCCAGGCCTGCGATCCCTCCGCCGACGACCGCGACCGACTTCGGCTCCCCCACCCGCGACACTCCCAGCGGGCCCGGATGTCGGACGGCCCGCTTGTCGCGGCCGGGGTAGGTGGTGGTGCTCATGCATGCTCCTCGGGCTTGCGGGCGACGAACGTGTGGAGGATGCCGCGCTGCCATCCGGAGGCGGTGCGGTGCGCGATGTCGACGAACCCGGCCCTGGTGAGCCGGTGCGCGAAGCGGTCGACGGAGTCGAAGTCGCGGACGCTGCGCCACAGGTAGCGGTAGAGGTCCACGTCGCGGTCCACGACGGTGCCCAGCGGAATGATCACGGCGCGGCACACCGCGTCCCAGACGCGCCTGGCCCGGTCGTCGCCGGCCACCGAGTACTCCTGGACGACGAGCCAGCCCCCGGGGCGCAGCAGCTGGAACACCTCCGTGACCGCGCGGTCACGCGTCATGGGCGGCACGTTGCGGAAGAGGTAGCAGGTCAGGATGCCGTCCCGGTCACCGCCGACGGCGTCGAGGTCCAGGGTGCCGGCCACGGCCTGCTCGAAGCTGACCCCGCTGGGCCACTGCTTGCGCCCGGCCTCGGCGAGCATCCCCGAGGACGCGTCGAGGCCGAGGATCTCCGTGCCCTCGGGGGCGGCACCAACCAGCGCCGCCGTCGAGGCACCGGAGCCGCAGGCCAGGTCGATCAGCCGCAGCCGGGCATCCCCGCCCACCCGCTCGACCAGCGCCGTGGCGGCGCGCCTGAGCTCGCGGTGGTACCCGGGGTTGAGGGCCACCATGAGGTCGTAGTGCCCCGCGCCCCGGTCGAACGCCTCGGTCGTGGTCACGCTTCCAGCCCTGTAATGGTCGTGCATTCAACGGCCTCCATTCCTACGTCGGATCAGGCTACTCGCGGCAGCGACCACGAGGGCCAGAGCGAGCAATGCGACCCCGAGGCGCGCGTAGGTGCGGCGGGGACGCGCCGGATCCACCTCCGCGGTGGCCTTCCGGACGGCGTCGTCGAACCCGGTCAGCCCACCCGGGGGGTCCCCGAGCAGGCCGGCGGCGTCGTCGTCGCTCTTGACGGCGTCGTGGATGAGGCTGCCCACCAGCGGCCTGGCGATCGCGGAGTCCACGGGGGTCACCAGACCCACCCACAGCGAGGCGAGGCGGGGTGTGAGGACGGGGAGCGTGACCACGAACGGCGGCTGCAGCCCGGTGGCCGTGGCGTAGCGGTGCATCATCTCCACATAGGTGAGCACCTCCTCCATCCCGACGTCGATGGCGCGGTTGACGTCTGGCTGGAGGTCGGCGGCGCGGACGAGGTAGTGGATGACGTCGTCGACGGCGATGGGCTGGATGCGGTTGCGCAGCCACTTGGGCCCCACCGCCACGGGGAGCCGCTCGGAGAGGTGGCGCAGCATGTCGAAGGACGCCGACCCCTCCCCCAGCACCACGCCGGCCTGGAGGACCGCCGTCGGCACCCCTGAGCCGAGCAGGATCTCACCCACCTCCACCCGGGAGGCCATGTGTTCCGAGAGCTTCCCCTCCGGGTGCAGTCCGCTGAGGTAGACGATCCGCTCCACCCCGGAGACCAGTGCGGCGGCGGCGAAGGTCTCGGCGAGCTCGCGGTCACGCCGGCGGTAGTCCCCGCGACCGTCCATCGAGTGCAGCATGTAGTAGGCCACCTCCACCCCGTCCAGCGCCCGGAGCACGTCGGAGGTGCGGGTGGCGTCTCCGGCGGTGACCTCGACCCGGTCACGCCAGGCGGGCGCGAGCTTCCCGGGGTTGCGCGACAGCACCCGGACCCGCCACCCGGCGTCCAGGAGCGCGGGGACGAGCCGGGCGCCGACGTGGCCGGTGGCGCCTGTGACGAGTGCGGTGCGGGTGGACATGTCAGCCTCCAAGGGACAACAACGGTGGGAGCAGGATCAGCATGCCCAGTGACCAGGTCAGGTGGGAGGCGATCGGCCCGAGGACCCCACCTGTGACCCTGCGTTGGGCGGCGGTGAGCAGGCCGAGGCAGACCGCGGCGAAGGTGAGCAGCGGGACCCCCGTGAACAGCGTGGACGCGGCATACAGGGCGGTGGAGCCGACGGCGTTGAACCGTCGGTCCAGCGACGCGTAGACGGCGCCCCGGAAGAACAGCTCCTCGGCCACCCCGTTGACGGCCGTGACGAGCGCCACGAGCCAGAGCGACCCGTAGCGGGCGTAGTCCAGCAGGTCCTCGACGGGGGCCGAGAGGACGGGGATCCGGTTGACGACGAGGGCGCCGGCGAGGAAGACGGCGAGCAGTATGAGCCCCAGCAGGAAGCCCTGCAGCGCGCCCCTGCTGCGGCCACCGTCGCGGGTGCGCCCCTCCCCGAGGTAGAGGGGGCCGGAGACGAACGCCCCGAGGATCCAGAGCGCCGCGACGCCGAGTGTCGCGGCGTAGAACTCGGGCGCGCCGGGTTCGATGGAGAGCGCCAGACCCAGGGCGACGGCGCCCAGGACAACCGTGACCCCCACCACGATCCGGCGACGGCGGCGCACGGCAGGCGTCTCCGTGCGGATCCGCTCGACGGGGTTGACCAGGGCGGCGGTCAGGAAGGCGCGCGGTTCGTGCAGGAATCGGCGCACGGTCCCCTCCTTCTCCCGCCGGTGCCCACAGCCTAAACGTTAAACAAAGTTTGAACAACTCGTCCGTGGCTGGTGGACAGCCCTCCCCCAGACTGGCACGGATCGACCCCCACGTAGGGCGGGAACGCCGGATCTGATTGGATGACAGGCGTGTTCATCGGGGTCGGGACTGTCGTCAACGTCATTACCGTGGTGGTCGGCGCCCTCCTCGGGATAGCCCTGGGCAACCGGATCCCCGAGAAGACCAAGGACACCGTCACCTCCGTGCTCGGCCTGGTCACCCTGGTGCTCGGCGGACTTTCTGTGGTGGCCATGGGATCGGAGGCGCTGCGGCACGAGGTCGACGGCGCGGCGATGCTGATCGTGCTCGCGTCGCTGCTCGTCGGGGCTCTGCTGGGGTCCTGGCTGCGGGTCGAGGACCGCCTCGAGCAGGGCGCCGCCTGGCTGCGGGGGCGCTTCACCGCCTCCGGGGATGCGGCGCGGTTCGTCGACGCCATGGTCACCTCCACGCTCCTGTTCTGCGTGGGTCCCCTCGCCATCCTGGGCTCGCTGTCCGACGGGCTGGGTCGCGGCGCGGACCAGCTGCTCGTCAAGTCCGTGCTGGACGGCTTCGCGGCCATGGCGTTCGCCTCCACGCTGGGCTGGGGAGTGCTCGCCTCAGCCGGGGCGGTGGCGCTCATCCAGGGGTCGCTGACCGCCGTCGGCTACTTCGCCGGCGACGTGCTGAGCACCGCACAGGTGGACGCGCTGACCGCCACCGGCGGCGTGGTGCTGCTCGCGCTCGGGCTCAGGCTGCTCAACCTCAAGCAGATCCCCGTCGGCGACCTGCTGCCCGCGCTGCTGCTGGCCCCGCCCCTGGTCTCACTCACCGCCGCCCTGTTCTGAGCGGTTAGCATCGGGCCCATGTTCACGTTCGACGATCGCGGCCTGGGCGAGTCCCTGGCCGACTACCAGGAGACCTGGGACCGGCAGCGCGCCCTGCACGCCGCGGTCGCGGGCGGCGCCCCCGGCCAGGTCCTCTACGTCGAGCACTCCCCCGTCTACACCGCCGGCCGCCGCACCACCGCCGAGCAGCGCCCCCAGGACGGCACCCCGGTCATCGACGTGGACCGCGGCGGGCTGATCACCTATCACGGCCCCGGCCAGCTCGTCGGCTACCCGATCGTGCAGCTGCGGGAGGGCGTCGGCGTAGTGGACTACGTGCGCGCCCTGGAGGCGGCCGTCATCGAACTGCTCACCGGCTACGGGCTGACCAGCGGCCGGGTCGAGGGCCGCACCGGGGTGTGGCTGCCCGCCGACGGGGATCGGCCTGAGCGCAAGATCTGCGCCATCGGCGTGCGCGTGGCCAGGCGCACCACGATGCACGGCTTTGCGCTCAACGTGCTGAGCTCGGCCGAGCGTTTCAGCAACATCATCGCCTGCGGCATCGCCGACGCGGGGGTGACGTCGATCGTCGAGGAGCTGCCCGGCCAGTGGAGCGTCAAGGCAGTGGCAGACGACCTGCGCACCCCCCTGACACGGGCCCTGGACCCGATCCTCGGCTGATCACTCGACGGCGTGCGGAGGCGCGGCCGCCCGTCGCGACGACAGCACCACCGCCGCCAGCAGCAGCGCCGCGCCGACGAGCCCGGCGGCGCTGAGGCGCTCCCCCAGCACCAGGAACGCCAGCGCGGCCCCGGTCAGCGGCTCCAGCAGCGCCACCATCACCCCGGTCGTCGAGCTCTGGGTGCGAAGCCCGCGCAGGTAGGCGAGGTAGGCGACGGCAGAGGGGATGAGGCCGAGAGCCACCACAAGTGCAACGCTCGCGGGCGTCGGAACGAACCAGACGCTCTGGCCGGCGACGGTGGCGGCGCCGAGCACCACCAGGCCACCGAGGAGGAAGGCCAGGGCCGAGCCGGTGGCGTCGTGGTAGTCCGCCACCGGACGGGCGCCCAGCAGGCTGATGACCGCGAACGCCGCCCCGGCCACCAGGGCCAGCCCCGCCCCCCAGAGCGCATCGGCCACCGACACCCCCTGCGGCGGCGCACCCATGAACAGGGCCAGGCCGACGGCGGTGAAACCCAGCGCCAGCGCCAGCGGCCGCGTGAGCCGCTGCCGGCCCGTCGCGAGGTCCACCACCAGCACCATCACGGGCGCCGAGCCGACGGTGACCAGCGTGGCGATGGACACGCCCAGCAACCCCACCGCGCTGAAGAAGCCGAACTGGTACACCGCCGAGCACGCGGCCATCGCCGCCACCCGCCTCCACCCGGAGCGACGGCGCGGCCACCGCACGCGGCCGGTCAGCGCCACCGCGAGCATGAGCAGCAGCCCGCCGACGAGGATCCGGTAGCCGGCGACGGCCAGGAATCCCAGCCCGGAGGTGCCGCGCAGGAGGGTGCCGAGCGTGCCGGAGGTGCCCCAGGCGACGCCGGCGACCACCAGGGCCGCGACACCGGCGGTCACCGGGCGGGTCGAAGTGGCGGGGCGCGTGAGCACCCGCTCAGGCTAGCGCCACGGCCGGGGCCCTCCCGGCGGCAGCGGGTAGGCTGTGCGGGTGACCGCAGTGCAGCCCGATGGACGTCGACTCCTCCGCGTGGAGTCGAGAAACGCCGAGACCCCGATTGAGCGCAAGCCGAGTTGGATCCGCACCACCGCGAAGATGGGCCCCAACTACACGGACCTGCAGAAGATCGTGCGCGACGGTGACCTCCACACCGTGTGCCAGGAGGCCGGCTGCCCCAACATCTACGAATGTTGGGAGGATCGCGAATCCACGTTCCTCATCGGCGGGGATCAGTGCACCCGCCGCTGCGACTTCTGCCAGATCGAGTCCGCCAAGCCCGAGAGCTACGACCCGTCGGAGCCCCTGCGGGTGGCCGCGTCGGTGAAGAAGATGGGCCTTCGCTACGCCACCGTCACCGGGGTGTGCCGCGACGACCTCCCCGACGAGGGGGCCTGGCTGTACGCGGAGACCATCCGCCAGATCCATGCGCTCAACCCGGGGGTCGGCGTCGAGATGCTGGCGCCGGACTTCTCCGGGCGCGCCGAGCTGCTCGGGCAGCTGTTCGACGCCCGCCCCGAGGTGTTCGCGCACAACGTCGAGACGGTGCCGCGGATCTTCAAGCGCATCCGTCCGGGCTTCCGCTACGACCGCTCGCTGCGGGTGCTGACTATGTCGCGGGAGGCCGGCCTGGTCACCAAGTCCAACCTCATCCTGGGCATGGGCGAGACCCGCGAGGAGATCAGCCAGGCGCTGCAGGACCTGCACGACGCGGGCGCCGAACTGATCACCATCACCCAATACCTGCGCCCCAACGCCACGCTCCACCCGATCGACCGCTGGGTCACGCCGGAGGAGTTCGAGGACCTGGCGGAGGAGGCGCGCGGGATCGGATATTCTGGCGTGCTGTCTGGTCCTCTGGTCCGCTCCTCGTACAGGGCGGGACGCCTGTACCGGACGGCGATGGACGCGCGCATCACAATCGGCTGAGACGGAGACACACGATGGCCAGCGAGAGAGCCAAGGCGCTAGCTGAAAAGCAGAAGGCCGAGCTGAAGGCCGCCAAGGCGGCCAAGAAGAACTCCACAGACCCCAAGGACTGGGGCTGGTGGAAGCAGCTCCGCGAGACCTACAAGGTCACGGTCAAGTACGACACGGTGCTGCCGTGGCTGATGCTGGCCGGCTTCCTCGTGCCCTGGGCTGCGCTGCTCATCCTCGGCTTCGTGCTCAACGCCCCCCTCATCTGGGGCATCGTGGGCGTCTCCGCCGGCATGCTCGGGGCGCTGTCGATCTTCACGTGGCGGGCCCGCAAGGCCGTCTACCGTCGCTTCGAGGGCCAGGCCGGCTCCGCGGAAGTGGCGCTGCAGATGCTGCCCAAGCAGTGGATCTCCACCCCCGTCATCACCGCGACCCGGAGCCTCGACGCCGTGCACCGCACGCTCGGTCCCGGGGGGCTGGTGCTCATCGGCGAGGGCGAGCCCGGCAGGCTGAAGCCGCTGCTGGCCAGCGAGAAGAAGAAGCACGAGCAGGTGGCCTACGGCGTGGACGTCACCATCATCCAGATGGGCAAGGGCACGGGCCAGGTGCCGCTGGACAAGCTCGCCGATCAGATCAAGAAGCTGCCCAAGAAGCTGTCGCCCGCCAAGATCACCGAGGTCAACCAGCGCCTCCGCGCTCTGGACGCCATGCGCCCCAAGGCCCCCATTCCGAAGGGCCCCATCCAGACGAAGGGCGCCCGGTCCGCCATGCGCGGCCGCTGACGCGTGGCGAACCTGGTCAACCTCGAATCCGTCACCCACGGCTTCGGGACGCGCATCCTGTTGGACTCCGTCTCGCTCGGCGTCGGCGCCGGTGAGGTGATCGGCGTGGTGGGCCGCAATGGAGATGGCAAGACCACCCTGCTACGCATCCTCACCGGAGACCTGGAGCCGGACTCCGGGCGGGTCACCGTCACCGGCAACGCCTCCATCGGTGTGCTGACGCAGGCCACCGTCGGGCAGGACTCGCAGACGCTACGGGACTGGATCCTCGACGGGGAGCCGGATCACGTGTGGGCGGCGAACGCGGAGAAGCGCGCCGTCGTCGAGGCACTGCTGGCGGACATGGAGCTGGACCGCCGGCTGGACACGCTGTCCGGCGGCGAGCGCCGACGGGTGGGGCTGGTGGCCGTGCTACTGGGCCACCACGACCTCATCGTGCTCGACGAGCCCACCAACCACCTCGACGTCGAGGCCATCGCGTTCCTCGCCACGCATCTGCAGGCCCGCACCAGGTCCGGGCTGTCCATGCTGGTAGTCAGCCACGACAGGTGGTTCCTCGACGCGGTCTGCACGCGCATCTGGGAGGTCCACGACGGCGTGGTCGACGGCTACGACGGCGGCTACGCGGCCTACGTGCTGGCGAGGGTCGAGCGGCAGCGGCAGTCGGCCGCCAACGAGTCGCGGCGCAAGAACCTCGCTCGCAAGGAGCTCGCCTGGCTCCGGCGCGGCGCCCCGGCCCGGACGTCGAAGCCGAAGTTCCGCATCGAGGCAGCCAACGTGCTCATCGCCGACGAGCCCGAGCCACGCGACAAGCTGGCGCTGCAGCAGTTCGCCGTGACGCGCCTGGGCAAGGACGTGTTCGACCTCATCAACGTCACCTACGCCATCCCGGACCGGACGCTGCTGGACAAGTTGACGTGGTCGATCGGGCCCGGGGACCGGATCGGGCTGGTGGGCGTCAACGGCGCCGGGAAGACCACGCTCCTGGATCTGCTCGCGGGGTTCCGGGAGCCGGACAGTGGCAAGGTCAAGCGCGGCAAGACGCTGCGGTTGGGCTTCCTGTCGCAGACGGTCGGTGAGCTGGACGACGCGGACCGGGTCCTCGATTCGGTCAAGCGCCTCAAGGAGGAGACGAAGCTCGCCACCGGGCGCGAGGCCACCGCGTCGTCGCTGCTGGAGGAGTTCGGGTTCACCGGGGACAAGCTGGTGGCACGGATCGGGGACCTCAGCGGTGGCGAGCGCCGCAGGCTGCAGTTCCTCCGTCTCCTTCTCACCGAGCCCAACGTGATGATCCTCGACGAGCCCACCAACGACCTGGACATCGACACCCTCACCATCATCGAGGACTACCTCGACAGTTGGCCCGGCACCCTGATCGTGGTCAGCCACGACCGCTACTTCCTCGAGCGGATCACCGACTACACCTACGCCCTGCTGGGCGACGGATCGTGCGCGCTGCTGCCGGGTGGGGTCGAGGAGTACCTGGAGCGTCGCGCGAGGGCCAAGGCCCCCGCCCCGACAGCCGGACAGGCTACGCCCGGGTCGCCGTCGGACGCTGCGGCGGAGCGCCAGAAGAAGAAGGACCTGGCCCGGATCGAGGGACAGTTGGAGAAGGCTGCGGCGTTGATCGAACGGCTGCACGCGGACATGGCCAAGGCCGGGACGGACTTCTCGCGGTTGGCGGCCCTGGACGCCGAACTGCGCGACGCGGAGGCCCGGCACGAGCGCCTCGAGGAAGCCTGGCTCGAGACGGCCGACTGACCCACCCGTCCGGCCCTGAAAAGCGTCGGGGGAGCCGCCTAGGGTGGCGGGCATGTATCGCACCCTCGCCGTCGCCGGATACCGGTCGCTGCGCGACGTCATCGTCCCCCTGGGGCGCGTCACCGTCGTCACCGGCGCCAACGGCTCCGGGAAGTCCAGCCTCTACCGCGCGCTCCGGCTGCTCGCCGGCTGTGCACTCGGGGACGCCGTCGGCTCGCTCGCCCGCGAAGGCGGCCTCAGCTCAGCGCTGTGGGCGGGCCCCGAATCGTTGGCGGGGGCGCGCCGGGGCCACGCCGTCGAGGGGACCAGGCGCGCAGGGCCGGTGTCGCTGCGGCTCGGCATCGGCTCCGATGCGCTGTCCTACCTCATCGACCTCGGGCTGCCCGTCCCCGGCCGGTCGGCCTTCGACCGCGACCCCGAGATCAAGCGCGAATCGGCCTGGGCCGGGCCCGTCATGCGGCCCGGCACCATGGTGGCCAAGCGCCTTCGGGCCGGGGTCATGATCCGCGACGACGGCCCCTGGACCGAGTTGCCCTTCCACCTCCCCACCCACGCGTCGATGCTGGCGGACGTGCCCGAGCTGCGCCCACTCCGCGACGACCTCGCCGCCTGGCGCTTCTACGACGCTCTCCGCACCGACGCCGACGCCCCGGCCAGGCAGCCCCGCGTCGGCACCCGCACCTGGGCGCTGGCCTCCGACGGCTCGGACGTGGCCGCGGCGCTTCAGACCATCATCGAGCGGGGGAAGGAGCCCCTGCACGAGTCGGTCGAGGACGCGTTCCCCGGCAGCAGGGCGGGGATCGAGGTGCGCGACGGCGTGTTCGACCTCACCCTCCAGCAGCCCGGAATGCTGCGCCCCCTCCGGGGCGCCGAACTCTCCGACGGCACCCTGCGCTACCTGATGTGGCTCGCGGCGCTCCTGGCACCCAGCCGGCCGCCACTGATGGCCATCAACGAGCCGGAGAACAGCCTCCACCCCAGCCTGATCTCTCCCCTGGCCCGGCTGATCGCCCGCGCCGCCGTCGACGCGCAGCTCGTGGTGGTGACGCACTCCCGGCCGCTGTTGGAGCAGCTCACCGAGGCCGTCCCCGCTGAGCACCTCGAGGTGGTGGAGCTCGGCAAGGATCTCGGGGAGACGATGGTCGAAGGCCAGGGACTGCTCAGCCGTCCGACGTGGGAGTGGGGCCGACGGTGAACCCGCGGATCAGCGGCGGTTGACCACCACGGTGCCCAGCAGCAGGTCCGTGAGCGCCCGGCGCTCGGCGCCCACCACGATCGCAGGCACCACCATGCACTTCATCGCGGTCCGCGCCACCGGGCGCCACCACCCGAGCGGCTGCCCGTCCAGGCGCGTGATCCCGATCCGCGCGATCAGCTGCCCGAATGATCCGCCGGCCAGGGCGGTCAGCACGCTGGCCTCCACGAAGTAGACGGCCAGGATCAGGAACGACTCCCCCTGGTAGCCGGTCATCACATCCATCCCGAAAAGGCCGATCGCCACGATCATGCTCGCCGCCCAGTCCCCGATCATGGCCGCCACCCGCGCCCGCCACGACGCCAGCGACCCTGCGCCGGACTCCGGAAGCCCGAGGGTTGAGCCGGGGTACTCAGCGGGGGTCGTCGTCACGGGCGGCAGCCTAGCAGCGACCGCCGGGTCTGCCCTCGGCGAACGAGGTTGGTCCCCACCCGGTGGGCGTGGGAGGGTGAGCCCATGCCTTTGCTCGTCGTCCGCCTGTGGGTGGACCTCTGCCGCGTCCAGGTCGGCAGCTGTCGCTGAACGCGCAGCGCCAACCCGCCACACCCCCAGCAAAGGAATTCCCTTCATGTCAACAGCCACGTCTGAGCGCGCCCTCGAGGCGACGCCGCAGCCACGCAAACCCTTCTACACCAACCTCGGCTTCCAGATCGTCGTCGGCCTCATCGTCGGCCTGGTTCTCGGCCTGATCGCCGTGGCCATCGGCCCCGACGGCGAGGAACGCAACTGGCTGGCCACGCTCCTCTCCGAGGTGGGCAACGCCTACGTCAGCCTGCTCACGCTCCTGGTGGTCCCGCTCGTCGTGACCGCCGTCATCTCCTCCATCTCCCGACTCCGTGAGGTGGCCAACGCCGCACGGCTGGCCGTCCAGACGCTCGTCTGGTTCGCCATCACGGCTTTCGCCAGCGTGGTTGTCGGCATCGCGGTGGGGCTCCTCTCCGCGCCCTGGCTGACCGCCGGCGTCAACGGGGAGGCGGCCGCCGAGCCGAGCCGCGTGGGCTCATGGTCGGCGTTCCTCCTCGGGCTGATCCCCAACAACTTCCTCGGCCTCGGCGTCCGCATCTCCGGCGACCCCGAGGCGGGCTTCACCGCAGCCGCCAACTTCTCGGTCCTCCAGGTCCTCCTGATCTCAATCCTGTTCGGCGTCGCCGCGCTGAAGGTGGGCGACAAGGCCGCCCCGCTGGTCGGGTTCATGGAATCCGCCCTCTCGGTCATCCAGAAGGTCCTCTGGTGGATCATTCGGTTGGCGCCCATCGGCACCGCGGCGCTGATCGGCAAGGCTGTCGCCACCTACGGCTGGACCTCTCTCGCCTCGCTCGGCTCGTTCGTGGTGGCGCTCTACATCGGGCTCATCATCGTGTGGGCGGTGGTCTACCCCGCCATCCTCAAGGCTCACGGCCTGAGCGTGCGTCAGTTCTACCGCAACGTCTGGCCCGCGATCTCCCTGGGCTTCGTGACCCGTTCGTCGATGGGCACCATGCCGGTCACCGAGCAGGTGGTGGAGAGGAACCTGGGCGTCGCGCGCCAGTACGCGAGCTTCGCGGTGCCGCTGGGCGCAACCACCAAGATGGACGGCTGCGCCGCGGTCTTCCCTGCGCTGGCCTCGATCTTCGTGGCCCAGTTCTACGGCATCGACCTGGGCGTCACCCACTACCTGCTGATCGCGTTCGTCGCGGTGCTTGGGTCGTCGGCCACAGCCGGCACCACGGGCGCGACGGTGATGCTCACACTGACGCTGTCCACCCTGGGCCTGCCGCTGGCCGGGGTCGGCCTCCTGCTGGCAGTGGAGCCCATCGTCGACATGGGCCGAACGGCGCTCAACGTCACCGGCCAGGCGCTGGTGGCCGCAGTCGTGGGCAAGCGCGAGGGCATCCTCGATCAGGCGACCTACGACGCCGAACCCCAGTTCAGCGCCTGACCCGCACCTCGCGCCCCGTCCTCCACCCAGGGGCGGGGCGTCGGCGCGTCGTTCCGCCCCGGACGCCGCGGCCGCCGGCGCGGGAGTAGATTCCGGGCCATGGCACATCCCGCCGCGGAGGCCCGCGGCCTCGTCGTCCATCGCGCCAGGAACGAGATCCTGCACGGGCTGGACCTGACCCTTGCCCCCGGCTCGGTCACCGGCCTCTTCGGTCCCTCCGGCTGCGGGAAGACCACCTTGATGCGCGCCATGGTGGGCGTCCAGAAGATCACCTCCGGCACGCTGAACCTGTTGGGGCTGCCTGCCGGTGACCCGCAGCTGCGCCGTCGCGTCTCGTACACCAGCCAGTCGCTGAGCATCTACCGCGACATCTCCGTGCGCGCCAACGTCCTCCTCTTCGCCCGCCTCCACGGCGCCCCCGACGAGGCCGCCGACGACGCGATCGCCTACGTGGAGCTGTCACACCTGGCCGCCAGGCGCGTCGAGACCCTCTCCGGGGGCGAGGCCAGCCGCGCGTCCCTGGCCTGCGCCCTCGTCGGGAAGCCGGAGGTGCTGATCCTGGACGAGCCCACCGTCGGCCTCGACCCGCTGACGCGGGAATCGCTGTGGGAGCACTTCCGGATGCTCGCCTCCTCCGGGACCACCCTGCTGGTGTCCAGCCACGTCATGGACGAGGCCACCCGCTGCGACTCGGTCCTGCTCATGCGCGAGGGCCACTTCCTCGCCAGCGGGCACATGGACGAACTGATGGCCGCCAGCAGCGCCGCGACCCCCGAGGCCGCGTTCCTGGCGCTGGTCCGACGCGAGGTCGCGGCGTGAACGGCCCTCGGCACGCGGCCCCGCGCAGCCGCGTGGCACCGTTGGCCACCGTCGCCCGGATCCTGGCCCAACTGCACGCGGACCCGCGCACCATCGGCCTGGTGATGGTGCTGCCCATCGTGTTCATCTCGCTCCTGTACTACGTGATGATCGACCTCCCCACCCCGCCCGGGGCGCCGACGGCGTTCGACACGATCGGGCCGACGATGCTGGCCGTGCTGCCGATGATGCTGATGTTCCTGGTCACCTCCATCGCCATGCTGCGCGAGCGCACCACCGGAACCCTGGAGCGGCTGCTCACGACGCCGCTGAGCCGCTGGAATCTGCTGGCCTCCTACGGGCTGGTGTTCGGCGTGCTCGGCGTGGCCCAGGCCTCGCTGCTGGCCACGTTCGTGCTGGGCGTGTTCGGCGTGGACATCGAGGGTCCCCTCTGGGTGCTGCTGGTGATCACCCTGCTCGACGCCCTCGTCGGGGTGTCCTTCGGGCTGCTGGCCAGCGCCTACGCCCGCACCGAGTTTCAGGCGGTGCAGTTCATGCCGATGTTCATCGGGCCCCAGATCTTCCTGTCCGGGCTCTTCGCCCCCGTCGATCTGATGCCCGACGCGCTGGCGGCGGTCGCGCGCGTCCTGCCCATGACGTGGGCCGCCGAGGCGGTCCTCGATGTGACCGGCAACGCCGAGGTGGCCTCCAGCACGTGGGTGGGCATCGCGCTGCTGGCCGCTCTGGTGATCGGGATGCTGGTGATCGCCGCGGCGTCGATGCCCCGCCAGACCCGCTGACGGCCCTCAGTTCCGGAAAAGCTGTAACAGCGCTGTTACTCATCGGCAACTGACGGACAAGTTTTTCCCCGTATGGTCTCATTCAAGACATCCCGACACGTGAGGAAAGATCCGCCCATGTTCCAAGGCGCAGACGACCTGCTGGCTTACGTCAAGGAAGAAGGCATCGAGACCATCGACGTCCGCTTCTGCGACATTCCCGGGGTCATGCAGCACTTCACCGTTCCTGCCGGCTCGTTCGGCCCTGAGGTGTTCGAGGAGGGACTCAACTTCGACGGCTCGTCCATCACGGGCTTCCAGAAGATCCACGAATCGGACATGTCGCTGCTGCCGGACCCCACCACCGCCTACGTGGATCCCTTCCGCAAGTCGAAGACCCTCAACGTCAACTTCTTCGTCCACGACCCGCTGACGAAGGAGCCCTACTCCCGCGACCCGCGCAACATCGCGCGGAAGGCGCAGGCGTACCTGGCCTCCACCGGCATCGGTGACACCGCCTTCTTCGCGCCCGAGGCCGAGTTCTACGTGTTCGACGACATCCGCTTCGAGACCACGGCCAACTCGTCGTACTACCACATCGACTCCGAGGCCGGCGCCTGGAACACCGGGCGCCTCGAGGACGGCGGCAACCGCGGCTACAAGGTCAAGTACAAGGGCGGCTACTTCCCCGTGGCGCCCGTCGACCACTTCGGCGACCTCCGCGACGACATCGTCCGCCACATGGAGGCCGCAGGCCTCGAGGTTGAGCGCGCGCACCACGAGGTGGGCACCGCCGGCCAGGCCGAGATCAACTGGCGCTTCGACACGCTGCTGAAGTCTGCCGACGACGTGATGAAGTTCAAGTACCTCGTCAAGAACACCGCGTGGGCCGCCGGCAAGACGGCCACGTTCATGCCGAAGCCCATCTTCGGCGACAACGGCTCCGGCATGCACTGCCACCAGTCCATCTGGAACGAGGGCGTGCCCCTGTTCTACGACGAGAACGGCTATGCCGGGCTCTCGGACATGGCCCGCTACTACATCGGCGGCCTCCTCAAGCACGCCCCCGCGCTGCTCGCCTTCACCAACCCGTCGGTGAACTCGTTCCACCGCCTGGTCCCCGGCTTCGAGGCCCCGGTCAACCTGGTCTACTCGCAGCGCAACCGCTCGGCCTGCATCCGCATCCCGATCACGGGCTCCAACCCGAAGGCCAAGCGCATCGAGTTCCGCTGCCCGGACCCGTCCTCGAACCCGTACCTGGCATTCGCCGCCATGCTGCTGGCCGGCATCGACGGCATCCAGAACCGGATCGAGCCGATGGCCCCGATCGACAAGGATCTCTACGAGCTGCCCCCCGACGAGCACGCCCAGGTTCCGACGGTGCCCGCCTCGCTCGGCGCGGTGCTGGACGCCCTCGAGGCTGATCACGAGTTCCTGCTCGCCGGTGACGTGTTCACCCCGGACCTGATCGAGACGTGGATCGAGCTCAAGCGAGCCGAGATCCAGGCCATCGCGATGCGCCCGCACCCGCACGAGTTCGAGCTGTACTACGCGCTCTGATCCGTAGCCCCTTGAGAGTGGCCCCCGTCCTGCACCGCAGGGTCGGGGGCCTCTGCCATTCACGCTCGGATGCAGAAGGTGATGCATATATTGGATTCAATCCATGCAGGATTGCTGTTTCAGCATATGCGATTTTAAGAGTTCATTCTAGGCAAAAGCTAGACTGGACTCATGTGCAGCTACAGACCACGCGTCGCTGACGGCGAACTCGCCCACCTGCGACGGGCGTTGGGGGCCATCCTCATAGAGGGCCCGAAAGCCTGCGGCAAGACCGAAACCGCCTCCCAGGTCGCCAGGACGGTGATCCAGTTCGACAAGGACGACACCGCTCGCGCCCAAGTCTCCTTGGATCCTGATGCGCTGTTCACGGGCGAGCCGCCGATCCTCTTCGACGAGTGGCAACTTGAGCCCACCATCTGGAACCGCGTCCGTCGTCAGGTCGACGACCGTCATGCCAAGGGGGAGTTCATCCTCACTGGATCATCGCGCCCCCGGGATGACGCAAGCCGCCACTCAGGCGCGGGACGCTTCGCAGTCCTGAGGATGCGCCCCATGAGCCTGTTCGAGTCGGGACACTCCAACGGGTCCGTCTCGTTCGCCGCACTCCTGTCAGGGGAGAGGCAACCCGGCGTGGGCACACACCTGACATTCACGGACCTGCTCAAGAGAATCGTCGTCGGTGGCTGGCCCGAGATCATCGACTGGGCCGAGGAGGATGCTCGTTCCTGGCTGAACGGATACCTTGACCAGATCGTCGAAACGGACATCCCTGCCATGGGGCCACGTAGGAATCCGCGCAACCTGCGGAGGCTGTTAGCCTCACTGGCCCGCAGTGTGGGTCAACCTGTGAAGCTGTCCGAGTTGGCGAGGGACGTGGGCGGCGACGCCGGACCGATCGCGCACGAGACGATCACGGGCTACATCGACGCACTTGAGCGACTCCGCCTCATCGACGACTCCGAAGCGTGGCGACCCCACATGCGCTCTCGGACACGACTTCGCGCGGCTCCCGTCCGCTACTTCGTCGACCCCTCACTCGGTCCGGCGGCACTTGGCATCGGCTCGGCTGAACTGCGCGCCGATCCGCGGGCCACCGGGTTCCACTTCGAAGCCCTTGCCATTCGTGACCTCCGAATCTTCGCCCAGCCGCACCGCGGCACGGTTGAGTCCTGGCGGGACTCCAACGGCAACGACGTCGATGCCATCGTCTCGATCCGCGACAACAAGTGGGCGGCCTTCGAAGTCAAGCTGAATCCACGCGACGTCGACGCAGCAGCTGCGTCGTTGTTGCGTTTCGCAGCCAATGTCGACAGGGACCGTCACGGCGAGCCGGCCGCACTCGGGGTCATCACCAGCACTGGCGCTGCGGGACGTCGCGATGACGGTGTCCATGTCATCCCCGTGGGGTGTCTGGGTCCTTGACGAGGAAGACATGGCAGCCCGCAGCCGAGCGGGACACGCCACGGCCTCTTCTCACACTCGACATCAACCGTTCGGCCGACCCCGCGACACTCCACTCCCCCGCCCCGCGACCCTAGGCTGAGCGCGTGTCCAAGACCCGTCTCGCGCGCATCGCGATCCCCGTTGCCCTCATCCTGATCTGGCTCGTCGGCGCCGCTGTGGGCGGACCCTACTTCGGCCGCATCGAGGAGGTGGCCACCAACGACCAGTCGACGTTCCTCCCCACCAGCGCGGAGGCCACGATCGTCAGCGAGCGCTACCTGGACTTCGTGGACAGCTCCACCATCCCCGCCATCGTCCTGTTCACCTCCGACGAGGCCCTGACGCCAGAGACGCTCACCGAGCTGGGCGAGCGAGCCGCGGCGCTGGCCGACGTCGAGGGGGTGGAGGAGGTCTCCCCCCTCATCCCGTCCGAGGACGGCAAGGCCGCGCAGGTCTTCGCCGGCGTGGACTCCGACGGCGAGATCGCCGAGGTCGTCACGCTCCTCCGCGAGGACTTCGCCGAGGGGCTCCCCGACGGCGTCACCCCCTACGTCACAGGCCCCGCGGGGTTCACCGCGGACATCACCGAGGCCTTCAGCGGCATCGACGGGCTGCTGCTGGTCGTCGCCCTTGCCGTGGTGCTGGTGATCCTGCTGGTGGTCTACCGCTCGCTCATCCTGCCGTTCGCGGTGCTGCTCACGAGCATCTCCGCCCTCGCCGTCGCGCTGCTGGTCAACTGGTGGCTGGCCAAGGCGGGCATCGTCACCCTGACCGGACAGACGCAGGGCATCCTGTTCATCCTCGTCATCGGCGCGGCCACCGACTACTCGCTGCTCTACACCGCGCGCTACGCCGAGGAGCTGAAGCGGCGCGCGTCGAAGGCCGACGCCACCCGGACCGCGCTCAAGGGGGTCATCGAGCCGGTGCTGGCCTCCGGCGGCACGGTCATCGCCGGCCTCATGTGCCTGCTGCTGAGCGATCTGGGCTCCAGCCGCTCGCTCGGCCCCGTCGCGGCCATCGGCATCGTGTTCGCGATGCTCGGCGCCCTCACGCTGCTGCCGAGCATGCTGTTCCTCATGGGCCGCGCCTCCTACTGGCCACGCCGCCCCCGCTTCGACCCCAACCGCGGCGACGACACCCAGATGACCACGGGCATCTACGCGAAGGCGGCAGGGCTGGTGTCGCGGCGTCCCCGGACCGTGTGGATCGCGTGCGCGATCGCGCTGGCAGCCGGCGCCGCGTTCGTGCCCACGCTCAAGGCCGACGGCGTCCCCCCGAGCGAGTTCGTGCTCGGAGCCTCCGAGGCCCGCGACGGCCAGGTCGCGCTCGCCGAGCACTTCCCCGCCGGGTCGGGCAGCCCCGCCCGCGTCCTGACCGACGAATCCCGGCTCCAGGAGGTGACCGACCTGCTTCTGGCCAACGACGGCGTGGACTCGGTCTCCGTGATCGCCGCCGACTCGCCCGCCGGCACCGCGCCGGTGACGTCCGAAGGCATCCAGCCGCTGGGCCCGCCCGGAACCCCGGCCCCGGCACCGTCCGTCAGCGACGGTCAGGTCCTGCTGCTCGCCACTCTGACGGACGCGGCCGACAGCGACGCCGCGTCGGACACGGTTCGCGCCCTCCGGCTGGACCTCGACGGCGCCGCCCAGATCGGCGGCGAGACGGCCACCAACATCGACACCCGCGACACCTCCATCCGCGACCGCAACGTCATCATCCCTCTGGTGCTGGTGGTGATCCTGCTGATCCTCATCCTGCTGCTGCGCAGCATCCTGGCGCCCGTGGTGCTGATCCTCACCACGGTGCTGTCCTTCGGCACCGCGCTGGGCACCGCCGCGCTCGTGTTCAACCACGTCCTGGACCTGCCGGGTGCCGACCCGTCGGTGCCGCTGTACGGGTTCGTGTTCCTGGTGGCGCTGGGGATCGACTACAACATCTTCCTCATGACAAGGGTCCGCGAGGAGTCGATGATCCACGGCACCCGCGAGGGCATCAAGCGGGGCCTGGCCGTCACCGGTGGCGTGATCACCTCGGCGGGCCTGGTGCTGGCCGCCACCTTCGCCGCCCTCGCCGTCCTGCCCATCCTGTTCCTCATCCAGCTTGCGTTCATCGTCGCGTTCGGCGTCCTCATCGACACCTTCCTCGTGCGGACCCTGCTGGTGCCGGCGCTGGCCTATGACATCGGCCCCGCCGTCTGGTGGCCGGCAAAGCTGAAAGCCGACCAGGCCGCGCACGCCAAGCTCGACTGACCGCGGCCGTCCGGGACCACTAGGGTGATGGCCATGCGTGGAATCGTGGTGCGGGACGACGGTGTGGCCCTCGAAGAGGGCTGCGAGGAGCTGCTGGGCGACGAGGGCGTCCTCGTCGAGGTGGTGTACTCGGACCTCAACTACAAGGACGCCCTGGCCGTCACCGGGCGGCCGGGCGTGGTGCGTCAGCGGCCGCTGATCGCCGGTGTGGACATGGTGGGCCGCGTCGTCGAATCGCCCGACGAGCGCTGGGCCCCGGGAGAGTGGCTGATCCTCAACGGCGCCGGCCTGTCCGAGACCAGGCACGGAGGGTACGCCACCCTGGCCAGGGCGGACGCCGAGCTCGCGGTCCGCGTGCCGGACGGCCTCACCCCGGAGCGCGCCGCGGCCCTCGGCACCGCCGGCTACACGGCGGCGCTGGCGGTGCTGCGGCTGGTGATGGAGGGTGCCTCACCCTCCGACGGTCCGGTGCTCGTGACGGGTGCGACGGGGGGCGTGGGGTCGATCGCGACGATGCTGCTGGCGTCGGCCGGCTTCGATGTCGCGGCGTCGACGGGGCGCCCCGACGAGTTCGGCGGCTACCTCCGGGAGCTGGGCGCGGACACGATCGTGGCCAGGGACGAGCTCGCCACGCCGGGGCGGCCGCTCCAGAAGGCCACCTACGTGGGCGTGATCGACTCGGTGGGTGGCCAGATCCTGGCCAATGCCATCGCGCAGACTCAGCCTCACGGCGTGGTCGCGGCCTGCGGGTTGGCGGGCTCCTCCGAGCTGCCGGCCACCGTGCTGCCGTTCATCCTCCGCGGAGTGACGTTGGCGGGGATCGACTCTGTGTGGGCGGACGTGGAGGACCGCGCCGACGCCTGGCGTGTGCTGTCGCGGGGGGTCGACACGGACCTGCTGGACTCCATGACCACCCGGATCGGGCTCGACGGTGTGATCGCGGCCGGCGAGGACCTGCTCGCCGGGCGGCGCCACGGCCGCACCCTCGTCGAGCTCTGACCATCGTTCCCTGAGGAGTCGACCCGCCGAAGGCGCGTGGGCGTCTCGAAGGGTCGAATCGCAACCTGACAACCCAGTCTCGCTCAAAGGTCACCACACAACCCTTCGAGACGGCCGACGGTCGCTCCGCGACGCCGACCTCCTCAGGGACCGATTGCGACGGCCGACGGTCGCTCCGCGACGCCGACCTCCTCAGGGACCGATTGAGACACGGCCGATGCGTCCCCACAAGGGAGGGTGACGGCAGGGCGGCACGGCGCAGTGATGCCCACCCCGACGATCGCCGAACTGGCGTCCCGCCCAGGCAGACCCGCACCGGGGCCGCCCTGCCGGCACACGCCCGAAGGTGACAACGCCACATCGGGACCAGCGCGGAGCCGGGAGACGCTGCCCGGGCAGCCCTCAACCACCCAGCCCCAGCGCGACAGGCAGGTGCCGATGCGGGCCAACCACCAGGGGCTGCCCGGGCAGCGGCTCACGTCTCCGCGCACCGTAGGCAGGTGGAAAGAGAACAATCAGGCGAGGTCGATGTAAGGGTTCGCCGGGGCCTGCTCGATCACGCCCACCTCGACGAGGAACTCCGCCATCCGGCCGAACGCCGCGACATCCAGCGACACGTCCACCTCCCCGTCCCTGGTCCACAGCCCCGTCGTGGCCTCCAGCACCCGGGCCGCCGACTCCCGCTGGGCGGGGTCCGCCAGGGCAGGCACCTGCTCGGCGGTGGCATCCAGCGCCGCCTCCGGGTCCGCGATGACCGCCTCCTGCGCCTCGCGCATCCCCGCCGCGACCGCCGCGAGCACGTCGTCGGGCACCTCGGTGCCGACGGTGACCAGGCTCGGCCCCACCAGCCGCGGCGACGCCGGGTCCGAGATCGGGATCGAGATCACGGGCTCGCCCTGGGCCTGCAGCTGCACCAGTTCGTTGTTGCGGAATCCCATGATGAAGTCCACCTGGCGGGCGGCCAACGCGCTGAGCTGCGTGTAGCCGATGTCCATCAGCTTGACGTCGGCCTCGGTGAGGCCGGCTTCGTGCATGGCGGCCAGAGCAGCGTAGTAGCTGGAGCCGAAGTGGCCGGGGATGCCGAGGCTGCGGCCGGCGAGCACGGTCAGCCCGTCGTCGGCCGACAGCCCCAGCCCGGCGCCTCCCATCACCTCAAGCGGGTAGGTCTGGTAGCTGGTGGCGAACGTGCGCAGGTCCTGCCCGTTGGCGGCCGCCACCATCGCCTCGTCGGCGGAGGCGAACACGACGTGCTCCTCGCGGGCCAGGACGGCGCCGAACACGTCCTCCTGCTGCCCGTGGTGACGCAGCGTCACGTCCAACCCGTGCTTGGCGAAGATGCCCTGCGCCACACCCAGGTAGAAGGCGCTGAACTGCACGTTGGGAATGTAGGTGAGGCCCACGGTGAGCGTGCCGTTGGCGAGCATGCTGCCGCTTGCGGTAGGTGTGGGGGTGGCTTCGGGCTGGGAGGAGCAGGCGGCGAGGCCGGCTGCGCCGGCCACGGCGAAGCCGCCGAGGACGAGGGATCGTCGGGTGATCATGTGGTTTCTCCTTGGAGTCTGGCGACCGCGGCGCGTTCAGCGACGAGGACGAGGCCGTGCAGGGTCAGTGAGGTGAGGCTGATCCAGGCGACGACGGCGAACAGGCCCGCTGTGTCCGCCGCCTCCCTGGTGAGGGTGAGGAGCGTGCCCAGTCCGGCGCCGCCCATGACGAGTTCCCCGACGACTGCGCCGGTCATGGTGAGGACCACGCCGCCGCGGACGCCGGCGAGGATGGCGGGGGCCGCCATCGGTCCCTCGACGTGGATCAGCCGCTGCCAGGCGCTGGCGCCGTCGAGCAGCGCGTTCTCGACCACCCGCATGTCGAGGGATCGGAGTCCCACCACCGTGGTGGTGATCATCGGGAAGAACGCGATGATGGCGCACAGCACCGCGATGGGCACGGTGCCGTAGCCGATCCACAGCACCAGCAGCGGCGCGATGGCCACGAGCGGAATGGTCTGCGAGATGGCGACGAACGGCTCGACGACGGCGGCCAGGAGCCGCGAGTGGGTGATCACCACGCCGAGCGGGATCGCCACGGCGATGGCCATGAACGCGCCGAGCAGGGCGGCTCCCAGGGTGGGGGCGAGGTAGCGCCAGGCCACGCCGGTGGTGGCCTGGGTCACCATCCGCGCCACCACGTCGACGGGGTTGGGCAGATAGACGGGGGCGACGAGACCGGTGGCGGTGACAGCCCACCACAGCAGGCCCACCAGCGCGAAGGAGACGAGCGTCGTCCGCCGCCGCCCCGCTGCGGGCCGGGTGCGGGCAGGGTAAGCGGACCACACGCCGAGATGCGCGAGGGTGCGCGCCCGTCGCCGCTCCTGGATGGTCATCGTCCCGGTCCTTCGTCTCAGGTCCCGGGGTACGCGCAGGCACGACGGCTGAATGCGCGCACGAAAGTGCGCACGCCGTCGCGCACGCGTGTTCCTCCCATCCAGACTTTGACTGTCGGTCTCGGAATTTCACCGAGTCAACCCTTCGGCCCTGATGGGCCTCGGGGGTCGCGGACTATCACCGCCGGTTCGGACTTACACCGACCCCGGAACACGTTTGCACAGATGGTAGCACCGGAGAACCGGCACACCGCCGCCGGTCTCGGGCTCAGCTCTCCCAGAAGACGGCGTCCACCACGTCCGAGGCGCGGCGTAGCAGCCGGCGGGTGTCGTCGACCAGCTGAGAGGCCGCCCTGGGGCCGTAGCCCAGGAGGACCGAGACGGCGGCCAGCTCGCGCACGTCTGCGGGCAGTGCGTCGCTGGCGCGGCCGCGCACAAGCATCACCGCGTCCCGCAGCCGGCTCGCCCTCACCCACGCCTGCTCCAGGCGCTCGGCCTGAGGCTGCTCCAGCAGCTCCAACCGGGCCAGGAGGCGCAGCGCGCCGAGGGTGGAGGTGGTGCGGAGCCCCGGGTGGGCGTACGCGTGCTGCAGCTGGAGCAGCTGAATTGTCCACTCCACGTCCGAGAGGCCACCGGGGCCGAGCTTGAGGTGCCGCTCCCGCGGCACACCCTTGGGGATGCGTTCGGTCTCCATCCGGGACTTCAGCTTGCGGATGTCGGTGACCTGCTCGGGTCGGAGCCCACCGACGGGATACCGGAAGCCGTCCAGCGCGGACAGCACCTGCTCGGCGAGGGCGCGGTCTCCGGCACCTGGCCGGGCGCGCAGCAGCATCTGCGCCTCCCAGGTCGAGGCCCATTTGGCGTAGTAGGCGGCATACGACGACACGGTTCTCACCTGCGGTCCGCCCTTGCCCTCGGGTCTGAGGTCCGTGTCGACGACGAGCCCCGGGTCCGGCCCAGGCTTCCCGATGATGTCGGAGGCCAGGCGGACCAGCTCGGTGGCGCGGGTGAGGTTCTCCCCCTCGACGCCGTCGGGAACCACAAAGATGCAGTCAGCGTCCGAGGAGTAGGACATCTCGCTTCCGCCCCACCGGCCCACCGCGATGACCCCCACCTGCGGGGCTTCGATGCGACGTCGGGCCAGCACGAGCCCCGCGTCGATGGTGGCCGACGCCAGGTCGCTCAGCGCCACCCCCACCGTCGCCAGGTCGGCGTCGCCCAACACATCACTGAGGGCGATCCGGCACAGCTCCGCGCGGCGCAGCGCCCGAACTGAGGCGATGGCCTTGTCGAGGTCCTCCTGCCGGCTGGCGGCCCGCGTCATGGCCTCGGTCAGCTCCTCGATGGCGCGCGGGCGCAGCTCGTCGTTGCCGGCCAGCATGTGGATGTGGTGGGGGGCGCGCTTGAGCAGGTTGACCACGTACCGGCTCGAGGACGCGATGCGCGCCAGCCGGTGCGCCATGAAACCCTCGTCGCGCAGCGTCCGCAGGTACCAGGACGTGGTGCCCAGCGCCTCCGACAGCTGCCTGAACGACAGCAGCCCGAAGTCCGGGTTGGGGCCCTCGGCGAACCACTCAAGCATCGCGGGCATCAGCTGCCGCTGGATCTCGGCGCCGCGGTCGGTCCCCCGGGTGAGCGCCTGGATGTGGCCGAGCGCGGCCCGCGGGTCGGCGAATCCCAGCGCCCGCATGCGCGTCATGGCCGCGTCGGGGGTCAGCTTGAGGCCGTCGGTGGGGAGGTGGCTGACGGCATCGAGCAGCGGGGAGAAGAAGATCCGCTGCTGGAGGCGCCGGACGCGGCGCGTGGACTCGCGCCACTGCCTGGTCAGCTCGTCTGCGGTGAGTCCCAGGGAGCGGGCGACGTGCCGCAGCGCCAGCTCCTCGTCGGGCACCAGGTGCGTGCGCCTGAGCCGCCTCAGCTGGACGCGGTGCTCGAGCACGCGCTGGAAGCGGTAGGCGTCTGCCATCTCAGCGCCGTCGGTGCGGCCGATGTAGCCGCTGCCCACCAGCGCCTTGAGCCCGGTGAAGGTGCCGCGGACGCGGAGCCGCTCGTCGGCCCGGCCGTGGACCAGTTGGAGCAGCTGCACGGAGAACTCGGTGTCGCGGAGGCCGCCGGAGCCCAGCTTGATCTCCTTGTCGGCCTGCTTGGCTGGGATCAGGGAGATCACCCGCTCGCGCATGCTGCGCACCTCGGCGAGGAACTCCGGCCGCTCCCCTGCCTGCCACACCATGGGCCACACCATGTCCACGAAGCCCTGGCCGAGCTCGAGGTCCCCGGCCGCGGGGCGCGCCTTGAGCATGGCCTGGAACTCCCAGTTCTTGGCCCACTTCTCGTAGTAGGTCCGGCAGCTGGCCAGGGTGCGCACCAGCGGACCGGCCTTCCCCTCGGGCCGGAGCGCGGCGTCGACCTGCCAGATGGTGCCCTCGGCGGTGTGCGCCGAGCAGAGCCGCGCCTGCGCGGCCGCCAGCTTGGTGGCCGCGGCCATCGCCTCCTCGACGGTGGCCCCCTCCGCGGGCTCGGCCACATAGAGCACGTCGACGTCGGAGATGTAGTTGAGCTCCTGCGCGCCGGTCTTGCCGAGCGCGATGACCGCCAGGCGCGCGGAGCGCCAGCCGGGGACCTCGGCCCGGGCGTGCGCCAGTGACATCTCCAGCACGGCGTCGGCCACATGGGCGAGCTCGCGGGCCACGTCGTCGGCGACGGCGATCGGGTCCGGGGCGGTGAGGTCGCGGGCCGCGATCTCGATCAGCGCCACCCGGTCCGCGAGGCGCAGGGAGTCCGGGTTGCCCTGGGCGACGCCGTCGACCAGTCCGACGCGTCCGGCGAAGAAGGCGTGCCACCCCTCGCGTCCGCGTGCGCGGGGCTCCTCCCGGAGCGCCTCTGCCTCCTCCGGGTGACGCACCAGGGTCTGGGCCAGCACGGAGGATCCGCCGAGCACGGCCACGATCCGCCGGAGCCAGCCGTCGTCAGCGACCATCCGGGCGAAGAGCTCCGGGGCGGATTCTGAGATGCGCTCCAGGGCGTCGAGGGCGAGGTCGCGGTCCGCGACCGGCTCGAAGACGGCGAGGTCGACGGGCGGGTCGCCTTGCACCCGCTCCCGCCAGCGGTCCCAGACGCGGGCGCTCGCGGTGGCGGAGTCGAACCCGCGTCGGGCGAACTCGCCGATCTGCGACTGGTACCTGGTCACCGGCTCAGACTATCGACGCCGGCCCGGCCCCGCGGGTCCCACGGCGCGCCGCCACTATCCTGGGCCGATCATGTTCAAGCCCACCCCGAAGGTCGTCGCCGCGTTGCGGGCCCACCTGAGCGACGACGCCGCGATCGACGCAGAGCTCGCCCGCCGTCGCCCGGACCTCACCGGGCTCCTCCTGCGCGCCGCGAAGCTCCCGGGGCTCCTGGACCGGGAGCTCACCGCCGCGGTGTGCCGGGCCGGGTGCGCCCTCCTCGGTGAGCGGCATCCGGGGGCGTCCATCGAGGTGCGGGTGCCGCCGTTCGCGGCGGTTCAGATCGGGTTCGACGCCGGGCCGAGGCACACGCGCGGCACCCCGCCCAACGTCGTGGAGATGACGCCGGAGACCTTCGTGGGCCTCGCCGTCGGGCGCCTCGACTGGTCCGGGGCGACGCTCAGCGCCTCCGGCGTGCACGCCGGCGAGGCTGCCCGCGCTTTCCCGCTGGTGCGGTGAAGGCCCTCACATGACGCGGATGTGGCGCTCCAGCTCCCAGGGCGTGACCTGCTTGCGGTAGGCCGAGAACTCCTCGTGCTTGTTGCGCAGGAAGTACTCGAAGACGTGCTCGCCGAGGGTCTCGGCCACCAGCTCGCTCTCCTCCATCAGCCGGAGTGCCTCGTCGAGGTTGTGCGGGAGCTCACGGATGCCGATGGCCTGACGCTCACGGTCCGTGAGGCGCCACACCTCGTCCTCGGTCTCCTCGGGGAGCTCGTACTCCTCCTCGATGCCCTTGAGGCCGGCGTTGAGCAGCACTGCGTAGGCGAGATACGGGTTGACCGCCGCGTCGACGGCGCGGTACTCGATGCGCGCCGACGAGGTCTTGCCGGGGGTGAACTGCGGGATCCGGATGAGGGCCGAGCGGTTGGCCCGCCCCCAGCAGGCGTACGAGGGGGCCTCGCCGCCGCCGACGAGGCGCTTGTAGGAGTTGACCCACTGGTTGGTCACCGCCGTGATCTCCGGGGCGTGCCGCATGAGGCCGGCGATGAACTGCTTGGCGGTCTTGGACAGGTTGTACTCGTCCGAGGCGTCGTAGAAGGCGTTGGTGTCGCCCTCGAACAGCGACATGTGGGTGTGCATGCCCGAGCCGGGGTGTTCGGAGAACGGCTTCGGCATGAACGAGGCGTGGATCCCCTGACTGACGGCCACCTCCCGGATCACCACGCGGAAGGTCATCACGTTGTCCGCCATGGTGAGCGCGTCGGCGTAGCGCAGGTCGATCTCATGCTGCCCGGGGGCGGCCTCGTGGTGGCTGAACTCCACCGAGATGCCCATCTGCTCCAGCATCGTGATGGCGTCGCGGCGGAAATCCGTGCCGTCGCCGAGCGTGGTGTGATCGAAGTAGCCGCCGTCGTCCAGCGGCACCGGCGGCGTCAGCGACCGGAGGAGGAAGAACTCGATCTCGGGATGGATGTAGAACGTGAAGCCCATCTGCCCGGCCTTCTGCAGGGCGCGCTTGAGCACGTAGCGGGGGTCCGCGAAGCTCGGGGAGCCGTCGGGCAGCTTGATGTCGCACAGCATCCGCGCCGTGGAACGGCCGGCCTGGCGCCAGGGCAGCACCTGATACGTCGACGGGTCCGGGTGCGCCACCATGTCGGACTCGAAGACGCGCGCGAAGCCCTCGATGGCCGACCCGTCGAACCCCACGCCTTCGGAGATGGCGCCCTCCACCTCGGCGGGCGCGATGGCGACGGACTTGAGGGAGCCCAACACGTCGGTGAACCAGAGTCTGACGAACCGGATCCCCCGCTCTTCCATAGAGCGCAGGACGAATTCAGTCTGCCTATCCATGGCCCCAGTCTGCCCGCACTTTGTTTCAAGCGCATGACGAACCGCGTCAGAGGTCGTGATTCCGAGCGTGGGTCCCGGCGCTTGCCAGCGCCCTTGGCGCCACTGGGCCCGTCCGGGGCCACCATCTACTATTGGCCCTATGGCAGAGCCCGGCTGGTACGCGGACCCGACTGCGCCCCACGGACGGCGCTACTGGGACGGTCAGCGCTGGATGCAGGCCGGGCCCGTGCGCCAAGGGCCTGGCACGGGTCTGTGGGTGGTGATCGCGCTGCTGGTGGTCGCCGCCGTGGTCGCGGCCATCATCCTCGTGCCCCGAGGCGCCAATCCGTTCGCGGCCACGCCCGAGGACAACAGGTCCGCCCGCCCCTCAGGCACCCAGTGGAACGAGCTCGTCCCCACGGAGACGCCCAGCCCCACCCCCGTCGAGACGGGATTCGGGCAGCCGATCGACTGCCCCATCACCGGCGAATCCCCCCGCAGCGACCTCCGCGACGGCCGCCTCCACGGTGGCGGGCTCTCCATCGAGCCGCCGTCGGGCTCTGACTGGTACCAGTCCGGGGCCTGGATCGAGTGGCTGTACGAGTCCAACGGGATGATCCGCGACATCGCCACCGGCTGGATCAGCAACGTCAACGTCGGCTACATCCGCGTATCGGACGGCTTCTCGCCGGTGATGAGCACGGCCGCGGAGCAGTTCGTCACGTGTATGGCCTCCTCGGGCATGTTCTTCGGCTTCGAGCGCCGCGAGATCCTCATCAACGAGGACTACGTCGTCTCGGACCGGATCGGCTGGCGGCTCACCTCCAACATCTTCGTCGGCAACCAGCGCCATCAGGGCATCGAGGGCGACGTCGTCGACGTCATCCTGGTGCCCACCGGCGACAAGGACCGGTTCGCGGTGTACGTCTCGTGCGCCACCATCGACCATGAGGAGAACCAGCGGGAGGTCGAGCACGCGCTGGCCTCCCTGCGCTTCGACGGCTGATTCACCCGCACGTAGACTGGCGCACTGTGAACCCAGTGACACCCCACACCATCACCCCCTTGCGCGACGTCCCCCGCTCCATCCCGCGCCCCGAGTACGTCGGCAGGCCCGCACCCAAGCGCTATACCGGCTCGGACGTGCAGACCCCCGATGTGATCGAGCGGATGCGGGTGGCCGGCCGGATCGCGTCGGAGGCGATGCACGAGGCGGCCAAGGCCATCGCGCCGGGCGTCACCACGGATCAGCTGGACGCCGTCGCGCACGAGTACATGCTGGATCACGGGGCCTACCCGTCGGCGCTGGGCTACCGCGGCTTCCCCAAGTCCATCTGCACCTCGGTCAACGAAGTGGTCTGCCACGGCATCCCGGACCTGCGCCCGCTGGAGGACGGCGATCTGGTCAAGATCGACGTCACCGCGTTCAAGGACGGCGTCCACGGGGACAACTGCGGCACCTTCTACTGCGGCGACGTCGACGAGGAGTCGCGGCTCCTCTCCGAGCGCACCCTGGAGGCGCTGAACCGCGCCATCAAGGCCGTCAAGCCGGGGCGTCCCCTCTCGGTGATCGGCCGCGTCATCGAGTCCTACGCCAAGCGCTTCGGCTACGGGGTGGTGCGCGACTACACCGGCCACGGCGTCCACACCGCGTTCCACTCCGGGCTGGTGGTGTTCCACTACGACGAGCCCCGGGTCACCACCATCATGCAGCCCGGCATGACCTTCACCATCGAGCCCATGCTCACCCTCGGCACCCACGAGACCGACCAGTGGGACGACGACTGGACCGTCGTCACCACGGACCGGTCGCGGGTGGCTCAGTGGGAGCACAGCCTGGTGGTCACCGCCGACGGCGCCGAGATCCTCACCCTCCCTGGCAACGCGGCGTGAGTATCAGGCGGGTCTCCAGCCACCTGGAGGTGGGGGTCGGCGCCACCGCGGACATGGTTTTCTCGGTCGCGGTGAGCACGCACTACCCGGAGGTCGACGAGACGCTGACCTTCAAGGTCGGCGACGACGAGCTCGAGGTCGAGGAACTGATCGCACCATCGGGCAGCCGCCTGCACCGGCTCCGCGACGCCCCCGTCGGCACCCTCCACGTGGACTACAACGCGGCCGTGCTGGCCCCCGCCCCCGAG
This sequence comes from Tessaracoccus sp. MC1679, assembly GCF_014164775.1. Classification (GTDB taxonomy): domain Bacteria; phylum Actinomycetota; class Actinomycetes; order Propionibacteriales; family Propionibacteriaceae; genus Arachnia. The sequence continues at coordinate 205,507 of NZ_JACJGB010000006.1, forward strand.
TACCCCCTCCAAGGCATCGACGAGATCCTCTACACCCGGCCCTCGCGCTACTGCGACTCGGACCGGCTGGCCAACCTCAGCCACACCCACTTCGCCGGCCTCACCGGATTCGAGCTGATGAGCGCCGTCACGCAGTGGGTCCGCACCAAGGTGATCTACCGCCCCGGATCCAGCCGGGTCGTCGACGGCGCGCTGGAGACCTACCTCAGCCGGGCCGGGGTGTGCCGGGACTCGGCGCACCTCGTGGTCGCCTTCCTGCGCGGGGTCAACATGCCGGCGCGTCTGGTGTCGGTGTATGCCCCGGGCCTGACACCGATGGACTTCCACGCCGTCGTCGAGGCCTACTGGGAAGGGTCCTGGTACCTGCTCGACGCCACCGGGCTGGCGCCGCGCACCCCCATGGTGCGGATCTGCACCGGGCGCGACGCCGCCGACACCGCCTTCATGACCACGCTCGGCGGGCGCACCACCCTCAACCGGTTGTCGGTCACCGCGACCGTCGACGGCGAGCTGCCCTACGACGACAACTTCAGCTTCAGGACGCTCACCTGAGGCGCCTCGTCGCCCTCCATCGGGAGGACGTCGACACCGACGCTGAGCCGTGAGGTCGCGGCCTCGGTGACGATGACCCCCCGCAGCGGGCTCACGTCCGCGAAGTCGCGGCCCCAGGCCGTCACGATGTAGCGCGAGTCCGCGAACTGCCCGTTGGTGGGGTCGATGTCGATCCACGTCCCGGTGGGCGCCAGCACCGAGATCCAGGCGTGCGACGCGTCGGCGCCCTCCAACTTGGTCTGCCCGGGCCCCGCGACCGTCTCGATGTATCCGGAGACGTAGCGGGCCGGCACGCCGAGTGAGCGCAGGATCGCGATGCCGAGGTGGGCGAAGTCCTGGCAGACGCCGGCGCGCAGCTCGAGGAGCTCGTCGACGGTGGTGCGCACGGACGTGACGCCCGGCCGGTACGCGAAGTCCCGACGGATGCCCCTGGTGAGCTCCACCAGCGCCTCACCGAAGCCCAGCCCGGGCGCCAGGATGGTCTCGGCGTAATCGGCGAGGTCCTCCCCGGAGGCCACCGTCACATGCCGGGACGGCAGCGAGAACATGGCGCGGTCCAGCCGGAACGCGGCGTTGCCGGCGGTGGCGCGCCGGGCCGACGCCAGCGTCCACTGGTTGAGGGAGTCCACGTCCACCTCGGGCCAGGCCACGTCGACGATGGCCTCCTTGATCACCACGAGGTGGGTGTGAGGGTAGTGGATCTCCAGGTAGTGGCTGGTGTTGCCGAAACGGTCCAGATGCTCGGTGTGCAGCAGGGGATGCGGCAGCACCTGGGTGCCGTGGGCGCGGAGCCGCTGGGTGGCGGTGTCGCGGGGGGTGAGGAATCCCCGCTCGTAGCACAGCGTCACGGGCTCCGGATACTCGTAGCTGGTGCGATGCTTGACGAAGTAGCGGCGGGGCGTCAGGTTCTCGGGAAGCTGCCTCACGCGTCCTCCCCCAGGAGTGCCCCGGCGCTCCACTCGCTGAGCGTGGCCCGGCGCGGCGCGGACCGGGTCAGGTGCCTGCGGCTGAGCTCATCGGAGATCGCGCGAAGCTCGGACAGCTCGGCGGCCGCGAACCCGGTCACCAGCGCCCTCGGGCCGGTGAAGAGCCGCACCAGGTCCGCGTTGGCGAACGCCGCCACCAGCTCCGAGGCCCGCGCCGCCACCTCGTCGTCGCCGATGAGCTTGAGGTCCTCGACGAGCCGGTCCAGCTGGTAGGCCACGGATCGGGGGTTGGACCTGTCGCACAGCAGCAGTTGGGTGGCCGCCAGGGCCGGGCGACGGGGCCCCTCACCGGAGGCGGAGCGGCGGCGCTGCGTGATGAGCGACTCCCCCATCTCGAGGATCGCGTCTGCGAGCGGGTTCTCCACCACGGCCGCACGGTCGTCTCCGAGGGTGTGCAGCACCACAGCGAGCGTGCGCTGCGAGCGCTCGATCCGCACCCCGGCGTCGATGAACGCCCACGTCACGTCACGGGTCAGGCTCTCATTGTTCAGGCCCGCCACGGCCAGGGTGCCCGCGACGAGGTCGTCCAGGATGCCCGCCAGGTCGCGGCGCCTGCCCGCGTCGACGAGCAGCCGGTTGAGCTGGCTGAGGATGTGCCAGAGGTCGCTGGACATGATGTCGGGCACCTGGTTGGCGGCCTCCGTGAGGCGCCTGATCGCGTGCGCCACGGAGCCGGTGGAACTCCCGTCGACGACGGCGGGGCGCAGCCGCTTCAGAGCGGCGCCGACGTCGCCCGCGGACAGGTCCAGGCCGGTGATCCGCTCCCCGGCGACGAGGACGGCGCCGAGCACCTGGCCGCCGCGTGAGACCGGGCTCCGGCCATGGTCGTGGGCGAGGTCCACGGCCAGACGCAGCAGCCGCACCGTGCCGTCGGCGCGTTCCGCGTAGCGACCGAACCAGAACAGGTTGTCCGCGATGCGGGGCGCGAGCGTGGCCACACGCTGGATGGCGATCGGTCCCCCCTCGAAGGTGGGCGTCCACGTCTCCTGGACATCGTCCGGGTCCAGCACCCAGACGTCCTTGGTCAGGGCGCCGTTCATCGTGGTGATCCGGAACCGTTCGTCTGGCGCGACCCGCGCCAGGCCACCGGCCAGGATCTCGTGCGAGTGGTCCACCTGGGCGGCGAAGCAGCGCAGCACCACGCGACGCGGCTCCACGCCGTCGGCGGTGACCACCGGGGTGGTGGAGAGTTCGACGTTGTCCTGCCCGCACCACGCCCACGGCTCCGCCTCGATGCGGGCCACCAGCTCCGCCTTCTCGGCAGCGGTGAGCTCCCACCCGGCCAGCGTCGAGCCTCCGAAACCTCGATTGATGGGCTTGAGAAGCAGACTGTCCAGGTGCGTCAGGACGTGGCTGCGTTGCGCGTCGTCGCCGCACCACCACGTCTGGGCCGACGGCAGGAGGAGCTCCTCCCCGAGGAGCTGGACGGCCAACCCCGGGAGCAGGCCGAGGAGGGCCGGGTTCTCCAACACCCCGCTGCCCAGTGGGTTGAGGGAGGCGACGTTGCCGAGGCGCGCGGATTCGACGAGGCCGGCCACGCCGAGCTGGGAGTCGCTGCGGAACTCGAGCGGGTCACACAGATCCGAGTCCACGCGGCGGAGGATGACGTCGACCAGCGCCCGACCCTCAGGGGAGTTGACCCACACCTGCCCGTCGCGGAGCACCAGGTCCTCGGCCTCCACGAGCGCATAGCCCAGCAGCGTGGCGAGGAAGCCCTGCTCGTAGGCGGTCTCCGCACCGGCCCCGGACCAGAGGAGGACCCCCTTGGGGGTGTGTCCGGTGCGGGGGGCGAGCTGCTGCAGCCCGGCCCGCATCGCCGAGAAGTAGCTGCGCAGCCGCGCCGGGCGGGCGTCGTGGTGCAGGTCTGCCATCACGCGGGAGGTGAGCCTGCGGTTCGCCATCGCGTAGCCCATGCCCGACGGGGCATCGGTGCGGTCGGCCAGCACCGTCCACGCTCCCCCGGCTTCGCGGCCCAGGTCCGCGGCGGCCAGCGGCAGCCAGGCATGGCTCGGCGCCTCGATGCCGCTCGCGCGGTGCAGGAACCCGTGGTGGCCCCACACGATCTCCGCGGGCAGCGCGCCCGAGGAAAGGAGCCGCTGCTCGCCGTACAGGTCCCGCAACACCAGGCCGAGCAGGCGGGCCCGCTGCTTGAGGCCGGCCTCCAGCGCGTCCCATTCGTCGGCCCCGATGACGAGGGGAAGCGGGTCGATCATCCAGGCGAGGCGCAGTTCGCCGCCGTAGTGGATTCCCTCGTCCTGGACCAGGCGGTCCAACTCCTCACGGGCCGACTGCAGCCCCCGCAGGCCGAGCGTTCCGATGGCGCCCTCGAGGAACGACTTCCCGGGCGTGGCTTCAGCCCCGGAGGTCAGCTCGTCCCACCCTGTGGTCAGCCGCTCACGGTAGGCCGCCAGATGGCTGGTCGGGGCTGCCGGGGCTGTCACACCCGCCACCTTAGTGGTGCTCCCGGCGGGGGGCGCTGCCGTCGGCGGCGGTGGACGACGAGCGGCCCGCTCCCTACGGCGGCCCGCGGCGCGGCGTGGGCCGTCCATCGCTCCCTGAGGAGGGCCGCCCCTTCCCCGCTCCCTGAGGAGGGCCGCCCGCGGAGCGGCGTGGCCTGTCTCGAAGGGTTGTGACTACCACCTCTGCGCGGATCTTGTGGTCGGGTGCGGGGAGCCGTGCGTCGATGCCCGGGCGGCCGTTGTCCATGGTCTCGTTGTTCAGGCCGCCTGGGTCGGTGGTCGGGTTGTTGAGGCCGCCCGGGCGTCGTCTCCCGTCTCCCCGCACTCGTTCTCCTGTGGCGTTGCCTGGTTCGGGTGCGTCCCGGCAGGGCGGCGTTGCGGTTGGGTCTCCTTGAGCGGGATGCCGGTTGGGCGATCCTCGGGTTGGGCACCGCTGCGCAGTGCCGCCCTGCCGTCCCCCACCCTCGCTCTCAGCGGGACCCTCTGTGATCGAACCTGCCCGACCCCGCTGGGTGAGCCGGGCGCGCGCGAAGCGCCGCACCCGCGTCGAAGCCCCTGTCACCCGGTCCGGTGTCTCGACCGACGCTCCGCCGCGGAAGCGGGACGCCAGTGCCTCCCCTCACGCTCAGCCGAGGGCAGGGTGACCGGCGCTACAGGCACGTTTCCACGGAGGGGAGCGACCCACCATCGGCGGATCTGGGAGCTGCGGCCCTGCGCCCTCCTCGGCGAACTCGCGGCTGTCTCGGACCTCAGGAAAGTGGGGGCGCGGAATCGTGCCCGTAGTGGCACCCTCTGGTCAGCCCCTTGAGCGTGGAGCCCCGCACTGGCGCCCCGCCTCCGCGGACCTGGGACCCACCTGTCGGGGACCGGTCAGCCCAACAAGCAGAAACACCCCCCACAAGCCTGTGAGGGGTGTTCATAGTGGACGAGCCGGCCGGTAAGCCGGATTCTGTTTCCCAGATGATCATCTATCTGAGGCCCGACGTTGCCGCCGGGCTCCTGCAACCTACCCGGACGCCTCGCGCGAGCAGCGCTCAAGTGGCGTCCGCGGCCGGCCAAAGGCCGACCTTCTTGGTCTTGCTCCGGGTGGGGTTTACCTAGCCGCACCGGTCACCCGGCACGCTGGTGGTCTCTTACACCACCGTTTCACCCTTACCTGTTGCCAGGCGGTCTGTTTTCTGTGGCACTGTCCCGCGGGTCACCCCGGGTGGGCGTTACCCACCACCCTGCTCTGAGGAGTCCGGACTTTCCTCAGCCACCGAAGTGGCCGCGATCATCTGGCCGACTCGTCCGCAGACCATCGTACCCGCTGGATGGATGCGGTCAGTTCGGCCGCGACAGTGTCACCTTGCCCGACCGCACATCCACCTTGTCGACGCGGACGCGGATCTCCGAGCCCACCTCCTTCTGCGACGCCTTGACGCGCAGCTCGACGGCGGGGTCAGGCACCTGCAGGGTGCCGACTCCGGTCTTGGGGTGCACGTCAGTGACCACGCCGGTCAGCACGCGGCCCAGGGCGCCGCGCAGGACGAGCGCCTCGGCCAGGTCGAGCACCCCGTTCTCGTAGGCCCGGGCTGCCCGCCCGGAGTCGGCCATCTCGGCCGGCAGCGCATCGAGGCCGTCACGGGCCCACTGCGGAACCTCCACACCGTTGAGCAGCGCGTGGCACACCTCAAGGACGTAGCGGTCGACGAGGCGGCGCAGCGGGGCCGTGGTGTGCGCGTAGGGCGCGGCGAGGGCGGAGTGCTCCAGGTGTGCGTCGGGGACCGCGCCGTCGAAGGCCAGGTAGCCGGCGCCGCGGAACAGCATGGTGCATTTGGTGAGCACGGCCAGCTCACGTGGATTGTCCGGGGACAGCGAGCGCACGAACTCGGGGTAGCCCATGGACTTCGGCCAGGCGACGCCCAGCGTGGCGGCCGCTCGGCGGAGCTTCTCCAGCGACCACTGTTCGGCGGGCGGCAGCGTGCGCAGGATGCCCACCCCGCCGTCGAGCATGGTGCGGGCGGCAGCGAAGCCGGTGAGCAGGGAGATCTGCGCGTTGTGGTCCTCGACCGGCACCAGGCTCCGGAACTCCAGCTGCCAGGTCCCGTCGTGCTCGAGGATCTCCTGCTCCGGCAGATTGAGCGAGACGCCTCCCCGCTGGATCTCCAGCTGGCGACGCAACTCCCCCACCTCCGGCAGGAGCGCGATGCTGGGATGCGGCTCGTCGCGGTCGAGGTCGCGCTGGACGCCGTCGTAGTTGAGCTTCGCGCAGCTCAGCACCAGGGCCCTGGTCAGGGAGACCCCGCGGAGCTCCCCTGCGGAGTCGAGCCGGTGCTCCCACAGCATCGCGGGGCGTGGCACGCCGTCGGCCAGGAGGGAGGCCGCACCCTCCGCCAACACGGAGGGGTGGAGCGGGACGCGCGCGCTGGGGGCGTAGAACGTCTGGCCCCGGCGATGGGTCTCCTCCTCCAGGGCGGTGCCGGGCCGCACGAAGTGGGCCACGTCGGAGATGGCGTAGCGCACCAGGTAACCGTCGCCGTCGCGCTCGATCTGCAGCGCCTGGTCCAGGTCCGTGGAGGACTCCGGGTCGATGGTGACGAACTCGATGTCGGTGCGGTCCACATGCCCACTGGGCGGCAGCTGCGCCGCCAGCTCGGCCTCGGCCAGCACCTCCGCCGGGAAGGACGTGGGCAGCTCGAGCCGTCGCTGGAGATCCAGGAGGCCGTGGTGGACCTCAGCCGGGATATTGCGGATGTCCAGATGCGTCGACGGCATCAGAGGCCGGACTCCGCCGTGCGCACCAGGATGCGGTCACACTCGACGCAGCGCACCACCTGCTCCGCGGGCGCCCGACGGTAGAGATCCAGGTCCGAGACGGTCAGCTGCAGCTGGCAGCCGCCACAGCGCCCGGCCTTCAGGAGTGCCGCCCCCAGCCCGGACGAGGCCCGCATCTTCTCGTAGAGCGCCAGAACGGCGACCGGGATGCGCGCGGCGATGGGCGCGCGGGCCACGCTCAGGTCCTTCGCCTCCTGGCTCAGCTTGGCAACCGCCTCGTCGCGCACGGCCACCTCTTCGTGCAGCCGGGCCTCGATCTCGATCTTGCGGGCCGCGATCTTCTCCCGCTGTGCGACGGCCTCCTCCAGCCGGCCCATCACCTCCAGCTCCGAGTCCTCCAGATCCGAGATGCGGCGCTGGAGGTGGGCGACCTCGTCCTGGAGCGAGCGCAGGATCTTGCCGTCGGAAACCGAACCGTCGACGATGCGCTTCTCGTCTCGCGCCAGCCTGGCCCGCACCGGCTCGAGGTCCGCCTCCGCCTTGCTGACGGCCACCTGCAGATCGTCGGCCTCGGTGGTGGAGAAGATCAGCTCGTCGGTGACGCGCTGGCGGGCGGCGATGAGGTCCGCGATGGCCTTGTGCTGAGGAAGGGACCGGGCCGCGTGCTGAATCCTGGCCACCTCCGAATCGAGGTCGGCCAACGTGAGCAGCGAGCGTTGGGCGGCGGGGTCAGCGAGCATCGGGGCGTCCTTTATCCAGTTTGGGGTGCGCCCCAGACTACCCGCCGGGCCTGGCCCGGAGACTCAGAGCGCTAGACGCGACTTGACCTTCTCAGCGAGGGTGTCGGCGATCCGGCGCGCCGCCTCGTCCGTGGGCGCCTCCACCATCACGCGCACCACCGGCTCCGTGCCGGAGGGGCGAAGCAGCACCCGTCCCGCGTCGCCCAGCTCCCGGGACGCGGCCGCCACCGCCTGCTGAACCCCTGTGTCGATGCCGGCGCGCAGCTTGTCCACACCGCGGACGTTGATGATCACCTGAGGGAGCACCGTCATGACGGAGGCGAGCTCCTTCAGGGACCTGCCGGTGGAGATCATGCGGGCCGCCAGGTGCAGGCCTGTGAGGGTGCCGTCTCCGGTGTTGGCGAACTCGTTGATGATGACGTGGCCGGACTGCTCGCCGCCGAGGGCGAAACCGTTGGCGTTCATGGACTCCAGAACGTAGCGGTCCCCCACCTTCGTCTGATCCACGCGGATGCCGTGCTCCCGCATCGCGTTGATCAGCCCCAGGTTGCTCATCACGGTTGCGACGACGGTGTCGGAGTGCAGACGGTGCTCCTCCTTCATGGCGATGGCGAGGATGGCCAGGATGTGGTCGCCGTCCACCACGTTGCCGGCATGGTCGACGGCGAGGCAGCGGTCCGCGTCCCCGTCGAGGGCGATGCCCAGATCCGCGCCCTCGGCCTTGACGCGCGCGATCAGGTCGCCGAGGTGGGTGGAGCCACAGTCGCGGTTGATGTTGAGCCCGTCAGGATCGGCGTGGATGGCGATCACCCGCGCACCCTGGGCCGCGAACGCCTCCGGGGCGGTGGCCGAGGCGGCGCCGTTGGCGCAGTCGATCACCACGGTGAGGCCCTCCAGGGAGGCGTCCTCGCCCAACGAACCCACCAGGTGAGCGACGTAGGCCTCGACGGCGCCCAGATCGCTGCGGATGCGGCCGACGGCGTCCCCGATGGGACGCTCCCAGCCTTCACCCATCCGGGTCTCGATGGCGTCCTCCAGGTAGTCGTCGAGCTTGACGCCGCCCTTGGAGAAGAACTTGATGCCGTTGTCCGGCATGGGATTGTGCGAGGCGGAGATCATCACGCCCAGATCAGCGTGCAGGCTGTTGACCAGGAAGGCGACGCCCGGCGTGGGCAGCACCCCGAGCCGCAGCACATCCACACCCGCCGAGGCCAACCCGGCGATGACTGCCGCCTCGAGGAACTCGCCGCTGGCTCGCGGGTCTCGGCCGACGAGGGCCACGGGCCGATGCCCGGCGAAGGCGCCGGCCTCCCCCAGGATGTGCGCCGCCGCGACCGAAAGGTCGAGCGCCAGCTCGGCGGTCAGTTCGCTGTTCGCGACGCCACGGACGCCGTCGGTACCAAAGAGTCGTGCCACGCAGGCGAGACTACCGCCGCCTGACGCAGCCGGGCGAATTCCTCGTCGAATGCGACGAACGCCCACCCCCTGCGCGGGGATGGGCGTTCGAGGAGCGGCTGGAATCAGCGCTTGCTGTACTGCGGGGCCTTGCGGGCCTTCTTGAGACCGGCCTTCTTGCGCTCGATGATGCGGGAGTCACGCGTCAGCATCCCGGCCTTCTTGAGGGCGGGACGCGAAGCCTCGGTGTCCACCGCGTTCAGCGCGCGGGCGATGCCCAGGCGGAGGGCGCCGGCCTGGCCGGTGATGCCGCCGCCGTGGATGCGGGCGATCACGTCGTAGGAGCCGGACACGCCGGCCACCACGAACGGGTCGCTGACGAGCTGCTGGTGCACCTTGTTGGGGAAGTAGTCCTCAAGGGTGCGGCCGTTGATGGTCCAGGAGCCGGAGCCGGGAACGATGCGGACGCGGGCGACCGCCTCCTTGCGGCGGCCGGTGGCGCCCATGGGGGCGACGACGGCGGGACGCACGTCGGAGCCGGCGGCGGCAGCCGGGTTGGCGTCCGAGCGGTAGGCGATCTCGCGGTTCTGATCGTCGACGAACGGGGTGATCTCGTCCGCGACGGTCTCTTCGATGTCAGCAGTCTGGGTCATGGGATGCGTCTCGCTCTCGCTCACTGGGCGATCTGGGTGATCTGGTAGGCCTGCGGCTGTTGCGCGGCGTGCGGGTGCTCCGGGCCGGCATAGACCTTGAGCTTCCCGATCAGCTGACGGCTCAGCTTGTTCTTGGGCAGCATGCCCCACACAGCGAGCTCAACCGCCTTACGGGGATCCTTGTTCAGCATCTCGCCGATGGAGACGGCCTTGAGGCCGCCCGGTCGGCCGGAGTGCGAGTAGCGCATCGAATCCGTGCGCTTGTTGCCGGAGACGGCGATCTTCGAGGCGTTGACGACGACGACGAAATCTCCGCCGTCGACGTGCGGGGCGAAGGTGGCCTTGTGCTTGCCGCGCAACAGGGTGGCAGCGGCCACGGCGAGACGCCCGAGGATGACGTCCTCGGCATCAATCACATGCCAGTTCCGGGCGATTTCGCCCGGCTTTGGGGTGTACGTAGACACGAGACCAACTTCCATTCGTTTCCAAACAAACTGCGGATCGCACTGGCGGCGTCGACTCGCGGAGCCGCAGCCGACCCCAGAAAGTCGCACAGGCCTCTCGGCGCGCAACAGCTGCCAAGCTTACGTGGCCGGAGGGCGGCGGGGCAAATCGGTGCGCCACCTCGACGGTGCCCGCCCGGGAGGCGCTCCCCCACCGATTTGCGGGGGTTGCCTCATTGCGCCCTCACGAGGGGTCTAACGTTAGGCCATGGCCTCAAAGACGAGTCCCCAGATCGCCGTCTCGACCCCCATCGACGTCCGCAACGTCGTCCTCGTGGGAGCCAGCGGCTCGGGCAAGACAACACTGTTCGAACATCTTCTGCGCGCCCGCATCGAGGGCTACCGCGGCGAGAAAGACACCCCCGAGAGGGGGGCATCGCTGACGCTGGCCTCGATCCCGTCCAACAATGTGCAGATCAACCTCCTCGACGCCCCCGGGCATGCGGAGTATGTCGGCGAGCTGCGGGCGGGCCTTCGGGCTGCCGACGCGGCGATCTTCGTCGTCGCCGCCGGCGAGGACATCGACGCCGGCACCGTCGCGCTGTGGCACGAATGCCAGGACGTCCAGATGCCCCGCATCCTCGCCATCACCAAGCTGGACCAGGGGCGCGCGGACTTCGAGCTGATGGTCTCGGTCGTGCAGGACACGTTCGGCGACAACATCATCCCTGCCCTCATCCCGCTCGAGGTCGACGGGGAGAACGTGGGCAACCTCTCTCTGCTGAACAAGCGCGCGCACGACTACTCGTCGGGAGTCCGGGTGTCGCGGGATGCCACGGAGGAGGAGTTGGCGCTCATCGACGAGCGCCGCGCCCCCTTGCTGGAGGCCATCATCACCGAGGTGCAGGACGAGGACCTCATGGAGCGCTACCTCGAGGGCGAGGAGCTGGCCGCCGAAGAGGTGCACACCGCGCTGCTGGCGGCGGTGGAGTCGGGACGGTTCTTCCCGGTGCTGCCTGCCCACACCACCTCGGACAAGGGCACCGAGGAGCTGATGCGCTGGATCGAACGCGGCTTCCCGGCCCCGGCGTCGCACCACATCCCACCGATCACCACACCCAACGGCGCCACGCTGCCGCCTGCGTCGTGCGAGCCTGACGGCCCGCTCGTCGCGCAGGTCATCCGCACCACGTCGGACAACTTCGCCGGCCGCACCAGCCTGGTGCGGATCTTCAGCGGGTCGCTGAGGGTAGACGACGTCGTCCACGTCTCGGGGCACCGCGAGCTCTTCGGCGCGGAGGCCGACCCGATGCATCCGGACCACGACGACGACGAGCGGATCGGCCCGATGAGCGTCACCCTCGGCGGCGAGATCGTCGCCAAGCCGGTGGCTGTCGCGGGCGAGATTGTCGCGGTGACCCGGCTCTCGAAGGCCGAGACCGGGGACACGCTGTCGGATCCCGCCCGCCCCGCGCTGCTTCCGCCCTGGTCTCTACCCTCGCCTCAGCTGCCTGTCGCCATCCACGCGGCCAGCCGCGGCGATGAGGACAAGCTCGCATCCGCCCTCCACCGTCTCGCGCTGGAGGACCCCACGGTGCATCTGGAGCGCAACGCGGGCACCGAGCAGCAGCTGCTGTGGGTGATGGGCCAGGCCCACAAGGAGCTGCTCTTGGCGCGGCTCAGGGACCGCTACCAGGTGGGCTTCAAGGAGGAGCCGGTGCGGGTGGCGTTGCGGGAGACGTTCGTGGCGCCGTCGAAGGGCAAGGGCCGCCACGTCAAGCAGTCCGGCGGGCATGGTCAGTTCGCGGTCTGCGACGTCGAGGTGGAACCCCTCCCCCGTGGCGGCGGTTTCGAGTTCGTGGACAAGGTGGTGGGCGGTTCGGTGCCGCGTGCCTACATCGGCTCCGTCCAGAAGGGCCTCGAGCAGCAGCTTGCGCACGGCACCACCTTCGGGATGCCGATGGTGGACGTGCGGGTGACCCTCTACGACGGCAAGTCCCACTCGGTGGACTCCTCGGACATGGCGTTCCAGGTGGCCGGCCAACTCGCGCTCCGGGACGCCGCCGGCCCCGGGAAGGTGGGCCTGCTGGAGCCCATCGACCGGGTGCGCGTCACCACCGGCGACTCGTTCATGGGCTCGGTGCTCACGGACCTCGCCGGCCGCAGGGCGCAGGTGCAGGGCAGCGACCTCGACGGCCAGGGCCACGCCACCATCGAGGCACTGGTTCCGCAGAGCGAGCTCGTGACCTACCCGATCGACCTGCGCGGCGTCGCGCAGGGCACCGGCAGCTTCACCCGCGAGTTCCACGGCTACGAGTTGATGCCCGAGGAGCTCTGGCCGAAGCAGTAGTTCCAGGCAGAGTCGCGGCCGCGTGTTCCCGTCAGGGGCGCGCGGCCGCGCCGCGTCCGGGATGCCCCACGACGGCGTCGAGGAGCGCGTCGGCGACCTCACGTTTGGTGCCTGCCGACTCGGCGATCACCGCATCGTCGGCGCCCAGGATCAGCACCCTGTTGTCCGCCGCCTCGAAGCCCTTGTGCCAGCCCACCTCGTTGACGGCCAGCAGGTCGACGCCCTTGCCGCGACGCTTGGCGACGGCGCGGCGCAGCAGTTCGTCGCCGGTGGAGGTCTCCGCCGCGAAGGCGACGATCAGCTGCCCGGGGCGGCGCCGGGCGGCCAGGCCGGCGACGATGTCCTCGTTCTCCACCAGCGTCAGCACCGGCGGGGCCCCCGCCTCCTTGGTGAGCTTCCCTTCGGAGGTTTCAGCCACCCGGTAGTCCGCGACGGCGGCCGCCATGATGACGACGTCGGCCGTCCGCGTCAGCTCTCCCATCACGGCCGACAGCTCGGAGGCTGACCCGGCGGTGCGCGTCTCGATCCCGGGCCGCTGGGCGGGGCGCAGCACGTCGGCGTCGATGTTGCAGGCCGCGAGGTAGACCCTCGCGCCGCGCTCGGACGCCGCCACCGCCAGCGCCACCCCCTGCCGACCGCTGGACCGGTTGCCGAGGTAGCGGACGGGATCGATGGGCTCGCGGGTCCCTCCGGCCGACACCGCGACGGTGAGCCCCGCGAGATCCTGCCGGTGGGCGCTGATCCGCCGCGCCGCCGCGTGGATCTCGTCGGGTTCGCTCATCCGGCCCGGCCCGGAGTCGCCGCCGGTGAGCGGTCCGTCTGCCGGCCCGATCACGTGCACGCCCCTGGACCTGAGCGTGGCCATGTTCGCCACCGTCGCCGGGTGCTGCCACATCTCGGTGTGCATCGCCGGCGCGATCAGCACCGGTGCGCGGGTGGCGAGCAGGGTGGTGCCGAGCAGGTCGGAGGCGAGGCCGGCCGCCATCGACGCGATCGTGTTGGCGGTGGCCGGCGCGACCACCACCAGGTCGGCCCGCTGGCCGAGCGCCACGTGCCGCACCTCGGGCACGTCGTCGTGGACGGAGGTGGTGACCCGGTTGCGGGAGATCGCTTCCCACGTGGGAAGCCCGACGAACCGCAGAGCATCCTCGGTGGGGACGACGTGCACCTCGTGCCCGTCGAGTACGAACAGGCGGACGAGCTGGACGGCCTTGTGGGCGGCGATGCCGCCCGTGACTCCCACGACGATGACCATGCCGACGATTCTTCCAGAGGCATCCGCGTTGCGCGGGTACGGCGACCGGGGCCGGGTACTGTCGCGGCATGTGCACTGTGGTGATCCGGGTGCCGGAGCCGGGTGAGGGTCCGGTCCGGGTGCTGGCGGTCCGAGACGAGGACCCGGAGCGTCCCTGGCTGCCGTGGGGCGCCTGGTGGCCGGATCGGCCGTCGGTACGCGGGGTCCGGGACGAGCTTGCCGGCGGGGCCTGGCTCGCCGCCGACGGGTCGCGGCTCGCCGTGCTGCTCAATCGCGCGGGCGGCGCGGACGTGCCGGTGCCCACCTCGAGGGGATCGCTGGTGTTGGACGCGGTGGCGGGGCGGCCGCTGCCCGAGCCGCTGACCACCCTGGGCTTCAACCTGGTGGAGGCCCACGCCGAGGGCGCGCGCGTCACGTCGTGGGAGGGCGGGCGCCCCAGTGTCACGGACCTGGCGCCCGGCACGCACATGGTGGCCCACGAGGACGTCGATGATCCCACCACCCCGAGGATCGCGCAGTGGTTGGGCCGCTTCGCGACCACCGCCACCGACGACCGGGGCGACGGCCGCTGGTGGGAGGCTTGGCTACGGGTGCTGGAGGAGTCCGCCCGGCTCGAGGCCGCCGACGACAGGGCGATCATCCGCGACAACCGGCCTCACGGCTACCCGACGCTCAGCCTGCTGGTGGCCGTCGCGTCGCTGGACGCTTCGGGGGTCCGGGTAGCCACGGACGCGCTGGCGCGACCCGGTCAGTGGAACCGTCCGCGCCTCTGAAGGGTGGCTCAGAAGATGGAGCCGTTGTCCACGATCTGCTTGCCGAAGGGGAAGCAGGTCACGGGGATCATCTTGAGGCTGACGTAGGCGTTCGCGATGCCGATGATCGTGAGGGTCTGCGCCAACGCCGCGGCGACGTGCGCCAGGGCCAGCCACCAGCCGGCGATGAGGAACCAGATCACGTTCATGATCGCGGATCCGGCCCCGGCTTCCGGCCGCCTGGTCACGCTCCGCCCGAAGGGCCAGAGGACGTAGTTGGCCATCCGGAACGAGGCGACGCCGGCGGGGATGGTGATGATGAAGATGCAGGCGATCACGCCGGCGACGAAGTAGCCGAGGGCGAGCCAGAACCCGCCGAAGACGACCCAGATGATGTTGAGCAGTGTGCGCATTGTCTCTCCTTGTGGCGCGGCCGACATGCACAAGCGTATGCGCTGCGCGGCGGGCTTCGGGCGGGCCGGGCCGGGTAGGGCCCAGGCTGAGCCGACGGCGATCACCACTAGGCTGGTCCGGTGGATCCGCTGCCCCCCAGACTGCACCGCGACGTTGTGAGCTTCGTCCGACGCAGCGCGCGCATGAACGAGTCCCAGGCGAGGTCCTGGGAGCGCCACCGCGACACCTACGTGGTCGACCTGCCCCGGGGGCCGTTGTCCACCTCAATCGCCGACGATGCCACCGTGGACTGGGCTGCGGAGTTCGGGCGCGAGGCACCCCTGATCGTGGAGATCGGCTCCGGCACGGGAGACTCGCTGGCCCCGATGGCCGCCGGTCGGCCGGAGGCGGATGTGGTGGCGTTCGAGGTTTTCGAGCCCGCCATCGCTTCCACGGTGGGGCGGCTGGCCCGTGCCGGGGTGCGCAACGTCCGCATCGTCATCGCCGACGGCGCCCAGGGCCTGGACAGGCTCTTCGGCGACGGCACGGTCAGCGAGCTGTGGACGTTCTTCGCTGATCCCTGGCACAAGAAGCGCCACCACAAGCGGCGGCTGGTGGGGCCGGACTTCGCGGATGTGGTGACGGCCAAGCTCGCCCCCGGGGGACTGTGGCGGCTGGCCACCGACTGGGAGGACTACGCGCTCTGGATGAGGGATCACCTCGATGCCGCGCCGGGCCTGGTCAACGAGCACGACGGTTGGGCGCCGCGTCTCGCGGAGCGGCCCGTGACCAAGTACGAGGCCAAAGGGCTCGCCGCGGGCCGCCGCGTCTACGACCTCACGTATCGGAGGATCGATGCGGCTCAGGCTTGATCTGGCCTACGACGGCACCGCGTTCCACGGCTGGGCCACCCAGCCAGGGTTGCGTACCGTGCAGGAGGTGGTGGAGGAGCGGATCGGGCAGCTGCTGAGTCTGCCGGTGAGGCCCACGCTGGTGGCCGCCGGGCGCACCGACGCGGGCGTCCACGCCCGCGGTCAGGTCTGCCACCTCGATCTCGTCCTCCCTGAGGGTGCACCCGCCGCGCACCAGCCGGACGGCGCGGCCTACCTCTACCGCCGCCTCCGCCGCGCCCTCCCCGCCGACGTGGTCGTCAAGGCCGTCTCCCCCGCCCCGGCGGGATTCCACGCCCGCTATTCCGCCATCTGGCGGCGGTACTGCTACCGGGTCCTGAGCGCCGACTCCCCGCCGGACCCGTTGGTGCGGAGCCACGTGGTGTCGCTGCGACACACCGTCGACTTCGACCGCTTCAACGCCGCGGCCGCGACCCTCATCGGTTTGAGGGAGTTCGCGCCGTTCTGCAAGCCCCGCGACGGTGCCACCACCATCCGCGAGCTGCGGGAGTTCAGCGCCACCCGGCGCAGCGACGGCCTGATCGAGATCCATCTTCTGGCCGACGCGTTCTGCCACTCCATGGTCCGCTCACTGGTGGGCGCCGTCACTGCGGTGGCCGCCAGCCGCCGCGACCTCGCCTGGCTGGAGCGGGTCGCCGCCACCCCTGCCAGGCACGGCGAGGTGCTCGTGATGCCCGCCCGTGGGCTCACCCTCGAAGAGGTGGGCTACCCCGCCGACGACCGCCTCGCGGCCCGCGCCCTCGAGGCCCGCGCCACGCGCACCCTGGAGGATCTGTGAGCCACTACTTCCACACGCCGGAGGGTCCGGTCTCGACCCGGCAGATCACCGCGCACATCTGGGGCATGGAGCTGAGCTTCACCACCGCCGGCGGCGTGTTCTCCGGGGCCCGCCTGGACCCAGGCACGGCGATCCTGCTGAGGGAATCGCTGCCGCCTGAGGAGGGTCACCTGCTGGACCTGGGGTGCGGCTTCGGACCCATCGCGGTGGCTCTGGCTGCGGCCTCCCCCGCGGTCACCGTCGACGCCGTCGACGTCAACGCCCTCGCCGTCGAGCTCACCGGTCTCAACGCCGCTGCTGCCGGGGTCGCGGAGCGGGTGCGGGCCACGGCCCCCGACGGCGTCGCGGCGGAGGTCCGCTACCGCGAGATCTGGTCAAACCCGCCCATCCGGATCGGCAAGGTGGCCCTGCACCAGCTCCTGCTCACCTGGCTCCCCCGCCTTGAGCCGGGCGGCGTGGCGCGCCTCGTGGTGAACAAGAACCTTGGCGGTGACTCGCTCCAGCGCTGGCTCATCGAGCAGGGCTATCCCACCGAGCGGGTCGCCTCCGCCAAGGGCTTCCGGATCCTCGAGGTGTCCCCGGGCCCGTCGCCCGAGTGATCGCGCCCCTGAGGGTGGCGACGCGGTGATCCGCGACTCGAAGGACAGCGGGTTCTGCCTAGACTGACGTCTCGAAGCGCCATAGTTGAAGCACGAACTATTTTTCGCCCCTAGGATGGGAGAGTCAGCGCGCCCCCGGGCGCGAGTCTTTCCACAAGGAGTGAGCATGACCTACACCCTCCCCGACCTCGACTACGACTACAGCGCGCTTGCGCCCCACATCGCCCCCGAGATCATGGAGCTGCACCACAGCAAGCACCATGCCGCCTACGTCAAGGGCATCAACGACGCGCTCGAGCAGCTCGCCGCCGCGCGCGAGAAGGGCGACCTGGGCGCCGTCAACAAGCTGAGCAAGGACGCCGCCTTCCACCTCGGCGGGCACATCAACCACTCCGTGTTCTGGAAGAACATGTCCCCCGACGGCGGGGACCGCCCCGACGGCGAGCTCGCCTCGGCGATCGACGAGTACTTCGGCGGCTTCGAAGGCTTCCAGAAGCATTTCAACGCCGTGGCCAACGGCATCCAGGGCTCCGGCTGGTCGATGCTCGTGTGGGACACCCTGGGCCAGCGGATGAACATCAACCAGCTGTTCGATCAGCAGGGCAACCTGCCGGCCGGCCAGATCCCGCTGCTGCAGCTCGACATGTGGGAGCACGCCTTCTACCTGCAGTACAAGAACGTCAAGGGCGATTACGTCAACGCCTGGTGGAACGTGGTCAACTGGGCCGACGTCGCCGAGCGCTTCACGAAGGCCAAGGCCGCCTCGGCCGCCCTCGCCTGATCCGACGCCGACACGTTGAAGGGCCCCGGGGATTCCCCGGGGCCCTTCAACGTGATCGAGTCAGTCGAGGAGGGTGCGGTCCGCCAGGCTGGCTCCCTTGATCTTCGAGAACTCCTCCAGCAGGTGCTCGGCGGTGATGTGCTTCTTGGCCGCCTCGTCGACCTCGAGGACCACCTTGCCCTCGTGCATCATGATGAGCCGGTTGCCCAGCTCGATGGCCTGGTGCATGTTGTGGGTGACCATGAGGGTGGTGAGGCGGTGGCGGGCGACGGCCTCCCCGGTCAGCCGGGTGATCAGCTCCGCCCGCGACGGGTCCAGGGCCGCGGTGTGCTCGTCGAGCAACAGGATCGACGGCTGGGCATAGGTGGCCATGAGCAGGCTGAGCGCCTGCCTCTGACCGCCCGACAGCATGCCCACGCGCATCTGGAGCCGGTCCTCCAGGCCGAGTTCCAGCGTGGCCAGCGCCTCGCGGTACAGCGCCCGCTTCGGCTTGGTGACCGCCATCCCCAGGCCCCGGCGCTTGCCGCGCTCGAAGGCGATGGACAGGTTCTCCTCGATGGTGAGGTGCGGCGATGTCCCGGCCATGGGGTCCTGGAACACGCGCGCCACCCACTTCGCGCGGCGGTGCTCGGGCATCCTCGTGACCTCGCGTTCGTCGATCAGCACCTGTCCGCCCTCGGCGAGATAGCGACCCGCCACCACGTTGAGCATCGTGGACTTGCCGGCGCCGTTGGAGCCGATGACCGTGACGAAGTCGCCCTCGTGCAGGGTGAGGGTCAGGCTGTCGAGCGCGAGCCGCTCGTTGACGGTACCGGGGAAGAACCGCTTGGTGACGTTGACGAGCTTGAGCATCAGGCAGCCGCCCCTTCGGTGATCGCCTTGGCGCGCCTGGACTGCGAGCGCAGCCGCCGGATCGGATCCCACGCAGGCAGGACGAGGGCGAGGACGACGAGCACCGCGGAGACGAGTTTCATGTCGTTGGGGTTGAACCCGTTGCTGAGCGCCACCTGGATGACGCCACGGTAGATCACGGAGCCGAGCGCGGCGGCCATGACGGCCTGCCACACCGAGGTCAGTCCGAAGATCGCCTGGCCCACGATCACCGACGCCAGCCCGGCGACGATGAGGCCGATGCCCATGGAGATGTCGGAGAAGCCCTGATACTGGGCCACGAGCGTCCCGCCGAGCGCCACCAGGCCGTTGGAGATCATGAGGCCGACGATCTTGGTGGACCCGGTGTTGATGCCCTGCGACTGGGCCATCAGCTCGTTGTCGCCCGTGGCGCGCATCCCGACGCCGTAGCTGGTGCCGAGGAACCAGTACACCAGCACGCCGATCACGATCACCACGACCGCGAAGAGGCCCACCGACGTCCAGGTGCCCAGCACCTTGTCCGCCCGCAGGCCGGAGAACAGCGTCTCCTGGCGCAGCAGCGGGACGTTGGCCTTGTTGCCCATGATCCGCAGGTTGATCGAATACAGGGCGATCTGGGTCAGGATGCCCGCCAACAGCGGGTTGATCCCGCCCCACACGTGCAGCAGGCCGGTAACGGCGCCGGCGATCATGCCGGCCACCACCCCGGCCACCATCGCGAGCGGGATCGGGGCCCCGTTCACGATGAGGATGGCGCAGGTGGCCGCCCCCGTCGTGAAGGAGCCATCCACCGTGAGGTCCGGGAAGTCCAGGACCCGGTAGGTGAGATACACCCCCAGCGCCATGACGGCGTAGAGGAGTCCGATCTCGAGCGCGATGATCATGGTGTGTGTCTACTCGTCGGTCAGAACTGCTTGGTGGCGCGGGAGACGATGGCCTCGGGCAGCGTCAGGCCCTGCTTCGCGGCGCCCTCCACGTTGACGAAGAGGTCGAACTCCTTCTGCGTCTCCACCGCGATCTCGGAGGCCGGGGTGCCCTCCAGCAGCTTGAGGAACACCGCTGCGGCGTCCTTGCCCTGCTGGGTGTAGTTCACCGACAGGCCGGCGGCCGCGCCGCGCTCCATCGTCGACTCGTCCGAGGCGAACACGGGCTTCTGCTTCTGTTCGGCGACCTGGATGAGCGACTCTGCGGCGGAGACCACGGTGTTGTCGGTGGGGATGAGGTAGGCGTCGACGTCGAGGGACTCGGCGGCCTGCTGGACCTCAGACGAGTTCGTGACGGTGGCCGACACGATCTCGATGCCCATCTCGCCGGCGGCCTCCTCGGCCTCCGTGACCTGGACCTCGGAGTTGACCTCGCCGGAGGAGTAGACGATGCCGACGGTCGCCACCTCGGGCAGCGCCTCCTTGATCAGCTCGAGCTGCTCCTTCATCGGGTTGAGGTCCGAGACGCCCGTGATATTGGCGTCCGGGGCGTCCCACGACGACACCAGCCCGGCCTCAACCGGGTCGGTGACGGCCGCGAACACGATGGGGCGGTCCGTGATGACGTTGGCCAGCGACTGCGCCGTGGGCGTAGCGATGGCGAGGAAGCCGTCGTAGTCCGACGAGGCGAACGTGTTGGCGATGTTGGTGAGCGTGGACTGGTCGCCCTGGGCGTTCTGGAGGTCGAACTCCGCGTTCTCGCCTTCCACGTAGCCGGCCTCGGCCAGCGCGTCGATGAAGCCCTGCTGGGCGGCGTCGAGCGCGGGGTGGGACACGATCGTGGCGATGCCGACGCTGATCGACTCGGGCGCAGCCTGGGACTCGGCGGCCGAGCTTGAGGCGGCGACGGTGGACTCGGCGGGGCTGGTGGCGGGGCTGGTGGTGCCGCCGCAGGCGGTGAGTGCGAGGGCGCTGGCTGCGCCGATCGCGAGGGCCTTGAGCTTCATGATTCTCCTAGAAGGGGTTCCGCTGATTCGGTGTCTCGCTGATGGCTCAGCGTAGTTTCAGGGCGGGGGTCGCAACGAGCCCGTCCACATCAGTAGGTGGTGGCCGCGTCTTCAGCCACGTCGTCCGGGATGGTGACGCCCATCCGCTCCGCGGCCGCCGGGTTGATCACAAGATCGAGCGCCTCCGCCAGCTCCACAGGCGTCTCGGCGGGGTCAGCGCCCTCGATGATGCGGGCGATCATGGCCGCGGTCTGCAGACCCTGGGCCTTGTAGTCGGTGGCCAGCGCCGCGGCGGCGCCCCGCTCCACGGAATCAGGATCGGAGGTGACGAGGAGGCGCTGGCGCTGCTCCGCCACCTGGATCATGGATTCCATCGCCGAGACCACCGTGTTGTCCACCAGCACGAAGTAGGCGTCGACGTCCAGGGACTCCGCGGCCTGCTGCACCTCGGAGGAGTTGGTGATGGTGGCTGTCTTGACCTCGATGCCCAGCTCGGCGCCGGCCTCGATGGCGGCCTCCGCCTGCACCTGGGCGTTGACTTCGGCCGACGAGTAGACGATCCCGACGGTCTTCACCTCCGGCATGATGCGCTGGATGACGGCGAGCTGCTCGTCGGTGGGCAGCTGGTCGCTGGTTCCGGTCACGTTGCCGCCGGGGTTGTCCATGGATTCGACGAGCCCCGCGGCAACGGGGTCCGTCACAGAGGCGAACACGATGGGCCTGTCCTGGACCACCTGTGCCAGGGCCTGCGCCGGCGGCGTGGCCAGCGCGACGAACAGGTCGTGGTCCGAGGCTGCGTAGGTGTTGGCGATGCTGGTGAGCGTCGCCTGGTCCCCCTGCGGGTTCTGGAACTCGAGCGTCAGGTTCTCGCCCTCCACGTAGCCGGCCTGCGCCAGGCCCTCCCTGATGCCCTCGAACACTGCGTCCAGTGACGGGTGGGACACGATGGTCACCGCCCCGATCGACACGGTCGCCTTCTCGGGGGCGCCGGAACCGCCGTCTCCGGGCGCGGCCTCGGAGCCCCCTGGGTCGGTGGTGCCTGTTCCGCACCCGGCCACCAGCAGTGCACCGGCCAGAGCAACAGCCCACACTTCGCGTCGCGTCATCACAGTCTCCTCCTTCGGCGTCGCCCAACCTTATCTACGACGGGCGTCGCCACCGAAACCGGGCCCACCAGTGGTGTCCGGGAACGCAAAGAGGGGGCCCTCGAAGGCCCCCTCTCTGTAGTGTGCGTGCTACTTGGCGTCGGTCTCCTCGACCTCAGCCTCGTCAGCCTCGTCAGCGGCGGCCGGGGCCTCGTCGACGAGGTCAGCCTCCACAGTCTCGTCGGCAGCGGACTCCTCGACGACCGGGGCCTCGTCGACGACCGGGGTCTCCTCGACCTTGTCGGCCTTCTTCGCGGCCTTCGGCTTCGACACGACGGGCTCGGTGATGATCTCGATCACCGCGAGCGGGGCGTTGTCGCCCTTGCGGTTGCCGATCTTCGTGATGCGGGTGTACCCGCCTTCACGACCCTCGAGCGACGGCGCGATCTCCTCGAACAGGCGACGCACGACGTCCTTGTCCGTGACGGAGGTGAGCACGAGGCGACGCGCGTGCAGGTCCCCCCGCTTGGCCTTCGTCAGCAGCTTCTCAGCCAGCGGCTGGACGCGCCGGGCACGCGTCTCGGTGGTGGTGATGCTTCCATGCTCGAAGAGCTGGGTGGCGAGGTTGCGCAGGATGAGGCGCTCGTGGGCCGGGCTGCCGCCCAGACGAGCGCCCTTGGTTGGCTTGGGCATGTCTATTCTCCAGAACTAGTGGGCGGTCAGTACTGCTCGGTCTCGGCGAAGTCAGCGTCCTCGTCGTTGTCCTCGTCGTAGCGCTCGATGGCCTGCAACGGGTCGAAGCCGGGGTGCGAGTCACGCAGCGCGAGACCGAGACCGGCCAGCGTCTCCTTGACCTCGTCGATGGACTTCGATCCGAAGTTGCGGATGTCGAGCAGGTCCTCTTCGCTGCGGGCCACGAGCTCGCCCACGGTGTGGATGCCCTCGCGCTTGAGGCAGTTGTAGGAACGCACCGACAGCTCAAGATCCTCGACGGGGAGGTTGAGCGACTCGGCGATCTGCTCGTCGACGGGCGACGGGCCGATCTCGATGCCCTCGGCATCTGCGTTGAGCTCCCGGGCGAGGCCGAAGAGCTCCACCAGGGTGCGGCCGGCCGAGGCCATGGCATCGCGGGGGGCGATCGACGGTTTGGTCTCCACGTCGATGATGAGGCGATCGAAGTCGGTGCGCTGGGCCACGCGGGTGGCCTCCACCTTGTAGGTCACCTTCAGGACCGGCGAGTAGATCGAATCCACCGGGATCCGGCTGATCTCGGCGTCGGGGTTCTTGTTCTGCACGCTGGACACGTAGCCGCGGCCTCGCTCGACCACCAGCTCCATCTCGATCTTCCCGTTGTCGTTGAGCGTGGCGATGTGCAGCTCCGGGTTGTGGATCTCGACGCCCGCGGGGGGCTGGATGTCACCAGCGGTGACGGTGCCTGCGCCGGCCTTCCGGAGGTACATGACCACCGGCTCGTCCTCCTCGGAGGAGAGCACGAGGCTCTTCAGGTTGAGGATGATCTCGGTGACGTCTTCGACGACGCCCTCAAGGGTGGAGAACTCGTGCTGGTTGCCCTCCACCTTGATGCTGGTCACCGCGGCGCCAGGGATCGAGGACAGCAGGGTACGGCGCAGTGAGTTGCCGAGCGTGTAGCCGAAGCCGGGCTCCAGCGGTTCGATCATGAACCGTGAACGGAACTCGGAGACGACGTCCTCGGAGAGGCTGGGGCGCTGTGCGATAAGCATGGGTGTTCCTTCCCGCACCAACCGATATCTGATGGTGCGAATGCGGCCGCGAGGCCTGAGGGTGATACGGGCCGACCGGAACTCCCGGCCGGCCCATCAGCATTACTTCGAGTAGAGCTCGACGATCATCTGCTCCTGGACATCCACGACGATCTGCTCGCGGACGGGGAGCTGGTGCACGAGGATCCGCATCCGGTTGGGACGGGCCTCGAGCCACGCGGGGACCGCGCGGTCGCCGTGGGTCTCGCGGGCGATGACCAACGGGGCCATGGTCAGCGACTTCTCCGCGACGTCGATGATGTCGTGCGCGCGGACGCGGTACGACGGGATGTTCACGCGCTGACCGTTGACCAGGAAGTGGCCGTGGACCACGAGCTGGCGGGCCTGCCGACGGGTGGTGGCGAAGCCTGCGCGGTAAACCACGTTGTCCAGGCGCGACTCGAGGATCTGCAGCAGACGGTCACCGGTCTTACCCGGGTGACGATCAGCTTCCTGGTAGTAGCGGCGGAACTGCTTCTCCAGGACGCCGTAGGCGTAGCGCGCCTTCTGCTTCTCCTTGAGCTGCAGCGAGTACTCGGAATCCTTCGTGCGGCCGCGACCGTGCACACCCGGGGGGTACGGACGGCGCTCGAAGGCCTTGTCGTTGCCAACCAGGTCTGTCCCGAGACGACGAGACTTCTTGGTCAAAGGGCCGGTGTAACGAGCCATTTTCTTCTAGTCCTTTTCTCTCGGGCGATCAGACGCGACGGCGCTTGGGCGGGCGGCAGCCGTTGTGCGGCGTCGGGGTCACGTCCGAGATGGCGCCGACCTCGAGGCCGACGGCCCCCAGGGAGCGGATCGCGGTCTCACGGCCGGAGCCGGGGCCCTTGACGAACACGTCGATGCGCTTCATGCCGTGCTCCATGGCACGACGGCCAGCGGCCTCGGCAGCCATCTGCGCAGCGAACGGCGTCGACTTGCGGGAGCCCTTGAAGCCGACGGTTCCGGCTGAGGCCCACGCAATCACAGCCCCGGTGGGATCGGTGATCGAGATGATGGTGTTGTTGAAGGTGCTCTTGATATGCGCCTGACCGGCGAGCACGTTCTTCTTTTCCTTGCGGCGCACCTTGGTTTTGGTGGCGGCCGCCTTGCGGCTTGCAGTAGCCATTGAGTCCTTCTCCTAAGTCCTGCAGAGGGGCGCGGGTTAGCGCGCCTTCTTCTTGCCAGCGACGGCCTTCTTCTTGCCCTTGCGGGTGCGCGCATTGGTGCGCGTGCGCTGACCACGAACCGGCAGACCACTGCGGTGGCGACGGCCCTGGTAGTTACCGATCTCAACCTTGCGGCGGATGTCGGCGGCAACCGTACGGCGGAGGTCGCCCTCGATCTCGTACTTGCCTTCGATGTGGTCGCGCAGGGCGACGAGCTGGTCCTCCGTGAGCTGGTGGACTCGGACATCTCCGCTGATACCAGTGGCGGAGAGGGTCTCGGCGGCGCGGGTCTTCCCGACGCCGAAGATGTAGGTGAGTGCGACTTCCAGACGCTTTTCGCGCGGGAGGTCAACACCAACGAGGCGTGCCATCAGGCGGTTACCTTTCTCAAACATGTCGATCCTGACTCGATGAGGAGCCCGGTCGCGGACCGCGAAGGTGTGTGGCGTGAAGCGTCCCCGCCGCCTGTGGTGCACTCATGCACCGACGGGGCCCTGGCCTTCGCCCAGGGGTGGGGACCCCGAGAGGGGTCCTTGCGTTCACGTTGCTTTCAGTTGTCGGCGGAGTGGGCGATCGACCCGTCCCGCGGTGTTCTGCATGCCAGGGGCCAGTGGCCCCGGGTCAGCCCTGCCGCTGCTTGTGGCGAGGGTTTTCGCAGATCACCATCACACGACCGTGCCGGCGGATGACCTTGCACTTGTCGCAGATCTTCTTGACGCTCGGCTGAACCTTCATTCGAGCAACCTTTTCAATCGGCGACTGGGAGCGCGGACGCGCCCAATCTTGTGGTGGATAGCTTGATCGACATGCCGGGCATGCAGACATGTCCGGTCATAGACGACCGACGCACCACTCTACGTGACGAGGGCTCGAGTTGCCAAAACGAGGAGGCTCCCCTGGGCTGGGGTGGCGGTGGCGCGACGGGAAAAGCAAAAAGGGCCCCCGCCGTCGATCGGCGAGGCCCTTCTCTGTGGCGTGCGACGGGTGTGCCGCGCTCACTTGTGACGGTAGACGATGCGTCCGCGCGTCAGGTCGTAGGGAGACAGCTCCACCACGACGCGGTCCGCGGGGAGGATGCGGATGTAGTGCTGGCGCATCTTGCCGCTGATGGTCGTGAGGACCTTGTGTCCGTTGGCCAACTCCACGCGGAACATCGCGTTGGGCAGGGCCTCGACCACGGTGCCCTCGAGCTCGAGGGCTCCTTCTTTCTTCGCCATGTATTCTCTCTCGTTGCCCCGGCCCGCCCACTGCGCGCCGGTTAGTACCAATCGGCTATTCTACGCTGCCCCGCCCGGCAAGGCCAAACACTGACCCCACCCGTGGGGCTAGCCTGGGGCCATGAGCTACTTCGTGGTCCAGTACACCTACACAGACGACCCGCGGGCCCTCGACGCCGAGCGCCCCCACCATCGCGCCTACCTCACGTCCCTGCTGGACGACACGCTGGTGACAAGCGGTCCATATGTGGGAAGCGACCTCCCTGGGGCACTGCTGATCTTCACCGCCGATTCCGCCGCCGAGGTCGAGGACCTCCTGGACCGCGACCCCTTCTGGGCGGCGAACCTGATCGCCGAGCGCTCGATCGAGGAATGGAACCCGGTCCTCGGTTCGCTGGCCTGATCCAGGGGAGAATTCAGCGCTGGAACAACTCGGCGATCGACGGATGGGCAGCCGCGTAGCCGTCGAGCAGCTCCTTGCCCAGGCGCGGCGAGGCCACCAGGGGATGGATGGAGAAGCCCTCCCACGCCTTCTCGCGGTTGCCCGTGAGCGCCGCCTCGGCGATCGCCTGCTCGGCGGCCCGGAGGGTGCTCATCTGACCCAACTGCTGCAGCGTCAACGGCGCGACCGGCTGCGGGTGAACCCCCGTCCCGTCCGCGAGGCAGCCCACCTCCACCACGACGTCGTCGGGCAGCTCCGGCACGATCCGCCCGGCTGAGCTCCGGTTGCCCACGTCGAGGATCATGCGTTCCGGAGCTCCGGTGGCCAGCGCGGTCATGAGCCGCAGCGCCACCTCCTGGTAACCGCCACCGGCGACATCCTCGTCGTTGCGGGCCTCGTCGCCCTCGCGGGCCTCGGCCATGTAGGTGGCCTCGCGTTCGTGGAGGGCATCGTGCCAGAGCCCTAGCGGCGACTCGCAGCAGGCGACCGCATCGTAGAAGCGGCCCTGCTGGTCGCCCAGGTACTGGCCGCGCGTCTGCGCCGCGCGACGGATGTTGCGGATCGCCTCGTCGGTCTTCCAGTAGTAGTAGAGGTATTCGTTGGGCAGCGCGCCCATCGCCCTGACCCACGGCTTCTCCAGGAGCCGCGCCTCCTCGACGTGCTCCAGCGCGTCGTCCGAGGCGAGGAGGCCTGGGAGCAGGTCCACGCCGTCCACGCTCACCGACCTCAGCCAGCCGAGGTGGTTGAGGCCCACGTAGTCGTAGTCGACGCGATCGCGGTCGTGCTCGAGGGAGACCCCGAGCAGCCGCGACACGCGCCGCACCAGGCCGATGGGGGTGTCGCAGATCCCCACGACGCGGTCGCCGAGGACCGTGCGCATCGCCTGGGTGACGATCCCCGCCGGGTTGGTGAAGTTGATGGTCCAGGCCTCGGGTGCGACCTCAGCGATGGTCTCGGCCACCTGCCTCATGACAGGCACCGTGCGCAGCGCGTAGGCCAACCCTCCGGGGCCGACTGTCTCCTGGCCCAGGAGGCCCAGGTTGAGGGCGACCCGCTCGTCGGCGATCCGCCCCTCGGCGCCGCCGACCCGGATGGCGGCGAAGACGAAGTGGGCGCCGACGAGGGCGTCGCGCAGGTCCGTGGTGACGCGCAGGCTGGGTGGATCGACGAGCTGGCGGGCCCGTTCGCCGATCACCCGTCCGATCGCTTCGAGCCTTGAGGCCGAGGTGTCGTGGAGGACCACCTCGGTGATGTCTACCGCGGGACGTCCCGAGGCGGACAGCGCGTTGGTGGCGACGGCGTCGTAGACCAGCGGCACGCGGAAGCCGCCTCCGCCAAGGATCACGAGCTTCATGGGTGGCAACCTCCGGTCGACAATGATCCGCTCAGCCGGCGGAGTCGCCGACGTCCAGCTCGCGGCCCTGCAATGAGTGGCAGTATCGAGCATAACGATTCGATTCCGGTACGCCGGAAGGAGCGGCCACGCCATGACGGAGCACGAGCACGCCGAGGACGACGACACGCCGCTGTGCGAGGAATGCTCGCCGTGGGACCCCCTCGAGGGTCAGCGCACACCTGAGGATCCCCCGCTGGACGTCATGACCACCGGGACCATCTTCTTCGACATCATCTTCACCGGTCTCCCCCGCCTGCCGGAGCCGGGCGAGGAACTCTCCAGCGCGGGCATGGGCTCGTGTCCAGGCGGGATCGCCAACCTCGCCACGGCGGCCGCGAGGCTCGGGCTCCGGACCGGCCTGGTGGCCGGGTTCGGCGACGACACGTACGCGGACTGGATGTGGGACACCCTCAGCGGGCAGGAGAAGATCGACCTCACCGCCTCACGTCGATTCTCGAACTTCCACTCGGCCCTCACCGTGTCCATGGCCTTCAAGGGCGACCGCGGCATGGTGACCCACATGCACCCCCTGCCCGAGTCCCTCGAGACTGACCTCTTGGCCGCCCCCGCTGCCCGTGCGGCCACCGTTGAGCTGACGGACCCCGCCTCGTGGTGGCGCACGTTCAAGGATCGCGGCAGCCTGATCTTCGCCGACGTGGGCTTCGACGACACCGGGCGCTGGGACCGATCGGTTCTACAGCTCCTCGAGGACTGTCATGCCTTCACTCCCAACGCGGTGGAGGCCATGTGCTACACCCGCACAGACCGCCCCACCGATGCCGTGCGCAAGCTGGCTGGTCTGGTGCCCCTGGCTGTGGTGACCGACGGCGTCCACGGCTCCTTCGCCATCGACCAGGCGACCGGGGAGGAGGCCTACTGCCCGGCGGTCCCCGTCGAGGCGATCGACCCCACCGGCGCGGGCGACGTGTTCGCCGCGTCGATCCTGTTGGGGACGCTGGCCGGCTGGCCGCTGCAGCACCGCCTGCATTTCGCGGCCCTGACGTCCTCGCTCGCCGTGCGCCAGTTCGGCGGCTCGCTCGCGGCGCCCGGCTGGGGCGACGTGGCGGACTGGTGGCGGTCCACCTCCGCCCGTGCCGCCGGGGGCGACCTCAAGGCCTCCTATGTCCTTCGGGACTACGGCTTCATCCGGGACCTGCTTCCGGATCATCCGGTCCTCGGGGTGCGTCGGGCGCAGGGCACCTTCGCGATGGCGTCGGACGCCGGTGCCCGCCACGCCCCTTCCCGCGGCTGACGGCGGTTTCTTGACGAAGCCTTGACCTCAAGCGCACTTCAGGTCCTAGCGTCGATGACATGAACGTCCTCACTGGCACCGTCCGCACGCTCTACGCCGCCGCCGCACTGCTCCAGGTGGTCCTGGCCGTGGCCGTCTTCACCCGCGCCTGGGGGATCGCTCTCATCTTCCTCGGAGCCGCTGCCCTGTTCGCACGTGGCGCAGTCCGCGGTTGTTCGCGCAACTTCCTCGTCGGTTCGATCCTCGCGCTTGCCGCGCCCCTGCTGATCGGGCTGACGGGAATCGAGCCGTTCGAGATCCTGCACCACCTCCTCCGGCTCGCCGTTCTCGGCGGCATGCTTGTGGCATGGCACCTGATCAAGCGCTCAGCATCGGCGCCGTCGCCCGCGCCGTCGGCCTGAGCGTCGAGGCCGTCCGTTACTACGAGACCGAAGGCCTGCTCAGCCCTCAGCGCGACCAGTCAGGACACCGTCGCTACACACAGGTGGATCTCGATGCGGTCAAGGTCATCACCGCGCTGCGTCAAGCGGGGTTCGGGATCCGAGACATTGAGCAGGTCATCGGCGCGAAGAGGGCTGAGGACACCCCCGAGCAGCGGATCAGCGCCGCCCTCGAGGTGCTGGCCGAACTCACCGAGCGCCTCGACGCCCGTCAGTCCGCGCTCGACGCCGCACGTGCGCTGTGCCGCGGTTGGCAGCATGACCTCAGCGCAGCCCGCGATGCGATCGCGGCGGGCGGCGACGTCGAACACCTGGTGCGGGACCAGGGCTGACCGAGGTGTGATCGGGCCGCTCTCAGGCATTCAGTCCACGTCGGCGGGGTCCGCCGTCCAGGTGTTGCAGTTGGCAAGCGTGGCGGAGTACAGGCCGCGCATGCCCCAGGTGGCCACCGAGTCCTGTGAGCCGTGGATCCCGTCCTCGATGACGGCACGCAGATAGGGCTCGAAGGAGTCGTACACCTCGCGGGTCATCTCAAAGGACCCGTCGTGGGCCATCATCGCGTAGGAGAAGCAGGTGGCCTGAAGCTCGAGCCGGCGAGCCGACTCGTTGTCACCACCCACGCTGTACTCCGCCATGAACATGCCCGCCTCTGACTGGAGGTGGTGCCCGTATTCGTGCCCGGCCATGTCCTTGACGCCGAAGTCGTGCCAGGAGGCGCCGTTGAGTGTGGTCTCCCCGAAGTAGATGGCGCCCCCCTGCGCCGAGCAGTACAGCGCCGGCGCGACCACCTCGCCACACGGCGTCTCCACCCGGTCGCCTGCGTAGAAGAAGACCGGGATGTCCTCGGTGCTGTAGCCCAGCGACGCCAACGTGGGCTTCCACGCCTCCTGGAGACAGGCCATCTGCGCCCGGGCGGCGCCTTCGAGCTCCTCCAGCGAGAACACCGCCGCCGGAGTCGGGCAGTCGTCAAGGGTGGGCAGGGCGGGTCCGTAGAGCGCGCTCTGCTGCAGCGTGATCCAGTCCGGGTGGGTGGAGTTGGGTCCGGGGAGAGGAGGCCAGTCCCGGGCCGGCAGCCCGAGGGGCTCCGGCTGCACGCTCGGCGTGACGGGCTCCGACGCGGCCGGTGTGGGCGGCGCGGAGTCCTGTGCCACGGTGGGCTCGGGGACGGACGGGGGTGGGTCCGGCAGGACGATCTGCGGATCGCGGGAGGTCATCCCCACCAGCGCGCCGAACAGTGCGGCCGCGACGATCAGGCCCACTCCCCCGAGCACAAGCAGAACCAGGAGCACGACGCCTGCGCCCCCACGCGAGCGTCGCGGCGGCGGCTGGACCCAGACGCGGTGCTGCGAGTACCAGTCCTGCATCAACGACCTCCTCGGCCTCGGGAACCCAGCGGCAGCGGCTCAGAGAAAGGTGATCACCAGAAGGAGAAGCAGGACGGCCACCAGCGCCACGCCGACGACTCCCACACCGAGGGCGATCGGCACCAGGTTGCGGGGTTCTGACACCCTGCCGGCCGGAGGACCGCCCTGCTGGACGATGGCGGGAACTTCGGTGGCGGCGGCGGGCAGCCGCTCGATGACGGGGACCAGGTCCCCCAGCGTCCGCGCCGCGTAGACGACATCCATGGAGCCGGCGTACTCGTCGTGGGTGATCCGCCCGTCGGCGAACGCCGAGTTCAGCCTGGTGGTGAGAGACTCGCGCTCAGTCTCGTCAACCGGGTCGGCTGCGCGTTGGAGGTATTTGGAGGACGGTGGGAGCGCCATGGCCCCATCTTAGGCTGGGCCGGCAAGCCCCTGATCCTCGCTCACCAGCGACGCCCTGTCGTCAGTCGGCCAAGGGGCCGAAGAGGTCTCCCAGCCTCTCGGCGCCCCCGTCGTGCTCGGTGAGGACCCACAGGCCCTTCGCGGTGAGGGCGACGGTGTTCTCCCAGTGGGACCCGCGCGATGAATCCCTGCTCGCCACGGTCCAGCCGTCGTCGAGCTCGATCGTCTGATGGAGGCCTGTGGTGAGCATGGGCTCGATGGCCAGGGCCATGCCCACCGCGAGCTTCGGGGTGGGGCGCCGCCGGTACCAGTTAGGCACGTCCGGCTCCATGTGCATCTCGGAGCCGATGCCGTGCCCTGTGTATTCGCGGAGGGTGGCGTAACGGACCGGCAGCGACTTCACGTAGTCCTCGATGGCCCGCGACACATCACCGACGCGCCCACCTGCGCGCATCGCGCGCGCACCGGCCCACATGGCCTCACGGGTGGCGTCGATCATCGCCACGTCCTCCGGCACGGGGGTCCCGACGATGATGGTGCGGGCGGCATCGCCGTGCCAGCCCTGCACGATCGCGCCGAAGTCGATCGAGACGAGGTCGCCGTCGCGCAGGACCCGCTCCCCCGGCACGCCGTGGACGAGTTCGTCGTTGACGGAGATGCAGGCCACTCCCGGGAAGCCGACGCCCCACATCGAGCCGTAGTCCAGGAAGGAGGACTCGGCGCCGTGGCGGGCGAGGACCTCGCGCCCGATGGCGTCGAGTTCGCCTGTCGTGATGCCCACCGCGGCGGCGCCGCACATGGCGTCGAGGCCCTCAGCGACGACGAGACCGGCCTTGCGCATCAGCCGGAGCTCGTCGGCCGACTTCACCTCGATCATCACGGTGTGCGATCGGTGTGCGCGTCGACCATGTCGAACATGCGCTGGCGCACCTCGTCCACGGTGCCGGTGCCGTCGAGATCAACCAGGAGGCCCTTGCTCTCGTAGTGGAAGAGGAGGGGCGCGGTCTGGCCGGCGTAGACCTCCATCCGGCGACGGATGGTGTCGGCGTTGTCGTCTGCCCGTCCCTCCTTCGCGGCGCGCGCGAGCAGCCGTTCGACGAGGGCCTCCGGCTCCACGTGCAGCGA
Organism: Tessaracoccus sp. MC1679; assembly: GCF_014164775.1. Lineage (GTDB taxonomy): Bacteria > Actinomycetota > Actinomycetes > Propionibacteriales > Propionibacteriaceae > Arachnia. The sequence goes on from NZ_JACJGB010000006.1 coordinate 237,766, forward strand.
GACGACGGCGTCGAGCTGCTGGCCCTGCGAGGCGAGGTAGCGGTCGAGGAAGTACACCTGGTGCATGGTGCGCGGGAATCCGTCCAGCAGGAAGCCTGCCTCGCAGTCCGGGGCCGCCAGGCGGTCGGCGACGATCTCCTCGGTGACGTCGTCGGGCACGTACTCGCCCGCGTCGATCATCTCCTTGACCTTGACACCGAGGGGGGTCTGGTTCTTGATGTTGCTCCTGAAGATGTCCCCTGTGGAGATCGCCGGCACACCGTAACGCTCGGCGAGCGCGGTGGCCTGTGTTCCCTTCCCCGCCCCCGGCGCACCCATGATCAGCAGCTTCATCGCAGGAAGCCCTCATAGTTGCGCTGCTGAAGCTGGCTCTCGATCTTCTTGACGGTGTCCAGCGCGACGCCGACGATGATGAGGATGGAGGTGCCGCCGAAGGGGAAGTTCTGCTGGGCGCCAACGGCCATGAAGGCGATGGTGGGGATGAGCGCGATGATGGCGAGGTACAGCGACCCGGGAGCGGTCAGCCGCGACAGCACGTAGGCCAGGTAGCGCTCGGTGGGCTTGCCCGCGCGGATGCCGGGGATGAAGCCGCCGTACTTCTTCATGTTGTCCGAGACCTCCTCCGGGTTGAAGGTGATGGACACGTAGAAGTAACAGAAGGCGATGATCAGCACGAACTGCACCAGGTTGTACACCCACGACTGACCGCCCTGGCCCGTGAAGTTCGCCTGGATCCACTGCGAGATGGCGCCGTCCGGCCGGAAGGTCGAGTAGAGCACCGGGAGGTACAGCATGGAGGAGGCGAAGATCACTGGGATGACGCCGGACTGGTTGACCTTGAGCGGGATGTAGGTGGTGGATCCGCCGACGAGGCGTCGGCCCACCATGCGCTTGGCGTACTGCACGGGGATCCGGCGCTGGCCCTGCTCGACCCAGATGATGCCCAGCATCACGAGCAGGCCGATACCGATCACGAGGAAGAACAGGAACCAGCCCGTCACGCCCTCGTGGCTCTGCTTGATGGACCACAGGCCGGCGGGGAAGCTGGCCGCGATCTGCGTGAAGATCATGATCGACATCCCGTTGCCGATGCCGCGCTCGGTGATGAGCTCGCCCATCCACATGATGACAGCGGTGCCAGCCGTCATGATCATCACCATGGTGATCAGGGGCAGCAGCTCGTCGCTGTACAGAATGCCGTCGCAGTCCGTGAAGAGCTGACCGGTGCGGGCCAGGGTGACGAAGGCCGTGGCGTTGAGGACCGCGAGCACCAGGGTGAGGTAGCGCGTGTACTCGGTGATCTTCTGCTGGCCCGTGCCGCCCTCCTTCTTGAGGGCCTCCAGCTTCGGGATCACGACGGTGAGCAGCTGGAGGATGATCGAGGCGGTGATGTAGGGCATGATCCCGAGCGCGAAGATCGTCAACTGGAGCAGCGCCCCACCCGAGAACAGGTTGATCATCGAGTAGAGGCCGGCCGAGTCGCCCTGCGCGGCGAGCGCCATACACTGGTCGATCCGCGAGATGCTCACGTTGGGTGAGGGGATCGTGGATCCCAGGCGGAACACGGCAATGATGCCCAGCGTGAAGAAGATCTTCCTGCGAAGATCAGGTGTCTTCAACGCATTAGCCAAGGCGGAGATCATCCGACCCTACTTTCGGTTTCGTTGTACAACACGGCGCCGTGCAGTGTCGGCACGGCAACCAGGGAAGCCTATCAAGGCACGTACTGGCACCAAAACGCCGGAGCACCCGAGGGGCGCGCCGGAAACGCCGACGGGGTGGACCCGGGAGACCCCGGGCCCACCCCGACGGTGGTGTAGCTGGTGCGCGACCGACTCAGAGTTCGGTCACGGATCCGCCGGCGCCTTCAAGCTTCGCCTTGGCGGAGCTGGAGAACGCGTGGGCGGTCACGTCGAGCGCCACGGTGACGTCGCCGTTGCCGAGGATCTTGACGAGGTTGCCGGAGCGCACAGCGCCTGCATCCACGAGTTCCTCGACGCCCACGGAACCGCCCTCGGGGAACAGCTCGGAGAGACGGCCGACGTTGACCACCTGGTACTCAACCCGGAACGGGTTCTTGAAGCCCTTGAGCTTCGGGATCCGCATGTGCAACGGCATCTGGCCGCCCTCGAAGTTCTGGGGAACGTTCTTACGCGCCCCGGTGCCCTTCGTACCGCGACCAGCGGTCTTACCCTTCGAACCCTCACCACGGCCAACACGGGTCTTAGCCGTCTTGGCGCCGGGGGCGGGGCGCAGATGATGCAGCTTGAGCGTCATCGTCACTTCACCTCTTCCACGGTAACCAGATGGGCGACGGTGCGGATCATCCCGAGCACCTCGGGGCGGTCCTCACGGACCACCGAGGAGCCGATGCGACCCAGACCGAGCGTCCGCAGCGTCTCACGCTGGTTCTGCTTTCCACCCACCCCAGACTTTGCCTGGGTGATCTTCAGCTCGGCCATCAGTGAGCCACCTCTTCCTTCGAGGCGCGGATGAGCGCCGCCGGAGCGACGTCCTCGATCGCCATGCCGCGACGCTTGGCCACGGCCTGGGGCTCTTCGAGCTGCTGAAGCGCATCCACCGTGGCGTGCACCACGTTGATGGCATTGGACGAGCCGAGCGACTTGGCGAGCACGTCGTGCACGCCGGCGCACTCGAGGACGGCGCGAGCCGACCCACCGGCGATGACGCCGGTACCCGGGGACGCGGGGCGCAGCATGACCACGCCCGCGGCCTTCTCACCCTGAACCGGGTGTGGAATCGTGCGCTGGATCAACGGCACGCGGAAGAAGTGCTTCTTGGCCTCTTCAACACCCTTGGCGATCGCGGCCGGCACCTCCTTCGCCTTGCCGTAGCCGACGCCCACCATGCCCTCGCCGTCGCCGACGACGACCAGAGCGGTGAAGCTGAAGCGACGACCACCCTTGACCACCTTGGCGACGCGGTTGATGGTCACCACGCGCTCGAGGTACTTGCTTTCTTCCTTCGGAGCCTGGCCACGACGATCGTCACGGCCACGACGCTCACCTGTAGCGCCAGAACCTCGGCGCTGTTGGGTTTCACTCATCGTGAAAAACCTTTCCTTTCGTCGTGTTAGAAGCCGAGCCCGGCCTCGCGGGCTGCATCCGCCAGAGCAGCGATCCGCCCGTGGTACTTGTTACCCGCACGGTCGAAGACGACCTGCTCGACGCCGGCAGCCTTCGCGCGCTCGGCGATCAGGACACCGACCTTGCGTGCCTTCTCGGACTTGTCCGCCTCGGTGCCGCGCAGGTCGGCCTCCATGGTGGACGCGGACGCCAGCGTCTTGCCCTGGACATCGTCGATCACCTGAACGAACAGGTGCCGGGAGGACCGGTTGACCACCAGACGGGGACGATCGGCCGAGCCGTTGATCTTCTTGCGGCCACGGAGCTGCCGACGGGCGCGGGACGCCGTCTTGGGAGCCAGCGACTTGCGGTTGCTGAGCGAAATGGCCATCACTTGCCAGCCTTTCCGGCCTTGCGGCGGACTTGTTCGCCCGCGTAACGGACACCCTTGCCCTTGTAGGGCTCGGGCTTGCGGATCTTGCGGATGTTGGCCGCGGTCTCGCCGACAAGCTGCTTGTCGATGCCGTGGACGCTGAACCTGGTGGGCGCTTCCACCACGAAGGTGATGCCCTCGGGGGCGTTCACGATCACGGGGTGGGAGAATCCGAGCGCAAATTCCAGCTGCTGCGGGCCCTTGAAGATCACGCGGTAACCAACGCCGACGATCTCAAGCTTCTTTTCATAGCCCTCGGTCACGCCCTGGATCATGTTGCTGATCAGGGTGCGGGTGAGGCCATGGAGGGACCTGCTCTGACGCTCGTCGTTGGGACGGGCGACGGCGAGCTGGCCGTCTTCCTGCTTCTCGATGGTGATGGGCTCGGCGACGGTGAGCGTCAACGACCCCTTGGGTCCCTTGACGTCAACCTGTCGGCCGTCGAGCAACACGTCGACGCCGGATGGGATGGCGATGGGGAGCCTGCCAATACGCGACATTAGTTTTTCTCCTTACCTTCGCCGGTCACCAGACGTAGGCGAGTACTTCGCCGCCCACGGACTTGGCTTTGGCGTCCCTGTCGGTCAACAGACCCTGGGACGTCGAAATGATGGCGATGCCGAGACCGCCCAGCACCTTCGGCAACTCCGTGGACTTCGCGTAGACGCGGAGCCCCGGCTTGCTGATGCGACGAATGCCCACGATGGAGCGCACGCGCGAGTCGCCGTACTTCAGAGTGACCTTGAGGACCTTGCCAACCTGCCCCTCAACCTCGGTCAACTCGAAATCCGAGATGTAACCGTTGGCCTTGAGGATCTCGGCGATGCCCACCTTGATCTTCGACGACGGCATGGTCGTCGAGTCCAGGAACGCCTGGTTGGCGTTCCGCAGACGTGTCAGCATGTCTGCAATCGGATCAGTCATTGTCATGACTTGTTGCCTCTTTCTCGCGCCGGTTTCCGGGGGACCCGGACCTGTCGCAACTTGAATTCCTTAGGAACAGTGGTTCCGGATCACCAGGACGACTTGGTCACACCGGGCAGTTCGCCGGCGTGCGCCATGTCGCGCAGGCAGATGCGGCAGAGGCCGAACTTGCGGTAGACCGAGTGGGGCCTGCCGCACTTCTGGCAACGGGTGTAGGCGCGCACGCCGAACTTCGGCTTCCGGGCCTGCTTGACCTTGAGTGCTGTCTTTGCCATGGGTCAGCTCACTTCTTCTTCTTGGCGTAGAACGCGGGGCCGCGCTTCGACTTCTGCTTCTTGGCGTCATCGACGGCCTTGAAGGGGAAGCCGAGGAGCTTGAGCAGCGCCAGGCCTTCCGCGTCGTTGGCCGCCGTGGTCACGAAGGTGATGTCCATGCCGCGGACACGATCCACCTTGTCCTGATCGATCTCGAGGAACATGACCTGCTCCGAGAGGCCGAAGGTGTAGTTGCCGTTGCCGTCGAACTGGTTGCCGTTGAGTCCGCGGAAGTCGCGGATACGGGGCAGCGCGAGCGTCAAAAGCCGGTCTGCGAACTCCCACATGCGGTCGCCGCGCAGCGTGACGTGGCAGCCGATGGGCTGACCCTCACGAAGCTTGAACTGGGCGATCGACTTGCGGGCCTTCGTCACCGACGGCTTCTGGCCGGTGATGGCGGTGAGGTCCTTGATGGCGCCCTCGATGATCTTCGAGTCGCGCGCGGCCTCGCCGACGCCCATGTTGACCACGATCTTGACCAGACCGGGGATCTGCATGACGTTGTCGTAGTTGAACTCGTCCTGCAGTGCCGGGACGATGCTCTCGCGGTACTTGGCCTTCAGCCGCGGAATCGCGGTGGGGGCTGCGGTGGCGGTCATCAGATCTCCTCCCCGGTCTTGCGGGCGATGCGCACGGAGCGCTGCGCGGTGTACTCGGAGCCGTCGGGGCGGCGCTTGGTGACGTCGACGCGCTTGTGACCGATGCGCGTGACGACCTCCTTGCCGTCGACCTTGACCACGAGCTGCACGTTGGACACATGGATGGGGGCCTCGACGGTGATCACACCGCCCTCGACCTTGCGGCCGGCCGCGGTCTGGGACTCGCGACGGTGCTTCTTGACGAGGTTGACACCCTGCACGGTGACGCGCTTCGTTTCGGGGTTCACGGCGATGACTTCGGCGACGACACCCCTGTCCTTGCCCGAGATGACCTTGACGCGGTCACCCTTCTTGATGTTGAGCGATGCCATGATCAGATCACCTCCGGGGCGAGCGAGACGATGCGCATGAACTTCTTCTCGCGGAGTTCGCGCGCAACCGGGCCGAAGATGCGGGTGCCGCGGGGCTCCCCGTCGTTCTTCAGGATGACGGCGGCGTTCTCGTCGAACTTGATGTAGGACCCGTCGGCGCGGCGACGCTCCTTGACGGTGCGGACGACGACGGCCTTGACCACGTCGCCCTTCTTGACGTTGCCGCCAGGGATCGCGTCCTTGACGGTGGCGACGATGGTGTCGCCGAGGTAGGCGTAGCGGCGCTTAGAGCCACCGAGCACACGGATGCACAAGATCTCCTTGGCACCAGTGTTGTCGGCGACTTTCAGTCGCGACTCCTGCTGGATCATCTACTTCTCCTTGATCCACCGGTTCCCATGCATGGGGCCTTGTGAAACTAGAAATGAACCCCCTGGATTTTGCCAGGCGGCAGCCCCCAGCCCGAGAGAGAGGGAGCGTGGTGTGAACCCGGGAAAGGTCCCCTCGAAAGGGCACAGTCCCAAGGCAACTGGGACAGTCTAGCCCGTAGTGGACCCGGGGAAGAAATCAGCCCCGACGAGGCCCTCTCCCGTCTCCACGCGCCTCTGCCGTCATTCGCTGCGCAGCGCCTCGACCGGGTCCTTGCGCGACGCGGCCGACGCCGGGATCAGGCCCGCCAGCGCCGTCAACCCCATGCTGACCAGCACCAGGATCACAGCCGCCTGCAGCGGCAGCTGAGCCACGTTCGGCACGTCGAAGTTGGCCTCGACGATGGCGTTGGCGGGAATGGTCAGCAGGAACGTGACCACCACGCCGAGCAGGCCCGCCACGAACCCGACAATGAGGGTCTCGGCGTTGAACACGCGCCTGATGTCGCGCTTGCTCGCACCGATGGAGCGCAGGATTCCGATCTCCTTCTTGCGCTCCAGCACCGAGATGTAGGTGATGACGCCGATCATGATGGAGCTGACCACCAGGGAGATCGCCACGAAGGCCACCAGCACGTAGCTGATGGTGTTGATGATGTCGGTGACCGAGCCCATCAGCGCCCCGACGATGTCGGTGAAGGTGATGACGCGATCCTCGTCGCCGGCCTCCTTGGCGCTGGCGTTGTAGGCGTCGAGGATGTCCAGCACGCGCTCCTTGGACTCGAAGTCCTTGGGAAAGATCTGGATGGTGGACGGGTCGGTGAGATCGGCGAAGCCGAGCGTACGCAGGTTGCCCTCGTAGGAGCTCAGCTGCCGCGTGGTCATCGCCATCAACAGCTGGGTCAGCTCGTCCTGGTTGCGGTTGAGCTGGAACGCGTCGGCGAAGACCGCCTCGTCGATGCTCATGGCGTCGGCCATGTTCTCGCTCAACCGGCCCATCGAGCCCTCGATGGCGGCGGAGACCTGGGTGCCGAGCGCGTCCGCCAGCTGCGTGGACAGGGCGCCGGTCAGCTCTCCCATCACATCCGCGATGTAGGAGCCCATCGCGCCTTGCAGCTGCGCGGTGAGGGCGTCGGTGTCGATCAGGTCCCCGGCCGCGGCGAGGAGGTCCGCGCCTTGAGGCGAGGCGAGGAAGCCGTCGAGGTTAGCCTCCACGCCGTCGATGGGCAGGCCGTTGTCGACGGTGTAGGCCAGGTAGCCGCGCACCAGCTGCGTGAGCAACCCGGCCTCCTCCCCCGGTGCCTCGGCAGCCGGTGCCTGCCCGGGGGGCGTCGCCCCCAGGCGCGTCAGCAGGTCCAGGCCCTGCGGCGAGTCCAGGAAGGCCCGCACCAGCGCCGCGACGTCCGGCTGCTCGTCCGTGGCCGGCTGCGCCTGCTCGACGAACCGGTCATAGGCCTGAGCGGCGGCCACCAGCGCCTCCGGGTCGATGAGCCCGCCGGTGGCCGCCAGCGCCGCCTGACCCTGCTCCGAACTCAGGAACGCCTCGACCCTCGCCTCAGCGCCGGGCGACGGGGCGCTCGGCGCGGGGGCGGGCTGCTCGGGGGCGTCGGACGGCGGTTGAAGGGGCGTCGCGGCGAAGCCGAGGAGGGCCTCCAGCAGTCCTGCGAGAGTCTCGGCGTCGAGCGGACGAGGTTCCTGCACGGTGCCGACGAGGAGCTGTTGCCCGGTCGGCGATTGGAGGAAGAGCCGGAAGTTGGCCTCCGTGTCGGCCGGATCGAGCTGGTTCTCAGTGACGAAGACCGCGAACGAGGTGGCCAGCGAGGTGGTCCAGCTGACCACCTGACCGGCCTCGGCGCCCATGTCTGGCGCCGCGACGACGGAGGCCAGGTCGAGCTCCCCCAGGAGTGCGGCGAGATCCAGCTCCGGCAGGGACGAGGGGTCCAGAGCGAACTCCGGCAGGCTGAGATTCTCCAGTGCTGAGGTGTCGATCTCGAGGGCGTCCGCGTCGAAGGTGAAGGCCCCAGCGATGGCATCCTGGTCGAAGCTGATGAGCTGCGAGAGGTCCATCTCCTCGGCGGCGGCCCGGTCGTCGGCGAAGCTGCGGCCGGTGAGCACGTTGGTGTCGCTACGGGCCAGCTGGTCGGCGACGATCTCGCTGCCCGCCGCCTTCTCGATGACGTGCCTGGTGAGCGCGGGGGTGTAGTAGATGCCAGACTGCAGGATCGTGCTGTCCTCCACGGCCTGCACGACGCCGACCACCTCCAACGTCTCGGCCGAGTCGACGACGCTCGCCACGTGGCCCTCGTCGGAGCTCCGGTCGGTCCACACGCCGAACTCGGCGTCGTAGCTGTAGAGGTCGGGCACGTTGACGAGCCGGAATGTCGCGGCCAGCAGGTCGTCGTAGGTGACGGTGATCGCGGCACCGGGCTCGGTGATGGGTTCCTCGTTCGCGAGTTGGGTGACCATCACGTCGAGCTCAGCCGGGTCGCGCAGCCCCATGGCATAGAGCGTGAGGTCGCTCACCCTGCCGCTGGGGCTGAGCACGACGACGGTCTCGAGGGCGTCGTCGGGCCAGTCTCCGGCGAGCACCTCGTAGTGTGTCTCCACCAGCGACAGGTCCTCGACCAGCTCGCTGAACACCCCGGATCCCGCGCCGGGGCCCAGGAGCGAGTTGACGGTGGAGGTAGGGTCCAACCCGACGGAGTTGAAGGTGGTGTCGGGGTTGACCTGGCGGGGCCCTTCCCGCGTCTCGGCGTAGATCCGCGGGGTGACGTCGTAGCTGTACTCGATGGAGTTGACGAAGTCGTCGATCCCGCTGTCGCCGTCGTCGAAGTATCTCTTCAGGGAGGCGAGGTCGTTGGTGCCGACCCCGCCGAGCATCCTGGAGACGCGCTGGGCCTCCGGCACCTCACCCTCGACGGGCTCCGGGGCATCGTCGTCGCGTCCGTCTGGCGACCCCGCCAGTAGGGAGGTGAGGTCGAAGCCCTGCCGCTCGATGGACAGCGGGTACATCGACAGCGTGTCCTCCTCGACACCCTTGATGTAGAGGCCGACGCCGTTGGCGAGCGCGAGGATCGCGGCGATGCCGATGATGCCGATGCTGCCCGCGAACGACGTCATCAGGGTGCGGCCCTTCTTCGTCATCAGGTTGTTGAACGACAACGCGATGGCGGTGAGGAAGCTCATGGACGTGCGCCGCGCCGGGCGCCCGCTCTCCTGCTGCTGCTCGGGCTGGTAGGGGTCGGTGTCGGAGAAGACGACCCCGTCGCGGAGCTGGACGGTGCGGGTGGCGTACTCCTTGGCCAACTCGGGGTTGTGCGTGACCATGATGACCAGACGGTCGCGGGCGATGTCTGTCAACAGGGCCATGATCTGGACGCTGGTGGCCGTGTCGAGGGCGCCGGTGGGCTCGTCTGCCAGCAGGATGTCCGGGTCGTTGATCAGCGCGCGGGCAATGGCGACGCGCTGCATCTGGCCGCCGGAGAGCTGGTTGGGGCGCTTGTGCACGTGCTCGGCCAGGCCCACCTCGGACAGCGCCGCCATGGCTCGTCGCTTCCGCTCGGAGGGCGAGACGCCTGCCAGCGTGAGGGCCAGCTCGACATTGGAGAGGACGCTCTGGTGCGGGATGAGGTTGTACGCCTGGAAGACGAACCCGATGCGATTGTTGCGGTAGGTGTCCCAGTCACGGTCGCGGTACTCGTCGGTGGGGATGCCGTCGATGACGAGGTTGCCCGAGTCGTAGTGGTCGAGACCGCCCACGACGTTGAGCAGGGTGGTCTTGCCGGAACCTGAGGGACCGAGGATCGCGACGAACTCGTTGTCGCGGAAGGCGATGGAGACGTCGTCCAGTGCCACCTGGGTGAAGTCGCCTGTGGTGTACGACTTGCGGACTTTCTCAAGCTGCAGCATGGGGCCTCGGTGACAGGATGTCGCGGCTTCTGGGCCGTGAGCCTTCCAGGATACGTCACTGCATCCAACAGACCAGAGCCGGTTCGCCGGACGTGCGAGTCGCCCGGGCCGCGTGGTGCGGACCGGGCGACTTGTGACAGCTCAGGATGAGTGTCCCGCTAGCGGCTCCTGCGACGACCGCTCTCGGCCGAGAACCGGGCGACTCCACCCGCCGAGGCGGTGGCCGCAGCGGCGGGCCGTCGGGAACGGCCCTCGGCGGGACGCTCGCCGCGCTGGACCTGGGGACGCTGGCCGCGACCACCCTGCGGACGGTCGGACCCACTGCGCGGTCGCGCTGACGCCCCACCGCGACGGCCGCCACCGCCCTGCCCCTCCTGGGGTTCGGGCTTGATGAGGCCGCCCGGGAAGGAGCGCTCCCCGGGCGCGATCTCGCGCAGCACCGGGTGTCGCGCGTCGGCGCGGGTGATGGTGGGATTGACGCCCGCCTTGCGGGTGAGGTCGCGCACGTCCGAGCGCTGCCCGTCGAGCATGAGCGTGACGACGGTGCCCTCGGCCCCGGCGCGGGCGGTGCGGCCCGAGCGGTGCGTGTAGGCCTTGTGTTCCACCGGCGGGTCCGCGTGGATGACCAGGCCGACATCGTCGACGTGGATGCCGCGCGCCGCGACGTCGGTGGCCACGAGCGTCTGGGCCGTGCCTGCATGGAAGGCCGCCATGGAGCGCTCGCGCGCGTTCTGGCTCATGTTGCCCTGCAGCTCGACGGCCGGGATCCCGGCGGCATTGAGCTGGCGGGCGATCTTCTTGGCGCGGTGCTTGGTGCGGGTGAACACCACCGACCGGCCCGGAGCGGCCGCGAGGTCGATGAGGACCGGGAGGTGGTGGTCGTCTGCCACGTGCAGCACGTGGTGGGTCATCGTGGCGACGGGCGACTCGGCCGAGTCCGCCTCGTGCACGACGGGGTTGGTCATGAACTGGTTCACCAGGGTCCCCACGGCCTTGTCCAGGGTGGCGGAGAACAGCATGCGCTGCCCGGCCTTCGGGGTCTGGGACAGCAGCCGGCGCACGGACGGCAGGAACCCGAGGTCCGCCATGTGGTCGGCCTCGTCGATGATGGTGATCTCGACGCCGGCCAGGGAGGCGACGCCCTGGGCGATCAGGTCCTCCAGACGGCCCGGGCACGCGACGATCACGTCAACGCCCCTGGTGAGGGCCGCCGCCTGCGGCTTCTGGTTGACGCCGCCGAAGATGGTGCGCGAGGTGAGCCCCGCGGAGGCCGCCAGCGGCGCGAGCGCCTCGTCGATCTGGATCGCGAGCTCCCGGGTGGGGGCGAGGATCATGGCGCGCGGCCGCTTGGCGGCGCGACGGGTGCCGGAGGAGGAGAGGCGTGCCACCAGCGGCAGCAGGAAGGCGTAGGTCTTGCCCGAGCCTGTGCGGCCCCGGCCCAGCACGTCGCGGCCGCTGAGCGAGTCCGGCAGCGTCGCGGCCTGGATGGGCGTGGGGAGGGTGATGTCTCGCTCAGCGAGGATGGAGGCGAGGGGTGCGGGCACGCCGAGCGCGCCGAAGGACAGTGAAGACATGAGGAAAGACTCCCGTGTGGGGGTGATGCAGCGGTTCTGCCCGGCGCGGACTAGGAGTGTGCTGAACAATGCTGTCTCCGGCGAGGACGTGCCGGGCGGGATGAGGTGGTGCCACTACATCTGGTGCGTGTACTTGACGTCCATATCCAGATGGAGGGGTGCCAGATCGCCCGATCCGGTGCGCCGCAGCCGAGGCATGATTGTTCAGCAGGCTCCTAGGTGTCCGCAGCGCGATGGCATCGGAGAAAGAAGCTAGAGGAACTCAGAGCAGAACGATCCGAGTGCTGGGCGGTACTCTACCCCACGCGTTCCACGGAGGCCGCATCGTGCCTCGTCGCCGCTGGCAGGATGGGCGTCATGGCACAGCGCAGAATCCTCATCACGGGCGCCACAGGCGGCATCGGAGCACTCCTGGCGCGCCGGTTGCGCGACGAGTACGACCTCGTCCTCCAGGGGCGTCACCCCGACGATGACGACCCGGACACCATCCGCATCGCGGACCTCACGGACTACGACGACACCCTCGCCCTCATGGAGGGGGTGGACACCGTCGTCCACATGGCGGGCGCGGCATCGCCCGAGTCGACGTGGGACGCCGTGCTGAGCGCCAACATCGTGGGCCTGCGCAACGCGCTGGAGGCCGCCCGCGAGGCGGGGGTGCGGCGCTTCGTCTTCGCCTCCTCCAATCACGCGATGGGGATGTACGACCGCGACGAGCAGTGGCCGGTGTATCCGCACATGCTCCCCCGCCCGGATTCGCTCTACGGGGTGTCAAAGGTGTTCGGCGAGGCGCTCGGCCGGTTCTACCACGACCAGCACGGCATGGACTTCATCGCGTTGAGGATCGGCTGGAGCTCAAAGACCACCCACGACACCGACCTCGACCTGCTGCGGGCGATGTGGCTGAGCGAGGACGACACCGTCGAGGTGGTGCGCTGCGCCATCGAGGCGGAGGTGCGGTTCGGGCTCTACTACGCCGTCTCGGACAACCCCAATCGTCGTTGGGACCTCACCAACACCATGCTGGAGCTCGGCTACCGGCCGAAGGACTCGTGGACCGACCATTCCGAGGCCGAGGAGGACACCGCGGAACCCACGCCGGACTCCTGGCCCGAGGGCTCCTGAGCCTGCCGGGCGGCGCCCTTCCCTCCACAGCACGAGGTCGGCGCGGCTGACACGTTCTCCACAGGCCGCACGTGACCTGGGAAAGCGGTGGGGTTCTCACCAAGAGTGGTGCGAACCCGACCGCAACCAGGAAGCCCCTGATCATGAGACCACGCCCCGCCACCGCCCTGCTCATCACCGTGCTACTGACCCTCCTCGTCGCGCCCGCTCCCGCCGACGCCCGGCCCCAGGACGGCCCGCTGGCCGGCGCCGGGCACACGGTGTCGATGCCTCGCACCGGGCGGGACTGGTACGGCGCCTACCGGATGGGCCCGGTCACCGCGTACTGCGCGGACCTGATGTCCGCACCGCCCAGGCGCGCCACGGACTGGGAGGAGGCTCCCGCGGGGACGCCACTGGTCAAGCAGTCGGGTCTGGCCGACGACGGCGCACTCCTGCACGGCAACGGCACCGCGACACTCTCCGAGGCTGAGACGGCGGACCTCGCCTGGGTCCTCACGCACACCGGGCAGAGTCCCTCAGCCGACACCGGCGCCGCCGTCGAGCACTTCGTCCGCGTGCGGACGGTCGACGGGGCGCAGCAGCGGGCCCGCGAGTCCGCCCGATGGGCGGCCGTGGTCGCCGCGCAGCCGTCGACGGGGACGGAGTTCGACCGGCTCACCCGCGCGGCGGCCAGATTCGCGGGGCCGTACACGGCCCGGCTCGAGTGGGTCTCCCGCCCCACCCTGGCGGCGCCCTCAGGCCAGCTTCGCGCCTCGGTGACCTCGAGGGCGGGCATCGCCGTGCCAGGAGTCACGCTCTCGGTCGCGCCAACGGGGGCCTCCACCGTCGAGTCGGCGCCCTCCACGACGGGGACCTCCGGCGTGGCCGACATCCGCGTGACGATGGCACGCCCAGGATCCGAACCCTCGGTCGGCAATGTGTCAGTCACCTTCGCTGGGCTGGCGGGATCGGCACCCCGGGTCTTCGTGCCCGCCGAGCGGACCGTCCAGCGGCTGCTCGCGGCGCCCAGGCCTGAATCGGTCGTCGCCACCGTGGAGGCCTCGCTGGCTCCCCACTTCACCCCCGCCGTCACCACGCGCACCCGGGACCTGGTGGCCGTGGCCGGCGAGCCGGCGGTGGATCTGGTGACCGTGGCCGGCGGCAGGCCAGGAGCGCGCTTCTCCGGCACCACCACCCTCTACGGTCCCTTCGCCTCCCTCGAGGACCTCGCTGCCGCATCCGCGGCCGACACCCAGCCCGTGGGCGAGGCGGTCTTCTCCGGACGCTACGGCCCCGACGGCTCGGCCGAGGCCGCGTCCACCTCGCTGAGGTTCCCCGGCCCCGGGTACTACCACTGGGTGGAGGCCCTTGCGCCGGCTGAGTTCGTCACTCCCCCGGACGCGCCCAGCTGGCCCCAGCTGCCCGAGACAAGCCTGGTGCTCGCCCCCATGATCACCACCCGCCTGAGCCCGCACGGCACGGCTCGTGCCGGGGTCGAGGCCTCTGACGCACTGAGCCTCGACGGCGTGCCCGGAGTGGCGGTGCCCGATTCGACGGAGCTGGCCGTGAGCGCCTCAGGACGCATCATCGGGCCCGTCAGTCCGCGGCAGACCGACGGCGGGCCCACCTGCGAGGGCGTGGACTGGTCCGGGGGAGCCACCGCCGGGCGCTACGACGATGTGCCGCTTCCTGGATCAGGCGCCGGCTTCGGGGCCACGGGGCTGGCCCGGACCCGGCTGGCCCTGCCGGGGTGCTACTCGGCTGAGGCTACCGTCACCATCGAGCACCCCAGCCGTGCCCCCATCATCGCGCGCCACGAGCTGGGCCACCCGTCCCAGACCGTGTTGATCACCGAGGAACCACGGCCATCCCCCTCCCCCACGCCCACCCCGACTCAGGCTCCGACGCCGACGCCGACGCAAAAGCCCAGCAAGGCGCCCGCGCCTGAACTCGCCCGTCCCGGTCTCCCCTCCACCGGCCGGTAGCCAGGCCAGTCGCCGGACATGCAGAAGGCCCGCTCCCCAAGAGGGGGTGCGGGCCTTCTGCTGGTGAGTCTGCCTTACTTGGCGCGCTCGATGATCTCGACCAGGCGCCAGCGCTTCTGCGCGGACAGCGGACGGGTCTCCATGACGCGAACGCGGTCGCCGATGCCGGCCGAGTTCTCCTCGTCGTGCGCCTTCAGGCGGGACGACTTGGTCATGACCTTGCCGTACAGCGGGTGCTTGACGCGGTCCTCGACGAGGACCACGATCGTCTTGTCCATCTTGTCGGACACGACAACGCCCTGCAGCACCTTGCGGGCGCCGCGCTGTTCAGTGGTGGTGGTGTCTTCGCTCATATTCACTTCTCCTCAACAACCGGCTCGTCGACGATGCCGAGGTTGCGCTCCTGCAGCACGGTGTAGATGCGTGCAATGTCCTTGCGGACGTTGCGCATGCGGCTGCTCGACTCCAGCTGGCCGGTGGCAGCCTGGAACCGAAGGCCGAACAGTTCCTCCTTCAACTCAACGACCTTGGCGTTGAGCTGATCACGCGACAGACCACGAAGATCGTGTGCGGCGAGAGAGTTACTCATCAGATATCACCTGCTTCGCGCTTGATGAAGCGTGCCTTGAAGGGCAGCTTGTGGATGGCCAGACGCATGGCCTCGCGGGCCACGTCCTCCGGGACGCCGGACAGCTCGAACAGCACGCGTCCGGGCTTGATGTTGGCGATCCACCACTCGGGGGAACCCTTGCCGGAACCCATGCGGGTCTCGGCCGGCTTCTTGGTCAGGGGGCGGTCCGGATACACGTTGATCCAGACCTTGCCGCCACGCTTGATGTGACGGGTCATGGCGATACGAGCGGCCTCGATCTGACGGTTGGTCAGGTAGGACGACTCGAGCGCCTGGATGCCGTACTCACCGAAGGCGAGCTTGGTGCCGCCCTTGGCCGCACCGTCACGCGTGGGGTGGTGCTGCTTACGGAACTTCACGCGACGAGGAATCAGCATGATCAGGCTCCTGCGTTCTCGGTTGCGGGCGCAGCCGGGGCCTCAGCCTGGGCTGCGTCGGCGCGACGGCGACCGCCGCGCTCGGGACGATCCCCACGAGCCTCGCCGCGGGCGGGACGACGGCCCGGACGCTGCTGACGGCCACCGGGGGCGTTGTTGCGGGCGGCCTTCTGGGCAGCGCGCTCAGCGCGGGTGCCGGTGACGTCGCCCTTGTAGATCCACACCTTGACGCCGATCCGGCCGAACGTGGTGCGGGCCTCGAAGAAGCCGTAGTCGATGTCGGCGCGCAGCGTGTGCAGCGGCACACGGCCTTCGCGGTAACCCTCGGAGCGCGACATTTCGGCGCCACCGAGACGACCCGAGCACTTGATCTTGATGCCCACGGCGCCGGAACGCATGGCCGTCTGCTGGGCCTTGCGCATGGCGCGACGGAAGGCGACACGGGCGCCGAGCTGCTCGGCGACTCCCTGAGCCACGAGCTGCGCATCGATCTCGGGGTTCTTGACCTCGAGGATGTTCAGCTGCACCTGCTTGCCGGTCAGCTTCTCCAGCTCGGCGCGGACGCGCTCCGCCTCGGCGCCGTTGCGGCCGATGACGATGCCCGGACGTGCGGCGTGGAGGAAGATGGTCACCCGCTCCGAGCGACGCTCGATCTCGATCGACGAAACGCCGGCGCGCTCAAGAGTCTTGGTCAGGTACTGGCGGATCTTGACGTCCTCGCCGACGAACTCCGAGTACTGCTTGTCGCTGTACCAGCGGGAGTTGTGATCGGTGGTGATGCCGAGGCGGAAGCCAATCGGGTTGATCTTTTGGCCCATAATCAGGCTCCCTTCGTCTCGCGGGGTTCGACGACCACTGTGATGTGGGCGCCGCGCTTGAGGATGCGGCTGGCCGACCCCTTCGCACGGGGCCGGATTCGACGCAGCGTCACGCCCTCGTCGACGAACGCCTTGGAGATGTACAGGTCGCCGGAGCGCAGGGCCTCGGCCGACTCCGCGTTGGCCACGGCCGAGGCCACAACCTTGTACACGGGCTCGGACGCGGCCTGCGGGGCGAACTTCAGGGCGACAAGGGCGTCCTTGACGTCCATGCCGCGGACCAGGTCGACGACTCGACGGACCTTGGTGGGGCTCATCCGGACGTGGCGCGCGATGGCGAACGAGCCAGGACGATCACCGAGCAGGTTCTCGCGACGACGGCTGTTGCCGTTTTCGTTGCTCATAGTTGATTCAGTTCCTTATCTCGCGCCTCAGCGGCGACGGGCCTTTTTGTCGTCCTTCACGTGACCCTTGAAGGTGCGCGTGGGAGCGAACTCGCCCAACTTGTGACCGATCATCGACTCGGTGACGAACACCGGGACGTGCTTGCGGCCGTCGTGCACTGCGATGGTGTGCCCCAGCATGTCGGGGATGATCATCGAGCGTCGCGACCAGGTCTTGATGACATTCTTGGTGCCCTTGTCGTTCTGAACGTCCACCTTCTTCTGCAGGTGGTCGTCGACGAAGGGGCCCTTCTTCAGGCTGCGTGGCATATTTCCTCAGGCTCCCTATCAGCGCTTCTTGCCGGTCTTGCGACGGCGGACGATGAGTCGACTGCTCGCCTTGTTCTTGTCACGGGTGCGTCCCTCGGGCTTGCCCCAGGGCGACACAGGGTGGCGGCCACCCGACGTGCGGCCCTCGCCACCACCGTGGGGGTGGTCGACGGGGTTCATCACGACGCCGCGGACGGTCGGGCGGATGCCCTTCCAGCGGTTGCGGCCGGCCTTGCCCCAGTTGATGTTGGACTGCTCGGCGTTGCCGACCGTGCCGATCGAGGCGCGACAGCGGACGTCGACCAGGCGCATTTCACCAGAGGGCATGCGCAGCGTGGCGTACTTGCCCTCGCGGGCAACCAGCTGGATGGCCGCGCCGGCCGAACGGCCGAGCTTGGCTCCGCCGCCCGGGCGCATCTCCACCGCGTGCACCGTGGTGCCGACGGGGATCTGGCGCAGCTCGAGGTTGTTGCCCGGCTTGATGTCCGAGCCCTCGCCGGCGGTGACCACAGTGCCCTGAGCCAGGCCGTTCGGCGCGATGATGTAGCGCTTCTCGCCGTCGGCGTAGTGCAGCAGCGCGATGCGGGCGGTGCGGTTGGGGTCGTACTCGATGTGAGCGACCTTGGCCGGCACGCCGTCCTTGTCGTAGCGCTTGAAGTCGATGATGCGGTAGGCCTGCTTGTGGCCTCCACCGATGTGACGCGTCGTGATGCGCCCGGTGTTGTTGCGGCCACCGGTCTTCGACTTCGGCGCGAGCAGCGACTTCTCCGGCGTGGAGCGCGTGAGTTCAACGAAGTCGGACACGCTGGAGCCGCGACGGCCCGGCGTGGTCGGCTTGTACTTACGGATACCCATGAGTCTAAGTTCCTTCTCTCAGCGGCTCGCCGGTCAGTTGACCGGGCCTCCGAAGATGTCGATGCTCTGGCCCTCGGCCACGGTGACGATCGCACGCTTGGTGTCGACCTTTTTGCCGTACCCGTACTTGGTGCGGCGGCGCTTACCCGTGCGGTTGAGGGTGTTCACGGAGGTGACCTTGACATCGAAGATGGCCTCAATGGCGATCTTGATCTCGGTCTTGTTGGCGTCCGGGGAGACGATGAAGGTGTACTTGCCGTCATCGAGCAGGTTGTAGCTCTTCTCGCTCACCACGGGGCGCAGGATGACGTCGCGGTGATCGCGGATCTTCAGCGCAGTGGTCACTTGTCCTTCTCCTCAGTCTTCTTCTCGGCCTTGGGGGCCTCGACAGCGGTCTCCTCGGCGGCGGCCTCGGATTCGGTGGCGACGGCCTTGGCCGACTTGCCCACCGCGGGACCGGCCGAGAACGCGGCCAGTGCAGCCGAGGTGAAGACCACCTTGTCGTTGACCAGCACGTCGTAGGTGTTGAGCTGATCGACGGCGAGCGCGTGCACCGTGGGGACGTTGCGCAGGCTCAGCCAGGCCACGTCCTCGAAGCGGTCCAGCACGACCAGCACCTTGCTCAGATCCCCGGCCACGCTCGTCAATGCCTCGATGGCTGACTTGGTGGAGGGCTTCTCCCCCGCCACGATCTCGGAGATGACGAACACGCCGCCCTCGCGGGCCCGGTCCGACAGCGCGCCGCGCAGTGCGGCGGCGATCATCTTCTTGGGGGTGCGCTGCGAGTAGTCGCGCGGCTGCGGGCCGTGCACGACGCCGCCACCGGCCCACTGGGGGGCGCGGCGCGAACCCTGACGGGCGCGGCCGGTGCCCTTCTGGCGCCACGGCTTGATGCCACCGCCGCGGACTTCACCGCGGGTCTTGGTGGAGTGCGTGCCCTGACGGGCCGCGGCCAGCTGGGCCACGACAACCTGGTGGATCAGGGGAATGTTGGTCTGCGTGTCGAACAGATCGCCGGGAAGGTCGACCTTGCCGGCCTTCTTGCCCTTGGCGTCGACGACGTCAATTGTCAGATCGCTCATGCGACAACACCCTTCTTGGCTGCGCTGCGGACGACGACGAGCGACCCGTTGTTACCGGGGATGGCGCCGCGGACCAGCAGCAGACCACGCTCAGCGTCGACGGCGTGGATCTTGAGGTTCTGGATGGTGACCTTCTCGTTGCCCATCCGGCCGGCCATCTTGAGGCCCTTGAAGACCTTGCCGGGGGTGGAGCAGCCACCGATGGAGCCAGGCGAGCGGTGCTTGCGGTGCACACCGTGCGAGGCCTTGAGGCCGTGGAAACCGTGGCGCTTCATGACGCCCGCGGTGCCCTTGCCCTTGGTGGTGCCGGTCACGTCGACGATCTCGCCGTCGGCGAAGACCTCCGCGGTCAGCTCCTGGCCCAGGGTGAACTCCGACGCATCAGCGGTGCGGAGCTCCACCAGCCGCTTGCGCGGGGTGACGTCCGCCTTGGCGAAGTGCCCGGCGGCCGGCTTGGTGACCTTCTTGGCCTTGATGGCGCCGAAGCCGAGCTGCACGGCGGAGTAGCCGTCGGTCTCGGGGGTGCGCACCTGCGTGACGACGCAGGGTCCGGCCTGGATCACGGTCACAGGGACGATCTTGTTGTTCTCGTCCCACAACTGGGTCATGCCGAGCTTGGTGCCCAGGATGCCCTTCACGATTCGTTCACTCATCACTTCAGACCTCACGGGAGCTTGATCTCGATGTCAACACCGGCGGGCAGATCGAGGCGCATCAGCGAATCGACGGTCTTCGGCGTCGGGTCGAGGATGTCGATGAGGCGCTTGTGCGTGCGCATCTCGAAGTGCTCGCGGCTGTCCTTGTACTTGTGGGGCGAACGGATGACGCAGTACACGTTCTTCTCCGTCGGCAGCGGCACCGGGCCGGCCACCTTCGCGCCCGTGCGGGTCACAGTGTCGACGATCTTGCGCGCCGAGCTGTCGATGACCTCATGGTCATAGGCCCGCAGCCTGATGCGGATCTTTTGTCCAGCCACGTCGTTCCTTACTTCTAGCCCTGTGGAAATTTCACGTTCCTTTGAGGGTATAAACCCTTGTCACCCCAACCCCCGAGGTCGGGAGTGTCGCGCCCTCAGCCGCAAGGTAAGACAACCCTTCCGGTGAAGGAAGGCCACATCTCGCGCTTGGGCGTCTGCTCGACCTCACTCGCGGGGCATGGCGCCAAGGACGCCGACCCCATCGCGGAGCAACCGGACCATTCTGGCATGCCTGGGGCGAGGCGCCAAATCGCGGGGTCCCTCAGCAGGGGAGCGTCAGTACACCACGAGCCCCCGGCCGCGGAACAGCGCCCGCGCCTCTTCAACCATCTCCGGCGACGGCGCCCGCGTGTCCGCGAGGGAGTACTCCAGTCCGGCCTCCGCCCACTTCTGCCGGCCCATCTGGTGGAACGGGAGTACCTCGACACGCCCGACCGCGGGGAGTGAGGCAGCATACTCGGCGATCGGCGCGATGGTGGCGGGGTCGTCGGTCAGGCCGGGGACCAGGACGAACCGGATCCACGTCTCGATGCCGAGCCCTGACAACCGTCGGCCGAACTCCAGCGTGGGGGCAAGGGACCGCCCCGTCACCCGCCGGTAGGTGGCCTCGTCCCCCGCTTTGACGTCCAACAGCACCAGATCCACGTCGGCCAGCAGCTCGTCGGTGGCGTGCCGGCCGAGGAACCCGGAGGTGTCCAGGGCTGTGTGGACGCCCATCTCCTTAGCGCCCCTCAGAACCCGCGCCGCGAACGCCGGCTGCTGGAGCACCTCGCCGCCGGAGAGGGTGATCCCGCCGCCCGTGGCGCGGAAGACGCCCCGGTAGCGCCGGATCCGGGCCAGCAGGTCCTCGGCCCGCACTGGAACCCCGCGCGAGGCCGCCATCGTGTCCGGGTTGTGGCAGTAGAGGCAGCGCAGCGGACACCCCGCGAGGAAGGTCGTCATCCGCGTGCCCGGACCGTCGACGGCGGTGACCAGCTCCCAGGAGTGCACCGAGCCCACCTCGCCGGCGCGCTGCGCGGCCAGGAGCTCCGAACGGCCCAGCGCCTCCGCCGTCGGGATTCCCCCGAGCATGGAGGCGTGACGCGCCGCGGGCGCCGCCGGGGAGGCCACAGCCACCTAGAGGGCCTCGTGGAAGGTCCGCGAGAGCACGTCGAGCTGCTGCTCGCGGGTCAGCTTGACGAAGTTGACCGCATACCCCGAGACGCGGATGGTGAGCTGCGGATAGTTCTCCGGGTGCTCCATGGCGTCGAGGAGAGTCTCGCGGTTCAGGACGTTGATGTTGGCGTGGTACAGCCCCTCCTCCATGCCCGCGTCGAGGATGCCGACCAGGTTGGCGACGCGCTCACCCTCGGTGCGGCCTAGCGCCTGGGGGGTGATGGTGTTGGTCAGCGAGATGCCGTCCAGTGCGTCGTCGTAAGCGAGCTTGCCGACGCTCATCATGGAGGCGAGCATCCCGTGGGTGTCGGCCCCGTTCTCCGGGTTGGCACCGGGCGCGAAGGGCGTGCCGGCGGCGTGGCCGCAGGGGAAGGCACCGGTGGCCTTGCCGTAGACGACGTTGGAGGTGATGGTCAGCACCGACTGGGTGGGCACTGCGTCCCGGTAGAGCCGGATGGCGCGGATCTTGTCCATGACGGTGGAGACCACGAGTTGGGCGAGCTCGTCGGCGCGGTCGTCGTCGTTGCCGTACCTCGGGAAGTCCCCCTCGGTGAGGTAGTCGATCACCAGGCCCGTGTCGTCGCGCACCGGGGTGACGGAGGCGTACCGGATGGCCGCGAGCGAGTCGGCCACGATGGACAGCCCGGCAATGCCGCAGCCCAGCGTGCGCACGATCTCGTCGTCGTGCAGCGCCATCTCGATGGCCTCGTAGGCGTACTTGTCGTGGCAGTAGTGAATGATGTTGAGCGCCTCGACGTAGGTCTCGACGGCCCAGGTGAGCATCTCGTCGTAGCGCGCCCAGACGGTCTCGAAGTCCAGCGGCTGGTCACCGGTGATGGGCGCATAGCCGTCCACCACGGTCTTGCCGGTCATCTCGTCCCGGCCGCCGTTGATGGCGTACAGGAACGCCTTGGCGGTGTTGAGCCGCGCGCCGAAAAACTGCATCTGCTTGCCGATGGCCATGGGCGAGACGCAGCACGCGATGGCGGTGTCGTCGCCCCAGTGGCACCGGATCTCCCGATCCGACTCGTACTGGAGCGCGGAGGTCTCGATCGAGATGAGCGAGCAGAAGTCCTTGTACCCGGCCGGCAGCGCCGCATCCCAGTAGACGGTGATGTTCGGCTCCGGCGCGGGGCCGAGGTTGCGCAGCGTCTGCAGCAGCCGGAACGACGTCTTCGTCACCAGGGTGCGGCCGTCGTCGGCGAACCCGCCGTCGGACCAGGTGGCCCAGTAGGGGTCCCCGGAGAAGATCTGGTCGTAGTCCTTCGTGCGGAGGAACCGGACGATGCGCAGCTTGGTGACCAGCGCGTCGATGACCTCCTGCACGCCCTCCTCGGTGAGGAGGCCGGCTGCGAGGTCGCGTTCGGCGTAGACGTCGAAGAAGCCGGAGAGCCGGCCGATGCTCATCGCGGCGCCGTCCTGGCTCTTCACCGAGGCGAGGTAGGCGAGGTAGGTCCACTGCACGGATTCGACGAAGGTCGCGGCGGGGCGCCGGAGATCGAAGCCATAGCTGTCGCCCAGGTTCTTCAGCTTCTGGAGCGCCTTGATCTGCTCGGCGTGCTCCTCGCGGTAACGGGCCCAGTTCTCGGAGAACGGCTGGCCGGCCACTGCGTCGAGGTCGACCTTCTTCTGCTCGATGAGGCGGTCCACCCCGTACAGCGCCACCCTTCGGTAGTCGCCGATGATCCGCCCGCGACCGTAGGCGTCCGGCAGGCCGGTGATGAGGTGCGCGCTGCGCGCCTTGCGGATCCGGGGGGTGTAGATGTCGAAGACGGCCTCGTTGTGGGTCTTGCGGTACCGGGTGAAGATCTCCTTGACCCGCTGGTCGGGCTCCAGCCCGGCCTCGCGGATGGCCGTCTCCACCATCCGCCAGCCGCCGGCGGGCATCATGGGGCGCTTCAGCGGCGTGTCGGTCTGCAGCCCGACGATGACATCGTCGTCGCCGCAGATGTAGCCCGCGGGGAAGGCGTCCACGTCGCCGGGGATGTGGGTCTCGACGTCATAGACGCGACGGGCGCGCTCCACGCTGAGGAAGTCCCGCTGCAGGGTCTCCCAGACGCGCAGCGTCTTCTCCGTGGGTCCGGTGAGGAAGGCGGCGTCACCGGTGTACGGGGTGAAGTTGCTCAGGATGAAGCTGCGCACATCGATGCTGTGCTGCCACGGCCCCGGGCGGAAACCGCTCCAGGGGTCTTCTGCGGTGTCGGTGTTGCGGAGGGTGGCCGAGGCCGTCATGGTGCTCCCTGTGAGAAGGATCAAGAGTGTCTCTCACTGGCGAGCGACGTCGGCCGAGCACCGGGGCGGTTCCGTCCAGGAGCCGGCCACCGCGGTGTCGCCAACGATGGAATTGATACTACTCCTCGTAGGAACTCCGCCGGGGGCCGGCCCCACCTATCGCGGGCTACTCGGCGGCCCACCTCAATGACCACGCGGCGGCGCGGGGGCGCAGCATATACTCCGGCCGCACGTCGGGCCCGCAGGATCGGGAACCGAGCCCGTGCTGTTGGGCGTCGACGTACAGGTGCATGGCAGTGGGCTCCCCCAGTTCGTGCGGATGGCGGGCCGTCGTCACCTGGTGGGCGTCGTGGGCGCGCAGGGAGAAGCCGGGCAGCTCCCCTCCGGCCCGCTCGGCGTGGAGGGCGAGGCCCAGCTCGGGGAGGCTCAGCTCGCGCAGCTCCATCCGATGCCCGCTCTCCTGCGGGACGGCGTAGTTCACCACCAGATCCTCGATCATCGACCGGAATCGCCCCACGTGGGCGGCGGTCGAGGAGTCCACATAGTTTTCGTGCGGGCCGGTGCCGAACCAGGCCGCGCGGGTGAGCCCGAGGGGAAGCTCGAAGTGGAGGCCGATCCGCGGCCACGTGCCCTCCCAGTCCTTCGTCGGCTCGGCTGAGGCATCAAGCCGGAGGTCGTCGCCGTCGAGAGACCAGATCAGCTCGACGGTGACCGCCTGCCTGGTGGCGGCGGGGGCGTAGCGATGCAGGACCGTGAGGCGGCCGGGACCAGGGGTGACCGACAGCACACGACGGTGCAGGCGGTCCAACCCTGCGTCTCGCCACTGCTCAAGCGACGACGGCGCGGGCGCGCCGACGCCACGCGAGGCGGTGGCCTCCACGTCCACGTAGGAGTTGAATCCCGCGAGCGAGTCGTTCTCGGTGGGGGCCCGCCACAGCTCCAGCCGCGGGCCGCGGACATCGCGGCCGGCGAGTTCCAGGAGGTCGCCCGTGCGCGCGTCGAAGGCGGCGGGGCCGAGGTTGTAGACGCCGCCGGACGCCGTGGGCGTCTCGCCGGTCACCGGGTGTCGCGGGGCGGACGGCGCCTCGGCGAGAAGCGACTGGACTCGGCTGACCACGTGCCCGGCCGGCGCCCACGGCCCCTCGTCGGCCATCACGGCCTCGACGGTGCGCCACAGCTCCCCGGCCTCTGGGGCGTGGAACGGCGGCAGCTCGACGCAGACCAGCTCCCCCGGGGCCACCGGCCGGATCTCCACCTCGCCCGAGGCGATCTCTCGGCCGTCCAGCTCGTCGCGCCACACGATGCGCAGATCGCTGGTGTCGCCGTCGTGGCGTCGGTTCTCCACCCCGAGCTCCTCGTCTGTGACGGTGAGCTTCACGGGGGTCACCACCGCGGCGTACTCGGCCAGCATCGTGGTGGGGGTCCCGTCGGAGAGCACCATGCCGTCGCAGACGAAGGAGCCGTCGTGGAGCTGCTCGCCGAAGTCGCCGCCGTAGCCGAAGTACTCCACGCCGTCGGGTGTCGTGGTGCGCAGCCCGTGGTCGCGCCACTCCCACACGAAGCCGCCGTGCCATTGGGGCAGCGTGTCGAAACGCTCCTCGTACTCGGCCACCGCCCCGGCGCCGTTGCCCATGGCGTGCAGGTACTCGCACAGGATCATGGGGCGGCCCGCGAGCACGGCGCTGCGCCCCGCGGAGCCACGAAGGTTGCGGCCGGTCCCGGCGGACAGGTCCTCCATCTCCTCCACCGTGGCGTACATGCGCGAGACCATGTCGGTGTAGCGGCCCTCGAAGTCGGGCTCGTAGTGCACGGGGCGGTCGGGGTCACGGCGGTGCAGCCACGCGGCCATCGCGGCGGCGTTGGCCCCGGTGCCGGCCTCGTTGCCGAGCGACCACGCGACGATCGACGGGTGGTTCTTGTCGCGTTCGAACATCCGGATCACGCGGTCCACGAGCGCCTCGCGCCAGCGGGGATCGTCCGTGGGGTTGTCCACCCACCCGCCGCGCTCGAAGCCGTGGGTCTCGAGGTCGCACTCGTCGATCACCCACAGCCCCACCTCGTCGGTCAGCTCGAAGAACTCCGGGTGGGGCGGGTAGTGCGAGGTCCGCACCGCGTTGATGTTGTGGCGCTTCATCAGGTGAAGCTGGGCGCGCACCCGGTCGCGATCGAAGACCCGGCCGTGGTCGGGGTCGTACTCGTGCCGGTTCACACCTCGGATACGCAGCTTGCGGCCGTTGACGAGCCACTCGTGGCCCACGATCTCGATGCGCCGGAACCCCACTCGCAGGGTTCGCGTCTCCGCGGCGTTGCTCACCCGGGCGTCGTAGAGGCGAGGCCGGTCCGCGCTCCACGGCTCGACGACGCCCACCGGGATCGGCGCAACGTCTCCTGGGGCCTCGAAGGTGTGGGCCAGGCCGAGCTCGTCGAGACTGATCGTGACCGGGAACGCCGCGGCGTCGGCGCGCACCTCGGGCATCAGGGTGCCCTCGCCGGTCTCGGGATCGAAGTCCGCGCGCAGCCAGAGGTCGTCGATCCCGGCAGCGGGGCGGGCAAGGACGGTCACCGGCCGGAAGATGCCGGGCAGCCACCATTGGTCCTGGTCCTCCACGTAGCTGGCCGCCGACCACTGGTGGACGCGCACGTGGAGCACGTTGCGCCCGGGCCTGGCCTCGTCGGTGACGTCGAGCTCCTGGGCCAGCCGGCTCCCCCGCACCACGCCCACCAGGGAGCCGTTGAGGGACGCGATGGCAAGGGACTCCACGCCGTCGAAGCGCAGGAACACCCGGTCCCCGAAGCCGTCGGGCAGGTCGAACTCGACGCGGTAGTCGCCGGTGGGGTTGTCGTCGGGGACGTGCGGGGGCTCCACGGGGAAGGGGAAGTTGACGTTGGTGTAGGCAGGTCTGCCCCAGTCGCCGCGACCCTGGAGGACCCAGTGGCTCGGCACGTCGATCTGGTCCCAGCCGGAGTCGTCGAGGTCGACGGCGGCGGCACCGTCGGGCGCCAGGTCGGGCCGGGCGGAGTACCGGAAGCGCCACGTGCCGCTCAGGTCGATCTCGGCGGCGTCCGAGGCCACCCGCGACCTCGGCTGCACCCGTCGCCCCGACCCCGGCGCGAACGACTCGATCTCCGACACTGCTCTGCCCTCCATGGCTCGTCCAGACTCCCCCTCACCCTATCCAGCGCCCTCTCCCCGTGCACGACACGCCGTCGCATCCCTACCCCGGCGCCCTCCCGGTACCCGAGACCCCACTCAGACGGCGAGTCGTGCCCGGCGCAGGGGCGACGGGTAGGCTGCGCGCAACGAACGATCGAAGGGGATCCGCCGTGTCTGAGCTTGCCGACATCACCCAGTTCCTGGCCGCGCGCGAGCCGTGGTCCCTGCTCCCTCCCGGCCGGATCGCCGCCTTCGCGAAGCGCGCCGTCGGGCGCTATGTCCGCAGGGGCACGGTGATCCTCGCCGCCGGCTCCGCCCCCACTGCGATGTTCCTGGTCCGCTCGGGGGCCGTGGAGATCGTCGACGCCGGGGGCGACCTCATCGACAACGACGAGCAGGGCGCCTGCTTCGGGCAGCTGTCCATCATCGAGGAGCGGCCGTCCCGCTTCACGTTCACCGCGCTCGAGGACACGTTGCTGTGGTCGTTCGCCCCGGACGCGGTCCGGGAGCTGCTCGCGGTGCCGGAGGTGCGGCGTTACTTCACCGAGTCGCGGTTGAGCGATGCCACCCGCCAGGTCCCCGAGGGCGGCCCCGTCCTGCAGGTTCCCGTCTCCGAGATGATCACCCGCTCCCCCATCACCATCCAGGCGGACGCGACCGTCGGCGAGGCCGCCCAGGCGATGGACGAGGCGCGCGTCTCGGCCATCCTCGTCACTGAAGCTGACGCCCTGGTGGGCATCCTCACCGACCGGGACCTGCGCCGGGTGGTCGCGCGGGCCGTGGCGCCCTCGTCGCCGCTGGCGGAGTCCATGTCCACCGCGCCGCACACGATCAGCCACGACGCCCTCGCCCTGGACGTCCTGCTGAACCTCGTGGAGCACAAGATCCACCACCTCCCGGTGATGGATGGCGACCGGGTCCTCGGCATGGTCACCTCAGGCGATCTGATGCGGTTGGAGCGCTCGAGCCCGCTCTACGTGGTCGGGGACCTGGCGCGGCAGTCGGACCCTGCCTCGCTGGCGCGCGTCATGGGGAGGGTACCGAAGCTGGTGGGTCGCCTCCTGCGCCAGGACGCCACCGCCGAGGACATCACCCGGATCGTGAGTCGGACCACGGAGGCGCTGTGGCAACGGCTGCTGGAGCTGGCCGAGGAGCAGCTCGGCGCCCCCCCGGTGCCCTACTGCTGGGTGGCGCTGGGCTCGCTGGCCCGCGGGGAACAGGCGCTCGCCTCGGACCAGGACCACGCCCTGATCCTCAGCGACGACTACGAGCCCGGCCACGCGCCCTACTTCGAGCAGCTGGCCGAATCGGTGACCTCCGCCCTCGTCGAGTGCGGCTTTCCCCGCTGCAAGGGGGATGCCATGGCCACCAACCCGCAGTGGCGCAAACCGCTGGCGGCGTGGAGCCGCGAATTCGTCTCCTGGCTCGCGGCCCCCACGTCGGAGGCCGTCCTCAACTCCTCGATCTTCTTCGACATGCGCCCCGTCCACGGCGACCACACGCTGTACACGGCCCTCCAGCAGCGCATCCTGCGGACCGCGCCGTCCTCGACGCGGTTCCTCGGCCACCTGGCCAAGCACGCCAACGACGCCGAGGTGCCGATCGGGTTCCTCCGCGGCCTCGTCGTCGAGAAGAAGGGCCAGCACCGCGACCGTCTCGACATCAAGCTGGGCGGCATCAACCCCATCGTCGACGTGGCCCGCATCCACGCGCTGCACAAAGGGCTGCCGCAGGTCTCCACCCGGGGGCGGCTGCTGGCCGCGGCCGAGCACGGCGCCGAGGTGGACAACCTGCTCGACGCCTACGAGTTCCTCGGCTACACGCGCCTCCAGCACCAGGGGAGGCAGGTGGCCGCCGGCGAGGAGCCTGACAGCCACATCGATCCCGGGGACCTGTCGGACTTCGAGCGCCGCCACCTGCGCGACGCCTTCTCGATCGTCGGCAAGGCCCGATCTGCGCTCACCGTGACGTTCCAGACGCACTTCATCTCATGAGGTGGCCGTTCCGCCGCACCAACGCGGGGGCCGCGGACAAGGTGCCCGACGGCGCGCTGCGCCGCTACCTCAGCGCCGAGCCTGTGCCACGAAGCACCCCGATCTCCGAGCTGGCCCTGCTCGCCGTCGACTTCGAGACCACCGGCTTGACCCCGGCCGCCGACCACATTCTCTCGGTCGGGATGATCGACGTGACGGGGCTGAGTATCCCGCTCGGCACCGCCACCAACTTCTACGTCAACCCCGGTCACGAGGTGGGCCAGTCCGCCGTCATCCACCAGATCACCGACGACGAGCTCGCCGACGC
The DNA here is from genome assembly GCF_014164775.1 of Tessaracoccus sp. MC1679. GTDB lineage: Bacteria > Actinomycetota > Actinomycetes > Propionibacteriales > Propionibacteriaceae > Arachnia. The sequence goes on from NZ_JACJGB010000006.1 coordinate 266,730, forward strand.
CATCCCCAGCGCCGAGGCGCTGGACCGCGTGTTCGAACGCCTCACCGGCAGGGTGCTGCTGGCCCACCATGCCGCGATCGAGGTGGGGTTCCTGGCCGCCGCGGTGCGCCTCCTCTACGGCGTGAGCATCGAGCTGCCCGCCGTGGACACGATGGCGCTCGGGCATCGGGCACTGGGCTTCGACGAGGACCACCCCCGCGACGCGCTGAGGCTCTGGAAGCTGCGCTCACGCGCCGGGCTGCCGCACTACCGCGGCCACGATGCCGTGGTCGATGCCCTGGCCTGCGCGGAGCTGTACCTGGCCCTGGCCCAGGAGCTGGGAGTCAAGGACCTCGGCCAGCTCCTGCGCTTCTCCTGACCCCCGCCACTACACTCGCCCCACGTCCCTCGCGCGCCCCGGCCGCGGCGATCACAGGAGCTTCGATACCCGATGACCACCATCTGCTGGTTCAGGCGAGTACTTCGCGTCGAGGACCATCCGGCCCTCGTGGCCGCCGCCGCCGAGGGCAGCGTCGTGCCGCTCGTCATCCTCGATCCCGACGAGGCGGCCGCGCACCCCGCCTCCGCCGAACGGCAGGCCTTGAGCCTGCCCGCGCTGGACGCCGAGCTCCGGCGCCACGGCAGCAGGCTCACGGTGCGGCGGGGGCGCCCCACGGACGTGTTGGCCTCGGTCATCCGCGACACTGACGCGCAGTCGGTCCACACCACCGTCGGCTTTCCCTTCGCCGCCGACGACGGCCTCGACGACGCGGTCACCCGGGCCGGCGCCCGGCTGAGCCTCCATCCCCTGGCGGACCTGGTGCCGCGCGGCTCCGTGAGGACCGGCTCGGGCGGCACGTTCCGCGTGTACTCGCCCTTCTTCAAGGCGCTCAAGCAGCTGGACATCCGTCCACCCGTGGCGCCACCGGAGCTCCGGCCCCCCGACTCCTGGCCGTGGTCGGACCCGCTGGACTGGCCCGAGGCCCGGGCGGCGATGCGCCGCGGCTGGGACGTGGTGGCCGGCCACGTCGACGCCGGGGAGGCGGCCGCGGTGCAGCGGCTGGAGGACTTCCTGGACGGCGCCGTCGAGGACTACCCGGCGCACCGCGACGACCCGTGGCGCCCTGCCACCTCGGGCCTGTCCGATGCGCTGGCCGTCGGCGAGATCAGCGCGCGCACCATCTGGCACCGGTGTCTCCCGGCCTGGCACGAGGGACGCCCCGGCGTGGAGGGCTTCCTCTCCGAGCTGGCCTGGCGCGAGTTCGCCCGCGACCTGTTCCACGAGTCCCCCACCCTCGGCGAGCGCTGCTGGCGCCCGGAGTGGGAGTCCTTCCCGTGGGACGGCGACGGGGAGGCGGCCGAGCTGTGGCGCCGCGGCCGCACCGGGGTGGCCATGGTCGACGCGGGGATGCGGGAGCTGTGGGCGACCGGCCGGATGCACAACCGGGTGCGGATGATCGCCGCCAGCTACCTGACCAAGCACCTTCTCGTCGACTGGCGCGTGGGGCTGGGCTGGTTCGAGCGGACGCTCACCGACTGGGACGCCGCCTCCAACGCGATGAACTGGCAGTGGGTGGCGGGCTGCGGGCCCGACGCGTCGCCCTACTTCCGGATCTTCAACCCCGACACGCAGGCCACCAAGTTCGACCCACGAGCCGCCTACCGCTCGCACTGGCTCGCCCCGGAGGCCGACGGTGCCCGGGACTTCGCCGCGGCCGCCCCACTGTCCTGGCACGTCGACCTCGCCGATCGACCCGAGCCCGTCACCTCGCTCGCCGACGGCCGAGCCCGCGCGCTCGCCGCCTACGAATCCCTCCGCGCGGGAAAGGCCGGCTGAACGCCCTGTCCGGCGTGTCGGGGCTTGGGTCACGGCGCACCCGGCGGCTAGAGTCACCGACCGTATGTCTTCCTCCGCCCTGGACCACCTGTCCCCCGCATTCCCGCAACGGGCGGCGTGGGGTACCGCGTCGTCGCTGCGGGCCTGGCAGGCCGCGGCGCTTGAGCAGTACGCGCGGGACCAGCCCCGCGACTTTCTCTGCGTGGCCACCCCCGGAGCAGGCAAGACCACGTTCGCGCTGAGGGTCGCGCTGACCCTGCTGTCGTCGCGGACGGTGCGCCGCATCGTCGTGGTGACCCCCACCGAGCACCTCAAGGTGCAGTGGGCGGACGCCGCCGCCAGGGTCGGGATCCAGCTGGACCCGGGGCTGGGTGGGTCGTCGCGGCGGGGCCGTGCGAAGGAGTACCACGGGTCGGCCGTCACGTACGCGGGGGTCGCGGCCCGCTCCTACGTCTACGAGGCGCTGTGCCATTCGAAGGAGACCCTGGTCATCTTCGACGAGATCCACCACGCGGGCGATTCCAAGAGCTGGGGCGAGTCGATCTCCTACGCGTTCACCCACGCCACCCGCCGGGTCGCGCTGACGGGCACCCCCTTCCGTTCGGACGACCACCCCATCCCGTTCGTCGCCTATGCCGACATCGCCCCCGGCGTGCAGCAGTCGCGCGCCGACTACACCTACGGCTACACCGAGGCCCTGGCCGACCACGTCGTGCGGCCGGTGATGTTCATGAACTACGGCGGGCAGATGCGGTGGCGCACGAAGTCCGGCGACGAGCTGGGCGCCGACCTGGGCGTCCCGATGACCAAGGACCTCACCGCCCACGCCTGGCGCACCGCCCTGTCGCCCACCGGCGAATGGATCCCGGCTGTGCTGCGCGCGGCGGACAGGCGACTCAGCGAGGTCCGCCGCCACGTCCCCGACGCCGGGGGCCTCGTCATCGCCACCAACCAGACCACCGCGCGCGCCTACGCCCGGCTCCTACACGACCTCACGGGCAGCAAGCCCTGCGTCGTGCTCTCCGACGACGCCAAGGCCACGACCCGCATCGAGACGTTCGCCTCGTCCGACGAGCGGTGGATGGTGGCCGTGCGAATGGTCTCGGAGGGCGTCGACGTGCCCCGCCTGGCCGTCGGGGTCTACGCCACCGCAACCTCCACGCCGCTGTTCTTCACGCAGGCCGTCGGCCGATTCGTGCGCAGCCGACGACGGGGCGAGGTGGCCACCGTCTTCCTCCCCACGGTCCCGGTGCTGCTCGCCCACGCCGCGACCCTCGAGCGGCAGCGCGATCACGTCCTCGGTAAGCCCAAGGGCGACGACGTCGACATCTGGGCCGAGACGGAGGCGCTGATCGAGCAGGCCAATCGCAGCGAGACGACCGCCGACGACCTGCTCGGCCAGTTCGAGGCGCTGGAATCCTCCGCGACCTTCGATCACGTCCTGTTCGACTCGCAGGCCTTCGGCATGCATGCCGAGCCCACCTCGGCCGACGAGCAGGACTACCTCGGCCTGCCCGGCCTGCTCGAGCCAAGCCAGGTCAGCGCCCTCCTCGCCGACCGGCAGCGTCGGCAGCTCCGGCGGCGTGAACGCGACGACCGGAAGGCCGAGCCCGAGGTGGCTCTGCACCGGGCGATCGCCTCGAAGCGCAAGGAGCTGAACTCGCTGGTGGCGCAGTTCGCGCGGCACAAGGGCGTTCCGCACAGCCACGTGCACGCGGACCTCCGTCGAGAGTGCGGCGGGCCGCCGCTGGCGCAGGCCTCGCAGGCGGAGGTGGACCAGCGGGTCAGCACCATCCGGGCCTGGCTGCGCGGCTGACCGTTCCTGGCGGCTCCGAACCGGCGGCTAGCCTGGGGCCATGACCGAGCACACTGAACACTCAGCAGGCGGCGTCTACTCCGTCAAGGGACGCGAGTTCACCCGCGACTCCCGCTACATCGAGACCCGCATCGTCGCCGATCCGCGTCCGGGCACCGACGACTACCCCGTCGAGCCTGGGCGCTACAGGCTGGTCGCGGCCTACGCGTGCCCGTGGGCCAACCGCGCCATCATCGTCCGCGAGCTCCTGGGCCTGCAGGACGTGATCTCGCTGGGCACCCCAGGCCCCACGCACGACTCCGACTCCTGGACCTTCGACCTCGATCCCGGTGAGGTGGACCCTGTGCTCGGGATCCCCCGCCTGAAGGACGCCTACGAGAGGCGCTTCCCCGGCTACCCCCGTGGCATCACGGTCCCCGCCATCGTCGACGTGCCCACCGGGATGGTGGTGACCAACAACTTCCCCCAGATCACCGAGGACCTGTTCTTCGAGTGGCGGTCCTTCCACAAGCCCGATGCGCCGGACCTCTGGCCCGAGGGCCTGCGGGGCGAGATGGATGAGGTGATGCAGCGCGTCTTCACGGAGGTCAACAACGGCGTCTACCGGTGTGGCTTCGCCGGGTCCCAGGAGGCCTACGACGCGGCCTACGACCGGCTGTGGACGGCGATGGACTGGCTGGAGGAACGGCTGGCGGACAGGCGCTACCTGATGGGGGACTCGATCACCGAGGCCGACGTGCGCCTGTTCACGACGCTGGTGCGCTTCGATCCCGTCTACCACGGCCACTTCAAGTGCAACCGCTCCAAGCTCTCGGAGCTGCCGAACCTGTGGGGGTACGCCCGCGACCTCTTCCAGACGCCGGGCTTCGGCACCAACGTGGACTTCGAGCAGATCAAGCGGCACTACTACGTTGTGCACACGGACCTCAACCCGCTCAGCATCGTGCCCAAGGGACCCGACCTGTCCGGATGGACCACCCGTCACGGTCGCGGCTGACCCGGCACGCACGACGGCGGGGCGCCCCTGGGTGGAGCGCCCCGCCGTCGTTGTCCGCGGTCAGGATTCAGGCTGTGCCGCGTCGGTCTCGACGCTGCCCTCGATCTGATTCATCTTCGCGGAGTGCTGCACCTCGATCTTGCGGGGCTTGGCGGTCTCGGCGACGGGGATGGTGAGGGTCAGGACGCCGTCGGAGTACGAGGCGCTGATCTTGTCCACCGCGAGCCCGCGGCCGAGCGTCAGCTGGCGGGCGAAGGTGCCGACGGCACGCTCACGGGTCAGCCACTGGGCGCCCTCGTCCTGGGCGGGCGAGGTGCGCTCGGCGCGGACGGTGACGGTGGCGCCGTCCATGTCGATGTCGATGCTGGCGGGGTCCACACCGGGCAGGTCGATGTGCGCGACGAACTCGTCGCCGGTGCGGTAGAGATCCATGGGCATCGCGACTGAGGCCGGGGTACGGGTGACGTCGCCGAGGAGGCGGTCGATGTCGCGGAAGGGGTCGAAGCCAGGCATTGTGCGTTCCTTTCTGAATTCATCGGGTGCCGGACTTGGTTTCAAGTTGAGTGTACCTCGCTCAACACGTGAGTCAAGTCCAAGTTGAGCGCCCTCGGCTCAAGTCACGCCGTGCCAGACGATGCCCGTCAGAGGGAGGCGCGCAGAGCTCGGAGGCGGGCGAGCGAGGACTCCCTGCCCAACAGCTCCATCGACTCGAACAGCGGCGGTGAGACCTTCCGGCCCGAGATCGCCACGCGGATGGGGGCGAAGGCGAACTTGGGCTTGATGCCCATCCCCTCGACGATCCGCTCCCGCAACCCCGCCTGGATGGCGTCGGTCGAGAACGGCACGGACTCCGCCACGGCGATGGCCGCGTCCAGCACCTCAGCTGCGTTCTCAGCGAGGCCGGCCAGGGCGTCGTCGTCGATCACCAGCGCCTCGTCGACGGCGAAGAGATAGTCCAGCTGGGGCCGCGCATCCTTCAGCAGCACCAGGCGCTCCTGAATGAGCGGCACGGCGCTGCGCAGCAGGGCGGCCTCGGCCCCGGTGGGCGCCCAGTCCGCCTCGAACTCCAGGATCCGCGACGCCAGCTCCCCGGCGGACAGGCTCCGGATGTAGTGCCCGTTGAGCCAATCCAGCTTCTTCAGATCGAAGATGGGGCCCACTGTGTTGACCTTGGACCAGGAGAATCCCTCGACGAACTGCTCGAAGGTGGACACCTCGGACTCCTCGTCTCCCGCGTAGCCGAGCAGCTGGAGGAAGTTGCGCACGGCCTCGGGCAGATATCCCTGCTCCTTGAACCACATCAGCCGCGCGGCGGGGTTCTTGCGCTTCGAGATCTTGGACTTGTCCGTGTTGCGCAGCAGCGGCATGTGGGCGAACGCCGGCCGCTTCCAGCCCAGCCAGTCGTAGAGCAGCACGTGCTTCGGCGTCGAGGAGATCCACTCCTCGCCGCGCACCACCGTGTCGATCCCCATGAGGTGGTCGTCGACGACCACGGCGAGATGGTAGGTCGGGAAGCCGTCGGCCTTGAGGATGACCTGGTCGTCCGGGCGGGGCGCCTTGACCGTCCCGCGGACGATGTCCTCGAACTCGAGCGGCGCGTCGTCGGGAATCAGCATCCGCACCACCGGGGTCTCGGAGAAGCCCGGCAGCGCCGCCCTCTCCTCCCGGGTCTTCCCCAGGCACAGCCGGTCGTAGCCGGTCACCGACAGCTTGAGCGCCTCCTGCTCCTTCCGCAGGCCCGCCAGGCGCTCCGAGGAGCACCAGCAGTGGTAGGCGTGGCCGTCAGCGAGGAGCTGCTCGACGAACGGGCGGTAGGTGTCCAGCCGCTCCGACTGACGATACGGGCCGAAATCGCCTCCGAGATGCGGCCCCTCATCGGCCTGCAGCCCAAGCCACTCGAGCGAGTCGTAGATCTGCTGCTCGCTGCCCTCCACCAGCCTGGCCTGATCCGTGTCCTCGATCCGGAGCACGAACGCCCCGCCGGTCTTTCGAGCCCAGGCGAGGTCGAACAAAGCCATGAAAGCGGTGCCGACGTGCGGGTCGCCGGTGGGCGACGGGGCGACACGGGTCCGGGCCGGGGTGGGTGTAGCGCTCATGGGAGTTCACCCTATCGGGCATCCTTGGGGCTATGACGACCGAACCGGGCCCCACCCCAGCCAAGGCGCTCCAGCACGCGCGGGACGCGGTCGACGACGCTGCACGCGGACGGATCCGCGGCTACCTCGCCTCAGATCCTCCGCCGAAGCCCGCCCAGATGACGCGCACCCTGAGCTACTTCCTCGACGATCTCGTGCAGATCCCCGGCACCAAGGTCCGCGTCGGACTGGACCCGTTCCTCTCCTTCATCCCTTGGGCGGGCACCGCCGTGGGAGCGGCATTCGGCAGCGTGGTGATGGCCGACGCCATCCGGCTCCGGGCTCCATTGCCGGTTCTGCTCCGGATGGGCACCAACTCACTGCTGGACTGGGCCCTGGGCATGGTCCCCTTCGTGGGCGCGTTCTTCGACGCCGCGTACCGCGCCAACAAGATGAACCTGAAGCTCCTGAACCGCACGATCGAGAACCGGGAACTGGTGCGTCAGGCCTCCGTCCGGTACTGGATCGGCGTCGCCGTTCTCGTGGCCCTGCTGGTGGCCGCGATGGTGGCCATCCCCATCGCGTTCATCATGGGGATCAACCACCTCATCGCCACCACCGGCTGACCGGCCCCACCGCGGGTGGCGTGCTAATTTACCCGCATGACCGAGCCCTCCGCCATGCCCTCCAACTTCATCTACGAGGCCGTGGACGCGGACGTCCAGGCAGGGAAACGCGGCGGCCGGGTCCAGACGAGATTCCCTCCCGAGCCCAACGGATACCTCCACATCGGGCACGCCAAGGCGATCGTCGTGGACTTCGGGGTGGCTGCGGACTTCGGCGGCATCTGCATCCTGCGCCTCGACGACACCAACCCGGAGACCGAGGACACCAGCTTCGTCGAGGGGATCGTCGAGGACATCGAGTGGCTCGGCTACGAGCCTGCAGACGTGCGCTACGCCTCCGACTACTTCGAGGAGTTGTACTCGTGGGCCGAGCGGTTGGTCAGCGCAGGCCTCGCCTACGTCGATGATCAGGACGGCGAGGCCATCTCGGCCGGCCGCGGTGGCTTCGGCAAGCCAGGGGTGAATTCGCCCTTCCGCGACCGCTCCCCCGAGGCGAACCTGGACCTGTTCCGGCGCATGCGCGCCGGTGAGTCTTCGGATGGTTCGAGGGTGCTGCGCGCCAAGATCGACATGGCCCACGAGAACATGCAGCTGCGCGACCCCATCATGTACCGGATCCGGCGCGTGACGCACCACCGCACGGGCGACGACTGGGCGATCTATCCCACCTATGACTGGGCGCACGGCCAGTCCGACGCCATCGAGGGCGTCACCCACTCCATCTGCACTCTCGAGTTCGAATCACACCGCCCCCTGTACGACTGGTTCCTGACCCAGCTGGGCGTCGAGGAGCCCCCGCGACAATACGAGTTCGCCCGCCTCGAGCTCACCCACACCGTCACCTCCAAACGGCGGCTGGCGAAGCTGGTCATGGACGGCGTCGTCGACGGGTGGGACGACGCCCGGATGCCCACCCTGCGGGGCCTGCGCCGCCGGGGCTACCCGCCCACCGCGATCCGCACCTTCTGCCGAGAGGTGGGCACCACCCGCACCAACTCTCGACAGTCCATCGAGGCCCTCGAAAGCTATGTCCGGCGCGAACTCAACTCCACGGCCCAGCGCCGGATGGCGGTCATCCGCCCGCTCAAGCTGCGCATCACCAACTGGCCGGTCGACGACGCGGGCCTGCCCGTGGTTGAGCACTTCGAGCTGGCGAACAACCCGGAGCGAGCGGAGGACGGCACCCGCAGCGTCGCGTTCAGCGGCGATCTCTGGATCGAGCAGGAGGACTTCCAGGAGGTGCCCCCGCCCAAGTACTTCCGGCTCTCCCCCGGCCGTGAGGTGCGCCTTCGGGGCGCCTACTTCGTGACCGCCACCGACGTCGTCAAGGACGAACAGGGCAACGTCGTGGAGGTGCTCGCCACCTACGACCCGGCCTCAAAGGGGGGCAACTCCCCGGACGGCCGCAAGGTCAAGTCCACGATGCACTGGGTGTCGGCGCAGCACGCGGTGGCCGCCACCGTGGCGCTGTACGGCCGGCTCTTCACCGCCGAGGCCCCGGGGGACGCGACGGGCGAAGCCCTGGACGATCTCAACCCCGATTCACGAGACGTCCTCGCCGGGGCGAAGGTGGAGGCGGCGCTGCTCGATGCGCGGCCCGGTGAGGTGGTGCAGTTCGAGCGCCTGGGCTACTTCGCCGCGGACCTGGACGAGCCGATGCACTTCCACCGCACCGTCGGCCTCCGCGACGAGTGGGCGGCCATCCAGAAGCGCGGCTGACGCCGGGAGGAAATGCGAAGAGGGCCGTGCAGCGGAAAGCTGCACGGCCCTCGTCGGGCTTTTCAGGCCAAGATCACTTGAGGATCTTGACGACGTTGCCTGCACCCACGGTGCGGCCGCCCTCACGGATGGCGAACTTGAGGTTCTCCTCCATGGCGATCGGCTTGTTGAGGTGCACGGTCATCTCGGTGTTGTCACCAGGCATGACCATCTCGGTGCCGGCAGGCAGCTGGACGACCCCGGTCACGTCCGTGGTCCGGAAGTAGAACTGGGGGGAGTAGTTCGAGAAGAACGGCTTGTGACGGCCACCCTCCTCCTTCGCCAGCACGTAGACGTTGGCCTCGAAGTCCGTGTGGGGAGTGGTGGAACCGGGCTTGATGACAACCATGCCGCGCTCCACGTCTTCCTTCTTGGTGCCGCGAAGCAGAAGGCCGACGTTCTCGCCCGCGCGACCCTCGTCGAGGATCTTGCGGAACATCTCCACACCGGTGACCGTGGAGGACTGCTTGGTCTCACGGATGCCGATGATGTCGACCGTCTCGCCGGTCTTGACGATGCCGCGCTCGATGCGGCCGGTGATGACGGTGCCACGACCGGTGATCGTGAAGACGTCCTCGACGGGCATGAGGAAGGGCTTGTCGGTGTCGCGAGCAGGCTGCGGGATGTTCTCGTCGACGGCGTCCATGAGATCGAGGATCGTCTGGGCCCACTTCTCGTCGCCCTGGAGGGCGGGGAACGCGGCGACGCGGACGATCTTGGTGTCTTCGAATCCCTGAGCCGACAGGATCTCGTCGAGTTCCATCTCGACGAGCTCGATCAGGTCAGCGTCCGCGTCGTCGATCATGTCGCACTTGTTGAGGGCGACGACCATGGCGGGCACGCCGACCTGGCGGGCCAGGAGGATGTGCTCGTGGGTCTGAGCCATCGGGCCGTCGGTGGCGGCGACGACGAGGATCGCGCCATCCATCTGGGCCGCACCGGTGATCATGTTCTTGACGTAGTCGGCGTGCCCGGGGCAGTCGACGTGCGCGTAGTGGCGCTTCTCGGTCTGGTACTCGACGTGCGAGATGGAGATGGTGATACCGCGCTGACGCTCTTCGGGCGCCTTGTCGATCTGATCGAACGCCGACACAGCATTCCACTGCGGGTACTTTTCGTGGAGCACCTTCGTGATCGCCGCGGTCAGAGTGGTCTTGCCGTGGTCGACGTGTCCGATTGTGCCGATGTTGCAGTGCGGCTTAGTCCGCTCAAACTTGGCCTTTGCCACGAGGGCTCCTTCTTGGGATCTCGCCTCGCTGGTTGCGGGGCGTCGCTTATGGTTCCTCTAGAGAGGTCAGCATCTGAGCTTAGCGCCCAAACGCATACCTGACCAATCCTATAGGAGCCTGGTTCTCAGTCAAACCGGGCGAGGTGGACTCACCCGGAAACGGCGGATGGCCGGGGTCTCCCCCGGCCATCCGTTGTCGCAGCGCGTCGCAGAAGCTCACTCGCCCCCGCGGGACTTCGCGACGATCTCCTCGGAGATGAACTTCGGCGTCTCAGCGTAGGAGTCGAACTCCATCGAGTACGAGGCCTGACCCGAGGTCTTCGACCGCAGGTCACCCACGTAGCCGAACATCTCGGACAGCGGCACGAGGGCCCGCACCACGCGGTTGCCGTGCTGCTCATCCATGGCCTGGATGTGGCCGCGGCGCGAGTTGATGTCGCCGATGACCGTGCCCAGGTAGTCCTCCGGCGTGGTGACCTCGACCGCCATGATGGGCTCCAGGATCGCCGGGTCCGCCTTGCGGGCCGCCTCCTTGAACGCCATGGAGCCGGCCAGCTTGAAGGCGAGCTCCGAGGAGTCGACGTCGTGGTAGGCGCCGTCGGTGAGGGTCACCTTGATGTTGTCCACCGGGTAGCCGGCCAGGACGCCGAACTGCAGGGCATCCTTGACTCCGGCGTCCACCGCGGGGATGTACTCCCTGGGGATGCGTCCGCCGGTGACGGCGTTGACGAACTCGTAGCCCGAGCCCGGCTCCGTCGGCTCCAGGTCGATGATGACCCGCGCGAACTGACCCGACCCACCGGTCTGCTTCTTGTGGGTGTACTCGATCTTCTCCACCTTGCGGCGGAGCGTCTCGCGGTAGGCCACCTGCGGCTTGCCGATGTTGGCTTCGACCTTGAACTCGCGACGCATGCGGTCGATCAGCACATCGAGGTGCAGCTCGCCCATGCCCGCGATGATGGTCTGCCCGGTCTCCTCGTCCGTGTGCACACGGAAGGTGGGATCCTCCTCGGCCAGGCGCTGGATCGCGTGCGACAGCTTCTCCTGGTCCGACTTGGTCTTCGGCTCGATGGCCTGCTCGATGACGGGGTTCGGGAACGTCATCGACTCCAGCACGATCGGGTTCCCCGGATCACACAGGGTCTCTCCCGTGGTGGTGTCCTTGAGGCCCATGACCGCGCAGATCATGCCGGCGCCGATCTGGGGGATCTCCTCGCGCTTGTTGGCGTGCATCTGGTAGATCTTGCCGATGCGCTCCTTGCGGCCCTTGGTGGCGTTGAGCACCTGGGAGCCGGAGTGCAGGACACCGGAGTAGATGCGCACGAACGTCAGGCGCCCGAGGTGGGGATCAGCGGCCACCTTGAAGGCCAGGATCGACAGCGGCTCGTCGTCGGCGGGGTGACGCTCCATGCGGACCGTCTCGTCGTTGGGCTTGAACCCCTCGATGGCCGGCACGTCGAGCGGGGACGGCAGGTAGGCGTTGATGGAGTCGAGCAGGGGCTGGACGCCCTTGTTCTTGAACGACGACCCGCACACCACAGCGGTGAACGTGTTGGAGATGACGCCCTTGCGGACGGCCGCCTTGATCTGCGCGACCGTGGGCTCCTCGCCCTCCATGTAGAGCTCCATGATGTCGTCATCGACGTCAGCGATGCGCTCGATCAGGACGGCGTGGGCGGCCTCGGCGGCCTCCTTGAGGTCCGCGGGGATCTCCTCGACGGTGTAGTCCTCACCGATCGTGGTCTCGCCGTGCCAGGTGAGCGCACGCATCTCGACGAGGTCAACCACACCCAGGAAACCGCCCTCGGAGCCGATCGGGAGCTGAAGCAGCACCGGATCGGTGTTGAGGCGCTCCCGGATGGTCTTGACGCAGTGGTCGAACGACGCGCCCGTGCGGTCCAGCTTGTTGATGTAGCAGATGCGCGGCACACCGTACTTGGTGGCCTGACGCCACACCGTCATCGACTGCGGCTCAACGCCGGCCACGCCGTCGAACACCGCGACGGCGCCGTCGAGCACGCGGAGCGAACGCTCCACCTCGACGGTGAAGTCGACGTGCCCGGGCGTGTCGATGATGTTGATCAGGTGGTCCTTCCAGAAACAGGTCGTGGCGGCCGACGTGATCGTGATGCCGCGCTCCTGCTCCTGCTCCATCCAGTCCATCACGGCGCCGCCCTCATGAACCTCACCGATCTTGTAGGTCTTGCCGGTGTAGAACAAGATGCGCTCGGTGGTGGTGGTCTTGCCGGCGTCGATGTGCGCCATGATGCCGATGTTGCGAACCTTGGAAAGGTCGGTCACTGTGCAGTCCTTATGTCTCTGGGTAGTAGACGGTGAAGGCCCCCGGGGTTGAAACCCGGGGGCGACCGATCACCAGCGGTAGTGCGCGAAGGCGCGGTTGGCCTCGGCCATCTTGTGCGTGTCCTCGCGACGCTTCACCGAAGCACCGAGACCGTTGGAGGCGTCGAGGATCTCGTTCATGAGGCGCTCGGTCATCGTCTTCTCGCGACGGGCGCGGGAGAAGCTGACCAGCCAGCGCATCGCCAGCGTGTTCTGGCGGCCGGGCTTGACCTCGATCGGCACCTGGTAGGTGGCGCCGCCGACACGACGGGACTTCACCTCAATGGAGGGCCGGACGTTGTCCAGTGCGCGCTTGAGCGTCTGCACCGGATCCGTGCCCGTCTTGACACGGGTGCCCTCGAGGGCGTCGTAGACGATCGACTGCGCGATGGTCTTCTTGCCGTCGAGCAGAATCTTGCTCACCAGCTGAGAGACGAGCGGGGAGCCGTACACCGGGTCGATGGGGACCGGGCGCTTCGGGGCGGGACCCTTGCGTGGCATTACTTCTCCTTCTTCGCGCCGTAGCGGCTACGGGCCTGCTTGCGACCCTTGACACCCTGGGTGTCGAGCGAGCCGCGGATGATCTTGTAGCGCACACCGGGGAGGTCCTTCACGCGACCGCCGCGGACGAGCACCATCGAGTGCTCCTGCAGGTTGTGGCCGACGCCCGGAATGTAGGCGGTGACTTCGATGCCGGAGCTCAGGCGCACACGAGCGACCTTGCGCAGCGCGGAGTTCGGCTTCTTCGGGGTCGTGGTGTACACGCGGGTGCACACGCCGCGACGCTGGGGCGAGCCCTTCAACGCGGGCGTCTTGTTCTTCGAGACTTTGTCGGTGCGGCCCTTGCGGACCAGCTGCTGAATAGTTGGCACCTGTTGGTATCACTTTCGTTGTCTGGGTGGACGTTTGTCATCCCTGGCGCAACCCTTCGACGTGGGGCCGGGTCACCGTTTCCAACCTCACGACACATCGAGTTGCCGTGCGAACTCCGCACAGGTCTGGTCTCTTCGCAACGAATAAGAACGCCAGGATCATGCCAGGGCACGCACATATGGGCCCGAGCAACCGAGCACGCCCACTTAGGGTACTCCAGCGCCACACCATGGTCAAAAACGCGGCGGAGGGCCCCGGACTCTTCAGTCCAGGACCCTCCTCCGCTGGGAACGTCAGCGAAGCTCGCCGAAGTCCATCTCGTCGAGCGGGACGGCGGGGCCGACCACGTCAGAACCGAACGAGTAATCGTAGGGGTCGTAGCTCATCGTGAAGGCGCTGGCCCGCGCCTCCTCGGTGGGCTCCACCCGGATGTTGCGGTACCGCTCCAGGCCGGTGCCGGCCGGGATCAGCTTGCCGAGGATGACGTTCTCCTTGAGGCCCTTGAGCGTGTCGCTCTTGCCCTGGATCGCGGCATCGGTGAGGACCTTGGTCGTCTCCTGGAAGGAGGCGGCCGACAGCCACGACTCGGTGGCCAGGGAGGCCTTGGTGATGCCCATGAGCACCGGACGACCCTCAGCGGGCTTGGCGCCCTCGGTCAGCGCCTGACGGTTGGCCGCCTCGTAGGACGCGCGGTCCACGAGCTCGCCCGGCATCATCGAGGTCTCGCCCGAGTCGATGACCGTCACCCGGCGCAACATCTGCCGGATGATGATCTCGATGTGCTTGTCGTGGATGGGGGCGCCCTGCGTGCGGTACACACGCTGGACCTCCTGCACCAGGTGCTCCTGCACCTTGCGCAGCCCACGCACGCGGAGCACGTCCTGGGGATCCACCTGGCCCGCGGTCAGCTGCTGACCGATGGTCACGTGCACGCCGTCCTCGATGTGGGTCCGGTGGCCGGAGTGGTCCTCGAACTCCAGGCGTGCGCGGCGCGCGACCGGGTACTCGAGATCCTCGCCGCCGTCGTCACGCACGATGACGATCTTGCGGCTCCGGTCCCCATCCTCGATCCGCACCACGCCGTCGGCCTCGGTGATCGGGGCCTTGCCCTTGGGCTGACGGGCCTCGAACAGCTCGGTGACGCGCGGAAGACCCTGCGTGATGTCGTCTCCAGCCACACCACCGGTGTGGAAGGTACGCATCGTCAGCTGGGTGCCGGGCTCGCCGATGGACTGCGCCGCGACGATGCCGATGGCCTCGCCGACGTCGACGATCTTGCCCGATGCCAGCGAACGGCCGTAGCACATGGCGCACGTGCCCACCGCGGACTCACACGTGAGGACGGAGCGGACCTTGACCTCGGTCACGCCTGCCTGCACCAGGGTGTGGATCTCCTCGTCGCCCAGGTCGGTGCCGGCCTTGACCAGCACCTCCCCCTTCGCGTCGAGCGCGTCGACCGCGAGGGAACGGGCATAGACGGCCGTCTCCACCTCGTTCGACATCTCCACCGTGGCGCCCTCGGCGAACGGCTCCGCGGCGATTGCCACCGGCCTGCCGTTCTCCCCGACGCCCGGCTTGGTCCACTTCGCGATCGGCCGGATGAGGCCACGCTCGGTGCCGCAGTCCTCCTCGCGGACGATGACATCCTGCGACACGTCCACCAGACGACGGGTCAGGTAGCCCGAGTCCGCGGTCCGCAGGGCGGTGTCCGCCTGACCCTTACGTCCACCGTGGGTGGAGATGAAGTACTCGAGAACCGACAGGCCCTCACGGAAGTTGGACTTGATCGGGCGGGCGATGATGTCGCCCTTCGGGTTGGCCACCAGACCTCGCATGGCGGCGATCTGACGCATCTGCGTCATGTTTCCGCGGGCCCCGGAGTCCACCATCATGAAGATGGGGTTGTCCTTGGTGAAGTTGGCCTTCATCGCCTCGGTCAGCTCGGCCGTGGCGTCGGTCCAGATCGCGATGAGCTCCTGACGGCGCTCATCCTCGGTCACGGTACCGCGCTCGTAGAGCTTGTCGATCTTGGCTGCGCGGGTCTCGTATCCTTCCAGGATCTGAGCCTTCTGCGGCGGGGTCTGGACGTCCCCGATCGACACCGTCACCCCGGAGCGCGTGGCCCACTGGAAGCCCAGGTCCTTGAGGTTGTCCAGCGCGGCGGCCACGACCACCTTCGGGTAGCGCTCGGCCAGCTCGTTGACGATGCCGCCGAGAACCTTCTTGCCCACCACTTCGTTCACGAAGGCGAAGTCGTCCGGGAGCGCCTCGTTGAAGAGCGCCCGGCCCAGCGTGGTCTCCACGATGATCGAGCCGTCGGCGCGGGGCGTCGAGCCCTCGACGACGACGCCGGTGAGGCGGATCCTGATGTTCGAGCCGATGGACAGGTGACCACGGTCGAACGCCATGATGGCCTCGGCCAGGGACGAGAATGTCCGACCCTCGCCCGCCCCCGGACGCACCAGCGTCAGGAAGTAGTGGCCGATGATCATGTCCTGCGTGGGCATGGTCACGGGTCGGCCGTCGGCCGGCTTCAGGATGTTGTTGGTCGAGAGCATCAGGATGCGGGCTTCGGCCTGGGCCTCCACCGACAACGGGAGGTGCACGGCCATCTGGTCGCCGTCGAAGTCCGCGTTGAACGCGGTGCACACCAACGGGTGGATCTGGATGGCCTTGCCCTCGATCAGCTGGGGCTCGAAGGCCTGGATGCCGAGGCGGTGCAGCGTCGGTGCGCGGTTCAGCAGCACCGGGTGTTCGGCGATGACCTCTTCCAGCACGTCCCACACGACGGGGCGCTGGCGCTCCACCATCCGCTTGGCGGCCTTGATGTTCTGGGCGTGGTTGAGATCATCCAGGCGCTTCATGACGAAGGGCTTGAACAGCTCCAACGCCATGGCCTTGGGCAGACCGCACTGGTGCAGCTTCAGCTGCGGGCCCACCACGATCACGGAACGGCCCGAGTAGTCCACGCGCTTGCCGAGCAGGTTCTGGCGGAACCGGCCCTGCTTGCCCTTGAGCATGTCGGAGATCGACTTCAGCGGGCGGTTGCCCGGCCCCGTGACTGGACGGCCGCGACGGCCGTTGTCGAACAGGGAGTCCACGGCCTCCTGCAGCATGCGCTTCTCGTTGTTGACGATGATCTCGGGCGCGCCGAGATCCAGGAGGCGCTTGAGCCGGTTGTTGCGGTTGATCACGCGACGGTAGAGGTCGTTGAGATCGGAGGTGGCGAAGCGGCCGCCGTCGAGCTGCACCATCGGGCGCAGGTCCGGGGGGATCACCGGGACCACGTCGAGCACCATGGCCGACGGGTGGTTCTGGCCGGACAGGAACGCCGCGACGACCTTGAGGCGCTTGAGCGCCCGGGTCTTGCGCTGGCCCTTGCCGGTGGCGATGGTCTCGCGCAGCGACACGGACTCGGCCTGGAGGTCGAAGGACTGGAGGCGCTTCTGGATGGCCTCGGCGCCCATCGATCCCTCGAAGTACTTGCTGAAGCGCTTCTTCATCTCGCGGTAGAGCATCTCGTCGCCCTCGAGGTCCTGGACCTTGAGGGTCTTGAAGCGCTGCCACACCTCGTCGATGCGGTCCAGCTGACGCTGCGAGCGGGTGCGGATCTGACCGGCCTCGCGCTCGGCCGCTTCGCGGACCTTGCGCTTGATGTCCGCCTTCGCGCCCTCTGACTCGAGCTGGGCGAGGTCCTCCTCCAGCTTGCGCATGCGCGCCTCGATGTCGGCGTCGCGGCGGGTGGCGACCTGCTTGGTCTCCACCTCCACCTTCGCCTGCAGAGACGCGAGGTCCCGGTGACGGGCCTCCTCGTCGACGGCGGTGATCATGTGCGCCGCGAAGTAGATGACCTTCTCCAGGTCCTTCGGGGCGATGTCCAGCAGGTAGCCGAGCCTGCTGGGGACACCCTTGAAGTACCAGATGTGCGTGACGGGGGCGGCCAGCTCGACGTGCCCCATCCGGTCGCGGCGCACGTTGGAGCGTGTCACCTCGACGCCACAGCGCTCGCAGATGATGCCCTTGAACCGCACCCGCTTGTACTTGCCGCAGTAGCACTCCCAGTCCCGGGTGGGACCGAAGATCTTCTCGCAGAAGAGGCCGTCGCGCTCAGGCTTCAGCGTGCGGTAGTTGATGGTCTCCGGCTTCTTGACCTCGCCGTGCGACCATTCGCGGATTTGGTCGGCGCTCGCGAGACCGATCCGCAGCTCGTCATAGAAGTTCACGTCCAGCACGTTGCTTCTCTTTCCCCTACGCGTGACGCGTAGGCGCTGTTTCGATGTGAGTCTGAGGTGTTGATTCGGACCGTGTCAGGCCCGAGGGGTGACTGAGCGCAACACTCAGACTTCACCGACGTCCATGAAGTTGTCGCTTCCGGGACGGCGACCGAGATCGATGCCGAAATCCTCCGCCGAGCGGAGATCATCCTCGGAATCGCGCAGGTCGATGACCCGACCGTCGTCCGAGAGGACCTCCACGTTCAGGCAGAGCGACTTCATCTCCTTGACCAGAACCTTGAACGACTCCGGGATACCCGGCTCCGGGATGTTCTCGCCCTTGACGATGGCCTCGTAGACCTTCACGCGGCCGGGGACGTCGTCGGACTTGATGGTCAGCAGCTCCTGGAGTGCCCAGGCGGCGCCGTAGGCCTCGAGGGCCCACACCTCCATCTCGCCGAATCGCTGTCCGCCGAACTGGGCCTTACCGCCCAGCGGCTGCTGCGTGATCATCGAGTACGGGCCGGTGGAGCGGGCGTGGATCTTGTCGTCGACGAGGTGGTGGAGCTTGAGCATGTACATGTAGCCCACGCCCACCTTCTCCGGGTAGGGCTCGCCGGAGCGGCCGTCGAACAGGCGCGCCTTGCCGCCGGAGTCCACGAGGCGTTCGCCGTCACGGGTGGTCAGCGAGTTGGCCAGCAACCCGCCGATCTCCGATTCGTTGGCGCCGTCGAAGACGGGGGTGGCCACCTTCGCGTTGCCCTCCATGCGGCCGAGGCCGACGTCGCGCAGACGCTCCGCCCATTCCTCCTGGACGTCCGTGACGTCCCAGCCGGTCTTGGCGATCCACCCGAGGTGGTTCTCAAGCACCTGCCCGATGTTCATCCGGGAGGGCACGCCGAGGGGGTTGAGCACGATGTCGACCGGGGTGCCGTCCTCCATGAACGGCATGTCCTCGATGGGGAGGATCTTCGAGATGACGCCCTTGTTACCGTGGCGTCCGGCGAGCTTGTCGCCGTCGGAGATCTTCCTCTTCTGCGCCACGTGGACGCGCACCAGCTCGTTGACGCCGGGGGGGAGCTCGTCGTCGTCCTCACGGTTGAACACGCGCACCGCGATGACGGTGCCGGACTCGCCGTGGGGAACCTTGAGGGACGTGTCGCGCACCTCGCGGGCCTTCTCGCCGAAGATGGCGCGCAGCAGGCGCTCTTCCGGCGTCAGCTCGGTCTCACCCTTCGGAGTGACCTTGCCCACCAGGACGTCTCCGGCCGAGACCTCGGCGCCGATGCGCACGATGCCCCGCTCGTCGAGGTCCGCCAGCATCTCGTCCGAGACGTTGGGGATCTCGCGGGTGATCTCCTCCGCGCCCAGCTTGGTGTCGCGGGCGTCCACCTCGTGCTCCTCGATGTGGATCGAGGTCAGCACATCGTCCTGGACGATGCGCTGGGACAGGATGATGGCGTCCTCGTAGTTGAGGCCCTCCCACGGCATGAACGCCACAAGGAGGTTCTTCCCCAGTGCCAGCTCGCCCTGATCCGTGCAGGGGCCGTCTGCCAGCGGGGTGCCCACCTCGACACGGTCCCCCGGCTTCACCAGCGGGCGCTGGTTGATGCAGGTGCCGGCGTTGGAGCGCACGAACTTGTCCAGCTTGTAGGACTGGTAGGTGCCGTCGTCGTTGGTGATCTCGAGGAGATCCGCAGACACGGAGCTGACCACACCCGGCTTCTTCGCAAGCGTCACGTCACCGACGTCCACCGCGGCACGGTACTCCATGCCGGTGCCGACGATGGGGGCCTCGTTGCGGATCAGCGGCACGGCCTGGCGCTGCATGTTGGCACCCATGAGTGCGCGGGACGCATCGTCGTGCTCGAGGAACGGGATGAGCGCCGTGGCGATGGAGACCATCTGCCGCGGGGACACGTCCATGTACTCCACATCGGAGGCGTGGATCTGGTCCACGTCGCCGTGCTTGATGCGCACGAGGACGCTCTCCTCCGTCAGGCGGCCGGACTGATCGACATGGGCGTTGGCCTGCGCGATCGAGTAGCGGTCCTCCTCATCGGCGGTGAGGTAGTCGATCTGGTCGGTGACCATGCCGTCGACGACCTTGCGGTACGGGGTCTCGATGAAGCCGAAGGCGTTGACCCGGGCGAACGAGGCCAGCGAGCCGATGAGGCCGATGTTGGGGCCTTCAGGGGTCTCGATGGGGCACATGCGGCCGTAGTGCGACGGGTGGACGTCACGGACCTCCATGCCGGCGCGGTCACGGGAGAGTCCGCCGGGGCCCAGCGCCGAGAGCCGGCGCTTGTGGGTGAGGCCGGCCAGCGGGTTGTTCTGGTCCATGAACTGCGACAGCTGCGAGGTGCCGAAGAACTCCTTGAGCGCAGCGGTCACCGGGCGGATGTTGATCAGGGTCTGGGGCGTGATGGCCTCAATGTCCTGGGTGGTCATCCGGTCCCGGACGACCCGCTCCATGCGGCCGAGGCCGGTGCGCAGCTGATTCTGGATCAGCTCGCCCACGGTGCGGAGGCGGCGGTTGCCGAAGTGGTCGATGTCGTCGGCCTCCACCTGGAGGTCTCCGAGCGTCTCGCGGTGCTCGTGCAGGGCCACGATGTAGCGGATGGCGCCGACGATGTCGTCGAGGGTCAGGACCTGCTGGTCGTACGGCAGATCGAGGCCCAGCTTCTTGTTGATCTTGTACCGACCGACCTTGGCGGTGTCGTACCGCTTGGGGTTGAAGTAGTAGTTGTCCAACAGCGCCTGAGCCGCGTCACGCGCCGGCGGTTCGCCCGGGCGCAGCTTGCGGTAGATGTCCAGGAGCGCCTCGTCCTGGGTCTTGACGGAGTCCTTCTCCAGCGTCAGGCGCATGGACTCGTACTCGCCGAACTCCTCGAGGATCTTGTCCTCGGACCAGCCGAGGGCCTTGAGTAGAACGGTCACGTTCTGCTTGCGCTTGCGGTCCAGGCGCACGAACACCATGTCGCGCTTGTCGATCTCGAACTCAAGCCAGGCGCCGCGCGACGGGATCACCTTGCAGGAGAAGATGTCCTTGTCAGAAGTCTTGTCGGGGGTCTGCTCGAAGTACACGCCCGGCGAGCGGACGAGCTGGGAGACCACGACGCGCTCGGTGCCGTTGATGATGAAGGTGCCGCGGTCCGTCATCAGGGGGAAGTCCCCGATGAAGACGGTCTGGCTCTTGATCTCGCCCGTGTCGTTGTTGACGAACTCGGCGGTGACGAAGAGGGGCGCGGCGTAGGTGACGTCGCGGTCCTTGCACTCCTCGATGGTCCACTTCGGGGACTCGAAGCGGTGGTCGCGGAACGAGAGCGACATCGTCTCGTTGAAGTCCTCGATGGGCGAGATCTCGGCGAACATCTCCTCCAGTCCGGACCGGGTGTTGACGTCGGTGCGGCCGGCGGCCAACTGGTCCGCGACCCTCCTCTGCCAGGCGTCGTTTCCGATCAGCCAGTTATAGGCGTCAATCTGCAAATCCAGGAGGTTTGGGACCTCGAGCGGCTCATGAATCTTCGCGAAGGAGATTCGGCCGGTGGATGAGACGACATTGGTGTTCTTCAACGCAGAGCGCGAGGCGGCCAAGATTCGGTCCTTCCAAGAACGCTTGAAGCAGGTTTTCCGTGCATGGCGAAATTCCCGTGTCAAATCACGGGCGCAACGCATAGCTGGGCAAACAACCACTATAGAGCAAGATGCACAGGACGGCAACTACCGCAGGCCTCACGGGCCCTGCGGTCGACTTCGATCCACGGTGATCTCTTCTGATCCTGATGATAGCGGGCGGGGCGCGGGGCGCAACCCTCAGCCCCGGGCATCCGGAGCCGGGGACGCGCAACGGCCCGCCCCCACTGGGGACGGGCCGTGTGCCGAGCTGAGCCGGGGCTCAGATCACTTGAGCTCGACGCTGCCGCCGGCGGCCTCGAGGGCCTCCTTGGCCTTGGCAGCGGTCTCCTTGTCGACCTGCTCCAGGACGGCCTTGGGGGCGCCCTCGACGAGGTCCTTGGCCTCCTTCAGGCCGAGCGAGGTCAGCGCGCGGACCTCCTTGATGACGGCGATCTTCTTGTCGCCGCCGGCGGTCAGGATGACGTCGACCTTGTCCGAGACAGCCTCTTCCTCACCGGCGTCGTCGCCGCCAGCGGCGGGGGCGGCAGCGGCGACGGCGACCGGCGCGGCAGCGGTGACACCGAAGGTGTCCTCGAAGATCTTCACGAACTCAGAGAGCTCGATGAGGGTCATCTCCTTGAAGGCGTCAAGGAGCTCGTCAGTGGTGAGCTTCGCCATGGTGGGCGTTCCTTTCGTTGAAAAAACTGTGATCGCAGCGGGTGCTGCAACGGATCACTCCGCAGCGTCAGCTGCAACGGGTGCCGCATCAGCGGCGGGGGTGTCGTCCGTGGCTTCGGCGGCCGGCGCGGAGCCGGTGCCACCGATCAGGGAGGGGTTGGCCTCGGCAGCGGTCTGCAGAGCACCGAACAGACGGGCGCCCTGCGACAGCGGGGCGGCCAGCATGTAAGCGGCCTTGGCCAGGTTGGCCTGCATTGCGCCGGCCATCTTGGCCAGCAGGACCTCGCGGGACTCGAGGTCCGCGAGCTTCAGCACGGCCTGCGCGTCGAGGAACTTGCCCTCGAGCACACCACCCTTGATTGCCAGAGACGGATGTGCCTTTGCGAAGTCACGCAGCCCCTTGGTGGCGGCGGCGATGTCACCGTTGACGAACGCGATGGCGGTGGGGCCGGTGAGGGTACCTTCGATGCCCTCGATACCGGCTTCCTTGGCCGCGATCGCCGCAAGGGTGTTCTTCGCAACGGCGTAGGTGGCGTTCTCACCGAGGGATCGACGAAGTGTCTTCAGATCCTTGACGGTGAGACCGCGATACTCGGTGAGAACTGCCGCCGCAGAGTTACTGAACTGCTCAGTGAGGTCTGCGACCTTGGCAGCCTTGTCCGGCCTCGCCATGTGGTCTCCTTCCGGTGAAACATCCGCCCTCCACCCGGGTGGGCGGAAGGAGGGCCGAAGCCCCGCCGACGCAAAAAACGCCCCGACGCCGGCGGCGCGGGGCGATCCGAGGGACTCGGGAAGCTGATCACGTACACCTGCGCGGGAGCCTTGCGGCGTTATGGCTGGGGAGCCACCTGCGGTCTTCGGCCTGACGAACTATACCCAGCCCCATCCGGAGCCCCAAATCGACCGGGTCGGCGGCGGCGGGCCGGGCACCAGGTCCCACCGTCGGAGGGCGGTGGCGGGCCGCGCGGGAGCGTGCATTAACCTCTAGACCTTGAAGAGAGCAATTCCTGGAAGGACCCTCATGCGTCGCATTCTCGCCGCCGGCCTGCTGGCCACCCTCGCCGTGAGCGCCTGCAGCGCCCCGGCCACCACCGAGTCCGAATCAGGGTCCACGGACTCCTCAGACCGCACCCACGACGTCTCCGGTGTCGCGAAGGTCGACGACCTCGCCGCCCTCCTGCCGGCGGAGATCCGCGACAGGGGAACCCTGACGATCGGCGCCGCCATCGACTACGCCCCCGCGGAGTTCCGGGCCGAAGACCTCACCACGGCCATCGGCTACGACGTCGACCTCGGCAAGGCCATCGGCCGGGTACTCGGCGTCGAGACCGAAGTGGTCGACGGCGAGTTCGCCTCCCTGCTGCCGGGCATCGGCACCAAGTACGACATCGGCATCTCGTCGTTCACCGTCACGGAGGAGCGCACCGCCAACTTCACGATGATCTCCTACATCACGGTGGGCTCCAGCTTCGCGGTGAAGTCGGGCAACCCGGACGGGTTCAACCCCGACGAGCTGTGCGGGCAGACCATCGGCGTCCAGACCGGCACCTGGCAGGAGGAGGAGCTCGCCGCGTTCACCGAGGCCTGCGAGGCCGACGGCAACGAGCCGATCGAGGTCCTCCCCTACGCCAAGCAGTCCGACGTCACCACGAACCTGGTCGGCGGCAAGGTCGCGGCGTTCTACGCGGACTCGACGGTGGCCTCCTACGCCGTCGCGCTCACCAACGACCAGCTCGAGGTCGTGGGCGGGGTCCGCGACGCTGCCCCGCAGGGCATCGTCGTGGCCCAGGACGACGCCGAGCTCACCGCGGCCATCCAGGGCGCCGTCCAGCATCTGATGGACGACGGCACCTGGGGCGACATCCTGGACAGCTGGGGCGTGACCGACGCGGCGCTTGAGACCGCCGAGATCCACTCGCAGGCCTGAGCATGCCTCCGCCCACGCCGGAGCTGATCCGCGCCCGCCCCGTCCCCAGGCCAAGCCTGTGGCTCTGGGCGGGCATCATCCTGGTGCTCCTGGCCATGCTGATCCATGGCCTGCTGACCAACCCCAACTACCGCTGGGACGTGGTCGCCGGGCATCTGCTTGACCCGCGGATCCTCTCCGGCATGGGCTGGACCCTGCTCCTCACCGTCGGCGCAATGGCGCTGGGCATCACGCTCGCGGTCACCACCGCCATCATGCGGATGGGCACCAATCCGATCCTCCGCGGCGTCGCCTGGGTCTACATCTGGTTCTTCCGGGGCACGCCCGTCTACACCCAACTGGTGTTCTGGGGCCTGTTGCCGGTGCTGTATCCCAGGCTCAGCCTGGGCATCCCCTTCGGGCCCGAGTTCTTCGAGTTCACCACCCAGGACGTGATCAACGCGGGTGTCGCGGCCGTCCTCGGGCTCGGCCTCAACGAGGGCGCCTACCTGTCCGAGATCGTGCGCTCTGGCCTCAACTCGGTGGACAAGGGGCAGTGGGAGGCGTCCACTGCACTGGGGATGAGGCGCTCGACGACGTTGCGCCGGATCATCATTCCGCAGGCCATGCGCGTCATCGTGCCCCCCACGGGCAACGAGACCATCTCCATGCTGAAGACCACCTCACTGGTGCTGGCGGTCCCCTTCAGCCTGGAGCTCACCTTCGTCACCAACGCGATCGGCAACCGGAACTTCCTCCCGGTCCCCCTGCTCATCGTCGCCGCGATCTACTACCTCGTGGTCACGTCCATCCTGATGGTCGGGCAGTCCTACCTGGAGGCGTACTACGGCCGGGGCTTCGACACGGACACCACCTCGCGGCAGAAGCCCGCCAAGGCCATGTCCAAGCGGCAACAGGCCATCCTCGCCTCGGGCACCGTCCACGCCGACCCCAACCAGGAGGTGACCCCGTGACCGCCATGGTGGAGGCCAGGGCCGTGCACAAGCTGTTCGGCGACCTGCACGTGCTCAAGGGCGTGGATCTCACCGTGGAACGGGGCGAGGTGTGCGTGATCCTGGGCCCGTCGGGCTCCGGGAAGTCCACCCTCATCCGCTGCATCAACGAACTGGAGCAGATCAGCGCCGGCCGCATGTACGTCGACGGTGAGCTGATGGGCCTGCGTGAGGTCAACGGACGCCTGCACCGCCTGGGCGACAAGGAGATCGCCGCCCAACGCGCCAAGGTGGGCATGGTGTTCCAGCGGTTCAACCTCTTCCCGCACATGACCGCAGTGGAGAACGTGATGGAGGCGCCGCGCCAGGTGCGCAAGCTGGCCGGTGCGGAGGCCGAGAGGCTGGCCCGCGCCCAGCTCGAGCGCGTCGGGCTCTCGGACCGCGCCGAGCACTACCCGTCGCAGCTCTCCGGCGGTCAGCAGCAGCGCGTCGCGATCGCCAGGGCGCTGGCCATGGAACCGGAACTGATGCTCTTCGACGAACCCACCTCCGCGCTGGACCCCGAGCTGGTCGGCGAGGTCCTCGCCGTCATGCAGGCGCTGGCCGCAAGCGGCATGACCATGATCGTGGTCACCCACGAGGTGGGCTTCGCCCGCGAGGTAGCGGACCAGGTGGTCTTCATGGACGACGGCATCATCGTCGAACGGGGGGCGCCGGCGCAGGTCATCGACGCCCCGGAGCAGCAGCGCACGAGGGACTTCTTCGCCAAGGTCCTCTGAGGCCCTGAGGCCCACCCGCCAAGGCCGACCAGGCTCACTCGGGCCGCCACGTGAACCGCGCGGGCCGGCGCTCACGGAAGGCGGCGATCCCCTCGGGAAGGTCGGGGCCCGAGTTGGCACGTTGGACCCAGGAGATGGCGGTCTCGGCGCCGAGGTCGCGGGCCACGAGGCCGTCGACGATCTCCTTGGATGCGCGCAGGGTCAGCTGTGAGAGCCCCGCCATGCGCTCCCCCATCACGATCGCCGTCTCCAGCGCCTGGCCACCCTCCACGACGGCATTGAGGAGCCCGACCGAGAGCGCGCGCTGCGCGTCGAGGCGGGCGGCGGTGAACAGCATCTCCTTGGTCACCGCCGGGCCCATGAGGTGGATCATCCGCTGAGTGGCGGAGACCGGGTAGACGATGCCCAGGGTGGCCGGCGGCACCGAGAAGGTCGCCGAGTCCCCCGCGACCCGGAGGTCGCAGCCGACGGCGAGCTCGAGCCCTCCGCCGAAACAGGCGCCCTCGATGGCGGCGATGACGGGCTTGGGGCTCCGGGCCAGAGCCAGCTCCGCGTTGATGGGGCCCTCGGCGTGATGGAGTTCGTCGAGGCCACTGATGTCCGAGCCCGCGCAGAAAGTGCCACCGGCGCCGGTCAGCACCACGACCGCGACCTCCGGGTCCGCGTCCAGGCCCCGCATCAGTGTGGGAATCCTTCGCCACATGTCGTCGGTCATGGCGTTGCGCTTGCCGGTGTTGTTCAACGTGATGACGGCGATGCTGCCCTGGCGGTGGAGGTCGACGGTGGCCATGGCCCCATCCTGTCACCGGAGACAGCCAACGGGGCGGGCGCCGTGATGGCGCCCGCCCCGTTGGGCAGTGGTGTGTCTCAGTCCTCGGCGGGCTTGGTGACCGTGATGTCGACGAGCACGCTGGGGCTCATGGTGCCCGACACCGCGATCTTGCGGAGGTAGCGGCCCTTCGACGCCGAAGGCTTGAGCCGCATGATCTCCTCGATCACCGAGAAGTAGTTGTCGATGAGCTGCTGCTCGCCGAAGGACGCCTTCCCGATGATGAACTGGAGATTGGCGTGCCGGTCCACGCGGAACTCGATCTTGCCGCCCTTGATCTCGGAGACGGCCTTGGCCACGTCCATGGTGACGGTGCCCGTCTTCGGGTTCGGCATCAGGCCGCGGGGGCCCAGGACGCGGCCGAGGCGGCCGACCTTGCCCATCAGATCCGGGGTGGCCACGACGGCGTCGAAGTCCAGGTAGCCGCCGGCCACCTTCTCGATGAGCTCGTCGGTGCCGACCTCGTCGGCTCCAGCGGCGCGCGCGGCGTCAGCCTTGTCACCGGCAGCGAAGACGAGGACCCGAGCCGTCTTGCCAGTGCCGTGGGGAAGGTTGACCGTGCCGCGGACCATCTGGTCTGCCTTACGGGGATCGACGCCCAGACGGACGGCGACGTCGATGGTCTCGTCGAACTTCGCCGACGCCATCTCCTTGATGAGGCGGAGCGCCTCCTGCGGGCTGTAGGCCTGCTCCTCGTTGCGCTTCTCCGCGGAGGCGCGGTAAGCCTTGCTGTGCTTCATGCTGGTTCCTTCAATTCAGCCGGCCTCGTGGGGCCGGTCGACCAGTTCTGGTGTGGGGAGCACTCCCCTGCCAGGGTTTGTGTGTGGGTGGCAGATCAGTCGACGGTGACGCCCATGGAGCGGGCGGTGCCTTCCACGATCTTCATGGCGGCCGCGACGTCGTTTGCGTTGAGGTCCGGCAGCTTGGTGGTGGCGATCTCGCGGACCTGGTCCTTGGTGATCTTCGCCACCTTGGTGGTGAGCGGGTTCGCGGAACCACTCTTGATCCCGGCGGCCTTCTTGATCAGCTCGGCGGCGGGCGGCGTCTTCGTGATGAAGGTGAACGTGCGGTCCTCGTAGATGGTGATCTCGACGGGGATGACGTTGCCGCGCTGGGACTCCGTGGCGGCGTTGTACGCCTTCACGAACTCCATGATGTTGACGCCGTGCGGACCGAGGGCGGTACCGACCGGAGGTGCGGGCGTGGCAGAGCCAGCCTGCAGGGCGACCTTGACGAGGGCCGCTACCTTCTTCTTGGGAGGCATGGGGGTCCTTTACCTATGTGGATGGATGAGCCCGCGAGCGGGCGCAACGCACAATCTTAGACGACTTTCTCGACCTGCTTGAACTCGAGGTCGACGGGGGTCTCACGCCCGAGGATCTCGACCAGCGCGATGATCCGCTGGTTGTTCGGATTGATCTCGGTGATCGTGGCGTGCACACCCGTGAAGGGGCCGTCGGTCACCATGACGGAGTCGCCGACTGCAAAGTCGACAACTTCGACCTTCTTCCTCCGCGCCACCGCCGCGCCCGCCTGGGCGGCGTTCACGGTGGCGATGACGGAGGGAGTCAGCATATTGAGGACCTCGTCGATCGAGAGCGCCACCGGCTGCTGTCCGTGGCCGACGAAGCCGGTGACCGACGGGGTCTGACGCACGACGCTCCACGAGTCGTCGGTCAGCTCCATCCGGATGAGGACGTAGCCCGGCAGGACGCACCGTGTAACGGTCTTGCGTGCGTTGTTGCGGATCTCGACGACCTCTTCGGTGGGCACGACCGTCTCGAAGATGTACTCCTCCATGTTGAGGCTCTGCGCACGGGAGTCCACGTTCTGCTTGACGCGGTTCTCCATGCCGGAGTACGTGTGGATGACGTACCACTCGCCGTACTTCGACTCGAGCTCGGCGCGCAGCTCGCTGAGCGCGACCGCCAGGGCGTCGTCGGCGGCGGCGTCCCCGTCCGGGTCCTCCGACGGCTCGTCGGCCAACAGGACGGGTTCTTCCTCGGCCTCGACGTCCTCGGCGAACCCGCCGAGGTCGATCTCCACCTCGTCGGAGGCCGTCTCCTCGGGGCCGCCGAGGTCGATCTCGAAGTCGAGGTCGGAATTGTCAGAATCTGTCATGCGTTGCTCCCAAAGATCTGCAGAAGAAACCAGCCGAACGCGAGGTCCAGCAGTCCCACGATGAGGATCATGATGAGCACGAAGACGAGCACCGCGCCGAACATGGTCACCAGTTGCGGCCAGGTGGGCCACACCACTTTCTTGAGCTCCCCGGCGGACTGCCGGACGAACTCGGCCGGGTTGCCGGCCCGGTAGGGGTCTTCATCCTCGGCCAACGCGGCGTTCCGCTTGCGGGTGGGGGCGTCCTTGCGAACCGGCGCCTTGGCGGTGCGCCGCTGGATGACCGGCGTCTGTGAGGCCTCCGGGTCCGCCGCGAACTCGCGTTCGTGCTCCGAGATCACCTCGTCATCAGAGGGCGCCGGCCCCTGGCCGAGCGTCACGTCCTCGTCCGCGGCGATAGCCGCGGCTTCCGCCTCTGCGAGCGCCTCCCCGTCGGAGACGACCTCGTCGGCGTCGAGCGCATCAGGGCCCCCGGACACGACTTCCTCGTTGTCCGGTTCCGCGTCGTGCGACTTGTCGCTCACCGCTGGACTTCCCTTCGCTCTAACAAACAAAATGCCTCACCGACAACGCGTGTCGGTAGGCGTGCGAGGCGACCTGAATCGATGGCTGCCTGGGGGAATCACTGATCAATCATGTTCTGGCTGCGGCGCACCGGACCGGGCGATCTGGCACCCCTCCATCTGGATATGGACGTCAAGTCCACGCACCAGATGTAGTGGCACCACCTCATCCCGTCCGGCGCGTCCTCGCCGAGAACAGCATTGATCAGTGGTTCCCCAGCAGGGCAGGAGGGACTCGAACCCCCAACCTGCGGTTTTGGAGACCGCTGCTCTGCCAATTGAGCTACTACCCTGTGACGGTTCACCCACCTGGACGGAGGGTGCATTTGAGCACGCTTCGACCTTGGCAACTTAAACCGGCCTGCCCCACTATATGCGCTTTGGCATCGGGACGCGAACCAGCCGTCACGCCAACGACGCCATCCAGGCGCGGTGCAGGTCCGCGTAGCGACCCTCGCTGCCCACCAGCTCAGAGGGCTCCCCGTCCTCGACCACCCTCCCGTGCTGGAGGACCAGCACGCGGTCTGCGATCTCCACCGTCGAGAGGCGGTGGGCGATGATGATCGCCGTCCGATCGGCCAGGATGGTTCCGAGCGCCCGCTGCACGAGCCGCTCGGTGGGCACGTCCAGCGACGACGTTGCCTCATCGAGGATGAGGACCCGCGGGTCGGCGAGGACCACCCGCGCGAACGCGACCAGCTGCCGCTGCCCAGCCGAGAGCCGCGAGCCGCGCTTGCCCGTGTCCGTGTCGTAGCCCGCCGCCATGTCCTGGATGAACGTGTGCGCCCCCACGGCCCGGGCTGCGGCCACGACCTCCTCCCGCGTGGCGTCCGGGCGGCCGAAGGCGATGTTGTCTGCCACAGAGCCCGCGAAGATGAAGTTCTCCTGCGTCAGGAGCGTCACGTGCCGGCGCAGCGTGACGTCGTCGAGCGCCCGCAGGTCCACCCCGTCGAGGGTCACGACGCCCGCCTGGGGGTCGTAGAAGCGTGCGATCAGCTTGGCGATGGTGGTCTTGCCTGCGCCCGTGGTGCCGACGAGTGCCACCGTCTGCCCGGCCGGGATGGCGAGGGTCAGGCCGGGCAACACCGTGGCGCCCTCGATGTAGGAGAAGTCCACGCCGTCGAAGGCCACCTCGCCGCGCGCCTCGGGCATCGGCACCGGATGCTCGGGGTCCCGCACGTCAGGCTCCTCGGCCATCACGCTGGAGACCTTCTCCAGCGCGGTCAACGCCGACTGGAGGGACGAGATGAACTGGCCGAGGTCCTGCATGGGATCGAAGAACATGCGGACGTAGAGCACGAACGCGGCCAGCGTCCCGACGGTCAGCTCGTCGGCGAGGGCCATGTAGCCGCCCACCGTCACCACCACGACCACGCCGACGTGGCCGACGAACTGGATGCCGGGCATGGCGCGGGCGAACACGCGCAGCGCAGTGGTGTTGGCGTCGCGGTACTGCAGCGCGACGGCCTCGAAGATCTCCCGCGACCGGGGCTCCCGACGGAACGCCTGGACGGCCTTGATCCCGGTCATCGTCTCGATGAACTGGACGATGACCACCGCCGACAGGGTCCGGACGTGCCGGAACGCCCGGGTGGAGGCCTTGGCGAACCACCGCATGATCAGCCACAGGAGCGGATAGGTGGCGAACGCCACCAGCGCGAGCCGCCAATCCAGCAGCAGCAGGATGACGGTGGAGCCGACGATGGTGAGCAGCGCCGCCACGACGACGTCCAGGCCCTGGAGGACCAGTTCCTGCACGGCCTCCACGTCGCTCGTCATCCTCGACACGGCGCGACCGGAGGTGTACCGGTCGTGGAAGCCCACGCTCAGGCGCTGGAACTTCGCGTACAGCCTCCGGCGAAGCGTGAGAAGGAGCTCGTTGCCGATCACGCCGGACTTCCGCAGGAAGAACGCGCGGGAGGTCACCTGAACGACGATGGCTCCGATCATCACGCCCAACAGCGTGAGGAGGGTGGATGATTCACCCCCCTGCATCGCGGGGATCCCATCGTCCAGCACGCGCTGCACGATGATGGGCACGACGAGACGGGCCATGGATTCCAGCACCACCACGGCGATCAGCACCGCGCCCCAGCGCCGGTACGGGCGGACCAGGTCCGCGAGCAGCCGGCGGCTCGCGGGCCGCAGCGCCACCGTCGAGTCCGACTCCTCGGCGATGTCCTGCTTGACCCCGCGCCAGTCCTCGAGTGCCGTGTCCTGGGTGTCGCTCATCGGGCCACCTCCTCTGCCAGTTCGGGCTCGATGCTGTAGTCGGCCGACAGCAGCTCGCGGTACTCGGGGACAGTGGCCAGGAGCTCCTGGTGCGTGCCGACATGGGCGATCCGACCCTCCACCAACATCGCGACGCGGTCGGCGATGAGCACCGTGGATGCGCGGTGGGCCACGACAACCCCGGTGACGCCGGTGAGGGTGGAGGTGAGGGCCGCCTCGACCTCCGCCTCCGTGTGGATATCCAGCGCGCTCAGGGTGTCGTCGAGGACGAGGACCTTGGGCCGGACAAGGATGGCGCGCGCCAGGGCGAGCCGCTGCCGCTGCCCGCCGGACAGGCTGAGCCCCTGCTCCCCCAGCCTGGTCTCCAGGCCCCACGGCAGGTCGTAGACGAACTCGGCGGAGGCCACCCGCACCGCGTCGGCGATGTCGTCAGCGGTGGCGTCGGGGCGGCCGAGGGTGAGGTTCTCGCGTGCCGACATCGAGAACAGGATGGGGTCCTCGAAGGCGGTGGCCACCAGGGAGCGCAGCTGGGTGAGCTCCAACTCGCGGATGTCGATCCCGTCGAGCAGGATGGCGCCGCCGGTCACGTCCTGAAGGCGCGGGATGAGTGAGACGATGGTGGACTTGCCCGACCCTGTGCCGCCCACCAGGGCCACCGTCTCGCCAGGGGCGATATCGAGGGTGACGCCTGAGAGGGTCGGGGTGTCCGAGTCGTCGAATCTGAAGGAGACGTCCCGCAGGCTGAGCGCGCCGCGTGGGTTCGCCAGGCGGCGGGTGCCGGAGACGATGGTGACGGGGGCGTCGAAGACCTCGCAGACGCGGTCCGCGGCGGTCTGGGCCTCCCGCATGAAGGACAGCAGGAAGCCGAGTGATCCAACGGGCCAGGCCAGCGACAGCAGCAGGGTCACGAACGCCACCACCTCGCCGAGGGTGAGCAGACCCTGCGCCGAGGCGACGGCGGCGCCACCGAGCACCATCACCAGCAGCACCGACGGGAACACCTCGAGCAGCGTCCACAACACCGAGGCGAGGCGCATGCGACGGACACCGGAGTCCCGAAGCAGGACGGCCCGACGGTCGAAGCCGCGGAACGCGAAGGGGACCCGCCCGAAGGACCGGATCACGCGGACGCCGTGCAGCGCCTCCTCGGCCGTGGACGCGACGTCGCCCGTGCGGTCCTGCACCTCCCGCGACACCAGGCCGAAGCGATGGACCAGCGAGGTGGTCACCGCCACCACGGGGAGCACGGTGACCAGCACAGCCACGCCCAACGGCCAGTGCATGGCCACCATGATGGACACCACCACGACGATCTGCACGGTGTTCATCAGCAGCATGAGGACGCCGAAGGACATGAACCGTCTGAGCAGCCCGAGGTCGCTCATGATCCGCGAGAGCAGCTGGCCCGACTCCCACCGCTTGTGGAAGCCGAGTTGGAGCGCCTGGAGCTTGTCGAACAGGTCCAGCCGGAGGTTCGCCTCCAGCGCCGACGTGGCGCGCGTCATCATCCACCGACGCAGCAGGTTGACCCCCGCGTCGACCGCCCCGGCCACCAGGATCAGCATCGCGTAGAGCGCCACCCCCCAGCCGTCGCGGCCCGCGATGGGCCCGTCGACGATGCGACCGAGCAGGAGGGGGATGAACACCGCCATCGCCACGCCCAGCGGAGCCAACGCCAGGGCGAGCGCGAACTGCCGCCAGAAGGGGCGCAGGTAGGGAAACAGCCGCAGCAGACTGGAGCGCCGGGGCGCGGCGGGACGAAGGGTGGTGGGGGGCTGGGGCACCACGACAGGCTACTCCGGTCCCGATCAAGGGTTCCCGACTAGACTCCGTGGCTATGACATCGCCCCTGCTCAGCGCCCTCGTCGAGGGCATCGATCGGGCACTCCCGGACGCGGCGGCGCTGCGCCGCGCCATTCACGCCGAGCCTCATCTGAGCGGCGAGGAGGAACCCACCCGCGACACTTTCGTGCGCGCCGCGGAGTGGACGCACTGGACCCACGTGGCCCATACCGGGGCATGGGCGCGGCTGGGCCCTCCCGGCCCTTCCATCGGGCTCCGCGCCGAGCTCGACGCGCTGCCGGTCACGGAATCAACGGGGATCGAGTGGGAGTCACGCAGGCCAGGCGTCATGCACGCCTGCGGGCACGACGTGCATCTCGGCGCCCTGTGGGCCCTGATCACCGCGGCACGCGGCCTGGAGCTTCCGGTCGGCATGGTGCCCATCCTGCAACCGCGCGAGGAGATCACTCCCCCGGGCGCGAGCGACGTGGTGGCCTCCGGCCTGCTCGACGACCAGGAGGTCGAGGCCATGGTCGGGGTCCACGTCCAGCCTGAAGTGGACCGCGGCGTCGTGTCCACCGGCGCCGGCGCCGTCAACGCCGCCTACGACGAGTTCGAGATCGTGGTGCGCGGGCGGCCCGGCCACGGGGCCTATCCGCACGTGGCCATCGACCCCATCACCACGCTGGCCAGCATCGTGACCGCCGTCTCAGGCCTCCCGAACCGGATCATCGATCCCACGCACCCCACGGTCGTGTCGATCGGCCAGATCTCCGGCGGGACGGCCCCCAACATCATCGCCGACGAGGCCCGCTGCCGCGGCACCATCCGCACCTACTCCGACGAGGATCGGGCCCTGCTGCACGAGGCCATCGCCCGGACCGCCGACGCGGTGGCGCTCGCCCGGGGCGCCGCCGCGGCCACCCGCTTCGTGCACGGCGGGCCGGCGCTGGTCAACGATCCCGGGCTGGTGCGGCGGCTGGATCCCACCCTCTCTTCGCTGGGGATCACGGTGGCGGAGACGCCGTTCCGGTCCTGCGGCTCGGATGACTTCGGGGAGTACGGCCTGGCCACCGCCTCGGTGATGTGCTTCATCGGCACCGGCCGGGTCGACGGCGTGGGGCTGCACCATGGCGCCTTCCTCCCGGGCCGCGACGCGCTGAGGTTGGCGGCGCACACCCTGGCGGCCGGCTATGTGGCCGCCGCCGAGACGGTGCTGGGGCGGCGCGACTGACCCGCGCCCCGCTCATCCCCGTGGAGTCAGAGGCTGACGCCCACGAGGTTGACCTCCGGCACCAGGCGCACCCCGAAGCGGGCCTCCACCCCGTCCCTGACCTCTCTGGCCAGCGCCACCAGGTCCGCGGCCGTGGCGCCGCCGCGGTTGGTGAGGGCGAGCACGTGCTTGCCCGACAGCGCCGCGCGGGGCCCGCCGTGCCCCCTCCCGAACCCGGAGTGCTGGATCAGCCAGGCGGCGCTGGTCTTCACGTCCTGGCCCGAGGCGAAGCGGGGCGCGTCGGCGGGCAGCGCGGCCGCCTCGTCGGGGGTCAGGATGGGATTGGTGAAGAAGGAACCCGCGCTCCAGGTGTCATGATCCGCCGGATCGAGCACCATGCCCTTGCCGCGCCTGACGGCGAGCACGGCGTCGCGGACCTCCCCCGCGGGCACCCTCCGGCCCACATCCGTGCCCAGGCGGGCGGCCAGCTCGGGGTAGGCGATCGGTGCGCCGAGCGACCCGAGGGGGAGCTGGAACCCCACGTCGAGCACCACGTAGCGGCCCGGCTCTCGCTTGAACCGGGAGGACCGGTAGGCGAACCCGCACTCGGTGAGCGGAAACGTGCGCTGGGTGCGGTCGTGGCGATCCCAGGTGCGCACCGAGGTGATCGTGTGAGAGACGTCCGAGCCGTAGGCGCCCACGTTCTGGATGGGGGTTGCGCCCACGCTGCCGGGGATCCCCGAGAGCGTCTCCAGGCCGCTCCACTCCTGCTCGACGGCGTAGGCCACCACGTCGTCCCAGTTCTCGCCCGCCGCGACCCGCACCGCAGCGCCGCCGCAGGTGGACACGTCGGCGTCCAGCCCCGCGAGGGCCACCCGCACCACTGTGCCGGGGAAGCCGTCGTCGGAGATCAGCAGGTTCGAGCCTCCGCCGAGGATGAGCAGCGGCTCGGCCGCCTCGTCGCACTCGGTGACCAGGTCGATGAGCTCGCGCTCGGTCTCGGCCACCGCGAAGCGTCTGGCCCGGCCACCCACCCGCAGCGTGGTGTGGTCCGCCAGCAGGGCCGAGTCCGCCACGCGTGGTGCGCCCGTGTCCACCGAGAGCCGGTCGATGCGGCACTCAGTCAACGCGCACCTCGGCCTTGGCCGCCCCCAGCACGGCGTCCTCGCCGCAGGTGGCGGTGATGGCGACGGTGGCCACGCCGTCGCTCAGGTGCGTGACTGTCGCGGTGTAGGTCACCTCGGTGCCCTCATCGGTGTCCGGGACGACGACGGGGCGCGTGAAGCGGACGAAGTAGCTGAGCACCCGGGCGGGATCCTCCGCCCAGTCGGTGACGATCTTCAGCCCCGCGCCCATGGTCCACATTCCGTGGGCCACCACGCCGGGCAGACCGATGGCGCGGGCGTGCCGGTCCGAGAAGTGGATCTCGTTGAAGTCCGTGGAGGCGCCCGAGTAGCGCACCACGGTGGAGCGGGTCACGGGGACCCGGAGCTCCGGCAGCTGCTGGCCGACGGTGGCGTCAGGCATGGTCGTCCTCCCGGGTGTGCATGAGGGTGGAGCGGGCCTCGCAGACGGTGGCCCCGTCGACGGCGAGGTCCACCAGGACCGTGATCATGTCCAGTTGGCCCCGGTTGCGCACCTTCTCGATGCTCAGCTCCGCGACGACGACGTCTCCCGGGCGCAGGGGGCGGTGGAAGGTGAAGCTCTGGTCCGTGTGCATGGTGCGGTTGAGCGCCAGGCCCAGTTCCTCGTCGCCGAAGAGGGCTCCCCAGGCCTGGGCCGCGATCACGGCGGCGAAGGTGGGCGGGGCGATGGGGTGTTCGCCCCGGTAGGCGGGATTCTCGTCGCGCAGCGCCTCGGCGAACTCGCCGATCTTGGCGTGGCTGATCACATACGGCGGGGCGGCGGGGTAGCGGCGCCCGACGTGTTCGGCGGTGATGGGCATGGGCGCAAGGCTACAACGGCGGAGCGGGGATGAAACAGACCGGCCACCCCTGCGAGAGGGGTGGCCGGTCCGGTGGAGCGGGGGCGTGTTCAGCGGGTCTCGCGGTGCGCCTTGTGGGTGCGGCAACGCGGGCAGAACTTCTTGATCTCGAGACGATCGGGATCGTTTCGACGGTTCTTCTTGGTGATGTAGTTGCGCTCCTTGCACTCGGTGCACGCGAGCGTGATCTTCGGACGAACGTCCTGACTCTTCTTGGCCATGATCAGATTCCTTAGCTAGCTTCGCGCGGTGCGCTGGTGTGGCGGTATCGGTGACGAGGGCGGGATTCGAACCCGCGACACAGCGATTATGAGCCGCTTGCTCTACCGACTGAGCTACCCCGTCAGAGTTCCCCCCTGGTGGTGCAGGAGGGAACCGAGCCCCCATGCGGAATCGAACCGCAGACCTTCTCCTTACCATGGAGACGCTCTACCTACTGAGCTATAGGGGCCAGCCGACGACCAACCATACATGGGCCGCGACGATCACCACAAATCGCGTCCGCGTCGCCGTGACTGCGCGGCCGATCAGGCCTTGAGGGCCGCCACCGCGACCTCCAAGGCCCCCTCGAACAGCGTCTCGCGTTCCTCTGCGGAAAGGTCCGACGAGCCGTCCTTCAGGTGGTCCGAGACGGTCAGCACCGCGAGCGCCTCCGCGTTGTTGGCCAGGGCGCACGCGTAGAGACCCGCGGCCTCCATCTCGACGCCCAGGGTGCCCAGGCGGTCGAGGCCCGGGATGATGTCCGTGCGCGAGGAGTAGAAGAAGTCGCTGGTGAACACGGCCCCGACGTGCACCGGCCGGCCCGAGGCGCGGGCAGACTCGACGGCGCCGCGCAGCATGTCGTAGGACGCCGCCAGCGAGAGGCTCACCCCGGGGATGTCGAGCGTGGCCACCGCGGAGTTGGTGTGTGCCGCCGAGGCGACGATGACGTCCTTGACCGCGACCTTGGACGAGATGCCCCCGCAGGTCCCGACGCGGCAGATCCGCTGCACGCCGAACTGGGAGAAGAGCTCGGTGGCGTAGATCGACAGCGACGGGACGCCCATCCCGGAGGCCATCGCCGTCATCGGCAGGCCGTCGACGGTGCCCGTCCAGGCCGCGATGCCGCGCACGTCGGAGACGAGGCGCACGTCCTGCATGCGGGTCCTGGCGATCCGCTCGGCCCGCTTCGGATCTCCGGGCATGATCACCAGTGGGGCGATGTCGCCGGGCTCGCAGGCGATGTGTGGGGTGGCCATCGTCGGCCCCTCTCTGAGGATGAAAACGAAACTAGGCCCCGTACCAATCCGGTCCGAGGCCTAGTGGCAGGTGTTGGATTTGAACCAACGTAGGCTACGCCGACGGTTTTACAGACCGCTCCCTTTGGCCACTCGGGCAACCTGCCATGCCGGGCATCCCGGCGACGCACGAGCTTAGCAGCGCCCGGGCCCCATCGCCAACGCACCCCCGCCGTGCAGGTGGCGCCCCCGCCCCCAGGCGGGCTGGCACAATGGGGCCCAACCACCCCGAGACTCACCGCAGGAGGCCACCCATGGCTGCAGACAGCTCATTCGACGTCGTCAGCAAGGTCGACCGACAGGAGGTCGACAACGCGCTCAACCAGGCGGTCAAGGAGGTCGGCCAGCGGTTCGACTTCAAGAACACCGAGGCCAAGATCGCCTGGTCCGGCGAGAACATCGAGATGGAGGCGGTCTCCGAGGAGCGCGTCAAGGCGGTCCTCGACGTGTTCCAGTCCAAGCTGGTCCGCCGCGGCGTCAGCCTCAAGGCCCTGGACGCCGGCGACCCGCGCCCCTCCGGAAAGATCTGGAAGATCACCGCCACCACCAAGCAGGGCATCACCACCGAGAACGCGAAGAAGATCTCCAAGCTGCTGCGCGACGAGGGACCCAAGGGCGTCAAGTGCCAGATC
This sequence comes from Tessaracoccus sp. MC1679, assembly GCF_014164775.1. GTDB lineage: Bacteria > Actinomycetota > Actinomycetes > Propionibacteriales > Propionibacteriaceae > Arachnia. The sequence continues at coordinate 305,040 of NZ_JACJGB010000006.1, forward strand.
CAGGGCGAGGAGCTGCGCATCTCGTCGAAGAGCCGCGACGACCTCCAAGCCGTCCAGGCGATGATCAAGGAGCAGGACTACGACTTCGCGGTCCAGTACGTGAACTACCGCTGACGCGGTGGTGACCGACTCCATGCGCATCGGCACCCACAACGTCAATGGAATCCGTGCCGCCCTCCGGCGCGGCTTCCGCCCCTACTGGGACGCCACCGCCGCGGACGTCATCGCGCTGCAGGAGGTGCGCTGCCGCGTCGAGGACCTCCCGTTCGAGGCCTTCCACGGCTATCACGTGACCCTGGACCCCGGCCAGCGGGCCGGCCGCAACGGGGTCGCGGTGCTCACCAGGACCCGGCCGGCGCGCGTGCGCAGCCTCGACGGCACCGCCACCCAGTTCGGGCCGGACCTCAGCCCGGAGCCGGTGCCGGCCGTGCGGATCATCAACCGCGACCTCGCCAACTTCGCCACCGAGGGCCGCTACCTCGAGGTCGACCTGGCGGATGCGCCCCTGCGGGTGGCCTCGCTCTACCTCCCCAAGGGGGCCGCGTGGCCCCACGAGGAGGGCACCGAGGAGAAGTACCTGCGCAAGATGCGCTTCATGCGGGGGTTCGCCCGGCTGCTGACCACCTCCCGGCGCGAGGCGGCGGCCGAGGGCCGCGAGTTCCTCGTGATGGGCGACTTCAACATCGCCCACACCCGGCAGGACCTGCGCAACTGGCGCACCAACCAGAGGTCCGAGGGCTTCCTCCCCGAGGAGCGCGACTGGTTCGGCTCCATCCTCAGCCCCCGCAGCCTCGTCGACGTGGTCCGCCGCGTCCACCCGGACGCGGAGGGCCCCTACAGCTGGTGGTCGTGGCGCGGCCAGGCCTGGGCCAACGACGCCGGGTGGCGGATCGACTACCACCTGGCCTCCCCCGGCCTGGCCCGCAGCGCGACGGCGGCCTGGGTGGGGCGCGAGGCCAGCTACGAGGCGCGGATCAGCGACCACTCCCCCGTCGTCGTCGACTACCGACTCCCGGAGCGGGCCTTCACGCCGTGACGGTCTCCGCCTCGTCCATGGGCTGGCTCAGCTCGTGGGTGTGCATGATCCAGTAGCCGGCGGCGAACAGGATCAGCACTAGGGCCCACGCCCCGTTGCGCAGCCCGAAGGTCAACGCCCCGAAGCCGAGCAGCATCACCGTCATCACGATGGCCGCGCGCAGCATCTTCGACGAGGGGTGCGCCATCGGCAGCAGCACCGCCCCCCACAGCAGGTACCAGGAGTGCAGCGCGGGGGCGCACAGCGCGAACCACAGGAACGAGTAGGCGAGGAAGTGCAGCGGCCGGCGGCCGAGGTGCTGGTGGGCGAACACGGCGATTCCGATGAACGAGACCACTGCCCCGATGCCGCGCACGACGGTGACCACCGCGCGTCCGCTGGGGTCCCATCCGAGGGCGGTGGCCGGGTACTGCAGGGCGTGACCCAGCAGGGTGAACGGGGAGATGGTCTCGGCCATGCCGGGCACGTTGAGGGCGTTGATCCACCCGAAGCCCATCCCGGAGACCACGGAGATGAGCGCGAACACCGCCACCGCGAGGGCCAACGACGTCAAGGCCTTGGCTGCCGCCCACGCCACGTCGCGGGGCCGCCAGGAGGTCCACGGGGTGACCAGGAACGGGAGCGCGACGGCGGCCAGGAAGGCGGGCTGCTTGATGGCCGCGGCCGCGCCGACGATGAGCGCCCCGGCCCACCAGCGGCGGTACCGCATGGACACCCAGATGCCGAGCAGCATCAACCCGACCATGAGGGCGTCGTTGTGGGCGCCACCGACGAAGTCGATGATCAGGATGGGGTTGAGGACCGCGAACCAGCTGGCGGCCGACGGGTCCACGCCCACCCGCCTGGCGATCCGGGGCACCAGGGCACCGATCAGCAGCACGCCGATCAGCGCGGGCACCCGCATCAGGACGGCCGAGAGGAAGGGATCGAATCCGGCCAGGATCACGATGCCGTGGCTCATCCACAGCGACAACGGGCCGTAGGGCGCCGTCGTCTCCCGCCACACCCATGCCACCTGGTCCGCGTAGTAGCCGGGAAGAATCCCCGGGCCCACCTGATAGGGGCTGAGGTTGTTGTGGATGAGCCAGCCGTGCGCAGCGTAGGAGTAGGCGTCGTGCGAGAAGATCGGGGGCCCGAACGCCAACGGGGCAGCCACGATGGCCAGCACCGCCCAATGCCGCAGCTGCGGATGCCCGGCCGCGCGCCGCCTGGCCGGCCGCAACCTGAACCATGCCTCCAGGAGCAGCGCGAGACCACCGAGGGTGGCGACGCTGCCGACGACCTTCGTGGTGTCCCCGTCGATGCCCAGGCCGCGCAGCACGTCCCACATCGGGGAGGCCTGCGGCAGGTACGCCGGGCTCAGCGAGCCGACCAGGATGCCGAGGCTGCCGAGAAAACCGAACCAGACGGCGCGCGTCGAGGCAGCCTGCTTCAGGTCCCGGGTCGCCGTCTCGAGGCCCCTAGCCAACGCCGTCCTGTCGGGGGGCGAGACGGTCGCGGTGGTGGACGAGATCCACGAGCCGGTCCGCGGACGGCACCCGCGCGCCTCCCCACTCGAGGGCGTCGGTGGGGCACTGCTCGATGCACACGCCGCAGTACATGCACAGCGCCCAGTCGATGGTGAACGTGTCCAGCACGTTGTGGGTCCGGGGCCGGGCGCCGGGCGCCGGCACCGACTGCTCGAGGTGGGAGGTGAGCGTGATGCACCAGGTGGGGCATTCGCGGGCGCAGATCATGCAGGAGGTGCACCGGTCCTCGATCAGGGCGATGGAGCCGTGGGCGGTCATCGCGTCCTCCTGACCCGGGCCCCCGTCGCCGACAGCGCGATGTCCGCGGCCGTGGCCTCCGGATCCGCCACGACGGCGGGGTCCGGGACGCCGGGGGGCACCAGCGCCCTTCGGCCGGGTGACTGCTCCGTCTCGCCCGGTTCCAGCGCGCCCGGCCAGTGCTGGGACTGCCGGGGGGCGAGCAGCACGTCCTTGCGCATCGGGGCGCCCCCGCCGTGATGGATCAGCGGCCGCTCGTCGGCCCCGTCGAAGCGCACGCCGAAGAAGTCATGGATCTGGCGCTGCAGCCAGGCGGCGCCGGGCAGGATGTCCGCGAGGTCCGGGAGGTGGGGGTCGTCGCGATCGGCCAGCACCGCCAGGCGCAGAGGGGCGCCGTCGTCGGGGTTCTCCAGCCAGAGCAGCACGCGGATGTGGTCCGAGTGGCCCACCTCGTCGACGGCGGTGAGGTTGGCCAGGAACGTGAACCCCTCGGACAGGGCCGCGGCCGCCCGGGAGTGCCAGTGTGCGGGCTCCACCATTTCCACCGCCCCAGCTCCCCGACGGGGCGGGTCAGGCTTGGGCGACGTCACGACGGATCCCCTCCAGGTATGACGTGAGTGCCTCCGGCGGGGGCGGGCAGCCGGCGATGAAGTGGTCCACCCGCACGAGCGACTCGGCTCCCGCGAGCACCGAGTACGAGTCCCAATAAGGTCCGCCGACGCAGGCGCACGCACCGAAGGCCACGACGGTCCTCTCGGCGGGAAGCCGGTCCAGCGTGTCCATGATGGCCGGGACGACGGGGGCGGTGAGGGTGCCGGACAGCGTCACCACCAGCTTGGCACCCGGCGGAATCGACGAGGCGTCCACCCCGGCCCGGTCCCCGGCGGCGGCCTGCGTTTCCAGCGCGCAGCACGCCAACGGGACGTCCACGACGAACACCGAAGCATCGTCGAACCAGTCCCGGGCAGCCAGCATGAGGGAAGTCTAGTGGCGGCAGTTCACTCTCAGCGCAACGAGGGAGGCGGGCTCAGGAGGCGGTAACCCTACAATGGGCCAGGTCATCATCACAGATCCTTGAGGTAGATAGCACGTGGCTGAGCAGCTCCCCCTAGACCGGGTTGTCATTCGATTCGCCGGTGATTCCGGTGACGGCATGCAACTGACCGGCGACAGGTTCACCGCGGAGACGGCGAGCTTCGGCAACGACATCGCCACCCTCCCCAACTTCCCCGCCGAGATCCGGGCACCGCAGGGCACGCTGCCCGGGGTCTCGAGCTTCCAGCTGCACTTCGCCAACTTCGACATCGTCACCCCGGGCGACGTGCCGGACGTATTGGTGGCGATGAACCCGGCGGCGCTGAAGGCCAACCTGCGGGATCTTCCGCGCGGCGGGGTCATCATCGTCGACACCGCGGACTTCACCAAGCGCAACCTGGCCAAGATCGGGTGGGCCAGCAACCCGCTGGAGGACGGCACCCTCGCCAACTACTCCGTGCACGCCCTTGACCTCACCGGGCTCGCCACCGGCGCCGTCGCGGAGTTCGAGCTGAGCCGCAAGGACGCCTCCCGCACCAAGAACATGTTCGCGCTCGGGTTGCTGAGCTGGCTGTACTCGCGGCCCACCGAGGGCACGGTGAAGTTCCTCTCGCAGAAGTTCGCCAAGAAGCCGCTCATCCGCGACTCCAACATCGCGGCCTTCAACGCCGGCTACGCGTTCGGCGAGACCACCGAGGTGTTCGAGGTGCGCTACCACGTGGCCCGGGCGCCCATGGCGAAGGGCCGCTACCGCCAGATCTCGGGAAACCTTGCCACCGCCTACGGGCTGATCACCGGCGCACACAAGGCCGGCCTTCAGCTCTTCCTCGGCTCCTACCCCATCACGCCGGCCTCGGACATCCTGCACGAGCTGTCCCGCCGCAAGGACCTGGGCGTCATGACGTTCCAGGCCGAGGACGAGATCGCCGGCGTCGGCGCCGCCATCGGGGCCTCGTTCGCGGGCGCGCTGGGCATCACCACGACCTCCGGCCCAGGCATGGCGCTGAAGGGCGAGGCGATCGGCCTGGCTGTGATGACCGAGTTGCCGCTTGTGGTGGTCAACGTGCAGCGCTCCGGCCCCTCCACGGGCATGCCCACCAAGACAGAGCAGGCGGACCTGATGCAGGCCCTCTACGGGCGCAACGGTGAGGCGCCGGTGCCGGTGATCGCGGCCAAGTCGTCCACGGACTGCTTCGAGACCGCCATCGAGGCCTGCAGGATCGCGGTCAAGTACCGCACCCCCGTGATCATGCTGTCCGACGGCTACCTCGCCAACGGCGCCGAGCCGTGGCGGATCCCGGACCTGGACGCCATCCCCCCGATCGAGCCCGGGTTCGCCGTCGCCCCCAACGCCACCGACGAGTCCGGCAAGGACGCCTACTTCCCCTACGACCGTGACCCGGAAACCCTGGCCCGGGCCTGGGCGGTCCCCGGCACCCCCGGCCTCGAGCACCGGATCGGCGGCATCGAGAAGGCGGCCCGCACCGGCAACGTGTCCTACGACCCGGACAACCACGAGCTGATGACCCGCACCCGGCAGGCAAAGGTCGACGGCATCGTCGCGGACATCCCCGACGTCGTCGTCGACGACCCGAGCGGCACGGCGCGCGTCCTGGTGCTCGGCTGGGGGTCCACCTACGGACCCATCACCGCCGCCGCCCGCCGCGTCCGGCTCAGCGGCCGCGAGGTCGCGCTGGCGCACCTGCGCCACCTCAACCCCATGCCCGCGAACCTCGGCGAGGTGCTGCGCGCCTACGACAAGGTGGTGGTCCCGGAGATGAACCTCGGCCAGCTGGCCTCCGTGCTGCAGGCCCGCTACCTCGTCGAGATCTCCAGCTACTCCCGAGTCCGGGGGCTGCCGATCTCGCTGAGCGAGCTCGAAGTGGACCTCATCGCTGAAATCGACGCACTCCAGGAGGAGAACTGATGACCACCGGCCTCGTCGGAGTCCCGCTGAGCCTCTCGCCGCTGAGCAAGAAGGACTACACCACGGACCAGGAGGTGCGCTGGTGCCCAGGCTGCGGCGACTACGCCGTGCTGGCCACCTTCCAGTCGATGATGGCCACGATGGGGATCAAGCGCGAGAACACCGTCATCGTCTCTGGCATCGGCTGCTCGTCGAGGTTCCCCTACTACGTGGACACCTACGGCATGCACTCCATCCACGGACGCGCCCCGGCCATCGCCACCGGTGTCGCGGTGACCCGCCCGGACCTCAACGTGTGGGTGGTCACGGGCGACGGCGACGCGCTGTCGATCGGCGGCAACCACCTCGTCCACGCCCTGCGGCGCAACGTCAACATCACCATCATGCTGTTCAACAACCGCATCTACGGCCTCACCAAGGGGCAGTACTCGCCCACCTCCGAGCTGGGCAAGGTGACGAAGTCCACGCCCTACGGGTCCCTGGACACGCCCTTCAACCCCATCTCGCTGGCGCTGGGCGCCGAGGCCTCGTTCGTGGCCCGCACCATCGACTCGGACAGGGCGCACCTCACCGAGGTCCTCACAGCTGCCACGCAGCACCGCGGCGCGTCGCTGGTGGAGATCTACCAGAACTGCCCCATCTTCAACGACGACGCCTTCGCCACCCTCAAGGGCCCCGAGGGCGCGCTGATCTCCCTCAAGCACGGCGAGCCCATCATCTTCGCCGGTGGCCAGCAGTGCGTCATCAGGGACGCCGACGGCGACCTGAAGATCGCCGACACCGCCACCGCGGACCCCGCACGGATCGTGGTCCACGACGAGACGCGAGCCGATCCGTCGCAGGCGTTCTCGCTGTCGCGGCTCACCGAGTCGGGCGTCCTGAAGCAGGCACCCATCGGGATCTTCCGCAGGGTTCCCAGGCCCAGCTACGACGACCTCCTCCGCGAGCAGATCGCCTCGGTCCGCGCGGAGGACACCGCCTCGGCGCTCGCCTCCGTGATCGCGGGCACGGATACGTGGGAGGCCGACGAGCTGTAGCCCGTCGGGAGCGGGTGGTTTCCCCGCATCGCTAGGCTGGCGGGCATGACTGCCGCCATCGCCTTCGAGCACTTCGACCACGCCGTCCGTCCCCAGACAGACCTCTTCCGCCACGTCAACGGCACCTGGCTGCGCAGCGCACCGATCGCGCCGGACCGGTCCTCGGCCGGCGGTTTCGTGGACCTGGTGGAGCAGGCGGAGAAGGACGTGCTGACGCTCGTCAGCGAGCTCCCCCAGTGCGACGTCACCACGGACGAGGGGAAGGTCGCGGCGCTCTACGCGGCGTTCATGGACGTCGAACGCGTCGAATCGCTGGGGGCCGCCCCGCTTGCCCCCGTGTTCGCGTCCATCGACGCCATCGACACCCCCGCCGCCATGGCCAGGCACCTCGGATGGTCGCTGCGCCACGGGCTGAGCCCGCTGGTCCACCTCTACGAGGAGTCGGACCCGGGTGACCCCACCCGCTACGCCGTCTTCACCTCCCAGGGCGGCCTCGGGCTGCCGGACGAGGCCTACTACCGCCAGGACGAGCACGCCGAGATCCGCGAGCAGTACCTGGCGCATGTGACCCGGGTCCTCGCCCTTGCCGGATTCGACGACGCCGCCACCCAGGCACAGGCGGTGCTGGACCTGGAGACCGCGATCGCCGCCCACCACTGGGACCGCGTGCGCTGCCGCGACCTCCGTGCCATGTACAACCCCACCGCCTACGACGACATGGTCGCGGCGTCCCCCGGCTTCGACTGGGCGGCCTTCATCGACGGTGCCGGGATCCCCGCCGGGAAGCTTGCCGAGGTGATCCTCGCCCAGCCGTCGTTCCTTGAGGGCGTCGCCCCCCTGTTGTCCTCGACGCCGCTGGACGCCTGGCGCAGTTGGGCGCGATGGAAGGCGATCTCGGGCCTCTCCCCGTACCTGTCGTCGGACTTCGTCGAGGCCCGGTTCGAATTCTACGAGCGCACCCTCAACGGCAACGAGGAGCAGCGGCCGAGGTGGAAGCGCGCTATCGCCTTCGTCGAGGGCGTCGTCGGGGAGGCCGTCGGCCGCGCCTACGTGGAGCGGCACTTCCGGCCCGAGGCCAAGCAGGCGATGGACGTCCTGGTGGGCAATCTGATGGCGGCCTACCGCGGGTCCATCGAGCGCCTGGCCTGGATGACCGACGAGACGCGCACCGAGGCGCTGCGCAAGCTGGAGCAGTTCACCCCGAAGGTGGGCTACCCGGTGAAATGGCGCGACTACTCGGGCCTAGTCGTCACCCCGGGCGATCTGGTTGCCTCGGTGATGGCCGCCAACTCCTTCGAGCTGGACTACGCGCTGGGCCGGATCGGCGGACCGATCGACCTCGACGAGTGGCAGATGTTCCCGCAGACCGTCAACGCCTACTACCACCCGTTGCGCAACGAGATCGTGTTCCCGGCCGCCATCCTGCAACCGCCGTTCTTCAACGCCGGGGCCGACGACGCCGTCAACTACGGCGCCATCGGCGCGGTGATCGGGCACGAGATCGGACATGGCTTCGATGACAAGGGGTCCACGTGCGACGGGGACGGCCGGCTCCGGGACTGGTGGCAGCCGGCGGACCGGCAGGCTTTCGAGGCGCTGGCCAAGCGGCTCATCGCCCAGTACGACGGCCTCGTGCCGGACGGCGTGGACAGCGGCTCGGTCAACGGGGAACTCACCGTGGGCGAGAACATCGGCGACCTCGGCGGGCTGGGGATCGCCTACAAGGCCTGGCTGCTGGCGGGCGGGGATCCCGACGGCGAACCGATCGACGGGCTCACCCCGGCTCAGCGGTTCTTCGTCGGCTGGGCGCAGGCGTGGAGGGGGAAGCGTCGCCCCGAGGCGATGAAGGTGCTGCTCGCCACCGACCCCCACTCCCCCAGCGAGTTCCGATGCAACCAGATCGTGCGGAATCTGGACCCGTTCTACGATGCGTTCGGCGTCACGCCCGACGATGACCTCTGGCTGGCAGAGGAGGACCGCGTCACGATCTGGTGAGCGGTCGCCCCGCCGCCCTTTTGCCCGTCTGCTTGATGGGCGTGTGTCAGGAAGCCGATGCCAGGGCGGCCCGCTGTGGGCGGTCTCCGTTGTTGTCACCTGATCGGCGGTGCCCGGGCTGGGGAGGGCCGCCCTGGCATCGGCTTCCTGACGCACGCCTCGTCCTCCTGTGGCGTGGGCAGGTCCGGGCGATGCTCGGCACGGCGGCCCTGGGTTGGGTCCGCGCAGGCGGGACGCCAGTTCGGTGATCCTCGGGTTGGGCAGCCCTGCGCAGTGCCGCCCACCGACCCCCACCCTCGTGGCCTGCGAGCCTTCGCCTGATGACCCTCTCACCACGCCGGGTGGGGAGCCGCGCTCGGAAGGCGAGAGCATCTGCTGAGGGGAAGCGGCCAGGCAGAGACAGGCATCGATAGCGAGAGCGGCTCCTGAGGGGGACCGGTCGCGGTGGGTCGGGCGTTGGGAAAGGCACGCCGCGTTTGGGCGTGCCGAGGGCGCCCATGGGCGAGGCCGGTCCCCCTCAGGAGACGCGGAGCCCCACCAGGCGTGGACGCGCGACTGGCTAAGCGGTGCGGTCCACCAGGTCGGTGCAGACCCTGAGCAGGGCATCCTTCGCGTCGCCCTCGGGGAGGGGGGCCAGGTGGGCGCGCGCGCGGTCGGCGCGACGCTCCACCTCAGCCTTCGCCCGGTCCATGACGGGGTGGGCCCGGAGCCGTGCCAGCACGTCTGCCAGGACCGCGTCGCTGGTGAGATCCCCGTCGACCATCGCCAGGATGTCGTCGTCCGCGGGGTCCTTGGACGCACGGAGCATGAGCACCGGCAGGGTGGGCACCCCCTCGCGGAGGTCCGTGCCCGGGGTCTTGCCCGTGGTGGTGGAGCTGATGTCGATGAGGTCGTCGGAGAGCTGGAAGACCAGGCCCACCTCCTCACCGAAGGCCGCCAGCGCGTCGATCACCTCGCGGCTGGCCCCCGCGACCATGCCGCCGAAGATCGCCGACGCCGCGATCAGGGAGCCGGTCTTGTCCGCGATCACCCGGACGTAGTGTGCCAGCGGGTCCTCCCCCTCGCCTGGGCCCCTGGTCTCCGCGATCTGCCCCTGCACGAGACGCGAGAACGTCTCGGCCTGCAGGCGGACGTAGTCGACGCCCAGCTCCGCGACCGTCGTCGAGGCGCGCGCGAACAGGAAGTCCCCAACCAGGATGGCCACCGAGTTGCCCCAGAGGCGGTTCGCAGACGGTGCGCCGCGGCGCAGGTCCGCGACGTCCATGACGTCGTCGTGGTAGAGGCTGGCGACGTGGGTGAGCTCCATCACCATCGCTGCGCGCATCAGGTTGTCGGTGTCCACAGGGCCGCCGAACTGCGCGGCGAGGAACACCAGGAGCGGCCGGAAGCGCTTCCCGCCGGCGGCGATGATGTGACGCGACGCCTCCGTCACGAACGGGGAGCTGGCCACTGCCGTGTCCACCAACCGCTCCTCGAACTCGTCGAGAAGGGCGGTCAGGTGCTCATCGAGCGGGGCGTCCGCCACGGGGTCTCCTAGTCAGGGTTATCGAATGAACTGGGCCGCGTTCGCGATGAGCGTCAGGACGCCACCGGGAATGAGGCCGAGCACAAGGGTAACCACTCCGGCGACAACAAGCACAGACCAGGTCCACAGCGACGGCGTCTCCACGGTGCCGACGGTGGCCTCATCCTCATCCTGGAACCACATGGCCACCACGACCTTGAGGTAGAAGAACGCCGCGACGACGCTCATCACCACTGCGACGAGGACCAGCCAGCCGTAGCCGCCCGCCCAGGCCGCCGCGAAGACAGCGAGCTTGCCGATGAAGCCCGCGGTGAGCGGGATGCCGGCGAAGCTGAGCAGGAACAGGGTCATGAGAGCCGCGATCACCGGGTTCCGGCGGCCGAGGCCCTTCCACGCGTCGAGATTGTTGGCCTCGCCGCCGGAGCGCCGCACCATGGTCACGATGGCGAAAGCGCCGAGCGTGGCCACGCCGTAGGTCATCAGGTAGAACCCGATGGCACCGACGCTGGAGATGCTCACGTCGTCGCCCGCCTGCACCGCACCCACGACGCCCACGAGGATGAATCCGCCGTGCGCGATCGACGAGTAGGCCAGGAGCCGCTTGACGTCGTTCTGGGCCAGCGCGACGGTGGCGCCGAGCAGCATGGTGAGGATGGCCACCACGGCGAAGAGCAGCTGCCAGTCCCAGCGCAGGCCGCCGAGCGCCACGTAGAACACGCGCAGCAGGCCGGCCACGGCGGCCGTCTTGGTGGCCACCGCCATGAAGGCGGTCACGGGCGACGGGGCTCCCATGTACACGTCCGGGGTCCAGGCATGGAACGGGACGGCACCGATCTTGAACAGGAGCCCGACGGCGGTCAGCAGCATGCCGGTGAGCAGGAGCGCGTGACTGCCGGTGCCGGCGGCGATGGCCGCGTCGATGTCTGCCAGCTGGAAGGCGCCCGCGTAGCCGTAGAGCATCGCGATGCCGTAGAGCATGATGGCGGAGGCCAGTGAGCCGAGCAGGAAGTACTTGAGCGCGGCCTCCTGGCTGAGGAGGCGACGCCTGCGGGCCATGCCGGTCAGCAGGTAGAGCGGCAGCGAGAAGATCTCCACGGCCACGAAGAGCGTCAGCAGGTCGTTGGCGGAGGCGAAGATCATCATGCCGAACAGCGAGAACAGCAGAAGAGGGAAGACCTCGGTGTGTTCGCGGCGGAGCCTGTCCGCCTCGCGCTCAAGCGGCGATCCGGGGACCGTGGCGGCCGACGAGGCGAAGGCCGACTGGCCGTTGCCCAGGCCGCGCTCCGCGAACAGGGCCAATCCCCGAGCCCGAAGACCAGGAGGAGGCTCCAGAAGAAGAAGGCCGGCTGGTCGATGGCCAGGACGCCCATGGCCGCGATCTGCGGGGCGGCCTGGATCCAGTTGAGGATGGTCAGGCCCAGCGCCACCAGCACCGCGAGGGCAGCCAGGGCCGATTGGATGACGTAGCGCAGCTCACGCGGTGCAAGGGCCTCCACGAGCACGCCGAGACAGGCGGCGGCCAGGATCACGAGCAACGGCGACAGCAGCATCCACTCCAGGGTGGGAGCGGCGATCTCCAGGAGGTTGATCATCGGTTGCCTTCCTTGACCTGCGGGGCGGGATCCTCGACACCGACGACGGCCATGATCTGGGCGGCCGTGTCGTCAGCCATCGCCAACACCGGCTTCGGGACGAACCCGAAGACGATGAGCAGGATGAGGAGCGGAGCCACGACGGCCTTTTCGCGAGCGCTGAGGTCGTGTGTGACGTGGGTGGCGACCTGGTCCGTGACCGGTCCGGTCATGGTGGTCTTGTACATGCGCAGCACGTAGACCGCGGCCATCACCATGCCCAGCGTGATGACTGCGGTGTGCACCGGGTACACCTGCCAGGCGCCGGCCATGACCAGGAACTCGGAGACGAAACTGCCCATGCCCGGCAGCGCCAGTGCGGACAGGCCGGAGATCAGGAGGACGCCGGCCAGGACCGGGGCCACCTTCTGCACGCCGCCGAAGGCGTCGATGTGCTGCGAGCCGCGGCGCCGGATCATGAATCCGACGACGAGGAACATTGCGGCCGTCGACAGCCCGTGGTTGAGCATGTAGAAGATCGAGCCGCTGATGGAGGGGGTGGTGAGGGCGAAGATGCCGAAGACCATGAACCCGAAGTGGCTGATCGAGGTGTAGGACACCAGGCGGAGCAGGTCCGTGGCCCCGAAGGCCATGAACGCGCCGTAGAGCACCGACACGATCGCCCAGACGAGGATCACCGGGGTGGCCCACTGGGTGGCCTCGGGGAACGCCACGAGGCAGATCTTCAGCATCCCGAAGGTGCCGATCTTGTCCAGCACGCCCACCAGCAGGGTGGAGGTGCCGGGGGTGGACTGCTCGGCGGCGTCCGGCAGCCAGGTGTGCAGGCCCGCCAGCGGCGCCTTCACCGCGAAGGCGAAGAAGAAGCCGAGGAAGAGCCAGCGCCCCATGTCGGTGCTCATCTCGACGCCGACCAGATCCCCGATGAGGAAGCTGGGGCTGCCCGCGGCTGCGGTCACGGCGTACACACCGGCCACGGCCACCAGCATCACCAGGCCGCCGGCCAGGGAGTAGAGCAGGAACTTCATCGCCGCGGCCGCCCGCTTGGGGCCGCCGAATCCGCCGATGAGGAAGTAGGTCGGGATGAGGGTGGCCTCGAAGGCCACGTAGAACACCAGGATGTCGGAGGCCATGAAGACGAACAGGGCGAACGACTGCAGCATCAACGCCAGGGCGAAGAAGGTCTCGGCGCCCCAGCGGGCCTCGGGTGCCTCGCCGACGCGCCACTCGGCGAGCAGCACCACCGGCACCAGGATGACGGTCATCAGGACGAGGATGGCGCCCATGCCGTCGAGGTCCAGGGCGTAGTGCGCCCCGATCTGCGGGATCCAGGCGACCTCCTCGGCCAGCGGCACGCCGCGGGCCTGCAACACGACGGCGAGCACCCCCAGGATGGCGGTGGTGAGCGCGAAGCCGTAGCCGATCAGCCTGCCGGCCTGGCCCTTCACGATGAACAGCACAAGCGAGCCGACGAGCGGCACCAGGGCAAGGATGGTCAGTAGTGGCAATGGCATATCTTCAGATTCTCCTTAGCCCAGCTGCCCGATGATGACGACGCCCGCGAGGACGAGGACGCCGACACCGAGGATGAGGCCGTAGCTGCGCACGTAGCCGTTCTGGCTCCTACGCAGCCAGGCACCCAGGCCGGTGGCGAGGCTCGCGCTGCCCATCGCGGCCCCGTCGACGGTGCCGCGATCGAACCATGCGAGGCCGGTGGCCAGGCCCTTGGCGGGGCGGACGATGGCGTGCTCGTTGAAGGCATCGCCGTACAGGTCGTTGCGGCCCGCGAGCACCAGGGGGTTGGCGGTGGCGGGTGCGTCGACGGGGATGTCGTGGCGGTGGAGGAACCATCCGATGGCGACACCGACGGCCACCACGGCCATCGTCAGCAGGCCCACCGGGGTGAAGGTGAACAGGCCGGTCTCGTGGGGATGCTGTCCGGTGGACTCCTCGAGCCACCCCTGGATCCAGCCGTTCATGAACAGTCCGGAGACGATGGACAGCACGGCGAGCACGATCAGGGGCACGGTCATGACCAGTGGCGACTCGTGGGGGTGCACGTCCTTCTCCCAGCGCTTGGCGCCGAAGAACGTCATCATCATCAGCCTCGTCATGTAGTAGGCCGTCACCCCGGCGCCGAGCAGCGCCAGGACCCCGATGACCGTGTTCTCGTGGAACGCGGCCTCGATGATGTGGTCCTTGGAGTAGAAGCCGGACGTGAACGGGAAGCCGATGATGGCCAGGTAGCCCATCGCGAACGTGTAGAAGGTGACCCGCATGCTCTTGGCCAGGGCACCGTAGTGGCGCATGTTCACGTCGTCGTTCATGCCGTGCATGACGGAGCCGGCGCCGAGGAACATGTTGGCCTTGAAGAAGCCGTGGGTCAGCAGGTGGAAGATGGCGAAGGAGGCTCCTGCCGGGCCGAGGCCCGCGGCGAGCATCATGTAGCCGATCTGGGACATGGTGGAGCCGGCGAGGACCTTCTTGATGTCGTCCTTCGACGAGCCGATCCAGGCGCCCGCCAGCAGGGTGACGGTGCCGACGATGGCGACGGCCGTGGTGGCCACCTCCGTCTGCGCGTAGATGGCGTTTGAGCGGACCACCAGGTAGACGCCCGCGGTCACCATGGTGGCGGCGTGGATGAGGGCCGACACCGGGGTGGGGCCCTCCATCGCGTCAAGCAGCCAGGACTGCAACGGGACCTGCGCGGACTTACCGGCGGCGCCCAGCAGCAGCAACAGGCCGATGAGCGTGGCCCACACCGGGTCCAGCGACGCGGCCCCGGCGTTGACGTCTGCGAAGTTCACGCTGCCGAACATGGCCAGCATGGTGAAGATCGCCATGCTGAGGCCCAGGTCGCCGACGCGGTTGACGATGAACGCCTTGTTGCCGGCGGCCGCGGCCGAGGGCTTGTGCGCCCAGAAGGAGATCAGCAGGAACGACGCCAGACCGACGCCCTCCCAGCCGAGGAACAGCACCAGGTAGTTGTTCGCCAGCACCAGCGTCAGCATGGCCGCGATGAACAGGTTGAGGTAGGCGAAGAACCGACGGCGACGGTCGTCGTGGGCCATGTAGCCGATCGAGTAGACGTGGATCAGGGACCCGACGCCGGTGATCAGGAGCACGAACAGGATGGACAGCGGATCGACCAGCAGGCCGAACTCGATGGTCCATGCGCCGGTGGCGATCCACTCGTAGACGGACACATCGAGGTGCCGCGCGTCCGCGGGGCTGGTCAGGAGCTGAATGAACAGCACGAGGCCCAGTGCGAAGGACACGATGGGAGCGAGGGTGGCCAGCAGGTGGCCCCAGGAGTCGCTCATCCCGCCGGCCAGCAGCAGGAACGCCGCGGTGGCCAGTGGAATCGCGATCAGCAGCCAGGACATGGCGCCCGATGCGGACAGGGCGGAAACGGATTCGAGGAGTTGCACGCTTCTAAACCCCTTAGAACTTCATCAGATTGGCGTCGTCGACCGAAGCCGAGCGGCGGGCACGATACACGGCGACGATGATCGCCAGGCCCACCACGACCTCGGCGGCCGCCACCACCATCACGAAGAAGGCCGCGACGAGTCCGTCGAGGTTTCCGTGATAGTTGGCGAAGGCGACGAAGGCGAGGTTGGTGGCGTTGAGCGTCAGCTCGATGCTCATGAAGGCGATGATCGCGTTGCGGCGCAGCAGGAAGCCCGCGACGCCGATCGCGAAGAGGATCGCCGAGAGAACCAGGTAGCCCTCGGGGTTCATTCGTCGTCTCCTTCGATCTCGTCGGTCTTGCCGGCGATGGCGGCGTAGGCCGCGGTGGTGGGCGCGCGCAGCTCGTTGACGTCCACGATCGCCCCACGCATGGCGAGCGTCTTGGACACCGACTTCTCCGCGACCGAGCCGTCGGGGAGCAGCGCCGGGGTGGAGATGGCGTTGTGGCGCGCGAACACGCCCGAGCTGGGCAGCGGACCAGGGTGCACGCCGTCCTCGGCGTAGGCGCGGACGCGTTCCTGCAGGGACTCGGTCTGCGAAGTCTTCTTCGACAGCTGCTCGCCGTGCGCAAGGATCATGGCCCCGACGGCGGCCGTGATGAGCAGCGCGGCGGTGGCTTCGAAGATGAACACGTACTTGCTGAACAGCAGCGCGGCGAGCGAGGGGATGTTGCCCCCGTACTCCGCGTTGGCCTCCGTCAGCCCGGCGGGAGCGCCGTTGACAGCGAACTGTCCGACCCCCATCACCAGCAGGGCGCCGAGGCCGAGGGCAACCAGCACGGCCGAGACGCGGTGACCCTTGATGGTCTCCACCACCGAGTCGGTGGAGTCCACGCCGACGAGCATCACCACGAAGAGGAACAGCATGAGGATGGCGCCGGTGTAGACGATGATCTGGATGACGAAGAGGAAGGGGGCGTCGTTGGCGGCGTAGAGCACAGCCAGGCTGACCATGACTCCGGCCATGAAGATGGCGGAGTGGACCGGCTTGCGCGCGAGCAGGAGACCGAGCGCGCACACCACCGCGATGGGGGCGCACACCCAGAAGGCCACTTCGCTGGCGGTCACCAGCGGGATCAGGGGGATCATTGGGCCGCTCCTGTGGTGGTGGCTGTGCGCGTGTCCGGCTTGCCGGTCTCCGGCAGGCCGAGGAAGTAGGACTGCTCGTCGTCCCCGAGCCTGCGGGGGTGCGGGGGCTGCTCCATGCCACTGAGCAGAGGAGCCAACAGGTCCTGCTTCTCGTAGATCAGCTTGGTGCGCGAATCGTCGGAGAGCTTGAAGTCGTTGGTCATCGTCAACGCCCGCGTGGGGCAGGCCTCGATGCACAGGCCGCAGAAGATGCAGCGCAGGTAGTTGATCTGGTAGACGCTGCCGTAGCGCTCTCCGGGTGAGTAGCGGTCGTCGTCGGTGTTGTCGCCGCCCTCGACGTAGATCGCGTCCGCGGGACAGGCCCACGCGCACAGCTCGCAGCCCACGCACTTCTCCAGGCCGTCCGGCCAGCGGTTGAGCTGGTGGCGGCCGTGGAAACGCGGCATGGTGACCTTCTCCGCGCCCTTCTTGTGCGGATAGGACTGCGTGAAGGTCTTGCGGAACATCGTGTTGAACGTGACGCCGAAACCGGCCCACGGGTCAAGTAGTCCCATCAGGATTCCTTCCCTTCGGAGGCGGCCGGCTCGGCCGGCTCGGTCGTGTCATCCCCGCGGCCGGAGACGACGCCGGCGAATTCGGGAAGCAGCTGGCCTGGACGTGGCGGAGTGGGATAGCCACCGGCGAACGCGTCGAAGATCTCGCCGTCGGGTGCCACAAAGGGCTCCGGCTCGTCGGAGACGCGGTCCTTGCCGCCGAAGATGAGATACACCACCACGACGAGCGCCAGGCCCAGGCCGATGGTGTATCCGGGGGCGATGGCGATCATCAGGATCCACACCAGCGAGATCGGGATGAGTCCCTTCCATCCGAGGTTCATGAACTGGTCGTACCGGAAGCGGGGCAGCGTGCCACGGAGCCAGACGAAGACCGAGATGAGCAGCTGCACCTTGATCATGAAGAAGATCGGGCCCAGCCATGGGTTGTTCAGGAACGGGATGAGGTTGAGCGGCCACGGGGGCAGGTAGCCGCCGAGGAACAGCGTCGTGCACACCGCCGAGACAGTGGCCATGTTGATGTACTCGGCGAGGAAGAACAGGGCGTACCGGAAACCCGAGTATTCGGTGAGGTAGCCCGAGACCAGCTCCGACTCGCACTCCGGCAGGTCGAAGGGTGCGCGGTTGGTCTCGCCCACCATGGAGATGCCGTAGATCACGAAGGAGGGGAACAGCAGGATGGCGTACCAGCCGGTGATGCCCGGGTCGAAGGTCATGTCCGTGAGCGGGACGCGGAACAGGATGGTCTCCCGCTGCGCCTCGACGATCTGCGAGGTCGACATCGATCCCGCCTGCAGGAACACCGCCACCATGGACAGCCCCATCGCGATCTCGTAGGAGATCATCTGGGCGGTGGAGCGGATCGAGCCGAGGAAGGAGTAGGTGGAGTTACCAGCCCACCCCGCCAGGACGATGCCGTAGATGCCGATCGAGGCTATCGCGAGGATGAACAGCGCGGACACCGGCAGGTCGGTCACCTGGAGGCGGGTGGTGACGCCGAACATCTCCACCTCCCCGCCGAAGGGGATCACGGTCCAGATGGTGAAGGCCGCCACGGCCGTGAGGATGGGGGCGAGGTTGAACACCACCTTGTCCGCGTTCTTGGGGCGGAAGTCCTCCTTGACGAGGAGTTTCGCGCCGTCCGCCAAGGCCTGGCCCAGGCCGAACGGGCCGTTCATGATGGGGCCCAGGCGGTGCTGCATCTTGCCGACGAGGCGGCGCTCGTACCAGACGTTGAAGATGGTCCAGACCAGGAGGATGACGAAGACCGCCACCACCTTGATCAGGATCAGCCACCAGGGGTCCTGGAAGAAGATGTTCATGGCTCAGACTCCTTCATCCACTGAGACGGCCGTCACACGGACGGGTGCGCCGGGCGTCACGGGGAGGCGTTCGGCGCTGTTCGGGTTCAGGGGAACCCACACCACGTCGTCGGCCATGTCCGGGGTGACCTCGACCGGAAGGACGACGGACACTCCCCCGGCTTCGACGGTGGCCACCTCGCCGACGCCGAGGCGCTCGGCGGTGGCGGCGGAGACGCGGGCGACCGCAGGGCGGGCCGTGGCGCGCAGAGCCAGCTCGAAGTCGTTGCCCTGCGAGGCGTCCAGCAATTCGCGCCACCCGGCCAGGAGGAGGCCGGGCGCGGAGGGTGCGGCAGCACGAGTGGTGGGTGCCATCGCCCGCTGACCCTCCCAGGTGCCCAGCTCAGCCATGTCCGCGTAGGCCTGCTTCGAGGCTCGGAAGCCGAGGTTGGATCCGAGCGCGTCCGCGAGGGCGGCGAGGATCCGAAGGTCCGTCATCGGCGAGGTGAGGTTCTTGTTGACCACCTTCACGCGGCCGTGGCGGTGCTCCCAGTTGAGGAAGTGGCCGGACTGCTCCTCCAGGAGGGCCGCGGGGAACACCACGTCCGCCCGCTCGGTGACCGGCGACATGCGCTGCTCGATGCTCACCACGAAGCCCGCCTTCTCCAGCCCGTTGAGGGCGGCTGCGGGATCGGCGAGGTCTGAGGGGTCAACACCGGCCACGACCAGCGCCGCGAGGGTCCCGTCCGCGGCGGCGGAGAACTGCTCATCGGCGGACAGGCCGGTCTCCGAAGGCAGCGACGGCAGGCCCCAGTGGGACGCGACGTCCACCCGGGCCGCGGCGTCGCTGACCGGGCGTCCCCCGGGCAGCAGCCCGGGGAGGCAGCCGGCCTCGATCGCGCCGATGTCGCCGGCTCGGCGTGGGATCCACGCGAGGCGGGCGCCCGTGGCGTCAGCCTTGGCCGCGACAGCGCTGAGCAGGCCTGGGAGTGTTCCGGCGCGCTCACCCACCAGGATCACCGTGCCGGCATTGAGATCGGTGAGCCCGCCCAGAGCCGCGACCTCGCCGCCCGGGGCGACGGGGACGACGGTGGCGGCGAGCTTCTCGGAGCCCCGCGACGCGAAGGGCGCCAGCGTGGTGACCTTGAGCCGGTTCTTCCGGACCGCCTTGCGGAGGCGGAGGAACACGATGGGCGACTCGTCCTCGGGTTCGAAGCTGACGAGCACCACGTGGGACGCGCTCTCCAGATCGGAGTAGGTGACCGACTGTGTGAGGTGCTGCCCGGCCACGCGGGCGGCGAGGAACTCGGCCTCCTCCGAGGACGCGGGACGCGAGCGGAAGTCCACGCTGTTGGTGCCCAGGACGGCGCGCGCGAACTTGGCATACCCGTAGGCGTTCTCGACGGTGAGCCGGCCGCCGGTCTGGACGCCGACGGAGGCGCCTGCGGCCGTCAGCCCGTCAACGGCTGCGTCGATGGCCTCTGGCCACGAGGCGGGCCGCAGCACGCCGTCGCGGCGCACGAGGGGGTGCGTGATCCGGTCATCGCCGCGGCCATACATGAAGCCGAAGCGGCCCTTGTCGCAGCTCCACTCCTCGTTGATCTCCGGGTTTTCCGAGGCGAGGCGACGCTTGACCTGGTGGTGGCGCTGATCCGCACGCAACTCACAGCCGGAGGCGCAGTGTTCGCAGGTCACCGTCGTCGACACCAGGTCGAAGGGGCGGGCCTGGAAGCGGTAGGCCGCGGAGGTGAGGGCCCCGACGGGGCAGATCTGCACCACGTTGCCCGAGAAGTAGGAGTCGTAGGGATCCTGCTCGTAGGTGCCGATCTGCTGGAGGGCGCCGCGCTCCACCAAGGCGATGAACGGATCACCGGAGATCTGCTCCGAGAAGCGGGTGCAGCGTGCGCACAGCACGCAGCGCTCGCGGTCCAGCAGGATCTGCGCGGAGATGCTCACCGGCTTGGGGAAGGTGCGCTTCAGCTCGCGGAAGCGGCTCTCCCCCGGGCCGTGCGAGAGCGCCTGGTTCTGCAGCGGGCACTCCCCGCCCTTGTCACAGATGGGGCAGTCCAGCGGGTGGTTGATGAGCAGGAGCTCCAGCATGCCCACCTGCGCCTTCTTGGCGACCGGCGAGGTGACCTGGGTGTTGACCTTCATGCCCTCGGCCACCGGCATGGTGCAGGAGGCCTGCGGCTTGGGGAACCCCCGGCCGTTGCCGGCGTCGGGGATGTCCACCATGCACTGGCGGCAGGCGCCCACCGGGTCCAGCAGTGGGTGGTCGCAGAACCGCGGGATGGCGGTGCCGATCATCTCGGCGGCCCGGATGATGAGGGTGCCCTTGGGGACGCTCACCTGCGTGCCGTCGATGGTCAGCGTGACCTGCTCCGGCTTCGGCGCGAGCTCCTCGCCGGTCGTCGTCTTCGTGTCGACGCTCATGAGAGGTCTCCTTCCACGGCGAACAGCGCGCTCTTCTCGTAGGGGAACAGCTCCTGGGCCGGGGTGTGATAGCCCAGCTCGAACTCAGACCTGAAGTGCTTCACGGCGCTGGTGACGCAGGCCACTGCGCCGTCGGCGAGGGCGCAGAACGAGCGCCCGCCGATGTTGTCACAGATGTCGAGCATCTTGTCCACATCGCCCTCCTGGGCGGTGCCGGCCTCGAACCTCATCAGCATCTGCACCAGCCACCAGGAGCCCTCGCGGCAGGGGGTGCACTTGCCGCAGGACTCGTGCTTGTAGAACTCGACGAAGCGCAGCGTGGTGCGCACGATGGAGGTGGTGTCGTCGAAGACCTGCAGGGCCTTGGTGCCCAGCATCGTGCCGGCCCCGGCCATCCCCTCGTAGTCCAGGGGGACGTCGAGGTGTTCGGCGGTCAGGATCGGCGTCGAGGAACCGCCCGGAGTGAAGAACTTCAGCTCGTGTCCGGCACGGATGCCGCCCGACAACTCCAGGAGCTGGCGCATCGTGATACCCATCGGGGCCTCGAACTGGCCGGGCCGGGCCACGTGTCCGGACAGCGAGTAGAGGGTGAAGCCGCTGGACTTCTCGGATCCCATGGCCTTGAACCAGTCCGCGCCGTTGGCGAGGATCGCGGGCACCGAGGCGATGGACTCGACGTTGTTGATCACCGTCGGCGAGGCGTAGAGGCCGGCGACGGCGGGGAACGGGGGGCGCAGCCGGGGCTGGCCGCGACGACCCTCGAGGGAATCCAGCAGCGCCGTCTCCTCGCCGCAGATGTAGGCGCCGGCGCCGGCGTGGACGATGATGTCCAGGTCGTATCCGGTGCCCAGGATGTTCTTGCCCAGGTAGCCGGCCGTATAGGCCTCCCGGACCGCCTGCTGGAGCCTCCGGATCACGTGCAGCACCTCCCCGCGACAGTAGATGAACGCGGTGTGCCCGTTGATGGCGTAGGAGGAGATGATCACGCCCTCGACGAGGGTGTGGGGGGTGGCGAGCATGAGCGGCATGTCCTTGCAGGTGCCGGGCTCGGACTCGTCGGCGTTGACCACGAGGTACTTCGGATTGGGGTTGTCCTGCGGCACGAAGGACCACTTCATGCCGGTGGGGAAGCCTGCGCCGCCGCGGCCCCGCAGGTTGGACTCCTTGACGAGGCTCACCACGTCCGCGGGCTGCATGGCCAGTGCCTTGCGAAGCGCGCGGTAGCCGCCGGTGGCCTCGTAGCGCGAGAGCTTCCAGGAGTTGTCCTCGCCCCAGTGGTTGGACAGGACCGGGGTCAGCAGATCGGTCACTTGGCGGCCTCCGGCTTCTGAGCGGCCGGCCTGGTGGGGGCCGACGGCGCGGTCCAGTTGTTCTCGCGGGCGATCTCGCGGCCCAGCAGCGATGCGGGGCCTGCGGAGGGCCCTTCGTCGGCGCGGCCGTCGGGGAAGCCGGCCAGCACGCGCTCGGCCTCACGCCACGAGGTGAGCGTGGCGCCGCGCGGCGAGACGACCTCCTCGCCGGACATCAGGGCGTCGAGCAGTTCGTCGAGCTTCGCGGGGTCCATATTGTCGAAGAACTCCCAGTTGACCATCGCCACCGGCGCGAAGTCGCAGGCCGCGTTGCACTCGAGCCGCTCGAGCGAGACCTGACCGTCCGGGGTGGTCTGGTTCTCGTCGATGCCGAGGCGCTTCTTGGCGCGGTCGAGGAGGGCGTCGCCGCCCATGACGGCGCACAGCGCGGTGGTGCAGACCCCCACGTGGTGCCTGCCTGCGGGGCGCCGCTTGTACATGGTGTAGAAGGTGGCGACGCCGGAGACCTGGGCGGTGGTGATGCCGAGGACGTCCGCGCAGACCTCGATGCCGCGGGGGCTGACCCGGCCGTCGACCGACTGGACCAGGTGCAGCATCGGCAGCAGCGCTGAACGCGGCTGCGGGTAGCGGCCGGCGAGCTCGCGGAGCTCGTCGATCGTGGTGTCGTCGATGTTGGTCGACTGATCCGAGTAGTCCACCGAGCCGGACTCGGGGAAGTTGCTGGCAAAGTGGCCGCTCATCGGTCCACACCTCCAAGGACGGGGTCGAGGCTGGCGATCGCGACGACGACATCGGACATCATGCCGCCCTCACACATGGCGGGAATGGACTGCAGGTGGTTGAAGCCGGGGTCGCGGAAGTGGACCCGGTAGGGGCGGGTGCCGCCGTCGGAGACGATGTGACAGGCCAGCTCGCCCTTCGGGGACTCGATGGCCTCGTACACCTGGCCGACCGGCACCTTGAAACCCTCGGTGACGATCTTGAAGTGGTGGATCAGCGCCTCCATGGACTCGCCCATGATGTGCTTGATGTGCTCGTTGGAGTTGCCCTGTCCGTCCGCGCCCACGGAGAGCTGCGCCGGCCAGGCGATCTTCGTGTCGGCCACCATCACGGGCTGACCCTGGGTGCGCTCGAGGCGCTCGAAGCACTGCTCAACGATCTTCAGCGACTCCCAGCACTCCTGAAGGCGGATCCGGAAGCGTCCGTAGGCGTCGTTGGAGTCCCACGTGACGGTGTCGAAGTCGTAGGTCTCGTAGCCGCAGTAGGGCTGGGTCTTGCGCAGGTCGAAGTCGTACCCGGTGGAGCGCAGCGGCGGCCCGGACATCCCCATCATGGTGGCGGCGGTGAGGTCCATCACGCCGACGCCGGAGAGGCGCCCGATGAAGATGGGGTTCTCGTTGCAGAAGATGGCGTACTCGGGCAGGTGCTTCTTCAGCCAGTCGATGACGGTGCGGAGGTGGCTGAGGCCGTCCTCCGGGAGGTCGTTGGCGACGCCGCCGGGGCGGATGTAGGCGTGGTTCATCCGCAGGCCGGAGAGCCCCTCGAGGAAGTCGAGGATCATCTCGCGCTCGCGGAAGGCCACCGTCATGACGGTCAGGGCGCCGATCTCCATGCCGCCGGTGCCCATGGCCACCAGATGGGAGGCGATCCGGTTGAGCTCCATGACCAGGACCCGGATGATGGTGGCCCGCTCAGGCACGTCGTCGGTGATGCCGAGCAGCCGCTCGACCGCCAGGCAGTAGACGGCCTCGTTGAACAGGGGCGCGACGTAGTCCATGCGCGTGACGTAGGTCACGCCCTGGGTCCACGTTTTGTACTCCATGTTCTTCTCGATGCCGGTGTGCAGGAAGCCGATCCCTGGCCGGATGGAGGTGACCGTCTCGCCGTCCATCTCGAGGAGGAGGCGGAGCACACCGTGTGTCGACGGGTGCTGCGGGCCCATGTTGACGACGATGGTCTCGTCGCCGCGCTCGGCCTGCTCGGAGGCGATATCTGCCCAGTCGCCGCCCTGCGCCAGGTAGACGCGGTCCGTCTTCTCCTCCGTCGACCCGGCGAAGACGTCTTCGGTGGCTGCGTGCGTGCTCATCAGGAGTACTTCCTCCGGTTATCGGGAGAGGGAACCTTGGCGCCCTTGTACTCGACGTCGACGCCGCCGAGGGGGTAGTCCTTGCGCTGCGGGTGGCCCTGCCAGTCGTCGGGCATCAGGATGCGGGTCAGCGACGGGTGCCCGTCGAAGACGATCCCGAACATGTCCCAGGTCTCGCGTTCGTGGTAGTCCGTCATCGGGTACGTGGCCACCACCGAGGGGATGTGCGGATCCTCCTCCGGGCAGGTCACCTCGAGACGCACGCGACGGTTGTGCGTGTAGCTCAACAGGTGGTAGACGGCGTGGAGTTCGGCGCCCTTCTGCTGCGGGTAGTGCACGCCGGAGACCGACACGCACACCTCGAAGCGCAGGTGGGCGTCGTCGCGGAACTGGCGCACGACGTCGAGGAGCTGCTCGCGGGGCACGTAGATGGTCAGCTCGCCGCGATCGAACAGGAAGCGGGCGTCCGCCAGCCCCGGCAGAACTGCGAGGGCGCGGCTCTGGATGGTGTCGAAGGGCTCCCCGAAGGGGCCCTCAGAGATCCCGGGCATGGCGAGGTCGCGGACCATGCCACCGTAGCCGGAGGTGTCACCGGACCCGCGGGACCACATGCCCTCCTGCCTGGCGAACACGGGCTGGGACGTGGGGGCGGCGGCCTCGGCCGGCAGGTTCTGCTCGGGCTGGGTCTCGCTCATCGCATGAGTCCCTTCATCTCGACCTTGGCGGGGGCCACCAGCGCTGCCTGCTCCGCCTCTTCGATGGCGGTCACCTCGTTGGGGCCGATGGGCCGGTTCTGGACCTTCTCGCGCAGCTTGAACATGGCCTCGATGAGCATGTCCGGGCGGGGCGGGCAGCCGGGGATGTACATGTCCACGGGGAGGAAGTGGTCGCAGCCCTGGACGACGGCGTAGTTGTTGAACATGCCGCCCGAGGAGGCGCAGGCGCCCATCGAGATGACCCACTTCGGGTTGGGCATCTGGTCGTAGACCTGGCGCACCACGGGAGCCATCTTCTGGGACACGCGGCCGGAGACGATCATCAGGTCCGCCTGCCTCGGGGAGGCGCGGAACACCTCCTGGCCCCACCTGCCCGCGTCGTAGCGCGGGGTGCCGTAGGCCATCATCTCGATGGCGCAGCAGGCCAGGCCCATCGTCGCCGGCCAGAAGGAGGCCTTGCGGAGCCAGCCGAACACGCCCTCGACGGTGGTCAGCAGGATGCCGCTGGGGAGCTTATCTTCGATACCCATGGTGAGATTTCCCCTCAGTCCCAGTCAAGGCCGTTGCGGCGCAGGACATAGAAGTACGCGATGAAGACGGTGACGATGAAGACGATCATCTCGACGACGGCGAAGGTCCCCAACTGCCGGTAGGCCACGGCCCACGGGAAGAGGAACACCACCTCGATGTCGAAGATGATGAACAGCATCGCGGTGATGTAGTACTTGACCGGGAATCGGCCGCCGCCCACGGGCTGCGGGGTGGGCTGGATGCCGCACTCGTAGCTGTCGTACTTGGCCCGGTTGTAGCGCCGGGGGCCGACGACGAGGCTGAGCGACATCGAGATCACGACGAAGGCGGTGGCCAGGACCACCATGCCCACGATCGGGATGTAGTAATTCATATCCGTGCTACTTCCTTCCGGTCAGGCCGAGGGCGCGGCCTTGCACAGCCCGTTGATGATGCGGTCCATGGCATCACCGCCATGCGAGTCGGTGAGGTTGGCGAGCAGCTTCATCACGAAGCGCATCAGGGTCTTGCGGGGCAACCCGTACTTGGTGCACAGGTGCATGATCCGCGGGTCACCGATGAGCTTCACGAAGATGGTGCCGAGGCGATAGTAGCCACCCAGGCTCGCCTTCAATTCCGCGGGGTAGGCCTGCATGGCCTTCTCCGCCGACCTTGTGCCGGCCCCGCGCGAAAACGCCTCAGCAAGGGCTGAGGCGGCCATCTCGGCGGACTCCATCGCGTAGGCGATGCCCTCGCCGTTGAAGGGGTTGACCATGCCGCCGGCATCACCGACCAGCACGAGACCCCGGCCGTAGTGGGGCTGGCGGTTGAACGCCATGGGCAGGGCGGCGCCCTGCACCTTCCCCACCATGTTCTGGTCCCTGAATCCCCACTCCTCCGGCGTGTTGTCCAGCCACGTCTTGAGGAGCGCGCGGTAGTCCGTGTGCCCGAAGCTCTTGGACGTGTTGAGCACTCCGAGGCCCACGTTGCACGTCCCGTCGCCCATGCCGAACACCCAGCCGTAACCGGGCATCAGGGTGGAGGCGTGCGGCTTGCCGTCCCACAGCTCCAGCCAGGACTCCAGGTAGTCGTCGTGGGTGCGCGGCGACGTGTAGTAGGTGCGCACGGCCACGCCCATGGGGCGGTCGTCGCGCTTCGTGACGCCCATCGAAACCGCGAGGCGGGAGGAGTTTCCGTCGGCCGCGACCACGTAGGGGGCGCTGAAGGAGCGCCCGTCCTTGGTGGTGACGCCCGTGATGCGGCCGGTGCGGTCGTCGAGCACGGCGCCGTCGACGTTGGCGCCCTCGATGAGGGTGGCCCCCTGCGCGACGGCGTGGCGCGCGAGCATGTCGTCGAAGTCAGAGCGGGGACGGACCAGCCCGTAGGGCGGGAAGTCAGTGAGGTCCGGCCAGGCCAGCTCGAAGGGCTCGGTGCGGCCGCCGTAGACGCGCAGGCCCTTGTTGTGCAGCCAGCCGTTCGCCTCGGAGGTGTCGATCCCGATCCGGGTCAGGGCCCGGGTGGCGCGCGGGGTGAGGCCGTCACCACAGACCTTCTCGCGCGGGAAGTGCGACTTCTCGAGGAGCGTCACGGTCAGTCCGTGCCGTGCCAGGTACGCGGCCGTCGACGATCCTCCCGGCCCGGCGCCAACGACGATGACGTCTGACTCGGTGGGGGTATCGGCGGGCGCCGCGCCATCAGGCTTGGCGAACGACATGCGTGACTCCTGTCATCGGCGGCGGATCTCGTGGTCAGTCTAGGGGGTGCCCCGAGATTTCGGCCAACCGACCGGGAACAGGCCAACCGCGCATGACAAGGCGCTCTGCTTCCATTTACACCACTACTACGTTGCGTAATCCATCGCCCCTAGCCGGGCGTTTATCGGCCGCGCCATCGCGTCGAACCGCGTTGCCGGGTGGCCTCGTGCCCAGTGCGCGGCTATGCTCGCGAAGGTGATTCTGGACTTCGGCAGCGCGAGGATGCGCGCGACAACTGTCGCCATCGCAGACCCTGGCCCGCTCGAGCGGTTCCTGCCGGAGTCGGCGCCTGGCTTCGCCTTCGTGCGCCGCGGCGAAGGGTTCGTCGCCCTCGGCGAGGTGGCCCGCTTCGAGACGGACACGCTCGAGGCCGCCGACGTCTGGTGGGACGAGATCTCCAGCCAGATCGATCACGATTCCGAGATGCCCGGTGAGTTCGGCACGGGTCCCCTGGCGGTGGGCAGCTTCACGTTCGACCCGGACCGGTCCGAGGACCGATCGGCGCTGATCGTGCCCGAGGTGATCGTCGGGCGCCGCGGAGGCACGGCCTGGATGACCCGCCTCGGCGAGTCTCACCGGACCACCTCTCTCCCCCCCGTCGGAGAACCCACCTCGCGTCCCACGGGCGTCGACCTGGTGGGCGGGTCGATGAGCGAGCGCGTCTGGACCGACATCGTCGGCGAGGTGGTGGAACTGATCCGCCGCAACGAGGTGCACAAGGTGGTGCTGGCCCGGGACCTGCGTGTCCGCGCGGACGCACCCCTGGATCTCCGCCACATCCTCGGCGAGTTGATGGCCCGGTACCCGATGACCTGGGCGTACCTCGTCGACGGCATGGTCGGGGCCACCCCTGAGCTGCTGCTCCGCCGCCATGGCGGGCTGGTCACCTCGCGGGTCCTGGCCGGAACCGTCTGGCGGGACGCCGAGGGCACCGATCCCCTGGCGAAGGCGGCCGAGCTGGCCCGTTCACAGAAGGACATCTCGGAGCACGAGTTCGCCGTCGAGTCCGTGGCCTCGGCTCTGGCGCCCTACTGCCAGGCGATGAACGTGCCCGAGTCGCCGTCGGTCCTCAAGCTGCCCAACGTGCTCCACCTCTCCACCGACATCACCGGCGTGGTGAGCATGCCGGCCAGCGCGCTGACGCTGGCGGCCGCGCTGCACCCCAGCGCGGCCGTCTGCGGCACGCCCACGCACCTGGCCCTGGACATCATCAGCGAGCTCGAGTCGTTGGACCGCGGCCGCTACGCCGGGCCGGCGGGCTGGGTGGACACCCAAGGCGACGGTGAGTGGGCCATCGCGCTTCGCGGCGGTCAGGTCCGGGCCGAGAGCCCGGAGGAGATCCAGCTGTTCGCCGGCGCCGGGATTGTCGCGGACTCCTCGCCGGAGGCCGAGCTGGAGGAGACCGGGGCGAAGTTCATCCCGATGCTGCAGGCCCTCGGCCTCGCCTGAGGCCGCCCCATCAGCGCTTCCGCTGGACCTGGATCTTCTGCTTTCCGGGTGCCGTGCCACCGCTGCGTCGGGCCTTCTCCTCGTCGAGGAGCCTCTTCTGCTCGGCCTGCTGCTCCATCATCGCGTCCCGGTCGAGGCCGGAACGGAGCAGGAAGAAGGCGATCAGGGCGATGATCAGCGAGATCCACACGGGCCAGTTGAAGACGATGGGCAGCGTCACCAGAACGACGATGTCCACCCCCCGGACCAATGAGAACAGCAGCCCCGGGGGCATCGCCCCGATGCCGGTGGCCACGATGGGGCCCGAGTAGTCGGCCGGCTTGGCCGAGACCCACCGCACCGCGGCCAGCAGTCCGGCGATGCCGGTGACCAGGGCCGACGACGCGGCCGTCACCGGGTCCGACTCCACTCCCCCGGCCACCCCGAGGAACGCCGGGAAGACGCCGATGGTCCACAGCAGCGCCAGCACCGCCGGGACGATCATGGAGGCCTGCTTGATCTGGCCGGGATCGAACGGGAAGCAGCGCTGCAGGCCCTTGGTGCGGGTGAGCACCCGCAGCCCGTTCATGAACGGCACGAGCGCGGCCAGCAGCACCAGCGCCGAGACCGGCGGGTTGAGCATGGCGAGGCCGAGCGCCTGGACCGCGTAGGGGATCACCATGGTCGCGATCAGCGTGATCAGCGGCATCGGTTGGCGCCACAGCCGCTGGACGTCGCGCATCACCAACGCGGTGAGGCCGGAGCCGACTCCGCGGGTGGGGCGCACGTGGCCCCGCTTCTTGGACTTCGCCTCGACGAGGATGTCGCGGATGAGCGCGAACTCCAGCGCGAACGCCGCGCCCTGGAGGCCGCTGAGCAGCGACCCGCCTGAGGTGAGGCGCTGCCGCCGGATGTTGCGCAGCCGCTTGGCGGCGAGCGCCCCCGCCACCACGATGAGGAGCAGACCGACGCCCGCGATGATGTAGGCCAGCTCGACTGCCAGCTCGGTGAGGCCGCCGAGGCTGACCCAGCCCGCCGCGCCGCTGACGAGCAGCACCATGGTGCCGATGGCCGCGGCGCCGATGATCCACTGCACACCGGTGACGATCCAATGCCTGTCCAGCCCCTGCTCGGCGGCGGCGAACGCGATCAGCCCGGCCGCGCCGAGCCCACCGGCCAGCGCCCAGATCCCGATCTCGGCGATGCCCGATCCGGTCAGGGACGCGATGAGCGCCCCCGCGACAGCACCCGCGACAGCCGCGGCGGCGATGGCCCCGACCAGGCGACCCAGCAGGAGCCGGCGGCGGTCCGTGGGTCCGTCCATCAGCCAGAATCCCTCGGCCGCCGAGGCCACCACGGGCCCGAACAGCCTGGCCACCACCAGCGTGAACGCCAGCACCCCCGCCACCGAGGCCCACGGGAGCAGGCCGCGCGCGGCGAGGCACCCGTCGGTCACACACACCGAGGCGGTCTGTTGGGCCTGAAGGATGGAGGAGACGAGCATGGCGCCGATCAGCACGATCGAGAACACCGTGACGTAGCCGTCGGAGAGCGCCTGCCACAGATTGCGATCCGCGCGTCCCCTGCGCCAGTCCCGCATCAGCAGCTTGAGCTGCTTTTCGTCGACGACGCCGACCTCCGTCAGCCTCTGGTCCATCATCGGGCGCCCTCCAGGCGGAGTTCGCGCGCCCCGATGGCCTCAAGCAGAGACGGTTCGTGGCTGGCCAGCACGATCGCCAGGCCGCCGGCCAGCTCGGCCTTCAGGCGCTCGCCGAGCCACTTCACACCCTCGACGTCGAGGCGCTGCTCCGGCTCGTCGAGCACGAGCAGCTGGCGCGGCCTCACGAACGCGGTGGCCAAGGCGAGGCGGCGGCGCTGACCAGACGACAGGGTGCTGGGCAGCTGCCCGGCCTGCGGCACCAGCTGCACCTCTTCGAGCACCTCGTCGACGAGGGCGTCAGGGTCGTGCAGCCCGTGCGCGCGGGCGAGCAGGTCCAGGTGCTCGACGACGCTGAGGTCCGGGAAGAAGTCCAGGTCGTCGATGACGGTGGCGAGGGCGCGCCGGATCACCGGGTTGGTCTCGGTCACCTTCGTGCCGTTGACGGTGACGGTGCCCTCGTCCGGCCTGTCCGCGCCGACGAGGCAGCGCAGCACGGTCGACTTGCCCGCGCCGTTGCGGCCGGTCAGCGCGACCGCCTCGCCCGCGTGCACCTTCATGCTGAAGTGCTCGATGATGGTCACGGGCCCATAGGCCTTCTTGAGGTTGTCTACCTGGAGTACGACGTCTTTCTTAGCCACGCTGGCCATTGTGACCCATCAACGAAGGAGGGGGCACATCGGCACCCCCCGCTCGCTGGGGCGGGTGTCACAGACGGGCGACGAAAGACCTGATCAGGTCCGCGACCACCGGGGCGTGGGTGAGCGGCGAAAAGTGCGTGGCGCCCGGAACGATCGCCAGCTCGCCCCGGTGCACGACGCTCAGGTAGCGCCGCTCGTCGATGCGCATCTGGTCGTAGCGCCCGTTGATGAACAGGACCGGGCAGGAGAGCCCCCGCAGGATCCGAGGGGGACAGTCGTCGGCCACGGCCCGCCAGATCGCGGGCAGGTCCGCGTACGACGCGTCACCAGGGAGCAGACCCTCCCGCACCCCGAGGCGGCGCGCCACGGCCACGCGCATCCGGCTGAGGCGGCGGTGGCTCACGCGCCGGGTCAGCCAGGCGAAGCCCCGGTACGGCCCGGCCACTCTCCCCCTCGGGTTGCCGGTGGCCCCGATGAGGACCAGGCCGACGACGCGTTCCCCCATCCCGGCGGCGGCCAGGCCAGCGAGGTAGCCGCCGAGGCTGTGGCCCACCAGCACCACTGGCCGATCCCCCGCCGCGAGCGAGATGGCGGCCAGCGCGGCGGGCGTCGAGAAGGGTTCGGCCCTCCGCGACCCGTGACCCGGTAGATCCACAGCCACCACGTCGAACTCGGGCAGCAGCGCCGGATAGTCGGCCCACTGCACCGAGGAGGACATCGACCCGTGGACCAGGACGAGGCGGGTCCCCCGCGGGCTCGGGTCGGTCACAGCTCAAGCATGCCGTGGGACCGGGCGGGCTGTCGGGGATGACCACGAGTGTCCTGCACCAGGAGTTCGCTGCGATTGACGGCCCCCCAGAGGCGCCTCGCCGCGTTCTCCTCACTCGACGAACGACCAAGTGCTACTTCGCTCGTCGGCCTTGCGATCCATCCCCTGGAACACCGTCACCCATCAACGAACTCCTGGCGCAGGACACTAGGCTGCAGCAATGCAGAATCAGCGAGCCACGATGGAGAAGCGGCGCGGAGAGGTGGCCGCCATGTTCGACGGCGTAGCCAAGCGCTACGACCTGTTCAACTCCGTCCTGAGTCTCGGCCAGGTGCACGCCTGGCGCCGCGCCACGGTCGCGGCCATCGCCCCCCGGCCCGGGCAGCGGATCCTGGACCTGGCCGCCGGCACCGGCACGTCGTCAGCAGTGCTCGCGGAGGCCGGGGCCTACGTGGTGGCCTCGGACATCTCGCTGGGCATGCTCACCCAGGGCCGGCTGCAGCAGCCCCACCTGGATTTCGTGGCGGGGGACGCGTTGGCGTTGCCCTTCGCGGATCACACCTTCGACGCCGTGACCATCTCCTACGGACTTCGCAACGTGGAGCGCACCCTGGATGCCCTCGTCGAGATGCGACGGGTGACCAGGCCCGGAGGCCGGCTGGTGATAGCGGAGTTCTCCACGCCACGGAACCCGGTGTTCCGGCACGTCTACACCAACTATCTGGTGGCGGCTCTGCCCACCATCGCCAAGCTGTCGAGCAACCCCGTGGCCTACGGCTATCTGGCCGAATCCATCCTCGCCTGGCCGGACCAGCCGGGCCTCGCCGCCCTGATGTCCGAGGCGGGATGGCAGGACGTGGAGTGGCAGGACCACGCGGGGGGCATCGTCGCGCTGCATCGCGGCTGGAACGCCTGACGTGAGTGGCTTCGTCCTTGACGCCTACGCGGCGCGCAGCTGCCCGGTGAAGACCTTCCACACCTTCGATCCCACGGCGGAGCAGCCTGAGAAGCCCAACGACGAGTCACTGCGGGAGTCCTTCCAAGGTGGCTCGGACTTCCGCGACGAGGTACTGAACCGCCTCGTCGAGGACAGCGAGGGGGCCGTGGACCTCCGGTCCCTCCACGCACAGGGCGCCACGTGGACGGAGCGTGAGGCCGCCTGCCTGCACGCCATGGGCGCTGGAGCACCGGTCATCGTCGGGGGCGTACTGCCGCTGGATCTGGACGGGCACCGCAGCGGGCGCCCGGACGCCCTCATCCGGGGCGCGGACACGCCTTCGGGCGCGCCCGGCTACTGGCCGCTGAAGGTGAAGCCGTACCGGGTCCGCGAGAAGCAGGTGGGCGCCACGGCACTCCGGTGGTCGCCGCTCGGAGACATCCACGGCCTCGAGGTGCTGCCGGACCAGCGCTACCGCGTCTACCGGGAGGGCGCGCTGCTCGAGCTGGCGCACCACTGGCGGCTCCTCGAATCCTGCGGCTTCGCCTCGTCCGAGGCGCTCGCGGCTGTCGTCGGCGACGACAGGGCCGCCGGGGCGGAGCCCACCGCCACCTGGGTGGATCTCACAGCCAGGTTCATCCGCACCTACTCACGCTCGGCCGGGCACAAGCTCCGCTCGGCGCTGGAACGCTACGACCACGAGCACCAGTTCCGCGTCTACGTGGCGGAGCAGGCCTCCGAACGGACAGGGGTGGACGACCCGCCGCCGGTGGTGCGACCCATCCGGGTCAAGGAGTGCGAGTGGTGCTCGTGGTGGTCGGTCTGCCGCACCCGGATCGACGACGACGACCTCTCGCTGCGCATCTCGAAGGCCCCCCTGGACGTCCGCGAGCTGCAGACGCTGATGAGCCTCGGCATCACCACGGTGGCTCAGCTGGCCGAGGCGGACGTCGAGGAGCTCCTGCCCCGCTACCTGCCCCTCACCCAGCACCGCGACCGCCCGGAGCAGCGGCTCCGCCAGGCGGCGCGGCGGGCGCGGATGCTGGCCAACGGTGTGGAGCTGGAGCGGGTGAGCGTCGAGCCCATCGGGGTCCCCCGGGCCGCTGTCGAGGTGGACCTGGACATCGAGACCGCAGATGACGGCAGCGTCTACCTGTGGGGGGCACTGGTCACCGGCGTGGACGGGGCCGGCGAGTCGCGCTACGTGCAGTTCAGCCGGTTCGAGGCGCTGGCCGGGCGTGCGGAGTTCGAGCTCGCCGAGGAGCTCGCCGAGTGGCTGCTGGCGATGGTGGCGAGGCACCCTCGGCTTCGCGTGTTCCACTACAGCGACTACGAGACCGTTCACCTGCACCGCCTGGCGGAGCGTAGCGGCAGCCCGGCGCTGAAGGAGGCGTGCCGGCTGATCCGCACGCATTTCGTGGACCTGTTCAGCTATGTGCGGGACAACTTCGTCGGCGTGGACGGCCTGGGGCTCAAGGTGGTGGCCACGCGGGGCGCGAAGTTCGCGTGGCGCGACGAGGAGCCGGGCGGCCTGGCCTCACAGAGCTGGTTCCGGGAGGCGGTCAGCGGACCCACCGCCGAGGCGCGGGCCTCCGCCCGCGAGCGGGTGCTGCAGTACAACGAGGACGACGTCCGGGCCACCCTCGCGGTACGGGAGTGGTTGACGGCGCTCGACGCCGCGCCCGGGGTGGGCTCAGCCCCGGCTTAGCCCGGCCACGATCAGCTCGGCGTCACCGGCGAGCGCCTCGGCGAGCTCCCCCTGGGTCCGCACCATCCGCGAGCGCCAACCCAGCGCGCTGCCCACCGCCGCCAGGTCCACTCCCTGGGGGGTGCCGAAGACCCGCTCGAAGCTGTCCGCGTAGGCCGGCGCGCCCTGCTCGAGCCCGTGGAAGATCGACCCACCGCCGTCGTCGGCCACCACGATCCGCAGCCGCGCAGCTGGCTCCTGGGCGGGGCGGACGAGGGCGCCGAGGTCGTGCTGGAGGGTGAGGTCGCCCAGTAGCACGGTGGTGGGGCGCCGCCCAGCGAGCGCGATGCCCGTGGCGGTGGCCACCGTGCCGTCGATCCCCGCCAGCCCACGGTTGGCGAACACCCGCGGTGGTGCCGGGGAGATCGGGGACAGGTCCGCCGCCCGGATGATCGAGCTGGAGCCGAGGACCAGGTCGTCACCGGCGCCCAGCGAGGCCAGCACCGCGTCGGCCACGTGGCGCTGGGTGAGGCCCTCCGGCAGCCCAGGCCCGGCGTCGGCGGCCCGCCAGCGCGCAAGCCAGGCGGGATCCTGATCCCCGAGCAGCACCCGGTCCGCGACGACGTCCGCGCGGTGGCCGGGGTCGATCCAGGAGGCCGCCGAGGCCACCACGACCAGCTCCACGTCCGCCCGCGACAGCAGCGCCGTCACCGGCCGCGACAGCGTGGGATGCCCCACCACGATCACCCGCTCGATGTCCGCCCCGACGCCGGCCAGCAGGTCGCGGTAGCCCGCGATGGCGTTGGGGCCGCTCCGGGCGTTCGACGACGGCTCGGCCAGCAGCGGAGCGCCGGAGACCTCGGCGAGGGCCCGCGCTTCCAACCCGACGGCGGGTGTCGCGTCTCCCACCAGCACCACGGTGCGGCGCCCGTCCAGCTCGACGGCGGTGTGGCCGCCCGACCGCGACACCTCCAGCCCCCGGCTGCTCAGCGGCGGCAACTCCCCCAGCAGCGGGGTCGCGAACTCGACGTTGAGCTGCACCGGACCCGGCTGCCGCGACCGTCGCCCCTCCGCCAGCACGATGGCGCGGTGCACCCCCGCCGCCCACGCGTCGGCGTCGCCGGACTCCGACGACAGCCGCACCACGCCCAGCGCGGAGGGCCCGAAGGCGCCCACCTGGTCTGCGGTCTGGTTGGCCCCGGTGCCGACGAGGTGCGCGGGGCGGTCCGCCGTGATCAGCACCAGCGGCACGCCTGAGGCGCGGGCCTCCATCGCGGCCGGGGCCAGGTTGGCCACCGCGGTTCCCGACGTGGTGATCACCGCGACCGCCCGGCCGGACTCCTTCGCCAACCCCAGCGCCGTGAAGCCGGCCACGCGCTCGTCGATGCGCACGTACAGCCGCAGCGCCCCGGCCCTGTCCGCCCGGTCGGCCGCGAGGGCGAGGGCGGCGCTGCGGGACCCTGGTGCCAGCACCACGTCCGTGACGCCCATGCCGAGGAGCGCGTCGATGACCACCGCGCCGAGCTCGATGCTGCTCATCGCCCCTCCTCCACCACGCGGCGGACCCGCTGCCACCGATCCAACCAGACGCGGGTGAGCTCGGGGCCGGCGGCGTGCCGCTCCAGTAGCTCGGGCTCAGGCTCGACGTCGCGCACCCGGATCGTTCCCGCTTTCGGGAGCAGGGGCCTGCCCGCCACGTCGCCGTCGAGCAGCCGACCCGTCTCCAGGCCACAGGCGTAGGGCAGCTCGGGCAGGGCCGCGGCCAACGCCACCCCGGCCCGCAGGCCGACGGAGGTCTCCACCGCGCTGGAGACCACCACCGGGAGCCCGATCTCCTCGGCGAGGCGCAGGCAGGCGCGCACCCCGCCGAGCGGCTGCACCTTGAGCACGGCGATGTCGGCCGCCCCCGCGTCGCGCACCCGCAGCGGGTCCGACGCGCGCCGGATCGACTCGTCTGCGGCGATGGGCACGCCCAGGTCCATGGCGCGCAGCCTGGCCAGCTCCTCGACGCTGGTGCACGGCTGCTCGGCGTATTCGAGGCAGTGGACGGCCAGTTCGCGCAGCGCGTCACGGGCCTGGATGAGGCTCCAGCCGCCGTTGGCGTCCACCCGGATCCTGGCCTCAGGGAGGGCCGAGCGCACGGCCGCGACCCGCGCCACGTCGTCGTCGAGCCCCTGGCCCCGCTCGGCGACCTTGATCTTGATGCTGCGGCACCCGGAGGCCACCGCGCGGGCCGCTGCTTCCCCCGGGGCCAGGGCGGGCACGATCCCGTTGACCTCGATGCTGTCTCGCACCGCGTCCGGGTGACCGAGCTCGGCCGCCTCCAGCGCCGCCCTCAGCCAGGCGGCGGCCTCCTCATCGCCATACTCGGGGAAGGGACTCCATTCGGCCCACCCGGCCGGGCCCCGGAACAGGATCCCGCTGCGCCGGCTCAACCCGCGGAACGGCACCCGCAGCGCGACGTCGTAGACGTGGAGCCTCATACCAGGGAGGTTCCCACCAGCAGGCCTGCCGCAATGCCGATCTCGGCCATGCCCGTGGAGGCGATGACGGGGATGAGGTCACGCCCGACGGCGCCGCCGAGGACGAGGCGAAGGGGGGCGATGAGGAGCGGGACGCCCATCAACCCGAGGAGGGCCCACCACGTGGTGAGGGCGGCGAACCCGAGTGTCGCGGCCACCGCCACCGCGGCCAGCACCGTGAAGAAGATCCGGCTGCCCCGGTCCCCCAGCCGCACCGGAAGCGTCATCTTGCCTGACAGCGTGTCGGTGGCGATGTCGCGGAGGTTGTTGGCCACCAGGATGGCGCTGGCCAGCGATCCGACGGCGGTGGCCGCCAGCCAGGCGTGCAGCGGTGCGGAGCCACCTATGACGTAGCAGGTGCCGATGGTGGCCACCAGCCCGAAGAACACGAACACCATCACCTCGCCCAGGCCCAGGTAGCCGTAGGGGGTGTCCCCGCCGGTGTAGTACCAGGCGGCCAGGATGGACAGTGCCCCGACGGCCAGCAGCCACCAGTGGCCGGTGAGCGCCACGACGGTGAGGCCGGTGATCCCGGCCACCGCGAAGGCCGCGAACGCGGCCAGCTTCACCGCCCGGGCCGACGCGAGGCCCGAGGCCACCAGCCGTATCGGCCCGACGCGGTCGTCGTCCGTGCCGCGCACCCCGTCGGAGTAGTCGTTGGCGTAGTTGACGCCCACCTGCAGGGCCAGAGCGACCAGGAGGCAGAGGGCGGCGAGGCCCCAGTCCTGGTGGCCGAGCGCCAGCGCGCTGGCGGCCCCGGCGAGGATGGGGGCGAGGGCGGCGGGCAGGGTGCGCGGGCGGGCGCCGGCCACCCAGACGGAGAGAGTCTCGTTCATGACCGGAGCAACTCTAGGAGCTTTTCGCGGTCCGGCTTGCCACCGGCGGTCCGCGGCAGTGCGTCGACGAGCACGAGCTGCCGCGGGAGGGCGGCGGCCGGGAGCGCAGGGCGGAGCCGTTCGCGCCACTGGTCCAGGCCTCCGTGACGGGCGAAGAGCACCAGCCGCACCCCCCATTCGTGGTCGGGGACGGCCAGCACCTCGGTGTCCGCGTCCAGGCCGCGGGCCGCGGCACGGACCTGGGCGAGGTCCACGTTGACGCCGCCGCTGATGACCACGTCGTCGATCCTGCCGTCGATGTGGAGGCGACCATCCACCCAGCGGCCACGGTCGCGGGTGAGGACCGCGCCGTCGCGCAACGCCTCTGAGGTGAGCCCGGGTTCGCCGAGGTAGCCGCTGAACACGGTTGGCCCCGCCACCGACACGCGACCCTCGGGTCCGAGCCGCACGCCGACGCCGGGCAGCGGCACCCCGTCCCACACCACGCCTCCGCAGGTCTCGCTCATTCCGTAGGTCTCGATCACCCGGATCCCCACCGCCTCGGCCCGGGCGCGCAGCTGGGGGCTCAGCGCGGAGCCCCCCACCAGCACAGCATCGAACCGCGCCAGCGTCGCCGCGAGGGCGGGCGCCTCAAGTGCGCGGTAGAGCTGCGTGGCCACGATCGACACCGCGTTGCGGCCCGCCACGGGCGCCAGGCCCGCGAGCGTCGGGTCCGCGGCCCGGACCCCGTCTCCCCTCAGGCCGCGCACCAGCACCATGAGGCCCGCCACGTATCGGGGCGACAGCGTGAGGTGCCAGGTGGCGCGGAATCCCAGCCGCCCGTGGGCCGCATCGGCCGCCGCCGCGAGCGCCTCGCGGGACAGCAGCACGTGTTTGGCCTGCCCGGTGGAGCCGGAGGTGCCGACCACCGCGTGACCGGCCGGCGCCGTGCCTGCCCCGTCCGCGAGCCACAGGCCCTCGCCGTCGTCGAGGAGGTGTCGCACGGCGTCGATCCACTGCTCCATTGCGCCACCCTAGCCACCCCGCGACGCCAGGTAGGATGGCGTGGTGACCCGGGTCCTCTTGATCATTGCGATCGTGATGCTGACCGTGTACTGCGTCGTCGAAGTGGCGCAGGCGCGGGGCTATCGCGTGCGCGCCATGCCGCGCTGGCTGTGGGCGTTCGCCGTCGTCGGGCTCCCTGTCGTCGGCCCCGTGGCCTGGCTGCTGCTCGGACGTCCCGTCACGAAGAAGCGGCCCCTGGACCGTGGCCCCAGCGCCCCGGATGACGACGAGGACTTCCTCCGCGGCCTCCGTTGAGCCTGCCGCTGGCCCCGGCGTATTAGCCTTGAGAGTGACCCGGCGATTGTCGGATGAAGGAGTGAGTCATGCCTGGAGCGGTGGGCGCGGTGTCCGAGTGGCTCCGCGATTGCGCCCGCGAGTTCGTGGCGCGCAGCGACGAGCTCGACGAGCTGGACCGGATCCTCGGGGACGGGGACCACGGCACAAACATGAGGCGCGGCACCGAGTCCGCGCTGACGATCAACTTCGACGAGGCGCCCACCGCTGCGGAGGCGCTCCGGCTGGTGGGCATGACCCTGGTCAGCACCGTCGGCGGCGCCTCGGGGCCCCTGTTCGGCACATTCTTCCTCCGGGCGGGCGCCGCGTGGCCCCAGCAGGTCACCACCGTGGGCGTTGCCCGCGCGATGCGCGCCGGCCTCGACGGGGTCGTGGTGCGTGGCCGCGCCAAGGTGGGCGACAAGACGATGGTGGACGCGCTGGCCCCCGCCGCGGATGCGTTCGACGACGTGGCCGCCCTGGGTGGAGACCTGCGCGAGGCCCTGACCCTGGCCGCGAGGGCCGCCGAGGCAGGCCGGGACGCCACGAAGGAGATGGTGGCCAAGAAGGGCCGTGCGGCACTGGTTGCCGAGCGCTCCGTCGGCGTCATCGACCCCGGCGCGGTCTCCATGGCCCTGATTCTCACCACGGCGGCCAAGCACGTCCGCTGACCGGTACGGCACTGTGGCACGATCGCTGATGTGACCGACGACGAGGGCTTCACCCCGAGCACCCTCCAGATCCGCGACCTCACCGTCGTGGTCCTGGACTCCCGTCCGGACGCGCAGCCGCTTGAGAAGGCGTTCGTGCTGGTGCACGGGCTGGGGGTGTCGTCGCTGTACTTCCGCGAGCTGGCCCGCCACCTTCGGCCGCATGCCCGCGTCGTGACGGTGGATCTGCCGGGCTTCGGGCGCGCCGCGACCCCGGAGCGAACCCTTCGAATCGCCAGCTTCGCGCTGGTGCTGAACGAGACCATCGAGCGCCTGGGCCTGGCGGACGCCGTCCTGGTGGGGCACTCGATGGGGGTGCAGGTGGTGGTGGAGGCGCTGCGCCGCAGACCCTCGATCGCCACGGCCGCGGTCCTGATCGGCCCGGTGGTCAACGGCGCCGAGCGCCGGGCCCCGACTGTGGTGCGGCGGTTCCTGCAGGCCGCGGCCAAGGAGACCCCTGCGTCGGCCTGGCCCTCCGTGCGGGCCTGGCTCAGCTGCGGCCCGCGCTGGTTCATCGACACCTTTCCCGCGATGCTGGCCTACCCGTTGGAGGAGCGGATCGCCGAGGTGCGCAATGACCTTGCCCTCGTCGCCGGCGAGTACGACAGGCTGGCGCCGGGGCCCTGGTTGGAGATCCTCCGCGACCTCGCGGGCGGGGAGCGCGTCACCGTCGACATCGTGCCTGGCGCCTCCCACCAGGTGATGGTGACGCATCCGCAACGGGTAGTGTCGGCCTGCCTCGACATCGCAGGGCTGACGTGATCCGGGTCCGGGCGGCCGCACGTCGGGCACGGGGGGCCGCCATCGACTGGGGCATCGCCGGCGGGGACATGGCCGCCGCGCTGTGGCGACGCGTCAGCCGCTGGAGCCACCAGTCCGGCGGTGCGCCCCACTCCCCCTGCCGCGACATTCCTGTCGTGCTGCTGCCCGGCATCCTGGAGCCGTGGAGCTACCTGGCGCCCCTGGCCCGGTGGCTCGGCCGGCACGGCCACCCCGTCGAGTTCGTGGAGACCCTCGGCTGGAACCTGCACAACCTCGACGCCTCGGCCGAGCGGTGCCTGGCGGTGCTCCGCCAGCGGGGGATCCGCCGCTGCGTGCTGGTTGCCCATTCGAAGGGCGGCCTCATCGGGAAGGCGGTCCTGCTGCGTCAGGGCGACGACGGGGTGGCCCTGGGTCTGGTGGCCGTCGCCACGCCGTTCGGCGGCTCCTCGATCGGGAGGCGGCTGCACGGGCTGGTGGCCCGCTCCCCGCTGGGGCTGTTCTCCCCCGGGAATCCGGTCCTGCGGGGGCTGGCCGACGAGGCGTCGGTCAACGCGCACATCGTGTCTCTGGCGCCTGCCTGGGACCAGGTGATCCCCGAGGGCTCGCGCCTCGCGGGCGCCGTCAACGTCGATCTCGACGTGCCCGGCCACTTCCGCCCGATGCGCGACGAGTCGGTGTGGAGGATCATCCACGAGCACGTCCACCGCCTCGCCGACGCCCCCTGACGGACCCGACGGGGGGCTCAGTCGATGTGGATGTCTTCGTAGCTGCGCGGATCCTCGATCGGTTCCAGGTGGCCGATCACCCGTAGCTCGGTGAACTCCGCCTGGATCAGGTCCACGAGGTCCTCCATCGCGTCATGCCCCTGCTGCACGGACCACGCACCGGGCACCAGCATGTGGAACTCCATGAACGCACGCGCCCCTGAGATGCGGGTGCGGAAGGCGTGAAACTTCACCGTCTCCTCCTCGTGGGCGGCGAGGATCTCCCGGAGGCGTGCGTTGGTCTCCTTCGGCAAGGCCTCATCCATCAACCCGGAGGCCGATTCGGAGACCAGGCGCCATCCGGTCCACAGGATGTTGACGCCCACCAGGAGTGCGACGAGCGGGTCCAGCCAGTTCCAGCCCGTGAGCCACACGAGGCCGATGCCGATGACGACGCCGGCGGAGGTGATCACATCGGTCATGAGGTGGTGACCGTCGGCGCGCAGCGTGATCGAGTTGTGCCGGGCGCCCGCGCTGAGCAGGACGACGGCGACGGCGCCGTTGATCAGTGAGGCGCCCACGGTGATGATCAGGCCCAGCCCGATCTCTTCCAGCGGTCGCGGGACGATCAGGCGTTCGATGGCGAACCCGACGATGACCACCGCCGCCACGAAGATCATCACGCCCTCGATGGCCGAGGAGAAGTACTCGGCCTTGGAGTGCCCGAAGTGGTGGTTCTTGTCCGCGGGCCTCGCCGCGACCCTCAACGCGAACAGCGCGACCACCGCCGCCACGAGGTTGACGACGGACTCCGCGGCGTCGGAGAGCAGGCCCACCGATCCGGTGATCAGCCACGCGGCGGTCTTGAGCGCGATGGTGACGAGCGCCGCGGCGATCGACAACCAGGCGAACTTCGTGAGATCGACGCGGGCTTCAGGCATGGGCCAATCCTGACGCCTTCAGGGGCGCTGGATCAAAGCGGACCAGCGGGTCATGGGTCTCATCGGTTCAGCACGTTGCGCAGTTCGCCGTCGCCCCACAGCGCGGCCACGTTGAGTTCGATCAGCCGGTGCGCCTCCTGTGGGCGGCCGCTGGCCACGTGCGGCGTGATGAGCACGTCTGCTTCGTCCCACAGCGGCGACTCGGCGGGCAGCGGCTCGATCGCTGTCACGTCCAGCGCGGCCGCGGCCACCTTCCCGGACCGGACCGCGTCGAGCAGAGCAGCCTCGTCGACGGTGGCCCCGCGGCCTACGTTGACCACCAGCGCCGAGGGCTTCAACTGGGCCAGGCGCCGGGCGTTGAGTGCCGCGTGCGTCGTCTCATGCCGGGGCAGGATCATGATGAGGACGTCGGTGTCGGCCAGCACCTCCGGGAGCGCGTCCTCGTCGAACACGTCGAATCCGTGCCTGGGTCCGGTCGAGCGCGCGATTCCCGTCACCCACGCGCCGAGCGCCCGCAGCAGCGGCGCGAGCCTGGCGGCGATGGACCCGAAGCCCCAGATGGTCACCTTGGCGCCGTCGAGGGAGATGATCCGCCCGTCGTGCGCCCGCTCGAGCATGGCACCGCCCAACTCGCCGTCCCACAGGTGGTCGTGCTGGTTGCGCATCGCCATCGGCAGCATCCGCACCAGCGCCAGGGTCAGTGCCAGCGCATGCTCGGCGACGGGGCCGTCGTGCAGCCCCACCCCGCTGGACAGCATCACCCCGGGCGGGAAGCCCGCCGCCCGCACGTTGTCGGGCCCCGCGGCGAGCCCCTGCACCAGCAGGAGGGAGGTCATCCGCCGCGCGGCGTCGGGCAGGACGTCGTCGCTCTGACCCCACACCACAAGGACCTCGGCATCGACATGCTCCTCGGGGACCGGCCGGTCCCCCGGCACGACGACCACCTCGGCGCCGTCGATGCGCGGGAGGGGACCGGTGTAGGTATCTGGGATCAGGATCTTCATGTGACGTGCACCTCCGTGGGACCGGCCCCAGCATCCCATAGTCGGGTGGGCGGTCAGCCGAAGAACTCGGTAACCTGCAGGGGTGCTGACCATGCAAGACGCCCTGCGCCGCCTGTCCGACTACTGGACCTCGAAGGGCTGCCTCACGTGGCAGCCGTTCAACTCCGAGGTCGGGGCGGGGACGATGAACCCGGCCACCGTGCTGCGTGTCCTCGGCCCCGAGCCGTGGGATGTGGCCTACGTGGAGCCGTCGGTGCGCCCGGACGACTCCCGCTACGGGCAGAACCCCAACCGGCTGCAGATGCACACCCAGTTCCAGGTGATCCTCAAGCCCGAGCCCGGCAATCCCCAGGAGCTGTACCTGGGCTCGCTGGAGGCGCTCGGCATCGACCTGTCCAAGCACGACGTCCGCTTCGTCGAGGACAACTGGCAGCAGCCGGCCATCGGCGCCTGGGGCCTCGGCTGGGAGGTGTGGCTGGACGGCATGGAGATCACTCAGTTCACCTACTTCCAGCAGGTGGGCGGGCAGAACCTGGACCCGATCCCCGTGGAGCTCACCTACGGCGTGGAGCGGATCCTGATGGCGCAGCAGGGGGTCACGCACTTCAAGGACATCGTCTACTCCATCGCCTCCGACGGCCGCCCCGTCACCTACGGCGAGGCCTTCGGCCAGCAGGAATACGAGATGAGCCGCTACTACCTCGACGACGCGGACGTCGAGGCCAACCGTCGCCTGTACGAGACCTACGTGGGCGAGGCCACCCGGATGGTCGAGGCCCGGCTCCCGGTGCCCGCCCACGGCTACATCCTCAAGTCCAGCCACGCCTTCAACGTGCTGGACGCGCGCGGCGCCATCTCCACGACCGAGCGCGCCAAGGCCTTCGCGACGATGCGCCGCCTCATGCGCGACACCGCGGCCCTGTGGATCGAGCGCCGCGAGGAGCTGGGCTTCCCGCTGATGCGCGAGCCCGCCGTCGACGAGTCGGCGCCGTCGCCCGCCGTGGACCGTGCGGCGCTGGGCACGGAGCCGCAGACGTTGGCGTTCGAGATCGGCGTGGAAGAACTGCCCCCGCACGTGGTCCCGCAGACCGTCGACGCCGTTCGCGAGGCGCTCACCGCGAAGCTGGCGGCCACCCGGCTCGCGCACGGCGCGATCACCGTCGAGGGCACGCCGCGCCGGATCGTCGCGGTGGTGGAGGCCGTGGGGGCCCAGGAGCCCGACGCCGAGCAGCTACGCAAGGGGCCGAAGTGGGCCGCCGCGTTCGACTCCGACGGGAACCCGACCAAGGCGCTGCAGGGCTTCATGCGGGGCCAGGGCGCCGAGGCTTCGCAGGTGGTGCGCGCCCAGATCGGCGGCCAGGAGCACGCCGCGGTGTCTGTGACTGTCGCGGGGAGGCACGTGCTGGATGTCGCGGGCGAGGCCCTCACCGACATCGTCTCCGGGCTGCGCGCCGAGAAGAACATGCGCTGGAGCGACGCCTCCCTGTCGTTCTCCCGCGCCATCCGCTGGATCGTGGCGCTGTGGGGCGACACCGTCGTGCCAGCCACAGTCTCCGGCCTAACCGCCGGGCGGACCACCTACCTGCAGCGCGCTGTCTCCGGCGAGGAGACAGGCACCCGCTCCGACGGCGCACGCGTCGGCTGGGTGGAGGTGGCCTCCGCCTCCGAGCTG
The DNA here is from genome assembly GCF_014164775.1 of Tessaracoccus sp. MC1679. Taxonomy (GTDB): domain Bacteria; phylum Actinomycetota; class Actinomycetes; order Propionibacteriales; family Propionibacteriaceae; genus Arachnia. The sequence goes on from NZ_JACJGB010000006.1 coordinate 349,763, forward strand.
CTGCCGACCATAGCCTCGGGCGCGATCACGCTGTCCACCGCTGAGCGTCGCGCCGCCGTCGTCGAGCAGGCCGTGGCGTTGGCCGACGGCGTGGCCGGCACCGTCGACGTCGAGGCTGAGGGTGCGGTGATCGACGAGATCACCAACCTGGTGGAGGACCCCCGCGGTGTGCTCGGCCACTTCGACGTGCGCTACCTCGAGCTCCCCGAGCGGATCCTCACCGCCGTCATGCGCAAGCACCAGCGCTACCTGCCGGTGTTCCGCGACGGCGCGCTCGCCCCGCACTTCGTCACCATGGCCAACGGCCTGTGCGACGACGACACCGTCCGGGCCGGCAACGAGTCGGTCATCCGGGCCCGCTACGAGGACGCCCTGTTCTTCTGGAACGCGGACCTGGAGGCGGCAGACGTCGACGGCTTCGTGCCCGGCCTGGACAAGCTGACCTTCGAGGAGCGCCTGGGCTCGGTGGGCGCGCGGGCGCGACGGATCGCGGATGTCGCGGCGAGCCTGGCGGACCGCGTCGGCCTGGCCGGCGAGGACCGCACGACGCTGACCCGCGCCGGGCAGCTCGCCAAGTTCGACCTCGCCACCCAGATGGTGGTGGAGATGAGCTCGCTGGCCGGGTTCATCGCCCGCGAGTACGCCGTCCGCAAGGGCGAGACGCAGGACGTGGCGGACGCGCTGTACGAGATGGAGCAGCCGCACACCTCCGCCGACCCCGTGCCCGCGTCGGTGCCCGGCGCGCTGTTGGCGCTGGGCGACCGCTTCGACCTGCTGGCCGCGATGTTCGCGCTCGGCGCCAAGCCGACGGGCTCGTCGGACCCCTTCGGACTGCGCCGCGCCGCGCTCGGCGTGGTGCGGATCCTGCGCGAGTCCGCGGGGACGCCCCTGGAGAGCCTGACGGTGCGCGCCGGCCTGGAGGATGCGGTGGCGCGGCTGGCCGCGCAGGGCATCGATGTCGCGGCGGACGCCGTCGACGCTGCCCTGGAGTTCACCGTCGGCCGGTTCGCGCAACTGCTGCGCGACGAGGGCACCTCGGCCGATCTGGTCGCGGCCATCCTGCCCGCGGCCGACGCGCCCGGGCGTGCCGCGCGGATCCTCGGCGAGCTCAACGACACCCAGGCCGACCCGCGCCTGAAGGCCCTGGTCGCGACCCTGGTGCGGATCGGGCGCATTCTGCCCGCGGGCACGGAGGCCGGTTACGACGCGGCCCTGCTGACCGAGCCTGCCGAGGTGGAACTGCGGACGGCGGTGGAGGCGGTCCCGGCAGGCACCGCGGACGCGTCGATCCCCGCGCTGCTGGACCGCACGGCAGACGTGGTGGCCGCCGCGGACCGGTTCTTCACCGACATCCTCGTCAACGCCGAGGATCCGGCCGTTCGGGCGTCGCGGCAGGGCCTGCTGGCCTCGGTCCTGGCCCTCGCCCCGGCTGGGATCGACTGGAAAGCTTTGGACATCGCACTCGGGTGAGATTGCCCGAAGCCCTGGGTGGTTTCGACGCGGGCGCGCGTCGCTCGCGTTCCTTGCGGCCCGGCTCAACCTGCGGGGGTTCCGCTGGGTGAGCCACGCCAAGCCGCGAAGCGGCGCAGCGTGCGTCGAAGCCTCCGGCGCCCGGTGCTGGGACTACCCGGTGGGTCCCAGACGCGTTGGATGCCACATACGACAAGATGGGGATTCGCGCCCGAGCGCGATCTGAAGCCGCAACGCCGTAGGAGTATCCCTCGTGGTGAATCACGTCTCGTTCATCTGGAACATCGCCGAGTCACTACGAGGTCCGTTCAAGCCATCCGAGTACGGATCGGTGGTGCTCCCCTTCACGGTGCTCCGCCGCCTCGACGCCGTCCTCGCAGAAACCAAGCCCGCCGTCCTCGCCGCCGCTCCCGAGGCGGAGGGCCTCCCGGACATGCTCCGCGATGTGAAGCTCACCACGGCCTCGGGGCGCCAGTTCTACAACACCAGCCCGTTCGACTTCTCCAAGCTCGTCGCCGACCCCCAGGACCTGCGCCCGAACATCGCCGCGTACATCGCCGGCTTCTCCCCCAACGTGCGCGACATCTTCGACCGCTTCGACTTCGACAAGACCCTGGACAAGCTGGCCGACAAGAACAAGCTGTTCGCCGTCACCGAGAAGTTCGCCCAGGCCGACTTCCACCCCGCCACTGTCTCCAACATCCAGATGGGGCTGGTGTTCGAGGAACTCATCCGGTGGGCGAACGAACGCTCCAACGAGACCGCCGGCGATCACTACACCCCGCGCGAGGTCATCTCACTGATGGTGCAGGTCCTGTTCGCCACCGACGACGCCGCCCTGTCCAAGCCCGGCGTCGTGCGGTCGATCTACGACCCCACCGCCGGCACCGGCGGCATGCTGTCGGTGGCCGACGAACACCTCCGCGGTATGAACCCCGACATCCAGCTCGCCCTCTACGGGCAGGACTACAACGACTCCTCCTACGCCATCTGCAAGGCCGACATGGTCATCAAGGGCCAGGACGTCGACAACATCCGCCTCGGCGACACCCTCACCGAGGACCACTTCCCGGATAAGAAGTTCGACTACGCACTGTCCAATCCGCCGTTCGGCGTCGACTGGAAGGACCAGCGCGACGTCGTCGACAACGAGCACAAGACCCTCGGCTTCGTCGGGCGCTTCGGCCCCGGCACCCCCGCGGTCTCCGACGGCGCGATGCTGTTCCTGCTCCACCTCGTGTCGAAGATGCGCCGGCCCGCCTACGGCGGCTCCCGAATGGCCATCGTCCTCAACGGCTCACCGCTGTTCTCCGGCGGCGCCGGGGGCGGCGAGTCCAACATCCGCAAGTGGCTCCTCGACAACGACCTCGTCGAGGCGATCATCGGCATGCCGAAGGACATGTTCTACAACACCGGCATCTCCACCTACATCTGGATCCTCACCAACCGCAAGGACCCCGAACGCGAGGGCACGGTCCAGCTCATCGACGCCCGCGAGTTCTACGGCAAGCTCCGCAAGGGCCTCGGCTCCAAGCGCAACGAACTCACCCCCGCCGACATCGCCCACATCGTCACCCTCTACTCCGGCTACACCGACGGCGAGCATTCCAAGATCTTCCGCAACGAGGACTTCCTCTACCGCACCATCACCGTCGAACGCCCCCTGAAGCTCCGCTGGCAGGCCACCCCCGACGCCATCGATGCCGTCTTGGACGCCAAGCCCGTCCAGAAGCTCACCGAGCACGACGCCGCAAGCCTCCGAGCCGCCCTCGAAGCGCTGGGCCACGACCAGGTGTGGACCCACCGCGACCAGTTCCACAAGGCCCTGAAGTCCGCCACCGCGGCCCAAGGGCTCAAGCTCGCCGCGCCGCTCCTCAAGGCGGTCACCGCTGCGCTCGGCGTCCAGGACGACGCGGCGGACGTCTGCACCGACGCCTCCGGCAACCCCGAACCCGACACGTCTCTGCGCGACACCGAGAACGTGCCCTGGGACCAGGACGTCAACGAGTACCTCCAGCGCGAGGTCCTCCCCTACGCCCCTGACGCCTGGATCGACCACGCCAAGACCAAGGAAGGCGCGGAGATCCCCTTCACCCGCCACTTCTACAAATACATCCCGCCGCGGTCCTTGGAAGAGATCGACCGCGACCTCGAAGCAGTCATGAACGACCTCCGCGCCATGCTCACCGAGGTAGAGAAGTGACCGCCTACGGGTGGATGCCAGCCAAGCGCCTTCTGCGGCCGATTAGCGCTTCATCAGGTCTCATCAAGGGCCAAGTCGCCCTCGAGGAGGGTCCGGATCTGTTTCCAGGCTTCAGCGCATCAGGTCAAGACGTTTGGCTTCCTGCCTCCGCCGCCAGAGCAACTGGCCCGGGAATCGTGCTGAGTGCTGTTGGTGCTCGCTGCGGGAAGGCGTTTCTCGCTGACTTCGAGAGATGGGGAGCGGTCGCGAATACTGCTTCCTTTGGCGTTGCCAGTGGATTCGACAAAAACTTCGTCCACTACATCCTTAACCATGAGGATTTCTGGATAAGGGGCGGAGCAGCCCAGCCCTACGTGATGGTGTCTGAATCACTCAAGCAGCAGGTATGGGCTCCCGAGTTGGCCCACCAGAGGGCGATTGCAGATTTCCTGGATCGGGAGACGGCCCAGATCGACGCGTTCATCGCGAAGAACGAAGAACTCATCGCCCTCCTCACCGAACGCCGCGCAGTGGCGGTCAACCACCTCGTGTGGGCCGGCGTCTCCTCTGACGCCATCCCCTCAGCTGCAGGAGACCGGCTGCCTGACGCGCCAGCGCACTGGCTACGCGTTCGCAACAAGCAGCTCTACCGCGAGCGCACGGGCGTGTCCCTCTCTGGAGCCGAGGAACTACTCACCGTCTCCCATATAACAGGCGTAACAACACGGGCCGAGAAGAACGTGACGATGTTCGAGGCGGAGTCAACCGTTGGCTACAAGTTGGTTAGCCCAGGCGACCTCGTGATTAACACGATGTGGGCATGGATGGGAGCGCTGGGCGTTTCCGCACTTGATGGCATTGCCAGCCCCTCATACGGCGTCTACTCCCCCCTCCGCAACCTGCCCTATGAGCCCCGATACTTTGATCATCTGTACCGATCTGCGCCATATGTGGCGACAATGACAGTCCACTCACGTGGCGTGACGGAGTCGAGGTTGCGCCTCTACCCCGATGCCTTTCTCAGTCTGCCGACCGTCGTTCCCCCACTTGAAGAACAGCGAGAGATAGTGGACCGAATCACGACGCAGACCACGCATCTTGACGCAATGACGTCCGCGGCACGTCGCGCCATCGATCTCGCCCGTGAACGGCGCGCGGCGCTGATTTCTGCGGCGGTCACGGGCAAGATCGACATGGGGGTGAGCGCATGAGCGGCGTGGCTGGGGCGCATCTGGAATCGGTGCTGGAGACGGAGATCGCAGAGCATCTGGCGGCCAACGGCTGGCTGTACTCGCCGTCGGACGCCGGTTATGACCGGGCGCTGGCGCTGTTCCCCGAGGACGTGCTGGGTTGGTTCGAGGACACGCAACCTGTCGAGTACGCGAAGGTTGTCCGTCCGGCTGACAGTCAGTTGCGGCAGGAGGCGGCGAAGGCACTGTTCCTGAAGCGGCTGGCGAAGGCGTTGGATAACGATCCGTTCAAGAACGGCGGCACCCTGGAGGTGCTGCGCGGCGGGTTCAGTTTCGTGCCGCCGACGGGTGGCACGGTGAAGGTGCGGATGGCGCAGTTCCGGCCCGCGACGTCGATCAACCCGGACACGCTCCAGGACTATTCGAAGATGCGGCTGCGGGTGATGCGGCAGGTGCACTACTCCGCGAAGCATCCGCACAAGGCGCTGGACCTGGTGTTCTTCGTCAACGGGTTGCCGGTGGCGACGGTGGAGCTGAAGACGGACTTCACGCAGGCGTTGTCGAACGCGACGAAGCAGTACCAGTTCGACCGCAGCCCGGCCGGGGAGCCGCTGTTCGCGTACGGCCGCCGCGCGCTGGTGCACTTCGCGGTGTCGAACTCGGAGGTGGCGATGACCACCCGGCTGGCCGGGCCGAAGACGCGGTTCCTGCCGTTCAACCGCGGCAGCGATCAGGGTAAGGGCAATCCGCTGAACCCGGACGGGTCGGCGTCGGCCTACTTCTGGAAGGAGATCCTGCAGCGCGACACCTGGCTGCGGATCGTCGGGTCGTTCATGCACACCCAGGTCGAGACCGAGGTGGATCACGACACGGGCAAGAAGACCCGGGTGGAGAAGATCCTGTTCCCCCGCTACCACCAGTGGCGGGCCGTGACCCGCCTCGTCGAGGACGCCCGCGCCGAGGGGTCCGGCCAGAGGTACCTGATTCAGCACTCCGCGGGATCGGGCAAGACCAACTCGATCGCGTGGCTCGCCCACCAGCTTTCCCAGCTCCATGACGACGACAACGCGAAGGTGTTCGACACCGTCGTCGTGGTGACCGACCGCACGGTGCTGGACAAGCAACTCCAGGACGCGATCGCCCAGTTCGAGCGCCACGCGGGGGTGGTGAAGTCGATCACCCGCGCCGACGGCGAGTCGAAGTCGAAGGAGCTCGCCGCGGCGCTGACTGGCGGGAAGCAGATCGTGATCGTCACGATCCAGACCTTTGAGGCGCTGATCAAGCTCATCAGCACCGAGAAGCAACTACAAGGGCGACGGTTCGCGGTGATCGCCGACGAGGCCCACTCCTCGCAGACCGGCTCCACCGCCGGCGCGCTGACGAAAGTCCTCTCGCCCGATGAGCTGGCCGCCGTCGCCGAGGGTGCCGAGGTGGACGCCGAGGCCTACCTGCAGTGGGCGATGGAGGTCACCGCGCACGCGCCGAACATCTCCTACTTCGCGTTCACCGCCACCCCGAAGGCCAAGACCCTCGAGCTGTTCGGGCGGATTCCCGAGGGTGGGGAGTTGCCGGAGCCGTTCGACCTGTACTCGATGCAACAGGCCATCGAGGAGGAGTTCATCCTCGACGTACTGGCCAACTACACCCCTTACAAGGTGGCCTGGCAGCTCCAGCACCCCGGCCAGGACTACGACGCCCCCGGTGAGGTCGACGAGTCCACCGCGGTCAAGGCGCTGGTGCGGTTCGTGCGGCTGCACCCGACGAACATCTCGCAGAAGGTCAAGATCGTCGTCGACCACTTCCGCACCTTCGTCCAACCCCTCCTCGACGGCAAAGCCAAGGCCATGGTGGTCACCGGCTCCCGCAAAGAGGCCGTGCGGTGGAAGAAGTACCTCGACGCCTACCTCGCCGACGGCCACATCCAGGACGTCAAGGCGCTCGTTGCGTTCTCCGGCACCGTCGACGACCCCGACGACGTCGGCGAGGGACTGACCGAGAAGACACAGAACCCCGGCCTGTGGACCTCCGACCTGGCCGCCGCGTTCAAACCGGCGGTCTACAACGTGATGATCGTGGCCGAGAAGTTCCAGACCGGCTTCGACCAGCCGCGCCTGGTGGCGATGTACGTCGACAAGAAGCTCGGCGGCGTGCAGGCCGTGCAGACCCTGTCGCGCCTCAACCGCACCTACCCGGGCAAGGACAAGACGTTCGTGCTCGATTTCGTCAACGAACCCGAAGCGATCCTCGAAGCGTTCCTGCCGTACTACCGCAAGGCCACGCTCACCGCGACCACAGACCCCAACCTCGTCTACGACCTCAAGAGCAAGCTCGACTCCGCAGGCCTCTACCACTGGTCCGAGGTCGAGCAAGCATTCGACGCGGCCCTCGCGGGCGGGGTCGAGTCCAACAGCGCCCTCCACGCCGCGACAGAGCCGGCCGTCGACAGGTTCACGAAACGCTGGCAGGGGGCATTCATCGCCGACGACCGGGCCACGCTGGACGAGCTGAAGCTGTTCAAGTCCGACGCGGCCGGGTTCGTGAAGTTCTACGACTTCATCTCTCAGGCCCGGAACCTGGAGGATACCGACCTGCCCAGGCTGCACTTCTTCCTGCGCCGGGTCCTGCCACGTCTGTCCACGGCGACGATCGAGAACCCCGTCGACATCTCCGAGGTCGTGCTGGCCGGCTACACCATCGCCCAAGGCGACTCAGTCAAGCTCACCCTCGCCGAGGGCCCAGGTTTGAGCCCCATCACCGCCATCGGCTCCGGCGCCATCCACGAGAAGCACTTCAGCGCCCTCGAGGAGATCATCGCCAAACTCAACGAACGCTTCGGGGACAAGTACGGGCCGGGCGTCGTCGCGGGCACCATGTCCAGCATCGTCGTCAACCTAGCCCACGACGAGACCCTCGCAGGCCAGGCCAGGGCCAACACAGCGCAGCAGTTCAGCGAATCGCCGGCGCTGCCCAAGGCGTTCATCGACGCGGTGATGGGCGTCCGCGACCGCACTCCGCTGCTCGTCTACGACATCTTCAGCGACCAAGACCTGTACCAGGAACTCTCGAAGGCGCTCCCCGCCATGCTCTACGAGCACCTCCACGCTGGCCGGTGAGGACTCGCACGGCCTCAGTCCCAGTGGATCCAGGCGGTGCTCTTGTCGTACGGTTCTCCCGCGGCGGCCTTGAGGAGCCACCCGTTTGGGCCGTCGGGGTCGATGGGGCCCAGCATGTCAACGACAAGACTCAGCACCTGCTGAGGATCATCGGGATCGCCCCCCGCCGCAGCGAAGTCGTCCATCGCTTGGCGCCTTCGGCTCTCCACTGAACCTTCTGCATCCGCTGGCGGTGACCACGTGTCCGCTGCTTCATCCTCCAGGGTGCGGGAGGCTTCCTCGTTCGCGGCAAACAGTTGCTGCGCGTGCTCTGCGGCAGCAGCCCGTGATGGATGGAGGCTGGTGGCAGCGTTGGCCAGAAACTCAACGGAGATACCGATCGTGGCGACACGGAACCATGCGGTCGGGTTGTTGAGAAGGCGGGGGTCGGCCATTCGCGTGAACGCCTCAAGGCGCTCGGGTCCGAACCAGGCGCGGTCCGCATCCGGCCACAGATACTCCGCCCCATGGCTGGTGACAAGAAGTGCCCCATGCGTGATCCCATACGAATCGGTGAAGGGTTGAAGCCACACGCCCTCATCCGCGGCCAGCCCGCCTTGCTCAAGGTCCTTCGGACCGGCCTCCCCGGTGGTCGCCAGATTCTGGGGAGGCTCGTCTTCGCGGGGCTGAAATTGTTCCCGGTCGGCCAGGGAGTCGGACGGTGGAGGATCCATTCCGAGAGCGAGGAGGGCGCTCCGGGTCACAGTCGCCATGACGTCTGGACGATCCAAGGTCTCGTCAGAGAACCGGAGGTACCAGGTGCGGGAGTTCTTGCGCTCGAGGGTTCCGCCCGTGCCTTCCAATACTGCTGCCGCCGCATCAGGAGACAGCAGCACGGTGAGGCCCGTTCTGCGGACGTACACCCCGATTGAGGACTCTGAGTCCCTCTTCAGGCCGAACCACGGCTGTCCCTGTCGTGCATGTACCACGGCCCCAGCAGCCAGTGCTGCGTGCACCACATTCGCCACGCGTTCAGAGGGCGTGAAGGGTAGCTCCACCGGATCCTTCTGAGACTCCGGCGTGCTGGGAGTCTCGATCCTCCAAGGGATCTGCTCCCCCAGGAAGGACGTCCCGACGATCTCGACATTCGGGTAGTCGGGCAACGCGACGGCTGCCAAGTCCGCGGGAGTGAGAGTGAACTCAGATTCGTCCGTGATGCCGTAGACCTCAACCAGGGTGCGGAGTATGAATCCGGCCACATTTCCAGGAACGATCCGGTCCGGGGAGAGGTGGCGCCAGAAGTTCGGCAGATCCGGCTCCGGAGGCTCCCAACCCAGTTCGCTCAGGTGCCGCTCTTGGGCAAGGGATAGTGGAGGTCGGAAGAACTCGTTGCTCGGCACCTCAAGGAGTAGTGATCCATCCTCTTCCAGCCTTCCCTGGACGTAGATGCCTTCCGGGTGCTCAGGGGTGTGCGCGTCCAGTTGAAAGTAGTCCGTCATCACGGTCAACACAGCCGCCAGGGCCTGCAAGAGTGGATTGAGATCCGGTCGCAATCCCACTTCGGGTGGCCGTGGGTGGTCCCGCTTCTCTGTTCGGGTCGCCACGGGCACGGGCTCCGAAACCTTGCGGTCATCCAGCGGCGCCGGGTCCATGCGCTCCTCATCCAAACGAGCCAGCATCGTGCTCAGCTCCGTCACCAACCACTCTGTGACGGCCGCGCGCGGCCAGCGGCTCCCACCCCTTTGGATGTTGTAAGAGGCGCCGACGATCTTGGTATTCCGGTACCAGCCTCGGAAGAAGGTCGTTGACGAGTTGTCCGTACCGGGCGTAGGCAGCACGTGCTGGGTCAGCGGTGCCTCCGGGAAGACGGAGATGAACTGGTCACACACGCTCCTACCGTTGAGGTAAACGATGTCCAGTTGGTCAGCGCTCAGCTGCCACCTCAGGAAGTCCTCATCCTGGCTCAGCAGACTCTGCCGCACCCCTCGGCTGAGATCGCCCCAGAGCGGGGACGTCGCCCACTGGACCAGATCCAGGTGGCAGGCCGTCCCATCCAGGTAGCTGGCGTCGGCCAACGGCTTGATGATGTCCTCAAGATGGCGAAACCATTCCGTCCAATAAGCCGTCGCCCGAGGTGCAACACCAGTCTCGGGATCGCGGAAGTAGTTGACACACCTCCGATAGATAGCCTCGACATGCGAGTCCTCGGCCTCCGCCACGGACTCGATATCGAGACTGTCGAGGGTCTCAAACCGACGCTGGTCCCCGTCGAGCATCTGACCGTTGACCGCAAACTCACCGCTGCTGGGGTTGATGCCGAGGGTTGCGACCCGTGCGCCGGGCTGGTTGCCGAAGAACACGACCGGAGTCGACCCCTCCATGATGTGATGCCCCGGCTCGAGAGGCCGACGAATCCGGGCGGCGACTTGATCTGGTACTGCGGTCACAGCGACTCCTCCTTGAGGCGATGAGAGCCTAGATCTTCGAGTATGACATGGCATGTGACAGCTTTCTTGGCAGGTGGATTGCTGATCAGGGCTGCGGTTTGGGGCTTGTCGGCGGCTACGGCGAACTTCAGGACAGCGGCTCTAGGGGGCGCCGGCCGAGCTCCAAGCACGTCTGCTGCGGAACCTCGCACCGACCCGCCCAGTGGCTGGGATGCTGGTTCCAGGGCATCGTCGGCGACGCTCCCCGACGCCGAGCGGGCCCGGAGGAGGGCAGTGCAGTGATCGACAACGGAGTCCAGCTCATCACCTACGCCGACCGCTTCGGCGGCACCCTGACGCGAAGCGCCGACACCGTCGCGAGAGTCTTCGGCGATGCCGTGACCGGCATCCACTTCCTCCCCTTCTTCACCCCCTACGACGGCGCCGACGCGGGCTTCGACCCCGTCGACCACACCACGCCCGACCCGAGGCTGGGCACGTGGGACGACCTGCGGGAGATTAGCGGCCGCTTCTCCACCTGCGTGGATGTGATCGTCAACCACGTGTCGTCGGGCTCGGCCTCCTTCCGCGACTTCGTCGAGCGCGGCGACGACTCCCCCGCCGCGGAGCTCTTCCTCACCTTCGACCGCGTCTTCCCCGACGGTGCGACGGAGGCCGACCTGCTGACGATCTACCGTCCCCGCCCCGGTTTGCCGTTCACGACCATCCCGGTCGCCGGCGCCAACCGGCTGGTCTGGACCACCTTCACACCCCAGCAGATCGACATCGACGTCGAGAGCCCATCCGGATGGAGCTACCTGATGGGCATCCTCGACGAGCTCGGGCGCAGCGGCGTCGGCCTCATCCGGCTCGACGCGGCCGGCTACGCCATCAAACGCGCCGGGACCAGCTGCTTCATGATCCCGGAGACGTTCGCCTTCATCGACCGGTTCACCGCAGAGGCGCACGCCCGAGGGCTCGAGGTCCTCGTCGAGATCCACTCCCACTACCGCACCCAGATCGAGATCGCCTCCCGGGTCGACCGGGTCTACGACTTCGCCCTCCCGCCCCTGCTGCTGCACTCCCTCTACACGGGCGACGACAGTGTCCTGGTCGAGTGGCTCCGGGTCCGGCCCGCCAACGCGGTCACGGTGCTCGACACGCACGACGGCATCGGCGTCATCGACGTCGGTCCGGACAAGACCCGAGCCGACGGCGCGGGGTTGCTGACGGCCGCGGAACTCGACGCCCTCGTCACCACGATCCACGCGAAGACCGACGGCCAGAGCCGGGAGGCCACCGGCGCCGCAGCGTCCAACCTCGACCTCTACCAGGTCAACAGCACCTTCTACGACGCCCTCGGCCGCGACGACGCCCACTACCTCGCCGCCCGGGCCGTCCAGTTCTTCCTGCCCGGCGTGCCGCAGGTCTACTACGTCGGCGCCCTCGCGGGGAGCAACGACATGGAGCTGCTCCGGCGGACCGGGGTGGGCCGCGACATCAACCGCCACACCTTCACCGACGACGAGATCGACGCGGCCCTGGAGCGTCCCGTGGTGGTGGCGCTCCGGGCACTCATGCGCCTGCGGAGTCAGCACCCCGCCTTCCGGGGCGAGTTCAGCTGGTCGGCCGGCGACGGCTCGCTCCGGCTGGGCTGGGAGGCAGGAGACGACCGCGCCTGGCTGACCTTCACCGCTCGGGACGGCTCGGCGGTGGTCGGTTGGACCGAGCCGAGGAACGACGGCGGCTCGACGGAGCGCGAGGTCGCCGTCGAGGCGTTGGCCGGCCCGGGGGCGGGTTTCGAGGGGAGCGTGTGACCGGCTGGCGGGTCGCCGTCACCGGGGCTGCCGGGTTCCTGGGCGGCACCCTGGCCAGGAGACTGCTCGCAACCCCCGACCTGCGGGTCGGCGGGGACGCGCCGTCGGCCGTCGGATCCCTGCAACTGCTCGACCTCGTCGATCCACCGCCCGACCTTGCCGCCGACCCCCGGGTGCATGTGCTGACCGGCGAGCTCCATCAGACGGTGCGGCACGTGAAGGATGCCGACCTCGTGTGCCACCTGGCGGGCGTCGTCAGCGGCGCCGCGGAGGCCGACTTCGACCTGGGCATGCGCACCAACCTCGACGCGTTGAGGCTGCTCCTCGAGCGCTGCCGAGCGATGGCCGCGCCGCCGGTGGTCCTCTTCACGAGCTCGCTCGCGGTCTTCGGCAGCGACCCGGCGATCGGGCCGGTGGGGCCGATCGACGACGACACCCTCCCTCGCCCGCAGTCCAGCTACGGCATCCAGAAGTTCATCGGCGAGCAGCTGGTGGCCGACTACACCAGGAAGGGCTTCATCCGGGGCCGGAGCGCGCGGCTCATGACGGTGGCGGTGCGCCCCGGGCGGCCCAACGCGGCGGCGTCGAGCTTCATCTCCGGCATCATCCGCGAGCCGCTCGCCGGCGTCCGCGCCGCCTGTCCCGTCCCGGAGGCCACACCGATCGCCCTGTCGTCGCCTCGCCGCACCCTCGACGCGATGATGACGGCGCTCGCCACCGACGACCGGACCTGGGGCAGCACCACGGCGATGAACCTCCCCGCCCTCTCCACCACCCCGCGCGAGATGGCGGAGTCGCTGGACCGGGTGAGCGGGACCGAGGCCAGCCGCCTCATCGACTGGGTCCCCGACGCGGCGATCCAGGCGATCGTCGGCGGGTGGCCGGCGGCGTTCTCGACGCCCAGGGCGGAGGCCCTCGGGCTCTCGGCGGTCCCCTCGTTCGACGAAGTGGTCCGCGAGTACCTCGAGGCCGACGGCGCCCGTACAGGGCGGTAGACCCGACCGGCCCGTTCCCCCGGATCCGGCTCAGGAACGCTCAGCGGGCGGCGTCGCGCTTCGGGCGGAAGACCAGCCAGTAGAACAGCCCGATCATCAGGCCGCCGCCGATGATGTTCCCCAGGGTCACCGGGATCAGGTTGGCCGTGAGGAAGTGGCCCCAGGTCAGGGGCTCGAACCCGACGGGGGCCAGCTCCGGCTGGATGAGGATGGCGAGCGGCACCAGGAACATGTTGGCCACAGAGTGCTCAAAGCCGGTAGCGACGAACAGCGCCACCGGCCCGACGAGGGCGAGGATCTTGTCCGTGGTCGTCCGCCCAGAGAACGCCGCCCACACCGCCAGGCACACGAGCAGATTGCACGCGATCCCGAGCGCGAGCGCAGCAACGAACGAATGGTCGAGCTTGTGACTGGCGGAGGCGAGCACCACCCGTCCCCAGGCGCTGTCGGCGCTGCGTTGCACCCCGCCGACGAAGATCAGCGCGACGATAACCAGCGCTCCCGCGGCGTTGCCGAGATACACCAGGCCCCAATGCCGCAGCAGCCTCCACCAGGAGAGGTGCCCCGAGGCCTTGAGCATCAACGTCATGGTGGTGGACGTGAACAGGTCCGCCCCGGTGAGCACCACCATGATCAGGCCGACGCTGAACACCACGCCGCCCAGCACCTTGGCCACGCCCCAAGGCATCGCCTCCGCGCCCACCTGGGAGGTCACGTAGAACACGAAGCCGAGCGCGATGTGCGCGCCGCCGGCCAGCGCCAGCAGCAGGGTGCGTTGGACGGTCGCCTGCGCCTTGTAGAGCATGGCGTCCTGTACCAGCCTGGCCATCTCGGCGGGCGTCGCCATCAGAATCGTTCGCTCGTCACTCACGCAGGGAGACTAGCCACGACCTTCCGTGGAACGAGTGGGTAGTGGGGGTCGTGAGCCGGACCCGCGAGTGATAGTGGGCGGTCTTCACGCGGCCCCCGACGACGGGCGCCAGCCCGCCCAACCCGACCGTTGAGCCTGACGCGGCCGGTCACCGCCCTCTGTGATCTGTGTCCGGGCACACCCCCACGAAGCGTTATCGAACTGTGACCAAGATTGGTCCCGATGGGGCGCCCCGGGGGCCGTTTCTGTCAGTGGGGGACGATGTAATAGTGCGTATGAACGACGCGGGGGTGTGGGAGCTTGAGCAGCAGTTCATGGCTGCCGCCTGGGATTCCGCCCGCGCCGCCACAGCCGCCGGCCCCGAGAGCGTCAGCGGCTTCCTCGAGGCCCTGGCCCAGACCGAAGCACACCTGGCCGGGCTCCGGCTGGCCGTCCTGGACCAGGCCCGCTTCATGCCCGAGGCCACCAAGGTCCTCGACGCCGTCACCTCATCCACCC
>NZ_JACJGB010000007.1 GCF_014164775.1 Tessaracoccus sp. MC1679
CGCGCTGCGGATCACCCGCCAGACCCTCGCCCACCCGGGCGCTTTCCCCCCCTGACCAGCACGCCCGCAACAGTCCCGGCTGGCTCGCATTCCTGAGGCGACTACTCGCCCGGCTCAACCCGGCCCGGCGACGACGCTCAGCACCCCGCGTCATCAAACGCAAATACGTCAAGTGGCACGTCAAACGCGCCCACCACGCCACCTGGCCGCAACCCGAGCAGATACCAACCTATACAGTCACACCACACTAACTGAACGGTATTGGGTGTAGGTGACGTCCAGGACGGGCTCCAGTTCCTCGTCGAGCCGGATCCGGTCCCCCCCGAGGGCCTCGGCGACGAACTCGCGGGCGCCTCCGTCGAGGTGGCGGATCGGCTGCTCCCACGCCACCCGGCGCTTGACCGTGCAGCCGCCGCGGCGGGTCTTGACCTCGAGGAACTGCTGGTCCGTGTCCACATATCGGCGGGTGCGCACCTTGAAGCGGTGACGGCGCCTGTGGGCCGTGCCGAGGAAGCAGTCGAGACCCGCGGTGTCGAAGTAGGTGGAGAGGTAGCCGAATCGACGGCGCCCGTCGATCTCGAGGACCCGGGCCTCACGCGGGAGACCGAGGACGAACGCGTCGGCCTCGGCTGAGGTGAGCACGTACTTGCGGTCCACCCGGGTGAGCAGGGCAGCGGTCCGGTTGAGCTCGTCGAGGGAGACCGGTTCGCGGGCGGCGAGGCCGCGGAGCGGGAGTGTCGCGGCGGTCATCGTGCGTCCGCCCAGGCGACGCGGCGCGTGACGGACGGGGTGGTGGAGCGGTAGCGGACGTCGACGGTGGTGGTGTCGTTGACCAGGTCCAGCCGCTGGACGCTGAGGTGCTTGACGGTGCCGCCGAGGCGGTCCTGCAGGTAGCCGATCAGCGTCGCCTCGTCGGTGATGGCGCGGTCCACCACCACCACCTCACGCTTGTGGCCGCGCAGCAGCATCCCGTGGTCCGCGACGAACATGCCGGCGAGGACCACCGCCATCAGGCTGAGCGCCATCACGGGCTCGGCGCCGAGTCCGCTGAGCAGGCCGAGCGCCAGGGCGCTGAAGTAGTAGGCGATCTCGTGCTGGGCCAGCTCGTCGGAGCGGAGCCGGATGATCGACAGCACGCCGAAGAGCCCGAGGCCCAGGCCGGCGCCCACCGCGGTGGAGAGCAGGACGGAGCTGACCGCCATGATGCCGATGTTGACGCCGAGGTAGGCCACGACGAGGTCGCGGCGGCCATGGCGGGGGAAGTACAGGCCGAGCGTCAGGATCAGGATGCCGACGATGTTGGCGAGGTACAGGATGGCGGTGGTGGACACAGGGGTTCTCCTCGGTGGCGGTTTCGGTGATGTACCTATTCGGCCAGCCAAGACTGTGGGGTTACTGTGGGCGCCCTGCCCCGCCGCTATGAGTCCGCTCAGCCGTCAGAGCGGGAGGCCCCGGGAACGGAAAAGGTTCGAGGGGTCGTAGAGGCTCTTGACCGACGCCAGCCGTTCGAAGTTCTCCCCGTGTGCACGCCTGACCGCCGACGGGTCGGTGAGGTCGTCGAAGTTGAGGTAGGAGCCCGCGCTCGAGAAGGGCTGCAGGGCCGACGTCGCGTCGCGCGCCCAGCCGATGTTGGCTCGGTCGTCGGCGGGGTCGTCCCAGTTGGATTCCAGCCCGATCATGTACGGCGAGGTCCGGTTGGCGATCGGCGTGCCGTCGGCGGGAACCACCGCGATGGCGCCGCCGTTGATCCAGATGTCCAGCGAGGTCAGGGGCGAGGGCCGCCGGGCAGCCAGGTCGAGGATCACCTCAGAGGCGTCAGGGGTGAGATCCACCAGGTGCGACGAGCGCCAGTAGTAGCGCCGGCCGCGCGGATAGTCCTCGTCGAAGAACTTCTGCGCCTCCACCCAGGGCACGACGCCGCTCATGTCGGTGAGGACGGTGCCGAGGTCGCGCAGCGGTGCGCAGACGCGCTCCCCTTCGTCGACGTCCCCGATGTAGGGGCCGGCGATCCCGACGAACGGCTGTCCCCACAGCTCGCGGGGGAACGGTTCCGCCTCCGGGAAACTCCAACACACAGCGATGGAGCCGAACTCGTCCGGTGCGGACCCCACGAACTCGCGCAGGTTGGCCAGCACCTTCTTCCCCTCGCTCAGCGGGTAGGTCAGGAACGGCAGGTACACGTCAGGGCCGACGGGGTGCGCCTCGTACTCGAGGGCCGTCACCACGCCGAGGTCCCACCCGCCGCCGCAGAGGGCCCAGTACAACTCCGAGTGCTCCTCGATGGACGCGTGGACCAGGCGACCGTCGGCCGTCACGACGTCGGCGCCGGTCACGTTGTCGCAGCTCAGGCCGTGCTTGCGGCGCATCCAGCCGTAGCCGCCACCCAACGTCAGCCCCGCGACCCCTGTCTCGGACACCACGCCCAGCGGCACCGCCAGCCCGTGCTCCTGGGTGGCCGCGTCGACGTCGCCGATCTGCGCCCCGCCCTCGGCGCGCACCAACCGCTGGACGGGGTCCACCCTCACGGCCCGCATCCGCCCCAGATCGATCACCAGGCCGCCGTCGATGACTGAGGAGCCGGCCACGTGGTGGCCTCCGCTGCGCACGGAGATCCCCAGGTCGTGAGACCTGGCGAACCTGACCGCCTCGACGACGTCGTCCGTCCCTTGGCAGCTCACGATGGCCGCGGGCCTCTTGTCGATGGTGCCGTTCCACACGCGGCGTGCGGTGTCATACTGGTCGTCCGCGGCTGAGAGCACCGAGCCGTGGACGCCGGCCGCGAGCTGAAGGAGAGCGTCCCTGTCCATCTCCGGAGTGTGCCTGCTCGCCCGCCGAAATCCGACGCTGACGAGGGCGATCACTGGCGGCGCGCGCCTCACCAGCGACGACGCTGCGGCGTTCGGCTCGCCGCACCCCTTTATGGGCGGTCCCGGCCGGTCTCGGCCCCTTGGAGTCTGGCCGCGATGACGGCGGCCTCAGTGCGCGAGCCGACGCCGAGCTTGCGCAGGATGGCGGACACGTGGACGCTGGCAGTCTTGTCGCTGATGAACAGGTGCTTCCCGATCTCGCGGTTGGTGAGGCCCTCAGCCACCAGGTGGAGGACCTGCCGCTCGCGGTCCGTGAGATGCGCAGGGGCTTGGGTGGAGTGGGGCACCGCCGCCAACAGATGCGCCCGGCTTCTCAGCTCGGTGACCTTCCGCAGGGTCAGCAGGTCATGGATCCGCCCCGACAGGTGCGCCGCCTGGTCCAGCGTCTCCTCGGCCGCAAGCCGGTCTCCCGACATGATCTGTACCTCACCGAGCCGGAAGAGGGCATCCGAGTGGCACTGGATCGGGACCCGTCCCCGCTCCGCGGCGGCCACGGCCTCGTGCCAGGCGCCGACGTCGGTGCCCGCGCCGTCGGCGCCCCCCAGCCGGGCCTCCACGAGGGCGCGCCAGTCGGCCACCACCTCCCACAGGGCGAGGCTGTCGAGGGTGGAGCGGAGCCGCTGCTCGGCGGCGGCGAAGGGATAACCCTCGCCGGAAAGGATGCCGTCGGCATGGGAGCTCCGCAGAGCGGCCACCACCTCCGCGCCGAGCACCGTGAGCCTCAGGGCAGCGCGGCTCGCCACCGACTGATGGCCGTCCCACAGGCGCTCGACCTGCTCCCACGCGGCCGGCAGATCGTCGACGGCGAGCGCAACCGCACCGACCGCCCGCGCAACCGTCAGCCTTCCGGTTGCGCTCCGGCGGGCGCCGTCGATCGCCTGGGCGTGCTGCCGCATCAGGTCCCGGGCCTGGCCGGCCCGGTCCCGGAGGCGCAGGATGTCCATCTGGGCCAACCTGCAGTAGCCGCCGGCGAAGGTCCACGGCCCCAACCCGATCAGTTCCTGCCCCATCCGCTCGGCGGCGGGCAGGTCCCCCAGATCGAGGTGGACGTTCATCACGTGCAGCGAGATGGCGCTCCCCCAGCTGCGCTGCCGCCACGTCTCGCGCGCCAACGTCAACGCGGCAAGGCCTTCCTCGAGCGCTTCACGATGCCGTCCGACGAGGCGCAGCAGGTCCAGCCGCAGGCCGGAGGCGCGCAGGAAGGCATCGGGGTCCGCGTTCATGGCCTGTACCTCGGCCAGGCCCTCGAGGGCGCCGTCGACATCGCCGGAGTATCCGCGGATCGAGGAGATCGAGGTGAGTGCGCGTGCGAACTCGGCCCGAGCCTTCCCCTTGACGCGGTCTGATGCGTCACCCTCCATCAGCACTCTCGCACCCTCCAGCGCCTCCTGGAGCCTGCCCCATCCGACCTCCGGGTCGCCGTAGAAGGCCTGGGCGATCCCGAGCCCACAGGTCACCCGGACGCGCGCCAACCGGTCCAGGTCGTCGCCGTCCGGCGGCAGCTCCGCGTACGCGGCCTCGGCCAGCTCGCAGATCCCGGGCTGCCCCAGTCCTTGGGCGAAGATCGTCTGCTCGTGCAGGAGCAGCGCGCGACTGCGGTGATCGTCGGCCGCGCACCGCGCCAGCTCACGCTGCAGAAGCGCCAGCGACCGCGGGTCCGCGGTCTCCATGAACAGGGCCGCAACGTCCAGGACGAAGTCGGTGCGGGTGCAACCCGCGACCGTCGGCGCGTCGGGCACCGCGGACCACAGCTCCAGCGCCTGCTCGCCGAACGAGGCCGCGCTCACCAGCGCCCCCGTCGCCCTGGCCTCGCGGGTGGCCCGGAGCAGGGCCTGGAAGGCGCGCGGCCAGTTGCGGACCTTGGTCCAGTGGTGGGCGACCTGGGCGGCGCTCCCGGCCTCGCCGGCCTGCTCCAACTCCTCCGCGTACCGGGCGTGGAAGCGTGCGCTCTCCCCCGGCAAGAGTTCGCCCTCGATCGCCTCGTGGCTGAGCGCGTGGCGGAAGGCGTAGCTGGTGTCCCGCGCGGAGAGGATGTGCGCCTCAACCGCCTCCCGCAGCGCGGCCTCCAACTCAGACGGGTCGCCGTCATGGACTGCCTCGACGAGGTCGTGCGGCACGGACACCCCGCCTGCCGCCAGCATCCGCAACACGGCCTGGGTGGGCCGGCCGACCCCGTGGTAGCGGGCGAGCACCACATCGCGCAGGGACTCCGGGAGGGCGTGGCCGTCGAGGGCGACGAGCTCCTCCACCAGGAACGGGACGCCGTCGCTTCTTCGCGACAGGCTGGCAACATCGACGCCGTGGTCCGGGCCGCGGAGGTGGGCCACCTGCGCCTCAATTTCCTCCCGGGAGAGCCGTCGGAGGTCGATGCGGAACACGTGCCGCATCCGCTCCAGCTCAACCAGGAACGGCCGCAGCGGATCGGTCCTGCCCACCTCGTCGGTCCGGTAGCTGAGGGCGAGCATGAGGCGGCCGCCCCGGAATCGCCCCATCACGGCGCGCAGCAGGTCGAGGGTCGCGGCGTCGGCCCACTGCAGGTCCTCAAGCACCACCAGGACCGGGGTGATCCTGGACAGGCCGACGAGGAGGTCGCGGACGGCCTCGTGGAGCTGCTCGCGGTCTGCGCGCTCTGTTTCGCCGCCGTCCAATTCCGGGACGAGGGCGGCCAGTGTGGCGAGACGGACGGGCCCCGCCACCGCGCTGACAGTGTCGGCACCGAAGGCCGCGACCAGGTCCCGCAGCGCCTCGCGCACGGGCTCGAACGGGGTGGCGAACCGGCCCATGCCCACGCAGTGCCCCACCGCGACGGCAATGTCGGACCCCAAGCCGGCGGCGAAATCACGCAGCAGCCTGGTCTTCCCGATGCCTGCCTCACCGGCGATGATCACGCCCCTCGGCACGTTGCCGAGTGAGGCGCGGAACAGGTCGCGCAGATGAGCCAGCTCCCAGTCCCTGCCGACGATGACAGGGCTGACCGTGGCGTCAGTCATTCCTCATGGTGACATACGGACCGACCGCCACCAAGGGTCAGGAAAGCGGGGCCACTGACGGGTCCTCAGGCACCCAGTGGCGCATGACGCCTGGGGATGTGGAAACCCTTGAGCAGATCGGACAGGCCCTCCCAGAGGGACCAGTGATGGTTCGGGTCGCTGGGCGTCAGTCCGCCGCGTTCGGCGATGATCCGACGACGTTCAGCGTCCAAGGCGACGTCTGCGGCGCGGTCGCGGTAGACCGACGACGCGAGGTTGATCTCGAGCTGTGACATGGCTGCCTCTCCTCTGGCTCTCCCCCATGGGGCCATGGGTCAACCCTCCGCTCTAAGGGGGGTGGCCGGCATCGGGCAGGTGCCTTAGTTCCGCTGCTTGGGCGGCCCGATCCTGCGGCCTGAGGCATCCGGAGTCGACGGGGGCTGGCGCCGTGACCAATGTTTGTATAAGCTTTGTTCAACGTTAGTCTCTGAGGAAGGGCGAACCATGCTCCGCAACGATCGAATCCGGCAAGTCGTCATCACCGCCAGCGCGGTCTTCATGATCATCGGAACCCTCTTCGGCATCGGGGTGATCGGCACCCGCGTCGAGGAGGCCGCCGGCGGCAGCCTGTCCGCCACCGCGACACTCGTCGCCCCCGCGGTCAACGCGTTCTCGATCTGGTCGGTCATCTACGCCGGACTCATCGCCTACGTGGTCTGGCAGTGGCTGCCGGCCAACACCACCAGCGCCCGCGCCCGCTCCATCGGCTGGCTGGCCGCGGCGTCGATGGTGCTCAACGCCTCCTGGCTCCTGGTCACGCAGGTGGGCTGGCTGTGGGCGAGTGTCGCGGTGATCGTCGCCCTCGCGCTGGTGCTCGGCGAGCTGGTCCGACGGCTGACCGCGCTCCCCGCCGACGCCGACCGCCCCGCCACGACGTGGGCCGAGCGCTTCATCGTCGACGGCACCTTCGGGCTGTACCTCGGCTGGGTGTCGGTGGCCACCGTCGCCAACATCACCGCGACCCTCGTAGATTCCGGCGTCAACCCGGCGGCTCCCGTCTCGGAGTACCTGGCTGTCGCGGTGCTGGCGGTGGCCGCTGCGCTGGGCGTCATACTTGCGAAGGCGTTCGGCGGCCGGTTCGGCGTGGCCGCCGCCATGGCCTGGGGCCTGGGCTGGATCGCTGTGGGACGCCTCACCGACGCGCCGGCGTCCACGCTCACCGGGGTGGCGGCTGCGGTCGCGGCGGCGGTGATTGTCGCGGCGGCGGTGGCCGTCCGGCTGCGCACGTCGTCGCCCGTCAGGTCCCGGGCGGCGCACGCGACCGCCTGACCCGACCACGTCGGCTGTGGCGCGGGAGCAAAGCGACGAGCCCGCACCGCGGGCTGAGGTGCGAGGAGCGCAGCGACGAGCCTCGAAGCCTAAGAAACGCACGTTGTCAGCTCACGTTTCATAGGCTTCGAGGCCGCTTCGCGGCACCTCAGCCAGCGGGGAAAGCGCCACGCGGCACCTCAGCCAGCGGGGAAAGCGCCACGCGGCACCTCAGCCAGCGGGGACAGCGAAACGCGGCACCTCAGCCAGCGGGAGGGGCGACCGGGGGTAGATCCTTCACCGCGGGGCCCTCGAGCAGGGTCCCGTCGGCCGCGAACCTGGAGCCGTGCAGCGGGCAGTCCCACGACTTCTCCGCATCGTTCCACCGCACCACTGCGCCGATGGGCCGCTCGCCACATGACGGGCTGGTCGATGCGCACGGCGAGGTGTTCGGCTACCCCGGTCTCTTCGTCGTCGACGGCGCGGCGATGCCCGGCCCGGTGGGCCCGAATCCGGCGCTCACCATCGCCGCGAACGCGGACCGGATCGTGGAGCGGGTGCTGGAATCGGCGCCTGCAGGACGCCGGGCCGACGAGAACGACGACGACCTGCCGGGATCCGCGCCGGCCGCTCCCCTCGACGGCGACACCGTCGAGTTCACCGAGCAGATGAAAGGCTTCCTGGCGCTCGGCGAGACGGATCCCGTCGTCGGCTGGAAGCGGGCGCGGCTGGTGAATCAGCGGTTCATGTTCGAGCTGACCATCACCGTCCCCGACGTGGAACGGTTCCTCGCCGACGACCTGCACCCCGGGACCGCGTCGGGGTACATTCGCTGCGAGGAGTTGGGCGGGAAGCTTCCGGTGGAGCGGGGCTTCTTCAACCTGTTCGTCGCCACGTAGTTCGCCGCCACGCGGGAGATGCGCTACCGGCTGTGGTTCCGTGACCTCGCCGGTGCGCCGGTGACGATGTACGGCTTCAAGACCGTGCGCAACGACCCGGGGTTGGACATCTGGAGGGACACCTCCACCCTCTACATCACGCTGCTCAAGGGGCATGTACCGCCCGGCGGCGACGGGCCGGTCCTCGGCGCCGGGCTCCTCCGCATCCTGCCGCGCGACTTCGCCCGCCAGCTCACCACGTTCCGCGCGGACGGCCGGACCCCGCTGCGCTCGTTGGGCAGGTTCGGCACCCACTTCGCGCGCACCTTGACCGATACCTACGGGCCCGTTCGCAAGGAGGACCGATGAGCACCCCGGTACAGATCCGGCCCACCACCCGCGCCGACCATCGGGTCACCCACCACGTGATCGCCGCGCGCGACGGGCACCCGATCACCCTGCTGCGGATCCGCGGCAGGCATGAGCCGACGCGGGAGCCGGTGATTCTGGTGCACGGCGCGGGGGTCCGTGGGGAGATCTTCCGACCCCCGGTGCCGCGGACGTTCGTCGACGCGCTGATCGACGACGGGTGGGACGTGTGGCTGCTCAACTGGCGGGCGTCGATCGACCTCGACCCGGTTGCCTGGACCCTCGACGATGCCGCCGCCTGGGACCATCCGGCCGCCGTCGAGTACGTGGCCGAGGCGACCGGGTCACCGACCATGAAGGCGGTCATCCACTGCCAGGGGTCCACCTCGTTCGCCATGGCTGCCGCGGCGGGGCTGCTGCCGCAGGTCACCACGATCGTCTCCAACGCGGTGTCGTTCCACCCCGTGATCCCCGCGGTGTCGGTGTTCAAGATCCGTCGGCTTCGGCCGCTCCTCCAGCCGCTCAGCCCGTACCTGAACCCGGCCTGGGGCGACGAGCCGGACTCGCTGTTCGCGCGCGCCACCAGGGCGGCGGTGAACCTGACGCACCGCGAGTGCGACAACTCCGTGTGCCGGCAGGTGAGCTTCACCTACGTCGCGGGCAGGCCTGCGCTGTGGTCGCACGCCAACCTGGATGCTGACACGCACGAGTGGATCCGCGGCGAGTTCGGGAAGGTGCCGATGAGCTTCTTTGCGCAGATGGACGCCTCGGTCCGCGCGGGGCACCTGGTGTCGGTGTCGCGGAGGGAGGGGCTCCCGGACGACTACGGAGTGAGCGCGCCCCAGACCGCCGCCCGGTGGGTGCTCTACGCCGGGCGCAACAACCGCTGCTTCCTGCCCGAGAGCCAGGAGCGCACTCATCGGTGGCTGGAGGGGGTGGAGCCGGGGCGGCATGCGCTGCGCGTGGTGCCCGGGTACGGTCACCTGGACATTTTTCTTGGCCGCGACGCGGCGCGAGACGTGTTCCCGGGGATGCTGGCCGAGTTGGCCCGCTGACCATCGTCGGCCGTTCCTGGCGCCTATCCGTTGGCTGAGCGCCCAGCGCCGCAGTCCCTACCGGCGGCTGAGGCGACAACCGCGGAACGACGCCCCTACCGCTGGCTGAGGCGCGAGGAGCGAAGCGACGAGCCTCGAAGCCTAAGAAACGTTCCTTGTCAGCTCCTGTTTCCTGGGCTTCGAGGCCGCTGCGCGGCACCTCAGCCAGCGGTTCCGGAGCTCAGCCGGCGAGCAACCTGACCAGCACCCTCCGGTAGCCGGCTCGGAGCACCCGCGCCGCCGTCGGCTGGAGGAGTTCCGGCAGCCACGGGAGATGGACACTCTGCTCCCATCGGACCGCGCTTCCGCCGGCCGACGGCCTGGCGGTGACCTGCACGACACCGCGGATGACGCGACCCCGCTTCACGATGGTCGCCGCCGCGTCGGGCGCGAAGGTGAGTGCCTCGATGCGCATGTGGTCATCGAAGCCGAACCGGCCCACGCCGGTGCGGCCGACGAACCGCGACCCCACCGTCAACTCGTCCGCCGAAACCGCCGGGGTCACCCTGGTCAGCGGGATGAGGCGGTCATGGGCGCGGAGGTCGAGGAGGCGGCGCAGGGCCTGGTCGGACGGGCATGCGGCCGGGAGTTCGACGGTGAAGTGGGCCCGGATCATCGCCCAATCCTAGGCGGCCCCGGGCCGGGCGAGGTCCGGTCTGCAACTTGCTATCCATAGAGCGGTTTCTGCGTATATACACACAAGCCGCTCTCTGGATAGCAAGTTGCAGACAGCTTCGGGCCAGCGCCCAGGGGTATCGTGAGGAGATGAGGTTTGCTTGATGTTCTGCCGTGTATCTGCCGTTGTCGGCGCCGTTTGCATCGCGCTCGGCGTCTCAGGCTGCGCCCCCGCGCTGCCCTCACCCTCGCCGAAGACGAGCCGGTCGGCGACGTCGACGGCCGCACCCACCCCGGATGCCACCCAGTCGGCAAACCCCGCATCTTCACCGTCGCTGCTCGACTTCACCACGCAGACCGTTCTCCTCCCCGAATTCCACGAGCTCGCGCCGCCCTGGGAGGAGCTGTTCACGCTCCCCTACGGCGACGGCGAGGACCGGCTCGGCACCTCCCCCGGCGGCGAGGGCCTCGAATGGGGCCCCAGCTACGGCACGCAGCTGCCCGACGGCACCTGGTGGTTCCTCGACACCGCCAACTTCCGCCTGGCCCACTTCGACGAGGGCGGCTCGTACCTCGGCGACGCCCCCCTCCCCGAGGAGCACCTCGCCCAGGGAGAGTTTCTTCAATGGCAGTCCCCGCAGGCGCTGGCCGACGGCACCGTCGTGCTGCAGAGCACCACCCCCGACCGCCCCGGGATGCTGAGGCTGGCCCCGGACGGCACGTTCTCCCGGGTGGAGCTGGACCGGTTCCCGGGGCTCAAAGGCACCGACGGCACCAGCCTCTTCGGCTTCGACGAGGATGGCCGCCCCGTCGTGGTGGACCCGGCAGATGGCTTGCTCGCGCAGGTGGATTCCTTCGTCGGGCAGGGTGGGCTGAGCTATTTCGTCGAGGCGGAGCCAGGGAGCGTCTCGGTCCAGCTCGGTGACCTGGCGCTGCCCATCCCGCTTGAGGCGGCGGACCACCCCGATGCCCTGGTGTATCCCTCGATCGAGGCGGCCACGGGCACCGACGGAGTTCTCACGCTCCTGGTGAGCGGGATCGCGGAGGTGGAGACCGGCGTGGCGGTTGACGCCTCAGCCGTGCTGCGCATCGACGCGGCGGGGGCGGGCACCGTCGAGCCCGTTCCCATGCTCACCAGCGAGGCCGACCCGGGCGACGGCGCCCGTCTGGGCATCCGGCTCGGGGATGATCGCCCGTGGCTGATGGCTGTCGACGCGGACGCCCTCCGGGTCTACCGCCGTGGGTGAGGAGTGGGCCGCGGGTCTGGCCGCGGAGCTCGACGCCGAGCTTCGCGCGCGGGCGGTCCCCGAGCGCGCCGCGGGCGAGAAGGCCTACCTCAAAAGCGAGTTGACGCACTACGGGGCATCGATGCCGGCGATGCGCGCCGCTGTCCGCGCGGCCATGGCGGGGGTCACGCTGGGCCACGACGAGTTGGTCGCGCTCGTCGAGGCGCTGTGGGCCGAGCCGGTGCATGAGCGTCGCGCGGCCTCCGTCGACCTTCTGGAGACACACCGCGGGCTCCTGGGGGTGGCGGATGCCGACCTGCTCGAGCGGCTGCTGCGGGAGTCGCGGACCTGGGCGCTGGTGGACTCGTTGGCCGGATCCGTCGTCGGCCCGGTCTCCGACGGCGACCCGTTATGGGGTCCCGTCCTGGACGGATGGGCCTCCGACGGCAACTTCTGGATCAGACGCTCGGCGCTGCTGGCCCACCTGATCCCGCTGCGCACCGGCGGCGGGGACTGGGCGCGCTTCGCCCGCTACGCCGACGCCATGCTGGAGGAGAAGGAGTTCTTCATCCGCAAGGCGATCGGGTGGATCCTCCGCGACACCGCCCGACGGCGGCCCGACCTCGTCTTTGCGTGGCTGCTGCCGCGGGCAGCCCGGGCCTCCGGGGTGACGCTGCGAGAGGCGGTGAAGTACCTGGCGTCCGAGCAGCGCGACGCCGTCCTGGCCGCCCGCTGACCACGGCGCTCAGGCGACGGGCGGTGGAGGGGGTGGTGGCGCAGGCGGGGGTGGCGGTGGCGGGGCCTCGTCGGTGGGCCAGCCGTCGTCCCACGTGGGCGGCAACGGCATCAGCCGTGGACCGTCCTGCTCGTACGGGCCCTGGTCCAGGCGGAACGGTGGGTACTCGTCGGTCATGAGGAGGGAGTAGGCCGTGACGCGCAGCTGCCATCGGTTGAACCCCATGACCACGCGGTAGACCTGCTGCGGGTAGGCGCCGGAGACCAGCACGATGATGAGCGCGATCAGGACCAGGATCGGCACGAGGCCCGGCCAGTTGGTGTCCGTGGTGACCTGCCCGGCCTCGTCGTTGTGGGGGCGGGTGAAGCCGAAGAGGATGGCCAGGATGATGTAGTGCGGGATGGCCAGCAGCCACCACTTCACCAGGACCAACCCGCGGGAGAGCCGCTCGGGGTAGCGAACGTCCAGCCGCGCAGGATAGTCGGGCACGTCGGCGAGCGTGAACGGCGGATATCGGTCCGTGGCGCCGACGCTGTAGAGGTAATACGCCAGGCGCCAGCCCCAGCGCATGACGCCGACGAGGTAGTCGAACGCCCCGCGCGGGTACCGGCCGGTGATGAGGATCGCGAGCAGCGCCCAGAACCAGGCGAACACCGCCCCGATCGCGAGGAAGGCGAGCGCGATGTAGTGAGGGAAGGCCAGGAGCCACTTCACCAGCCAGAGCGCTCGCGACACCTCGGGTCGCTCAGCGCCTTCGACGGTGACAGGGGAATCGGGACCGCGGAACGTATCCATGTCCATGGCCGAATCGTCCCAGATGTGGGCGTCCGGCGACGGAACGGTGATGAGACGCGCAGCAGCGCGGGTGCCCTCGGCAGTGCCACCCATCAGCTGGCTGTGGGGGCGAGGAGCGAAGCGACGAACCCACCCCCGCAGGCTGAGGAGCGAGGAGCGAAGCGACGAACCCACCCCCGCAGGCTGAGGAGCGAGGAGCGAAGCGACGAACCCACCCCCGCAGGCTGAGGAGCGAGGAGCGCAGCGACGAACCCACTCCCGCGGGCTGAGGAGCGAGGAGCGCAGCGACGAGCCTCGAAGCCTCAGAAACGTGAGCTGACAAGGTCACCTTCTCGAGGCTTCGAGGCCGCTGCGCGGCACCTCAGCCAG
This sequence comes from Tessaracoccus sp. MC1679, assembly GCF_014164775.1. Lineage (GTDB taxonomy): Bacteria > Actinomycetota > Actinomycetes > Propionibacteriales > Propionibacteriaceae > Arachnia. The sequence goes on from NZ_JACJGB010000007.1 coordinate 13,227, forward strand.
CGGGTGGGCGTGGGATCCGACGCCGGACGTCGGCCACCGTGGATGGGCCCGGCTCCCACGCCGCGACCCACGGCAGGTCGTCGGCGATGTGCAGGACCCCGTCCTCCAGCCCCGCGTGGTGCCCGTCGAGCACACGGCGGGCCAGGTGACGGTCGCTGCGGTCCGAGTTGTGCCACAGCGCGCCGAACAGGGCATCCACCCGAATCCTGGCCTGCTCGCAGAACGCCCCGGCCAGCTCCACGCCCTCGGTGTTGCTGTCCCGCTCGGCGGTGGCGCGCACGCAGGAGGCCGACATGGCAAACAGCTCGGCGCCGATGTCGACGATCCGGCCAAGGTAGGCCTGACGATGCTCCAACCTGCCCTGCCAGCGCGCCATCCCGGCGAAGATCGCCCGGGCCAGGCGCCTGGCTGCCCGCTCCACGTAGCGCAGATGCTCGGCCAGCGCGCCGTGCTCCCGGTACGCGCCGGGCACGGTGCCGGCACCGACGGCGAGCATCGGCAGCCACCTGGCGTAGAAGCCCGACGCCCGCGCCACAGCCTCCGCCCGCGCACGTGTCGTCGCCTCGGGATCGATGATCTCGCCGGCCACCTCGAGGTGGACGTCAACGGCCTCGCGGGCGATGAGGAGGTGCATGATCTCGGTGGAGCCCTCGAAGATCCGGTTGATCCGCATGTCGCGCAGGAGCTGCTCGACTTCGGCCGGGCGCTCGCCCCGGGCGGCCAGCGACTCTGCCGTTTCGTATCCTCGCCCGCCGCGGATCTGGACCAGGTCGTCGACGATCCGCCACCCCATCTCGGAGGCGTAGAGCTTGACCAGGGCTGCCTCGATGCGGATGTCGTTGGCGTCGTCGTCGGCCAGCATGCCGGCCAGGTCCAGCATCGACTCCATGCCGTAGGTGGTGGCCGCGATGAACGCGATCCGGGTGGCGATGGCCTCATGGTCGCCCACGCGCCGCCCCCATTGGACCCGCTCCCCGGCCCAGCCGCGCGCGACGTGCAGCGACCACTTCGCCGCGCCGACGCACATCGCGGGCAGCGACAACCTGCCGGTGTTGAGGGTGGCCAGCGCGATCTTGAGGCCCTTGCCGGTGGCGCCCAGCACGTTGGCGGCAGGCACGCGCACCTGATGGAACCGGATGAGCGCGTTCTCGATCCCGCGGAGGCCGACGAACGCGTTGCGGCGCTCGACGGTGATGCCGGGCGAGTCCGCCTCGACGATGAACGCCGTGATGCCGCCCTTACTCCCGGGGGTGGCCGGGACGCGAGCCAGCACGACGAACAGGCTGGCGATGGTGCCGTTGGTGGCCCACAGCTTGAGCCCGTCGAGGACGTAGAAGTCGCCGTCGGGAGTGGCCGTGGTGGCAAGGCGGGCGGGATCCGATCCGACGTCGGGCTCGGTCAGCAGGAACGCGGAGACCTCACCGGCGGCCACCCTCGGAAGATACTGGTCCTTCTGGGCGGTGGTGCCGAACATCTTGACCGGCTGCGGCACGCCGATGGACTGGTGGGCCGAGAGTGTCGCGGAGACCGCGGGGTTGGCCGACCCGATCAGCGTGAGCGCCTTGTTGAAGTAGTACTGGCTGAGGCCCTGGCCGCCGTACGACTCGGGGACCTTCATCCCGAAGGCCCCGATGTCGGCGAGCTCCGCGAAGGTCTCGTCGGGGATGCTGGCCTCGCGTTCGATGCGGGCGCCGTCGATCCGGCGGCACACCTCCTCGACCCGCGTGAGGTAGCTCTCACCCTTGGCCTTGGCCGCCGGGCTGGGCGTAGGCCAGGGCTCGATGAGATCGAGCCGCAGTCTGCCGAGGAAGAGCTCCTTGCCGAAGCTGGGCTTCGTCCACTCGGTCTGTCGTGCCGCCTCCGCAACCGTGCGGGCCTCGCGGGCGCTGGGACCTTGGGTGGGCGTGGATGTGGGGTGAGTCGCGGTGCTCATGATGCCCTCCAGGAACGCATTCCACGATACTCCTGGGCGGTCGCTCCTGCGGCGGGCACTGCTACCCCCAGCGAGATGGCCTCCTCCGCGGCACCTCAGCCAACGGGATGGGCGGGGAGTGGCTCCGGGGGTGCGTCGAAGAAGCGGGTGTCGCGGGCGAAGGCGCGGAAGAACGCGAAGATGAAGCCCATCCGCTCCTCGTAGCACTCCCAGGTGGTGGCCGAGCTGCCGGCCACGTCGACCGTCAGCGCATGCTCGAAGCGTTCGGCCAAATCACACAGGTCGGCGTGCGCGAGGTGGTCGAGCACCTCCGGGTAGCGGAGCCCGCCCAGGTAGGACGGCGGGGGTACGTCGCGGCACACATCGATCGGCCCGTCAGGGGTGTAGACGTCGACGAAGCGGGTCACGATCCGCCCGAAGAGCCCGCCCAGCGGCATGGCCTCGTCGATCAGCGAGTCAGCGATCCACTGCTCGTGCGCGGCCACCCGCACGTTACCCAGCAGCATCAGCTCCGCGACGGCCCGGTCCGCCTCGTCGTCGAGCTCCTCCTTCACCGCCAGAGCCCGCAGCTCAAGGGCCGACTGGTATGCGGTCAGCGCCGCAGCCAGATCTGGGGCCTCGCCGAAGAGCGGATCCGCGACGGCGACCTCGAGCGCCAGGCGGGTGGGCCCACCCGCCCGCGCCACCTCGTCGAGCCAGCGCACGAAGCGGGGCGCGACGTCGGCGATGATCGTCCGGTTGCCCTCAGCGACCGCGGCCGAGGTGCCGGGATCGAGGCCGAACGGCAGCGCGTCGCGACGGATCACCCGGCCAGCGGACGCGCTCGCCCAGGCGCCGAACGCGAGCCAGTTGACGTCAGAACGGCCGACGAGTTCGGCGACTGAGTGGGCGAGGTCGCGGTAGCAGGCGGTGATGGCCACGTTGCGCGTCACCGGATCTGTGAGTGCGACCACCTCGGCGACCGCCAGCTGCGACGGATAAGGCATGGTTCATGCTAGGCGGGAGGGCGTGGCCGCCGCCAGCGCACCTCAACATGCCGCTCGCGCGCCAGCTTCTCGATCAGGTAGCTGACCTCCTGGTTGGCGTACCGGTCGTGGGAGTCGCGGACGTCCGAGCGGCCGCCAAACAGCGCGTCTGCCTCGTCGAACAGCAGCACCTGGCCGGCGCGCTCCGCCGCGTCGAACACCTCGGCCAGATTCTTCTCCGTCTCGCCGATGTAGCGCGAGACCACGCGCGACAGGTCGACGGTACGCACAGTCTGCGCGTCGATGCGCCTGCGTCCCACGAGACCGAACGGCTGGGTATCGCCGTCCGCGGGCTCTCCTGGCGCCTGGGTCTGCAGCGTGAGGCGGTGGACGTCGAACTCGGCGGGCCTCACCGTCGCGATGAACACCTCGAGGATCAGCCGTCCCGCCTCCACATCCGCCTGGGTCATGGTCTGGCCCAGTCCGCACCGTGCCCCGTAGGCATGCTCCGGCTTGGTGCCCTGCAGCGCGCCCTGGCGCCAGAGGTCGAAGAGGAAGTTCTCCACCGTCGTCCGCACCTGCACCCAGAGGGGCACGTCGTTGGGCTCGAACACCACGAAACCCAACCCCGCGGCGATGGAGGCAAGGACGTGGTCGGTGAGCCGGCGGACCGACAGGTACCGCTTGGGTGGCTCGATGCTCTGGGCGCCGGCAAGGGTGCGCGCCCCCCACACCAGGCGGCCCCGGCCGGGGAACTCACGGAGGGCATTGACGCCCTCCTGGGTCAGCAGCTCGCCCGCCTCCTCGCCGAGCGCCTCGGTGAACCCATCGATGCCGTGCAGCGCGATGTTGGCGGGGGCCTTCCACACCCCGCGCTCGGCGTCGGATCGGGAGATCGCGCCCGCGACGGCTCCCGAGGGCGGGACCTGCACCCCGCCGACGACGAGCCATGGGTGATAGGCGGCTGCTCGCTCACGGTATGGTCCCGTCTGCTGCACCGTCGCCCTGGCAACGGCGTCGAAAGGGCCTGCGGGGAGGTCGAGCAGCAGCACGGAGCGGTGGGCCGCGCAGAAGGTGAGCGCGGCGGTCACGTGCTGGTGATGGGCGGCCGTGAGCCCGGGGATCGCGAGGACGGTCACGCCGGAATCTTCGAGGGCGTTGAGGCCCGAGGCGCCGTCGACGGGCACGAGTTGCTCCGGGGCGGGCCCTGCCGCCCGGACGACGATCGCGCTGGTGCCCCCGTTGGCGAAGAACAGGTCGACGGCGTGGCCCAGTGGCTGGTCCGCGCCGAGACTGGGGCCGAAGATCGAGTGATACTCGCCCGGGCTGGTGACCGTGACCGGCGTGTCCACCGGCCCCTGGCTGCAGGCGCCGACGAACCCCGTCACCGAGGTGGGCAGCGGCTGGATGGCTGTGCCGGCGGGGATTTCCTCGATGTAGGGCATCTGTCCACTGTGGCTGACGGATCAGCGCCTGGCAAGACCATCCGACCGCTCACTGAGGGCCTGCCCCTCTCGCCGGATTGCTTCGCCACTCGCCAATAGGTCCACCGCCCCGCGCGACCGCGTCCAGCATGGTGCCGTGACGAGACGCCCGTGCGGCTCACGTTCCTCCAGGACTGGCTCCGAGTCCCCTGAGGGCTTGACATACGTTCTGGAGGAACAACAGCCGCGCAGCCGTCACGCGACCAACGCCGCGAACCCATCCATCGGCGCAACTGCCACGACAAGGGCGATGTGTGGATCACCGCGACAGTGGGTACGTCACAGACATGAGTGACCACGACGACACCCCTCGCGCCGTCCCGTCGCGCTACGCCGACGGCGCGGATCCGGTCGAACGCGACGAGACGCCCGGGGAACGCCTCGACAGGCAGTGGAACGAACTACTCCAGGAGCTGAGGGTCACCCAGACGGGCCTCCAACTCCTCTCGGGCTTCCTGTTGACGCTGCCGTTCCAGAACCGTTTCGCCGACCTGTCCCCGACCCTGCTGACGGTGTTCCTGGTAGCCGTCTCGACGGCGACACTGGCGACCGCGCTCGTCGTCGGACCGGTGGTGCTGCACCGGCACCTGTTCCAGGAGCATCGCAAGGACACCATCGTCGCCGCCGGACACGTCATGGCGAAGATCGGCCTCGGGCTGCTCGCGGCGACCATCGTGGCGGTGTCGTGGCTGACGTTCGGCTTCGTCCTCGGCCCCGAGTGGGGCCTGGTGGGCGCGGGTGCCGCCGTCGTGGTGTTCCTCGGCCTGTGGATCATCCTCCCATTCAGCCTGAGGTCTCGCCGGGACGCATGACGGCAGTCCGCTGAGGGCTCACCCCCCGGGGGAGGGCGACGGCGACGCGGAGCCGATGCTTCCCCTCGCGAGTGCCACTGCGCCGGGGCCTTGGGCCACGCGGGTGAGGGCGGCGATCTGCGAGGCCGAGAGCCCGGCGGAAGTCAAGGTTGCGGCGGTGGGCAGGCCGGCCACGGCGTCGAGGTCGAGGGTCCCGGTGGCGACGGCGTCCACCGTGACGCCGGCCGCGGTGACGTCGGTCCCAGCCACCCAGGCTGAGGTGTCGCGGTCGATGCGCCCGGCGGCCGCGACGGCGGCACCGGCCAGCGATGCGTTGTTGCGGGCGAGCACTGCGAGCTCACCCAGGGTCTGCACCGAGCCGCCGTTGATGCCGGCGCGGGCCGAGCTGGAGGCGGCCATGAGGGCAGCGTCCACCTCTCCGCCGGATCCATCAGTGGTGGCCGACAGCACCCGGGCATCGGAGGAGACCGACAGCGTGACGGCGCCGTCGGCGAGGAGGCGCGAGTCCCTGACGAGAACCGCGGCCGACGACGACGCCACCAAGGCACCGAGAGCCCTGGCGTGTGCCTCGAGCATGATGGCGCCGCCGGCGAGCGTCGCGTCCGTGACCAGGACGGAGGCAGTGGCGCCGGATTCGCGTTCGTCGGATGCGCTCAGGGTGATCATCCCGGAGCCGGTGTTCAGGACGGTACCCGGGGTCACGGTGATCTGCCGGGCGGGGATGGTCAGCGCCGCACCGGAGTCGGTCAGGCGAATCTCGCCCGTGATCAGGACTGTGCCGCCGGCGGCGTTGACGACGATGGTGACGAGCCCGGCGGTCGGGACCGCGTGCACGACGCCGTCCTCGGCGATGAAGACCAGGTGGCCGGTCTCGGCGTCGACGCCCAGCGTTCCGCCGGTGCCGTCGAAGGTGGCTGTGTTGCCGTCGACCGCCCAGGATGCTGCGGGATCAGGGGCGGCGAGGAAGGCGGGCGGATCGTCGGAGGCCGGAGCATCGGAGCTCAGGCCCAGGGGCTCGCCGGACTCAGCGCCGTCGGCCGCCGTGTCGGCGCCAGGTTCGACGGCGAGATCGCTCGACGGGTCCGCGGCGGGCATGAGGGGGTCGGCCGGGTCTGCCGAAGCTGGGTCCGCCGAAGCCGGGTCGGCCGCGACCGGATCGACTCCGGGATCGGAGGTCTCCGCGGCGCCCTCCACGGGCTCACCCTCGGCGGCCGGCTGCTCAGCGGTCGTGGCCTCGGGGCCGGTGGCGAGAGCCTCGGCTGCCGGGTCGGCAGGGGCCTCCGGTGCAGCCTCGGCCGCCGGCGCCGGCTCGGGTGCCGGTTCGGGTGCGGGTGCGGGTGCAGGCTCGGGGGCGGGGTCAGGTGCAGGCTCAGGTTCGGGGGCGGGCTCCGGCGCTGGGGCGGGCTCCGGCTCAGGCAGGAACGACGAGCTCACGCCGTGGCTTTCGCCCGGCTCAAGCGTGTCGTCCATCAGAGCGGAGCTGTGACCCAGCCCGATCGCGTGGCCCACCTCGTGGCGGACCACTGTGATCAGGCTCATCCGCGACCATCCCCAGCCCGCGGCGTCGCCGTCGATGGTGATCGAGCTGCCGGACGCAGATCCCAGCCCCGTCCCGGACAGGTCGCCCACCGACGCAGAGACGCCGGAGGTGTCCGCGCCTGCGGACTCCCACTCCGACTTGGCCTGCGACAGGGCCGCCGCAAGGTCTCCCGAGCTCAGGGAATCGGTGACCGGATCGTCGTCCACGGCTAAAAGAGCGGCTACTTGTTGCCTGGCGCCACATATCCGACGCGGCTCAGGTACTACACTTCGTCGTAGTTATGCCCATTTTGGCGTCTCCCGCGGCGCCCGCCCCCCGGGCACGGCATCGGCTTCTCGGCAACCTCGTCTACAGTTGCTCCACCCACCCGCCCGTTCCTGGAGGAGCTCGCATGCCTGATGCCGTCACGCGCCTGCGCGTGGCCCTCGTCGGCGGCGGTCGGCTCGGGACCGCGCTGACCACCTCGCTCCGGGAATCCGGATGGGACGTCCAGGGGCCGCTCGGGCGCGGCGCCGACCCCCGCACAGCCGGCATCGTGCTGCTGTGCGTCCCCGACGGCCAGATCGCCGACGCGGCCGCCGGCCTGACGCCTCGGGCGGACCTCCTTGTCGGGCACTGCTCCGGGGCCACGCCGCTCGACGTCCTCGGCCCCCACGAAGCCCTCGGCCTGCACCCGCTGATGGCCGTCCCGGCCTCCGGCGCCACCGTGTTCGCCGGCGCGACGGCGGCCGTCGCGGGGACCACCACGCGGGCACTCGAAGCCGCCACTGCGCTGGCCACGTCGCTCGGCATGACTCCTGTGGAGATCGCCGACGACGCGCGCCCCGCCTACCACGCCGCAGCCTCGGTGGCCTCCAACTTCCTCCTCACCCTCGAGGACCTGGCCGAGCGACTCGCGGCCTCGGCCGGGGTGCCACGCGAACGGCTGGTACCGATGGTCCGCGCCACCGTCGAGAACTGGGCCCGGGAGGGAGCGGCCCCGGTGCTGACCGGGCCGGTGGCACGCGGCGACCACGCCACCGTCGCCCGTCAGCGCGCCGCCGTCGAGCAGCTGAGCCCGGCGGATCTGGACCTGTTCGACGCCATGGTCGCGGCCACCTCACGGCTCGCTGAAAGGGGACGCTGATGAGGATTGTGCGGACTGTCGCGGGGCTGCGCGAGGCCCTCGCCGACGCCGGGCGCGTGGGGTTCGTGCCCACCATGGGCGCGCTGCACGAGGGGCACCTGACGCTGATCTCCGCCGCCCGCGACGACTGCGACACGGTGGTCACCTCCGTCTTCGTCAACCCCACCCAGTTCAACGACCAGATCGATCTGGCCGCCTACCCGCGCGACGAGGCCCGCGACGCCCACCTCGCCGACAGCGCCGGCACGGACCTGCTGTTCGTCCCCGCCGTCGAGGAGATGTACCCGCAGGGCTACGCCACCACCGTGAGCGTGCGCGGGGTGAGCGAGCCGCTTGAGGGCGCCCACCGCGGCGCCGCGCACTTCGACGGCGTGGCCACCGTGGTGGCGAAGCTGCTCATCGCCGTCGCGCCGGACGTGGCCTACTTCGGGCAGAAGGACGCGCAGCAGGTGGCCGTGGTCCGGCGCCTCGTGACGGACCTCGGGCTGCCGGTCGAGATCGCCGTCTGCGCCACGGTGCGCGAACCAGACGGCCTGGCGATGTCCAGCCGCAACCTCCGGCTCGGCCCCGACGACAGGCCGCGGGCGCTGGCGCTGAAGGCCGGGCTCGAGGCAGCTTCCGCGGCAGTGGCAGGCGGCGCCGACCCGCGCGCAGCCGAGCGCGACGGGGCGGAGGCCATGCTCAGCCGGGGCGTCGAGCCGGAGTACCTCGCCGTCGTGGACCCGGACACCTTCTCCCCCGCCCAGGACCTCACCCGTCCCACCCTCGCCGTCGTCGCCGCCCGCGTGGGCGCCGTCCGGCTCATCGACAACCAACCCATCCCGCCCGTGACCCCCAGCCAGGAGGCCCGCTGATGCACCGCACCATGTTGAAGTCCAAGATCCACCGCGCCACCGTGACCGACGCGGACCTGCACTACGTCGGCTCGATCACCGTGGACCCGGACCTCCTCGAGGCCGCCGACATCCTCGAGCACGAGCAGGTTGCGGTGGTGAATGTGGACAACGGCGCACGCTTCGAGACCTACACGATCGCGGGCGAGCGCGGCTCCGGCCAGATGAAGGTCAACGGCGCCGCCGCACGCCTCGTCCACCGCGGCGACACCATCATCGTCATCTCCTACGCCCAGTACGACCGCGCCGAGCTGGCCACCTACGAGCCCGTCGTCGTGCACGTCGAGGCGGGGAGCAACGCCATCATCGACATCGACGCCGAGGTCGCCACCCTGCTCACCGGACGCTGAGGCGCCGCCGTGTCAGCCCGGCCCCGCCACGGAGGCGCCCCCGCCGCCGGATCCCGCGTCACGACGTCGGACCTGGCGGACATGAAGCGCGCCGGCGAGGCGATCGTCATGGTCACGGCCTACGACTACCCGGGCGCGCTCGCGGCGGAGGAGGCCGGCGTCGACGTGGTCCTGGTGGGTGACTCGGCAGCCATGACGGTGCTCGGCTACCCCAGCACCACCGAGGTGACCGTCGACGAGATGCTGATGCTGACCGCGGCCGTGCGGCGCGGCCTGGGCGCGCCCATGCTGGTGGGAGATCTGCCCTACGGCTCGTACGAGCACAGCGACGAGCAAGCCGTGGCGACGGCGCGCCGCTTCGTCGACGAGGCTGGCTGCGACGCGGTGAAGCTGGAGGGCGGCGGGGAGGCGTCGGTGTCGCGGGTCCGCGCGATTGTCGCGGCGGGGATTCCGGTCATGGGTCACGTCGGGTTGACCCCCCAGACCGCGGCGGAGCTGGGCGGATTCAAGGCCCAGGGCCGGACCGCGGACGGTGCTCGACGGGTGGCCGCGGAGGCCCTCGCACTGCAGGACGCGGGCTGCTTCTCGATCGTGTTCGAGGCCATCCCGGCCGCGGTGGCGGAGGCGATCATGCCGTCGATGGATGCCGTGGTGATCGGGATCGGCGCGGGCCCCTCCACGGACGGGCAGGTGATGGTGTTCCACGACCTCCTCGGCATGTCCTCGGGCGGGTCGGCGCGGTTCGTCAAGCGCTACGCGGACCTGCACGGCCGGGTGGTCGACGGCATCCGCGGGTTCGCCGCGGAGGTCCGCGACGGCTCCTACCCGGCGCCCGAGCACTGTTACGGCATCAACGCCGAGGAGTTGGCCACCTTCCGCGGGAGGCCCGCCGCCCACTCCGCCGGCTGAGGTGCCGCGCAGCAGCCCGGACCCCAACCGCCGGCTGAGGTGCCGCGCAGCAGCCCGGACCACCCACCGCTGGCTGAGGTGCCGCGGAGCGGCCTCGAAGCCTATGAAACGTGGGCTGACAACCAATGTTTCTCAGGCTTCGAGGCCGCTCCGCGGCACCTCGGTGTCACTTCTGGTGCCGTAGTCGACACCAGAAGAGACGGTCAGCGCTCAGAACGCCGCGATCTCCAGCTTCTTCATCCCCATCATCGTCTGGAAGGCGCCGGCACGCTCCATGAGTTCGGCCATGTTCGACGGCGTCACCTGCCAGCTGACCCCGAACCGGTCCGCGCACCACCCGCACGCCTCGGCCTCGGGCACCTCGCTGAGCGCGGCCCAGTAGCGGTCGATCTCGGCCTGGTCGTCGCAGCGGATCTCCAGGGAGACGCCGGGAGTGAACGTGAAGGCGTGGTCAACCTCCGAATCCATCAGGGAGAACGACTGACCGAGTAGCCGCACGACGGCGAACTCGACCTGGCCCGGGGACGCCGCGTCCGGAACCTCCTGAGGCACGCGGACAGTCACCTGCGAGTCCGGGAACACCGAGGTGTAGCGCTCCAGCGCCTCACCGCCCCTGCCCTTGGCCGCCCCCGCGAACAGGAGGCACGGCACGATGAAGGGCCTCGGCTCGGCGTCAGGATCCGACAGGACAAGCTGCCAGGACACACCGAACTTATCCTGGACCCACCCGAATCTGCGGCTGTAGGCGTACTCGCCCAGCGGCATCAGCACCTCGCCGCCGTCTGCGAACGCATCCCAGACACGGTCCAGCTTCTCGCGGGCGGCGTCGTCGCGCGTCGGGTCGAAGTACAAGAAGAAGGACACCGACGGGTTCGCCCTGAACTCCGGTCCGGCGTTGATCGCCCCGAACGCGTAGCCGCCCACCTCGAACTCGACGTAGAGCACGTCTCCGGCGAAGTCCTGCTGGAAGTCGGCCAGTCCCTCCGTCGGGTAGTGCTGAGTGACGGTTACCCGGGCGTCCGGTAGAACGGAACAGTAGAAGGCGGCGGCGCTCGCGGCGGAGTGGTCGAACCAGAGGTTCGGCACAATCTTCTGCATCGCATCTCCCATTTCAAGAAGGAAGGCCGAAGTCCGAGCCCCGACGCCCGAGATCACTAGAGGCTCGCGATAATACGCCGACTGGTCGAGCAGATCCATAAGTGTTCGCCAAGAAACAAATGCGACGCCGCCAGGGGGCGCGGCTGTTCACAAGCCATTGACCCGATGACAGGCTCGTGTTGGCATGAGCGGACTCGAACCTAGGGGGAACCATGGGAACCACCACACACCGCTTCCTGCTCTCTATCGGCGCCAGTGTCGGCGTCCTGGCCCTTGCTTCGGCGGGTCTCCCGGCCTCGGCGGCCGATCCCGTCGCCTGCGGCGACACCATCACCACCTCCACCACCCTCACCCAGGACCTCGTCTGCAACGGGGGCGACGGGCTCAAAATCGGAGCGAACGGCATCGTGCTCGATCTGGGTGGCCACTCGATCGACGGCGGGGGCGTGTCAGTAGCTGGCGTGCGAATCGACAACGACCACGATGTCACGGTCCGCAACGGGAGCATCGCGGGATTCTCGGCCGGCGTTGAGGTGCAGCAGTCCCAGCGCGCTCACGTTTACTCCCTCGACATCACCCCCGTGACTCGCGGGATCAACATCGGTGGTGGCGGCACGCACCTGATCGAGAAGAACATCATCCACGGCGCCGGCGGTGACGGAATCAGGGTGGCCGTCTCCACCGGGAACGTGATCGCGAAGAACACGGTCACCGGCAACGTGTGGGGCATCAGCATCGCTGACTGGTCCAGCGTCACCCTGGTGGAGAAGAACGTAGCCACAGGGAATCGACACCATGGACTTGGCGCCTTCAGCGGGGCCACTGGGACCAGCTTCATCAAGAACATCGTCAGTGGGACGCGCGACAACGGCATCGTCGTCGGCGGCGACGTGTCTGGGTCCTACCTTGAGAAGAACACTGTCTCCACCAGCCGACTTGCAGGCATCCTGGTGAACAACGTGAACTCCACACTGGTCAAGAACGTCGTGGTCGACAACGTCGAACTGGGTATCGAGGCGGTCGAAGGCGTCATCGGATCCGGCAATCTCGCGGCCGGCAACAATGGCGGTGTCGATCCGCAGTGCACCGGCGTGGTGTGCCTGCCGTACGTCTGATCGCGGCCCAGGATATCCACTCTCCGCCACCCGATTGATGGGCCCCGGCTCCGGCCGGGGCCTTTCGGTGGGAGCCTCGGGTACAGGGCATCCGCAACCACGCAGGATGTGCGACGAGAGGATTCACCCATGCGCGAGACCCACCTCCGCCAGGGACGGCAGACGGTCAAGCTGGGCTTGATCAAGGTGATCCACGACCTGTTCCCCGACGAGCGGCTCAAGACGTCCTACTCCATCTTGGAGGGAGTCTTCTGCAACCTCGTGGGCTCGGCGCTGTCCACCCGGGAGGTGAGCCTGATCGGCGCACGACTCAAGCAGTGGGCCGCCGATCCGGCGAGCAGCATCGTCTCCCTCGGCCGCGACGGCGGCTACCACGTCTACCAGGTGGGCGACCTCGTGGCCCGCGTTGTGTATCCGGTGATCATGGACCCGGCGCAGGTGGAGCCGTTCCAGGTGATCCCTTTCGCCCCCGGCTTCATCGTGGACTTCGGCGATGTGGACAAGGGCAACGGCGTCCCGCTGATTCCGCCCACGCGGTTGTCGGCCGCCTATGCGGAGAGCCAGGAATGGCTGGACCGCATTGACGTCGAGGTGGTGGCCGACGTCAACGCCTACATCCTCTCGGGCCGCTCGACGAAGCTGATCAGCATCGCGGAGGCCCTCCACGAGAAGCGGCTCGCGGACATCGCCGACGTCATCCTGGCCGAGCGACGGGCGCTGCGCATGCTGGCGATCTCCGGGCCGTCGTCGTCCGGGAAGACCACCACCACGCAGCGCCTCGCGACGCAGCTCGAGGTCAACGGCCTGAAACCCGTGTCCTTGTCACTGGACAACTACTTCCTCAATCGCGATCGCACACCTGTGGACCCCGACGGCAGGTACGACTTCGAGAGCCCCGATGCGCTGGACCTCACCCTCCTCACGCACCACATTGCTGAGTTGGTGGATGGCCACCCCATCGAGGTCCCTACGTTCGACTTCATCACCGGCAGCAGGATGCCGGACACCACCTGGCTCCAGGTTGGCCCTGCGGAGATCCTCCTGATCGAGGGCATCCACGCGCTCAACCCCAGATTGATGGAAGGTGTCAAGCGCAACGCGGTATTCAAGGTGTACGTGAGCGCCCTTGGCGGGCTCAACATCGACCTGATGAACCGCGTGCCGACGACGGAGGTCCGGCTGCTGCGCCGGATCGTGCGCGATCACAGGGATCGCGGCATCTCCCCGGAACTCACCATCGGCCAGTGGGACAGCGTGCGTCGCGGGGAGTACGCGCACGTCTTCCTGTTCCAGGAGGACGCGGATGTGATGTTCAACTCCAGCATGCTGTACGAGTTGAACGCGTTGAGGCCGTTCGCGGAGGCGGCGCTGGCGACGATCCCCGACGGTAGCCCAGCCGTGGACACGCGGGACAGGCTGCTGAACCTGCTGACCTTCTTCGAGCCGCTCGACACCGAGAGGGTCCCGTTCAACTCGATCCTGCGGGAGTTCATCGGAGGAAGCCTCTACGCGCCGCCCGCCGGCTGAGGCGCGAGGAGCGCAGCCACGAGCCTCGAAGCCTCAGAAACGTTCCTAGTCAGCTCACGTTTCATAGGCTTCGAGGCCGCTACGCGGCACCTCAGCCCGCTGTAACGCGAGGAGCGAAGCGACGAACCCACACCCCTCCCCGATCCCTGAGGGTCGCCAACGCCGAAGGCGCGGGCGGCGTCTCGAAGGGTCGTGACCCCCACCCGACAAGCAGTCCCGCTGCCGGGTCGCGCCACGACCCTTCGAGACGCCCGCCAGTCGCTGACGCGACGCGGGGCTCCTCAAGGACCGATGGGCCCCCGCCGGCGGGGGTGGCACCCCTCAGCCAGCGGGGGCGGCCGTCAGCGGATGCCCTGGAAGGCGAACCTGAACACCAACTCACCCTGCGGCAGCCGGTATTCCGGATGGGTCATCGCGCCCCAGCTGTCGTCGCCGCCCACGCCGCGACGCATCAACGCCGGGCGCAGCACCGTCTTCTGGATCGGGGGCAGGTCCACCGGGTGGGCCGCGTTCTCGATCTCGAACGGCGTCCACGGCAGCGCCGAGAACTCCATGGGCTCGTCGACGGCGTCGAAACGCAACCCCGCCCCGCGACCGTCAGTCACCGTCGCCCACCGCACCCCGGTGTGGCTGCCCGACTCCTGCGGCCGGATGTAGGGCGTGAGCTGTTCGGTGACATCCGCCGACCACACGCCCAGGCGCGCGCCGGAACGACGGTCCACATAGCTCTCCTCCGGACCCTCGCCGTACCAGGTGAGAGTGTCCAGCTCCGGGTCCGTGACCAGCATGAGCCCGAACTCCGGCATGTCGGTCAGCCCATCCCCCGGACGCACCGTCAGCGTCACCTGCACGCGACCCTCGCCGTCGACCAGGTACACCACGTCGCACTCCCCCGCCGGGCTGCTGGGCAGCTCGTAGGTGTAGCGGATCTCGACGGCGTCGCCCACCACCGTGGCGGTGGGTCCAGCCTCGCTGGCCTCGGCGTATCGGCTTGCCAGCGCCCATTGACCGTCCCGGAACGGCATGTTCCAGCCGCGCTCGTTGGAGGTGGGTGCGTGCCAGAAGTTGGGCTTGGGGATGCCGCGCACCAGTTCGCGGCCGCCGTCGGCGCTCAGCCCGTACCGGTACGAGACGAGCCCGCCGTACAGCTTCGAGAACAGGGCCGTGAAGTGCCGGCCCCGGACGCCGAAGTTGTGGATCCCGTCGACCAGTTGGGGCGCGGGCCGCGGGGCGGCCGGAGCCGGGTCCCCCGCGACAGTGAACACCGCCTGCTCCCACGACACCTCATGCCCCGCTGGAGCCCAGGACGACGCCTGGGGAACTCGGAACGACACCTCGACGGTGTACTCGCCCCCGGCGTCGGGCAGGTCGATCGGCAGCGGGTAACTGCCTGCCTCCCCCGGCTCCACCGATGTCTCGACGGTGGCCTCCGCCAGCACGCGACCCTCGCGCCCCAGCGTCACCACGCACTCGTAGTTCGACGTCGGCGTGAACAGCAGCCGGTTCTCCACCTCGAACGAATCGCCCGAGATCTGGATGTTGAGGCCCTGGTAGAGCTTCTTGACCTCCTGCAGCTTCGGCGACGGCGAGTGGTCGGCGAACACGATGCCGTTTCCGCTGAACTCGGCGTCGTGGGGCGCCTCACCGCAGTCCCCGCCGTAGCCGAAGTACGCGTTGCCGTGGCGGTCCGTGAGCGCGATGGCCTGGTCCGAGAAGTCCCAGATGAAGCCGCCCTGGTACAGCGGCTCGCGGTAAGCCAGGTCGATGTACTTGTCCACGGCCCCGAACGAGTTGCCCATGGTGTGGGCGTATTCGCACAGGATGTACGGCTTGTCCCGGTTGGTGGCTAGGAACTCCTCGATGGCGGCCGCCGGGGTGTACATGGTGCTGACCACGTCTGTGGTCTCCGGGTAGCGCGGGTCCCAGTGGACGCCCTCGTAGTGCACCGGGCGGGTGTCGAGCGCGCGGAAGTGATCCGCCACGTCCCGCAGGTTGGTGCCGCCGAAGGACTCGTTGCCGCAGGACCACATCACGATGCTGGCGTGGTTCTTGTCCCGCTCCAGCATGTTGCTGGCGCGGTCCAGCAGCGCGTCGCGCCACTCGGGCAGGTCGCCCGGCACCGCCTGCTCCAGCGTGACCCGCCCTCGCACAACGGCGTCCCACATGCCGTGGGACTCGAGGTTCATCTCGTCGATGACGTAGAGGCCGTACTCGTCGGTGAGCTCGTAGAGGAACGAGTTGTTGGGGTAGTGGCTGGTGCGCACCGCATTGATGTTGTGGGCCTTCATGAGGCGGAGATCCGCCTCGGTCTGCTCGCGGCTCATCACCCGCCCCTGAAGCCCGAACTCGTGCCGGTTGACGCCGTTGAACACCACCCGGCGGCCGTTGATCTTCATCACGCCGTCCTCGATGCCGAAGCGGCGGATGCCCACGCGCTGCGGGATCACCTCGACGACGGCGCCGGTCGTGTCGAGCACCTCGACGGTCAGGTCGTACAGCTGCGGATCCTCGGCACTCCAGAGGAGCGGAGCCTCGACGGCGACCGCAAGCACCCCGTCGTCGCCTACCGTCAGCGCACCGACGCCCGCCAGCCTGGCCCGCACGGAGCCCTCCCCCTGAAGCGACACGGCGAGGCGAACCTCGGCCGACGCCAGATCCTCGGCCACCGGCGTGGTGATCCGCAGATCCTCGGCGTGCACCCGGGGGCGGCGGTAGAGCATCACGTCACGGAACAGGCCGGAGAACCGGTAGAAGTCCTGGTCCTCGATCCATGCCGCGCCGCTCCACTTGTACACCTGCGCCGCGAGCTTGTTCTCGCCGGCGACGAGGGCCTCGGTGAGGTCGAACTCCGACGGCGTGAACGCGTCACCGCCGTAGCCGATGTAGACGCCGTTCAGCCACACCGCAACCGTCGACTCGGCCCCCTTGAAGGAGACGCTCAGCCGCTCGCCGTCGGCCAGAGCATGGTCGAGGGTGAAGTGGGTGACGTAGCTGCCCACCGGGTTGAACTTCTGCGGGATCTCGCCCGGCCAGATGTCCTCGAGCCCGTCCCACGGGTGCTGGACGTTGGCGTACTGCGGCCGGTCGTAGCCCTGCAGCTGGATGTGGCCGTGGACGCGGATGTCGTCCCAGGCGTCCACGTCGTAGTCAGCTGCCTCGAAGCCCGACGGCGCGAGCGCGAGGTTCTTGGCGTAGTGGAACTTCCACACCCCGTTGAGGCACTGTTCGAAGCTGCTCACGCCGAGCGCCGCCTCGGCGGGCTCCGCGAACCAGCGGTGGTCCGAGTGCGCAGCCAGCCGGTTCTCGGCGAAGTAGGTGGGGTCTGCGATTCTGGTGGGATCGAATGTCACTTGATGGCTCCTGTGATGCCCTCGGCGAAGGCGCGCTGCAGCACGAGGAAGACAACCATCGTGGGCAGGGACGCCATCAGCACGGCGAGCATCAGTACTCCGTAGTCGGTCACGTAGCCGGCGCGCAGGTTCGAGATGAGCATCGGCATGGTCTGGAATGAGTTGTTGACGAGGATCACCTTGGGCCACAGGAAGTTGTTCCATGCGGTCATGAAGGTGATGACGGCCGCGGCCGCCAGGGTGGACTTCATCGTGGGGATGAAGATGCGGAAGAAGATGCTGACCTCGCTCAGCCCGTCGATCCTGGCCGCCTCGATGATCTCGTGCGGGAAGGACCGGGAGGCCTGACGGAAGAACAGCACCAGGAACGGCGTTGCGATCGCGGGGAGGATCACCGCTCCCACCGAGTTGACCATTCCGAAGTCCGCGAACATCTGGAACAGCGGGATCATCGTGGCCGCGAACGGAATCATCATGGCCAGGAGCAGGAACGCCATGAGACGGTCCTTGCCCTTGGAGTGGAACACCTCGAAGCCGTAGCCCGCGACGGAGCACACGAGCAGCGCCAGCACCGTCGTGCCGACGGCGTTGATCGTGGAGTACCACATGGCCGAGGCCACGTCCTGCTGGGACACCAGCGAGACGAAGTTGTCGATCAGGGCCGTGCCGGGGATCATCCGCGAGCTGAGGACGTCCTGGCTGGTGTTGGTGGCCGAGACCACCATGAAGTACAGCGGGAAGATCGACACGATCGCCGAGACGGCGAGGAACGCGTAGGAAGGCACGCGGCGCCACTGGGTCTTAGTCACGCTTATCACCGATCTTCATCTGGATGAACGCCAGGACCGCCACCATGATCAGGATCACGTAGGACAGCGCGGCGCCGTAGCCGAAGTTGGGGTTCCTCTGGAAGGACACCTCGTACAGGTAGTGCGACATCGTCATCGACGTGTACGCCGGGCCGCCCTGCGTCAGGTTCCAGGACTCGTCGAACAGCTGGATGGTGCCGTTGGTCGAGAGGATCGCGGTGAGCAGGATCATGGGCTTGAGCTGGGGGATTGTCACGTACCAGAACGTCTTGAACGAGTTGGCGCCGTCGATCTTGGCGGCCTCCAGCGACGAGTAGTCGATGTTCTGCAGGGCCGCGAGGTAGAACACCATGTTGTAGCCGGTCCAGCGCCACAGCAGGCCGAGGATGATCACGAAGCGTGCGGTGTCCGTCTCACCCAGCCAGTTGACGGGCGAATCGACGAAGTTGAGCCCCATCAGGATGTCGTTGACCAGGCCGTCGTTGGCGAACATGGTGCGGAACACCAGCGAGTAGGACACCAGCGACACCGCGCAGGGCAGGAAGATCGCGGTGCGCCACAGGCCCTTGTACCGCAGCGTCTTGTCGTTGAGCAGATTGGCCAGCACGAGCGCGACGATCAGCATGATCGGCACCTGGATGATCAGGTAGATGAACGTGTTCTGGACGGTGAGCTTGAAGATCTCGTCGCTGAACAGGCGCTGGTAGTTGTACCAGAGGGGATCGGCGAAATCGAGCCTGGTGCCTCGCCCTGTCTGCATCGACAGGATGAAGGCCTGCGCCATGGGCCAGAAATTCATCCAGAGGATGAGGATCGCGGCCGGCAGGAGGAAGATCCAGCCCGTGAGGTTGCGCTGCGCCTCGATGCCGAAGCGACGGCGCTTCGCGGGCGAGGAACCCGCATCGTCGGATGGGACGGCCTTGCGGACGGCCACCCGGGAACGTTCAGTCATGTCTACAGTCCACCTTTCGCGCGGGTGGGGGCCGGTCCAGCCGGCCCCCACCTCACTGGCTAGCGAGGAATCACTCCATTGCGAATTCGACGGCCTGCTGGGCCTCCTCGAGCGCGGTGGTCATGTCCCCGCCGTCGACGATCTTGGTCATCGCGGCGCTGACGGAGTCACGGCCCTCGTAGTAGTAGGCGCCGGTGTTGTTGCTCGGCACCTGGGCGGCGAAGTCCAGCACCTGGGTGAAGATCGGCTCGCCGCCGAAGAACTCCTGGGGCTCGGAGTAGACGTCGCTCTCCGCGGCGGGCAGCCAGTTGGCCAGAGCGCCCGAGGCGGGGAGGATCGTGTCGTAGAACTCGTTGGAGCCGGCGAAGGTGGCGTTCAGGAAGTCAGCGGCCAGCGCCTTGTCAGCGTTCGACGAGATGGCCCAGGACGAGCCGCCGTTGGCGGAGTAGTTGGTGGCGCCGTCGACGCCGTCCAGCTTGGGCAGGTTGGTGATGCCCCACAAGCCGCTCTGGTCGGGCGCGGACTGGATGGAGCCCAGGATCCACACGCCGTTGATGGTGCCGGCCACGTTGGAGTTCACGAAGGTGCCGATGTACTCATCCCACGAGTTGACCTCCACGAAGACGCCCGAGTCCACGAGCTCCTTGTAGGTCTCGATGGACGCGATCAGCGCCTCGTTGCCCACGATGGTGGGATTGCCCTCGTCGTCGAACAGGCTGGCGCCGGCCGACTGCATGATCATCATGATGAGGTCTGACTGGCCCGCCAGGCCCGAGAGCAGCGGCTGGCCGGTCTTGGCCAGCACGTCCTTGCCCTTGGTGATGAAGTCCGACCATGTGATGTCAGTGAAATCGGCGACCGTGTAGCCGGCCTCCTCGAGCACGTCGGTGCGCAGCGCCGTGATGGCGGTGCCGTTGTCGAAGGGAAGACCGTAGTTGACGCCGTCGAGGGTGGAGTAGGCCACCACGCCCTCGGGGAACTCGCCGAAGTCGACGTCGGTGTCCGTGTAGTCGTTGAAGAGGTCCGGGTAGTTGATGACGTTCTTCTGGAACGCGTTGTTCTGCATGAGGAAGATGTCCGGCAGCTCGCCGGTCTCCTGCGACTGCGCGAGGGTGGTGAGCTTGGTCTGCAGGTCGTCCCAGGGGGTCTCGATCACCTCGAGCTCGAAATCGGGGTTCTCCTGCTTGTAGATCTTTTCCGCTTCTTCGAGGGCGAAGATGTTGAAGGCAGGGTCCCAGGCCCAGACGGTGAGCTTGCCGTCGCCGGCGTCCCCGTCGGAACCGTTGCTGCCGGTGGAGCCGTTGTCTCCACCGCAGGCGGTGAGCGCCAGAGGCACCACGACGGCCATGGCCGCGAGCTTCTTCCACGAATTCATGAAAACTTCCTTGTCTGTTGTGGCTGCACCGAGGCACGGGTCGGTGCGTCCCGGAAGGCGTCCTCGCCTACGTCGGTGACCAATGTTTACGTAAACGTAGCACGTCCCCTAGTGGCCGACATAGGGGGTCAGATAACGGTCTGATAACACTTGCTCGCCTGCATGGCAGGAGCGATTCGCTGGGATGGTGACGTCAACATCGGAACCGGGCTACACTCCCGGCCATGGGGACCGTCTCGGGTCGAGGACGACGCAAGACCGGCCCGTCGATCGAAGACGTGGCCCGGCTGGCCGGCGTCTCCGCACAAACCGTGTCGCGCGTGTCGACGGGCGCGGATCCCGTGCGCCCGGAGACCAAAGCGAAGGTGATGGCCGCCATCGCTCAGCTCGGCTACTCCCCCAACCGGGCCGCCCGGGCGCTGCGCAACGGCTCCTTCGGCACCATCGGCCTCCTGGCCCACCGCTACGAGCGCACCGGCGAGGTGCTCACCACCGGCGCCGTGGTGAAGGCGGCCGACGAGGAGGGCTACACCGTCACGCTCCTCAGCATCGACGACGAGACGGCCGTCGCCGAGGACTGGGAGAGCGCGGCGCACCGCATCTCCAACCAGGCCATCGACGGCCTGGTCATCATCCGCGCAGAGGAAGCCACCCCAGAGACCCTGACTCTGCCCGCCGGAATGCCGGTGGCCGTGTCGGATTCGCGGCTTGTGGGCCACTACCCGGCGGTGATGGCGGACCAGGTGCAGGGGGCCCGCGACGCCACCCGCCACCTGTTGGGTCTCGGGCACCGGATGGTCCACCACCTGTCCGGACCGGCCGAATCGGAGCCGGCCTTGATGCGACGCGGAGCCTGGGAGCGTGCGCTCGAGGCGGCGGGCAGCCACGCGCCCCCGGTGTGGCAGGGGGATTGGACGCCTGCGTCCGGCTACGCGGTGGGGAGGAGGATCGCGCAGGACCCGGACGTGACCGCGGTGTTCGTCGCCAACGACGAAATGGCGTTCGGGTTGATCCGCGCCCTCCACGAGGCGGGGCGGCGGGTGCCTGAGGACGTCTCGGTGGTGGGGTTCGACGCGATCGCGCTGAGCGAGTTCGCGTATCCGCCGCTGACGACGGTGCGGCAGAACTTCGATCAGATCGGCCACGCGCTGGTGAAGTTGGTGCTGTCACAGATCAGGTCGACGGGTGCGATGACGCGCCACGACCGCGTCGTCGTCCCGACCGAGCTGATCGTCCGGGCCACCACCGCCCCGCCGCCCGCGCGCTGACGGAGGACGCGCACGCGGTAGGTTCGTGCACGACGAAGGGGAACCCAGATGAGCAAAGAGACACCGAGGGAAGCACGGTTGGCCGTGCTGATCGACGCCGACAACGCGCGCGCCACCCACATCGACCAGCTACTCGTCGAAGTGGCGAAGTACGGCCGCGCCTCCGTCCGGCGCGCCTACGGCGACTGGACGTCGACGCAGCTCACCTCGTGGAAGACCGAGCTGCTCCAGCACTCGATCCAACCCATCCAGCAGTTCAGCTACACCACCGGCAAGAACGCCACGGACAGTTCGCTCATCATCGACGCCATGGACCTCCTCCACGCCGGCAACCTCGACGGCTTCTGTCTGGTCTCCAGCGACAGCGACTTCACCCGCCTGGCCGCCCGGATCCGTGAGGACGGCAGGTTGGTCTACGGCTTCGGTGAACGCAAGACGCCCAAGCCCTTCGTGGCCGCGTGCGACACGTTCATCTACGTCGAGAACCTGACGACGGCGGCGCCGTCGGTCAACAAGGCTGCGACGGTGACCACCCAGAAGCTCACCACCGACGCTTTCCTGGACAAGCTCCTGGCGGAGGCCGTCAACGCGGCCGCGGGCGACGACAACTGGGCCAACCTCGGCGTGGTGGGCAGCAACCTGTCGCGGTTGGCGTCGGACTTCGACTCCCGCACCTGGGGCTTCGCCAAGCTCAAGGACCTGTTCGCGGCCCACCCCGGGTACGTCATCCAGTCCAAGCCGAACGAGGTGCTGGTCCAGCCCAAGTGACCGCTCCAGAGGCTCGACGGCGGGCTCAGCCCGGCGGGCCCCACGGATTGCGTGGTGGCTCGTTGGGTGGCGGCTCGTGGGCGGGCGGCGACTCCGGCTGCGGCGAGTCCATGTAGGACGTGTCGGCATAGTCGCGCACATCGCGCTGTGGCGGCTGGGCGGCTGACCCACCCGTCGGCGGAGGGGGCGCATAGCCGCCTGCCGGATCAGCTGGGGGTGGATACGCGGGAGCAGCCGGATAGCCCCCGGGCGGTGGCGGGTAGCCCCCGGGCGGTGGCGGATAGCCCGGACCGGGCTGCGCCGGGCCAGACCACGGCGCGGGCCCAGGCGGAGGCGGCGCGCCGGCAGTCGTGCGCTTCCACAGAAGAAGCCCCACGACGATCCCGGCCGCCACCAGGAGCCCTGCCCCCAGCCACGGCAGCAGCGTGAGGAGCGCATTCGCCTCCTTCGCCGTCGCCCTCAGCCCTTCGGCGGACATCAGGTCCGTGGCGTTTGTCCACGTGACGGTGGTGCCGTCCACCGTGCTCGATCCGCTGTGCGAGATCACCTCACCCGGAAACGTCACCGCGACCCTGAAGTCCGTGAACATCGCAGCCGCCATCGTCGAGTCTGCGCCCGATTCCCCACTCAGCTCACTCCCAGCCATGACGAAGGTGTATTCGCCGTCCTGGTGGACGATGGTGAGCGTGTCGGACGAGCCGGCCATGGCATCGAGCGGTGCGTTGCTGGCCTCCTGCACGCAGCCGATGAAGCCCCCCTCGTTGTAGGGCGTGACCGTGACGCCGGGCTCCGCCTCACAGGACCCGTCCAGCGAGTCCGCGTACTCGTCCTGGATGGCGAGCAGCATGGTCATGTTCACGGTGTCCCGCGCGGTGATCTCGATGTCGGCGTCCAGCTTCACGCAACCGGTGACAACGAGGAGCAATGGCAGAAGAACAAGCGCCCGGGCGGGCCCCCCAAGTGGTCTCATGCACTGACCGTAGCCGTGACGTCGGTCCATTTCTCGGCCATAGGGGGGTTATCCACAACCTCGCTCCCCTTGCGTGAGGTTGTTCACAGTTCGTCCCACCAGCGGAGCACCCTGATGGCGTGGAAGGTCAGCCACGGTGACGGCTCACCCTTCGGGACGTCGATGTCGAACCACACCTGGCCCTTGTAGCGCCCTCCCTGCGGCCAACGGCCGTCATCAAGCCGTGCCGCCCGGACCAGCTCGATCGCCTCGGCGGCCCTGGGGTCCGGAGGCACGCCGTCGAACTCCGATGCCTCCCGCAGGTGGTCCAGCACGTTGAGGGCGCTGTAGAACCACCGGAACGGGTAGGCAAAGTAGCCCACCCACTCACCCACCACCTCGCCGGTGCTCAGCCTGTACATCAGCCGGCGTTCCAGCAGGTACTCCTGCGCCCGATGGCGTGCGGCCTTGAGCCCGTCGTGGCCGCCGACCGCCCGCTCGTACGAGAGGATCCCCCGCAGCGAGTTCAGGGTGGAGTGGAAGGAGGACCGCGTCGACCCCTCCACCCACTCGCAGTTCCAGCCCCCGTCGGCCTGCTGGTGGGCCGGGAACCAGTCGGCGATCCCGCTCACGTCGGCCCCTAGCCAGGCGCCGTTGGCCAGGGTGAACGCGTTGATGCAGCAGTCCACCTCGCCGCCCCAGTAGGGCAGGTCGTCGTACTCCCAGCGACTGTTGGCCGCCAGCTTCTCGGCGGTCCCGGACAGCGCCGAGGCGTCCAGGCCCCACTCCCGCAGCGTGTTCAGGGTCCAGGTGGTGGCGGTGTAGGGCTGGCCCTCGTCGTTGTCGGGGTGGTTGAGCGCTCGCGGGTCCGCCCGGGTGGGGAAGTACGCCCCGCCCGCCCACTGCCCGTCGTCGTCCTGGAGAGCGAGGAGGCGAGCGCCCATCCCGCTGGTGGCGATCTGGGCGCGCGTGGCCTGCCAGACGGCGTCGGGTTCGCCGAGAAGGTCGCGTTGGACCTGCCAGCGCAGTGCCGGGTCCGTGTCGAGCAGCCAATCGATGAGTTCGGGGTCCTCAGGCATGCGATGAGCCTAGGCGCCGCGCGCGTGCACGACACGCCGTCGCGAAGGAACCTCGACGACAACTGCGGCATCGCGGGCGCACTCGCACGGCGTGTCGTGCCCGGGAGAAGCCGCGGCGGAGGGGGAGGTCACGCCAGGTGGAGCTGCTCGAGGAGGAGGAACCCGCCGAGCGCCATCATGATCACGCCGCTGGCCCTGCTGACCGCCAGCGCGACGGCGGGGCGGCTACGCAGCATCGCCTTGGCTGAGGCGGCCACCGCGAAGTAGACGACGGCTGTGTTGACGAGGTGGACCCCGCCGAGCGCGAGCAGCTGCGCCCACATCGGCAGCGCGGCGTCCTCTCGGGCGAACTGCGGCAGCAGGGCGAGGAACAGCAGCACCACCTTCGGATTGAGGCCGCTCACGGCGAACCCGGCGACGGCGTTGCGCAGGGCGCCGGCGTCGCCGTCTGCATCGCCCGCACGGATCGTCGACGGCGCCGCCCACGTCCGGTAGCCCAGCCACAGCAGGTAGGCCGCCCCGACGCCGGTGAGCAGCGCCAGCGCGAGCGGGAGCCGGGCCACCAGCGCCCCCACTCCCGCGGCGACGATGAGCGTCGCGAGGAGATGCCCCGCCAGCATCCCCACGACGGCGGGCGCCACGCTGCGGTGCCTCAGGCCCGCGGCGATGGCGTAGGCCCAGTCCGCCCCCGGCGTCAGCACGAACAGCATCGACACGCCCGCGAACGCCACCGCCGCACTCAGATCCATCTTGTTGCCTCTCCGTCGCCTCGACGCTACTCACGCGAGCGTCCGAAATATTTGCCACTTCTTCGTCGAACCGGCTGGACGGTGGAAGACTTCACGCCATGGACGCTATCGACAGGAAGATTCTTGCTGAGCTCGTCGAGGACGGCCGCCTTTCGCTGACCGAGCTGGCGGATCGGGTGCAGCTCAGCCTGTCGCCCTGTCATCGACGGGTGCGCAAGCTCGAGAGCGACGGCGTCATCGCCGGCTATCACGCCTCCCTGGACCCGAAGGCCCTGGGCCTCGAGTTCGAGGCGCTCCTGTTCATCACGATGCGCAGCGCGGATCACGAGACGATCGACGCCTTCGAGCGCAGCGTCCACGCCATCCCCGCCGTCGTCCAGGCGCAGCGGCTCTTCGGCGACCCCGATTACCTGCTCCGCATCCTCTGCGCCGATCTGCCGGAGTATCAGCGCCTCTGGGACGAGGGACTCTCCACCCTGCCCGGGGTGCAGAAGCTGGTCTCGACCCTGGTGATGAAGACGGTGGTGGACAACCGTCCCCCACCCCTCGGCAGGCGGTGACGGGGCACCCGGTCCAGGCCCGAACACGCGTCGGACGGTCCCAGCTCCCCCGCGCTCGGGCGTGCAGGAAGAATGGGGCCATGCAGATCTTCACCCAGACCGTCGGCCACGACGCCCCCCTCACCTGCTACGTCCAGGAGCCGAGCGCCGAGCTCGCCAACGCAGCCGTCCGCCCCGCCGTCCTCGTCCTCCCCGGCGGCGGCTACTTCATCACCTCGGACCGCGAGGCAGAGCCCATCGCGCTCGCGTACCTCGCTGAGGGCTTCAACGCCTTCGTGCTGCGCTACGCCGTCGGGCCCGAGTCGCCGTTCGAGATGTCGTTCGACGACGCGAAGGCCGCGCTGGCCTGGATCCGCGACAACTCCGCCGAGCTGCACATCGACCCCGCGAAGGTCGCCGTCGTCGGGTTCTCCGCCGGCGGGCACCTGGCCGCGAGCCTCGCCACCGCCGCCGAGGACAAGCCCGACGCGCTGGTGGCCTGCTACCCAGTGACGCTGGAGGAGTTCGGCCCGCCCGTGGGCAAGGAGATCGTCGACGTGCCCAGCCACGTCTCCGCCGACACCCCGCCCACCTTCCTGTTCAGCACCTCAGACGACACCGTCGTGCCCATCCGCAACTCGATCGCCTTCCTCGCTGCGCTGGCCGAGCATGCCGTGCCGTTCGAGTCGCACATCTATCTCCTGGGTCCGCACGGGATCAGCCTCGCCAAGCCGCTGACCGCTAGCGGACAAGGGCCGATGGTGGAGTCGTCGGTCGCGGGGTGGCTGCCGGATTCCGTGCGCTTCCTCCGCACCGTCTTCGGGGACTTCGCCGTGGAGGGCGAGCCCGAGACCTACCAGACCTTGCTCAACCGCCGTCGCGTGAGCCTGGACATGCCGCTCGGACGCCTCGTCGCCGACGAGCGCGCAGCCGACTCGCTCCGCCGGCACGCCCCGGCCCTGGCCGCCGCGATGGAGACCGACCCCTTCGTCGGGTCGGCGTCGATCCGCCAGGCGCTCGGGCATCAGCCGGGCGCGGTCTCGCCCGAAGCCCTGGCGGCGTTGGAGCGCGAGCTCGCCGAGCTCGGCTGACCGCGGTGGACATCTCTCGGGTTGATCCGGAGCTCCGCGCCCGGCTCGGCCGGATGCCCGCCATGCATCTGGAGAACCGTGTGGTCCTGGCCGCGGTAGGGCGGGTGTCGCGGGCGATCCCGGGCACGCGGGTGGACGGGGTGATCCGACGGATTGTTCGCCTGGGCGACGGCGCACGACTCCGGGTCTACACACCCGCGACCCCGTCGGGTGCCGGGCTGCTGTGGATCCACGGCGGCGGGCTGGTGCTGGGCGCCGCGTCCATGGACGACCGCTTCTGCGGCGACACTGCCCGGCAACTGGGGGTCGTGATCGTCTCGGTCGACTACCGCCTCGCCCCGCGACACCCCTTCCCCGCGGCCCTCGACGACGCGCATCGCGGCTGGGAGTGGCTGACGTTCCACGCCGGGGAGTTGGGGATCTCGACGGCGCGGTTGGCCGTCGGCGGACAGAGCGCCGGTGGCGGGCTGGCCGCCAGCCTGGTCCAGCGCCTGCACGACGAGGGCGCGGGTGTCGCGGCGCAGTGGCTGTTCTGCCCCATGCTCGACGACCGCACCGCGCGGGATCGCACGCGCGACGCCGAGGACCACTTCGTCTGGAGCAACCGCTCCAACCTGGTGGGGTGGCGTTCCTATCTGGGCGCAGCCTTCGGGACCGACGACGTGCCGCGCTACGCCGTCGCCGCCCGCCGCGAGGACCTCTCCGGGCTGCCGCCGGCGTGGCTGTACACCTCCGACATCGAGCTGTTTCACGATGAGGACGTCGCGTACGCGCAACGACTGCGGGCCGCGGGCGTGGACACCACGCTTGATGTGATCTCCGGGGCCCCGCACGGAGTCGAGGCGTGGGCGGCAGGCAGCGGGATCGCGCGGAGCCTCCTCAAGCGGGCGCGACGCTGGCTCGGCCACGCCTTGGGGTAGTCAGGGCCATCGGCGCTCTGCATCCTGCTATCCAGGGAGCGGTTTGTGTGCATATACACAGAACCCGCCCTCTGGATAGCAGGATGCAGACGACCCCTTGCGCTTTCCCTCCACTGCGCGTACCTTAACGATTATCGTTGTTATCGACAATCGTTAGGGGCACGTGATGTTCGGTGGGGCTGCAGTTCTGGTGCTGGTGGCGGTGGTGATGCTCGCGGCGGCGGTGCTGCTCGTCGGTCGCGAGCGGCTGGGCGGGGACACGGCCACCCTCCGGGTGGTCCGCGGAGGGGCGGTGGTCTATGGACTGCTCGTCCTCATCCTCACCGCCCTGGCGGTGGGGAGTCAGCTGTTGGTCGACACGGTCGAGGTGACCCTCCCCACCGAGACGTTCTGGCCGGTGCTCCCTGAGGGCGTGGAGATGTTCCCCGGCGGCGACGCCCGCTTCGTGGGCGGCGGCTTCACCGAGGCCCCGGTGTCCGTGACCGGCCTCGGTATCGCCGCCAGGGCGCTGCTCGCCGCCGGCACTCTGGTCCAGGGTCTCACCCAGCTCGCCGTCACCTGGGCGGTGTTCCTCATCGCGCACCGCCTCCTCGCCGGCGAGCCGTTCCGCCCCGTCGTGCGCAAGGCGGTCCTGGTGGCTGCGGCCGCGCTCATCGGCGGCGGCCTCCTGTGGCAGGTGCTCTTCGGAGTCGGCGAGTTCATGGCGGCCAGGGAGGTGCTCGGATCGCTTGGGTGGGGCTGGGACGAGAGCCTCGGGCTCGAGGATCCCTCTGTGCTCATGCCCACACCGCAGCTGAGGCTGACCATCGCGTTCTGGCCGATCTTCAGCGGCCTCGCGCTCGCGGCCGTCGCGGCGGCGTTCCGCTACGGCGAGGAACTCCAGCGCGACACGGCAGGACTCGTCTGATGGTCCCGGCCGAGCCCGACGAGGACACGGGCATCCACTGTCGCCTCGACGCGCTCCTCGCAGACCGCGACATGACGCTGACCCGGTTGAGCGAACTGGTGGGGGTGAGCGTGGTCAACCTCAGCGTGCTGAAGAACGACCGTGCCCGAGCCGTCCGCTTCTCCACCCTGCGAGCCATCTGTCGGGTGCTGGACTGCGAGGTGGGCGACCTGCTCGTCCTCGCCGAGCCGCGACGCTGACCTGGTTCCGGCGCATACTGAACACGAGGGCTCCAACGTCGGGGCCGAGGAGGATTTCGATGACCGAGTTCAGCATCAGCACCATCGATGCGCAGCAGGCGGCGGCCGTCCGGCGGAACGTGCCCATGGCGGAGCTCACGACGGCGTTCGACACCGGCTTCTCGCAGGTGATGCGGGCAGTCACCGAGCAGGGCGCCACCGTCACTGGGCCGCCGTTCGGCTATTACCACTCGATGCCGGGGGAGACCGTCGACGTGTCGGTCGGGTTCCCGGTGTCGAGGGCGGTCTCGGCGGGCGACGTCCAGCCGTTCGAGCTGCCCGGCGGGCAGGCGGTCGTCGGCACCCACGTGGGGCCCTACGACCAGCTGGAGGGCACCTACGGCGAGCTGATGACCTGGGTGAAGCTCGAGGGCCTGGCGCTGGCCGACGGGATGTGGGAGCAGTACGTCAGCGATCCCTCGGCCGAGCCCGACCCGGCGACGTGGCGCACGCTGATCGTCTGGCCGCTGGCCTGACGGCCCCGAGGCCGGGATCGCTGCGGGGGTCGCCCGCGGGCGGGAGACCGGGTGGGGGTAGCATTCCGACATGCATCCTGAGCCGCCCCGGAGCGGGGTCTACGTCCCCAGTAGCCAGCGGGTGGACGACATCGCGCGTTGTCAGGCGCTGCTTGCTGAGGTGGGAGCCGGGCTGTGGATCACCGGGGGCGACGGCGCCCCGTCGGCCACTCTGCTGCCCACCGTCTGGGGGCAGGGGCGCCTGATCGCCCACGCGTCGGCTAGCAACCCGCAGTTCGACCTGCCCGTCGGGGCGCTCGTGCCCTGCCGGGTGGTGATCCAGGGGGCCCATGCTTACGTGAGCCCGCGCTGGTACCCGAACATCCAGCCCGCCGAGCACGGCGGTGTGGCGCGCGGGCGCGCCGAGGGCCGCGCCGTCGGCACGTGGGACTACGAGCAGGTCCAGGTCGCCGGGTGGCTGAGCGTCCACCGCGACCCTGACCGCCTGCGCGCCGAGGTGATGGCCCAGGCCACCGCCCTCGACGCCGACCGCCTCCTGGACATGCCCCACGCGGCGGACGCGCAT
This sequence comes from Tessaracoccus sp. MC1679, assembly GCF_014164775.1. Lineage (GTDB taxonomy): Bacteria > Actinomycetota > Actinomycetes > Propionibacteriales > Propionibacteriaceae > Arachnia. The sequence continues at coordinate 43,054 of NZ_JACJGB010000007.1, forward strand.
CGGGGCCCGTGGTCGCGCGCCGAGGCGCCGAAGGACTTCATGAAGGCCATGTTGCAGGGGATCGTCGGGGTGGAGCTCGAGATCACCGAGGTGGTGGGGCGGTTCAAGCTCTCGCGCAACCGCACCGACGCCGACCGTGCGGGCGTCGTCGAGGGGCTGCGGGAGCGCGGTCGGGAACGTGATCTCCGCGTGGCGGACGCCGTCGAGGCGGTGGAACCGCTGCCCCGCGGCGGGGCCTGAAGCGGACCCCTTCCAGAGTGTGGCATGGCGGACGGTCTACCCTCCCCGGATCACCACTCACGAAACCCCTTGCCGCCGTCTTGCCCTGGCTGATGGCCCGCGTGCCCACGGCGATGAGGTCGTCCTCGTCGATCCCCCCCCCAGTGTCCAGGAGCGCCGTGAGCACCTTGGTGCGAGTCGGATCTCCTTCGCCGGCTGAGGTGCGAGGAGCGAAGGCCACCGGACCATTCCCGCGGGCTGAGGTGCGAGGAGCGCAGCGACGAGCCTCGAAGCCTGAGAAACGCTCCTTGTCAGCTCACGTTTTTGAGGCTTCGAGGCCGCTACGCGGCACCTCAGCCAGCGGTGGGGGCAATACGCGGTGTCCCCGGCCTCGACCCCATCGCGAAGCGCAGCACCCGCCCCGCGACCGCCTGGATCTCCGCCCGGCGCACGCCGTCGGCCTTCGCCAGCGACCGCAGTAGCGAGCGGTCCTTCCCCTTGCGCAGCCAGTCGACGGTGGAGCCCGGCATCAGCACGTCCGCCCCCGCCCGCACCCGGTAGGCGGAGTCCCACACCTCCGGGAAGTGGGGGTCGCGGGAGTGCTGCATCCACCAGTCGGTCATCACCATGCCGTCGTAGCCCCACTGCTCCCGCAGAATGGTGGTGATGAGTTCGTAGTTGTAGTGCGCCCACACGCCGTTGATCTTGTTGTAGGAGGTCATGATGGTCTGCGGCCGCGCCTCCTTGACGCAGATCTCGAAGCCCTTGAGGTAGATCTCGCGCAGCGCCCGCTCGGAGACCCGGGAATCGTGCCTGCTGCGGTTGGTCTCCTGGTTGTTGGCGGCGAAGTGCTTCGGGCACGCCGCCACCCCCTGCGACTGCACCCCGGCCACCACCGCGGCCCCCGTCCGCCCGGTGACCAGCGGGTCCTCGGAGAAGTACTCGAAGTTGCGCCCGCACAGCGGGTCGCGGTGGATGTTCATGCCGGGGCTGAGCAGCACGTCGGAGCCCTTGCGGACCATCTCGCGCCCGTGCTCGGCGGCGAGCTCCCGCACCAGCGCCGGGTCCCAGGTGGAGGCCAGCGCGGTCCCGCAGGGGAGCAGCGACGCGTAGGCGCTCAGCCGGATCCCCGAGGGCCCGTCGGTGCAGGTGACCGGCGGCACCCCCTTGGCGCGGAGCGTCTCCAGAATCCCGCCGAACACGCCGGCGTTGCCGGCGGCGCCGAGCGGGCTGTTCATGCGGCCGTGCCCGCGGGTCAGCGCCTCGAGCTCCTCGTCGCTGAGCTGCGCGACGAACTCCTCCATCGACTTCCGCCCCGCCGCGACATCGCCCAGCGCGATGCCCTGGTCCCCCGTCACCGGCACCTCGGTCGGAAGGTGCTCCGCGATCCGGGTCCGGAGGTCGACGGTGCGCACCGGCACGTCCTCCCATCCCGGCCGCGTCACGTCGCCGGCGCGAAAGACCGTCATCCGGCGGAATGCGGCCGCCGGATCGACGGCACACGCCTCGGCCAACTGCTCCACGACCCGCAGCTCACGCACCGTGAACTCCCCCACCGCGACGGCGGACCTCACGTCCGCGCCGAGGAAGAAGCGGTAAGCCCCGGGCTCAAGCACCCACGCCGAGCGGTGACCAGTGGCCCCGCCGTCGTCGTAGGACGACAGCGCGTCCACCGGCACGGTCAGCTGCACCCGCTCCGACTCCCCGGGCGACAGCTCGCGCGTCTTCGCGTACCCCACGAGCGCCCGGGCGGGCTTCCCCAGCGCGCCGTCGGGCGCCTGCACGTAGAGCTGCACCACCTCGCGCCCCGCCCGCGACCCTGTGTTGGTGACATCGACGGCGACCCGCACCTCGTCGTCGGCTACGAGCTCGGCCCTCGAGAACCCGAACGTGGCATACGACAGGCCGAAGCCGAACGGGAACTGCACGGTGTCGCGGGCGAAGGTCTCGAAGTAGCGGTAGCCGACGAACACGTCCTCGGCGTAATTGTTGAAGTCCTTGGCGCCGAAGTTGCCCGACGTGGGGTAGTCCTCGTAGTGGCGCGCGATGGTGTCGGTGAGGCGCCCCGATGGCGACACCGCCCCGGCGAGCACGTCGGCCACCGCCCGCGCCCCCTCCATTCCGCCCTGCCACGCGAGGACCAGGCCCGCAAGACGATCCCCGTACTCCTCCACCCAGGACAGGTCCATCACGTTGCCAGTGTTGACGACGGCCACCACCCGCTCGAACCGTGCGACGACGGCGTCCAGCATGGAGCGCTCGGCGTCGGTGAGGTAGTAGGAGCCCTTCTCCAGGACGTTTTCGCGGTCCTCACCGGCGGCGCGTCCGATCACCACGACGGCCACCTCCGCCGTGTTCGCCACCCGCGACACCAGCCCGGGATCCAGCGGCATCTCCTCGAAGTGTCGCGGCCAGTTGCCCCAGTACCCCTCGTCGGGCGGGTTGGCGGCGGACCAGGCCTCGTAGGCGGCGGCCAGCTCGCCGCTCACCGCGACACCCGCCTCCCGCAGCGCCTCCAGCAGGGACACGCTGTAGGGCGGCTTCACGTCGCCGCCGGAGCCGTAGCCGACGGCGAACCAGTCGCACTGCACGCGCCCGAACACCGCGACCTCCGCGCCCGCCGACAGCGGCAGCACCCCGCGCTCGTTGCGCAGCAACACCAGACCCTCGGCGGCCGAGCGACGGCACAGCTTGACGAGCGCGTCTGAGAGGGTCGGGTCCGTGTCGACGAGGTCCGCCGATTGTTGGGTCAGGCCGTTGACGACGGTGTGCATCGCCTTGCGGTAGAGGCGCCAGAGTTCCTGCGGCATGGGGGCTCCTGGGAGGGCTGTTCAGAGTGTGGGTTCTCAGACGGTAGACCGACCCTGAGCCACCACTGTGTGGAGCCCCCATCCTAGGCGAAACGCTTCGACGCCGCCAGGGGGGTCTCGCTGCGAGCGTCCGACCAGCGCACCCGGGTTGCGCAACTCCTGCCAGGCTGGGGCTCGGCGCCTGTGTTAGCTCGCGCGGCCCGCGCTATACCCAGTGCGGGCCGCCGAATCGAGGGCAGGCGACTCCGCAGGCGTCGGAACGCAACGCCGGCGTCGGAACGCAACGCCGGCGACCCACCCGGGCCGTCAGGCCGGGGTGGGTCGCGGTGGTGCCGTCGCCGTGCGAACGTAGGCAATCACTGATCAGTCATGTCCTGGCCGCGGCGCACCGGTTCGGCAACGAGTCAGAGGCCGAGCAGCTTCGCCTTCGCCGCGGTGAACTCCTCAGCCGACAGCAGACCCTTCTCGTGCAGGGCAGCCAAACGCTCGAGCTGGGCCAGCGGATCCGCAGGGGCCTCAGCTGCGACCGGGGCCGCCGGAGCAGGTGCGACGGCGGCCTGCTGCGCCGCGACCGCGCGAGCCGCCGCGTCGTTGATCGCGGCATCCTGAGCCTGGGCCCGCGCGAACGCGAGCTCCTGCTCCTGGGCGGCGGCCGCCTGCTGCTTGGCGACCACGTTTCCGGAGACCTTCGTGGCGGTGCCCGCGATGACGGCCGTGCGGGCCGCGGTGCCGAGGAGCCCGGGGCGCCTGTTGCGTCGAATCATGTCTTTCCTCCCTCTATGCAGACGGTCACTCGGCGGCGCCGAGGCCCGGTGGTGCCGACCTGGGTCAGCTTCCGATGCGGGCCGCGATGAGCCCGGTGACGACCACGGATGTAATGGTGACTGTCGAGAAGCCGGCGATGATCATCTTGGGAAGGATCGCGCCCTCGATGGCCGCGACCTCCTCCGGGCTCTCGCCCGCGCCCTTGGCCGCTTCCTGCGACAGGATCATGGTTCCCGGGAAGCCGTACAGCGAGGTGAGGCCGATGGCGATCGACATCGGGATGGTGTACCCGAGCAGCTTCCCCGTGATCCCGGCGAACAGCGCGATGCCGATCACTCCGAACAGGAAGGCGAGAAGCAGCGGAACCGCCAGCGCAGCGACATCGGCCGGCTCGACGGTGGCGAGCGGGCCGAACACCAGGATCATGATCGACAGCATCATGAGGCCGTAGGCGTCGATGCCGTTGAGGATGCCGGGCTTGAAGATTCCGAACGCGCGCAGCGCGATGCCGAAGATCAGCGCCACCACGAACGTGTTGAGGATGCCGCTGGTGAGGTTGTTGATGAGGATCGACACCAGCACCACGGCGCCCACCACGAGCAGCGTGCCGGGCGTGGTGCTGAGGAACGCGGGCATCTTCGACGGTGCGGCCTCGGCCGTCGAGGTGGCCGCAGCCGGGGCCTCCAGCCGTCCGGCGCGGTACTCGCCCTTCAGCCGGGTGGCCTCCTGGCGCAGGATGATCGACGTGAGCGGGAATCCGATCAGCCCCTGCAGGGCGGCGATCAGCACCGGGAAGATCGCCACCGAGGTGAGGCCGACGCCCAACGCCGCCTCCTGAATGATCAGGACCGAGATGGTGCCGCCGCTGAGCGATCCGATGCCGGCCACCACGTAGTCCATCGCCTGCGACACACCATCATAAGCACCCTGGCGCCGGCCACCGCCGAAGACGAAGCCGGCGATCCACAGCAGGACGCCGATGCCGACGACCGTGGAGATGCCCACCACCAGCGTCTTCCACTGGCGCTTGAACTCGTCGATGCTGATCAACGTCCCCAGGTGGACGATGATGAACCCCACGACGACGCCACCCAGGCCCAGCAGCGAGGAGCTGGCCAGCAGGTCGTCGGGGAAGATGTCGGTGAGGAAGCCGATGAAGAAGATGATCGAGGCCACGAACAGCGACGACAGCAGCGACTGGGTCTTCTTCGCCACCCAGTCGCTGACCGTCCACACCGCCATGACGATGGCGAAGGCGAGAACCGCGTTCATATGAGTGTCTTCCTCCCGTTGGGCACAACCGAACACCGCAACACTTGCCCCATCGGCACCCCCCGGCATCCCCCGCAGCGGGTGAGTCCGGGGCTGCCCTGGCCGCCGTCGCGGTCACGGCGGCGAGTGCCACCCTGGGGGCGGACCCGGCCGCGACACGAGCCGGACGCGCCGGACAACCGTCGGGTCAGAATCCCCAGATGAGCGGGACCAGGAAGATGCCCACCAGCCCATAGGCGATCAGCAGGGGGAGGCCCAGCTTCCAGTAGTCGCCGAACCGGTAGCCCGCGGCCTCCATGACCATGAGGTTGGCTGGGGTGGCGACGGGGGTCAGCAGAGCGCCGGCCGCGAACACCGCCACGGAGATGAGCACCGGCACCGCGGACACGTCCAGCTGGGCCGCGGCCGAAATGCCGACCGGGATGACGATCAGCGCGGTGGCCGTGTTGCTGATCAACTGCCCGAGCACCGCGGTGATGACGAACAGGCCGGCGAGCAGCGCGTAGGGGCCGGCGTCGCCGATGAGCGCCACGAGCCGCTCGGCCAGCGTCTGGGCCGCGCCGCTGCTCACCATGGCGGCCGACAGCGACATCATCCCGCCCACGAGGATCACGGTGGTCCAGGAGATCCCGCGGTATCCCTCCTCGACCGTCAGGACGCGAAGCAGGATCATCGCCAGGGCCGCGGCGATGCCCACCACGGAGGCCGGAACGAGCCCCGTCGTCAGGAGGATCACCATGGCCGCGAGGACGCCGATGGCGCGCTTGGCTCCGAGGCCGAGGGGCACGGCCTGCCGACGGACGGCGTCGGGGTCGTCAACGGCCATGATGTCGGGGTCCTTGGCGGCGTTGTCGAGCGCCTCCCACGACCCCTGGAGCAGCAGCGTGTCCCCTGCCGACAGGGTCAGTTCCTCGTGCACGTCCTGGCCCCGGTGGTGCATCGCGGCGACCACCAGCTCGCCGCTCTCGGTCACCATCCCCCGGTGGACCACGTCTCCGATGAACTGCGAGCGGGGCGGGATGATGAACTCGGCCGCGCCGCTGCCGCGCTCCATGAGCGTGGCGTGCGAGCCCGCAACCGAGTAGTGCGCGGCCAGGGTGTCTCCGTGGGCACCGAAGTCGCGCAATGCCCGGGCGGGGGTGCGCCTCGGAATCAGTTTCGAGCCGAAGCCGATGACCATGAGGATGGTGATGAGCACCAGCGGGACGCCGACGGCGGCGATGGTGAACAGGCCCATCCGCTGGCCGGTGACCTCCTCGACGTAGTCCGCCACGAGGACCGTCACCGGCGACCCGGTGAGCATTAGCAGGGACCCCGCGTGCGCGGCGAAGGCCGTGGGCAGCAGCATCTCCGACGGCGACCGCTTCGCCCGGATGGCGATCACCACCACCACGGGGGTCAGCGCCGCCACCGCCCCGTTGGGGCTGATCAGCGCCGTCAGAACCGCGACCACCAGCATCACGGTGACCATCAGCCGGGTGGGGCTGTCCCCGCCGTGCTTCATCGCGAAGTTGCCCACCCAGGCCGTGACCCCGGTCTTGTCCAGCGCCTCGCTCACCACGAACAGGGCCGCGATGAACAGGACCGTGGGATCGCCGAATCCGGCCGTGGCCTCCCCCAGCTCGAGGACGCCCGTGGCCCACAGGGTCAGCGGGACCAGCAACGCCACGACGGCGACGGGGAGGCGATCCAGGACGAAGAGGACGACGGTGGCCCCCAGGACGACGAGTGTGATGACGCTGTCGGTCACTGGGGGCTCCTAGGACTTCGCTGATCGCTGCTGGTCCCGGCGGGGATGAGCCGGGCGGGATGAGGTGGCCAGGGGGGATCAGGCCTCCGAGCCGGAGAGCTCCTCGGCCAGGGCGGACTCGTCGGCGTCGGACAGCGAGGTCTTCAGGACGGTGCCGCCGAACTCGCCCATGGCGGCCGAGAACTTGTCCTCGGTGATCTTGGTGGCCATCACCACGAGGGCGGCCTTGCCGGGCTCGAGGAGGCCGTCGACGCGGTCACGCAGGCTGCGGTTCACGCCCGCCTTGCTCGCCACGCCGGCGAGGGCGCCCCACGCGCCGCCGACCAGCATGCCCAGCCCGGGGACGAGGAACAGCAGGCCGATGATCATGCCCCACAACGCTCCGCCCGTGGCGGAGACCCCGACGATGGATCCGGGGGTGTCGATGTGCTTCTTGCCGTCCTCGTCGACGCGCACGACGGCGAGCCCCGAGAGGTTCAGGACGAAGTCCCGCTGAAGTTCGATGACCTTGGACTGGGCGCGCTCGGCGGTGGCGTGATCGTCGTAGCCGATGATGATGAGTTCGGACATGGTGGCTCCTTGAACCTTGACCGCGCGGGCGCGCGGAACGTCAGGGCCCACCCTCCCCCCGGCCCCTCACCCGGGCATCACCCTTCACGGGTAATCCGCGCGGGGCCGCGGCGCGGGAGGATGGGGTGTGCCCAGGCGACCGCCGGGCCGGAGAGGACGCACGATGAGCGACGCCCAGCAAACCGGCAGCAGTCTCCTCCGCTCGCCCCGCACCTGGGTGGGCGTGGCCATCGCGGTCCTGGCGATCGCGTTCATCGTCCAGAACCGTCAGATCGTCGGCATCGAGCTGCTAGCCTTCACGTTCCAGGCTCCCCTCTGGATCACGTTGAGCGGTGTCTTCCTCGCAGGGTTCGCAACATGCTGGCTGATCAGCCGTCGTCGGCGGTAGGCGGCCGGGCGGCGCCCCTGGAGATCCGCATCCACGCGGACGGCGAGGTGGGCGCGGACCTCACCGCGGAGCTGGGCGGACTGGTGGCGACACCTCTGGCGGACGGCACGCTCCTGCGGGGCACGGTGGTGGACGCGGCCGAGCTGTGGGGGGTTCTGCACCGCCTCCACCGGGCGGGGCTGCGGCTGCGCTCGCTGGAGAGGCCCTGCGCCGGCCCGGCGCCGGACCATGCGGGCCCGGACAGCGAGCCGCCCGGCGAACCGTTGCTGGCCCGCGTCGAGGTGGACGGCCACGCCGCGGGCGTCGTGTCGGTGATCCTCGGCGCCGCGGACGTCTACCAGAATCCGCCGTCGACCACCTTGGTCTTCCGGCTCGGCACCGAGGACGCTCTCTTCGAGGTCCTGGACACCCTCGAAGACCTGGCGCTCACCCTGCGGGGGATCCACGTCGACGGCTGAGTTCTGGTCCGTTGTGCTACGTGGCGTCGTTTAGGATGACCGCAAAGACGCCACCTGACAGGAGCGAGGCCAGCGTGAGTGCAGGTCAAGAGATCCGTCCCTTCAACGAGACGCGTTTCGGCGTCCCGGTCCCCTCGGACCGGTTCGTCCGCCGCCCCCGCATCACGGCCCTTCTCAACTCACACGTCTCCCGCCCCGTCACGCTCGTCACGGGCCCGGCCGGCACGGGAAAGACCCTCGCCGTGGCCGACTGGACGATGACTGGCCACCCCCGCGGCGTGGTGGCCTGGCTGTCGCTCGACCGGGGCGACGCCGGCCTCGCCCGGTTCTGGGCCTCCGTAACGGCGGCGCTGGCCGTGGCCGCCCCCGCGGCCCTGAGCGGACTGGAGATCCCCGACGCGCCGGACCAGAGCTTCCTGGAGTCGCTGGCCGGCAACGCGGGCGGCCTCGTCCTGGTGCTCGACGACGTGCAGGAGCTCGACGGCGGCACGGCCCTGGACTGGCTGGACCGGGTACTGCGCTGGCCGCCCGCCGGGATCCGGTTCGTGCTGGTGGCTCGCCACGATCCCCCGGTGTCGCTGCATCGCCTGCGTCTGGAGGGCAAGGTGGGCGAGCTGCGCCTGGCCGATCTGGCCTTCACCCTTGCCGAGTCCGAGGAGCTGATGGCAGGGTCCGGGGTGACGCTGACCCCCGCCGCGCTGGGACGGCTCATGGAGACCACGGCCGGGTGGGCCGCAGCGCTCCGGATGGCAGCCCTGACCCTGCAGGTCGCCGAGGATCCAGCCCAGGCCATCGAGCGCTTCGGGGGGGTCACGTTCCTGGTCTCCGAGTATCTGTGGGATGAGGTGCTCCGGCTGCTACCGACTGCCTACAGCGAGTTCCTCCTCAAGACCTCCATCACCGGCCGGCTGTGCGCGCCGCTGGCCGTGGCGCTCACCGACGAACCGCGCGCCGACGAGATGCTGCGGACGCTGGCCAGGGAGCAGCTTCTCGCCCACGAAGTGGAGGGCACCGGCTGGTACCGGACCCACTCGCTGCTCACCGAGGTGCTGCGGGCACGGCTGATGTCCACCAGCCCCGAGCTGGCGCAGGAGCTGCATCGCCGCGCCGCGCGCTGGTTCGAGGACAACGGCGCGTGGACCAAGGCGCTGGCCCACGCCACGGCATCCGGGGACTGGGACTTCGCGGGCCGGATGGCGATGCGCTCCGGCGCGGTGGCCCTGTTCACCACGGACCGGCAGCCCTACGTCGAGGCCGTGTCTCGGGTCCCGGCGGCGGTGACGACGGACCACCCCGAGCTGGCCGTCGCGCACGCTGTGGCAGCCTACTGTCGCGGGGACCGCGGCGCCGTCGAGGCGCTTCTGGCCAGGGCGGACCTCACGACGCTGCCCGAGCGCCGCAGGGACCTGGCCACCATCACGATCGAATCTCTGAGGGCCGCTCAGGCCCACCGCGACGGCGACGCCCTGGTCATGCGGGAGGCCTCCACCCGAGCCGACGAGCTGCTCTCGGGGATCAGCGCGGCGGACGCCCCCGGCTGGGCGGCCTACGGCGGCGTCTCCCACGCGCTGCGCGGCGTGGCGGAGCTGTGGGCCGGACGCCCGGATCTGGCCGCCGGACTGCTGGCGCAGGCGGTCGAAAACTACCCGGCGGGCCCGTTCAATGCCTACGGGGCCGTCTACTACGGCGGGATCCTCGCGCTGGCCCAGGCAGGCGGTGGCCGGCTGTCGCTGGCGCGCCGCACCGCTGAGGCAGCGCTGGAGGTGGCCCGCACGCACGGCCGGTCGCGCTCCTACGAAAGCCAGTGGGCCTGGCTCGCCCTCGCCGTCACCCTGCTCTACGCGGGGGACGCAAAGGGCTCGGCCGCGGCTCGGAGCCAGTGCGCCGAGGCCGGCGGGGAGGCCATCAACCCCTTCGTCGCGGTGACCCTGCAGATCATCGCGGCGCGTCAGTGCCTGGGCACCGGGGATCTCCCCGGGGCGCGGCGTGGGGCCGCCGCCGCCCGGGCCGCCGTGACGAGACGTCCCGGAATGCTTTCGCCCACCGCCCTGCTCACGTCGCTGCGCGTCGATCTCGCGCTCGCCGAGGGGGACCCCGAGGCGGCCCGCGCAGCCCTGGCCGAGTACGACGCCCCACCCATCGGCCGTGGCGATGCCCCCGCCCCCCGGCCCGACGCCGTCTCCAATTGCCGCGCCCGGTTCCTCCTGGCAACCGGGAAGCCGGAGCGGGTGCGGGCCGCCGTCGCCCACCTGCTCGACATCGAGGGCGCCGAGGCGGTGCAGGCGTGGTTGTCCGTCGCGGCGGCCGAGGACCGGCTGCGGCACGACTCGCTCGCCATCGAGGCGATGGGCCGGGCGCTGGACCTCGCCGAGAGCGAGGGCGCCGAGCTGTTCCTCCTGCGCCAGTCGCGCCAACTGGCCTCCGCGCTGCGCCGCCATCGCGACGTGGTGGGCACTCACCGGGCGCTGGTGGATCGCGCCCTGGTGATCGCCGAGGGCTCAGCTCCCCCGCCCGGGCCAAGGGCCCTCGTGCCACTCACCGAACGCGAGCGGGCGGTGCTGTCCTACCTGCCGACGATGGGGTCCAACGCCGAGATCGCCGCGGCACTCAGCGTGTCGGAGAACACGGTCAAGCAGCACCTCAAGTCCATCTACCGGAAGCTGACGGTCAGCAGCCGCCGGGAGGCCGTGCGGGTGGCACGCGACGCCGGGCTGCTCGACGGGCTGACGCGCCCCACGTCTCCCTGACCGGCCGCGGGGCCGGGGCTCATCTGATCTCCAGGCTCCCGTGGCGGGGCCGGGCGGGGGCGGGGGCGGGTGCGGGCTCGGCCCGCGACTGCAGCAGATCCAGCCCCAGCCCCCTGGCGAGGTGGCGCGCCACCAGTTGGCCCTTGACGCTGTTGCCCGCCTCGTCGAGCGGCGGCGCGAACGTGGCGAGGCCGCCCTTGCCGGGGGAGATGGTGACGATCCCGCCCCCGATGCCGCTCTTGCCGGGCAGGCCCACCTCGTAGAGCCAATCCCCTGAGGTCTCGTAGAGCCCCGCCGTGAGCATCACCGCGAGCACCGGGTGGCAGAGGTCCTCGTCGAGCACCCGGACGCCCGTGACCGGGTTGACCCCGCCGTCGGCCAGCGTGGCGCCCATGGTGGCCAGATCCCTAGCCGTAACCCGGAGGCAGCTCTGGCGGGTGTACAGGTCCAGGGCGAGGTCCGGGTCTGCGCCCAGCACGCCCCGGCTGTGCAGCAGGTTGGCCGCCGCCCGGTTGACGTGATTGGTGGCCGAGGCCGACGCGTAGGTCTCCTCGTCCACCTCCAGCTCACGCCCCGCGAAGGCTGACAGCCCGTCGACGATGGCGGTCCACTTCGCCTCGCCATCGCCGGGCACCAGGCTGGTGGCGGTCATGGCCCCTGGGTTGACCATCGGGTTGGTCCGGCCGTCGGGTGAGCGTTCGACGGCGGCGGCGGAGTTGAACGGCAGGCCGGTGGCGTTGGCGCCCACCCGTCGACGGGCCTCCGAGGCCCCCAGCGCGCGGCACACGAGCGCGAAGACGAAGGGCTTGGCCACGCTCATGATGGTGAACGGATGGTCCGCGTCCCCCGCCGTGAAGACCGCGCCGTTGACGCCCACGACGCACACGCCGAACAGCTCCGGGTCCGCGGCGGCGAGCGCCGGGTACACCTGGGAGGGCCGACCCTCGACGGTGTCGCGGTAACTCCGGTGGGCCTCGGCCACCAGGGCCGAGACGGTGGACGCACCCGGGAGGCTTCCCGTCGAGACATGGGAGGGAATGAGGGACGCCTCCCGGGCGCGGGTCATGGGACGCTCGGCGGGTAGCCCGGCCCGAGCGGGATGCCCAGCGCGAACCACGCGATGAACATGACGGTCCAGACCACCAGGAGGATCACCGAGTACGGCAGCATGAGCGCCACCACCGTGCCGATGCCGGCCTTCTTCGTGTAGCGCTGGGCGATGGTGACGATGAAGGGCAGGTAGACCATGAGCGGCGTGAGCGCGTTGACGGGCGAATCCGCGACACGGTAGGCGGCGAGCAGGGTCTGCGGTGCCACACCGAGACGCATGAAGAGCGGCACGAAGATGGGCGCGAAGATGGCCCACTTGGGCAGCGACCCCGGCATGATGAAGTCCAGCAGGACGATCACCAGCACGAACCCGATGAGCAGCGGGATGGCGCCGATGTTGGCCTGTTCCAGCAGCTCCGCCAGCGAGCCGGCGATGACGCGCGGCAGGTTGGTCCAGTTGAAGTAGGCGATGAACTGGCTGATCATCAGCAGCATCAGCACCATGCCGCCGAGGCCGGCGAACGTCTTGGTGATGGCCTTGATCACGTCCGTGCTGCCCTTGATGGTGCCTGCACCCGCCCCGTAGGCGACGCCGGAGACGAGGAAGGCCAGCATGATGATGAACAGCAGGCTGTCCATGAACGGCGTGTTGCCGATGATGTTTCCGGTCTCGGGGTCCCGCAGGGGGGCACCGGGCAGGAACGTGGCCAGGGACACGATGGCCATCACGATCAGGAATCCGATGAGGGCGAACCGGCTGCCCCGCTTGTCCGCGTCCGCCGGGATGTCGCCCGCGTCGGAGTGGACGACGGCCCCAGGCTCGGGCGTCCAGGGCCCCAGCCTCGGCTCGACGATCTTCTCGGTGATGACCGCGGCCACCATGGCCATGACAAGGGACGACGCCACCATGAAGTAATAGTTGGCCACGATGGTGATGGGCTCGCCGCCTGCCAGCGCAAGTGACTCGTTGGCGATCTCGGTGATCATCGCATCGGTGGGGGTCAACGAGATGTTGACCATGAAGATGGCCGCGACACCCGCGAACCCCGAGGCCAAGCCCGCCAGGGGATGTCGACCGACGCTGGCGAACGCCGCCGCCGCCAACGGGATGAGGATGAGGTACCCGGCGTCCGAGGCCACCGACGACACCACGCCCACCAGGATGAGGATGAACGTCAGCGCCCACTTCGGGGCGGCGCCCACCAGCTTGCGGATCAGTGACCCCAGGAGCCCTGACTCCTCCGCGACGCCTGCGCCCATCATGGCGATGAACGTCACCGCGACGACGCCGAACCCGGCGAAGTTGCTCACGAAGGAGGAGAAGATGAACCGGATGCCCTCCACCGAGAGCAGGCTCTTGATGGGAATCGTCTCCTCGACGATGGTCCAGTCCTCGTCATAGGGGGGCGTGCCGGGCGCGAGCCCAGGCTGGGTGGTGTCCTCGTAGTAGTCGTACTCCGGGGCGCCCTCGGCGATGGGCACGGCCACCTGCTCGGTGACGCTGACGCCCGCGAGGCTCAACCCCCACGACAACACGATGACGAGCAGGATCAGGTACCCGAACATGAGCACCGGGTGCGGCACCTTGTTGCCGATGCGTTCCACCGCACCGAGGAGCCCCCCGGGTGCCGCCTCCACGTCTTCCACTGGCTTCGCGGTCATGGCGCCCCCCATTCCTTCCGTCAGGCCTTGAAGTTCAGGGCCAGGTCGATCAGCAGGCGCGTGCCGAAGCCCGTGGTGCCCTTGTTGCGCCACTTGCTGGCGGTCCAGGACTGCGCGGTGCCGGCGATGTCGATGTGCACCCACGGCTTACCCGCGACGAACTCCTGCAGGAACAGGGCCGCCGTGATGGTGCCCGCGTTCGCGCCGCCCATGTTGCGCAGGTCGGCGAGCGTCGAGTCCAGCTCGGGCCGGTAGCGGTTGGCCAGCGGCAGCTCCCACACCGGCTCGTCGACCCGCTCGGCGGAGGCCTTCACCTGGTTCATCAGAGCTTCGTTGTTGCCCAGCACGGCCGCGATGTCGGTGCCGAGGGTGCGCAGCGCCGCGCCGGTGAGGGTGGCGATGTCGACGATGGCGTCCACCGGCTCCTCGGTGGCGAGCACCAGGGCGTCGCCCATGACCATGCGGCCCTCGGCGTCGGTGTTGATCACCTCGACCGTCTTGCCGCCGCGCATGACCACGATGTCGCCCAGCCGCAGCGCGGAGCCCGACGGCATGTTGTCGGTGCACATCAGGTAGCCGGTCACCTGAGCCTGGCAGCCGAGGTCCTTCAGCACCGTCATGGCGGCGAGGATGGCACCGGCGCCGGCCATGTCGTTCTTCATCACGGCGTGCACCTCGTCCCCGGGCTTGAGGGCCAGGCCACCCGCGTCGTACATGATGCCCTTGCCGACGAGTGCCAGCTTGCCGGTGGGCTCACCCTCGGGGCGGTAGACGAGCTTGATCATGGCCGGCGGCTCGACGCTGCCGAGGTTGATCCCCAGCAGGCCGCCGCAGCCGAGCTCGACGAGTTCCTCCTCGCCGAAGACCTGCACCTCGAGGCCGGCGTCGGGGCCCATCTCGAGGGCGATCTCTCCGAGCTTGGTGGCGGTCAGCATGCCGCCGGGGGTGCCGGCGAGGTCGCGGGCCAGCTTGGTGGCCTTGACCAGCAGCAAACCGCGGAGGACGGCGGCCTCGGCCTCCGCGACCGCCCCCTCGTCGCAGACCAGCGCCAACGCGCTGAGCTTCGCGTCCGGGCCGTCCTCACCGATGCGATAGACGTAGCGCGCCAGGGCGGCGCCCTCGATGGCCGCCACCACCGTGTCCGACACGCTCGTGGAGGTCTGCGGAAGAACGACGGCGAGCCGGTCCTGGCCGGGGACGGCGCGGGCGAAGTGGGACACCACGTCTCGCAGAACGGTGGCGTCCGCGGTGCTGCGGTCGCCGCCGCCGACCAACACGGTGAGCGGGCCGTCGGGGCCGACGAGGACCAGGGTCTTGCCGACGGCGGCGTCGAAGCCCAGCGAGGCGGCGCGCTCGGCCGAGATGCCGCTGGCCGCCGGGGGCTGCTCGCCGGAGAAGACGATGTGAGCGGCCGCGTCGATGCCGTCGGGCAACTCGCCGACGGTGACCGCCAGCTCACGGGTGGGGAGGGAGAACGGGGGGTACGGGGCTGCGTGGGTCATGGAGTGTCCTTGCGTCTGGCGATGGTGTGGTGTGGGTGCGCCGTCAGGCGCGGGTCAACTGGACGGCGATGGCGTCGTCGGCGGTGCGCATCTCGAGCATGTCGCCCTCGATGCTGTAGGTGGCGGCACTCTCCAGGGCGGCCACGATGGCAGCCTCCTGATCCATGAGGCCCTCGGGCGTCATGCAGGCCATCTGGGTGGTGGCGATGGTGCCGAACGAGATCTCGCCGTCGCCTGCGGTGTACGAGCCGAGGAGGCGGTTGCAGCCGCCCGTGCCGGACAGCGTGCCGTCGTCGGCGAAGGTGAGCTCGGTCTCCGTGTCGGCCAGCGGGCTGACCGCCGCCGAGCCGTCGTTGTAGGAGGTGATGGCCCACGTGGTGTCCGCCAGCTCCTGCGACTGCGCGGCGAAGGTGCCGAGCGCCTCGCCGCCCTCGTCGTTGAGGGTGAGGGTCTCCCCGTCGACGGCGAATCCGCGGGCATCGGTGAGGGCCGTGAAGAAGGAGCTCTCGAGGGCCATCACGTCGTCCGCGCAGGCCATCATGGTGGAGGGGAGCGCGTCCCCGACGGTGAGGGTGCCTCCGTCGATCTCGTAGGTGCCCGAGAATCGGTTGCAGCCGCCCGAGCCGAAGAGGGCGCCGTCGTCCGCGAAGTGGACCGTGACCGGGGAACCGTCCACGGGGGCCTCGCCGGCGAGATCCTCCAGCAGCCAGGTGACGCCCACGAGGTCCCCCGACGAGGGTGGGGCGGCAGGGGTCGCGGATGCGCACGAGGCGAGCAGCAGCGACATCGCCACCACCGCCGTCGTCCAGAGTGCCTTCGCCATTGATGTTCTCCTTCGTGGTCGGCCCAGCCATCGTTTCCCCCGATCCGGCTCTGGGCATCACCCGAACTGGGTAGTCCGCGCGGAGTCGGGGAGCCACGGACGGACCTGTCTCCGTCTCCTTCCGCCCGTAGCGGGCGATCTGACGTGCCTCAAGCAGCCCGTCTCGATCCGGGCACGACACGCCGTCTCGGTGGCACGCCGGTGTCGCATGCGACGCCGAACCCCGCCTCAGACGGCGTTTCGTGCACACCCCGACGGCGGGACACAGACCTCGCACCCACCAACGCAGCCCGACCTCCGCCCCAAGCCCACCCACCCGGTCCATTCCGGGCACGACACGCCGTCTCGGTGGCACGCCGGTGTCGCATGCGACGCCGGCCCCCGCCCCAGACGGCGTTTCGTGCACACCCCGACGGCGGCTGCGGCGCCGGTCAGTCGCGCGTAGGCTAGGCCGCATCTAGAAGGACGGGCGATGAAGGGTGTTGTTGTCTACGAATCACTGTGGGGAAACACCGCCGCTGTGGCGCGAGCCGTGGCGGAGGGGATCGGGGAGGGCGCCGTCGCACTGCCCACCAAGGATGCCGGGGCCGACGAGCTGACGGGGGCGGATCTGATCGTGGCCGGCGGGCCGGTGTTCGCGTTCCATCTCTCCTCGGAGCGGTCGCGGCACGACATCGCCGAGCACCCGGAGCCGGGCGCCCCCGCTCCCGACCTGAGCGGCCCCCCGATCCGCGCGTGGCTGGACGCGCTGCCAGTCGGCACCGCCGCTTTCGCCTCCTTCGACACCGAGGTCCGCGGACCCTTCGGCAAGGGCGCGCCCACCATCGCGAAGGAGCTCGAGGGGAAGGGCTACCGGAGCGTGGCCAAGCCGGAGGGGTTCATCGTGCAGGGCAAGTACGGCCCGCTGAAGGACGGCGAACTCGACCGTGCGCGACGGTGGGGCGCGTCCCTGCGCGCAGCCCTGTCCCCCACCGTTTAAGGCACTGCTCCCCAGGCGGCCCTGTTTCCACGCTGTTCGGTCAGGAGGGGCAGACTGGCCTCCATGAACGCCCTCGACATCCTCCTCGACGCCGCCTCGCGCCCTTTGGACGCCCTTGAGGCACTCGCCCCACGCCTCACCGACGAGGTCCTCAACGCCCACCCCGCCGGCCACCCCAACTCCGTGGCCTGGTTGCTCTGGCACACCGGACGCGAGATCGACGTCCAGCTGGCCCATCTCACTGGCCTCGACGAACTCTGGACCCGCGACGGCTTCCGGGAGCGCTTCGCCCTGGATGCCGTGGGCGACGGCGTCGGATACGGGCACACCGCAGAGAAGGCGCGCGCCGTCGTCGTGGTGGATCCGCAGCTGCTGGTCGAGTACGCGACGGCCACGATCGACGCTCTGAGTGACTACCTCCGCACCCTGGACGAGCCCGCCCTCGACGCCGTCGTCGACCACCGCTGGAACCCCCCTGTGACCCGCGGGGTGCGGTTGGTGAGCATCATCGACGACGCGGCCCAGCACATCGCGCAGGCCGCCTACGTCTGCGGCATGCCCCGCCCCACCGTCGGCTGAGCGGGTCGCCTTCTCGCTCGGCGCGAGGGCGGTGACGAGCAACAGCTCAATGTCAGGCTGAGTATCGAGTACGGCACTCAGCGTGACATTCAGCCGATCGCCTGCTCCCGGGTCCGCGGACGCGGGATGTGTCAGGTCTGCGGGACGGGGCGGCCAGGGAAGAGCTCGCGGAACTGGCGCTCGAACTGGCGCCTACCGACGAGGCGATACATGAACCTGATCGGCATCGGCAGCTCGTCGAACATCTGCCGCGACTCCCCAGGCGAGGCAGCCAGCATCATGCCCAACTGGACAAGGAGCCGCGACTTCGGGATGGCGTCCATCGAGTGGTCGCCGAGGTGCTTCCACTCCTCGGCCGTGATCACCTTCTCGGCCACGGGCACCACCTCGACGACCTCGCGGCGGAGGTGGACCTTGAGCACGCTCAGCAGTTCCTCGTAGGCGTCGGCGAGTTCCGCTCCGTACTTCGGGTCGGCGCTCGCCCGCCAGGCGGTGAGCAGCGGCGCCGCCTTCGCGAGAAGCCGCGACACCTCCGCGTGATGAGCCCGCATCTGCCCCACGTGCAGCGCACAGCCCGGCGCGCGTTGCTCGAGGCGGTCCCACAGGAGCTCGTCCTCGGACTCGTGGTGCGTGTGCAGGGTAGCGTCGATCTCCGCGATGTAGTGACCCACGAACTCGGAGCGTCGCGAGTCCCACGCGGTGGTGGAGCGGATCAGCGCCGGGGCGTCGGTGTACCCGTACAGAAACGCGTTGTGCACCACGCGCATGTCGGCGGTCCCGTTGCATAGCTGTGGCCCGTCGGGAATCGGCGGGGATGTCTCGCCCGGGGCTGCTCTGTAGAAGTCGGTCATTGTTCCCCCTTCGTCCCTGGGGCGACGGCGCCCTCGGGCCATTGTGCGAACAACGGCGCGGGCGGGCAACGGCTGCTCCGATCGCGGCCCCCGCACGCGCGACGGTTGATCGGGCGGAGGGTGCGCCGGGCTACAAAAGAGCCTGTTCGTCAGTCCTCGACCTGGGTCCGTGGATGTCGCGGAGTCGGGTCCCGAACTGGGAGGCGGACGACCACCGAAACCGTTTCCGCCGATTCGGGTGGAAGGGCTCAAGCCTTCTGGTCGTAAGCGTCTCTGGCTGCTTCAACCTCCGCGATGTGCGTCTCGGCCCACAGGCCCAGAGCGGCGAGGGGGTCCCGCAGGGTTTGCCCGAGAGTGGTGAGCTCGTATTCGACTCGCGGGGGCATCTGATCGTAGGCGGTTCTGGAGACGATCCCGTCGCGCTCAAGGTCTCGCAGCGTGTCGGCCAGGACCTTCCCGCTGATTCCGTCCACGGCCCGCCGAATCTCCCCGAAACGCAGGCGACCGTCGCTGAGGGCGATCACGGTCATCGCGGTCCATTTGTTCGCGATGCGCGCCAACGAGGTGCGCGACGGGCACGTTGCGACCATCACATTCCACTGAGGCGGCTGGTCCATCGTCATCCACTCCTGACGGTTACGTTGAGGTAACAGGTTACCAATCGTTACCTTGATCTCACGCACCCCCCGAGACAAGGATCATCCGATGAACAACAATGCTCCAGCCGCCGTCGCCGCCGCCTACTTCGAGGCACTGGGAAGAGGTGACGTGCCCACGGCGATGGGCCTGATGAGCCCGCAGGTGGTGTGGCACCAGCCGGGGGCGAACCAGTTCTCAGGCGACCACACCGGCATCGACGGTGTGGGGTCCCTGCTGGGCGGGATGATGGACGTGAGCGCCGGCAGTTTCCAGCTTGTCGTGACCGGGCCCGCGATGGCGAACGGCGAACTTGTTGCGGTTCCGGTCCGCTTCAGCGGGACACGCGCCGACACGTCGATGGACATGGCCGGGGTGGACCTCCTGACCATCCGGGACGGACAGATCATCGCTGTGCATCTGTTCTCCGAAGACGGTGCCAACGAGGACGCGTTCTGGGGGCGCCGCTGAGCTTCACCCCGCTGCGATTGACCGATATCCGCGACCACGCGATCCAAGCACCGGTCGTCGCAGCGGTGGGCGCCGTCCGGGTTCAGCCGATCTCGTGCACCGCAACCTGGAACCAGGTCCGGTACTCCACCGGCGTGCGGTCGAGGGCCGCGGGGTCGAACGTGAGCTCGTCTCCGTCGGAGAGGGCGAACTGGTGGGACGACCACCGCTGCAGGCCGTCGCGAATCGAGTCGTCGTCGTTGGCCGACGCCTGCGCTCCGTCCCGACGCCTGCGCTCCGTCCCGACGCCTGCGCTCCGTCCCGACGCCTGCCCTCCGTCCCGACGCCTGTACTACAGTGCTGGCGCCCCGGAGGCGCCTGTGTCGCGTTCAGCCGCCCGCGCTGTAGCTCAGGCGGCCAGAGCTAACGCAGGCGCCTCCCGCGCAGCGGGCACCGGCCGCGCTCCATCGCGCCCCGGGTCGGACACCCGTCGCGGCCCGGTGTTCCTGCGAGGGGCGCTGGCCCACGGCGGTACCATCGAGGCGGAGACCGCACTTCCAGACCACCCAGGGGGCCGACATGACGGAGCACGCCGGCTTCGTCGTCGCGGACCGCTACGAGCTGACCGACGAGGTGCCCAAGCGGGGCGGCATGGCCCACGTGTACACGGGCGCGGACCGCCAGCAGGGCGACATGGTCGCGGTGAAGTTCCCCACCGGCGCCATGAGCGTCGACGGCGCCTTCAGGGCCAGGCTCCATAGGGAGCGGGCCCTCCTCTCGCGCATCGAACATCCCAACGTCGTGCGGGTCCGCGACGCCGGAACCGGCCCCGCGCCGTGGGCCGGGCCCCACGAGGACCACCCCTACATCGTCATGGACCACGTCCGGGGCGAGACGCTCCAGGAGAAGCTGAAGGTCACCCGACGATTCACCGCGGAGGCGGTGGTGGACATCACCCTCCAGGTGCTGGCCGGCCTGCAAGCGATGCACGCGGACCCGCAGGTGATCCTCCACCGCGACATCAAACCCAGCAATGTGATGATCGACGGCGACGGCCGGGTCACCATCATCGACCTCGGCATCGCCAAGTCCTCCTCCGATGCACCGGTCACCCTCACCGGCCTCCAGCCGGGCAGCCCGCAGTACGCCTCGCCGGAGCAACTCCTGGGCCAGCCGTTGGATGCACGCTCGGACATCTACTCCGTGGGCTGCCTGATGTACAAGATGCTCACCGGGTCGCTCCCGTTCGGGGCGCTCGAGGCGTCCACCGGGGCGCGCCCCGCCGTCGTCCCACCGAGCCTGCGGGCGGACGATCCCGGCCTGGAGCTCCTCGACGGCGTGGTGTTGAAGGCGCTGCAGCCCCAGCGCGAGGACCGCTTCGACACCGCCGACGACATGGCGGCGGCGATCTCGACGGCGAGGGCCGCGCAGGAGGAGATCACGATCGTCGACGGCGGCGCCACCACCCCCGCGGTGCGCGGCGACACCCGGATCGACCCGGCGCGCGTGGAAGCCGTCCGCGCCCCGACCGGCATCCCGGCGGCCCACCTCGTCGTGGCGGAGCAGTCCAAGCGGGCCCTCCGCTCCAGCGTCCACCGGCCCCAGGCCGCCTACGACGAGGTGGTCAGGGCGGCGGTGACCGCCACGGTGAAGGAGCGGGTCACGCGCGCGCTCCTCATCGGGGTGGCCATCGGGGTGGGCGCCGCGATCCTGCTGGCGATGATGGGGGTTCTGGCGGTGCTGGGGAAGTGATAGAGCGGCTGACCGCATTCGTCATGGGACTGGTCACCCCCTTCGAGCTCACCCGCGATGAGCTCGGCGCGCTCACCGGGCGGACGGGTCGGCGCTCGGATCCGGTGACGGTGCGCCTGTCGACCTACCTCGACGACGTGGACCGGCAGCTGCAGCGGATCTCCACGATGGTGACCGTCGTCAGCGCGGTCGCCACCTTCCTGGTCCTGCTGCTCGTCTTCTGGCTGTGGGGGTCGGTGAGCTGATGGGGCGCGCATGTCTGCTGTGCAGCGCCGAGGAGGGCGACTGGCTGGTGCTGGAGGTCAGCAGCAGGCCCGACGGCGGCTCGTACCGGCTGCGCCACCGCGACATCGTGCTCGGCACGATGCTCCCCCGCGACGCTGTCACCGACCGGTGGGAGATCTGCCGCTACGGCCACATGCGCCGGGTCACGGCGGCCCAGGCGCCGCCCCCCAACATCGTCATGCGCCTCATCAAGGCCATCATCGGGACCACCACCCGCGACCAGCCCCGCCCCGACGCCACCGATGACCCCACCGTCGTGCAGATCCTGGGATCCACCGGCGGGGGCAAGTCTCAGCTCGCGCGCGGGCTGTGGCAGGAGGTGCTGCCGCCGTCGCACCTGGGGGCACCCGAGATCGCGCCCGGGCAGGAGCGTCAGGTGCGGCGCGTGCTGACCCCGGAGATGGGGCAGCGGTTCACCACCGGGAGCATCGAACCGACGGCCGACTACCGCGAGACCGCACGGCAACGGCTCACCGCCTACCTGGGCGCGGTGAGCGACGATGTCGCGGCCCCGGACAAGCTGGAGCACGTCCTGCGGCAGGCGCTGCTGCTGGAGAATCCGGATCCCGCCAGCATCGAGTACCGGGCCCGCATCTGGGGCAGCACGAGGGCCCCGTACCTGTTCCGCAGCACGCATGGCGGGCGGCAGGTCACCACCGCTCTGGTGGATCTCCCCGGCGAGATCATCGACAGGTTGACCGACCTCGGCGACGGCGGGGTGAAGCTGGGCCGCAGCGAGCGAGCTCAGCTCAACTACTCGCATCACTTCCTCGGCGTCCTCGACTCGCTGTCGCTCTCGTCGGTGTATCACCAGCTGAGCGAAGCCGAGCGGTTGGCGTCCTCGCGGGTCCGGGGCAGCCAGCCCGGGCACGTGTTCATGTCCACCCGCCAGCAGGCCCACGAGTTGCTGCACTCGGTGCTGTTGATGAGCGACGGCGAGCTCACGGCCATGGGCCACGCGAAGCTGTCCATCGCGGTGTCCAAGTCCGACGCGATCCACAGTGCTCTCGCCCGGCAGCCCGTAGCCCCCGGTGAACCGGACGCGCTGAGGCGCTGGGCGTGGGCCTTCCGTCGGCCCGAGTCGGCCAGGGAGTTCAAGGGCGCTGCCGCGGATGCGGTTCTGGCGGCGGTGAACCACTACGACCCGGAGTTCATGACGGCCTCCGCGCGCCAACTGCTGGGTGGAGTGCTCAAGGACAGCGACCGCTATGAGCGCGCCAGGGTGGCCAACGAGGTTGCGCTGGCCGTCCTGGGCCACTTCGGGGATCCGTCGAACTTCTGGGGGCTGGTGGCCACGGACGCCTTCGCGCCGCTGCGCGTCGGCGGGCTGGAGGTCGCCGTCGAGACCTCCGAGCGGTACTGGTTCGCCGGCGCCGACGGGTCCGTCCTCCAGGCCCGCGACGTCGTCACCGCCGTCCTCGCCTCCGCCCTGCTCGGCGCCGACTTCGGCAGGAACCTGGTCTCGACGCTCAACGGCACCGCGGCGATCCGCTTCGTCCTGACCTGCACGCGCGAGTTCGTCACGCCGGACGGCCGGGTCCGCCAGGTCGGCGACCCTGATGCGATGATCCCGTCCAACGCCGGGCTGCTGCATCTGATGACGGTGCTGTTCCAGGAGCCCGGATGACGACCCAGGCCTGGCTCGTCTCCACCCGCTCGGACCGCGGAGGCGGCTTCCGCCCGGACCCGGAGCGCAGCTCCCCGTCCCTCCCGCCCCAGGTCGCGGCCGAGTTCGCGGCGCTCGAACCGCTGTACCCGCAGCTCGCCGTCGCCGGCTCCCCTGACGCGCCGGGGATCGCGGTGACCACCTACCGCTACTCGCCGCGGGTGGGCTCATGGGTCGTCGTCGTCCAGGGGTCGGGGGGTCACTACGGTCCCGCCGGAACCGTCCAGCTCGCCGCCCTGTCCGACGGCGGCACCCTGATGGACTGCCTGCCCGGATCGCTGCCGGTGGTGCGGCGCGACGGTTGGCTCCTGCCCGGCCCGACGGTCCGCCCGCGCACCACCCTGAAGGCGCCGGGCCAGGAGGTGGAACGGGCCCTGGCAGGCATGCTGGCGCTGGACCCGTCGCGCCGGGTGCTTCTGCTGCCGGGGAGCCAGGGGCAGGTGGATCAGCTGCTGGGGTGGCTGTGCCGGATCCTGCCCGAGGGCGTGGCGCAGGGATACACCTGGTCCACCTCGCTGGCCGCCTCGCGCATCGAGGCCGGCGAGACCGTGATCTCGGGCGAGTGGCCGGAGGCCCTGCGGGAGCGGCACCGCGACATTTTCCGCGGCTTCTCGGCGCGCGCACCTCACGACGACGGGGCCCGGCCGGACGTGGAGCCACTCCCCACAGGGTTGGCCTGGGCGCTCGGCGAGGCGGCGGAGCGGCGGTATCCCGGCCGGAGGTCGCGGGCGGGGAGCTGGGCCGAGTGGCTGGAGGAGCTCGAAGGGCAGCGGCCACTGTCGTTGAGTGAGGCGCTGCAGCTGCTCCATGGGCCCATCGTCGGACCTCAGGCACGACGGTGGGCCGACGGAGACCTGTCCAGGCGGCTGCTGTCGGGTGACGTGGATCAGCTCGAGCGGCTGCTGAGCCACCCGTCGACGGTGGTGTCGCGGGGGGCGGTCGACTCACTGGAGCTGCCCGGAGTCTGGGGCCAGCTGGTGCGGATCGAGCGGAGGCGGGCCAGGAAGGGTCAGGCCCCGATGCTGCCGCCTGGCTTGCTGGAGACCGACGCGCTGCTGTTGCTCGCCGAGGATGTCACCACAGGCTGGGACGTGGCGGGGCTCCGGGAGGCGCGGCCATGGCTGGACGGCCTCGGGCTCACGGCCGAGTCCGCGCCCGGCCTGGTGGTGCTGACCGCGGCCGAGCAGGCGAAGGCGCTGCAACGCGACACCCGACGCATCCGCAGGCTTCTCAGCAACCGGCATGCCGGGCAGTTGGGGGTGGAGTACCTCGCGGAGATGGTCGAGCACGATCCTGACCTACTGGCGCCGATGGCCGTCGAGATGGCGCGCCCGGGTTCTGGTGCCGAGGATGATCTAGCCTCCCTGCTGGCGAGGTTCCCGCAGGTCGTCGTGGGCAGCCGGGCGGCCCCGGCGTTTCTGCGGGACTGCTCCCGGCACCTGACTCCTGCCATGAAGCCGGAGGACGCTCGGGGAATGCGGTGGGGGATCGCCGAGGCGATGGCGACGGCCAACGCCGGGCACCGAACGGGACGGGCCGTCGTCGACGACGCCACCGACGCAGCCATCCTCCGCTTCTCTGTGGGTGACCCGCGCGGTGGTGACGACGCGGAGGCGGCCGACCGCCTCGGCCGGGGGCTCGTGTGGCTCGTGCTGGGCGTGGTCGCGATCATGGCCGTGGCGCTGATCGTGGCCCTGATCCTGACGCTGGCGCTGTAGGCCCTTGCCCTGGAGGCGAAGCGACGACCCATCCTCTCCACTGCCCCACGCTGGGGCAGCGTGATGGTGAGGTCACCCGGCTGCGGCGATGTCCGTCTGCGCGAAGTCCTCGCCCTTGAACAACAGCGGCCACCCCGACACCTTCGCCGCCGCATACGCGTAGCAGTCACCGAGGTTCAGCCCGGCGGGGTGACGCCCCTTGCCGAACCGGCGCCAGGCCTCGGCGGCGACGATGGCCTGCTCCTCGTCGAACGGCAGGACCGCGCATTCGAGATCCGCGAGCAGTGCCTGCAGGTCATCCG
This sequence comes from Tessaracoccus sp. MC1679, assembly GCF_014164775.1. Taxonomy (GTDB): domain Bacteria; phylum Actinomycetota; class Actinomycetes; order Propionibacteriales; family Propionibacteriaceae; genus Arachnia. The sequence continues at coordinate 68,288 of NZ_JACJGB010000007.1, forward strand.
CCGCCTCCGGCCCGCCCTTCGCCTCCGCGACGATGGCCGCTTCGACGAGGGACGCCGCGGACACCGCCAGGTCTCTGGCGTCGGCCATCAGCGCGAGGACCTGCTCCGCGTCCGGCTCACCGAGGATGATCGCCATCAGGGCAGAGGTGTCGACGATCATTGCGGCAGGCCATTCTCGTCGTAGCCGAGGATCTCCTCGACTGGACGGGAATCGAGTAGTCGGCGAGCGCGCGCCCGCTGGATGTAGCGGCCGAGGTGGGGTCGGCGCCCGTGCCGCCGCCGCTCCCGCTCCAAGCGTTCGAGCCGTTCCTCCATCGCCACGCGCACGGCGACGGTGATGCTCTCACCCGTCTCCGCCGCCAGCCGCCTGGCGAGGTCGTCTGTGAGCGGATCCTTGATGTTCAGCGCCATGCTTCCATCATAGAAGGAAGAAATCGACCACGTCAGGAAGACGTGGGCTAGATCACCACCCGGACCGCCGGATAGTGGCACGCCACCAGGTGGCCGGGCTCGACCTCGGCCTGGACCGGCGCCTCGGCGGCGCACCGCTCGGTTGCGATCGGACACCGGGTCCGGAACACGCAGCCCGACGGCGGGTTCTGCGGGCTGGGCAGGTCGCCTGTGAGCAGGATCCGGTCCCGACCTCGCCGCGGCTCCGGAACCGGAACGGCGGAGAGAAGCGCCTGCGTGTACGGGTGCATCGGCCGCTCGTAGAGGGTGTCGCGATCCGCCACCTCCATCATCTTCCCCAGGTACATCACCAGCACCCGGTCGGAGATGTGGCGCACCACGGACAGGTCGTGGGCGATGAAGAGGTAGGCCAGGTTCCGCTCCGCCTGCAGGTCCTCCAACAGGTTGATCACCTGCGCCTGGATGGACACGTCAAGCGCCGAGACCGGCTCGTCGCACACGATCAGCTTGGGCTTGAGCGCGATCGCCCGGGCCACGCCGATGCGCTGGCGCTGGCCCCCGGAGAACTCGTGCGGGTAGCGGTTGTAGTGCTCGGGGTTCAGCCCCACGCGCTCCATCAGCTGTTGGACCGTGCGCTTCACCCCGCCGGGCGGCTTGATGCCCTGGATCTGGAACGGCGCCGCGACAATCGCGCCGATCGGGTGCCGAGGGTTGAGCGAGCCGTACGGGTCCTGGAAGACCATCTGCACCTCGCGACGCAGCCGACGCAGTTCCTCGCCCTTGACCCTGGTGACGTCGCGGCCCTCGAATTCGATGGTCCCCGCCGTCGGCTCGAGCAGCCGGAGGATGGTGCGCCCCGCCGTCGACTTGCCGCAGCCGGACTCCCCCACCACGCCGAGCGTCTCGCCGGAGTCCAGCGTGAGGCTGAGCCCGTCGACTGCCTTGACGGGGGCGCCGGGCGTGCGGATGAGCTTCTGGGTGTGGGTGGGGAAGTGCTTCTTCAGATCGGTGACGTTCAACAGGCTCATCGGACTCTCCTACAGCCTCGGGAGGATCTGCTCGGCGAACAGCTCCGCGCGCCTCGCCACGGGGATGTGGCACCGCGAATCGTGCTTGGGGTAGGACTCGAGCAGCTCGGGCACCACCTCGTCGCACGCCACACCCGCGTACTCGCGGAAGGTGCAGCGCGGATGGAAGGCGCAGCCGGGCGGGATGTTGATCAGCGACGGCGGGTTGCCGTCGATCGGCATCAGCCGCTCGGCTTTGAGCCGGTCCAGGCGGGGCATGGAGGTCAGCAGCCCCCACGTGTAGGGGTGGTCGGGTTGGTGGAAGGCGTCGTCGACCTCCGCGTACTCCACGCCCTTGCCGCCGTACATCACCATGACGTCGTCGGCGATCTCGGCCACCACGCCCAGGTCGTGGGTGATCATGATGATGGCCGAGCCGAACTCCTGCTGGAGGCCGCGCATGAGGTCCAGGATCTGGGCCTGGACCGTCACGTCGAGGGCGGTGGTGGGCTCGTCGGCGATCAGCAGCTCGGGGTTGTTGATCAGCGCCATGGCGATCATGGCCCGCTGCCGCATGCCGCCGGAGAATTCGTGGGGGTGCTGGTCCACGCGCTTGTCGGGATTCGGGATGCCGACGCGGGCGAGCATCTCGATGACGGTGGTGCGGGCGGCCTTCTTCGAGACGTTCTCGTGCACCTGGATGGCTTCGGTGAGCTGCTGTCCGACGGTGTAGTAGGGGTGCATCGCCGAGAGCGGGTCCTGGAAGATCATGGCGAGCTTGCGTCCGCGGAGGCGGCGGAGCTCCTCGTCGGAGATCGTGAGCAGGTCCTGCCCGTCGAGCAGGATTTCGCCGCTGACCTGGGCACGTGAGCCGCGGTGGAGACCCATGATCGCCAGCGACGTCACGGACTTGCCGGAGCCCGATTCGCCGACGATGCCCAGCGTGGTGCCCTTGTGGAGGGTGAAGGTGAGGCCGTCGACGGCCTTGACCACGCCGTCGTCCGTGGGGAAGCTGACCCTGAGATCGGTGACTCGAAGGAACGGTTCGCTCATCAGCCCACCTTCACTCTCGGGTCGATGAATCCGTAGGCGATGTCGACCACCATATTCGCGATGACGATGAAGGAAGCGACGATCATCACCATCGCCACGATGGTGGGCAGGTCCATGTTGGTGACGGAGCGCACAGCGAGGAAGCCGAGTCCGTGCATGGAGAAGACGCTCTCGGTGATGATGGCGCCGCCGAGGAGGCCGCCGAGGTCCAGGCCGGCCGCCGTGACGATGGGGGTGGTGGCGGCGCGGAGGCCGTGCCTGAACACGACCCGGCCCCTGGTCACGCCCTTGGCGTGCGCGGTGCGGATGTAGTCCTCGCTGAGCGTCTCGATCATGTAGGCGCGGGTCAGCCGGACGTAGCTGGCGGCGAAGAAGAACGCCAACGTGATCCACGGCAGGATCAGATTGTGCGCCCAGGCGAGGGGGTTCTCGAAGAACGGCACGTAGTTGGGGATGGGCACCCAGCCCCACTTGATGGCGGGGAAGGTCAGCAGGATCAGGCCGACGAAGAAGGTGGGCAGCGAGAACCCGACGAGGGCGGCGCCGACGATGGTGCGGTCGGGCCATCGGCCCTTGTTGAGCGCGGCGAGGATGCCGCCGCCGACGCCGATGAACATCCAGAGCGAGAAGGCCCCGACGGCGATGGACAGTGAGACCGGCCAGGCCTCGCCGACCATCTCGTTGATGGTGCGGTGCTGGCTGGGCGAGTACCCCAGGCACGGGGCGCCACAGTGGACGACCTGCTCCGGGTTGGACTCGCGGAGCTCCGCGTTGTCCGGGAAGTCGCGGCCGACGAACAGGCCGGCGACGAACTTGCCGTACTGGACGGTGACCGGCTGGTCGTAGCCGAGGGCCTTGCGGTTGCCCTCGAGGATGGTGGGGGTGCAGTTCTTACCGCAGGTGTACTGGGCTGGGTCGATCGGTGAGGCGTAGAACAGGACGAAGGTGGTCGCGGTGATCACGAAGAGCATCGCCACGACGGCGATCAGCCGCCTGAGGATGTAGTAGAACATGCCAGCTCCTAGTGTTCCGCGTGGGTGGGGGTGCGCCCGTGGACGCACCCCCACCTCCTGCTCTATGTCAGTTCTTGACCGAGATGGTCGCCACGTCGTAGTAGCCCGTGAAGGTGCCATTGACGTAGGCGCCCTGCACATTGCTACCGCGGACGAACACGAACTGGTCCACGATCAGCGGGATGACCGAGAAGTGCTCGGTCACGGCGGCCGCGTCGAGCTGGCCCCAGGCCGCCTCGCGCTCGGCCTGATCGGCGATCTGGTAGGCCTCGTCGATTCCGGCGTTGAACTCGTCGTTGTTGAAGTAGCCGTAGTCCTGGCCGGGGCCGCCGGCGCTGATCTGCGTGCTGCCGTCGAGCAGCTGCGGGATCACCGTGGAGGCCGACGGGTAGTCCGCGCCCCAACCGGCCCAGTACGCGTCGTACTTGGGGGCCGAGTCCGGGGACTGCAGGGTGCCGTAGTACTGCTCGGCCGGGATGCCGATCAGGTTGGTCTCGAAGCCGGCAGCGTCCCAGCCCGTCTTGAGGCCGGAGAAGACCTTGTCCATCGTGTCGTTCTTCCGGTAGGCCACGTTGATGGCCACGGGCAGGGTCAGGCCAGACTCCTCGAGGGCTGCCTTGGCTGCCTCCGGGTCACCGGTCTCGCCGGCGAGCAGCGGGGTGTCCGGGAACGCCTCGAGGGCCGGGTTGATCAGGGAGTTGATCGGCTTGGCAACCTGGTCGCCGCCGACGGCGGTCACGTAGGCGGAGCGGTCCGTGGCCAGGGCCAGCGCCTCGCGGGCCTTGTCGTTGCTCATCACATCGGACTTGTAGTTCGGCACCAGGTACCGGGTGTAGGGCGAGGCGACGATGTCGGTGCGGCCCTCGGCGCCGGTGGACACGTTGGCCAGCGCCGTGACCGGTGCCTGGTCGAAGGTGATGGCGTTCTGGTCGTCACCCTGGTTGGCGATCAGGCGCTCGTAGACGGTCTCCTGGGTGAGGGACTCGTCCCACACGATGGAGTCGGGGTAGGCCTTGCGGACCTCGTCGGTGGCCGGGTCCCACTCGTCGTTGCGGACGAAGGTGCCGCCGCTGTTGGGGGACCAGGTGCCGTCCAGCTTGTAGGGGCCGTTGGAGAAGATCTGGAAGTTGGACTTGTCGCCCTGATCCTTGTCCTCGCGGAAGGCGCCGAAGGCGGTCATGGTGACCGTGGAGTTGAAGTCCATCACGGGCTGGCTCAGCTTGAAGGTGATGGTGTTGCCGTCACAGCTGACCGCCTGGTCGTAGAGCTCCTGGCCGGTGCCGGTGTAGGGGCCGACGTACTGGGAGGAGCCGTCGTCGTTCTTCGGGATGTCGAGGAACTGGATGGCGTAGTTGGGGCCGCCGGTGATCACGTCGACGGCGAAGGTGCGGGAGATGCCGTACTTGTAGTCCTCGCAGGTGACGTCCTGGCCGTCCTCCCACTTGATGCCGTCCTTGAGGGTGAACGTCCAGGTCTTGCCGTCCTCGCTCACCGTGCCGGTGTCGGTGGCGGCATCGGCGACGAGCGTGGCCTGCTCGGTGTTCGAGGTCACCGGCGACCAGGTGGTCAGGGTGCGGCTGAACGTTCGGTTGCCGAACTCGATGGCCACGCCCACGTAGGTGCGCTGCGGGTCCCAGTGCTCCGTCGCGGTGCCGATCAGCAGGTTGAGGGTCCCTCCGGCGGTGGGAGTGTCGGCGGCGGCGGACTCGGAGGCCGCCGTCGACCCGCTGCTGGTTGCCTCGGGTGTCGACCCGCAGGACGTGATCAGGCCCAAGGCCATCAGTGCCGCGACGCTCGCGGCGATCTTGCTACGCCTCATTGGCGCTCTCCTTCATAGGTGGATGTGGTGGAAGTTCTGGGTGTGGCCGTCACTGGCGGTCCGCCTTGGGATCCAGCGCGTCGCGCAGGCCGTCGCCGAGGAGGTTGAACGAGAGCACCACCAGGAAGAGGGTGACGCCCGGGAAGATGAAGTACGCCGGATCCGAGGTGGCGTAGTGCACCGAATCGTTGAGGATCGAGCCGAACGACGGGGTGGGCGCCTGGATGCCGACCCCGAGGAAGCCCAGTGCCGCCTCGGTGGCGATGTTCTGGGGCATGATCAGCGTGGTGTAGACCAGGATCGGCGCCCACAGGTGGGGAAGCAGTTCGGTGAAGTAGATCCGGACGCGCCCGGCTCCCAGCGACCGTGCGGCCTCGACGAATTCGCGTTCCTTCAGTGACAGCACCTGCCCGCGGATGATCCGGGCGAAGTAGGGCCAGCCGAAGAAGCCCATCACCGCGATCATGAACAGCATCGACGCCGGGGTCCGGTCTGTGCCGAGTGAGCGCTGGATGACGTCGATCGCGATGGTGGACAGGGCGATCAGCATCAGCGTCTGCGGGAAGCTGAGCACGAAGTCGATCACGCGGGAGAACAGCCAGTCCACGCGCCCGCCGGCGGTGCCGGAGACAATTCCGATGACGGTGCCCAGAACCACGGAGACCGCGACCGCGCTGGTGGCCACGACGAGGGAGACGGTGAGGCCGGCGAGCACGCGGGAGAGGAGGTCGCGGCCGGTGCCCGGCTCCACGCCCATCGGGTGGTCCCAGGACACTCCCCCGAGCGGTCCGAGGGGTAGAGAGCCGAGGCCGCCCACCAGGTCCGTGTTGGAGGAGTACGGATCGAGCCAGCCGAGCTGGGTCATCAGCGGTGCGGTGACGGCGAGGAGAATGAAGAAGACGGTGGAGCAGAGGGCCGCGATGGTGACTTTGTCGCGGGCGAGGCGCGAGCGCGTGATCTGCCACGGCGTGCGGCCCGCGATCGCGACGGCGCCGTCACGCGCTTCGACGGCGGTGATCTCTGCCATCCGGATCCCTGCTTCCACCCGTGACGCGGCCCCGAGTACTACGGGCCGTCCGACACATTAGTGGACGTGATGTTTCGTGTGGGGACGCGGAGGTAACGATTTGATTGCGCGGTCACCCAATGTCGCGGGGAGGCGGGTCGGGCCCACGCGAAGAGGCGGATCTGGTGGCGACTCCGCTCGCTGGCGCGGTCGTGGTCAGGTTTCGCCAGGGCTCCCGGAACAACCAGACTCCAAGTCCTGTGAGTGACCTGGATGCGTCAAGTTGCATTGAACGCAACGCTCTGAGAATTCTCCGGTCCAGGACGGTACATGTTGCACGTTACGCAACCTATCCATGAGTGCCGGTTGTGCAGTCTCTGCGCGATGTCTAGCCTCGAGTCATCGGAACAACGGGCCCGGAGGGAGGGGTGGACGTGAGTCAGCAGGGCGTCGAACGCAGCAGTCTTGAGCGTGGCCTCCGCGTCATCCGCCTTCTCATCGAGTTGGAGAGTGACCCCGCCCTGCAACACCGTGGCCTCTCCGTTCAGCAGGTCTCCTACGAGCTGGGGGTCCACAAGAGCACTGCCTCGCGCATCCTGCAGACGCTCGCCAAGGAGGGGTTCGCCGTCGCGCCCGCACGTTCCCGCCGGGGCTACCGGCTCGGGCCGGCGCTTCGCTCACGGTTCGGCCTCACCAGCGCCCAGCGGCGTTTTCGCCAGCTTGCCTCGCCGTTCCTGCAGGAACTCGTCGGCCTGACCGGGGAATGCGCACACGGGGCGGTGGCCGCGGATGGAGAGGCCCTTGTCGTGGACGCCATCGAGACGGCCCAGTCGCTGCGTGTCGTGCTGGAGAAGGGCCGGTTGCTGCCCCTCCACTCCACGTCGGTCGGCAAGTGCCTGCTCGCCTGGGAACTGGCCCCGCTGCCTGTCGAGCTACCTGCCCGCACCGGTCACACCATCACCGATCCCGGCCTGCTTCGCGACCACCTGGAGACGGTCCGCTCTCTCGGCTACGCCGTCGACAGCGAGGAGAACCACACCGGGGGGTGCGGGATCTCGGCGCCGGTGTTCGAAGGCCGGGACGGACCGCCGGTCGGTTGCATCGGCATAGGCGGCCCCGTCCAGCGCATCAACCCATCGACCATCGAGGACCTGGCAAGGCAAGTCACCCTCGTGGCGCACCAACTCACCGAGGCGATCGTCGACACCCCCGACTGATCGCCCGCCCCTCACGCGCCCCGGCTCCCGCCGGGGCGGCAAGCCCACCCACAACCCGGCCTGGCCCCGCCATGCCCGCACAACGAAGGAACATCATGAACGCCTCCCCATTCGCCGCCGTCAACGCCCAGGCCGCCGCTGCCGTCATCGCAGTCTTCCTGGTCTTTGCCCTGCTGTTCGGCAACCCCGACGCCGCGCCCGGACCCGACCAGGGCACCGTGGAGGTCTCGCAGCAGGAGAGCGTCGGGTGACACCCGACATGGCCGGCGGTCAAGGCCCGACCTAGCCAACGGGCGCCGGGCCGCTCCGCGACAAGTCGGCAGGGGGGTCGGTGAGGACCGCGACGATCTCCCACTGGCGCACGAGGAACGACTCCTCGTCGAGCTTCTTGCGCCGCATCCAGCCGGTCACCTCGGTGTTGCACTTGCTGGTGTTGCAGCTCCGGCAGGCGGGCACCACGTTGTCGACCGTGTAGCGGCCCCCACGGGAGATGGGCAGCACGCAGTCCTTCTGCAGCGGCACGTCGACGGCGCCACAGTAGGCACACCCGCGCCACGCGTCACACAATCCGGCCCACTGCTCCGCGGTGAGGTCCTGGACCTTTCCGCTCAGCCGGCGCTTCCGCCGTCGCGCCGACCGCACCCTCATCGTCGTCGCTCGCCCCGCCATGCCCGCAGGCTACGCCCGACCCGACCGCCCCCACCCTGCACGACACGCCGTCGAACTCCGGGCTCGACGCCCTCACGGGCATCGAGACACGGTTGACCCCGCCATTCGTGCCGCCCGACGGCGCTCAGCCGCGGTAGACAGGCCACACCGCGCCCGCCCAGAAGCACGCGATCACGGCCAGCGCCGTCGCCCCCAGCACCGCGACATCCAACGGCGTCACCCGCAGGTACGCCAACCGCAGGCTCCGGCCACGGGGGTCGGCCTGCGCGTAGGTGAACCCCCGCGTCTCCAGCGCCTCGACGGTGGTGCGCACGTTCTGCGCCGTGTTGAGGAAGATCGGGTAGAAGCTGAGGATCGCCATCCGGCCCCAGTGATACACGTTGCGCCATCCCAGCAGCCCGGCCCGCGCCGGCGCGGCCATCCGCAGCCGGTAGCCGTCGAAGACCGTGGTGAACTCCTCCACCATGATCGGCAGCATCCGGTAGCCGTAGCTGACCCCGAACGTGACCAGGTGCGGGGCACGGAAGGCGAGCAGCGCGTCGGAGAGCTTCTCCGGATCCAGCGACACGAACGCCGCCATCGACGCCATCGACACCGCCCCGAGCTTGAGGTTGAGCACCGCCAGCGCGATGAGCGTCTCGACGTTGCCGCCGAACAGCAGCGACGCCACCACCAGATAGACGATCTCGAAGCCCAGCCCGATGACGAACAGCCCCAGGACGAGCGGCCCCACGCGGGCGAGGATCACGCTGACCACGCCGAGCAGGAACAACCCGGCCAGCACCGTCACGTTGTGCGTGAACCAGGGGACGAACGCCAGGACGAGGTACCAGACGATCACCACCCGCGGATCCATCCGCGTGAACAGGCCGCCGCGAGTAGCGTAGGCGGTGCGGATCAGCTCCAGCTTGATCCACTCGACGGACAGGACGTCGCGCTGCTTGCGGGCCATGGGTGGTGCTCCTAGACGAGTTCGGGGATGCGGAGGGCGGCGACGAGCTCGTCCACGCTGAGCGGCAGCGGGTCCATGCCCAGCTCGGCGCCCAGCGCGACGACCTGCGGGGGCACCAACCTGGCGCGCCGCATCAGCTCGGGGTGGGTGAACAGGGCGCGGGGGTCGACGTCGGCTGCCACCCTCCCGGCCTCCAGGACGATCACCCGGTTGGCCCATTCGGCCACGAGATGCATGTCGTGGGTGGCCACGACGGTGCACTCGATCACCTGGCCCAGGTCGGCCAGCATCCCGGTGACGTCCTCCCGGCTCGACACGTCCAGCGACGAGGTGGGTTCGTCGAGCAGGAGCAGCTTCGGGCGCATCGCCAGCCCGATGGCGAGCGTGGCCCGGCGCTGCTGCCCGCCCGACAGCCCGCGACCGTCCCGGTCCGCGAACTCGTCCAGCCGCACCCGCCTGAGCACGTCGTCGACGAGGCCCTCCCAGCCCGCGACGGCGCGACCCGACGGAAACAGCGCGACGTCGGCGCGGATCGAGTCCTTGAGGAACATCTGCTGCGGGTGCTGATAGAGGTAGGCGGCGATCTCCGCCAGCCTGCCGGGGGTGCGGCTGCGCGTGTTGACGCCGTCGATCTCCACCTCGCCCGAGCGGGGGACCGACAGGCCGGCGAGGTGCTTGAGCAGGGTGGTCTTGCCGGACCCGTTGCCGCCGACGAGCGCCACCCTGTCGCCGGCGAACAGCTCCAGATCGAGCCCGGTGAGGACCGGCTGGATGTCTCCGGCAACCGTGCGGTAGCCGTGATGGAGGTCGACAGTGCGGGCCACGACGCGCTCCTGCGGCCGATGCCGCGGCTCGGCCACGACAGGACCGGGCACCAGGCCACGCTCGCGCAACAGATTGGCCGCTCCCGCCACGTCGCGCGGGGCGCGGTCGGCGCCGACGGCGGAACACACCTGCACCACCTGCGGCGCCGGGATGCCGTGGCGCTGCAGCTCGCCGGTGCGGTTCACCGCCTCGTCGATCCCCAGATGCCAGACCGGGGCGCCGTCGGCCATGAGCACCACGGACTTCGCGTACTGCGCGACGAACTCGGCGTGGTGCTCGATAGTGATGACGGTCAGCCCGAGTTCCTCGTTGAGGCGCCGCAGCTGCCGGTAGATCTCGTGCGCGCGGGCGGGGTCGAGCTCGGCCACCGGCTCGTCGACCACCACGACGTCCGGGCGCAGCGCGAGCACCGCGGCCAGCGCAGTGGCGTGCGCCTGCCCGCCGCTGAGCGCCCAGGTGAATCGCTTCTCCAGCGGCGCGAGGTCCAGCTGGTCCATCACCTCGGCGGTGCGCTCGGCATGGTCGTCGTGGCCGAAGTTGATCGGCCCGAACGAGATCTCGTCGCGGACCGTGGGGCGCACCAGCTGGTTGAGGAAGTCCTGGTAGACGTAGCCCACCTTGGACGACAGCTCGGCGACCGACGAGGTGAACGTGTCGACGCCGTCGACGACGACCTCCCCGGCGAAGTCACCGGACCAATAGTGGGGGACGAGCCCGTTGAAGGTTTTACACAGGGTGGTCTTGCCCGAGCCGTTGCCGCCCACGATCGCCACGAAGTCGCCGCGCTCGATCGTGAGGTTGACGTTGCGCAGGGTGTCGGCCTCAGCTCCCGGGTAGCGGAAGCTGAGGTCCGACACTCTGATGATCGGGTCGCTCACGCGTCGACCTTCTCCTTGCGCAGATCGGCCTCGGCCAGCCGGACCGCCTCGTCGGCGTCCACCTCGGGGCGGGTGTCGCCGCGGGTGCCCAGCCGGTAGGCCAGGACCGCGACGACGGTGGTGAGCACGATCGCCCCCACGCCCACCCACAGGAAGCTGGTGCCGTACTGGTCCAGGAACTCGGCCTCGAAGACGCCCACCTCAATGTCCCAGGACTCGAGGAAGGCGAAGAATGCCGAACCGATGGCCATGGCCACGGCGACGACCACGAACCAGCCGGTCCGCGGCGCCTCGCCGGGGATGGGCTCGCCTGGCACCCGTGGGCGCACGCCCATGAGCGGCTCGATCTTGCCGTGCAGCGCCGGGATGAGCCACATCGCGGGGATGGCGCCGAAGAGGATGCCGGAGATGAGGATGTCGACGCCGAACCCGAGCGACTCGATGAGCAGCATTGACTCGGGCAGGCCCTCGACGAACTCGGCGTCCTCGAGGCCCACCCACACCTTGGTGAGGTCGACGACGGCGGAGAGGAACTTGTCGATGACCACCACGAGGATGGCGCCCACCCAGATCTGCGGCCGGCTGCGCGGGTTACGGATCAGGGAGCCGGCGATGTAGAGGGCGAGGAACATCTGGAAGTAGCCCTCGATCTCCGAGAGGCCGGAGAAGTCGCCCATGAGGAGGTCGACGAAGACGATCTCGCCGAGCGGGGCGCCGAGCGCGGCCCACAGCGGGGAGAAGAGCGCCACCATCGCCAGCGGCACGAAGACGAAGTAGGACACGGAGACGTCGACGGGGCCGATGGTCACGTCGGGGATGATCTCGAGGATGATGTTGGCCAGGCCGAACAGGGCCATGGACAGCACGAAGATCATCAGCTTCTGGGGCGTCTGCAGCTGCGGGAGGCCGCCGGTGGTGCGCAGCCGGCCGGCGCGCTCGTCGGGTGAGTGGGACATCGTGGTGGTCCTTTCGGGGTCAGATCGCGGGTGCGATCCGGTCGATCAGGTCGATGAGGTGGGCTGGGGAGTCGACGACGCGAGTCGCCGACCCGTCGGTCAGGGCACGGTCCAGGTCCTCGTCGGCGGTGGATCCACCCCGGACGAGGACGCGGTGGGCGATGCCGACGGCGCGGGCGCCCTCGGCGTCGTTGAGGGGCTTGTCGCCGAGAAACCAGGTGCGGTGCGGGTCGGCCTGGGCGATGGCCAGTGCTTCGCGGAAGATGGCCGGCGACGGCTTGCGGACGCCGATCTCGTCGGAGCACACGTAGGCCGCGACGAGGTCGGCCAGGCCGTGGCGGGCGCATTCGGCGCGCACGGTGCGCCCCGAGACGGTGTTGGACACCACCACCACCGTCATGCCGGCCGCGCGGCAGGCACGGAACAGCTCCGCGACCCCGGGGCGAAGCGAGCGCACCGTCTTGGCCTGCGCGTAGCGGGCCATGAGGTCGTCGGCCTCGGCGAGCAGCCAGGAGGTGTGGCGGCCGCCGAGGAGCGCGTCGACGCGGGCCCAGAACTGTTGGGCGGTCTGCTCGGGCAGGTCGTCGATCCGGCCGGCCCGGTACCGGGCGGCGAGCTCTCGCTTGGCGCTGCGGTGCTGCTCCCGCGCGCCGGCCATGGCCCGCAGGAGGGCCTCCGCGGTGGGGGCGTCGTCGTGGATGCGGCCGAGGCGGCGGGCGATGTCGCGGGCGAGGTCCTCGACGGCGGCCGGGGTGGGGACGGTCGAGGAGATGACCCCGCCGTGATCGATGAGGAGCGCCGGCCGGCCCTCCTCCCGGGGGGCGACGGAGGCAAGAGCGGGTCCGCGGGAGGCGGCGCGCAGCGCGTCGAGGAGGCCGCGGGGGTCGTCGAGGATGACGTCTGGGCGCTCCGCGATGTCGAAGGGGGGATGGTCGGTGTGCTTGGACCGGGTGAGCAGCACCGCGCCCACCCCTGCGCGGCGCCCGGCCGCGACGTCGCGGTCCATGGTGTCGCCCACGTACCAGGTGCGTCGCGGGTCCAGGCCGAGGGCGTCGGCGGCGATCTCGATCATCCGCGGGTTGGGCTTGCGGACGCCCACCTCGTCGGAGTAGACCTGCACGTCGACGAGGTCCGCGAGGCCGCGCTCCGCCAGGATCCGGCGGTGGCTGAGGCCAGCGTGCGCGTTGGAGACCACCCCCACCCCGATGCCCTCGGCGCGGCAGAAGGCGAGCAGCTCCGGAATGCCGGGCCGCACGATGTGGTCCGACATGGTGACCGACACCATCGCGAGCAGCTCGGAGGCCTCCGCGATCACCAGCTCGCGGGCGCCGTCGGGGAGGTCTGCCAGGAGGAACTCCCCCACCACCTCCCGGTGCGACATCTCCCGCGGGGCGGGACGCCGGGAGGACGCGTGCTTCCAGTGCTTGAGGGCCTGCTGGCCGGCGAGGAAGGTGCGCTCAAGGGCCGCCGGGTCCAGCTCGTGCCCTCCACGGGCCAGCATCCGGTGCAGGTGGATGGCCACCTCCCTCGGACCCGTCGGGCGCTTGCGCGTTTCGACGATGACCCCTCCGAAATCGAGCAGCAGCCCGTCGGGACGGCGGTTCAGACCCATGACACCTCACTTCTGGAACGTTCCGGTTCGACCCTAGAGGGCCCGGGTAACGGGAAGGTGTCGTGTCGGTGAACAGTGCTGGAGCGATCCAGAAACGTGGTAGGCAAGGGGGATGAAGACCCGCATCACCATCGTCGACGTGGCCCGCGCGGCCGGGGTGTCGAAGTCCCTGGTGTCGGTTGCGCTCCGCAACGACCCTGGAGTGGGGCCGGCCACCCGGGAGCGGATCCTCCGGGTGGCCGACGAACTGGGCTACCGGTCCAACCTCTGGGCCCGGTCCCTGGTGCAGGGCAGCACCAATCTCGTCGGCGTGCTCCTGGCCGACCTCGGCAACGCCTACCACACCGACGTGGTGATCGGCGTCGAGGACGCGGCCGCCGAGCAGGGGTTGGGGGTGGTGATCAGCCACGGTCGCGGGGACTCGGAGCGGATGGCAGCGCAGCTGGGACGGCTCGTGCAGCTGGGGGTCGACGGGGTGGTGATCGTCTCCGCGCACACCCCGCCCGGCGCGCTGGCCGAGGCGGCGCGGGTGATGCCGGTGGTGGTCGTCGGCCGTCCCGCGATGCTGCCGGAGTCCGTAAGCGGGATCAGCAACGACGACGAGCTCGGGGGCCGGCTCGCCGTCACGCACCTCGTCGACGGTGGCCGCTCCCGGGTGGCGTTCCTGCAGATGTCGGGGTCGACGTCGGCGCTGGCGCGGCGGGACGCCTACCTGCGAGTGGTCGAGGAGCGAAGCCTGCCCGCAACGGTGCTCTCCCCGGCAGGGCTGGACGCCGATGCGCTGCGGGGCGTGGACGCGGTGTTCGCGTCGAACGACCGCGGGGCCGTTCAGCTGTTGGCGGCGGCCCACGACGCGGGGGTCTCGGTGCCGACGGAGCTGGCCGTGGTGGGCTACGACGACACGGACCTCGCGCGCCTCGTCAGACCCCAGCTGAGTTCGATCGCCCAGCCGAGGCTCGAGATGGGCCGACGGGCGCTTGAGATCCTGCAGGGCGGGGAGGTGGTGCGCGAGACGCACGCGCCGCACCTGGTGGTGAGGGCGTCGTCGGCCCCCGCCTGACCCGCGCGGTGTCGAGTTCCCCGCTCGCACGCGCGACGCCTGCGCTACGTCCCCACACCTGCGCTACGTCCCCACACCTGCGTTGCGTCCCCTCGCCTGCGACCTCGCCAGCCTTACTGCGCGACACCTGTCCTGGAGCGCAGGCGAGCCGCGATAAGGCAGGCGCGTCCCCACGCCTGCGTTGCGTCCCCACGCCTGCGTTGCGTCCCCACGCCTGCGTTGCGTCCCCACGCCTGCGTTGCGTCCCCACGCCTGCGACCTCGCCAGCCTTTCTGCGTGGCACCTGTCCTGGAGCGCAGGCGAGCCGCGATGAGGCAGGCGCGTTCCGCCGTCAGGCAAAGCCGTGCCGGTCGTCGGGGTAGGTCACCCGAGACAGCTCGTCGACCACCGGCACGGCGCCCCACTGGCCGAGCTGGTGTCGACGCGGGGCCGCCTCGCCCATCAGGTGCCACACGGTCCAGCCCCTGGCGGTCAACGTGTTCGAGATCAGCAGCCGGTGACACCTCCACGGCATGGGTTCCCCGCACATCACCGCAGTCCGGGTGTCGCGGGCCAGTGCCGACAACCGGGCGATTCCCGCCTCGTATCCCTCGGTCAGCGTGTAGTCCGCGTAGTTCCTGAAGCTCGTGTTCTTCCATCCCGCGTTGACCGCCGGGTCCACCCCCTGCTTGCGACGACGCCCGCCCAGCTCGGCGAGGTGGAGGTAACCGATGCCGGCCTCCGGCAGCCACTGGGCCATCGCGTCGCTGCCGAACTGCGGAGTCCGGCGGGAACCGGGGTGGGCGCGCACGTCGACCAAGAGCCCGATCCCGTGTTCCTGCAGGGGCTGCAGGAACTCCTCCACCGGGCAGGTCCAGTGGCCGATGGTCCAGATCTCCATGCCTCGCACGCTACGCCGTTGCACTCCCACCGAGACACGTAGCCGTGCCGCGACGCCCCACTTCGCCGGCGATTCGTGCACCATCGGCGACGTGTCTGGTCTGTCCGCCATGATCAGGTGGGGCACGTGGACGGGGGAAACATGGCACTCGAACTACCGGGGGCAACGCCGCAGGTGGTCAGCGACGGGCTGGACGTGCACAGGCTGGTGGCTTACCTCCGCTCGGAGGCGCGCACCCGGCCCGTCGTCGTGCTGACGGTGGCGCATGGCAGGCAGAACCCGTACGTGAATCCCGGAGACTTCCTCGCCGACGGGCGCGCCGACGTCGTCACGCTCACCCATGACCGCGTGACCTATGCGTTCTCCGACGTGGTGGGCAAGGAGGCGTCGGTGTACGGAGGCGCATGCCGGGTGTACCCGCCGGGGACCGACTGGGAGACCGACCCACATTCGATCCCGCTGTTCCTTGCACGCGGCACGCGCGAGATCAAGGATCTCAGGGGCCTCCTGCGCGATGCCCTCCGGAGCGCCCTGGAACCGCCGCCCACTCCGGCCGCTCCGCCCACTCCCCCGACGGCGCCGCGGAGCCACGGGATCCCGGGTACCCCGTCGCTGCCCCCGACGGTGCGCACCCGCGACGAGGCCGCCGCCCTCGGGGTGTTCCTCCGCAGCTCCACCAGGCAGCGGCCGGTGGTAGTGGTCTCGCGGGCAACGGGCACCGTCGAGGCTTACGCCGACGTCGAGTCGCTCCGCTCGACTCTCCGCGGGATAGCCGACGTGGCGGAGATCGAGACGCCCGAGGCAAGCTGGGCGTTCAGCGAGGCTGTTCCGCCGATGTGCCAGGTCTACGGCGGCGCCTCGCGCGTCTACCCGATCGGTCACGGCTGGGAGACGGATCCGTACGAGTCCCCGCTGCGGTTCGCCTACGGGAGGACGGACCGCGTCAGGATCACGCGCGAGCTCGTCTCGGACGCCATGAGCATGTCGTCGGCCGGCGGGTTCGTCGCCGACGCCGCCGTCGAGCGGGCCGCCGTGCAGGTGAGCGGGACGGTCTCCGGGGTGGCGGGAGGTCGTGCGCTGGTGAACGTGGGCGGAGGGCTGCCGTGCGTGATCTGGCCGGAGCTGGTGGAGCCCGGTGTCGCGGCCGAGCGGCTCTTCCGCAGGGGGATGCCCGTGCGCGGGGAGCTCGACCCGGAGAGCCGGCGCCTGGACGTCCGCGGGATGCGACGCCGCGCCGAGGACGCCGTCGCCTCCTACGAGCCTGGCGATACGGTGCTGGCAAGGGTCGCGGCGGTGGATGCCGAGGGATGCACAGTCGAGCTCTACCCCGGCTTCACCCGCACCATTGCGGCCGACCTTCTAACTGAGGACGGCAAGGATCTCCGGCTGCTGCTCTCAGAGGGCGACGTGGTGCCGGTGTGGTTCGGAGAGCGCGACCAGGGTTCGGGCGAGTGGTTGCTCTCGATGCTCGACGCGGCTGCGCCAGAGGAGGCCGCGACTGCCCCGAGCATCCTCGACGGCGGGCCGCCGTGGCTCGTCGCCGAGCAGATCAGCGAGCAGCCGGCGGCCCAGGAGACAGAGGCCCTGGAGGCCGAGGCCCCGTCCGCCGTGGATGCGGAGGCGCCCCCCGCGGTGGGCGCGCCCGAGGCGACTCCCGACGTCGTGGAAGGGCTGCTGCGGGATCAGCTGCAGCTCGTGGAGGAGCTGCGACGGACCCGGGCGGATCTGGCCAGGGAGCAGGATGAGGCCAGGGAGCTGCGCAGGCAGCTGCGCGAGGAGGTGCGGAGGAAGAAGTCGCGCGCGCGGCCGTCGGTTCCGGACGAGGTGCTGTTCTCGACGGAGGATGGGCAGCTGGACTTCGAGATCCGGCAGCACTGGGCCTACACCGTCCCCGTCGGGGAGAAGGAACGCTACCCACTGGCAGCGTGGCGCTACGGGCCCGGGTTCTTCGACACGTTGGGCGCGGTGCACGGGGTGTCGCGGACGAAGGTGGTGGAGGTGCTGGTGCAGGTGCTCACCGGGCGCGACGCGGAGCTTGCCTCGCGCGAGCTGCACCAGCTGCGCAGCGGGAAGGGCGGCGACGACGCACCCGTCACGCGCAACGGTGGGGAGACGTGCTGGCGGGTGTCGCTGCAGAGCAACACGCCCAGCGCCCGTCGCCTGCACTACTGGAAGTGCGCCGACGGGACGGTCGAGTTCTCCAGCGTGCGTCTGCACGACGACGTCCGGCCGTAGCCTCCCTCAGGCGACGGACGCCCATCGACCTCGACGGCGCCCCCGCCATCACGCCAGTGGCGGATCTGGTGGCGCCGACGCGACCAGACCTTCCATTCAGCGCACGACACCCCGGATGAACTTGAAAGTTCAATGATCGGCTATCCTGGGGACGTCATCCTGCGCCACCATGAGGAGAAGCACCATGTCCATCGTCATCACCGCCGCCACCGGCCAGCTCGGAAACCTGGTGGTCCAGAACCTACTCAAGCGCGGAGTCCAGGCCGACGACATCGTCGCCACCGGGCGAGCCCTGGATCGGCTTGAGGCGCTCCGAACCCAGGGCGTCCGCACCGCAGTCCTCGACTACAACAACCCTGCCGACGGCGTCATCACCGAGGGCGACACCGTGCTGCTGATCTCCGGCAGCGAGGTGGGCCAGCGGATCGCCCAGCACGGCAACGTGGTCGCGGCTGCGAAGGCCGCTGGGGCTGCCCGGATCATGTACACGAGCGTGGTCGGCGCCGACACCACCAGCCTTCTCGTCGCCCCCGAGCATGCGGCCACCGAGGACGCCATCAAGGACAGCGGCCTCACCTACACCTTCCTGCGCAACGGCTGGTACCACGACAACTACCAGCCCGCCTTCGATCAGGCCCGCCAGACCGGCGTCGTCGTCTCCAGCGCGAAGGACGGGCGGGTTTCGAGCGCCGCGCGCGCCGACTACGCCGAGGCCGCTGCCGTCGCACTCATCGGCGACGGACATGACAACGCCGTCTACGAGCTCGGCGGCGACACCGCCTGGACTATGCGGGACCTCGCTGACACTTTCGCCGATGTCCTCGGCCGGCCGGTCTCCCTCCGGGAGGTCTCCACCGACGAGCACGTGAGTGTGCTGCGTGACGCCGGGCTCGATGACGGCACGATCGGGTTCATCACCACGCTGGACAGCAACACCGCCGACAACACCCTCCTGGTCACGAGCGGGGACCTGTCGCGGCTCATCGGGCGGCCCACGACGCCGATCGCCGACGCGGTCCGTTCCTGGGCGCGGGCGACGAGCTGAGCCAGCCGTGGCGCAGGCGCAGGCGTGGCGACCTGGGGACACTGAGCCCCCTCCCCAACCGCGGCAGCGGGACGCCAGTGCAGCCCTCCACGGCCGTAGCGGCAGTGCCGTCGGAGCACTGCCACATACTGAATAGATGTTGCAGTAGATCGAGTCTGCGAGGGCTCCGTCGGCGTCGCTCGGGCGATCCTGACCGTGCTCGGGCTCCCACCCGCGCATGACACTGGGAGCTGGCCGACCCACCACCGCCTGACGATCTGGCACGACACGCCGTCGGACCGCCGCGTCGCACACCGTGGCGACCTCGACCGCCGGCGCAACCGGACATTCGTGCACCGGATGCCCCCGGACTGCTCCGCCCTGTTGCCTGGCTATCCACACTTTGTCTGGACTGACGCGCGAGACCGACTCGCGGAACCGGACTGGGGTCTATAGCATTTGTTATACTCGAGTCATGTCCAGCACTCTCGCGGAGGCAGCGCGCCACGCGGACCAGCTCATCGCCCAGGGCCGCGGCGAGTTGGTTCGCGCCGTGCGGCAGGCCTCGGCAGCCGGTAAGACCCAAGCGCAGATCGCGGCCGAGATCGGGCGAAGCCAGCCTGAGGTGTCCCGCCTGCTCCGCTTCCACGGCACGTCGCCGTTGAGTCGGAGGCTGCGCAAGAACGCAGGCGAAGTCAAGCGCCTGGTGGCCGCTGCTGGTGGCCGCGACGTCCGCGTCTTCGGATCCGTCGCCACCGGAGATGATCACGAGGGGTCCGACATCGATCTGCTGTTCACCATGGATCGTCCTCTCAGCTTGATGCAGCTTGCCGCCCTCGAGCGGGACGTGAGCCAAGTGCTCGGCTGCACGGTGGATCTGGTGCCCGACACCGTGCTGCGCCCCGATCTTCGGGATCGGATCCTCGCTGAGGCGGTGGCGCTGTGAGCAGAGGCACTTCTGAGACCCTGAGAGACGCTCTGGCCCACTTCGAGATCATGCAGAGCCATGCTGCAGAGGAGCTCGATGATCAGCTGGTCATCGACGCCGTCTGCATGCGCCTCTCTGCAGGGATCGAGGCCCTCGCCGCGCTCAATCCGGCGATACGCCAGACACTGTTCGGAGATGCATGGTCGCTCATGTGGGGCATGCGGAACCGGATCGCGCATGGATACCTGTTGGTGGACCCGACCATCATCCGCGCGACGCTGACGCACGACGTTCCGTCGATCATGCACCGGATCCGTCGAGCCCTCAATACCGCCGCCATCGATGGCCAACGCACTGAGGAACAGGCGTCCGAGCATGCCGTTTCGCGGTCCAACGTCAACGCGATCACCGGAGTATCTGACGAAGACGACCTGGTCTGATGTACGCCGATCAGCAGCCGGATCCACAGCGGCGGCGCGAGGAGTTGGAGCGTCAAATCGCCCTCCTCCGCGTTGAGAACCAGCGGTTGAGGAACCGCTTCAATGTCACCGATGGCGTGGAGCCACCGGCGCAGCAACCGACATTCGCGCATTCCGATCCAGGCCTGGTGACCAACTCGTCACAGCCTGAGGCCAAACTGGCGTTGTTCGCCCGGCTGTTCGCCGCACGTCGCGACGTCTACGCGCGGTACTGGGAGAACCCACGGAAGGGTACGAAGGGCTGGTCGCCAGTGGTGCGCGACGCGTTTGGCAAGGGCTCGTTGTGGGACCGACGCCCGCTTCCGCTGACCGTCGAAGCCCTGGTGGCGCACCTTCGGTCCGACGACGACCTGTTCATCGGGCTCTATCCCCTGCTGCCTGATGCGACCTGCTGGTGGCTCGCCGCCGACTTCGACGGTCCACAGGCGATGCTGGACGCGCACGCCTACACGAAGGCCGCCAGCTCACTGGGCGTTCCCTGTGCGCTGGAGATCTCCCAATCCGGCAGGGGCGCGCACGTCTGGACCTTCTTCACCGCTCCCACGCCGGCAGCTGACGCGCGGGCGATGGGTACCGCGTGCATCCACAGGGCGATGGCGCTGCGCGGATCCATGCCACTGGCCAGCTATGACCGCCTGTTCCCGAACCAGGACACCGTGCCGACAGGCTCGTCAGGGGTCGGAAACCTCATCGCCGCCCCCCTGAATGGCAACCGTCGGGCAGAGCGCGGCACAACCCTGTTCGTGGACATGGCCACGTGGGAGCCGTGGACCGATCAGTGGGAGTACCTCTCGCACCTGGACAGGATGACTCCACGGCAAGTGGCGGCATCGGGCCGTAAGGACCGGGTGGTTGTAGGACCCGATGTGACGCGGCTGGAGGTTTCTCCGGCGACCGCGATCCACCCCCGCGTCCCTCCACTGGTGCGGGCGAAACTCGGGGCGACACTCACGATTCGCGATGAGGACCTGACTCCTGAGCTGGCGGCCGCACTTCGACACAGTGCCACGATCCACAACCCGGCCTTCTACGAGGCGCAGCGCGCGCGCCGCTCCACCTGGAGCATCCCCCGGTTCATCCAGGGCTTCGACGTGGCCATCAACGGTGATCTGATCCTCCCGCGCGGGCTTCGCCACCATGCAGCGGACCTGATCTCGCAGGCCGCAAGCAACCTGGTCAGCGAAGATCAGCGCTGCCAGGGCACGGAGCTCGACGTGTCCTTTCTCGGTGACCTCGACGACCGACAGACGGCAGCCGTGGACTCGATGCTGGCCCACGAGGACGGCATCCTGCATGCGCCAACCGGCTCGGGCAAGACCGTGATGGCCTGCGCCATCATCGCCGAACGAGCGGTCACCACACTCGTCCTGATCAACAAGACGGCGCTCGCTTCGCAGTGGCGCGAACAGATCCGTGTCCTACTCGGGATCAAGTCCGGTCAGTTGGGGGGCGGCCGCGTCAAGACACGAGGACAGGTCGACATCATGCTTCTGCAGACGCTGGCCCGACACGGCCCCGACGAGATTCGCGAGCTCACCGCACCCTATGGCCAGGTCATCGTCGACGAGTGCCACCACCTTGCTGCCGGGTCGTTCGAGAAGGTGGTCTCCCAGATTGAGTCCGCCTGGTGGCTGGGGCTCACCGCGACGCCTGAACGCAAGGACGGCCTGGAGCAGGTCACCACCTGGCAGCTCGGTCCAATCCGGCACACGATTCGCGACACCCTTCCCAGCGAGGCGACCCTCGTCACCCCCTACGACGGTCCCCATCGTGTGCTGCACGTCCACCAGACTTCGTACAGCAGCCCCTCGGGGCTCGACATGAGCGTGCCGGGGGCGATCGGCCAGTTGGGCGGGGTGCTGGCGGAAGACCCCGAACGCAACCGCCAAATTGCCGCCGACATCAGCGCTGCACTTACTGACGGCCGCAAGTGCCTGGTTCTGTCGCGCCGTCGCGACCACCTGACTGAGTTGGCCGCGCTGCTACCGGACACAGAAGCGCTGATCATGCGAGGCGGCACCGGGGCCAAGGCCCTGGCGGCGATCAGGGCCAGGATCGCCGACACGTCGACCGGAGACCCACTCCTCGTCATGACGACGGTCCCGTACGGGCGTGAAGGATTCGACGCACCCATCATCGACACCGTATTCCTCGCGGGACCGATTTCCTTTCCCGGCCTTGTCATCCAAGCCGTCGGGCGGGCGCTGCGTCGGCACGAAGGAAAGAAGGAAGTGGTGGTTCACGACTACGTGGACCCTGAGGTCCCCGTCCTCAGAGCGCAGTACGCCAGGCGCCGGTCGGCGTACCAGCAGCTGGGCTTCACCGAGTGTGGCCAGCGGTGAGGGGGGCGGGTGGCGAGCTTAGCGACCAGCCTCACGGGGGAAGCGTCGCAGGGGCCTGACAGCGGCTTGCCCGACTCCGCCTCCGCCCGCAGCGGGCGAGCGCCCACCGCTGATGATCGGGCACGACACGCCGCCGGGCTGCCAGGCCGTGCACCGTGGCGACGTCGACCGCCGTCGCGACAGGAGATTCGTGCACCGGAGGCCCCCGTCTGCGTCGCCCTGTTTATCCTCTTTATGCATCTATATCTGACTTCGATAAAGGCGGGCTGTACACCCGGCCGACGAGCCGTTGTCGGTGTCGGCCCGCCGTCACCCGGCCCAGTACCACGTGTAGGAACGGTGCAGCCAGTCATCCACCCACCGTCGGTCCGGCTCGGCCGGCAGTGCCGTCGAATCCCGGAGGACAGCCAGTCGTGCCGCAGCCTCGTCGATGCGGTCGATCACCTCCCCCAGCCCAACCTCGCCGCGACGGACCTGGCGCAGGTAGTCGCCATCGGCAGCGGGCACCGGGAGCGTGATCCGACCGGTGGTCAACAGCTCCACGCCCTGAACACCCAAGCGGAGGGCGTGCATGGCGTACTTCGTGTCGTACCCATGCACCGCGACCAGCTCGGGCCGGTTGGTGTGCGCCCCAACCTCGCCGGTCATAGCGGCGCGCTGCGACTGCAGGTATCCGAGGAACCGCGCCGCGGCCAGCTTCGACACGAAGCGGTGCGCGTTGTCGACCAGCTCCGCCCCCACGCGGTTGCGGAAGACCACCTCCTCGTCGGGGACGAACAGGGCGAGCAGCACGGTGGGATTGCCGGCCAGCGCCAGCCGGGACCACTTTCGTGCCGCGTAGATCACCACGTCCAGGTCGCCTGCGCCGGAACGGTTGGCCAACCCGCCGGGCTGGTCCCAGACGGTGTGCCGCTGGTACTGCTCGAAGTCCACCTCGCCGGCGCCGTCGATGCCGCTCGGGACCCGGGCAATACCGGTGACGAATCGCGCGGGCTCCAGGCAGATGCCCATTTCGTCGCGGTCGTCCTGGCCGCTGATCGAGGTGCCGTGCACCCCCGAACCCACCTGAACGCGCAGGATCATGCCGGCCTCCGCGATCGCCCGCGCCTCTTCAGACGCATGCGGGTGGCTGAATCCGGGTGGCAGGGACCGGTCTCCAAGAATCTCGACGGCGGGCTTCATGCCCCAGAACCTACGGCACAGCGCTGCTTGCAGGCTGTATGGAGCCGACCACCCAGCCGGCACCGGTGCGCACTGCACGGCCAGCCGTTGCCGGAGCCGACTCAGCGATACACGTCTCGACGATGGTCGATGCGCAGCACCACCACTTCATCGACCTGATCATTGATGCGGTATAGGACCCGGTAGGCGCCTCGCCGGGAGGACCAGATGCCCTCCAACTCGCGCCGGAGCATCTTTCCCACACGCCGCGGGTTCTCCACCAGCGGTCCGGTCATGAACTCGATCACCGCCGCGGCGACAGCCTGGGGCAGTTCTGATTGGATGGCACGGACAGCGGGCGGGGTGAGGACCAGTTCGTAGCTCACCTCACGGCTCACCGGCGAAGGTTCCGGATCGCGTCGGGCCCACGCACGACATCGCCCCTGGCATAGGCGGCATCGGCCTCCCGGATGTCGGCCAGCGCGTCAGGATTCGACAGCACGTCGAGGGTCTCCTCCAGTTCGGCCAGATCCGCCGGGCTGATCAGCACCGCGACAGGACGGCCATTGCGCGTGACAGTGACCCGTTCGTGATGGCGCTCGACGCGGTCCACCACCTCGCTGAAGTGGTCGCGGACCTCACGCAAGGACTCAGCTGTCATGGTCACAATTGTGGCGCTTAATTGTCGGGAGTCAAGTACGTCGTCGGCTTCACTCCCGCACACGACCTCTATTGTCACTCCTGCACACCGGGCCCCCGTCCGATGCCTTGTGAGCGCACCGAGCGGCTAAGCTCGCCAGGTCCCGACGAGAGCGAAGTCGTTTCCTGTGTCTGATTCACCCCACTACGTCGACAAGGCCGTCCGCCTCTTCACGTTCCTCGCGAAGGCCCAACAACTCCGGCAGGCGCCCGTCAGCGACATCGACGCCTACCGTCGCGACGGCGCCGTGCACTGGCTCGGCGACCTCCCCGTCGCGGCGGCCGTCCGCTGGGGCACCGACACCGGACAGGCGTGGGACGAGGGTCCACTGATCAGCATCGACCGTCTCATCCCCACCGACCCGCCTCGCA
This sequence comes from Tessaracoccus sp. MC1679, assembly GCF_014164775.1. Lineage (GTDB taxonomy): Bacteria > Actinomycetota > Actinomycetes > Propionibacteriales > Propionibacteriaceae > Arachnia. The sequence continues at coordinate 92,886 of NZ_JACJGB010000007.1, forward strand.
TCCCGACGGCGCTCACCGGGTGGATCACCGGCGACGCCCTCGACGCCACGCAGCGCCCCCAGCTCGCGGAATGGTGCCCGGCGCCCAACGGGTCTCCGCAGCGCGCCGAGGACCACCCAGAGGTGGCGACGGCCTTCGAGGAGTGGGCGGCCGCCTGGGACGGCTGGGCCGAGGTAACCCTCCGCGAGCGGCCCGTCCGCGACGCCTACGCCGAGCTGTTCAAGCTCTACGTCCAGACCACCCAGAAGAGCGAGGAGCTCGAGCTCCTCCTCGGCGTCGGGCTCCTCGCCTGGGCGCCCGAGGGGCATGAGCGGATGCGGCGTCACCTGTTCACCGTGCCGGTGATCCCCAAGCTGGAGGAGTCGAACGGCCGCCTGGACTTCTTCCTCGACGAGGGGTCGGTGGGCGTGCACGTCGAGCTGGACATGCTCGATCCCAGCCTGATCCCGGATCAGTCGCTGGTCGGGCAGCTCGAGACCCGCGGCCACGATTTCACCGGCAACCCGCTCGACGCGCACGACATCGAGCCGCTGGGCCGCACCGTCGCGCTGCAGCTGCACGCCGAGGGCCGCTGGGACGACACCGCGACACTGCCCGCCGCGCACCCCTATCCGACGGTGGCTTGGGCCCCCGCGCTGGTGCTGCGCCCACGCAACCGCACCGGTTTGGTGCAGGCGTTCCAGGAGATCGCCGCCCAGATCGAAGCCGCCGGCGAGGTGCCGGCCGGTCTCCTTCCGCTGATCGACCCCGACCGCCTCCCCCCGGTCACCGAGGTGTCCACGCCCGGCGCCATCCTCACCTTCGACGACGAGATCGTCGCGCCGCTGCCGCTCAACGACGTGCAGCGGCGCATCCTCGAGCGCGTCGACCGCCACGCCCAGACCCTGGTGCAGGGACCTCCCGGCACCGGCAAGACACACACGGCCGCCGCCCTCCTCACGCACCTGCTGGCCCAGGGCCAGCGGGTGCTCGTCACGGCTCACACCGACCGCGCCCTCCGCGAGGTCCGCACCAAGCTGCCCGCGCAGATCAAGCCGCTGGCCGTGTCGGTGATCGGGGCCAGCCGCGACGACCTGGCCGACCTCCGCACCGCCGTCGACCACATCTCCCGCCGGGCCGGCGATCACGACGAGGAGGCGTCCGCCCACCGAATCCAGGAGCTGGCCGAGCAGGCGGCCCAGCTGGACAAGCGACGGCGTGCGCTCAGCCGCGACCTCGTCGACGCCCGGTCACACGAGGTGGCCGAGCTCGGCCACGGCGCCTACTCCGGCACGCTGGCGGCGATCGCACAGCGCTACCAGGCTGAGGCCGGGCAGCACGGGTGGATCGCCGACTTCGTCGGCTTCACCCCCGATTCCGCCTCCCCGCTGTCCGACGACGAGGCTCTCGAGTGGCTGGCCCTGCTCCGCGACACCTCGCTCGGCGAGGACGCCGTCGAGAGCAGCCGTCGCCGGATCCCGAGCGGCTCGGTCCTCAGCGCGGAGGCCTTCGCCGCCCACGTGCGCTCGGAATCAGAGGCCACAACCGCGGCGGCACCCCTCGCCGACAGCCCCGGGCACGAGAGCATGGCCGCACTGAGCGCCCTCCCCGTCGAGCAGCGCGCCGCCCTCAGGGAGCGCCTCACCGAGTTCGTCAACACAGCGGCGGACCTCACGCGGCTCCCGCTCCAGTGGGTCGACGACGCCCTCGCCGCCGTGCGCGGCGGCACCGGCGACATCTGGCGGGCCCGCGCCTCCGAGCTGGCCAACGGCGTGGGGCGGGTCGACGCGGTCCTCGAGCAGCTGCCGGCCGGGGTCCGCGTCGAGCTCCCCGGCGACATGGACCGCATGCACGCCATGGCCACCGCCCTGGAGCGCCACCTCGGGAACGGCGGCGCGCTGAAGACCCGGGCCGACGGGACGGTCAAGATCGGCGCCTTCGCCCCCGGGGTGGTCAAGGAGTGCCGGGAACTGCTGGAGCAGGCCCGGGTGGACGGCCTGCCCCCGACGACGGCCCAGGCCCTCAGGGTGCTGATGGCCCACCGCGACGCGTCGGGGCTGCTGAACGAGCTGGACCGCGCGTGGCCGGCGTCGGTGGACATCCCTGAGGAGGACACCCCGCGCGAGCGCGTGGAGTGGCACCGGATCCAGCTGAGCTACCTGCTGCGGGTGGTGGAGCTCGGCGACCGGATCCGCGCCGAGGACGAGTTCCTCCGCACGCGCGGCATCGTGCCGCCTGCGTGGGGCGACGGCGCCGCCGTCGAGCGCCTCGCCCGCTCCATCGCCGCGATCGACGCCGCCGACGCGGTGGCGGCCGCCCGCGAGCCGCTGAACTCCCTGGGCGAGGAGATCTCCGCCGTCGCGGGCTGGTCCGACGCCGCCGAGCCGGTCCACCGGCTGAGCAACGCCGTCGACGCCCGGGACCACGAGGGCTACGCCCGTGCCCTGGCCCGGCTGGTGCGGCTTGAGCAGGTGGCCGAGGCCATCGCCCGCCGCGACACCCTCACCCACCAGGTCCGCGCCACCGCCCCCGCGCTCGCGGAAGCCATCCTGACAAGCCCCGACGACGACGCCTGGGGCTCCCGCCTCGCCCACCTCGAAGCCGCGTTCGGCTGGGGCGCCGTCGGCGCGTGGGTGCTGGCGCAGGACCAGGTGGACGCCAACAGCATCCAGGCGCAGATCTCGGTGGCAGACCAGCGGCTGCGCTCGGTGGCGGAGAACATCGCCGCCCAGCGCGCCTGGGGCCACGCCGTCGGCAGTGAGCGCCTCACGCCAGGCCGCCGTGCCGACCTGCGCAGCTACTCCCAGCAGGTCAGCCGCCTCGGCAAGGGCACCGGCAAGTACGCCGCCCAGCAGCGCGCCGAGATCCGGCGCGCCATGGAGCGCTGCCGCCCGGCCGTCCCGGTGTGGATCATGCCGCTCTACCGGGTGGCGGAGCAGTTCCGCATGCAGGAGAACATGTTCGACGTGGTGGTGGTCGACGAGGCCTCGCAGGCCGGCCTGGAGGCCACGTTCCTCCAGTATCTGGCCCCGAAGATCGTCGTCATCGGCGACGACAGGCAGGTCTCCCCCGCCGCCGTCGGCGTGGACCAGCAGCAGCTGAGAGACCTCGCCGCGCAGTACCTGCACGACGACCGGTACAAGGACACCTGGCAGGACCCGCAGCGCTCGCTGTTCGACGAGGCGGCCATGCGCTACGGCGGCCAACTGACCCTCGTGGAGCACCGGCGCTGCGTGCCCGAGATCATCGGCTTCTCCAACCGCATCGCCTACGAGCCCAACGGCATCCGACTCATCCCCGTGCGGCAGTTCGGCTCCGACCGGCTGGCGCCCTTCGTCGTGACCCATGTGCCCGACGGCGTCGAGGAGGGCACCACGGGCAAGGTCAACCGCGCCGAGGCCCGGGCCCTCGTCGACGACCTCAAGGCCTGCCTCGACGACCCGGCCTTCGAGAACGCGTCCCTGGCCGTCATCTCGCTGGTGGGTGATCGGCAGGCCAAGTACATCGAGTCGCTGCTGCTGGCCGAGATCCCCGCCGAGGAGTGGGCCCGACGGAGTCTCCGGGTGGGCACGGCGCCGGACTTCCAGGGCTCGGAGCGCGACGTGGTGTTCCTGTCCATGGTGTCGGCCACCGAGCCGGGGCGTCGGCTGGGCGCGCTGACCCGCGAGATGTATGTGCAGCGGTTCAATGTCGCGGTGAGCCGGGCGAAGGACCAGGTGCGGCTCTTCCATTCCATCTCGCTGAACGAGCTGCCCAACAGCGAGGACCTGCGCTTCCAGCTGCTCGACTACGCCTACGGCGTGGCGGGCCGCTCCGCAGCGGGATCCGAGGCCGCCTCGTCGGTGGTGCCGGAGGACGAGCGGGTGGAGCCGTTCGATTCGCTCTTCGAGCAGCGGATCCACAACCGGATCGTGGACCGCGGCTACACGGTGGTGCCGCAGATGGAGGCGCTGGGATACCGGCTGGACCTGGTGGTGGTCGGGGCCCGGGCGCGGCTGGCGGTGGAGTGCGACGGCGACACCTGGCACGGGCCCGAGGCGTACGAGCGCGACCTGGCCCGGCAGCGGGAGCTGGAGCGGTGCGGGTGGCGGTTCTTCCGCGTGCGGGAGTCCAGCTTCTACGTCGACCCGGCCGGCGCGCTGGCCCCGCTGTGGAAGCAGCTCGACGCGATGGACATCCGCCCGTCCGGCTGGGTTGACGACGGCGTGGAAATCGAGGGCGCGGACTCGGCGCAGGAGTTCGAGCTGGAGGTCCTTCGGGAGGAAGGCGTCGAGGAGTTCGTTGACCACCCCGTCGAGGCAGCGGACCCCGATGACGGGGTGGTGGACGACGCTGACGCGGACGTGGATGAGGAGATCGTCGGGGAGGTCGATGTCGAGGCGGACGTGGACCCTCCCGCCGAGACCGAGGAGGCTCCCCGCCGTGACTCCGAGGAGTCGGTGGACACCACCCTGTATCCCGACCTCGCGGCCAACCTGCACCTGGCCCTCGATCGCGCACGGCGTGGCGCCACATCCGCTGCCCCTGCGCCTGCCCCGGCGAGACGTTCGGCATTGGGTGTCGAGTGGGATCCGTTGGCTCAGCTGGGCGGCTCCGTTGACTCGATCTTCCGTCGGCCGGCCGGGCTGGACCCGTACACGGCGTTCGACGGGTCCACGAGGCCGGTAGGCGAGGGCACCGCCGCGGACATCCTCGACGGGCTGTTGCGGATTGTTGCCGTGGAGGGCCCGGTGCGGGGCAACCGGCTCCGCACCGCGTACGTGCGGGCGGCCGGAGGGTCGCGGGTCGGGAAGGCGATCGCCCAGGTGCTCGACTCCGCGGTCACCCGCGCCGTCCGACGGGGCGAGCTGGTGGCGGACAACCCATTGGGCACCGCCGGGGTCTACTCCCGCACCTATCGCGCGCCCGAGCAGCAGGAGTTCCGGCTCCGCGAACTGGGGCCGCGGACGCTCGACGAGGTGCCGCCCCGCGAGCTGCTGGAGGTGATGCGCCGGATCCGTGACGACAATCCGTCCGCCGACGACGAGCAGCTCCTCCGCGAGACCCTGCGCCTCCACGACCGCGTCTCCCTCACCCAGGCCGCTCGCACCGTGCTCGTCCCAGTGCTCACCCTGCTGCGTGGTCCCCGGATCTGACCCTTGGCGGCGATGGTCTGCGGCACCCCCGTGATCCGGTCGCTCTGAGGATTGCTCTACCCACCACCGGAGCGACGGTCACAGGGGGCGGCCCGCGTGGAGGTGGCCCAGCGCGATGACGTTGACGCCATCGGGCCGGGTGAAGCTCTCGGCCCCCGCGGTCAGCACGTTCAGGGTGGCCAGGTCCCGCGCGCGCTGCTCGGACACCTTGGCGCTCAGCTGCTTCAGGCTGGCCGCGGCGTCGTCGATACTGCTTGCCCCCCCGAGCTTGACCTCGAATGCGCTCCATCTGCCATCTCCGAGTTCGACGACGGCATCCACCTCGAGCCCCGAGCTGTCGCGGTAGTGGTAGACCGCGCCGCCCAGCATCTGGGCGTAGATCCGGAGATCACGGACAGCGAGCGACTCGAAGAGCAGCCCGAACGCCTCAAGGTCACCGAGAAGGGCGCCCTGCCCGGCGCGCAGAGCGGCGGTTGCCAGCGATGGGTCGACGAAGTGCCACTTGGGTTGCACTCGCAACCGGACCTTCGAGCGCAGGTGCGGCGCCCAAGCCGGCTGCTCCTCGACGACGAACACCCGGGTCAGCGCGTCGATGTACCTGCGCACAGTCTGCGCGGACACCTCGGCGTTGGCGGTCCCGGGGGCGGGGATCTCCGCCTCCCCGCTCAGTTTGGTGGCCGACACCTCGGTGGCGGTGTTCCGGGCCAGAGCCCTCAGCAGGGCGCCCACCCGAATGGGGTCGGCGCTCAGCCCGGCAAACCGCAGATCCGCGCGCGCCACGTCGTCCAGATAGCCGGCGAGATACTCGGTGGGGGATCGGCTCGGCTCGATCACCAGCGCGGGCCAGCCGCCCCGCACGATCAGCGCGGCGTACTCTTCGACGCTTGGACCCCCCAGACCGGCGATCCCAGTCGCGTGATCGGCGTCGGCATGGGTGAACAGGTCGTGGAAGCTCACCGCCCGGATGCTGTCGCCGCTCTCGTCGAGCGACATCGGTCGCAGGGTGACCCGCTGGAAGCGCCCAGCACCGCTGTGCCGGGTGAGATCGTCGGCGGGCGTTGCCGAGCCGGTGAGGATGAACTGTCCGGCGATTCCCCGATGGTCCACCTCGTGGCGGACTGCGTTCCACAGCGTCGGCGCCAGCTGCCACTCATCGACCAGGCGAGGAGTTGGGCCAGTCAGCACCGTACCCGGCGAGACTTCCGCCAGCCTCGCTGCGTTCGGCGAGGAGTCCAGACGCACCGAGCTTGCCGACAACTGGAGGCCGGTGGTCGTCTTGCCCACGGCGCGGGGACCCTGGAGGATCACGGCACCGAAGTTGCCTAGCGCTCGACGAACCAGGCTGTCAGCCAAGCGTTCTCGGTACTCCATGAGGCAACGGTATCAGTCCTGCACACGTTGAAGTATCACTCTTGCATTCGTTCGGCCATCATTCCTGCACATATCTCGCTATCACTCCTGCACTCCATGGTCACGGTTCTGCCCCATGGCAGTCAGAACGCCCAAGCAGGCAACAAGAAGCAACCCCACCGTCTGTGACACCCGTCCGCCTAGGCTCGAAAGAGACCCCCACTCCATAGGAGGATTTCCATGACCGACCGCCTCAAGGCCCTCAGCGACGCCGGCGTCTCCATCTGGCTCGACGACCTCTCCCGCGACCGCCTCACCTCCGGCAACCTCGCCGAACTGATCGAGACCAAGTCCGTGGTGGGCGTGACCACCAACCCGACGATCTTCGCCTCCGCCCTCAGCGACGGCGACTCCTACGCCGAGCAGCTCCAGGGCCTCACCGACGTCGACGAGGCCATCCAGCTCGCCACCACCACCGACGTCCGCGACGCTGCGGACCTCCTCAAGCCCATCTACGACCGCACCGGCGGCTTCGACGGCCGCGTCTCGATCGAGGTTTCACCCGAGCTCGCGCACGACACCGACGCCACCGTCGCGGAGGCCCAGAAGCTCTACGACGTGGTGGGCCGGGAGAACCTTCTTGTGAAGATCCCCGCCACCAAGGCCGGCATCCCGGCGATCGCAGAGGTCATCGGCCGCGGCATCTCGGTCAACGTCACCCTCATCTTCAACGAGGCCCGCTACCGCGAGGTGATGGACGCCTACCTCACCGGGTTGGAGACCGCCGACGCCGCCAGCCGCGACCTCGGCACCATCCACTCCGTCGCGTCGTTCTTCATCTCGCGCGTGGACGCCGAGATCGACGCCCGCCTCACCAAGCTGGGCCGCGAGGACCTCAAGGGCAGGGCCGCCATCGCCAACGCGCAGGTGGCGCTGGGCGCCTTCGACGAGGTGTTCGGCTCGGAGCGCTTCGCCGCGCTCAAGGCCAAGGGCGCCAACCCTCAGCGCCCCCTCTGGGCGTCGACCGGCACCAAGGACCCCTCCTACCCCGACACGCTCTACGTCTCCGAGCTGGTGGCGAGCAACATCGTCAACACCATGCCCGAGAAGACGCTCAACGCGTTCGCCGACCACGGCGAGGTCGGCAGCCCCATGGAGGGCACCGCGGACCAGGGTCGCGCGGTGCTGAAGGAGATCACGGACGCGGGCGTCGACCTCGACGACGCGTTCCAAGTCCTCGAGGACGAGGGCGTGGAGAAGTTCATCGTCAGCTGGAAGGAACTCCAGGAGACGGTGAGGCGCGCCCTCGCCTGACGAGTCCCCCGGGGAGCGATCGTCGCGCGTCAGGGATCAGCCTTCGCCTCGCCCCTGGCGCGCCCGCCTCGAAGCGTCGGCGTAATCAGCCTGCTCAGCCTCGTACAGGCCAGCTCCGACGGCGTCCTGGGTGAGCTCATCGAGGGCGAGTCGGCGCCGAGACCGCTTGCGCTCCTGGTAGTCGAGCACGTCGCGCAACCGGACTCGACGGTGCCTCCCTGCGCCCGGCGACTCGTGCGGAATCTCGTCGGATTCCAGGAGCTTGACCAGCGTGGGACGGCTGATGCCGAGGAAGTCGGCCGCCTGCTGCGTGGTGAGGAGTTGATCGATCGGGGCGACGGTGATCGCTTTGCCTTCGCGCATGGCGTGTACGACGTCAACCAGGACCCGATAGGCCTCGAGCGGCAGCGCGACGGTCTGGCCGTCGGGGCCCAGAAGGGCGGCGGGTTCGGTGACCTTATCCAGAAATCGTGAGAGGTCGAGCATGGGCTCGAGGTCTTGTGGAGGCAGAACGGTCGTGCCGCGCGTCGTTGACTCGGTCATGACCCCATGCTAGCCCAATTCGCAATATTCGAAAAGGATCGCGACCCCACGAGCCACCTGGGCACTGGGTCAGCTGTAACACCTACTGCAACATTGGTGTTGCAGTAGGTATGACAGAACCGGTCGCTCTCGAGGTGGGTAGACCAACCATGAGAGCGACCGGTTCGCCGCCGCTCACCAGGCGTGCGCCAACACCTCCCCGAGGAGGTCGTCGCCGTCGACCGCCAGCCCCGCGCGGCTGAACCAGGTGGCCATGTTGGTGCAGTCGCGGTGGAGGAAGTCGAAGGCGTACGGGTTGGACGCCAGGTCCACCAGCTGCGGCACGTCGATGATGATCAGGCGCGGCTCGTCGTCGATCCCGGTGACCAGCGTGTTGTAGGGGCTGAGGTCGCCGTGGACGAGGCCGAGGCGGGCCATGGTCTGCATGGCGTCTCGGAGTTGCTCGAAGAGCTGCTCGACCTGCGGTTTCGACGGCCGAACCTGGTGGAGGCGCGGGGCCGCGGCGTCACCGTCGGAGATGAACTCCATGAGGATCTCCGTGCCGTCGATCTGCACGGGGTACGGCACGGGGACGCCGGCCGTGTGGAGGGTGACGAGCGCGTTCCACTCGGCGCGCGCCCAGAGGCCCGCCTCGACGGTGCGGCCGTAGGACGACTTCCGCGCGACGGCACGGGTGTCGCGGCTGTTGCGGATGCGGCGGCCCTCCGTGTAGCCGGTGTCGCGGTGGAAGAGCCGACGGTCGGTGGACCGGTAGCGCTTGGCGGCCATGACGACGGAGCGCGCCGGGTCGTCGGGCACGGCGCGTTCGAGCAGGGAGACGTCCGCCTCCTTGCCGGACTTGAGCAGGCCGAGGTCGGTGTCGACGGCGGCCGCGGCGGTCACCAGCCAGTCAGGCCAGGGCTCGGGTCCGCGGCAGAGCCGCTCGATGGAGTCCCAGGTGGACCAACGTTGGTTGTCTGCGAGGTTGTCGAGGTAGGCGGTGGTGGGGGCGTCGCTCCAACTGAACGACGACAGAAGGTTTGGCAAGGGTGGTTCTCCTGAGGAGGAGGCACCCGGCGGGAAATGTCAGGCGGCGGGGGCCTCAAGTGTGTGGGGGGTTGAGAAGGCATGCACAACAGCTTTGGGTGTCATCTCTCTCCTCCCTTCACGAGGCTTCCTGGATTCCTGGCGCGATCCGCGCACTCCGCTCAGGGTAACAAGGCAATCGCCTGAGGGCTAGAGCGAGCGGACGCACACCCGCGGGAATAGCATGGAAGTAGCCCACTCCACGCCACCCGCTCCCGGCATGGTCGTCCCTCGGGTTCGGCCTGGTCTCGCTCGTAGCGCTGGCCTGGCCGCTCCTGTTGAGCCGGACCGCACCGTCGGGTGATGAGGGCGAGGTGACGGCGTCCAATTCGCAGCTGCTGCCCTTGGCGTCGACCTCTCTCGCTGGTGGCGCTCGCCCTCGGCGTGTACGCCCTCAAGCGTGGGGACCGGCACTGGTCGGTGTGGGTCGGGCTGGTCGCGGGTGGCGTGACGGTCGCGTTCTGGCTGTGCTTCCTGATCGCCCACATCGTCTCCCCGGCCTGAGCCGCCCCAGCTGCTCGCAGTAGGTTGACCGGCTAACTAGTCAGGCGTACGATCTAGGTATGGAATCTGACATCGCATGGCCGAGCGAGTGGCTGCGCGGCGTCCTAGGTGTGTGCGTGCTGCGGATCCTCACCGACGGTCCCACCTATGGCTACGAGATCGCCGCTCGCCTCGCCGCCGCCGGCCTCGGGACGGTCAAGGGCGGCACGCTGTACCCGCTGCTCGGCCGATTCGAGGATGCCGGGTGGGTCGAGATCGAGTGGCGGCCCGGCGACGGCGGGCCCGGGCGCAAGTACTACAGCCTTACGCCCATCGGCCGGGCCGCGGCTGCTGATGAGGCCGCCCGCTGGGCCCACTTCACCGACACGACCCGACGTCTCACCGACTCCCTCGTCGACTCCAGGAAGGCCTGACATGACCGAGATCACCACCCCTCACGTCGACAAGCGCTGGCGCGAGGACTTCATCATGGCCATGCGGATGCAGGACGCGTCGGGCGAGCAGATCGGCGACGCGCTGGCCACCGTCGACGCTCACTGCGCTGAATCCGGCGAGTCCGCCGAAGTGGCATTCGGTGACGCGACGGGCTACGCGACAACGCTGGTTCCCGAGCCCGCCGCAGGGTCTCGGCTCGGATCGTCGTTCGTGGTGGGTGCGCTCATGGGTCTGCTCGGGCTCCTGATGGTTCCACGCGCCGTCGACGACTGGGCGGCCGGCACGCAGTTCGCCGTCACGCTCGGCGACATGGTGGCGCTCGCCGTCGTCCTCGGACTGACCAGCACCGTCATGGCCCTCCCCCGGCGCGTACTCCCGTGGCTCGCCAAGGCCAGGTACTCCGTGGTGGGCCTTCTGGGCGCGGCACTCATGGCGCTTCTCGTGCTAGCGATGCTCTTCCTCACCGACGTCGTGGCGGAGCTGGACTGGCGCCTCGCGCTCGCTGTTGGGATCGGCCTGCTGGTGGCCAGCGTGATCTCCACGTGGCGCGACCTCTCAACGCCGGACCCAGTGGCCGACCCGCGCTCCCCCGACTCCCCGCCCCGCCGGACCCAGTGGCTGGCAGCGTTGATGTTCCCGATCCTGACGCTCCTGGTCCTCGGGATCGACGCCCTGTTCCGGTTGGTCTTCTGACCCGCTGTTCCCCTGGGCGGGGCCGAGGAGTTCCGCGGGCAGGACGGAAGAGGTCACGAGACACCCAGCGACTAAGTCCCTGCGTCGGACTCCCTACACCGTGGATCGTGCAGTGGACACCGGAGCCAAGCATGATCGGTGACCGATTCGCCTTCTCGAGGATCCTCAGGACGCTTGGCTGTTTGCAGGACACTGCCGCCAGCCATGCTCCGCCCCCGCTCCAACGCAAGCGCTGACATGCTCAAACGGGTTGTCATTGGAGGCACACTCATGGAGGTCGTCGACAAGAAGAGCGCGTTTTCGGTCCTGGGCCAGCCAGAAATGCCAACTGTCCCACTGCTTCTTGTCGAGCCATTCAAGACGAGCCGCCTCGAACTCGTCCTCACAGAGCTGGAGGTACCGGTGTCGCGCATGTCTGTGCTCTTCGGTGCCCTTTGGGAGGCGCAGGAGGTCGTCGTCGACGCTCCATTACCGCTGGATGTACAGGTTCCCCAGCTCTAGCTGTTGCCGGCGATTCCCCTGACGCAGTTCGATCAGCCCCGACACAACACCAACAACAGCCACTACTAGCGTCCCGAGCCCGAGCCAATCAGAGATCTCCACGAGCGAATGCTAGAGCGTTTCCTGGTCAGCGACGTCTCGAACTGGATCGGTAGGGCTACGGCCAGCAGGGGAGAACCATGAGCCGGGTCTGATCCAGCGGCGGCAGGCCGTCATCGAGGCCGCGGAGCCGCTGATAGAGGTCACGCATCGCGCCACGGTCTGGGAGATACTCGCTCCCTGCAGCCTTCTCGAGCACTGTGACAGTTCCGACCAGCCAGATGGCGCCCACCTTACGGCCGGCGCGGCGAAGCCGATCCAGGCGACGCGCTTCGCTGCCAGCCAACTTCCGACCCCCGCCGTCGCCGATCAGAACGTACACATCATTGCCGCCCTCGGCCATCACCACCGCATGGGCGATGACCATCACCTCACCCAGGTCTTCGCTTCGACGGATTCGCCGCTCAACGGGCATCCCAGAGATGCGGTTCACGGCGGTGGCCAGCTCATCTGTGACGTCGTCGGAGAGCACCTCCATGTAGCGCGGCTCCAGCTTCCTCCACACCTGGCCCGCAGCTTTGAACCGGCTGTCGGTGCGCGACTTCCGCAGCACCTCGTCACGCACCGCCTCTGGGGCGCTCAAGGGACCGAGAGTTGCGATGAGGAGCCGTTCCTTGTTGACAGAGAAGAAGTTGATGCCAGGGCCAGCGTCAATGATCGGCCGCGTCACTACACCGAGTCCGCATCGTCCAAGCCGCTGAGGTCTACCTCGACGTCCGGCAGGTCCGAGGCGGCGATCCCCGCCGGGTCATGTTCGACGGGAGCGATCCCGGCCTCGGCGAGTTCCCAAACCACCGACTCGACGGGCAGACCGCGCAGTGCAGCGATCTGCCGGGCTGTCACGACCCCTTCTGCATAGCCATTGATCGCCCGGGCAACCAGCCGCTGAGGCGCCCGCACGCGATCCGAGTCGTCCTGCAGGGAGGCGTAGTAGTCGCCCCATCCGAAGCGGGTTGCGAGGACTGGGGTGTAGACGTTCATCCACGCCTCGCACATCTCGGCGGTGATGTAACCCGCCTGCCGTAGGGCAATCGCTGCGATGGCTGGCGACACCAGGAACCGCTGAACCACATCCGAGAGGTCTGCCTCAGTGGTGACTTCCCGGTCGCCCAAGAACTCCCCGATGGCTTCGGTTGGGATGAGGAGGTGACGGGCGAAGGCGTCCGCACGCTTCTCTTCCAAGGGCCGACCACCCGGGGGGACATTCCAGTCCTGGAAAGCTACGTGCCCGAGCTCGTGCGCCAGAGTAGAGCGTTGCCGCATCGGGTTTCGGGTTCGGGCGACGCCGATGAACACCCGGTCTCTGGCGGGGTCGCGCATGGTCAGGCCGTGTTCGTCGGGTCCGACGTCAAGGACGGCAACATCGAGTTCGGTGGTCTGCTCGATCAGGGCAACAAGGTCGCCCAGAGGCTGGATTCCGAGACGGTGCGCACGACGGAACTCCCCGGCCGCCTCAGCTGCCTGATGTTCGATGTCGGAGGCCATCACTGCGCCGCAATGGCCTGGTCGTCGAGGTAGGCGTCGAGTTCCATGAAGTGCAGGAGCCGCTGCCGCATCGAATCCATGTCTGCGCCGTTGGTGGCGCGGGCCGCGCACTGCACGCGGTCAGCCACCGCCGATCTGGTGAGTTGGGCGACCGTGCAGCCGGTGGCGTCGGCGATCAGCAGGATCTCGGTCATCTTCGGCTGGCGAGCGCCAGTGAGGATGCGGTTCAGGGTGGGCTGCGAGATGCCGGTCTCGTCCGCCAGCGCGCGCTGGGACAGTCCGGCGGCGGCAAGAGCGCCTCGGATCGTCGCCGTCATGTCCTCCATTACCAGCTCCTGAATCATTTCTTGGAAATTGATTCAATCCTAGCTCAAGGCCGGTTCCCAGACCAGCTCCAGGCTCTCCGACTCTCGCCGGGCGCAACCGAGGCTGACCTGCGCCAGACAGCCACTGGGTGGGGCTACCTACCGCTTGAACCACTCGCGCAGCTCAGCCGCCTGCTCAGGCGTGAGGTGCCGGCGGTCGTAGGGGACTGACTGCCAGCCCTGGCCCGCAGCCATGCCTGGACGGTCTTGACGCTGGCACCGAGTTCGACTGCCAACTGCTCGGGTGTGACTGTGTGATGCGGCTCGGCCATGCCGCGAGACTACTCAGCCCGAAGCCCGCAGGAGGACCAGCTGGCCGGGCTAGGGTGAGAGGAGGTCGACTGCTACGGGGGACGCGGTGAGGGTAAGCACCATTCTGGATCACATCGATGACGGCGGGATCGCCCTCCCGGAGTTCCAGCGGGGATACGTCTGGAACCGGGACCAGGTCCGCGGACTCTTCACCTCGCTGTACCGCGGGTACCCGGTGGGAAGCTTCATGACGTGGTCGACGGCGGCTGAGACGACAGCGGCGCGGGGCGAGCCGACCGACAGGGACGGCACCATCAAGCTTCTCCTGGACGGTCAACAGCGCGCGACAACGCTGTATGGCGTGATCCGCGGACGCGCGCCCCGCTTCTTCGAGGGCAACGACTCGACCTTCCTTGGCCTCTACTTCAACGTCGTCGACGAGACGTTCGAGTTCTACGCGCGACAGAAGATGCACAACTCCGCTGAATGGGTCTCGGTGCCCGACCTCTTTGCTGACCAAGGCAAGTACTTCCAGCAGGTGTTGACCCTCGATACGCCCGAAGCCCGCAAAGGCGAGTACGTGAAACGCCTAGCGCAGGTCACAGGCATCGGTGACCGCGACATGCACGTCGAGGAGGTGACCGGGGCCGACAAGACCATCGACGTCGTCGTGGACATCTTCAACCGGGTGAACTCGGGCGGGACCAAGCTCTCCAAAGGCGACCTCGCGCTGGCCAAGATCTGCGCCAGTTGGCCCGAGGCACGGCACCAGATGAACGAGCACCTGAGGTACTGGCGGGAGCGCGGCTATGACTTCAGCCTGGACTGGCTGCTTCGTGTCGTCAACGGGATCGTGACAGGGAAGGCGCGGTTCACCGCTCTTGCCGACCGTCCCGTACGCGAAGTGCAGACGGGGCTGGGGCTGGCCTTCACCTACGTGAATCAGTGGCTGAACGTCATCGCCGGACACCTCGGGCTTGACCACGCACGGGTGCTGTTCCCGTTCCCGCTGGTCGTGCTCGCGCGGCACATGCACAGGAACGGCGGTCGCCTGCCGGACGCGTCCGAGCAGGCGCGGCTCCTCTACTGGTACATCCACACGGGCATGTGGGGCCGCTACGCGTCCTCGACCGAGACCTACCTCACGCAGGACCTGGAGGCGGTCGACGTGGCGGGGGTCGAGGGCTTGCTCCGCCTACTGGAGCTGTCGCGCGGCGACCTAGCCGTGCGCCCCGAGGACTTCGCCGGCACCAGCATGGGTGCTCGGTTCTACCCGACGCTCTACATGCTGACCCGTGTCATGAAGGCCCGCGACTTCGGCACCGGCGTCCCCATCTCGAACGCGCTGCTGGGGAGGCTCAACGGTCTTCAGGTTCACCACATCTTCCCCAAGGCCAAGCTTTACGCAGCCGGCTACCCGCGCGGCCAAGTCAACGCCATCGCGAACTTCTGCCTGATCACTCAGGACACGAATCTGCAGGTGAGTGATGCCGATCCCGCGATCTACATGCCCGAGATCGAGTCCCGTGTTCCAGGTGCCCTGGCCAGCCAGTGGGTGCCGATGGAGGATCACCTGTGGCAGATCGACAACTACCCCGATTTCCTTGCTGCCCGCCGCGAGTTGCTCTCCACAGCCGCGAACTCCCTTCTGCAGAGATTGCGTTCGGGGCGGCTCGACCCTGCTCTAGTCGGCCCCGGACCGGTAGAGGGTAACTACCCGGTGGTCGTCGGCGACGATGACGCCGCCGATACCCGCAACCAGGAGATCGACGCTCTGGTCGAGTGGCTTACGACCCAGGGCTACGCGGAACCGGAGCGCGACCTTGAGATCGCGCACCCCGACACGGGGAGGGTGCTGTCCATCGCGGAGGCTGTGTGGCCACACGGGCTGCAAGAGGGGCTGGGCGAGAAGGTGGTCCTCGAACTCGACGAAGACGACTTCGACGAGGACGCCTTGGCCGCGTTGGGCTACCGGGTCTTCACCTCGATTGCGGCCCTGCGCGAGTTCGTGGAGCGGTCGAGCGGCGAGGAGTCATCTGCTTCTCCCTGAGTTGCCCTGGGGCGGTGATCTCCATCGGTCCGTGGTGTCACGGCGACAGTCGGTACGCTGCGGACATGGGCAGGTGGGCAGCAGTGGCCGAGCACGTTGGCCGACCCACATGACGACGAACCGCGACAGAGTCCTCAACGCGATCAGCACCTCGTTGCAGCCATTGGACGACGACCAACTCTCACGGAGATGGGGTGTCGCACCACGACAGGCTGTGAATATGATTTGCCGCCAACTGGCCAGAGAAGGCACGCTGCGGCGGACTGTG
The DNA here is from genome assembly GCF_014164775.1 of Tessaracoccus sp. MC1679. Classification (GTDB taxonomy): domain Bacteria; phylum Actinomycetota; class Actinomycetes; order Propionibacteriales; family Propionibacteriaceae; genus Arachnia. Next base: position 108,924 of record NZ_JACJGB010000007.1, read on the forward strand.
GGACCCGACGGCAAGATCGTGAACGGACTCCTGTCGGGGCCTTCCACTCTGGCAGCCGACCACGCGATGAGGATCACTTCACCCGCAGACTCGAGTGACGACACGGTGGAGCCTGGCCCCGGCTTGCCGGGCGCCTCCCTGGAGCAGCGGATGGCCGAAACCGTCATGCTGCGACTCCTCTCCGAGTCGCTCGGAGTGCAACTGCGCCCGCGTCAGCTGCGCCATCCCTCGGGGGCACGGGTGGAGGTGGATGGAGCCGATGAACAGCTCACCACCCTGGTCGAGTGCTGGGCTCACCAGGGGCCGGCCAAGGTGGCCCAGAAGAGCAAGTTGGTCACCGACGCCGTGAAGCTGCACTGTGTCGCCCAGTCCCTCAGCCCCGCCCCGGAGAGGCTGATCCTATGCGTCAGCGATCCGGCCGCCATCAAGCATCTTCAAGGGTCTTCGTGGCACGGAGCCGCAATCGCCTACCTGGGCGTCAGCCTGGAGGTCGTCCAACTTCCGCAAGATGTCGTCGTGGGCATCGTCGCTGCCCAGAAGCGCCAGTACCGCTGAGCGGCAGGCCCCGATGATCTCCAGCATCGCTGGGGGTTCGCCGATCACGGCGGGGAGGCGCACTCGGCCCGGCCTGGCCTCCGGTCAGCTTCCCTCGTGGGGATCGTCCTCAGTGCGCTCCCCTGTGACGGGCGGGTTCTCCGCCTTCTTCTTGAACAGCCCACCCAGCGCACCCCCGACCGAGCTCGCTGCCCCCTTGATCGCCGCCCCGGCCTGCTGCGCCGCGGCCGCGGCCCGGGGCTGGTCCGGGACGCCGTCGCCGTCGATGTCCACCGCTCGGAACACCTCGGTGGCGCGGCTGACCCCTTGGCCGCCGAACCGCTTCGCGGCCGCAGCGCCTTCAGCGCCGGTGGCCGCCGCCTTCTGGATGACCTCTCCGGCTGCGTGCTTCCACCTCTTCGCGTCTGACGCGTTGTGTCCCGACTCGATGCCGAGCGCCTCCCGGAACGTGATGACGCCGGTGGCCAGCTGGTTGCTGGATCTGACCGCGGCGGGTGAGTCGAAGGGGTGAAACAGCACCTCCGAGTTGGCCTTGCTGATGGTCTCCCTCATCTGGGTCAGGACCCGGGCTGTGCTGCGGGCGATGAGGTCGAGGCGGTTGCGTCTCGCGGCAGCGAGTCCCAGGCGGTGGCTGTCGAGGTCCTCAGGTGAGACATCGAGCACTCGATCGAGCTCCAGCACTGAGGCCGCATCCTGGAGTTGGAAGGTGCGCGCGAGCACCGTCAACCACTCCCGGACCCGCGGCTCGGCGGCCTTGGTCTGCTTGGCGAGGTCACCCAGGTCGTCGGCGTTCTCGAGCTTCCCAGCGATGGCATCAAGCTGACGGAGCGCGTATGCCTGCGTCCGTGCGATCGTCATCGACGTGGCCTGCACCTTCGACCAGGTCACCTCCGAGACCCTCCCCACCTGCTCGCGGACGGTGAACGCTTCCTCGATGATCAGATCCACGCCGATCATGTCTGCCAGAACGGCGTCCTTCTGGCCCCTGAGGATGTCGTCGACCTTCTCGTCGATCTCCTGCAGGTAGTCGACAATCCGGTCCATCTGCTGCTGCATCGCCTGCTGCTGCATCATCGTGGACAGTGCCGACAGGGCGAACGGCCCACTGAGGAGCACGCCGGGGGCCTTCGAGATCTGGAGCCACTGCTGGATGTCGCCGGGCTTGCCGATCATGGCATGGCTGACGCCGGGCGTCTTGGTGGGCATCAAACCGAAGTGCTTGATTGCCTCAGCCGACTCGGCGGTGAGCTTGACCCAGCGGCCGGAGTTGGCCGCGAACTCGGAGCCGATCTGGATCGCAGCACCTCCCCCACCGAGAACCGACCCGAGCCGGCGCACGTCTAGGACCTTTGGCTTCACTCGGTCAAGCCCCTGGTCGAGGAGGAACCGCTCGACATCGTCGGCACCGCCAACCACAGCCAGACCCTCGCCGTCGCTGATCAGTTCGACGCCGCTACCCATGTCCGCTCCTCATTGCCCCTGTGACGGCGGCTGCTGTCACACCTTGCGGGCTCTGCCCCGAACGCTACCGGCAGCGGCGGGGCGCCGCGGCAGCGCGTGTGACGTGATTTCCGTACTGCTGAACTCGTGCCGATCGCACTCCCGCATAGCGACTGTGGCATCGGCTCCGGAACAACTGCGCACACTGCGCCCCGAGGTCGCCCAGCCCCCCGGTCCACGCGTCCTCACTGACTTCAAAGCTTCGGTGGGTTCGCTTCCTAGCTCAGCGGCCCAACATGTTGCCGTGCGCCGACGACGGCGGCTTGAGCGCGCATTCGCGGGGCAACCGTTCGGCACTTTCCTTTGAACAAGTCAGTGAATATCGCGGTGAATTGGAGGCGATGCTGGCGGGTGAGGGTGCGGCCCCAGCGAGTGCGGAGTGCTCGGGTCGAACCAGGGACCTTGCTGCACCGCCAGAAGCGGATGCTCAGGACGATGATGCTCCGCAGGTGGGGTCTGGCTGGCTGCGATGGTCCTGCCTCGCGAGGTAGGCTGGGCCGCACAGTAGGCTCTAGTCATGCTGCGTCGACTCGACCTCAAGGACCCCTGGCGGTCCCTGGATAAGGGCTTCTGGCCTGACGACCTTCCGTTGGGGTGCAAGGCCGTCGTCTACGGACACAACGGGAGTGGCAAGTCAACCCTGTCCGAACTGCTACTCAGTCTTGCCGAAGGCGCTGGCGCGACCGGAGTCGTTTGGGAGGACGAAACCCAGCGCCGCACTAGCGTAAGTGCCGGCGGTGCGGCTCCTTCGCCATCCATGGCGGTCTTCACTCGCAGGTGGGTCGAAGCCAACCTATCGGAACGGTCCCTTCGGATGGCCGACGGTGTTCTTCTTCAGCTTGCTGCACGACCCGTACTGCTCCCACCACGGTTCCTCCGTCGCCACCGGCGCCGCGAGTGGCGCAACGCTCTCCTGAGGCTCCTCGCGGCAGACGACGGTGACCACCGAGCCATCCGGACCTGCGGAGGCTATCTGCGCGGCACGGTAGTCGGCCTGGCGGGGGTGCGCGGGATAGCCGTCCGTCGAGTCGTAGCGAGCGATCGCATTGCCGGCCTCCACCTGCAGCTGGCCCAGGTCGACTCCGCTCTCGGTGATGACGTAGCGGAGGAGGCGCCCGTACGAGTCGCGGTCATTCTGCCCCTCCGGCAGTTCGAGGGTCACCACCTCGCCCACGGACACGACACGTCCGATCGCCATCGATGCCTCGTCGTGGCCGCACTCGCCCCGCTCAGGGGAGTCAATGCCGATGAGGCGGACGGTGCCCAGGCTTGTCTCGACGGTGTCGCCGTCGATGACGGCTGAGAACGTCACCGGAATCTGCGTGGGTTCGCTGATGACGGGCTCGGTGGCCGACGGAACTGCCGACTGCGATGGCGAGGGAGCGATGCGCTCCGAGCCACCTGCGGCCGATGGGGGACGAGCCGAAGCGCCGACTCCCTCCGCGCCGGCCTCATCACCCGCAGGACGCGAGTCTGGAATGCAGCCGCCCAGACCGAACGCCAACAACGCCACCACGACTGCCAAGCACGACACGCGCGCGCTTCTCATCTCTCTCCACCCCCGTTGAGAGCCCCCGCCCGCGGTTAGCCGCTGGGCGGGCCCTCATGGCACCGACAGTAGTTCACCCGCCACGTGTGCACCGGTAGATCCAGAGATGCTGCTCGCGAGCCGATGGCCGTGCCGTCGACGCCCTAGCGCAGCGGTCTTCCACGGAGGTGGGCGGACACGTCGCCGTGGCCGAAGTGGTCGGCCCACACCGCGGGCGTCATGCCGAACTGGGCATCGGCCAACTCCCTGTCGGCCCCATGGTCCAGCAGAAGCTCGACGATTGCCCGCTCCCCGGCCGCGGCCGCGTAGTGCAGTGCGCTCGGGTTACCCACATCGACGGCGGCGCCATGCTCCACCAGCGCCCGCACCACGTCCCAGCGTCTGAGTCCAGCCGTCTCCGCCAGCAACGAGACGGGCACCGCCGCCCCGCCGTCGAGCAGCCGCGACACCTCGTCAGCATCCCCCCGCCTCGCCCCCGCCACCAGCGGATCCAGGCCGTCACGCTGGGCGCGGTAGAGGTCGCGCAGCAGGCAGATCTCCGCGCCGTGGGCGATCACCTCGCGGTTGATGTGCATCAACAACGCCGCCATCGACTGGTCGGCATGGTGCTCGCCCTTCGGCCCGAGCGGTCGCAGGAGGGTGTCGTCGTCGAGGGCCGCCACGCCGTCGCGCCAGAGGCCGTAGGCCTGCTCCAGGAACGCCAGGGCCTCATCCGCCGTGGCAGGCAGTGGCTCGGGCCACCAGCGCGGGTCGAACATGATGGCGTCGTCGGTGGGAAGGGTGCCGACGGGGAGCGACGGGTCGCCGAAGAAGGCGCGGGCGCGCTTGCCCAGCACGTCGCGGCCCACGTGCGCGATCCGCCACGCAATGGTGGTCACCGGCGGCACCGGTGGCTCAACAGGCAAGGACTCCGGCTGCAGGGCGCCGTCAGCGTCGGAGCGCAGCGTCCAGGCGCCGTCGGCCGGCTCCCACCAGTACTCGTCGTCGGTGAGCCCGACGAGTCGCGGCCAGAGGTGAACCGCCCAGTAGAAGTCCAGCTGGTCGCGCAGCGTCTCGCCCCATGTCATGCCCCGACGGTAGCCGCGACGGCTGTCGCGCGCCGCCCGGATGGATCACTCACCGAGACCGAATCTCGATCGTCGAGGCGGAACCTGGGGTCAACGATCGGCCATTTTCTGCGAAAGCCCTTGACGGACGGGACACCCTCCTCCTAGGGTCGTATTAGTTTGGTACTGAACGAAAACTAATTAGCACCATGACTACCGGCCAGCGCAGGCCTAGTCAACCCACAAGTGCAGCCATGGCATCCGGACGCCTGGCTCCACCGACGGGCCATTTCAGAGAGGACCACCCTTTGTCCACCAACCGTTTTTCGACACGGACCCTCAGAACCGCAGGGCTCGGCGTAGCCCTTGCTCTTGCCATGTCCGGGCTGGCGGCGCCTGCCCACAGCAGCCCCGACGACGGCCTGATCCCACCGCTGAAGGACGTCTACTCCGACTACTTCAAGGTTGGCAACATCTACTCCGGTCAGCAGACGTACGAGGACGGCTCGCCCAACTGGGCGCAGGTCGAGCGGCACTACAACATCATGACCGCCGAGAACATCATGAAGCCCGACCAGCTGCTGCCGAACGCGAACATCAACACGGCCACGGGTGAGTGGACGTTCAACTTCGGCCCCGCCGACTACTTCGTCGACGAGAGCCGCGAGCGTGGCATCGACGTCCACGGCCACGTGCTGGTGTGGCACAGCCAGTCGCCGTCCAAGATCTACGGCCTCGAGTCTGAGGACCCACGCGCGCAGGCCAAGGCCAACATGGAGCGCTATATCAAGGAGGTGCTCACCCACTTCAAGGATCGGATCGTCTCCTGGGACGTGGTGAACGAGGCCTTCGTCGACGGCCTGGACACCTTCGACCCCGCCACCCAGAACTGGGAGGACTTCCTGCGCGGCAACCCGAAGGACTACAGCTACTCCGGTTGGTACAACGCCTACACCATGGACATGGATGAGGAGGCGGGCGAGCGCCCCGGCGACTTCATCTACGACGCCTTCGTCTTCGCCCGCAAGTACGGCCCCGAGGCCAAGCTGGAGTACAACGACTTCAACGTCTTCCAGTCCGAGGGCAAGGCCAAGGCCATCCTGGCGATGGCGACGGAGCTGAACGAGCGCTACGCCGCCGAGTACCGCGAAGACGAGCGTCAGCTGATCGAGGGCATCGGCCTGCAGTCGCACAACTACATCAACCAGACCCCGGCCTTCGCCTGCGCCGACCTGACTCGCCTGCCCAAGCTGGTCGACGAGGACGCCGCGGAATGGCAGCCCGGCGCCTGCTCGGACCACGCATCCGTGGAACGCTCTCTGCAGCTGATCACCGAGGCGGGCTTCACGGCCAGCGTGAGCGAGCTGGATCTGCAGGTGTGGGAGGCGTGGGACGCCGAGCCGCAGGGCACCAACGGCCCCTACTACGATCTCGACGACCCGGAGGCCAAGGACCTCATCTCCAAGCCAGGCGCCACCTACTGGGTGGGCAAGATCGGCAAGCGCACGGAGCTGGAAGCCATCCAGGCGCAGCGCTTCGCCGAGTACTTCGCGGTCTACAAGAAGTACTCGCAGGATCTGGATCGCGTCACCTTCTGGGGCCTTACCGACGCCCTGAACTGGCGGCGCAACCACAACCCGCAGCTGTTCAACGGCGACTTCTCCCAGAAGCTCTCCGCGCCGGCTGTCGCAGATCCTGAGGGGTTGCTGGGCCTGGACAAGCCCATCACCGACGTTTCGGGACTGTTCGAGGCGATCGACGAGGCAAGGGCACTCGACGTCCGCGGCAAGCACTACACCGGCAAGAGCATCGGCGCCTTCAAGAGCGAGATCGGGCGGGCCACCGCGACGGCTCACACCGGGGAAACCCAAGCTGAGCTCAACGCGGCAGAAGAGGCACTCCTCGCCGCTGAGGCCGGACTCGAACTGAAGTAGTCCCACTCCCCTGAAGCGCCCGCGGCCATCGCCGCGGGCGCTTCTCGTTGCGCGACCGGCGGCGGCCACGTCGCAGATAGCGGGGCTTGCCCGGAGACACCGCACACTTCTCGCTGTGGGGCTGACCGCGTGCATATGCACAGGGAAAGCTCCACAGCGAGAAGAGTGTGCCGGTCACATCCCGTTCGCCTTGGCCAGCCATGTCCCCCGGCGTGCGCCGGTCAGTGGGTCCGCCAGTCCGTGTCCGACCTCGTCGATAGACTCCGACGAGTCAGATCAGTTGAGCCCAGGCGCCACCACAGGCCGGTGCCACCGACTCACCCGACGCAGGCGTCGCGGATCAGCTCATGAACTGGCCGGCACCCGGACCGCCGGGCGCACGGGATACCAAGACGGGGGACTCCATGGCAGCGTTGGCGAAGAAACTGGTCATTCCGATAGTGGCGGTAGTGGTCGTTGTGGCGGTGGTTGTCGTGGCCTTCGTCGCGGGCCAACTCACGCCCAAGCTGTTCGCGCTGGGCAGCGAGTCCGAATCGACGGACACGCGCGTCATTCAGTCCATCACCCGCGAGGAGCAGGTGGTGCTCCTCAGCCTGGGCATCCAGGGGATCTCCGAGAAGACCGAGCGGATGACCTTCCTGGGCGTGGACGTGCCGGGGAGCAACAGGGCGTCGTTCGTGCAGTACTCCTTCAACGCCAAGCTGGGCATCGACGGCCGCGACGTCCGGATCGACCCCATCGGCGAGAAGAAGTACCGGATCTCAATCCCTGAGTACATCTTCATCGGCCACAGCAACGAGGACTTCAAGCTGGTGGCGGAGAACAACGGCGCGCTCAGCTTCATCACGCCCGAGAACGACCCCGTGGAGATGATCAACAGCATCCTCAGCGAGGACGCGCAGGCGGAGTACATCGAGAACAACGAGGAGATCCTGCGAGAGCAGGCCCTTGCGTTCTACTCCGGGATCATCACGGGCATCGACCCGGAGATCAGCATCACCTACGACTTCCGCCAGTGATCGCGGCCCCCTCAGAGGGTATGCGGAGTGGGCGGGCTGGTCCCGAAGAGATCTTCCCTTGCATGGACCGCCTGTGCATTAAAGGTTAGACAACTATCCTTTAATCTACTGCCACTCTATGAAAGGAAACAGCGATGGCCGGGTGGGAGGAGGCGCGCTGGGAGTCGAGCGTCGGCTCCGGGGTCCCCAAGTCCGCACAGCGGTCCGGCGCCTACCGACGGTACGTGCCGGACCTGCTCGATGGAGTGGGCCTGGCCCTCTCCGGCGAGCTGTCCCGAACCGTAGCCGGGGTAGAACGGAGCATCCGCGCACTCAACGCACCCAGCGCCGAGGGACTGGCCGGGATCGCGAGGTTCCTCCTGCGGTCAGAGGCGATCGCCAGCTCCCGGATTGAGGGCATCGCCCCCTCCGCGCAGCAAGTGGCCCTCGCGGAACTGGGTCAATCGGAGACGGTCCGGGGCATCAGTGAGCAGGCCACACTGGTCGCCAACAACATGACCGTGGTCCGCGCGGCCACCACCGCCCTCGCGGACGCCGACACCCTCACCGTTGACGACATCGTCGAACTCCAGCGCGCACTCCTACCCGATGAACCGCGTCACCACGGCCTACGCACTGTCCAGAACTGGATTGGCACGTCGAGTTGGACCCCGATCGGAGCGCTCTTCGTTCCCCCGGCGCCCGAGCGCGTGCCGACCTTGATGGCGGACCTCGTGGACTACCTCAACGGCGCCGCGCACTCCCCCCTCATCCAGGCCGGGGTGATCCACGCCCAGTTCGAGACGATCCATCCCTTCACCGACGGGAACGGCCGTGTCGGTCGGGCGCTGATCCACACCGTCCTCGCGCGCCGCGGGCTCACGAGCCGGGCACTGCTGCCCATCAGCCTCGTCCTTGCCACGCTCAGCGACCACTACATCGACGGCCTGACGAGCTTCCGCCACGACGCCCCCGCGGGCAGCGCGGAAGCCAGTGCCGCAGCCAACGAATGGCTGCGGACGTTCGTCGGCGCCGCCTCCGTCGCAGTGGAACAGTCCAAGGTGCTGGTGGGCAGGATCGACGAGCTGCGTCAGTCGTGGACCGATCGGCTGACTGCCCATCGCATCGCCATTGGCCTGCGCTCAGCTCCGCGCGCGGACTCCGCCGTCGCCCGTTTGCTGGCCTCGCTGCCGGAGGCACCGGTCATCACCGCGACGACGCTTGCCCGCACCCTCGGCGTCTCCTACCCGGCGGCCAACTCGGCTCTGGACGAGCTGACGCAGGCAGGAATCCTCACCGCGAGGTCGATCGAACGCGGCGCCCAGGCATACATCGCCGGGGAGATCCTGGATCTGGTCACGATCTCCGAGCGTGGGCTGGCCAGCACCCAGTTCGACACCCGCATCTCACCGCCGAGCAGAGGGGTCCCCGCACTGCCACACGGGTGACGTCAGCCGATGGCCGGGAGGACGTCGCGTAGCCGGGCGAAGGTGAGCCCGCCGTCGAGCAGGCGCGGCAGCGCCTCGGCCAAGCCGTCGGCTGTGCCGGATCCCGGCCGGTTGAAGTGACCGATGCAGATCGAACCCGCCCCGGCGGCGCCCATCGACTGCCTCACCTGCGCGGGGGTGAAGGTGGCGCCGGCGTCAGCGTTGACGTCGAAGTTGACCACCCGCTGGCCCAGTTCGGCGACGATCTCCACCGCCACGTCGTCGACGTGGGCCGTCCCCGAACGGAACCACAACGGACGAGCGCCCGTCAGCTCAGCCAGCCGGGCGTGCCCGCCCATCACCTCGTCGAACACATCCCCCACCGACGCCGTCCCGGGAATCCCGTAGGCCTCCGCCCCGCTCACCGAGAGCGGCTTGTGTGCGGTGCCGTGGTTGGCGAGCTCGAACAGCGGATCGTCGGCCAGCTCGCGCGCAATGCCCGGGTTCGCGTCGATCCACCGCAGGTTGAGAAACAGCGTGGCGGGCACCGCCAGCCGTCGGAGCACCTCGATCAGCGCCTCGTCGTAGCCCGAGCCGTTACGCCCACCGCAGGCATCGAGCGTGACGACGGCGGGCTGAGCCTCACTGCGCAGCACCACTCCGTCGACCTCCAACCCCCACTGGGTGGGGGTGCGGCCGTCGAAGCGGGCGACGATGTCGTCGCGGGTGGGCAGCCGCGCTGGCCCCGACGGCGAGGGGCTAGGCGATGAGGACTCAGGGCTGGGCGACGCGGTCGTTCGTGTCGATGACGGGGAACCCGACGGCGGGACGGACTCCACCGCCCGCGGCGACTCCGACAGCGACGGCGCCGCAGCGCAGCCGGCCAGTCCCGCCAGGCCGAGCCCCAGTACCCCTCGTCGCGCAATCCGCATGCGAGATTGTGTCACGGCGGCACGCTGCCCCCAACCGCGGAAGTCGGGCTGCCGGGGCCACCGATGCGCGACCCGCGGGCTAGCGTGTCCCCCATGACCCCACGGCTGGTTCCCTCCGACCCGCGGTTCACCACCGAGTCCGAGCGCGTCGTCTGGGAGCGTCTCCGCGACACTCTCAACCCCTCAGACACCCTCATCGCCAACCTCCGCCTCACCGACGTCCACAAGGACCATGAGGCGGACCTCGTGGTGGCCTTGCCCGGCGTGGGCGTGGTCGTCGTGGAGGTCAAGGGCTCCGGCATCGCCTGCACCGACGGCGCCTGGACCATGACCCACGACGGCGTGAGCCGCCCCGTCGAACCCGTCGGGCAGGCCCGCGACACCAAGTACGCCATCCGCGACTACGTGGAGTCCGACCGCCGCTGGGCAGACAGCTCCCACCCGAAGGCCCGCTTCCTGCACGCCGTCGTCACCCCCTTCACCGAACTCCCCGCGGACCTCCACCTCCCCGACTGCCCACGCTGGATGCTCCACGACCGCCGCGACCTTCCCCGCCTCGCCGAGCGCCTCGCCCACGTCCCGGCCGGTTTCGAGACCCACCGTCGACCCCCCTCCGAGGACGACTGCGCCACCATCGTCGACATCCTCACCGCCCGCGGCACCAGCGCCGTCGCCTCCGTGATCGACGACGCGGACGAGCGCCAGGCCCGCGCCGACCGCCTCACCGAGGACCAGGCCCTCGTGCTGCGCGTGACCCGACTGCTCCGGCGGGTGGAGATCCGCGGCGGCGCCGGCAGCGGGAAGACCGTCCTGGCGCTCACGCAGGCGCGGCAGCTCACCGCCGGGCGCAACGGCCACCAGGAGAGGGTGGCGCTGGTGTGCTACTCGCTGGGCCTGGCCAGCCACTTCAGCCGCGAGGTGGCCACCTGGCCGTACAAGCAGCGGCCGGCGTTCGTCGGCACCTTCGAGGCGTTGGCCAACCAGTGGGGCATCGCCTCCGGCGACCGCGACGACCCCGACTTCTGGGAGCACCGCCTCCCCCTGCTCATGGCCGAGAAAGCGGCCGAGCTGCCGCCCAAGGCGCGCTTCGACTCGTTCGTCGTCGACGAGGCCCAGGACTTCGCCGAATCGTGGTGGAAGCCGCTGGTGACGGCGCTGCGCGACGAGGAGGACGGCGGCCTGTTCCTCTACTCCGACGAGAACCAGCGCCTCTTCCAGCGCTTCGGCCGCCCGCCGGTGCCGCTCGTGCCGCTGGTGCTGGACCACAACCTGCGCAACACCCGCCAGATCGCGGAGGTGTTCAAGCCGCTCGCCCCGCTGCGCATGCGCCTCCAGGGAGGCGAGGGCTCGGAGGTGGTGCACGTCCAGGCAAGCCCCGACGAGGCCCTGGGTGTCGCGGACGACCAGATGGACCTCCTCTACGACGAGGGCTGGGCGCCCGGGCACATCGCTCTGCTGACCACCGGCCGACGGCACCCCGAGCAGGTGTCGCGGCAGGACGAGGACCCGCAGCAGAAGACGTACTGGGACTCGTTCTGGGACGAGGACCTTCCCTTCTACGGACACGTGCTGGGGTTCAAGGGGCTGGAGCGTCGCGCCGTGGTGCTGTGCATCAACGAGGACGGCACCAGGGAGCGGTTCAGGGAGCGGCTGTACGTGGGGTTGTCGCGGGCCACCGACCGCCTGATCGTGGTCGGCGATCTGGACGCGATCGCGCACGCGGGCGACGACGTGGTGCGCGCCCTCCGCGGCTAGCGGTGAAGGGGACTTCGACACCTCGTCAGGGGCCTCGCTGGCTGTGATGTGCGCCTCGTTGGGAGCAGGCCGCTCCGGACCCCATTTTCGGTGTCGGATCCCGGAGGGTAGACCGACCCCGAGACACCACCCTAAAAGGGGCCTCCTCCCCCGGAGGAGTCCTGAGACCCCCGCCTAGGGCTCACATCCGCCGCACTGACCACCCGAGTCGTTCCTGCCCTCCCGCCCTCACTCCAGGCTGGCCCGATGCGCTGTCGCTCGGCAGCGCGACTGTGCTGCGGGTTGACTTGGGGGACCAGATGTCAGTTGCTCGTAGGTTCGTCGCTCGTGTGTTGGCTGTCGTGGTGGCCAGCACCGCCATGACGGTGGGGTTGGTCGTCGATCCGCCGCTCGCCACCGCGGCCGGTCACCACCGGACGCTCAACGACACACGAGCGTTCGGCTCCGCTCCGGTCACTCCAGACCACGCGATCGACTACTTCGGTCTGGTCGCAGACCTCGACTCACCCAACGGCAGCCTCGTTGGTCAGGGCGCCTCCCCGTTCGGTGAGGTCCGGTTCCTGGTGGACGGCCGCTGGACGGCCTGGCAGTCGCTCGATCTGGACGGCGCCCAGGCGGAGGGCCAGTTCACCGGGTCCCTGATCGCGGTCGATCACGCCACCGCCTACCAGGTTCGCAACCTCCCCAAGGGCGCCCACAACTGGCGCGCGGCGGCCATCAACACCACCGACGGCCCGGTCGAAGCCGCCCCCGCTCAGGCGGCGAGCGAGGCACATGCCGTCACCGCCTGTCGCTCGCGGGCAGACTGGGGCGCCGACGAGTCGATCACCGGGTGGGAGCAGGGCGATGTCCGCGAGTTCTTTCCGGCGCAGGTCGTGACGGTCCACCACACCGCGACCTCGAACACCTCGACGCAGGACTATTCGGCGACCATGCGGGCAATCCTCACCTACCACGTGAAATCCAACGGATGGTCCGACATCGGCTACCAGTACCTCGTCGACCGGAACGGCATCGTCTACGAGGGACGAAGCGCCGGAAGCACCGTTTCCTGCCTGGACGGTGGCGGCGACGGCTCCGACTTCGCACACCAGGCGGGCACCGGCAACATCGTGACCGGCGCCCACGTCGGGACCTACAACAGCGGCAACATCGGGGTGGCGCTCATGGGCTGCTTCAATGCGTCGGGAGGATGCACCGGCGACACGACGGTGCCCGCCGGCAGTGTCGCGGGCTGGAGTCGCTGCTGGCCGATCTTGCCGATCGGCACTCGCTGACCCCCATGGGTACCGTCGAGTACGTCAACCCGGTCACCCAACTCGAGGCGACCATGCCCACGATCACGACGCACCAGGACTGGCCGTCGGCGGCCACTGCCTGCCCCGGCGACAACCTCCACCCCCAGCTCCCGACGATCCGTGAGGCCGTCGCACAATTGTCGGCACCCACGGCGACGACGGTTCCCGCCGCCCCATCCAACCTGGCCGCCATCGCGATCTCGAAGAGCCAGATCGCGCTGACCTGGGCGGACAAAGCAAGCGACGAAGACGGCTATCTCATCGAGCGCTGCAAGGGCGCTACCTGCACGAACTTCGCGCAGATCGCCTCTGTCGGCACGGTCACGTCATTCACCGACACCCGGCTGGCGGGCAGGACGACCTACCAGTATCGGGTTCGTGCCTCCAACGCGGCCGGAGTTTCGCAGTACTCCAGCATCGCCTCCACCACCACTCCGAGGAAGTGACCCGCCGGACCGGTCACCCCGCCACGCCGTCGTCGCCCCATCTGACGATCACCAGGTAGGGCGCAGGGGGAACCCGTTCGAGCCGTCGTCGGCTGTCCTGACCGCCAGCACCTGGTGCAGCTGGACGTTGTTGCGCTCGAAGTTGAGCCGCGACCCCGCCATGTACAGCCCCCAGGTCCGCGCCGTCGGTTCGCCCGCCGCGGCCACGCAGAGATCCCAGTTGTCGACCAGGTTGCGGCTCCACGCGGTGAGGGTCCGTGCGTAGTGGTGGCGGAAGTTCTCCTCGTGCATCACCTCCAGGCCGGCGTCCTGCGCGTCCTTGATGATGGTGCCGGAGCCGCTCATCTCCCCGTCGGGGAAGACGTAGCGGTCCAGGAACGGGCCCATGTCGGCGTGCCGGTTGTGCCCGACGGTGATGCAGTGGTTGAGCAGCCGACCCTCGGGGCGGAGGCGGTCGCGGAGGAAGGCGAAGTAGGCGGGATAGTTCCGCACCCCGATGTGTTCGGTCAGCCCGATCGAGCTCACCGCGTCGAAGCCGTCCTCCGCGACGTCGCGGTAGTCCGAGTGGCGGACTTCGGCAAGGTCACCGAGTCCGTCGCGGTCGATGGCCTGGGCGGCCCAGGACGCCTGCTCCCGGGACAGGGTCACGCCGAGGGCCTTGACGCCGTAGTGCTGGGCCGCGTGGCGGACCATGCCTCCCCAGCCGCAGCCCACGTCGAGCAGCCGCATGCCCGCCCGGAGCCCGAGCTTGCGGCAGATCAGGTCGTGCTTCTCGGCTTGAGCCTCCTCGAGGGTGGCGTCGTCGGTGGGGTACACCGCGCAGGTGTAGGTCATCGACGGACCCAGGATGTACTCGTAGAAGGCGTTGGAAACGTCGTAGTGATGTGAGATCGCGGCGGCGTCGCGCGACTTCGAGTGGCGCAGGCCCTTGACGGCGCGGCGCCACGGCGGCGGGTTCTCCACCGACGGTGGGGGCGGCGGCCTGAGGGAGGCCAGCCCAAGCCCGCGCACCAGAGTGAGCACCTCGGCAGCGCTGGGGATCCGGAACTGCAGATGGTCCTGCATCACCTTGAGCAGCTCGTAGGGGTTGCCGGGATGGACGCCCCGCAGCACCAGGTCACCGGTCAGGTACGCCCTCACCATGCCCAGCTCGCCGGGAGCCGTCAGCAGGTAGGCCAGGCCGCGTTGGTTGCGCAGCTCCAGCTCGATCGCCGCGTCAGGGGACCCGGCTGAGCTGCCGTCGTAGGCCGTGAAGCGCACCGGCATGCCGTCGCGTACCAGCGAGGCGATGGCGTCCGCGATCGGCGTTCTGGGGTTCTGAGTGGGGGTCATCGTCTCCGCACCGCCTTGTCGTAGAGGCTGGTCAGCCGGTTGTCGGGGTCGTAGCGGGCCTTCACGGCCGTGAGGTTGGGGCCGCCGTAGAGGCGGTCGAAGGTGTCCGCGTCGTAGAAGGCCTCGGAGTACAGCGACTTGTGGCCACCCAGGGCGTGCACCTCATGCTCGATCGCCCGGTTGCGCGGGCGCTGGCCGGCGTCGGGGCCGACGCGCACCCCGCCCCAGAAGCCGACGTTGACGTAGGTGGTGTGGCGCTCCAGCGGATAGGTTTGCCAGGGGCGCGCGCTCCCGGCAGCCCCGCCGGCCTCCGACGCAGAGGCCCTCAGCCGCAGCGGACAGAGCCACACCGGACGCATGCCGACGGCGCCGTCGAACCAGGCGAGGAACTCGGCAAGCCGATCCACGGGCACCTCGACGTCCTGGATCACCCGCTCCATCCGCGGGCGGCGGGCCAGGGCGTCGAGCCGGTCGGTGAGGCGGAGGCGCTGGTCAAGCCCGACCAGCCGGTGGTAAACGTCCGAACGGCGCCACCGGCGCGGCCACAGCCGGCGGACCAACGGCCGCTGCAGGCCGAAGGCGGCCGAGCACCAAAACCAGTCGGTGTCCCAGCGCCACAGGTAGTCGTACATGCTCAGCTGGTCCGTCGCCCGGGCGCGGAGGGACAGGTAGTAGGCGTCCTGCCCGGTGTAGTCGCTGAGGGGCCCCGCTGGCCGGTCGGTCCAGGTGGCGAGCGTCAGGTAGTACTCCCCCGGCTCGAACGCCACGCCGTCGATGGCGTCCACCCGGGTGCCGTCGTGGGCGCCAGTGGCGACGATGTCCTCGACGGTGGCCGCCAACTCCGCCGCGACGCTGAAGCGGACGTGGCGGAGGGCGACATAGCCCGGCACCTCCTCCAGTTCAATGAGCAGGCGGGTGGCGTAGCCGAGCGAGCCGTACGAGTTCGGGAACGCGTCGAAGAGATCCTCGCCGGGACGGGTGGTGACCACCTCGCCGGCGCCGGTGAAGATGTCCATCTCGAGCACCGACTCGTGCGGCAGCCCGCTACGGAAGCTGGTGGATTCGATCCCGAGCCCACTGACCGCGCCTCCGAGGGTGATCGTGCGCAGCTGCGGGACGACGAGCGGGATGAGCCCATGCGCCAGGGTCGCGTCGACCAGATCCTCGTAGGTGCACATTCCCTGGACCTCTGCCGTGCGCGCCACTGGGTCGACACCCAGCACCCCCGTCAATCCGGAGACGTCGAGCCCCCGCGAGGTGGTGGCGGCCCGGGGCCGGAAGAGGTTCGAGGTGGACTTGGCAAGGCGCACCGGGGCTCCGGCGGGGATCGCCTCGTGCGACGATCGGAGCCGCCGCATGGCCTGCTCGTGCTCTGCCCGGGCGCGTGACGCTGTCACAGGGCCCAACCTAACCCCGATCGGTCCCCAGCTGGTCGCCCACGCTGAAGTGGCGGACCTTCCTCGAGCGGCTCAGTCCTCAGTGCTCTCGGCTGCCTGCCGCAAGGCGCAGGCCACGACCTCGCCGAGGTCCAAGCCGTAGGACGGCCCCCCGCGGGTGCGGTAGGCATCCACCCGGGAGGAACCGCGCTCAAGGAGCCGGGCACCACCGACGTTGTTTCCGCGGGCGGTGTGGGTCAGGCCGACGCAGATCTGGGCGAGTCCCTGCCAGAGATCACGCTCTTCGTCCGGGCCGGCCTTCCAGCGGGCCTCGAGAACCTCGTGTGCAGCGAACGGCCGACCCTCCGCGACCAGGCTCCTGGCCAGCTCCACCGACTCCAACGGAGGCAAGGGCTCCTCGGACACCGGCTCAACACCCGCGGCCCCATAGGGCAGGGGCCGGCCGAGCGCGTCACGAGGGCGGGCCTGGCGGGGCCGACCGGCGTCGTCGCGGTCGCGGATCATCGCCTTGTTCCCCCGGAGCGTCCCGCAGCCATCCCACTTCTCATGGGGACCATGCTACGAGGAGGTCACGACCTCCGTTGCGGGGTCGATGTGCCCTCCGCCACGTCCGCGGACGGCTAATCGGGTTCTGGCTCCATCAGGAAATCCCACGTCAGGCCGTGGGCGAGCACCACCAGAAGGACCAGCAGCACGCCCCCGACGATCAGCGGGGTGAACCCGGCGGCTCGCGCCAGTTCGGGCGCCACGCCGAGCACGAGGATGGCCAGGTAGAGCACGATGGCAACCCACCGGAACCGCCGAAACGTGCCCACCACCGTGGCTGAACGCTCACGGCGGAGCAGCCCGACGGTGGACCACAGGCCCACCAGCGCGCAGCTGCCGAAGCTGATGCGCCACAGCAGCGGGGTGTCGGGGCTGATCTGCGCGAGGGTGGCCATCAGTCCGGGGAGCAGGAACGAGATGTAGGTGCCGGCGGCGAGGCGGCGACGGTCGGCGTCGGCCCTCCAGGCAGGGCGGCTCTGGACGACGACCCACCACAGGCCCACCAGGGTGAACGAGGTGCCGGCCAACAACGAGTAGAACGCTGACAGGTCCATGGGCGCGCCCTCCGGGTAGCAGTTGGTCCCAGTGTGAGCCAACAGGTCGCCTGAGGATGCGGCAAGCGTCGGATCCGCGCGGGGGGATGGCGCACCAGCCGGTCAGGCGAAGTCCGCGGCGAGCACCCTCGCCTCGTCGCGCTCGACGGCCTCCACCACACGCTCCGCGACGACGGCGGGGTCCAGCCCGCGCGGCATGGCCGGCGCCTGCCCGGCGAGCGGGCGGGTGGCCAGCCCCGTCTCGGTGTGCGGCGGCTGGGCGTCGCACACCAGTACCCCGGACCGTCGGACCTCCCGGCCCAATGCCGCGAGCCCCGCGGCGACGGCCGCCTTCGACGCGGAGTAGGCGGCCATGCCCGCCACTGGCTGCGACGCCACCACCCCGCTGAGGTGCACCAGGAACCCGCGGGTCTCGACGAGTGCCGGGATCACGCGACGGGCCAGCCACAGCGGCCCGATCGCGTTGGTGAGGAACAGCTCCTCGATCACCTCGTCGTCGGTGTCAGCCAGCGGACCGAACGTGACGACTCCCGCGGCGATCACCACACCGTCGAGGCGGCCGTGGCGGTCGCGGGCGTAGGCGACGAGGGCGTCACCCGAGCCGGCGTCCTGCAGATCCACGCGCACGTCGACGTCGCCGCGGCGGCCCGCCCGGACGACGGTGGCGCCACGCGAGGCGAGCACCCGGGCGATCTCAGCGCCGAGGACGCCCGTGGAGCCGACGACCGCGACGACACGGCCGTTCAGGGATCGGGCCATGAGCACTCCTTGGGGGTCGCGACGAGGTATGCCGATTGAACCACGACCCCGCCCGCCGCGGACCCTGCGCGGCGGGGTGTGCGTTTGAGCAAATGGCAAGGGTCGCGGACACCTCCCCGCGGGAGCTGAGCGCGCACCACTTCGCGACCCGTGCCATTTGCTCAACTCCCGTCCCCGTCCCGGGGGGCAGGGGGCGACGGGGTCGGGCCGCGGGCGCTCAGAGTGTAAGGATCCTGGACGGTCTGTCGTCCGGAATCCGACACCCACCGGGCCCTCACCCCATGACGCGTGAACCCTCGCCGTTCGACCCCTTCCCAGCCGGGCCGAACCGGGCAATAATCGCGGCAACAAGGGGGTACGCCATGTGGCATCGACGACCCACCGAGCCGGCGGTCCTGGCCGAGGCCAAGGACCGGCTCACGGAGGAAACCGCGCACGCCTGGCGGCAGAAGAGGTCCCGCGGACCCGAGCCGGACCCGCTCCTCCACGACCCGGAGATCCTGAATTCGTTGCTCGGCATGACGAACGGCACCTGCGCCTACTGCGAGCGCGGCCTGGAGATGCAAGGCTCCGACGCCGCCGTCGTCACGCATCACCGCCCAACCTGGGGGGCCGTCGGCACCGACGGCGACGTCTCACTCCAGGCCTACTGGTGGCTGACCTACGAGTGGGACAACCTCTACCCCGCCTGCGCGGACTGCGTCCGCTCCCGCGGCACGCGGTTCCCAGTCGCGGGGCCGCGCGCCACCGGCCGCGACGGCCTCCCCGCCGAGCAGCCCCTCCTCCTCGACCCCCTCGTCGACGACCCCGACGAGCACCTCCGCTACCAGGCCGACGGCACCATCAGCGCCCTCACCGACCGCGGCCGGGTCACCTGCGACATCCTCGCCCTCAACCGCGACTTTCTCGTCAAGGCCCGTCTCGCCGCCGTCGACGACCTGGATGGCGGGGAGCAAGTCGTCTGGTCAGGGGGTGATGAGAAAAGCGAGGCACGCCTAGTCGTCCTTGCGACCGCCTCCTCCGACAACGCCTTCCCCACCCTGCGCAGGCAACTGTCCGGCGGGCCACCGCGGTGGGAACTGGTGGATCACCTCACTGTGGGGAGCCCTCCCCCGCTCCCCACCGCGCAGCTTCGACCCTCGGGCCCCGACCTCCCGCCCATGTCCGGCGCGGAGCCCGGAGCCCCCGCCTACGACCTCACCTCGAACATGGTGGGCGCCCAGCGCGGCAACTACTTCCAGGCCACCCAGTGGATCGAGCGCGTGGTCATCCGCAACTTCCGCCCCATCCGCGAGCTTGAGATCGACCTCGCGAAATCCACCAGCGAGCGCGGCCCCTGGACGGTCCTCCTCGGCGAGAACGGCTGCGGCAAGAGCTCAGTCCTGCACGCCATCGCGCTCACCATGATGGGCGGCGAGCAGCGCCGGGCACTCGGCATCGACGCCCGTAAGTTCCTCCGCGACGGCGCCCGCAAGGGCCTCGTCGAGGTCTACCTCTCCGGGCGGCAGGAACCTCTCCGGCTCGAGTGGGCCAAGGGCGAGCACGAGTTCTCCGGCCCGGAGCCGGTGGCCGCGCTGATGCTCGGCTACGGCGCCACCCGCCTGCTGCCACGCACCCCGTCGCCGCAGGACGACAACAGGGTGGTGCGCGTCGACAATCTCTTCGACCCCGTCGCCCCCCTCACCGACCCCACCTCCTGGCTGCTCTCCCTCGACGACGACACCTTCGACGACGTGGCCCGCGGCATCCATGAGATGCTCGCCCTGGACCAGGACGCCGAGCTTCTCCGCGACGACGACCAGGTGCTCCTCAAGCAGGGCCGCACCCGCTCCGACATCGTCACGCTGAGCGACGGCTACCAGTCGATGGTGGTGATGGCCTGCGACATCCTGCGCTCCACCATGCGGCTGTGGACGCAGTCGGCGCTGGCGGAGGGGATCGTGCTGATCGACGAGATCGGCGCCCACCTGCACCCGCGCTGGCGGTTGCGGATCGTCACCGCCATGCGCAACCTGATGCCGCGCATCCAGTTCATCGTCACCACCCACGACCCGCTGTGCCTGCGCGGGATCGTCGACGGCGAGGTGGTCGTGATGCGCCGCAACAGCGAGGGCGACGTCGTGTCGCTGTCGGACCTGCCTCCGGTGACCGGGATGCGCATCGACCAGTTGCTCACCTCCGAGCACTTCGGCCTGGGCTCCACCGACGACCCGGAGGTCACCGAGCTGTGGGAGAACTACTACCGCCTCATGGGGCTCAAGAAGCCCAGCAAGGAGCAGACCGACCGCCTGGAGCGGGTCCGCGCCCGCCTCGACGAGCTGGAGCAGTTCGGCACCACCGAGCGCGAGCGGCTACTGCTCACCTCGGCCGCCGACTACATCGCGCAGCGCCGCGAGACCGGCGACGCCGTCGCCCCCAGCAGCAAGGAGATGACCGCCAAGCTGTCCGAGCTGTGGGGCAAGTACCTGCCGGGGAGCTCGTGATGCGACGGGTGCCGCGGCCCAAGGAACCGCCCAGCCTGGCGGGCGAGAAGACGCTGAAGGAGCGTCAGGCGGCCCTGGACTTCTATGCCGCGTGGGACGGCGCGGCCAAGTACGACGGCTACAAGGCCTACAAGAACCCCGACATCCGCACCGCGCTGGAGGAGGCGTTCGGCGGCAAGTGCGCCTACTGCGAGACCTTCTACGCCGCCACCCAGCCCGTTGCCATCGAGCATTACCGCCCCAAGGGCGAGGTGACCATCGACGGGAAGCGCGTGCCGCCGGGCTACTACTGGCTGGCCAGCGAATGGACCAACCTCCTGCCGTCGTGCACCGACTGCAACAGCCCCCGCAGGCAGGACCTCCCCAACGAGGAGGAGGCTAAGACCGCGGGCAAGGCCAACGCGTTCCCGCTCGCCCCCGGATCGCCCCGCGGCACCTCCCCGGGCGGGGAGAAGGGCGAGAAGAGACTCCTGCTGCACCCCTACCTCGACTTCCCGGAGAAGCACCTCGAGTTCGTGTGGGGCACCGGCACCGTCGACGACGGATGGGTGAAGCCCAAGCGCGGCAGCGCCAAGGGGGCCACCACCATCACGGTCTGCGCCCTCCAGCGTCGGGGCCTCCGCGCCGCGCGGCGGGACCGCCTGCTGGACCTCATCGCCCACCTGGAGTCGGTCGTCGAGGCGCAGAACAACGTCGTCCGGCACCCGGACGACCCGGACCTGCTGACCCAACTGGAGCGACGGCTGGGCGAGGTCAGCCGCTTCGTCGCCGACCACGCCCCCTACAGCGCCATGTGCCGCCAGGTGGTGGCGAGATACCACGCGAAACTCTTCGGACCCCAGGAGTGACCATGACCACAGCAGCATCCACCAGCCCCTACGCCTCGCCGTCGCTGCACTGCGACATCGTCATGAAGGGCGGCATCACCAGCGGCGTGATCTATCCCCGCGCGGTCTCGGAGCTGGCGAAGACCTACACGCTGAGCTCCGTCGGGGGCGCCTCCGCCGGGGCCATCGCGGCGGCTGCCGCTGCGGCAGCCGAGCTGGGCCGTCACTCCGGCGGATTCGAGGGGCTCGACGAGATGCCCGACGAGCTGGCCGCCCTCGCACCGGACGGCCAGTCGAAGCTGGCGTCGTTCTTCCAGCCGACGAGGACCGCGGCCCCGCTGTTCCGCCTGATGTTCTCGGTGGCCGGGAAGGAGAGCGGGAAGATCGGCGCCCTAGTGGGCGGCCTGCTGCGCAGCTTCTGGAAGGAGGCGCTCGCGGGGGCGCTGGTCGGGCTTGTCCTGATCGTGGTGAGCGCGCTCGGCGAGGGGATCGCGTCCGTGGCGGGCGTCGTCGGGGGTCTGCTGCTGCTGGTGCTCGGGGCGGCTGTCGGGGTCCTGATGGGCGCGCTGCGAACGTTCGGCCGCGTCGTCGAGGACGGCTTCGGCATGTGCACCGGCATGGAGGGCTACGGCGCCGGCGGCGCCAAGCCGCTCACCCCCTGGCTCTACGAGAAGATCCAGACGCTGGCCGGGCGGGCCCCCGGGGCCCCGCCCCTGACGTTCGGCGACCTCCGCAGCGCCGGCGTGACGCTGCGGGTGATGACCACCAACCTCACCCGCCACCAGCCGATGGCGATGCCGTGGAGCACCCGAGAGTTCTACTTCGACCCCGACGAGATGCGCGGCCTCTTCCCCGCCGACGTCGTCGACTGGATGGTGGCCCACCCGCCGCCCGGCGACGGCGGGGCTCCCACCCAGTCGCGCAGCGACCAGGGGCGCATGCTCCATCCCTGGCCGGCCGGCGACGACCTTCCGGTGATCGTCGCCACGCGGATGTCGCTCAGTTTCCCGGTCCTCATCTCCGCGGTCCGGCTGTATGCCGTGGACTACACCCGGCCCGAGAACCAGGGCCCGGAGGGTGCGGTCGGCCAGGCGTCGGCCACCGGAGGGCCGAGCTTCTCCAGCGTGTGGTTCACCGACGGCGGACTCTGCGCCAACCTGCCGGTGCACTTCTTCGACTCCCCGCTGCCCAAGCACCCCACGTTCGCGTTCAACCTCGGGCCGTTCCCGCCCGGGCGGGCGAAGTCCCAGGACCAGTCCGAGAACAGCTACCTGCCCACCACCAACCAGGCGGGCCTCCAGCGCCCGTGGTTCCCCCTGCCGACGAAGGGGCTCGGCGCCTGGGCGTCGTTCGGGCTGCTCATGGTGCACACCGCCCGCGAGTGGGTCGACGGCGCCCAGATGGTGATGCCCGGATACCGCGACCGGATCGTCACCGTGCACCACGACCATGCCGAGGGCGGCATGAACCTGTCCATGCCACCCAAGGTGGTCACGGACCTCGCCGAACGCGGGAGGCTGGGGGCGGTCAAACTCGTCGACGCGTTCGCCGGGCCTCAGCCGGGCATCGTACCCACGTGGGGCTGGAACAACCACCGCTGGCTCCGGTTCCGCACCGCGACCTCCGGTCTCGCCGGATGGCTGCAGGGCTTCCGCGCCAGCTATGTGGACACGACCTCCGGCGGCATCCCCTACCCTGACCTGGCCGGCCCCGGCGCCGACGCTCCACTTCCCTCGTACCCGCTCTCCGGAGCCAAGCGCGAAGCGTTGAACGAGCGCGCAGATGGGCTGATCGGCCTGGCCGGATCCTGGGGCGGAGGAACAATCCCCCCGGCCCCCAAGCCCGCCCCGCGCCTGCGTCTGGTGCCCGACGACGGCACGGCCGCCGGCCTCGACCTCCAGGACTGACCGGCGCCCGCCCTGCCCACGGTTGATGTTCCTCCAGATCGGGTCTCGAGGCCCCTGGGCTCCCGGGCATCGTTCTGGAGGAACAGGAGCCGCGGAGCCCTTCCGCCACATGGAACGATAGGACCGTGACCGCCACCTCCTACGACGTCGTTGTGGTCGGGCTCGGGCCCGCCGGGCGCTCACTCGCGTCGCGGTGCGCGGCCCGCGGGATGCGCGTCCTCGCAGTCGATCCCCGCCCCGGAGCGGTCTGGGGCCCCACCTACGGCATCTGGGGCGACGAGCTGGGCGCGCTGCCCGAATCAGTGGTCCGCTCCCGCGTCCCCCACCCCGAGCTGCGAGCCCACGGCGCCTACCCACTCCCCCGCGACTATCTCGTCCTCGACAACACCGCCCTCCAGGCCGCCTTCCCTCTCGACGGGGTGGAGCTGCGCCGCGGGCGGCTGACCGACGACGGGGTCGCGGGCCTCAGAGCCGAGGCCCGCGTCGTCGTCGACGCGCGCGGCGCGAGGCCCGAGGGGATCATTCCCAGGGACCCCTCGCCGGCTCAGACGGCGTTCGGGATCGTGCTGCCTACCGAAGCCGCTGCGCCGGCGCTGCAGGGGGCGGCGGCGCTGCTGATGGACTGGCGCACCGACTGGTCCGAGGATCCCCTCCCTCACGGCACCCCCACCTTCCTCTACGCCATCCCCCTCGGGGGCGGCGAGGTGCTGCTCGAGGAGACCTGCCTCGCCGCCGCACCCGGCCTGCCCATCCCAGTGCTCCGGGCAAGGCTCCGGACGCGGTTGGTGTCGCGGGGGGTGGCGGAGTCCGCCGTCGATCATCCGCTGAGCAGGGAGGTGGTGCGCATCCCCATGCGCGGACGGGGCTGGCCCGCGGCCCCTGGGACGACGGCGGTCGGCACCGCCGGGCGCGGCGGGAACCTGGTGACCGGGTATTCGGTGGCCCATTCGCTGCTGAGAGCCGATGCACTGGCCCGCGACCTGGCGGGCGGGCGACCCATGACGCCGGACCCCCACACGCCCGCGGACGTATTCCGCGAGATGGGCCTGCGTGCCCTGCTCCGCCTGGATGTGGCCGGGACACTTGCGCTGTTCGACGCCTTCGGGCGTCTCCCGGGCCAGGCCCAGCGCGACTTCATGTCGCGGGACTCCACCGCCCCCGGGCTTGCCGCCGCCATGTGGGGGATGTTCGCCCGGATGCCGATGTCGGGTCGGCGGCAACTCATCGCCGCAACGCTGGGACCCGGGCGACGACGCAGAGTCGGCTGAGCGGCCGAGCGGGCGATGGGTCTCCGACTCCGGACCCCGATCCCCTAGCCAGTAGGCCATCCACCGCGGGAATCCCCGTCAACCCCCATGGTGTTTGCGGGGTCACCCCCGATGCCCGGACCCGCCGCCGGATGAAGAATTACCTCAACACGCCAGATCGGCGGCCAGAGAAAGGTAAGGGTCATGTCCCACCAGAACAACAACACACCCGGCTTCGATGTCGACGTCGACGAGTCCTTCAACGACAACTCCACCAACGACAGCTCCACCAACGTCGATGTCGACGCCGACGTCGATGTCGACGCCTCGACGACCGACAACTCCACCAGCGACTCCTCGACGACCGACAACTCGGACAACTCGGACAACTCGGACAACTCCGACAACTCCGACAACTCCGACAACTCAGTTGACAACTCCGTCGACGCCGACGAGTCCTTCAACACCGAGACCGAGACCGAGATCGAGGACTCCTACAACACCGAGCACGAGACCGAGGACTCCTACAACGACAACTCGGAGAAGGCGGTGGACTCGTTCAACATCACGAGCTCGTTCAACCAGCAGACCCTCAATGACCACTCCACCACGGTGGGCGTGCGCCAGTACCAGACCAACGTCGGCGACCTGAACCTCGGTGGCCTCGGCGGCAAGGGTGGCTTCGGGCACGGCGGCGGCGCGGACCTCGAGCTGGACAACCGCTCGCTGAACCTTGACCAGTCGGTCAACCAGGTCATCAACACCGGTCACGGCGGTGACGTGAGCCAGGACTTCAGCCAGACGGCCAACGTGGCCTTCGGGGACAACTCGATGGCGGCCGGCGATGACATCGACGTCGACAACTCCTCCGTGAACATGGAGTTCGGCGACATCTGGACGGGCAACACGTGGACCACCACCACCATCTCCGACTCGTTCCAGGACAACTCGGTGGACAACGACTACGACTGGGAGCTGGAGATCGAAGACTCCTTCAACGACGAGTCCACCAACGTCGACCTTGATGTCGAGATCGAGGACTCGTTCACCAGCGAGGTCACCGAACTCAACTCGTTCGAGTGGGAGAACGAGGGCAACATCTTCAGCCCCGCCGCTGCCACCACCGGCGGCGAGGTCGAGTTCGAGCTCTGATCCTCGACACGCCTTCTCACGCCGGTTGCCCGGCCACCGTCACGGTGGCCGGGTAACTGGCGTCTGAACCGTGATGGCCTACGATGAAGAAACCAATGACCGATCGCGGGAAGGAACCCGAATGAGTGATCAGGCTCGGGGCGAAGTTGAGGGTGCACTGGTGCTCCCCAACCAGAAGTCGCTGATCGGGCTGGTGGAGACGATGGGCGCGATGGCTGCCAACGGCGGCCGCACCGATCTTTCCGAGCGTCTCGTGCAGACCCACGCCCGCCTCCGCGACCCCGAGGTGCGCGTGGTCATCGTGGGCGAGTTCAAGCAGGGCAAGAGCAAACTGATCAACGCCCTTGTCAACGCTCCTGTCTGCCCCATCGACGACGACGTGGCCACCAGCGTCCCCACTGCCGTGGGCTACGGGGAAGCGCCCGCCGCAACCATCCTGACTCGCTCGGAGACCCACGGCGGCAAGTCGGAGATCCAGCGGCAACCGATCCGCTTCGAGGAGCTGGCGCAGTACGTCTCGGAGCTCGGCAATCCCGGCAACGAACGCCACCTCGTCTCTGCCGAGGTGGTGCTGCCGCGGGAGATCCTGAGGGGCGGTCTGCGCCTCGTGGACTCCCCCGGGATCGGCAGCCTGGACTCCTCCTCCGCACTGACGACGCTGTCCGCGCTGTCCTCGGCCCACGCGGTGCTGATGGTCTCGGACGCGTCACAGGAGTACACCGAGCCCGAGGTGCAGCTCCTGAAGCACGCGATGCGCATCTCGCCCAACGTGGCGGCGGTGCTGGCGAAGACGGACCTGTATCCGGATTGGCGCACCATCGAAGGCATCGACAAGGGACATCTGGAAGGCATCGGCGAGCTCCCCCTCTTCGCTGTCTCGAGCGACCTGCGGCTGCTCGCCGCCTCGGAGCAGGACCGGGAGCTCAACACCGAGTCCGGCTTCCCGGAACTGGTCTCCCACCTGCGCCTTGACGTGCTGCGGCGCGCGGAGGTCATCAATACGCGCAGCGCGGTGCACGATCTGGTGTTCGTGGTGGACCAGATGACGATGGCCGCCCGCACCGAGCTCACTGCCCTCCTCAATCCGGAGGACACCCCGCAGCTGATCCTTCAGCTGGAGGAGGCGAAAGCGCGCGCCGACGAGTTCCGTGGCCGCTCGTCGCGCTGGCAGGTGGCCCTCGGCGACGGCGTGGCGGACCTCATCTCTGACATGGAGCACGATCTACGCGACCGGCTCCGCCGGGTGCAGCGCGAGGCGGAGGATGCCATTGATCAGGGTGATCCCGGGCCGATCTGGGAGCAGATCGCGGAGTGGATCGACCAGCGCGTCGCCGCCGCCGTCTCCGAGACCTTCGTCTGGACCGACGAGCGGGGCAAGGCCCTCACCGAGGAGATTGCGGATCTGTTCATCCAGGACGAGACTTCGCTGCCGGTCATCGCCGTCGGCGCCACCGACGGCGTGCTCGATGCGGTGGACGAGATCCCGGACTATCACACCGGCCAGCTCGGGGCCGTGGAGAAGATCTACATCGGGGTGCGCGGCTCGTACGGTGGCGTGCTCATGGTGGGTCTTGCCACCGGCCTGATCGGAATGACACTGATCAATCCGTTGTCGCTGCTCGCCGGCGTCCTGGTCGGCCGAAGGGCCTACCGCGAGGACATGAACTCCCGCCTCCTTCGCCGCCGGTTCGAGGCAAAGGGCATCGTTCGACGGTACATCGACGAGGTGACGTTCCAGGTGAGCAAGCAGCTGAAGGACCGGCTGCGGATCGTCCAGCGCACCGCGCGCGACCA
Source organism: Tessaracoccus sp. MC1679 (assembly GCF_014164775.1). Taxonomy (GTDB): domain Bacteria; phylum Actinomycetota; class Actinomycetes; order Propionibacteriales; family Propionibacteriaceae; genus Arachnia. The sequence continues at coordinate 136,362 of NZ_JACJGB010000007.1, forward strand.
CTTCGGTGCCATCGCGGATCAGCTTCACCGCTCGCTCACGGAGGCCGTGATGTCCGCCAAGCAGTCGGCCGGCATCTACTCGGAGAAGCGCGACAAGCGGGTGCTCGAGCTTCAGAACCACCTGCGCCAGCTCGACAAGGTGCGCGCACAGCTTCCGGAGCTGCCGCAGGCGCGAGTCAAAGAGGTGCTCGGCCGGTGAGCGCAGGTGCCAACGAGGATTCCGTCGCACTCCTCGCGGCGGCACGTCGACTCTACGAGGGCGACCCGGCTGCAGTCGAGACCATCGACGGGTTGAGCACGCGACTGGCCGAGCCCCTCCGGATGGCGGTGGCGGGTATCGTCAAGGCCGGCAAGTCCACGCTGCTCAACGCCATCTTGGGCGAGCAGATCGCGCCCACCGATGCTGGCGAGTGCACCCGGGTAGTCACCTGGTACCGGTACTCGGACACCCCGTCGATCACCCTCCATCCGCGCTCCGGCGAGCCCCGCAGGCTGCCGATAGCCCGCGCCCACGGCAAGCTGGTCCTGGACCTGGGGGAACTTCGCCCGGACGAGGTGGAGCGCATCGATGTGGGCTGGCCGTCACGGGTGCTGCGCTCACTGATCCTCATCGACACCCCAGGGATCGAGTCCCTGTCCCGCGACGTCTCGGCACGGTCCGCGGCCTTCCTCACGCCGGACAATGCGCCATCGTCGGCGGACGCGATCGTCTACCTGCTACGCCACCTCCACCCGTCGGATCTCAAGTTCCTCGAGGCCTTCCGGGACACTGCTGCCGGCGCCTCGAAGACCGTCAACGCCGTGTCCGTGCTGTCGCGGGCCGACGAGATCGGCTCGGGGCGGATCGATTCCCTCCTCTCGGCCCGCAAGGTAGCCCGCCGCTACGAACAGCACGGCGATCTGGCCTCGCTGGCCCTGGGGGTGCTGCCCGTCGCTGGTCTGGTTGCCGAGGGTGCTCGCACTCTGCGGGAGGACGAGTTCGCCGCTTTCCGGGCGTTGGCCGATCTTGAGCGTGGGGAGCGGGAGAAGCTCCTGGTGTCGGCGGACCGGTTTGTGCGCCCTGAACAGGTCGCCTCCCCCAACGAGGCGGTCAGACGCCGCCTCCTTTCCCGCTTCGGGATCTTCGGGGTGCGGCTGGCCATCTCCATGATCCGGGCGGGGGCATCCAACTCCGCCGAGCTCACCGAACGGCTCGTGGAATACAGCGGACTCAATGAGCTCGGCAGCTTCATCAGCCTGCACTTCGGCGCCCGCGCCGAGGCGTTGAAGGTGCGAGCCGTCCTCGACGGCCTGGCCCAACTCCTGCGCGAGAACCCGCGCGACGGCGCCTCACCCATCCTCGGCGGGATCGAGCGAATCCAGGCCACCGCACACGGGCTGCGCGAGCTGTCTCTGTTGTCCGAGGCCCGGGTCTCGGGCCTTCCTCTGTCCGCGGACGAGGCGGCTGAGGCGGGGCGCATCGTGGGAGCCAACGGCACCACCACGCCGGCGCGGCTCGGAGTGCCCGAGGACACTGAGGCGCCGGCCCTGTCCGAACGGCTCAAGCAGGAGCTCGACCGGTGGCGGGCCAGGACGCAGTCCCCCCTCACCGACCGGGCAGGCGTGGAAGTATGTCGGGTGGTGATCCGGAGCCTGGAGGCGGTGGCCTCAGACCTCGCTTCCCGGGGAGGCGATGACGCCCTTGCGGACGTCGTGCTTGCGGGCAGTCCAGCGCAGGGCCCCGGGGAAGGTACTCACCAGGATGGCGAGCAGCACTAGCCCGCCCTGCACGGCGAACATCTGGCGAAGGATTTCTCCGTGCTCCCCCTCGGCGACGAGCTCGTTGGCCACCAGGTACAGCGCTGCCTGGCCGAGCACGGTGAAGAACATCCACCATCTGGCCCCGTCCTTGCGGTTCATGAAGGACACCAGCAGCGTGATCTGGATGAGGAGCAGCGCGACCAGGCCCCAGAAGGCCGACCAGTAGATGATGTCCGCCGCCGTAGCGTAGGTGCTGTCCTGGCGGGAGCCGTCGACTCCGCGGACTGCCTCGATGATCAGCGGAAGCTGGTCTTCTCGCACCACGAAGTAGTAGACCACCGCGACGGAGCCGGCCACGAGACCCAACACCCACAACAGCTGGGTCACCCGGATCGAGAAGGGTGGAGGTTGCTTGACGATCACGGGGGCCGCGTTGGGGTTGTCCAAGGCTGGGCGCTCGGGGCGTTTGCGCCCCGAATCAGCCGTTGGCCCGCCCGTTCCGGTGGGGAACGGGCGGGCCGTGGGGCGTTCGTCGGTCATGCGACTCAATTCTAGAGACCGTCCTCGAACTCCGGGTCGGCGTAGTCATCTTCGTCAGCCGCCGAGTAGTCCTCGGCGGGCTCCTCGTACTGCTCCTCCATGACGGCGGCCGCCATGGGCTCGGGCTCGGGGGCCGCCATGGCCGCAGGTGCAGGAGCCTCGACCGAGGTGGTCGTGATCTCGGTCTCGACGACGGTGGTCTCGGTGTTCTGGAACGAATCGTCGACCTCCGTGACCACCTCGACGTTGACGGGAGCCTCGTTGAACGAGTTCTCCGCCGACTGGTTGAGGGTCACGTCCGCTGTCAGCGACTCATCGTTGAACGACTCATCGATCTCGACGTTGGTCTCGGTGTTGCCGATGGAGACATCACCGACGGTGGTGTCGGTCTCCGAGGAATCAACCGTGGCGTCATTGCCGGCTGCCATCGATGCGTCGCCCACTGCCAGGACGGTCTCCTGATCGAAGACCTGGAGTACATCCCCCTCCGCCCAGATGCTCTGGTTGACGGACTGGTCCACGATGGTGGAGCGGTTGTCGACGTGGAAGTTGTTGGCCACCCGCGTGATCTCCTCCACCACTGTGGGCGGGCGCGGGTTGACGATGACGACGGGGGGCTGGGGGGGATGCGGCCGGGGCGTGACGTCAGGGTGGTCCACGATGACGGGGACCACCGATCTGACATCCTCTCCGCAGATGTCGCCGAGACCACTCCTTTCCAGGGTCTCTTCGGGTGCTGCGGCAAATTCCGCAGCTGCGTTCGGGTCTCGCAGCAGACTGAGGATGAACTCAATCAGCGCGTCAGCGATGGTCACCAAAGGGGTTGTCATGGCTGTCTCCTCAAGGGTCGGGTGGCGCTGGCTTTCAAACTACGGGGTGGGATGACGGGAAGGCATCGGGGCTTTCCCCCACTCCCGGAGTAGGTCATTAGGGGGTGCGTGGTCATCGGTGCTCCGATCCGACCTGGTGCCGCGACGGGTCGATCACGACGCGCAGTTTGGCAATCAGATCTGAGCGGCTGGTGACCGAGAGACGTCGCTTGATGTGCGAGACATGGTGCTCGACGGTGCGTGGCGAAATGAAGATGGTCTGTCCGATCTCGGCATAGGTCTTGCCCTGCATGACCAGGAGTGCCACGTCCAGCTCGCGGTCGCTGAGCAGCGATCCTTCGGCCGCGCTCGGCGCATCCTTGGGGGTCTGGGAGGCCGGCTCGGACCGCCGAGCCTCCTCTGCCGTCGGGTGAAGCAGGCGGGCCACGGTGAGCAGCCGGGCTGAGACCCGGCGGTCCGTGGCGCGCCCGGCACCGTGTGCCGCGAGACGGGCCCCGTCCCAGGCCAGCCCGATGGTGGAGAGCGCCTTGGCCGCCTCCTCCACGCTGTCGGGCTCCACGTTGCCGGACAGCACGGACACCCAGATCCCACCGGCATGGGCCATCACGTCTGCCACCTTCAGGCTCGTGGACGCAACCACCAGCGCCTTCGCGTGCGGCCCGAGCAGCTCGGGCTTGTCCAGCAGGATGCCCTGCTGGACTCCTGCCCACCTGAGGTGCAGCGACCACAGCGGCGGCGATCCGAGACGCTCGAGCAGCGCCAGGCCCTGCGCGAAATGAGCCGACAGGGTGGTGGCGTCCCCCACGCGCGCCGCGGCGGACACCAGAGCGCTCAACGGGAGCAGCGTGTAGAGGTCCACGTCGATGTGGCGGATGCCCTCGTGGGCCTGCGCCCAGGCGGCCTCGAGAGCAGCGAGGTCCTGGTAGCGCCTCGCGAGGGTCACCAGGATGGTCTGCCGCATCAACTCATCCCTGGCCGAGACCGGGGTGGGCAGCGCCGTCGCCTCCTCGAGCGAGGCCCGTGCCTCTGACGGACGCTCACCCTGGAGTGCCACGAAGGCCTGCCAGAGGAGCAACCGTCGCCGGGCCCAGCGGCCACCTTGGCCGCCGGCGACCGCCGCGTCGATGACATGCTGGGCAGTGGACAGTTCGCCCGCCCCGAGCGCCACTGACGCCGCAATCACGGCCGGCAACTCCGGGAGCGGATCGGTGGCGTGCGACGAGGTGTACAGCTCGGAGGCCCGCACCAGGCGGGTGACGGTGAACGACGGCGGGGTGGGCAGGAGCGAAGCGCGCAGCCCTTCGTCGAGAAGCTGGAGTGCGATGTCCAGCGTGCACGGAGCGGAACGGCGGGGTTCCGGCTGGCCGGGCTCGGCCGTCGTCTCCGGAGCGGGCCTCAGCTGCTCCGCGAAACCGGCGCCGACGTGGGCGATGGCTGCCCTCACCAGCGCCGACGGGCTGTCCGGAGGAAGGGCGGAGTAGACGCTGCTGCCGGTGGCCATCAGTCCCCTGGCCGCCCACACCGCGGCCGCGACATCCGCGCCCCCAGCCGGGACCGGGTCCTCCGCCAGCAGAGCGTCCAGGAGCGAGGAGGCCTGGTCCAGTGCGCCCGCGTGCCAGGCGGCAAGTGCCCGACGCAGCACCAGGTCCGGACCCGGCACGCCGTCGGCGTCAGGGCCGGCGGCACCCAGAGCCAGGACCCGATACGCAGGGAGGGCGCCCCGCACGGCCGAGCGCACCACCGGGACCGGGCTGCCGTTGCGCAGCAGCAGGCCCTCGGCGTACGCCTCGGCGATGCGATCATCTGCCGAGACGTCGTCGCTGAAGAAACCGTCACCTGCGCCGCCTACACAACTCAACTCGACCCACCGTCGAAGCGGCTCCTCCGCGGTGTCCAGGCGGTGCAGGATGCGTGCCTCCAGGCCCCGGACCAGGTCCTGATGCTGCGGGTCTCTGCACGGTGCGGACGACTCATGAATGGCGAGCGCCTTCGATACCAGCCACCCTACGCCTCCTGTGAGGGTGAGGAGGTGGTCCAGGCACGCCTGCTCGACGGACTGCCCGCGGTGTCCCAGGTAGGCGGTCACATCGGCCAGCGTCACCAGACCGAGCACGACAGGTGGCGCGCTGCGCTCCAGATGCCGGGCGATGTCGGTGGCGAGGCTGGAGTGTCGCCATGGCCTGCTGGCCACCACGATGGAAGCGTCCCGGGTGGCGCACCTGGCCAGGAGCAACTGGGTGCGCTCATCGTCGACGAGGTGGAGGTCGTCGACGAGCAGCACGTCGGTGGGCGGGAGTGTGGAGATGTCTGTGGTGGTGTCGAGCTGGGTGCTGGGCACCCCTCGGAGCGTGAGGAGATCCTGGAGTTGGCTGAGCAGGGTGGACTTGCCGGAGCCGGCGGGCCCCACCACGAAGGCACGTACCGGCCCCGACGGGCTGGCCAGGGCTGCGGTCTCACGCCAGGCATGCTGGGCGCCCGTGAAGTGCGTCAGCACACCGATGGGCTCGCCCGGACCCCCCGTCTGGATCACAGCGCTGTGACTGGGTCAGGCGAGGCCGAGAGTGTCGTCGTCGTCGCCGACGCAGACGCGGGAGTGGGGTCTGCCGTGAGCGGGACGGGATCCGGTGCCGGCGTGGTGGGATCCGGGGCCGGCGTGGTGGGATCCGGGGCCGGTGTGGTGGGATCCGGGGCCGGTGTGGTGGGATCCGGGGCCGGTGTGGTGGGATCCGGTGCTTGCGTTGTGGGCGCGGGAGCCTGGGTGGTGGGCGCGGGAGCCTGGGTGGTGGGAGCAGGTGCCTGGGTGGTGGGAGCAGGCGCCTGAGTGGTGGGGGTGGTCGTCGTCCTCGGCGGGGTCGGCATGGCGGGCGTGGTCCGCTGAATGGTGGGTGCGCCCGGCGACGCCGTCGCAGTGACGGTGGTGCGCGTCTCGGTGGTGATGAGCTTCTCCACCGTCTCGGTCTCGCGCTGGATGAGCGGGTTCTGCTGGGCCGCCGGCTGCTGTTGCTGCTGCTGCTGCTGATTGCCTGCGTCAGGTGCAGGGGTCTGCCCCGCCACTGTGGCCGTGGACGTCTCGGGGGCGCCGGAACTTCCGCTGGGGCCCAGCGTTGCCGGGGCCTGGAAGGCCGCGGCCCTCGGGGAGGATCCCTCGTCGCCGGACGTGAGCTCACTGAGGAGGGTGCCGCCGATCATGACGATGCCGGTGACCGCCACGGCCGCCAGCGCCAGGCCGGACCACCATCTGACCCTCGGGACGGCCTCTGGAGTGGTGGCCTCGTGGATGGCCACAACGGCCGAGTCCTCCTCGTCGTCTGCGATGAGGGCCACTTCGCCGTCGCTTCGGACGGCGAGCGCGGTGGACGGGTGGGCCAAGGCGACATGGCTGAACAGCGACCCCCTGGCGGCGCCCATCGCGGTGGAGGACTTCGGGTCCTGGTCCACGACGATGGGACGGTCGAACAGCTCGGAGAGCCGCTGCGCCACCCGGGGGATGCGTGAGGATCCACCCACCAGCACGATCGCGTCCACGTCTGCGATGTCGACGCCCGCGCCCTCGACGGCGTCGTCCAGCGCGCCGACGGTGCGGTCGATGTGCCCGTCGATCATGGCCTCGAACTCGGAGCGGGTCAGGCGGATCTTCGTGGAGACCTGGGGCAGCAGCACGGGGATGGTGACCTCAGTGTCGAACGAGAGGGCCTCCTTCGCGTCCACGCACTCGCGCCTCAACTGGATCAGCGCATCGCGGGTGTCGGGGCTGCTCAGGTCCATTCCCTCGGCGCCGGCGCCGCGGAGGACGTGGCGGAACACGAGGTCGTCGAAGTCCGCACCTCCCACGTTGTCCAGGCCGGGAAGCTGGCCCACGAGCGAGAGCGAGCCGTCCCTCCCCTTCCGGGTGACGGCGGTGTGGAAGGTGGTGCCGCCAAGGTCGTAGACCACGACGGACCTGCCCGGCTCCAGTGGGTGCGTGGCCTCGTAATTGCGGGCCGCCGCCTCCGCCTCGGACATCAGAGCCACATCCGGCAGCCCTACGTCAGTGAGGGCCGAGCGGATCAGTCCGGTGCGGTGGGGGCCCCAGGAAGACGGGTAGGTGACGGTCACGCCGGCGGGGTCCGCGCCCTCGGACTCGGTGGCGGCGGAGACGACGGAGGCCACGGTCTGGGCCAGTAGATGGGGGGCATCTACGCTGTGACCGCCCACCGACAGGGGCACGTCGTCTCCGACGTTGCGGGTGAACTCGCGCACGAGGTGTTCGGGCTCGGCGAGGCCGCGGCGTTCGGCGGTGTCGCCGAAGAGGAGGCCACCATGTGAAGTGACGAACACCACGGCTGGTGCGTTGTCGTTGCGGTGCCCCAGGGGCACATGAGAGACAACCACGCTGCCGTCATGGGTTGGCCGCGCCGTTGCGGCGGAGACGCGGGCTGTGCCCACGTCAATCCCCAGATAGTACGACTCAGCCATGAGCGTGGTCCCCCCCGGGTAATGAAACGCGAACTCCAATGTTGGGGTGCCGGCCAAGGCAGGAACCCAACTCCGAGATTACCAGAGGGGGAGGTCACCTTGAAGATCAACTTTCGTTCAGAGAAGCGCGCGGCTCCCTCAGACCCGCCCTCCGGCGCCGCGCCACCGCGGTCACAACTGGGCTTTGGCTAGGGTGTTCACTACAAGGGTCTCTCTGCCAGCAGGATTGTGGCCGCTCACAGCGCGGCTTCAGGTCCCTCCCCAGGGCTTGCCCTTTGTTGCATGGGGCAACGGCTCTGACCCCGCGACCCCGGCGTTCATGCCTGGACACCGCGACCGTCTCGCCCGAGGTGCCGACGCGCCCAGTTCGGGGCGCTGGCCCCTCGATCCAAAGCTCTGGTCGACAATGTGGACATGAATATCGAAGAGTGGTGGCCCAAGCTGCGGCGCGAGACGCGCGATTACCTGATCGCCAACAACGGCGACGTGGTGCCAGCCGCCCTCGTGGCCGAGATCACGCGGGCCGGCGGCGACAGCGACTCCGACGCGTGGCGGGCCGGTGACAGCGGCGCGGACGGGTTCTATCTGACCGACGAGGCGATCGACTGGATCGACGAGGTCGCCAACGGGGAGACCCCGCCGCCGCGTCGCCGCTGACCCCCTGGTGCCGGTCGAGGTCAGCGACGGCGGGGCCTGCCGCCCCTCCCCGTCGGGCGTCCCGCTCTGCCCGCGACCCCGCTCTTCCGCGGCTGCGCCACCTTCTCGGCAGGTTTCTGCTCGTCACCGCGCTCCTTGGCGCTGCGCGAGCTGTTCGGGGTCCGGCCGCGGACGATGCCGATGAACTCGTCGATCCACTCGTTGCCGCTGTCGGTGCGCCAGGCCAGGGCCACCGTCGTGGATGGGGCGTCGACGAGGGGCCGGTAGACCAGGTCACGGCGGCTGTGTGACCGGGCGATCGACATCGGCACGTGCAACACGGCCGCCGAGTAGGTGGCCAGCTCGACGCTGGCGGGCTCAGCGTCGGCGATCACCCGCACGTCGACCAGATCCGTCGCCGTCACCTCGTCGAGCAGCGACAGCTCGTGGTCCTTCGACATCCACACCACCGGCAGCTCGTCGTACAGGGGGATGACGTGCAGGCCTTCGCCGTCGATCGGTTGCCTGACGAAGCACATGTCGACGGTGTCGCCCAGCAGTGCGCGTCGCTGGTCCGCCTCGGCCACCTCGACCACGCTGAGCGGTGTCCGCGGGAACCGCTCTTCCCAGATCCGGCGCCACTTGGTGACGGTGACCCCCGCCACGTTGCCCACGCGCAGTGCTGCGGGGCCGGGGTCGCGGGGAGTGGTCACGGGCGCAGGGTACCCCACCCGGATAGGCTGCGGGCATGAGCCAAACCATGAAGCCGGCCACCGCGGCCGCCAAGCTCGGCATCTACCTGCCGGCCGCGCCTGAGGAGTTCCAGAACACTCCGATCACCCGGGACGACCTGGACGCCCTCCGCGAGGACCCGCCGGCCTGGCTCGTCGAGCTCCGCCGCAACGGACCGTTCCCGCGCGACGTGGTGGCCCAGAAGCTGGGCATCTCGCGTTCCGGGCTGGCCCGCGCGGGCGTCAGCGATGCGATGACCTCCGACGAGATCGGCGAACTGATCGCCGATCCGCCCGGCTGGCTGGTCGAGGAACGGGAGACACACAAGAAGGTGCTGAAGGCCCAGGCCGGCGAGCCTCAGCCCGCACCAGCCAGGAAGCCGCGATCGACTGCACCGAAACAGCGGGGCCGCTGGCGCTGACACCGGGTCGCGGCGCGGCCCGCTCCGGTGCGGGGCGACAGGATCTGCCCTGGAGCCGTCAGCTCTCCAGGTCGCGCATCATCGTGTCAAAGGCCGTCTCGTCGACGATCGGAACGCCGTATGCACGCGCCTTCGAGGCCTTGCCGCTCAACGAGTCAGGATCCCCTGCTACAAGCACCTTCGTCGACTTGGCCAGTCCTGCGGGATGCAAACCTGCCTGTCGGACGCGCGCCTCCCAGACGGATCGGTCCGCTGACATCTCACCAGTGAACGTCACCCGGTCGCCTGGCTGCAGCGTCAGCCCAGTGATCACCAGTCCCGCGGTCCCACCCTCCTCCGCCGCACTCTCGAGGGCTCCTTCGACGTCATGGGGGGCCAGCCCAAGGCACGACGCGGCACGATCCAGGTCAGCGCGCTCTTGCGGTGTCACGACACCGTCCTGCAGCGCCACTACGGCCATCGCGTGCAGGTACTCCGCGTGCAGCGCCAGGACTTGCGGCCTTGTGAGCGAGGCTGCCCCAGCGATCTCGACCAGCTGATCCTGCTCGTGGAGCGACAGGTACCCGTCGAGCATCGCCATTTCAAGAACCGCCAGGTATGAGTCCACCTGAGCGTCTGCCGACCGTGGCATGCGGGCGACTATCCGCTCCAGCCAGCCATCGGGACGCGCGGGGGCGTTGTCGGTCCGTGATCTGAAGGGCACACCGGTTGTGCCGGAACCGTGGCTGGGCCACCTGAACTGCCTGGCAGCAGCGATGGTCTCCTCCCACAGTGGCTGATGATGGCAACAGTCCAGGTACCTGGACAGGAGCTGTGCTGTGGCAAACGCGTCACCGAGGGCGCTATGTGCACCGTCAAGGTCCACCCCTGCGCAGGCGCAACAGTCCCGTAGCCGACGGCTGGACTCGCGGTAGAAGGCGGAGGACCACGCCATCGTGCAGACGGCGGGGACGGCGAGGTCCTCTACCTCGTAGCCGGCACGGCGCAGTTCGGCAGAGAGAAACCTGGTGTCGAAGCCAGCATTGTGAGCCGCAAGGATGCGCCCATCCAGGGCATCGAGCAGGGACGGTGCCACGTCGTCGAACGTGGGTGCGCCGACCACGTCGCGAGCCGTGATCCCGTGGATGCTCGAGGCGCCAACATCTCGCTGCGGGTTCACAAGGGTGCTCCAGGCGTCGTAGACCTCGCCCTCATGACTGACCTTCACGACACCGATCTCCACAATCCGGTCACCGTGTCTTGGGCTGAGCCCCGTGGTCTCGAAATCGATGACTGTGTACCCGGCCATTGGTCCCCCTCTTCCGACGGTCGACTCAACGTATCGGCAGGGTCGCACAGCGTCGCACTCGGGGTGGGTTGATCGCAGGTGACGATCTGGCGGCCCTCCGGGTGTCCTATGGCAGTGTCGCGAACGCTGTGACCACCGAACGTGCGGCCGGGACTGCGTTGTCACGGCATCATCCAGCGCCTGCCGCAGGCCATCGCGGCGATGACCGCTGCCGCTCACTCGGCCGAAGGCGAGGAGGGTCCTTCGGCATCGGAACCGGCCGGCGGGGCTGAGGGCGGCACCGGGGGCGCGGCAGGCGCGCGGCGGCGGCGCACCCACGCACGGATGGGGAAGAACAGGATCAGCGCGGGGAGCCAGAGCGGGGACGTCGCGATGAGCACGGTCAACGCCACCGTCACCACCTGTGCCGCTCCCCGAATGCCGCTGGTGATGGCCTCGACGAAGCCCCATGACTCACCGTCGGGCCGCACCACGGCGCTGGGCTCAGTCAGCTCCACCGAGACGGTCGCCATCGCGGCCTGCCGCTCGAGGTAGGTGACCTGGGCGTCGAGGGACTCGATCTCCCCGCGCACCCGTCCCAGCTCGGTTTCGATGGCCAGCATCTCCTCAACCTTCACGGCCGCCTCGAAGAACTCGCGCAGGCGCACCTCCTGGGCGCGCATGTTCTCGAGGCGGGCGGACAGGTCGACGTGTTCCTGGGTCACGTCGTCGGTGGCCTCGGACTGATACTTCACCACTCCGAGTTCGGCGACGGCGGCGACGAAGTCCTCGTAGGAGTCGGTGGGCACGCGCACGGTGATCCAGCCCCGCAGCGCTGCCCCGTCGCCGACGAGGGTGCCCCTTTCGTCGTAGTGGTACAGCCAGTCGTCGCCGGTGGCCACCTGCATGTTCGAGACGGTGCCCTCGTGGGTGCGGGCCAGGTCGCGGACCTCGGTGATGGCGTCCGCGGTGCTGTCCACCTCGAGACGCAGCGTCTTTGACCGGATGACGAGACGGTCGCCGTCGCCAGAGGTGTCCTCCTCGCCGTCCTTCTGAGGGAGTGCCCCGCTGTCGCCGCCGACGGCGGGTGCGGGTTCGACGCCGGGCATCTCCTCCGAGCTGGACCCGGATCCGGAACAGCCGGCGATCAACACTGCCATGAGGATCGCGGCGAACGCCGCCAGACCTCTCCTCAACCACACCTTCAGCATCATCGTGCCTCCTTGCAGGACGTGAGCCTGACGAGGGGCCGGATGCCGTCGTTCTGCGGTGGACACCGGCCTCGCCGTCGCTGCATCGAGCCTACACCGGGGCACATCACCGCCCCGCCCGAGGAACTGAGGACCTGAGGGGCGAGCTCGGCCCTCTAAATGTCATGCTCAGAGTCGAGTACGACCCTCAGCATGACATTTAGTGGTGTGGGGACGGTCTCGACGGGTCGAGAACCCGGACCTGCCAGCGAGGGTGGGGGACGTCAGGGCGGCACTGCCCAGCGGTGCCCAACCCGACGATCACCCAACCGGCATCCCGCCCAAGCAGACCCAGCCCCAACGCCGCCCTGCCGGCCCACACCCGGACAGACAGCGCCACAGGAGGACCGAGTGCGGGGAGACGGGGGCGATGCCCGGGCGGCCTAGCTGTACTGCCCGGAGACGTTGATCAATCGCGAGAAGGGCGGGAGGTTCCCGCAGGCCGTGTGCGGCCGGTGATGGTTGTAGTAGTGCAGCCAGTCGTCCAGCTCGCCCCGTCGTTCGGCTTCGGAGGTGTAGCAGCGGGCGTAAGCCCATCCGTCGGCCAGGGTGCGGTGGAAGCGCTCGATTTTCCCGTTGGTCTGCGGCCTGTAGGGCCGGGTGCGCTTGTGCCGGATACCGAGTTCGGCGCAGGTGTCGCGCCACAGGTGTGAGCGGTACGCGCCGCCGTTGTCGGACAGGACCCGCTCGACGGTGACGCCGCGGGCGTTGAACCACTCGACGGCTCGGACCAGCACGGCGGTGGCAGTGCGGGCGGTTTCGTCGTCGTGGATCTCGGCATAGGCGACGCGGGAGTGGTCGTCGATGACGGTATGGACGTAAGCCTTGCCCATCAACGGGTCGTAGTGCTTGTTCTTCGGCTTGTCGGGTGTAGCGGCCCGGTTCTTGTCGCCCTGTCGCCGCCCGACGTAGCGCCATCCTCCGCCGTCGGGAATGTTGCCGAGCTTCTTCACGTCGACGTGCAGCATCGACCCTGGGTGATCGTGCTCGTAACGGCGCACCGGTTCTCCCGTGGCGCGGTCGACGTGCGACAGCCGGTTCAAGTGCACGTCTGTAAGGATGCGGTGGACCGTGGACGGGGCTATCCCAAGTCGGCTGGCCAACTGCACCGGCCCCTCCCGTAGTCGCAGGCGAAGACGGACGCAGCGCCTGGCAGTCTGCTGGTTGGTCTTGTTCGGTGAGTGATGCGGCCTGGATGACCTGTCCTGCATTGGCTCGCCGGTGCGGTAGCGGTCGGCCCAGCGCTTCACCGTGGGCCAGGAGACCTGGAACCTGGCGGCGACCTCGCTGATCGGCCAGCCGTCATCGACGACCAAGCGGCCGACGATCAGGCGGTGGCGAGGGGTGAGAGCGGCGTTCGCGTGGGACATGACAAGGCCTTCCTGTGGGCATGCGCCGCCCAGGAAGGCCAGTTGCCGCCGCGGGCGGCGAGATTGTGTGGGTCAGGGCTCATTGAGATGTGCACGAACTCGTGAGCCGTGGCACATGACGGTGTCGAGGGGTGTTCCCCGGCTCAGGCTCCCGGGTAGGAGTCGAGGTTCCACCAGTGGCCATCGAAGTCAGCGACACATGCGTTGCGCCCTCCGTGGGGGGCGTCGTTGGGCTCCGTGACGGTGGTCGCGCCGTGTGCCAGGGCTGCGGCGAAGAGGCTGTCCACGTCCTCATCACTGGCGACCACCAGGTTGCAGATCCCCGGCCCGTAATGCGGGTCATCGTCCCGAACAGAGCCGAGCATGATGCCCCCGTTGTCGCGCCAGGCAAGTTGCGCATGGGCCACCAAGGTCGCGTCATCAGGATCCCGCACGATCATGGCGGTGGTGAAGCCGATGGCTTGGAGAAAGTCGATGCCTCGATCGGCGTCTGTATAGCGCAGGCAGTGGAACAGCTGTGGTGTCGTCATGGCTCTAGCCTCACGCCGGAAGCATGTCGGTGTCTTGAAGCAATGGGAAATCGCCCTTCGACTGGCGCAGCGTCCATCCAGTCATCGACTTCCATTCCCGGCACAGGTGCGGTTGGTCGCTGTAGCCGGCCATCGCCGCGACGTCCGAGGGCTGGGCGCCACGCTGGACCAAGTCTTTGGCGTGGGTGAAGCGAGCGATGCGCGCCACCTGCTTGGGCGAGAGACCGGTCTCGAGGTCGAACAGGCTTGAGAGCCGCCGTCTGGACAGGCCAACGTCCTGAGCCAGGCCGGAGATGGGGATCGTGCCTCGGGTCCGATGGATCCGCGCGAGTGCCTCGACCAGGTCTGCGCGCGGTGCATGAGGATGCTGCTCCAGCCTCTTGGTGAGGAATGCCGCCAAGAGGTGGAACCGTCGTGGCCACGTTGACTGCCGCAGCTGGTCGAGCAGGTGCCTGGGCCACGAGAGATCATTCACATCAACCATCGAGCCGGCCAGTTCCCCGGCCGGCAGCCCGAGAAGCCGACGGGTCGAGAGCGGGTGGAGCGACAATTCGAGGCCCTGCTGGCGTCCCCTCGACTGGATCAGAGCCGGAGTGGTGTGCAGGCCGGAGACTAGTAGGTCACAGAGATGCCGCGCGTCGCCATGAAGCCAGCCACAGTCGATGGGCTCTGCGAGCGACAGCACCACCGTGACGCCCATCGAGGGAACCCCGTGGTGGACGGTGTCGGTACTGGTGAAGTCGTACCCCACCCAGGAAAGGAGATGGGGGCGCAACCCTTGCGGGATAGCTGGCTGCCAGACGGGCATGCACCCACCCTAGGGAAGCCCCGGCCCAGAAACAGTCACTTGTCTGACGACCACTGTGGTGTCGCTACACGACCGCCAGGGCCGTGGCGGCTCGATCAACGTCTCCGGGCAGTACACCTAGCAACCCGACCACAGACCCCGGCCGCGACGACCTCCAGAGCATGGACAACGGCCGCCCGGGCATCGACTCACGCCTCACCGCACCCGACCACAAGAACTGCGTGAAGGTGGTAGTCACGACCCTTCGAGATGGCACCCGCGCCTTCGGCGGCGCGCCTCCTCAGGGAGCGAAAGACGGCCACGCCGCTCCTCGGGCGGCCCTCCTCAGGGAGCGATGGGCGGCTAGGCGGACGGGAGGGTGTCCTCGACGTCCGTGCTGATGGACTCCAGAACCACATGCGGATGCAGGCGCCGGAACGTCGACACCTGCCACTTCCCCGTCAACAGGGCGAGCGACGCCCCATCCTGGCGACGCTCCACGCCCTCCACTCCGGTCACCGAGTTGATGTCTCGGAGGTCGTCCGCCTTGGCGCGAAGCGCAAGCGTGTAGGGGAGCTGATCGAAGCGCACCGGCGCGTTGAACTCGTGCTCCATCCGGTGGCTGGCCACCTCGAACTGCATCGGTCCCACCGCGGCCAGGATCGGCGTCTGCCGCGACCTCGACTCCGAGTCCAGCACCTGCACCACGCCCTCCTGGTCCAGCTGCTCGATCCCCTTCTGGAACTGCTTGTGCTTCGACGGGTCGGCGGCGCGCACCACCCGGAAATGCTCGGGCGCGAACGACGGGATGGGCGGGTACTCGACGGGGTCCTCGCCGTACAGGGTGTCCCCGGCCCGCAGGGTGCCGGCGTTGACGAGGCCGATGATGTCGCCCGGGAACGCCTCCTCCATCGTCTCCCGGTCCCGCCCGAAGACGCTGCTGACGTATTTCGTCGTGAAGGACCTGCCCGTCGCGGCGTGCGTGATCACGTCGCCGCGATAGAACACCCCAGAGCACACCCGCGCGAACGCGAGCCTGTCGCGGTGGGCGCGGTCCATGCCGGCCTGCACCTTGAACACCTGGGCGCTGAACGACGCCTCGACGGCGCGCGGCTGGCCCTCCACGTCGCGCCTGGCGGTGGGCGACGGCGCCATGTCGGCCACGACGTCGAGCAGGTGCCCGACGCCGAAGTTGGAGACGGCGGCCGTGAACAGCACGGGGGTGGTGGCCTGCGCCAGGAACAACTCCTCGTCGTGGACGTAGCCGTCGGCGGCGAGCAGGTCCAGCTCCTCGCGGGCGGCGTCGAAGTCCGCCCTGTCCCGTTCCCCCACCTCGTCGGCTTTGAACCGCTCCTCGATGGCCTTGGTGCTCCCACCGGGGGTACGCGTGAATCGGACGAACTCGTCGCTCCACTGCTCGATCACGCCGTGGAAGTCCCCCGCGACACCCACCGGCCAGGTCCACGGCGTGGGCACCATGCCGGTGCGCTTCTCGATCTCGTCGAGGAGCGCGAGCGCCTCGTGGCCGGGGCGGTCCCACTTGTTGATCACGGTGATGATCGGGATGCGGCGCGAGCGGCACACCTCGAAGAGCTTCATGGTCTGGGTCTCCATGCCCTTCGCCGCGTCGAGCAGCATAATCGCGCTGTCGACGGCGGTGAGGACGCGGTAGGTGTCCTCGGAGAAGTCGGCGTGGCCGGGGGTGTCGACCAGGTTGATGATGCAGTCGCGGTAGGGGAACTGCAGCGCCGACGAGCTGATCGAGATGCCGCGGTCCTTCTCCATATCCATCCAGTCGGACACAGTGCCCTGGCGGCCGGCCTTGCCGTGCACGGCGCCGGCCTGCCCGATCGCCCGGGCGTGGAGGAGAAGTGCCTCCGTGAGCGTGGACTTGCCCGCGTCCGGGTGGCTGATGACGGCGATCGTGCGACGGCGGGCCGCCTGCGCGGACACCTCCGCCGGGCTCACCACGGGGCACCTCCGCGGCTCATTCGCGGGGCGAGGCGGGGCAGGCGGGCGCGCGCGGGGGCGCTCAGGGTGGAAAACATCTCGGTCGAGGGTACCCGGCGCCGACGGCGGGGCCGACATCGGCGGCGTCGGAGCGGACCGCCCGAGCGTGGGCCACAGCCAGATATTCCCGTGTTCAGCAGTCAGCGAAAGACCGTGCTCCCCCACGCTCAGGGCCCGTCTCACCAAGGGCGGGCGCGTTGACTGCGCCTGTGGGGGCGCTTAGCTTCCTTGTATCCCGCTCACCAGGAGACCCCATGGCCCACCGCAGCACCCGGCTGTCGCGGCGGACGGCTGCCGCCGTCGGCCTGGTGACCGCGTGCGGGCTGCTGACCGGCTGCGCCTCCACCGACTACGCCGACGACACCGTCACCATCGGATACTTCGCCAACGTCACCCACGCGCCCGCCCTCATCGCCGACGGCGCGGGCCTGTTCGACGCACGGCTGGCGGAGGCCGGGGCCACTGCATCAACGCAGTCGTTCCGGGCCGGGCCTGAGTCGCTCCAGGCGGTGCTCGCCGGCTCTGTCGACGTGGCCTACCTGGGCCCCAACCCCACCGTCACGGCCTACCTGCAGTCGCGCGGCGAGGCCGTGCGGGTCATCGCCGGCTCCACCTCCGGCGGTGCGTCGCTGGTGGTCCGGCCGGGCATCGAGTCACCGGAGGACCTCCGCGGGAAGCGGCTGGCCACCCCGCAGCTCGGCAACACCCAGGACATCGCGCTCAGGCACTGGCTCGGCACCCAGGGCCTCACGGCTACCGACGACGGCGGGGGCGACGTGAGTGTGCTCCCCCAGCCCAATTCCGCAGCTGTGCAGGCCTTCACCGCCGGTGGGATCGACGGCGGCTGGCTGCCCGAGCCCTTCGCCACCCGGCTCGTCGAGGCCGGCGGCGTGGTGCTCGTCGACGAGCGGGACCTCTGGCCCGACGGGCTCTTCGCCTCCACCACCGTGATCGCCAACCCGCGGTTCGTCGAGGAGCGCCCGGACCTGCTGCGCGCCTTCCTGGACGCCCACCTCGATGCCCTCGCACTGATCGACGAGGACCCGGTCGCCGCCCGCGACGCCGCCGCCTCCCAGATCACGGCCCTGACCGGACAGGTGATGGACCCCGGGACTCTCCGCGCCTCCTGGGAGACGCTCGAGTTCACCGTCGAGCCGCTCGCCGACACCCTCAGGGCCGCCGCCGCCCACGCCGACGCCGTGGGCCTGCTGCCGGACAAGCCCAACGACGACTTCGCCCGCCTGTGGGACCTGGCCGTGCTGAACGAGGCGCTGGACGCCCGCGGCCTGGCCGAGGTGGCCTCGTGAGCGCCGCGACGGCACCCGCGGCGCCCGCCGGGGGCCTCCGGCTCAGGGGCGTGACCAAATCGTTCGGGCAGGGCGAGCAGCGGGTCACCGCCCTCGGCGGCCTGGACCTCGATGTGGAACCAGGCGAGTTCGTCGCCCTCGTCGGCGGCTCAGGTTGCGGGAAGTCGACGATGCTCACGCTGGCCGCGGGGCTCGAGACCCCCACGTCGGGCACCATCGACGCCGGCGGCAAGGTGGCCCTGATGTTCCAGGAGTCCACGCTGCTGCCGTGGCTCACCGCTGCCGGCAACGTCGAGCTCGCGCTCCAGCTGCGCGGCGTTGACAAGGGCGAACGCGCCGCCCTCGCCCGTCAGCTGCTGGGCAAGGTCCGGCTGGGTCGCCACCTGGACAAGCGCCCGCACGAGATGAGCGGCGGAATGAGGCAGCGCGTGGCGCTGGCGCGGGTGCTGGCGCAGGACGCCGCCGTCGTGCTGATGGACGAGCCGCTCGGTGCGCTCGACGCCATGACCCGCGACCAGATGCACGACCTCATCGAGGACGTGTGGCTCGACGCCGGCTTCAGCGTGGTGTTCGTCACGCACAACGTGCGCGAGGCGGTCCGGCTGTCGGACCGCACCATCCTGATGGGGTCGCGGCCGGGGCGGATCATCCACGAACAGCGCATCCAGCTCCCCCGGCCCCGGGCCATGGAGTCCGCGGCGTGCGTCGCGTTGGCCGCGGACCTCACCCAACGACTCCGCGAGGAGGTGGCACGCCATGACGAGGCCGACTACTTCGAGATCTGACTCCCCTGCCACGGACCCGCTCGAGCCCATCGACGACGCCGCGGCCGACGCCACCGTCGAACGGAAGGCGCTGCCCCGCTGGCGGCGCGCCCTCCCCATCCTGCTGGCCACCCTGTTCTTCCTCGCGGTGTGGCAGGTGGTGGTGTGGACCGGCTGGAAGCCTGACTACCTCCTTCCCGGGCCCCTCGTCGTCCTCGGGGAACTCGCGCGGCTGGCCGCCGACCCGGAGTTCTGGCAGGCGCTCGGCCGCACCCTCACCCGCGCGGTGCTGGGCTTCGCGCTGGCGCTGGCCATCGGCACCGCCATCGGACTCGCGACGGCGAGGTCGCGGCTGCTGCGCTCGGCCATCGGGTCGCTGGTCACCGGCCTGCAGACGATGCCGTCGGTGGTGTGGTTCCCGCTGGCGATCCTGCTGCTGGGCCTCGGCGAGCAGGCCATCATGTTCGTCGTCGTGCTTGGCGCGGCACCCAGCATCGCCAACGGCGTCCTCACCGGCGTGGACCAGGTGCCGCCCGCCTACCACAAGCTCGGCGACGTGCTCGGCGCGCACGGCTGGACGCTCTACCGGCACATCATCATCCCGGCGGCGCTGCCGTCGTATGTCGCGGGGCTCAGCCAGGGCTGGGCGTTCGCGTGGCGATCCCTGATGGCTGGTGAGCTGCTCGTGGTCATCCCGGGCTCGCTCGCCCTGGGCAACCGGCTGTCGTCGGCGCAGGAGTTCGGTGACGCCACCGGGCTGATGGCGTACATGATCGTCATCCTGATCGTCGGGATGCTCGCGGACACGGCCTTCACAGCAATGTCGCGGCGGATCCGACGGCGCCGCGGCCTCGCCACCCCGTCGGAATCGCGCCCCTGAACGCACCCCGCGGTCAGTGGCAGCGGCGCTGCCCCCAGGCGGTGGTTGGGCCTCGACCCGCGATACCCGGGGGGGTATATGCTGGAGATTCCGAACGAAGGAGCCTTCACATGATCGAGTTCTTGTCCTCAACCGCAGGCCGCATCACCCGCGCTGCCATCGGTGTCGTGCTGCTGGTCGCGGGGTTCATCGTCGGCGGGGTGTGGGCGTGGGTGCTCGGCATCCTGGGCGCGGTGTTCGTGACTGTGGGCGTGGCGGACGTGTGCCTGCTCTCACCGCTGTTCGGCAAGCCCTTCAAGGGCGCCGACGTCCGCGCCTCCCTGCGATAATCCCCTCCCGCGGGCGCCCGATCGATCCCTGAGGAGGCCGACGTCGCGAAGCGACCGTCGGCCGTCTCGAAGGGTCGTATCCCCCACCTTCCAGCAGTCGATGCAACATGTCGCGACACAACCCTTCGAGACGATCCCCGGCGCTCCGCGCGGCGATCTCCTCAGGGAGCGGTGGGAACGATCACCGGCGCTCCGCGCGGCGATCTCCTCAGGGATCGGCAGGGGACGGGCCATGCCGCTCAGCGACTCGCGGGGACCTTGATGACGGGGCAGACGAAGTACTTCACGACGCCCTCGTCGACGGCGTCACCGGCCATCAACGCCATGTCCACCTCGGCCGCGCTGTCGATCACCCCGTCGCCGTCGAGGTCAGAGGACGCGATCACCGCGTCGTACCCGTTCGGGAACCTGAGGGCGTGGACCATCCAGCGTCCCCCGTTGTAGCCGGGGTCGCCGGGTGCAGCGGCTGCGGCGGCGCCATGAAAGTCATCGCCTGCATTGAAGACCCTATAGTGATCAAGCAGATCCTTGATCACCTGAAGCACAAAGCCGAAACCAGCGGGACCAGGGCGTTACCCGAAAGCCGGGCGCCACCGGCTGAGCTGCTCCTGGGTCTGTTTGACTGACGAGCCTGAAGGCCAACGATACCAATCAAAATGCTGCGTTCACAGCGCCGCGGCAGGGATCCGCCGTGCTGGTTGTCGGAAAAGGAGCCGCTAGTGGGAAAGAGGAGGGTAAATTTTCAGCGTTGCTGGCTCCCCGTCAGCCGGATTGGGTTGCATCGCAGGGGTGTCGAAAGAGTCAACTGCGGTCCAAAGCTGTTGGACTTGGGTGAAAAGGGCGTTTATTCTTCCTATACGTTGTCGGCAGCGGGCCAAAAAGGAATACGTCCATGCCCATCGAGGTGAAACCGGCTGTGAGCGCGGGTTCAAGCATATAGCCCGACAGGCGCGTATCCTTGCCGATCACGACACGATGGCGGTGGTCACCGCGACGAAAGACACGGCCAGCCGCCATGCCGACGCGCAAGGCGGTTTCCGCCGTCATCGCGCCTTCGTTGGCTTTGCCACGAATACCGTCTGTGCCGAAATATTTGCGCACCATAAGGTCGATTATCCTGTCGTCGGGTCGCCCTCAAAGGGGACATGCCTGCTGAACCGCGAATATAGAGAAATATCCCGAATGTGCAGTTAACGAATTCTTGCGGTTTCTTTCAGCGCCGCCAATACCGCCAGCCCGTCGCGCAAGGGGCGCGGCTCGTGTGTGCGGATGAAGTCAGCTCCACCTGCGGCGGCGGCAAGCTCTGCAGCGAGTGTCGCGGCCCCGACATCCCCCGGACCACGGCCTGTGAGCGCGCGCAGAAAGGATTTGCGCGAAACAGACAGAAGCACCGGCAAATCGAAGCGCAGCCGCAATTCATCGAACCGCGCCAGCACCGAGAGCGAGGTTTCGGGAGCAGCCCCCAGAAAAAACCCCATGCCGGGATCAAGGACAAGGCGGTTGCGTTTGATACCGGCACCCGTCAGCGCCGCGATGCGCGCGTCAAAGAACGCCGCAATGTGATCCATGATGTCGCCAGCGGGTGCCTCGCGCCGATCTGCCTGCCCGTCTTGCACCGAATGCATAACGACGAGTTTGGCAGATGATTTCGCCAATTGCGGATAGAACGCAGCGTCTGGAAAACCGCGAATATCATTGAGATAGGCCACACCACGCGACAAGGCATAGGCTTGCGTCGCGGGTTGATAACTGTCGAGCGAGACGGGAATGCCATCTGCCTTGAGCGCGTCCAGCACCGGCGCGATACGCGCGATTTCTGTGTCGGACGAAACAGGCGCGGCGTCGGGATTGCTGGATGCCGGACCGAGGTCGATCACATCTGCCCCCTCGGCCATCAGCTTACGCGCCTGCGCAATGGCTGCGTCTGGCGCCAGATACCGGCCTCCATCGGAGAAACTGTCCGAGGTTATGTTGACGATGCCGAAAATGATGAGCGATTTATTCATGGGGGCTTCTATAATAATAATAATCGAGCATGAGTCTCATACGGATGCTCGGGTCGAAAGGGACGCGAACAGGTCCGCGGAGATGAGGAACGCCACCTCGGAGGGGGACAGCTGGAGCGCGCGGCCCACGATCAGCGGCACCGCGATCGCGCCGGCGTACATGACCAGCACATGCTGTAGGCCGAGCGTGAACAGCTTCGGGACCGGAGGTACCTCGTCGACGGGATGAACGGCCGTGGTGCTGGTCATCGGAGACCTCCTGTGTCGGTTGCTCCTGCGCCGCGGGCTTCGGTGTCCCCCGCCAGCACCGTCCGCGCCCGCAGCGCGCCGGGCCGGGCGATGAGGTCGTCGGCCAGCCCCGCCAGGCGGGCGGCGGCGGACGGGTCGAGCGACAGCAGCCGGGCGGCCGCTGCGCGCAGCTCGTCCGGGGTGGCGCCGTTGGGATCAAGCACTTCACCGAATCCCACGTGCTCCAGCGCCGCCGCACCCGCGAACTGGTCCGTCGACAGCGGAAGCAGCAGCAGCGGGACGCCCGCGGTGAGGGCCTCGGTGACGCTGTTGTTGCCGCCGTGCGAGACCGCCAGCGCCGAGCGGGCGAGCAGCGTCACCTGGGGCAGCACCTCGCGGACCAGCCAGGACGGCGGGATCGGGCCCAGCGCGTCACGGGGGGTCGATCCGTTCGCGAGGGCCACCCGCACGTCGAGGCCGCGCAGCGCCTCCGCGACCCGCGCCAGCACATCGGCGCGCACCGACAGGAAACTGCCGAGGCTGACGTAGGCGATCGGGGCGTCATCGGAGGCGAGCCAGGCGTCGACCTCCGCGTCGGGTTCCTCGGTGCGGACGGCCGAGCCGAGGAACGCGTGCGGCCCCAGCAGGGCGGTCCGCTCGGGCGGGTGCAGCTCGCCGGGGTAGTTGAGGAGGAGCACGTCGCCGGTCTCGGCGAAGGCGTCCTCGCTGGCGACGGCTCCCGGGTCGAGGGTGGCGAGGGCCTCGTTCCACTGGGCGGTGAACTGGTCGCGGACCCTCTCGCACAGCCGTCGGAGCTCGGCCAGCGCGGTCGGGTCGGGGTGGAGGGCCCTCGGCCAGGCCGGCGGGTAGCCGTACACCTCGTCGCCGACGGTCAGCGCCGTGGGGTGGCCGAGGACGACGTCACCGTGCCTTACTTCGGCGCTCGAGAGCGCCAGCCGCGCGCTGAAGGCCAGGTGGTCGACGATCACCTGGTCGGGGCGCACGCGGTCCACGACGCGCTGCACCTCTCTGGCGACGGTGAGCGGGTCCCACAGGAGGTCGTCACCGCGGGCCGCCGCCTGGAAGGCGAGCGTCTCGACGGCGCCGCGGCGGGTGGCGTCGAAGAAGCCGCGCAGCGCATCGTCCTCCCCGCGCGGCTGGTCCTCGGCCCGGATCACGCCCGGGTTGGAGCCGCGACCCAGCTGCAGGTTCTCGCGCTCGAACCCGAACCTCCGCACGATGGCGTCGGTGGCGGGCCCGGTGGCGACGACGACACGCTCGCCGGCGTCCTGCCACGCCGTCGCCAGGGTGGCCAGCGGATAGAGGTGCGAGGCGTAATCAGGACTGATGACGAGCAGTGTCATGGGTGACCTCCCTGTAGATCGCCGCGAGCGCGGACGCCATCGTCTGGATGCTGAACTGGTCGGTGACCAGGGCCCGGGCCTTCTCGGCGCGCTCGGCGGCGCCCGGCGCAGAGGCGAGGTCGAGGGCGGACGCCAGGGCCACGCCGAGGGCGACGGGCGAACCGGTGTCGGCGAGCAGGCCGGTGACGCCGTTCTCCACGTAGGTGGCGGGGCCGCCGTCGCGCGGCGCCACCACGACGAGGCCTGAGGCCATCGCCTCAAGGATGGCGATGCCGAACTCCTCCTTGAGGCTCGCCGACACGTAGACGCCGGCGGGCGCGGCGAGCCCGGGGCGGCCCAGCCTGACCGCCGCGAGCCACGCCGCGACCACGCCGTTGGGCCGGTGTCCGGCGAGCAGGAGGCCTCGCGACGGGCCCTCGGGACGTGGCACCGCGGCGTCGATCCGGCTCAGTTGCTCGGTCTCGTCGTCGGAGGGGGTCTGCAGGTCCCCGCCCACGACGAGGAGGTTGCACCGGCCCGCGAGGGTCGGGTCGGACGCCCATGCCTGAACCAGGGTGGCCATGCCCTTGACGCGGTGCAGCCGCCCGACGGTGATCGCCAGCGGCAGGCCGCGGCGCTCGGGTGGCAGGGTGGCGAGGAGGGCGTCGAGGGCTGCGAGCGTGGTCGCGGTGGCCTCCGGGACCGGGTCGCCGCGCAGATCATCGGCCACCTCGCGGGCGGCGCGTTCGAGAGGCTCGATGTCGATGCCCTCCGCCACGGTGCTGACCCGGCGCGCGTCGTCCGGGTCGAGGTGAAGGAGGTCGCGCAGGTCACGGGCCAGGTCCGGGCGCGGGAACACGACGAGGTGCGCGGCCTGGGCGGCGAGGCTGCGCAGGAGCCGGAAGCGGAACACGAGGTGTTCGGCGTGGTCGGCGGCACCGAAAGTGTCGCGGGCGAGGGTCCCGGACGCGTCGCGGGCGGCGATCAGCGCGTGGGGATCCGGCGCGAGGGTGAGGACGGTCGGGATGCCGAGCTCGCGGGCGACCTCGGCGGCTGCCCACGACCCGACGTCGGCCATCCTCAGATGCAGGACGTCGACGCGGGCCGCCGATCGGAGGAGGCGCCGGATTCCGCGACGGGCCGGGACACGCAGCGGCCAGGCGTCGGGCGCATGCCGCACCGGCCCCGGTAGGGGCACGGACAGGTAGTGGTGACCGGGGCCGGCCAGGCCGGCGGGGATCTGCACCCGGCCCGCACTTCCCCGCGACAACGTCAGCACCCGATCGACGGCTCCCTCGGTGAGCAGCGCGTCGCCGAGGTGGACGAGCAGCGTGGCGATGCCGCCCGTATCGCCCTGGCCGGCGTGGAGGAGGGTGCCGTCGATGTCGGCGTGGAGGTAGAGCTGGGCGACGGTGAGGCCGCGCCGCTCGTCGACGGGCCTCGGTTCGTCGAGATCCTCGGGGTCATCGGGGGTCAGGCCCCACGCCTCGAGGGTGAGCTCGGCGAGGGTGCCGGTGAAACCGCCGACGGCGGCCATGGCCTCGAGCGCGGGCACGGCCTCGGGTATCCGAGGCGCACAGGACAAGGCCCAGGCGGCGTGCTCACGCAGGTGCGGCGATGGGGAGGTGAGGAGCGGCACCAGCAGGCCTGCGGCCGTGGCTGCCCCTGCGGCGGCAGCGTGCACCGCGGCGATGGCGGTGAGGTCGTCACCAGCGGCCCCGATGGCATCCCGGAGGGGCTCGGCCGCTGCGGACCCGTCGAGGCGGGCGGCTGCGGTGAGGGCATCCATGAGGTCCAGCGCTGCGAGCAGCGTGGGAGCGCGACGGACTGCCTCAAGGATTTCCAGGGTGCTGCCCGCGTGGGGACTCATGCGCACACGCTAGCGGGTGCCGCGTCCTCGGGACCAGCGTGGTGAACGCTTCTCCGTTGGTGGGCCTAACTGGACTTGAACCAGTGACCTCTGCCTTATCAGGGCAGCGCTCTAACCGTCTGAGCTATAGGCCCGTTCACCGACGCGTAACTCTAGCGCACCGCTCGCCGGGGCAGCAAACAGACCCCCGACTCAGCTGATGGCGCGGGCCCTCGCCTTCCGACTGGCCTCGACCAGCCGCCAGATCAGCGGGGTGAAGATCAGCTGCATGGCCAGGTGCATCTTCCCGCCGGGCACGACGATGCTGTTGGCCCGCGACATGAATGAGCCGTCGATCATCGACAGCAGGTAGGGGAAGTCGATGCCACGCGGGTCCGCGAAGCGGATCACCACCATCGACTCGTCCAGCGTCGGGATCCAGCCGGCGATGAACGGGTTGGACGTGTCCACCACGGGCACCCGCTGGAAGTTGATGTGCGTGTTGGAGAACTGCGGGCAGATGTAGTGCACGTAGTCGGGCATCCGGTTGAGGATCGTGTCGGTGACCGCCTCCGTCGAGTAGCCGCGGGTGTTCCGGTCCCGGTGCAGCTTCTGGATCCACTCGAGGTTGATGATCGGCACCACCCCGATCCGCAGGTCCACGTGCCGGGCGACGTCGACGGTGTCGGTGCGCACCGCGCCATGCAGGCCCTCGTAATACAGGAGGTCGGTGCCGCCGGGGAGGTCCTCCCACGGGGTGAAGGTGCCTGGTGGCCGCCCGTAGATCCGCGCTTCCTCGTCGTCGTGGACGTACTGGCGCACCCGTCCGGTCCCGGTCCGGCCGTACTCAGCGAAGAGCTGCTCGAGCTCGACGAAGAGGTTCGCCTCCGGCCCGAAGTGGCTGGGCGCGATCTCGCCGGTCTCGAGGGCAGCGGCGTAGACCGCCTTCATCTCCGCCCGGTCGTAGCGGTGGAAGGAGTCGCCGTGGATCACCGACGACGTGATGGACTCCCGGGCGAAGATCTGCGCAAATGTGTCGGTGACGGTGGTGGTGCCCGCCCCCGAGGAGCCGGTGATGGCGACGACTGGATGCTGATCGGACATGGCTTCCGTCTCCTAAGGCTCGATGAACAGGGTGCGGCTGTGGAACAGCGGATACGACGAGCCTTCGTCGAGTCCCTGCTCGTGTTCGCGGTAGTACCGCTCGACGCGCGCCACCTCGTCGGCGGCGCCGAAGTAGACGGGCAGGCGCTGGGTGAGGGAGGTCGGGACCACGTCGAGGACCCGCTGGGCGCCGGTGGTGGCCGCGCCGCCCGCCTGCTCCGCCAGGAGCGCCAGCGGGGCCGCGTTGTGCATCAGCGGCACCCCCCAGAGAGCGCCGCGACGGCCGGTGTCGGGCGCCATGAACATCCCGCCGTGGACGAGGATGCGGAACGCCCCGATCACGGCGGACGCGTTCCACCGCATCTTGAAGTCACGCCCGCGCGGACCGTCGGCCCCCCGGAGGCACTCGTCGACGTACCGCTTCGTGTACGCCGGCCAGTGCATGGCCTCCGACGGGTTGATGGCGAAGCTGTCGGACCGGCTCGGGATCGTCATGCCCCGATCAGTCAGCACGAAGTTGCCGACGTCGCGGTCCAGGGTGAAGCCGTCCACCCCCCGGCCCGTCGTCAGCACCAGCCGCGTGCTCGGACCGTACAGCCCGAGCCCGGCTGCCACCTGCCTGCAGCCCGGCTGCAGGAAATCGGCCTCGGTGCAGGGCGCATCGACCTCTGCGCGCTCCAGGATGGAAAACGCCAGCCCCGCCGTCTGGTTCTCGCACAGGTTGACCGACCCGTGCAGGGCCTCGAAGACCAGGAGGTACCGGGCGCGGGGCGAGCCGGAGATCCGGTGGATGCTCGGGTCCCCGGCCACCGATACGGCGGCCAACTGCTCAATGCCGGAGGCCTGCTCGAGCAGGATCCTGGTGGCGAGCCGGCGCAGCCCCCGGTGGAGCTGGGCGTGATCCGCTTGGCCCTCGTGAGCGACCGCGCCGAGCGACAACCGGCCACGGCTCACCATGGCCGCGGTGAGCTTCACCGCCACCGCCACAGCGCTCAGAATGTGGGCGTAGTCGTGGGCCGGGGAATCGTCGCGCTCGTCGTGGAGGTCCAGGAGGTACTGGGTCAAGGTCCGCGGCGCCATGACCGTCTTCCTCAGGGGGTGGCGACGGAGGGGGTGGGTCCACCGGCGACGCCCAGAGCCTGGCGCCATCCGGGGTAGAGGAGGTCCGCGTCGGCCGGGAACGACTCGAAGGCCCGCGCGAACTCGCGATGCTCGACGGCCCACTCGACGGGGTCGGCGCCGGCCGCCCAGCACTCGTGCGCCTGCCGGAGCGACCTTCCGCCCGCGGCGGCGCCGTCGAGGTGGCCGTAGGCGCCGCCGCCCGCGGTGTTGATGACGTTGGCGTGGCCGAGGTTGGCGAAGAAGCCCGGCAGCCGCAGCGCGTTCATGCCCCCGGAGACGATCGGGGTGGTGGGGCGCATCCCGTGCCACTCCTGGAAGTAGGCCGGGCCCTGGTACTCGTCGCGTTCGCAGATGTAGGCGATGGCGCGGTCGTCGCGGGCGCCCTCCATCTTCCCGTAGCCCATGGTGCCGACGTGGATGCCCGAGGCGCCCTGCAGCCTGGCCATCTTGGCCAGCACGTAGGCGGTGTAGCCGCGCTTGGAGCTGGGTGAGGTGACCGCCCCGTGGCCTGCGCGGTGGTAGTGGAGGTACTGCCTGGAGAAGTAGCGGCGGGCCGTCGTCACGGCGCTCGGGCCGCCGACGTAGCCGTCGACGAGGAAGGCCACCTTGTCGGCATCCGGGCCGAAGGCCTCGAGGATGAACTCTCCGCGCGCGATCATCTCGGAGTGGTCGTCGGCGGTGATGTTGGCGCTGAACAGCTTCGCCTCGCCGGTCTCGTCCATCGCCCGCTTCATCGCGTCGTAGACCAGCGGGATGGTTGTGCGCATGGGCGAGAACACCTGGTTGCCCTGCGGCTCGTCGTTCTTGATGAAGTCCCCGCCCAGCCAGAACTCGTAGGCGGCCCGCGCGAACGGTTCCGGGCGCAGGCCCAGCTTTGGCTTGATGATCGTGCCGGCGATGTACCCGCCGTCGGTGACCGGCCGGCCGAGGATCCGCCAGAGGTCCGAGATGCCCATGGCCGGGCCGTCGAACAGGTTGATCGCGGCGCGCGGCACGTAGAAGTCGTACATCTTCGCGTACTCGATGTCGCCCATGCCCTGGTTGTTGCCGATGGTCAGGGTGAGGAACGAGACCATCATCATCCGGCCGTCGATGATGTTGCGGTCGAACAGGTCCAGCGGGTAGGCGATCCGCATCTCCTCCGCGGCCTCGTCGACGTGGTAGACGATGGCGTCGAAGCCCTTGGTGAAGTCGTCGGTGGTGGACACCTCGACGTTGGTGCCCGTCGACGACTCGGCGGCGAAATGCGCGGCTGCCTCGAGGTAGGAGCCGGACTTCGGCTTCATGGTGTAGGCGCACAGGATGTGCTGTCCTCCCGCGATGAGGTCTTCCTCGCGAAGGCTGAGATCGGCGTAACGGGCAGTTTGGTCCACGGTGACTCCTCGAAGGAACGGGTCGAGCTTCGGTGCTTCCGCCTGCGGTGTACTTCACGGTAAGCCACTACATCGCGTAGTACGTCGACGGCGGTGCGTTGGTGCGGGGCCAGCCCTGCGTACCTGCACAGATGCGCAGGGGCGCCTGCTGACGGCTCGCACTGCGGCGCCCGTCCGACCGGGACTTCGCTGATCGTGGCGGACGTCTCGGCCACCGCGGGTTGAGCCACGCGCTGACGGTGTCGGCCCGTAGACTCGAAGGCAGCGAAGCGAGCGGCGGGAGGTGGATGATGGCGGGCTCGGGTGAACACGTAAAGGCGCTGGTGAGGAGCCGTCGGACATCACCAACGTGGTGCGCAACTGCATCGAGTCCGGGCGCTACGGCGCGGCCGCTCACCTGCTCACGACCTATCTCGCCAACGACCTGTGCGTGGCGGTCTCGGAGTACACCCGCGACCTGATCGTCAGCGAGGCGGCCCTGCTGGACGCCGACCACGGCACCGACTTTGCCGAGCAGTGTCGCCGCAAGGTCGCGATCTCGTACCCGGCCATCAACGCGGCCCAGTTCACAGACCTGGACCCGCACGGCACGGACGACGCGCTCGTGGCCCGCGGCCTGTCGCGTGGGGGGTACGTCCTGTTCCTCTCGCGGCTCAGCCTGGCGAAGGGCGTCGACGATCTCATCGAGGGCTTCGGGCGCAGCGCCGCCAGCGAACGGGTCAGTCTCGTCATCGCCGGCAACGGCCCGGAGGCGCCACGGCTCCGCGAGCTGGCCGACCGGTCGCCGGTGGCCGGCCGGATCCTGTTCCTGAACGACGTCGACGACGACGAGAGGTCCCACCTGATGGCCGGGAGCGCGGCGTTCGTGCTGCCCAGCAAGCCCATCCCCGAGTTCGTCGAGACGTTCGGGATCGCGCTGGTGGAGAGCATGCTCGCCGGAGGCGGGCCCGTCATCACCACCACCACGGGTGGGATCGGCGAGGCGGTGGGCGACTGCGCCCTCTTCATCGGCGTGGAGGATCCCGACGGCATCGCGGCGGCCCTCGACCACGCGGTCCTGGTGATGACCGACGCCGAGCGCGCCGACCTGGCCGACCGTGCCCTCCGGCACGCGCTGCAGTTCGACCGCACCGCCGTCTACGAGCGGCTGATCGCCCGCATCCCCGCCCCCTGACCATCACGAGCCAGGGGTGGGAGCGGGATCAGTCCTCGGCGAGCGTGATCTCCAGGCCGCCCATCACCGTGGCGGCAAGGTTGTACAGGAACGCGAACAGCGTGGCCACCGCGGTGATGATCACGACGTCGACCGCCGCCACCACCGTCGCGAACCCCAGCACGCGCGAGGCGCTGAGGAAGTCCCCAATGTTGAACGCCGTGTCCTGATCCCCGATGAGGGTGTTGATGAACGTGTTGGCGGACTCCAGGGCCCCGGACCCTGCGAGCACCGACCACAGCATGAACGCGGCCACCACCATCATCACGCCGAAGGCGATCGAGAACAGGAACGTGGTCTTCATCACGGACCACGGGTCGATCCGCGACAGCCTCAGCCGCGCCTTCCGGGTCCGACGGCTCGGGTGCGCGGTCCGCGCCTCGGCCTCAGCGGGGAGAGTGCTCGCCACGGGTACGAAGGTGGCGGCGCGCGACGGGGTGGTCACCGCGCCAGGGGACCCACCGGGTACACCAGGCCCCTCGCCCGGGGCCGCCGCGGGCTTGGGCGTCACCGCGACCTTCGCCTTCGCCGCCCACTCCTGGGCGACACGGGCCGCACGCCCGGCCACTGCCGGAATGGTGCGGGTCTGGTCTGCAGCCTCCGCCTGCGGGGCGGCCGAGGCCGGCTCCGAAGGGGCATTCACGGGGGCGGGCGAGAACGACGGCCCGGACGACGGGGACGCCGGCGTGCCCGACGACGGGGCGCTGGACGCATGCGTCGGCCCGTCACCGTTGATCACCGGCACCGCCGGACTGACGGGCGCCGGGGCGTCCGACGGCGCTCGGTGCGGAGAGAAGTCGAGGCCGGAGGCCCCGGAGGCGGATGGCCAGCGCGGCGAGTTCTCACTCATCGGCGCCCTCCTCGCTGTTCGGCTCCTGCTCCGCCTGGCTGGCGGTGCTGACATCTACCGTACTCTCTGCAGCGTCCTCGGCACCCTCGTCCAACTCCGCGTCCTGGTCTGCCGGGGCGTCCTCCAGCTCAACCTCGGACTCGGGGTAGAGCGCGATGGCCCCCACCGAGTCGTCGCCCTTGACGCCGACGAACTTCACACCCATGGTGTCTCTGCCCTTGACAGGGACATCGGCCACCGCCGAGCGGGTCACCTGGCCGGAGACCTTGATCGCCAGCACCTCGTCGGCCTCGCCCACGATGAGGCCGCCCACGAGCGAGCCGCGATCCTCGTTGAGACGCATCGCCTTGATGCCCAGCCCGCCGCGACCCTGCTGCCGGTACGAGTCCACCGGGGTGCGCTTCGCGAACCCGCCGTCGGTCACCGTGAACACGAACTGGCCCTCAAGGTCGTCATCTGCCCGGAGCACCGCCATGGACAGCAGCTCGTCGCCGGAGCGGAACTTCATGCCCGTCACGCCGGAGGTGGCCCGGCCCATCGGCCGCAGCTGCGAATCGTCGGCCTGGAAGCGGATCGCCTGACCCTTGCGCGAGATCAGCAGCACGTCGTCGCTGGCGCTCACCAGGGAGGCGCCGATCAGCTCGTCGGTCTCCTCACGGAAGTTGATGGCGATCACGCCGGCCTGCCGCGGCGAGTCATAGGTCTTGAGGTCGGTCTTCTTCACCAGCCCGTGCTTGGTGGCCAGCAGCAGGTACTCGGCGTCCTCGTAGCCGCGGATGGCCAGCACCTGCGCGATCTTCTCCTCGGGCAGGAAGCTGAGCAGGCCGGCCACGTGCCCGCCCTTCGCGTCTCGGCCCGCCTCTGGCAGCTGCCACGCCTTGGCGCGGTAGACGCGCCCGAAGTTGGTGAAGAACAGCAACCACTGGTGGTTGGTGGTCATGAAGAGGTGCTGCACCTCGTCGTCGGCCCGGAGGGTGGCCCCGCGCACGCCCTTGCCGCCGCGCTTCTGCACCCGGTACTGGTCCGCGCGGGTGCGCTTGGCGTAGCCGCCGTGGGTGATGGTGACCACCACGTCCTCGTCGGGGATGAAGTCCTCGTCGGAGAAGTCACCGTCCGCCGCGACGATCCGGGTGCGGCGATCGTCGCCGTACTTGTCCACGATCTCCTGCAGCTCGGTGGCGATGATGGCGCGCTGGCGCTCCTCGTTGGCGAGGATGTCCTTGAGGTCCTGGATCTTCGCCTCCAGCACCAGCAGGTGGTCGATGATCTTCTGCCGCTCGAGCGCGGCCAGACGGCGCAGCTGCATGTCCAGGATGGCGGTGGCCTGCAGCTGGTCGATGTCCAGCAGGTCCATGAGGCCCTCGCGGGCCTCCTCGGTGTTCGGGGAGCGACGGATGAGCGCGATCACCTCGTCGAGGGCGTCGAGTGCCTTGACCAGGCCGCGGTAGATGTGGGCCTGCTTCTCGGCGTCGTCGAGCTGGTACTGCGTACGGCGACGGATGACCTCGAGCTGGTGCTTGATCCACAGCGAGATGAACTGGTCCAGGCGCAGGGTGCGGGGCACCTCGTCGACGATGGCCAGCATGTTGCAGCCGAACGTGTCCTGCAGCGACGTGTGCTTGTACAGGTTGTTCATCACGACGCGCGGCTGGGCGTCGCGCTTGAGCACGATGACGAGGCGCTGGCCGGTGCGGGCGGAGGTGTCGTCGCGGATGTCCGCGATGCCGGTGAGCTTGCCGGCGTTGACCAGGTCCGCGATCCGCTGGGCGAGCGCGTCGGGGTTGCACATGTAGGGCAGCTCGTTGATGACGAGCAGCTGGCGACCCTTCGGGTCCTCCTCCATGTTGATCACCGCGCGCATGGTGACCGACCCGCGACCGGTGCGGTACGCCTCTTCGATCCCGCTGCGGCCGACGATGAGGGCGCCGCCCGGGAAGTCGGGGCCCTGAATGCGGTGCATGGCCGCGTCGAGGAGTTCCTCGCGGGTGGCCTGCGGGTGCGCCAGCGCCCACTGCACGGCGTCGTTGACCTCGCGCAGGTTGTGGCTGGGGATGTTGGTGGCCATGCCGACGGCGATGCCGGTGGACCCGTTGACCAGCAGGTTCGGGAACCGGGCCGGCAGGACCACCGGCTCCTGCTCACGGTTGTCGTAGTTGGGGCGGAAATCGACGGTGTTCTGCTCGATCTCGCGCACCATCTCGGCCGCGGGGTTGGCCAGCTTGCACTCGGTGTACCGCATGGCCGCGGCCTTGTCGTTGCCCTGGGAGCCGAAGTTGCCCTGCCCTGTGACCAGCGGCAGGCGCATCGCCCACGGCTGCGCGAGGCGCACGAGGGTGTCGTAGATGGCCGTGTCACCGTGGGGGTGATACAGGCCCATGACCTCGCCGACCACGCGGGAACACTTGTTCCAGCCGCGGTCCGGGCGGTAGCCGCCGTCCCACATCGCGTACAGGACGCGCCGGTGGACCGGCTTCAGCCCGTCGCGCACATCCGGCAGGGCGCGCCCGACGATGACGCTCATCGCGTAGTCCAGGTAGGAGCGCTGGATCTCCACCTGCAGGTCGATGGGGTCCACCCGACCGAATGCCGGGGGGGTCAGGGTGCCGTCGTCAGCCATCAGTTCTCAAACCTTCCGAAAATCCACAAACTCTGGGGGGGTGGCGCTGCTCAGATATCGAGGAAGCGCACGTCGCGCGCGTTGCGCTGGATGAACGTGCGGCGCTGCTCGACGTCCTCGCCCATCAGGATCGAGAACATCTGATCCGCCATGGCCGCGTCCTCGATGGTGACCTGCAGCAGGATCCGCTTCTCCGGATCCATCGTGGTGTCCCACAGATCATCTGCGTTCATCTCACCCAGGCCCTTGTAGCGCTGGATGGGGTTGACCTGGGGCAGCTTCTTGCCCTCGGCCAGACCCTTCTCCCGCAGTCCGTCGCGCTCGGTGTCGCCGTAGGCCAGTTCGTGCGCGGCGTTGGTCCACCGCAGCCTGAACAGCGGCGGCTGGGCCAGGTACACGTGGCCGGCCTCGATGAGGGGCCGCATGAACCGGAACAGCAGCGTGAGCAGCAGGGTGCGGATGTGGGCGCCGTCGACGTCCGCGTCCGCCATCAGGACGAGCTTGTGGTAGCGCAGCTTGTCCAGGTTGAAGTCCTCCTGCATGCCGGCGCCGAGGGCGTTGATGATCGCCTCGACCTCCTTGTTGGCGAGGATGCGGTCGATGCGGGCCTTCTCCACGTTGAGGATCTTGCCGCGGATGGGGAGGATGGCCTGGGTGCGGGGGTCGCGGCCGCCTCGGGCCGAACCGCCGGCCGAGTCGCCCTCGACGATGAACAGCTCGCACTCGCTGGGGTCCGTGGACTGGCAGTCCACCAGCTTGCCCGGCAGACCCGAGCCGCCGAGCAGCCCCTTGCGGGAGCGGGCCATGTCACGCGCCTTGCGGGCGGCGATGCGGGCCGCGGCCGCGGACTGCGACTTGCGGACGATGTCCTTGCCCTCGGCCGGGTTGCGCTCGAACCAGTCACCCAGGCGGTCGTTGAGGACGCGCTGCACGAACGACTTGGCCTCGGTGTTGCCCAGCTTGGTTTTGGTCTGACCCTCGAACTGCGGCTCGGACACCTTGATCGAGACGATGGCGGTGAGGCCCTCGCGGATGTCGTCGCCGGCCACGCGGTCCTCGCGCTTCTTGATCAACCCCCAGGATTCGCCCCAGCGGTTGACCGTGTTGGTCAACGCCGCACGGAAGCCCTCCTCGTGGGTGCCGCCCTCGTGCGTGTTGATGGTGTTGGCGAACGTGTAGACGCTGCTGGTGTAGGACGTGTTCCACTGCATCGCGATCTCCACACCCATGCCCTGGTCCGGGGCGTGCGCCTCGACGGCGATCACGGTGGGGTGGATGGCGTCTTTGCCGGAGGACAGGTACTTGACGTAGTCGGTGAGGCCGTCGGCGTACTGGAATTCGTCGTAAGGGGTGTCGGTCTCCCCCTCGTCGCCGGTGGCCACCTGCCGGTCCGCGCGCAGGTCGATCAGTGAGATGCGCAGGCCCTTGTTGAGGAAGGCCATCTCGCGGAAGCGGGTGGCGAGCGTGTCGTAGTTGTAGCGGGTGGTCTCGAAGATCTCGTTCGAGGCGTAGAACGTGATGGTGGTGCCGGTCTCGGCCGACTCCTCCAGGCGCTCCAACTCGGTCACCGGGACGCCGAGGTGGAAGGTCTGCTGCCAGCGGTAGCCGTCTCGGGTGACCTCGACGATCAGCTTGTCCGACAGCGCGTTGACGACGGAGGAGCCCACGCCGTGAAGGCCGCCGGAGACCTTGTAGCCGCCCTCGCCGAACTTGCCGCCGGCGTGCAGCACCGTCAGCACCAGCGTGACGGTGGGGATCTTCTCGATCGGGTGCTCCTTGACGGGAATACCGCGGCCGTTGTCCTTGACCCGGACCCCGCCGTCGTCCAGGAGCTCGACGTCGATGGAATCGCAGTAGCCCGCGAGGGCCTCGTCCACAGAGTTGTCCACAATCTCGTAGACAAGGTGGTGCAGCCCGCGCTCGCCGGTGGAGCCGATGTACATGCCCGGGCGCTTGCGGACCGCCTCGAGGCCCTCCAGGACCGAGATCTGATCCGCGTCGTAGAGCCCGGTGACCGTGTTGTCCGCTGAGTCCTGCAAGCCCTCCATGCGCTCACTCAGATTGAAGTCCTCGTCCACCTGCACGTCGTCCGTCACAAAAGCTCCTGTCCACACAAACGGGCGCCGGGCTGGCCGGCGCCGTTGATCGTGCCAATTCTACCGTGTCCGGGCACAAAACCGGACATCGACGGGGGGTCAATGCCGCCTGAAACGGGCCCAGGGCACGATTGGCGCCGATCATGGGGGCAGACGCAAGGTCCCCTATCCATCCGGAGCCGGTAGCGCGGCAAATCGCCGGGAATGGGGCGGGTGGTCGGAGGGTCGATGCATTGGGACGACGGCGGGGCGGTGGAGTAGCCTTCCCGCGACAGAGGGAGTCCCAGCATGGAGTGGACGTGGATCGCGGCGGCAGCGGCTGCCCTCATCATCGGCATCGCCAAAACCAGCTTCGGCGGCCTCGGCTCCCTCGCCGTCGCGCTGCTCGCTCTGGCGCTGCCCACCAAGGAGTCCACCGCCGCCGCACTGCTGCTCCTCATCACCGGCGACATCATCGGCGTGCTGCGCTACCGCCGCTCCGCCGACTGGTCGCTGCTCAAGGCACTCCTGCCCTCGGTCGTGC
Organism: Tessaracoccus sp. MC1679; assembly: GCF_014164775.1. Lineage (GTDB taxonomy): Bacteria > Actinomycetota > Actinomycetes > Propionibacteriales > Propionibacteriaceae > Arachnia. The sequence goes on from NZ_JACJGB010000007.1 coordinate 172,534, forward strand.
CCGGAATCCTGCTCGGCGCCCTGTTCATCCAGTTCGTCGACGACCTGGTGCTGCGCCGATCGATCGGCGCCATCCTGCTCGTCTCGGTGCTGCTCCAACTCGTCTTGTCGACCCTGGCCCGACGGCGCGCCCCGGACCCCACCGTCGACGACGGGCCTCCGCATCGGGCGCTGACGATGGGCGCGGGTGTCGCGGCGGGGTTCACGACGATGGCCGCCAACGCCGCTGGACCGGTGATGGCGGTCTACCTCCAGCTGGCGAAGGTGGAGAAGATGCGCTTCCTCGGCACCTCAGCGTGGTTCTACTTCATCGTCAACGTGGCGAAGACGCCCTTGACCGCATCACTCGGATTGTTCACGCCGCAGGTGATGCTCACCGTCGCGTGGGGAATCCCGGTGGTCCTCTTCGGCACGGTGATCGGGGTGGCGCTGATCCACCGCGTGCCACAGAGGACGTTCGACGTGGTGACGCTGCTCACCTCGATCATCGCGGCCGGAGCGCTGCTGATCATCTGACCGGGCGTCACGGCGTAGCTGAGGCGTCCTCGCTGGGCGGGGGCGGTGCATCCGTGGTGGGTTCAGGATCTGCCGGGGGCGGCGGAGGTGGCTCCGGTTCAGGCTCCGGTTCTGGTTCGGGCTCAGGCGCCGGCGGCGGTGGCGGCGGTGGCGGCGGTGACTCCGTCGTGGGGTCCGGCTCTGGAGCCTGGGTGGTGGGCTCGGGAGCTGGGGCCTCGGACGAGGGATCCGGCGCCGTGGACGACGGAGGCGGCGTGCTCTCCGACTCGGTGGCCGAGGGGAGGGGCGAGGTGTCGCTGGGCGATGGTTCGCTTGTGCTGGGGGTGGACGACTCGCTCGCACTCGGAGAATCGCTCGCACTAGGCGAATCGCTGGGGCTGATCGACGGGCTGGGGCTCGCCGACGCCCACGGGCTGAGGCTCGTCGACGGGCTCACGCTCGGGGACGGGCTCGGCTCCCCGGTCAGGCTCGCGATGAGGCTGTCCCACACGCTCTGGGTGGGAACCTCGCTGGCCTCGGCGCTGGGCGACAGGCCCAGGACGAGGCTGGGCGTGGTGGAGGAGCCGTCAACGTCGAGGAAGGCGATGTCCCTCAGGTCCACCCGTGTGGGCTGGCCGTTCAGCCACGGCTCCGGGTCCGTGAACCGGCCGTTGACGATCACCTCGAAATGCAGGTGACAACCGGTGGAGTAGCCGGTGTTGCCCACGCGGCCCACGCCGTCGAGGGCGTCGACCTGCTGCCCCACCCTCACACCGATGGCGGAGAGATGGTTGTAGGTGGTGACCACGCGGTAGCCGGCGAGCATGCCGTGGTCGATCTTGACCTGGATGCCGTTCCCGCCGGCCCAGCCTGCTGAGACAACGCGCCCGGCCGCGGCCGCGCCGACGGGGGTGCCGCACGGGGCTGCGAAGTCCAGGCCGGTGTGCAGCTTCCAGACGCGAAGGATGGGGTGGTAGCGCATCCCGAACACCGACGTCCGGCGCCCGTTGACGGGCATCGAGAGGAGGTCGCCGCCTGCCTTCTCGCCCACGGACCCGATGGCCGTCTCCTCCGGGATGGTCTCCGGCTCTGGCGCTGGCGGGGCCTCGGCGGGCCTGGGTCCGTCCAGCGGGACGATCTGCGGAGTAGGGGCGCTGAACGGGTCGAAGCTGCCGGGGGCCTCGTCGAACGACCAGCCTTCGAGGCGGTAGCCCAGCGGACTCGACGGCGAGGCCGTCGACGTGGGATAGGTGACCGGGCCGGGCGCCACCAGCATCACCGGCGGGACCGGGACGGCCTCAATGGCCGTCAGCGGTTCCTGCCCATACGTGACGGCTCCTCCAACCAGGGCCGCCGAGATCGCAGCAGCGACCACCGACGACAGCCCTCGAAGCTTCATCCAGTCCCCCGATGCCGGTTAGCTCATACCCGCCCATCGAATCACGCCCAGGGCCGGATGGGAAGGAGTTGGAGCACTGGGTCTGAAAGGGAATTCGCGCCCGGCGTGTCGCGGGTGCCGTCGTCGAGCCTAAGCCGCGGTGAACTCGACGGTCAGGCTCACGGAGATCTCGACGTCCTGAGGGTCCAGATCGATCGACGGCGCCGAGTCCATCATCGCCCGCGACGCCTTCCTCGCCGACGCCAACGGCACGATCCCGCCACCCTGGTCCTGCACCGCCACCGCTTCGACGCCTCCCCGGCGCGCCGCCGTCGAGATCCATTCGGCACGACGGTGGGCATCGTCGAACGCATCGGCAAGGGCCCTGGGCTGCACCTCGGCGAGCGTGGAGTCACGGAGTCGCCAGTCCAGCCAGCCCACCTGCACCCCGGGTGTCGCGGCGAGGGTGCCGAGGATGTCACCGAGGGCGGCGAGATCGTCGACGATGAAGGAGCCGCGGACCTCCGCGGTGTGCTGGGGCGCCTGGGGCTGCCCGCGGGTGTTGAGCGGAGTCGAGGTCCACGTGCGGAGGCTGGTGAGCTTGACGTCGCGAACCACCCCTGAGGCGAGGGGCTGCTCGAGTTGTGCCCGGACGCGATCCGTCAGGCCGGCCGTGTCCGCGACGACGGAGTCGCGGTCCGGGCCGGTGAAGCCGACTGTCACGTTGACCGCGACGCACTCCGCCGGGAGCGTGATCCGGCTGGTGCCGGTGACTGTGATGCGCATGCGCTCAGCTTAGGTCTCAGCCGTAGGTGTCGCGGGGGCCGCGACCCTGAACCGAGCGGAGGCCCTTCTTCCAACTCGGTGGCCTCGGCCCCCGGAACTCGACACGCAACACCGTCTGTTCGCCCAGCGCGCGGTTGAGACGCGCCACGATCTGCGACGCCGCGTACTTCATGGCCGCGGCCCACGCAGTGGAGTCGCAATCCACGATCAGCACCCCATCGGCGTAGTTGACGGGCGTGGAGTGTTGAGCGTTGGACTCCCCCACCAGTTCGGGCCACCGTCGCAGCACCATCGAGAGGCTGATCCGACGTTGCCAGCCGCGCGCCTGGATGACGGTGTTGAGGACGTCACCGACGCGTTGGGGGTCGCGGTCGTCGGGATGGGCGCCGGAGCGCTGCTGCTCCATGGGGCGCTGTCGGCGGCGCGGGGTCTTCGGCGGCGCGGGTTCCGGAAGGACCACGCCGTAGGCCGCAGACTCGACGGCGGCGCGGGCGATCTCGGAGGCGAGGTCGAGCCCCGTCGGGTCGTGCGCCTCCTCGCTCATGCGGCCGACATTACCCGCCCCGCCGTCGGCCGACCCCGCCGTCGGTGCGGGGAGTCGGGAGTCGAGGCACGGGCGGCCGTTGTCCACGGTTGCACGCACCCGCCAGCTGCTCTCGGGCCCAGTGTCGAGGCCGCCCGTGCCTCGGCTCCCGTCTCCCCGCGCGATTCCCGGTGGCGTGGTCGAGTTCGGGCGCGTGCCGTCAGGGCGGCCATGGCGAGAGCCTGCCCGGGCGGGACGCCAGTCTCGTGACCCTCAGGCTGGGCACCCCGACGCAGAGCCGCCCTACCGTCCCCCACCCTCGCGCCCAACTCGCGTGCCGCGACTCCCGCCGCTTGCCTCACCGTCACTTCTGGTGCCGTAGTCGACACCAGAAGTGACACCCAGCCAACCATGCCGTTGGTCGAAGACTCAGGAGGACGCGACGAGACAGAAGGGCGGTGGGTGGTGGGGGCCGGGGCAGGTTGGGTGGGCGTTGATGACGGCGCGGCAGCGCGAAGCGCCGCCGCCGGCATCATGGGCGGCCCGGCCCCCACCACACGCCGCCGAACCTGACCACAACACCCGAGACCGCCAGACCCAGCCCCATCCACGTCAGGAAGGCAAGGCGGGGGTGACCGTTCCGGCGTCCACGCGGAAGCGATTCTCCGCCGGGAAGTCCGGCACATCCGCCCCCACGGCCGCGGTGATCAGCACCTGCTCGGCGTCCGCGATCGCCGCCGCCAACCGCTCCCGCCGCGACACGTCCAGCTCCGCGAACACGTCGTCCAACACCAGCACCGGCTCCACTCCGTCGTCGCGCACCAACGTGAAACCGCCCAACCGCAGCGCCAACGCCAACGACCACGACTCCCCGTGGGACGCGTACCCCTTGGCCGGCAGCGGTCCGATGGCCAACTCGACGTCGTCGCGCTGGGGGCCCACCAGCGTCACCCCCCGCGACACCTCGTCCCTGCGCACCCGCTCCAGCGCCTCCAGCAGCCGGCCGCGCAGCGCCGCCCTGACGTCCGCCCCCCCGGCCACCCCGTCGAGGTCCAGCGCGGTCTTGTACGACGCAGAGATCTGATTGTTCAGCGGCGCGATGGTCTCGTAGGCGCGCTGAGCGTGGGGAACCACGTCCGCCAAGGTGTCCAGCCGGGCGTGCAGCAGCTCGGCCCCCAGGGTGGCGAACTGGCCGTTCCAGACCTCCAGGGTGACGGCCTCGTCGCCGCCGCTGGGCACGAACGACCGGCCCGCCATCGCCTTGAGGAGCGCGTTTCGCTGCTTAAGTACCTTGTCGAGGTCCTGCCGCACGCCAGCCATCCGCGGCCAGCGCGTCACGACGAGGGAGTCCAGCCACGCACGCCGATCCGACGGGTCGTCGCGCACGATCGCCAGGTCCAGGGGCGAGAACACGACGGTGCGCAGCGCGCCGATCAGCTCCCGCGGGCGTCCCAACGGCGCCCGGTTCAGGCGCGCTACGTTGGAGCGGCCGTTGGCGATCTCCAGCTCCAGCGAGATCACCCGCGGATCCTCGCGGCCGGCCTGCACCTTGGCCCTCACCACCGCAGTCTCCGCGCCGGCCCGGATCAGCGGCGCCGTGGCCGCCACCCGGTGCGAGGACATGGTGGACAGGTATTCGATGGCCTCCACCAGGTTGGTCTTGCCCTGACCGTTGGAGCCGACGAACACCGTGACCCCCGACGACAGAGTCAGCGACGCCTCCGTGTAGTTGCGGAAGTCGATCAGTGCGAGTTCGGTGACGAACACCTACCCAATCAGTCCTTCGACGGCGCGACGGCGTGGCCGCCGAACTGGTTGCGCATCGCCGCGACCATCTTCATGGCCGGCGAGTCGTCCTGCCGCGACACGAACCGCGCGAACAGGCTGGCCGCGATCGTCGGCACCGGGACCGCCAGGTCGACGGCGGCGTTGACGGTCCAGCGGCCCTCGCCGGAGTCCTCCGCGTAGCCCTCGATGGCCTCGAGGTGCGGGTCCTCCCCCAGCGCGTAGGTCATGAGGTCCAGCAGCCAGGAGCGGATGACGGTGCCCTCGCGCCAGGACTCGAACACCTGCGGCACGTTGGTCACCACGTCCGAGGCCTCGAGCAGCTCCCAGCCCTCCGCGTAGGCCTGCATGAGGCCGTACTCGATGCCGTTGTGCACCATCTTGGCGAAGTGTCCCGCGCCGCTCTCGCCCGCGTGGACGAACCCGAACTCGCCCTCCGGCTTCAGAGCCTGGAACGCGGGCATGGCGATCTCGATGGCCTCCTTCGGCCCGCCGGCCATGAGCGCGTACCCGTTCTCGAGGCCCCACACGCCACCCGAGGTGCCGACGTCGACGAAGTGGATGCCCTTGTCAGAGAGGTATGCGGCGTGCTTGGCGTCGTGGGTCCACTTGGAGTTGCCGCCGTCGATGACCACGTCTCCCGCAGATAGCAGGGGCTTCAACGTCTCGATGAGGGAATCCACGGCGTGGATGGGGACCATCAGCCACACCACGCGCGGGCCTGCTCCGAGCTGAGCGACGAGGTCGGCCTCGTCCTTGGCGTCGGAAATGTCCGGGTTGTGGTCCAGACCGACGACCTCCACGCCGCCGCGGCGGAGCCGCTCGCGCATGTTGCCGCCCATCTTCCCGAGGCCGATCAGTCCGATGCGCATGTGTGGCTCCTTCGATGCCTGGATGGTGGGGTCAGCCGGGCAGGCGCATCAGCATGATGACGTGCCTGTAGTCCGTCAGTGGGTCGCCGTCGATGTTGGGGAGGCCCATGATCAGGCAGGGCTTCCCCGGGAGCGTGAACGAGAAGTGGGCGAACGGCGCGTCGAGCGCGGTGAGCGCCTCCAGCAGGTAGTGGGGGTTGAAGCCGGCGTCCGTGATGGACTGGGAATCGCCCACCACCTCCACCTCGGCCTCGATGGCCTCCGAGGCCTGCGCCTGGTCACCGGTGGCGGCCTCGAGCGCGATGTGGTCCTCGTTGATGCGCATCCGCAGCGGCGTGTTGCGCTCGGCCACCAGCGACACGCGCTTCACGGCCGCCAGCAGGTCTGCCGTGTTGACCCGGACGCTGACGGTGGGATCCACGTTCATCAGGTGGCGGACCTTGGGGAACGCCTGGCTGAGCAGCCTCGTGGTGGCCTCTCGGGTGCTCCGGGAGCTCTGCCCGACGAAGCCCGCAAGCCCTTCACCCTCAGCCTCGGTGGTGGACAGCGAGATGGTGACCGTCTCGCCAGAGGTCATGGACTTGGCGGTGTCCGCCAGCACCTTGCCCGGCACGAGCACCGCGCCCTCCACCGACGGGGAGGACGGGCGCCAGGTGAGCTCCTTGAGCGCCATCCGGTAACGGTCCGTGGCGAGCAGCGACAGCTCCTCGCCGTTGATCTCCAGCTTCACACCGGTGAACACGTTGAGCAGCTCATCGCGGCCGGCGGCGACGAAGACCTGACCGACGGCCTTCTCAAACGTGGCCGCGTCCACCGTGCCGGTCTGGCTGGGCATGTCCGGGAGCGTGGGGTACTCCTCCACCGGCAGCGTCTGGAGCGTGAATCGGGCCTGGCCGCAGGTGAGCTCGACCTTCGAGTGGTCCGCGACGAGGTCCACCGGCTTGTTGGGCAGCGAGCGCGCGATCTCCGCGAGCAGGCGACCCGAGACAAGGACGGTGCCCTCGTCGTTGACGGTGGCCGGCAGGGTGACCTTGGCCGAGGTCGTCGAGTCGAAGCTGCTGAGCGTCAGCCCGTTGGCGTCGGCCTCCAACAGCATGCCCGCGAGGATCGGTGCGGTGGGGCGCGTGGGGAGGCTGCGTGCCACCCAGGCCACGGCATCCGCCAGCGCCTCGCGCTCAACTCGAATCTTCACAGGGTTCCCCTTCGATCTCGCTACGTGAACAGTCGGTGAGCGCAGCCACGTGGGTGCGCTCGGGACAGACCATCGCCTGCATCATAGCCGGGCCGCTCAGCGCCCATGCCAGCCGCTGACCTACTCGCTGGCGATGGATTCGAGCACGTTGAGCCGCGACGCGCGACGCGCCGGCCCGACCGCCGCCAACACACCGAACAGGGCCGCCACCACGACGAACACCCCCAGCTGGACCCAGGGGACGACCAGAATGTCGATTCCGTCGTCCCGTAGAAGGTTGACCAGGACGGAGCCGAAGACGCCGCCCAGGAGCACGCCGAGCGTGGCGCCCAGCGTGGCCACCATCACCGATTCGAGGGTCACCATGAGCCTCAGCTGCGGCCGGGTCATCCCCACCGCGCGCAGCAGCCCCACCTCGCGGGTCCGCTCCATCACCGACAGGCCGAGCGTGTTGACGATGCCGAGCACCGAGATCACGACGGCGAGCGCCAGCAGCGCGTAAAGGATGGAGAAGATCTGCTGGAACTGCCCGACCCGGGCCTCCACGAACTCCGCCACGTCCGCCACCACGACGGTGGGCAGCTCGGAGGTGGCCTCGTCTAGGCCCTCGCGCACCGCCGTCAGGTCCGCGCCCGGCTCGGTGAACACCACGACCTGCTGCACCAGCGAGCCGTCGCCGAGTTCGGCGAACGTGTCCGGGTCCACGATGATGTCGCCCAGCGGGGGCGGGCCACCGCCGCCGTTGTGGAGTCCGGTGACGAGAAGCTCGACGGTGCCCCCCGTCGGCGTGGGCAGTTCGAGCAGCTGGCCGAGGCTGAGCCCCTGGTCTTCGGCGAAGTCCGAGGAAATCACGGCCGGGGCAGTGCCGCCCTCGTCGCTGAGCGAACCCGCCACGATCTCCAGGCTGCTGGCCCGCTCCAGGCCCTCGTCGGTGGCGCCGGTGAGCTGCACGGGCTCGCCGTCGAGAACAGTGGCGCCGCGATAGAACTCGAAGACCGCCTCGACGCCGTCGATCTCCCGTGCCTCCTCCGCGACAGTCGCGTCGAACGGCTGATAGGCCACGGGGCTGATGGTGAAGTCACCGCGCTGATCAGAGGTGAGCCGCTCCCGGATGGAGGTGGTGGTGCTGGCGGCCAGGATGGCCACCGTGGCCACCAGCGCCAGGCCGATCATGAGCGTGGCGGCGGTGGCCGCGGTGCGACGGGGCTGCCGGACCGCGTTGAGCCGGGCCAGCTTGCCCACCTCGCCGAAGAGCGCACGGTAGGCCAGACCGAACAGCCAGATCAGTGGCTTGCCCACCAGGACGGCGGCCAGCACCATGCCCACCAGGAGCAGGACCGCGCCGACGCCGGCCCAGATCAGGGGCTGCGGGACGTCCAGCCAGAGTGCGCACGCGATGGCCGCGATGCCGATCTCGATCATCCCGACGCCGATCAGCGGCAGCCCGCCGAGCCTCTCCGGCCCGGACTGCTGCGCCATCGCCATGGCCTCGACGGGGCGGGTCCGGGACGCCTTCCGCGCAGGCAGCGTGGCCGCCACGAGCGTGATGACGATGCCGATGGTGTAGGACGCGGCCACCGCCTGCCACGTGAAGGTGGGCACGGCGGTGCCGAGGTCGATGCCGAAGAGGCGGAACGCGGCGAGGATTCCCCAGGCCAGCCCGTAGCCCACCAGCAGGCCGACGGTGGCGCCGATCACGCCGATGACCGCGGCCTCCGTGAGTACCGAGAGGCGGACCTGCGCGCGGGTGGCGCCGATGGCGCGGAGCAGGGCCAGCTCCCGGGAGCGTTGGGCAACGAGGATCGAGAACGTGTTGAGGATCAGCAGGGTCGCCACCAGGAGCGCGATCCCGGCGAAAACCAGGAGGAACGTGTTGATGAATCCGAGGCCCACGTCGAGCTGATCCTGGATGGTTTCAGCCAGCGAATCTCCGGTCTCGGCGACGAAGCCTTCGGGGAGGATCTCCTGGACGGCCTCGGCCACCGCGTCGGGGTCGGCCTCCGGTGCGGTCTGCACCCAGGCCGCGTAGAACCCCTCTTTGCCGCCCTGCACCAGGCGCTGGGCCTCGTCGAGGGTGAAGAACAGGTAGCTGGCGCCGGCCGTGGCCCCCGCGCCGTAGGTGCCGAGACCAACGATGGTGTAGCTCTGGATCCCGTCGACGGGCGTGGACACGCTGAGGGTGTCTCCGACGACGAAGCCGCCGCGCGTGGCGGTGGCCGGGTCCACCATCACCTCGTCCGACGCCTCGGGCACGCGGCCCTCGACGAGGCGTGCCCCCACCTGGCCGCCCGCTGCGGGGAGGTCCACCCAGTTCATCGCGATGCCCGGGGCACCGGGGAACATGATCAGGCGGTTGTCCTGGTCCAGGGGGAAGATCTGGCTGCTGGAGACGATTCCGGCGGCCGCCTGGACGCCGTCCACCTCGCCGATGGCCGTCACCTCGTCGCTGGTGAGCAGGATCTGCTGGGCGCCCGCCGTGGGATCGAAACCCTGGATGCCGCTGGACTCAGGTGAGACGTTGACGTCCGCCAATGCGCCCTTGACGAGCTGATCGAAGCTGGAGGACAGCAGATTCGTGAACAGCAACGAGCCGGCCACGAAGGCCACACCCAACACGATCGACAGCGCGCTGAGCAGGAGCCTGACTTTGCGCGCCCACAGCGACTTCCAGGTGGCGTGCAGCATCTACTGGTCCAGGAGTGCGCGGCGCGCCATGGAACGTTCGACGGTGGACTCGCCACCGTCGTCGACGGGGCCGCTCGTGGGGGCCGCGCCGCCGTCGCGGTAGACGGCCGTGCCCTCCGCACCCTCCCCGGCGGGCTCGTCCTCCACGGTCTCCGGCGCCCGGTGCGTGGGGGTGTGGCGGGGGTAGATGTGCGACATCGCTCCCAGCAGGTCCTCCTGGGTGGCGCCTCGCATCTCATGCACGATGTGACCGTCCGAGAGGAAGACCGCCCGATCCGCGTAGCTGGCGGCATGCGCATCGTGGGTGACCATGACCACTGTCTGGCCGAACTCGTCGACGCTGCGGCGCAGGAATCCGAGCACCTCCGCGGCCGAGGTGGAGTCCAGGTTGCCGGTGGGCTCGTCTCCGAAGACGATGTGCGGGCGATTCATCAAGGCCCTGGCGCAGGCGACGCGCTGCTGCTGACCGCCGGAGAGCTCGGACGGCTTGTGCGTGAGGCGGTCCCCCAGCGCCAGCACGTCGACGATGCGCTCGAACCATTCCTCGTCGACCTTCTTGCCTGCGATCCGCAGCGGGAGGACGATGTTCTCCCGGGCCGTGAGGGTTGGCACCAGGTTGAAGGCCTGGAAGATGAAGCCGATGCGGTCCCGGCGGAGCTCGGTCAGCGGGGTGTCCGCGAGCGTGGAGACGGCCGTCTCGCCGAGGTACACCTCTCCCGACGTGGGGGTGTCCAGCGCGGCCATGAGGTGCATGAGGGTGGACTTCCCGGAGCCGGAGGGGCCCATGATGGCGGTGAACTCGCCGTCTGCGATCTCGAAGTCCACATCGTCCAGGGCGGTCACCACCGCCGATCCGGATCCGTAGATCTTGGTGAGGCCCCTGGCCCGCGCTGCGATGCTCACGCCCACAAAGGTAGCAGCGGCCTCCAGCGCTGCCAGGGGCGAAATTGCGCCCTGAGCGGGGTTCCCCACAGCTGTGACTTTGAGTGGCTTTGAGTAATTACATCCTCGTTGTACTCATAGCCCCTGTGGAGGCGGTGGATAACTGTTGTCGCGGCTTGTCAGCGCAGCATTGCGGCTGTTGAGCGACTGTGGATGAATCGAAACTACACGTGAAGGATTTGTGGGGAGCGGCCGGGCTGGAAAGTTATCCACAGCCAGGACCCGGCCGCTCTCACACGGTTGTCCGCAGGGTCAGCGGCCCATGAGACGGCCGAAGATGCCGCCGCCCGACGAGGGGGTCTGGGTGTTCTGGTGACCGCCGCACCACTGGCCGGCCGGCACGGAACGCTTGACGGCCTCCACGTGGTTGCCGCATCCGGCCCAGGTGGTCTTGCCGCACTGACGGCACTTGACGGGACTGCACATGTTGATCTCCTTTTGGATTGCTGTCTCGGGTCACCCCGGTTCGCCAACCATACCCCCAGGGGTATAGGATTTCCAAACATGAGAGTTGTAGTCATTGGTGGAGTTGCTGGTGGGATGAGTGCGGCGGCGCGTCTGCGTCGCCTCGATGAGTCCGCGGAGATCATCGTGGTGGAGCGGAGCGGCTATGTGTCCTTCGCCAACTGCGGCCTTCCCTATCACGTGGGCGGAGTGATCGAGGACCGTTCGGCGCTGCTGCTGCAGACCCCGGAGTCCCTGTACAACAGGTTCCGGCTGGACGTGCGCGTGGGCACCGAGGCGGTGCAGATCAACCGTCAGGCCAAGGAGGTCGTGGTGCGCGACGTGGCCACGGGCCGCGAGGAGACCCTCACCTACGACAAGCTGGTCCTCTCCCCCGGCGCCAGGCCCCTCATGCCCCCCATCCCCGGCATCGGCCGCGCGCTGCCCTTGCGCAACGTGGAGGACACGGACCGGATGATCGCGGCCGTCGACGGGGCGCGTACGGCGGTCGTCGTGGGCGGCGGCTTCGTCGGGCTCGAGGTGGCCGAGAACCTGCTGCACCGCGGGATGCAGGTCGCCGTCGTCGAGGCGCTCCCCCAGGTGATGGCCCCGCTGGATCCCGAGATGGTCGTCCCTGTGCACGCGGTGATGCGCGACGCCGGCATCGATCTCAGACTCGGCTCCGGCGTCATCGCCATCGGTGAGAAGGACGTGACGCTGGCCGATGGGTCGGTGCTGCCGGCCGATGTGGTGGTCGCGGCCATCGGGGTGCGCCCGGACACCGAGCTGGCCAAGGCCGCGGGCCTGCGGATCGGTCCCCGTGGCGGCCTGCTGGTCGACGATCGCCAGCTCACCAACGACCCCTCCATCTATGCCGTGGGCGACGCCGTCGAGAAGGTGGACGCGCTCAGCGACGAATCGGTGCTGGTGCCCCTGGCCAACACGGCCAACCTGCAGGGCCGGCGGGTCGGGGACGACATCGCGGGTCGCGGGCGGGCCGCCCGTCCCGTGCGCGGCACGGCCATCGTCGGACTCCTCGGCCTCCAGGTGGCTGCCACCGGGTGGAACGAGAAGCGGCTCCGGGACGCGGGGCGCCACTACCTGGCCATCCACACCCACCCCGCTTCGCACGCCACCTACTACCCCGGCGCCACGACGATGGCTCTGAAGCTACTCGTGGACCCCGAAACCGGCCAGATTCTGGGCGCCCAGGGTGTCGGCAAGGAGGGCGTGGACAAGCGGATGGACGTGATCGCCACCGCGATGGCAGGCGGTCTCCGGGCCGACGACCTGGCGGAACTCGAGCTTGCCTATGCGCCGCAGTTCGGCTCCGGCAAGGACGCCATCAACATGCTCGGCTTCATCGCCGAGAACCGGCTCAGCGGCTGGGAGGACAGCATCCAGTGGCACGAGGTGGCGGAGGCGCAGAACGCCGGCGCCGTCGTCGTCGATGTGCGGACCCCCGGGGAGTTCGCGGCCGGCGCCATCCCTGGCGCGATCAACATCCCCGTCGACGAGCTGCGGGACCGGCTGGACGAGATCCCCGACGGCGACGCCCCACTGGTCCTCCACTGTGGGGTCGGCATCCGCAGCCACGCGGCGCTGGCGGCGCTGAGGTCCTCCGGCCGGACGCTGCTCAACCTCGACGGCGGCTACACGACGTGGAAGGCGGGCTCGGGGATCACGCTTCACTGACCCCCACCCCCCGCTCTCCCCGTGCACGACACGCCGCCTGAGTGCCTCCCCTAGCCCCGATGGGGCAACGGTGGGCGTCTCGGGCGGCGTGTCGTGCACAAGGAAACGACGAAGGGGCCCTCGCCACCGCGGTGGTGAGGGCCCCTTCGTCGTGCTCGGGGCTGTCCTCAGGCGCTCGGCCTCAGGCGAGGCTCAGGAACAGCTTCTCCATCTTGGCCTGGTCCAGCGGGTCCGGATCCGGCTGCTCCATGCACTGGCGCAGGCCGATCGAGATGGTGGAGAAGCCGGCTCGGTCCACGGCCTTGGAGACGGCGGCGAGCTGCGTGACGATCTCGTCGCAGTTGCGGCCGTCCTCGATCATCTTGATGATCCCGCCCAGCTGCCCTTGGGCACGCTTGAGCCGCTTGACCACCGACACCATCTGCTCTGGGTCCAGCTGCATGGGATCAACCTCTTCAATCATGGTCCGAGTATATACCCCCATGGGTATAGGAAGTGATAGCACTCGAACAGCACGGGTTACCCCGCCGAGGTTCCATTGTCACGCGGCGAGCTGATCCACACAACCAGTGGCACGCTGACGCGGCCCCGACGACGGGGTGAGGGCGGCGGGCGAGGCGTTCAGGACTGCTTGATCTGGTTGGTGAGCTCGGTCACCTGGTTGAACAGCACGCGGTCCTTGCCGATCTTCTCGTTGATCTTGCGCACGGCATGCAGGACCGTCGAGTGGTCGCGGCCGCCGAACCGGTGCCCGATCTTCGGCAGCGACATGTCGGTGAGTTCGCGGCAGAGGTACATCGCGATCTGGCGTGCCCCCGCGATGGTCGCCACCCGGCTGCTGCCGGTGAGGTCCTCCAGTGAGATGGAGAAGTACCTGGCGGCCGCGTCCATGATGGTCTGCGCATCGACGGGGGCGGCGTCGTCGGGCATCAGGTCGTTGAGCACCTGCTCGGCGAGCGGGAGCGTGATCTCCTGCTGGTTGAGGCTGGCCAGCGCCGCGACCCTCGTCAGGGCCCCCTCCAACTCGCGGATGTTGGTGGGGATCCGCGAGGCGATGAGCTCCAGCACCTGGGTGCCTGCGGTCAACCGCTGCTGGGCCACCTTCTTCCGCAGGATGGCGATGCGGGTCTCGAGGTCAGGCGGCTGGATGTCGGTCATCAGGCCCCACTCGAACCGCGACCGCAGCCTGGGCTCCAACGCCTCGAGCAGCTTCGGCGGGCGATCGGAGGTCATCACGATCTGCTTCTGCGCGTTGTGGAGCGTGTTGAAGGTGTGGAAAAACTCCTCCTGGGTCTGGATCTTGGACTCCAGGAACTGGATGTCGTCGACCAGCAGCACGTCGACGTCGCGGTAGGAGCTGCGGAACTCGGCCGTGCGGTTCGAGGAGATGGCGTTGATGAAGTCGTTGGTGAGCTCCTCGGTGGAGACGTACTTCACGCGCAGCTGCTCGTAGTAGTTGGTCACGTAGTGGCCGATGGCGTGCAGCAGGTGGGTCTTGCCGAGCCCGGAGGGGCCGTAGATCATGAGCGGGTTGTACGACTTGCCGGGAGTCTCGGCGACGGCGGCCGCCGCGGCGTGCGCGAAGCGGTTGGACGAGCCGGCGACGAACGACTCGAAGGTGTAGCGCGGGTTGAGCCGGACGTCCTGGGGGCGCGAACGTGGCGCCGCACGCCGTGGCTCCTCGTCCTCATGGACGTCCGGCGCCGTCGAGGTCCACGCGTCGGCCTCCTGCACCATCTGTGGATTGATCATCACCGCGAGGTGGGTGCTCTGACCACAGATGTCGCTCAAGCGCTCCTCGATCTGGGGGCGGAGGCGGGTCTCGAGGCGTTCGCGCGTGGTTTCGTCGCCGACCGCGAGCATCAGCGTGCTTCCGTGCATGTCCAGGGGCTTGGTGCGGCGCAGCCACGCCTTCGTGGGGGCATCGGCGGAGGCGATGACCTCGTTCCACAGGGCTGCCAGGTCCGGCGTCGGTGATTCGCTCACCTCACCCACTTCCCGGCGGTTCGCTCCGCCTTCTCATTCGTCCACAAGGTTGTCCACAAGGGGGATAACTCACCCTAGCGGTACAGCCGACCGGGGCTCACCTGTGGATAAGCTGGAAGGCAGGACAACGAAGTTAGTCCCGTCGGGCCCCACACGCAAGGCGATTTCCGCGACACGCCGGTGCCACGCTGGACTACACGGCTGTCATTTGCTTAGTTGTGCGGCTGCGTGGGCGCGGTTTGGTCCCAGGGCCTGTTGCCACGTATCGTTGACCAGTCGCCATTGAGGCGGTCACTTCCCCCTGCCCACCAGGGCAGTTGTACACCAACGACACTGAGCGAGTATTCCCATGACTAAGCGCACGTTCCAACCGAGCAACCGCCGTCGCAGCCGCACCCATGGCTTCCGCGCCCGCATGCGCACCCGCGCGGGTCGCGCCATCCTGTCGGCCCGTCGTGGCAAGGGCCGGACCGAGCTGTCGGCCTAGGTCCGGACGTCGGTGCTGCCAGGTCCTCGTCGGCTCACGAAGCCCAGTGACTTCGGTGTCACCGTCCGGCACGGCTCCAGGGCAGCCAGCCCGACAGTCGTGGTGCACGTGTTGCGCCCCACCACCCAGAATCCACCCGACGTCAGCCGGGTGGGTTTTGTCGTCTCCAAGAAGGTGGGCAACGCCGTGACCCGCAACCGCGTCAAGCGGCGGCTGCGGCACCTCGTCGTCGGACTGGAGGCCCCGGTCGTGGCAGATGTGGTGGTGCGGGCCCTGCCCGATGCCGCCGTCGCGACGGATCGGCTGGGCGAGGACCTCGCAGACGCCTGGCGGCGCGCGTTCCGGAAGGCGGCGAAGTGCTGAAGTATCCGCTGATCTGGTTCGTCAAAGCCTGGCGCGCGGTCATCTCCCCCTCCTACGGGGACGTGTGCAAGTACCATCCGTCGTGCTCCAGCTACGGGCTGACGGCGCTCGAAACCCATGGCGCCGTCAAGGGCGTCTGGCTCACCGGCCGACGGCTCGTGCGCTGCCATCCTTGGGCGGCGGGCGGCGTCGACTATGTGCCCGGCACGCCGGAAGCGGCGGCCTGGGCAGAAGAGAATTCCAACGAATCACGGGACACCAAGTCCCAACCGAAGACTGAGGTGGCTTAAGTGGTCGATCTACTGGTGACGCTGAACATCTGGGACAGCTTCTACGGGGTGCTGTCGGCGATGATGCAGCCGCTGTACTGGGCGGTGTCCGGCCTCGTGGTGTTCTTCCACTGGCTGTACACGCCGCTGTTCGGCGCCGAATCGGGCTGGAACTGGACTTTGGCCATCATCAGCCTCACGGTGGTGATCCGAACCCTCCTCATTCCGCTGTTCGTGAAGCAGATCAACTCCGCGCGCAGCATGCAGATGCTTCAGCCGAAGATGGCGGAGCTGCAGAAGAAGCATGGCCATGACCGGGAGCGACTCGGCCAGGAGACCATGAAGATGTACAAGGAGGAGGGGGTCAGCCCCACCGCCTCCTGCCTGCCGCTGCTCCTCCAGATGCCCATCTTCCTCGCGCTGTTCCGCGTGCTCGAAGGAGTGTCCTCCGGCAACGTCCGCGGCCACTTCTTCAAGATCAACCCGGACCTGGTGTCGTCGCTGCAGAACGCCGAGATCTTCGGCGCCCGCCTGGCGGACCGCATCTTCCCGATGACCTCGTTCGGCCCCACCCAGGCCGTGGGCATCGTGCTGGTGGTGGCGATGGTCGCGGTGTTCTTCGTCACGCAGCTCCAGTTGATGCGCAAGAATCTCCCCCCGGAGTCCCTCACCGGCCCGATGGCCCAGCAGCAGAAGATGATGCTGTACCTCTTCCCCGTCATCTACGCCGCCTCGTCTGTGGTCATCCCCATCGGCGTGCTCATCTACTGGCTCACCTCGAACCTGTGGACCATGGGCCAGCAGGGTCTCCTCATCCGCAACAATCCCGCGCCCAACACTCCTGCGTTCATCGAGTGGGAGGAGCGGATGCTGGCCAAGGGCAAGGATCCGCAGGGCATCATGATCGCCCGTGCGGAGAAGCGCCGCGGCAAGACCGGCAACGGCGCTGCCGGCTCACGCCCCGTGGCGCGCCCGGTTGCCCAGGCCCCGGCGGCGGAGGGTGGCGATGGCGCTGAGGTCACGGAGGGCGCTGAGGTCGCGGAGCAGCCGACGAGGGTGACCCGTCAGCAGGTGACGCGCCAGACCGTCCGCACCTCCGAGGACGGCAAGCCCGTCGTCGTCCGGCAGCAGCCGAAGCAGGCGCCGCGCTCCGCTCGGAAGAAGAAGTGAGCCAGCCCTCCGAGCAGGGCCCCGACACCCAACCACACACCGCCCCCACCGGGCATGAGGAGAGGACACTTTCCGTGTCGAACAATGAAACCGAAGCCGCCCTGTTGGCGGAGGGCGACCTGGTTGCCGACTACTTCGAAGAGCTCCTGGACATCGCCGATCTCGACGGCGACATCGAGAACTCCGTCCAGGACGGTCGCGCGTTCGTCGTGATCGACACCGAATCGGATCGGCTCGTGGGTAAGGACGGCGAGGTCCTGGACGCCCTGCAGGAGCTGGCCCGTCTCGTCGTGATGACGGAGACCGGGCACCGCTCCAGGCTGATGGTTGACGTGGCGGGGTACCGCGCGCGGCGTCGGGCCGAACTGGTTGCCATGGCGAAGGACGCCATTGCCGAGGTGCAGGAGTCTGGTGATCCGGTGCGGATGGCCGCGCTCAATGCCTATGAGCGCAAGATCGTCCACGACGAGGTCGCCACCGCCGGGCTGCTCAGCGAGTCGGAGGGCGAGCCCCCGAACCGCCGGGTTGTGGTCAGCGCGAAGTGACCGACGAGCAGTCCCCGGAGCTGACGGCTCGAGCGGCACTCTTAGAGTTTCATCGCCGAAGCGCTGAAGAGTTAAGCCGATATGTCGATATATTGGCTTCGCGCGGGATCGAATGGGGACTGCTCGGGCCCCGGGAGGGCGACAAGCTGTGGCAGCGCCACATCGCCAACTCGGTGGCCCTCGACGACGCCATCCCGCAGGGAGTGGAGGTGGCGGACGTGGGCAGCGGGGCCGGCCTCCCCGGGATCCCAGTCGCCATCACCCGGCCGGACCTCAGGGTCACGCTCATTGAGCCGTTGTTGCGCCGGGCCAACTTCCTGACGCTGGCAGTTGAGGAGCTGGGGCTGGAGGACCGGGTGGAGGTTCTGCGGGCGCGGGCCGAGGACACGAAGCGCCGCTATGACGTCGTCGTCTGTCGCGCCGTTGCGCCGCTGACGAAGCTACTCGGGTGGACCACTCCCCTGTTCGCCGACGGTGGCCAACTGCTGGCCCTCAAGGGAGAGTCGGCCGAGCAGGAGATCCGTGATGCCAGGCCCACCTTGGTGCGAGCGGGACTCAAAGCAGAGGTGCTGGAGTTGAGTGTGGCCCCGGGCGTTGAAGGCGCGAGGGCGATCCGCGTCAGCTGACACCCGCGTCTCCAACTCGAGCTGGGTTCTCAGGGCTGTGAGGCGTGACCCGCTCTCCGGGCGGCCCCTCGTGGGCCTGTCCTGTCATTCGCCCCGGTCGAGCATGGGTCGGGGCCTGCGGCGCTTTTGAGGGCCGCCCGGAGAGCGGGTCACGCCTCACAGCCGGCTCCCAGCGTGGCCTTGCCTGGGTCCGGGAGCCGATCGTCATGGCGGCGCCGGGGTTGGGACTCCCTGAGCGGGATGCCGGCTGAGTGATCCTCGGGTTGGGCATCACGACGCAGAACCGCCACGACGAGCGACTCCCTTCTGCCAGGGGCTGTGTCCCTGGCCGGTGAGAGGGGCGTTGGCGTAGATGTAGCAGGACGGGCAGGCCGGTGCCGCTCCCGATCCCACTGGACTTGCGGCCGCAACGGTCCCGCCGGACGAAGCCGCTTTCCGCTGGTTGAGCCGGGCCTCGTTCCCCCGCTGGTTGAGCCGGCCCTAGCCGCGAAGCGGCGCAGCCCGCGTCGAAACCGACGTCGGTCTTCAGGTAGAACTACCTGCGGGACTCTGCACCGGGTGCCAAGGGTTTCGACGCAGCAGCGGGCGCTTCGCGCCGCGGCTGGCCCAACCAGCGGTAACGGCGAGCCAGAGGTAATGGCGAGCCAGACCCTCGTCCGTGCGGTCGCGACCCCACAGGACTTTAGCGGCAGCGCCTGCGCGCCGGACGAAGCTACACCCCCCGCTGGTTGAGCCGGGCCGAGCCGCGAAGCGGCGCAGCCCGCGTCGAAACCGACGTCGGTCTTCAGGGAGAACCACCTGCGGGACTCTGCACCGGGTCCCCTGGGTTTCGACGCAGCAGCGGGCGCTTCGCGCCGCGGCTGGCTCACCGCGGTGGCGGGCAACCGGACCGGGCATAGTAAGGCGCGGCGCGGCCCGCGTTGACTTGTGCCGAGCCGCGCCGAGTCGCACCGCCTCCTTGGGTGAGTACATTGTGTCCGCGAAGAGTCAGGCTGGCGGAGGGGCCCACCCGTGCCCCGCTGGTTGAGCGGAGCCCAGCCGCGAAGCGGCGCAGCCCGCGTCGAAACCGACCGGTCTTCAGGGATAACTAGCTGCGGGACTCTGCGGGTGCCGTGGGTTTCGACGCAGCTGCGTTCGCTTCGCGCCGCGGCTGGCTCAACCAACGGTGGCCCGTCGGGCTGTGCGGGACGCGCCGGAATGGCGAAGGAGCGTTTCACGTGAAACGCGGCGCTCACACTTCGCGGTCCGCCACCCGAGTTGGGTAGAGTCATCGCGGACACCAAGGAGGCCCCGGATGGCGTTGTTCTTCCGCAAGCGCAAGGCGCAGCAAGCGAATGATGACGAGCTGTGGAAGCAACACAGCAACGTTTCACGTGAAACGGGGTTGCACCCCAGACGAGCCGCTCGCGATGCCGAGGCCAGCGTCGAATCCGAGTACGGCGATGAGATGGTCGACTTCGACTCCCCCGCCGCGACTCTCCCCCGGCCTGCGAGCCCACGCATCGTAGTGGTCGCCAATCAAAAGGGCGGCGTGGGGAAAACGACCACGACAGTGAACATCGCTCATGCAATGGCCTTGGGCGGTCTCAATGTGCTCGTCGTCGACAACGACCCCCAGGGCAACGCCTCCACCGCCCTTGGCATCAAGCACAGCCCCGGTACGAAGGGTACCTACGAGGTTCTCCTCGAAGGCGTCGGCATCATCGAACACGCCCAGCCGTCTCCGCACTCGCCAAATCTGCATGTACTTCCTGCCGCCATCGATCTCGCGGCGGCGGAACTCGAACTTGTGAATCTCCGCGGCCGTGAGCACCGGATGCGTGATGCCATCAAGCAGTACGTGGACGAGTCTGGCGTGGACTACATCTTCTTCGATTGCCCGCCGTCGCTGGGACTGCTCACATTGAACGCCCTCGTGGCTGCCAACGAGATCCTCGTGCCCATCCAGACCGAGTACTACGCACTCGAGGGCGTCACCCAGTTGATGCGCACCATCGCACGGGTCAAGGGCAACCTCAACGACGATCTAGAGCTGAGCACCATCCTCCTCACCATGTATGACGCACGGACGAATCTGTCGCGGGAAGTGGCCGACGAGGTTCGCAAGCACTTCCCGGACCAGACGCTGACCCAGGAGATCCCGCGCTCCGTGCGCATCGCTGAAGCCCCCAGCTACCAGCAGACCGTCCTGAACTACCAGCCCAAATCTCCGGGCGCACTCGCGTATACGGCCGCCGCACGCGAGATGGCTGAGCGCGCCCAGAAGGTGGAGGAATGATGGCTGTACTGAAGAAGAGCGGCCTCGGCCAAGGCCTTGGGGACCTGTTCGCCCGAACCGACGACGACAAGGCCGAACAACTCAGCGACGGCTCCACGTTCGCCGACCTGCCACTCCAGCAGATCTCCCCGAATCCCCATCAGCCGCGCACGGTCTTCGACGAGGACGACCTCAACGAGCTGGCTGACTCGATCGCCGAGTTCGGTGTCCTGCAACCGGTTGTTGTGCGTCGCCGCGGCGATGACGCCTACGAGTTGGTGATGGGGGAGCGACGTCTCCGTGCCAGTCAGCTCGCCGGCCGGGAGACCATCCCCGCCATCATCCGAGGGACCGACGACACCGCCCTCCTGCGCGACGCCCTCCTGGAGAACCTTCACCGGGCCAACCTGAACCCCATCGAGGAGGCGAACGCGTACTCCCAGCTGCTCCGTGACTTCGAGTGCACGAAGGAGGACCTCGCCCAACGGATCCACCGGTCCCGCCCACAGGTTTCCAACACGTTGCGTCTGCTCAACCTGCCAACGCGGGTGCAGACGAAGGTCGCGGCGGGCGTCCTGTCCGCGGGCCATGCGCGCGCCCTCCTCGGCCTTCCCGACGCGAACGCCCAGGAGGAACTGAGTGAGAGGATCATCGCCGAGGGGCTGTCGGTCCGGTCCACCGAGGAGATCGTCGCGCTGGGGCGGGGGAGTGCCCACCGCTCCAGCGTCGCGCGGACCCCGAGGATCCCCTCCGAGCGGGAGCGGGAACTGGCCACTCACCTGAGTGATCATTTCGACACTCGGGTCAAGGTGAACATCGGACGGAACAAGGGCCGCATCACCATTGAGTTCGCCAGCGGTGACGACCTGGACCGCATCGTCGCAGTGCTGGACGGCAGGACGCTCTAACGCTAAACGCGTCTAGCAATAAAGCAATATAGCGACAAAACCATAGATAGAGTTAACGAGGAACTGACATGACTACCGCGACCAACGCCGCGACCGTCGCCCCAAGCGACATCCCCGCCATCAGGTCCGCCCTGCTGCGCTACCGCATCATGGCCTATGTCGTCGGCGTGCTCCTCGTCGTGCTGGTGTGCGTGGGCTTGCCCCTGAAGTACATCTGGAGAGACGGCCGGGTGGTGGTGTGGACAGGGATGCCGCACGGCTGGCTGTACATGGTGCTCCTCATTACGGCCTACGACCTCGGTCGCCGGGTGAAGTGGTCCATCAAGTGGTTCCTGGTCATCATGGCCGCGGGGACGGTGCCGTTCCTGTCCTTCGTCGCTGAACACTTCGCCACGAAGAACGTCCGGGCAACGATCGCGGCCAGCGAGACCGAGTGAGATAGGCATCTGGGCCACGCCGTTTCGCGGGGTCCTACTTCGGTCCCTGATGGTTCCGCGTCGCGAAGCGACCGCGGGAGTCTCGAAGGGTCGAGAACTCGGACCTGACAGCGAGGGTGGGGGACGGCAGGGCGGCACTGCGCAGCGGTGCCCAACCCGAGGATCACCAACTGGCATCCCGCTCGAGCTGACCTGACCCCCACGCCGCCCTGCCGGCCCGCACCCGGGACGAGACAACGCCACAGGAGGACCGAGTGCGGGGAGACGGGAGACGAGGCCCGGGCGGCCTCCACCACTCGGCCACAGTGTGACCAGCGACGGTCAGCAAAGCCATGGATAGCGGCCGCCCGGGCCTCGACTCACGTCTCCCCGCACCGACAACGAGATCTGCGTGAAGGTTGTAGTCACGACCCTTCGAGACAGGCCACGCCGCTTCGCGGGCGGCCCTCCTCAGGGAGCGGCTAGGGGGCGGCCCTCCTCAGGGAGCGGTTGCTGCACCTCATCAGCTGAGGCAAGTCGTTTGGCGTGAGCGGCGTCCCTCCCGAAGCCGCGGGCGACGTAGATCCCGAACGCCACCGCACCAGCCGCGAACACCCACCACTGCAGCGCATACCCGCGATGCGTCGCCGACCCCTCCGCCTCGGGGAGCACCAGCGGCGCCGCGCTCAGCCCCTGCGCCGTCGACGCCTCCGCGGGGAGCGTCACGTAGCCCCCGATCAAGGGCGACGGCCACCCCTGAGCCAGCGCCTGCACCCTCAGCGACCCAATATCCGCCCCCACCGCGACACTCTCAGCCGGCAGGTCTGACGACAGGAACACCCCGGCCACGTCCTGTTCACCGCTCGGTGCGGCGGGGGCCACGGCTCCCTGTTCGACGATCCCGCGCACCACCGCGACGTGCCGGCCGTCGTCCATCTCGAACGCAGTGACCACACGCAGCGGCCACTGCTCTCCGACCAGCACCTCATCGGTGGTGTAGGCCCCGGTGAGGGTGACCTGTCGGCCGTACACGTCGTCGATCTCCCCGCTCTCCGCGACACTCTCAGCCAGCGCAACCGGCTCCAGAGCCGCACGCTCGGCCGACACGTCGCGCGTCGATTCCTCGTAGGACGACATCTGCCACAGCCCGAGCGTCAGCATCACGGCGGCGACGACGAGCCCCGCCGTCACCGCGACGGCCTGCTTCGCGCGCACCCTCACGTCTACCGCCACTCAGCCGCGGGCGAGGTCCACCAGTGTGGCGAACACCTCGCCCAATTCCCGGCCGGCGGCCTCGAACGCCAGGGGTGCCAGCGACGTCTCCGTCATGCCTGGCGCGACGTTGCCCTCGAAGAAGACGGGCCTCCCGGACCGCTCGACGATCATGTCCACCCGCGACAGGTGCCTGAGCCCGAGTGCCCGATGGACGGAGACCGCGAGCTCACCGGCCGCCGCGAGCACGTCGTCGTCCAGTTCGGCGGGGGTGACGAAGCGGGTGGCGCCGGCGGTGTAGCGGGATTCGTAGTCGTAGACCCCGGACTGGGGCCTGATCTCGACGGCAGGCATGGCGACGGGGCCGTCACCCTCGTCGAGCACGGTCACGGCGATCTCGGTGCCCGTCAGGAACGACTCGATGACGGCCACCGCACCGTAGGCGTAGGCCGCGACCAGGGCGGCCGGGAGATCCGACGCATCGTCGACCTTCGTCACGCCGAGCGCGGATCCGCTCCTCGACGGCTTGACCATCAGCGGGTAGCCGAGCTGCGCCCCGATGCCCTCCATGAGCGCGGGGGCGCCGAGCTCGCGGAAGATGTCGTGGGGGAGTGCGATCTGCTTCGGGGCGGCCAGCCCCGCGCCGCGCACCACGGAGGTGGCGATGGACTTGTCGAACGTGAGCCTCGAGGACGCACCGGCCGGGCCGACGAAGGGGACGTTCAGCACTTCGAACACCTCGCGCAGCGCCCCGTCCTCGCCGAGGCCGCCGTGCAGCATCGGGACGACGACGGCGTCCGGGGTGCGTCGCACCAGCGGGATGAGGTCTGCGTTGACGTCGGCCTCGATCACCTCGCGGCCCACGTCGCGCAGGGCCTGGGCGACCCGTCGGCCGGACCGCAGCGACACGTCGCGCTCGTGGCTCAACCCACCGGCAATCACGATGATCGTCATGGATAACTCCTTGTCAGCTGAGGTCTGGGCCGGGCCCGGAAGGGCGGCGCCGGTCAATGGGGGAGGCCTCGATCCCGAAGGTGGTCATCACTTCGAGCTCGCGCCGCACGACGTCGGCGAAGCGCTGCACACCGGTCTTGATCCGGTCCGGCGGCGGGAAGCAGAACGACAACCGCACGTTGCGCGCGCCCTGGCCGTCGGCGTAGAACGCGCTGCCGGGCACGAACGCGACGCGCGCGTTGACCCCGCGGGGCAGCATGGCCTGCGAGTCCAGGCCTTCGGGGAGAGTGACCCACACGAAGAACCCGCCGGCCGGGCGCGTCCAGGTGGCGCCGTCGGGCATCTCCTCGGCGAGGCTGTGGAGCATGGCGTCGCGGCGCTCGCGGTACATATTGCGGTAGATCCCCACCTGCCCCTTCCAGTCCTGGGTGGACAGGTAGGTGGAGATGGCGAACTGGCTGAACACGGGCGGGCAGAGCGTGGCCGACTCCTGGGCCAGCACCAACTTCTCGCGGACGGCGTGCGGCGCCAGCACCCATCCGACACGGAACCCGGGGGCGAACGTCTTGGAGAACGAGCCCAGATAGATCACGTCGGCGTCCACCGAGCGCATCGCGGGCAGCGGCTCGGCGTCCAGGTTGAGCAGCCCGTAGGGGTTGTCCTCGACGACGAGGATGCCCGCCTCCGCGCACACGGACAGGATCTCGAGGCGACGCTGCCAGGGCTGGGTCTTGCCCGACGGGTTGTTGAAGTTGGGGATGGTGTAGAGGAACTTGATCCGCTTCCCCGCCTTCTTCAGCCGAGCCGCCGTCTCCCGGAGCGCCGCCGGGTCCAGTCCGTCGTCATCTGAGGAGACGTGCACCACCTCGGTCTGGTAGCTGAGGAAGGTGCCTAGCGCGCCCACGTACGACGGCGACTCCGCCAGCACCACGTCGCCTGGATCGCAGAAGATGCGCGTGACGAGGTCAAGGCCCTGTTGTGAGCCGGCGGTGATGACCAAGTCGTCGGCGTGCGCGGTGATGCCCTCGAGCGCCATGACGTCGAGGATCTGCTCGCGGAGCACCGGCTCGCCCTGGCCGGAGCCGTACTGCATCACCTGGGTGCCGTTGGTGCTGATCATGTGCGCCATGGACGCCGCGATGTCCGCCAGCGGCAGGTCCTTGATGTTGGGCATGCCGCCGGCGAGGGAGACGATCTCGGGGCGGTTGGCCACGGCGAACAGTGCCCTGACGGCGGAGACCCGCATGCCGTTGGTGCGCTGGGAGTAGCTGTCGACGAACCGGTCCAGCCGGGTGTCGTGCCTCGAGTGCTCGCTCACGTTGTCTTACCTTGCGTTCGGGACGCGGCCGCCGTTGGCGACACGCGTTGAGCCTGCGCCCACCCTATCCGGTCCGGCCAGACTGGCCGCAGGACATCAGGGTGTGACCGCCGTCTCGAACTCAGTCAGCAGCGCCGCCAGGTCCTCCGTGGCGTGCTCGGTGACGGCGAGAAGGAGCAGGCCCGTCTCCTCCGTCACCCGCCCACACGCGGGAAGCGACGTGTCCACCGACAATCCGCACAGCGTCCCGCCGCCTCCCACCGCAGAGGCGTCCTCGACGCCGGCGTCCGCCACGTAGGTGGCCGCATCCTCCTGAGGCCAGGTCATCACGAAGATCACCTTGTTGACGCCGTCGGAGTAGTCCGCCCGGACGATGCGCTGATTCTCAGGTGCCGGGCCATCGCTCGCGGTGACGTCTCCCCGGACGAGATCTCCCACCTGGACCGGCGGGTCCATGATGAGCGTCGGTGACGGAGCGTGGGTGGGAGACTGCGAGCTGCCGGTCGCCCCGCCCAAACCCGCGCCGATGAGCCCGCCAGCCACCACGAGGGCGGCGGCGATGGCCGGCCCCAACAGCCGTTGCCACCAGGGGGCGGGCGGCTGTGTGGTGTCGTCGGAGACGGCCGTCCAGGCGGCGCGGGTGGGGGTTGGGCTGCTGCTCATCAGAGCAACTCGTCGATGGCCTTCTTCAGGGCGCCCTTGGTTTTCCCGCCCGTCAGTGACTTGGCGACGCGCCCGCCCTGGAAGAATTGCAGTGTGGGGAGGCTGAGGACGCCCTGCTCGGCGGCGAGGCCCGGGTTGGTGTTGGTGTCCACTTTCACGAACTTCACGTTGCCGTACTCCTTCGAGAGCTCCTCGACGATGGGTGCGATCTGCCTGCACGGCGCGCACCAGTCCGCCCAGTAGTCCACCACGACGAGCGTGTCTGCCATGAGGACCTCGTCGACGAAGGTCTTCTCCGTCACGTCGGTGACTGCCATGGTGCTGCCTCTCAAGAATGGGATAGGTCAACAGAGTCTATGCGCCCGGCCCCGCGGGACCGGGATCAGTCCTCGAGCGCCTGCAGGTACTTCTCGGCGTCGAGTGCCGCCGCGCAGCCGGTCCCCGCCGCGGTGATGGCCTGCCGGTAGGTGTGGTCCACGAGGTCGCCGCAGGCGAAGACGCCTGCAACGTTGGTGGCGGTGGTGCGTCCGTCCACCAGTACGTAGCCCTCGGCATCGGTGTGCACCTGGTCCTTGACGAGGGCCGAGCGGGGGTCGTGGCCGATGGCGATGAACACGCCCTGGACGTCGAGGTCCCGCAGCTCGCCCGTGTGGGTGTCCTTGAGGGTGATGGATTCGACGGACTTCGTGCCGTTGATGGTCTCGACCACCGAGTTCCAGGCGAACTCGATCTTGGGGTCACGCATGGCGCGATCCACCATGATCTTGGAGGCGCGCAGTTCGTCGCGACGGTGGACGATGACCACCTTGGAGCCGAAGCGGCTGAGGAACGTGGCCTCCTCGACGGCGGAGTCACCGCCGCCGATCACGGCGATGGGCTTGTCGCGGAAGAAGGCGCCGTCGCAGGTGGCGCACCAGGACACGCCGCGGCCGGACAGGCGCTCCTCGTCGGGGAGGCCGAGCTTGCGGTAGCCCGATCCCATCGCGAGGATGACGGACTTGGCGTGGTACTCGGTGTCCTCGGAGTCCTTGACGATCTTGATCTCGCCGGTGAGGTCCACTGCGGTGGCGTCGTCGGTGATGAGGATGGCGCCGAAGCGCTCGGCCTGCCTGCGCATCTGGTCCATGAGGTCCGGGCCCATGATGCCCTCGGCGAAGCCGGGGAAGTTCTCCACCTCGGTGGTGTTCATGAGGGCGCCGCCCCCCTCGAACGATCCCTCGAAGATCACCGGCTTGAGGTTGGCGCGGGCGGCGTAGATGGCCGCGGTGTAGCCGGCGGGGCCGGAGCCGATGATGATGACGTCGTGCACGGTGGGCATGCTTCTCCTTCACGGGGGCGGTCAGCCGCCACCATCGTAGTGTGCTCCTGGCGGAGATCAGGCGGCCGCGTCGAGTATACCCCCAGGGGCATACGGTGCCGTTCGGGTGCTGTCAGGAGTAGCCTTCGCAGCATGAGTGAGGAGCTGTCCCGGGACGAGCTGCACGCCGCCCTCGAGGTGCGCCGCGAGATGGGCACAGAAATCGAGCCGGCGCTTGTGGATTCATTGGCGGCGAAGGTGGAGGCCACCGTCCGCCGTCGATACGAGGCCGAGCTCGCCGCCACCAAGGCGCAGTCGGCGGCGGAGCGCCAGGGCCAGGGAGGCCGCCTCGCCCTCGCGATCGTGTCGCTCGTGATGGCGATCCCGCTGACGGCGATCGTCCTGCAGTTCGGAATCGCGGCGCTGCTCATGGTGTGGGTGGGCATCGTGCTGGTCAACGTCGCGATGGCCTTCAAGCCCCCCGGCACCGGCCGCTAGGGTCGTCAGTACTCGAACGCCCGCGCCACCTCGTCCAGGGGAACCTCCTCCAGGGAGGCGTGCCGCCAATGCGGGGCGTTGTCCTTGTCCACCAGGAGCGCCCGCACCCCCTCGACGAAGTCCCCTGAGGGGATCACCGTCTCCGCGAGCCTCAGGTCCTGCGCCAGCACCTCGCTGAGCCTGAGCGAGCGGGCGCGCACGATGGCGCGCGCCGTGACGTGCACCGCGAACGGGCTGCGGGCGCGCAGCTCGCGTCCCGCCGCGCGGGCCTCGTCCGCCGGGTGGTTCTCCAACTCCCCGATGATCTCGAGCACATCCTCGGAGGCGTAGCACTCGTGGATCCAGGCGGCGGACTCGGCGAAGAGGGGAGCCGGGAGGTCGCCGTCGGCCGACTCGTCTGCCAACCCCATCAGGAGCGCGTCACCGCCGGTGAACGTGGCGGAGGTCAGCGCCACGTGCTTGCCGACGGCGCCCGCCCGCGACAGCTCGTACAGCACGCCGGCATCCGGCACGAAGCCGATCTTCGTCTCCGGCATGGCCATCACGGTGTCCGCGTAGACGATCCGACGGTCCACGTGCGCGCCGATGCCCAGCCCGCCGCCCATCGAGACGCCGCGCAGGAAGGACGTGACGGGCTTGGGGTAGTTGGCCAGCATCATGTCCAGCGCATACTCGGTCTCCAGGTACTGCAGGAACGGGCCGCCGTCGCGGACCAGCTGGACCAGTGCCCGCACGTCCGCGCCGGCGCAGAACCCGCGCTCGCCATTGCCCGCGAGCTCCACCGCTGTGACCGCATCGTCGTCGTGCCAGGCGGTGAGCGCGTCATACATCGCGGTGAACATGTCCTCGGTGAGGGCGTTGATCGCGCGCGGCCGGTTGAGGGTGATGCGGGCGATCCCGTCCTGCACCTCGGTGACGATGAATTCAGACATGGGGGCCAGCCTAAGTGAACCCGCGGGGGGCTGTCTGCCGGGAGCGGAGCAGTGTTCCGGCGTCCCGGCTGGCCGTCACACCACGCGGATGCCGGGTTTCATCCTGTTGAGGACGGCGCGGGCGGTCTCGGCGTCGATCACCAGGTCCGTGGCCACCCCGGCGCGGAGCGCGCCCAGCACGGGCGCCGCCTTCGACAACCCGCTCACCACGCAGATCCGGCGGGGCACCGTCTGCAGCTCGGCCGGTGTCATGCCGGTGGCGCGTCTGTTGATCTCAAGGTCGCGGTAGGAACCGTCCTCGCGCAGCATGACGGTGCACACGTCGCCCGCCACGTTCTGCTCGCGGAGGTGGCGCAGGTCCGTTTCACTCAGGTAGTTCGACGAGTACACGTGGCTCTGCAGCTCCGAGTGGAGGCCGCCGACGCCGAACAGCGCCACACGACAGTTGGCGCGCACGGCCAGGATGTGGCGGGTGCTCTGCTCGCGCCACATGGCTTCCTTGGTGGCGGGGTCGTCGAAGAAGGCGGGCAGCGCCAGCAGTTGCTCCTGGCCTCCGAAGGCCTGGGCGAACTTGTGCAGGATGCTGCCCACGTACGGCAGGCCGGTGGTCTGATGGTTGGCGCCGCCGTTGAGCCCGATGACGGTGACTCCGGTCAGGTCCCGGGGGTGCAGGTGGGTGGCGATGGCCGAGACGGTGGTGCCCCACGCGATGCCGACGATGTCGCCGTCCTGCACCGCGTTGCTGAGGAGGCCGGCGGCCATCCGCCCCACCTGGTCCAACCGGAAGATGCTGCTGGCCCCGGGGCGGACGTGGACGAGGTGTGCGGTGACGTGGAAGTACTTCTCGAAGAGTTCGGCCATCCGGTTGAGCGGACGGTCGGGATCCACGATGGAAACGCGCACCAGGCCGCGATCCCGGGCCTCCTTGAGAAGCCGCGACACCGTCGATCTGGAGACCCCGAGGTGGTGCGCGATGGCGTCCATCGTCTCGGATTGGACGTAGTACATGCGCGCCACCGTGAGCAGTGAGTCGCTGGTCCGGTTGACCACTCGCCCCTCCTTGGACTCGTCGTACACCGTCACCGGCAAGTCTAGACCAAGCTCTGCACGAACGTGCATCCTGGTTGCGCGAACCGTGCAGCCGGGGGCGGAGGGCTTACCGCCCCCGCGACACTTCAGGCAGCCGCCACCCCCACCACGCGCCCAGGATGCCCAGGCCCGCCAGGAACAGCAGCGCCCACACCACCCCGGCCAGCGCCAGCAGCGTGCTGATCCCGCCGACGATGAGCAGGATCACGCCCATCGCCGTGTTGGACACCGCGACGTAGACGGTCCGCATGTCGCCCTCTGCCATGTCGACGACGTAGGTCTTCCGCCCCACCCGCACCCCCGTGTGGAGGAGGGTGAGCAGGAAATAGCCTGACACCAGGACGACGGTGCCCCACGTCGCCCCGCCGTCGAAGCCCGGCAGCGACACCACCGCAACCAGCACGAGAACCACCACAGACGCCGCGGCACCCGCGAACGACATCAGGGTTCTGCTGGAGCGGTCGGCCAGCCGACCGAAGATGCGGCCGCCGATCAGCGACGCCACCCCGGAGGCGAGCACGAAACCGCCCAGGCCGGTCAGCGTGTCTGTGCCCTCCGTCGCGGACAGGGTCACCACGAATGGCGGGCTGAGGGCGGAGACCAGGAGGAAGCTGCGGGTGGTGACGAAGCTGCGGAACTCGCGGTCTGTGCGAAGCAGTTCGAGGACACCGGTGGGGGAGCCGTCGGCCGCGGCTTCGGGCGCGCCGTCGTCGGGCTCGCGGAATCCCGCCTGGACGACGGCGGTGGCCAGCCAGAGCGCCGCGGCCGCGGCCAGCATCCACGCCAACTGGCCTGCGGACAAGTCGTCGCCGGCGAAGATCCGGATGGCAAGACCCAGGGTGATGGCGACGATGCCCGCGGCCGTGGTGCCCAGACCGTTGATCTGCCCCCGCTCGCCCTTCGGGATGGTGCGCCCCTGCACATCCTTGGACGCGATCGACGTCAGGCAGCGGCCGAGCGAGAACACCGTGAGGGCGGCGATGATGGCGAGCCCAGCCGCCAGCCCGGAGCCGACGGCGCCGGTGAGCGCCATGGCCGCCACGGCCACCGCCTGGATCAAGGAGCCGACCACCAGCACCCACTTCCGGTGCCGGACCCGCATCACCAGGGGCGTCAGGAACGCCTGGGGGAGCATGGAGCCGGATTCGCGGATGGGCACCAGGAGGCCGATCAGCGCGGTGGGCGCGCCGAGTGCGTTCAGCAGCCACGGCAGCACCGTCGACGGCTTGACGATCTGATCGCCGGAGGACTGCAGGGCGCTCGCCACCACCTGCCGCAGCCCGTTGCCCGCGACGTGCTCTCCCGCGCCTCCGGGGAGGGCGCGCTCGGCGTCGATGTCGCGGTGGAGGAGAGCGGAGTAGAAGCGTTCGGACATGCTCACGTTCCGACCCTAGAGGAGCCCCCCGGAGCGAGATGCCCCGGGGCGTGTGCTGCCCTATACTTGCCGTCGATTCGGGGCATTAACTCAATTGGTAGAGTGCCACCTTTGCAAGGTGGAAGTTAGGGGTTCGAGTCCCCTATGCTCCACCCAAAGTGTCTTACGGGAACACGCGACATCGGAAGATGTGGTGTGTTCCCGTTTCGCTTCCTTGCCTTCGTCGCCGCTGTCGTGTGCTTCGCGGAAGATCGTGGCGAACGGCTCAGCCAGGGGTGGGCGGAGTTGTTCGTCGTCGGTGATGTCGAGGCGCGTGTAGAAGGCTTGGTTCGCGATCCGCCTATCGGCGTCGCCGGAGTGGGCGTAGGCGCGGTGCACGTCGGTCAGCAGCCGGAGTGAGTCGTGGAGGAACGCGCGCCCGCCGGTGTGGTGTTCGCCGTGTTCGGCGAGTCGGCGGTTCACGTCGGCGAGGCCCGCGCGGATGCGGTCTTGGTGCCGCTTCAACGTGTCGAGGTCGACGGCGTCGGCGAAGTGCGCCGCGAGGAGCTTGTCGGACTCTGATTCCAGGCGCGCCCGGTTCGCCGTCAGGTCAGAGAGTTCCTGGTCATGGCCGGTGTTGCGCTTGTCGAACGCGGCATCAACATCGGCCGCGATTCGCTGGTAGGTCGTGTCGCTGATCGTGATGTTTATGTAGGAGTCCGCGACCAGACGCTCAGCGACCGCGACCGGCACGGCCCTCCGGGTGCAGGTGGTCTTCTTCGCAGCCCTGCCGGAGCAGATGAAGTAGGCGTAAGTGACGCCGCGCGGGTTGGTCGCGAAGTCCAGCAGCATCCGTGACCCGCAGGTGCCGCAGTGCAGCAGACCTTTGAGGTGGTGGGCGTGTTGGACGTGCCGGGTCATCTTCGCCGTCCGCGCTTTCAGCAGTGATTGCACCTTATCGAACAAGGCAGGTTCCACGATGGGATCGTGCGCGCCAGGATGCAGCGCACCCTTGTAACGGATCACGCCCGCGTAGTACGGGTTCGTCAGGAGCTTGTAGAGCGTGTTCTTCCCCAACAGCTTCGACGAGCGTTTCGGTGTCGGCACCGTGAGTAGCCCGCGAGCGGTGAGGTCGCGCAGCAGGCCGGCGACGGAGGTCTCGCCGGTCGCGTAGTGCTCGAACGCCCAGGCAATGAGCGGTGCGCGCTCCGGATCGACCTCGACCGTGCGAACCTCCCGGCCCGCCTCGTCGGTGCACCGCACGTTCAAGTAGCCGATGGGTGCGCGCATCGGGGTGCCGCCTTGGGCGACCTTCTGCGTCAATCCTTTGGTGACTTCGGTGGCGAGGTTACGGCTGTAGAACTCCGCGATGGAGGACATGATGCCGTGCAGGCGAAGGCGTCTGGTCGATGCTCTCGGTGGCGGAGACGAGGGTGACCCCGGCGCTGATGAGTGCTTCGTGAATCTTCACGTCGTCGGCTCGGTTGCGGGCGAGCCGGTCGAGCTTATGCACGATGCAGAACGTGACGCGGGTCGCGGCGATGAACGCCAGCATGTCCTGCAACCCGTCACGCTCTGCCGAGCGGGCGGACGCCCCCGCGTCGATGAACTCCCTGACGATCCGCGCCCCCAACTCGGCGGCCTTCCGGGCGTTCGCTTCCCGCTGGGCCGGGATCGAGAAGCCCTCTTCGGTGCCGCCGCGCTCGGCCTGCTCCCGCGTCGACACCCGCAGGTACGAGACGGCCAGCAGCACGGGCTCATCGGAAGTCTTGGTGCTGAGTGTCGCGGTGCTCATGGTGGGCCTCCTTGCCGTGGTACTTCTTGGTGTCGATCCTCTCTCGCACCCCTGACAGAACGAAGAGCTCCGGCGCGCGCAGACGCCAGGTCGTCGGGAGGTGGGAGCCCGTAGGGATCGGGATCGCCACTCACCCACGCGCGGTGCCGGGCCTCTGCGATGCCGAGCACCCACTCGATCAGCTTGCCGAGGTCAGGCTCTTCACGCAGAGTCGCCCGTAGCCTCAGGTTCCTCTCGTCGCTTCGCATGACAGACAGGTGCACGGGCTTCCGAACGATGCACACTTTCGCCCGTTCGCCCGACCCTCACTTTGAGGCGACACGCATCTTGCAGATCGAGGAATCGGCACTTACGTCGGTGACGAAACCGACGTACCGTAGAACATGGCCACCAAACGCTACGATCCCAGCGCGACCGACTTCAACGGCCGCTACGCCCGCTGGGGCGCCGCCCTCGAATCCGGCACCGAAGCCGAGCTACTCGAAGCCACCGTGGCCCTCCCGACGCTGAACAAGCACGTGCTCAAGAAGCTTGCACGGTTGATCGCGACGAGCCCGACCCGACAGCGCGAGCGCAGCAGAAGCGTGTGATTGTGCTGCTCAGCGAGATCAACGCCAACCAGGCTGCACGCCTCCGTGAACGGAAGCGGGCGGAGCAGCGCCGCCGCGACCGAACCGTGCGCGTTGAGCGCCGTGTCGAGTTGCCCACGACCTGCGCACGGTGCGGAACCAAGCTCAAAGAAGTGAAGACCACGGGCAGGCCTCGCCTGTACTGCTCGCCCGCCTGCCGCAAGGCCGCCTACGAGGACCGCCGCGCCCACCGCGACGGTGCGGTCCAGGTGCAGGTCGTGGAGAAGCTCGTCACCGAGGTGCGAGAGCGCCTCATCGAGGTACCTCATCCGAGGAGCGACTGCATCGATGCCGTGCTCTACGACAACGATGCTCTCGTCCAGGCCATGTGGGTGCTCATCGACAACGTCGCCGACCAGAACTACGAAGCGTTCAGCCCGGCTCAGTCACGATTCTGGGATCTCTACAACAACGTCGAAGTCCTCTACGAGGCGCTCGTGAAGCGTGCAGCAGCCGATGACCGTCGCCCTGCTGCGCCCGACAAGTCGACGCCGAGGAACAAGCACAGGCGCAACATGCAGCTCATGACCCGGCGGCATCCGCCGATGGGAGCGATTGACCAGTAGCACTCGGCGTGCTCCCCGGTCGCTGTCGGTGCTCCCAGATACGATGAGAGCGTGTTGGCGACAGACCTCCTAGGCATCGCCGAGGTCGAGCGAGTCGCCGCCCTCGGCGGCCTCGACGCGCGCACGCAGAGCGACCTGGGGCAGTTCTTCACCCCCGCTGCGGCCGCTCAGCTGATCGCCTCCCTGCCGAGACTGCCATCGACCGGCACACTGCGCGTGCTCGATCCTGGAGCCGGCTCCGGCATGCTCACCGCAGCTTTGGTGCGCCGCGTGTTGGCAGAACAGCCGGAGCTGTCGGTGGAGATCGTCGCGATTGAACGCGATCCTGCCGTGCTGCCACACCTTCAGGCAACCCTCGCCGAGTGTGAGCGCGCTGGGGAAGGTCGAGTGGTGGCCGAGTCTGTAGAGGCTGACTTCATTCTCGACTCCACTGGCTTGGATGCCTCACTCAATCCGGAAGCGCAGTTCGATCTAGTGATCGAGAACCCGCCTTACGGAAAGCTGGCGGTCTCAAGTGCACACCGAACGGCCATGCGGGCGGCTGGAGTCGATGCTCCGAACCTCTACGCTGCGTTCCTCGCTCTGTCTGTAGCAGCATTGCGGCCCGGTGGGCAGGTTGTTGCGATCACACCCCGGTCATTCTTCAACGGCCCGTACTTCGGAGCGTTCCGCTCCCACCTGCTCGACTCGATCGCGCTCGACCGGGTTCACGTGTTCGACTCCCGCTCCACCGTCTTCGCCGACACGGGTGTACTCCAGGAGAACGTCATCTTCTCCGGAACTCGGGGAGCCGCTCCCGGTGTCGTTGAACTCTCGGTGAGTCGCGACCATACCGACGACATCGCCTCTCGCGTCGTTCCCTACAACGACGTGGTCTTTCCTGATGATCCCAACCGATTCATTCGGCTGGCGACCGACGCAGACGACACCAGGGTTGCCGAGCTGGTGCTGGCTCAGCCTTGCACACTGACGGATATTGGTGTTCAGGTCTCGACCGGCCGGGTAGTGGACTTCCGTTCACGCCATGCGCTTAGCGGCGTCGAACTGCCTGACGCGGTTCCGCTGATCTATCCCGGCAATCTCCGTGACGGCGGAGTGCTCTGGCCGCGACCAATTCGCAAGCCGCAGTGGTTCCAACCGACCAGTGACAAGGATCGGGCAATGCTTCTGCCCGAGGGCTGGTACACCGTCGTCAAGCGGTTCAGCGCGAAGGAAGAGCGCCGACGGATCGTGGCATCAGTCTGGTCGCCCAACGACAACCCTGGTGAAGTAGCCTTCGAGAACCACCTCAACGTGTTCCACATCGGAGGTCGCGGGCTGGACGAAGACCTCGCAAGAGGCATCGCAGTCTGGCTCAATTCGTCGGTAATCGACAAGTTCTTCCGCACCTTCTCCGGCCACACTCAGGTCAACGCCACCGATCTCCGCACCCTGCGGTTCCCAAGCGTGGAGACCCTGCGTTGCCTCGGCCGGACCGCCGTCGTGTCGCAGGTTGAGGTCGACTCGCTTGTGAAGGAGTTGATCGCAGCATGAGCGAGCTGAGCAACGACGCCTACGAACGAGTCGAAGACGCCCGTATCGTCCTGGAGACGCTCGGCATGGATGCGGAGCGCAGCAACGAGCGTTCCGCGCTCGTGCTCCTGGCCCTCTTGCGGCTCACACCCGCTGAGTCATGGGCAGAAGCAGCCAACCCGATGCTCGGAACACGGGCGATCATGGATTTCATCCGCGACGAGTACGGCAAGGACTACGCTCCGAACACTCGCGAGACCGTCCGACGGTTTACACTCCACCAGTTTGTGGAAGCACAACTCATCGTCCAGAACCCTGACGAGCCGCAACGCCCCGTGAACTCGCCCAAGTGGAACTACCAGGTCACAGGAGAGGCGCTGGACGTGTTGCGCGCCTACGGCACCGACGCCTGGCAATCTGCAACCGACCGATACCTTGCTGACCTGCCCGGCCTCAAAGCACGCTACGCGGCCGCGCGCGAGATGGATCGCATCCCGCTGACACTCCCGGACGGCTCGATCTTCACCCTGACGCCCGGCGGGCAGAACGTGCTCCTCAAAGCCATGGTCGAAGACTTCTGCCCGCGCTTCACGC
Source organism: Tessaracoccus sp. MC1679 (assembly GCF_014164775.1). Taxonomy (GTDB): domain Bacteria; phylum Actinomycetota; class Actinomycetes; order Propionibacteriales; family Propionibacteriaceae; genus Arachnia. Next base: position 208,770 of record NZ_JACJGB010000007.1, read on the forward strand.
CCGGTGGGCAAGTGCTCTACATCGGCGATGCTGGCGACAAGTGGGCACTCTTCGAACGAGAGACGCTGTCCTCGCTCAACGTCGAGGTCGACGAGCACGGCAAGATGCCCGACCTCGTCATCTACCTCCCCGACCGCAACTGGCTCGTGCTCCTGGAAGCAGCAAGCTCACACGGCCCCGTCGACTCGAAACGCCAAGCCGAACTCGCCAACCTGTTCGCACAGTCAACGGCAGGCCTTGTCTACGTCTCCTGCTTCCCTGACCGGGCAGAGTTCCGCAAGTACGTCGACAAGATCGCCTGGGAGTCCGAAGTCTGGTGCGCTGACCACCCCACGCACATGATCCATTACAACGGTGAACGCTTCCTAGGGCCCTACGCATAGCGAACCGCTGCGATCCCTCTGCTAATCGGGAACGAGCGCTCGCGGGGGCGGAGCTCCGAAACCGAGTCATGTGCACTGAGTTAGGTATACTGGCCATGTCGCATCCAGCATGTCGCCGAGAGTCGGCACGAGCCACAGGAGCCTGTCCATGCCAACCTTCCCTTACACGTCCGGCCAGGGGGCGCTGACCCAAACGTTCGCCCAGTTGCGCAAGGGGGCTCCATCGAAGATCGATGCAAGCTACCTCCAGCGGTTCAACATCGCACCTGCGAACGAGTCATACATCCTGTCGATCCTTCGATTCCTCGGGATCATCGATGAAGACGGGACTCGACCCGACGGCTCCAGTGACTACCTGTTTGGGAACGATGACGCGTTCAAGACGGGTCTCGAGAGTGCTATTCGAAGTTCCTACTCCCAACTGTTTGAAGAGATGAACGACGCTCTACAGTCCGACCGGGACACCCTCATCCACTGGTTCAGAGGGGCTGACAAGACGTCGGCTCTTGTAGGTCAGCGCCAGGCCACTACCTTCCTCACTCTGGCTGCACTCTCGGGACACGGGGAGCTTCCACCAGCACGCACGAACGGCCAGAAGCCGTCATCTAGCGCCGCAACCGCGGCGAAGAAGCCGAAGGCTTCTGCTGCGAAGCCCACGGCAAAGGCAGGAGCCGCGTCATCTGAATCCGTGACGCCTGAGAACATGTCCGAGAGTGCGAGTTCCTTCGGGCGTGATGTCGGCCTGTCCGTGCGGGTGGAGGTCAACATTCCTGCTAACGGTGATGCTGCCACGTACGACGCGATCTTTGCGAGCATCAAGAAGCACCTGATGTCATGAGCGAGGGCCTCGACCGGCTCGAGCGCATCGCGCGGTCAATAAGCGAGGATGCCCTACTTGGACCGGTCATGCGAGCCTGTCCGCTGCCAGGCGATCAAGAGGGCGACTTGCATCCGTTTGAGACTAGGAATATTCACCCGGATCTTCCGTCAAAGGTTCGCAGTCTATTTGACGATGGATATGGAGAGCAGTCCGTCTTTGAAGCGTTCAAGTTCGTAGAGAAGGAGGTAAAGCGCATCTCGAAGCTCAGGGGTAAGACCGGCTACGCCTTGATGATGGATGCGTTCAACGAGGCCAACGCCAAGATCCGACTCAACGCGCTAACCACGGACTCTGAGGTAGATGAGCAGCGAGGCTACAAGTCCATCTTCGCCGGAGCGGCTGCGGGCATCCGGAACCCGCGGGGCCATGAGATCGATACTGGCGATACACCCGACGAGGCGCTCGACTATCTGGCGCTTGCATCTCTGCTTCTCCGGCGTCTGGACGCAGCGGGTGTCCGTTGATCTCAGCCTTGCCAGGTGATGTCATGTGTGTGGGCTTGTTCTCGCCCACACAGTTCCGCGATGCACTCCGAACTGTCGAGCGAGGGCAGTCACGCTGATGCCTTGTGCGCGGGCTGTTCGCATAGCGTCCACTTCGGTGTCAGTGAGTCGTGTTCGAGGTCGTTTCTTTGGTTCCGCTGACGCACCGATCAGAGGGTCGTCGGCCTCGCCCTCGGACTCGGCATTCCCGCGAGTGCCCTGATCCCACGCGGAAACCAGCCTCTCAACCCGTTGTCGCCTGTTCCCGCAACGCTCCATTGCTTCCACCCCGCGCACAAGGCTCGAACCCTTGCCCGAAGAATCATTGGGCTGGGTTCGGGCCTTGTCGGCGTTCGCGGCCCAGGTGAGGGCGTTGTCGTTGATTTCAGGGTCGAGGAGCATCTCGTAGGGGCGGGCGTACTCGACGTGGAGGTCATCGTCCTCGTCCACATAGATCTTTGTGAAGAAGGCTTGGTTGCACAGGCGCCGGTTGGCGTCGTCGCACCGCTTGTAGATGTCTACGCAGTTCTCCAACAGGTTCAGCGCGTCGTCTAGGTGGGCGCGGGCTTCGGTGTACTCGCCGTGGTGCGCGTCGATGCGGCGCGTGATGTGGTCCAGTTCGGTGAGGATGCGGTCTTGTTCTCGTTTCAGCAGGGACAGCGGGATCGCGTCGGCGTAGTGGGCTTGGATGAGACGGGTCTGTTCGTTCTCCAGCCGATCACGGTTCGCGGTGAGCTGGGCGAGTTCGTCGGTCTCGGCGGACATGACATGAGCCGGTCGAACTCGTGATGCAGCATTCCGGCGAGGGCTTCGCGACGGGCGGGGGTGATCTGGATGCGGGCGTAGTAGTCCTCGATCAGATGCTCGACGTCTTCGATGAGGATGGCGCTGCGGGTGCAGTCGGTGCGCTTGGAGTGCCGGCCGGAGCAGACGAAGTAGGGGTAGACGAATCCGTGCCGGTTCTTGGAGTTGGAGACCATCAGGCGGGAGCCACAGGCGCCGCAGTAGATGCTGCCTTTGAGGTAGTGGTCGTGAATCTGCGTGGCCTCGGCGGCGCTCTTGTGGGAGGTGAGCACCGACTGCACCTGGTACCAGACCTCGGCCGGCACGAGCGGTGAGTGGGCTCCCTTGTAGTTGACGCCCCGGTAGGTGACGTCTCCCTTGTAGTAGGGGTTGGTCAGCAGCCGGTGCACCGAGGAGACGGCAAGCGGATTGGCGGGTCGCTTCGGCGTGGGCACGCTGACCAGGCCGCGGGCGGTGAGTTCTTCGTGGAGTTGACTGACGGTCCAGTCTCCAGAGGCGTAGGCCTTGAACGCCCATTCGACCAGCGGGGCACGTTCGGGGTCGAGCTGGACGGTGCGGACCTCGCGGCCGAGCTCATCGCGGACACGGACGTTGAGGTACCCGATGGGTGCTTTGCCGAGGGTGCCGCCGTTCGCGGCTTTCTGCGACATGCCTTTGACGACCTCGGTGGCGAGGTTGCGGGAGTAGAACTCCGCGATGGTGGACATGATGCCGTGCAGCAGCATCCCCGAGGGGGTCTCATCGATGTTCTCCGTCGCCGAGACCAGCAGCACCCCGGCCTGCTGCAGAGCGAGGTGGATAGTCACGTCGTCGGCGCGGTTGCGGGCGAGCCGGTCGACCTTGTGGACGATGCAGTACGCGACCTTGTGCTGTTTGACGTAGCGGATCATCCGCATCAGCTCGGGACGGTCGGCGGACTTCGCCGATGTGCCTGCGTCGGTGAACTCCTCCACGACGACCGCGCCGAGTTGCTCGGCCTTGCGGCGGTTCGCCTCTCGCTGCGCGGGGATGGAGAACCCTTCCTCGGTGCCGCCCTTCTCGGCTTGCTCCCTGGTGGACACACGCAGGTAGGAAACCGCCAGGGCGGTGCCCTTGGGTGGGTCGATGAGACTCCGCACCGGGTCGGTGCGGGCGGGTTCGGGGTGCGCCGTGTCGGCGTGCTCGATGGCTGTGGTGCTCATGGCTTCTTCTCTCGCTCGGACTCGTCTGGCCCTCGCGCGAAGCGCCCAGAAGAGGGATCGAGGTGTCGATCGTGAGAAGAAGCCCGAAGGCCGGAGGACTAGGACGCCGGGGCATCCACGTGAGATATGCCCGTCACGAGTGGCGGGGTTGAGGACCACAACACCCCACGCTTCGCGCGAGGCGTACATCTATTCTACCTGGCCCTCCGACACCGGCACAGGGATCGGGTCCGTGTGGGCGCCGGCCGGGCGAACCCGGTAGGTCTCGGGTGGTTCCTGGTTGCGGCGGATCGCGCGCGTCTGCCCGGTCTCCTGCAAGGTGAGCCGGATCAGCACCTCGGCGAGCTTGTGCAGGTCCACCGGGTCACGGTGCACGGCGCGGATGGAGAACTTCCGGTCCTCGTAGCGTCGCCGATCGGTCTTGCGCACATAGCTGGAGCCCATCAGTCGCGCACCTCCCCGGTGTCGAAGTCGGCATAGAAGGCGTCCTCCTTCTCTTGGCGGCGGGCCACGTCGTCGAGAACGAACTGCACGAACTCCTTCTCCCGATGCTCGATCACGACATCCTCGACCGGCGGCGCAGGGTCCTTACCGGGCCAGGCGGTCTGCCTCGTGGGACGGTCGCGGTCCAAGCGGGTGCTGGCCGTCGCGACCCATTCGCGCAAGCGCTCACGGGCCTCACCGTCGGCACACCGCACCTGAACGGCCTCACCCACCACCGTGGCGGAGGAAGAACGCGCACATCTGCCGCCCACAGTGCGAAGGTGCAGGGTCGGCTTCGGTACACGAGGGCGCGGCCCGCGGATGCTGTTGGCCGCGCGAGAGCTGGAACGGGTGCCGTGGAGCAGGATCACCAGCGGTCGGGCAGGAAACCAACCTACGTGCGGACCTCGCGCACCATCATCGCCGCGGAGACTCGGTTGTCGACGCCGAGCTTGGTGAAGATGTGGGACAGGTGCGCCTTGACCGACGCCATGGACACGTTCAGCCGCGAGCCGATCTGGGCGTTGGTCAAGCCCTCGGCCATGAGGACGGCGATCTCGCGCTCGCGTTGGGTGAGTTGCTCCAGCGCCGCGTTCGCCGGTGCTTCGGCGGCCGGACGCTCGGTGGCGACCTGGATGAGCGTGTCGGTGACCTCCGGTGACAGCGTCCGCTCCCCGGCGTGAACTCGACGGATCGCGTCGACCACCCGGGCCGGATCGGTGTCCTTCAACAAGAACCCGTCGGCGCCTTGCCGCAGCGCCCGCACCACGTAGTCGTCGGTGTTGAACGTGGTCAGCACGATGACGCGAGGCCGATCGTCCCGCCCGGCAAGGGCGTCCAGGGTCGCGAGACCATCCATGCCCGGCATGCGGATGTCGAGCAACAACAGGTCGGCACCCTGCGCCGCCAGGTGCTCCAGCGCCTCGATCCCGTTGGCGGCCTGCCAGGCCACCTCGATGTCAGCCTCACCGCCCAGGATGAAAGCCAGGCCGGTCCGCACCATGGCGTCGTCATCAACGATTCCGAGCCGGATCATGCGCCCTCCTTCGCCGGCGCGCCCCACGGGAGGGCGGCGTCCACCACGAATTGTCCATCCCGGACGCCGTGGGTGAGCGTTCCGCCCACCAGCCCGACGCGTTCGGCGATGCCCACCAGACCGAGCCGTGACCCGCTCGCGTCGGGGATCGCCAGGTCAGCGAGCGGGTTCGATACCCGCAGGTGCAAGACTTCGTCGCGTGCGGTGAGGCTGAGGTGCACCGGCGCTCCGGGGGCGTGCTTGCGGGCGTTGGTGAGGCACTCCTGGACGATCCGGAATGCCTGCCGAGACGCGTGGGTGGCCACCGCCTCAAGGTCGCCGATGTGGGTCACGGTGACGCGCTGGCCGATGTCTTCGGCGTCGGCCAGCAGGACGTCCAGCTCGGCGAGCGTCGGCTGGGGAGGCTCGGGCGGTGCCTCAGCTCCTCGCAGCGTGGCAAGCATCGTGCGAAGCTCGTCGAGTGACGCCTGCGCATTGAGCTGAATCATCCTGGCCGCTGCCTGGGCTTCATCCGCGGTGAGATTCGTTCGATAGGCCAGGCCGCCGGCATGCAGGGCGACCAGCGACAGGCGGTGCGCCACGACGTCGTGCATCTCGCGAGCGATGCGCTCGCGTTCGGCCATACGCGCCTCGTTGATGCGGGACGCCTCGGCCTCGCGTCGTGCCTGCTCCGCCGATTCGCGGTCGTGCTGGGCCTGAGCGCGGCTGGACGCCAACAATCCGATGAGGGTCGCGATCACCACGCCAGCGATGGCCAACGCCAGTTCGAAGCTGAGCGCCGTCGCAGCAGCACCCGAGGCCGACGCGAATAGCTCGAGCACCTTGGCGGCGATGAGGACGGCACCCGTCGTCAGGGCGCTGGTGAGGCTCCGGCGTCGGGCCACCGACTCCTGCGCCACGATCGCTGCCCCGAGCACCCCAGGGCTCGGCACCCACAAGGCGGCGATGACGAGTGCGATCGCGATCGGAGCTCGCTCGCGCCAAGGCAGCGCGACAAGGGCTGCGATGGCCGGGAGGACCAGCAGGAGGACGAGCGACCATGGGAGTGGGCGTCCAGCGGCGAGGCGGGCGGCGACCGGCGTCAGGTAGTAGAGGAACGCGAGCACCGCCACGGTCCACACCACGAATCGGGGCGGGGCAGGGGCGAGGGGTGGCGCGGTCACGGTCCCAACCTAACGCTGGTGCCTTCGAGGGGCGTCGGCCGAGCGGCCCGCGGAGGGGGGTCCGATCGGACCTTCCCCAGCGCCGAAGCGACCCGTCACGGTGGCTGATCACCCGATGCGGCACCCCGGATGGCTGGGCTGAACTGAACCCATGATCAACCTGACCCACCTCACCAAGCGTTTCGGCGCCACCGTGGCGCTCGATGACGTCACGTTCTCTGTCGCTCCCGGCACAATCGTCGGGTTCCTCGGCCCCAACGGGGCCGGCAAGTCGACCTGCCTGCGTTCCCTGGTTGGTCTCGTCCGCCCCGACTCCGGGGAGGCCACCGTGAACGGGATGGCCTACGCCACCCTCGCCGACCCCGCCCATGTCGTGGGTGCCCTGCTCTCGGCCGACTCCTTCCACCCCGGCCGCACCGGACGCGAAACCCTGCGGTTGGCGTCCATCACGCTGGGCCTGCCCGCGAGCCGCGTCGACGACGCGCTGGACGAGGTTGGCCTGACCGCTGCCGAGGGACGCCGTCGCGTCGGCACCTACTCCCTGGGCATGCGGCAGCGTCTCGGCCTGGCCCACGCCCTGCTCGGCGACCCTGCCGCGCTCGTGCTCGACGAGCCGGCCAACGGCCTCGACCCGCAGGGTCAGCGCTGGCTTGCGGGTCTGCTCCGTTCACGCGCCGAGCGTGGGTGCGCGGTCCTGCTCAGCAGCCACGATCTGCACGAGGTCAGCCGCCTGGCCGACCGCGTTGTGATGGTGGCCCGCGGTCGGGTGCTCGCCGACGAGCCCATCACCGCCGCGTCCAGCGCCGAGCTCGAAGAGCAGTACTTCACCCTCACCTCTGGCGCTGACCGCGCCGCCTGACCACCACGCTCGAAAGGACCCCGAGATGACCGTCCACACCGCTTCCGTCCCCGCTCCTGCCGCCGCTCCGGTGCGCGCTGCGCGCGTCGCCTCGAACGAGACCTCCGGTCGGGCACTGGCCCGCGCCGTGGCCGTCGAGACCCGCAAGCTGGTCAACACCCGCATCGGACCCGTGCTGATCGCTGCGGCAGCTCTCCTGTCGGGCGCCTTTGCCGGGGGACGTGCCCTGTTCCCCACCACAGGAACCGACTTCGGCAAACTGGCGTCGATGGCTGTGGTGCCGGCGTCCATGATCTCGATGGTGCTCGCGGTGCTGCTCGTGGCCGGTGAGTTCTCGGCCCGCACCGCCTCCGTGACGTTGACCCTCGATCCCCGCCGTGGCCGTCTGGTGTTGGCGAAGAGTCTGACCGTCCTGGGGCTGTGGGTCGTCGCGACGACCTTGGCTGTCGTGGCGGCGGCGCTCGTGATGGTGGTGGCGCCGCTGATCACCGGTGTGTCCATGGCGTGGACGTTTGACGTCGCCTCGCTCGCCGTGGTGGCCGGCAATGGTGCCTTCCTGGTCCTGGCGGGCTTCGCGTGGGCCCTGGCGCTGCGCAACGCGGCCGCCCCGATCGCCTTCCTGCTGGTGTGGCCCACGGTGGCCATGCTGGTCGGCAGCATCTCCGACACCGCAGCGCGCGCCATGGCTTTCGTGGCCGTCGATCCGCTCCACGAACTTCTTCCGGACGCGGCGGTCGTCGGTCCGCTGGCCGTGGTCGTCGCCGCGATGGTGTGGATCTTCGCCCCAGGTACCGTCGGGACGCTGCGTCTGCTGCGCGACGACCTGTGACGAACCCCGACCAGAAGGAGACGTCCATGAAGAAGCGCAAGCCCCTCGGCCTGGTGTTCGTCGCCATCATCGTCAGCGTGGCGGCCGTCGCGGCGATGGTGTCGTGGTGGCAGTCCCGCCCGCAGGGCTCACCTGTGGCTGGTGAGTTCACCGAGGCGGTTCTCTCGGAACGGATGACCTCCGCCCGGGTGCTGGCACTGGGGGAGGCCACGCATGGCACCCATGAGTTTCAGGCGCTGCGCCTGCAATTGCTGCAGAAGGTCGCGGACCAGGGCTTCACGACCGTCGCCTGGGAGGAAGACTTCGGCAGCGTCGCCTCGGTTGACGCCTGGCTGCAGGGTGGACCGGGCACCGCCGTGGAGGCCGCCCGTCTGTTCGGCTACGGCCTGAACCGGACCCGGGACACGGTCGACTTGCTGACCTGGGTGCGCGCGCACAATGACCAACACCCGGCGGGCGAGGACATCCGCTTCGTGGGCATCGACGCCGCGCGTCCCACCGTCACCAAGGGGCTTGCGCTCGCCTGGCTGGCCGCGCGGAACCCCACGGCTGCGGCCGACCTGACCGCGCGGCTGGCGCGCTTCACCGATGAATCCCTGTGGGACAGGGCGGTGGCCGCCGACGTCGAGTCGGCCGTGGCGGACCTGCAGGCCGCGCTCACGGCGTCCGATGACGGGAGCGAGGCAGCGGCCGAGGCGCGGCAGGCGGGGCGCGTGCTGGAGCAAGCCCGGCAGCGAGGCCTCGGTGTCGGCAACCGGGACGCGATGATGTTCGACAACCTGGCCTGGCTCGTGGAGCGCGGGACGGCGTCCGGGCGCGAGCGCACGCTGCTGTTCGGCCACAACGGGCACCTCGACCGCGCGGGGCAGGCGACCGCGGTCGGGGGCGACACCGTGGGGCGGCTGGCCGCGCGGCAGTGGGGAGATGACTACCGGGTGATCGGCACCGACGGGCATCGCGTGGGGCTGAACTCGCAGGGAACGGTGTCGACGCTGACGGTGAACGGGCGCATCCGCGGGCTGTTCGAAGGCACGACGGTGGGCTACCTGGAGCTGGCCTCGGTCACCGGGGCCGACGCCGAGTTGTTGCGCGGCGCCACGACGATGGTCAGCGCCGGCGAGCCGTTCGCCTCGTGGCAGGCGTGGGTGCCGCCGTCGCACACGGTGAGCGTCACCCCCGCGGAGGCCTGGGACGCGCTCATCTACGTCTGGGACGCGTCCCCGACCGAGCGACTGGGCTGAGCTGCGGCCCGGGGAGGCGTACCCGCGCTAAGCCGACCACCTGACGCCCGTCGGCGCCTTGCTGTTAGCGTGCCGCGCACTGTTCACCCTCCGCCCCTGGGAGTCCGCCATGACTGAGATGCCCACGCCCGAAACCCTCGAGTTTGCTTGGCTCGCCTCCACCGGCAGCGCCCCCGTGCTCGGGCCGGCCGATGGGGTGGTCCAACCGGAACTCGCTCCGGGGGACGCGCCGCTGTGTGGTTGCCCAGAAGCGTAGCGGACCCGTTCTGCTCGGGGTCGTACGCGCACAGCCAGTGCAGATGCAGGGCGGACAGTTCCCAGACGAGTTCGGGGTGATGGTGCCAGAACGGAGGGATCACGCTGGCGGGCAGCCCGTAGGTGTGGCGCAGCCAGTGTACCCACCGGTTCAGCTCCAGCCACTCGATCTCTGCCTCATGCGCGGTCAGCAGATTCCAGTTCACCGGGTGTGGCGGCTCGGCCACCCCGGCGTCATCAGACCCGCCGTCCACGTCGTCCTCGGGTTCGGGCTCGTCGGTATCAAGATCAGTGTCGAGGTCTGGGTCGAACTCGTCAGGGGTGTCGATCATGATCGTGCTCCTGATTCACCGGCTGATCGCGTGGCTGCGGTTGGTGGCAGGCCGGGACGGCGGCTCGAACTCCGGGGCGCGTGTGGGTGGTTCACGGCGGGCGCGTTCGACGGTGTAGGTGGAGCGTGCGGTGTCGTGGCCGATCTTCTTGGCGACGAACTTCTCCCCGGTCATCGTCTGCCCGTCGCGGATGTACTCGTCCCGGTCGAGATAGCCTTCGGCGACGAAGCTGTCGCCCTTGGCGAAGCGTTCGTAGGCGCGCTCGGCGGTCTTGCCATGGATCACCAGATCGTGGAACGTCGCCTCCAGCTCCTCGAACTCACCCGGCCCCGTCGCCCGGTAGTGCCGCTGCCCGAACCGGGCCTTGCCACTGTCGGCGATCTTCAACTGCGGATCGGATGCGATGAACCCTGAAATCGACTGCTGCGTGCGGATAGCCATCGGACTGTCCTCCTGACCTGTCTCGCGACCCCGCGTGCCGGGGTCGCTCTTGCCAGGCAGGTACGCGCGGCGCCCCTATGAGTCGGAGGGGCTCTGTTGCAGCAGCTTCTCGACCTCGGCGCGGTCGGCGCGCAGGCGTGCGGCGTCGGGGCGGGTGATCCAGGTCCGCATCCGGGTGACGATCGGCGGCGCGGCGCGCAGGAGGACGAGGGCTGTCCCGAACGGGAGTGTCCTGATCGCGTCGGGTGGGAGGATGGGCACCCGGCGGATCGACCTCTGCGCGGAGCGGGAGCCGTGATCGCCGATGGTGGTGGAGTCGGTGATTTCGTCGCGTTCTCCGATGAGGGTGGTGAGGTCGTGCAAGTCTTTCGAGTTCGAGGCGCCGCCGAGGATGATCTTCACGATGGAGGCGTCCCAGATCGCGCGCGGCGTTCTCTGGCACAGCGCGCGCGGCCGCTAGCTCTGTCCACCCGGACCGCCTACGAGCAGGACTGGCGGCTTCGAATCGTGCCCCACTGGGGAACTGAACGGGATGTGACGACCATCACTCACGACGAGGTGTGGCAGTGGCGCCAGGGCCCGCTGGGTGCTGAGCGCCGCCGCGACCGGTCGACGTTGGCCTTGTTCAGTGAGTTGTTGGCTAAGGCGGCGCATTGGGGGTGGATCGACAAGAACCCCGCCGCCGGCGTGGGTATCCCGCGACAGACGAAGGCGATGGAGCAGCGTCACGTGTTCGACCTGGACGATGTACGACGCTATCTGCAGGCCGCCGAACCCCAGCACGTGGCGATGTTGGCCACGGTGGCCCTGGGCGGGTTGAGATCCGCTGAAGTCCGGGGTCTGCGTCGGATGGACCTCGACCTCGAGGGGCGGCGGATCCTGGTGCGCCAGGCGATCGAGCATGGCAAGGACGGCGATGCCTACCGCGTGGGTGTGAAGGTTCCCAAGACGTCGGCCGGCATCCGCTCGCTGCCGATGTCGACGACGTTGGTGACGATCCTGCGGGATCACCTCACGTTGCATCCGAGGTCGCCGGAGCAGCTCGTGTTCACCGTCGCGGATGGCAAGCCGATGGGGCCGGCTGAGGCAGACCGTCGTCATAACAGGGCGCTGGCCAACATGGGGTTGCGGACCCCGGAGGCGGAGCGGCGCCGATTGTGGCGGAAGGGTCTGCCGGTGCCGACGGAGGACCACATCACGCTGCACGACCTGCGTGCTTCGTACGCCGCGTGGCTCTTCAGCGAGGGGTACACGATCGCGGAAGTCATGCTCTTGCTGGGGTGGAGCGACTCGCGGATGGCGCTTGAGGTCTACAGCCGCGTCTTCCCACGCCGGGTCGAGAGCGTCGGTCCCAAGCAGGACGAAGCGCTCAAGGGCCTCACGGTCGTCGTGGCATGAGGCCCCCGATCGCCTCTCTACGTGTAAAGGCTCCCTTGACGAGGGCAGGATGTAAAGGTAGTCTTTACACATGGAGATCCGCGGTTCGGCGCGCAAGCACGGGATCACGGATGCAGAGATCGAACATGCTTGGCACCACGCCATAAGGCTCGTCGAGTATGAATACAACGGTCAGGAACGCCTGTTGGTGATCGGGCCTGACCAGCACGGACGCTTGCTGGAACTCGTTGCTGTGCCTGCAGATGAACCGACTCGGATCATCCACGCTGATCGACTACGACCGAAGTTCTACGACTACCTGAGGTGAGGTGAACGCCATGACCATCAAGACACACAATGACTCGACCGGGCTGGACCAGCTAGACGTCCGTACGAACCCAGCCCGCGACGCCGCGCACTTCCGCCGGATTCTCGCTGCCCGGAAGGCGGTGGCGGAGGCCGAACAGGAACTGCGAGAAGCAGTACACGAGGCCCGCGAGGCCGGCGACTCCTGGACCGTTATCGGGGCCGCGCTCGACACAACCCGTCAGGCTGCCTATCAGCGCTTCGGTCGCGACTGAACCGTCGCAGTTCAAATGGCCCCTCTCACGCTGGGTGTCGGCCGTGGGGGTTCATAGGGGTATGAGCGAGAGGATCCTTGATGAGCACCCGTAACACCTCAGCCCCCACACCGAGAGCGGGCGCGCGCGGTGGGCCTCCCTGAATGAAGCCGCTGAGTACATTCGTGTTCATCCCAAGACCTTGACCCGACGCTTCAGCGACGGTTCCCTGATCCGGTACCGAGTTGGACGCCGGGTGATGGTCGATTTGGACGAGCTGGACGAACTCGTGGTCGCGAGCGCCGGCGGCCTCAAGACCCTGGCCGGGTGACCGCATTGCGGGCGTCGGCTTCGTGGGCACAGACCCTCGAGGTGGGGCGCTTGTTGTCCCAATGTAGTGCCGCTCCCCAGTATTGGGGTTTGTGGCTCATCACAATCCACGGTGTAGTTGAGGCCTGAACCGCCGGTCTCGAAGATAGATCGGGCGGTTCATCCCGCGCAAGGCAAGTCCATCCGCAGCATGGCCACGGAGATAGGTCTCCTCGACTTCTATCGGCAGGCTTATCAGGCTTATCAACAGGCCAGCGGCGTCGCGCGCTCCGAGGGGTGGTCGATTGAAGCCCACGCGATGGAACGGTGCCTCAACGTCCTACGCGGCCTGCACCTCATCTCGAGCCTCTCGCTCAGCAGGGGCGGCAACGTACAGCTCGGAACTGCATGGGGCGACCAGTTCTACTCACTGATCGGCACCGCCTTCCGCCTCCTCGACACCGATGAGCGAGCGGTCTCCTCGGCGCTTTCCTGGCTCAAGGAGTCGGAGACCGTGGAGACAGCCTGATCTCGCACTCGGCTTCGTGACGTGGAAAGGGGGAGTTGTGCCCGCTCATCGGCATTATGAGCGCGAGAGCCGGCTCATGGCTCTCGGCTGTCGCGGGCGGTTCTTGAGGCTAACCGAGCCCGCGAGGGTGGTGTGGTCAGGGGCTACAAGCAGCAGCAGTTCGGGTCGCGGGACAGAGCGGATCGGGACGCTGTGCGCGTGGAGGAGGAGAAGTGCCAGAGCCGGTTGTGTGGTGCCGGGAGTCCGCGAATCGTCTGGCTGGTAGCACACTCGCAGCACGGCGCTGCCTTCTCCTCGGTAAGCTCCTAGTCAGCAGCGTTTAGACAGGGGTTCGAGTCCCCTATGCTCCACCATGTGAGGCTTACTCGAAACCGCACCTGCTGCAGAGGCGGTGAAGAGTGAGCTCCAGGCCGTTGTCGCCACTGTTGAGTAGTCAGCAAAGAGACCGCCCTTCGGGGCGGTCTCTTTGTCTTTGGTGGGGATGGTGCCCTGTCCGAGGGCGAACGCGGCGGCGAAGTGCCGCCGGATGGCGTCCTGGTCGAGGCCGAGGGTTGCGGCCTGGTAGGCGGCTTCGGCGGCGAACAGTTCGCCGTGTGGCGCGGTGAGGCGAGAGCCGATGACGTCCTCATCGGTGATGTAGATCGCGCCGAACACGGCCTGGTTGAGGCGGCGGCGGACTTCGTCGGTGGTGTCCTTGTACAGCTCATGCGGATTCTCCAGCAGGCTGAGTTGGGCGTCGAGGAACCGTGCCCCGGCGGTGAGGTCGACGGTGACGGCGTCGCGCTGGGTGACGAGGCGTTCGCGTTCCTGCCCGATCTTCCGGAGCCTGGCCTTGATCTTGGCAGACGCGACGGTGCCGTCGGCGGCGAGGTCGAGCAGGTTCTCTTCCTGCACGTCGAGCGCGGCCAGTTGACTGTCGAGCTGCTTCTTGAGGAGCCGCTGGGCTTCGTCGGCGTCGCCGACGGTGTCGGCCATGAGCGCACGGAACGCGCGGAGGAACTCCGGGCTGTGCTTCTTGGTCGTGTAGTGGCGCTCGAAACCGATGCCGCTACATGGCCGAAAGATACGATCAGCGACCTCGTCTACTACCTCGTCATCGACACCCAAGTAGAAGGCGCCAGTCTCGATGCCGTGTACTCCGCCCTCGTGGACTGGTCGCTCGGCCTCTCGATCCCCGTGCTTGTCGGTCCCGTGCCCCCGCCCGCCTCGGAGGCGACAGCGGACAAGCTGCTGGGCACCGTGAACGGCCCGTGGCATCTGCGCAACGCCGACGCGGTGGGGTTCTGGCTCGCACACGAAGGAGCCCTCAGCCAGCACCGCAAGAGACTGCTCGGTGCGTCCGCGCCCGATTGAGCTGCAACTAGCTCTCCTGGCGCAGCTGCGGTAGCGGAATCTCGAGGCTCCGGGGCGCCGTTACTCGTTGTTCTCTGATGCTGTTGAGGAGCTGCTTGCCTGCGATCCGTTGCCCCTCGCAGGGGGCGGTGGGGGCGGTGGCGTGTACTCGCCTGATCCGATACCGCGTTCGGTGAGCCGACGTGTGGTCTCGTTGCTGCCCGATCCCTGCTGCCCGTTGCCGTCGGTCATGAGACGATCCTCCGCTTGTTCTGCTTGGCCTGTTCCTCGCGGGCTGCGATGCGCCCGCTCTTGATCCACGAGACGACGTCCTTGTCGCCGACGACGATCCAAACGCCCGTGTCGGTGAGAGCATCGCCGAAGTCGCCGTCCGCGGTCATCTCGTACTGCTGGTCGATGTAGAGCTGGTGCTGCTCCGGGTAGGCGGCCGCGAGCGATCCGTGCGTCAGCCATCCGCCGATCCACTGCCCGTTCTCGCGTTGGATCTTCACCCAGGCGGCGTCCTTGTTGTCGCGGTTCGCTTTCTCCCACGGTGACGCGATGTCGATGTATCCGTGGCGGGAGGTCATCCACGGGAGCCAGTCGAGCTTCCTGTCCACCCAGGCGCTTGCCCGCTGCACACCCGTCCAGGCGCCGCGGATCCATGCCGGACTGTTCTCAGCGGACGGCTCCACCCGGACGTCACGACGATAGACGATCAGCGCGATCAGAGCGGGGATCAGCGCGAAGAACACCGTCACAACCCCACCGACGGCGCGAGGGTCGCTGACGACGAGCGTGTCCGCTTCTGATCCCGGGGCGATGCCGTCGAATAGCCAGCCGCCGAAGAGCATCAGGTACACACCCGCGAGGACGACGGAGAACACAAAGCTGCGCGCCAGCACTAGACCGGGGTTGCGTTCTCCTGGGCGTTCTCCTCGAAGCCAGTGCCTCACACCCGAGAAGATGATGCCGGGCAACGCCAGCACGATCACGGCGGCGACGGCGAAGCTGTTGCTCGGGATGTCGCCCATGATCTACCTCTCAGCGGCTCGGCACGTGGTCAACGCTCACCGTACCGCGGTACGGAACCTCGGCTGATCCTCTCGATCAACCATGCTTGGCACGTGTGATCACGACGGGGATGCTGGTGGTTTCTTCGCGATCGCCGCGCGGAGCATGACGAGACTTACGATCAGGCCGAGCGCGATAGTGATGACCGACCCCTCGATACCGACCTCGCCGCCTGACAGCCATTCGGGGCCTTGGAGGCGGGCGACGAGCAGGCCCGGTTCTGTGGGCACGCCGGAGACGTTGAGCCCGAAGATCGCGGTTTGCGTGAAATTCCAGGCGGCGTGTATGCCGATTGCCAGCCAGAGGCGTCGTGTCAGGAGGTACGCGGCGCCGAAGAGGAGCCCGGCTTGGAGCGCGACGCCGACGGCGCCGAGCAGTGACGAGTGAGGGTTGCCGAGGTGGAGGAGACCGAAGGCGAGCGAGGTGATGGCGAGCGCTGCGGCGGTGCCGAGTTTGCCGATGAGGACGCGGAGCAGGATGCCGCGCATGACGACCTCTTCCCCGAAGGCGCTACCGAGGCCGAGGAGGATTCCTGTGAGGAGCCCGCGCCCGACGGTGACGTCGGTTATCTCGTAGGCGCCTACGCCGAGGAGCAGTAGGACGGTGATGGTGACGATGCCGGCGCCGATGGCCCCTCCGTATGCGAGCTCGCGGATCGCGCCCTGGCGTTCGAGTTCGTAGACGGGTCTGCCTGCGATCCTGGTCGCCACGAACCACATGACGAGGATGGCCGCCGCGACCTGGAGCACCATGCCGATGGGCTGACCCGGCCACGGCGTGGAGAGCGCGTCGTCCCAGGACTGCGCGCCCTGGAGTCCGTAAGCGATCCCCACTTGTGTGATTCCGGCGACGGAGGCGGCGAGAAGGCCGAGCGGGACGCCAACCGCGAGTTGAACCCAGGGTCGCTCGCCCAGTGCCCGCAATGGCAGCTCGCGGCCGCGGCGTCCATCAGCTGCCGTCGTTGAGCGCTGCATGCCTGCTCCGATCGTCGGTTGTTGTCGGTTCGTGACTCGGACTCTTGACTCAGACTACAAATACTGTCAGTATCCAGATACCCCTAGTCTTTGATTGCGGGTAACCCGAATCCGTATGACTTGCCCGGCAGTGACGGGGCAAGGTCTGTGACCGCAGAGGGGAGGTGGAACCGATGAAGAACGTGACCGTGCGCCGTGCCGAGAAGGTCGAGGCGACTGTGTGGTGGATCATCGTCTGATGCTCCCGACGGGCGGAGCGCATGCGTGTATTCCGCCGGGCCGCCAGCGCTCTCGACTGCTGGCGGCCCACTCTTCTGTACCCGAGAGAAGCAAGGAGCATTCCGTGGCCACGTCGCCCTCTCGTCCTCGACTCAAGCCGATCTACCCCGCGTACCGGCTGGACGACCGCGTCTTCCGGATCGGTGCGCAACTGGGCATCACCGCGGAGTTCGACGACCCCGAGCATCAGCTCTGGTCGCTTGTCGCCGCCCTCGACGGCCGCCCGCTGCCCGATGTCGTTCAGGCCGTGCAGCGGGAGTTCCCTGAGCTGACGGAGCAGGACGTCCTCGACGGGATCACTCTCCTCGACCAGGAAGGGTTCCTTGAGGAGAGCTTCCCCGGTGCCGAGTCGGGTGTTGGCGCCCGTTACCGAGCTAACGTCAACTACTTCAGCCGCTTCATCGGCATGGACGGCGATCGGTTCGCTCCGCAACGGCGGATCAGCGCATCGAACATCCTCCTTCTCGGGCTCGGCGGGGGTGGCTCGAACATCCTGACCCTGCTGGCAGGCCTCGGCCCGGCGTCCGTCACGATCGTCGACCACGACGTTGTCGAGGAGGGCAATCTGGGCCGGCAGCTGCTGTACCGGGAGGCCGACGTGGGTCGGTCGAAGGCTCTCGCCGCAGCGGACGCGATCGCGCAGATGAACTCTGACATCCGGATCGATGCCCGTCAGCAGCGCATCGACTCGGTCGAAGACGTCGCTGCGCTTTTGGCCGGCAAGGATCTCGTCATCTCTGCGATCGACGAGCCGCCGTTCGTGGCTCAGCGGATCGTGAACAAGGCGATCGTAGGGGCGGGCATCCCGTGCGTGTTCGCCGCGTCCCAGGTGAGCCGCGGGCGTGTCTTCACGGTCGTGCCGGGACAGACCGGATGCTTCGACTGCCTGAATGTCCACTACTCGCAGCGGGACCCGCAGTTCGTGTCGCAGTTCGCCGCGTTCAGCGAGCTGGGCTTCGACCCGCCGTCCATCGCATATGGGCCGTCCATCTTCATCCTCACGGCGACGATCGTCGACGAGGCGATCCGCGTCCTGACCGGCTACGCCCCACCGCGATCCCTCGGGACCCAGTTCGAGGTCAACTTCGAGGACGGCTCCGCGTTCGCGCATCCGTCCTGGCCCCGCCTACCGGAGGACTGCCCGACATGCGGCACCGGCGACCCCTCCACCTGGGAAGTCTTCGGGCACTACCTCCAGCAGGTCTGATCGTGGCCGGAACGCCAGAGGTCACCGTGCAGCTGAAGCCCGTGCAGATCCGTGAGCTTCGCGATGGCATGTGGGTGGCGGTCGCCGAGGACTCGGAGCCTCTCGTGGTCACCGAGGCGGTGGCGAAGGCGTTGCGCGATCCGGGCGGCATCGAGGTCGATTCCACCCTCGGTCCACTGGCCGAAACGCTCTCGGATGCCGGTTTCACAGACGGCTCCGCCGACGTGTCGCTGCGACCTCCGAGCGCACCGGTCAGTGCCGGTTGGAGAGCGGCGCGAGCATCGCTGTGGGCGCTCGGCGCGGCCCTTTCCACCACCTCGGCCGCGCTTCTGCTGCAGGGTGGCGTGCCGACCGGCGCGGATGCGATCTCGGCCGGCCCGCATCCGCTGCTCGCCGCGACTGTCGCGGTAGGTGTCGCGATCGTCACGGCGGTGCCTCATGAGCTTGCGCATGTGGTGTTCGGCCGGGCGTTCGGGCGCCGGCGCGGCTCCGTCCGGGTGAGGGTGCGCCGGGCATCTGCGACGACGAATCTGACGCACGTGTGGGCCTGGCCGGCGTCTCCACGGCTGGCGGCGGTGTCCGCGGGGATCGTCGTCGACCTCGCGTTCCTGACCGTAGCGCTCGTATTGCGCGGCACGACCGGAGCGTGGGTGGCGACCGTCGCGGTGACCGTCATGGTCATGCGGATCGTGTGGCAGCTGCGGTTCCACCGGAACTGCGACGGGCGACACATCGCGAAGATGCTCATCGACAACCCCACGATCAATACCGATACCAGGCGGGCACTCACCGCGAGGCTGTGGACGCCCGCGCCGCGTTCGGCTTGGTTGTGGTCGGCGGTCGTCGCTGTCGGCGTGCTCGCCGAGCTCGCGCTGTTCGCGGTGTGGTTCGCCCCTGCGGTACTACGTCTGCTGGGCGTACTCTGACTGGTCGCTGGCGTCGTAGAGCGTCTGCGCCAGTGACAGCACAGCCGTCTTGTAGAGCTCTGGCTTGACGTTCTCAGGGTCAAACAATCCCAACGCGGACAGTCCCAGGTCGAGGGCCGTCAGGATGCGGAACTGGTCGCCGGGGGGGATGCGCGCGAACCTGCTGTCGGTCGGGATCGGGGACGCGCCAGCCGGGATGTCATCGGCCGGGGAGATGAACTCGAGGAACTTGGCTGTGAGGTGCTCGTCCCGCAGCGCGTAGGGGATGAAGTCGAACAGCAGCCGCGCGTAGCTGGAGCGGTCGCCGCTCTTGGCGGTGAGTACCCAGATGTCGCACCAGGCTTCGAGCCGCTCATAGTCGTTGCTGGCGCGATCGAGGATCGCGTGGAAGTCCTGCGCTTCCTGCGAGAGCGTCTGCCGATACCGGATCACCTCCAGGATCAACTCGCCCTTGTTGCGGAAGTTCGAGTAGACCGCGCCCTTGGTCAGCCCGGCCTCCAGCGCCACGTCATCAAGGGACGCGCCAGCGACGCCGCGAGTGGCGAAGATGCGCTCGGCCGCCTCAAGCAGCAGCACCCTGTTGTGCTGCTGCTGCTGATCGCGGTTCATCCGTGCCATGAACTCCATTGTAAAGCAGGCCGATCAGGCGCCCCTGAGCCTCGCCGACCCATTGACCCCGATTTCAGATACTGCTAGTATCTGAGTATGACGAGTGCAACGCCACGCGCCGACGCGCTCTCGCTGGATCAGGTCACTAAGACCTACAAGCGAGGGGGTGTTGCGGCGAACCAAGCCATCAGCCTGACGTTCCGGCCGGGTGAGTTGGTCGCGCTCATCGGGCACAACGGGGCGGGCAAGACCACGCTCCTCAACCAGATCATCGGGACGGTGAAACCCACCTCCGGCGACATCCGCTACGGCGCGTCATCCCTCGTTGCCGCGCCGGACCTTGCTCGTCGGGTCGCGGCGATGATGCCGCAGATGTACGCGCCGCTGACGGGTGTGACGCCGTTGCAGGCGATCACGTCGATCGCCCGGCTAAGGGGCCTGCCCGCGGCGGATGCGAAGCGGGCCGCGCTCGACCTGATCGACTCGCTCGACATCGGCGAGTGGAAGGACACCGGCGGTGAGAAGCTCTCCGGTGGCCTGCGCCGGCTGACGTCCTACGCGATGGCCGTGGTCGCGCCCCCGCCGGTGCTGCTGGTCGACGAGCCCACCAACGACGTCGATCCGGTCCGCCGTCCGCTCATCTGGCGGCATCTGCGCCGTCTCGCCGACGCCGGCCACACGGTCGTGGTCGTCACGCACAACCTCCTCGAGGTTCAGCGTGCCGCCGACCGGTATGTGCTGCTGCAGAAGGGTGCCGTTCTCGTCGACAGCACGCCGAGGCAACTGGCCCGGCAGGCTCGAACCGCCACGCTCACCGTGTCCGTACGTCCAGGCACGGAGATCCCTTCGACCCCACCCGCCACAGCGCACTCCGTCGACGAAGACGGGCAGCTCACGCTCGACCTGGAACCCGCGCAGATTCCGGCCGCGATCGAGTGGGTACTCCAGCTGGTCGCCACAGGTGCAGCGGACAGCTACGCGCTCGCCCCGGCATCACTCGAGACCCTCTACGAAGGGATCACCAATGGCCGTTGACGCTCTCACGACACCGACGCTCGCCGTGCCTCGCAAACGCGCCTGGCTGGTCAGCTGGTGGGGCCTTGTCCGGTGGAGCCTGACGCGCCACAAGTACCTGCTGCCGGCCTTCACCGCCGTGCAGGCACTGTTCGCCGTCGCGATCGTCTACGGCCTCGCGCTGATGATCCCCGACGTCGACCAGGAAGCTGCCCGTTACCTCTCTTCCGGCGCGTGGACGCTCGGGATCATCGCCGTCGGCTGCGTGCTCGCCCCGCAGATCATGAGCACCTCGAAGCAGGAAGGGCTCCTGGACTACCAGAAGACCCTCCCGGTGCCGCGCTCGGCGATCCTCCTCGCCGACGCCGTCGTCTGGAGCCTTGCAGCGCTGCCCGGGATCGCCATCGGCATGCTCGCCGCGTTCCTGCGCTTCGGCCTCGACATCCACATCGACCTGTTCACCATCGCCGCGATCCTCGGAGCACAGTTCACCGCGGTCAGCATCGGATATGCCATCGCGCTCTGGCTGCCCACCGGTGCAACCTCCCTCGCGACCCAGGTCATCATGATCGGCGGTCTGCTGTTCTCACCGATCACGTTCCCCGCCGAACGCCTCCCCGAATGGGCCGTCACCCTCCACCAGTTCCTCCCGTTCACACCCCTCGGCGACATCATCCGCGAAGCCACCTTCCACGCCGGCGAAAGCCAAGTTCTGAACATCATCGTCGTCGCCGCATGGGCAGGGGCGGCATATCTCGCCGCGTATCTCGCGCTGCGCAAGAGGCGGTAGCGATGACGACAACCCAACCGACCCTCCAGATCAGCCAACTCACCAAGACCATCGCCGGCCGGGAGATCCTCACGTCCTGCGACCTCGCGGTCACACCGGGCGAGATCTGCGCGATCATCGGACCCAACGGCGCGGGGAAGACGACTCTGTTCAAGACCATCGCCGGCCTGACGTTCCCCACCTCGGGAACCATCACGATCCTCGGGCACACGCTCTCGGACACCACCCGCGACGGCCTCCTGTCACGCATCGGCGCGACCATCGAAGCGCCCGAGTTCCACCCCGCCGCCACCGCGCGCACCGTCCTCGACCTGCACTTCGACCTTCTCGGGATCACCCCACCCGCACCCGTGGACGAGCTTCTCGAGCGGGTCGGCCTCACCGCCGCCGCCGATACGCCCGTCGCCTCGTTCTCCCTCGGCATGAAACAACGCCTCGCCCTGGCGCGCGCCATCGGGCACCGCCCCGAGCTTGTCGTGCTCGACGAACCAGCCAACGGCCTGGACCCGACCGGCATCGCCGACCTCCGCGAACTGCTCGCGTCCCTCGCGGAACACGGCACCGCCATCGTGATCGCCAGTCACATCCTCACCGAACTCGAACGCACCGCCCACACCGTCGCCGTCCTCACCGACGGACGACTCGGCCCAAAGAAAGACATCCGAACCGTCCTCGACAGCACCGACGGCGGACTCGAAGCCTTCTACCGAGACAGTGTCGCAGGAGGCTTCCGATGACCCGGCTCCTCCGGCTTGAACTCAACCGATACCGCCACACCTCGCTGTTTGTCTCGCTGACAGCCGCAGGCTCGCTCCTCGCGGCACTCTACTTCTTCGCCGTCGTCGGACGACTCGACGATAGCCCCGACAGCGCCATGCTCCGCAGCTACGAAGCCGTCATCCCACTCGCACTCACCGTCGCACTCTGCGTGCTCGTCGTCTACGGCTCCGTCATCTACGCCCGCCGCATCGTCGCCGACTACATCGGGAACCGCCGGATCGCCCTCTACAGCTATCCCGGCGGACGCGGCCCGCTCTTCCAGGCCAAGAACACCGCCTACGCCCTCGTCATCGCAGCGGCGAGCCTCGTCGGATACGGCGCCGCCGTCAGCGTATTCCTCCTCACCGAGTCCTTCACGCCCATCGTCAGCGACGTCCACGACGGCGCGCTCTGGCTGACCGCACTGCTCTCGACGAGCTGCGTTGTACTTCTCACTGTCAGCATCACCGCCATCGCAGGCGCGATCGGCATCTGGCGACGCTCCACGATCGCCACCATCGTCGCCGCGATCATCCTCATCGCACTCCTCGGCAACGCCGTCGCCGTCTCCCTCAACGGCACCCCCTGGCTCACCTGGCTCGCAACCGCCGCCAGCATCGCAATCGCCGTCGTCATGCTCGGCATCCAGACACGCAGAATCCGCGTCGACGAAGTCCTCTGAGCCTCTGGACCGATCTGCTGAGGTTTGTCAACGTCGTCAACTGTCGCCGCTATACCCGAGCCGGAGGTGCTGCTCAGCGACCATCGGGTCGGCGTGGAAGCGCCGCAGCAGGTCGACCCGCTCGTCGAACTCGATGCTGCTCTCAAGGTTGATGGTCTCCCCGGTAGTGCGAAGCACGCCGTACGCGAAGTAGAACGTGGCCGATGCGCTGCCGATCTTGCGTGCCTCGATCCAGCCGATGACCGTCGAGCCCAGGCGTACCTCCCATCGGGGAGGCTCGCTCTTGCGCTTGGTGGCCGGCGTAGTCGACGATATGAAATGAGGAGCCGCGCCCCGGCAGAGAACTCGTGGTTCTCGATGCCGGGACGGGCTCCTTTGTTTGTTGTTGTCGCGCCTACGCGGGCGGGGCGATGCGAGCGATGCGGTTGTCGCCGTTGCGCTCTTGGCGCCTGACCGCCCAGAAGGCGGCGTCGGCGTACGTCTCGTGCTCGTCCGGGTGGCGTTCCCAAGGGCTGCCCGCGGTGAGCCGGAGCTCGACGTGATGCGGGCCAGGCCGTTGTAGCGCGTCCAGCAGCTCCTCCGGTACGTCTCCGACCGCGAGGGTGGAGCCGACATCGCCGACCAGCAGCACGTCGCCGTGCAGCGCCGGGAGGTGCCGTGCGCCGGGATCCCACTACCAGCGCAGCGATGAGGCACGGAGGTTCAGCGGCAGGCCGTTGTAGCGGTCGTGCGCGTCGAGCCACATCGTCACCTGCTGCGAGGCGATGTCCACCGGGATGACCATGTCGGCCAGCCGCTGGATGTCCCTGAACCCGGCGATCTGCCGAACCTCGAGGGGCTGGTCGATGATGCACGGGATGAGCAGCGCGGTCGTCACGATGCGTCCCCTTCGATCTCGCTCGAGGTACCGGCCTGCTTGGCAAGGCGAACGATGCGCACGTGCTCGACAGGCTGCCACTCGTCGATCAGCGAGATCGCCTGCGCAACCGCCTGGTGGTAGCTCGGGAAGTGCGCCGGGACGGGGTGCCACCGGCTGCCCCCGGGGACGCGGAGTTCGATCCCGTGCCCGTGAGGATGCAGCAAGCTGGCAGCCAGATCCTCGGGAACATCGCTCGTCTCGCCTCGGCGGTCGGAAGCGCCGACCAGGATGGCGTCGCCGAGGAGAACGCTCCGTGCCCGACGTGCTGCCGGTACCCACAGCCACCACAGCAGAGTCGCTCTCGCGTTGACAGGCAGCAGGCGCAGCCACCCCTCCTCGTTGATGAAGAGGGTCGCTTCGGCCTCCGGCAGGTCGACAGCCTCGATGTTCCTGCCGACGGTGGCCCGGTAGTCGTCCAGCGCGTGGACGTCCCGACGTTCCGGGGGGTGTTCCTGGTCGGCGGGGATGAAGACGCCTTGCGGCATGGTGCACCTCCTTGATGCGAGCGGCCGGCGATCCGGGATGGATCGCCAGTGAGACCGCTGAGCAGCAACGAGGCGTGTGAGTTGGGGGAGCGCCCCGGAGGAGACCTCGATCAGTCTCGACTCCGGGGCACTCCCCGCAGGTGGTGACTCAGCTCGCCCTCGCCTCGTCCGCAGTGCGGGACGTGCGAGACGCGGCCTTGCCGCGCCGGATGCGTGCCTGCTTCACAGGCGGCTCCGACTCGTCCGCCGTCTCCGCCGGCTCCTCCGCAGGCGTTTCGGCCTGCTCGGGTTCGCCGGGCTCCGTCTGGTCGTTCTGCTCGCTGTCGTCGGGCAGATCGGCCTGGTCCGGGTCGAGGTCGGTGTCCTCATCGGACTCCGCCTCCTCCACGCTCTCCGACGCGTCGGCGGCATCGGTGCCGAGAACAGCAGCGATGGCCTGACGACGGTGCTCGGCATCGCGCTCGGCCGAGCGGCGCCGCTGCTCGACCTCCTGATCGATCTCGGCGCGGACGCGATCGGCGCGCTCCTTGAGCGACGGATCGGTCTTGGCGCGTTCGACCCAGTGCTCCAGCGCCAACCGGGTCTCCTCGGTGACGCTGCGGTCGTTCAGCTGGGCGAGCACGTCCAGCTGGGCGCGGATGCTCTCACGCATCCGCACGGACAGCGGTCGGATCTCGTCGTACGACGAGGCACCGGAGTTCGGGGCGTAGCCGCCCGCCTCCCCGGTGAGGGACATCTGGCTCATGGCGAGCCACCTCCTTGATGGGAGCGGCCGAGAACCCCTTTCGGGTTCTCTCGTAAGCCGCAGGCCACCAACGAGGCAGGGCGTCCCGGGACGGCAGAGCACCGGGACTGGAGCCTGTTATACGCGATCGGTTCGCGCCGTCAACCGTCACACCGAAACGTTGTGAAAAGCACGACAACACCGTGCCGCGGGGTGATGACCTCGAACACATGGACGATGACGAGCGCGCCACAGCGGAAGTCAACCGGCTCTGGGGCCAGCGGCGGGAAACGAGCATGGAGCCCCAGGGCAAGGTGTCGATCAGGCAAGCGCGCTGTCGCTTCGTCGTCGCGGTACTCCCGCCTCATCAAGCGTTCGAGCAACGACGCGCTCCGTCGCCCCGACCAACGTAGCGATACGCTTCACCGCCATGCCCGAGCGTGCCGCGTCCAGGACCCGATCCCGTGTCTGGTCGTCCAGCACGACCAATCTGACTGCGCGTGTCGGAACACCTGCGCGGTGGAGGTGTTCCGACACCGTCGTGCGGTGGACACCGAACCGCCGAGCGAGCGCGTAGACCGAGTCGCCCTTCTTGTACGCCTCGAGGAGCTCCGCGATCTGCGTCTCCGTCAGCCGGACTTGCTTCTGGAGGCTCCGTTCGTTTCGATTCCCCGTAGGTGTCTGGCACCGGCGGGCGTCCCCGATGAGCGCCAACGCCGTGTTTTCGCCACCCCTGAGATTCGAGTAGTTTCCCAGGGTTTCCACAGCAGAACTCCCTAGTCAAACGCCTTTGACTAGGGAGTTTACTTGTTCCACCTTGGACCCAAGTGCCCTCAGAGGGACAAAGCAGAGCTTTGAGATCGCACGTTCATCGCACGCGCCAGCGGCGCTCTGGCGGGGTTCCTACTCGCATGAGACGGTTTGGATACATCCGACGCCTGCCGAGCAAGCGGTATCAGGCGAGCTTCACGCATCCGGACGATCCGGGCAGGAGGGTGGTTGCTCCGACGACTTTCACCCACAAGAGCGATGTGGACCACTGGCTGGGACTCCAGGAGCGCGCCATTGAGCGAGGGAGTGGCTTGCGCCCGAGGAAGTCGAGGCCCGACGGCCGAAGGTGCGAACTCTTCAGGAAACCTATGACCGGTTCCTGGCCCAGCGCCCGCGGCCGCTGGCCCTGTCCACGCTGACCGCGTATGAGCAAGACTGGCGTCTGCGGATCGTTCCCCACTGGGGGGCCGAGCGTGACGTGAAGACCATCACCCACGACGACGTGTGGCAATGGCGCCAGGGCCCGCTGGGTGCTGAGCGCCGCCGCGACCGGTCGTCGTTGGCGCTGTTCAGTGAGTTGTTGGCTAAGGCGGCGCATTGGGGGTGGATCGACAAGAACCCCGCCGCCGGCGTGGGTATCCCGCGACAGACGAAGGCGATGGAGCAGCGTCACGTGTTCGACCTGGACGATGTACGACGCTATCTGCAGGCCGCCGAACCCCAGCACGTGGCGATGTTGGCCACGGTGGCCCTGGGCGGGTTGAGATCCGCTGAAGTCCGGGGTCTGCGTCGGATGGACCTCGACCTCGAGGGGCGGCGGATCCTGGTGCGCCAGGCGATCGAGCATGGCAAGGACGGCGATGCCTACCGCGTGGGTGTGAAGGTTCCCAAGACGTCGGCCGGCATCCGCTCGCTGCCGATGTCGACGACGTTGGTGACGATCCTGCGGGATCACCTCACGTTGCATCCGAGGTCGCCGGAGCAGCTCGTGTTCACCGTCGCGGATGGCAAGCCGATGGGGCCGGCTGAGGCAGACCGTCGTCATAACAGGGCGCTGGCCAACATGGGGTTGCGGACCCCGGAGGCGGAGCGGCGCCGATTGTGGCGGAAGGGTCTGCCGGTGCCGACGGAGGACCACATCACGCTGCACGACCTGCGTGCTTCGTACGCCGCGTGGCTCTTCAGCGAGGGGTACACGATCGCGGAAGTCATGCTCTTGCTGGGGTGGAGCGACTCGCGGATGGCGCTTGAGGTCTACAGCCGCGTCTTCCCACGCCGGGTCGAGAGCGTCGGTCCCAAGCAGGACGAAGCGCTCAAGGGCCTCACGGTCGTCGTGGCATGAGGCCCCCGATCGCCTCTCTACGTGTAAAGGCTCCCTTGACGAGGGCAGGATGTAAAGGTAGTCTTTACACATGGAGATCCGCGGTTCGGCGCGCAAGCACGGGATCACGGATGCAGAGATCGAACATGCTTGGCACCACGCCATAAGGCTCGTCGAGTATGAATACAACGGTCAGGAACGCCTGTTGGTGATCGGGCCTGACCAGCACGGACGCTTGCTGGAACTCGTTGCTGTGCCTGCAGATGAACCGACTCGGATCATCCACGCTGATCGACTACGACCGAAGTTCTACGACTACCTGAGGTGAGGTGAACGCCATGACCATCAAGACACACAATGACTCGACCGGGCTGGACCAGCTAGACGTCCGTACGAACCCAGCCCGCGACGCCGCGCACTTCCGCCGGATTCTCGCTGCCCGGAAGGCGGTGGCGGAGGCCGAACAGGAACTGCGAGAAGCAGTACACGAGGCCCGCGAGGCCGGCGACTCCTGGACCGTTATCGGGGCCGCGCTCGACACAACCCGTCAGGCTGCCTATCAGCGCTTCGGTCGCGACTGAACCGTCGCAGTTCAAATGGCCCCTCTCACGCTGGGTGTCGGCCGTGGGGGTTCATAGGGGTATGAGCGAGAGGATCCTTGATGAGCACCCGTAACACCTCAGCCCCCACACCGAGAGCGGGCGCGCGCGGTGGGCCTCCCTGAATGAAGCCGCTGAGTACATTCGTGTTCATCCCAAGACCTTGACCCGACGCTTCAGCGACGGTTCCCTGATCCGGTACCGAGTTGGACGCCGGGTGATGGTCGATTTGGACGAGCTGGACGAACTCGTGGTCGCGAGCGCCGGCGGCCTCAAGACCCTGGCCGGGTGACCGCATTGCGGGCGTCGGCTTCGTGGGCACAGACCCTCGAGGTGGGGCGCTTGTTGTCCCAATGTAGTGCCGCTCCCCAGTATTGGGGTTTGTGGCTCATCACAATCCACGGTGTAGTTGAGGCCTGAACCGCCGGTCTCGAAGATAGATCGGGCGGTTCATCCCGCGCAAGGCAAGTCCATCCGCAGCATGGCCACGGAGATAGGTCTCCTCGACTTCTATCGGCAGGCTTATCAGGCTTATCAACAGGCCAGCGGCGTCGCGCGCTCCGAGGGGTGGTCGATTGAAGCCCACGCGATGGAACGGTGCCTCAACGTCCTACGCGGCCTGCACCTCATCTCGAGCCTCTCGCTCAGCAGGGGCGGCAACGTACAGCTCGGAACTGCATGGGGCGACCAGTTCTACTCACTGATCGGCACCGCCTTCCGCCTCCTCGACACCGATGAGCGAGCGGTCTCCTCGGCGCTTTCCTGGCTCAAGGAGTCGGAGACCGTGGAGACAGCCTGATCTCGCACTCGGCTTCGTGACGTGGAAAGGGGGAGTTGTGCCCGCTCATCGGCATTATGAGCGCGAGAGCCGGCTCATGGCTCTCGGCTGTCGCGGGCGGTTCTTGAGGCTAACCGAGCCCGCGAGGGTGGTGTGGTCAGGGGCTACAAGCAGCAGCAGTTCGGGTCGCGGGACAGAGCGGATCGGGACGCTGTGCGCGTGGAGGAGGAGAAGTGCCAGAGCCGGTTGTGTGGTGCCGGGAGTCCGCGAATCGTCTGGCTGGTAGCACACTCGCAGCACGGCGCTGCCTTCTCCTCGGTAAGCTCCTAGTCAGCAGCGTTTAGACAGGGGTTCGAGTCCCCTATGCTCCAC
>NZ_JACJGB010000008.1 GCF_014164775.1 Tessaracoccus sp. MC1679
CTCCGAGCTGCGGACCCTCGCTTCGCGGATGGCAGAGATCATCGACCCAGACCGCGCCGACGCCGACGAGGCCAAGCGCCTCGCGCGGGAGGAGCGCGCCGCGCACCGGAACAGGTTCCTGCGCCTCACCCCGGACCACCACGGCTCGATGCGGATCACGGGCGCCCTGGACATCCTCGAGGTGCGCCACGGGACGGGTACCTTCGTCGGGCAGATGTCTCTGCGACCCCTGGTCGAGGGGCTGGCCTTCCGGGGCGTGGTGCTGCCGGGCCAGGATTTCGAGTCCCTACGGCAGATCGTCGAGGTGCGCAGCGGACTGGACCACACGCTGGCTCCGACGGTGGTCGAGCACATGGACGACGACGCTGCCGTTGAGCTGAGCGGGCTGTGTGACGCGATGGCTGAACACAGCAGGCTCAGCGAACCATTCGCCGCTGAGGATCGCGCCTTCCACCTCACGCTGGCCTCGATGCTGAACAACGAGCTCTACGCGGAGCTGGTGGGGGCCTTCTGGGACGTGCACACGCGTCTGGGCCCCCGCCTGGGCGTTCCGACGCCGCGAGACATCGCGGACACGGTGGCGGCCCACCGGGCAATGCTGGACGCCGCCGTCGCCCGGGACCTGCCGGCCTATCGGGCCGCCATCGAGAACCACTACGCCCCTCTCTTGAGGGTTCTGGGCTCCGCCCACACCTGAGGAGAGGACCGCGTCCCGCCCACAACGCCCGCGGCTGGCCGAACCCTCTGCAACGTGCTACCCATAGCGCGGCTTCTGTGTATATGCGCAGAAGCCGCGCCATGGATAGCAAGTTGCAGGTCGGGGGCATCCATCCCACCCCGATTCCGGGCTGGTTGCGCCCGAAAGCCGTGGATCGGCGCACGCACCCCCTGAATCAGGGCCTGCTCTGCATACCTATTCGATACCGCAGTGTTATGCTGTCGCTGTGCAGCACATCCCAGCCCCGCAGTCGGTCCCGCCAGCCTCGCGTCCCCGGACGATCATCACCACAGACAGCGAAGCCGACGACATCAACTCGTTCCTGCGGCTCCTCTACTACGCCAACGAGCTGGACATCGTCGGACTGATCTACAACTCGTCGGTCCATCACTGGCAGGGCGACGGCGTGCACACTCTCCGCGAGGCGCGGGAGGCGGGGATGCTCACGAGCTTCATGGGTGAGACCGCGGGCAGTGAGGCCCGCTCCGACGATGCCCTGACCTGGCGCTGGGAGCCGATGGGATGGATGGAGCGGATCATCCTGGAGGACTACGCCCGGATCTACCCCAACCTGCTCCAGCACGACCGGTCGTACCCCTCCCCCGCCGACCTCTGGGCCACCGTCGCGGTGGGCAACGTCACCTTCGAGAGCGACTTCAGCGCCGACACCGAGGGTTCCGAACTGATCGAGGCAGCGCTCCTCGACGACGACCCCCGACCGCTGTACCTGCAAGTCTGGGGGGGACGAACACCATCGCCCGCGCCCTGTTCAGCATCGAGACGCGGTACCTCGGATCCGACGAGTGGGCCGACATCAAGGCGAAGGTCACCCGCAAGGCGGTCATCCTCAGCATCGGCCAGCAGGACACCGCCTATGCCGACTACATCGCCGAGGCGTGGCCCGAGATCCCGCTGCTCGACTTCGACGGCGCCTTCGGCGGGTTCACCTCGTTCTCCCGCAGGTTCGCCTCCCCCGAGGTCCTGCCCTACTACCAGGCCTCGTTCTGGGCGCCCAACATCAAGTACGGCCACGGCCCGGTGCTCGCCCACTACGGGCTGATCGGCGACGGCACCTACTTCGAGGGCGAGGGCGACAACCCCGGCTGGCAGCCCGGCATGGCCAAGGACCCGTCGCGCTTCAAGATGTTCGACCTCATCGGCGGTTTCGAGCGGCTGGACTGGACCGGCGAGGGCGACACCCCTGCCTTCATGTGCCTCATCCCCACCGGCCTGCGCTTCCTCGAGGATCCGAGCCTGGGCGGTTGGGGCGGCCGGCTCGTGGCCACAGAGGCGAACCCGCACACCTTCGTCGCAGGGGAAGACCACAACCCCCACGCCGGGCTCGACCAGCGTCTCCACACGGTCGCCCGCTGGACTGCCGCCTTTCAGAACGACTTCGCGGCGCGCGCCGACTGGGGCATCACGCCGGACTACCGCGGAGCAAACCACGCGCCCGACGTGTCGGGCCCGGCCGACGTGACCCTCGCCCCGGGCGGATCGGCGACCCTGGTCGCCACGGCCAGCGACCCCGACGGGGACGCGCTCACGGCGAGGTGGTGGGTCTACGCGGAGGCCGGCACGCTGAGCGACGACCCGACGCTGGACGCGGACGGCTTCGAGGCGACGATCACCCTCCCGTCGACGGCGCAGCCGGGTCAGCGCGCGGTGGTCGTGATCGAGGTCACCGACGACGGCACGCCCGCTCTCACGAGGTACGCCCAAGTGGTGGTCACCGTCGGCTGAGCGTCCCTCCCGGCGACTCAGCTGAGCAGCCCGTCGACGACCCACTCGCACTGCCGTCGGACCTCATCCTCGGGCGCCGGGTCGTACAGCAGCTGGCTTGACATCCCCTGCATGAACGCCAGCACCCCCCACGCGACGGCGTCCGCGTCCACCGAGCCCGGCACCTCGCCCTCGGCCCGGGCCCGGTTCACCAGCCCCGCGATCGCGACCCGCAGCTCCCGGTCCGACGACGCCACCGCGTCGGCGATGGCGGGGTCGAAGGCGGCCCGCTCGGCGAACGCGGCACCCTGCAACTCGGCGGCACGACGGGGCCCGTCGAGGGGCAGAACCGCGACCATGAGGTCCACTAGCCAGCCGCTCAGCGTCGGCCTCCCGGGCTCGGACAGGACAGGGGCGGACGCCGTCGCCCGCAGCCGCGCGAACATCGCGCGCAGCATCTCGTCCTTGGTAGGGAACGCCTTCTGCACCGCCCCCACCGACATCCCCGCCTCCGCCGCGACCGTCCGGAAGCTCACCGCCGCCATGCCCTCGCGCACCAGCATCCGCAGGGCGGCGTCGGCGAACTCGGTCTGTCGCGGAGTCAGCTGCACCGGGTCAGCCTGCCACCGCGACACGCGGCCCGTCCACAGGGAGCGCCCGCCACAGCCAGGCAGCGTAGGCGGTCAGAATCACGACGATCACCGTCAGCCCCACCAACCCGCGGTCGGTGAAGTCGTCGACGACGGTGAACGCCACCGCGTCGTAGACCACGTGCCACACGATTCCGACCCACAGGCTGCCCGTCAGTGCGACGACCTCGGCCAGCACGAAGCCGACCAGGCAGGCGAACGCGAACTGCGCCAGCAGGTGGGGCAGCGGTTGACCGGTGAAGACGTTGGTCAGATGCAGGGCACCGAAGATCGCCGAAGAGGCCACGATGGAGCGGCGGACACCGAGCTGGCGAAGGGCGGCCAGAAGCAGGCCGCGGAACCAGATCTCCTCGTTGAAGCCGACGGCGACCGCCAGCAGGGTTGAGGCGGCGAGTGTCGCGGGGACCAGCCGGATCTCCGAGGTGGCTATCACGATCACCACCACGGCAATCAGCGGGAGAGCCCAGAAGACCCGGTTCACGCCCTCGGGCCGACGGAAGCCGTAGTCAGCCATCGGCGGACGGGACCGCCACATCACCAGCAACCCCAGAATGGCGGAGAGCCAGACGAACGCGGCCGGGATGAGTAGCGCCGTCGCGCCGTGCAGCCCCCGCGCGTCGACGACCCCCATGCCGACGGCGGTCAGCAGCACCCCACCCAGCCCGACGGCGGCAGCGATCCGCCACGGGTGGCGGGTGTCCCAGCTGGCTAGCGGACGGGCCGGCGCGGCGGGATCGGTTCTGGGTGCGAGATGGATGGACACGGGACCTCCTGGAATACGAATGTATTCATAATACGCCCGTATTCCGTTGCGTCAAGCCCGAGGCCGAGTCCCCGGCCCCCGGGGGGGGTCGAGCACATCTCCTTCGAAGTCGCGGACCACCGCGTCGCTACTTGGCGGACCGGGCGGCCAACGTCCCGACGCGCGAGGATGAACGCATGGACGCCCTGCATGCCGCCGCCACCCCGCGCACCTGGCGGCGGGTGGCGCTGGCCATGCTGGCCGCGGGCTGGGGCGCCAACCAGTTCGCGCCGATGCTGCTTGTCTACCGGGACGAGCGAGGGCTGTCCGAGCAACTGGTGACGGGCATGTTCGCCGCGTACGTCGGGGGCCTCGTGCCCGCCCTGCTCGCCGCTGCGTGGATGTCGCAGCACCAGGGCAAGCGCCTGATGGTGCGGATCTCCTCGGTGCTGATGCTGCTGGGCAGCGCCCTGTTGCTGCTCGGCGCCGACTCCCCCGGGCTGCTGTTCGCCGGGCGCATCGCGTCCGGGATCGGGGTCGGGTTCGTCATGGCGCCCGGCACGGCGTGGGTGAAGGAGCTGTCCGCCGGGCTGCCGCTGGGGACGGGCGCCCGCCGTTCCACGGTGGCGTTGACGGCCGGCTTCGCGATCGGACCCATGGTCGCCGGCCTCCTCGCGCAGTGGTTCCCGGCACCGCTCCAGCTCGCCTACGCGGTGCACCTGATCGTGCAGGCCGTCGCCGCGGCCATCGTCTGGAACGCGCCCGAGCTCGACACGTCCGGCCAGCCCACCCCGACGGTCGCGGCCGCCGCGCGGCACTTGATGCACGGCTGGTTCTGGAAGCTGATCGTGCCCTCCGCGCCCTGGGTGTTCGGGGCCGCGACGGTCGCCTTCGCCGTGACCCCAGCCCTAGTGGGCCCTGTCCCTGGCCTGCCCCGCGTGGCCGCCGCGGGCCTGACCGCAGGACTCACCCTCGGCACCAGCGTGATGGTGCAGCCGTCGGTCCGACGCTACGCCCACCATGACCCGGGCCGGACGCCACCGCTGGGCATGGCCGTGCTGACCCTCGGCATGATGGTCGCGACCGCCGCCGCGTTGTTCCCCCACCCCCTGTGGCTGGTTCCCGCCGCGGTGGTGTTGGGGGCGGCGCACGGCCTCCTCATGGTCGGCAGCATCACGATCGTCGAGCACCACACGCCGCCGCACCTGATGGCCCCGACGACCGCCGTGGTCTACAGCCTCACCTACATCGGATTTCTCGCGCCCTACGCAGTCAGCACCGCGTCGCTGTTGATCCCCGCGTGGACGTTCCTCGCCGCGGGCGTCGGCGTCGCGGTCCTGACGACGGCCTGGCTCTGGTTCGAGCGCAGGGACGCCTGAAGCCCCCCGGGGGATCCCACACGGATGGGCCCAGTCCACACTCGGACGCATGACAACCGGAGGTTCGATGTCTTCGTTCCGGAACCTCCGGCGCGGCGAGTCAGGCTTCAGCGAGTGCACCCTCCGCAGCAAGGTCTGTGGTGCCCGGACCCAGCGGAGACGGGTCCCTAGTGGTGGCAGCCACGCTGAAGGCAGGGTGGGGTGGGTGTCAGTCCTGGCACGTTTCCGCGCTTCGCGCCTGATCACCCAAGCCGCGACACCAACTCCGCCACCAGTGCACCCACCCGAAGATCCTCCCCCGCGACATCCGGGCTGAACCCCAACCGCACCACCACCAGGCCAGCCGACGGCACCACGTACATCCGCTGCCCGTCGTGTCCCGTCGCCCAGTAGGCATCAGCCGGGAGCGAACCATCGACGAGCGACCCGTCGGGCAGCTGATTGACCCACCATCCGGCCGCGTACCCCACCTCCTCGCTCTCGGCGACCTCCGTCACCGTCGTGGACGCCGCCATCCACCCCTCCGGCAGCAGCCGGCCCCCCTCCCACACACCGTCCTGCAGCGCGAACTGCCCCATGCTCGCCCAGTCGCGGGGGGTCGCCCAGAGGTAGGAGCTGCACACCGGCGTACCGGTCGCGTCGGCCTCCCACACCGCCGACGACAACCCCAGCGGCACCAGCAGCCCCCGTCGTGGCAGGTCGGCGTCGACCCCGGCCCGCTCGGTCAGCACCGAGCACAGCAGGTTCGTGCCGCCACTCGAATACTGCTGGTAGTCGCCCGGGGTGTGGGCCAGCGGCAGCCCCGCGACATAGTCCGCCATGTCCTCTTCCAGGTACAGCATCCGGGTGATGGGTGTGCCGAGATCGTAGGTCTCGTCCCACTGCAGTCCGCTCGTGCCCCGCATCAGGTCGTCGACGGTGATGTCGCGGCGGGCGTCGGTCCACTCCGGTCGCAGCGCGTCGTCGTCGACGGCGACCCTGTCGTTGGCCACCATCACCCCCGTCAGCAGGTTGGCCACGCTCTTGGCCATCGACCAGCCGAGCTGCGGGGTCTGCGCGGTGAAGCCGTCGGCGTAGCGCTCGGCCACGAGTTGCCCGTCGTGGAGGACGACGACGGCGCGCGTGCCCAGGTCGTCGCGGGCGGCGGCGTCGAGGTCGTCACCGAACGCCAGGCCGACGGCGGCGTCGAGCTCCGCGGAGGGGGCGGGCGCGGGCGCCGAGGTGAGCGGGTTGGGGCTGGCGGGTGTGGGGTCGCCGAGGTCTGGGGCGCGGTCGGCGAGGGTGCAGCCGAAGCCGGCGGAGTACCAGGCTCGCTGCCCGGCGATCGCTCCCAGGACGGAGGTGCGGGCGCCGTCGTCGGTGGTGCTGGTGCGCAGGTAGGGCACGAGTGCGTTGGGCGGGAGGTCGTCGCCGGCGGGTCGGTCCGCGATCCGTGTGAGCGCGCACGCATTGTGGGCGGCGTAGCCGGTGCCGGTGAGGAGGAGCGGGCGCGCGTACCAGTAGCCGGCGGCGCCGGCGATGACCGCGAGTGCGACGAAGGCCAGCAGGATCCGGATCACCCAACGCATGCCCCGAACCTACCAATCCGCACGATGTGGTGGCGCAAGGTGGCCCACCTCCGCAGGCTGAGGCGGGCGAAGCGACCGCCCTGACAGCCAGCCGAGCGGCCACGAAGTCACCTGGATTCCTCAGAAATCACACCGGCCATGCTGCGTTCTTGACGATGGCGAGGAGCGCCGCTGTTCACGCCTCAGCCCGCGGGGTCCTCGAGGGCGGGCGGGGCGGCGTCCCCCGTCGCGTCGAAGGGGTCCGACCCCTCGTCGGCCATCCATTCGTAGCGCACCGTCTCACTGCCCGAGCGCCACAGCGACGGGGTCGAGGTGTGCAGCCAGTCGAGCGGCTCCACTCCCCCGGGCACCCCGCCGTCGAGCGCCGCCCGCAGCGCCGCCGACAGATCGGCGTCCACCGCATCAGTCCTTGTCACAGGGTCCACCGACACGAACAGCGCGGTACCGGAGCGTGCGATCAGGTCCAGGAACTGCCGGTTCTTTCCCCAGTCCGTTCCGGGCGTGCTGGGCACGCAGTCCGCGTCGACCGTGAAGAACCGCCCGTGCTGGGCCGCCCGGAACGCCAGGGTGTTGACGCCCACCCGCCGGGTTCGCTCCCACACCAGACCGGAGGTGTCGTCGCCGGTGCGCTGGGCCTCCACCAGGCCGGCCGCCAGGTGGCCAACCACGTTGCAGCCCAGCACCACCCCGCCGTCGCCCGCCGCGACCCTGATCGCCCGGTAGAAGTCCACCAGCACCTCGGCTGTGGTCCGCGTCCGGTCGTGCACGTGGACGCCGTCGGCGATGGGTCGCGGGCCCATCGTCGGGCCCCATTGGCCGAGAGCCTCGAAGGTGGAGAAGTCGTGCTTGATCAGCTCGAAGCCCCAGCCGCGGATCCGACTCACGTCGGCCGCTACTCGCTCGAGGGTCGCGGGGTGGCTGGGGTCCAGCGCCCAGCCACCCTGCCACGGGCGCAGCCCGCCGGCCTCGGGCTGCCAGCGGTGCTGCAGCGGCCGGAACCAGATCCCGGGCCGCACGCCCTCCGCCGCGATCCTCGCCGCCACCTCCGCCA
The DNA here is from genome assembly GCF_014164775.1 of Tessaracoccus sp. MC1679. Taxonomy (GTDB): domain Bacteria; phylum Actinomycetota; class Actinomycetes; order Propionibacteriales; family Propionibacteriaceae; genus Arachnia. The sequence continues at coordinate 7,831 of NZ_JACJGB010000008.1, forward strand.
TGTCCGGGAACTCGATCGCTCGGCCCACGTCCCACGGGCCGCCGGAGGCAGGCAGCCCGTCGGCGGTGCCGTCGAGGCTCCACCCGTCGTCGACGACGCCGAAGGGGCGGACGGGATGGTCGCCGACGAGCTCCGCGACCGTACGGGCGTCGCGCACCACCGCGTCGGCGTCGAACCCGCGACCGTAGGCGTAGTACCAGTTGTTGGCCCCGACGAGGGGTCCGGAAGGGCGAGGGTCGCGGCAGAGGGCCGAGGCCAGCTCGCCCTGGGTCGCGAAGGCGGGCCCACCGTCGACGAAGCGGACGACGGCGGCGGTCAGCTCGCGGTCCCCCAGCTCGACGGGGTCCGAGCCGGCGCGGAGGTCGAGCCAGAGCGACACCCCGGCGTCGTCCACAGTCCAGAACGCGAACGATCCCGCGCGGACGTCGACGCCCGCGCCCCAGGTGGTGGCGGCCGACGGTGAATGGATCAGCACCATCCACGGGTGGACGGCCTCGGCGCGGAGCGGCTGCCAGCAGGTGTCGCCGTAGGTGCGCTCCCACTCGTCACCGAGGACCAGCGCGTCGGATGGCACCGGGCGGCGCCAGCGGAGATGGACCCGGCTCAGCAGCACGCCGGTCGCGACGGAGACATTGACGGCAAGTCCCCCGCCGTCAGGACACAGGTCGACGACGGCGGCGGCCTCGGACGGGCTGCGCCAAGCGCCGCGGGGCCCCCGCTGGACCCGGATCAGGTCGGGCGTCGGGACGCTCAGAGTTGCCATGACTTCTCCTGTGGGGTGGGGTGGTTTGAGCAAATGGAAGGGGTCGCGGAGTCCCCCACGCGTGACCTGAGCGTGGGCCTCACCGCGACCCCTGCCATTTGCTCAACTCGGACCAGGCGAGGGGCCGGGCAGTCTCCCGCCCGGCCCCCGTCGATCAGTGGATCAGCCGTTGAACAGGGCGTTGACCTGCTCGTTTGCCGCGTCAAGCGAATCGGCGTCGGCCTGACCGGTGAACACCGCGTCGACCGCCGGCTGCATGATGCCGTTGATCTGCGAGGCGAAGTCGGTGATCGGGAACAGGAAGGTGGTGCCCTCGTTCACGTGCACCAGGAAGGGCTCCACGTCGATCCCGCGATCCGCGAAGGCGGTCTGCGCCTTCTCAGTGGCCGACGGGATGGCCGGGAAGACCACGCCGGCCTCGCCGACGATGTCCTGGCAGGCAGCCGAGCCGAGGTACTCAACCCACTTGATGGCCGCGGCCTTGTTGTCCGAGCCGGACCACACGGAGTCAGCCAGGCCGTTGTACATGGAGGCGCGCTCACCGGAGGGGCCGGTGGGCGTGGGGGCCAGGCCGGTCTCGATGCCGGTGTAGCCGAACATCTGGTTGATCATCCACGAGCCGTTGGTGATCATGGCGTACTTGCCGGCGCCGAAGATGTCGCCGGAGCTCTGGCCGGTGACGGCCTCGACGGTGGGCATGTAGCCCTTCTCCGCGAGGGAGGCCATCCAGGAGATGGTGTCCTTGAACTCGGCGGCGTCGTAGTTGTACTTGGTGCCCCAGGGGTTCTTGTCGGTCATCGTCCAGTCCGTGGTGCCGGTGTACATGCTCCACTGCGTCTGGCCGTTGCCGCCGCCCGAGCCTCCGTCGAGGCCGAGGCCGTACACCGCGACCCTATCCTTGTCGAAGCCGGGCTCGTCGCCGCGAACACCGTTGGTGTCGATGGTGAGGTGGGCGATCATCTCCTCGTAGGTGCCGCCGTCCTCAGGGTTCCATTCGAGGGTGGCCAACTCGGCCTCGTCCACGCCGGCGTCGGCGATGAGGGCCTTGTTGTAGAAGATGGCCACGGTGTCGAAGTCCTTCGGCAGGCCGTAGCGCTCGCCGTCCTGGCCCACCCAGAGGTCCGCGAGGCCCTCCTGGTAGCCGTCGACATCCACGCCGTCGGCCTCGAGGGTGGCAGTCAGGGACTGCAGCTGGCCCTGGGTCACGAACTCGGGGTACTTGGACAGGTGGTTGGTGAACACGTCCGGGGCGGTGCCGGCCACGAAGCCGTTGGTGATGCCGGACCAGTAGTCGTCCCACGCGTACTGCGTGATCTTGACGGTGACGCCGGACTCCTCCTGGAAGTCAGCGGCGCACTGCTCGTAGGCGGGCTTCTGGTTGTTGTCCCAGAGCCAGTAGTCGATCTCGCCGGAGGCGGCGCTGGTGTCGATGGCCTCGCCACCGCCGGTGGTGGCGGCGGGCTCGGTGTCGCCGCCACAAGCGGTCAGCGACAGGGACAGGGCGGTGACAGCCGCGAGGGCGGTCCCGGCCTTGCGGAGGGTGAACTTCGGCATTGCTGTTCCTTTCGGGAAGGGGTGGGGAGAGAGGGCGGACGAAGGGACGGGTGACTACCGCGGGCTACTTGCTGCCCGAGTAGCCGATCGAATCGATGATCTTGCGGGCGAACATGAAGAACAGGATGAGGACGGGGACCGCTGCCACGAGGGTCGCGGCCATGAGGCCCGCCCAGTCCGGCGAGCCGGCGGGGGTCTGAGACCTGAACACGCCGAGCGCCACGGTGAGCACCTTGGTGTTCTCCGAGTTGCCCACCAGAAGCGGCCAGAAGTAGTCGTTCCAGGTGCCGATGAAGGTGAGGATCCCCAGGGTGGTGATGGGCGCGGTGCTCATCGGCAGGATGATCTTGAAGAACGTGCGCCAGGGCCCTGCCCCGTCGAGCGAGGCAGACTCCTCGATCTCCCGGTTGATGCCCAGGAAGAACTGGCGCAGGAAGAAGATGGCGAACGGAGTCATGAGGAACGTCGGCAGGATCATGCCCGGGAAGGTGTTGAGCAGGCCGAGGTTCTTGATCAGCAGGAAGTTGGGGAGGCTGGTGAAGATCGGCGGCACCAGGAGGGCTCCCAGGAAGATCCCGAACACGACGTTGCGGCCGGGCCAGCGCAGTCGGGCGAAGGCGTAGGCCGCCATCGCGGAGAAGAACACCTGGCCGATGGTGACGGCGCCGGCGTAGATGACGGAGTTGCGCAGGTAGAGCCAGAAGTTCACCGACGCGCCGGAGCCGCCCTCGGCGATGGCCTCCTCCTGGGTGCCCAGTCCGAGGACGCGCCGGAAGGCGCCGAAGGTGAAGTCCACCGGGAGGAGGGACGAGGGGTCCGACGCCAGGGACCTCGAGGTGGAGAGGGCGGTGCGGAGCATCCAGTAGAACGGGAAGAGTGAGAGGATCAGGAAGGCGATCAACGCGGTCCAGGCCAGGATCCGTCCGGCGTTCCACTTCTTCTTGGTGCGCGTGACCGGCGCCTCGGTGTTGGTGTCAGCGTGATTGGCCATGATGGGTCTCCTTACGCCAGGTCCGACTCGCCGGCGCGCAGCATCCGCAGTTGGATGGCGGCGAGGGCGGCGAGGATGATGAAGAGGATGACGGCCAAGGCGCTGCCGTAGCCGAACTGACCTTCACCGAAGGCCTTCTGGTAGATGTAGTACTGCATCACGCGGGTGACGTTGACGGGTCCGCCGCGAGTGGTCACTGCCACGGTGTCGAACACCTGGAACGAGCCGGTGACCGTGATGACCAGGATCATCGCAAGCACGGGGCGAAGCAGCGGCAGCGTCATCTTCCAGAACGACGTCCACTCGGAGGCGCCGTCGATGGAGGCGGCCTCGTAGATGTACTTCGGGATGGTCTGCAGGCCGGCGAACACCAGCAGAGCGGTGTAGCCCATGTGCCGCCACACGTTGACGAAGGCGATGGTGGGGATGGCCCACGCCTCGTCGGCGAAGAAAGCGATCCGGGAGGCGCCCATCCACTCGATGATCTGGTTGAACAGGCCGATCTGGTAGTCCAGCAGCCAGAACCACAGCATGGCGGCGATGACGTTGGAGATCAGCCACGGCAGCAGGAGGGCGCCGCGCAGCGCGATGGACTTGGTCAGCCGCTGCATCATCACGGCCAGCATGATCGCGATGATGGTCTGGAAGCCGATGTTGAGCAGCACGTAGCCGATGGTCACCCACATGGCGTTCCAGAACAGCGGATCAACCGCGATCTTCTCGAAGTTCTCGGTGCCGATCCAGGTGGGGGTGCCCAGGATGTTGTACTGCGTGAAGCTGAAGTAGACACCGCGGATGGCCGGCACGAGGTAGAAAACCACGAAGCCGACGGCGGCGGGGGCGATGAACATCAGCGCAGTGCGGAGGTCGCTCTTGCGCTTACGGTTCGTGTCGAGGCTGTGCTCGAGTGTTCGTGTACTCACCACGTTCCCCTCTTTGGGACTGCCCCGGCATCTCTGACGGGGGGTGTGCGGGTTTGCATGATGGAATCTACACGCGTCACATCGGTAGCGCAAGACCCTTTTACAGAATCGCTATCTCCCAAAATTAACGCTTGCGTTCGTCCACAGGGTGGTGCAACCATGTTGTCTACATGCGTAGATGATCGACGGACAATGCAGTTCAAGCCACGCCGGTCACTCCCCACAGAACCCGCTCAGATCCAGGAGGATCCCCACCATGAGCCACCGCGTCCACGCGTTCGTCACCTTGTCCGCAGAGGGGGTCGGCGTCGTCGTCGACCTCACCGACGGCAGGCTCCCCGCGCTCCTGCACTGGGGCCCGGAGCTCGGCAGCCTCACCCTCGACGACGCGACCGCGCTGGCGCTCACCGCCGTCATGCCGGTGGCGCCCAGCATGGTCGACGACCCCACCCGCCTCTCGATCCTCCCCGAGCACTGGGCCGGCTGGATGGGTCGCCCCGGGCTCAGCGGGTCACGGGCCGACGGCGCCGCGTGGTCGCCGAGGTTCGTCACCCACACTCTCCTCATCGACGGCGTGGAGACCGATGCCGCGGCCGAACAGGCCACCCTCGTGGAGCTCGGGCACGGCAGCATGACCGTTCTCGCCGCCGACGACGTGGCCGGCCTCGAGCTGGCCCTCACCCTCGAGCTCACCCCCGGCGGCGTGCTGCGCAGCCAGGCTCGGCTCACCAACACCGGCGACGACGACTACCGCGTCGACGACCTGATCCTCGCCTACCCCGTCCCCACCGTCGCCTCGGAGCTGCAGGACCAGGCCGGCCGCTGGGCCAAGGAGCGGGTGCCGCAGCGCCGCGCCTTCACCGTCGGCGCGCACGTCCGTGAGGGCCGCAAGGGCCGCACCGGAGCCGACGCCGCGACCGTCCTCCACGCGGGCGTGCCCGGCTTCGGCTTCGCCGAGGGTGAGGTGTGGGGCGTGCACGTGGGCTGGTCCGGCAACCACACCCACATCGCCGAGCGCGGCTTCACCGGCGAGCAGTTCATCGGCGGCGGCGAGCTCCTGCTTCCCGGCGAGGTCACCCTCGCGCCCGGCGCCGCCTACGAATCTCCCTGGCTGTACGGCTCCTACGGCGTCGGCCTCGACGAGGTGGCGCGACGCTTCCACCGCTACCTGAGGTCGCGGCCGCAGCACCCGTCGTCGACGCGCCCGGTCACCATCAACGTGTGGGAAGCGGTCTACTTCGACCACTCCCTGCAGCCGCTCCTGGAGCTCGCGGAGAAGGCAGCCGCCGTCGGCGTGGAGCGCTACGTGCTCGACGACGGCTGGTTCGGCGGTCGCCGCGACGACCACGCCGGCCTCGGCGACTGGGTGGTCTCCACCGACATGTGGCCGGAAGGTCTCCACCCGCTGGTCAACCGCGTCAAGGAGCTCGGCATGCAGTTCGGGCTCTGGTTCGAGCCCGAGATGGTCAACGAGGACTCCGACGTGGCCCGCGCGCATCCCGAGTGGATCATGGCCACCGGCTCCCGGATGCCGGTCGAGACCCGCTTCCAGCAGGTGATCAACCTCGGCATCCCCGAGTGCTACGCCTACATCCGCGACCAGATGCTCGCCATCCTGGGCGAATACGACATCAGCTACATCAAGTGGGACCACAACCGCGACCTCATCGACGCCGGCACCCACCCCCTCGGACAGGCGGGCGTGCACGCCCAGACCCAGGCCGTCTACCGGCTGATCGACGAGCTCAAAGCCGCCCACCCGGGACTGGAGATCGAGTCCTGCTCCTCCGGCGGCGCCCGCGTAGACCTCGGCATCCTGCAGCGCACGGACCGCGTGTGGGTCTCGGACTGCATCGACCCACTGGAGCGCCAGCAGATGATGCGCTGGACCCAGCAGCTGCTGCCGCCGGAGATGCTGGGCTCGCACATCGCCTCAGGCACCTCGCACACCACCGGCCGCACGCACGAGCTCAACTTCCGGGCCGCCACCGCGATCTTCGGACACCTGGGGATCGAGTGGGACCTGCGCCAGGCGTCGGAGTCCGAGCTGGAGGAGCTGACCGAATGGGTGGCCTTCCACAAGGAGCACCGCTCGCTGCTGCACGGCGGCGACCTGGTGCGGCTGGACTTCCCCGACGAGTCGCTGACCGCCACGGGAGTCGTCGCTCCTGACCGGTCCCGGGCCATCTACTCCTACGCGGCGGTCTCCACCCACGTCACCAGCCTCCGGGGGCGGCTGCGGATGCCGGGGCTGGATCCGAAGCGCCGCTACCGGGTGTCGCCGGCGCTGGTGGGCCGGGTTCCGTCGGGGCTGCGCCCGCCGTCGTGGTGGGGCGTGAAGCGCGACATGACCACGGAGACCGTGGACCTCACCCACGGCCGCCCGCCGAAGTTGGTGCCCGTGGCCGACGAGGCCGGCGTGGTGCTGCCTGGCAGCGTGCTGTCCTCGGCCGGGTTGATGGAGGCCTCCGTCCATCCGGATCACGCGCTCATCTACCTGGTGGAGGCCGTCGACTGACCCGTTTCCCGGCGGGGCCGGCGGCCAATACCCTGTGATCACACCGATCCGAAGGAGTGCGATGTCCAGCGAAGCGGCTCGCGTCACGCGTGGCGCCACCCGCGACGACGTCGCACGCCTCGCGGGGGTGAGCTCAGCGGTGGTGAGCTACGTGGTCAACAACGGTCCGCGTCCGGTGGCCCCCGCCACCCGGGCGCGGGTCCTCGACGCCATCGACAAGCTCGGATACCGCCCCAACGCCGCCGCGCGCTCGCTGATCATGGGTCGCTCGGACCTGGTGGGGCTGATCGTCCCCGACGTCCGGAACCCCTACTTCGCGGCGCTCGCGCAGGCCGTCGAGGTGGAGGCGCGGGCCAAGGGGGTCAACCTGGTGCTGGCGCAGGGGGCGACGGGGCACCTGGCAGCCCTGATCGAGTCGCTCAGCGGGCACCTGGTGGCCGGGATCATCACGGCCGCTGTTCCGGAGCAGGCCGCCCTCGGGGTGATCCTGCGCAACAAGATCACCATGGTGCGGCTCTCCCTCGTGCCGCCGGACATCGACGACACCTCGGTGCTGCCGGACTTCTACGCCGGCGCCCGCGATGCGGTGCGCCACCTTGTCGAGGTGCACGGTCATCGTCGGATCGCGCTGGTCGCGGGCTCGGACACGCCCACGGACCACCGCGTGGTGGACGACCGCGAGCGGGCCTGGCGCGACGTGCTGGGCGCCGCAGGGCTGCGCGCCGACGCGCTGATGCGCGTCAACTGGTCGCTGGCCGCCGGCCGTGAGGCGGCGGCGCGGATGGTCGAGGAGTTCCCGGACTGCACGGCCGTGTTCACGATGTCGGACCAGCAGGCCATCGGGCTCATCTCGGGCCTCACTGCCGCGGGACGCTCCATCCCGGGCGACGTGGCCATCACGTCGTTCGACGGCTCACCCGAGGCGGAGTTCACCATCCCGCCGTTGACCACGGCCAGCGTCCCGATGGCGGACATGGCCAAGGCCGCGGTCGACGGGCTCCTGGACCCGAGTCGCAAAGGCGTAGTCCTGCAGCCAGAGTTGATTCTGCGTCAGTCCTGCGGCTGCTGACACGCAGGTCATCCGACGCCGAGCCGTGGACGGTTCCAGCAATCCATCTCGCGAGGTCCCGCGTCCGTCTTCGGAGGTCGGTCCCCCGGGATAGGCTGACCCGACAACCGACCACCGGGGGTGCTCTGATGACACGAGGATGGATTGCCGCTCTGACGCTGTGCGCAGTGACCACCGGGTGCAGCGCCTCCATCACGCTGGGGGGAGCCTCGACGGCCCAGCCCCAACCGTCGCGAGCCGTTGACTCCACGCCCACCGTTGCTGCGAGTTCCGTTGCCGCGACACCTGACGAGCCAGACTGCGCGCCGGACGCGGCCTTGGCCGGACACCTGAGCGCGCCGGACGGCACCCAACTGCCGGTCGACACCACCTTCGACAAGAGCTGGCGGCTGGTCAACACCGGCTGTGGCAACTGGCCGGAGGGTACGGAACTCATCCACCTCGACGGAGACCTCAGCCCCGCCGGTCCAACTCCTACAGTTCGCCCGATCGTGCCCGGAGGGACTGCCGACATCACCGTGAGCGTGACGACGCCGGGCGAGCCCGGGGACCACCGGGGGGCGTGGCAGCTGCGAGCGCCGGACGGGAGACAGTTCGGGACGATCCTCACCTCTGAAATCGTGACCGTGGCGGACTCAACCGGGACGGGGACGGTCCTCGTCCCGCTCCAGCCCATCCCCGTGTTTCCGAGCATCCTCGTGCCTCAAGGCTTCCCGTCAGCTGGCGCCACCCCCACGGCCAACGCCTCGGGATCCACGCCTTCCGCCGATGCCGACGAGGTGCGTCGGGCCGTCTCGCTGCGGGTGGATCTCACCGTCATCGACCGCAACACATTCAGCTCCGACAAGACGAAGGAGTTGATCTTCATCGAGCCGGACATTGTGCTGACCTCGCTGCGCCCCACCGATTCCTACACGCACGAGCTCTGCGCGGGCGGTGAGACATCGGTCAAAGTCGTCACGGAGCTCTCCCTCGTCGACCACGTGGTCAACGCCAGGTCTGCCGCGACACTCTCCGTGGGGTCGAGCTGCGTCACCGGCACCCCACGGGACACGCGGGTGTACAACCTCGTCGCCGGCGATGGGCAGACAGTCGCGACCTCGGGGTGGGGCTCGGTGTCGGGCGGCGCCTACGACATCGCCCTCTCGTTGGCCAACGAGCCGTGGCAGCGCTGATCAGTGGAGATGCCGGCCGATAGTTGCGCGGCACGACTTTTGGCCCGCCGTCATCTGTGCCCCGGCGCACCGTTCGACATACACCGGTGGACGCACGAGCGCAACGCCCTACGCTGGATGGACGTCACCGAACCGGAGGTCTGGACATGTCAATCCGCCCACAGTCCCGCCTGCTCGCCCTCACCGCCGCCCTGGCCCTCGGCGTCACCGCCTGCGGAGGGGCCGACGATGCGCCCGCCGCCAGCGACATCGCGTCGGAGGTAGGCGCCGCGGCCTCGTCAGCGGCCGCCGATCCGGGCAGCGTGTCGGTCGATGAGCTGGAGGAGAACGCCTCTGAGATGGCGGAGGACTTCTCCGACATGGCCGACAACCTCGAGGGGCAACAGACCGGCGGCTCTGCCTCCCTCACCATCGGCGATGAGACCTGGGACTTCGACGGCGTCCTGTGCGCGTTCGGCCCGGACGAAATCGGCCAGGAGGGAGCCGAGTTCGTGCTGTCCGCGATCGCCGACGGCGTCCAGTTCTACCTGTCCATCGACGAGTTCGGGCACTCCGCCAGCATCCACGACGTCGAGAACTTCGAGGATCCGACCGTCAGCTGGGACTCCGACACGAACGCGGACGAGTTCATCAACCTCAGCGGCAAGGAGGCCAGCGGAGAGGTGGGGTTCGTTGACTATGAGACCGACCTCATGGAAGCGGTGCCGGGAAGCTTTGAGGCGACCTGCCCGTGAGCCGTCTTCCGCCGGCTGCGGAGCCGCCCCGCTGGCTGAGGAGCCGCGCAGCGGCCTGCCCCGTTGGCTGAGGAGCCGCGCAGCGGCCTCGAAGCCTCAGAAACCTGAGCCGCCGGGCTGCGCGGTGGCGAGACAGGGTGCTCGCGGAGTGTGGCCTCAGCGTCGGTCTACCATCCCTGAATCCACACTCTGCGGAGGGGTGGCAGGTCAGAGGGCCGACAACCGCTCGTCGAGCCGCGCCCGGACGTGCGGAGGCACCCCGAAGAGCACGTCAGTGAGGCGGCAGCCGTCGGTCCAGGCAGTCCTAGCGAAGAAGCCGTCGGCGTAGCCGGCCGAGAACCCGGCCAGCTCCTCGCGGATCGCCGCGACCGCCGCCGGCCGGTCCACCAGATCCGCCAACGTCGAGCGCACCGACAGCGACCCCGCCGCCTCGCGGAACCGCGGGTACTGCGACTCGAAACGGTGCGCACCCGAGCCCACCTCGAAGGGGTCGAGCCCAGGAAGCCGTACCTCCGCGGTCGCGTTCGCGGGCACCACGACGTCGACCACGACGCTCAACGAGCCCAACCTCCAGCACATCCTGGCCGACCTGCTGCCGGCCGAAATCTGGAAGCTGAGCGCCGCGACCCTCGACGCCGCGTCGGCCGCTGCCGGGGTGTCGCGGTACCGGGCGGGCAACGTCGCAAAGCTGGAGGAGATCGACGGCTTGGAGGACGGGTTCGAGGCGGCGCATGTCGCGGCGCGCGCCGCGATCAAGGCGGTGCGGCCCGATGTCCCGGTCGGCCTGTCGATCGCGGTGGCGGACGACGTGGCCCTGCCGGGCGGCGAGGCGCACCGCGACCGTGTGCGGGCCGCCTGCTACGGTCGCTGGATCGAGCTGGCGAAGAGCGACGACTTCGTCGGGGTGCAGAACTACGAGCAGGCGCTCTACGACGCCTCGGGGCGGGTGGCTCATGGGCCTGAGGTGGAGCTGAACGGGATGGGATCGCCGATCTCCCCCGGGTCGCTCGAGGGCGCGGTCCGCTACGTGGCCGCCGCGACGGGGGTCCCGGTGCTGGTCACCGAGCACGGCCTCTCCACCGAGGACGACGACCAGCGGTGCGCGTTCATCCCGGAGGCCCTGACCGGTCTCGACCGTGCGATCGCCGACGGCGTCCCCGTCCTCGGGTACTGCCACTGGACGTTCCTGGACAACTTCGAGTGGGTCTCGGCCTACGGCCCGAAGTTCGGGCTCCACGCGGTGGACCGCGACACCCTGGAGCGCACCCCAAAGGAGTCGTCGCGGGTGTTCGCGGCCGAGATCGCGTCCCGCTCCGCCGTCTCCGTCTAAGGGCCTCGCAGAGTGGTGATCCGTGGATGGCAGACCGTCCGCGAACCCCCACCCACCGCCACCGCGCCCACCATCACCCTCGGCGCCCCCATCACGCCCATCGTCACCGACGGAATGATCAGGCCGACAGCATCGTAGGCATCCGCCTCACGGCCGAGCTTCCCGAGGAGGTCGATCAGCCAGCGGGCGGTGTCCGGCTCCTGGTCGAGCGCACTGGACCCGAGGCTGTAGAAGAATCCGAGGGCGGCCTGCGGGTGACGAGAGCGCAGGTTCTTCGCGTCCCCGTAGCTCTCTTCAACCCGGTTCGCGGCGTTCTTCCCGAACGACGAGTCCATCCGCTTGGTGGAGATCATCAGTTCCGGACCCGTTGCCCACGAACTCATCACCACGTCGACCTGTTTGACGTAGTTCTTGCCCAGAATGTTGGCCGACGTCGATCCACCAGCGCCGCGCACATTGATCCGCTCCTGCGCGTCTGCCCGCTGTTTCGCCGGAAGCGCAGCTACGAAGCTGACCACCTCGTCGGGGAGCACCCTGGGCGCGACGGCGCGGGGCCACACTCTGTTGGGGTCGAAACCGGCCCGACGAAGCTCGTAGGCCACCCATACATCGAGGGCCAACGCCGGTACGCCCGACTGACTCGCTGCGATGAGGTGCGCCGGCACCGCCAGCAGCTTCGCCAGCGTGGCGTAGTCCGGCTCAAACCGAACGCCGCCCGCCACGTCCACGTGCCAAGGGTTGACGTCACGAAGCGCAGCGGTGGCGACGATTCGGTCGAACAGGGCCCACGCCCTCATGCGCAGTGAACTCACAGGTTTCCCTTCGTGGAGCGACTTGTGGCCCGGGTGTGCCTGCGGCGCGACAGGATGTCTCGGGCCTCCCGAATCGCGGGCAGAGCGGCGCGCTCCCCTCGTGCCACTCCCAGGAGGATGTGGTCTACGATCTGCTGCGCCTCCGTCAGCCTCCCCTGCGAGAGGATTCCGCGGAGGGTCGGCAAGGCATCCCTGAGCTGATCGGAGTGCTGCCGGACCAGGGCCGGGGCGGGAACGAGCAACGCCGCAGCCTCCCGTGGCTCCATCTTCAGCACGCCGCCGCCGTAGGCGCGGCCAGCCGTCTCTGCCGACAGAGCAGTCACGCTGTTGAGGGCGGCTACCGCCGCCACATCGGACAGACCCTTGAGCTCCTGGCCGAGATACAGGCCGTGCACCGAGTTGACGTAGCGCAGTTGCCCAGGGTTGGCCGCCAGCTGCGGCGTCCCCTGGTTCATGTAGGTGAAGAACAGGTCCGGCGGAGCAGGGAGGGGCGTCCGCCACCACGGCGAGCGGACACGGCACTTGTAGGCCTGGTCCACCCCGGCGGCCTCTCCCGCCGCGATGTATGCCCGCCCGGCGGAGGACGGAACATCCGGTCTGAACATCAGCGTCTTCGCGCCTTTCCTGCCCAGATCAGCGTGCTCGGAGAGCCCGAAGGCCAAGGATCGAAGATGGCTCGACCCCGGGGGCGATACGCGGATCGTGTCCTCCGCTGTAAGCCCGAGCTCGCGAGCCGTTGACGGACTCAGCAGGAAGTACTTGTTGTTGCCAGTGACGGCGCCCAGGCTCAGCCTCCCCCAGGCGGCCAACGGAGCGAATGTCCCCGCGCTAGTCAGTCGGTGCAGCGCCTGCGTCGCCTCGTCCGAGACCAACGCGGTTGTCCAGCGATGCCCCGGCAGCACTTCGAGGATGGTGTCGAAGACCACACCGTGCAGATCCTCGGCCTCATCGACAATCGCGAAGCGCACCTGGTTCGTCCCGCCGCTTCCCTCTGCAAGGAGAAGGAGCGCCTCGGTCTGGACTCCGGGGAAGACCTGCCGATCGATCAGCGCAACACTGACTCGGCCGAAGCGTTGCAAGAGGAAGTCCCGGACCTCCTGCCCGTAGTTGGCGGAGAGAAGCTCGGCTGGGAGCACAAGAGCCAGGCGGCCGCCCGGGGAGAGGTAGCCCGCCGTATGGACGACGAAGGGGGCCCAGGAACTCGCCAACCTGCTCAGGCGGACCCCTTGAGCCAGTGCTGCTGCGAGTCCGGCTGCACGAGCCTGGCCCGTGAAACCCTGGTATCTCACGTAGGGCGGATTGCCCACGACGGCGTCGAAGCCGGGGGTGGCCGTGGTCGCAAGGAAGTCGCCGACGTTGACCTGTCCGGGGTGACCACGCGCGTTCAGTAGCTCTCGCGCGTCCTCGGCCGACTCAGAATGCAGCTCGTGGGCCACCACCGGCGTGGCGCCACCGAGCGTCTGCAGACGGTGCACAGCCGCCTCGAGAATCGCGCCGTCGCCGCAGCTGGGCTCGAGGACACGGTCCGTCGGCTGCCGGATGGCCCAGCGGCACAGGAATTCCGACACTTCGGGTGGCGTGAAGAACGCGCCGCGCGCCTTGCGCGCCGCCGCGGTGTCCCTGATGGGTTCAGTGGTCACTCGGTCCTCCTGCCGCCAACCCTACAGACCACACTCTGTCGGACGACTCTGACATTTCCTGATCCATGGTCGAAGCGGCACCCCGCGGCAGCCGGCGCGTCGCGCCGCTGTCGGCTCAGCCAGCGGGGTCAGGGACGTTTCCCGGGGCTCGCTCCAACTGGTGGGCCTCCATCAACTCGACCCCCAGCGGCCCCGGGTTGTAGGCGACCTCCCAGCGGACCCCGTCCGGATCGGCGAAGTACCCGCTGTATCCACCCCAGTCCCGCTGCTGTCCGAAGGAGACCGCCGAGGCTCCGGCCGAGTCCGCGTCGGCGAGCACCCGGTCCACCTCCTCGCGGCTCGGCACGTTGTGCGCCAGCGTGAACGGCACGAGCCCGTCGCCGCGGCTGATGGGCCCCACTTCGGCCTCGAACTGGTCCTCGTCCCACAGCGACAGCACGAGCGTCGGCGACAGTCGCACCATCACGATGCCGTCGGCTTCGAAGGCGGGAGCCCACCCCAGTCCGTCGATGTAGAAGCGTCGGGCGGCCGCGACGTCGGTCACGGCGAGGGTGATGAAGTTCACACGGGCATCCATGCCCCGACGCTAGACCAGAATCGGTCGCTCCCTGGGTGGGTAGACCAACCCAAATAGCGACCGATTCTTCGGCAGCCCCCTAGCCTGGAGACATGAGCGCCGAGGCCGCCTGCCGCCGCATCTCCGTCAAGCCTGGGGAGGCCGACTCCCCGCGGGTCGAGCACGCCGACGGAGTGTGGCGGATCCGCTCCACCGAGGCCGTCCGGCAGATCCTCCGGGAGCGCGACGCCACCGCCCAGGCCGGGTTCAACTCCGAGGCCATCCCGGACGGCACCATGGCCAACGAACCCATCCTGTTCATGGACGGGGCACCCCATCGACTCCAGCGCAGCAAGATCGCCCGCTACTTCGCACCAAAGACTGTGGCGGACAGATACCGCGAGCTGATGGAGTCGCGGGCCGACGCCCTCGTCGCGGAGATGGTCACCAAGGGTGGAGCAAGGCTCGACGACGTGTCGCTGCGGTACTCGACGGAGGTCGCGGCCAAGGTGATCGGCCTCACCAACTCCAACCTCACCCGCATGGCGCATCGCCTGGAGCGTCTGTTCGACCAGCCGTCCTTCGACCCGGCCTCGGCTGAGCCGGAGGGTCGCGTCGCGAGCACCGTGCGCCAGCTCCGCGGGAGCATCCCGATGTTGTGGTTCTACCTCTGGGACGTGCGCCCCGCCATCCGCGAACGCCGCAAGTCGCCGCAGGAGGACGTGATCAGCCACCTCCTCACGGAGGGCTACGCCGTCCCCGCCATCCTCATCGAGTGCGTCACCTACGGCGCCGCCGGCATGGCCACCACCCGCGAGTTCATCTCCATGGCCGCCCTCCACCTGCTGCGCGACGACGCCCTCCGCGCGCGCTACGTCGTCGCGGGCGAGGCCGAGCGGTACGCCATTCTCCATGAGATCCTGCGGCTCGAGCCCATCGTCGGGCATCTGTATAGGCGCGCGCAGCACGAGTTCACCTTCACCGACGGGGACCATACCCACACGGTGGCCGCGGGCGACCTGCTGGACCTGTTCGTCCGTCAGGCCAACGCCGATCCCGCGACCGTCGGCGAGGCGCCGCTCGGCCTGTGCCCGGCCCGGCCGCTCCCCCGCGGCATCGGCCCGGAGGTGATGAGCTTCGGCGACGGCGCCCACAAATGCCCCGGCAACGCGCTGGCCATCCAGGAGTCCGACATCCTGCTCACCCGGTTGTTCGCGCACCCGGTGCGGTTGGTTCGGGAGCCGCACCTCGGCTGGGACGACATCATCTCCGGCTACGCGCTGCGCGACGTGGCGGTCGCCGTCGGCTGACCCGTCCGCCTCAGGGCTGCTCGGGCAACGACCGCGGGCTGCGGCTCCGCCACGCCCTCCAGGCGCCGGTGGACCACAGGGCCCAGGCCACCAGCAGCGGCTGGAAGAAGAGGCGCACCAGGCGGGCGTTGTCGCTGGTGAGGCCGAACGCGTCGGTGCCCGTCACGTACTGCGAGATGTTGCCCGGGAAGATCGCGACGAAGAACGCCGCCGTCGTCCATCCCACCGCGGGCCGTAGGCGGCGCGGCGCCAGGATGAGCGCGGCCCCGAGGCCCACCTCGACCACACCGGAGGCGACCACCACGAAGTCCGGGTCCAGCGGGAGCCACGGCGGCACCTGGGCCTGAAACTCCTCCCGCAGCGTGGTGAGGTGACCGATCCCCGCACCGACCAGAGCACCCCCGAGCAGGAGCCGCCCCGCGGTCCTGAGCAGGCCGGAACTGTGGTCGGTGGAGGGAGCGGCTGCGCGCTTGGCTGACATTTCTCGAGTATCCCGCACAACTAGAGTTGGCCCGTGACTAGCCTCTACGAATTCTCCGCGTCCACCCTCTCGGGCCGGGAGCAGTCTCTGTCCGAGTACCGGGGCAACCTCGTCCTTGTGGTCAACACAGCCTCCAAGTGCGGTTTCACCCCTCAGTTCGCCGGCCTGGAGACGCTCCACTCGACCCACTCGGGGGATGGCCTCGCTGTACTCGGCTTCCCCTGCGACCAGTTCGCCGATCAGGAGTTCGACGACGCCGCCCAGATCGCCGAGTTCTGCTCACTCAACTACGGAGTGACCTTCCCGATGTTCGGCAAGGTCGACGTCAACGGTGACGACGCGCACCCCCTGTTCGCGTGGCTGCGGGCGGAGGCCCCCGGCCCGCTCGGCGATGCCATCGAGTGGAACTTCACGAAGTTCCTGGTCGACCGAGAGGGTCGCGTCGTGCGCCGCTACGCCCCCAAGGTCGAGCCGTCGGCGATCGAGGCCGACATCGTGGCTCTCCTGTGACCAGCTCCGCGGCTGACCGCACGGCACTGATCGCGCTGCCGCTTGTCGTGCTGATCGGGGCGGTCGTGGCGCTGGCGGGCAGCCAGGGCGGTGCCACCGTCGCTGGATTCCCTGTCTTCGCCATGGCGGTGGCGGCCGCGTTCGTGATCCAGTGGGTGGTGTTCGTTCCTTCGTTCGCGGCGCAGACCGAGGCTTCTTCGACCTGACCGGCAGCCTGACCTACATCTCGATCACCGTGGCGATCGTGCTCCTCACCCCTAGCGTCGACGCCCGGGCCGTGCTGCTGGCTTCCCTGGTGCTCGTCTGGGCCGCGCGGCTCGGCACCTTCCTGGTCCGGCGCGTCCACAGGGCCGGCAAGGACGACCGCTTCGACGAACTCAAGCCGTCGGTGGTCCGGTTCCTCAACGTGTGGACGCTCCAGGGCCTGTGGGTGACGCTCACCGCAGCCGCCGCCTGGGTGTCCATCACCTCGGCCGCCCGGGTCGGGCTGGACCTATTCGCCCTGGTCGGGTTCGTGGTCTGGGCCGTGGGCTTCGGGATCGAGATCGTGGCGGATCTGCAGAAGAGCCGCTTCAACGCCGACCCGGCCCACAAGGGCAGATTCATCTCCACCGGCCTGTGGGGACGGTCGCGGCACCCGAACTACTTCGGCGAAATCGTGCTCTGGACCGGGGTCGCGATCATCGCTCTGCCCACGCTCGACGGCTGGCAGTGGGTCGCGCTCATCTCCCCCCTCTTCGTGGCACTTCTGCTCACCAAGGTGAGCGGCGTCCCGCTGCTGGAAAAGAAGGCCGACAGCAAATGGGGCGGACAGCCCGATTACGAGGCGTACAAGGCGAGCACCCCCGTCCTCTTTCCCAAGCTGCGGTGAGCGCGACGACCCCATGAACGGCGGCTACTACGGGCTGCCGTACTGTGCGACCGTGATCACTCAGCGCCAGCCCCTCCCCCTCCTCGCCTGGTCCGTGGTGATCTCAATCCTCGTCACCGTCGCCAGCGTCTCCGGGCTGCTCCTTCCGTGGGTGTATGCCCAGGAGACGGCCAACTGGGCGCTGCAGGCCCGGGGTCAGGACGTCGGCAACCTGCTGGCGGTGGTGGCCCTGATCGCCTCGGCGGTCCGGTTCCGCGCGGGTTCGCTCCGCGCCGGGTTGGTCTGGCTCGGGACGCTGCTGTACCTGATCTACGCCTACATCGTCTACGCCATGGCGGTGCACCTCAACGCGTTGTTCCTCGTCTACGTGGCGGTCCTCGGCCTCAGCACCTACGCCGTCGCGTTCACGGCACCCGCCCTCATCGCCCGCGACACGAGCTTCCCCGACGGTGGACGACGCACGCTCGGGGCCTGGACCATGATCGGCACCGGCACCCTCTTCGCCCTGCTGTGGCTCAGCGAGCTGGTCCCGGCTCTGCTCACGGGCGAGGTGCCGGCGAGCCTTGCCGAGGCGGGCCTGTGGGTGAACCCCATCCACGTGATCGACCTCGCCGTGGTGCTGCCCGGATTCATCCTCGCGGGCGTGGCGGCGCTGCAGGGCCGCCGTCACGGCCTGTTCTGGCTCGCGCCATGGCTCGCGTTCTCCGTGCTGATGGGTGCCAGCATTGTCGCGGCGATGCTGCTGATCACCGCGGCCGGATACCCCGGCACCCTGCCGCCCACGGTGATGGTGTCCATCGTGGTGGCCGCCAGCGCGGTCGCGCTCTGGCGCTACCTGCGCGCCATGTGACCTCCAAGTTGCACGACGGAGCCAATGTCGCGCCTGGCCTGCACGGATGATCGCCATGCCTATCGAAGGCGCCGGTGCGCGTGCCAGACTCGGGCGAGCAGGCCGTCGGACGGGCGGCCGAACAGGAGGACAACATGCCGCACGGAGACATCACCCACATCGACATCCCGGTGACGGACCTCGACCAGGCTCAGCGCTTCTACAGCGATCTGTTCGGCTGGCAGATCGCGGAGCTGCCCGGCTTCGAGGGCTACCCCATGTGGCAGGCCCCCAACAAGATCAGCGGCGGAGGACTGGCGCCACGCAGTGAGGGATTCACGCAGCCGCGGTCCTACGTCGAGGTGGACTCGATCGACGAGGCCCTCGCCAAGGCAGAGGAGAACGGCGGCCGCGTGCTGATGGCCAAGGCGCCGATCAGCGAGACCAGCTGGTGGGCAATCTTCGAGGACCCCTTCGGTAACCACGTCGGCCTGTACGAGGGGATGACCGACACCCAGGCCCCGGAAGCCTAGGGGTCCTCTCTTCCGGTCCACCAGCTCGGGGATTGGTCAAGACTGCTTGTCAACTCAGTTGCGACCCTTCGAGACGGGGCCCGCCGCTCCGCGGCCGACCCTCCTCAGGGAGCGATAGGACGTGCCACGCCGCTCCGCCCGAGCGGACCCAACCCCAACGCCGCCCTGCCGGCCCTCACCCGGACAAGACCACGCCACAGAAGGATCGAGTGCGGGGAGACGGGAGACGATGCCTGGGCGGCCTCCACAACCCAGCCACCAAATGACCAATGCCCAACAACAAACCCTGGACAACGGCCCGCCCGGGAATCGACTCACGGCTCACCGCACCCGCCCACACATCATTCGTGAAGGTGGTAGTCACAACCCTTCGAGACAGGCCACGCCGCTCCGCGGGCGGCCCTCCTCAGGGAGCGATGGGACGGGCCACGCCGCTCCGCGGGCGGCCCTCCTCAGGGCGCGATGGGACGGGCCTCATCGCGGCCCTCCTCAGGGAGCGATGGGACGGGCGGTGCTACTGGCGTCGCGATGCGGGCGAGCTCGTCCCCGAGCGCGCGGCCAGCCACCGGCGCTCGGAGGGCCCGGGCGTCGACATGAACGGCCACCCCGAGCCGGCCGGTGTACGACATGGCCGCCACCCCGAACCTGACGTTGCCCTGGATGACGGCCACGGGCCACATCCGCTCCAGCGGCGCACCCGCCACCGTCAGCGATTGGTCGGGTCCGCGGACGTTGGTGACGAACAGTGCGATGAACCGCTGTCGCCGGGCCAGCCAGGCGAACAGCCGCGATCCCCACCTGGTGCGCGTCAGCTCGAACGTGCCCTGGGCGCGGGCCTCCGCCTTCGCGGCCCGGGTGAGGGCCGCGATCCGGGTCAGCCGCGGCACCGAATCCGGCCCACCCGTGGCTAGCGGCACCAGCATCACCCCCACCGCGTTGCCAGACGCGCCACGTCCCGGCAGCGCCACCGGGACGCTCGCGGGCAGCACCGGCGGCACCGGATGGCCGTCGGCCCGGAGCGCCGCCTCGGCCGCGACGGTCACCGCCGCGAGCAGCGCGTCGTTGACGGTGGCGCCCACACGCTTGGCCGCGCGGGCGAGTGGTTCGAGCTCGATGTCGGCGAAGGCCACGCCGCGCCGAGGCCCGATCGGTCCCAGCAGCACGGTGGGCGGGACTGTGGCCCTGAAGATCGATGACACCCGCGTCACCCCCGTGGCGACCGTCTTCCAGCGCGGCCGACGCTGCGGGGGCTCGGTGGCGGGCGCGGGGGCTGCGGCAGGCACCCCGGGGCCGGTGCCCGGCGACGCACCGTCGCCGAACAGGTGCTGCAGCAGCCGCACCCCCGCGACACCGTCGGCCACGCAGTGGTGCGCGCGCAGGATCATCCCCGGGCCGCCGGCCCCTGCGCCCGGGACGATGAGCAGCTCCCACAGGGGGCGGTCGAGGGGAAGCGGGCTCGTCATCAGGGTTGCGGCCAGGCCGGCCAGGCCGTCGAGCCCGTCGACCGGCGCAGCCAGCCTGACATGCCACGTGAGGTCCGGCCGGCAGTCCTCCCACACCAGGGAGCGCCCGTCGTCCTGGACGCGCTGGGCGAACCGGACCAGCCCCGGCGACGGGCTGCCACCGAGCCTGGCCGCGAGGTCGGCGCGGAGGAGGTCGACGTCAGCCTCGCCGCCGGCGGACACGAAGCCGCCGACGCCGAGCACTCCGACCACCAGGGGCACGTTGACCTGGTCCGGCGAGTCCATCACCACATTCGAGGCGTCCGAGGCGCTCAACCGCTCCCGCTCACCTGGCATGGGCCGCCGTCCCGAGCCGGATGAGCTTCCATCCCACCCAGCCGAACCAGATCGGCAGCAGAAGCCCGTAGATGAGGTAGGCGGGGCCGATCATCGGGCGGAACGCCTCGCTGAACAGACCGATCACCCCCGTCACGATGCCGACCACCGCCAATGCCCGGCCGAACATGCCCCGCCACATCACCAGCGACAGCACCAGGATTCCCGCCGCAGTCAGGATCCCGGCCCAGGAGACGGCGTTGGTGGCCGCGATCAGCGCGTCCGCCGCGCTCACAAGAGAGTCGCGGTCGGCGTCGCTTGCGGCCGACGCATAGGAGTCGCTCAGGACCACGAGCCCGCCGTGCAGGGACTGGGGGCTGCTGCCCAACGCCAACGCGATGGTCTCCGACGCGATCCCGAAGAGTCCCCCGATGGCCGCCAGCCCCTTGTTGACCGCCGCGAGCGCCACAGCCATGGCCCCGAACACCACCAGCGCCGGGACCGCGAGACCGACGAAACTCACCAGCTCCACCAGGTAGACGGCCTTGTGGGCGGAGATGTACTCCAGCAGGGCGCGCCCCTCGGTGGGTGGAACGGGCGCGACGAAGACCAGGGTCACCGGCACCAGGACCAGGACCACGAACACCACAGCAGAGCTTCCACCGATCCTGTACAGGGGTTGCCAGGACAGGTCGGGGCGGGCAGATGCCATACGACGATCCTGCTCCCGCCCTCAGGGGCCGTCAAGGGCGCCGCCGACAACTTCACACGGAGGGCACCTCGCAGCGTCGACGTCGCCTCCCTGGCGTGACACACTCAGCGTCACCACGTCACTGGCGAAGGGGTGCTGCATGGAGGACTTCACGTTCACCGCAGAGCTGTGGCGCTGGTCTGGCGACGCGGCCTGGCGGTTCGTCACCGTCCCGTCTGATCTGGCCGACGAGATCCGGATCGTGTCGGGTCCACCGCGGGGGTTCGGGTCGGTGCGGGTGGAGGTCACCGTCGGCGCAACCACCTGGCGCACCTCGGTGTTCCCGGACTCCACTGCCGGCAGCTACATCCTGCCGATGAAGAAGGCCATCCGCGTCGCCGAGGGTCTCGTGGACGGCGACGAGGTTGCGGTAACGCTGCGGCTGGTGGACTGACGGGCGCGGCACGTCCCACCAGGGCTTCACGACGCGGTGCAGCCGCAGAGCACGGGGTACCTCGGCCCGACAACGGGGTATTCCCCTATAGGAATCCCTCCCGGTCAGGCTAGGTTCGCCTTGCCAGGCACATACCAGGCTTGCGTCCTACCCCTGAGGAGCACCACATGGAAAGCGCCGAACACGCCTGGATCGGGGACCAGCTCTCCCTCCACTTCCCCGCGACAGTCACGCCCGCCAAGGACCTTCCGTTGGCGTTGCCCCTCCCCGGACTGCCGGGCGGAGCACGCCTCACCTACGGGCAGACGATCGCTCTGGCCGGGGACTTTTTCGGCGTGGTCGGGGCGCCGATCAGCACCGCCACCGACCGGCGGGCCGCGTTCACTGCGGCCTTCGCCAGCCTGGGTGCCAACTGGGCCCAAACCCTGCAGATCCTCTCGATCATGGCCGAGGAGATCCGGGCCATCGATGCTGCGCTCGCCGCGAAGAAGGACCCCTCGACCGCCTACGCGGTGCTCGGCGACTCTCTGTCGATGCGCTGGAACGTGGTGACGGGGGGCGAGAACGTCGGTGATCTTCCGGTGGTGATGGGCCGGTACCTCCAGCTCGCCGCCGAGAACTGGGACCACTTCACCGAATATGCCGTCGCCGCCTACTCGGCGGGGCACGAGCTCGCGATGGAACACGCCGCGGCCGTACCCGGCGAGTCACCGGCCCAGGCCGAGACGCGGATGCAGGAGGCATATGCCCTCAACGCGTTCGCGGACCACTTCCTCACCGACCTGTTCTCGGCCGGCCATCTGCGCGCCCCGCGCAAGGAGCTGTCGGAGCAGGTCGCCACCCCGATCCCCGGGATGAGCGGCACGATGGGGAGCCTTCTTGTCCGCTGCATGCATGACGAGGACTCCCACAACGGGCTGAAAGTGAGCAACGCCGCCGGGAACTCCTGGGTGGCGTACGGGGACAAGCGCCTGCTCGACGCCGTCTCGGGGGACAACCGCGCCATGGTGGTCCGCGCCACCCAGGCATCCGCAGACGACGTGTGGAGCGCCCACCTTGGCGGCCAGCACCAGTACACGGCGCTGTCCTTCATCCCGGACCTCGCGCGGGTGGCCGACGTCTCGACGAAGGAGAACTTCTCACCCCTCTTCCACCGCGACGCCGCAAGCGGGGTGGTGCAGCGCCGCAACGACGTGAGCAACCGCAGCGACTTCTCGTGGACCTCCGACTGGTGGGGATGGAGCACGTGGGCGGCGATCATGGCCGGCCAGTCCAGCGCCTTCGCCCCAGTCAAGTGCTACAGCCTTTCCAGCGGGGCGTTCCTCGGCTGGCTCGGGGTCGGCACCAACAACTACGTCGTCCTGGTGGGCGAGGAGAACCAGGCCCACGGGTTGGACTGGTACGCCTACGGCAATGACCTCTACCTCCGCAAGAACACCAGCCCGGCGTACCGCTACATCGGCGAGGGCGTCTACAGCTACGCCGACTGGGGCCTGTGGGGAGGCAACTACAAGAGTCCCGTCATCTACAACCCGGACTCGACGCTCACCTTGAAGGGCGCTCCCGGGCGATCGCTCTATCTGTACAAGGACAACCAGCTCTGCTGGTCCAATGGCGAGACCGACCTCAACTTCGTGCGGGTGGAGCTGCCCTTCGAGGACCAGTACGCGACGTTCTGACCCCTCACAGTCATCGCGGCGGTCCTCTGGGGCCGGGAGCGAGAGGGCGTACCCCTGCAGATCAGTGACTCCCGGCTCCGCCGGGCGCCCCTGCGTCAGGTCTCCTCGCCGTAGGCTGTAGCCATGGCTGGGCTCCGGGCGTTGGGCGAGGATCTGTACGTTGTCGAGGGACCGGTCGTGCGCGACATGGGGATCGTCTTCACCACCCGGATGACGGTGGTCCGCCTGGGCGACGGGTCGGTGTGGATCGCCTCACCGGTCCCTGCACCATTCGCCACGATCGCAGAGATCGCCGCATTGGGCCCGGTCCGCCATCTCGTGTCGCCCACCCCCCGGCACTACTGGCGACTCCACGCCTGGCATGCACTCTTCCCGGAAGCAGAGCTGTGGTCGAGCCCGATCACGGCGGTCACTCTCAGGAAGGGTGACCTCCTCAAGGCCGAGATCCTCGGTCAGCATGCACCGGAGGCCTGGGCCGGCGACCTCGACCAGGCCATCGTCCGTGGCAGCGCACCGGTGAGCGAGGTGTTCTTCTTCCACGCCGCGTCCCGCACCCTCCTCGTGGAGGACCTCATCCAGGTGCACGAGCGCAGCCCAGGACACCCCCTCCGCAACGCCCTCATCGCGCTGGGTGGAGTGGCGGCCCCGCGCGGCGGCGTCGCCCGCGACATCAGGCTGACGTTCCGGGATCGCGCCGCGGCACGCCAGTCGATCCGCAGGATCCTGGAGTGGGACTTCGATCAGGTCGTCGTGGCGCACGGGCCGGTGATCACCCAAGCCGGCAGACGAATGGTCGAGGAGGCATTCTCCTGGCTCGGCCCCGGTGACTGAGTCCGCGCTGGTCACGAGAATGATGGTGTTCACACACGACAAGGCCGGGCGCGTGGGCGCGAGCGACGGCGCGGCAGATCCACGGGAATCGACGGCGGCTGGAGGCCGGTCGGCGCTGACGCTGAGCTTTGACTCACCTGCTGCCACGTTGGAGTCCTGCGGCGGGAAGGGCATCAACCTTGTGCGGCTGACCCGCGCAGGGTTCAGGGTGCCGCCGGGTTTCGTGGTGTCCGCGGATGCGTATCGCCTCTTCGTCGCCGCAAACGACCTGACGACTCGGCTCGGGGACATCGTCGCGGGGGTGGATCCGGGCGACGCGGCCGCGCTGGAGGCAGCCTCGGGCCTGATCCGGCGGGCCTTCGCCGACGGCGCGATCCCCGCCGAGGTGGTGGAGGCGGTGCGCGCGGCCTGGGAGCAGACGTTTGAGCCGGACTCCGCCCTGGCGGTGCGTTCGTCGGCGACGGCCGAAGACCTGCCGGACCTGTCGTTCGCGGGGCAGCAGGACACCTTCCTCAACGTGGTCGGCCTCGACGCCGTGATGGAGGCCTTGGTGAGCTGCTGGTCGAGCCTGTGGACGGCGCGCGCCATCGGCTACCGGGCCCGCAACGGCATCCCCCACGACGGTGTGGCGCTCGCGGCGGTGGTTCAGCTATTGGTTCCGGCGCGGGCCAGCGGCGTCCTGTTCACCGCCAACCCGCTCACCGGCGCACGCACCGAAACCGTGATCGACGCGACGTGGGGGCTGGGCGAGGCGCTGGTGTCGGGTCAGGTCGAGCCCGACCACTTCGTCGTCCACTCCGAATCCGGGCGGATCAGCCGATCGGTGGGCGCGAAGGCGGTTGTCACGTCCGCGCTCCCGGGAGGCGGGGTGACAATCTCCGCCCGAGTGCCCGACCCCGAGTTGTCGCTCACCGATGCCCAGGTGTGGGAGTTGGTGGCTCTGGGGCGATCGGTGGCCGACGAGTACGGGACCCCGCAGGACCTGGAGTGGGCCATCGCCGACGCGACAATCTACCTGCTGCAGGCGCGCGCCATCACGTCGTTGTACCCGGTCCCCACCGGGGGAAGCGAGGCGCTGTGGTTCTCCTTCGGCGCCATCCAGGGGATGCTGCAGCCGATCACGCCCCTGGGGCGTGACGCGATCTCGATGATGCTGTCGGGGGTCACCGAGCTGGTGGGGCCCCGGGTCGACCTGGCGAGGGCCGGCTACCTGACGCCCGCGGGTGAGCGCCTCTGGATCCGGATCGACGGGATTGTCCACCACCGGCTGGGCGGCCGGATCCTGCCCAGGGTGTTGCCCATGCTGGAGCCGAGCTTCGGCGAGATCCTGGCCGGGTTGGCCCGTGAAGCGGGGTGGGCCCCCAGGCCCGGCCGCCCGAGCTGGGCAACCGTGCGGGGGCTGGCGAGGCTCGCGGCCCAGGTGGTGCCGCAGATCCCGGGTGCGCTCCTCGCTCCGGCTCGTCGACGCCGCGGCATGGATGCCAGGATGACCGCACTGCTGGCCGATGCCCAGCGGCGGGAGGCCGAGGCCGGCGCAGACGACGACCCATGGGTGCGCCTGGCCGCGCGGGCGCGGGCGATGAGGGCGACCTTGGAGGGGTTGTTCCCGGTTGTGGTGCGCGCCTTCATCCCCGTCATCGGCCCGGGCATGGCCATGATGGTCCGCGTGAAGGCGACGGCCCACGAAGCCGGCGATGAGGCACAGGTGTTGGCGATGGAGGTCCTCCGCGGGCTGCCCGGCAATGTGACCACCGAGATGGACCTGGCCCTGTGGCGCACGGCCGCCGACATCCAGGCGGAGCCGGCCTCGTTGCGCGCGTTCGAGGAACTGGAGGCCGCCGAGCTGGCCGACCGGTTTGCGGCGGGTCAGCTCCCCACCCAGGCCCAGGGGGCGGTGGCGGCCTTTCTCGCGGAATACGGGATGCGTGGCGTCGGGGAGATCGACCTCGGGGTGCCACGCTGGCGGGAGAACCCGATCGACGTGATGCGCAGCCTGCAGAGCTACACGCAGATCCGCGACCCCGAGCAGGCGCCCGACGCGGTGTTTGCGCGCGGCGCGGCGCGCGCCGCGCGGGCCAAGGACGAGTTGTCTGCTCTGCTGATCTCCTCCGGCGGTGGGAGGGCCCGCGGGAGGGCGGCCCGCGCCCGATTCATGATCGGCAGGATGCGCACTCTCCTGGGCGCCCGGGAGACGCCGAAGTTCACGATGATCCGGGCGCTCGGGCTGGTGCGGGAGGGGCTGCTGGCCAGCGGCGGGGACCTGATGCGCGCCGGTGTGCTGGACCGTGCCGAGGATGTCTTCTTCCTGCACGTCGACGAGCTCGAACGGCTGCGGGCAGAGCCGGCCGAGGTGTGGAGGTCTGTCGTGGCCGCGCGCCGGGACCTCGCGGACCGCGAGCGCCGACGGCGGCAGGTCCCGCGTGTGATCGCCGGCGACGGCCGCGCCTTCTACGAGGGGGTGGGCAGCGTCGACGGGGCGATGAGCGGGAGCCCCGTGTCGCCAGGGATCGCGGAGGGCCTGGTCAGGGTGGTGTTCGACCCCCAGACCACCCACCTGCTCCCCGGAGAGATCCTTGTCTGCCCCGGCACGGACCCGGCCTGGACGCCGCTGTTTCTCTCGGCCGGCGGCCTCATCACCGAAGTGGGCGGCATGATGACCCACGGCTCGGTGGTTGCACGCGAGTACGGCATCCCCGCCGTCGTCGGCGTCCACCAGGCCACTACCAGGCTCCACACCGGGCAGCGCATCAGGCTGGACGGGATGACCGGGACGATCGAGATCCTCGACCAGGCCCTGGACCCCGCCCTCCAGGCCAGTGAGGTGGTCGACGGTGGCGCCGGGGCGCGATGACACGGATGCGGGACTCGAGGCGCGGGCCGGCGGGTCGCTGTTCGCCGACGCCGGCCTGACGGGCGTCACGGTCGGGGTGCTCGCGCTGCTGTCGGCCATCAACGCCCTGTCAACAAGCGCCTACCTGCCCGCGCTGCCCACGGTGGCCGCGGATCTGGGTGCGTCGACCTCCTCCACGCAACTCACCCTGACCGCCTACCTGCTGGGCATCGCGGTGGGCCAGCTGACCTGGGGGCCGCTGTCGGATGCGGTGGGACGCCGCCGGCCGCTCCTGGTGGGACTGGTGTGCTACATCGCGGCCAGCCTGCTCTGCGCGGCCGCCCCGTCGATCGGGCTGCTCCTCGTGTTCCGGGCGGTGCAGGGGTGGGCCGCGTGCTCCGGTCAGGTGCTGTCGCGGGCGGTGGTCGCCGACCATGCCAGCGGGACCCGCCTGGCTCAGCTGATCACGGTGTTGATGCTGATGGGGGTGATCGCGCCCGTGGCGGCGCCGTTGATCGGGTCCGGTCTGCTTGTGGTGGGCTCGTGGCGGACGGTCTTCATGTTCCTGGCATTCATGGGCGTGCCGATGGTGGTGGGCGTGATCCTGACCGTGGACGAGTCGCTGCCCGAGGCTCGACGCCGCCGCGGGGGGCTCGGCGAGCTCGGGCGCACGGTGGGCGGCCTGATCACGAATCGACGTTTCGTCGGGTACGCGGTGGCGTTGTCGTCGGGGTTCTCGACGATGTTCGTGTTCATGGCGGCCGCCCCGTTCCTGTTCCAGAACCGGCTTGGCCTCTCCGCGCAGCAGTACGCCTGGGTCAACGCCGGCATCGCCACCGGGCTGGGCGTGTCGATGGCGCTGGTCCACCGGCACCTCGGGCGTCAGGCGCGCGACGGCGTATCGAACCCCGCCGGCACGGCCCGCTTCGGAATCGTGGCGTTGCTCGTCGGGACCTGCAGCACGCTGGCGGCCTCCCTCCTGGACGCTCCCCTTGCGGTGTGGATCGTGGTGCTGCTGCTGACCGTGGGCAGCCTGGCTCCCATCATGGGGAGCACCATGTCGCTCGCTCTGGGCGAGTCGTCGCACGCGATCGGGACCGGGACGGCGGTCGTCGGCGTGCTTCAGGCCATGCTCGGCGCTCTGGCCGCGCCCTTGGTCGGGTTGGGCGGACCGGAGGCCACGCTCCCCATGGCGCTGACCATGGTGGGGGCGGCGTGCGTCTCCGGCGCGGCGTTCCTCACGGCACGCCACGCCCAGGCGAATGACTGGGCCCCCTGACGATGGGCGCCCGCGAAGTCGGCTGGCCCGTCCCCATCGCCCCCTGAGGAGGGCCGCCCGCGGAGTCGGCTGGCCCGTCCCCATCGCCCCCTGAGGAGGGCCGTCCGCGGAGCGGCGTGGCCCGTCTCGAAGGGTTGTGACTACCACCTTCACGCAGATCTCACTGTCGGGTGCGGTGAGCCGCGAGTCGATGCCCGAGCGGCCGATGTCCATAGACTGAAGGTTGCTGCCGGTGTGGTCGGTGGTCGGGTTGTTGAGGCCGCCCGGGCATCGCCTCCCGCCTCCCCGCACTTGACTGCCTGTGGCGTTGTCTTGTCGGGGTGCGTGCCGGCAGGGCGGCGTCGGGGTCGGGTCTGCTTGAGCGGATGCCAGCGAGGTGATCGTCGGGTTGGGCACCGCTACGCAGTGCCGCCCTGCCGTCCCCCACCCTTGCTGCCAGGCGCGTGTTCGGCTTGAACAGCAATCCCTTCCTGAGATCCTGCCCTGCACTCGCGAGCAGGTCGTAGGCCCTGGTGCACTCACGGAGACGACCACCGGCTGTTGGTGTTGGCCAGCCGCCGCAACCTCGTGCCGTTACTGTCGGCGTGAGCGCCGTCGCCACAGATCAGGAGGCCATCTCATGACCGATCCCGCCGAGCACACCCTCGTCCAGACCGCCGAGGGGACCGTTCGAGGGGTGTGGCGCGGTGCGAGCGCCGCGTTCCTCGGGATCCCGTTCGCGGAGGCGCCCGTCGGGGATCTGCGGTTCCTGGCCCCGGTGCCGCGCTCACCATGGACCGGGGTCCGCGACGCGATCAACTACGGCGCCACCGCTCAACGGCGACCGTTCGGGGAGGTCACCGCGATCCCCGAGCCGAGCATCCCGGGCGACGACATCCTGACCGTCAACGTCTTCACGCCCGCCCCGGGCGACACCGACGCCTCCCTGCCCGTGCTGTTCTGGATCCACGGGGGCGGGTACAAGGCGGGCTCGCCGGCCAGCCCCTGGTACGACGGCCTCGCCTTCAACCGCGACGGCGTGGTGACCGTGAGCGTGGGCTACCGGCTGGGCTTCGACGGGTTCGGCGCCATCGACGGGGCGCCAGCCAACCGGGGCCTGCTGGACCAGATCGAGGGGCTGCGTTGGGTGAAGCGGAATATCGCGGCGTTCGGCGGCGACCCTGGTCGGGTGACCATCGCAGGACAATCAGCGGGCGGCGGCTCCGTGCTGGCCCTGCTTGCATCCCCGCTCGCCACCGGGCTGTTCCATGCCGCGATCAGCCAATCCGGCTCGTTGTCACCCGTCCCCCCGGAGCTGGCGCAGTGCCGCTCAGCACGGCTGGCCGAGCTGGCGGGCGTCCCCGCCACGCTTGACGGGTTCCGCGGCCTCACCGAGGACCAGGTGCTGGACGCCGCCGCCCAGATGGAGGCCCCGCCCACAGGTCCGCCCATCTCGCCGCAGGACCTGGTCGACGGCCTGGTGGCGGGACCCGGGATCCTGGGGCTGCAGTTCCTCCCGCAGGCCGACCCCGCCTCCCTCCCTGCCGACTGGGTGGCCGCCGTCGCCGCCGACCCGCGCCCGCTCCTCCTCGGCGCGGTGGCGCACGAGTTCACCCTGATCGGGACGGAGCTCGCCCCCGCGCTCGGGGACGCCGATCCGGTGGAGCTGATCCGCGCCAGCCCGCTCGGGGAGCTGACCGACCAGCTCGTCGCGGCCCACCCGGAGCTGAGCGGGCCGCTGCTGGTCGGTCAACTCCTCTCGGTCTCAACCTTCCGTCGCTGGGTGCCGGAGGTGGCCACGGCCCGCAGCCGGGGAGCCCAGAGGCCCACCTGGGCGTACGACTTCCGATGGCCCAACCCGACCCACGGCCTTGCCACCCACTGTTGCGACCTACCGTTCGCCTGGGACAACCTGGCGGATCCGTCTGTGGTGTCGTCGTGCGGCCCCGGCGCCCCGCAGGACCTGGCCGATGCCATGCACGGCGCCTGGGTGCGGTTCGCCACCACGCACGAGGCACCGTGGTCGCCGTGGCGTCCCGGGAGTCCCCGCACGATGGTCTTCGACGCCGCCCCATCCGAGCGGGACGGGTACGGCTTCGAGACGCGCGCGGCTGGGTCCCCGTCTGCAGGGGTACCGGCAGTACGCGGCTAACGACGGCTCAACGCGCCGCGACGGCCCCCGCGTGAGCGAGGGCCGCCACCGGTGTTGAGGTCCGCTGTCACCGGACGGGCTTGCCGCCTCCCCCGCCGCCACCGGCGATCACGTCGATGTCGATGTAGGTGAGGTTGTTGAGCGGGTCGACGACGGCGTCGCCGCCGGCCTCGCCTTCCTCCGCGACCTCGATCGCGGTGCGGATGATGGTGCTTCCGTCGAACCACGTCTCCTGACCGAGATCAGTGGGCAGGTAGAAGGTCACCCGATAGGTGCCAACCGCAGTCGGCTTCCAGCCGCCCCGCGACAGACCGTAGATCACCTTGCCGCCCACGTTGAGCTCGCCGGAGAAGGTCAACGACACAGGGGTGTCGGCACTCTCCCACGACGTTCCGGCCCAGGAGTAGGTGAGAGCGGGGTCGATCTTCTGGATCACGAGCCTGGCGGTCGGCGAGTTCACCGTCGCCTCGGTGCTGGCGTAGGAGTTGATGGTGCTCTCGTCACCGGTGGTCACACCATCGTCAAGGACGAGATCGCTCGCGCACACGCCCTGCACCTCGTCGGGGCTGCTCGGGTTGGCGAGCATCACCATGCCGTAGCCCGTGAGGGGCGTGGTCAGGTCCGTCTTGTACAGGGACAACTCGACCCGGATGGGGCGACCGACCTTCATGTCCACCGACTCCAGGCTGTCGCCCCAGTCGATCTCGTCGACGTACAGCGTCCCTTCAGCGAGTTCGCTCTCGGCCTGCCAGACGTTGCCCAGCGTCTTCTGCGCGAAGGGGAACATGCCCGCAGGGCAGGATTCGATGGCGGCCGCCGTCCATGGAACAGTGAGATCGGCCTCCAGTTCCGTGCCCGGAAGGGTCAGCCCGGGGGCGTCGAGATCGCCCCAGATCACCAGCGTAGTCCCACTGGCCTGCTCAAGGTGGATAAAAGCCCAAGGATTCTATGCCAGTTTTCGAAGCACCAGGGGTCGACGGCGTTTGACTCGCCGCGGCTGGCGAGGTGCGCCTCGTCGTCGCGTCGGTCTGCTCTGAGAGCGATTCAGGCCAATCACTGGTCCCCGTCGCGTGTCGAGCCCGGTCTCTGAGCATCCGCGCCGACACTCGTGAACACATCGAGGGCCAGGAGGCGGGATGACCATCACGGTGGTACGGGCAGGACACATCTTCGACGGGGACCGCTTCCACACCGGAGGCGACGTCGTCATCAACGGTGAGCGCATCGTCGCCGTCTCTGACGGGACCGCCTACGGGCAGGAGGTCGAGCTGGTCGACCACGGCCCGAACTCCACACTGCTTCCCGGCCTCATCGACGCCCACCAGCACGTGACCTGGGACTGCAGCGCTGATCCGGTCGCGTGGTTGACGACGGCCACCGACGACGAACTGCTGGTGCGGGCCCGTGCGAACGCGCGCCAGGCACTGGCCACCGGAACCACGACGGTGCGCGACCTCGGCGACCGCGGCTACGTGTCGCTGCGCTTGAGGGGAGAAACCGCAGCCGACCCGACCGCCGGCCCGAGGCTGCTCGCCTCCGGGCCGCCGCTGACCAGCGCGGGAGGCCACTGCTGGTTCCTCGGGGGTGCCGTCCGCGGCGTGGACGCGATTCGGGCGGAGGTTGCAGAGCGGGCGGAACGCGGATGTGACGTCATCAAGGTGATGGCCACCGGCGGCAACGTGACGCCGGGCTCGCTGCCTCACGAGGCGCAGTTCACTCTTGCGGAGCTGCGGGCCCTGGTGGAGACCGCCCACAACTTCGGGCTCCCCGTCGCCGCACACGGGCACGGGGTGGAGGGGATCGAGTCGGCGCTCATCGCAGGGGTGGACACCGTCGAGCACGCCTCGTTCATGACGGCGGACTCCGTCGCCGATCGTCCGGACCTGGTCCGCCGGATGGTCGAGGCGGGGGTGTTCGCCGTCGGCACAGCGGGTTCGCTCCCAGGGGGGCAGCTGCCGCCCCGATTGGCGGCGGTGCTGCCGTTGGTCCTGGCTCATGCGCGCCGCATGCACGAGGCTGGGGTGCAGATCGCCGTGGCCACGGACGCGGGCATCGCGCCGTCCAAGCCGTTCAACGTCCAGCCGTACGCGGTTACGGAGGTGGCCCAACTCCTGGGTCTCATCCCGGCGCTCCGCGGGGCCACCTCCATCGCGGCCGACGCGATCGGCCTCGGGGACTCGATCGGCCGGCTCCGCCCCGGTCACACGGCCGACCTCCTCGTCGTCGACGGAGACCTGGAGGCCGGCGCCGACGCCCTGCACCACGTGAAGGCGGTGTACCGCTCGGGCGAGGTGGTCGGCTCCGGCGCGCTGGGCGCCGACGGAGTGCGGGAGGCGGCCGCCAGGGTGGCTCAGGCCTAGGTTTCTGACCCGTCCCGTCCGTGAGGCCACGACCACCAGGCCAGACCCCCGCCGGGTTGGGGTATTGACCCCGGGCTCACGGGTGGCGACGCTGGAGGTATGAAGGGAGTGCTCCCCGTCGACGACGACGCGGGCCCCGCGGACAGCGTCAACCCGCCGCCGCCCACCACGACCAGGCGCCGGCCGGGTCTGCTGGCCGGCGCGCTGATCGTGTGGCTGGGCATCGCCGCATTGGTACTGGGCATGGTGCGGGTGGCCGTGGCGCAGGAGCCATTGACGCCCGCCCCCGCGTCGGCGGACCACTGGGCGAGCCCAAGCGAGATAGGAGACTTCGTCGAGCGCAGGGCCGACGAGCTGCGGCTGGCCGGGCTGGCCGTCGTCGTCGTCCGCGATGGGGACCTGTACCAGGAGAGCTACCTCGGCACCGCCGGGGACGGCCGGCCGGTCACCGGCGAGACCCGGTTCGTGCTGGGCTCCACCAGCAAGCAGTTCACGGCGCTCGCCGTCCAGCGGCTGATCGCCGACGGGCACCTCAACCTCGACACCCGACTCGGCGACGTGTTCCCCGCATGGCCCGACACGGAGGGAACGCTCGGCGCCGCAACCATCGCGGACCTGCTCGGGCACACGTCCGGCCTCTCCACCGCCGCCGGGCTGGGGCAGTGGGGGTGGTGGCCCGGGAGGCCGACGTCGATCGCGGCGAACGCGGAGGCCCTGGCCGGAACCCGCCCGGACCAGCCGCCGGGCACCTACACCTACTCCAACAGCAACTACGACCTGCTCGGGGCCGTCGTCGAGCAGGTGACGGGCGAACCGTTCGAGCGCGCCATGGCGAGGCTCGTCTACGAACCACTTGGCCTGGAGCACACGAGCGCCACCGCGACACCGGGCGCCGTCGACGGGCTGGCCGCCGGGCACCATCCGTGGTTCGAGCTGCTCACCGCGCCGACGCCCTGCCCATGCACACCCGGAGCGGTGCCATCGGCGTTCCAGGTGTCCACGGCCGGCGATCTGACCCTGCTGGTGGGGGCCCACCTCGGCACGGTGACCTCCACCCTTCCCGACGGCGTGCTGGCCGCCGCCCGCGAGCCGCTCGCCACCGTCAGCGCCTACTCGCAGTACGGGTCGGGGTGGGTGGTCCGCCCTCTGTGGGAGCTGAGGGGCAACGTCGGGGATCCGCTCGACGCCAGCCTCGACGGCGAGTCCCTCCCCATCTGCGTCGATCATCTCGGCAGCACCTACCGCTCCCAGTCCTACCTGCTGGCGTGCCCCACGCTCGGGTTCGGCATTGTCGCGGTGACCAACACGGGGGCGGGCCTGGACACCACGCGCTGGGCGCGGTTCCAGTCCGAACTCCTGCACCTCACGCTGGGGACGCCGGCTCCCCCGCCGTCGTTCAACCCCGTCGAGGCCAACGCGGCCCTGCTGGTCCTGGGCGCACTGCTGGCGCAGAGCCTGTCGGTGGTTCCGCTGCTCGGGCGACGGCGCAGTGTGGCGCGCTCGCTGGTCGCCGTCGTGGGGGCGGCGGCGGCAATGGCGCTGTGGTGGGGGTACGCGCCGGCGCGGCTGGGATGCCGGGTGCCGATCGCCTCGCTGTGGGCCGGCGCGCCGGAGCTTGGACTGGCAACGCTGGTAAGCACCGCCCTGGCAGCGGTGGTGGTCGCGGTGGTCATCGCCCGCCGCCGCGAGAGGCGGTCCTAGAACCTCAGCGCACGCTCGCGGCACAGCCCACACCTTGCACCTCTAGGCATTGCTGCGATACCTTGCAGCTCTAGGCTACAAAGGAGCGCATTGTGAGGGTAGGCAAAGACCTGGTGGCCGCGGCGGCGACGCCGCTCGTGCTGGGGATCCTCGCCGAGGGCGAGTCATACGGGTACGCGATCCTGAAACGTGTGGGCGAGTTGTCCGGCGGCGAACTCGCCTGGACCGAGGGCATGCTCTACCCACTCCTTCACCGCCTCGAGCGCCTCGGCTACGTCGAGGCCGGCTGGCACACCTCCACCGAGGGGCGCCGGCGCAAGCACTACCGGATCACGGCCGACGGCAGGGCCGCGTTGGCCGAGCACGGTGAGCAGTGGCGCGTAGTGAGCGAGGCGCTGCGGCAGGTGTGGACCGCAGCGGCCGCCCACCCCGGCAGCCTCGTCGTGGGGGGTGCCCCCGCATGAGCGCGCAGCACATCCCCGGCGTCGAGGCGCGCATCGAGTCGTGGCGCGGCTTCGTCGGACGCCGCGCGGCGATCAGCACGGCCGACGTCGACGAGCTGGAGTCGCACCTGCGCGACGAGATGGCCGACCTGCGCGGCGTCGGGTTGTCCGAGGACGAGGCGTTCCTCATCGCCGTCGGGCGCCTGGGAGAGGTGGACGCGCTGTCGCGCGAGTACGCCCAGGAGCACTCGGACAGGCTGTGGAAGCAGTTGGTGGTGGGCTCGGCGGACTCCGCCACCGACGGTCGACGGGGGCTCGGGGTGGCGCTGGGCCTGGGTGTCGCGGCGGCTGTCGCGGTGAAGGTCCCCGCGCTGTTCGGGATCGGGCTGGAGGAGAATCCGGAGCACTACGTCAAGAACCTCCCCCTCCTGGTGCTGCCCTTCCTGGCCGGCTTCTTCGTGTGGCGCGCCGCCGTCGAGCCGCGGATGCGGGCCCGACTTCTGGCGCTGGTGGGCGTGGCGGTGGCGGCATCCGCGCTGGTCCTGAACCTCTACCCGTTCGCGGGCGAGTCTGCGACCGAGATCCTGGCCGCACTCCACCTCCCCGTCGCCCTGTGGTTGCTGCTCGGGGTGGCCCATGCCGGCGGAGACTGGCGCTCAGAACGGGCCAGGATGGACTACGTCCGGTTCACGGGCGAATGGTTCATCTACTACGTGCTGATCGGGCTCGGCAGCGGCGTCCTGCTCGGGCTCACCGCGGGCGTGTTCAGCACCATCGGGGTGGACACCGAGACCGCCATCTTCTCGTGGGTCCTCCCGTGCGGCGCGGCCGGGGCCGTGCTGGTG
The DNA here is from genome assembly GCF_014164775.1 of Tessaracoccus sp. MC1679. Lineage (GTDB taxonomy): Bacteria > Actinomycetota > Actinomycetes > Propionibacteriales > Propionibacteriaceae > Arachnia. The sequence continues at coordinate 43,452 of NZ_JACJGB010000008.1, forward strand.
GCGGCCTGGCTGGTGGGCGCCAAGCAGGGCGTCATCGAGAACATGGCACCAGTCCTGACAAGGGTGTTCACGCCCCTTTTCGCCGTGATGCTGCTGGCGTTCGGGGCGGCCGCGATCTGGCAGGGCGACCTACGCACCGTGGACCGCGAGCTGCTCATCGTCTTCGATCTGGTGCTCATCGTGGTGCTGGCACTGCTGCTCTACTCGGTGTCGGCCCGCGACCCGCTGACCCCGCCGGGCGCCTTCGAGTGGCTTCAGGTTGTGCTGCTCGGAAGCGCGATCGTCGTCGATGCCTACGTGCTGGTGGCGATGCTGGGCCGCATCGGCGCCTTCGGGTTCAGCCCCAACAAGGTGGCCTCGCTGGGCTTGAACGCACTGCTGCTGGTCAACCTCGTCGGGTCCGTGGTCCTGCTGGTCGGCTTCCTGCGGGGTCGTCGCCCCTACGCCGATCTCGAGCGTTGGCAGACGGGCTATCTGCCGGTGTATCTGGCCTGGGCGGTCGTGGTTGGCGTGGCGTTCGGGCCGGTGTTCGCCTGGGCGTGATCCAGGATGGCTCAATGGTTGTCGCGAGCCGCGACGACCAGGCCGCGCACCACTTCGACGAGCGTCCTGATGGGTTCGGGCTCGGTTCCCGAGCCTTGAGCCAGCGCCGCGAAGGCGCTGCAGCGGTATCTCACGTACTACGGGGGCGTCACCGACGGCGCCACCCTCATGACGATGATGGGCGACCATGTCGAGCTCTGGGAACGCGCCGCGGTGGACGGCACGCCGGTGCGCGCGATCGTGGGCGAGGACCCCGTCGAGTTCGCCGAGACATTCGTTCAGGCCTACAGCGGCCGGCAGTGGATCGACAGGGAACGCGCCCGCCTGATCGAGGCGATCGACGGCGCGGAGCGTGGAGGATCGAAATGAACCTCCTGGGAGGTGCCCGTTCGATGGAATAATGGAGCCAGGCGTGCTCGTGTCGCCTCTCCTCGCGGCCAGGCCGCGGGTCGAAGTGCCGCCGGGCCCCAGGACAGCGTCCGCCGTCCGCACTCGGTGGGGAGCGAGATGCCTTCTCAAGACCGGATCCAGCAGCGACGCCGGTACCTGATGTGCCGGCCGGACTACTTCACAGTCAACTACGAGATCAATCCCTGGATGAACCGCACGCGCGCGACCGACACGGCCAAGGCGGTGCGGCAGTGGCAGGCGCTCCACGACACGTACCTGGGCCTCGGTCACGAGGTCGACCTCATCGACCCGATCCCCGGCCTGGACGACATGGTCTACACGGCCAACGGGGGACTCGTCATCGACGGCGTGGCCCTGGGCGCCCGGTTCGCCGTCGGTGAGCGGCGGGGTGAGGAGCGCCCGTTCCGGGAGTGGTTCGCGGCCCACGGGGTCGACGTCGTCGAGCCGTTCGCCATCCAGGAGGGCGAGGGCGACCTCCTGCTGGTGGGCGAGACGATCCTCGCCGGCTACGGCTTCCGGTCCCAGCTGGACAGCCACGCCGAGGTCGCGGACGTGTTCGGACGCGAGGTCGTCTCGCTGCGGCTGGTCGACCCCACCTACTACCACCTCGACACCGCCGTCTGCGTCCTCGACCCGGTGCAGGGCCCAGGTGGTGTCGAGAAGGCGAACATCGCCTACCTGCCGTCGGCCTTCGACCAGCGCGGCCAGCGCGAGCTCCTCGAGCGGTTCCCAGACGCGATCCGCGTCCCCGCCGCCGATCCCGCGAGCCTCGAGCTCAACGCGGTTAGCGACGGCCGCAACGTCGTCCTGTCGCCGCCCGTCACCCGCCTCGACGCCCAGTTGCGCGAGCGCGGCTACCACCCGATCCACGTCGACGTGTCCGAGCTGCACCTCGGCGGCGGCGGGATCAAATGCTGCACCCTGACCCTGCGAGGAGGCAGACCATGAGCACCAAGACGAATCCCGACACAGCGACGACGCACTTGATCCACGAGGAAAGCGAGCATCTGGCACACAACTACGATCCACTCCCGGTGGTCGTCTCGACCGCCGAGGACGTCTGGGTGACCGATGTCGAGGGCAGGCGCTACCTCGACCTGCTGTCGGCCTACTCCGCCCTCAATTTCGGGCACCGCCACCCCGAGCTGGTGACAGCGGCCGTCGCGCAGATCGGTCGGGTCACCCTGACCAGCCGGGCGTTCCACAACGACCAGCTCGGGGCCCTCGCCACGGCCCTCGCCGAGCTGTGCGGCAAGGACCTCGTCCTACCGATGAACACCGGCGCGGAAGCCGTCGAGACCGGCATCAAAGCCGCCCGCGCCTGGGCCTACCGCGTCAAGGGGGTGCCCACCGACGCCGCACGGATCATCGTGGCCGCTGGCAACTTCCACGGCCGCACCACCACCATCGTCGGGTTCAGCGACGACCCCCTCGCCCGGGACGGGTTCGGGCCGCCCACCCCCGGTTTCGACATCGTGGCGTACGGCGACTCTGCGGCGATCGAGGCGGCCATCGACGACCACACCGCAGCCGTGCTCATCGAGCCCATCCAGGGCGAGGCCGGCGTCATCATCCCGCCCGAGGGCTACCTGCGTGAAGTCCGCGAGCTCTGCACGCAGCACAACGTGCTCCTCATCGCCGACGAGATCCAGTCCGGCCTCGGCCGCGTCGGGACCACCTTCGCGTGCGACCGCGAAGGCGTCGTCCCCGACCTCTACCTGCTGGGCAAGGCACTCGGCGGCGGCATCCTGCCCGTCTCGGCCGTCGTCGGCAACCGCGACATCCTCGGCGTGTTCCGGCCCGGCGAGCACGGGTCGACGTTCGGCGGGAACCCGCTCGCCGCGGCCGTTGGGCTGCGCGTGGTCGAACTGCTCCGCACCGGCGAGTTCCAGGAGCACGCGACGGCCCTCGGGCATCACCTCAAGGCCCTCCTCGACGACCTGCTGGGCCACGGCCTGACCGAGGTCCGGGTGGCCGGCCTCTGGGCGGGCGTCGACGTCGAGGCGTCGCGCGGCACCGGACGCGACGTCGCGCAGAGGCTCCTGACCCGCGGCGTGCTGGTCAAAGACACCCACGGCCAGACCATCCGCATCGCACCGCCCTTGACGATCCAGTCCGCCGACCTGGACTGGGCGGTCGAACAGCTCAAGCTCGCCCTGGGGTCGAGCCGACCGCCCCGAACGTGAGGCCGGAGGAGCTAGCTGGCAGGTCTGATACCGACTACGGGACCAGACCTGCCAATGAGCCGCCGGGTTGTGGTCAGAGGCCCACACTCGTGCGGTACTGCCAGACGGTGAGCACCGCGGATGCGCCCTCGCCGACGGCCGTCGCAACTCTCTTTGCGGACCCGTGACGGACGTCGCCGACCGCGAAGACGCCTGGGACGCTCGTCTCGAGCAGGAACGGGTCGCGTTCGAGGGGCCAGGCGCAATCGTCCTGACCTGCCACATCCGGGCCGGTCAGGACGAACCCGCGGTCATCACTGGCGATCACACCCGTGAGCCACTGGGTGCGTGGCCGTGCGCCGATGAAGACGAAGAGCGCGGAGGCGGGCACGCTCCCGGTCTCGCCGGTGGCGCCGTCGCGGATGAGGAGCTGCTCGAGGTGATCCTCACCGCTGGCCCCCACCACGCTGGCGCCCAGCCGGACGGTGATGTTGGAGGTGTGCGCGATCTGTTCGACGAGGTAATGCGACATTCCAGCCGCGAGGCTCTGCCCGCGGACGAGCATCGTGACGCTGCGCGCCACGGTCGACAGGTGCATCGCGGCTTGTCCGGCAGAGTTCGCCCCACCGGCGACGAAGACGTCCTCCCCGGCGGTCGCGGACACCTCGGACAGTCCGGCACCGTAGTAGACGCCCCTGCCCACGAGCTCGTCCAGGCCGGGCGCGTCGAGCCTCACGTAGGACACACCGGTGGCGAGGACGATCGAATGGGCGCCGAGCTCGGTCCCGTCCGACAGGCTCACTCCCAAGGACCCGGGGGTGGTCCGCAGCGCTGAGACCTCCTGCGTCAGCAACAGCTCGACGCCGAAACGCTTGGCCTGTGTCGTCGCCCTGCGGGCCAGGTCGCCGCCGGACAGCCCAGACGGGAAGCCGAGATAGTTCTCGATGCGCGAGCTCATCCCCGCCTGTCCACCGGTGGCCTCCCGTTCGACGAGGACGGTGCGCAATCCCTCGGACGCGCCGTAGACCGCAGCCGCCAGGCCGGCGGGGCCACCGCCGACGATGAGCAGATCGTAGACCGGCACCTCGGCGTGGCCGCGCAGCCCCAAGGTCTCGGCGATCTGCTCGGCGGACGGCTGCTGCAGCACGACTCCGTCGGGGAAGATGACAACCGGGGACTGCGCACCCTCACCGACGAGGGCGAGCAGCTCCGCGGCGTGGGGGTCGGTGGCGAGGTCGAACCACTGATAGGGCACCTGATTTCGGGCCAGGAAGTCACGCACCGCGTGAGACTCCGCCGACCACCGGTGCCCGATCACCCGAACCCCCTCGAAAGGCGGGCGGTGAGCCGCGAGCCAGTCGTCGAGCAGGTCGTCGAGGACCGGGTACAACCGCTGCTCGGGCGGATCCCAGGGCTTGATGAGGTAGTAGTCCAGCTGGACTTCGTTGATCGCCGTGATCGCAGACTCGGTGTCGGCGTAGGCCGTCAGCAGCACCCGCTTCGCGTCGGGATAGAGCTCCTTGGCCCGTGAGAGGAGTTCCACGCCTGACATTTCGGGCATGCGCTGGTCCACCAGCAGAAGGGCGACGGATTCGCTGGCCAGCTTGAGCTGCCGCAGCACTTCGAGTGCCCGGCCGCCCGAATCCGCCCGAATGACACGGAAGCGCTCCCCGAAGCCCTGCCGAACGTCATGAGCCACTGCTTGCAGGACCTCCGCGTCGTCATCGACCGCGAGGATGATCGGTTTCGCCATTGCCACCTCCCCCGACGGCGGTCCGGTCGTCCCGGGCCACTGGTGCCGTCGCCGTTGCGTTCCTATCCTTGGACGGACTGGGCAGCGTGTCCAGTGACAATCCGGAGAACCGGGAAGGCGTGGGGCCACATGTCCGAGCCGAACCAGAACGAGGCCCACCTCCAGCTGGCCGAGAGCGAAGAGCGCTACCGGGCCGCCATCGACAACGCGCACGACATGATTCAGAGCGTCCGCCCGGATGGCACGTTCGAGTTCGTCAACAAAGCCTGGCTCGACACCCTCGGCTACACCCCGGACGAGGTGAGCGCACTGGACATGTGGGACACGATCCACGACAGCTCGCTCGAGCACTGCCAGCTCTACTTCGGCAAGGCGCTGGGGGGAGAGTCCATCCCCTACATGGAGGCGGTCTTCAGGACGAAGTCCGGAGATCCCGTGCCTGTCGAGGGAAGCGTCACGAACCGCTACATGAGCGGCACGATCATCGCCACCCATGGCTTTTTCCGCAACATCAGCGAGCGCCTTCACGCCGAGGAACTGGAGCGCCGCAACGCCGCGCTGATCCTCGACGAGAAGGCCCGCTACCTCGAAAAAATGGCCGCTCTCGGCAAGCTCTCCGCCGGGCTCACCCATGAACTGAACAATCCCGCCGCCGCGGTGAGCCGCGCCAGCGCCCGGCTCACCGCCGCCCTGGCCCAACGGGACGAAGCGCTGAACACCCTGGTCTCCCAAGGCATCACCAAGGACCAGTGCCGCCTGCTCACCGCACTCGCGCTCCCACCGGTGCCGGCAGCCGGGGAGCAGCTCGGCCCCCTCGAGCGGGACCGCCGGGAAAGTGAGATCGAGCAGGTGCTCGATGATCTCGGAGTGCCCCAGGGCTGGTCGCTGGGCCCCGGGCTGGCCGAGGCCGGGCAGACAGTTGCCTCGATCCGGGATCTCGCGGGCCAGGTGGCCGGCGCCGACCTCGTGCACATGCTGACCTGGATCAGCGCGACGAACGCGACGCGCGAGTCGGTCGAGGTTCTGGTGCGCAGCAGCCACAGAATCACCGAGATCGTCCAGGCCGTCAAGGGCTACACCCACATGGACCGCGCCGCCGAGCAGCGCGTCGACCTCCACGACGGCATTGAGAGCACGCTGACGATCCTCAACCATGCCCTGCGGGACGTCACCGTGAAGCGCGAGTTCGACCGCTCGCTTCCGCAGCTTCGGGTTCACGGCAACACGCTCAACCAGGTGTGGACGAACATCCTCGACAACGCCGCAGGCGCTACGGCCGGCTCGGGAACAGTCACGATCCGCACCCATCGCGACGGCGACCACGCCGTCGTCGAGATCGAGGACGACGGCCCGGGCGTCCCCGAGGAGGATCTTCACCGGATCTTCGAACCCTTCTTCACGACCAAGCCGCAGGGGGTCGGCACCGGCCTCGGCCTCGACACCGCGTGGCGCATCGTGACCCAGGAGCACGGCGGCACGCTCGGCGTGGAGTCGCGGCCCGGCCGCACGGTCTTCAGAGTGACCCTTCCCTTCGACACCTGAAGCAAGCACCCAACTGCGCCCGGGGCGCATCGTCGCTTCATTCTCGGAGTCGCCGGGCCGTGACTGATGCCGCGGGCGGGTCGTCACCTGCGAGGACCTGCTGACCGACACCGACGCCCTGCGCAGACCGACTACTTGACCAGCGCCTTGAGCAGGACGAGAGCCAGCCCGAGCAGCGAGGTGATGAGGGCGCCGAGGAGCCGGGCCTGCAGTCGCGGACTCCACGACGCGACTCCGAGCCAGCCGAGGATGCCGAGGACCACAACGGCAACCCAGAGGGTTCCCCAGATCGCGTTGTGGTCGCTGATGAGGTTGAACGTCCCCATGGTGAGCACCACGAGCGGGATCACCCCGGCAACGGGCATGCCCCAGGAATGATCGAGCGCATCAAGGGTGGCCTTGATCGCGCGCGTCCGCCAGGGGGTCTCGCCTTCGTACTCATCGCCGAGGTGGGCGACAGCGCCGGCGTAGACATGCGCGGCCCAGAACACCACCAATGTGGCGATCACCTTGACGAGCACGTCCCACGACGCTTCGTCGCTGTTGCCGAGGATCACGACAAGGCCGGCCACCAGGATGACGCCGTGGATGGCCGGTTCGCTGACAATGATCGTGGCGATCGATCCGCCGAGGCTGGTCCTGGCCCCGGCCATCAGGCATCACTGCCTGAGAGGAGGGGGCGGACTCGCCCGCGGCGGGCCAGAGGCGATTGGACCGACTCAGGGGTGGCGGTGCGCACGTGGGCTCCTGTCGACTGATGAGTGCACTTGCCCGTCCAGCTCAGGCCAGTGAGATGAGGGTACTGCCGCCGCCCCTGGCCCGAGTAGGACACCAGGGTCAGTTTCGCGGACCCATCCGAACCCCCTCGGGGCGGACAGCTTCGTTGTCAACAGCGGGCGTGCCCGGCACTCCCCTTCACCCGCAGCGCGACGAGGTCGTCGTCACTCTCAGTTCCTTCGTTTCTCGCGTTGTGGACGTCGACAGGTAAGGCCTTCCGCCATGGCAACACGTCATCCGAGACTCCCGCAACGGCAACGCCAGCAGCGTGACCGACTAGTCCGGGAAAACGCTTGCCAAAGCTCGTGGATCCAGCAACAATGGCGAACATGAATCGTGTCGCCGTGGTCACGGGAGGCAGCAGAGGCATCGGCCTCGGCATCTCGCAGGCCCTCATCAGCCAGAACTTCCGTGTGGCGGTGGTCGCCACCCGCCCCGAACCCGATGGCCTCATCGAAGGGCTTGGCGGGCAGGACAAGGCGGCCTACTTTCAGGGCCGGGTCGACGACGTCGACTCCCACGCGGGCCTGGTCGCAAGCATCGTCGCCCGGTTCGGCCGGATCGACGTCCTGGTCAACAACGCCGGCGTCGCACCGGAGGAACGCCGCGACCTGCTGGAGGCCACCCCTGAGAGCTACGACCGGGTGATGGGGATCAACCTTCGCGGACCCTACTTCCTGACCCAGGCCGTCGCCCGGCAGATGCTGGCTCAGGCCGTGGAGGCCGACGCCCCCGTGCGGGGCACCATCATCAACGTCTCCTCGATCTCGGCCACGACGGTGTCCATCAACCGCGGCGAGTACTGCCTCTCCAAGGCCGGCGTCTCCATGGCCACCCGGCTGTGGGCGGCGCGGCTCGCACCCGAGGCGATCCCCGTCTACGAGGTCCGCCCCGGCGTCATCGCCACCGACATGACCGCCGGCGTGACGGAACGCTACGACGCCCTGTTCGCCCAGGGCCTCGCGCCGATGCCCCGGTGGGGCCAGGCCTCGGATGTGGGCAGCGCCGTCGCCGCCCTCTCCACGGGCGCCATGCCCTACAGCACCGGAGACGTCATCCACGTCGACGGCGGCATGCACCTCCCCCGACTCTGAAGGACCTGCCGTGACCGACCCCACCCTGACCCACGTGACCCTCGGCGCAGAGCGCGTGCCTGTCATCACCACCACCACCCTGGTCATCGGCACCGGCTCGGCCGGGTACTGCGCCGCCGAGCGGCTGGCCGGCTTCGGCGCCCCCGACGTGGTGATGGTGGCTGACAAGATCCGCGCCGGGGCATCGCGCAACGCGGGCTCCGACAAGCAGACCTACTACAAGCTGACCCTGTCCGGGAGCGAGCCGGACTCGGTGCGCTCGATGGCGGAGACGCTGTTCAGCGGCGGGTCCATGGACGGTGACAACGCACTGGCCGAGGCGGCCCTCAGCGCACGCTGCTTCTACCACCTCATCGAGGCGGGGGTCCCGTTCCCGGCCAACCACTCCGGCGAGTTCGTCGGCTACAAAACCGACCACGACCCGCGCCAGCGCGCCACCTCCGTCGGGCCGTTCACCAGCAAGTCGATGGTGGAGTCTCTCGAGGCACGCATCCGCTCCCTCGACATCCCGGTCATCGGGAACTGCAGGCTCATCGACCTCCTCGCCGAGGACGGCGAGATCCGCGGGGCGCTGTTCCTGCGCACCGACGTCGGAACCAGCCGCAATCCAGCCCAGGAGGAGGAGACCGTCGAGACCAACCTGGGCGAGGTGCCAGCTCCGGAGCCGAGCGGCACCCTCGTCCAGCAACTGGCGAGGGAGACCTCGCGCTTCCTGCTGATCCGGGCCACCAACGTAGTGCAGGCCACCGGCGGCCCCGCAGGCATGTACGCCGACTCCGTCTTCCCGCACGGCCAATGGGGAGGCGCCGGAGCCGCTCTGCGCAACGGCGCCCGCGGCCACAACCTCACAGAGTGGCAGTTCGGCTTGGCGTCGATCAAGCCCCGCTGGAACGTGTCCGGGACCTACATGCAGGTGGTGCCGCGGTTCGTGTCCACGGACGCCGACGGCGGCGACGAGCGCGAATTCCTCTCCGACGTCATTGCCGACCAGAACCTGCTGGCCAGCCTCGTGTTCCTCAAGGGCTACCAGTGGCCCTTCGACATCCGCAAGGCGCGTGACGGGTCCAGCATCATCGACCTGCTCGTCTACCGCGAGACGGCCATGCGCGGCCGACGCGTCTTCCTCGACTTCCGCAGCAATCCGGCGGGCGACCTGGACGCTGCGCAGCTCGACGAGCAGGCCCGCGTCTACCTCGAGCGCGCAGGTGCGGCAGATCTCGCCGGCACCACGCCCATCCAGCGGCTGCGGCACATGAACGACCCGTCCTACCAGTTCTACCTGGGCCGCAACCCGGGCGTCGACCTGGAGAAGGACATGCTGGAGATCGCGGTGTGCGCCCAGCACAACAACGGCGGCATCGCCGTGGATGACTGGTGGCACTCCGCCGTCATCGACGGCCTGTTCCCCGTCGGCGAAGCCGCCGGGGCCCACGGCGTCTACCGTCCGGGCGGGGCGGCGCTCAACTCCGGCCAGGTCGGCGCCACCCGAGCCGCCCAGTTCATCGCCGCGCGCCGGGCGGATCCCCCCGGCGGTGACGGCTTCGATGCCGTGGCCATCCCGAGCATGGAGAGGGCGACGCGGCTGCTGGCCGACGCCGTCGAACGCTTCCGGTCAGGAGCCGAGGACAACACGGGCAGCCTGATCACCGAGGTCACCGAGCTGATGAGCCTGAACGCCGGCCTCGTGCGCTCCCGCGCGTCCGTGTTGGCGGCGCTGGAGCAGGTCACCCAGTGGCTGGCCGGCTACGAGCAGCTCATGGTCATCGACGAGTCCTCGAGGCGCAGCGTCAACCGGTTGTTCCTCATCCATGACATCCTCACGAGTCAGTACGTCTACCTTCACGCCATGAAGGACTACCTGGATCACGGCGGGAACTCCCGTGGCTCCGTGCTCTACACCGACCCCGAGGGTGAACTGCCGTGGCCGGACCAGGATCTCGGCCTGCCTGAGGAGTTCCGGTTCGTCCTCGACGCCGGAGCGCTCGACGGCGTGACCCAGGAGGTGGACTGGTCCGGCGAGGGCGTGCCGGAGTTCACCTGGCGCGACGTCCGCCCCATCCCCAGCGACGACGACTTCTTCGAAAACGTGTGGCGCAGCTTCCGCACCGACCACGGGGTCCCGACGCGGGGATAGGCTCGACGGGTGGATCATGCCGTGAACCGCGAGGCGAGGGAGCCTCTCTTCACGCCCGCGTTCATCCTTCTGGGGGTCGCGGATCTGGTCTACTTCACCGCGGTTGGGGTTTCCATCCACTCCCTCCCGCTCTTCGTGACGGGGCCTGTCGGCTCAGACGAGGCCGGGGCGGGTCTGGCGTTCGGAGCCTTCGCGCTCATGGCGCTCCTGCTCCGGCCTTTCGCCGGACGGCTGGCCGACCAGATTGGCAGGCGGCCGCTGCTGGTCGCGGGCGCGCTGGTGGGCGCTGCAGGCCTCGCGTTGATGCCCTTGACGGAGACGCTGGCGCTGGTGGTCGCGTTTCGTCTCCTCCAGGGAGTCGGCGAGGCGGCGTTCTTCGTCGCCGGTTTCGCGATGCTGGCGGACCTTGCACCTCGCGCCCGGACCGGGGAGGCGCTCAGCTACAACTCGCTGGGGCTCTACCTCGGGCTCGCCATGGGCCCTCCCCTGGGAGCGATGGTCCTGGCTGCATCCGGATTCACCATGACCTGGGTGGTGGCAGCCATTCTGATGGTCCTCGCCGCAGGCATGGCGCTGCTGCTCTCCGAGACCCACACGCCCGATCCGGCAACGGCCGACGGAGCCCGTCACCTGATCCATCTGCCGGCAGTTCCGCCAGCCTTGGGACTGATGGCCTCGATTCTCGCGGCCGGGGGCTTCATGGCGTTCGCCTCGCTGCACAGCACACGCATCGGCATGGCCAACACCAGCGCGGCCCTCACGATCTACGGTCTCGTGGTGGTGATCTGCCGTCTCACGCTGGCACGCGTTCCCGACCGGCTTCCAGCCCTGCCACTCGGGGCGGCGTCCCTGGCCGCGATCGCCGGCGGCCTTGCCCTGGTCGCGGCCTGGACCACGCCGGCGGGGCTTCTCCTCGGCACGGCAGTCATGGCCGTGGGTGTGGCGTTCAGTACCCCAGCGTTCTTCACCGCCGTCTTCTCAACCGCCGCCCCCCACCAACGTGGCGCCGCCGCCGGGACGGCCAGCGCCGCTCTCGACCTGGGCCTCGGCCTCGGCCCGTTGCTGCTCGGTCTCATCGCCCGCGACCAGGGCGTCGCCGCCGCACTGGCCGCAGCAGCGTTCCTGGCGCTGATCGGGGCAGTCTGGACCTGGTCACTGGTACTGCGGCGAGGAGAAGCGACCCCCCGCTGACCTGGCCGACAGGGGCGAGCCGTCAAGCACGTTGAGGGCGATGAGCGCGGCGATCCCCTGACCGTTCGGCGGCACCTCCCAGACCTCGTGGTCCCGGTAGCGCGCGCTGATCGGCTGTATCCATTCGCTCGTGTGCCCAGCCAGATCGTCGGCCGCCAGCCCGCCGCCGCTGGTGCGTGCGAACGACACGATCCGCGCGGCGAGTTCGCCTGTGTAGAAGTCCTCGCCGCAGCTGGCCGCGATGGCGGTGAGTGTCGCGGCCATCTCGGGGCTACGCCACAACTCGCCCACGGCGGGCGCGCGCCCCCCCGGCGCGAAGAGCGGGGCGAACCCGGACGCGCTGGGCTCGTCCTGTCGCTCGGCCGCGGCCGCCACGCCCCGTTGCCACCCCCATGCGACCACCCCCGAGACCGCGAATCCTTCGGCGGCCAGCGCGATGGCCGGCTGCAGTACGTCGGAGAAGGGCAACCGCCCGAACCGGCCGTGCAGGTCCGCCCACGCGCGAACGGCGCCCGGGACAGTCACTGCCTCCCAGCCCAGCAGAGGCATGGTCGCCCGCCCTTGGCCTCGGAGGCGGGCGGCCGAAGCAGACGCCGGAGCCCGGCCGGACCCGTTGAGGCCGTGCAGACGTTCTCCGTCCCAGACAAGGGCGAAGGCGTCCGAGCCCAACCCGTTGCTGCACGGCTCCACCACGGGAAGGCACGCCGCCATCGCCACGGCGGCATCCACCGCGTTGCCGCAGGCGCGCAGGATCGTGAGACCGGCTTCGGCGGCCAGTGGCTGCGAGGTGGCGACGGCGCCCCGGCGAGCGAACAGGGGCTGGCGGCGTCCGGGTTCCGCGAGGACTGATAGGCGCATGGCAGCGGCCTCCCGCAGTCGTGCTGGTGGTGTGGTCTATCGGCCGACACTAGCCCACCCCGCCGACGGGATGTATCGCCCAGTTTGCGGGCATTTGCCAGTGCCCTTGCCCTCTCGATTGGGCGAGGGCGGAACCTCTCTGCGAGACCCGCATCGAGAGGTCTGCTAAAATGACATCAGCATGCCTGCTGATGTGACATCAGATGGCCGGAAGGGTGAATGTCCTGAATGTCCATGAGCGTTGAAGACGTCTACATCCCGCGCTACGTCGACGGGACGCTCGACGCGCTCCTCGCGGAACTGCCAGCATTGATGCTGACCGGACCGCGCGGCTGCGGCAAAACAACCACCGCGTTGCGCAGGGCGGCGTCCGTGATGCGCCTGGACCGCCCCGATGAGGCGGCCGCATTCCGGGCAGCCCCGGACGCCGTGCTCGCCGCCCAACCCACGCCGGTCCTGATTGACGAGTGGCAGGTCGTCCCTGAGTCGATGGGTGCTGTGAAACGCGCGGTCGACGCCCGCCCAGGCGCGGGCCGATTCATCCTGACCGGCAGCATCCGGGCCAGGCTGGACTCCGCCGGCTGGCCCGGCACCGGCCGCGTCGTCCCGTTGTCCATGTTTGGGCTCACCGTCGGCGAACTCCATGACCGGCACCGGGCCAAGGTCGCTCCCGAAAGGTGGTTCAGCGACGAGGACCCACCCGTGGGCACCCTCGAGGCGGCCCCCACCCTCGTCGACTATCTCGACCACGCCCTCCGCGGCGGCTTCCCCAGCGCCGTCGGCCTCAGCGAGTTCGCACGCTCGACGTGGTACGAGGGCTACATCGACCAGCTCGTCCGCCATGATGTTGCCAACCTCGCCGAGGTCCGCTCACCGGCTGGTCTCGGCGCCCTCCTGCGGGCCGTCGCCTTGAACACCGCCGGGTTGCCGTCCCTGACCACGCTCGCCGGAGCTGCCCGAATCGACCATCGGACCGCCAATGCCTACCTGGATCTGCTTGAGGACCTGCGGATCATCGAGCGCCTCCCCGCCTGGACCGCCAACCGCTTCAACCGCATGGTCAAGACCCCGAAGTATCACATCATCGACACCGGACTAGCCGCACATCTCGCAGGAGACACCCGAACCGGCATCCTGAAGAGCGGCGACCGGATCGGCCGACTGATCGACACCTTCGTCCTGGCCCAACTCCGGCCTCTGCTCAGGCTGGCCACCCCCGCAGTCACCGCACACCACGTTCGAGACGGAAACCAGACCCGCGAGATCGACCTCCTTCTCGAATCCGCCGCCGGCCAGATCGTCGGGATCGAGATCAAAGCCGCAAGCACCCTGGAGCTCCGCGACGCCAGACATCTCGCGTGGCTTCGCGACCATATTGGAGACACGTTCCATCGCGGCATCGTCCTGCACACTGGAGCCACCAGTTACCCGCTCGGCGAACGCATTTGGGCCCTCCCCATCGCCAGCCTCTGGCAGTAACCAACTAGTGATGCCTCAAGCTCCGGCCTTGTTCCCACCGAGACCATGCCGGGTCCGGTGCGCTGGTCGCCCGGAACCGCTGCCAAGGTTTCGTCACTCGCCGGCGCCCCCTTTGCCGTTCGGCTTGAGTATGTGACGCTGGCGACATGACCGAGCAACAGCCCTTCGACGTCCTTCAGCGGTTTCCGGGCTTCGAGTTGCGCCGCTACCCGTCGCATCTGGTGGCCGAGGTCGAGGTGACCAGCTCGTTCACCGACGCCGGCAACGACGCTTTCCGGGTTCTCGTGGCCTTCATATCGGGCCGCACCTGGAGGAACTCCGCAGTGCTGTGACGAACGCCGGGCTCCAGGCCAGCGGGCCACCTCGGTTCGCCCGCTTCAACCCGCCCTGGACGCCATGGTTCATGCGACACAACGAGGTCGTGCTGCCGGTGATCGGGGATCATACTTGACCCATGTACGACCTGCTGTATCGCGGGGGGCTGACACCGTGGGTGGTCGCGGGTCGAGCCCAGGCTGACCTCGTGGCGCGCCTGCTGAGTTCCCCGACTGGCAGGTCGAGCCGGGGCAGTCCTTCGCGCTGGGGACCGGGGCCTTGCTGCGACGGGCCCGGTTCCGGGTGTTCCGCCTCACGAAGGAGGCGTGAGTCCAGGGGGATTGGGTTCTCGACCGACAATCAGCACGGCCGAGCAGGCGCACCCGACGCTCGATCGGTCCTCGACCGGTGACGTCGCAGCGGGCGCCGCACCCCACGGGCGCATGACATCTGTCATGCCGAGGTCATGATTTCGTGCACTACTGCCGCGACACCAAGGGTGCGAGCCTTGGGGTATGACCACCAGGCAGCAGACACACCACTACTCGCCCACCAGCCACGGCGCCCCCGTCCTGGCCGAGTTGCTCGGCGTCTCCAAGCACTTCGGAAAGGGCGCGGCCACGGTTCAGGCCGTCCGTGGACTCGATCTGGAGGTGCGGGCAGGCGAGCTGCTGGCCTTCCTCGGACCCAACGGGGCCGGCAAGTCCACGGCCATCGGGATGCTCACCGGCCTGACGGCACCAACATCGGGAACGGCGCGACTCTTCGGGCACGACCCCCGCGACATGCGGGCACGGCGTCGCCTCGGCACGATGCTGCAGGCCTCGGGAGTACCTGACACTCTGCGTGTGCGTGAACTCCTCACCGGGTTCCGCGGCTACTACCCCGCGCCCCTGCCCATGACGCAGGTCATCGCCGCTGCGGGTCTTGACGGGCTCGAGGACCGGATGTTCGGCGAGCTCTCCGGCGGCCAGCAGCGACGCGTGCTGTTCGGCATCGCCCTGGCCGGCGACCCGGACCTGCTGATGTTCGACGAGCCGACCACCGGCCTGGACGTGGAGGCTCGGCGAGGCCTGTGGGCCACGTTGCGCGAGCTGGCCCGGTCCGGGCGTGGCGTCGTGCTCACCACGCACTACCTCGAGGAGGCCGACGCGTTGGCCGACCGGATTGTGGTGATCGACCGCGGCGTGGTGATCGCCCAGGGAACGCCCACCGAGATCAAGGCCCTGGTGCCCGGGCGACGGATCCGTGTACAGACCTCGGTGAGCCTGTCCGTGGCTCGACAGTGGCCCGGCGTGGCCCGCGCATCACGCGAGGGAAAGTGGCTTGAGCTGCTCGTCGGATCCGCCGAGCCCGCACTTCGCGCGCTGCTCGATCTTGACCCCTCGGCCGCCGATGTGACCGTGACCGAACCAAGCCTCGAGGAGGCCTTCCTCACCCTGACCAGCGACTCGGAGGCAGCATAATGACCACCCACACTGCGACACGCACAACGACCGACGCAGGGACGCCTCGATCGCATCCTGCAAGGATCTACGTCACCGAGGCCCGCCATGAGTTCCTCAAGCTGATCCGCATCCCGATCTTCGCCGTGAGCACGATCGCCCTGCCGGTGATGTTCTACGTGCTCTTCGGGTTGGCCTTCGGCGGCGGCGAATCCCGTGGCGTCGGCGCGACCACCTACATGATGGTGACCTACGGCACCTTCGGTGTCATCGGCGCGGCGCTGTTCGGCTTCGGCGTCTCGGTCGCCGTCGAACGCGGGCAGGGCTGGATGCGGCTCAAGCGCGTCTCACCGATGCCCCCTCAGGCCTACTTCGTGGCCAAGGTCGTGATGGCCACGACAGTTTCCGCGCTGATCATCGGCGTGCTGTTCATCCTCGGGGCCACACTGGGTGGTGTGCGAATGCCCGCCACCCAGTGGATCGGCCTCGGGTTGGTGCTGATCCTCGGGGCGCTGCCCTTCTCTGCCATGGGCCTGGCTTTCGGCTACCTCGTCGGCCCGAACTCCGCACCGGCGCTGCTGAACGTGCTCTACCTGCCGATGGCGTTCGCGTCAGGGTTGTGGATCCCGATCCACCAACTGCCCGAGTTCGTGCAGGGGATCGCCCCGGCGCTCCCGCCCTACCACTTCGCCCAACTCGCCCTGGGCACCATCGGTGCCGCTGAGGGTGGTTCGCAGGCGCTGCACGTCGTCGTGCTGCTGGCCTTCACCGCGCTCTTCCTGGCCGTGGCGTTGTGGGGCTACCGGCGCGACGAGGGCCGGACCTATGGATGAGCCGCACCGGATGAGCAAGAGCCCGCCGCAGCCCTCCCGCTCCATGCGCTATGTCTGGCTGGTCTACCTCGGCGCACTGTTCTACCAGCCGGTGTTCGAACCCTCGATCGGAGCCTTGGACTGGCTGGCCGTGGTGGTGCTGATCGCGCTGTTCCTGCCGATCTACACGGCGTCGTTCCGGGCCCGCGACGACCGACGCACCCTGATCCTCGTCGCGGCCCTCGGCGCCCTGGCCTTCGCGGGTTCGCTGGTCAACAGCGGGGCCAGCGTGTTCGTGATCTATGCGGCGGCCATCGCCGGCCGCGCGTTCCGCCCGCGCCGGGCCGTCGCGGTGGTGGCCGTTCTCGTCGGGCTGGTCGCCGCGATGGCCGTGATCTCGCCGGTGCCGATGCCGTGGCGGCTGGCGGCGCTCGGCCCCGCCCTGTTCTTCACCCCGGTTGTTGGCGCGACGACCATCTTCGACGCTGAGCGGGACCGCGCGAGACGGCGCCTCCGGCGTGCCGACGAGGAGATCGAGCGGCTGGCGACGATCGCCGAGCGGGAGCGGATAGCGCGCGACCTCCACGACCTGCTCGGGCACACCCTCTCGGTCATCGTGCTGAAGTCCGAGCTGGCCGCAAGGCTGGTGCGCGCAGACCCGGACCGGGCAACGGCAGAGGTCAACGACATTCAGAAGATCGGTCGCGAGGCCCTGGGTGAGGTCCGTGCGGCGGTCACCGGATACCGCGCGCGCGGCCTCGACGCCGAACTCGACGGGGCGCGGGTGGCCCTGGAGGCGGCAGGGGTCGGCGTCGAGGTGCACGCCGACCCGACCGATCTGCGCCCCGAGCAGGAGTCCGCCCTCGCGATGGCGCTACGCGAGGCGGTGACCAACGTGGTGCGCCACGCCGACGCCGAGCGCGCCTCGATCAGCATCACCACGGTCGGCTCCGATGTTCGGCTCACGGTGACCGACGACGGCCGCGGCTCTTCGGGGCTGGCGGGATCCGGGCTCACAGGCATGCGCGAGCGGATAGCGGCCCTCGGTGGCCATGTCGAAGTGGGCGCCCCATCCGGTGGAGACGACCGGCACGGGACCGTCATCGAGGTGACGGTGCCCCTTGCTGGGACGGCCGACGACGGGCGCCGCGCGGAGGAGGTGGGTGGGCCATGACCATCACCGTGGTCCTGGCCGAGGACCAGCTCATGGTGCTCGGCGCACTGAGCACCCTCCTGGGGCTGGAGTCCGACATCACCGTGGCCGGCACCGCCTCCGACGGCGAGGAGGCCGTGCGTCTGGTCGAGACGCTGCGGCCCGACGTCCTGTTGACAGACATCGAGATGCCCAAGCTGACCGGGCTCGAGGTGGCCGCGGAGGTCCGGCGCCGGGGCCTGCCGACCCGGGTGGTCATCCTTACCACGTTTGCCCGCAGTGGGTACCTCCGGCGGGCGCTGGAGGCCGGTGCCGTCGGCTACCTGCTCAAGGACGCGCCGGCCAGCGCCCTGGCGCAGGCCGTCCGCGACGTCCACGCCGGAGGCCGCGCCGTCGATCCCCAGCTCGCCGCCGACGCGTGGGATGAGCCGGACCCGCTGACCGACCGGGAGCGCCAGGTCCTGCGCCTTGCCGGGGACGGGTTGGCCAACGGCGAGATAGCCGGGCGGCTGCATCTGTCCGAGGGCACGGTGCGCAATTACCTGTCCGAGGCGATGGGCAAGCTCGGAGCCTCCAACCGAGTGGCGGCCGCTCGCCAGGCACGCGACCGGGGATGGCTGTGATGCCCCCGGCACAGTCTTCAGATGTCTACCGGGTGGCCGAGGGACCGCCACCGCACGGCCGCCGCCGCACCCACGCCGATCAGCGCGAAGAAGACCAGCAGCCCTATGCCCGCCCAGTCGGTGTCCACGCCGGCAAGCGCGTCGATGGCGGGCAAACGGACTCCGAGATCGCTCGCCAGGCCCGCGAACGTGATCAACGAGATCGCGACGGCGGCGGCGATCGACACAGCCGTGATCACCACGTTGTAGCGTGCCCGTTTCCGGTGCTGGGCTGACGAGTACATCTTCAGCATCAGGAAGCCGTTGAGGGAGTCGCCCAGCGTCATCGCCGCCGCGAACAGGAGGGGAAGCGACAGCAGGACCAGCGGGGCGGTGCCTGCTGGGAGGCCGACAGCCAGCACGAGCACGGCCACCGACGACGCGGTATCGAACCCCAACCCGAAGAGCAGCCCGAATCCGTACACGTGCCATGGTTGACGGACCCTCGCCAGCGGCGCCAGCAGCACCCGCGACACTCCCCCATGCACGCCCGGGCCGGCGGGACCCGCCCGCCCAAGATCAGCCCACGCGCGCGCGAGGACCGGGAGGTTGGTCACGGCGATGGCAGCCAGGTACGTGGCCGCGACACCCGCACCGACAACTCCCAGCCAGTGCCGCGTCACTGAGTCCTCGTCGATCGTCGACCCGATCCACCCAGTCCCTGCGATGACCAACGCAGCAGCGACGAGCACCACCGTCGAGTGTCCAGCTGAGAACGCCAACCCCACCGCGGCCGACCGCCTCCCCTCGGCGACGAACTTGCGCGTGGAGTTGTCGATCATGGCGATGTGGTCTGCATCGACGGCGTGGCGCAGACCCAGTGCATAGGCGACGACGGCGGAGGCCACCAGCCCGGCACCTCCCGAGGCCACCCCCAGTGCCAGGAGTGCCAGCCCCAACGCATGGAGCGACGCGACGACACTCACCGTCGCCCTGCTGCCGGTCACCCCCTGCAGGCTCATCCCACGGCCCCCTCCGCGTACGCCGGTGCGGCATCGGTGTGGACCTGTTCTCCCACTGGCATCTCACTCCCCCTCGTGTCCGCCTGCCGGATGCCGTCGACGATCAGGGACGGCCGCGTGGGCCCGCGGACATCACGAGTATGCATCGTGCGCGCCAGTTGCCCGCCGCACGCCAGCTCCATCACCAGTTCGTCCGGTGCTGGGACAAGGGTCTGGGTGCCGAACGCGAGCCTTGTGCTGATCGAACGCGCCCCGCCCCGGATGAACCTCTGGTCCTCCCCCGCACCCTGGTAGACGACGTCCTCGACCAGCAGCGGAGCCTCAGCCGTCTGCACGAGGGTGTGGCTGTGCACCCGGCCACCACGTTCGCCGTGGCGCCCCAGGACCACAGTCTCATCCAGCCGGAGCCCGGCCCCGTCGGCCAGCGTGGCGCGCAGGATCCGCATGGCCTCCGCACCGTCGCTGACGATGAAGGGCTCTGCCGCCCACACCAGTGACGCCCCGGGTCCGACGTTGAGCTCAGCCATCCACGATGCCCCCTGGCCGCGACCGTCGTAGGCCACCGTTGCCGCGATGTCCTTCAGCGTCAGCGACAGGCCGTCACGCACCTCCACCGCCAGACGCACGTCGTCCCCACCGAGCAGGGTCGCCACCGTCGCCAGCAGCGACACCTCGAGATGATCCGAGCCGGCGGCGGTGATCCGGGCGCTGACCGGCCCCGTCCGGACCAGCAGCCGCGGGCGCCCGCTGCCGTCTCGGGCGGCCGTGATCCGGGTGACCTCAGTGGTGATGATGCGCCTCGCCCTCGTCGTGCGTGTGCGGGGGGAGGCCGCCGTGGGAGTGCGGGGCCATGGGGCCCGGATCGACGGCGACGTGATGACCGCTGCGGACGTGCTCCAGGGTCTCTCGCACCCAGTCGCACAGCAGGTCCACGCTCGCTTCGTCGGTCCGGCTCAGGGGGAGCACGGGGCGTCCGTCGCGGGCCTCGCGACCCTGCTCCACCATCAGTTCCGCATCCACCCCGACGTAGGGAGCCAGGTCGGTTTTGTTCACGATCAGCAGGTCAGCCCGCGAGATGCCGGGCCCGCCCTTGCGGACGACGTCTCCACCTCCCGCCACGTCGAGGACGAAGAGCTGGGCGTCGACGAGGGCGGGCGAGAACGTGGCAGTGAGGTTGTCTCCGCCCGACTCGACCAGGGTGATGTCCACCGGGTCGAAGGCAGCCTCCATCTCCTCGACGGCGACCAGGTTCATGGTGACGTCGTCACGGATCGCGGTGTGGGGGCACGCCCCCGTCTCGACGGCCCGGATGCGTTGGGGCGCCAGCACTCCGGCGCCGCGGAGCATGCGGGCGTCCTCGTCGGTGTAGATGTCGTTGGTGATGACGGCCAGCGAGAACTCGTCGCTCAGCCTGCTGCACAGCAGCCCGATGAGGGACGTCTTGCCCGTTCCGACCGGGCCGGCGACGCCGAGCCGAAGCGAACGCTGGGGATGTGTGTGGTCAGGCACTGAACAACCTCCGTGGGGTAGTGGCGTGGGCATGGATCCAGGCCTCGGTCTCGGGCGCGGATGGGCTCGGGATGTCTCTCGGGTGTGAGACCGCTGCGGCCTCTGCCGCGATGGTCTCCGCGAGGGGATGGGCGGCGATGGCCCATTCCACTGACGTGGCGGGGTCAAGCGGGAGCAGCTTCAGGGCGGCTGAGGTGATGGTCTGAATCTCGTCGTGCAGCAGCACTCGCACAGCCTGGAGCGGGTCGCAGGCCAGGATGTCGGCGAGCAGGGCCATGGCCAGGGGTCGGGTCGCGGGCACACCGGCGGCCGCGGACCGCCGGGGATCCAGCCGCTTCGCCAACCGAAGGTACCCGTGGGACGCCTGCTCCGCCGCCCGCCGCTGGACATGGCTCGGGGTGCGGGCCGACCAGTGGGCGTGCACCAGGTCCAGTCCGTAGTCGGCCCCGCGGAGGGCGCGCATGCCCAGCGCGAGGGTCGCGGCGTCCACGCGGGACACTGTCATGAGCCGGACCCGCAGGTACCCGGGCACGTCGCGGGCCTGGAGGCCCGCGAGGATCGCCGGCTCGAGGCCGGCTGACTGGGTGTGTCCCCCCACCGGCAGCCGGGCGTCACCCAGGAGGAGCGCGCCGAACGCGCCGTCCGATGCCGGGCCCATCAGAACAGCGAGTAGAGCTGCGCCAGCGGCAGCCGGTCCGCCGGCGCGGGCACCACCGTCTCGCCGTCGATCGCGATGGCGAAGGTCTCCGGATCGATGTCGATGGCCGGCGTTGCCGAGTTGTTGATCATGTCCGCCTTGCCCACCCCCCGCGTGGGCCTGACGGGTGCGAGCTCGTGCCGCAGGCCGAGCCTCCCAGCCAGTCCGGCGTCGAGAGCCGCCGGGGCAACGAACGTGAGCGAGTAGTTGGGTGCGGCGTCGGCGACGAGTGCGGGGCGCATCAGGACCGGTTGCGGGGTGGGGATGCTGGCGTTCGGGTCGCCCAGTGCTGCCCAGACGATCATCCCTGACTTGAGCACCACCGAGGGTCGGACCCCGAAGAACTTGGGTTCCCACAGGACCAGATCTGCCAGTTTGCCTGCCTCGACGGAGCCGATCTCGTGGTCGATGCCGTGGGCGATGGCCGGGTTGATCGTGTACTTCGCGACGTAGCGGCGGGCCCGCTCGTTATCGGCGGGCAGGCTCTCCGACAGCCGGCCTCGCCGCGCCTTCATGACGTGCGCGACCTGCCAGGTGCGGGTGATGACCTCGCCGATGCGACCCATGGCCTGGGCGTCGGAGGACGTCATGGAGAGGGCACCCATGTCGTGGAGGATGTCCTCGGCGGCGATCGTCGTGGCGCGGATCCGCGACTCGGCGAATGCTAGGTCCTCGGGGACGGCCGGGTTGAGGTGGTGGCAGACCATCAGCATGTCGAGGTGCTCTGCCACCGTGTTGACCGTGTGCGGGAGCGTGGGATTGGTGGAGCCGGGCAGCACGTTGGGCAGCGACGCGATCGACAGGATGTCTGGTGCGTGTCCACCCCCGGCCCCCTCGGTGTGGAACGCGTGGATGCTGCGGCCGCCGATGGCGCCGATGGTGGAGTCCACGTAGCCCGCCTCGTTGAGGCTGTCGCTGTGGAGGGCCACCTGGAGGCCGAACTCGTCGGCCGCGCGGAGCGCCGCGTCTATGGCGCCGGGGGTTGCGCCCCAGTCCTCGTGGATCTTGAGGGCGGCGGCCCCACCCCGCGCCTGCTCCGCCAGCCCCTCGGCGCTGACCGTGTTGCCCTTGCCGAACAGCAGCAGGTTGATGGGCAGATGATCGAGTCCGCGCAGCACGGTTTCGAGATGCCAGGCGCCGGGGGTGACGGTCGTCGCCTTGGACCCCTCCGAAGGCCCGGTGCCGCCCCCTCCGAGCGTCGTCAGGCCCGCGGACAGGGCCTCGTGCACCTGGCTGGTCGACAGGAAATGAACGTGCATGTCGATGCCGCCCGCGGTCAGGATCTTCCCCTCGCCGGAGATGACATCAGTGCTGGGGCCGATCTCCATGCCGGGGGTCACGCCATCGGCGATGTCCGGATTGCCGGAGTGCCCGATGGCGACGATGCGGCCATCGCGGAGTCCGACGTCGGCGCGCACGATCCCCCAGTGGTCCAGGACAACGGCGTTGGTGATCACCGTGTCCAGTGCACCGTCGGCTCGCGTCGTGGTGCCCTGTGCCATGGATTCGCGGATGGACTTCCCGCCCCCGAAGACGGCTTCCTCGCCGCCGACGGTGAGGTCGCGTTCCACCTCGATCCACAGGTCGGTGTCGCCCAGGCGCACCTGGTCCCCGCGGGTGGGACCGAAGAGGGCCGCGTATCGGCTGCGCGTGATCGAGCTCATGACTGTCCTCCATCAAGGTTGGCGGCTTCGGAGCCCTTGCGCTGGATGCCGGGGACCCGACACCGGCCGCGGAACGCCACGGCGTCGACGTCTCGCGCCACGCCGGGCTCGAATCGCACCGAAGTGCCCGACGGGATGTCCAGCCGGAATCCATGGGCGGCCTCCCTGTCGAAGTCGAGGGCGCCGTTGGTGTCGGGGAGGTGGATGTGGGAGCCGATCTGCACGGGGCGGTCACCCGTGTTGGTGATCCTGAGGCTCAGGCGCTCATCCTTGCGCCGATCGCCGTTCAGCACCACGTCGCCCTCCCCGACGCGCACGGCGCCCGGCTCGTCGCCGCCGTGGCCCAAGGGGTGGTGGAGGGTGACGAGTTTCCGCCCGTCGGGGAAGGTGGCCTCCACCTGCACGTCGTGCAACATGGCCGGCACCTCTGGCATGACCTGCTCGGCGGTGAGGACCTGGGTGCCCTCCTCCATGAGCTGGGCCACGGAGGCTCCGTCGCGCGCCCGTTCGATCACCCAGCAGCTGAGGTAGGCAACGGTCTCGGGGTGGTTGAGCCGGACGCCACGCGCCAGGCGGTCGCGCGCGACCATCCCTGCCACAGCCATGAGGAGTTTCTCCGTATCGGAGCCGATGAGGTGCATGTCTGGGTCTCCCGTTCAGATGGCCATGGCGGAACGCACTGCGGCGCTTGAGTGAGAGTCGCTGTCACCGCGCTCGCGGATCCGGCCGGAGGCCAGCACGACGTAGCTGTCACTCGCTTCCAGCGCGAACCCTACGTGCTGTTCCACGAGGAGAACAGCGAGTCCATCGGCCGCCAGCGCCGAAATGGTGCGTTCGATCAGCTGGACCACGGATGGCTGGATTCCCTCGGTGGGCTCGTCGAGCATGAGCAGCGACGGCTCCAGGAGGAGCGCGCGAGCCAGGGCCAGCTGCTGGCGCTGGCCGCCGGACAACAGCCCAGCCCGGCGTCCCATCAGCTCACCCAGCGCGGGGAACAGGTCGACGACCTCGCTCAGCTTGGCGTGGCCGCGGGGATTCTGGTCGGCCACCAACTGCAGATTCTCGCGGGTGGTGAGGTCGCCGAACGACTGCTGGCCCTGCGGGACGTATCCCAGGCCCAGCTTGGCCCGTCGGTGGGCGCTCATCCGAGTCACATCCTGGCCGTTGAAGCGGACCCTGCCTGCGGTGGGCTTCAGCAGGCCGCTCGCCGTGCGCAGCAACGTGCTCTTGCCTGCCCCGTTGTTGCCGAGGACGGCCACGATGCCCCTGTCGGGAACGCGCAGCGACACATCGAAGATCACGCTGGTCCGGCCGTAGCCGGAGGTGACACCGTCGATCTCCAGCATCAGCGGCCTCCTTCCGTGGTGGGGGTGCCCAGGTAGACCTCCTGGACGAGCGGGTTGGCCTGGATGTCTGCGACGCTTCCCTCGGCGATGAGCTCGCCGCGGGCAAGGACGCTGACCGAGTCCGCCACCTGCCGCATGAACTCCATGTCGTGCTCGACCACAACGACGGTGTGCCGAGGAGCGAGCGCACGAAGCAGGATCGCTGTCTGCTCCCGCTCGGCCTGGCTCATCCCGGCGACGGGCTCGTCGAGGAGGAGCAGGTGGGCCTTCTGGACCAGCAGCATCCCGATCTCCAGCCACTGCTTCTGGCCGTGGGCCAGCGTGCCTGCGGGCTTCTCCCGGAGCTCCGTCAGGCCGATGATCTCGAGCGCCTCGGCCACGTCGTCGGAGACGTGTGGGCCCCGGGCCCGGAGCAGAGTGCGTGGCCCGCGTCCGGCGCCGCTGGCGATGTCGAGGTTGGCCAGGACACTGAGCTCCTCGATCACGCTGGCTGTCTGGAATGTGCGACCGACGCCCATCCTGGCAACACGGTGGACGCTGCGACCGATGAGCTCGTTCCCGGCGAACCGGGCCCAGCCGCTGGCCTTGACCAGTCCGGTGAGCGCGTCGATGATCGTGGTCTTGCCTGCACCGTTGGGCCCGATGAGGAATCGAAGGTCCCCGCTGGTCACCGTGAGGTCCACCGAGTTCACGGCGACAAACCCGTCGAACGACACGGTCAGGTGCCGGACCTCGAGATACTCCTGGCGGGGGTCGGTGCCCGCGTTGACGAGCGTGGCCGAGCCCGGGTCGATGGTGCGGCTCATGCCGGCGCCTCCTGAGGTGTGGTGAGGGCGAGGGGGTGCGGTTCCCGGGAACGCATCCGGCGTCGCACCACCGCCCAGATTCCCGCGAGACCGGCTGGCAGCGCCGCGATCACGACGATGAACAGGGCCGCCTGGAAGTAGGTCCAGGCCCCGGGAAAGGTCTCCGAAAGGCTGGTCCGGGCCCAGGAGACCGCGATGGAACCGAGCACCGGGCCCAACAACGTCGCCCTCCCGCCGATGGCGACACCGACGAGGAAACCGATCGAGGCCACGACCCCGACGTCGGCGGGCGAGATCATGCCGGCCACCGGCACGAACAGCGCCCCCCCGATCGACGCGAAGACTGCGGCGATGACGAAGGCCACGATCTTGATGACCGCAGGGTTGTACCCCAGGAACCTGACCCGGTTCTCCTCATCTCGCACCGCCACCAGGAGCTCACCGAAGCGGCTGCGCATGAGCTGGCGGACGATCAGCACCATGGCGACGAGCGTCCCGGCGGCCACGTAGTAGAGGGTGGTCTGGTTGATCGGGTCGGACAGGGCGAAGCCGAAGAAGGAGCTGAACCCCGTCAGCCCGTTGGTGCCGCCGGTGGTCTGCTGCTGGCCCACCAGGAGGATCGCGAAGGCGGCGACGAGCGTCTGACTGAGGATGGCGAAGTACGCGCCCCGGACGCGGCGCAGGAACACGCCGATGCCGAGCACGAGCGCGAAGGCTGCCGGAATCAGGACCACCAGGACGACGGTGAGGGAGCCCGACCGCATGGGTTCCCACCACCACGGCACCACGCCTGTGCCGTAGAGCATCATGAAATCAGGAACCCCGCCCGGGCCGGCGTCGGCAAGCTTCATGTGCATGGCCATGATGTAGCCGCCCAGCCCGAAGAAGAGGCCCTGCCCGAGGGTCAGCATGCCGCCCTGCCCCCATGCCAGCCCGATCCCGACGGCGACCATGGCCAGGCAGAGAAACTTGGCCAGCAACGACAGCCGGAAGCTGCTGAGCAGAAGCGGGGCTGCCGCCAGGGCGGCGACGAGCACGAGTGCGATGAGGGGGGACTTGAGTCGATCGATCATGCGAGGCTCCGGGTGCGGACGGTGAACAGGCCCTGCGGGCGGATCTGAAGGAAGCCGACGACCACCACGAGCAGCAGCACCTTGGCGAAACTCGCGTCTGTCATCAGCTGGAAGAACGACTGCAGGATGCCGAGCGTGAAGGCGGCCAGGACTGCGCCCTTGATCTTGCCGATGCCACCGGCGACCACCACAAGGAACGCATCGACGATGTAGTTCTGGCCCACGGTGGGACCGACGGAGCCCAGGAGGGTGAGCGCCACTCCGGCCAGCCCGGCCAGCCCGGAACCGATGAAGAACGTCGCGCGGTCGATGCCGCCCGAGTCGATGCCGCTGGTCTCTGCGAGCGCACGGTTGCCCACCACTGCACGGATCCGGCGTCCGAGCGGCGTTCTGGCCAACAAGTAGGCCACGATCCCGACGGCGACGACGCAGATCAACAGAATCATCAGCCTGCTCTTCGGCATGACAAGTGATCCGAGCACCACGGGGCCGGACAGCCAGGCCGGGGCGGGGACGTCGACGTTCGGGGCGCCGAAGATGTCGCGGGCCAGCTGCTGCAGCAGCAGCGCCACCCCGAACGTGACCAGGAGGGTGTCCAGAGGTCTGTCCCGCATGCGGCTGATGATCGTGGCGTGGAGCAGGACTCCGAGGAGGCCCGCGACAACGAACGCCACCGGCAGTGACACCAGGAACGAGGTTCCGGCGTGGCCGATGATGCTCGACATGACGAACGCTGTGTAGGCGCCCACCATGACGAACTCACCGTGGGCCATGTTGATGACGCCCAACTGGCCGAAGGTCAGGGCCAGCCCGAGGGCGGTGAGCAGAAGCACCGACCCCAGGCTGAACCCTGCGAACAACTGTTCGGCGAAGATCTGCATGTCAGGAGGTCTCCGACAGACCCTCGGCCCAGTCATAGGTGGTGAGGAACGGGTCGGGCTCGATGGGGCCCTCGGAGGTCCACACCGAGTAGATGAGGCCGTCCTCGGAGATCTCCCCGATCATCGCGGTCTTGGCGATGTGGTGGTTCTCCCCGTTGAGGGTGACGGAGCCCCCGGGTGCGGCGAAGGTGACCCCGTCGGCGGCTTCCTGAACGTCGGCCACGGCGAAGGACTCCGCCTTCTCGACGGTGGCCTTCCACAGGTACAGGGAGGTGTAGGCGGCCTCCATCGGGTCGGAGGTCACGCGGTCGTCGCCGTACTTGGCCTTGAAGTTGGTCACGAACGTGGCGTTCTCCTCGGTGTCCACGGTCTGGTAGTAGTTCCACGCCGTGAGCTGACCTGCGATGTTGGCGGCGCCGATGCCCTGGACCTCCTCCTCAGCGATGGAGACCGACAGGACGGGCATCGCGTCGGCAGACAGGCCGGCGCTGGTGTACTCCTTGAAGAAGGCCACGTTGGAGTCGCCGTTCAGCGTGTTGAACACGGCGTCGGCGCCGGAGTTGCGGACCTTGCCGACGATGGTGGCGAAGTCCGTGCTGCCGAGGGGGGTGTACTCCTCGCCGACGATCTCCATGTCGTGGGCCTCGGCGTAGGCGTTGATGATGCGGTTCGCCGTGCGGGGGAACACGTAGTCGGAGCCCACCAGGAACACCTTGGTGTGTCCCTGTTCGCGCAGGTAGTCCAGGCCGGGGATGATCTGCTGGTTGGTGGTGGCGCCGGTGTAGAAGATGTTGGGACTGGCCTCGAGGCCCTCGTACTGGACCGGGTAGTAGAGCAGGGAGTCCTGGTCCTCGAAGACGGGGAGCATGGCCTTGCGGCTGGCGGAGGTCCATCCGCCGAAGACTGCAGCCACGCAGTCCGAGGAGATGAGCTTGCGGGCCTTCTCGGCGAAGGTCGTGGGCTCGGAGGCGCCGTCCTCGGTGATGACCTCGAGCTGCTTGCCGAGGACGCCACCAGCAGCGTTGATCTCCTCCGCGGCCATGTTGAGCGAGTCGTTGACAGTCTTCTCGGAGATCGCCATGGTCCCGGAGAGGGAGTTGAGGAAGCCCACCTTGATGGAGTCGGCGGAGGTGTCGACGCAGGACTCAGCCGAGGCGGCGGAGTCGTCGGTGCCCGAGGCGCGCGCACCACAGCCGGCGAGCGCCAGAGCGGAGACGAGGGAGAGAGCGACTATCGACGTACGCGCCTGGGGGGTGCGGAACACAGACATGGTTGTCCTTTCAGGTGCCTGAACAGAGAAGGGACGCCCGGCCGGGGGAAGTCCCCCGGGACTGGCGCCGTCCCTTCATGCAGAACGCTATGAGTGCCTGGTGTCGGGGCAGTCTCGGTCCTGTTCCAAGGGTGTTACCGCTTGTGAAGATCTGTTACAAGCTTCCGCGGGTCTGCCCTCCACCCAGCTGAGCCGTCGAAGCTCTCGGGCGGGGGTGTCTCTGGCGGACCCGGACGGCGCCCGAGGGAGATGCGGCATGACGGGGCCCGCGATCCCGCGGAGTCGTTCGCGAAGGACGTGTGCGGGTCACACGTGGCGCGCATGGTGGCCCGTGACAGACTCCGAGAATGCTGAGTACTTCATCTGCGTGTGGCGCTACCTGGAGAATTGTCCCTCACTCGTGCCGGCAACCCTCTTCGCTGTGATTCACATTTCCACCACCGCAACGAACTACCTCTGATGGAGCCGGACCGGCTCGTGTCTTGGAGCACGGCGAGACGAATTGGGCATGCCGGGTGGCGCTGGTCCGGAAGCGTGAGCGCACCCCCGCGTCGCTGCCAGCCCGCTTCTGCTTGGGCATATACCGGGCCGCTGAAACGCTGCACCGCTTCCACCTCGTAGCCGTCAACGTATTGTCACGGGAGCCGATGGTGTGGGCGATGCGCAAGAATTACCATCCCCCCAGGTGGCGAATCCGCTGTGCGGCTAGCGCTCACTGCGCCAAAGCTCGAAATGCATCGCCGAGGAGGAGGCTGCAATGTCCATGAGGCTGCTGTGCCGGATCGGTAGGCATCGGTTCCTTACCCATCACAACACGGAGGATGGGAAGCCCACCCATCAGCAGTGCGCGCGCTGCGGGAAGCGGCGGTACTACGGCTTCGATGAGGGAAACCGCGACCTGATCGCCTTCGGCACCTCGTTCCTCTAGCTTCGTCGCCCCTCCCCCTCAACGTGGTTTGACCGGCGGCCACTGCGGGCGCGAGGGTGCTCGCGCCCGCGGGCCATCAGGCCTCGGGGATTGGCACGCCGAAGTTGTCCAGGGGGATGAAGTCCGGCTCGGGGCCACCGCGGACGCCGGTGTCGAGGGCGTCGATCGGGGCGATCTCGTCGGCGGGGAGCTCGAAGTCGAACACGTGAAGTTCTCGGCGTTCCAAGCCGCCTTCGTGGACTTGGGGATGACCTGCACCCCCTTCTGGATGTGCCAGCGGAGCATGACCTGAGCGGCGGATTTGCCGTGCTTCTCACCGATGGCGAGGAGCACGGGCTCGTCGAAACTCTTCTTGGGCACGTCGTAGTAGGACGTGATGCCGCCGATCGGGGACCACGCCTGGGTGGTGCGAGGCCAAGGGCTCGACCACCGGGGGCCGGGCGCGCTGACCCGGCCTCAACTTCTTGATCGAAGCGGAGGCGAGAGTTGATCAGATCCATACATAGTCGGGGGACAGTGGTCGTACCGGGCTCACGGGAGGCACCTCAATCAAGGAGACCACTATGATCACCACGCGCAAGATCGCTGCCCTCGCCGCCGCCGCGGCACTCGTCGCGATGACCGCCACCACAGCGGGAGCAGTCGAGCCAACCGGACGTGAGTTCGCCGACCACGTTCGAATGATGGCCCAATCAGACATGGGCTTTGACGGCGCCTGCAACCCTGGCATGCACCAGGGATTCGCCGGGATGGAGGCTCACCACTCCTGACCAATCCACAGCCGCCTCTCCGCCCAGGACTACAGAAGCTGCAGCGTGGTCAGGCAGGTGGGGCCCTCGGCATCGGAGGAGAAGCGGCTCTCGGCGCGCTTTCCGTCCTTGGTGACGACGACGGTGCCCTCGACGTCCTTCGGAATCCAGAAGCCGACAAACCCGTTGGCGTAGGTGGTCGCGTCCTCGTCAATGAGGACCTCCCCCGAATCGGTGGTGATCATCACGCGCACCTCGACGTCTGCCAGCTCCCCTTGGCACGTGCCGAGGTTGTGGAAGTAGCACTCGTGCGTGGCGGTCTCGTACGGCGCCATCGACAGGTAGAACTGGTCACCGTCGAGGGCCAGCGCGGCCTCCGTGGTGCCGTCGCTGAGGAGCACCTCGTCGTAGCGCACCGATCCAGCCAGCGGCAACGGGCGCTGAGCGTCGAGTTGGTCCAGCGCCTCCACAACCTCGGCGCCGCTCTTCCCCTCAAGCCCGTGCGCCGCAAGCAACGTCCTCGCCTCCCCCACCGCGGCACTCGGCGCCGCCGTCGACGGGGTATCTCTCGGGGCCTCGGCAACCTCCGGGGCTGAGCAAGCCGACAGCGCCAGGAGGGCAGCGAGCGGCACAGCGATGCGGACGGTCAGATGAATGCGGCGCATGGGTGGTCTCCAGGAGCTATGTCTTCAAGGAAGTCCAGGTGTCCGCGATGTACCGCGGCACCGTTTCGGACAGGTCGTCCAACCAGCATGCCCCAACCACTGAGTGCGCCAGTCACATGCTTGGTCAAGATCAGATCAAGAAGATCCCGAAGTGGCGGGGCTTCCTGTGACAAGCGCTCCACCGCTACCATCGTCACGCGGAGGCCCAGGCATGAGCGACACCCACGACCACACCCACGCGAGTCCGGGGACCAACCGGACCAGGCTGGCGATCGCGTTCGGGATCACCGCCACCATCCTGATCGCCGAGGTCATCGGCGCATGGTGGACCAACAGCCTCGCCCTCCTCGTCGACGCCGGGCACATGCTCACAGACGCCTCCGGCCTGCTGATGGCACTGATCGCCGCCTCCCTGGCCCTGCGGCCACCCACACCGGAGCGGACCTGGGGTTACCGTCGCGCAGAGGTGCTGGCCGCCGGCGCCCAGTCCGCGATCCTCCTCGCCGTCGGCATCTACGCCCTCATCGAAGGCGTCCGCCGGCTCTTCGACCCGGCAGAGGTCACCGCCGGCGGGCTGCTCGTGTTCGGGATCGTCGGACTCGTCGGCAACATCGTCGCCATGCTTGTCCTGGGCGCAGGCCGCGCCGCGAACCTCAACATGCGTGCCGCGTTCCTCGAAGTGGTCAACGACGCCCTCGGATCCGTCGCCGTCATCATCAGCGCGATCGTCATCTCGCTCACCGGATGGACCCGCATCGACGCCATCGCCGGGATGCTGATCGCCGCCCTGATCGTCCCCCGCGCGATCACGATCCTCAAGGAGGCCGGGGGGATCCTGCTCGAATCCACCCCCAGAGGCCTGAACCTCGACGACGTCCGCGGACACATCCTCCAGGTCCCGCACGTGATCGGCGTGCACGACCTGCACGCCTCCACCATCGCCACCGGGCTACCCGTCCTCACAGCCCACGTCGTCGTCGAAGAAACCTGCTTCGCCCAGGGCCACGTCTCCCAGGAGCTGCGAGACCTCCAAACCTGCGTCGCCGAACACTTCCACGTCAGCGTCGAACACTCCACCTTCCAGATCGAGACCCCCTCCCACAGCGCACTGGAACGCAGCTCTCACCACTGAGACCCGGTTCTGCCCGACGTGGCGTGGGTTTGGAATCGCAAGGGTGTGGGTATGGGTGAAGTGAAGGGAAGGAGCCGCCATGACAAGCGACGCACCGCGACACCACACCGAGGACAGCGGGAAGGACAAGCACTCGCATGCGATGTACTGGAAGTTCGGGGCGATTCTCCTGGTCAACCTGGGACTGATGTGGGCACTCAGCATGTCTATGGTCCGCAGCCTCGACCACTTCTACTTCAATCCCAGCAACCTCTACATGGCCGTCCTCATGGTGGCCGCCATGGCGGTGCTGATGACGGTCGGCATGTGGTCGATGCTCAAGAACAAGACCCTCAACATCATCCTGCTCGTCGGGTTTCTGGCGCTGTTTCTTGCCGCATTCTTCATGGGCCGCAACGAGGTGGGGGTAGGCGACGAGGGATTCCTCACCTCCATGATTCCGCACCACTCGCGCGCCATCCTGGTGTGCCAGGAGGCCACCATCACCGATCCTGAGATCGAACAGCTCTGCAGCGAGATCGTCGAGGCGCAGGAGAGGGAGATCGCCCAGATGAAGGAGATCCTCAAGCGGTACCAGTGAGTTGAAGCCGTCGCGGGGCACTCGGACCGAACGACACGTCCCATCCAGTGACTTCACCGAAGTCGCGTAGTGACCTCGTTGAGGAGTTCCTGCGGGTCGAGCCACATGGAGGGGTAGTTGCCGTACCAGCGTTGGACGCCGTCGCCGTCGATGAGCACGAAGCCGTGTCCGGGCAGCCCGGGGTGCATGCCCTTGTCGAGGACGTCGTAGGCCTTGGACACGGTGCCGTCGTCGAGCAGATACGGGGTGGTCATGCCGAACTGCTGCATGTCGGGCAGGATCTGCTCGGCGGTGTTCATGACGATGGGCAGTACCTCGATGCCCGCCTCGGCGAATCCGGGGTTCTTCTCGATCTCGGCCATCTGCATGGTGCAGGAGGCGCAGCCGGCGCCTTCGTTGAAGTAGATGAGCACCGGGTTGGGGCGCAGGTCGCTGAGGGTCACTGAGGTGCCGGCTGTGGTGGTGAGGGTGAAGTCGGGGGCGAGGCGCTGGGTGTCGCCCTGTTCGGGGATGGCGGTCCACAGCCCATAACCGACGACTGCCGCCACGATCAGCGTCACTGCTCCGCCGACGACCCGGGTCCAGGTGAGCCGCTTCGTGTCGCGCTGCGTCTCGACCTGCTGCCGGGTTCTGAGTTGCTCGCGTTGGGAGGGTGCCGGGGCGGTGGGGGTCATCGGGGCTCCTGGGAGGTGACGGTCGGTGCGCCGGTATTCGCAGGCGCTGTTGTCTGGGTGTCGCAACAGTCATGGACGGTCGCGGGCTGCTCGTTTCTGCGGCGGTCTCTGAGGGTGGCGACGACGAACACGGCCACCAGTGCGAGCAGCGCGAGCCCGAGGACGGCTTCGGGGATGGGGGCGGTGATCGCGATCAGCCAGGCGAAGACGTCGGAGAGCCAGGCGCCCATGCCGACCAGTGGGGCGGCGGCGCCGGTCATCTCGGTGGCGCCGGCTTGGCTGATCACAAGGATGCCCATGATCACGAACCCGACGGCGACCGCGAGGTTGACGGTGTTGGTGGCCAGCGTGAAGCGGCCCACGTTGATGCGGATGGACTTGGCGCGGAGGCTGCGCATCCGCCCAGGACGCTTGTCCCACAGCAGCGCCATCACGAAGAGCGGGATCACCATCCCGAAGACGTAGGCCAGACCGAGCACCAGCCCGCCGACGGGTGAGCCGGACAGCGCCGACAGCGTCATCACGCCGGCCAGGACCGGCGCGCAGCAGCTGGAGGCGATGCCGGAGAACACGCCGAGGCTGAAGAAGGTGGCGGTGTCCCCGCGTGCGGTGTCAGGGGCGCGGAGGAACGACGGCATGGACCACATCGCTCCCGACAGCGCCAACAGGCCAAGGCCGATCATCAATAGACCACCGGCCCAGTACAGGACCACGTGGTACATGGAGATGGCGCCGGCGATCAGGCTGACCCCCATGGTGATCGGAACCAGGACCGCTGCCAGGCCGGCGGCGAACACGAAGGTCAGCGGGATCAGGCGCCAGCGGCGGTTCTTCGCCGCCGCGGCCAGATAGCTGGGGGCGAGGAAGACGATGCAGCACGGGGCGAACAGCGCGACGCCGCCGGCGAGGAACGCCGCCAGGATCCCGCCGGCGCTGAGCAGGTCCGCGCCCATCAGCGGGAACCAAGGTGGTCGACGAGCCGCGCCAACTTGCCGCGCGGGATCCTGCCGTCGTGGAAGTAGCGCCCCGCCACCAGGGTCAAGGGAACATGCCCGGATGGTGCTCAGCGATCAGGGCAAGACCGTGCGGTGACTCCGCCGGGACCGTCGTGAGCCGGAGCAGACCCGCGCGGTCGAGGGTATCGAGACGCTCGTGGGCGTCGTCACAGAAGTGGCAGGCGGGGGTGGTCACCAAGGTGACGTTCACCACCTGGGTCGGTGCGGTCGGCGGGGTGGGCGACTGGATCTCGTTCACAGCCCCAGCCTCAACCCTCCTCATCAGGGAACGATTCAGCCCGGGTCAAGGTTCGGCCAAGAACACTCCCCCAGCGCAGTGAGGGGGTGGGTTGGCCTGTGGGGTGAGTCAATAATGGCTGTATGGCTGAGCCCCGCAGGTCGAGTGTGTTGGTGATCGACGACGAGCGCCCGCTGGCAGGGATCGTCGCCTCCTACCTCAACAAGGCAGGCTTCGAGACCGCATTGGCCTACACCGGCCCGGACGGGGTCCGCTCGGCGCAGGACCTGGATCCCGACGTCATCATTCTTGACCTGGGCCTGCCTGGCATCGACGGGATCGAGGTGTGCCGCCAGATCCGGTTGTTCTCAGACTGCTACATCCTGATGTTGACCGCCCGGGCCGACGAGGTCGACAAACTGATCGGATTGTCGGTGGGAGCCGATGACTACCTGACCAAGCCGTTCAGCCCCCGCGAACTCGTCGCCCGCGTCAACACCGTGCTGAGACGCCCGCGCCGCCAGACCCACGGCACACGGGCGGCCGCCCCGCGCGAGTTCGGGCGGCTGCGGGTGGACGCGGAGGGCCGCGACGTGTGGGTCGACGACCATCAGGTGGGGCTGACCCGCACCGAGTTCGACATCCTCGACGCACTGTCGGCACGGCCAAACATGGCACTGAGCAGGCGGCAGATCATCGAAGCGGTGTGGGGCCCGGGCTGGGTCGGTGACGATCACGTCGTCGACGTGCATGTGGCGAACCTGCGCAAGAAACTCGAAGACTCGCCCGCTGAGCCGCGCTACATCCTCACCGTCCGCGGGGTCGGATACCGGATGGGACCAGGACGATGATGAAACTGCGCGGCTACGTCGGCCGGATGAGGTGGGGCACCCGCACGTTCCTCACCCAGGCGCTGGTGGTAGCGGTCGGTGTGATCACCGCCGCGCTGGTAGCTGTGGTGGTCGGGCCTCCGCTGTTCCACGAGCACCTGCAACAACTGGGACACCCGGACGGCACCGCCGAGATGGGGCATGTGGAGCAGGCGTTCCTCGAGGCCGGCGTCAGATCGTTGGGCATCGGGCTGGTGGTGGCGCTCACGCTGGCTATCGGCCTGGCCTGGCTGGAGACCAGGCGGCTGCGCCGACCGCTGGAGCGATTGACCGCCGCCTCGGCACTGGTTGAGGCAGGCGACTACAAGGCGCGCGTGCCAGACACCGCGACCAGTCCCGAATTCACGGCGGTCGCCGACGCATTCAACGACATGGCCAGCCGCCTGGACTCCACCGAAACCAGCCGACGGCGGCTTCTCTCGGACGTGGCGCACGAGCTCCGCACCCCCCTGGCCACCCTGACCGCTGAGCTGGAGGCCGTCATCGACGACGTGGTCCCCTGGGACCACGACAGCCAGCAGCTGCTCACCCTCCAGGCCACCCGGCTCAAGAAGATCGCCGCCGACCTCGATGACGTGTCCCGCGCCGAGGAAGGCCGATTCACCCTCGACACCCAGACCCAGCCGATCCGGGACCTCATCGAGCCCGCCGTCGCCTCCGTCGCCACCCGATACGAGAACAAGGGTGTCGCGTTGTCCGCGGACTCTCACCCGGGCCTTGTCGCAGCGGATCCGCAGCGGGTGGGTCAGATCCTGGGCAACCTCCTCGACAACGCGCTGCGGCACACCCCCACCGGCGGGATCGTGCACATCAGCACGCGCGACTCGAAGGCCGAGGTGGTGATCACGGTCACCGACACCGGCGACGGCCTCACCCCGGAGCAGCTCTCGAAGGTGTTCGACCGGTTCTACCGCGCCGACACGGCCCGGGCCCGCGATGCGGGCGGTTCCGGGATCGGGCTGACTATCGCCCGCAGCCTCGCGCTCGCCCACGGCGGCTCATTGACCGCCACCAGCCCCGGCCCCGGACACGGCTCAACGTTCACCCTCACCCTTCCCCTCGCCACCGCGCCCGAACCGGAGCGGGTCTTGATCGATCCTTGACCTTCCACGGGTTGGATCGCTAGCTGAGGGTTCATAGGCTCGAGATCAAGGTCCGGCGACCCCGTCGGCCAGGAACGGAGCACGAACATGTCACGCACGAAGCGGATCACCGCCACGTTGGCGGGGCTGGTCCTGACGGCCACCCTGGCGGCCTGCGCAGACCAGAGCACCACACCCCCAGCCGCGACCACCTCACAGACAGGCATCTCCGCCATGGCCACCGAGTCAGTGTCGGCGAGCGCCTCATCGGACGTCGCTGCCGACCACAACGACCAGGACACCACCTTCGCGCAGATGATGATCATCCATCACGAGGGCGCCATCGAAATGTCACAGCTGGCGATCGAGCAAGCCGAAACCCCCGAGGTCGTCGCGCTCGCTGAGCGGATCGCCGAGGCCCAAGGCCCGGAGATCGACGAGATGACCGCGTGGCTGAACACCTGGGGCGAGGACGTCTCCCCCGACGACCACGGCGGCATGGACATGGGCGGGATGGACATGAACGGCATGAGCCAGGAAGAGATGATGACCCAACTCGACGGCCTCACGGGCACCGAGTTCGACCAGGCGTTCCTCGAAGCCATGATCGCCCACCACGAGGGCGCCATCGAGATGTCCGAGCAGCAGTTGGCCGACGGCCAGAACCCCGACGCGGTAGCGCTGGCCGAGAAGATCATCGCCGACCAGCAGGCCGAGATCACCGAGATGCAAGAGCTGCTCACCAGCCTCTGACCAGAGTCCGCGGAGGCGGGACGCCAGTGCGGGGCTCCACGCTCAGGTGTCAGACCAGCGGGTGCCACTACGGGCACGATTCCGCGCCTCGGGCCTGATCCACAACCTGGACCGAGCCGCGACCATCGGGGACAAAAACAGGGCGGCGCCTCGGATCGGGCTCGGGTGGTGTCTCGGGGCATGACTTCGAACGAGGTCATGAAGAATCGTGGCGGCAGCGCATCGCCGGCTGGTCACGGAACCAACCCTACCGAGCTCACGGGCAGGTCGCGCGTGTCGAGCTGTTAGTTATCTCGTCGTCCATCTGTTAGGTACAGCACTGTCCAGTCGACCCCGCCCTGGCCGCCCGCCTCGTCGGCGTCGGCAAGGCCGGGCTGCTCCGTGGACAGGGCCGCCGCGTCCACGCTGCGACCGGCACCTGGCTAGGGGCACTGTTCGAGTCGCTGGCCGCCCAATCGGTGCGGGTCTACGCCGAAGCGGCCGATGCCCGCATCGGGCACCTGCGCACCAAGAACACCGACCACGAAATCGACCTCATCGTCGAGGCGGCCAACCGTTCCGCGATCGCGATCGAGGTCAAGCTCACCGACACCATCAGACCCGCCGACGTCGAGCACCTGAACTGGCTGGCCCAGCAACTCGGCGACCGCCTCGTCGACCAGATGATCATCTACACCGGCAGACACGCCTACCGCCGCCCCGACGGCATCGCCGTCGTCCCCCTCGCACTCCTCGGGCCCTGAACGACGGCACACCGCCGGCCGTGACCTCAAGCAGATGCTGACAGCTGGCCTACCAACCTGAGGGCGCGTAGTCCTTCAGGAAGACGCCGAAAAGGTCCTCGCCGGCCTGCCCGCGGACGATCGGATCGTAGACCCGAGCGGCTCCGTCGACCAGATCCAAGGGCGCATGGAAGCCCTCCTCGGCGAGCCGAACTTTCGTGGGGTGCGGGCGCTCGTCGGTGATCCAGCCGGTGTCGACGCTGGTCATCAGGATGCCGTCGGACTCGAACAGCTCCCGCGCGCTCGTCCGCGTCAGCATGTTGACCGCCGCCTTCGCCATGTTGGTGTGCGGATGGCCGGGACCCTTGTAGCCGCGCGCGAAGACCCCCTCCATCGCTGACACGTTGACCACGTACCCCCGGGCCGGACCACTCGCCACGCTTCTCGCCGCCTCGGCCAGGCGCGGCCGCAGTCGGCTGATGAGGATGAACGGAGCCGTCTCGTTGCAGAGCTGCACCTCAAGCATCTCGAGCGCGTCCACCTCACCGACGCCCTGGACCCAGCTGTTCGAGTCGTGAAGGTCGGGAACGAGCCCTCCCGCGTCGATCGCCGAGCCGTCGGCCAGACGCGCCAGCGACGACGAGCCCGGAGCCAGAGCCATGTCTGTCAGGCGCTGGGCGTCGCGGGCCGCTGCCTCGGCATCCGCGTGAGTGGCGGCAGAGCCGGTGACCGCGGCGTCCGCCGCCGCGAGCAGCGGGTGCGCCTTGACCGACTCGGCCAGCGCCAGAGGATGCAGGTCTCGTGTGTGCCCGAACGTCAGGAGTTCTGGGCCTTGGCCTTCGGGCCACAGTCCGTCCGGGACCGGGATCGACTCGGCGTCGACGAGGGGCGCGTACGAACCGGCCGAGCGTCGTACTGTCTGTGCCGCGTTGTTGACCAGGATGTCCAGCGGGCCCCTGGCGGCCACCGCGTCGGCCAATGCGATGACCTGGGACGGATCACGCAGGTCGATGCCGACCACATGCAGTCGATGCAGCCAGTCGGCGGCGTCAGGCATCGCCGCGAAGCGTCGCACCGCGTCACGCGGGAATCGGGTGGTGATCGTGGTGTGGGCGCCATCGCGCAGCAGCCGGAGCGCGATGTGCATCCCGATCTTGGCCCGACCGCCGGTCAGCAGCGCCCGCTTGCCGACCAGATCCGTCCGCGCCCCACGCTTGATATGACTCATGGCCGCACACGCGGGGCAGAGCTGATGGTAGAACGCGTCCACCAGCGTGTACCGCTGCTTGCAGATGTAGCAGGGCCGGGCCTTCATGAGCGTCCCGGCCGTCGGCGCCTCGACGCCTGACGTGAGCGCCAGTCCCCGCGTCTCGTCATCGATGCGGTCGGGTGCCCCAGTGGCTGTCCCGGCGACGATCGCCTTGTCGTTGTCCTGGATCGCCGCTCGCCTGACGCCTCGGCGGTGGTGCTTGACCGCCTTGAACATCCTGCTGGTCGCCTGCCGGACGGCCACGAAATCGGGGTGGGCCTCATCGAGCTCGTGGATGATGCGCAAGACCCGCAATGTCGCGGCCAGGTCGTCTGCGTCGACTCCGCTGCCGACCGCAGCCGAGGAGGGTGCTGACATGGGCTCGGGCGCTGATCGGTTCGACACGGCGTCCAGCGTACTCAGGGCTCGTCCGCGGGCACATTACAGCCCGCATGGGCGAGGCAACTCAGCACCCGAGACCCGCGCGGATCTCGCGCCATGGTTGTCCCTCAGCATAGGCGGCCGGCATCCACGGGCCACCGCCGAGAGGTTGGTTGTCCGCAGGGCTGCCAGCCAGTCGATGGAAGGGGCCGCGAGCGTGGGAGCCGCCGCGGCGTCGCCGCCTGCGGCCAACCACACCGAGACCGAGATCCGGCCACCGAGCGAGGAAGCGTGCCGGCGCATATTCTCGGGCTTCATCGGCAACGGCCGCTGCGTTCGCCTCGCCCCCGCGCATGGCCAGCCCGAACTGGCCGGAGGTGTCGACCGCCCGCAGCAGCCCGACGGCGCGGAAGGCACC
The DNA here is from genome assembly GCF_014164775.1 of Tessaracoccus sp. MC1679. Taxonomy (GTDB): domain Bacteria; phylum Actinomycetota; class Actinomycetes; order Propionibacteriales; family Propionibacteriaceae; genus Arachnia. The sequence continues at coordinate 83,450 of NZ_JACJGB010000008.1, forward strand.
AGTCTCCTTCACATGGTCGGGCAAGAGCGACAGCGACCGCCGAACGCTGCAGTGGTATTTCTTGCACTGCATCGCGGCCTCCTGTCATCGGCCCAGACAAACCAGTCACCCCGCATAACGAGCGCCGACCGTAACCGGTGGACAGCTTCGGACACCCGCGTGCACCCCCAACCCGCCTCATGGCCTGACACCACAGGGCTGCCCGTGAGCACGACGTGACGCTTGATGACGTGTTGTCTGCCTTCGCTGTCCTCGCCGAAGGACAGGACGACCGCAGATGCGACGTGGGGACGCCGCCGTAGGAACGAGTCAGTTCACCGAAATGCCGATGGGCGTGTGCTCACTCAGCTGCCCAGAGTCGGACGCCGACGGCGATGGTCGGACCCCGCCCACATGGCGATGGTCGGTCCTTCAAGATTGCGCACCGCGCCCGCTCATGTTTGCTTGGTTCGTGTGTTCGCGTTTGCGTACTACGTAGCGTCATGTCTGCTAGGTTGGGCTCATGGTCCTCGACTCGCTCGTCCCACGGAGGGTGGGTGAAGTCCTGACGGGGCTGGTTGCCGTGGAACCGGTGATCGCCCTGCACGGCCCGCGCTCGGTGGGTAAGTCCACGGTGTTGCACGGGTTCGCTGCCGATGTGGGGAGATCGGTTCTCGACCTGGACGACGTCGAGGTGCGCGAGGCGGTCGTGGGGAATTTGGCCTCGGTCGTCGCCGGTGCGGCACCAGTGTGTGTCGACGAGTACCAGCGGGTGCCCGACATCCTGGATGCGCTCAAAGCGAGGCTGAATCGAGAGGGCAGCCTACCCGGAACCGCCGTGATCACTGGATCGACCCGGCAGGACGCCCTGCCCGCCACGGCTCAGGCTCTCACGGGACGGTTGCACTCCCTGACCATCTGGCCGCTGTCCCAAGGTGAGATCGCCGGGGTGAGCGAGAACCTCATCGAGGTGTTGCCTGCCGACCCTGAGGGTGTCGTCGGCCGGATCCCCTCCTCAACGACCACGCGCCAGGAATACGTGGAGCGTGTCTGCGCCGGGGGCCTGCCCTTGGCCCTGCGACGTTCCGGCGCGGCCCGAGCCCGATGGTTCGATGACTTCGTGCGAGCATCGGTCGAGCGGGACGCCCTGGAGTTGAGCCGAATCCGTGAACGACAGGCAATGACCGACCTGCTGGGTCTGACTGCGGCACAAACCGGGCAACTGCTCAACGTCTCTGCTGCTGCTGAGAGGCTCGGCGTCAGTCGAGCCACCGTAGAGGGTCACCTGCGGCTGCTCGAGGACCTCTTCCTCGTGGTACGGCTACCGGCATGGGGCAAGACCCTGCGCTCACGGGTCAGCGTCAAACCCAAGGTCCACGTCGTCGACTCCGGACTGGCCGCCCGGCTGCTGCGACTCGCGCCTGACAAGCTCACACGACTCGACCCGGCATCACTCACCGACTTCGGGCACCTGCTTGAGACCTTTGTCGTCGGGGAGATCCGCAAGCAGGCTTCCTGGCTCGACGAGCCCGTCACCCTGGGCCACTGGCGGACAAGCGACGGTGCCGAGGTCGACGTGGTCATCGAGTACGACGACGGCACAGTCGTTGCCCTCGAGGTCAAAGCCAGCGAACGGGCGCCGGGCGGCGACTTTCGCGGTCTGGCTCAACTCCGCGACGCCCTCGGAACGCGGTTCACCGCCGGGATCATCCTCACCACCGGAACCCGCTCCTACACCTACGCCGACCGACTCCACGTCATGCCCATCGACCGGCTGTGGACTCCGGTGACACCCGGAGCCCCGCACTGACCCCGCCACAAGGCTCCGACGCGAGTTGGTTCTCTACCCAAGATCAGCCGCGGAAATGGGCAACGGATTCATGGCCCAGTCGCCCCAGAATGGCCTCCCGACAAGCTCTTTTGATGGGCCTGAGCCATGTCGTCACCTTGTCGTGGGGAATGTGTGGGGAATTGTGTAGAGCCGCCACAGCGCGCGTTGCTGTCAACGGCAATCCCTAGATTGGCGCAGAACGGCAGCATCCTCGGCGCCATGGAACGGGCCAGGCGGACACGTAGCAACCGTGCAGCCGGCACGGGAGCTCGGCATCTGGGGGTCGCCATCACCCGTTGAGTAGGACGACGCGGACGGCGATCTCGACCAGGCTCCGAGCGCGACGGACGAGCGCCTCAGCCTTCACAGCAGACATGAGGCTGACGCCGTACTCAACGTCAGCCTTGTTCGACACCAGTTCGCGGAGTCCCCTCTCGGCACCGGCCGCGTCCGGTCGCTGCCCCAGTGCCCGACGAAGCTCCTTCGCGGCAAGCGCGTGCTCCTTGCCCTTCACCGTCGAACCGGTGAGCTGAGTGACGATGGCGTCCTTGGCGCAGATGCCCGCATGGATGGCATCCCCCGCAGCAACGGTGTAACGCTCCGCACTCAGATTTGCCTCCGCGGAGGCCAGGTACTCCTCGGCTTTCTTCAGGAAGCTTCGTGCGTGATTGCGGTGTTCGAGCGTTGCCATCACGCCACACCGACGGGTGCCTGCGGGAGCGACCCGAGTAGAACCACCCCGTCAGCGACGATCTGGGCGACGACCGGCTCCTCGCCGCTGCCCGCGAGGCGGCCGAACTCCTCCGGTGTGAACACCAGCACGTCGCAGTCGTTGCCCAGCCGAGCGCGGACAACGTCTTCCAGTTCCGTCCGACCCTGCCAGTCCGAGGGCGCGAGGACGGCCAAGTCGACATCACTCTCGGCCGATGCCTCCCCCCGCGCCACCGACCCGAACAGGACCACCGCATCGACACTCGACCCGACCACGGCCCGGACCGCCTCCCTCAGCGCCGCAATCGGATCGAGCAGGACACGCAAAGGCTGGATGGCGTAATGGTCCTCGTTGATCGTGTGAACCATCGCCCGACCCACAGCGCGGCTCTCCACCACACCGAGATCGGCGAGGGAGGCCAGCGCCTGCTGAACCGACCACAGGCTGCACTGATCGCGGACCAGGCCATGCACCTGCCGCCCGGTCAGCGGAACACCCGTACGCAGCAGCACGGCCAGCACCGCCCCGCTCGCACCCGGGATCAAGCCCCCGAACGCGGCCTCAAATCGCATATGACCAGTCTACCTGTCACATGACTGCAGTTCCAGTCACTTGGGGTGATCACGCGGCTAGGCCACTGAGACCCAAGCGACCAGCTCGTCAACCCGAAGACCCCCCCCCGGCGGCCAACCCCAGCGAGGCTGGACCCTCGCGATCGCCGCCCCGCGATCTCGTGGGTCGCGATGTCGACGGTCAGGGCCTTGCCCGACAACTCCCACATGCGGTGCCACAACCACTCCGCCTCCAGGTCGGTGCCGACCAACAGGCCTGATCATAATTCTGAACCCCTCAAACTCATGATCTGTACTCGAGTCAAGTCCTCATGAGCCAGAGATGCCTGCGTGGTGGTGGACGGCTTGGGCACCGACCAGGACGAGGCTCGGGAGGTGGTGGGTCAGCGCTTCGAGGGCGTCGAGGAGGAGTCGCCGAGCGGCGACAAACAGGGACGACGGCGTCCACGTCAGTCCTTCGACGCGAGATCGGTCGCCGCCAGGGCGTCCATCAACTGCTCGGCCTCGGAGTCAGAGCGACTGCAACTCGTCCCTTCAGGGGTTGCCCGGCCAGGTAGTGTCAGCTATAGTCGACACGTGGTCGAGGTTACACCGCGAGGGCTTCGACCGTTGGCTCAGAAAGCTGAAGGACCGGCAGGGCAGGCTGCGGATCCTGGAGCGGATCGACCGCCTCGCCCACGGGAATCCTGGTGATGTGAAGTCGGTCGGACAGGGTGTGCTCGAACTGCGCTTGAGTTTCGGTCCCGGCTATCGGGTCTACTTCACACAACACGGCGACCGTCTGGTCCTGTTGCTGTGTGGCGGCGACAAATCTACACAGCAACAGGACATCGAGAAGGCTCACCAACTTGCTGCCGACTGGCGTTCGAGGGAGGACGACGATGACGAAGAAGACCGAGAAGTACACCCCGTTCGATGCGGCCGATTATCTTGACGGCATCGATGATGTCGCCTCCTACCTGGAGATTGCGCTGGAGGAATCGGCCGAGGACCCCACGGCCGTTCCCCGCGCCCTTGGTGTCATCGCTCGCTCTCAGAACATGAGCGAACTCGCTCGCCGCGTCGGCATGAGCCGCGACGGCCTATACAAGGCGCTGTCCGATCAGGGCAACCCGACCTGGTCAACCGTCCTGAAGGTGACCAACGCACTGGGGCTGCGATTCACTCTGCACGCCGCCTGACTCACGAGCCGCCTGACTCACGAAAGGTACGCACATCGCGTTATCTCGAAGGTCGCGGCTTACGAGATGACGAGGTGCTGGTGACCGTCGATGCCTGCATGGACGATGTCGAGTTGTCCGGCGTGCGTGGTGGTATCAACAAGCAGCCTGGACGCGCGTGCCGTGACGACCGAAGAGGCTCTGGCCGATGTTCAGGTGGTCATCCTGTCCATCCCCCTCAACCGCATCCCCGAGCTCGCTCCGCTGATCGCGCGCCTGCCCGAGGACACAGCGGTCATCGACACCTCCAATTGCTACCCGTTCCGCGACGACAAGATCGACGCGATTGAGGCCGGTCAAGTTGAGAGCGTGTGGGTTGCCGAGCAACTTGGCCGTCCGATCGCCAAGGCATGGAGCTGTGGGACTCCGGCGATGCCCTGGATCGCTTCAACCGGGACGTCTACTTCCCAGCGGTTGCTGGGCTAGGGCGGGTGGGTTCCCCAAGCCCCCGGTCGTGACTGATGTCGAGACAGGGGACGCCTGGATCGGTGAGACTCGGCTCTCCTAACAAGCAGCGGCAATAGCCGGGAGCGCCCCGGTGCGATGCACGACGCTGCCGCGCCGCGTGTGAAACCGCCCGCTCGGCAACCGGCCGACCTCACCGAAGCCGCGCTTGACCTTGACCCGTGGTCTACCCATGATGCACCCCTCCCGTCACGCTCCGTAACGGGCTCGAGGACGGTGGGCTGGACAGCAGGCGACGCCGACGACGTTCCCCCCGCCCCGGATGTCGTGGGAATACGTGGGGATGGGAGGCCTCCGGAGGCCATCCGTGTCCACAACTGAGAAGGACCGAAGTCCTTGTCAGAGGGGATTTGATGTAGTCAGGGGACCATACATCACTGTGCGCGAGAGAGGAGTTGAACCTCCACGTCCCAAGGGACACTGGCACCTGAAGCCAGCGCGTCTGCCATTCCGCCACTCGCGCAGTGGGTCTTTCAACCCGACGGCAAACAATAGCACGCACCGCGCGAGCTTCCGCAAATCGAATCAGCCGCACAGCGCCTGTCACCCGCGGCGATCTCCCGGAACCCTGTCAATCGAGCCCCAAGGAGCCTACTGTGGAGAGACCACGGAGTCTGACGTGAAGGAGGACGACCATGCCGGATTGGCCACTGTGGGTGTGGGTGATCATCGTCGTAGTACTGCTCGCGGTGATCGCAGGGATCGTCGTGGCGGCGTCGCGAAAGCAGCAGAGCGCCAACCTTGAGCGCGCCGAGGAACTGCGGACGCGTGCGCACGAGAGCGACCGGATCGTCGCCGCCCGGCAGGAGCGTGCTGATGAACTGGCCGCTCGCGCCGAGTCCGTGCGCAACGAGGCGATCGGAGAAAGCCAGCGCGCCGAGTCTCTGCGCATGCAGGCCGCGGAGGCGGAGGAGCGGGCTGCACGGGCTGCCGAACAGGCTGAGTTGCGTGACGACGAAGCCCTGCACAGCCGCGAGGCGCTCGAAGCAGCCGCCCAGGAGCGCGATCAGCAGCTCGAGAAAGCTGATCAACTGGACCCGCGGGTCCACACCGGACGGCACGGACAAAGCACGGAAGAGCAAGTCGAGGATCAACCCGTCGACGAAGTCCGCCCCATCGATCCCGATGATGAGCGGGATCCGGATCCTGAACCCCTCCCTGACGATGACCGTGACGTAGACCTCGACGACGAGCGGGACCTCGTCGTCGACGACGATCCGACGCCGGATGACGTCCCCCGGGACGAACACGGCCGACGACTCGACCCCTATGGAAACCCTGTCCCCGATGGCCGATGGCCCGATAAGGAGTGAAGCATGACCACCGATCCTCTCGGCACGCCGTATCCCGACCCTGCCGCGCGTCCAGACCTGGACAACGAGGTCGCCGCGGAGTCCCCCGACTCGCCTGATTCTCCCGATTCACCAACCAGCCCGGACAGCCCTCCGGAAGCTGAGCCCCTCGACCGCGACGGCCTGGCCGGTATGGACATCGAGCACGAGCCCGATGCGGACGGCTTCTGGCGCGACGAGTTCGGGAACCGCGTCGACCACGAAGGCCGAAGAGTCGACGAGGACGGCAACCGTGTCGACGCTGACGGCGATCGCATCGACCCGCTGGACCCGCCAACCGGCATCGTGCCACCAATCCCACCCCGCTGACCCTCTCTCAGCAGGCGGGGGCACAAATCTCTGGGAGCCGGCCGCTCTCTGGGTTGGTCAACCCACCCAGAGAGCGGCCGCTCACCAAACGAACCACGCGGGGGGTGACACATCCCCGCGACAGGTCAGGGAACCAGGTAGCCCGCCGCCCGGTACAGCTCGTACCACTCAGGCCGGGTCAGCTCGACGTCGGCACCCGCCGCCGCCCAAGTCACGCGCTCGGGCGTCGTCGTGCCCAGCACAACCTGCATGTTGGCCGGGTGCCGCGTGATCCACGCCGTCGCGATGCCCTCGGGCCGCACGTCGTACTTGGCCGCCAACCGGTCGATGACCGCGTTCAGTTCCGGATGGTCCGGGTTGCCGAGGAAGACTCCGGTGAAGAAGCCGGCCTGGAACGGCGACCACGCCTGCACGGTGATGTCGTTCAGGCGGCAGTAGTCAAGGATGCCGAGGTCGCGGCTGACCGACTGGTCCAGCGCGGCCATGTTCGCCGCGACACCCTGCGCCACGATCGGCGCATGCGTAATGGACAGCTGCAGCTGATTGGCGACGATGGGTTGGGTGACGTCCCGCTTCAGCAGGTCGATCTGCCCGGGAGTCTGGTTCGACACCCCGAAATGAAGCACCTTCCCGGCGGCCGCCAGATGATCGAACGCGCGCGCCACCTCCTCGGGCTCCACCAGCGCGTCGGGACGGTGGAGGAGCAGGACGTCGATGTAGTCGGTGTCCAGCGCGCGCAGCGATCCCTCCACCTGGACGACGAGGTGCTTGTAAGAGAAGTCGAAATAGGGCCCATCCTTGACGATGCCCGCCTTGGTCTGGAGCGTGATCTCCTCCCGCTCCGACGCGGTGAGCTGCAGCGCCTCCGCGAAGCGTCGTTCGCATCCGTGATAGCGGTCGTCGCCGTAGATGTCGGCGTGGTCGAAGAAATTGATGCCCGCCTCGCGTGAGGCGTGGTAGAGCGCCCGCACCTCGTCGTCGGACTTGTCCTGGATGCGCATCAGGCCCGTGACTACGGCTGGGACCTCGAAGGTGGTGGGGCCGAGGTTGAACGTCTTCATCGTCGCTTCCTTCGTCAGGTCGTTCGCGGGCCTCCGCGGCCCGCAATCATGAGCCTATCCCTCGCCCGACCGACAGGTGGTTCCTTCCACCCGTGCGACGGCGTCTCCGGGAAGCTGACAGGTCGCGTTCAGCGGGGGCGGCCGCTGCGCGGCGCCTCAGACATCGATGGGGTGGACGGGGGCCGTGGAGTGGCGGATCACCAAGCGGGTGGCAAGCCGCACGTGCCCGGACTCGACCGGGCGCCCCGCGGCGATGTCCAACAGCCGACGAACGGCGGCCGCGCCCATCCGGTGCAGCGGCTGGTGCACCGTCGTCAGGCCCGGCACGGCGAGCCCGGCCAGGATGGTGTCGTCGAACCCCACGACACTCAACTCCCCCGGCACCTGGATCCCGAGCTGCCGCGCAGCCTCGCAGACCCCCATCGCGGCCGGGTCGCAGGGGGCGAAGATTGCGGTGGGCCGCTCTTCAGCCGGCCGCGACAGTAAAATCCGCCCGGCCTCCAACCCCAGCTCGTGGGTGTAGCCGCCCTCGACCACCAGCGAGGAATCCAGCGTGAGACCGCCCATGTGGAGGGCCGAGACGTAACCCTGCATCCGCTCGGTGGCGGGCACCGATTCGGGCGGGCCCTGAATGAAGCCGATGCGACGGTGCCCCAGGCCGATCAGGTGCTGCGTGGCCTCCACACCGCCGTTCCAGTTGGTGGCGCCGATGCTCATCACGTTCGACGGCAGGGCGTTGGCCGGGTCGATGGCCACCAGAGGCAGCGCCAGGTCGCGCAGCTTGGCGAGCTGATGCTCGGAAAGCCGGGCGGTCAGGACGATCACCCCGAGGTACCCCTTGGCCTTGAGCAGCTCCAACCAGGCGTCATCCAGCGGGACGGGGGCCCCCGCAGTCGACTCCCCCGGGACGTAGAACGTACCGAGCGCCACCCCCTCGGCCATCGCGGTGGAGATGGCGCCCTTGAGGATCTCGAGGGTGTAGGTGGTGGTGAGGTCGTCCGCCACGAGCGCGATCTGCGGGTACGGCGACGACTCCCCGCCCACGGGCTGGTACCCCAGGTCCTCCACGGCAGCCAGCACCTTGGCCCTGGTGGCGCCGGACACTCCGCCTCGGTCGTTGAGCGCCTTCGAGGCCGTGGCGGTGGATACGCCCGCACGCAGCGCGACGTCCTGCAGCCGCACCGCCTTCACTCCCTTGCCCGCCATGGAGGTCATCCTAGCGAAAGTTTCGCCCGTGGGTCACAACACGGCACCGATCTTTGGTCGCTCTTGCGAACTAAATACCTTTGTGCCTATGATCAGTCTTGTTAGTCAAGGTTTCGCGAAACTTTTCGCGGTCACACTTTCGGAGGATCAACGATGACCCACAAGCTTCCCAAGATCGCGGCACTCGTCGCGAGCGCGGCGCTGGCCCTGACCGCCTGCGGCGGCTCCACCGAGGGGACCACCTCGTCAGACCCCGCCTCCGGCGGCGACGACGTGGCGCTCACCTGGTGGCACAACTCCAACACCGGCGCCGGCAAGGACTACTACGACCAGGTGGCCGCGGACTTCGAGGCCGCCAACCCCGGCGTGACCATCACCGTCGAGGCGATGCAGCACGAGGATATGGGCACCAAGATCGAGGCCGCATGGCAGAGCGGCGACATGCCCGACATCTACATGGAGCGCGGCGGCGGCGAGCTGGCCGACAAGGTTGAGGCCGGCCTGGTCAAGGACCTCTCCGAGGCCGCGTCCGAGACCATCGACAAGCTGGGCGGCGCCGTCAACGGCTGGCAGGTGGACGGCAAGACCTACGCGCTGCCCTTCTCGCTGGGCGTGGTGGGCTTCTGGTACAACACCGAACTGTTCGAAGAGGCCGGCATCACCGAGGCTCCCACCACGATGGACGATCTCTACGACGCCATCGACAAGCTCAAGGCCGCCGGGATCGATCCGATCTCCGTGGGTGCAGGCGACAAGTGGCCGGCCGCCCACTACTGGTACTACTTCGCTCTCCGCCAGTGCTCGCAGGACGTGCTGTCCGGCGCGGTGACCAGCCTCGACTTCTCCGACGAGTGCTTCGTGCGCGCCGGCGAGGATCTCGAGAAGCTCGTCGCGGCCGAGCCGTTCAACCCCGGCTTCCTCACCACCCCCGCCCAGTCCGGCCCCACCAGCGCCTCCGGCCTCCTGGCCACGCGGAAGGTCGCCATGGAACTGGCGGGCCACTGGGAGCCGGGCGTGATGCAGGGACTGACCGAGGACGAGCAGGGCCTCGGCGAGGCCACCGGCTGGTTCGCGTTCCCTGAGGTCGACGGAGGCGAGGGCGACCAGAGCGCCGCGCTCGGCGGCGGCGACGCCTGGGGTGTCCCTGCCGACGCCCCCGACGAGGCCGTCGAGTTCGTCGAGTACCTCCTGTCCGACGAGATCCAGAAGGGCTTCGCCGAGCTGGACATGGGCCTGCCCACCAACCCCACCGCGTCCGAGTACGTGGCTGACCCGGCGCTGGCCCAGCTGCTCAAGGTCCGCGACGCGGCCGGCTACGTGCAGCTCTACTTCGACACCGCCTTCGGCACCTCCATCGGCGGCGCCATGAACGACGAGATCGCCCTGGTCTTCGCCGGTCAGGCCTCCGCGCAGGACGTCGTCGATGCCACCCAGGCGGCCGCGGACGCGGAGAAGTAATCCATGACCGCCACCTCGACGCAGGCGGCGGCGCTCCGGGACAACGGGGAGGGCGGGCGCGGCCAGCGCCCGCTCTCCCCCGTCAGGAAGCGGCCCGTCAACTGGAGGATGGGCCTGGAGATAGCCGTCTTCGTGCTGCCCGCCCTTGTGCTGTTCTTCATGTTCGTCGTGTGGCCCATGCTGCGCGCCGTCCAGTTCTCCGTCTACCGCTGGAAGGGCTTCGGCCCCCTGACCGACTTCGTCGGCCTCCGCAACTACGTCTCCGTGCTGACCAACGACGTGTTCCTCGGTGCGCTCGGGCACAACCTGTTCATCGTGGTGGCCTCCATCGCGATCCAGCTCCCGCTCGGGATCGCCATCGCGCTGCTGCTCAACCGCAAGATGCGGTTCCAGGGGCTGCTGCGCACCGTCGTGTTCGTGCCCTACATCCTGGCCGAGGTCATCGCCGGCGTGGTCTGGTTCCAGCTGCTCCAGCCCCGCTACGGCGTGATCGACTCCATCCTCGCCGGCCTCGGCATCCAAGGCCCCGAGCAGGGCTTCCTCGGCACCCCCGAGATCGCGCTGTGGACCGTGATGGTGGTGCTCACCTGGAAGTACCTCGGGTTCGCCATCCTGCTGTTCCTCGCAGGCCTCCAGGGCGTCCCCCAGGAGCTCGACGAGGCGGCCCAGATCGACGGTGCCTCGTGGTGGCAGACCCAGCGCTACATCACCATCCCGCTGCTCGGCCCCACCCTGCGCACGTGGGCGTTCCTGTCCATGGTGGGCTCGCTGCAGCTGTTCGACATGGTCTGGATCCTCACCGGCGGCGGACCCGCCAACGCCACCACCACCATGGCCACCTTCCTCATCCAGGAAGGCACCCGCCGCAACTACGGCATCGCCGGTGCCGCGTCGGTGGTCCTGTTCGTCGTCGCCCTCACCATGGCGCTGCTCTACCAGCGCTTCATCCTCAGCCGCGACACCGCCGAGAACGACAAGCGAAAGGTACGCCGATGACCGCCACCGCAGCCGCCCCGGCCGCCACCGGGACCCCGCGCCGTCGACGCATGAGCGTCAACCCGCTGGTCTACCTCGTCGCGCTCATCGTGGCCGCCTTCTCGCTCGGCCCGGTGCTCTACTCGGTGCTCGGCGGCTTCCGCAGCAACGCACAGCTCGCCGAGAGCCCAGCCGGGTTCCCCGACCCGTGGATCTGGAGCAACTACGCCGGGGTGCTTAGCAACCCGAGCTTCTGGCGCTACGGGCTCAACTCGCTGGTGGTGGCGCTGCTGACCACCGCGCTCGTCGTCGTCTTCGGCCTCATGGCCGCCTACCCACTCTCGCGCTACCACTTCCCCGGCCGCGAGAAGATCTACATGATCTTCGTGCTCGGCCTGCTGTTCCCCGCCACCGTGGCCGTGATCCCGCTGTTCATCATCATCAGCAAGGATCTGGGCATGAGCAACACGTGGTGGGGCGTCGCGCTCCCCCAGGCGGCGTTCGCACTCCCGATGACCATCGTCATCCTGCGCCCCTTCCTCCAGGCCATCCCGGCCGAGCTCGAGGAGGCCGCGGCCATCGACGGCGCCAGCCGGCTCAGCATCTTCACCCGCATCATGGTGCCGCTCTCCGGAGCCGGCCTCGTGACGGTGGGCGTGCTCGCCTTCGTCGGCTCCTGGAACGCGTACCTGCTCCCGCTCCTCCTGCTGCAGGGCGACATGCGCACCCTGCCGTTGGGCGTGGCCGACTTCTCCACCGAACACTCCTCCGACACCGCTGGCGTGTTCGCCTTCACCACCCTCTCCATGATCCCTGCCATGGTGTTCTTCCTCACCATGCAGCGCCGCATCGTCGGCGGCCTCCAGGGCGCGGTCAAGGGCTGACCCCACAGAAATGACTCTCTCCATGACCTGGACCGACCCCACCCTCCCCCTCGACGAACGCCTCGACGCGCTCATGTCCGAGATGTCCCTGGCGGACCTCGCCCACCAGCTCGGCTCCTACTGGCTCCCCGGCCAGTCCGAGGCCCCGGCCCCGGATCCCGATCAGCACGGCGGCACCCACGACGTGGCCCCCATGGAGAGCGAGTTCACGCAGGAACTGCGCCCCTGGGAGGATGCCGTCGACGGCGGCCTCGGGCACCTCACCCGCGTCTACGGCACCGACCCGGTCACCGTGGCCGACGGCGTCGCCAAGCTGCGCCGGCTCCAGGCGGACGTGGTGGCCGGCAACGCCTTCGGGATCCCCGCCGTCGCGCACGAGGAATGCCTGACCGGCTTCACCGCGCTGGGGGCCACCGTCTACCCGGCCTCCATCGCGTGGGGCGCCACCTGGCGGCCCGAGCTGATCGAGGAGATGGCCGCGGCCATCGGCTCCGATCTGGCCGCCGTCGGCATCCAGCAGGGGTTGTCCCCGCTGCTCGACGTAGTGCGCGACTACCGCTGGGGCCGCGTAGAGGAGACCTGCGGCGAGGACCCCTACCTGGTGGGCAGCCTGGGGACCGCCTACGTGAAGGGCCTGCAGTCGGCCGGGGTGGTGGCCACGCCGAAGCACTTCGTCGGCTACTCGGCCGGGCGCGCCGGGCGCAACCATGCGCCGGTCTCGATGGGCCGTCGCGAACTCGAGGACGTCATGCTGCCGCCCTTCGAGATGGCCGTCCGCCTCGGCGGGGCGCGCTCCATCATGAACTCCTATTGCGACGTCGACGGCCAGCCCGCCGCGGCGTCCGCCGAGTTGCTCACCGGGGTGCTGCGGGACCGCTGGGGCTTCGAGGGCACCGTCGTGTCCGACTACTGGAGCATCGCGTTCCTCACCCGGATGCACCGCATCGCCCCCGACGACGCCACCGCCGCCGCCCTCGCGCTGCGGGCCGGGCTGGACATCGAGCTTCCCTCCACCGGCGCCTACTGGGCCATCGAGGAGGCGATCTCGCGCGGGATGCTCAGCGAGGACGACGTGCGCCGCTCGGCCCGCCGCGTGCTGCGGCAAAAGCTGGAGCTCGGGCTCCTCGACGAGGGGTGGGAGCCCGCCGTCGACCCGACGGTGGACCTGGACTCGGCCCGCAACCGCGGCGTGGCGCGCCGCATGGCGGAGGAGTCGATCGTCCTGCTCTCGAACGACGGCGTGCTGCCGCTGGCGGCCGGGCTCCGGGTGGCCGTCGTGGGCCCGACCTGGGCCGACGTGCGCAGCTTCATGGGCTGCTACTCCTTCCCCAACCACGTGCTGGCCAAGACCGGCGCAGAGACCGGCATCCCCATCCGCGGTCTCGACGAGGCCCTGACGGCCGCCCTGGGCCCGATCACTTTCGCGCCGGGCACCGGATTCATGGACGGCACCGACGAGGACCTCGCGGCCGCCGTCGAGGCCGCTGCCGCCGCGGAGGTGGCGGTGCTGACGGTGGGCGACATCGCCGGCATGTTCGGCGAGGGCACCTCCGGCGAGGGCTGCGACGCCGTAGACCTCCGGCTCCCCGGCCGGCAGGGTGAGCTGGTGGAGGCGGTGCTGGCCACCGGCACCCCGACCGTCCTGGTGCTGGTCACCGGCCGGCCGTACGCCGTCGGCGAGTACGCGGACCGCTGCGCGGCGATGGTCCAGGCGTTCATGCCGGGCGTCGAGGGCGCCGATGCGGTCGCCGGCGTGCTGACCGGGGCGATCAACCCGTCGGGGCGTCTCCCCATCGGGCTGCCCGCGCACCACGGCGGCCAACCGGGCACCTACCTCGCCGCACCCCTGGCGTGGTTCTCCAACGGCATCTCCAACCTGGACCCCATCCCGCGGTTCCCGTTCGGGCACGGCCTCGGCTACACCAGCTTCGACTACTCGGAGCAGGCGGTGTCTTCGCCGACGATGCCCGTTGACGGCGCCGTCGAGGTCTCAGTGACGGTGACCAACACCGGCGAGCGCGACGGCGCCGAGGTGGTGCAGCTGTACCTGAGCGATCCGTGGGCGGAGGTGGTGCGTCCACTGAAGCAGCTGATCGGCTTCCGCAAGGTGGACCTGGCCGCCGGCGCGTCGGCGCGGGTCACGTTCGAGGTGCATGCGGACCGGCTGTCGTTCACCGGCGTCGGCCTGGAGCGGATCGTCGAGCCGGGCGAGGTGCAGCTCTCCCTCGGCCGATCCTCGGAGGACCGGCTGCCCGCGCTGGCCGTCGAGGTCACCGGGGAGCGTCGCGTCGTCGGCGAGGGTCGCGTCCTGGACACCCCCACTCGGGTGGTCGTGTCGTGACGATGGTCGCGGCGGGGGCGGACCCGGCGCTCTACGGACACCGGATGGGATCAGCCCGGCTGTCACTCGGCGACGGCGCCGCCGGGCGGCCGGTGACCGTCCGGCAGACCCGGCACGGGTTCGGGTTCGGCAACATCGGGTTCGACCTCATCGGCCTCGCCAACGGCGAGGAGGAGGCGCCGTCGACGGGGTTCGGGCAGGCACCGTCGGCGATGGCCGAGGGCTTGGCCGCGCAGTGGCTGGAACTGTTCAACACGGTCACGCTCCCCTTCTACTGGCGCACCTTCGAGCCCGCGGAGGGGCACCCGGACACCCGTCGGCTCCAGGCCGCCGCCCGCTGGTTCCGCGAGCGCGGGGTGACGGTGAAGGGGCACCCGCTGGTCTGGCACACCCTGGCGCCGGAGTGGTTGCTGGGGCGGCCGAACGACGAGGTGCGCAGGCGGATCGAGGCGCGGGTCACCCGCGAGGTGACCGACTTCGCCGGCCTGGTGGACCAGTGGGACGCCATCAACGAGGTGGTGATCCTGCCGGACTTCACCGCAGAGGACAACGCGGTGACTGCGCTGGCCCGCGAGCTCGGCCGGGTGGAGATGGTGCGGCTGGCCTTCGAGACCGCACGCAACGCCGACCCATCGGTGCGTCTGGTGCTCAACGACTTCAACATGTCGGCCCGCTACGAGGCGCTGATCGAGGAGGTCCTCGCCGCGGGGATCCGCCTGGACGCCATCGGGCTGCAGAGCCACATGCACCAGGGCTACTGGGGCGAGGAACGCACGCTGGAGGTGCTCAGCCGGTTCGGCCGGTTCGGCCTGCCGCTGCAGTTCACCGAGACCAGCCTGGTCTCCGGCGAGATCATGCCGGCGGAGATCGTCGACCTCAACGACTACCAGGTCCCGTCCTGGCCCTCCACCGTCGACGGCGAGGCGAGGCAGGCCGACGAGGTGTCGCGGCACTACCGCACGCTCGTGGAACACCGCTCGGTGGAGGCCATCACCTACTGGGGCATCACCGACGCGGGCGCCTGGCTGGGCGCGCCGATCGGGCTGATCCGTGCCGACGGCACCCCCAAGCCGTCCTTCGAGGCGCTGCGCGGCCTCATCCGCGGCGAGTGGTGGGTACCGGAGACCAGCGTGGTCGCGGATGAGCGGGGCGAGGTCGCCGTCGAGGGCTTCGCGGGAGACTACGAGGCTGTCGTCGACGGCCGGGGCACGGCGTTCAATGTCGCGGCGGGCTCCGAAACCGGCGTAGATCTCAGCCGCTGAGGCGGGCGCCGAAGCGTTCGACGAGGACCGCCGCGAGGTCCTCGACGACCTGACGCGGATCGCCCACGTTGATCGCCTCGATGCCCACCTCGCCCTCCCCGAGCGCCTCGAGCACGGCGCGCTGGGAGCCCAGCATCACGGGTTTCATGAAGTGCCCCTCCCGAGCAAGCAATCGCTCCAGGTTCACGTCCTCCGGCAGGACGAGGTGGACGAAGAAGACGTCCCCGTCGGCCTCGCGCAGCACGTCGCGGTAGTCCGCGCGAAGGGCCGAGCACGCCACCACAGACGAGCGGCCCGCCGCCTCCTGCTCGGACATCCAATCCCTCAGGGAGGCCAGCCACGGCCAACGGTCCTCGTCGGTCAGCGGCTGGCCCGCGCCCATCTTGACGCGATTGGCCTCGCTGTGGAAATCGTCGCCCTCCCCGAACGGTAGCCCCAGACGATCGGCCAGGCCCCGGCCGATGGTGGTCTTGCCGGTGCCCGCGGCGCCCAGCACGACCACGTGCACGGGCCGGTTCGCGTCGATGTGCCCCGCAGGGCCTTGACCGCTGTGATCCACTGGACAGCCCTCCTCATGCGCTTGGCCGCGTCGCCTCAATGATACTACCATTGCACAGTGCCGACGGGGGTTGCAAATCCGGACCCCACCCCTGGGCTTCACGACCACTACCCTGGGGCCCATGTCCAGCCCCCGCGCCGCCCTTTCCCACTCGGTCATGGACACCGTCGGTGTGGAGATCGTCAGCGGTCAGCTCGCCCCCGGCGAGGGCTTCACCCTGCAGGATCTGACGGAGCGCTTCGGTGTCTCGCGCACCGTCGCCCGCGAAACCATGCGGGCGCTGGAGGAGCTGTCGCTGGTGGCCGCGAGTCCGCGGATCGGCATCACCGTCCTCCCCGCCGGGCAGTGGAAGGTATTCAGCCCCCGCGTCATCGAGTGGCGGCTCCAGTCGGGTCAGCACGACGCCCAACTGCGCTCGCTCACCGAGCTCCGCGCCGCCGTCGAGCCCGCCGCCGCGCACCACGCCGCCCTACGCGCCACCCCGGGAGAGCGCGTCCGGTTCACCGAGCTGGCCGCCATCCTGCGACGGCTGGGCGAGTCCGGCCAGGGCCACCTGGAGGAGTTCCTGAACGCGGACATCGAGTTCCACACCCTGCTCCTGCGGGCCTCCGGAAACGAGATGTTCGCCGCGCTGGGCGAGACCATCGGGGAGGTCCTCGTGGGCCGCACGCACCTCGGGCTCCAGCCTGCCCATCCCGAGTCCGACGTCCTCGACCGCCACGACGCGATGGCCCGAGCCATCGTCGACGGGGACGCGGTGACGGCGGAGTCACACGCCCGGGCACTGGTCCACGAGGTCAGCGACGCGCTCGCCCATCTTTGAGGAGGTAGTAGCGTCACACCATGCGCGTCGCCTTCATCTCGCTCCACACCTCCCCCGCCGAGCGGGCCGGCACGGCGGACGCCGGGGGCATGAACGTCCTCATCCGGGCGCTGGCCACGGCTCTGCAGCAGGCCGGGGCGCACGTGGAGTTCTTCACCCGACGCTCGTCAGCCGATCAGCCCGCGACCGCCACCCTCGACGACGGCCTCATCGTCCACCACGTCACCGCCGGCCCGGCCACTCCGCTGCCGAAGAGCCAGATCGACGCCCACATCGACGAATTCCGCGACAACCTGGGCTCGCTGGACCGCTTCGACCTCGTGCACTCCCATCACTGGATGTCTGGCGTGGCAGCGATCCCGCTTGCCCGCGAGGCGGGTATCCCCCACCTCATGACGTTCCACTCGGTGGCGGCACATCCGAACTCCCCCCTCCGCGACGGCGAACCCCCGGAGTCCCCCGCGCGCCTCGACGGCGAGGTGTACTGCGCCACGCAGTCGGACCTCATCCTGGCGGTGTCGCGGCATGAGGCCGCCGTCGTCATCGGCCGCTGCCAGGCGGACCCTGAGCAGGTGATGATCGTGCGCCCAGGCGTCGACACCGAGCTGTTCCACCCGGCCGACCCTGGCGAGGTGTGGGTGCCCGCGCCCGGCGTCGACCCGGGCTACGTGCTGTTCGCCGCACGGCTCCAGCCGCTGAAGGCACCGGACGTGGCCATCACGGCCCTCAGCCTGCTGCCCGCCGACGAGCGCCCCAGCCTGGTGGTGGTCGGCCAGGTGTCTGCGGACTTCGCGGACTACGAGGCCGAGCTGCACCGCCTGGTGAAGGAGCGCGGCCTCTCGGACAAGGTGACGTTCCTGCCCGGCCAGGACCGCGAGTCGTTCGCGCAGGTCATGCGGCACGCCTCCGTGATGCTGGTGCCGTCCCACTCCGAGACCTTCGGCCTGGTGGCGTTGGAGGCCTCGTCGTCGGGCATCCCGACGCTCGCCGCCGCCGCGGGCGGGCTCACCGAGGCGATCTGCAACGGGCACACCGGGGTGCTGGTGCCCACGCACGACCCACAGGACTGGGCCGACGCGCTGCAACTCCTCCTCCGGGACCCCGAGCGGCGCGCACTGATGGGCGCAACCGCCCGCGAACGCGCCGAAACGATGACCTGGGCCCACGTCGCGGACCGCACGCTCCAGGCCTACCGTCGCGCCATCGCCAACGGCGCCGTCAAGCACGTCACCTTCATCCACGCCCACCCCGACGACGAGACCCTGGCCTCCGGCGCGCTCATCGCGCACCTGGTGGACGAAGGGCTGAAGGTCTCGGTGCTGACGTGCACCCGCGGGGAGATGGGCGCGGTGGTCCCCGGTCCGCTCTCCTACCTCGAGGGCACGCCGGCGCTGGAGCAGCGGCGCGAAGCCGAACTCGCGGGGGCGCTGGACTCGCTGGGCGTCCACGCCCACGCCTACCTGGGGATGCCACCGGCCCGCGCCACCGACGAGCCGCGCCGCTACCTCGACTCGGGCATGCAGTGGATCTCCGAGGGCGTCGCGGGTCCTGGCGAGGAGGCCGACGAGCGGTCGCTCACCTCAGCGGACGAGGAGGAGGCGACCGCGGACATCGCCGCCTTCCTACGCAAGATGAGCACGGACCTGGTGGTCAGCTACGACGATGACGGCGGCTACGGCCACCCGGACCACGTGCGCACCCACCACCTCAGCAAGGCCGCCGCTGAGGAGATCGGGATTCCGTTCGCCGCGCTGACCACGGATCGGGAGGTCGCGGCGAGGTGGTTCGACCTCGAGGGCTACCGCCCACGTATCGCGAAGGCGCTGCGGCATCACCGCACCCAACTGACGGTCCACGACGACGACCGCACCATCACCCACAGCGGGGGCCAGCCCGACACCATCGTGACGTCGACGGGCCTGCGGGGAGACGTCCCCCACCTGCCCTGAGAGGGCTCATCGCGCCACTACGATGGCGAGCAGGCAAGCGCTGTCCCTTCCACTGCAACGAGGCGAACCAATGACGACCACCTCCCGCTCCCCCGACCTTGACGCCGCCTTCGACTACGTCTCCAGCCTCGTCCGCGACGGCGCCCTCCCCACCGCCGTGCTAGGCGTCGCCACCCGCGAGGGCATCGTGGCCCTGGAATCGTTCGGGCGCACCGGCACCCGCGAGGCGCGGACGGGCGACCACTACCGGCTGTTCTCCATCACCAAGCCCCTCGTCGGCCTCCTCGCCGCTCGCGAGCTGGAGCGGGGAACGCTCTCCCTCGACACCCCCCTGACCGACGCGCTCCCGGGGTTCGGCGCGGGCCGCGACGACGTCGTCCGCCTCCGCCACCTCGCCTCGCACACCTCCGGCATCACCGAGCCCGAGCTGGACGACCGGCGCCCCCTCCGCGAGGCCCTCGAGACAGCCGGCCGCGACACCCCCGTCGGCACCCGGCGCCGCTACTCGTCGCTCGCGTTCGAGGGCATCGCGGCGCTGATCGAGCACGCCGGCGGCGCAACCTGGGAGTCCGGGCTCAGCACCCTCAACGACGAGCTCGGGACCAGCTTCACCCTCGACGAGGCCTCGGACCCGCCGCCCGTCCTCGGGCTCGGAGCCTTCGACATGGCCACATTCGCCGCCCAGCACCACCCCGGCGCGGGCGTCATCGCCCGGGCGGAGGACCTGCTCAGGGTGGCCGTCTCGCTCCTACGGGGCGACGGCGCCGTCGTGCGCCCCGAGACCCTGGACCTGATGCGACGCCCCCTCACCGTCGGCATTCCTGTCCACGAACCGCTCCCGCAGGACGACGGCGACGAGTACGGCTTCACTGTCAAGCTCCCCGGATGGGGCGCGACCGACGGCGTGTTCGGCCACGCCGGCTGGTCCGGCACCGAGTTCTGGATCAACCCGGCGGCGGGTGTGGCGTGGACGCTGATGACCAACCGACCCGAGCGGCCCGGTTTCGAGGTCTCCACCATGGAACGCCTCGTGACGCGGGCCGACTAGTCCTCAGGGCGCGCCCCAGCGCGTCGTTCAATGTGCGGACAACTGAACCCGTCGCGCTCATCATCACCCTTGCAAAGTCTTGACCGACCCCCTATTGACAGTACAAAGCGAAGGATCTAGGCTGAGGCCAGCTCAAGGATGAGCAACCCGAAAGGATGACGATGGCTGTCGACAAGAGCCGGAACACTGACCCCCGTTACTCCAAGCTGACCGTCGGAGTCTGCCCCGACCAGTGGGGAGTCTGGTTCCCCGAGCACCCGGACCAGATCCCGTGGGAGAAGGCACTCGACGAGATGGCCGAGGCCGGCTTCTCCGTGATGGAGACCGGGCCGTTCGGCTACTTCCCCACCGACCCCAAGCGCCTCATGGACGAGATGGGCAAGCGCGGCTTCCGCGTCGTCGCCGGCACCGCGTGGGGCATCCTCCACAAGGAGGAGGCCTGGGCCGAGACAGAGAAGACCTTCCGCGCCGTGGGCGAGACCCACGCCGCCGTCGGCGCCGAGTACGTGGTGCACCTGCCCCCGATGTTCCGCGACGAGATCACCGGTGACTTCACCGACGACCGCCACCTCGACGGCGCCGCGTGGGACCTCTATATCAACAACGCGAACCGACTCGGGCGCATGATGAAGGAGGACTACGGCCTCAAGATGGTGCTGCACCCCCACGGCGACTCGCACATCGAGACCCGCGAGGACATCGACCGCATCTTCCAGGCCACGGATCCCGAGTACGTCGGCTTCTGCCTGGACACCGGCCACATCGTCTACGGCATGGCAGACAACATCGCGCTCATCAAGGACTACCCGGAGCGCATCAGCTACGTGCACATCAAGGCCATGGACCCCAAGTTGGTCAAGCAGGCCCACGACGAGGACTGGCCGTTCGTGAAGGCCGTCAAGGCCGGCTGCTCCGTTGCCCCGCCGGAGGGCGAGCCCGACATGCCGACCCTGGTCGAGGCCCTCGCGGACCTCAACAAGGAGCTCTACGTCATCACGGAGCAGGACATGTTCGGCTGCGATCCCGGCTACCCGCTCCCCAACGCCATCAAGACCCGCGAGTTCCTGGCCTCCTGCGGCCTCGGCCTCCTCTGATCCGCGAAAGACTGACTCACATGACCCTTCGTATTGGAATGATCGGCCCCGGCGGCATGGGCAAGGCTCACATCGAGCGCATCCACACCGTCATCTCCGGCGGCCGCGTGGTTGCCGTCAGCGACGTCAACCCGGACAACGCCGCCGCGGTGGCCGAGCAGATCGGCGGGACGGCCTTCGCCACCAGCGCCGAGCTGATTGCCTCGCCCGAGGTGGACGCCATCATGATCGCCAGCTACGGCCCGGCCCACAAGCCCGACGTGATCGCGGCCATCAAGGCCGGCAAGTACGTGTTCTGCGAGAAGCCCCTCGCTCCCACGGCGGCCGAGTGCGTCGAGATCATGGACGCCGAGCAGGAGGCCGGCAAGAAGCTGGTCACCGTCGGCTTCATGCGCCGCTTCGACGCCTCGTACCGCGAGATGAAGAAGATCCTCGACGACGGCGAGGTGGGCGAGGCACTCATGGTGCACAACGCGCACCGCAACCCCACCGTGCCCGAGATGTACACCTGGGACATGGCCATCAACGACACCGCCATCCACGAGATCGACACCATGCGCTGGCTGCTCGGCGAGGAGTTCGTCTCTGCCCGCGTGGACAAGCCGAAGAAGACCTCGCTGCGCTTCGAGCACCTGCAGGATCCCCTGGTGCTGATCCTCACCACCGAGTCCGGCGTCCGCGTCGACGACGAGGTGTTCGTCAACTGCCAGTACGGCTACGACATCCAGTGCGAGCTGGTGGCGGAGCAGGGCATCGTCCGCCTGGGCGACCAGGAACTGGTGCACCGCGCCGACAAGCTCGGGCGCCACAATCGGCTCACCATGGACCACAACCAGCGCTTCGGCCAGGCCTTCGTCACCGAGGTCCAGGAGTGGATCACTGCGGCGTCGGCGGATCGCCACACGGGCTCCAGCTCCTGGGACGGCTACGCCGCCGCGGTGGTGTGCGACGCCGGCGTCAAGGCACTGACGGAGGACGGCGAAGTGCCGATCTCCATGATCGAGCGTCCCGCCCTCTACGCGTGACCCGACGGGCGCCCGCTCCCGGGCGGGCGCCCTCACCCCGTCTCCCCTCCCTTTCCCCGCTCCACCACCGCCCAGCACGCCAAGGAAGCCGTCATGGTCAAGATCCTGCTCGACCCATCCATGTACCACCCCCACCTCACCGTCGCCCAGGAGTGCGAGAAGGCCGCCGACCTCGGCTACGGCTACATCGAACTGTCTCCGCGCGCCGACTTCCACGAATGGCACCACTACCCCAAGGTCGACAACGCCGAGATCGCGCGCGTCAAGAAGGCGATGAAGGCCACCGGCGTCAAGATCGAGACCTTCAACCCCGTCTTCAACTGGTCCTCCCCTGACGAGCAGGAGCGCCAGGCACAGGTGCGCAACTGGCGCCGACTCCTAGAGATCGCCGAGGAACTCGAAGTGCCGATGATGGCCACCGAGTTCTCAGGAGATCCCAACCGGGCGCTCACGAGCGAGCACCAGTTCTACCGCTCCATCGAGGAGCTGGCCCCGGACTTCGAGAAGCGTGGCATCGAGTGCGTCGTCGAGGCCCACCCGTACGACTTTGTTGAGACAAACGACCGGGCCGTCCAGGTGGTGCGCGGGGTCAACAAGGACTGGTTCAACTACCAGTTCTGCCTCCCCCACCTCTTCCACCTGTCGTCGGGAAAGAGCAACCCGCGCGAGCTGATGGAGTACGCCGGAGACCGCCTCCGGCACATCCACATCGGCGACGTGTGGAACCATCTGGCAAACGTCGGCAACCGCTACATCATCAACCCCCCGGGCGTTGACGCACGTATTCACCAGCACAATGAGATCGGCAACGGAGAGGTCCCCTGGGACGAGGTCTTCGGGTACCTGCGCGAGATCGAGTACGACGCCCGCCTGTCCGTGTGCGTCTTCGGCTGGGAGGAGGACGCGGACGCCATCCACGTCCGGATGCGGGAGCGCCTCGAGGCCGAGTTCACAACGAACTGATAACATCTGAAATCTTTGTCTTGACATACAGTTCTTTGTCAGGTCATCATAGCGGTGTTGCAACGATGCGACACTCCCTCCCTGCGGAGTCACCAGACACCGCAACCACCCTCGGAAGAGAGACTGCAATGAAGCAAGGAATCAAGCTCGTCGGCCTGTTGGCCGCCGGCGCCCTCGCCTTGAGTGCATGCGGCACCACCGCCAGCACCCCCTCAACCACCGCCGCCGAAGGATCCGACGCCCCCTCGTCGGCGCCCCTCGAGACCGTGGCCTTCGAGCCCGGCGAGGTGGTCAAGCCCGCCGACGGCGAGGTCATCAAGATCGGCGTCACGTTCCCGATCCTGGATCAGTTCCTGCAAACCGTCGCCGACGGCATCGAGGCCCGCGCCAAGGAGGCCGGCGTCGAGGTGACCATCGTGGCCGCCCAGGAGAAGGCCGACGTCCAGCTGGGCCAGGTGGAGAACTTCATCTCGCAGGGCCTCGACGGCATCATCATCATCCCCGTCGACACCGACGCGGCCGGCCCCATGACCGAGAAGGCCATGGACGCCGAGATCCCGCTCGTCTACGTCAACCGTCGCCCATCCGACCTGCCCGCGGGCGTGCCCTACGTCGGGTCGAACTCCCTGGTGGCCGGCCAGCTTCAGATGGAGGCACTCGCTGAGCTCGCCGACGGCAAGGGCAAGGTGGGCATCCTCATCGGCGACCCCGCCAACGAGGCCGCGCGTGACCGCACCGAAGGCTGCAAGCAGGTCCTCGAGGACTACCCGGAGATGGAGCTCCTGCGCGAGCAGGCCGGCAACTGGTACCGCGAAGAGGGCCTGGCCATCACCGAGAACTGGATCCAGTCCGGCGACGAGATCGACATCATCTGCGCCAACAACGACGAGATGGCCCTCGGCGCCATCCAGGCCCTGAAGAACGCTGACAAGCTCGACGACGTGATCGTGGGTGGCGTGGACGCCACCGCCGACGCACTGGCGGCGATGAAGGCCGGCGAGCTCGAGGTGACGGTGTTCCAGGACGCAGCCGGCCAGGGCGCTGGTGGAGTGGACTCCATCATCAACCTGTACAACGGCGAAGATGTCGCCGGCGTCATCGACGTGCCCTACCAGCTCGTCACCCCTGACAACATGGCCGACTTCGAGAAGTGACGGACCCAGGGGGCCGGGTGCGATGATCGCCCCGGCCCTCTGCTTCGGCAGGGAGGATAGGAAATGCAAGAGGTAATTCTGCGGATGCGCGACATCCGCAAGACGTTCCCCGGCGTGGTGGCCTTGGACGGCGTACAGCTGGACGTGCGAAGCGGCACGGTCCACTCGCTCATGGGGGAGAACGGCGCTGGCAAGTCCACGCTCATGAAGTGCCTGATCGGCATGTACACCCCCGACGCTGGCACCGTCGAACTCGCCGGTGACATGGTCAGCTTCAAGGACACCAAGGACGGCCTCGAGCACGGCATCTCCATGATCCACCAGGAGCTATCCCCCGTGCCGGAGATGATGGTGGCCGAGAACATCTGGCTCGGCCGTGAGCAGCGCGGCAAGTTCGGGCTGCTGGACCCCAAGCTGATCATCCGCAAGACCCAGGAACTCTTCGACGAGTGGGACATGAAGATCGACCCACGCGCCAAGATGAAGGACCTCACGGTGGCCCGCCAGCAGATGGTGGAGATCGCCAAGGCCATCAGCTACGACGCCAAGATCATCATCATGGACGAGCCCACCTCCGCCATCCCCGAGCGGGAGGTGGACCACCTGCACAGGATGATCAAGCGGCTCACCGACTTCGGCGTGGCCATCGTCTACATCACCCACAAGATGGACGAGGTCTTCAAGATCTCCGACGACATCACGGTGTTCCGCGACGGCAAGCACGTCGTCTCCCTCCCGGCGAAGGAGCTGGACCGCAACAAGCTGATCCAGCTGATGGTGGGCCGCGAGCTCACCAGCATGTTCCCCAAGCTGGAGGCCGAGATCGGCGAGGTGGTCCTGTCGGTCCGCAACCTCAACCGGGGTCGGTTCGTCCAGAACGTCAGCTTCGAGGTGCGCCGCGGCGAGATCCTCGGCTTCGCCGGGCTCATGGGCGCGGGCCGCACGGAGGTGCTCGAGACCATCTTCGGGATCGAACCCGCTGACAGCGGCGAGATCTTCGTCGAGGGCAAGCAACTCAAGGTCCGCGAGCCGAAGGACGCCATCGCGGCCGGCATCGGCATGCTGACGGAGGACCGCAAGCACAACGGCATCATGGGCGTGCTGTCGGTCCGCGACAACATCACCATCGCAGCGCTCCCGAAGTACTCCCCCAAGGGCTTCCTCAACATGGCCCAGATCCGCAAGGACAGCGAGGCCCAGCGCCAGGCGTTGCGCATCAAGACCCCCTCGCTCGAGCAGCTGATCAAGAACCTCTCCGGCGGCAACCAGCAGAAGGCGCTCATCTCGCGCTGGCTGCTCACCGTCCCTGAGATCCTCATGATCGACGAGCCCACCCGAGGAATCGATGTGGGCGCCAAGAGCGAAATCCACCGCCTCATGTCCCAACTCGCACAGCAGGGCAAGGCCATCATCATGGTCTCGTCCGAGCTGCCCGAGGTCCTCGGGATGAGCGATCGCGTCATCGTCATGCACGAAGGCCGCATCTCCGGTGAGCTCTCCCGTGCGGAGGCCAACCAGGAGTCCATCATGCAACTCGCCACCGGCGGCACCGCGGCCGCGTAGGAAGGAACCAACTACTCATGTCTGACACCACTGTCGAGGCCAAACCGAAGTTCAACGCGACGGCGGCCATCAAGAAATACGCCATCCTCCTGATCCTCATCGGGTTCATGGTGATCCTCGCCATCGTCACCGGGGGAACGTTCCTGAGGTCACAGAACCTCATCAACGTCGTCGTCCAGGTGGCCCCCATCGGCATCGTCGCCCTCGGCATGATGTTCGCCATCATCACCAAGGGCATCGACCTGTCGGTGGGCTCCACCGTCGCCCTGGTGGCCGTCGTCTCGGCCAGCCTCGCCCAGGTCCAGAGCGACACCGCGATGTTCCCCGGCCTCCCCCCGATGCCGATCTTCGTCTCGATCATCGTGGGCCTGCTCGTCGGCGCCATCGTGGGCGCCATCGTCGGCACCCTCGTCGCCTACTTCCGCATCCCGCCGTTCGTGGCAACACTGGGCATGATGACCGCCGCTCGTGGTCTGGCGAACATCTACACCGGCGGACGCCCCGTCTCCAACCTGGCGGACGGATTCAACTGGCTGGGCCAGGGCGCCATCCTCGGCATCCCGGTGCCGATGATCATCTTCCTCCTGGTGGCCGTGGTCATCTGGGTGGTCCTCAACCGGACCCGCTTCGGCCGGCACACCTACGCCATCGGCGGCAATGAGCAGGCGGCCCGCGTCTCGGGCATCAGCATCGGCAAGGTGCAGTTCCTCATCTACACCCTGATCGGCCTGCTGGCCGGTCTCGCCGGCATGATCCTCGCCGCCCGCATCGGCTCCGGCCAGCCCACCCTGGGCGTCATGCTGGAGCTCGACGCCATCACGGCCGCAGTCATCGGCGGCGTGTCCTTCAACGGTGGCATCGGCGTGGTGTGGGGCGTCGTCGTGGGCGCGCTGATCATCGGCGTCATCAACAACGGCCTGGATCTCATGAACGTCTCCCCGTTCATGCAGATGGTCGTCAAGGGCGCCATCATCGTCGTCGCAGTCATCATCGACGAGCGCAAGAACCGCTAGTCAAGACAGCAGTTGCAGGGGCGGGGCCGGTGCGGCTCCGCCCCTGTGGCATGCCCCCGGTACGGTGGACCCATGCGCCTGATCCTGATCCGTCACGGGGAAACCGAGAGCAACGTCAACCGCCAGCTCGACACCGCCCACCCGGGTGCGCCGCTCAACGAGAACGGGCTGACGCAGGCCCAGGCGCTCGTCGAGGCCATCGCGCACGAACAGATCGAGGCCCTGTACGCCTCCACCCTGACGCGCGCGCAGCAGACGGCCGCGCCGTTGGCGGAGGCCAGGGAGCTGGAGCTCATCATCGCTGACGGGATCCAGGAGATCGCCGCCGGGATCGAGGAGATGAACACGGACTGGAGCGTGTACGTGGGCATGCTCAATTCGTGGGCTCCGCACAACCTCGACGTGGGGCTGGAGGGCGGAGAGACGGCGCGCCAGTTCCTCACGCGGTTCACCAACGCGGTCGCGGCCATGGAGCAGGCGGGCGACGAGGTGGTCGCGCTGGTCAGCCACGGCGCCGCGCTGCGGGTCTGGGCGATCTCGCAGGACCCGTCGATCGGGGTCGAGAACGCACAGCCGCTGCACAACACTCAGTGGATCGTGCTCAACGGGTCGACCACCGACGGGTGGAGGATCGAGCAGTGGGGTGACTACGTCACCTCCACCGACGACACGGACTGACCCTGACACGAGGCCCGTGCGGCCCTTGTCCCCCGTTGGTTGAGCCGCGCCAAGCCGCGAAGCGGCGCAACGCGCGTCGAAACCGACCCGCGCCCGGTGCAGGGGAGCCCTGACTCCCCGACGCTGGTTGAGCCGCGCCAAGCCGCGACTTCTTCCGCTGGGTGAGCCAGCCGCGGCGCGTAGCGCCCGCTGCTGCGTCGAGGCCTCCAGCGCCCGGTGCAGCGAGCCCTGACACGACGCCCGGGCGGCCGTTGTCCACATTCTCCCTGCTGATCGCGGCAGAATCCTTGGCTGGGTAGACGAGGCCGCCCGGGCCTCGTCTCACTGCTCCCTGCACTCGATTCCCTATGGCGTGGTCACTTCCGGGCGTGCGCCGTCAGGGCGGCCCTGGTGACAGTCTGCCCTGGCGGGACGCCAGTCCGGCGATCCCCGACCTGGGCTTCCCGACGCAGAGCCGCCCTGCCGTCCCCCACCCTCGCATTCACGTCCCGTCCCGTGCCGCGACTGGCGCGGTCGCCTGACTGTCACCTCTGGTGCCGTAGCCGACACTGTAGGTGGCACTTCTGATGCCGTAGTCGACCCCAGAAGTGACGGTTAGAGAGTCCACCCGATCAGGTGTCGCGACACCGCCCCAGCTGGATGGGCCGGGTTGAGCACCGACTGAGGCGAACGCTCAGCGGTCATCTCCCGTCCCGCCCACTCGGACGACTTGATGACCGAACGGGGGGTGCGCACGAAGGTGGGGGACGGCAGGTCGGCTGGGCGCAGGGATGCCCAGCCCGCGGGGCACCCAGAAGAACCCGCCTGAGACAGACCCGCGCCAGGGCCGACCTGCCGGCACACGCCTGGACCGAACCACGCCACGCAGGTACCAGTGCAGGGAGACGTGAGACGAGGCCCGGGCGGCCTCAACTACCCGGCCCCTCACAACCGGGCGGTCGAGGAGCAGGAGGTGGTCAAGGGCCGCACGGGCCTCGTGTCAGGGCTCCCGGCACCAGACAGCGCCAGGACCCGGCCAGTGGAGGTCAGGGACCAGTGCAAGTAGGGGTGACGCCTCGGTCAGAGGCGGACGGTGCGACCCTCGTGGGCGCTGACGGTCGCGGCCTCGGCCAGCTTGAGCGCCTCAACGCCGTCGATCACGTTGGGCGAGATGTCGCCGTCTGCCACCACCGCGTCGATGAAGGCGCCCAGCTCGTCGCGGTAGGCCGCCTCGTAGCGGGACAGGAAGAAGTTGAGCACCGGTCCCCTGGCGTCGGTCTGCGTGGCGCTGGCGGCGCGCACAGAGGTGGCCGTGAGGTTGTCGGCCGAGAGGGAGCCGTCGGCGCCGAACGCCTCGAGGCGCTGGTCGTAGCCGTAGGCGCAGGTGCGCGAGTTGACGATGGTCGCCAGCGCGCCGTCGGCGTTGCGCAGGAGGACCATCGCCTGGTCGAAGTCACCGGCGGCCTTGATCTCCTCGTCGGCGTTGGTGCCGAACGCGCTGACCTCGACGATGTCGCCCAGGAAGAAGCGCACCATGTCGAAATCATGGATGGTCATGTCCTTGAAGATGCCACCAGAGCCGGCGACGTAGCTGGCCGGCGGGCCCTGGGGGTCACGGGAGGTGACGGTCAGCTGCTGCAGCGCGCCGATCTCGCCGGCGGCCACGCGGGCGTTGACCTCAGCGAAGGAGGGGTCGAAGCGGCGGTTGAACCCCAGCATGACGCGCGAGGCTTCGGCACCCAGCTCGTCCATACAGCGGTTCGCCTCGTCCATGCCCAGCGCGACCGGCTTCTCGCACATGACCCGCTTGCCGCCCTTGACGGAGCCGAGGATCTGCTCGACGTGCATCGCGGTGGGCGAGCCGATGATGACGGCGTCGACGTCGTCGGCGTTGTAGACGTCCTCGACGTCCAGGGTGTAGCGCGCCCCGTACGCCTCCGCCAGGCCCTTGGCGGGCGCCTCGAAGGCGTCGTAGACCAGCGCAAGTGTCGCCTGGGGGTGGGACGCGATGGCGCGTGCGTGGACCTGGCCGATGCGTCCGGCCCCGATGATCGCGAAGCGGATCATGTGTGCTCCTGTGGGTTGGGCCGCGCACCAGCGTCACGGCAGTATGTCAGCACATATGGTACTAGACCGCGCATGCGGCGCCCATTCTGGGGGTGGCCAAACATTCCCGAGTTTGGCAGGACATAATGGTTCCCAACGAGCCGCGCGAGGCGGCTTGGCTGCGAAGGAGCTGCACATGAAGATTGCCGGCGCACCCATCAGCTGGGGCGTGTGTGAGGTACCGGGCTGGGGCTACCAGATGTCCCCCGAGCGCGTCCTCACCGAGATGAAGGAGATCGGCCTCACCGCCACCGAGTTCGGCCCCCAGGGCTGGCTCCCAGTCGACGCGGAGGAGCGCGCCGCCGTCGTCTCCCAGTTCGGCCTCAAGCCGGTCGGGGCCTTCTTCCTCGCCGTCATGCACGACCCCGATTTCGACCCCATCCCCATGGTGGAGGCCGAGCTCCGCGCCTTCGAGATCGCCGGCGGCGAGTTCCTCGTCCTGGCGGCAGATTCCGGCCAGGACGGCTACGACGCCCGCCCCGAGCTCGACGAGCAGGGCTGGCAGACGCTGTTCTCCAACCTCAGCCGGATCAGCGACGTCTGCAAGGCCAACGGCGTCACCGCCGTCCTCCACCCCCACTGGGGCACCATGGTGCAGAACGTCGACGAGGTGGAGCGCGTGCTGGACAACTCCACCGTCGGCCTGTGCCTGGACACCGGTCACCTTGCCTGCGGCGGCGCCGACGTGGTGGCGCTGGTCACCAAGTACGCGGACCGCGTGGGCATTGTGCACGCCAAGGACGTGCGCCTGGACATGGCCGCCAAGCTGCTGCCGGGCGAGATCACCTGGTCCGAGGGCATCAAGGGCGGCATGTTCGTCCCCATCGGCGACGGTGACATCGACTTCGCCACCATCGTGCGCCTCCTGGATCAGGCCGGCTTCGACGGGTACTGGGTCCTTGAGCAGGACATCATGATTGACGAGGAGCCGCCTGCGGTCGGAGGACCCGTCGACAACGCGGCCAAGTCCTTCGAGGCCCTCAAGGCCCTCGCCTGAGGCATCCCCGGAACGCGCACAGGGGCGGTCACCGTGATGGTGAACCGCCCCTGTCGTATTGCGCAGAGATCAGAGGCTCATGTCGACGATGCCTCGGCCAGACATGGTGCCCGCTCGCAGCTTGTCGTAGCCGATGTTGACGTCGTCCAGGCTGAACACCTGATGCACCACGTCGTCGACCTCGATGAGGCCCCGCGCGGCCATGTCCACCACGGCCGGGAGGTCGACGCGGGTGCGCGCCCCGTACGATCCGATGATCGACTGGCTACGGCGCACCGTGCGGTTGATCTGCACCTCTGCGGACTGCACCCCGGCACCCAGGCCGATGGGCACCATGCGGCCGCCGTCGGCCAGGATGTCCAGTGCGGTGTTCCAGGTGGCCGGCCTGCCGAGCGCCTCGAACGCAACGTCCACGCCGTAACCGTCGGTCATCTCCATCACAGCCTCGCGGGCGTCTCTGTTCAGGAGGTTGACGGTGTGCGTGGCGCCCATCGTCCTCGCCGCCGCGAGCTTGTCGTCGTCGACATCGAGCGCGATGACCTGTCGTGCACCCATCACCTTGGCGAACTTGAGGATCATCGAGCCCACGCCACCAGTGGCGACGACGGCAACCGTCTCCCCAAACCGGAGGTCCGCCCCGCGACGCACGGCGCCGTAGGCGGTCATGGCGGCGCAGCCGAGGATGGCCGTGTTCTTGGGCGAAAGGTTGTCCGGAATGGGCGTGACCGACGTGGCCGGAACCACGCAGTACTCCGCCAGGCCGCCCATGGAGTACATCCAGATGGGGTTGCCGTCGTTGTCGGCGAGTCGGGTCTCACCGTCGTAGAGAACACCCTTGAGGCGGTTGAGCTGGAAGAAGGGGTAGCAGAGATCGTCGCGGCCGGCCCGGCAGGCTTTGCACTGGCCACACGGCATCAGGAATGCGCCGGCCACGTTCTGGCCGACGGCGAGCTCACCGGTGAGCATGCCGGGGCCGAGTTCGACGATGGTGCCCGACACCTCGTGGCCGAGGACGCAGGGCGTGGGGAAGGCGATGGCGCCGCCGAGGACGTGGAGGTCCGAGTGGCAGAGGCCGCAGGCCGCGACCTTCAGCAGCACCTCGTTCGCGCGGGGTCGCGGGGTGGGGATGGTTTCGATCGACAGCGGTTCACCCGGAGCCCGAAGGACTGCGGCGCGCATCGTGGCAGGAATGTCCATGCTGGCTCCTCATTGACTTTGTGTGGACAAACTCAGTATGGACCATGAGACACCGCGTGTCACTAGCGGGGCGAGATGAATCCGCCGCAACTATTTGTTCTTACATGGAATGATTGGTGGAATCGTTTGCACCCAGCGCCGAGGCCACGAGAGCGGAGATCACGGAGATGATCAGGGAGCCGAACACTGCGTTCCAGAACCCGTCGACGTGGAAGCCGAGGCCCAATTCGCCGGCCAGGTATGAGGTCAGCAGCAGCATGCCGGCGTTGATCACGAAGAGGAACAACCCGAACGTGAGGATGATGAAACAGGCGCCCAGGACGAAGGCGAAGGGGCGGACGATCGCGTTGACGAGCCCGAGGATGACGGCGACGCCGAGGAGGGTGAGCGCCTGGTCGACGTTGGAGTCTGCGGTGAGGGTGATGCCGGGGAGCAGCCACACGGCGACGGCGGTCGCGACGGCGGTGGCGACGAGGCGCAGGAAGAGCTTCATGCGTCTGAGCGTAGGGCTCCGGCCTGTCACGCGCCTCAGGGAACCCCCCGACCCGCTCCCTGAGGCGCTCCACCAGCCAAGTCGCCGGCCCCCGTCTGCAACTTGCGATGTGGAGAGCGGTTTGTGTGCATATACACACAAACCGCGCTCCTGATAGCAAGTTGCAGGTTGCAGACCGGTCCCTCCCCAGCGGCGCTGCCGGGCGAAGCTGGCACCGACCGAGCACCCCAACACCACAGTGAGCCAACGTCGGTTTCGACGCGGGCTGCGCCGCTTCGCGGCTCGGCCCGGCTCAACCAGCGGGAATGGGCGAGGGTGCGGGACGGCAGGGCGGGTGTGCGCAGTGCTGCCCAACCCGAGGATCACCTACTGGCGTCCCGCCTCGCCAGACCAGTCCCTCCCCCGGTCCAGCGGCGGTAGAGGCTCCACCATTGAGGGTGCGGGATGGCAGGGCGGGTGTGCGCAGTGATGCCCAACCCGAGGATCACCTACTGGCGTCCCGCCTCGCCAGACCCGACCCAGGCCCGCCCTGCCGTCGCGTACCCGGACCCGACCACGCCACAGGCAGACGAGTGCGGGGAGACGGGAGGCGAGGCCCGGGCGGCCTCGACTACCCAACCACCGACCCGGCTCACCGGAACATCGAGACCTTGGACAACGGCCGCCCGGGCGTCGACTCACGGCTCCCCGCACCCGACCACTTTGGTCAACGTCCGAAACGGGGAGGGCGGAGCGGTCAGAGGCCGAAGGTGGTGACCGCCTCAACCGTCGGGACCTCGTGCCACTGGCCGTCGGCGGCGGACGCCACCACTGCCTCGTCGATCTCGGCGGCGGCCCAGCCGTCGCCCGCGGAGGGCGCGACCTGCTCGCCCGTCGTCACGGAGATGAGGAACTTCGCCGCTTCGACGGCCTTGAGGTCGTCGAAGCCCATCGAGGTGCCAGCGCCTGGCTGGAACCGGTCGAAGTCCGGCATGCCCGGACCAGCCATCACGCGGGTGTAGCCCTGGACAGGGCCCTCGCCGCGGCCGATGCACACGTCGACGTGGTTGAGCGACTCGAAGTTCCAGCGCACCGACCCCTCGGTGCCGTACACCTCGACGATGTACTCCGCGCGCGGCCCGACCGACACCCGGCTGGCCTCCAGCACGCCCACGACGCCGCCGTCGAACCGAGCCAGCACCGCGACCCAGTCCTCGTTGCCCACGGGCCCCTTCTCCTCGCCGACGGTGTAGCCGGAGTGCCCGACCCCGCCGGATCCGATCGGGATGGGGCGTTCCTTGATGAACGTGTCCGTCATCGCCGAGACCGACGAGATGCGTCCCACCAGGTACTGGGCCAGGTCCGCGCCGTGCGACAGGAGGTCGCCGACGATCCCGGCCCCCGCCCGCGCCCGGTCGTACCGCCAGGTCAGCGGCCCGTCGGGGCTGGAGGCGTAGTCCGCGATGAACCACACCCGGCAGTTCGTCACCCGTCCGAGCTTCCCGTCGCGGATCAGCTGGCGGGCGTACTGGATGGCCGGCACATGCCGGTAGTTGAAGCCGACGGCGGTGGCCAGCCCTGCACCGGCCGCGGCCTGGGCGATCTCCCGCGACTCCGTCGCGCTGACGCCCATGGGCTTCTCGATCCAGAACGGCTTGCCGGCCTCAGCGGCCGCCAGCGCGATCTCGTGGTGCAGGAAGTTGGGCGCGCAGATGGAGACGACCTCCACCTCCGGGTCCGCGAGAAGGTCGCGGTAGTCGGCGTAGGCGCGCTGGAAGCCCGCCACGTCGACGGCCCAGTCGCGGGTGGCCTCCACCGGGTCGCAGGCGGCGACCAGGTCACAGGCGAGCCCGAGTTCGGGGTAGCGCTCGGCGAGCGCCTTGTAGCTGCGGGTGTGGAGCCGGCCCATCCACCCGAGGGAGATGACGCCGACGCCCATGCGCTTGTTCATGATGTCCTGCCTGGCCTTCGGGGCCGTGAAAGAGAGCACTCACCGGGGCCGATCCCGACCGGGCAACAGCGCTCGATCAGAATCGGCCCCCGGGTCAGTGCTCGGGGTGTGTGCCGCAAGCGGCCTTACTTGGTGGCGACGAAGTCCAGGCCGATCTTGCCGTGGCTGCCGGAGCCGGCCCAGCGCGTCGTGACCACCTTGGTGCGGGTGTAGAAGTTCACGCCCTCCTGGCCGTGGATCTTGTGATCGCCGAGCAGCGAGTTCTTCCAGCCGCCGAACGAGTAGTAGCCCACCGGCACTGGGATGGGCACGTTGATGCCCACCATGCCCGCGTTGACGTCGAGCTGGAACTGACGCGCCACCTGACCGTTCTCCGTGAAGATTGCCGAGCCGTTGCCGAAGGCGCTGGAGTTGACGATCTCGATGGCCTCCTCGTAGGTGTCGGTCTTCACCACGACGAGAACCGGCCCGAAGACCTCCTCGCAGTACAGCTGGGTCTCGAGCGGGACGTTGTCCACGATGGTGGGGCCCACCCAGTTGCCGTTCGCGGTGCCCTCGACCTCGGAGCTGAACCCGCGACCGTCGAGCACCACGTTGGCGCCCTTGGCTTCCGCGTCGTTGATCCAGGAGAGGATCCGCTCACGGGACTTCGACGAGATGACCGGGCCGAGCTCGTTGGCGGGGTCCGAGCCGGGGCCCACCTTCAGGACCTCGGCGCGCGCCTTGACCTTCTCGATGAGGGCGTCGTGCGCGTCACCCACGGCCACAACGACGGGCAGGGCCATGCAGCGCTGGCCGGCCGCGCCGAAGGCGCCGGAGACGATGTGCTGGGCCGCGAAGTCCAGGTTGGCGTCGGGCATCACGATGGCGTGGTTGTTCGCGCCGCCGAGGGCCTGGAACCGCTTGCCGGAGGCGGCGCACCGGCTGGCGACGATCTTGGCCACCGGGGTGGAGCCGACGAAGGAGACGGCGTCGATGCCGGGGTGGTCGAGGATGTGGGAGACCACCTGCTTGTCGCCGCACACCACCTGGAACAGGCCGTCGGGCAGACCGGCCTCCTTGTAGAGCTTGGCCACCATGAGCGACACGGACGGCACCGGGGTGGCGGGCTTGAGGATGACTGCGTTGCCGGTGGCGAGCGCCATCGGGTGCATCCACATCGGCACCATCATCGGGAAGTTGAACGGCACGATGGCGCCGACGACGCCGACGGCCTGGCGGAGGGTGTGCACGTCGACGCCGGTGGCGGCCTCGACGGTGTGCTCACCCTTCAGCGCGTTCTGGATGCCGCAGGCGAACTCCACGATCTCCAGTCCGCGAGCGATCTCGCCGAGCGCGTCGCCGCGGGTCTTGCCGCCCTCGCGGACGATGACGTCTGCCAGGTCGTCCTGGCGCTCGATGAGCAGCTGGCGGAAGTTGAACATGACGCGGCTGCGCTTGGCCAGCGACGCGCGGCCCCAGATCTTCTGGGCGGCGCGGGCTGACGCGATGGCGCGGTCGATGAGCTCGGTGCTGGCCTCGGCGACGCCGCCGATGACCTCGCCGGTGGCGGGGTTGTCGATGGGCAGAACCTCGACACCCTCCTCGAAGTACTCGGCGCCGTCGATCCAATGGGGCATGGTGATGGACATATCAGTCATTCCTTTAGTGTGCTGGCTCAGAAGAAGCGGCGCTGGCCCTTGACGGCCTCCGCGTACTCTTCGTAGGCCTTCTGGGTGGATTCGAGCGTGGAGGCGGCCGTGACGGGCACGTCCCACCAGCCCGTGGCGGGCGGGTTGGGCCCGTAGAGGTCGGTCTCGATGTGGATCATGGTGGCCTTGTCGGAGGCCACGGCGGTGGCGTAGGCCTCGCGGAAGTCCGCGATGGTGCTGACCTCGATGACGTCCAGGCCCCAGGAGCGGGCGTTGGCGGCGATGTCGACGGGGATCAGCTCGTCGCTGCGCCCACCGTCGGCGGCGCGCATCCGGTACTTGGTGCCGAACCGCTGCGAGCCGCGCGACTCGGACAGGCCACCGATGGAGGCGTAGCCGTGGTTCTGCAGCAGGACGAAGATCACCTTGGCGCGCTCCTGCACGATGGTGGCGAGCTCCATGGGCAGCATCTGGTAGGTGCCGTCGCCGACGATGGCCACCACTTCGGAGTCCGGGGATGCCATCTTGCAGCCCAGCGCCGCGGGGATCTCGTAGCCCATCGTGGAGAAGGCGTACTCCACGTGGTACTGACCCGGGGTGCGGGCGCGCCACAGGGCCTGCAGGTCGCCGGGCATGGAGCCGGCGGCGTTGATGACGATGTCGTCGTCGCCCAGCAGCTCGTTGAGGGCGCCGAACACCTCGGTCTGTGCCGGGAGCGGGCCGTGGCCAAGGTGGTAGCACTTGTCCGTGGCCTCGGCCCAGGCGGCACGCTCGTCGGCGATCTTCTGGGAGTAGGCCTCGTCGACGCGGTGCCCCTCAAGGGCCTCGGTGAGCGCGGTGAGCGCCTCGCGGGCGTCTGCCACGAGCATCTGGGCGCCCTGCTTGGCCGCGTCGAAGGAGCCGACGTTGATGTTGAGGAACTTCACGTCCGGGTTCTTGAACTGGGTCTGCGAGCCGGTGGTGAAATCGGAGTAGCGGGTGCCGATGCCAATGAGGAGGTCTGCCTCGACGGCCAGCGCGTTGGCTGAGCCGGCCCCCGTGGAGCCCACGCCGCCGACGGCGCACTCGTGGTCCCAGTTGATGCCGCCCTTGCCGGCCTGCGTGTCGGCTACCGGGATGCCGGTGGCGGTGGCGAACGCCCGCAGCTCCTCTGTGGCGGCGGAGTAGATGGTGCCTCCGCCGGAGATGACCAGGGGACGCTTCGCCGCACGGATGGCCTCGACGGCGCGCGCGAGGGCTGCGCGGTCCGGCACGCGGCGGTCGATGTGCCACACCTTCTTGGCGAAGAACTCAACCGGCCAGTCGTAGGCCTCGGCCTGGACGTCCTCGGGGAGGCAGACGACCGCGGCACCGGTGTCCGCCGGGTCCGTGAGCACGCGCATGGCGCGGGGCAGGGAGACCATCAGCTGCTCGGGGCGGTTGACCCGGTCCCAGAACTTCGACACGGGGCGGAACACGTCGTTGGCGCTCACGTCGGGGTTCGTCGGGTCCTCAACCTGCTGCAGAACCGGGTCCGGCATGCGGTTGGCGAAGATGTCCGAGGGGAACAGCAGGACGGGCACGCGGTTGGTGGTGGCCAGCGCTGCGCCGGTGACCATGTTGAGGGCGCCGGGGCCGATCGAGGAGGTGACCGCGAGGGTCTGCATGCGCTCGGTCTGCTTGGCGAAGGCGGCGGCCACGTGGACCATGCCCTGCTCGTTGCGGCCCATCCAGTACTCGAAGGGCTCGTCGAAGGCCGGGTCGACCTCGTGCTGCAGCAGCGCCTGGCCGACGCCGGCGACGTTGCCGTGGCCGAAGATGCCGAACATGCCGGGGATGAAGCGCTGCTCGACGCCGTCGCGCTCGGTGTACTGGTGCGCCAGGTAGCGGACGATGGCTTGCGCGACCGAAAGGCGGATGGTGGTCATGTGAGGATTTCTCGCTTTCTCAGGCGTCGAGCCGGGTGGGTGCGTAAGGGAGGCGGGGATCGACATCGGTGTCGTCCCAGGTCTGGCGGAGCCAGCCGTAGCAGGGGTCGTCCACGGAGAGCCACTGGGGTCCGCCGGGGCCGGCCATCACGTTGAGGTAGTACAGGTCGTAGCCGGGGGCCGCGACGCACGGGCCGTGCCAGCCGTGCGGGACAAGGGCGGTGTCGCCGGTGTTGACGCGCAGGGCGACGTCGATGGGGCGTTCAGCCGTCCCGTAGGTGGAGTGGAAGGCCATGCCGGGGCCGTGCTCGTCGGCCTTGATCTCGAAGTAGTAGATCTCCTCGAGCTCCCGCTCGGTCTCGGTGGTCTCGTCGTGCTTGTGCGGCGGGTAGCTGGACCAGTTGCCGCCGGGCGTGATCACCTCGCACACCAGCAGGCGGCTGGTCTGCAGCGTGTTGTTGAGGGCGTAGTTGGTGACCTGCCGCGACATTGTGCCGGCGCCGCGGAGGCCGACGGTGGCCTCCTCGGCCGGGCAGTAGCGTACGTCGAGCGTCTCGCTCGCCACCGCGCTGGGCAGGGCGTAGCGGCCGCCGTCGACCGAGGTGAGAGTGGCCTCGGCGCCGCGGGGGAGGTAGAGGTAGTCGGTGACCTCGCCGAAGATGGTGGAGCGCCCGTTGAGCGTGTGGGTCTCCCCGCCGACGGTGACTGTCGCGGCGCCCTCGAGCGGCAGTACCAGGCACTCGGACTCGCCCGTGCCGAATGCGTAGGACTCCCCCGCCGCCAGCACCGCGACCTTGAGGCCGGAGTAGGCCCAGTTGGCGGATTCCGGGCTCACGTCCACGGCGAGCGGCGGCCGCCCGGTGGAGCCGGCGGGCAGGACATGGTCGGTCATCAGTTCTCCTTGACGCGGTGGCGGGTCTTGGTATCGACGGGGTTGCGGCGCACGGCCGCGAGCAGTTCGGGCTCGCTCGGCATCGCCGTCGAGCATTCGAGGCGGGTGGCGACGAGCGCACCGGCGGCCGAGGCGGCCACCAGGGTGTCCACGAGCGGCCATTCCTTGATCAGGCCGAAGCACAGCGCGCCGCCGAAGGCGTCCCCGGCGCCGAGGCCGTTGACCACCTCGATGGGGGTGCCGGCCACCTCGATCACTCTGTCGGCGTCCATCGCGAGCACGCCGTCGGGGCCACGCTTGACCACCGCGACGTCCACGCCGCGGGCCATCAACGCCTCGGCGGCCCGCTCGGGGTCCGACTCGCCGACGGCCACCTCACACTCGGCACTGTTGCCGACGACGATGTCCACGTAGGGCAGCACCTCGGCGATGGCCTCACGCGCGGCCTCCGGCGAGGGCCAGAACTGCTCGCGGTAGTCCAGGTCCAGGATGGTGAACGGCCTGCGCCCGCGGGCCTTGAGCGCAGCCAGGTGGGTGGAACGGCTGGGCTCGCGACTCAGCCCCGTCGTCGTGATCCAGAAGACCTTCGCCTGGACGATGGCGTCGATCGGAAGGTCCTCGGGGCGGAGCCGCAGGTCTGGCGCGGTGGGGCGGCGGTAGAAGTAGAGGGGGAAGTTGTCCGGAGGGAAGATTTCGCAGAAGGTGACCGGGGTGTTGAGGTCGCCGTCGACCTTCACATAGTCGTCGAACACGCCGAGGTGTCCCATCTCCGCGCGACAGAACCGGCCGAAGGGGTCGTCGCCGACGGCGGTGACGACGGCGGCGGAGCGACGGAGGCGCGCGGCGGCCACGGCCACATTGGTGGCGCTGCCGCCGAGGAACTTGCCGAACGAGGTGACGTCCTCGAGGCCCACTCCGTGCTGATGGGGGTAGATGTCCACGCCGATTCGGCCCATGGTCAGCACATCGACGCTGCGCGTGCCGAAAAGTCCCATGATGTGTCCCGCTTCTTCGAGGAGGTGCCCTCTTATCGTAACCAGTGACGGGCATTTGTCAAGACAAACCGTCAACTCCTGACAAAGGTCTAGCTACAACCTGACATTGGCAGTACAATGTGTGCACACGACGACGTGAGAGACCAGATGCCACACAGCGCCCCGTACATCGCGCAGATCGAGATCGATCGCACCAGCGCCACACCGCTCCACGCCCAGATCGCGGAGCCGCTCGCCAGGCTCATCGAGGACGGCACCATCGAACCCGGCACGCGCATCGAGGACGAGGTGTCGATGGCGGAGCGGCTGAAGGTGTCACGGCCGACGGCGCGCCGGGCCATGGAGACCCTCACCAACCGCGGCCTCATCGTGCGACGGCGCGGCGCCGGCACGCAGGTCACCCCCACCCGCGTCCACCGACCCATGGCGCTCAGCTCGCTCAACGACGACCTCGAGAAGTCCGGCGTGGACCCGCGCACCACCGTGCTGGAGTGGGAGATCGAAGGTGCGGCGCCGGGTGTCGCGGCGGCGCTCAACATCGCTCCCGGTTCCGAGGTGGTGCACATGCGACGCCTACGGATGCTCCGGGACGAACCCCTGGCCCTGATGAGCAACTGGCTGCCGGCGGCCCTCGCGCCCACCCGGGCCGAGCTGGAGTCCGGCGGCCTGTACGCCCGCCTGCGCGAGCGGGGCGTGAAGGTGACGGTGGGGTTCCAGCAAATCAGCGCCCGCCTGGCCACGGCCGACGAGGGCCGCCTCCTCAACGAGCCCACCGGCGCCGCGCTCCTGACCATGCAGCGCACGGCCTACGACGAGCAGCACCGGGCGGTGGAGTTCGGCATGCACGTCTACCGCGCCTCGATGTACTCCTACGACCAGACGGT
The DNA here is from genome assembly GCF_014164775.1 of Tessaracoccus sp. MC1679. Lineage (GTDB taxonomy): Bacteria > Actinomycetota > Actinomycetes > Propionibacteriales > Propionibacteriaceae > Arachnia. Next base: position 123,957 of record NZ_JACJGB010000008.1, read on the forward strand.
GATGGCCTGAGTCAAGCCCGGCGCCGCCGTCGCCAAGAAAAGTTCGCCTTGACCTGCGATTTGTTCTGACATATCCTTGACAGGACAAACCAATGTAGTGTCCAATGGTGTCAGGCCTCATCGTCGAGACCGCACCACCGCTTGAGAAGGAACCGCCATGACCATCGAGTACACCGAGGGACCGCTCCTGACCGCGGCCCGGACCACCCCTACCGCCCTGTGGAACGACTCGGCCGACCTTGAGGAGCTCCGCCAGTCGATCTCCTACGGCGGCGTCGGCGCCACCTGCAACCCCGTCATCGGCTACACCACCATCAAGCAGCACAAGGACATCTGGGGCCCCCGGATCCAGGCCATCGCCGCCGCCAACCCCACGTGGGGCGAGTCGGAGATCGGCTGGCAGGCCATCAAGGACATGTCTGTGGAGGCCGCCGAGCTGCTGCTGCCGATCTTCAAGGAGACCAACGGGCGCAACGGGCGCCTGTCCGTGCAGACGGACCCCCGTCACCACCGCGACGCGAAGGCCCTGGCCGATCAGGCCGTGGAGTTCTCCGAGCTCGCCCCCAACATCATCGTGAAGATCCCCGCCACCAAGGTGGGCATTGAGGCCATCGAGGACGCCACCTACCGCGGCGTGGTCATGAACGTGACCGTCTCCTTCACCGTCGCCCAGGTTGTCCGCTCCGGCGAGGCCATCGAGCGTGGCCTGCAGCGCCGCGTGGCCGAGGGCAAGTCCATCGACGACATGTGGCCCGTGGTCACCCTCATGGTGGGCCGTCTCGACGACTGGATGAAGGCCGAGGCAGAGCGCACCCAGCTGTTCATCGATCCGGGCCACATGGAGTGGGCGGGTGTCGCGGCCATCAAGAAGGCCTACCAGATCTTCCAGGAGCGCGGCTTCCGCTCCCGCGTGCTGTCCGCAGCGTTCCGCAACGTGCTGCAGTACAGCGAGCTCATCGGTGGCGACCTCGTCGTCTCCCCGCCCTTCAAGTGGGCCAAGCGGATCAACAACTCGGACTACGTGGCCGAGAGCCGGATCGACGTGCCCGTGGATCCGAAGATCATCGAGTCGCTGCAGCGCATCGAGGACTTCAACCGCGCCTACGAGGAGGACGGCCTGAGCATCGAGGAGTTCGAGAACTTCGGCCCCACCCGCAAGACGCTGCGCCAGTTCCTGGGCGCCGACTGCGACCTCGACGCCCTGGTGCGCGACTTCCTCATCGCCCCCGCCTGATCTCTATCCCCGTCCGGGTCTGATCCCCGGAAACCGAGCCGCGCAGGCCCCGGTCCGCTCCTGACGGACCGGGGCCTGCGTGCGTCCGGGGGGGGTGTGCGTGCGTCCGGGGGTGGGTGGGTGGGGTTTGCGTGTGCCCGGGGGTGGGTGGGGTTTGAGCAAATGGCAGGGGTCACGGGTCGGGTCCCGCTCAGTCTGAGCGTGGGCCCCTTCGTGACCCCTGCCATTTGCTCAAACCCACAGCCGCAGAAGCCCCCCGGGGTGGGTCAGCTGGCGCGGGGGTCGTCGGCGCGGAGCTGCTTCTGCAACGACGCCAACCTCTGGTTGATCTGCTCCAACAGCTCCGCGGTCTCCGCGTTCAGCGCCTTCATCGCCTTCCGCCTGGTCCCACCGGAGTTCGCTCCCCAGATGAGCTCACCTCGGACACGCAGCGCCTGCGCGTGTCGATGCCAACCCGCGGGCTCCGTCGCCTCCGGGAACGCCAGCTCGACGGCGTCCGCAGCGGTGTCGATGGCCGCCATCTTCGCGTCGAAGCGGATCTTGGGGTTGTTCGCATCCGTGGCCGACTTCAGCTTCCCCACCAGATCATCGAGACTCTTGGCGATCTGCGGATTCTCGCGCAGCGCGGAGACAAGCGTCACCGTGGTGGCGACCGCCGCGCCGGTGGTCTTGAGGATCATGCCGAGCTTGCTCATGGGTCCCAGTCTAGGGAGGGGCTCCGAACGGGTCGCCCGAACGCCGCGACACCGCCTACGCTGGCCGACATGCGACGACGCCTCCGGACCCCACTCGCGCTTCTGACCCTGCTCGCGGTGCTGGCCGCCTGCACGCCGGGCCAGGAGCCCGCCGTCGAGACCACCCCCACCGTCGGGGTTCAGCTCTTCCAGTGGCCGTGGCGATCCGTGGCCCAGGAGTGCACCGAGGTGCTCGGGCCTCACGAGTTCGGGTTCGTCCTCCTCTCCCCCGCGCAGGAGCACATCGACGGTGAGGCCTGGTGGACGTCGTACCAGCCGGTCAGCTACCAGCTGGAGTCCAAGCTGGGCACGCGCGAGGAGTTCGCCGAGATGGTCACCGCGTGTGGGGAGGCCGGTGTGGACGTGATCGCCGATGCCGTGATCAACCACATGGCGGGGATCGACGGCGGCACTGGCGTCGCGGGGACGGACTTCACGCACTACGACTACCCCGGTCTGTACGGTCCAGAGGACTTCCACGACTGCCCCATGACGGTCTCAGGCGACATCGAGAACTACTCGGACCAGCAGCAGGTGCAGGAGTGCGAACTGGTCAACCTCGCGGACCTGGACACCGGCAGCGAGAAGGTCCGCGACACCATCGCCGCCTACCTCAACGACCTCACCGACCTCGGCGTCGCGGGTTTCCGGATCGACGCGGCCAAGCACATGTCCGCGACCGACGTGGAGGCCATCGTCGGGAGGCTCGACGGGGAGCCGCTGATCATCTCCGAGGTCATCCGAGGGGGCGGCGAGCCGATCCAGCCGGAGGACTATCTCGACGCCGGCGCCGTCTTTGCGTTCCAGGTGGCCAAGGACATCTCCGGCGTGGTGCCCGGCGGCGCCGTCTCGCGCGCCCTAGAGATGCGCGACGGGGAGGTTCCGTCTGAGCAGGCGTTCACGTTCATCACCAACCACGACACGGAACGCAACGGGCAGACCCTCAACTCCAAGGATGGGGACCAGTTCAGGGTGGCCACGGCCCTGCTACTGGGGATCGACTACGGCACTCCGATCGTCTACTCCGGCTACGCGTTCTCGGACCACGACGCCGGGGCGCCGCAGACGGACGGCCGGGTCGACGACGTAGCGTGCGCGGCGCCGTCGGAGGATCCGGAGGATGGTGCCTGGTTGTGTCAGCACCGGGATGTCGCGGGGTTGGCTGAGTGGGTCGCGGTGGTGGGCGACGCGCCCGTCGAGAACGTGTGGAAGCAGGGGTACGCGGTGGCGTTCGATCGAGGCGACCGAGGCCTCATCGCCGTCAACGACACGAGCACTCCGGTGAGCGCCACCCTCACCACGAACCTGCCCGACGGCGCGTACTGCGACGCGGCTGCCTCGCCGGCCCCGCCCACCGCGGAGGATCGCTGCGAGGAGGGCCCGTTCGTGGTGGCCGACGGCAAGGTCACCGTCGAGATGCCCGCGATGGACGCGGTTGCCCTCCACGTCAACCTCCGCGCGGCCGGTTGATCCCTCTCTGTGGTGTTGAGGGCCAGTTGTGGTCTGGTTTGGCGGCGTGTGGTGGGGGCCGGTTGATCCCTGTCCGTGGCGTGGTGGTCGGGTTGGGCGGCGTGTGGTGGGGGCCGGGCCGCCCATGATGCCGGCGGCGGCGCTTCGTGCTGCCACGCCGTCATCAACGCCCACCCAACCTGCCCCGGCCCCCACCACCCACCGCCCTGCTGGCCCGTCCCGTCGCCTGGCTTACGTCCCGACGCCTGCCTTACGCCTCGACGCCCGTCGTACGCCTCGACGCCAGCCCTGTATCACAGGCGGCCCGGAGCCGCCTGACCTATGTTCGGCAGCCGGCGCTGTAGCGCGGGCGGCCAGACTCAACGCAGGCGCCAGAGGACCCGCTGCCTCGAGACGAGCCGAAGGCGAGATGTCCACGAGGGTGGGGGACGGCAGGGCGGCTGCGCGTCGGGGTGCCCAACCCGAGGTTCACCCAACTGGCATCCCGCCACAACAGACCCGAGCCAGGGCCGCCCTGACGGCGCACGCCTGGAATGGACCACGCCACAGGGAAAACGAGTGCAGGGAGCACTGACACGAGGCCCCGGGCGGCCTCATCTACTCAACCAAGGACCATGCCGCGATCAACAGGGAGAATGTGGACAACGGCCGCCCGGGCCTCGTGTCAGGACTCCCGGCACCCGGTGCCGGACTTGTGCCGCCACCGTTGAGCAGGGTCAGACTGTGAGCGGAGGGGTGCTGTTACGCAGGTGAACCTCGAGGGGCAGGGGCGTCGGCACCCAGTCGGCGTCGATCGCCGCCCGGACCGCCTGATAGCCCACCTCCTCCAACGGGATGCGGACCGAGGTCAGCTGCGGGGTCACGTCGCTGGAGGAGGGGATGTCGTCGAACCCCGCCATCGCCACGTCTGACCCGAGCTCGCGACCCTCCTCGCGCAGTTCCCGCACCGCCCCCAGCGCCACCGCGTCGCTCAGGGCGAACACAAGCGTGCCCGGCTCGATGCCGGCCGCAAGCGCCTCGCGCATCGCCTCCGCGCCGCCCTCACGGGTGAACGCCGCGCGGTGCACCCGATCGATCTGACCACCGCCGGAGGTGAAGCCGTCGGTGAAACCCGCCTGGCGTTGGTCCGTGGTGATCAAGCCTCGGGGCGCGGCAAGCACGACCGCCCGACGGTATCCGCGCGCCGCCAGCGCCACGCCGAGCGCCCTGGCCCCGCCCCAGTTGTCGATGAGCACGGAACGAAGCTCTGAGGCGCCAGGGCCCAGCGCGATGACCCGGCCGCCCATCCCGTGGATGGCGTCGATCTCGAGCTGCACAGGCTCATGGGGAAGCGCCATCCGCGAGGCCGCCAGGATGACCCCGCGAGGCCGCTGACCACGCAGCACCCGCAGCAGCGCGGCCTCCTTCTGCGGATCCCGCCCGGTCGTCGCGATGGTGACGAGGAATCCGGCCTCATCCGCCGCCCGTGCGACACCGGCCGCGACCTGCGCGAAGTAGGGGTCCGCAATGTCAGCCACCAGCAGCGCGATGAGGGCCGAGGCCCCGCTGGCGACGGCCTGCGCAGAGACGTTGACGCTGTAGCCCAGCTTGTCGGCGGCCGCGCGAACCCGCTCCTGATACGACTCGGCCACCTTCCGCGTCGAGCCGTTGAGCACGCGCGACGCCGTGGCCAGTGAGACTCCCGCCTCCTGGGCGACGTCGACGAGGGTGGCGGTACCGTAGCGGCGCTGCTGGTGGTTCACGGTCATGAGTCTAGGGCCGCAGATGGGGGCCGACCCACCGTCCGAAGGCGTCGACGGTGTCACGCGCCACGACCTCGAAATCGGTTGCCCAGATGGTTGCGTTGAAGATCTCCACCTCGACGTCGCCGTCGTAGCCGGTGTCCTCTACTGCGCGGGTGAGGGTCTCGAAGTCGATCACGCCCACGCCGGGCTGATGCCGGGACAGAAGGACGTCGGCTTCGAGGGGGGCCCGCCAGTCGCACACCTGGTACGCGGCGATCCGGCCTTCGCGGCCCGCACGAGCGATCGCCGGCAGCACGTCCGGATCCCACCAGATGTGGAAGGTGTCCACAGTCACCCCCGCGACACTCGAGTCAAGCCCGGACACGAGGTCCAGCGACTGCCCGAGCGTGGAGACGACGGCGCGGTCCGCCGCGTACATCGGGTGCAGCGGCTCGACGGCGAGCGTCACGCCCGCGGCCGCCGCGTCGGGGGCGAGCTCTTCGAGGGCCTCGCGGACCCGGGCGCGCGCGCCGATGAGGTCCCGCGACCCCTCCGGCAGCCCACCGGCGACGAGCACCAGCACCGCCCGCGACCCCGGCGCCCCGGCGGCAGCCAGCACGGCCGTCTCCTCGATGGCGCGCCGGTTGTCGTCCAGCGAGTCGCTCCGCTCGGGTCCCGCCACTGCGGTGAAGAAGCCGGCGCGGCAGTAGGACGACATCCGCAGCCCGGAGTCCGACAGCATCGCGGCCGCCTCCCGGAGGCCCACGTCGGCCACCGGTTCTCGCCAGAGCCCGATCGACTGCATGCCGACGGAGGTGGTCACCGTCAGCGCGTCACGGAGGGTGGCGTGCTTGATGGTGGCCTGGTTGATCGAGAGCCTGGGGTGCGTCAAGGATCAGCCCAGCAGCAAATCGTCGAGGACGACCTTGCAACCTTCGCGGCTGGAACGCAGGCCCGCGTCGGCGAGTTGAACTCCGCGGGCGCCGGCGAGCAGGTCGAACGGGTACGGGGTGCCCTGCACGTAGGAGGCGAGGAACTCCTCCCACTGCTGCCGGAAGCCGTTGTCGAACACCTCATTGGTGGGCAGCTCGGCCCAATCCGCGGCGTAATCATGATCATCGGCCAGGTCCGGGTTCCACACCGGCTTCGGCGTCCCCACTCGGTGCTGGATCTTTGCGCCGAACAATCCCACCACAGCGGAGCCGTGCGTCCCGTCGACCTGGAACTCCACCAGCTCGTCGCGGTTCACCCGCACCGTCCAGGAGGAATTGATCTCCGCGACGATGCCGCCGTCGAGCTCGAAGATGCCGTACGCGGCATCCTCCGCGGTGGCCTGATATGCCTTCCCAGCCTCATCCCACCGCTCCGGAATATGGATCGCCGCCTGTGCGTAGACGCTGCGCACCGGCCCGAACAGGTTCTCCAGCACATAATTCCAGTGCGGGAACATGTCGACGATGATGCCGCCGCCGTCCTCAGCACGGTAGTTCCACGACGGACGCTGTGCGGGTTGCCAGTCGCCCTCGAAGACCCAATATCCGAACTCCCCGCGCACCGAGAGGATGCGGCCGAAGAAGCCGGAGTCGACGAGGCGCTTCAGCTTCTGGAGGCCGGGCAGGTAGAGCTTGTCGTGGACGACACCGGTCTTCACGCCCGCAGCGGCGGCGAGGCGGGCCAGTTCGAGGGCCTCCTCGACGGACTCGGCCGTCGGCTTCTCCGTGTAGATCGTCTTTCCCGCAGCGATCGCCTTCCGCAGCGCCGCCCCACGCGCCTTCGTCACCAGGAAATCCGAATAGATCTCCCACCGCGGATCCGCCAGAGCAGCATCCAGATCAGTGGTGAAGTCCTCGATGCCGTGCCTGGCGGCCAACTCGGCCAGCTTCGACTCGCTACGGCCCACGAGCAGCGGCCGGACGGTGACACGGGAACCGTCAGAGAGCTCGATGCCTCCCTGATCCCGGATCGCCAGGATCGACCGAACCAGGTGCTGCCGGTAACCCATGCGGCCGGAGACCCCGTTCATGATGATCCCGATCTCACGCACGGAACGGGATCCCTGCACCATCTCGGCGGGCAGAGGCTTCAAAGTCGTTGACACTCTCAGTTCCTATCTATCGCTTGCGTTTGGACGACATTGGTAAACGCTTTCCCCTATCCTGACACGTCACTGCCCCGCGCCACAAGAGGACGCCCCAGTTTTGTCCCAAGAAGCTTGGTTGTGAGGACCGTAAAGGATCCTGGGAAACGTTTACCATCGGATCACACTGTTCCCCGGTGGTCACGCTCGACCCGCATGTCGGTGACGGGGCTCGTGAACCCGTGCCGGTGGGTGGGGTGGGCTGCGAGGTCGGCGGGGGTGATGAGGGCGCCGTCGGCGGCGGCGGAGGCGTAGATCGCGGCCACCATCTCGATGGAGCGGGCGGGCTGATCGGCCGTGGGTGGAAGCGGCTCTCCGGCAAGAAGCGCGTCGAAGACGTCTCGCAGCAGAGGCGCATGGTCACTGCGCTCCTCGTACTCGGGGAAACGCCACGCCTCGGCCTCGACTTCGAACCCGGGGGCGGGCGTGATCTGCCAGTTCTCGTGCCCGTGGCCGTAGAGGTGCTCGACGGAGACCGTCGCCTTCTGCGTGTCGATCCGCACCGCACTGACCTGGCGCGGAGAGACCGCGCTGGTGACCACCTGAGCCACCGTCCCCCCGGCGAACGTGATGGTCGCGGTGGAGGCGTCCTCGGTCTGGGTCTCGCGGTCCAGCCGCCACAGACGCCCCTGCACACTGGCCCAGTCACCCAGCAGGAAGCCCAGGAGGTCCAGCTGGTGGATGCCGTGCCCCAGCGTGGTGCCGCCACCCTCGGTGGCCCACTTCCCGCGCCACGGCACGGCGAAGTAGTCGGCTCCACGGAACCACAACGTCTCACAGACCGCGATGAGCGGGCGCCCCAGGGCGCCGCGGGTGAGCAGTTCGCGGACATGCGCCGCGGCGGTGCCGGTCCGCTGCTGGAACACCACAGCCAGCTCCTTGCCGGCAGCAGCGGCGGCCGCGCGCATCTCGTCGAGTTCGTCGAGCGACGGCGCCGGAGGCTTCTCCACCACCACGTGCGCGCCCGCGCCGAACGACGCGACCGTCTGGTCGCGGTGGACGCCCGGCGGGGTGCAGATCAGCACCACGTCCGGATGCTCCGCGGCCAGGAGTTCGTCGAGGGTGTCGTAGACCGCCGGATTCCCCCACTGCGCCGCGAAGGCGTCGGCCTTGGACCGAGTCTGGTTGCTGACCGCCACCAGTTCGGCCCGCGGATGGGACTCCACGGCCCGCGCATGGAAGTGGCCCACGGCGCCGGTGCCGACGATGGCGCAGCGAAGGGTCTGGATCATGCGGACTCCCCCGAATCCGTGGCGGCGGTGGAAGTGATGGCGCGGAGTTCAGCGACGAGTTCCGCCCCGACGCCCGCCGCATGGCCGGCCACGTCGGCGTCGCCGACGACGAGCGCCGCGGACAGCACGAGCGTCTCCCCCGGCGGCAGCAGCGTCTCGGTGAAGAAGAACGGTGCGGGGTTCAGGCCGGCGTACTCCTCGCTGCGGGCGAACCACGGGCTCGGCGCCACAGCGCCGTCGAGCATGAGGACTCCGGCGGAGCGGTCCGCGGCCGCGAAGGCCAGCCATGGGCCCGGTTCACCGCGTGCCGCGTCGCCCGCGGGCCCCGACGGCGCCAGGATCTCGCCACCGGTGAAAGTGTCGGGGCCACGCCAGAAGATGCCGCAGTAGCCGGCGTTCTCCCGGCCCTTGGACGTCGGCGACCCTAATCCCAACTGCTCGCCCGAGACGTTCGTCAGCGCACTGTGCCAGGTCAGCGCCCAGGTGGCGTCATCAACGGGACGGGCCGTGAGGCGGCGTTCCTCGGTCAGCACCAGCGAACCGTCTTCAGCCACCCAGTCCAGCTGCTCCACGAGCTCGGCCGGGCCGTCGTCGGTGCCGATCTCGAAGGATCGGTGCACCTGGGCGCCGTTGTTGGGCAGCTGCACATAGCCACTGCCGTGGACGTAGGTGGGGCCACCCCAGAAGTTGTGAGCCCCCACGACGGGGAGCGCCAGCGACAGCCCCTTGTGCCAGACATGGTCTGCCGGGCGGTAGGCGGTGACATCCGCGCCGGACCGCGTCCGAAGGAGTGCGTAGGGACGCGGGGATTCCAGCTGCACCTCCGTCGGTGCGTAGACGTATTCGGCGACAGTGACGTCGCCGTCGACGAGCAGGAGACGACCGGGTTGAGTGTCGAACTTCATGGGACCTCCACGGTGAGGATGGGCCGGGCACCCGCCACAGCGAGCATCAACCACACTAGAGGGAAGGAAGGGAAAGCGCTATCCTTGCCAGGACTTCATCCCACGCAAGCCAAGGAGGGCTCATGTATGTGGCCGACAATCGGATCATCCCGGTGGTGGTCATCAACCAGGCAGACCGCGCAGAGTCGCTCGGCGAAGCACTGGTGGCAGGCGGCATCCCGATCGCCGAGGTGACGTTCCGCACGGACGCGGCGCCCCAGGCGATCCGGCGCATGAGCGCCAACGCAGACCTGCTGGTGGGGGCTGGAACCGTGCTCAGCGTGAGCCAGGTGGACCAGGCGGTAGACGCCGGCGCGCAGTTCATCGTCAGCCCGGGCTTCAGCGCTGCGGTCGTTCGGCGCGCCCAGCACCACGGCCTGCCGGTCTTCCCCGGCGCGGTCACCCCGTCGGAGATCATGGCCGCGCTCGACCTGGGCCTGACCACGCTGAAGTTCTTCCCCGCCGGCGTGTACGGCGGGGCCCCCGCATTCAAGGCCCTCGGCGCCCCCTTCCCGCAGGTGCGGTTCATCCCCACCGGCGGCGTGGCAATGGGCAACCTCGCCGACTTCCTCACGTTGCCCAACGTGGCTGCGGTCGGCGGCTCCTGGATGGTTCCCGCCAATCTGGTTGACGCCGGCGACATGGACACCATCCGCCGCCTCTGCACCGAGGCCTCTGCCGCGGTCGCCTCGTTCGGAAAGGCGGCCTGACATGGGCACCCTCACCCTCCGCCCAGCCGACGACTGCCGCTATCAGGCCGTCTCGCTCGGCGAGGTCCTGCTGCGCCTCGACCCAGGCGACCTGCGCATCCGCACCGCCCGCTCCTTCACCGCCTGGGAGGGCGGCGGCGAGTACAACGTCATCCGCGGCCTCTCCCGCGTGTTCGGCCTGCCCACCGCCGCCGTCACCGCACTCGTCGACGACGAGGTCGGCCACCTCATCGAAGGCTTCATCCTCGCCGGCGGCGTCGACACCCAATGGATCAACTGGGCCACGAGCGACGGCGTCGGCCGCACCGTCCGCAACGGCCTCAACTTCACCGAACGCGGCTTCGGCATGCGCGGCGCCAAGGGCGTCTCCGACCGCGGCCACACCGCCATCTCCCAACTGCGCCCCGACCAGATCGACTTCGACCGACTCTTCGGCGAGCAGGGCGTGCGCTGGCTCCACACCGGAGGCATCTACGCCGCCCTCTCCGAGCAGTCCGCCGAGACCGCGCTCGCCGCGGTGAAGGCCGCCAAGAAGCACGGCACCGCCGTGTCCTACGACCTCAACTACCGCCCCAGCCTGTGGCAGACCATCGGCGGCCAGGCCCGCGCGCAGGAGGTCAACCGCGAGCTGGCCAAGTACGTCGACGTGATGATCGGCAACGAGGAGGACTTCACCGCGGCCCTCGGCTTCGCGGTCGAAGGCGTCGACGAGAACCTCGCGGAACTGCCGATCGAGGGCTTCAAGGCCATGATCGAGCAGGTCGCGGAGGCGTATCCCACCATGGCCGTCATCGCCACCACCCTGCGCACCGTCCGCTCGGCCTCCACCAACGACTGGGGCGCAGTCGCCTGGTCCGCCGACACCGGCATGGTGCAGGCCACGCACCGCGAAGGCCTGGAGATCCTCGACCGGGTCGGCGGTGGCGACTCCTTCGCCTCCGGCCTGATCTATGGTCTCCTCACCGGGGAGCCGCTCTCCACCTGCGTCGAGTTCGGCGCCGCCCACGGGGCGCTAGCCATGACCACTCCCGGCGACACCTCCATGGTGACCGCCGCCGAGGTCCTCAAGCTCGCCGGCGGCGGCAACGCCCGGGTTGACCGATAGCGGGATCGTTGGCTGAGGTGGCGCGGAGCGGGCCCCCACCGTTGGCTGAGGCGCCGCGGAGCGGGCCCCCACCGCTGGCTGAGGCGCCGCGGAGCGGGCCCCCACCGCTGGCTGAGGCGCCGCGGAGCAGCCCACACCGCTGGCTGAGGCGCCGCGAAGCGGCCTCGAAGCCTAAGAGAGTGTCCTTGTCAGCTCGCCTTTCCCAGGCTTCGAGGCTCGTCGCTCCTCAGCCAGCGGGTGCGGTTCGTCACCCAAACTCTGATAACGATGGTCTACGGGACCCAGCGGGTGGGTGCGGTGGTCGCCCAGGGCGCGTCGACGCGCGAGAACGGGCGGCCCTGGCGCACGGCCCGGCCCAGATCGTCGGCGATCCCGTGGATCACGGGGACACGCGCGTCGCCGTCGCCGGACCAGGTCACGAACGCGGGGTCGACGGGCTGCGGCTCCGGAGCGGTCTGGCTGGCCTCCAGGACGCACATGAACGCGCCCGTCTCCACGAGCGGCACCAGGAGCGCGGCACCATGCTCGCGGTGGTCCAGCAGGTTGGCCAGCAGACCCTGCCGCGACACCTGCTCCGTGCGCTCCGGCTCGCCCTCCAGGCGCCACTCCACCTCGTCGTCGGTGTAACGGAGGACCACGGAACCGCGATCCCCCACCACCGCGACACTCGGCGACGGATCACCCTTGGACTCCGCGCACAGCGTCAGCGCGGCCTGGACCGAGACGCCCACCGTGGTGCCGACCTCAACCCAGGCAGTGTCGTCGGTGTCGATGTCGTGCGCGCGGTACAGCTCGGAGTCCACCCATCGCACCTGGTCAGCGCGTTGTGCTCCAGCGACGGCAAGGGCCGCGGCCACGGCGTGAGCCAGCGGGTTGGTCACCACGCCGTCGGCCACCCGGGCGCCGTTGAAGACGCGATGCCCTGCCCATGGGCTTCGGCTGTAGTAACCGACGTCGCGGCTCCACTCCCCCCAGGCCACGACGCGCGCATTGCCCCCGACCTTGCCGTCGGCGAGCACCACCTGCAGGATGTCGATCCCGTCCGAGCCGAGCGCCTGGAAGCCCACCTGCACGGCGCGGCCCGTCCGTTCGGCCGCGTCGAGCAGCGTGCGGAACTCGGCAAGCGAAGCGGTGGGCGGCTTCTCGAGCAGCACGTCGGCGCCGTGCTCCAGCGCCAGGACGGCCAGCGCGGCGTGGGCACCGATGGGCGCGGCAATGCTCACCACGTCGGCGGGGTGCTCGGACAGCGCTTGCTGGACGGTGTCGTAGACGGGCGCGGTGTCGAAGGCGCCGGGCTGCGGATCGACGGCGGCCACCAGCTGCGCCCTGCCAAGGGCCTCCATCTCGGCGATGGCCTCGAGGTGATGCCGGCCATATCCATTGACGCCGACCTGGATGATTCGCGCGGGGGAACTCACCTGACCATCCTGTCACTCCCCAACTCCCTCCCGCTGGGAAGCCTCTCCCCGATCCCTGAGGAGGCCCGCGTCGCGAAGCGACCGTGGGTCGTCTCGAAGGGTCGCGACGCGACATTGGGCAGAGGCTGCCTTCCGGTTCGGGCCACGACCCTTCAAGACCGGCCAGCGGTCGCTTCGCGACGCTGACCTCCTCAGGGATCGGTGTGAGCGGCCGGCAGACCCCACCTAGACTCTCCGAGTGACCCGTCCTCAGCCCGCCCCGCTGGTCCTGCGCGGACTCCGCTTCGACGCCTCCCGGCCCGCCGTGATGGGCATCATCAACCGCACGCCCGACTCCTTCTACGCCTCCGCCCGCTACCTCAACGACGATGCAGCCCTCGCCCGCGCCGTCGAGATGGTGGACGAGGGCGTCGACCTCGTCGACGTCGGAGGGGTGCGCGCAGGCCAGGAGGGTGAGTGGATCGACGAGGCCACGGAGATCGCGCGCGTCCGCCCGTTCGTCCTCGCCCTCCGGGAGCGCTTCCCGCGACTCCCGATCAGCCTCGACACCTGGCGCGCCGAGGTCGCACAGGCCTGCGAGGGCGCCGTCGACCTCGTCAACGACACCTGGCAGGGCGCGGACCCGGATCTCGTCCACGTGGCCGCGACACTCGGCGCCGGCTACGTCGTCTCCCACACCGGCGGGCTCCCCCCGCGGACCGATCCCAGCGGAATCGACTACGGCCCCGGTGAGGCTGTCGTTGAAGATGTCCTCCGCGTCCTCCGCGCCGGCGCCCAGAGGGCACTCGACGCCGGGATCCGCCCCGACGGCGTCCTCGTCGACCCCACCCTGGACTTCGGCAAGACCACGCCCAACTCCCTCGCCTTGGTCGGGGCCACGGACCGCGTCGTCGCGCTGGGGTTCCCGGTCCTGCAGGCCATCAGCCGCAAGGACTTCGTCGGCGAGACCCTCGGCCTGCCCACCGACGAACGACTCGAGGGCAGCCTGGCCGCCACCGCCGTCGCCGCCTGGCTGGGGGCAACCGTTTTCCGAGCCCATGACGTGCGCGCTACCCGTCGCACCCTCGACATGGTGGCTTCCATCCGCGGCGACCGACCCCCGGCCATGGCCGAACGCGGGCGCTGAGAATACCAGGAGAGGTCGGTCTGACCTATCACCGCCCCAGCCTCGGAGGGGTACCCCGCTGGTTTAGTGTGGTGGCGTGGGTGTAAACCCCCCGAGACAAGACGGAGAGCGATGAGCGATCAAGCCACCAGTGCGGCCGACATCAGCCTGGCCGCAGACTTTGACACTCCCTCCCAGGCGGACTGGGAGAAAGAGGTCCTGAAGGTCCTGAACCGAAAGCGGCCCGAGGGCAAGGAGCTCACAGTCGAGCAGGCGTACAAGCGCCTGTCGAGCTCCACCGTCGACGGCCTCACCATCAAGCCCCTGTACGTGAAGAGCGACGGCGTGGAGGAGCTCGGCTACCCAGGCGTGGCCCCCTTCGTCCGCGGCACCACGGTGCGTGACGGCGAGATGGACGCGTGGCACATCGCCCAGTTGCATGAGGATCCCGACGCGGCCGAGACCCGGCGCGCCATCCTCACCGATCTCGAGCGTGGCGGCACCGCCGTCTATGTGCGCGTTGATCCCGATGCTGTCGCGGTGGCGGACCTGCCGACCGTCCTGGCCGACGTCCTCCTGGACCTCGCCCCGGTCTACCTGACCTCCAAGACGCAGCAGCTCGAGGCAGCCACAGCGCTGGTCGAGTTCCTCGCCGCCTCGGACAAGGACGCGGCCACGCTCACCGGCAACCTCGGCGTTGATCCCATCGGAGCGGCCGCCCTGGCCGGCACCGACGCGGACCTCAGCGTCCTGGCCCAGGCCGTCGAGCTGGCCAAGCCCTACCCGGGCGTGCGGCCGGTCGTCGTGGACGCCACCGTCTACCACAACGCCGGAGCCGGCGACGTGCACGAACTGGCCTACGCCGTGGCCGTGGGCGTCGAATACGTCCGCGCGCTCACCGAGGCGGGCCTCACCGTCGACGAGGCCTTCGATTCGCTCATGTTCCGCGTCTCCTCCACCACCGACCAGTTCGCCACCATCGCCCGCCTGCGCGCGCTGCGCGGCCTGTGGTCGCGGGTGGGCGAAGTGCTGGGCGTCACCGAGTCCAAGCGGGGCGCCATCCAGCACGCCGTCACCTCCGAGCGCCAGATCGCGCGCGACGATGCCTACGTCAACATGCTGCGCGGCACCATCTCCTGCTTCGCGGCCTCCGCGGGTGGGGCCGAGATTCAGACCGTCCTTCCCTTCGACACCGCGGCGGGCCTCCCCACGGACTTCTCCCGCCGCACCGCACGCAACACGCAGGTGGTGCTGGCTGAGGAGTCCAACGTCGGGCGCGTCAACGACCCGGCCGGCGGCTCGTGGTTCGTCGAGTCGCTCACCAGGCAGCTCTCCGACAAGGCATGGGCCGTGTTCCAAGGCCTCGACGGCGAAGGCTTCGCCGCGGCGCTGGCCGACGGCACCGTCAAGGCCCAGCTGGATGAGGTCAACGCCGCCCGCGCGGCCCAGCTGGCCACCCGCAAGATTCAGCTGACCGGCGTGTCGATGTTCCCCAACCACGAGGAGGCCGCGCTCGAGCGCAAGGCCCGCCCCGCGGCACCGGAGCTCGGCGGCCTGAAGGTGGTCCGCGACACCCAGGTGTTCGAGGACCTCCGCGACCGTTCGGCTGCCGCCCGCGAGGCCGGCAACGCGCCGTCGGTGCTGCTGGCCTGCCTCGGCGCCCGCCGCGACTTCGGCGGCCGCGAGGGCTTCACCTCGAACCTGCTCCATGTGGGCGGGCTCGACACCATCGTCGCCGAGGGCGAGACGCCGGAGGACTTCGCGCGGCAGCTCACCGAGTCGGGCGCGAAGGTCGCGGTGCTGTGCTCCAGCGCCAAGGTCTACGCCGCCCAGGGCGTGGCAGTGGCCGAGGCCCTGCGCGCCGCCGGGGCCGAGACCGTCCTGGTCGCCGGCCAGATCAAGGAGCTGGGCGAGGGCGCCGAGGGCGCCGTCGACGGCAACGTGTTCGACGGCATGAACGTGGTCGAACTGCTGACCACCACCCTGAACAAGATGGGAGCCTGAGCATGACCGTCCCCCGTTTCACAGACATCGAGCTGACCGAGGCGGTCTCGGCTGACGCCGCGGGCAAGTTCGAGGCCATCATCGAGTCCACCGGGCACTCCGCCGGGTGGCAGACCCCCGAGCGCATCCTGGTGCCGCCGCTGTACGGCGATACGGACCTCGCCGGCCTCGACTTCCTCGAGACCGCGCCCGGCATCCCGCCGTTCCTCCGCGGCCCCTACGCCACGATGTACGTCAACCAGCCGTGGACGGTCCGCCAGTACGCGGGCTTCTCCACCGCTGAGGAGTCCAACGCGTTCTACCGCCGCAACCTGGCCGCCGGCCAGAAGGGCCTGTCGATCGCGTTCGACCTCGCCACCCACCGCGGCTACGACTCGGACCACCCCCGCGTGGCCGGTGACGTGGGCATGGCCGGCGTCGCCGTCGATTCCATCCTGGACATGCGCCAGTTGTTCGACAAGATCCCGTTGGATCAGATGTCTGTGTCCATGACGATGAACGGCGCGGTGCTGCCGGTGCTGGCGCTGTATGTTGTCGCGGCCGAGGAGCAGGGCGTCAAGCCCGCGCAGCTCGCCGGAACCATTCAGAACGACATTCTGAAGGAGTTCATGGTCCGCAACACCTACATCTATCCGCCGGCTCCGTCGATGAAGATCATCGCCGACATCTTCGCCTACACCTCGGCGAACATGCCCCGGTTCAACTCGATCTCCATCTCCGGCTACCACATGCAGGAGGCCGGGGCGACGGCGGACATCGAGATGGCCTATACCTTGGCCGACGGCGTGGAGTACATCCGCGCCGGCGAGTCGGTGGGCCTCAACGTGGACCAGTTCGCGCCTCGCCTGTCCTTCTTCTGGGCCATCGGCATGAACTTCTACATGGAGGTCGCCAAGATGCGCGCCGCGCGCATCCTGTGGGCAAAGCTGGTGCGCCAGTTCGGGCCGAAGAACCCGAAGTCGATGTCGCTCCGCACCCACTCGCAGACCTCCGGCTGGTCGCTGACCGCGCAGGACGTCTACAACAACGTCGTGCGCACCTGCGTCGAGGCCATGGGCGCCACGCAGGGGCACACGCAGTCGCTGCACACCAACGCCCTCGACGAGGCCATCGCGCTGCCGACGGACTTCTCCGCCCGCATCGCCCGCAACACCCAGCTGTTCCTGCAGCAGGAGTCGGGCACCACCCGCACGGTGGACCCGTGGGCCGGTTCCGCGTATGTGGAGAAGCTCACCGAGCAGCTCGCCCGCAAGGCATGGGAGCGGATCCAGGAAGTGGAGCAGGCCGGCGGTATGGCCAAGGCCATCGAGCAGGGCATCCCGAAGATGCGCATCGAGGAGGCCGCGGCCCGCACTCAGGCCCGCATCGACTCCGGCCGCCAGCCGGTGATCGGCGTCAACAAGTACAACCTCGACAGCGAGGACCCGCTCGAGGTGCTGAAGGTGGACAACAAGTCCGTCCGTGCATCCCAGATCGCCAAGCTGGAGCAGCTCCGCGCCGAGCGCAACGAGGCCGAGACCCAGCAGATGCTGGAGCGCCTCACCTGGGTGGCAGCGAACCCCGACGCGACAGATCCTGACCGCAACCTGCTCAAGGTGGCCATCGACTCAGCCCGCGCGAAGGCCTCCCTCGGCGAAATCTCCGACGCGTTGGAGAAGGTTTACGGCCGCTACACCGCTCAGATCCGTACGATCTCAGGTGTGTACAACACCGAAGCCGGCTCCAACGAGGACATCGAGACAGCCCGCAAGCTCGTCGAGGAGTTCGAGAAGAAGGAGGGTCGCCGCCCGCGCATCCTCGTGGCGAAGATGGGCCAGGACGGTCACGACCGTGGCCAGAAGGTCATCTCCACCGCCTATGCGGATCTCGGCATGGACGTCGACGTAGGCCCGCTGTTCCAGACGCCGGAAGAGGTGGCCCGCCAGGCCGTCGAATCCGACGTCCACGTGGTGGGTGTCTCCTCCCTGGCCGCCGGTCACCTCACGTTGGTGCCCGCGCTGCGTCAGGAGCTGGACAAGCTGGGCCGTGAAGATCTGATGATCGTCGTGGGTGGCGTGATTCCGGCCCAGGACTTCGACGAGCTCCGCGAGCACGGCGCAGACGCCATCTACCCGCCCGGCACCATCATTCCGGCGGCCGCTGTGGACCTGCTGACCAAGCTGAACGAGCGCCTGGCCGACTGATCCCGGCAACGCGAGTGGCCCGTCCCCTGAGGGGCGGGCCACTTGCCATTTCCGCTGATCGAGCCAACCGGCCCTACTCCGCTGATCGGGCCGGGCCTACACCGCTGGTTGAGTCAGGGTCGCCCCTCGCGGGGCGCCCGTTCAGCGCGGAAAATGCCGTATTCAGCTAATCGAGCTGACTAGGTGCGACGGGGCATTTTCGGATTAGCCAACCGGCGCGAAGCGCCAGCTGCGTCGAAACCGACCCGCGCTTGTTCATGGGGCTTGGACTGGAGCTTGGAAGGCAGCCCCCGCGGTAGGTGTTCCACCAGATCGGGTCTCGAGCTCCTCAGCGACCCGAGGCCCACTCTGGAGGAACACCCACCGCAGGCTGGCGGGGTGCCGCGGTCGTCAGCCGCCCGACTTCCTCCTGAACTCGCGCTTGCCGCCCACCTTGCCGTGGGCGTGACCCTGGCCGCGGTCCGCCTCGACGCCCTGCGCGGCCGACAGGTGCTCTGCCGCCATCTTGCGCTCGAGGGCCTGGCGCATGGCCTCCTTGGGATCCAACTTCTCTGTGGGTTGTTCTGACTCTGACATGCGGCCCAGCCTACGCGGACGGCGACGGGGCCGGGGCCCAACCGTCGCTCGCTCCCCCGCCCCCTCGAGGCTTGGCCTCCCCCCTCGTGCACGACACACCGTCCGACCCGCTCTCCATGCGCACATGCGACGGCGAGAGGCAGGTGCGACGGCGTGTCGTGCACCCCGGTGCGGGCCGCATCAGGGCGGCACTCTGCTGGATGTATGGTTCACCACCTGCTGGATGTATGGTTCGCGCCTGCTCGATGTATGGTTCGCGACCGCGGATCGCCCCTCACCCCTCTCCCGAGACTCCTTCCGAGTGAGATTCCGGGGAGATAGGGCACATACGGGGCCATCTCCCCGGATTCTCACTCTCTTCGTCGCCGCCAGGACCGTGGGCCCCCGGCGGGGGCCTCGTGCCAGCCAAGTAGTCTCAGTCTCGTGACGAAGCTCTCCGATTCCCTCGATTTCTCGCACGGCCCCGCCTGGCGCAACCGCCTCGCACTGGCGCCGCTCACCAACAAGCAGTCCAACCCCGACGGCACGCTCTCGGACACCGAGATCAACTGGTTGCTCGCCCGCGCCCGCCACGGCTTCGGCATGGTGATGACCGCCGCCGCGTACGTGGCGCAGCCCGGCAAGGCCTGGAACGGGCAGCTCGGAATCAGCGACGAGTCACACCTGGCTGGTCTCGAGCGGCTGGCCGCGGGCATCCGCGAAGCTGGGGCCGCGTCGCTGGTCCAGATCCACCACGGCGGCGCGAAGGCAGACCCGGACGCATCCGGCGAGCCCGCCGTCGGTCCCTTCGACGACGCCAGCACGGGCGCGAGGGCGCTCAGCACGGCCGAGATCGAGGACGTGGTGGCCCGATTCGCGGCAGCCGCCGCCCGTGCCGAGCAGGCCGGATTCGACGGCGTCCAGCTGCATGGGGCCCACGGCTACCTGCTGTGCCAGTTCCTGGACGCGCACAACACCCGCGACGACGGCTACGGCGGCGACCTCCACGGCAGGTCGCGCATCCTTCGCGAGACCATCGCCGCCGTCCGCGCGGCCACCTCGTCGGACTTCCACCTCGGACTCCGGCTCTCGACGGAACGATTCGGCCTGAGTACCCCCGAGATCGCACAGCTCAGTGGCGAGCTGATGGCCGAGGGCGGCCTCGACCACCTCGACCTCTCCCTGTGGGACGTCACCAAGCTCCCAGAGGGGGCCGCCGACGGCGACGCCCCACTGGTCAGCCACTTCGTCGACCTTCCCCGCGGAGGCACCAGGCTCGGGATCGCGGGCAAGGTGGGCAGCGGCCCGACGTCGACCGCCGCGCTCGCCACGGGCGTCGACTTCGTCGTGGTCGGGCGCGCCGCCATCGCGGACCAGCGGATCGCCGAACGGATCCTGGCCGACGCCCACTACCCCGGGCCGTCGTTCCCCGTCTCCAAGCAGCAGCTCCGCGACAACTGCGTCGGCGAGCCCTTCGTCGAGTACTTCTCGACGGGGTGGCCACAGCTCGTGGCCAGCTGACGGCCGTGCGCGCGCTGATCGCCAGCGGCACGGGCCGCTACGCGGACCCGTGGCACCCCTTCGACCGGACCACGCCCAGGATCGCCGGGGCGCTCGCCGAGGCCGGCTTCATCGTCGAGGTTGACCACGACGTCGACCACGCCATGACCAGCCTCGACGGGGTGGACCTGGTGGTGGTCAATGCCGGCGACCCGTGGGCGGACACCGACCACCGCCTCCCTCCGGACGCCCCCGGACCCGCCGGCTTGGCGGCCGCTCTCAGCCGCGGCATCGGTGTGCTGGCGATCCACATCGCGGTGGCGAGCCTGCGGGACTACCCGGACTGGGCTGCCGCCGTCGGCGCCATCTGGGTACCCGAGCGGTCCTGGCACCCCCCGCTGGACACGGCGACCATCCGGCGCATCTCGATCGAGGAGGATGGCCGGTCCAGCGAGTTCCGGGTGGACGATGAGCGCTACCTCAGCCTGCAGTTCGTGGGTCGGCGCCACGTGGTGGCCACTCACGCGGGCCCGGGTGGCCCGGAGCCCACCGCCTGGATCCGACGACACGGCGCCGCGCGGGTCGCCGTCGACCTCCTCGGGCACGACGAGCGCTCCTACGACTCAGGCGGGCACCGCGACCTGCTCCGAGACCTCGCCGTCTGGGCGGGCAGCGGCTCGGGTCCGCTGCACCACCCCTGACGCCTGCCGCTGCTCCCGATCCCTGAAGGGTCGCGAACGACCTGACAAGGGTCTCGACATGCGTTGAGTCAGATGGCAGGCTGAACCATGGACTCTACCCAGGTGCTGGTCAGAGCGGCGGCGGACGTCCTGGAGGCGCCGGCAGCGGGTATCGCACGCACACGGCTGGCTGCGGCTCTCCGCGACGCGACCGGCACCGACATCGTGTCGCGGGTGAGTTTCACCTGCCGTTCGGTGAGCTTCTTCGTCGACGGCGCCCCGCCAGCGCCGCCGCCACACCTCCTGCCCACCCCCGCGGACCTTGCACTGCATCCGCTCACGCGCTTCCAGGCCCGGGTCGGCTCAGCTACGCCTGCTCTGATGGTGGACGCCATGCGCGCCGGACTCGGGCTCCTCCCCTCCACGATGGGCGTCATCGAACGGCTCGGGCTCAGCGTTCACCAGCTCAGCGTGCCGCTCGACCCCATAAGCGCGTCCTCCCCGTATACAGGCTGGGTGCTGGTCTCCGACCACCCGATCACCCAGCGCGCAGTCGAGACGATGGCGGTGTTCCAGCCCCTGCTGCGGGCCCTCGACCGCCACGTCGCGGCCCTCGCCACCGTCGGAGAAACGGAGGAGGTGTGCCCCCTGACGCCCCGGGAGCGGGTGGTGCTGCAACTGCTGGCCGACGGGCTCACGGCCCAGGCCATCGCCACCCGGCTCGCAGTTTCCAAGCGGACGGTCCACAAGCACCTGGAGCACCTGTACCGGAAGTTGGGCGCGGCGGACAGGCTGACGGCGGTGCTACGGGCGCAGGGGCGGGGATGGCTCCCCGGCCCCATCCCATCAGGTCAGTCCGGCAGCTCCGACGCGCACTCGGCCACGTAGCCAAGGAGCGATTCCGTCAGAGACCCGAACTGCGCCTCAGTGAGGTAGCTGAACGGCTTGGGCGCCTTGCCCTTGGCGTATGCGCCGCCGCCGGTGATCGCCTTGGAGTGGATGAGGGGCTCCTGCTCGAGGCCCTCTGCCTCCATGAACTCCTGAACCGCGGTGTCGGCGGCCCAGCCGCAGGCCTCCTTGAGGTGGTCGGGGATGAGGAACTCAGCGCCCATGTCGCTCAACGGCATCCAGGCGGTTCCGCCGGCCAGGTGATGCTGATAGGCGGCGTCTGCCCATTGGTCCTTGTAGCAGTGGTGTGCGGAGGCCACCGTGGTGGTCCCCAGCAGGATGACGGCGCTGGCCGCCGCCGTCTTCAGCAAGATCCTCTTCGCGCTCATGGTGAGCTCCCCTCTCGTGTCGGGCCCGCTGTCCGGGCGTGGCACCACACTCCCCCAGCGGGGGCGCACGGGAAATGCGCACAGGTGCGTATCCCGCTCAGGGCAGCACAGGCAGCTGGTCGTCGAGGCCAGGGTAGGAGTCCTGGGCTCCGGGCCGCGTGCAGGCGAAGGCGCCCACACGCGAGGCGAAGCGGGCCGCGTCGACCAGCGTCTCGCCCGCGGCGAGGCGGGAGACGAGTGCGCCCACGAACGCGTCACCTGCTCCTGTGGAGTCGACGGCGGTGACCGGCGCCGACGGAACCGCGGTCATTTCGGTGTCCCGGCCGACGATGAGCGAGCCCTGGGCGCCCAGCGTCATCACCACGGACGCCACCCCTGCGCCGACCAGGGCACGCGCCACCTCAGAGTGGGCGTCCTGCTGAGAGGCCTCGCGTTCGGGGCCCAGCATCGCGAGGACCAGCCCCGCCTCGTGCTCGTTGACCACGAGGGGATCCGCGCGACGGATGACCTCCAGCGGGAGGGCGGTCACGGGAGCCAGGTTCAGGACGAAGCGGCCGGCGGTCAGCTCCGCGGCCCGGACTGTGCCGGAGGCCGGGATCTCGCCCTGCGCGACGACGACGTCCGCGGCCCGGATCGCGTCGGCCGCCTCATCGACGAATGCCGCGTCGACGTGCCCGTTCGCACCCGGCACCACGATGATGGAGTTCTCGCCCACCGCGTCGACCACGACGATGGCCAGCCCCGTCGGTCCAGGAACCATCCCCAGGTGCGTCCGGTCGAGCCCGGCCGCGATGATCCCGGACAGCGCCACCTCGGCGTTCGCGTCGTCACCCACGGCGCCCACCATCGCGACGGTAGCCCCGAGCCGGGCGGCAGCGACCGCCTGATTGGCGCCCTTCCCGCCGGGGCGCATCGACGCGTCCCGGCCCGGCAGCGTCTCCCCCGGGGTGGGGTGCCTAGCCACCTCGACGGAGAGGTCCGCGTTGATCGACCCCACCACCACGACGGTGCCCGGCATGGTCTCGCCCAGGGGCTCCGAAGGCGAGGTCATGGGGGCGTCGGCCGGCCCAGCAGGGCCTGCGCCGTCGGCTCGTCGGTGACCAGCACGTCAAGGTAGCGGCCGGCGATGGCGCCGCGGATGGCCTCCACCTTCTCGGCCCCGGCGGCCACGCCCACCACGTTCGGCAGGGCGCGCAGCTCGGCGAGGCTGAGCGAGACCGAGCGGTCCGAGGCGGACCCGGAGATCTCCTCGCCGCGCCGCCCGAACCAGTGCCCCAGCATGTCGCCCACAGCCCCGGCGGCGGCGTAGGCCGCGACGTCGTCGTCGGTCACCATCCCGGTCCGGACCGCCGACCCTCCAGGGCGCACCGCGCCCACCCCAGTCAGTGTCAGCGTGGCGCTGCGGGCCAGGTCAAACACCTTGGCGACGGCGTCCTCGGTCCGCAGCGACTCCGCCAGCTCGGCGCTCGAGACGAACAGCGGCGACGGGACAGTGCGGAGGCAGCGGACAGCCGCCGGGTTCTCCGCGACGAGCTGCGCGACGTTGTCGATGGTGCCGGCGGCCGAGGCGAGCGTGACGCCGTCGAGCGACTCGGCGGAGAGCACAGTGAGCGCGCGGGCGACGGTGTCGCTCCAGCCCACGCCGATCACCACCCCGGGATGCAGGTAGCGCCGGGCGTAGGCCGCCAGCGCGGCCGCCACCCGCTCGTTGGTGCGTTCCCTGCTCAGGGGCCCGCTCAGCGTGGGCACGACGACGGCGTCGGTCAGCGGTGTCCGCTCGCGCAGCTGCGTGGCCAGTCCGAGGGCGGCCAGGTAGTTGGCGTCCATCTCGATCCGCACGATGCCCTGCTGGCGCGCCGTCTCGAGCAGCCGTCCCACCGTCTGCCGCGACACATAGAGCCGCGCAGCCACCTGCGCCTGCGTCAGGCCGTCCTCGTAGTAGAGCCAGGCCGCGCGGACGGCGAGGTCGAGATCGCCTGCTTCCGGGGTCAGCATCGCGCCCGGCCTCCTTCGTCGACCACCCCGGCGGCAGCGCCGTGGGCGGATGCCCAATTGCCTGCCGATAGCTTCTCACGGGGGCGACGCTGGCATAGATTCGAGGGCAATACAGCACACAGTCATGCTCGACGAAGGAGTAGCAGTGACGGAGTTCCCGGCCACGCAGCACGCCATCCAGATCACCGGGGTGGATGAGTTCATCCACAATCCGGCCAAGCCGGTCGACCCCGTCGGCCCCACCCAGCTGCTGCTCAAGGTGGAGTCCTGCGGCATCTGCTTCAGCGACACCAAGCTCCTGCACGCCTTCGACTCGCACCCCCGCAAGGCCGAGGTGGTTTCCGGAATCGACCTCGACGCCCTCGCAGAGATCCCCAGCTACCACCCCGGATCCGCCCCCGTCGTTCCCGGCCATGAGCCGGTGGCCAGGATTGTCGCGGTGGGTGACCAGGTGACGCACTTCGCCGTCGGCGACCGCGTCCTGGTCCAGGCGGACTGGAAGCACCTCAAGACCCCCGCCTCCAACGGCGCGTTCGGCTACAACTTCGACGGCGCCCTGCAGGAGTACGTGGTCGTCGACGAGCGCTGCGTCGTGGCACCCGACGGCGAGAAGTTCCTCATCCACGTCACCGACGGCCCGTCCGCCGCGGCCGTGGGCCTCATCGAGCCCTGGGCCACCGTCGAGGGTTCGTACGCGTGGGCCGAGCGGAACCACCCCAAGGCCGGAGGCCGGATGCTGGTGGTGGCCGACGGCGAGGTGTCCGGGCTGGATGCGTTCGTCGCGTCGAATGAGCCTGCCGAGATCGTGCGGCTCGAGCCGGGCGACGTCGAGACCCTCGCAGGGAACGCGTTCGACGACATCATCTACCGCGGGTCCGACGCGGCTGTGCTGGAGAGGCTGGGCGGGCTGCTGGGCATGCGCGGAGTGCTGTGCGTGGTGCTCGACGGCGGCCGCATCGAGGGCCCGGTCAAGCTCGACATCGGCCGCGTCCACTACGACTTCATCCGCTTCTGCGGCACCACGGGATCGGACCCGGCCGACGGCTACGCCTGGATCCCCGCCAACGGCGAGATCCGCGACGGCGACAAGGTGGCCATCATCGGCGCCGCCGGCCCCATGGGCCAGATGCACACCATCCGTGCGCTGACGTCGGGGATCGCGGGCATCTCGGTGGCCGGCACCGACCTGAGCGACGAGCGCCTGGCGCACCTCGAGTCGTTGACCCGTCCGGTTGCGGACAAGAACGGCATTGAGCTCAGCATCATCAACACCGGCACCACGAAGCTGGAGCCCGGCTACACGCACCTCTCCTGCATGGTTCCGGTGCCCGCGCTGGTGGCGCAGGCCGTGGACCTGGCAGCCGAGGGCGCGATCATCAACGCGTTCGCCGGCATCCCGGCGGGCACCACCGGCTCGTTCGACCTTCAGGGGATCATCGAGCGGCGCATCTTCATGCTGGGCACCAGCGGCTCGGACGTGTCGGACATGCGCACGGTGCTGCGGAAGATCGAGGAGGGGATCATCGACACCCACATCTCCCTCGACGCGGTCACGGGGATGGCCGGGTTCCGCGATGCCATCGAGTCGGTGATGAACCGCACCTCGGGCGGCAAGATCATGGTGTACCCGTCGCTGCACGACCTCCCGCTCACCCGCCTGGTGGACATGCCGGAGAAGCTCCCGCATGTCGCGGCACTGTTGAACAACGGCGTGTGGACGAAGGAAGCCGAGGAGGCACTGCTCGCCGGCTGACCCCCGGCCGCGCGGAGCTTCGCTCCTCACAGCCCGGGGCCGCCCTCGCTGGTGCAGGTGCCGCCCCGCGTTCCCTCCCGCTGGCTGAGGTGCCGCCCCGGCGCTCCCCCACCGCTGGCTGAGGTGCCGCCCCGGCGCTCGAAGAGCGCTCCGGGCGGCCTCGAAGCCTGAGAAACTTGTGCTGACAAGCCCACCTTCCCCAGCATCCCGCAGGCTGTTCGCTGGCACCCGGTTTCCGCAACTGACATGATGGCCCCGTCAGGGAGAGGAGACCCGATGACCAACGTGTGCGTCATCCCCGTCCGCGGGGGTTCGAAGGGGATTCCTCGTAAGAATCTCCTGCCGATCGCGGGCAAGCCTCTCGTCGTGTGGACCATCGAACAGGCTCTGGCCGTCCCCGGACTTCGGGTGATCGTGTCCACCGAAGACCCCGAGATCGCCGCCGTTTCCCGCGACGCGGGCGCCGAAGTCATCGACCGCCCCGCCGAGCTCGCCCAGGACACCACGGCCTCCGAACCTGTGATCGAGCACGCCATCGCCACGCTGACCGAGCGTGGCGAGCGGCCCGACGTGGTGATGTTCCTCCAGGCCACCTCTCCCGTCCGCTTGCCCGGCACCTTGGCCCGCGCACTGGCCGAGTTCGAGGCGTCCGGGGCCGACTCAATGCTCTCGGTCATCCCCGAGACCCCCTTTCTGTGGAATCTCGCCCACCCGGCGACGGCGGACTATGACTACACCAGCCGCCCCCGCCGCCAGGACATCGCACCCGAGAGCCTCAAGTACCGCGAGAACGGCTCGATCTACGTGACGCGCACCGAGATCTACGAGACCCTCCACAACCGCCTCGGCGGTCACATCGAGCTGTTCGTCCTTGACGAGGTCGAGGCCATCGACATCGACACCCCAGCGGACTTCGCCCGCGCCGAGCAGATCCTCATGAACATCGATGGAGGCGCGGCAAGACCAGCCTCCGGCAACACATCCGGCATCTGATCCAAAAGCCGGGCCGATTATGGCCGAACGTCTATGCCCTCTAGGATCTGAACAAGATTGGAGCCTGCGAGGCCGGGTCTGCGAAGTGCACAGCGAATCGGCTGCGAGCTAAGCGAAACCGGGGGAAATTGACCGCACGCCGCATGGTTCCAGGTCGGCTTCTATGGGGGAGCGAAGTCCACATGACCATCCGCGAAATCTCGGCAGGCCAGGCGCCTGGCATCCCGTACCGCTTCCAATCAACGAAGCTGCGGTCGCTCACTCTGCCCGGCAACATCGCCGTCCCAACCCAGGTGCTCGGACTCCTGGTCCTCGACGCGATCCTCCTTGCGGCGGCCACCGGCGTTGCCCTGTGGGGCAGGTCGCAGCTGGGGTTCCTCCCGGACGCCGCCGACGTGGAGGCCAACGTCCGGCCGTGGGCCGTGGCTCTCACGCTCGGATGGCTGGGCGCCCTCGGCATCAGCGGGGCCTACCAGGCGCGGTTCCTCGGGGCGGGGATGCTGGAGTATCGGCGGGTCCTGAACGCCTCCGTCGTGGTGGCCGCCGTCGTCGGGATCGGCGCATACCTGCTCCGGTACCCCCTATCTCGCGGATTCTTCGTGCTGCTCTTCCTGGTGGGCATCCCGCTGCTGCTGGTCGGTCGGCTGGGCATGCGTCGAGGGCTGCACACCGCCCGGATGAGGGGTCTTCTGATGACTCCCACCCTGATCGCCGGGGATGAGGCACACATCGACGACCTCGCCCGCGTCCTGCGTCGGGAGCGGTGGCTGGGGTTCGAGATCGTCGGAGCGCCCTCGAGCACTCCTCAGGGCGCCTACACCGCGGGGAGGATTCCTGTGGTGGGAAGCCCCGAGGAAGCGCCCGTCGTGCTGCGCACCACCGGCGCCGCGGCCGTCATCTTCGCCACCGGCTCCTTCCCCCGTGCGCACATGTTCAACCGCATGGCCCGTGAACTGGAGGACCACGACGCCCAGATGATCGTCGTCCCGGCGCTGACGGACATCTCCGCGGAACGGCTGCAGGTCCGCCCTGTGGCTGGGATGCCGCTGGTGCACGTCGAGCAGCCGCGGGCTCAGCACGCGTCGCGCTGGCTGAAGCGGATCTTCGACGTCGTCGGCTCGGGCGCGTTGCTGCTCCTCTCCCTCCCTATCACCCTGGTGGTGGCGATCGCGATCAAGCTGGAGGACTCCGGCCCGGTGTTCTTCAAGCAGACCCGCGTGGGCCTCAAGGGCGAACCGTTCAGCTTCTACAAGTTCCGCTCGATGGTCCCCGACGCGGAGGCGCGGCGGCAGGCGCTCCTGGCGGCGAACGGTTCCGACGGCGAGGTCCTCTTCAAGATGGCCCAGGACCCGCGGATCACCCGTGTGGGCAGGTTCATCAGGCGCTACTCAATCGACGAGATCCCGCAGTTCTGGAACGTCCTGCGCGGCGAGATGAGCCTGGTTGGCCCCCGCCCTGCCCTCCCCCACGAGGTGGCGCGGTACGACGATCACGTCCTGCGCCGTCTGGACGTCCGCCCCGGTCTGACGGGCCTGTGGCAGGTGTCGGGCCGCTCGGACCTACCCTGGGAGGACACCGTGCGCCTCGACCTGTACTACGTGGACAACTGGTCCATGCTGCAGGACCTGACCATCCTGGGCCGGACGGTCACCGCGGTGCTGGCCTCCCGCGGTGCCTATTGAGCCCCGAACAGATCGCGACCGCGGGCCAGCGCGGGGCAGCGCCTGAGGCGTCGCGGGATCGCTCGCTCGACGTGGCCCGTGGGATCGCGATCGCCTGCGTGGTGGTGGGACATGCCCTCCGTGGGCTCTTCGCAGCAGGACTCGTGGACCCGTCGCAATCGGTCTGGGCCGTCATGGATCGCGCACTATACCTGCTCCACCTGCCGGTCTTCGCTTTCGCGACGGGGCTGCTCATGCCGCGCCCCGTCGAGCGAGATGGGCGGGCACGCTACCTTCGCGCTCGACTCTCGCTGCTCGCCTACCTGTTCCTTCTCTGGACCCTGATCGAAGGGACCGCAGAGGTCCTCACGTCGTCGGTCAAGAACGTTCCTGTGACGTGGTGGCAGGTGCTGAGCGTCTGGCGACCTCTTGGCCCCCTGTGGTTCCTGCCGTTGCTGATGTTGGCCACCGTCGTGGTGGTGATCCTCTCGCCGTGGTGGGGTGGACGGCTCCGCCTCCTCGTCGTGAGCCTCACCGTGCTGGCCAGTGTGGCGTTCTGGGGCTGGGAGGGCGAGTTCATCTTCACGCGGGGGCTGCCGCTGGTTGCGTGGTTCGTCCTGGGGGCCCTGGTGACGTTCGACCGGTTCGCCCGCTGGGCGGCCAGATCTCGATCCTGGGCATTGGTGGGGATCGTCTTGACCGGCGGCGCGGTGTGGCAGTGGGCGGCCTCGGTGCCGTGGGTGACAGTCCCGACCATCATCGACCCCGACCGGGGACTCGTGTCGGTGTTGGCTGGGGTGGCCGGCGTGCTGGGCGCGTTGGGGGCGACGCTGGCCGTCTCGATCCTGCTGGGCCGGATGGCCGTCGCTGGGGCCGTCCTCGCCTACCTGGACGACTCTCGCTTCAGATCTATCTCGCCCACGTTCTCTTCACGGCTGGAACCCGCGTGGTGCTTGCCCGCATGGGCATCGTCGATCCCGCGATCCATCTGGCCCTCGGCACGGCCGCAGGGATCGCCGGGCCGCTGGCCCTGGAGCGCGTAACCCGGGGCGTACCCTGGCTCTTCGCTACGCCATGGGCCGCCCGTAGTTCGGCGGCCCAAGCCGCGCGCGGCCGCCATGAGTAGCGTGCCGGTTCAGCGTTCCGTGCCCCTCCCCTTAGGATCAGCGACCATGTCAACCTCACCCATCAGCGAGCAGGCGGGCGGCAGGCTCCGGGACCTCTAAGGTCTGCGGGCGATGCCGGACACGCCGGGCTTGGGCTGGCCGGTGGATTCAGGCCCCCCGCTTACGCGGGGGTAGGCCCACGGTGAACGCCCAACCCACCCCACCCCTCATGTCCGCCCCAGCGCCTCGTCGACCGCACCCCGGATCCCGACGACGAACGCCGTCGGCGTGAACCCCTCCGAGTGCCCCACCACCGCAGCCCTGGCGATCGGCTCCGCCCGCAGCCGACCCACAGCCTCGACGATCCCCTCCGCCGTCGCCTCCTCGAAGAACCACCCACTCACACCCTCCACGACGGTGTCCAGGTAGCCCCCGCCCGCAACGCCAACGCCGGCGTCCCGAACCGGAACCCCTCGATCGGCGTCAGGCCAAAGTCCTCCCTGCTCGGAGCCACGACGGCGGCCGCCGTCGCATACGCCCACCGCAACTGCGCATCCGAGATCCCCTCCACCATCGTCACGTTCGACGGCAGGTCCCTGCCCAACTGCTCCTTCAACGGCCCGCGCCCGACGATCAGCAGCCGCTCCCCCGGCATCCGCCGGAACGCCTCGATCGCCACGTCCACGTTCTTGTACGGCATCAACCGCGACACCAGCAGGAAGTGCCCACCCGCCTCGTCGACGCCGGGGATCGGCTCCCGCGGGTCGGCCGGGTCGAGCGTCGCCGGCGGGTGCACGATCCGCGCCTCAATCCCGTACACGTCCCGGATCCGCTGCTGCACCACCGTCGAGTTGCACAGGTACAGGTCGGCCGAGCGCGCGGCCCGCTTGTCCCACCGCACGAGCGCCGGCCGAAGCGCCATGAGCCCCCAGCCCACGGGCGTCCGCCACCACTTCTTCCCCAGGTAGTCGTCCACCAGGTACAGGAACCGCGCTGGCGAATGGCAGTAGACGATCTTCGGCTTGTCCGTCTTCACCCCGTGCGCGAACGCCGTGCTGGAGGCGATGACGACGTCGGCCCCCCTGCCCGCCTCGGTGTGGGAGAACGCCCACCCGAACAGCGGGAGGCCGAGCCGGAAGTCGCGCCGAAGCCACGGGAGGCGGTTGAGCGGCGAGAGGTTGAGGTCTGCTTCCGCCACCTCGGGGTAGGTGGTCGCAGGATTGTGGAGCGCCGTCGTCATCTCCGCGCCCGGGAACGCCTCGAGGAGCGCGACGGCGACTCTCTCGGCCCCGCCCCGCTGCGTGAAGTAGTCGTGCGCCAGCGCGACCCTCGGCTGCTCCCCCAGCGGCTCCGGCTCCAGCCGATCCAGCAGGTCCGCCAACCGCTCGCGGCCCCCCGGCGCAGGTGTCGACGCGTTCATCGTTGTGGATCTCGCTGTAAGCCAGGCGGGAGTGGTCATCGATCATCGAGTGGACGTAGTCGTAACCGATCTTGGGCCGCTTGTTCTTGGCGACGACGGTGTCGGAGCGTCCGCGGGCCCGCCAGCCGCCACCGTCGGGGATCTTGCCCAGCTTCTTGACATCCACGTGCACCAGTTCGCCGGGACGTTCGCGTTCGTAGCGGACCGCGGTCTGCTTCGAGGTGCGAATCACCTGGCCGGTCATCGGGTCCAGGCAGGTCAGGGGCGGCATGCCCCGTCGGTGCAGGATCCGGGTCACGGTCCGCGGCGCGAGCCCGAGTTCGGCCGCGATCCAGCCCGGGCCGCGTCGGTGCTCCTGACGGGCGGCCACCACCAGGTCCTCCACCATGGCTGGCGTCGCGGTCGGGCACGCGTGAGGCCGGCTGGACCGGTCATGCAGACCGGCCTCGCCCTCGGCGTCCCAGCGTGCCAGCCAGCGGTGAGCACACTGACGTGAAATCCCCATCGCCTTCGCTGCATGGGCGACCGGCCAGTGCTGGCTTCGGACCCGGTCGACCAGCAGCTTGCGGCCATGGAAGTTGAGGCGGGCGTTACGGTGGGACACGAGGACCTCCGGGTGTGAGATGTGACCTTCGACAAGCCACACCCCACCCGGGGGTCCTCCCTCACGTCAATACCGACGCACTGTCACCAACCTCTTGGCTCGGTACACCTAGGTTCGTCCAGGTCGTTATCGACGCGGTCGACATTCCGGCCGCCCGACGCTTCTGGTCGGCCACGCTCGGCTACGAGGAGGACCCGCGCGAAGGGGTGACGGACATCGTCGACCCGCGCCAGCTCAACATGCCGCTCGTCTTCCAGGACCTCGACGCCAGCGACGCCGACCGCCTCGCCCAGCGCAACCGCATCCACATCGACCTGTTCGTGCCCGACGACCAGGTGGCCGCGCGACTCGAGGCCGCCCTGGCCGCGGGCGGGACCGTGGTGCGCGACGCCAGCCCGATCTGGTGGACGGTGGCCGACCCCGAGGGCAACGAGGTCGACCTCACGATCTCACCGGGCCGCGAGGAACACTGGGCTGGCCCCTGAGCCCGACCGGCGAGGAACGAGCCGCCAGGTCGAAGGGCCTGGCAACGCCCACTAGCCCCGCAGCAGCCAGGCGACCTCGTTGACCAGCAGCCGACGACGCGACGGCGACTCGTATGAACGCTCGTCGTGCCCCAACCCGTCGAAGACGACGGCGTCGCCCACGGCCCAGCCCATCACGTGAGTGGCGCCGTCGGTGGTGTGCTGCACCAACGGCGCGACACCCGGGTCGATCACCAGACCCGAGTAACTCTCGTCGAAGGCCGACACCTCCTCAAGGCCCTCCCACACCGGGTGCCCGACCCCGCTCGGCGCAGGTTGGAAAGTGGCGTCGGCGATTTCGGGGTGGAACGAGCCAGGGCCCCAGTTGCCGCCGACGGCCCGACGCCACTCCGGCAGCTGCCCGAAGGCGCCGTTGGACGTGTGGACGCTCAGCACGCGACCCCCTGCGGCCAGGTAGTCACGCAGCGCCGCGAGGTCGGCGTCGAAGGTGTCCGACGGTGCCTCCCCGGCCTCCGCGATCCCACCGCCGGCGTTGGCGACGAAGAGGTCGAAGCTGGCGATGTCGAGCAGCGACCCGGCGACGGTGTCGCGCAGCTCGACCTCGTGCCCGGCCCCGCGCAGGATCTCGGCGATGAGCGGCGAGGTGCGCTCGAAGGGGTGCCAGGGGTCGGCGTAAGGCCCCACCCCGCTGGCGATCAGAATCCGAGCCACGAGAACCTCCTAGTTTGTTTGGTGACGCCACAATATCGGCTCGGGCAGGGCTGGCGCGCCCATAATCCAGAGCGTTAGCATTCGGCGATCAGGCGACACATAGGGGAACGATGACCGCACCGAACGCAGAGGCGCCACGGCTCCTGCGCGACGTCCAGGGCCTTCGCGCCGTCGCAGTCCTCTCGGTCATGGCCGCCCACGCAGGGCTGCCCCTCCCCGGCGGGTTCGTCGGCGTCGACATCTTCTTCGTCATCTCCGGGTTCATCATCACCCTCATGCTGCTTCGGGAGCACGCCACCCACGGCCGCATCCGCTTCGGGCGCTTCTACGTGCGGCGCTTGAAGCGACTCGGCCCGGCGCTCGCCGTCACGTCGATCGCGACCGTCATCCTGGCGTTCCTCTTCCTCTCCCCCTTGGGTCCGCAGGAGACGACGTATCAGACCGCGTTGGGCGCGACTTTCGGCATCGCCAACGCCGTCATCGCCTTCAACACCGGCGACTACTTCGGCGCAGCCGCCGAGAAGAACGCTCTGCTGCACACGTGGTCGCTCTCGGTGGAGGAACAGTTCTACCTGGCGTTGCCCGCGGCGACGGCGGCGCTGCTGTGGGCCTCCACCCGGCTCAAGCGGCCGATCGCGAAAGCGCTCCCCTTTGCGGGGCTGGCCGCTTTGGCGCTCCTCTCCCTGTACGCCATCCGACTGGGCACCGCGTTCCCGTTCGGCTACTACGGGCCCCTCCCCCGCGCGTGGGAGTTCCTGGCCGGATGCCTCCTGGCCCTGCTCGTGGGTCTGGTGCGCCACGTGCCGCAGCTGCTGCTCACCGTCGCCGGGCTGGCTGGCGCGGCGATGCTGGCGGTGAGCTTCGTCGCGATCACGCCCGAGACTCCGTTCCCGGGGAGGTGGACGCTCCTCCCAGTTGCCGGCACCGTGCTCCTGCTGGCGGCGGGACGGCGCGGCTCAACCGTGCTGTCGCGGGGGCTGGCAAGCCCGCCGATGGTCGCGGTCGGCGACTGGTCCTACTCCCTCTACCTGTGGCACTGGCCCCTGATCGTCGTCGCGAAGGCGGTGTGGCCGTTCACCCAAACCGCCCCCGTTCTCGCCGCGGCGGCAGCCTTCCTGCCCGCCTACCTGACCTACCGCTACGTGGAGCAGCCCTTCAGGGCGCTGCACGTCGACGGCGCCCGCGCCGTCGCGGCGACGGCGACCAGGATTCTGCTGCCACCCGCGGCGACCGCGTTGGCCGCCTGGCTCGCGGTGACGCAGATCGTGCTCCCCGCGATGGCTCCCGGCGGACCCATGGCGTCGAGGTTCAACTCGGTCGCGCAGGCCGACGTCGAGCATGAGCTTCAGCCCTGCCGGGACGAGGCGATGGCGCAACTCAGCAACGGCCTCTGCGGGACGACGCTCCCAGGTGAGGCCCAACTTCTGCTGATCGGCGACTCCCATGCCGAACACCTCATCCCGGGGTTCCGCGAGCTCTTCCCCGACCTGAACTTCGAGGTGATCACGGTGCGCTCCCCCAAGCCGTTCGGCTCGCTCGACGGCGTGGCCCGGCTGCTGGCGTACGTCGAGCAGAACCCGAACCTGTCGACGGTGATCTACAGCCGGCAGCTCGGCCGCGACGGCGGGGGCCTGTCCGCGGCAGAGGAACAGGGCATGCGGGCCGCGGTCGATGGCCTGGCCAACCTGGGGCGGAAGGTGTTCGTGCTCGACGACAACCCCACGTGGCCGATGGACATGTCCAGCTGCACCCACCGCCACTCGCTGGCCCTGCCCGGGCAGATCTGTGAGTGGGATGCGTCCTACTTCGCGTCGGGCTTCGAGGCCCGGACGGCGGACCTTCACCGTGTGCTCGACGGCACGGGCGCCGAGGTCGTCTCGATCCACGGCGCCTTCTGCGACGAGTCGGTGTGCAGGCGTGCGACCGACACCACCCAGCTGTACTCGGACTCCGACCACATCACGACGGCGGGCGCGACGACGGCGCTCACCTACGCCTTGGAGAACAATCCAATGCTCGCCGACGCCCTGCGCTAGCGCGACCGCCCCCAGCTCTCGATCCCGGCCGGCCCATCGACTACGCTCACAGGTAGCAATCCCGGGGGGGCAACCATGAGACGAGCGCTGGTGCTCACGACCGGCCGAGCAGCCGACGGCCCGTACGGGATCGACAAGCTGCGAGGCTTCGGTTACGAACTTGTCGACGTTCCCGATGCCCGGGCTCGGCTCCACAGGAAACTCCGGGATGTCGTCGAACACCGAACCCGGCGCCCGCTCGACAAGACGCTCCGGTCGACGCTGAAAGCATGGCGCTCAGATCTTGTGATCGCGTTCCTCGAGAGAGAGGCTCTTGCCGCCTCCTGGCTGAAGCAGCGACGGCTGCCCCCGTGGCGCAGCCTGCCGCTGGTGATGTTCGAGTGTTGGTTGGCGGAGGAACTCCGCCACGCTGACGCCGCGACACGCAGGAACCTCGTCAAGTCGTACGCTGGCGTCGACCTCACCTTCGCCTGGAGCGCGAACCAGCTGGACATCCTCCACGACGCAGGCTTCCATCCCGACCGGCTGGCCTCGGTGCCCTTCGGGTTCGCCCCAGAGAACCACCCCTTCGTGCCGCAGGCAGGGCGGCAGGGCGGGATCGTCGCGATCGGCTTCGACCGGGGTCGCGACTATCCGACCCTGTTCGACGCGGTCGCGGGCACCGACCTGGTGGTCGACCTCTACTGCAAGGAGGTCAACCTTGGCGGGAGGACTCCGCCGCCAGGGGTGAACTTCCGCGGAACGGTGCCGAGCGCGGAGTACGCCCGCCTCATCGCCGACGCGGAGATCGTCGTCATCCCCACAAAGGATCTGGCCTACCCCACCGGCCAGACCGTCGCGATGGAGGCCGCCGGGGCGGGAGCCTGCGTCGTCGTCAGCGGCACCGCGCCAATGCGCGAGTACTTTACCGACTCCGAAGCCCTGCTCTTCGACCCCGGGGACGCGTCGGGGCTCCGCGAGCAGCTCATGCGGGCCCGCGACGACTTCCAGTTGCGCGACTCCCTCGGCCGCGCCGCCGCCGAGCGGATGCGTGGGCAGTTCACGTACACGCAGATGTGGCAGCGCGTGGATCGGGAACTCCGGACGCGCGGCCTCGTGGGCGGGAAGCCATGAACGGGAGCCCGAGGGGTTCCGACCGGGCCCTCTACCTCGTCCCCCACCAGGACGACGAGATGCTCACCCTCGGCGCCGCGATCAAGGCCGACGTCGCGGCGGGGCTCACCGTGGACGTGCTCCTCGTCACCGACGGCAAGGAGGATCCGGCACACACCGGGCCGACCGCGGAGACGCTGGGCCGCGTCCCCGACGTGGAGGAGTTCATCGCCGCCCGGGATCGCGAGTTCGCCGCGGGGGTCCGGCTGCTGGGCGGGAACCCGATCGTTCCTCCAGCAGCGGATCGGCAGCCAGACGGCGGAAGCTCCGTCGCAGGGGTAGTGGCACTGGCCAAGCGGTTCGCAATGCCGGACGGCGCCACCCGACTCAGGGCGACGTCGACGCACGACTACCACCCCGACCACCGCAACTGCGGCGCGGCCATGATGCTCCTCGCGGCCAAGGGCCTGGGAACCGACCCCCGGCTCTTCATCTCCCGCTACAAGAGCGACCTCTGGCAGCGTGGGATGACGCAGATGGGCGCCCACGGCGACCTCACCGAAGACGACCAGCGGCCGTACCGCCGCAAGGCCCCGGAGGACGGCTGGTGGGGCATCGGCTACGACTCGGCGGGAGAGTGGTTCGACTACCTGCTCACCGTCGACGGCGGGTCCTACTGGCACCGCCCGAAGTGGCAGTCAAGGGTCAAGCAGTTGGTCGCCCCATTGGCACGGAAGTCGGGGCTGACCACCGTGGTATGGAGGCTGCGGCACCTGCGACGATGAACGCGAGCGCGGCCGACTAGAGCAGTTCGCGCATCGACTGATGGAACGCCGCCATGCTGTGGAGCTTCGCGACCTCCTCAGCCAGCGCGTCGGCCTCGGCCTGGGCCGCCGCCGGGTCCCTCAGGATCCAGGCAAGGCGATCGGCGAAGGCCGCCGCGGCGCCGGACACTTTCGCCGTGCCCTCCAACCCGCGCACGCCCTCGGCGCCGACGGGGGTCGTCACGATCGGCACGCGGTGGAGGATGGCTTCAACGGTCTTGAACTTCACGCCAGCCCCCAGCTGGAGCGGCACGATCGCGACGGCCGCCGACTCGTACTCGGAGGTGATGCTGGGCACGAAGCCGCTGATCGTGATCGGCTCGTTCCGCAACTGGGCTTGGGCCTCTTCGGCCATGCGCCCGATGAGATGGATGTCGGGCTCGACCCCGGCCCCCTGCACGAGGGGAAGGACCTCGTCGAGGAACCAGCGCAGGCCGGTGAGGTCCTCCTGTCGCCAACTGGCGACCATGATCGTCCGGTTTGGCTCGGGGCGTCGACGCGGCGCCGCCGGCGCGTCGATCGCCGGCGGGACCACCGCAACGCGCGCCCTCCCACGAGGCAGCAGGCCCCGGTCCTTCTCGCTCAGCACCACCGCGACGTCCGACGTCCGCATGATCCAGCGCTCAGCGGCGCGGGCACCAGCGCCGACGAGCGACCACTTGAGCCGTTCGCGCAGGCTTCCGCTCAGCGATCGCTTGCGGTCGACCGACTGCGAAACAACGTCGTGCAGCACCGACACGATCTGGGCCCTCGGGGCAAGCTCCCGGACCGTCCTCGCGTGCCCCGCCATCTCCTGCCATTCCAGCGCCACCACGTCGGCCTCGGCGAGCCACTCCCGGGCCGCCGCGTCGGCGCGCAGGTCCCTCGCCACCGCAGGGTCGGCTACCCCGACGAACGTGCGGCGCACCCGGTTACTCAGGGCCTGACGCCACCGACCCCGGCGCGCCTTGGCCAGGACATGCACCGGGCACAGCGCCTCGTCGAGGTCCTCCCGTGCCGAGCGGCCCTGCAGGAGAATGCACCGCACGTCGAAGCCGGCTTGCCAGTGCCGCACCCGTGCCGACAGATAGTTCTGGCCGGCGTTGCCGGTTTGGGAGCGGGGGGCGGCGTGGCTGAGGACGACGAGTCGGGGGCGCCGCTCGCCCTGCGGGTCGCGGCCGTGGATCGCGGTCACGGCCTGATCGCCCGGCGGATCATCCCGAGGCGCTTGCGCAGCGGCAACCGCTGGGCCCGCCTGGCCAGGTGCGTGGTGTGCTCGATAGTCACGGGCCTGAGGATCCGGGCCGTGTCGCCCAGGGCCTCCTGAACGGCTTGGACGCGCCCAACGAAGCCGTCCCAGCCGTAGTTCTCAGCGGCGAACTCCCTCGCCAACTGCGCCGAAGCGTCGAAAGCCTCGGGATCAGCGTCGAAGCGGTGCAGGAGGTCGCGCAGGGTGCGGGTCGACCCCGTGAGGTCGCTGTCGGGCAGGGCGGTGCAGAACTCGGGGCGCATGAACTCCCGCCCTCCGTCGCCGGGGAAGCCTGCCAGGTACGCGCCGGCCGCCATCGCCTCCAGGCCCGGCAGCCCAAGCCCTTCCTGCACCGCCCCGTGGACGAAGACGGCGCTCTCCCGGAGCGCATCAGCTACTCCTTCCCAGCTCAGACCGTCGATGGGGCGAAACGACCACCGCCGCAGGATCGGATCGCGGCGCATGGCGTTGACAAGCGCTTTCAGCTCGGTTTCGCGTCGCCGTGGCATGAAGCTGAGCACCCTGGGGCGCTGAGATGGCGGCGGAGCCTGCTGGAAGAAGAGCGCGTCCACGTAGAGGCGGAGATGGTGCACCGGCAGGCGGACGTCGATCTCCGCCAGGTAGTCGCGGATGCTCTCGGACGTGGCAACGACGACGGCGGCGTCCGGCCAGCCCGGGTACGGGGCGTCGAGCGCGGGGTAATCCGCGTGGATCCCGATCGTGTAGTAGTGGGCCTGGTTCAACACCACCACGGGGAGGCCGCGCAGTTCCTCACGCGTCTCGGGGGGCGCCACCTCGACGACCCAGAGCCGGTCACCTGCCTCCAGGCGGAGGCTGTTGGCGCACAACGCTTCGGACGAAGCCTGGGAAGCGCTCTGCCAGACCACGGCCTCGTGGCCGAGTTGTCGCAGCGCGCGCGCGATCCCGTACATCACCTTGACCCCACCGGTCGCCGCAGCCCGGTCGGGGGCCATCAGGTAGGTCGTCATCGTGCCCCCCCTCCTCGGCGCCAACGCACTCAGACCGAGTCGGCGTTCTACTGGATCGTACGTGATCCGCAGTCGGTGGAGGCGGCGCACAACTCGCCGGTCCTGCTGTCGACTCGCCCTGGCACCAACGTATCGGTTCCGGTTAGCCTTGTCGCCCGAAGAACTCCACCAATGGTTCGGAGGTCAGACCTCGATGGTGCGCCCCTCGTCGGCGCTGCGGCGGGCAGCATCGAGCACCCGCAGGACCGCGACCCCCTGCTCCCACGGTACCGGACCCGGGCCGCCCTGCTCGACGGCGGCAGCGAACTCGTCGTAGAGGTTCGAGTAGTCGCCCCGCTCCGACGGCACCCTCTCCGGCTGCTGGCCGGCAATGGAGAGCGTGCCCCAGCGCGACTCGACCTCCAGGCCCCACTCGTCGCGGCGCCCGACGGGGCGCTCGCCCCGCTTGATGGCCTCGGTCTGCACGTCGCTGAAGTCGGAGGTGTAAGACCCGAGCGTGCCGTGGAGACGCAGTTCCTTGGAGACGAGCGCGTTGACCTTGCTGGCCGAGACGTGCGAGTGGCGCCCGCCGACATGCGCGATGTTGATCACAAACCCACTGTCTGTGCGCCCAGCGGGTAGCTCGAAGTAGTCGAGGTATGCGGTGACGGAGACCGCGGGTCCCATGAGGGTCAGCGCTTGGTCGACGAGGTGGCTGCCGAGGTCTCGGAGCAGGCCGCCGGTCGGCCCGGCCTCCAGGGTGCCCGGCTCGTCGAGGTCGAACCTCAGATCCAGCCGGGTCAACTCCCCCAAGCGGCCGGTGGCGACAACCGCCCGCGCCGTCACGATGTCGGTGTCGTAGCGCCGGTTGTGGAATACATTGAGCATGCGCCGCGCCTCCCGCGCGGCGTCTACCAACTCCTGCGCCGCTGCGGCCGACGGCCCGAACGGCTTGTCCGCCAGGACGCTGACGCCACGTCCCAAGGCCTCGAGCACCAGGTCGCGGCGCGTCTCGGGTGGGGTGGAGATCGTCACGGCGTCGACCCCTGCGTCGATCAGTTCGCCGAGCGAGGCGTACGCGGGCACCGCCGGGTGGTCCTCGGCCAACTGCCGCACCCGCTCGGGGCTGCGCACGACGACGCCGACCAACTCGGCCGCGTCGGAAGCCCGAATGTAGGGCGCGTGGAAGAGCCGACCACCGTCGCCGTACCCCACCAAACCGATCCGAATGGCCATATGATGCTCCTCAGCTCAAGGCACCTTCGCCTCGCTTGTCCTGACATTAGCCTAGCGGCGGCAGCCAAGTTCCGGAGCAGCACACTAGCTGTGACCCATCCCAGCGCCCGAGCATAGAAGAACGTGACCGGTACCCTATCCGGCATGACCGAAACCAAGGGGCGGTTCTCCGTCGTCATTCCGACGATGCAGAGAGCTAGTCAGCTGTGGCCGCTTGTTGAACAGTGCTCGGGCCACCCGTTGGTGCATGAGGTGCTCGTTGTAAACAACTCCCGCGACCCCTTGTCCTGGGATCTGCCCAACGTTCGCGTGCTCCAGCAGGAGCGGAACATCTTCGTGAATCCCGCCTGGAACCTCGGCGTCCGAACTGCGCAGGGGGAGTTCCTCGCAATCCTCAACGATGACATTCTGCCCTTGGAAGACCTACTGGGCGAAGTCTCTCGGGCACTCCGTTGGAAGCGCCTCGTCGGGCTGGTCGGGCTCCATTCCTCCTGTTTCCGAGCCTCGGATGCGAGCACGAAGTGGTGGCGGCCCGCCTACGAGAGGACCGATGGCTACGGAGTGGCGATGTTCTTGCGACGCGTGGATTACGTCCCCATCCCAGATGACATGAAGGTCTGGTACGGCGACGATTGGCTCATGTCAAGGCAGCGTAAGCGGAACTGGGTGCTCGGCGGCTTTCCGGTGGAAACAGAAATGTCGGCGACTTCCTCATCACCCGTCTTTGACCAGATCAAGGCTTCCGACGAGGAAGCCTGGCACAGGCATGGCCCAGGGGTCAATGACTCACTGTTCGCGCTGGAACGGCGCGCCGTTGCCCCACTGAAGGGGCTGCGGGCTCGTATCCGCGCCCGGTTCTCCTTGTGACATCTCCCCCACATTCCAGGAGGATGTTGCTGCCGCAGGTCGAGCAGGAAGGTCATGAAATGTTTCTCGCTTAGCCTCGATATTTCATGACGGCCCTGTGTGGGGCTGGTCGGCGCCGGTGGCGTCGAGGTTGTTCTGATTCTTGCAGGTGGGTGCGACAAGACCCCGCGTGACGTCTGCGGTGCGGGTTTCCAGGCCGAGAGCTGCCAGATTCAGAGGGACATGTGGAGGACATAGGGTCAGGTGGCTGGTGCCGGGAGGTTTCGGAGTCGGCTGATGCTGTCGATGATCAGCTCGGCCCAGCGGGATCGGTCGCTGAAGTGGACGACGGTGCGGCGGGCTCTTCTGGCGAGGGTCGCGGGGATGGTGTAGAGCCGGTAGCGGAGCCGTTTCGGTTCCCAGCGGCGGGCTTCATGACCGGCCAGGGCCAGCATCGCGCTCCAGGCCTGCAACTCGGAGGCCAGGGCGACGATCTGGCACCAGATCCGATTCTGGTCGAACCCGTGCAACGGGAGGTTGGCCAGGCCTGTGTCTTTCGCGATCCGGATCCGGTCTTCGCAGCGGGCGCGGCGACGATGCCGCAACTCCAGCTGCTGCAGGGTGCCGAGGGTGGTGTTGGTCGCGAAGGCGGTGAGCCGGTAGCCGTCGACGTCGTCGAACCGCAGCTGAGCGCCGGGGTGGGGCCGTTCGCGGCGGACGATCACCCGCATCCCGGCAGGCCAACCGTCGAGATCCAGCAGTCCGGTGAAGTCAGCAAGATCGGCCCCCTCGCGAGCCTCGCCATCGCTGTTGAGGGCCGGCACCCAAACCCACTCAGGGACCAGGTGGTAGAAGTCGGGGGTGTCCATGGGGAGGGTGAACCCGACCGAGTACGCCACCCTGCGCCCGGTCAGCCACTTGGTGAACTCCTTCGTGCCGCCGGCCCCGTCCGCGCGGACCAGGACCCTGCGTCCCGGGCGAGGGTCGCGGTCGGGGAGCTGCGCGAGAGCCTGCTTGGTGACGGTGATGTGATCGGTCGCGGTGTTCGAACCGGCGTTCCCGGGGCGTAGGTGGACCACCAACGCTTCGCCGGTGCCCTCAGGTCCGTGGTCGGCGAACGCCATCAACGGGTGGAACCCGAACCCTCGCTTGAACGTCGCAGCCGCGCGCTGCTTCTCCGAATGCGCGGTGATCAGCGACGCGTCGAGATCGATCACCACAGGATCCTCGGCAGTCGCCTCATGGTCCGGGGCATGGTGACCCGCCAGGGCCCAGACCGTGGCGCGGGCCTGCTGCCGGGCTCCGGCGATCGCTGTGATGGCCTTGTCCGCGTCCTCGGCCAGGGTCGCGATGAGCCGCGACACGGTCGGATCCGACGCCACCGGGCCGTAGACCCCCGGTTCCGCGCGCAGGGTGGCGAGGTCACTCAACGCTTCACCGCCGAGCACCAGCGACATCGCCAGATCGCAGATGATCTTGCCTGGGTCGTGGACCGCCAACGGTTTCCGCCACCGGGACAGCGCCTCCGACAGGGCCCGGTCCAGGCCGGCCGCGCGGATGGTTTCGGTCAGCAGGATCCCGCCAGCCTGGCCGACCGCGGTCACCTTCGCGGTATCGACATGAACCCTGGGATACGAGCCGGTACTCTTCACCTCGAAGGTGCTCCTCGCTTGTTGAATGATTGTGCTTCGCAAAACACATCATCCCAAGTCAGGGGCACTTTCGCCATCCCAGGCCACTGCAGTCCACCCACCGTCATGAAAGCACGAGGTTAGGATGGCGATATGGGTTCACTGGTGTCGATCGTCATCCCGACGTTCAACGACGATCCAGAGCACCTAGACCAAGCCATCCGTTCGGCCCTCTCGCAGACGTACTCCAACATTGAGGTCCTTGTCATCGACGATGGATCGCCCACGCCTGTCCAACCCCGAGATAACGTGCGGCTCCTGCGGCAGCAGAACGGCGGCGTATCCGCCGCCAGAAACGCTGCCATTGCTGCCGCGCACGGAGACTTCATCCAGCTGCTTGACGGAGATGACTGGCTCGACCCTCAAGCCGTCGAGGAGGGCATGGGCATTCTTGCAGACCCACGAGTCCTCGTTGCTTATCCCAAGTTGGAGTTGTTCGGCACTCGGGGCGGGGCGGTTCCACTTAGAGGCGAAACCACACTTGATCATTTGATGGTCAACACCTCCTTTCCTGGGACAGCGATGTTCCGCACAGCGGCATGGAGGGACG
The DNA here is from genome assembly GCF_014164775.1 of Tessaracoccus sp. MC1679. Lineage (GTDB taxonomy): Bacteria > Actinomycetota > Actinomycetes > Propionibacteriales > Propionibacteriaceae > Arachnia. The sequence goes on from NZ_JACJGB010000008.1 coordinate 167,168, forward strand.
TCGGCGGATACGACGAATCACTGCGCCTCGGGTACGAGGACTGGGAGTTCTGGGTTCGGCTGCTACGAGACGGTGGCATCGCCCGGGAGATGCCAACTGCCCGATTGCACTACCGGATGCGGGACGGCTCGCGGTCGGCACAGGACCCTGTTGCTGCACGATCTGCCACATTGGAAGCCATCCTCCGCAACAACCCGGAACACCTTGGCCAGTTCCTACGAGCCTCTTGGCGCATGATCGGCCAGCAGGAGGCGATGCTCGCCGCGAAGACCGCTCAGCTTGCCGTGTGGGAGCGGAGAACCGCACCCTTCAGGTGGCTCCGCCAACGAGCGCGCGGCCTCGCTCGAAGTCGAGGTTGGCTGCGAGGAAAATAGATCAACTAGTGTCCCGGGACGTACTGATAGCCTAGCTGTCCCCTAGACAGAGACATGGAGCACACGTGCGTGAGATTCGTGAGGTCATCGGTGATCTTCGCCAAGCCTTCACGCTGGTTCCGTGGCGCATGCGCCCCAAGCTCATCGGAATCCTGCTTGGTTCGCTCGCGATCGCTGCCTTCGACCTCGTTGCAGTGGTCCTGACGCTGCCTCTAATGCAGGTGCTCAGCGGCATGACACCAGCAGACTCGCAGGTCTTGAGCATGGTCGCGGGGGTAACGGGAGCTCAGACTCAGCAAGAACTGCTCATAGTGATTCTCGTGGCCGTTGTGATCATGATGCTGATCAAGAACGCGGGGGCCGTCGCCTTCCGGTGGTGGAACCTCGGCGTTGTGGCAAGGGCCTCCGCAGACGCCAGTTATTCAATGCTCTCGCTCTACACCACTTCACCTTGGGCGTCACACCGGCAGCGAAAGCGCGACGATCTGTACCAGACGATGACGGGCTATGTGCCCGGGGCCTTCGGAACGGCAGGCGATGTGATCCTCCTTGCGGTGGACATCTTCTCAGCCGTCGCGGTCATGGTCGCGTTACTGATGGTCTCGCCTAGCGCCACGTTGGTGGCAGTCGTGTTCTTCGGCGGATCCGCATGGGTTCTCCAGGCGCTACTCAAGAGGACGCAGCTCAAGCTCGGGGAAGCGGCTCGAGTTGCCAACGTCAAGAGCTGGGGGTTCCTACACCCTGCGATCGATGGCTTCAAAGAGGCCCGTATTTCGAACGCTAGTGACCAGTTCTCTAGCCAATACGCCTCCACCATGTTTGAAGCGAGCATGGCCGGGCGCAGTGTCGGGGTGCTCGGTGAGGTCCCTCGCGTAGTCCTAGAGATCCTGATGATCCTCGGAATCATGGTCGTGGCGGGCTTCTTGTTTCTCACCTCGACTCAGGAGGCAGCATTCGCATTCCTCGGGGTGTTTGCAGTTGGCGCACTACGGATCGTCCCTGCGCTAAACCGTGCCGTGGCGACCATCGGGCGCATTCGCAGCGCGATCCCTAACCTGCGCGCACTCAGCCACGAAATCACGACTCTACGGGATGAGCCTCGCCCAGAGACCAGCGCATCCGACACGCACACCTTCCCGATGGCTGACATCGTGTTCGACGACGTGACGTTCACGTTCCCCGATGCCTCCGAACCCGTTCTGGACCGGGTTTCGGGCGTGATCCCCAAGGGACACACCGTGGCCCTGGTCGGGGCGAGCGGCGCAGGCAAGACCACGTTCGTCGATCTGCTTCTGGCTCTCTTCACACCTGACCACGGCTCCATGACCGTCGACGGCGTGAGCATCCACGACCACCCAACCGCTTGGTGGGCGCAGCTGGGCATGGTGGCGCAGAGCGTGTTCGCCATGCCGAAAAGCATCCGCGAAAACGTCGCGTTCGGCTTCCCGGAGGACCAGGTCGACGACGACCGTGTCCGACGGGCCCTCCATTTGGCTCAACTCGACGACTTCCTGGCCAGCATGCCCGACGGCATTGACAGCTTGCTCGGACAGCAGGGGCTTCGTCTCTCCGGTGGCCAGCAGCAGCGAATCGGCATCGCGCGCGCGCTGTACCGACAGCCCCAGGTCCTGATACTCGACGAGGCGACGTCTGCCCTCGACAACGAGACAGAATCGCGGATCACGCAGACTCTCAAGGATCTCCATGGCAAGGTGACCATCGTCGTCGTCGCTCACAGGCTCTCAACCGTCAAGCACGCTGACCAGATCCTCTTCTTCTCTGAAGGGAGGATCGCAGCTCGCGGGACGATGGAGGAACTTGTTCAGATCAACGAGGAGTTCGCCAACCTCGTTCGCCTCGGCCAACTGAACTAGGCTTGCCGCCAAATCGACCGAAGAGCGCAGCCATGGACACCGACATCGTCGTTATCATCCCCTGCAGGAACGAGGCCACCCGGCTACCGCGGCAACTCGCGGCGCTGAACGAGCAATCCGACATGGACTTCCGGGTGGTGGTCAGCGACAACGGATCGACCGACGCCACCGCGCTCATCGCGCGGAACTGGAACGCGCGGTTCTCCGGCGGCATCGACGTGGTGGACTCCTCAGATCTGCCCGGCGTGGCGCACGCGCGCAACGCAGCCATCCGAGCGAGCGACGATCCCCTCATCCTGATCTGCGACGGCGACGACGCGGTGCACCCAGGCTGGGTGGCGGCCATGCGCGGTTCCCTTCGAGACAACCCGTGCGCCACCGGACCTCTGAATCTGGTGTTCCCCGACGAGCCCAACCGCGAAGCCATGTGGAATGCCGGCTCGGTGCCAACGTCCATGGGCTATCTCCCCTACATGCCAGGCTGCAACATGGGCTTTCGCAGGGAAGTCTGGGAAGCGGTCCAGGGCTTCGATGAGACGCTGGCTACCGGCCAGGAGGACGTGGACTTCGGCTGGCGGCTCACCCAAGCGGGTTTCTGCATCGCCCACCATCCGCATGCAGTCGTCGACTACACCCAGCGCAGCGGCCTTCGCAACTACCTGAGGCAGCAGTGGCGGTACGGCCGAGCGCACGCCCGCCTGTACGACAAGCACCGCCACGACGAAGGCATCAGACCCCCAGCCAGCAACAAGACATCCGCCAGATGGTTCGTCGAGTGGGCAAAGCAGCTTCCCGCCCGACTCCGGCGGCGCGAGGGCCGCGACGCGGCTGCCGGTGCGGTGTTTCAGGTGGCCCGCTGGAACGAAAGCGTCCGGCTCGGCGGGAGCCCCTTGTGACGACGCTCAGCGCACTAATCCCTCACTACGGCGATCCCGAGCCCACGTTGACGCTCATCGAACAGCTTCGGGGGCAGGAGGGGCTGAGCGGCCTCGAGATCATCGTCAGCGACGATCTCTCCCCGGTGCCCTTCCCCGAAGGCCCCGGCTACCAACTGGTGCGGCGCTCGGAGAACGGCGGCTTCAGCTCCAACGTGAACTCGGCGGCAGCCGTGGCCACGGGCGACTACATCGTGATCCTCAACAGCGACCTCTCGCTTGGCCCCGACACACTCGCCGATCTGCTGGCGGCCGCGAGGCCCCATCAGCCCGCCGTCTGCAGCCCCAAGGTCCTCGAGGCAGGCCAGCCGATCCACACCGCACGCAAGTGGCCCAGGGTGCGCCACCACGCCTGGGAGTGGCTGACGCCCCTGGCCCGGTTCCGCCAGACGCGGCTATGGCATCGCTTCGTCGGCCACGACGTCGCCGCCTTCGAAGCCCAGGACGGCACGCCGACCGACTGGGTCATGGGTGCGTGCATGCTGCTCCCGCGAGAGGCCTTCGAGCGGGCGGGCGGCATGGATGAGCGGTTTTACATGAACAGCGAGGAGGTCGACCTCCAGCGCCGCCTGACGACGCTCGGGGTGCCGTCGGTCTACCTCCCGCAGGTGGGGGTCGAACACGTCGGCGGCGGCTCCTCGCCCTCGGCGAAGCGCCGCGGTTGGGTCACCGACTCCCGCTTCCAGTACGCGCACAAGTGGGGTGGCGCCGACAGGCTGCGCCTGGCGCTCCGCGTCGCCACGCAACTCAACTACCTCTGGAATCTCACGCGACAACTTCGCCGGGTGCCCGACGTGGACGCACGCGCGGCGCGCAGAGACGAACTCGGCATCATTGAGCACGCGTGGAGTTCGCGTGCCGGCTACGCCTGGAAGCGAAGCAGATGAGGCCGCGACCGCGAAGCTACCTGCCACCCGATCTCGACGCCCCCTGGTCCCTGGAGAAGACGCCATGACCCTCGTGAGCATTATCGTGCCCTGCTTCAACTACGGCGCAACGCTGGACGAAACAATGCGAAGTGCGCTGGAGCAGGACCATTCGGAAATCGAGGTCATCCTCGTCGACGATGGTTCGACCGATGCCCTAACCCTCGACCGGGTGGCCTTCTGGCAGGAACAGGCAGCTCACGACCACCGGATCAAGGTGATTCAGCAAGAGAATCGAGGGCTGTCCGCTGCGAGGAATGCGGGGATCGCCTCATCGTTGGGTGACTACTTCCTTCCGCTCGACTCCGACGATCTCATCGACCCACGCTACTGCCGCCTCGCCGCCGAGGTACTAGACAACAACCAAGACATCGGTATCGTCTACTGCCGAGCGGAACTGTTCGGCGACCAGAGTGGCGAATGGCCACTTCCCGAGTTCTCCATGGACGCGATCTTGGTCGAGAACTGCATCTTTGCCACTTCGTTGTTCCGACGAGCCGACTGGGCTCGGGCGGGGGGCTACGACCAGGCAATGCACGCGGGCCTTGAGGATCACGACTTCAACCTCAAGGTCCTGAGCCTTGGCCGAAGAGTTCACCGGATCGACGAGGTCCTGTTCTTCTACCGACGACACTCAGGGTCCATGGCCCGGGCCCTTTCCGAGGGAGCCGCTCGCGACAAGCTGATCGCCTCCTACGCACAGCTGTTTCGGAACAACTCAAACCTCTATCTCGCCAATGCAGAAGCCTTCTGGAGGGGACACTTTGCGTGCATCGATGAGCGGAACTGGGCCGCTTGGCAACGGGACAAGCTCATGCAACGCTATCGGCACCTTGAGCGACTGCGAGAAACACGATTGGTCCGCAAGATCAAGGGCATTCTGCACGCGTGGCGCAGCAGGAACCCCTGAACGAGCGCATACCGCCGGCCAGCCGGATCCGCCTCACTTGATCCGCGCGATCACCTGACGCTGGTAACTGGAGTCCTCAATCGTCACGCGGGAGGCGCCACCGGCCTCGTTCACGTGCTTGCCTGCGATCGGGGTCTTCGACGACGCAGCCGCCAGAAACCACTCATACTCGACGTCGACATGGCCGATGTCTATGGCCTGGAACCCCATCAGGCACAGGTCTCGGGCCAGCACGGTTGCCGTCGGGCCCAAAGCAAGGAGCAGCAACCGGTCGCGCCCGAGCGCTGCGGCGGCCTCCAAGATCTCGTTCCTGCGACCCCAAGCGTCAGTGGCAGGGGCGAGTATCCGTTCCACGCTCCGGGCCTGGGCCAGGAGGTCGTTCCCGACTCCCATGCGTGTCTGGGCCCCCTCGACCACGACCACGTCTCGGTCCTCCCAGATCCGCTTGAGCAGTGCGAACCGGTGGCCAGCCAGCGTCTTGTCCTCCCAGTCGATGTAGGGCCGACTCAGAAATGCGTTGCCATAGGTCACGGCGGGGTCGAACAACCGAACCCAGCGACCCCTCTCTCGCAGCAGATGCTTCCGCCAGATCAACTGAGCCTCCGGCGTGAAGTCCTTCAGCGAACCGAAGATCCCCGGCACGCAGACCTCCAAGCGCGGGTCCTGGGTTCGCGCCACCTCAGCCAAGGCCGATGCCAAGGCCGGCGAACTCGCCTGGAACCCAATGCCCAGGGCCCGTGTCGCGAGCCGCAGCTCCCCGTCGCCGAACCTGGCGACCGAACGCCCATCCACGATGATCCTTTGAAGCGTCTCCTCGACGGTAAGAACTTGAAGCCCTGACCGCAGCACCGGCACGCCGCTGTCCAGGTTGCGCAAGCGCCAGTGGGTTCCCGCTGCGATTGGGGCCGCTGTTGCTTGATCCTCGAGATTGCTCTGTGCACATCTGGCCGCATGAGTCACCACCGTTCGCCGCTCGCCGTTGCCTGCCACCGAGTATGCCCCACCGGGTAAGTGGGAGCCTCTCGCCGCGGCATCACGTAGGCTTGGCTAGTCGGGAGGGGGCGAGTTTGACGACCAGATGTTCTGAGGCTGCCTTGGGGAGGACCCGGAGCGGCTCAAACGACACGAGCCTGCCAGGGGTGTGGGGATGACCACTCGCCCTCGTCTGTTGTTGGTCGCGCCGGTCTTCCACGGCTATTGGCGCAGCATCGCGGACGGCTTCCGGCAGAATGGATTCGACATCGATGTCCACTGCTACGACCACAAGCCCAACCTTCGGGCAAAGCTGACGCACAAGCTTTCAGTTGAGCTGCCGCAGAAACTCGGCGTCAACCGCGGAACAGAGAACAGCGGGATCACGTCGGACACAGCCAGCGCGATCCGCGCGCACAAGCCGAACATCACACTCGTGATCCGTGGCGACCAGTTCGGCGATGAGGTCTTCGCGGCGCTGGACGAGGTTGCGTCCAAGCGCTACGTCTGGCTCTGGGACGAGGTGCGCCGAACGGCCCACACCGACTCACTCCTCGACCAGTACGACCACGTCATCTCCTACTCGCCCAATGACACTGCGGCCTTCCAAGCTTCGGGGCGCGCCTGCCTCCACCTTCCGAACGCGTTCGACCCGGCGATGACACCGACGCCGCGGCACACGAACGAGGTCGTCTTCATCGGCGCCCGCTACCCCCTGCGCGAACAGTTGCTGACGGACCTCGCCCGGGCAGGCATCCCGATCCGGGCGTTCGGACGCGACTGGTCCAGCAACCCGATCGACCTCGCCCGCACTTGGCAGGTGCGACGTCCCGCCGTCCCAGCCGCCCGAGACATCGCGAGGCTCGCCGGCTACGAACTCACCGCTGGCGCCCCGGCAGCCATCAACATCCACGGCGATCAGGACGGCTTCACGATGAAGACCTTCGAGGTTCCCGGTGTCGGTGGGGTCCAACTCATCGATCGGGCCGACGTCGCGGCCTACTACGAACCGGGCACCGAGGTCGCCGTCTTCAATGGCGACGAAGAACTCGCCGACCTCTGCCGTCGGGCTATCAGCGACGACCGGTGGGGGGACGCGATCCGCGACGCGGGGCGGAGGCGCACCCTGGCGGAGCACACCTGGGCGCACCGTGCCGCGAAGGTGGCCGAGCTATGGGCTTGAGGTTCAAGGACCTGGAGTCCTGGCAGGAATGGCACGCCTCGCGGCGGCGGCTGCATGTCCTCAAGGACCGGCTGACGCGACGTGCGGCGGCGCCGCTCGAGATGCGCTTCTGGACCCGTGGCGACACCCAACGGCTTCTTGTGGCGTGCGACTCCAACTCACCCACCAACCAGCACGCCCTGCTGGAGCCCCTCAGCGCGGCACCGGATCTCCCGGCGGTCATCGCGCAGCCCGCCACCGTGGAGTTGAGGCTTGGTACCGCATGGACCGAGGTGGACGCCGGAGACGCGCTCGGCAGCATCCGGGCGGTCGCCTCCATCGGCGACCACCTCGGGGTCGGCTACTGGGCGCACAAGATGGCTCGCGAAAACAGTTGGCACCAACTTGTCGTGCAGCACGGCCTTCTGACCCCGTACTCCCCACCCCCACCTGTGGGCAGCGCCGTCCTGGCCTGGTCCGATGCGGACGCTGCTTTCCTGGCTGCCGGGCGAGCCGACTTGAGGACGGTCACGGTCGGGTCGCCACTCCTCCACGCTGCCTCGCAGCACCAGGCGCCCCACGTGAGCCGCTTCGAGAAGCCGGTGTTCCTGGGGCAACTACACGGAGCGGAACTCTCCCGCGCGGCGATGACGCGCTCCGTGACGAAGTTCTGGCGGCTGACCGGGGCAACATACCGCCCCCACCCACGCGAGGAGGACAAGCTGTCGCGGGCACAGCACGCCGTGTGGCGGGCCATGGGCATGAAGATCGAGGCCGGAGGATCGCTCGCGGAGGTCTTGAGGCCCACTGTCGCCGCCTTCTCCACCGGTGTCCTTGAGGCTGCTGCGAGAGGGATCCCGGCCTGGGTCTTCCATGACCGACCGCCAACCTGGCTGTCGGAGATGTGGGCTCGATACGGGCTGGCGCCTTGGGGCGGCAGCCCCACCCGATTCGTGCCACCAGATACTGACCCAGTTCAAGCCATCGTCGAACAGTTACGGAGCCACTCATGACGGGCCTCCCGCCGGTCGAAGTAAGTGTGATCATCTGCGTGCGGAACGGGGCAACGACGCTCCGCAGACAACTCGACGCGTTGAGCGCGCAGGTGGGTGCGCCAGCCTTTGAAGTGATCATCTCCAACAACGGCTCGACCGACGGAACCCAGGGCATAGCGGAAGAGTGGGCCAGCAACGCCCTCGGCGCCGTCGCCGCGGCGCAGATCATCGACTCCGGGCAGCAACCCGGCATCCCCTTTGCCCGCAATGCCGGCGCGAGGGCCGCGCGGGGGCGGCTCCTCGCCTACTGCGACGCCGACGATGCGGTGAAGCCCGGGTGGGTGGCAGCGCACGCTGCCATGATCCAATCGGGCCTGGGTGGTGGCCGAGTTGAGGCCTACCGGCCTGACGGCACGGCCGAGATTGGTGCTTTCAGCGACTCCCTGATGGCGACCACCTATCTTCCTCACGTGCCGGGATGCAACTTCTCGATCACCCGCGACGCATTCTTCGACGTCGGTGGCTTCGACGAGTCGCTGCCTCCGTACGGCTGCGACGACCTCGAGTTCTCTTGGCGGGTGCAGGAGCGTGGTTACCCCATCTCGTATGTCGCTGACGCCGTGGTTCGCTTCAGCATCACCCCGCGCACCAGAGTGGTGAAGAAGGAGTTCCTCATGGCAAAGGCCCGGATCGCGGTAGCCGCCCGCCATCCCGAGTCTGAGAGGGCCACGCCAACCCTGCGGCTGTTCCTCGGCGACTTCCTCAAGAAGACCGCCATGCTGCCCTGGCGGATGATCCGCCCTGGCTCCACGCCACGCACCCGATGGGTCCGCTGGACGGTCGATTCCGCCGGGCGTCTGGCCGGCTTCTGGACCTACTTCGTGCGTCGGGAGGCAAACCCACCGCAGCTGCTGGGCTGAAGTGCCAGTTCGCAGATGGCCCATCTTGGGCCCGCTGTGCCAACATAGGGGTGATCCACCCCCTATGAGGTGGACGAAGAGACACCTCGGGGGGGGGGGCGCCGGATGATCATTGACCGACACGTGGGCCAGTACGCGGTCCGCGACGACGAGCCGCTGTTGAGCGCGCTGCGCAAGATCGACGCCAACAAGTCGCGCATCGCGTTCGTCGTCGACGCCCACGGCCACCTGCTCGGTTCGCTCACCGACGGCGACGTGCGCCGCTGGCTGATCTCCACCTCGGACGCCCAACTCGACACCCCGTCCCGCCAGGCCGCCAACACCGGCTGCGTCCGGGCAAGGATCGACGACCCCCACCAGCAGATCGCCGCCCTCATCGCGGGCGCCATCAGCCACATCCCGATGCTCGACCAGCAGGGTCGCCTCGTCGCCGTCGCCAGCAACGACCGGCGCGCGTTCCACATCGGCAGGCATCGGGTCTCCGCCGACGACCCGGCCCTCGTGATCGCCGAGATCGGCAACAACCACCAGGGCGACGTCGGCTTCGCCAAGGAACTGGTCGACCTCGCCGTCGACGCCGGCGCCGACGTCGTGAAGTTCCAGCTCCGCGACATGGACGCGCTCTACCGGCAGAGCGGGGCCGCCACCGGCGGCGAGGATCTCGGCGCGCAGTACACGCTCAACCTGCTCGCCAAGTACTCGCTCGGCGCCGCGCAGCTGGTCGAGGTCTTCGACCACTGCCGGGCCCGCGACATCGACGTCCTCTGCACACCGTGGGACTCGCCGAGCGTGAAGGTGCTCGCCGACTACGGCATCCCGGGCCTCAAGGTTGCGTCCGCCGACATGACCAACCACACCCTGCTCGCCGACATGTTCGCCACCGGTCTCCCGCTCATCGTCTCCACCGGCATGAGCACGGAGGCGGAGATCATCGAGGCCGCCGAGCTCCTCCGCGGCTCGGGGTCGCCGTTCGCCATGCTGCACTGCCAGTCCACCTACCCGGCGCCGTTCAAGGACATCAATCTGCGGTACCTCGCACGTCTGGCGGAGATCAGCGGCGGTCCTGTGGGCTACTCCGGTCACGAGCGCGGGTACCACGTGCCGCTGGCCGCCGTCGCGATGGGCGCGCGCATCATCGAGAAGCACTTCACCATCGACCAGACCCTCGAAGGCAGCGACCACAAGGTGTCGCTGCTGCCCGGCGAGTTCCGTCAGATGGTTTCGCGGATACGCGAACTTGAGGAGTCGCTCGGCACTGGCGACGCGCGTGTGGTCTCCACCGGCGAATCCATGAACCGGGTGAACCTCGCGAAGTCGTTGGTGGCCACCCGGCGCATCGGGGTGGGCGAGCGCATCGGTCGCGACGACGTCACGGTCAAGTCGCCGGGCCGCGGACTGCAGCCGAACCGCCTGGAGGCCCTGGTGGGCCGCACGGCACGACGTGCGGTGGAGGAGGGGGACTTCTTCTACCCCGGGGATCTGACGGACGCGGTGTCGCAGGGCAGGCACTACTCCTTCCGCCGCCCATGGGGCCTCCCCGTGCGCTACCACGACTACGCGAAGCTGATGGAGGGGACGAACCCCGACTTCCTGGAGTTCCACTTCTCCTACAAGGACGTGGAGATGGACATCGACCAGATCTTCACCCGGCGCCTGCCCATGGCGTTCACCTGCCACACGCCCGACCTGTACGCGGGCGACTTCATCATCAACCTCGCCAGCCCGGACGAGGCGGTGTGGGAGCGGTCGATCCGCGAGACGCAAAAGGTGATCGACATCACCCGGGGACTCACGCGCTACTTCACCTGTGACGAGGCGCCCGTGGTCATCGCCACGATGGGCGGCTTCACCGCCGACGGCTTCGTCGACGCGTCAGAGCGGCCCGCTATGTACGCGCGTATCGCCCAGGCAATCGATCGGCTCGACACCGCCGACGTGCGCCTGACCGCCCAGACGCTGCCGCCGTTCCCCTGGCTGATGGGCGGCCAGCAGTACCACAACCTGTTCATGGGCCTGGCGGACACCGTCGACTTCTGCGAGCAGTACGGGCAGCGCCTGACACTGGACATCTCGCACTCGAAGCTGGCCGCCAACTTCCACAGGATGCCCTTCTCCACCTACGTGGAGGCGCTGGCCCCGCTCACCGAACACCTCCACATCGTCGACGCCGAGGGTGTGGACGGGGAGGGCCCGCAGATCGGCGAGGGGGAGGTGGACTGGCCCGTGCTGGCGGAGCAGTTGGACCGGCTGGCGCCGGGTGTCGGCTTCATTCCGGAGATCTGGATGGGCCACACCAACAACGGCGAGGGATTCTGGACAGCCCTCGACCGGTTGGAGCAGTGGTTCTGACGTGAGCGCGGTGGCGGTGTGGGTGGTGCCGGTGAGCAACCTCGCCGGCGTTGCCCGCCACGTCCTCGACGTGGCCCGCGTCGGTCTGCCGGGGTATGAACTCCAGGTGGCGGCACCCTCCGGGCCGCTTGTCCAGGAGTTGAGGGGGCTCGGCGTCGTCACGCACGAGCTACCGCTCGACGGGCCGCCCCGTCGAGCAGTTCAAGCCCTTCGGGCCCTCGTGCGGCAGGTCCGGCCACGCGTCGTGCACTCGCATCTGGCCCGGGCCGACTTCCTGGTTGTCGCCGCTGCCGCGGGTCTGCCCGTCCACCTGGTGTCCACCGAGCATGGCATCGCCTCAGACTCACGCCTGTACCACGGCGGCCGAGCCAAGGCTGCCGTCCGACGAGTCCTGCACCGTCTCCGCGTCCGCCGCTTCTCGGCGCTCATCGCGGTGAGCCGCTCGACTCAGCAGGAAATGGTGCGCGCCTGGCGCCCACCGAGGCCCGTTCAGGTGATCCACAACGGCGTCGACCCGTCCGGGCCGCCACCGCGGCTACCGGGGCACCGCTTCCTCACCCTCTCCAGGCTGGCCCCGGAGAAGGGGCTTGCGGCAACGCTGGAGGCCTTCGCCGCCATCGCCGCCAGGGAGACCGGCGCCACCCTCACCATCGCCGGGGACGGGCCAGACCGGGATGCGCTGACGGCTCACGCAGCCCGCCTCGGCCTCGGCGACAGGGTCTCCTTCCCTGGTCACCTTCACCCCGAGGCCGCACTGGCCTCCCACGACGTCCTGCTGCAACTCTCGGTGTGGGAGAACGCGTCGTACTCGATCCTCGACGCCGTCACCCACGGGTTGGGCGTCGTGGCCACCCCGGTGGGCGGCAACCCGGAGATCCTGCCGGCCCACTGCATGGTGGACTCCGCCGACATCCCCCGCGTGGCCGACGTCATGCAAGAGCAGGCCACCCTCCCCGCGCGGCGGCCCTCTCTGCCGGAGCGATGGCCCACCGTCGCGTCCATGGCCCAACAGATCGCCGACAGCTACGATCGGCTCCCTCGATGACCACCGTGACGTTCGCCGCCAACCAGGGCGGGATGGGCGGCGGCGAGGTGATGCTGCTGGCCATGGCCCAGGCAGCACGCGCATCCGGGCAAGACGTGCGGGTGGTCTGCCCGCCGGGATCCCTGCTCGATGCGGCGGTTGCCCGGGGCCTCGCCACGGTGGAGATCCACGCACGCACCGCCGCCGGATACCTGCGCGGGCTCCGACGCTGGGCCTTGGCCAGCGCGCCGGAGCTCCTCTGGTGCAACGGCCTCCGGCCGAGCGTGGCCACCGCTGGGATCCCCCGACGGGTGGTGCATCTCCACTCACTTCCGTCGCCTCGGCTGCGGACGCTCCTCCCCTTGGCGACGAAGGGGGCCGACGATGTGCTGGTTCCGTCGGAGTGGATGCGTCAGCAGCTGGGCGCCGCCACCAGCACGCTGTACAACTGGACCAGGGACTTCGCCTTCGCCCCGCATCTGCCGCCTCGGGATGGCGCGCCGACTCGCCTGGGCTTCCTCGGCCGCCTCACCTCCGCCAAGGGCGCCATCGTGCTGGCGGAGGCTCTCGGGCTCCTGCAGGACCGCTCCCCTGGTCGCCTCCACCTGGTTGTGGGCGGCGCGGCCCTGTACGCCGGCACGTCCGATGCGACCCGCGTCGAGGCCGCCCTCGGCGCGCTCTCCCCGGCCCCGGTCCGACTGGGCTGGGTGGACCCGGAGGACTTCTTCCGGCAGGTGGACCTGGCCGTCTTCCCGTCCGTGGCGCCCGAGTCCTTCGGGCTGGTTGCCGTCGAGGCGATGGCGGCCGGCTGCCCGTTCGTCACCACCGACGCGGGGGCGCTCCCCCGGGTGACGGGCCACGATCCCTCGTTCGTCGCCCCGGCAGGCGACGCCGAGGCGTTGGCCGGCGCCATCGGGCGCGCCGTCGCCGGCTACACACCCGCGCACCTCGAGCAGTCTCGCCGACGGTGGGAGGAGCTCTACTCTCCAGATGTGGGGGTGGCCCGCTTCACCCACTACCTGGCCCGGTGGGAGGAACGATCGGCATGACGCTCGCCTCAGTGATCATCCCCAGCCGCGGCGGCGCCCAGCGCCTGCCCACCCTGCTCTCGGCCCTTGCCGCGCAGGACGACCCCTCCTGGGAGGCCATCGTCGTCATCGACGGCGACATCGACAACTCGGCCTCGGTGGTGGCCCGCTACGAGCGGCAACTCCCGGTGAGGTCCATCGTCTTCCCGGAGAACCGCGGGCGCGTGGCCGCCCTCAACGCCGGCCTCGAATCCGCAGCCGGCGACGTGCTGATCCGGTGCGACGACGACATGGAGCCACGGCCTGACTACGTGGCCCAACATCGACGCGCCCATCAGGGAGAGCCGTGCGGCGTCGTCGGCCTTCCACTCAACGTCTGTCTCCCCACCCCCTACTGGCGGGCCTACGGCGAGCACGTTGACGCCGAGTTTCGGAGACAGGCCTATGCCAGCCCCCCGGAGCGCACCTGGCGCTACTGGGGCGGCAACGTCTCGGTGAGCCGCTCCGTCCACGAGGAGGTGGGTCCCTACAGCACCGACTTCCGCGGCTACGGCTACGAGGACGTGGACTACGGATACCGGCTGCACCGGGCCGGCGTTCCAGTCCGGCTGGTCCGCGAACTCGAGACCCGCCATCACATGGCTTCGGTGACCACGCAGATCAGAGCGAGGAGGGGGATGGATTCGGGCGCCGCCCGACGGATCTTCTCGGGTCGCCACGGCACGGACGTGCTGGGGGACCCGTGGGACCTCGAGGCCGGCGCCTGGAATCAGGCGGTCAAGGCGCTCGCCCGGGGACTCACGCCACGACGCACAGCCACCCTGGCCCGGGGCGTCGACCGTGCCGCAGCAGTGCTCCCCCGCCCGGTCTCGCGCAAGCTCATCGCGCTGGTGGTGGAGTCTGCTGCACTGGCGGGCTACGGGGCTCCAGACAAGAGAAGGACCCACTGATGCGTCCCCGCGTCGCCATCGCCCACGACTACCTCACCCAGCGCGGAGGCGCGGAGCGCGTGGTCCTCGCCATGCTGAGGGCCTTCCCGGAGGCCGAGATCCACACCACCGTCTACGACCCGGACGGTACCTTCCCCGAGTTCTGTCAGGCCCGCATCCTGACCACTGCGCTCAACAGGCTCGGGGTGCTGCGCAAGGACCACCGGATCGGCCTGCCTCTGTACCAGCCCTCGATCTCGCGCGCTCCGGTGATCGACGCCGACGTGCTGCTGGTCTCCACCACCGCCTTCGCCCACGGTTTCCGCACCACCGGAAGGAAGCTGGTCTACTGCCACTCGCCGGCACGATTCCTGTACCTCGTGGAGGACTACCTGGGTGCGCCGGCGGGCAGATCCCCGGTGGGGTGGGCCCTCTCCGCGCTGCGTCCCGCGCTGGTGCGGTGGGACCAGCGAGCCGCCAGGTCCGCCGACCGCTACCTCGCGAACTCCACCGTGGTCCGTGAGCGGATCAGGGACGTGTACGGCCTAGACGCCACCGTCGTACCGGCTCCCCCGGCCGTCCACGACGCGGTGCTGCCGGAGCCCATCGGGGCGCTGGCTGACTGGCCCTCGTTCCACCTGGTGGTCTCCCGGCTGCTCCCCTACAAGAATGTGGGCACGGTCATCGACGCGTTCCGCGGCCTGCCTGACGAGCGCCTCGTCGTCGTCGGGCGTGGACCCCTCCGCGAGCAGCTGCGCCGCACCCTGCCCGCTAACGTCCGGATGCTCGAGGGCCTGTCCGACGGCGAACTGGCCTGGGCGTACAGCACGGCAGAGGCGCTGATCGCCCCCAGCTTCGAGGACTACGGGCTCACCCCACTGGAGGCGGGCATGCTCGGCACCCCCACCCTTGCCCTGCGCGCGGGCGGCTACCTGGACACAGTCAGGGAGGGTGTCAACGGCTCGTTCTTCGACGTTGCCGCCGCGGATGACATCGCCCGGGCGGTCCTCACCAACCGCGGCCGCACCTGGGACCGCTCCGCGATCCGGGCGCACGTGACGGCGTTCGACGAGGCGCACTTCGCCGCGGCCCTGAGGCGGCATGTGGCCGAGCTTGTGCCACACTCGTCGGACGGAACGGACCACGGGAGGCCACGGTGAGCACTTCAGACACCACCGTGACAACCCTTCCCGAGACGGACGCGCCTCCCGAGAGTCGTTGGCTGCAGGAATGGGGTGACATCGTCATCCCCGTCTTTCTCCTGGGCATGCTCATCCCCGTGCGGGGAGTCGAGTTCCTCATCCCGTCCCTGACCCTGCCGGTCAACACCCTGGCCTGTCTCGGGCTGGTGGGCATCGGAGTGTGGGCCGGCGCGCGGTGGAGGGCCGGCAGCCTTCTCGTCTCGCTGGCCGGGACGGGGCTGGTGCTCTGGCTGGTGGGCTGGACGCTCTGGGTGCACGGGCTGGGCGAGCTCCGGCGCTCCGTCAACATCATCATCCTCTTCGCGGTGGCCGCCGTGCTCGGCGCTGGACGGCTGCACGTCCGCTCGGTCAGCCGGGGGGTGGTGATTGGCATGTTGATCGCACTGGCGTTCAGCGCCGCGCTCATTCCCAGCAGCAGCTACGAGGGCAGACTCACCGGCGTACTGGGCGACCCGAACGCAGCTGGCTACGTGCTCACCACGCTCGGCTTCGCGGTCATCCAGTCCATTCGCACCCGCCGGGCCCGGCTCGCGTTCTGGGCGGTGGTGGGCATCGGGGTGCTCCTCACCGTCTCCCGGACCACCCTGTTCGCCTACGCGGTCGCCACGCTCTGGGTGTTGTGTGCCCCGCGGATGAATCGACTGACCAGCATCGCGACGCTCGGAGTATCCGCCGCCCTCTACGCATGGGTGGACGCACTGGCTGAGGCCCGCGGCTGGTTCTCCGACCGCGAGGGCTCGGACGACCTCCGCGAAGCCCTCGCACTGGCCGAGCAGCAGATGGTGCGGGATGCGGGTTGGCTCGGCCAGGGGCTTGGCACGGCGGAGGTGCCGATCAGGGGCACCACACTGTTCTTCCACAACAGCTACCGGGCAATGCAGACCGAGGGCGGCCTCATCGCCATGGGCCTTCTCATCGCCCTGATCGTCGGCGTCTTCCTTATGTTCCACCAGCTACCGTCGAATGACCGGCCGGTGTGGGCCGAGGCCGCGCTGATCTGCGGCATCATCGTCTCGTTCAACATAGGATTCTCCCTGACCAGCCCACCCATCGCCGTGGCCCTCGGACTGTACCTGGCGTATCACGGCGCGGCACGCACGAGGATTGAGGCGGAGGCCGACGGCGGTCAGTGACCCGCGCTGCGCTTGGCCGACCGAGGCACGGCCACCGGGACCTGGGGCGCCGTCTCGAGCGGCTCCGGGGCGGGGGTGGCTCGCCGTACGGTGATGGGCGCCGCGTCCTCCTCGGAGAGCTGGGTGTCGCCGGTGCCGTAGTAGGCCTGGTAGGCGCCGCCATGCCCGGCGCCGTACACAACCTCCCCCATGCTCTTGCGGTGCGCCCGGTGCAGCACCGTGCCCAGGACCGAGCCGCCCACCTGCTTGAGCAGCTTCGTGGCCATCCGCAACTGCTCCTTGTGCGTCTTCCCGACGCGGGCCACCAGGACCGCACCGTCGGTGGATGCCGTCAGGAGGCCCGCGTCGGTGACGGCCAGGATGGGCGGCGCATCGGTGATGACGAAGTAGTGCTTGGAGAGGCTGGCCAGGAGCGTCTTCATGCGCCGCGACCCCACCATCTCCGACGGGTTGGCCGGCACCTTCCCGGAAGTGAGGACCATGAGATTGGGCTCGCTGGTGCGCTGCAACGCGTCCTCCACCGACACGTCGCCCACGAGCACCTGCGACAGCCCGATGGCGTTGTCCGCGCCGAAGATCGTGTGCTGCACCGGTTTGCGGAGGTCGGCATCGATGAGCACCACAGGCTGCCCTGACCGCGCGATCAGCACCGCGAGAGTCGACGAGATGGTGGACTTGCCCTCACCCGGGTTGGCCGAGGTAACCACGATCGACCTGGGCGGCGAGTCGATGTTGACGTAGCGCAGGTTGGTGCGGAGCTGGCGCAGCGCCTCGCCGGCCGGACCGAGCTTGGACAGGCTGATGCTCGCTCCGGTGCGCGCCTCGGACAGTTCCTTGGTGTCCGGGATCACGCCGAGGACTCCGTGCCCGGTTTCAGCCTCGACGTCGGCCATGGTGCGCACCCGCACGTCCAGCTTCGAGCGGGCGAAGGCAACGGCGAGCCCCAGCCCGAGCCCGGCGCCGGTCCCGATGAGGAGGAGTCGAAGCCAGTTCGGCGAGACCGGCTCGGAGGATGCGGAGGCGGGGCTGTACGTCGCGATCCGAACCGCGACATCGTCCGGATTCGCCGGAGTCCCCTCCTCAGTGGGGGTGCGCGTCTCCAGGGCAAGCGCCTCGGCGGCGAGCGCCTCAAGTCCGGCGTCGGCCAGAAGCCGCGCCTCCTCTCCCGAACCGCCGGTGGCGCTGACCGTGAGCAGGGGCGTGCCGGTCACGGCGCTGGCGCTGATCGACCCGTTGGCTGCCGCCGGGTTCTCCTGGATGGCGGGCGCCTCCGCGGCGCGGTCCCGCACGGCCGCCGTCCCGGCCAAGGCCACGTAGACCGCCGCACGCTGTTGGGCAAGCGCACTTCCGCTCATGGCGCCACCGACGCTCGTGTTGTCCCCGGCGACGACGATGCCGGTTGCGCTCGACTGGTACACCACCGGCTGCAGGTAGGCGTAGCCCGCCGCGGTCGCGAGACCCAGCAGGGTCGTGATCGCGATCAGGCGCGCGTCGTGGCGCAGAAAGCGGACGAAGTCGATGAGCGTCACGTGCGGAACCCCCGGACATAATCGCGGGTGCCGCCCCGCGGTCCTCACGAGTATAGGCACCGCCCGCACGGCACGCACCGTCGAGGATTCGGCGTGCGCCACACCCACTGGCTAGAGTGCTCGGAGGGGGGTGTTGGGGAGCACTATGCGCAATCTGTATCGCTGGGCAATCGTCGCCCTGGATACTGCCCTGATTTCTGCTGCTGCGGTCGCCGCGGTGGCGCTGCGCAGGTGGGTCCCATTCCTCCGGAGCATCAACGACGCGGAGCAACTCGTCATCCCCGTTGCCCCACTCATCGTGGTGGGATGGCTGCTCGCACTGGCCTTCGGCGGGGCATACCGCCCACGCCACTGGGGCTTCGGGGTGGCCGAGTACCGCCAGGTGTTCAACTCATCGCTGCTGTTCCTGCTCGCTCTGGGCTTCTTCGCCTTCATCTTCAATTACCCGCTGTCCAGGGGGTTCGTCGCCATCCTGGTGGCCATCGGCATCCCCGCCCTGCTGCTGGGGCGCCTCACCGCGAGGCGGATCCTGCAACAGCTGCGGGTGTCCGGTCGCTTCTGCCTGCCCACCCTGGTGGTCGGGGACAGTGGCGCCGTCGACGACGTCGTGGCCGTGCTGCGGAGGGAGACGTGGCTCGGCTACACCCCGGTGGGCGTGGTGGCTCCGCCCGACGACGAGTCGATCGACGTCGACGCGAGGTCAGACAGCGACATCGACGAGGTGGGCACCCTCGACGACCTCCTGAGCGTGATCGACCGCACAGGCGCCCGGGCCGTGATCTTCACCACGGGCTCCGTCCGACGCGGGCGCGAGTTCAACGAGATGGCCCGCAAGTTGGAAGGCCACCGCGCCGAGATGGTGGTGGTCCCCGCCATGACCGACATCTCCAGCCAGCGCATCCACGTGACGCCCGTGGCCGGACTCCCGCTCATGCACGTGGGGAAGCCGCAGGCGGAGCGGTCCCTCAGGTTCACCAAGCGAGCCTTCGACCTGGTCGCCTCAGTACTGCTGTTGGTCCTGCTGTCCCCCCTCATGCTGGTGACAGCCCTCGTCATCAAGCTGGGCGACGGCGGGTCCGTGCTCTTCAGGCAGCAACGCGTGGGCATGGGAGGAGAGCCGTTCCAACTGCTGAAATTCCGTTCCATGGTGCAGAACGCCGAGCAGATCCGGGCCGACGGCCTCGAGGAGGCCAACGAGGCGGAGGGTGCCCTGTTCAAGATCAGAAACGACCCCCGCATCACCCCCTTTGGGCGCTTCATCCGCCGCTTCTCCATCGACGAACTCCCCCAACTGTTCAACGTGCTGCGAGGGGAGATGAGTCTCGTCGGGCCGCGCCCGGCCATGGAGCAGGAGGTGGCGCTCTACCTGACTCATGTGCGGCGTCGATTGGACGTGCGGCCAGGCATCACGGGCCTGTGGCAGGTGTCGGGCAGATCCGACCTCGGGTGGGACGACACCGTCCGTCTCGACCTCTACTACGTGGACAACTGGTCCATGCTTCAGGACATCGTCATCCTCCTGCGCACCTTCCGCGCGGTCGTGAGCTCGCGCGGCGCCTACTGACGAGGATGGAGCGAGCGCCAAGGCATCCACCGGCTAGGCTGGCCGCGTGACCAACGCTGTGCGCCCAGGGGAGGGGGTCGCAGGGCTCAGCCTCTCCTCAACCTCGATCCCCGGCCTCCTGATCCTCACCCTGCCCCTCCACGGCGACGCCCGCGGATGGTTCAAGGAGAACTGGCAGCGCGCCAAGATGATGACCCTCGGGCTGCCCGATTTCGCGCCAGTGCAGCAGAACATGAGCTTCAACGCCGAGGCCGGCGTCACCCGCGGCATCCACGCCGAGCCGTGGGACAAGCTGGTCTCAGTCGCCACCGGGCGCGTGTTCGGGGCCTGGGTGGACCTCCGCGAGGGCGACACCTTCGGCACCGTGGTCACCCACGAGATCGGCCCAGACACGGCCGTCTTCACCCCCAGCGGCGTGGGCAACGCCTACCAGGCCCTCGAAGCCGGCACCTGCTACTCGTACCTGGTCAACGAGCACTGGTCAGCCGAGACCAAGTCCCAGTACACATTCGCCAACCTCAACCACCCCGCCATCGCCTGGCCCCTGCCCCTCGAATCGGCCATCGTCTCCGAGGCCGACCGCACCCACCCGGCCCTCGCCGACGTCATCCCGATGCCCCGGCCCCGCCCCGTCGTCACCGGGGCCGGCGGCCAACTCGGCCAGGCACTGCGCCGGCTCCTTCCGGACGCCCAATTCCTCGATCGAGACGAACTCGACATCACCGATGCCGACGCCGTCGCCGCCTTCCCGTGGGGACGGGCCTCCACGATCATCAACGCCGCCGCCTGGACCGCCGTCGACGCCGCCGAAGCCGACGGACGGGCTGCCTGCTGGGCGGTCAACGTGACCGGCACTGCCAACCTGGTCGCAGCCGCCAACCGCCACCGGCTCCCCCTCGTGCACGTCTCCTCCGACTACGTCTTCGACGGCACCCGCGACACCCACGCCGAGGACGAGCCCTTCTCCCCCCTCAGCGCCTACGGCGCCTCCAAGGCCGCCGCCGACGCGCTCGTCGCCACCCTGCCCCGGCACTACATCCTGCGCACCAGCTGGGTGATCGGAGACGGCCCCAACTTCGTGCGCACCATGGCCCGCCTCGCCGACTCCGGGATCAGCCCCGCCGTCGTCGACGACCAGTTCGGCAGGCTCACCTTCGCCGACGACCTCGCCCGGGCAACGCTCCACCTCATCGAGACGGGCGCCCCCGCCGGCAGCTACAACGTCACCTCCGACGGCGACCCGATGTCGTGGTTCGACGTGGCCACCGCCGTCTTCGACGCCCGCGGCGCCCAGGGCCGCGTGACCCGCACAGACACCGCGACCTTCTCAGCCGGCAAGGTCACCGCCCCCCGCCCGCGACACAGCACCCTCGACCTGGCCAAAATCAAGGCCACCGGCTTCCAGCCCAGTGACGGCACCGAAGCCCTCCGCCGTTACCTCGACACCCTGCGATGACGAAAGAGCCCTCCCTCCACGTCCGGCTCCGGCTCACCCACGGCGTGCTGCAGCGCATCGCGGACAAGGCCGGGGCGGACGTCCTGCACGTCAAGGGGCCGGCCGTCGCGCGGGAACTGCTCGACACCCGCGACATCCACGACGCCGAGGGCAGCTTCGAACGCACCGAGACCATCCACCGCAACAGCAGCGACGCGGACCTCCTCATCCGCCCCGAGCACGTCCACCGCTTCCTCGACGAGGCCTCCAGGCACGGCTGGATCCGCAAGACCAGCTTCTCCACCAGCTCAGCCTTCGGCCACGCGATGAACATCTTCCATCCCACCCTCGGCAACGCCGACGTTCATCGCCGCTTTCCAGGGCTCGCGCCGGAGGCGTTCGACGAGCTGTGGCGGGCCCGCACCAGCACCGACCTGGGCCACGTGCCGTGCCCCACGCCGTCGGTCACGGCGCAGCGGCTGCTCCTCCTCCTGCACTCCGCGCGCAGCGGGCCCCACCACCCCGATACGGGTCGTGCCTGGGACCGCGCCAGCGTCGACGAGCGCGCGGGAGTGCTCGCCCTGGCGCGACATCTCGGCGCCGAGATCGGGGTGGCGGCCGCCGTCGGGGACCTGGAGGCCTTCAGGGACCATCCCGAGTACCTGTTGTGGAAGCACTTCCGCGACGGCAACCCGAGCCGCCTCGACGAATGGCGGGCCCGCTGGCGGGCCGCCACCACCGTCGGCAAGAAGGCCGCCGTCGTCCAGGGGCTTCTGTTCTTCGACCCGTCCCTGCTCGAGGCGGAACTGGGGCACGCGCCCAGCCACCGCGAGGTCGCTCAGCGTACGCTGCTGCGATGGAGACGACTGATCGGCGAGCTGGCCGCCCGTCGCACCTCGACGGGGGGCAGAGCATGACGCACCGCCACCATCCCGAGGTGGTCTGGGAGGACGACGAGGATCGCGTGGTGGCCACGGCCCCCACCGTCGGGGAGGTGGTGATCCTCGACGGCACCGCCGCCCTCATCTGGCATTGCCTCGACGGCGCCACCACAGGTGAGATTGTCAGCACGGTGAGCGAGGCAACAGACACAGAGGCGACGGAGATCCACGCCCACGTTGCCGCATATCTGGCCGATCTCACGGCGAGAAAGCTCGCGGTCTCCGATGAGTGAGGCACCCCACACGCTCACCCTCGCGGGCCTCGGCACAGGGATCGCAGTGGACCTCGGCGACTCCGGCCTCGACCTCGACGCCGTCCGGCACCTCTGGGCCCGCTGCCTCTCCCGCGACACCACCGCCCAGGCCGACGTCACCGTGAGGAAGAACTCCTCACAGGAGTCAGCCACCCAGCAGATCACCCAGGCGTTCATCGCCGCCCGCGCCGGGCAGCTCCTCATGTTCCACGCCGGGGCGGTGGCACACCCGGAGACGGGGCGCGCCCTGGTGTTCGTCGCCCCCGGCGGCACGGGCAAGTCCACGCTCACCCGCCGCCTCGGGAGGAGCTACGGCTACCTCTCCGACGAGACGGTGGGCATCGACCCGGTCACGCTGCGGATCCACCCCTACCCCAAGCCCATCACGCTGGCCCCGGACCACGGGCACCCGAAGCGGGAGAACTCCCCCGACGACCTCGGGCTGCTCCAGGCCCCCCCGTCTCCGACGCTGACTGACCTGGTGGTGCTGCGCCGCACCCCCGGCCGCGACAACGCCGCCTTCACCCCCCTGCCCATCCTCGACGCCCTGGCCATGATCGCCCCGGAGACCTCCTCGCTCTCGAAGCTGCCCCGCCCGCTGCACCTCATGGCCGACGTGCATCGTCGCGCCGGCTGCACCCTCGTCGAATACGGCGAGGTGGAGCAGATCCTCCCGTGGTGCACCGACCACCTGGAGGGACAACAGTGATCAGGTGCGCAGACCTCACGGACTTCCTGCCTGTCGACGGCGAGTCCCTGGTCCTCCTCGACGACAAGGTCCTCCGCCTGGGCCCCGTCGCCACCCTCATCCTTGAGCTGTTGGGCAACGGGCCGGTCACCCTCGACCAGCTCACCGACGAACTGGCGGCGGCCTTCGGTACCCCGCCCGACGGCTCCCTCACGGAGGCGGTCGCGGCCCAGTTGGCCGCTCTGAACGACAACGGGCTCCTCATCATCGATGAGGAGCCCGCGGGACAGGACCCAAGCGTCAAACGGTGACCCAGGTGGGCCTCTCCGGAAGCAGCGCCTCGAAGTCGGCCACCAGCGCGTCCATGTAGGCGCCGCGGTAGGTGCCGCCCAGGAACTTCGGCAGCGCCTCCTCGCGGAACCGGCGCCAGGACTCGGCCTCGCCGCCGGGCATGATCGGGTAGAACAGCACGCCCTCGGAGAAGGCGCTGTCGCGGTCGCCGGGAGCGTCGCCGATGAGCATGATGTGGTCGTCGTCGTACTTGCCCTTGGCAGCCCAGTGCACGTGCTGGGCCTTCGAGCCCATCTCCTGCCCGGCGACCACCTTCATGTACTTCGCCAGGTCATACTCGTGCCATTCGCGCTCGAGCGCCTCCATCGGCGTGGCGGAGACCGTCATGCAGTCCACGTCCGCCTGCATCGCCTCGATGGCCTCGCGGGCCCCCGGGAAGGGTGCGCAGCCGTGCACCATCCAGGCGATGAGCTCGTTGACGCCCTTGCCCCAGGCGATGCAGCGCTCGATCTCCTCTGACGGATGGGCCTCGGCGAACTCGGCGATCCCGCGGTCGGAGCGGGGGTAGCCAGAGTCCAGGAACCTCTGCAGCTCGACGCCCTCGGGCACCTTCACGCCGCGTTCCAGCACCTCGGGCCGCTCCCGGAGCAGCTCGAACAGCCGGGCCAGCGCCACCCAGCGGTTCTGGCCGCGGGTGGTGGAGTGCAGGTTGACGAACAGGGCGGTCTCGCGGACCAGGGTGGAGGCGGCCTGCAGGTCGAAGTACTTGATGTAGGAGGGCGTGAAGCACTCCTGGTGCTTGATGTCCATGGCGTCCATGGCGCAGCCGTCGGAGTCGATCCCGACGAAGAACTGCTTCGTGGGCAGGAAGTCGAGGAGCACCTGGGCGCGCTCGGGCATCTTGTCAGTCATCGTCGGTCCTCAGATCCGGGTGTCGGGGAAGGGGAACATCTCGGTGTTGGGCGTGCCCTTGAACTCCGACTTCCCTTCGAGCTTGTCGAGGACGATGTCGAGGTTGAAGTCGTGGTCGTCGTAGGCGTTGATGTAGGTCTTGACCTGCGGCATGTCGGGGAGCATGTTGGGCGACGCCGTCGACACCAGGATGGTGGGCAGCTCGTGCACGTACCAGGGCATGTCGAGGGTGCCCTTGGTGCCGGGCCAGTAGGGCCGCTCCACGGCCTGGCCAAGGCCGTTGACGTTGGCCACCGAGAGCACCATGTCGTAGTTGTCGGTGAGATCGGCGATGGCGGACTTGCCTGCGTAGGCGTTCTGCAGGATCGTCCTGACCTCGTCGGCGCTCTTGCCCTTGATCTTGTCCAGCTGCGACTCGTACAGGTCGGCCTCGTAGCCTCGCTCGCGCAGCTTCTCGGCGAACCTGGCGGCGGGGTGCAAGCTGCCGCCGTCGACCATCATCGCGAAGGGGCTGGGCGCGGCGCCGATCGGGACGACGAGGATGCGCTTGAACGTGGACGTCGAGATGGGGAGGTTCCCGGGCTGCTTGTTCTTGACCAGGGTGATGGCGGCGTCGGCCACCTCGACGGCGACCGCCTTGTGCTCGGGCAGGCCGATCTTCGCCAACGCCTCCTCCTTCGGCGGCAGCAGCTCGTTGCCGGGCTTCTTGTAGAGGCCAAGCATCGCCTTCAGTCCGAGGATGCGGGTCAGCGCCTCGTGGAGCCGCACGTCGGAGAGCTTCCCGGACTTCCAGCCCTCCATCATCCAGCCGAAGTCCTCGTCGGGATCGTTGAAGAACAGGAACAGGTCGCAGCCCGCCTCGATGGCGGTGGGGAGGATGTCGGAGCGCTTCATGGCGCCGGTGAGGCCCACCATGTGGCTCGCGTCGGTGACGACGACGCCGTTGAAGCCCAGCTGCTCGCGCAGCAGGTTGGTGTTGATCTCCTTCGACAGGGTGGCCGGGAGGATGTCCTCGTCGGTCATGTCGGGGTTGAAGTGCTTCTGGTACGCGGGAAGGGCGATGTGGCCGGTCATCAGCGACGGGAGGCCCGCGTCGATCAGGCCCTTGTAGAGCCGGCCGAACGTGGCGTCCCACTCGTCGGTGCCTCGCCCCACACCCGGACCGCCTCCTGCCGGCCGAGCCCGGCGTGCGGGCCATCGCCCGCGAGCTCTACTCGCACGTGGCCGACCTGCCCATCGTCTCCCCGCACGGGCACGTGCCCGCGGAGTGGCTCGCCGACGACGCCCCGTTCAGCGACCCCACCACGCTCCTGCTCACCCCGGACCACTACGCGAACCGGATGCTGCACAGCGCCGCCGGCGTGGACCTCGCCGATCTCGGCGTCCCCGTCGGCACCCCGCTGAGCGAGGCGCAGTCGCGTGCCGGCTTCAGGCTCCTGTGCGAGAACTGGAAGGTCCTGCGCGGCACACCGGTGCAGTTCTGGTTCGAATCCTCGTTCGCCGACGTCTTCGGGGTCACGGTCCGCCCGTCTGCGGAGACCGCGGACCAGATCTACGACCAGATCGCCGAGTGCCTCACCCGCGACGAGTACCGCCCGAGGGCGCTGTACCAGCGCTTCAACATTGAGGCCATCGCCACCACCGACGACCCCTGTTCGGACCTCTCGGCGCACGCCAAGCTGGCCGCAGACCCCACCTGGACCGGGCGCGTGGTGCCCACGTTCCGCCCCGACGCCTACCTGGAGCCCGCCCGCCCCGGCTGGCGCAAGCTGACCGAGGACCTGGCCCGTGTCACGGACGTCGACATCTCTGACTACGCCTCGCACGTCGAGGCCATGCGGGTGCGGCGCCTGTTCTTCAAGGAACAGGGCGCGGTGTCCACCGACCACTCGCACGCCGACGCCGGAACCGAGCGCCTGAGCGACGCCCGCGCCGACTTCCTGTTCACGGAGGCCATGACCGGCACCATCTCCGCGCCCGACGCCGACGCCCTGCGCCGCCACATGATCAACGACCAGGCGCGCCTGGCCTGCGACGACGGACTGGTCATGACCCTGCACCCCGCCGTCGCGCGCAACCACGACCCCGCCACCCAGGCCAGGTTCGGTGCCGACGTGGGCGGCGACGTGCCCCACGCCGTCGAGTTCACCCGTGCGCTGCAGCCGCTGCTGTCGTCCTACGGCAACGCCGACGGGTTCCACGTCGTCGTGTTCACCATGGACGAGACCGTGTACTCCCGGGAGCTCGCCCCCCTGGCGGGGTGGTACCGCGGCATGTACGTGGGAGCCCCGTGGTGGTTCATCGACGAGGCGGACGCCATCATGCGCTTCCGCCGCAGCGTCACCGGGTACGCCGGCTTCAGCAAGACCTCCGGCTTCATCGACGACACCCGCGCGTACTGCTCCATCCCCGCCCGCCACGACATGGCCCGCCGCGTGGACTCGGCATTCCTGGCCACCCTCGTCGCCGAGCACCGGCTCGCGATGGATGAGGCCGTCGAGACCGCCATCGATCTTGTTTCCACCCAGCCCAAGAAGGTGTTCAAGCTGTGACTACCACCACTCCCGCTCCCGCCCTGCCGCCCCTCACCCGCGCCGGCTTCGGCCGCCCCGCCGCCCCCGTCCGCATGGTCCACCTGGGTCTGGGCAACTTCACCCGGGCACACCAGGCCTGGTACACCGAGCACGCCAGCGACGCCGCCGAGTGGGGGATCGCGGCGTTCACCGGCCGCCGGCCCACGATGTCGGACCTGCTCACCCCGCAGGACGGCCTCCACACGCTGATCACCAAGGGTGCCCACGGGGACACGTTCGAGGTCATCTCGTCGGTCTCCCGGGTGCACCCGGCCTCGGATTTCGCCGCGCTCGTGGGCTACTTCGCATCGCCTGAGCTCGCCGTCGTGACCTCGACGGTCACCGAAGCCGGCTACCACCGCGCGGCCGACGGCCGGCTGGACCTGGCCGACCCCGCCGTCGCTGCCGACCTTGCCGTCCTGCGGGAACTCGTCGAGGGGGGCGACCTCAGCCCCGAGCGGATCGGCGCTCTCACCGTCGCGACGGTGCCCGCCCGGATCCTGGCGGGCCTGCTTGCCCGCCGCGCCGCCGACGCCGGGCCGCTGACGATCCTGCCCTGCGACAACATCCCGGACAACGGCTCCGCGTTCGCCGCCGTCGTCACGGATGCCGCCGACGCCGTCCAGCCCTCGCTGGTGCACTGGATGGACCGGAACGTGGCCTGGGCCACCAGCATGGTGGACCGGATCACACCGGCCACCACCGACGGGGACCTCGTGGAGGTGGCCCGCACGCAGGGCTACGTCGACGCCTCCCCGGTGCCCACCGAGCCGTTCAGCGAATGGGTGATCAGTGGGGAGTTCCCCGCCGGCCGTCCGGATTGGGAGTCCGCGGGCGTCCAGATCGTCGACGAGGTGGAGCCCTACGAGCAGCGCAAGCTGTGGATGCTCAACGGGTCGCACTCGCTGCTGGCCTACGCCGGGCCCATCCTCGGCGTCGAGACAGTGTCCGAGGCCATCGCCCACCCGACGCTGCGCGCCTGGGTTGAGCAGTGGTGGACCGAGGCCGGGGTCGGGCTACAGGTGCCGTGGGAGGACTACGCCCGGGCGCTGCTCGATCGCTACGAGAACCCCAACATCCGGCACCTCCTGGCCCAGATCGCCAGCGACGGGTCACTGAAACTGCCCGTGCGGATCATGCCGACGGTGAGTGCGTTCCGGGCGCGCGGTGAGGTGCCCGCGGCCGCCTTGCGGCGGTCGCGGCGTGGCTGCTGCACCTCCGCGGGCACGGCGCCCCTGTGCGCGACGCCGGTGTGAGGGCCTTGCCGGGCTCGTCGGCGAGGACCTGCAGGCCGACGCGGCCCGCGTCGTCGCGTTCCTCGACCCGTCGCTCGCCGACGACGTGCAGCTGCGGGACGCTGTGGCGGCGGCCGCCGAGGAGATCCTGGAACTCGAAGGCAACGCCAGGAGGGGCTGACGTCGCCGCG
This sequence comes from Tessaracoccus sp. MC1679, assembly GCF_014164775.1. Taxonomy (GTDB): domain Bacteria; phylum Actinomycetota; class Actinomycetes; order Propionibacteriales; family Propionibacteriaceae; genus Arachnia. The sequence continues at coordinate 195,514 of NZ_JACJGB010000008.1, forward strand.
GGCGGCTGCGGCGGTAGGGTCGGGCCATGCGGAAGGTGACACCCGAGGAGTTGGCGGACCGGATCGTCGCGGGATCGCGGGGGCACATCGCCCGCGCCATCACGCTGGTCGAGTCATCGAAGCCGGAGCACCGTGAGCAGGCGCATCAGCTGCTGCGGCTGATCGCCCCGCTCACCGGCAAGGCCTTCCGCGTCGGCATCTCCGGTGTCCCCGGCGCCGGCAAGTCCACCTTCATCGACGCCATGGGGATCAAGCTGATCGACGAGCGGCACCACCGCGTGGCGGTCCTCGCGGTGGACCCGTCGTCGTCGCGGACAGGCGGTTCCATCCTCGGCGACCGCACCCGGATGGCCGAGCTCGCGGCGCGGGAGGACACGTTCATCCGGCCCTCACCGTCGGGGGGCCATCTGGGCGGCGTGGCGCGCGCCACCCGCGAGTCCATGCTCGTCCTGGAGGCGGCCGGCTACAACGTGATCCTGGTGGAGACCGTCGGCGTGGGGCAGTCAGAGGTCGCGGTGGCGGGGATGGTGGACACGTTCCTCATGCTCCAGGTGGCCCGCACCGGTGACCAGCTGCAGGGCATCAAGCGCGGCATCCTCGAGCTCGCGGACGTGATCGCCATCACGAAGGCCGACGGCGACAACGAGCAGGCGGCGAGGGTCGCGGCACGCGAGCTGAGCATCGCGATGAAGCTGATCACCAGCGACACGAAGAAGCGCCGGGCTCCGGTGCTGACCTGCTCGTCGTACACGGGGGTGGGCCTGGACGAGCTGTGGAACACCGTCGAGAAGCATCGTGCCGAGCTGGAGGCGGAGGGGTCGCTGGCCGCCCGCCGGCTGGACCAGCAGCGCGACTGGCTGTGGAACATGGTGCGCGACGAGCTGCTGGAGTCGCTGCGGACCTCGCCTCAGGTGCGTTCTGTCGCGAAGGATGTGGAGGCGCAGTTGGCGGAGGAGTCGCTGTCGGCGCTGGAGGGGTCTCAGTTGATCCTGCGCGCGTTCGCCGACGCCCTGCCCACCTTCCCGTGGGCCCACCACGCCCACCACGGCCACCAGGCCTGACCCCAAACCCCTGGGTGCCGCCTGGGCGCCGCCCTGGGTGTCCTGACCCGTTGACGGTGCCGGGACACGTGAGCCGACGCCCGGGCGGCCGCTGTCTACGGTCTCTGCGAGTTGCGGCGAGTCACGCGTGGGTCGGGTGATCGAGGCCGCCCGGGCCTCGCCTCCCGCCTCCCCGCACTCGATTCCCCGTGGCGTGGCCCTGGGTCAGGGCGTGTGCCGGCCGGGCGGCCCTGGTGAAAGTGGGTTGAGGCGGGAGGCCAGCCTGGTGATCCTCGGGTTGGGCATCCCGACGCGCAGCCGCCCCGCCGACCCCCACCCTCGCATTTGGCTCGCGACGCAGAGCCGACCTGCCGACCCCTACACTCGCACACACCTCGCGTCGGCTCGTCTCAGGGCGGCGGGCCCTGTGGCGCCTGCGATAAGTCTGGCCGCCCGCGCTACAGCGCTGGCTGCCGAACATAGGACAGGCGGCTCCGGGGCGCCTGCGATCTAGAGCAGGCGCCGAGACGCAAGCCAGGCGTCGAGACACAAGCCAGGCGTCGAGACACAAGCCAGTCGACGCGACGGGGACAGCCAGGCGGTGGGTGGTGGGGGCCGGGGCAGGTTGGGTGGGCGTTGATGACGGCGTGGCTGCGCGAAGCGCCGCCGCCGGCATCATGGGCGGCCCGGCCCCCACCACACGCCGCCAGACCCGACCGCCAAGTCGCCCACCGTCGAGAGGGAGTTACATCGAGGGTTGGGGGACGGCAGGGCGGCACTGCGCAGCGGTGCCCAACTTGACGATCACCCAGCTGGCATCCCGCCTGAGCAGACTGACGCCAGGGCCGCCCTGACGGCACACACCCGAACCCGGACACGCCACCAGCAGACGAGTGTGAGGAGACCAGGGACGAGGCCCGGGCGGCCTCACCACCCGACCACCAACGCACCGGCACCAACGCGCAGACCGTAGACAACGGCCGCCCGGGCGACGGGGCTGGGCTCCCCGCACCGGCAGCCAGGGCCAAGACAGCGGGAGCCGAGGGGAACAGAGACGGCACCGGCGGATCACGCGGCCTTCCTCCTTGTCGCAGCCCGATATCGCACCCGCGCAGGCTCGACGGTTAGACTGGCGGCGAACGTGTGCCTGGGGGGAGGCGCTGTCCAAGCACCGAGAGGAGGCACATGGGAGTCTTTGACAAAGCCGAGAAGCGGATCGAGTCCGCCGTGGGCAAGGTCTTCGCGAAGGCCTTCAAGGGTTTCGTGCATCCCGTGGAGATCGTCGCGGGCATCCAGCGCGAGCTCGACGCGGAGGCCAAGCTGCTCTCGCGCGACAAGCGCCTCGTGCCCAATGCCTTCACCATCGGCCTCTCACAGGCGGATTTCGACAGGCTCGTCCCCTACTCGAAGACCCTCAACGCCGAGATCCTGCCCGGCATCCGGGACCACGCCGCGGACCGCCACTACGTGTTCAACGGGCCCGTCACCATCGATTACTCCCTCGACGAATCGCTGCCCACCGGGCAGTTCACCGTAACCAGCCACGCCCTCCCCTCCGAGGGCGCGGGCCATTCCTCCGTTCCTGCGGCTGTCCCTGGACGGCTGGTCGTCGAGGTCAACGGCGTGCGGCATCCGCTGGTGGCGCCAGGCCTGCTGATCGGCCGCGGCGCCGAGGCGGACCTGCGGCTCAACGATCCCGGCGTCTCCCGGCGCCACGCGATGATCAGCGTCTCCGGTGACCCGGACCACCCGGTGATCACCGTCGAGGACCTCGGCTCCACCAACGGCGTGCACGTCAACGGGAGCCGGGTCACCAAGACCCGTGTCGGCGAGGGGGCCAGGATCGAGGTCGGCAACACCAGGCTGCTGATCCACTCACCGACGGGATCCTGAGCGTGTCTGACCTTCTCGTCGGGACGATCAAGATCGTCTTCATGGCCATGATCTGGCTGTTCATCCTCTTCGTCGCCAACGTGGTGCGCACGGACATGTTCGGTCGCCGGGTGCCCGTCTCCTCGCTGGTGGCCATCCCCGCGGACCGGGGGCGGGGCCGCAACCGTTCGAAGCTGCCCACCCGGTTCGCCATCACGGCCGGGGGGCAGCAGGGTACCGCGGTCCCCGTCGAGCCCACCATCAACCTCGGCCGCGCCGCGGACTCCACCCTGCTCCTCGACGACGACTACGCCTCCGCCCGGCATGCCCAACTGGTGCAGAAGGACCCCACCACCTGGGTGATCACGGACCTGCAGTCCACCAACGGCACCTACGTCAACGGCAAACTCGTGACAGAACCCACGAAGGTCACCGTCGGGGACGTGGTCCGCATCGGCAAGACCCTCATGCGGTTCGAGATCTGATCCATGACCTTCTCCCTCCGCTTCGCCGCCCACTCGGAAGTGGGCAGGATCCGCAAGAACAACCAGGACTCCGGCTACGCCTCCCCCACCATGCTGCTGGTCACCGACGGCATGGGCGGCGCCGCAGCGGGTGACCTGGCCTCCGCCGTCGCGGCGCAGGAGGCGGCACGCTCGGATCAGCGCGCGGCTGACGGCGAGGAGATGCTGGAGCGGATGGCCGGGATGATCGCCCGCGCCAACACGAAACTCACGGAGCTGATCGAGGAGGACCTGGAGCTCGACGGCATGGGCACCACCTTCTGCGGCGCCATGTTCAACGGCACCCAGTTCGGGCTGGCGCACATCGGCGATTCCCGCGGCTATCTGCTCCGCGACGGCGAACTCACCCAGCTCACCCACGACCACTCGTGGGTCCAGTCGCTCCTCGACGACGGCAAGATCACCCCGGAGCAGGCCGCCACCCATCCGCACCGCTCGCTCATCCTCAAGGTCCTCAACGGACAGGTCGAGTTCGAGCCGGACCTCGAAGTCCTCGACGCGCAGGTGGGCGACCGCCTCATGTTTTGCTCCGACGGGCTCAGCGGCCTGGTGGACAATGCGACCCTCCGCGAGTTCCTCACCATCGACGACGCGTCGTCTGCGATCTCCCGGCTGTCCGAGACGGCCAACGCCAACGGCGGCCACGACAACATCACCATCGTGATCGGCGACGTCGTGCCCCAGGACGACGCCCTTGACGCGCTCGAGGGCCAGCTCGTCGGCGCCGCCGACGACCTCAAGGTCCCCCGGACGGGGCAGTTGACCATGACGAAGGGCGGCACTGGACGCGGGCCGCAGTGGCCGCAGTCCGCACCCGCCGTCGACGTGGAGCACGACGCGGCGGAGGTGGCGCGCTACGCGCCGCACGAGGCGAAGCACCGCTGGCCCGGCATCACGGCCCTGGTCCTCGCCGTCGCTCTGGTACTCGGTGGCAGCGCGTGGGGGGTCATCTCGTACTCGCGCACCCGCTACTTCGTGGCCGCCGACGACGGGTACGTGGCGATCTACAACGGCATTCCCGGCTCACTGCTGGGGCTGGACCTCAACACCCTCACCCAGCGCACCGACATCCCCGTGACCGACCTGCCCCGTTTCTATCAGCGCGTGGTGGACGGCGCTATCCAGGTGGACAGCCTGCCCGCCGCCCGGGGCACCACCCAGCAGCTGCGCACCCTGGCCGAGCGCTGCGTCGAGGTGCGGGAGGAGAGGCAGCAGCCCACGCCGCAGCTGTCGCCGTCACCCAGCCAGACGGCCACCCCGTCGTCGACGATCCCCGGGCTGCCCACCACCACGCTGTCGGCGGTGCCCGGCGCCACCGCGCAGTCCGCTCCCCCGAGCTTCCTGCTTCCCTCCACCCTCGTCACCGCGACCCCCACGGCCAGCGCCGAGGCTGACCCCGAGGCCTGCTGATGACGGCAGCGGTCCAGCCGGCGGTCTCGGATGAGGTGATCGTCTACAAGAAGCGACGGACGGTCGAGCTGTTCCTGGTGCTGTTCGCTCAGTCGTTCGGTCTGGCCGGTTGGGTCATCACGAGCCTCAACCTCTACGGCGAACTGCCCCAGAACCTGATTCCGGTGACCGCTCTCTGGTACGGGATGGGGGTTGCCGCGCACCTCGTCGTGCGCTTCCGACTGCCCTATGCGGACCCGGTGATCCTGCCGTCGGTGTTCCTCCTCAACGGCCTGGGCCTGGCGATGATCTCGCGGATCGACCAGATCCCTGAGCCCGTCAACGACGACGCGGCCACCCAGCTGCTGTGGACGGCGCTCGGGCTGATCCTGTTCGCCGCCGTCGCGATCGGCCTCCGCGACCACCGCCGCCTCCAGCGCTACCCCTACCTCCTGTTCATCTCCGGCCTTGTGCTGCTGCTGCTGCCGCTGCTCCCGGTGATCGGCGTCTCCTCCGGTGGCGCCCAGATCTGGATCCGGGTCTTCGGCTTCTCGTTCCAGCCCGCCGAGGTGGCCAAGATCGCGCTGTCGATCGCGTTTGCCGCCTACCTCTACGAGAAGCGCGAGGTGCTCGCGCTTGCCGGTAAGCGGTTCATGGGCATCGAACTGCCCCGCGCCCGCGACCTCGGACCCATCGCGGTGATGTGGCTGCTGTGCCTGGTGGTGATGGTGTATCAGAACGACCTGGGCACCTCGATGCTGTTCTTCGGGCTGTTCACGGTGATGATCTACGTGGCGACGGAGCGGCCCGCGTGGCCCATCCTCGCCGGCCTCTCCTTCGTCGTCGCCGCCCTTGCCGCCAACCAGTTCACCCACCACGTGCCGCGCCGCGTCAACGCCTGGCTGGACCCGTTCAGCAACTACGACCAGAACCTTCAGATCATCAGCGCGCAGTTCGGGTTCGCCTGGGGCGGACTGTTCGGCCGCGGCTGGGGCCTCGGCCGGCCCGGGCTCACCCCGCTGGCCAAGAGCGACATGATCGCGGCCGCCCTGGGTGAGGAGATCGGCGTGCTCGGGCTCATGGCCATCGTGCTGGTGTACGCGCTGCTGGTTGCGCGCGGCTTCAAGACGGCAGTCACCTCGCCCGACGGGTTCGGCAAGCTGCTGGCCACCGGGCTGAGCTTCACGTTCGCGCTGCAGGTGTTCGCCATCATCGGCGGCGTCACCCGGCTCCTGCCGCTGACGGGCCTCACCACGCCGTTCATGTCCCAGGGCGGCTCCAGCCTGATCGCCAACTGGATCATCATCGCCATCCTTATGGTGATCTCGCATCGCAGCCGGATGCCCCAGGCCGCCACGGCCGCCCCGCGCGAAATGGGTGCGGTCAACGATGAGACGGCGGTGATCAGCCGATGAACGTGCCCATCCGCAGGGTGACGGTGTTCGTGGCCCTCATGATGGCCGCGCTGCTGCTCAACCTCACCGCCATCTCGGTGGTCCAGGCCGAGGACCTCAACGCGCACCCGAGCAACCGTCGGGTCCGCGACGCCGAGTTCGCCCGCCCCCGCGGCGCCATCCTGGTGGGCAACGAGCCCATCGCCGTCTCGGTGCCCCGGCCCGGCCGGTTCCCCTACGTGCGGACCTATCCCGCGGGAGAGCTGTGGTCGACGGTGACCGGCTGGTACTCCTACGACTACGCCCGCTCCGGCCTCGAGAGCTCCTTCAACGAGGAGCTGGCCGGCACCTCGTCCGAGCAGTCGATCGACCGGATCCTCGATCTGGTCACCGGGCAGAGCTCGCAGGGCGCCAACATCTCCACCACCCTCAACCCGCGCGCCCAGGCCGCGGCCGTCCGCGCCCTGGGCAGCCAGCAGGGCGCCGCCGTCGCGATGAACTACGAGACCGGCGAGATCCTGGCCATGGTCTCCACGCCCACCTACGATCCCAACCGGCTGGCCACCGTCGACCTCGAGGTGGCGCGGGAGGCCTGGACGGAGCTCCTGGACTCCCCGGACGAGCCGCTGAAGAACCGCGCCGCCCGCGAGGTGTACCCGCCCGGCTCCACCTTCAAGCTCGTCACGGCTGCGGCGGCTCTGGAGGACGGCATGGTGCCGAGCAGCGAGTTGGATGCCCCCGCGTCGCTGCGGCTGCCCAACTCCAGCCGCTCCATCGGCAACTCCACCAACTGCGGCGGCACCACCGTGACCCTGCAGCAGGCGCTCCAGACCTCGTGCAACACGGCCTTCGGGTCCCTGGCGCTGGATCTGGGCAGCGACAAGCTGCAGGCGATGGCCGAGGCGTTCGGGTTCAACCAGGAACAGACCCTCGACCTCGCGGCCGCCACGTCACGGTTCCCCACCGAGCTCGACGAGGCCCAGACCGCGTTGTCGGCGATCGGTCAGTACGACGTGGCCGCCTCCCCCCTGCAGATGCTGCAGGTGGCGGCCGCCATCGCCAACGACGGCGTCATGATGTCTCCCTACCTGGTCAGCACCGTGACCAACCAGGACCTGACGGTGCTGAGCTCCCGTGGCCCCGAGGTGATCGGCCAGCCGATCAGCGGCTCCACAGCCGGGCTGCTGCAGCAGATGATGGTGGCCACCGTCGAGGACGGCACCGGGCGCCCCGCGCAGACCGACGGCGTCGTGGTCGGCGGGAAGACTGGCACCGCCCAGACCGCGCCGGACCGCCCCCCCTACGCGTGGTTCGTCGGCTACGCCGAGGACCCGTCGGTGGCCATCGTCGCGTTCGTGGAGAACGCCGACGTGGACCGCGACGACATCTCCGGGGGTCGGCTCGCAGCCCCCATCTTCAAGGCCGTACTGGAGGCTCTCCGATGAACTTCTCAGACACCTCTCAGGTAGATGGCGCACTATTGTGCGTGACTGACCGAAAGGATCGTTAAGCGATGACAGAGCGAGGAGCGCTGCTCGGCGGCCGCTATGAACTCGACCAGGTGATCGGTCGGGGCGGCATGGCCGAGGTGTGGCGCGCACGGGATCTCCGTCTCGAGCGCGATGTGGCGGTCAAACGGTTGCGGGTGGACCTGGCCAGCGACCCCACGTTCCAGGCCCGTTTTCGACGGGAGGCTCAGTCCGCGGCCGGTCTGAACCACCCCAACATCGTCGCGGTCTACGACACCGGCGAGGAGCGCGACCCCTCGTCGGAGGTCTCTGTCCCCTACATCGTGATGGAGCTCGTCGAGGGCGTGACGCTGCGCGAGGTCCTGCGCGATGGCCGCAAGATCGTGCCGGACCGCGCCATGGAGTTCACGGCCGGCGTGCTCGACGCCCTGGCCTACTCGCACCGCGCCGGCATCATCCACCGCGACATCAAGCCCGCCAACGTCATGCTCACCCCCAACGGCACCGTCAAGGTGATGGACTTCGGCATCGCCAGGGCTGTCGCGGACACCTCCGCCACCATGACGCAGACCGCGGCCGTGATCGGCACCGCGCAATACCTGTCCCCCGAGCAGGCGCGCGGCGAGAAGGTGGACAACCGCTCGGACATCTACTCCGTCGGCTGCCTGCTGTACGAACTGCTCACCTCGCAGCCACTGTTCAAGGGCGACTCCCCCGTGAGCGTCGCCTACCAGCACGTGCGGGAGATTCCCGTGCCGCCGTCGGAGATCGACACCGAGATCAGCCCGTCGATGGACGCGATCGTGCTGAAGTCGCTGGCGAAGGACCCGCGGGACCGCTACCAGGACGCCTCCGAGATGCGCGAGGACCTTCTCCGCGCTCTGAACGGGCAGCCTGTGCTGGCCGCGTTGCCGGCAGAGCCGGCCACGAAGGTGATTCCGAGCGATCCGATGACCACCACCGCGCGACGGGGGGCTGTGGTGCCTGCTCCGTCGCCGGTGCTCTCTCCCACCGACACGGACCTGATGGAGCCCGAGGAGAAGAAGTCCAACAAGGGCGTGATCGCGCTGGCGATCGTCGCCGGGCTCATCCTGATCGCCATGGGCGTGGCCATCTGGACCATCCTCAACCCGCCTGAGCCGCCGTCGACGGCAACAGTCCAGATTCCGACGGTGGTGGGGCAGACCGAGCTGGCGGCCACCAACATCCTCACCGACGCCCGGCTGGTGCCCAACGTCACCTACGAGGCGCGCTCGGACGTCGACGAGGGGGTGGTGCTGAGCTCGGATCCAGTGGCGGGGACGATGGTGGAACCCGGGTCACGGGTGGCACTGGTGGTCTCCAGCGGGCCGGACGAGAAGACGGTGCCCGATGGGCTGACGGGGGTCACGGTCGCGGAGGCTCGACGGTTGCTCGAGGCGGCCGGACTGACCCAGGTCACCGAGGAGGATGCGGACCCGGCCACCGAGCCGATCGATGCTGTCGCGGGGAATGTGGTGTCGGTGAATCCGGCCTCCGGTGCGACGGTGCCGCCGGATCAGCAGATCGTGCTGACCGTGGCGACGGGTCGTTCGCTGGTGCCCGTGCTGACGGAGCGCACGGCGTCGGCGGCGCAGCGTGAGGCTGAGGCTGCGGGCTTCCGGGTTGAGGTCACTGAGGAGGAGACCACTGAGGTGTCGTCCGGCCTGGTCTTCGATCAGGATCAGACCGCCGGTACGGCGCTGGACCGTGGAACGGTGATCAACATCAGGGTCGCGGTGGCTCCCCCGGAGGTTGAACCCACGACGCCTCCGCCCACGAGTGAGCCACCCGTCGTTGAGACCCCGACACCTCCCCCTTCCCCGCCGGCCTCTGAGCCCCCGACTCCTGACCCGTCCGCGACCCCGTAGCCCCGGACGACGCGGAGCGGCTTGGCCCGGCCTTCCCGCTCCCTGAGCTGAGAAGGGCCGCCCATCCGCTCCCTGGGAGGGCCGCCCGCGTAGCGGCGCGGATCGTCCCCTCGCTCCCTGAGGAGGGCCGCCCGCGGAGCGGCGCAGCCGTCTTTCCGCTCCCTGAGGAGGGCCGCCCGCGGAGCGGCGAGGACCGTCCCCTTTCGCTCCCTGAGGAGGGCCGCCCGCGAAGCGGCGAGGACCGTCCCCTTTCGCTCCCTGAGGAGGGCCGCCCGCGAAGCGGCGTGGACCGTCTCGAAGGGTCGTGACTACCACCTTCATGCAGTTCTGGTGGTCGGGTGCGGGGAGCCGTGAGTCGATGCCCAGGCGGCCGTTGTCCAGGGTCCGCTGATCGCCGCCGGTCAATCTGTGGTCGGTTTGTTGAGGCCGCCCGGGCATCGTCTCCCGTCTCCCCGCACTCGGTCCTCCCTGTGGCGTGGTCCTGTCCCGGGTGCGGGCCGGCAGGGTGGCGTGGGGGTTGGGTCTGCTTGGGCGGGATGCCAGCTGGGTGATCGTCGGGTTGGGCACCGCTGCGCAGTGCCGCCCTGCCGTCCCCAACCCGTGCGTTCACGCGCAGGTTCTGGAGCCTTCGAAATCTCCCGCGGAAGATCGGAAATCGGGGGTGCCCCCAGAGTGTGGCCTCGGGGTCGGTCTACCATCCCGGAATCCACACTCTGCGGAGGGGTGGTAGCCCCCGGGGGCCGGGATCAGTCGAGGGTGGTGGTGACCAACGGGGACATGCCCTCGGCGCGGCGCGGGGCGTCGTCGTCGCCACACTCGACCAACCAGTTGGCCAACATCTGATATCCCCCCTCGGTGAGCACCGACTCAGGGTGGAACTGGACCGCCTCGACGGCGAGGTCGCGGTGCCGGACCGCCATGATCACACCGGTCTCCGTGCGTGCAGTGACCTCAAGCACGTCAGGCACGGTCTCCTCGACGATGGCCAGCGAGTGGTAGCGCGTGGTGGTCACCGGCGATGGCAGGCCCTTGAACACGCCCTTGCCCTCGTGGAACACCGGGGAGGTCTTGCCGTGCAGCAACTCCGGCGCGCGGTCCACGACACCGCCGTAGGCCACGCCCATGGCCTGGAGGCCGAGACACACCCCGAACAGCGGCTTCACGCCGCCGAGCGTGCGCACCACGTCGATGCACACCCCGGCCTCCTCGGGCGTGCCGGGCCCCGGGGAGAGGAGCACGCCGTCGAAGCGCTTGTGCCAGCCCTCCTCCGCGAAGCGCGGATCGTCGTTGCGCCACACCTCGACCTCGGCGCCGATCTGCGCCAGGTAGGACACGATGTTGTAGACGAACGAGTCGTAGTTGTCGATCACGAGGATGGCTGCCACGCGGCCATTGTGCCACCGGGAGCCCGATCCGCCGCGCGCCGTTCGGCGGCGCCGCGACACCGTCAGCCGGCGGCCTGCGCCAGGGAGATGCCGGTTGTGCCGCTGAAGGCGGGTAGCTCCAGCTGCTGGGGCCGTTCCACCGCGTAGCCGAGGCCGTAGGCGTCAACGTACTGCCGGTAGATCTGCACCGCCTCGGACGCATCGAGCCCAGCCTGCAGCCGCTGCTGATCCCCGACGGCCTCGATCACATACGGCGGCGCGTACGGGATGCCGTGCAGCACGACGGTGTTGCCGACGCACTTGATGCCGGTGGTCGCGATCACGCGCTGGCCCTGAATGGTCATCGCCTCCGCCCCGCCGGCCCACAGCGCGTTGGCCACCGCCTGGATGTCCTGCTGGTGGACGACGAGCGCGTCGTCGTCGACACCTGCGGGGCGGACGTCGTTGGGGGCGTCGGTCAGCGTCACCCTCAGGCCCGGCCCGCCCACCGCGACCAGGCCCGCCTGGAACTCGGCTTCAGCGAGGTCGTCGGCGAGATCCCCTGTGCCCACCTGGCCCGAGCCGAGCGACGCCACCTCGGCCCGCAGCTCGTCAGCCTCCAGGCTCAACTCCGCGTTGCGCTGGCCCTGCGACACGATGAGGTCGCGCATGTCCGCGTTGCGGTCCGTCCTCAGATCCGTGCCTCGGGCTGCCAGCGCCGCCACCGTCATCATGAAGCCCGCCAGCACACAGACCAGGATGGTGGTCACCCGTCCGCGGCCGGAGCGGTGCCGAAGCTGGTTCTTGCCGATGTTGGCGCGCACGCGCGGCACCCGCTGCTTCAGCGCGCCCCACATGCCCATGGCCCCACGGTACCCGGCGCGCGGCGCGCCAGGGATTCCTCAGGCGCCGATGTGGGCGATTCGTCGACGCTGACCTAGGCTAGGTGCCCGACGAAGGAGGCAAAAGTGCCCGAATCAAAGGTGCGCAAGACCGCCGAGGACAAGAAGAAGTCCAAGGCGAAGGCAGAGCTCACGGAGCAGCGACGTGAAGCCGCCCGGTTGGCGCCCCGCGGACGGTCCTGGGTGCCGGCGGTCTTCCTGCCGATCGGCCTCATCGGCGTCGCCTGGATGGTCACCTGGAACCTGGCCTATGAGTACATCGGCTTCATGCGCTCCCTCGGGGACTGGAACCTGGCCATCGGCCTGGGCCTGATCGTCGTGAGCTTCACGGGAATGACCCTGTGGAAGTGACCGGGATCGGCACATTCGACGCCGTCATCTTCGACTTCGACGGCACCCTCGCCGATTCCATCGCCTCGATGCATCGCGCCTACAGGCTGTGGGCCGCCGAGTACGGGGTGGATCTCGAGACCCTGCGGCAGTACACGGGCCGGCCGGCCGAGGCGGTGGCGCGCGCTCTCCTGCCAGCGGACATCGCGCCCGCTGCCGGGGCACGGATCGACGAGTTGGAGGTCTCGGACACCGACGGCGTGGTGGCGCTCCCAGGAGCGGCCGCTGCCTTCGCGGCCATCCCCACCCACCGTCGCGCCATCGCCACCTCCTGCACGACCGCGCTCCTGGACGCCCGACTGTGCGCCACCGGCCTGCCGCGCCCCGAGATCATCGTGACACGGGACCAGGTGGAGAACGGGAAGCCCGCCCCGGACAGCTTCCTGCTCGCCGCCGAGCGGCTGGGCGTGGATCCCGCGCGCTGCCTGGTCTGCGAGGACGCCCCCGCCGGGGTGGCCGCCGCCCGATCGGCCGGCATGAAGGTGCTGGGCGTCCTGACCGAGCACCGCGCCGACGAGCTCGCCGCGGACTGGACCACCGAAAGCCTCGCCGGCGTGGTCTTCGAGGACACCGTCGACGGGGTGCGCGTCAGCTGGGCGTGAGCCCTCGCCGTGACGGGCGGGACACCCCCACCCGTTAGGATGTCCCGCGTGACTGATACCCCCTCCGCCCTGCCCAGCGACTCGGAACAGACCGCCATCCGCAAGGAGAAGCGCGCCCGGTTGCTGGACGCCGGGGTTGAGCCGTATCCGGCGGACCTGGAGCGCAGCCACACCCTGCGGGCAATCCGGGGCACCTGGGGACACCTTGAGGCCGGGCAGGAGACGCAGGACCTCGTCACCACCGGCGGGCGCGTGGTCTTCATCCGCAACACCGGCAAGCTGGCCTTCGCCACCCTGCAGGACGGCTTCACCCCCGACGACAACGGCGAGCGCCTCCAGGTGATGCTGTCGCTGGCCGAGGTGGGCGATGAGGCGCTCGCGGCGTGGAAGACGGATGTGGACCTCGGGGACTTCGTCTGGGTGACCGGGCGGGTCATCTCGTCGAAGCGCGGCGAACTGTCGATCATGGCCGGCGAGTGGCGGATGGCCGCCAAGTCGCTGCGGCCGCTGCCGGTGATGCACAAGGACCTGTCCGAGGAGGCACGCGTCCGCCGCCGCTACGTCGATCTCATCGTGCGCGACGAGGCCCGCCAGATGGTGCGCGCCCGTTCCGCCATCACCCGAGCCATCCGCGAAACGCTCTACGCCCAGGACTACCTCGAGGTGGAGACCCCCACCCTGCAGTTGGTGCACGGCGGAGCCGCGGCGCGCCCGTTCACCACCCACATCAACGCGTTCGACATCGACATGACGCTGCGGATCGCTCTCGAGCTGCACCTCAAGCGGACAATGGTGGGCGGCGCGGACCGCGTCTTCGAGATGGGGCGGGTGTTCCGCAACGAGGGGATCGACTCCACGCATTCGGCCGAGTTCACGATGCTCGAGGCCTACATGGCGTGGGGCGACCAGCGCACGATCGCGCGGCTGATCCAGGACATCGTCGTGGCGGCGGCGGACGCGGTGGGGTCGCGGCAGATCGAGACGCCGAAGGGCGTCATCGACCTCGACGGCGAGTGGCCGTGGCTGTCGGTCTTCCCGGCCATGTCCGAGCGGTTCGGGGAGGAGATCACCGTCGACACGCCCCTGGAGACCCTGCACCGGATCGCCGACGCGCACGAGGTGGAGTACGACCCCAAGTGGGCCGCGGACAAGATGGCGATGGAGCTGTTCTCCGAGGTGATCGAACCGGACCTGCTGCAGCCCACGTTCGTCTATGACTACCCGTCGATCGCCCAGCCGCTGGCGCGCCAGCACCGCTCGGAGCCGGGGAAGGTCGAGGCGTGGGACCTGATCATCGGCGGCCTCGAGCGCGGCACCGGCTTCACCGAGCTGGTGGACCCGGTGATCCAGCGGGAAGTGCTGGTGTCCCAGTCGCTCAAGGCGGCCGGGGGTGATCCGGAGGCGATGCAGTTCGACGGCGACTTCATCGAGGCGCTCGAGTACGGGGTGCCGCCGATGGGCGGTCTGGGGTTGGGCATCGACCGGTTGATCATGCTGCTGACGGGCGTCGGCATCCGCGAGACGATCCTCTACCCCCTGTTGCGCCCCCACGCCTGACCTCCCCTGGTGGGGCTGCGGGAGGTGTGGGTCGGTTTCGACGCGCGCTGCGCCGCTTCGCGGCTTGGCGCGGCTCAACCAGCGGAGCTGCAGGACAGCGCGAGCAGCGACCGACGGCCGGCCCACCGGCCCCTGAGGAGGCCGGCGTCGCGCAGCGACCGTTGTCCGTCTCGAAGGGTCGTGACGGAATCCGTGCGCAAGACTGCTTGTCATCTCGCGATTCGACCCTTCGAGACGGGGCTCGCCGCTCCGCGCGCGCCCCTCCTCAGGGAGCGGATTGAGGCGCTTTGCGGGTCCTGGGTTCTGCGTCAGGGCAGGTCGGTTTCGACGCGCGTTGCGCCGCTCCGCGGCTTGGCGCGGCTCAACCGGCGGGAAGGCGGGACGACGCCGGATCCAGGTTCCAGCGAAGGCGGGGGTCGACAGGGCGGCATTGCGCAGCGATGCCCAACCCGACGATCACCGAGCTGGCATCCCGCCCAGGAAGACCCATGCCAACGCCGCCCTGTCGACGCGCGCCGGGACGCAACCACGCCACGGGCGAACGACGCGGGATCAGGGAGACCCTGCCTGGGCGGCCCTCACGACCCGACCACCGCAAGACCACTGCCTCAAGGCAGACCGTGTCAACAGCGGGCCGCCCAGGCAGGGTTCTCCCGGATCCCCGCACATCCCGGTTCAGCGGCTACTGCTCGAGGGGTCGCCGCGGGGCCAATTATCACAAGTTGATAACCCCGGTTGACTTTCGGCGGGGGTCGCACATACGCTTCTAGCAATCCCTGAGAGCGCTCTCGATGATTCGCCGAAGACAGATGAGAGCGCTCTCTACGGGAAGGCACACAGTCATCACAAAGGAGTCACCGTGCGTCCTGTCATCCGCAACCTCGCCGCCGTCGCTTGCGTCGGCGCCCTACTCACGGCCTGCGCGTCGGGCACCCCCGACGCCACCACGTCCCAGGACGCCTCGGCGAACCCGGACGAGAAGATCACCCTCACCGTCGCCACGTTCAACGAGTTCGGCTACGAAGAGCTGATCAAGGAGTACATGGCCGACAACCCCAACATCACCGTCGAGCAGCGCAAGGCCGCGACGGCCAACGAGGCCCGCGACAACATGAACACCCGCCTCGCCGCAGGCTCGGGCCTGGCCGACATCGAGGCCATCGAGATCGACTGGTTGACCGAGCTCATGCAGTACCCGGACAAGTTCGTCGACCTGGCGGACCCCGAGCTGGAGGGCCGCTGGCTCGACTGGAAGACCGCCGCCGTGACCACCGAAGACGGCAAGCTCATCGGCTACGGCACCGACATCGGCCCCCAGGGCATCTGCTACCGCGCCGACCTCATGGAGAAGGCCGGCTTCCCGACCGACCGCGAGGAAGTTGCCGCGCTGCTCGAGGGCGACTGGGACAACTACTTCACCGTCGGGAAGGACTACGTGGCCAAGTCGGGCGGCGTCGCCTGGTTCGATTCCGCCTCGGCCACCTTCCAGGGCATGGTCAACCAGGTGGAGAACCCCTTCGAGAATTCGGACGGCACCCCCATCCCGCTGAGCGAGAACGCGGAGATCAAGGGGATCTACGACCAGATCGCCACCGCTGCCGTCGACGACGGCCTGTCCGCCGGCCTGGCGCAGTGGACCGAGGACTGGACCAACGCCTTCCAGGGTGAGAAGTTCGCCACCATGCTCTGCCCCGGCTGGATGCTGGGCGTCATCGAGGGCAACGCCGAGGGCGTCGAGGGCTGGGACATCGCCAACGTTTACCCGGGCGGCGGCGGCAACTGGGGCGGTTCCTACCTGACCGTTCCTGAGCAGGGCCCCAACCACGAGGCGGCCAAGGAGCTCGCCGCATGGCTGACCGCCCCTGAGCAGCAGATCAAGGCGTTCGAGGCCAAGGGCACCTTCCCGTCGCAGGTCGATGCCCTCGAGGACCCGGCCCTGCTGGAGTCCACCAACGCGTTCTTCAACGACGCGCCCACCGGACAGATCCTGGCCGACCGCGCCAAGGCCGTCACCGTGCAGCCTTTCAAGGGCCCGAACTACTTCGCCCTTGCGCAGCTGGTCACTGACGGTCTGAACCGTGTCGACGTCGAAGGCACCGACGACGCCGCCGGCTCGTGGGACAAGGCCCTCGCGGCCTACGACGCCCTCGGCCTCAGCTGAGTCACCGCGGGGTCGGGGGTCGCACCCCCGGCCCCCGACCCCGCCCCGTCCCCGCTGCCCGAAAGACATCCCCATGAGAGAGCTCACCCTGAGCCAGCGCCTGAGCCGGCTCGACGTCAAGGCGTCGCCTTACCTGTACATCAGCCCGTTCTTCATCCTGTTCTTCATCGTCGGCCTGTTTCCACTGGTGTACACCGCCTACGTGTCGGTGCATGACTGGCACCTGATCGGCGGTCAAGGCGACCTGGTGGGCCTCAAGAACTACACCGACGTGCTCCAGCAGCCCAACTTCTACAAGGCGCTGCGCAATACCTTCTCGATCTTCCTGCTCTCCTCCGTGCCGCAGGTGATGGCCGCGATCGTCATCGCCTACCTGCTCGACACCAACCTCCGCGCGAAGACCTTCTGGCGGATGGGCGTGCTGCTCCCCTACGTTGTGGCGCCCGTGGCCGTCTCCATGATCTTCGCGAAGATCTTCGCCGACCAGTCCGGCCTCGTGAACGCGGTCCTCGCGAACCTGGGCGCGGCCGGCATCGGCTGGCACGCGGATCCGCTGGCCGCCCACATCGCCATCGCCACCATGGTGAACTTCCGCTGGACCGGCTACAACGCGCTGATCTTCCTCGCCGCCATGCAGGCCATCCCGCGGGAGGTCTACGAGGCCGCGATCGTCGACGGCGCCGCCCGCTGGCGCACCTTCTTCTCCATCACCATCCCGATGCTGCGGCCCACCATCATCTTCGTCGTCATCACCTCCACCATCGGCGGCCTCCAGATCTTCGACGAGCCCCGCATGTTCGACACCCTGGGCCAGGGCGGCGCGGACCGGCAGTGGATGACGCTGACGATGTACATCTACGAGCTGGGCTGGGGAGCCCAGAAGAGCTTCGGCCGCGCCGCGGCCGTGTCCTGGATCCTGTTCCTCATCATCATCCTGGTGGGCGTCATCAACTACCTCATCACGCGCTCCATCGCGTCATCCTCGAGCGGAAAGGCGGGCCGTTGATGTCCACGCAGATGTCCTCCCCCATGGTCGAGCAGTTGGCAGGCAAGGGCGCAGCCCGCGCGGTGCGACGCAAGCTGCACGGCGTTGACAAGCGCCCAGGCTGGGCGACGTACGCCGCCCTCGCCGCCGTCGTGCTCATCTCGATCTACCCGATCTACTTCACGATCCTGCTGGCCTCCTCGACCGCGCCCGAGATCGCGCGCAACCCCATCCCGTCCTTCATCCCTGGTGGCAACCTGATGGCCAACATCGGTCGCGTCATCACCTCGGACATCAAGTTCTGGACGGCGCTGGGCAACTCGGTGATCGTCTCCACGATCACCGCCATCTCAGTGGTGTTCTTCTCGACGCTGGCCGGTTACTCGTTCGCGAAGCTACGGTTCCGCGGCAGCAGCGGCCTGCTGGTGTTCGTCATCGCGACCATGGCGGTTCCGACGCAGCTCAGCATCGTGCCCCTGTTCATCCTCATGTCCGAGCTGGACTGGGTGGGCAAGCTCCAGGCGGTCATCGTGCCCGGCATGGTCACGGCCTTCGGTGTGTTCTGGATGACCCAGTACCTGCGCGAGGCGCTGCCCTTCGAGTTGATCGAGGCGGCCCGAGTAGACGGCGCCTCCATGATCCGCACATTCTGGTCCATCGCGCTCCCGGCGGCCCGTCCCGCCGCGGCAATGCTGGGCCTGTTCACTTTCGTCGGGTCCTGGACCAACTTCTTCTGGCCCTTCATCATCCTGGGCTCTGCCAACCCCACCCTCCCGGTGGCGCTGCAGCTGCTCCAGGCGTCCTACTTCAAGGACTACTCGCTCATCATGGCCGGCGTCCTCGTCGCCACGCTGCCGCTGGTTGTCCTGTTCGCCGTCGCCGGGCGCCAGTTGGTGGCCGGCATCATGCAAGGAGCAGTCAAGGGATGACCGCCTATCAGTTCCCCCCAGGCTTCCTGTGGGGCAGCGCCACCGCGTCGTTTCAGATCGAGGGGGCCACCCACGAGGACGGCCGCACGGACTCCATCTGGGACGTGTTCTGCCGTGAGCCGGGCGCCGTCTTCGGCGGCCACGACGGCACGGTCGCCTGCGACCACTACCACCGCATGCCGCAGGACGTGGGCATGATGGCGGACCTGGGACTGCAGTCCTACCGCTTCTCGACGTCGTGGCCCCGCGTGCGCCCCGACGACAAGGACCTCAACCCCCGGGGCCTGGACTTCTACTCACGTCTGGTCGACGAGCTCCTCGGCCACGGCATCACGCCGTGGGTGACGCTCTACCACTGGGACCTGCCCGCCGCACTGCAGGACAAGGGGGGCTGGACCAACCGCGACACCGCCTACCGCTTCGTCGAGTACGCCGAGGCGATGCACGCCGCGCTGGGTGACAGGGTCAACATCTGGACCACGCTCAACGAGCCGTGGTGCTCGTCGTTCCTCTCCTACGCCTGCGGGGAGCACGCCCCCGGGCATGCCTCGCGGCGCGAAGGCCTGCACGCGGCGCACCACCTGCTGCTGGCCCACGGGATGGCGACGGCGCGGCTGCGCGAGCTGGCGCCGTCGGCCACGCTGGGGATCACCACCAACCACACGGTTCCGGACCCGCTGGACCCGTCGTCGGCCAACGACGTGGAGGCCGCCAGGCGGATCGACGGGATTTTCAACCGCTTCTTCCTGGACCCGATCTTCCGCGGGGAGTACCCGGCGGACGTGCTGGAAGACCTGGCGGGGCTCGGCCTCGAGGACGCCATCCAGCCGGGGGATCTGGAGATCATCTCCACCCCCATCGACGTGCTGGGCGTGAACTACTACCACGGTGAGGCCGTCACCGGCACGCCGTCGTCGGACTACGCACCGGTGGTGCTGCCCGACGGGCGGGTTCGGGGGAACCCGAACATCGGCTCCGAGTGGGTGACGTCCGTGCCGCGCGGGCTGCCGGTCACGGATCAGGACTGGGAGATCCAGCCCGAGGGCCTGACCCGGCTGCTGGTGCGGCTGCAGGAGGAGTACACCGGCCCGGCCGGCATCCCGCTGTACGTGACTGAGAACGGCGCCGCGATGCCTGACGTGGCGAACGCGGAGGGCTTTGTCGACGACCAGGACCGGGTGTCGTTCGTGCGCGACCATCTCGTCGCCGTCCACGACGCCATCTCGGCCGGGGTGGACGTGCGCGGGTACTTCGTGTGGTCCCTGATGGACAACTTCGAATGGGCGTGGGGCTACGACAAGCGCTTCGGCATCGTGCGCGTGGATTACGAGACACAGCAGCGCACCCCGAAGGCGTCGGCTCTATTCTTCCGTGACGCTGCGCGCCAGAATGGCGTGCAGGGGTAGTGAAGGGACCGACGATGGTGAGGCCGACGCTGGAGGACGTCGCACGGTTCGCGGGCGTCTCGCGCGCCACGGTGTCACGCGTCGTGCGTCACGATCCCGGGGTGGCAACGGAGACCGCTGCCAAGGTGGGGGCCGCCGTCTCCAAGCTGGGCTACGTGCCCAACGCGTCGGCCCGGTCCCTGGCGACGGGGCGCTCCAACACGCTCGCGATGGTGGTGCCGGAGCCGGACGGGATGGTCTTCTCGGACCCCTTCTTCGGCCTGGCTGTGGCCGGCATCAACGACGGCATGGCCGGCACAGACATGCAGCTCGTGATGGTGTTCGCGTCACACCCGGACCGGTCCGGTTCAGTCGTCGACTTCCTGCTTGAGGGGCGCGTTGCGGGGGCGATCGTGGTGTCGCACCACCGCTCCGACGGGCTGGTCGCGGCCGCGCTCAACCTGCCCATCCCGACGGTGTTCCTGGGGGCGCCGCTGCTTCCGGACACTGATCATCATCCGTACTTCGTGGACACCGACAACTTGGGCGGCGCACGTCTCGCGGCGGAGCGGATGCTGGCGACGGGGGTGCGCCGCCCTGCCACCGTCGCTGGCCCGTCGGACATGTCGGCGGCGCTGGACCGACTCACCGGCTGGCGCACGGTTCTCGAGGATGCGGGGCTCGAGGTCGCCGTCGCGCACGGCGACTACACCCGCGAGTCGGGCGCCCGCGCGGCGGCTGAGCTGCTCGACGCAGACCCAGCGATCGACGGGATCTTCGCGGCCTCGGACCTGATGGCCCAAGGCGTGATGGATACGCTCCGGGCGCGCGGGATCCGGATCGGCGAGCAGGTGAAGGTGATCGGATTCGACGACTTCGCGGCCGCCGCGACACTCGACCCGCCCTTGACGACGGTGGTCAACCCCGCGGTCGAGTTGGGCCGGCAGGCCACCCTGATGGTGTTGGGCCTCGTTGAGGGGCGGGAGATCGCGTCTCCGGTGACGCTGCCGGTGGAGTTGAAGATCCGCGCCTCCGGCTAGCCGCCCGTAGACTTCCCGCGACACACAGAGCGGGAGGAGGAGCATGCGGAAGCCAACCGTCGCCACCCTGGCATTGCTCGTGGTGACGGCGATCTGGGGGTCGACGTTCTTCATCATCAAGGACGCCGTCAGCAAGATCGACCCCATCGACTTCCTCGCCGTCCGGTTCGCCGTCGGAGCCGCCATCCCCGCCTTCGTCTTCTGGCGACGACTCAGCCGCCTCACCGCCACGCAGTGGCAGATCGGACTGGCCCTCGGCTGCCTCTACGGCCTTGCGCAGATCGTCCAGACCGTGGGCCTGCAGACGACGGCGGCCTCAGTCTCCGGGTTCATCACCGGCACGTACGTGGTCCTGACCCCGATCATCATGTGGATCGCCTTCAAGGCCCGACTCAACGTCCGCACGTGGGTGGCGGTGGCGCTGGCACTCGCCGGGCTCGCGGTGCTGAGCCTCACCGGGCTCGGCAACGGCGGAGTCGGCGAGGCGCTCACCCTCGTCGGCGCGGCGCTGTACGCCGTTCACATCGTCCTGCTGGACCGGTGGTCACGTTCCATGGACGCCATGAGCCTGGCCATCGTCCAGCTCATCGGCGTGGCGCTGACCACCGGTTTCCTGGGCCTCCCCGGCGGCTACCACGTGCCCGCGGACCCCGGCGTCTGGGGCGCCATCGTCTACACCGCGATCATGGCCGGCATCGTCACGATGCTGTTGCAGACCTGGGCGCAGCGCCACATCACCCCCACCCGGGTGGCCCTACTCATGACGTTCGAGCCGGTCTTCGCCTCGGCGTTCGCCGTCGGCTTCGGCGGCGAGGCCGTCACAATCCGCCTCGTGGCCGGCGGAGCTTTGATTCTGCTGGCCACCCTCATCGGCATCCGCGGTGGGCAGGCCGATGCCGTGAACGACACCATCTCAATCCCGGGGCGCGACGACGCCGACCCCCCTCCCCGCGCTGGGTGAGGCCTACTCGGGGCGGAGGACGGCGAACGGGTCGGTGACCACCAAAGCACGGTCGCGGAAACGGAACACGCGGGCCGGGCGGCCACCCTTCGTGCCGGGCGCCGACATCTCCCCCGTCGGCACCAACTGGCCGCGCCTCGTCAGAACCCGCTCCAGGTTCGTCGGCGCGACGTCGTGGCCCAACGCCGCGACATACACCTCCCGCAGCTCAGCGATCGTGAACTCCGCCGGCATCAGCGCGAACCCGATGTTGGTGTAGCTGAGCTTCGCCCGGAGCCGGGTGACTGCCTGGGCGACGACGGTGGCGTGGTCGAACGCCAGGTCCGGCAGCTCGTCGACAGCCACCCACGACGCCCGCTCCGGCAGGTGCGGCTCCAGCACCGTCGGCACGAGCCCGAGGTAGCTGGTGCCGATGGTGCGCTGCGCGGGGTCGCGGCCAGGGTCGGAGCGAGTGCCCAGCTGCTCGAGGTGCGTCAGCCCCGCGACATCCACCTTCTCCGCCAGGTGCCTCAGCACCGCGGCCTCCAGCGTCTCCTCCGGCTCGACGGGGCCGCTCGGTAGCGCGAACCGCCCCTCGAACGGCTCGTGGTCACGCCGGGCCAGCAACACGGAGAGCCGGGGGGCGCCGTCGTCGACCCCGCGCACCTGCAGGACCGCCCCGATGGCCTCGTGCCGGTAGAGCGCGACGCCCACGGAATCGCGCGGGGGATGGGGAGCCATGGATGGCATGCTACAGTTCCCCTAGTTTTCGCCTGAGAGTCGAAAACCGGAAAGGAGCAGGAGATGACCCTCCTACAGGAGCGCGGCGTCGGCACCGAGGCGTGGGAGCTGTGGACCGCCGACGAGGTGGCCGCGTGGCAGACCCGCGTCCACGCGCTCGCCGCCGCCCGCAACGCCGTCATCCTCGCCCACAACTACCAGGCGCCGATCATCCAGGACGTCGCGCACCACGTGGGCGACTCGCTGGCTCTCTCCCGCATCGCCGCGACCTCCGATGCCGAGACCATCGTCTTCGCCGGCGTCCACTTCATGGCCGAGACCGCCAAGCTCCTCTCTCCCGCCAAGCGCGTCCTCATCCCGGACCAGGCGGCCGGCTGCTCGCTCGCCGACACGATCAACGCGGACCAGCTGCGCGCCTGGAAGGCCGAGCATCCCGGCGCCGTCGTCGTGAGCTACGTCAACACCACCGCCGAGGTGAAGGCCGAGACGGACATCTGCTGCACCAGCTCCAACGCCGTCGAGGTGGTCCGCTCCATCCCCGAGGACCGCGAGATCCTCTTCCTCCCGGACCAGTTCCTCGGCGCGCACGTGCGCCGCGCCACCGGCCGGACGAACATCCACGTCTGGCTCGGCGAGTGCCACGTGCACGCCGACATCTCGCCGTCGGACCTCATCGAGTCCGTGCGCGACAACCCCGCCGCCGACCTGTACGTGCACCCCGAGTGCGGCTGCACCACGAGTGCGTTGTGGCTGGCCGAGTCCGGCGAGCTGCCCGGCGACCGCACCCACGTGCTCTCCACCGGCGGAATGCTTGACTACGCGCGGCGGGAGACGTCGCGCCAGGTGCTGGTGGCCACCGAGATCGGCATGCTGCACCAGCTGCGCAAGGCCAATCCCCTGACCGACTTCCAGCCGGTCAACCCCAAGGCCGCGTGCCCGTTCATGAAGATGACCACGCCGGAGAAGCTGGAGGCGTGCCTCGGTGACCCTGCGCTGACCAGGGCGTACGAGGTGGATGTTCCGGCGGACGTGGCCGCCCGGGCGCGGCAGGCCGTCGAGCGGATGGTGGCGATCGGCAACCCCGGGTCGGGGGAATGATGCTGCCCGCGGCTGCCCCCGCCTGGACGGGGCGGACCGACGTCGTGGTGGTCGGCACCGGCGCGGCGGGCCTCTCCGCGCTGCTGCACCTGGCCGCCGCCGGCGTCGACTGCGTGGCCGTCACCCGCGGCGAGGTCACGGACTCGGCCACCGCCTGGGCGCAGGGCGGGCTCGCGGCGGTGTGGGACGACGGCGACACGCTCGCCTCCCACGTGGCCGACACCCTGACCGCCGGGGCGGGATTGTGCGACGCGGGGGTCGTGTCGGATCTGGTGGCCAGTGCACCGGGCGCGATCCGGCGGCTGATCGGGCTGGGGGCGCGGTTCGACCGGGGGTCCGGGGGCGGGCTGGACCTGCACCTCGAGGGCGGTCATTCGGCGCGGAGGATCATCCACGCCGACGGCGACGCCACAGGCGCGGAAATCGAGCGTGCGCTGTGGGCGGCGCTGTCGTCGGCTCTCGCGGGGTCGCGGACGCGGGTCATGACCCGGACGCGGCTCGTCGACGTGCTCACGGATGCCGAGGGGCGGGCCTGCGGGGTGCGGCTGCTCGACGCCGACGGCCAGGTGGGCGAGCTGCTCGCCGGCGCCGTCGTGCTCGCCACCGGCGGGCTCGGTCAGTTGTGGCCCGTCACGAGCAACCCGCTGGGCGCGACGGGCGACGGCGTGGCCGCGGCGCTGCGGGCCGGCGCCGAGGTGCGCGACCTCGAGTTCATGCAGTTCCACCCCACCGTGCTGGCCGACGCCGACGCGGGGTCGCGGGGGGTCCTGGTGTCCGAGGCGGTGCGCGGCGAGGGCGCGTGGCTGGTCGACGACGCGGGCCGCCGGATCATGGCTGGGGTGCACCCGCTGCTCGAGCTGGCGCCGCGCGACGTCGTCTCGGCCGCGATCATGTCTCACCTGGAACGGACGGGTGCCGCGCACGTGTGGCTGGACGCGACGTTCTTCGGGCGGTCGACGTGGGAGGGCCACTTCCCCGGGATCCTGGCGCTGTGCCGGGGCCGAGGCGTCGACCCCGTGACCGAACTCATCCCGGTGCACCCGGCCGCCCACTACGCGTGCGGGGGTGTCGCGGCGGACCTGTCCGGGCGGACGTCGGTGCAGGGGCTTTTCGCCGTCGGCGAGGTCGCGGCGACGGGCGTGCACGGGGCGAACCGGTTGGCGTCGAACTCGCTGACCGAGGCGCTGGTAGCGGGCGACCGGGTAGGGGCTCTACTCGCCTCCGGGTCTGTGTCGCGGGCTGGGGCGCCGGTGTCGCGGGGTGTCGTGGGCGTCGTCGATCCTTCGGCGGTCCCAGGCATCAGGGCGTGGATGCAGCACGAGGCCTTCGTGTCGCGGACGTCCGATGGCTTGGGTGCGCTCGGCGCCGCTCTGGCCGAGGCGCCACGTGTTGCTGGTGTGGTGGATGACGCGACCCTCACGGCCACGAACCTGCACGCCGTCGCGACCGCCCTGGTGGCCGCCGCTTCGGCGCGGACCGAGTCCCGCGGATGCCACCGGCGCGCCGACTACCCCACCACGTCGCCCGCCTGGGAGCGGAGGATCGCCATCCGCCTCACGGAGGGCGGCCTTGAGCTCACCTCTGCGCCCCTCACCATCGCCGAAAGGACCGCAGCATGAACGCCCTGTCGACCGAGATCGACCTTGCCCCACTGGACCGCGACGTGGTCGACGCCTGGGGCGCCGTCGACCCAGCCGAGGTGCGGCGGATCATCGCCGTGGCGGTGGACGAGGACCTCCGGCTCGGGCCGGACGTCACGACGGAGGCGACGGTGCCGGCGGACGCCGTCGGGGTCGCGGAGGTGGTGGCGCGCGAGGCTGGAGTCGTCGCGGGGGTGCCGGTAGCGGTCGAGGTGCTGCGGGTGGTGGCGTCGCGGCTGGGGGTCGAGGCGTCGGCCGAGGTGGTGCTCGAGGACGGGGCGCGGGTAGAGCCGGGCGACGTCGTGCTGCGGATCGCCGGGCCGGTCCGCTGCCTGCTGACGGCCGAGCGGACGCTGTTGAACTTCCTGGGGCAGCTCTCCGGGGTGGCGACTGAGACGGCTGAGTGGGTGTCCGCCGTGGCCGGGAGCGAGGCCCGGATCCGCGACACGCGCAAGACCGTGCCGGGCATGCGCGCCCTGCAGAAGTACGCAGTCGTGTGCGGCGGGGGCGTCAACCACCGGATGGCGCTCGGGGACGCGGCGCTGATCAAGGACAACCATGTCGCGGCGGCGGGGTCGGTCGCGGCGGCGTTCCGGGCTGTGCGTGCGCACGCGCCGGGTGTCGCGGTGGAGGTGGAGTGCGACACCGTCGCGCAGGTGCGCGAGGCGGTCGCGGCAGGCGCCGAGCTGGTGCTGCTGGACAACATGACCCTGGCGGAGACCCGCGAGGCCGTTGCTGTGTGCCGCGAAGCGGGGGTCCGGACGGAGGCGAGCGGAGGGCTGACGCTTGAGCGGGCCGCCGAGGTCGCGGCCACAGGAGTGGAGTTCATTGCCGTCGGCGCCCTGACCCACTCGGCAGAGGTTCTCGACCTCGGACTCGACCTCACTTCCTGACCAACGCCCGGATCTGGCCACCCCTGTCTGCAACGTGCTATCCAGAGCGCGGTTTCTGTGGATATCTGCAGAAACCGCGCTCTGGATAGCAAGTTGCAGAGGCGAGGTCGTCCACAGGGCGTCAGGCGTGGCGGGAAATGCCCCGCCAGGTTGCCGAGAGTGGCGGCATGGATCTCCAAGGCATCTACTCCCCCGCTCAACTTCGAGACGCGGGCATCACCCGGCACCACGCCGCTCTGCTGGTGAAGAACGGAAGCTTGCGCCGGATCCGCCCGGGCTGGTATGCCACGGACGGAGCCGACGAAGACGTGCAGCGCGCCCTCAAGGCTGGCGCCAGGCTGGGCTGCCTCAGCGGATGCCGGCACCATGGACTCTGGGTCCCCAACAGGTCAGGAATCCATGTCGTCTACGGGTCTGGAACCGACCCCGTCAGGCGCAAGGGGTTGATCGCCCATCCTTACGGGGTCAGATATCCGCCAGAGGCAGTCTGGCCGTTGTCGGACTGCCTGCGACAGGTGGCGGTCCGACACCCGGTGGAGGACGCCATGATCGTGGCCGAGTCCGCCCTGAACCTCGGCCTGGCACCTCTGGAGGAAGTCCGCTGGGCACTCGGAGGGTTGCCGAAGAAGTACGCCGACTACCGCGACCGAATCGCACCCGCCCAGTCCGGGAGCGAAACGAGAGTCAGGCTCTTCTTCGTGCGCAGGCGCGTCTCCGTCAGGGCTCAGGCCGAGATCGACGGCGTTGGGTTCGTCGACCTCCTGGTGGGAGACTCGCTCATCGTCGAGTGCGACAGCCAGGCACACCACGGCGAGACCAACTACGAGAACGACCGACGGCGGGATCTTGCCGCGAGAGGACTCGGCTACACGACGCTGAGGCTCAGCTACCAGCAGATCTGGAAGAAATGGCCGGCTACCCAACAGAGCTTGATCCATGAACTCCGCAAACGCCGCCACTTGAGGCCCAAGTGATCTGCAACATGCTACGTAGAGAGCGGCATTTGTGTATATACACAAATGCCGCTCTCTACGTAGATTCCTGCAGATCAGTCGGCACGCCTCCCCGACCTCGTCGCCATCCGAGGTCAGGGAAGGGTGCGGCTACTCCTCGTCAGGGGTCAGCGCGGCGCGTGGACCGACAGCAACCAGTCGACAGCCTGCCGAGCGGTCCACCCACCGGGATACAGGGCCGACAGCGCCTTGGCGCCGTCCAGGTCCTGCCCGAGGGTGACCGCAGGCTGCTCCTGGTAGCCGTCCTTACGGAGCTGCCCAAGACCGATGTTGGCCATCAGAGCGTTGCAGAGGCACTTGCGCCCCACCGTGTCCTCTTCGGAGCCGCCCTTGCGGAGGTAGGGCTTGAGGGGCTCCGACGGGCATCGGTAGGTGATCGACTTGTCTGGGCGCTCGACAGGGATGCGGAGGTACCCGAGGTCGCAGATGCGTTCCCGCGCCTGGTAGACGTCCTCCTCGGAGAGGGTGTCGGCCAGTTGGGCCACCTTGAAGGGGAAGCCGGTCGGCGACGCGCGCGGATCGTTGCGCACC
Organism: Tessaracoccus sp. MC1679; assembly: GCF_014164775.1. GTDB lineage: Bacteria > Actinomycetota > Actinomycetes > Propionibacteriales > Propionibacteriaceae > Arachnia. The sequence continues at coordinate 223,262 of NZ_JACJGB010000008.1, forward strand.
ACCAAGTCACCGGACTCCAGCTCGGCCATCAACTGCTGCCGGATGGCAGGGGTGAGGCCGGACTCGTCCGCCAGTGCGAACAAGGTGCCGATCTGCACGCCCTCGGCGCCTGCGGCGCGAGCCTCCGCGACCTTCTCCGGGGTGGCGTAGCCGCCGGCAACCCAGAACGGCAGGCCCACGCGGGCGATCTTGCTCAGGTCCGCGTCGTCCCTCGGCCCGTAGATCGGGTCCCCGGCCTCGTCGAGGACACGCACGCCGCGCGGCGGGGAGCTGTGCCCACCGGCGCGGGGGCCCTCGACGATGAAGCCATCGGGACGGATCTCGGGGTCGCGGTTGAGGTAGTCCGCGAGCACATGGAGGGTGACGATCGCGAGGAAGTTGGGGCGCCGCAGGGCGGGCAGCTCGTCGCCCATGGCGGTGACCGGGTTGAGGGAAGCCGTGTGGGTCGTCGTGGAGTTGACCACGTCGATGGTGAGGTGGCCGGTGCGGCCGGCCGCGAACTCGGTGAGCAGCCTGGGGATCTCGCGCGGCACCCCGGCGCCCATGATCACGTAGTCGACGTCGGCCAGCATCGCGCCGAGGATGGCGGACAGGCTGGCGGTCTGGATCTTTTCCAACATGTTGATCCCGACCAGGCCGGAGTGCCGCTCCTTGGCCAGCCAGACCTCGGAGAAGTTGCCGACGAGGTTGAGCTCGATGGCCGCCCGCCTCGGCGAGATCGTGAGGGTGGGGTGCGGGCGGTACGGCTGGCCGGGGGCGCGGCCGCCTTCGAGGAAGTAGGTGTCGAGGATCCGCTGGGCCATCGCGGGCGACGGGAAGTGCGCCAGCGCACGGCGGCGGTGTCCGCCAGGATCGCCGTCCTGCAGCACCCGGGCCAGCACGCCGTCGAGGGCGGTGCCGGAGACGACGCCGAGTTCGCCGCACTGGGAGACCTCGCGGGCCAGCTTCCAGGACGACACTGCGACGCCCATGCCGCCCTGAATCACGGTCGGGGGATGTGTGATGGGCACTGATGATCTCCTCACAAATGGTGTTCCTACGGTACCGTAACTTACGGATGCGTAAGAATCGACTCCGGGGTCCACGGTTACCCGGTCTTCAGGGCGCCTCCGAGGGTGGCCCCTCCGCGCGATCTCCCTCCCCCGTCATCAACAGCCACGTGGTCATGACGCATCACAAAGAGGTCGATCCCCTGGGCCGCGCAGAACTCCTCGAGGCCACCGTCGGCCCGGATCTCGGCGAGCAACTGCGCTGTGGTCCGCATGGGGTCATCGTAGACGGGCAGGCACTTGGCGGTGCGTGAGAGGATGACGCCACCGTCGATTCGAAGGATTCCCGGCCGAGAGCCCCCCGCGCCGGCCGCGGACCGGCTCGTCGGGTACCGGGAGTCGTTGGGCAGCGCGGCGGCCGGTCCCGTGTGACGGGTTTGAGCAAATGGCACGGCTCGCGGTCAGCTCCGCGCTCAAGACGAGCGTGGCCTCCGTCGCGAGTCGTGCCATTTGCTCAAACCCCCTACCGGGCGGGGGCTCTCCGAAGAATGCGAGGGTAGGCTCGAATGCGTGACAGCCCCGCTCGTTGAACCCGGCCCGGAGCTCACCCGCGCCCAGCTCACCCGCTACTCGCGGCACCTGCTGGTCCCCGGCATGGGCATCGAGGCCCAGCGGCGCCTGCTCGCCGCGCGGGTCGCGGTCGTCGGCGCCGGCGGGCTCGGGAGCCCGATCCTGGCCTACCTCGCCGCTGCCGGCGTCGGGCACCTCACGGTCATCGACGACGACGTGGTGGACGCCAGCAACCTCCAGCGGCAGATCATCCACCGCGACAATGCAGTCGGCCTCCCCAAGGTGGACTCCGCCGCCGCGTTCGTGACCGGCCTGAACCCAGACGTCACCGTCGCCACCCAGCGCACCCGCATCACCCCTGACAACGCCCGCAACCTCTTCGAAGGCCACCACCTCGTCCTCGACGGGGCCGACAACTTCCCCACCCGCTACGCCGTCTCCGACGCCTGCGCCCAGCTCGGACTCCCCGTGGTCTGGGCCGCGGTGCTGCAGTTCGACGCCCAGGTGTCGTCCTTCGTGCCCGGCCGCCCGGAGTCGGTCACCCTCCGCGACCTCTACCCGGTCCCGCCCCGCCCGGAGGACGTCCCGTCGTGCGCCGAGGCCGGTGTGCTGGGCGCGCTGGTGGGCCAGGTGGGGTCCATCATGGCCGCGGAGGCGGTCAAGCTGATCTGTGGATTCGGCGACCCCCTCGTCGGCCGCATCCTCCTCATCGACGCGCTCACCCAGCGCACCCGCGAGGTGCCGCTGCGCCCCGCACCCCCCGTCGTCCATACCCGCCCCCACACCCACCCCCACACAGCGGAGGCCCCCATGACACTGAACGAGCTCACCGTCGAGGACGTCGCCGCCATCCTGGAGAATCCCGCGCGGCCCACGCTCCTGGACGTCCGCGAGCCCGCGGAGCACGCGCTGGGCACGATTCCCGGCTCGCTGGCGGTGCCGCTCGGCGAGGTGCTGACCTGGGACCGGTTGGACGACAACCTTCCCGACGGCCCCGTCATCGTCTACTGCAAGATCTCACCCCGCGCGCGCCGCGCCGCGGCGCACCTCATCGGGCTCGGCCACCCTGATGTGTCGCTGATGGAGGGCGGCATGATCGCGTGGGGCGAACGGATCGACCCGAGCTTCCCCCACTACTGATGCGACACTGGTTCCCATGGCGACGGTGAGGTACTTCGCCGCGGCCGCCGAGGCCGCGGGCACAGAGCAGGAACAGGTGGCGGCCCCCACGCTGGGCGCGCTCCTGGCGGACCTGCGCTCGCGGCACGGGGCGAGGCTGTCGCGGGTGCTGGAGGTCAGCTCCGTCCTCCACGACGGCCAATACGTGGAGGACCCAGCCACCCCGCTGGCCGACGACGCCCTCCTGGACGTCCTCCCGCCCTTCGCCGGCGGCTGACGGCGGGTTCGACGATGGCCGTGCTGATCGACCCGCCCCGCTGGCCGGCGCACGGCACCGTGTTCGGCCATCTCGTCTCGGACGCGTCCCTCGACGAACTCCACGACTTCGCCGCGCGCGCGGGCATCCCGCCCAGGGCGTTCGACCACGACCACTACGACGTGCCGGTGTCGCGCTATGACGAGCTCGTCTCCGCCGGGGCCCTCCCGCTGGATGAGCGGGAGCTGGTGCGCCGGCTGGCCGCCTCCGGCCTGCGGGTGCGCGTCCACGAGAAGACCCCCACCCGCCCGGCGGCCCGCGTCGCCGTCGTCACCGCATGGGAGCGTCTCCGTCTGCCGACGACCCTCCGCGACGACCTCGTCGCCCGATGGTCGGAGCCTCACCGCCACTACCACGACGTCCGCCACCTCGCGCAGTGCCTCACCGCCCTCGGGCAGTTGGGGTGCCGGGACGGAGTCGTCGAGCTCGCGGCATGGTTCCACGACTCCGTCTACGACGGTGTGCCCGGGGATGACGAGGAGCGTTCGGCCGCGTTCGCCGAGTCGTCGCTGGGTGGGCTGATTCCGGCCGACGACGTGGCTCAGGTGTCGCGGCTGGTGAGGATGACCGCCACCCACGCCCCCGACGACGAGCGCGGGGCGCTGCTGTCCGACGCGGACCTCTCGATCCTCGGCCAGATCCCCGGCCGCTACCACGTCTACGTCCGCGACGTCCGGCTGGACTACGCCCACGTCGACGACGACGCCTGGAGGGTGGGGCGGGCGGAGGTGTTACGGCACCTGCTCGCGATGGAGCCCCTGTTCCGCACCACCGGGGGCCGCGATCTGTGGGGGTCGCGGGCGCGAGAGAACCTGGCCGCAGAGCTCGCCCGACTCATCGCCTGACCTCAGCTCCACGGAGCCGCACGTCCCCCC
>NZ_JACJGB010000009.1 GCF_014164775.1 Tessaracoccus sp. MC1679
CGCCCCATCGGGCGTTCACGCTGGTCGGAGAGCGTGTACTCAGCCAAGGCGTGGGCGAGGTTGTCGGTCAGCGGCGCGTAGGCCACCAGCAGGCCGGCGGACTTGCCGCGGAACGTGCGGTTCACCCGGGCGAGGGTCTGCATGAGCAGTGCGCCCTTGAGCGGACGGTCGAGGTAGAGGGTGTGCAGCGGCGGCGAGTCGTAGCCGGTGAGCATCATGTCCTTGACGATGACCAGTTCCAGCGGGTCCTCGGCGGTGGCGAGCCGCTTCTTGATCACCTTGTTCTCGGACTCGCGGCGGACGTGGTCGCTGATCGGGGGCTGGTCCGAAGCGGTGCCCGAGTAGACCACCTTGATGCGGCCGCCGTCGATGGCATCCGAGTGCCAGTCCGGCCGCAGCTCGACGATGGCCGAGTACAGGTTGGCGGCGATCTCGCGAGTCGCGCACACGATGAGGCCCTTGCCCGGCCCCTCGATCTCGGTGATGACCCGGGCCCGCCGCTTCTCCCAGTGCTCGACGATGTCCGCGGCCAGAGTGCGCAGCCGCTCGGGCGCGCCGTAGATGGAGTTGATCACCGCCACCGACCGCTCCACCTGGTCCCGCTCGGTCTCGTCGAGGTCGCGGGTCAGCTCGTCGGCGGCGGCGTCGAGCTGCTCGGAGGTGACGCCGTCGTCGAACCCGACGGTGACCAGCCGCGGCTCGTAGTAGACGGGCACCGTGGCGCCGTCGGCGACGGCTCGGGTGAGGTCGTAGATGTCGATGTAGTCGCCGAACACCTCGCGCGTGTTGCGGTCGGTGAAGCTGATCGGGGTGCCGGTGAACGCGATGAGCGTGGCGTTGGGGAGGGCGTCGGCGAGGTGGCGGGCGTAGCCGTCGAGGTCGTCGTAGTGGCTGCGGTGCGCCTCGTCGACGATGACCACGATGTTGCGGCGCCCCGAGAGCAGCGGGTGCTCGCGCCCGGCCTCGCGTTCCTGCTGGGTGCGGCCGAACTTCTGCAGCGTGGTGAACAGGATGCCGCCGGAGTTGCGTTCGGTGAGCGCGGTGCGCAGCGCCTCGCGGGTGTAGACCTGCTCCGGCTTCTCCGGGAACAGCTTGGACGCGGCGAAGCCGTCGAAGAGCTGACCGTCGAGCTCGGTGCGGTCGGTCACCACCACGACGGTGGGGTTCTGCAGCCGCGGGGTGCGCAGCAGGATGTTGGTGTAGAACTCCATCTCCAACGACTTGCCTGAACCCTGCGTGTGCCACACGACGCCGGCCTTGCCGTCGCTCTCGACAGCCTGGACCGTGCGCCCCACTGCCTTGGTGACGGCGAAGTACTGGTGCGGCTTGGCGGTGCGCTTGAGGATGCCGCCCTCCCCCTCGGCGAAGGCGGTGAAGTTGCGCATGAGCTGGCCGAAGCGCTCAAGGTTGGCCACGCCGTCGAGCAGCGACTCGAGCGCGGGCGCCTGCTCGGCCAGCGGGAGGCCGTCGTCGTCGACGTTCCACTCGGCGTAGTGGTTGAGCGGGGCGAACGGGTTGCCGTACTTGGCCACCACGCCGTCGCTGATGAGCGTGACCACGCACGCGCGGAACGCCATCGGGAACTCGCGCAGGTAGGTGGCGAGTTGGGCGTGGGCCGTGGCGACGGTGGCGGACTGGTCTCCGGCGTTCTTCAGCTCCACGACGCCGACGGGCAGTCCGTTGCAGTAGAGGACGAGGTCGAAGCGACGGTGGGCGTCGCGGTCGCGGACGATCACCTGGCGCGCGGCCAACCAGTCGTTGGCCGACGGGTCCGGGTCGATCAGCCGCAACGTGGGCGTGCGCTCGGTGCCGTCGGGCTCCAGCCAGCTGATCCCGCGGTAGCCGTGCACCATGAGCTCGTGCAGGCGCAGGTTCTCCGAGGCGGCGTCCTGCGACGCGGGCGTGAGGATTTCTGTGACGGCCTGGTCCAGCAGTGTCGCGGGCACCGCCGGGTTGAGCCGGGCCAGCGCCGCGCGGAAGTCGACGACGAGCACCGGGTCCGCGGCCGAGGCGCGGCGGGCGTTGAGCTCGGAGCCGTGAACCGGACGCCACCCGAGTTCGCCCAGGTAGTCGTGGGCGAGGAGTTCGAGGTCGTCTTCGAGCATGAGCCCTAGTCTGCCCGCATGTCCGTCCGCATCCGGCGCGGCTTGCGAGAAGACCCGTTATCGCGTAGCCCACAGGAACAACCGGCAACCCATTGCGAGTAGATCAACGCTCGATGCAAACCCCACTCAACCTGCAGGGCGAATGGGGGCATCGATCGATGCCATGCACCTACTCGGCGGTGTTGCACAGGTTGAGCAGTTCCTGATACGCCTTGAAAAAAGCATCGTTCGTCTCGGTGAACTCCCCCACCGCATCCATTTCCTGGTTGACGTAGATCTTCTCCAAAGCGTCGGTCAGAGCGTGACCGGTCTCGCCGACAGCGGTTGACAACGCCGCCACCTCTGGATTGGCGGCAGTCACCCCGAACTCCTCAAACGCGACAGATAGCGCTCGCCACGAATCCACGGCCGACTGCGCGTCATTGTTCGCTGCTGCAGAGATCTCAAGCATCGCCAAGTTGGCCTTCTGGAGCGGCTCAGTCAGACTCAGGCAGGCATTCACGAGGGACAGATCGACGGCAGGGGCTTCCTCATCAACGTCCGCCTCTTCAGTGACCACCACCTCGGTGGGCTCCGAGGTGGTCGTCGTCGCCACGGTAGTGGGTTCGACGGTTGCGTCTGCCGAACCAGAGCATCCAGCAAGGCCCAGGGCTGCGGTACTGACCAGTATGAGCGTGAATATGGTCGCTGCGCGTCTCATAGAAGATTCCCCCAAATCTGACGAGGGCATCATTGCCCTCCCGAATGAAGGTTAACCTACTGCGTCCAAGGATCGGGCCAGGAATAGCCGGACCACCAACTCCCACTATTGCGGACGGATGTACACCGCGTGGGACCAGGTCGGACGGTATAGGCCTTCGATCGCAAGGCTGGGTAGGAAGTCGCGCTGAGAGCTAGGCCACAGGACCGAGGTGTCGAGGAGGGAGGTGAACATCCCTCAGGTCAACGCTTTCCCTGTCCGGCGACTGACTGCCGTGCGGCTCGCAGCTGGGCGATGAGCGCAGAAGGTCATTCGCTGCGAGCCAGGCCACCGACCGAGAATCCTCCGCCCTTGAGAAACGCCGGGTGGATCACGGAGAACACGTCGCGCAGCACGGAGGCAGCCACGGCCGCGGCGTGCGACGCCTCGCTGACGGGGAGCACCAGCCGATACGCCGAGGTGTGCCTGCTGAAGCGTCGCAACCCACACTTCCGCAACGCAGACATCTCGGCCCGGGTCAGGCGATAGGCGCAGGCCAGGACATCGTTGCCCTCCACGATGACGCCGACCTCGCCCTCCCAGGCGAGGGTCATGACGGAGGGGGTGGCTTCCATCCCGTATCCGCCGTCCTCGTCGTCATCGTCTACATAGCCGTCGTCGATACTCGCCAGCAGGTATTGCCCTGGCCGCAGCTCCCGCACCGCGGCTGCGTACTCCTGCTCGAACCTGCCCCACGACGCCTCCACCGTGGCGTCCAGATCGATCACGTCGTCCATGAGGACCTCCAACCGTTCGCGAGCCGACCCGAGTGCCGACTCCTGACTCCGACGCTAGGGCGCAGGTACGACAGTTTCGCCCCGGTAAACTGCGTCACGACGGGACCCCCCTCACGCACGGCCACACGGCGGAAGGCGGCTTGTGAACAGCCCTATCAGAAGCAGGGACGGCAGCGTCCATGTGACCGACGAGCGGTTCAACACCCTCTCGCACCTGGTGGCCTTCTGCTTCTCCGTCCTGGGGACGGTCCTATTGGTCTCTCAGGCCATAGACCAGGGAGACCCGTGGAAGATCGTCGGCTTCAGCATCTACGGGCTGGCGCTCATGACACTCTTCGCGGCGAGCACGCTCCACCACGGACTCGATCGAGGCCCCCGAATCAACGAGGCGCTACGGACGCTCGACTACGCGTCGGTCTTCACCCTGATCGCCGGCACGGTCACTCCCCTCGTGCTGGTGCTCTTCCGCAGTGTCTACGGATGGGCGGTGTTCGGCGCGGTGTGGGCCGTCGCGATCCTGGGGATCGTGCTCCGCTCCGTGTGGCGACGGGTCCCGAAGTACGTCACCAACACCCTCTACATCACGCTCGGGTGGATGACCATCGCTCTGTTGGGCGCAGACGTCTCGCTCCCGCCGACCGCACTCGTCCTGCTGGCGGCGGGCGGCCTGGTGTACAGCGCGGGCTTCGTGATCTACGTGATTGAGCGGCCGAACCCGTGGCCAGGCATATTTGGCTTTCACGAGATCTGGCACGTGCTCGTGGCCGTGGCGGCGTTCCTCCACTACCTCTTGATGTACCTCTACGTGCTGCCAGCGTGACCTGGCTCACTGCAGTTGACTGAGGTCCAGTGTGAACAGTGATGGCTGGTCACCCAAGCGGTAGGCGCGCAACCGGCTGCTCGGAGGGGCGGTCGGTAGCACTGCCTTGGCCTCCACGAGGCCACGGAGCGCAGTGCGAAGTGTCCCGACAGGCCGGCCTGTCTTCTCACTGAGGTACTGCACGGAAATAGGACCTTCTGATGCGCTCATCGCAGCCAGGATGTCCTGCTGTGTCGGAGACCAGGGACGGGGCGCCAAAACTGGCGTCGGGCGCGAGTACCTGTCAGTTCCCAGTTCGACCAGGAGCCCCAGGGCCGCCAGGTGTTGGAGGTCCGCGCGAGCGTCATCACTGTCGATGCCCACCTGGCGCCTGAGCTCCCCCACCGTCACCACTGCAGACTGCTCGGCAAGCACCAGCGCCATCTGCTGATGCGGGGTAAGCCCTGAAGCCCCCTGGGCCTTGAGCCACTGGGCTGTGTCCTCGTCCAGTAGACCGTGCCGGAACAACGTCACGGTCACGCGGTCGACTGCTGCGGTGAACTCCGGCCTAGGCAATCCTGCACTCTGCATGGCGTTGAGCATCAAGGGAACACCAGAGCCCTGGTTCTCGACCACCACCCCACCACCAGGCAAGGGAACCCGCGTCAGAAGCTTGGCAAGGGCGTCGTTGCGTGAGCGTGACTGGCCACTGTGGATGTTATCGGTGGTCACTCCTCCCCAGAGCCCCCCTGGGCTGCTGATCTCAACGCGATTCGGATACACATCGACGGCAACCTGCTGCCCGACCGCTTGAGGGCTGTAGTCGCGGTGGACGAGGGCGTTGGCGATCGCCTCACGGAGCACCTCAGGGGGAATCTCCGGCACGTCCTGGCCGACGGCCCCCCTAACTACCCGTCGGGTCTTCAAGTTGGCGAGCGTCGCGGACACCGCCTCGGCAACCATGTCCGGTATGGCCCCATCTGCCTCGCGTCGATCTAAAAAGCGGACTCCCTCGCCGACTGCGGCCTTCGCGTTGCCGGGATGGACGGTGATGTCGACGAAGAGTTGCGGGAAGAACTGCTGAGGGTATGTGCCGACAGCCAGAAGCCCTGTCAGGGTCGGGACACCGCCGGGATCGAGGATGTTGAGCCGGCGCAGGGCCTCGGTGGTGGACGTCGTCCCGGCCACTGCCCGCGACTGGGCCCGACCGATATTGGCGAGCAACCGCTCGATGGCCTGGGAGTCGAGATCCTCCACGCGAGCCTGAGGAACGGGCTGGCGGTCAGTCCGGAGGTACTCGTTGCGGTGCCGGAGCAGGTAGATCGCATACGTGGAGAGATGCTCGTTCTGGTCATCGCGACGCCTGAATGATCCGTTCTCCAGGGCTTTGTCGACGACGAAGCACGGGGCCCGCTGATCGCTGCGCAGGGGCTCGATTCGGACAGCAACAACCTGCCGCCCATCAACCTCGACCCTCTCGATCTCATGGTCAGGCACCGGTTCGACTCGAGGAGAAGCGTTGTTGGGCGAGACAGGCATCCCCGCAGTCAGTGCGTCGATGATCGGTTGCGCCCTGAAACCGGTGGCCGGGGCGAAGCCCTCCGCCTCATCGAGTCCCAGCAGGATGAGTCCACCATCGGTGTTGGCAAAGGCGCTGACGGTGTTCCACACATCCTTGGGGAGTTTACCGACCGAGCTCTTCGCCTCCACGGCAGCGTCGTCGCTCCCTTGGCGGCGTAGCCGCGCGACGGTCGCTTCGACGTCCACAGTCGCCTCCTCTGTTCCGGATCACTGTATATCACTGAGTGTCTCACTGTATACAGTGAAGGGAAGTGGCGAACAGTGAGAAAGAAGGGATCCTCAGTGTTCTTCACTCTCTATCACTCGTCATCTGCAGCCGCGTGCGTCAGGACGGGACCCCACCCGCACAGTCACTCCGCGGAAGGCGGCGCGTGAATACCGCTATCAGAGGCGGGGACGGCAGCATCCGTCTTCCAGACGAGCGGTTCAACACCCTGAGGCACCTGGTCGCCTTCAACATCTCGGTCTCGGGAACCGTCCTGCTCGCGTCCCCGTCCGTCGCGCAGCGAGACCCGGGAAGGTCGTCGGTTTCAGTCCGTCGGCGAGTCGGCGCACCCATCAACCCGACATGGCCTGATTCGAGTTATCCACAATCATCACCATCAACTTGAACGGGCCTCCAGACAGGCGTTCCGTGGGCAATGCCCCATTGGGGCAATGCAACCGCGGGTCAAGTGTTACATTTCTCGCGGAGGGGAAGGACTCACATGAACACGGACGTTTTCAAGAGCGTCGGCGAAGCACTCGCTGACGAGCGCGGACGCCTGCCCATGGCCAAAACCGGCGTTCGCAAGGACGATCGGTACGCAGTAGCGGTCAACGACGACGGGCAGATCCTGCTCACCCCCTTGGTCTCGATCCCCCGCCGCGAGTTGATCGTGTGGGAAAACCAGATGCTGCGCGAGTCCCTGGCGCGGGGCCTGGCGGAGGCGGCGGCAGGCCAGACCGAGAGCCTCGGCAGCTTGGCTCAGTACGCCGACGAGGACGTCGAGGACTAGCCCGGTGGAACTGCGGTTCACCGGGGAGGCCACCAAGGTCTTGAGGGATCTCGAGGACTCGCCTAACTACTCGGTGAAGCTGAAGAAGATGCGCAAGACCCTGGCTCTCTTGGAGCAGAACCCGCGGCACCACGGGCTCAACTCCCACAAGTACCAATCGTTGAAGTCGGTGGACGGCTCGGACTTGTGGGAGTCGTACACCGAAAATCACACGCCTGGGGCAAGGCGCATCTTCTGGATCTACGGCCCAGACGAGGGGCACATCACGATCGTCACCATCGGGCCGCACCCCGACTCAGTTGGCCCCCACGCTCAGCAGGAGTGACCTCACTCTTCGTCACTGCACATCACTGTTGTTCAGTGAGCAGGAGTCATGTTCAGTGAGCTCGAGACTCAGGTTCGCTGTATCGCATCGGCTGTTGCACCAGCTGCCACTTCCCCGCTGGCGGGCTGATCCAGCCATCCCTGGGCATGGAGGGCGGTCCACGCCGTCTCGATGTGGTGGGCGGTGAACAGGTCTCGCTTCCGCGGGTTCCAGCGCCATAGGGCAGCTGTGCAGTCCTCAAGGCCTTGAGCAGCCTCGTGAGTGGCAACCCAGTGGGTGCTTGCCAAAAGCTCCATGCCAAAGGGCGTCGCGAACCCCGAGCAGAGCTCCATGGTGCGGTCTAGACGCTCCGCAGATTCGGGAGTGGGTTCCGGGGCGACGGCATCAGACCGGAGCCGGATGGGTCGAAACTCGGTAACGGGGTCTGTGCCATCTCCATAGCCATCGACGTAGTGGCCCTCAAGCTCGACGAGCACGTGGCGCAGGTTGTCGGCGTACGGACCGTAGCGCGCCTTCGCGAAGCGAAGCTTCAGCGGCTCGCCCGCCTCCTGGAGAAAGTACAGAAGCTTCTGCAACTCCAAGTGGGACGGATCCTCGAGCGCCGAATCCACGTAGCGCTGCATGCTGCGGAGGAGCACGGCGCGGCCGGGCGTCATCCTGGACCTCGTGCGCCTGTCGGGCATCCGCGCCGCCTCAGGAGCGCCGGAGGGCTCGAACAACGTCACGGCCACCGGGCTCTCGGCGAAGGCCTCTTCAATCAGGGGGCGAACGGTCTCCCAGCGCAGGCCACCATTTCCACATCCGAGTGGAGGCAACGCCACAGATTCGATCTCGAGCTCCCGCACGACCCGCTGAAGATCACGCAGGCCAGCCTCGATGTACTCCAGCTTGGAGCGGCCTTTCCAGTGCTGCTTGGTGGGGAAGTTGATGACGTACCGCGGACCGTGAGCCGCGTCCGTCGCCCACACGTGCATCGTTCCAACCGCGAGCTCGCCGGCCTTTGCTGCCCGTGCGTAGTCCTCGAACATCTCTGGGTAGGCGCGTTTGAACTGCAGGGCGATGCCCTTGCCCATCACGCCGACGGTGTTGACAGTGTTGACCAACGCATCGACCTGCGCTTCAAGGAGGTTGCCCTCGCCGCGCACAATCACTGCAGTCTCCATGTCCTAGAAGTACCAGCCCGGACTGACAGTAACGGGCCAGGGTGTTCCGACAAGTCTAGTCACCTTGTTGGCGACTGCCTGAGACTTGACCGCAACGGCCTCGATGGCTCCAGGCGCCACGACTTCATACGCGAGGCACTCAGCCATGCGCTTCTCACGGCGGTCGGGGTATTCGGGCGTGCTGTTCCAATAACGCTCGCCCATGAGCGGCCAGTCGATGTCCAGATCCGCGGCGTGGGATGCGAATGAGGCGTGCGCCAAGGCCGCGTTGCGGTCTGTCAGAACCAGGGTTGAGCCTGTGTCCCGTAGACGCCCCAACGCCGAGCACAAGTAGACGATCTCGTCACAGCCGTCAACGTACGTGGGCACGTTCCCCATGTGGATGGCGTACATCATCGGGCTCCGCGGCGCGAAATAGAACAGCACGTAGTCTGCGACCACGCCACCCGGCGGGATGGGAACCTCCCGGGCGCGTCGCATCGACTTGATGTCCTGGTTGCCGACCTCTTGCTGCAGGACGCGGGTCGCCTGGATGCGTGTGTCGCATTGCAGCCCGCCGGCCGCGATCGTTGCCAGGTTGTCGATATGCGTGAAGTGGAACACCGGGGTCGCTTCACCTCCCCAGACGCCTGAGTGGATCATTCCCTTGCCCCCTCCGCGATGCCATTCACGTTGAGCCGCCCGGACATGAGCTCTGGGAGGAGGGCGTCACGGGTCGCGGCGAGGTGCCGTGATTCAGCGACGGCGGCCGCGGCTCGGGCATTGAGTGACTCGATCTGGCGAGAGACTCTCGCTGCCTCCGATCGGCCAGGCCAAGGCACTTGGACCTCTGCAAGATCGCCCCAGCTGGCCCTGGGCATCCTGGTACCCGTGGAACTCGCAGTAACGGCCGCAACCACATCGTCACTTGCCAGCGCAGCCCACATCCACCCCCGCAGTTCTTCATCGATCGCACGCACGACAAGGATGTCCGTCGAACAGACGCCTGCATGCTGAGCCACGACCACCTTGTGGAAGTAGGGACGCAGCTTGCCAAACAGCAGGTCTCCTTCCTCGAACACTGACTTCTGGCTGATGACTTCCGAAGACAGCCCGGAGTCCTGCGCCCACAGCCGACGCCTTGGGAGGTGTTCGAGGCCGAGATATGGAACCACGGGACCGCCACCGTTGGACTTCAAGGAGACCAAGCTCGCTACGTCACCAACACGAACGGTCTCGCCTTGCGTGCTGCGCTCAACCACGGTCCTCACGAGCGAGTCCAGAGCTGTGACCAGCCGCTCGTTGGCGGCGATCTTGTCGTCCAGCGCTCCCAGGACGTCGGCGATGGCGGTTTGGGTGGCGAGGTCCGGTAACTCCACTTCGAAGTCGCGTACGTCCGCGACGTTGAGGTGCGCGACCGTGGACCCAGCCGCCAGATCGTTCAAGCGTCCCTGTGTGGATGGCATCGCAAGGTAGTAGAAGAGGAATCGCGACTCGCACATCGCGGCGTTGGGCCGCAGAAGCACCGTGCGCTGTCCCGGGGCGACATTCTCCTCTCGCGGGATAGAGACCACCGGTCCGACAGGCGCCTCCCTTGCCAGGAGCAGATCCCCGTGCTGAGGCTGTAGTCGGCGAGTCCAGGCGCGGAAGGTCTCGTAGCCGATTCGACGCGCTTGTGAATAGTCGATGACGTTCTGGCGCATAGCTGGGGTTCCGACTGCGAAGAACTTTCCCGTTGGATCGGTGGGGGCAGTCTTGTGCTCGCAGTCAACGACTGCATCACAAACGTCCGCGAGCTTCACGACAGGCGTCCCAACTGCTCGCGGACGACGGCATCGAGGCGGGCCGACTCGTCCATCGCCTCGAACAGCTCCTTGGTCAGCCGGTCGATCTTCTCGTCGAGGGGTTCGCCGTCGGCCTCGACCGCCGCGGTGCCGACGTAGCGGCCCGGAGTCAGGGCGTAGCCCGCGGCCTTGATCTCCGCCGTCGGGACGGACCGGCAGAAGCCGGGCACGTCGTCGTACTCGCCCTCGATGCCGCGCCAGGCGGCGAAGGTGCCCGCGATCCTGGCGATGTCGTCGTCGCTCAGGGCACGCTCGGCGCGGTCGACCATGTGGCCGAGGTTGCGGGCGTCGATGAACAGCGTCTGGCCGCGGCGGTCAGTGAGGGCGTCGGGGGTGGGGCCCTTGTTCTTGGCGAGGAACCACACGCACACGGGGATGCCGGTGGAGCGGAACAGCTGGGTGGGCAGTGCCACCATGCAGCTCACCACGTCCGCCTCGACCATCTCGGCGCGGATCTGGCCCTCGCCGCCGCTGTTGGACGACATCGAGCCGTTGGCCATCACCACTCCCGCCTGGCCATCCGCAGTGAGCTTGCTGAGGATGTGCTGCAACCAGGCGTAGTTGGCGTTCCCGGCCGGGGGGACGCCGTAGGCCCAGCGGGCGTCGTCCTCGCGGCGGGCCCAGTCCTTGATGTTGAACGGCGGATTGGCCATGACCACGTCGGCCTTGAGGTCCGGGTGGAGGTCGCGGGCGAAGGTGTCGCCCCAGGTGGGGCCCAGGTTGCCCAGGATGCCGTGGATGGCCAGGTTCATCTTCGCCATCCGCCAGGTGCGCTCGTTGAGCTCCTGCCCGTAGACGGAGATGCTGCCCGGCGAGCGGTGGTGCGATTCGAGAAACTTCTCCGCCTGCACGAACATGCCCCCCGACCCGCAGCAGGGGTCGTAGACGCGGCCCGACGTCGGCCGTAGCACCTCGACGAGCACCCGCACCACGCCGGCGGGGGTGTAGAACTCGCCGCCGCGCTTGCCCTCGGCGCGGGCGAACTTCTCCAGGAAGTACTCGTAGACCTCGCCCAGGAGGTCGCGGGCCTTGGTGGCGCCGGCGCCGGTGAAGCGGGCGCCGTTGAGCAGGTCGATCAGCTCCGACAGGCGGCGCATGTCCACGCTGGACCGGTTGAACACCATGGGCAGCGTGCCCGCTAGCGACTTGTTCTCCTCCATGAGGCGGCGCATGGCGTCGTCGACAAGCTCGCCGGTGGACTTGTCCGGCGTGCCCTTGGCGTGCGCGGCGAGGTAGGACCACCGGGCCTCCTGCGGCACCCAGAACACCTGCGAGCCGGTGTACTCGTCGCGGTCCTCCAGCGTCTCGGCGACGGTGGCCTCGTCGTAGCCCTCGATGATGAGTTCCTCGCGGATCTGCTCGCGGCGCTCCTCGAACGCGTCGGAGACGTACTTGAGGAACACCAGCCCCAGCACGATGTCCTTGTACTGGCTGGCGTCCAGCGAGCCGCGCAGCTTGTCAGCCGACTTCCACAGCAGGTCTTTGAGCTCCTTCGCGGTGCTGGGCGCGGCGGGGGAGGCGGGTGTTCTGGCCATGGTCAGCGGGTCTCCAGGGTGAGGGTGGTGGTCTCGCAGGCGTCGAGGAGCGAGTCCTCGAACGAGTTGAGGGCGTCGAGCTGGGCTGTGAGCTCGGCCCGACGCTGCCCAATCCTGTCAGCCGCCGCGGACAGTGCGGCGCGCTGGGCGGGATCGAGCGGGGTGAGTCGCCACTGTGGCGGTCTGGTGCCGCGCGCCGCGGTGGCGACGGCGCGGGCCAGCTGCTGGGCGGTCACGGGCGCGTCAGTGGTGAGGCGCAACGCCCGGGCGGGGGCGGCGACGAGCGAGCCACCGTCGAGGTCAAGGACGGCGGTCGGGCCCGGGCCGAGGATCACGTCGCCCGGCTGCGTCAGCCACGTGCGCGGGCGGCCGAGGGCGGCCAACCGGTCCACGCGGACGGTCCGGGCGAGGCGGCCGCCGTCGGCGGTCCAGACGGTGAGGTCGCCTTCGCCTAGCTGATCGGGCGAGATCCGGGAGCCGGCGAGAAGCCTGAGCCAGCCGTCATCGAGGCCTGTCTGGGCGGTGATCTCGGACCGGGTCCTCCGGGCGCCGGAGCTGCGTGGGAGCGGGAGCGTGCCCAACCCCACCGCCTCGGCCTTGGCCTCCAACTCCGCGGGCGTCGGGGCCTGCGCGCGCCGTCCTGTTGGCGCCTGGGAGATGGCGACAAGGGAGCCGCGGCGAGCGAGGAGGTGCCGGGTGAGGGCTGGGCGCAGCACCCGCCACGCGCGGTGCTGCTGGGCGGGAAGGTCCTGCGCGGCGACCGTCAGGTCCACCACAAGGTCGGCGGTCACCTGCGGCAGGTCCACGCCGGTGAGGTCCGCGACGAAGGTGCGGTGCTGCTCGAACGGCAGCTCGTCGCGCTCCGCCACCAGCCAGAGCGCCAGCGCCTCGCGCGGGTGGGCCGGGCGGCATCCCGCCGGCAGCTTGACGACGGCGCGGAGCACGCCGTCGCGGAGGAGTGCGTCGCGGGCGACAAGATCCCCTGCGGGATCGGCGAGCAGCCTGGCGGGGCCGAGCACCAGCCGGACCTGGCGGTCGTCGCCGAGCGCGGCGCGCGCGAACAGCTCCGAAGGGTCTGCATCGAGGGCTGCGTCGACGGCGACGGCCCAGCCGCGCTCGTCGGGCACCGCCAGCGCGTCCCACTCCCCCACCTGCAGGACCCGCCGGGAGTGGCGGCCCACCGGCGACTCGTCGATCCGGATCCCCACCGGCGCGGGCCACTCCGGGGGGAGGTGCTGCAGCCAGGAGAAGCCGGTGCCGGCCGAATCGAGCAGAGAGGGTTGCGGGGAGAGGTCCGCGAGCCCCACGGCGGCCCGGGCCACCAGTCCTGCAGCCGCGTCAGACAGCCCTGCGGCGGCGAAGGGCGGGAGGTGGCGGACGAGGCAGTCGTCGGCGAGCCACCGCATAGCGTCGGCCGCCCCGAAGCGTTCGTCGAGGAAGGCGTCTACCGCTGCAGCCGTCTCAGTCAGGCCGTCGCCGAGGGCCAGGACCTCACTGCCGAAGCAGTGGAGCCTGTCCCACGCGTCGAGTCCGCCGAGAGCGGCGCCTCTGTGAGCGGCGAGATCGTCGACGAGCTCCTCGCCATACGCCGCGCGGAACGCGAGCACGGCGGACAGGTCCATCGCCCGCGCCACGTCCGTGCGCGCCTCGACGAGCATGCCGAGCAGCGGCAGCGCACGCTCAGGCTGCGGGTTGTTCCCGCGCCCGTGCTCCGTCAGCCAGCCGACGACCCGCTCCGCGTCGAACAGCCCTGCGCTGTCAGGCTCAGGGAAGGCGTCGGCCCCTGCGTAGCGCTTGCGCCACATGGAGACGACGGGGCGGCGGACGCGCGCGATCATCGACACGTCGGTAGCTGTGATGAGCATGGCGCCCTCCCCTCGGCGATCACAGTAGCCGAGCATCGCCACTTGGGGTCTTACTCGGCGATAATCCCCCTTATCGCATGCTGTGGCGACATGAGAAGCAAGCCTTGGGATCGTGGATCCATCGTCGACCCCAAGGAGACACCGTGACCACCACGCCACAGTGGCAACAACAGCCCAGCGCACCCATGCCCACCCCTCCGCCGCTCACCAGGCCGTGGTACCGCAAGAAGCGCGTACTGATCCCTGCGGGCCTCCTGGTGCTGGCCGGTATCGGCGGCGCCTTCTCGGATCCGGCCGAGACTGCGGCACCCGTGGCCGCCCCCGCCTCCAGCTCCGCCCCTGCAACGAGTCCGTCGAGTCCTGCTGCATCACCCGCCGCCAGCAGCGCCCCGTCGAGCACCGCCGCCACACAGCCGGAGGAATCCCCGGCGCCAGAAGCCGACCCCTACGCCGAGCGCTTCGGCGCCTTCGCCACCATCACGCAGAGCGGCACCGGGGACTCCGTGATTCAGCTGCCGGCCGAAGCCGAGGCCGCTCTGGTCACCGCCACCCACAAAGGCAGCGCCAACTTCGTCCTCCAGACGCTTGACGGCTCGAACCAGCTCGATGACCTGCTCGTCAACGAGATCGGCACCTACTCCGGCACCGTCTCCTACGGGCTCATGGGTGGCGAGCCCACCATGCTGCAGATCACGGCGGACGGTTCCTGGACGGTCCAGATCGATCCCGTCACCGCTGCTCCCGTGGCACCGGCACAACTCAGCGGGGCCGGCGACGCCGTGTTCAAGTACGAGGGTGGGGCGGCGGTCGCGGCCGTCACCCACGACGGCGGTGCAAACTTCGTCCTCCAGCAGTCCGACGGCACCTGGCCCAGCCTGCTGATCAACGAGATCGGCGCCTACGAGGGCAGCGTCCCCTTGATGGCCGGCCCGTCTCTGCTGCTCGTCAAGGCCGACGGCGCCTGGACCATCGCCACCTCCTGAAGCGGGGCCTGCGGTCCGTCACGCCTCGTGCAGATGTGCGGCCCAAGACGGGCGGTGAGGCACGCCAACCCCACGAGCAGCCGCCGGCGAGCCTGGTGAATTGGGGGGCACCCGGCTCGTCGGCGGCCCTGGGGCGGGTCCCAGCCCCGGGCGCCGGCTGGCTCACCCAGCTGAGAGGGGTCGCCGCCCCCATCCCGAAGCGACGAGTCTTAGAGGGACTCAAGGGACGTTCGTTGTCAGCCTACGTTTCATAGGCTTCGAGGCCGCTGCGCGGCACCTCAGCCAGCGGGAGAGAGCTGCGCGGCACCTCAGTGTCCGGGGCCGGGCGGCCCCCGTGGAGCGGGAAAGAGCGTTCTTTCAAGTCAGCCAGCGGGAGAGAGCTGCGCGGCACCTCAGCCACCGGGAGAGGCCGCTCGTCTCAAGCGCTCAGCCAGCAGAAGAGCCGTCCCAGGACTCAGCCCCGGCGGGGCCAGGAATACGGAGGCGTCGTGGTCCGCTGGGAGCGGATCGACGGGGGCGGCGCGGCGCAGTGATGCCCAACCCGACGATCACCCAGCTGGCGTCCCGCCTGGACTGACCCGCACCAGGGGCCGTCCCGGCGAACCGCGCCCGAAGCCAACCACGCCACACGGAGACCAGTGCGTGGAGACGGGAGACGAGGCCCGGGCGGCCTCACCACCCGGCCACCGCGAAGACTGAACCCCCAAGGCAGACCACGCACAACGGCCGCCCGGGCGTCGACTCACGGGTCCGCGCACCGGCTGAGCGGGTCCCCATCCGCTGGTCAGCCTGCGTTTCATAGGCTTCGAGGCCGCTGCGCGGCACCTCAGCCAGCGGGAGAGAGCTGCGCGGCACTCAGCCAACGGGACAGCCTGCGGGCGGCTCAGCCAGCGGGAATGGGCTGCGCGGCACCTCAGCCAACGAGAATGACGCCTCAGTCCGGAACGTTGTCCTTCAGTTCGGCCAACCACGCCGTCGCCGACACGTCCGACGGCATCCGCCAATCCCCCCGCGGCGACAACGCCCCACCCGAGAGCACCTTCGGCCCGTTGGGCATCGCCGAACGCTTGAACTGGTTGGCGAAGAACCGACGCAGGAACACCGACTCCCACTTCTTGATGGTGGCCAGGTCGTAGGCGGTACGGTCCGCCTCCGGGTACCCCGAGGGCCAGTGGCCCGCGTCGACATCCCGCCACGCATGGTGCGCCAGGAACGCGATCTTGCTGGGCCGGTAGCCGCGGCGCAGCACGCCGAACAGGGTGAAGTCATGCAGGGCGTACGGCCCGATCGAGTCCTCCGTGGACTGCGGCTTCTGTCCCTCCCCCACCGGGATCAGCTCCGGCGAGATCTCCGTGTTGAGGATCGACGAGAGGGTCTCGTTGACCCCGCTCTCCTCGAACTGGCCGGTGCTGATCACCCAGCGGATGAGGTGCTGCATGAGCGTCTTCGGGACTCCCGCGTTGACGCCGTAGTGGCTCATCTGATCACCCACACCGTAGGTGCACCAGCCGAGCGCCAGCTCGGACAGGTCCCCGGTGCCCAGCACGATCCCGCCGCGCTGATTCGCCGCGCGGAACAGGAAGTCCGTGCGGATGCCGGCCTGTACGTTCTCGAACGTCACGTCGTAGTCCGGCTCACCGTCGCCCGCGGGATGGCCGAGGTCCTTGAGCAGCTGGGTGGCCATGGCTGTGATGTCGACCGTCTCGAACGTGACGCCGAGCGCCTCGGCGAGCAGGGTTGCGTTGTTCTTCGTGTGCGAC
The DNA here is from genome assembly GCF_014164775.1 of Tessaracoccus sp. MC1679. Lineage (GTDB taxonomy): Bacteria > Actinomycetota > Actinomycetes > Propionibacteriales > Propionibacteriaceae > Arachnia. The sequence goes on from NZ_JACJGB010000009.1 coordinate 16,414, forward strand.
GACGTGGCGAAACCGGGCAGCGTGAACGCCAGGATGTGGGTGCGGGGCAGCGACAACCGATCGCACGCCTTCGCCGCGACAATCAAGGCGTGCGTGGAGTCCAGCCCTCCACTGACGCCGATGACGATCTTCGGCGACTTGGCCGCATCCCCTCCCCCGATGGCCTTCATCCGCCGCTCCAGCCCGGAGACCTGGATGTTGTACGCCTCGTAGCAGTCGTGGTGCAGCCTGGCCGGGTCGTCGGGCACGAACGGGAAGCGGTCCAGCGGGCGACGGAGTCCGAGATCGCCCGAGGGTGGCCGGACCGCGAAGTCGATGCCCCGGTACTCCCCCACCCCGACAGCCCGCCGGTTGTCCTCGAACGACCCCTGCCGGATCCGTTCCTGGCGCAGGCGGTCCAGGTCCACGTCGACGACGGTGCGCTGCGCCGCGTGCGGGAACCGCTCGGTCTGGCCCAGCAGATCGCCCATCTCGTAGACCATCGTCATGCCGTCCCAGGACAGGTCCGTGGTGGACTCGCCGAAGCTGGCCGCGGCGTAGGCGTAGGCGGAGTTGTTGCGGGCGCTGGCGGAGCGGGCCATCAGGTGCCGGTCCTCCGCGCGGCCCACCGTGATGGGGGAGGCGGACAGGTTGAGCTGCACCGTCGCACCCGCCATGGCCGCCAGCGACGACGGCGGCACCGGCACCCACATGTCCTCGCACACCTCGACGTGGACGGTGAGGCCGGGCACGTCCCGGGCCTCGAAGAGAAGGTCGGTGCCGAAGGGGACCTCGCCGAACTCGGCCGGCCACCCGGGCCGGTGGAGGGTGCCGAAGTCCAGGTCGGCGCCGTCGGCAAACCAGCGCTTCTCGTAGAACTCGCGGTAGTTGGGCAGGAACGCCTTCGGAACCACGCCGAGCACATGCCCGCGGTGGATCACCACCCCGCAGTTGTACAGCCGGTTGCCGGCGCGCAGCGGCGCCCCCACCACGATCAGCGGCAGCAGGTCGGCCGTCGCCTCCGCCAGTTGGACGACGGCGAGCTCCACGGCGTCCAGCAGCACGTCCTGCAGCAGCAGGTCGTCGATGGCGTAGCCGGACAGCGACAGTTCGGGGAACACCGCCACCGCGACACCGTCGTCGTGGCAGGCCTTCACCTCGACGGCGATGGCATGTGCGTTGGCGGCCGGGTCGGCGATGATCACCGGGAGCGTGCAGGCCGCGACCCGCGCGAACCCGTGGCGGTACAGCGAGGAGAACTCCATGGGCGTCAGTCTTGCACGCACCACGGCGGCTTCATGAGAGTTCTCCCATCGACGGCTCACGGGCGCCTCACCGACGCCCGGCAGGCTCATCTCACCGGCCGGTTGGGACCGGCGGCCCGGGCCGACACCCGGCGGACGAGGGACTGGAGCAGAGATGCCGGACGACAGCTCACCCACCAAAGTGGTGCTCTACAGCCACGACTCGCAGGGCCTCGGCCACGTGCGTCGCAACCTCGCCATCGCGCACCACCTCGCCGCCGAGCTCCCCGCGCTGACCGGCCGGCCGGTCTCCGGCCTGCTGGTCTCCGGCCTCCCCCGCGCCAGCGCGTTCCCGCTCCCGGCCGGCTTCGACTGGCTGACCATCCCCGGCATCGCGAAGGACGGCGGCGAGTATCACCCGCGACACCTGGACGCCGGCACCGACGACCTGATCCAGCTCCGCTCCTCGGTGCTCGAGGCCGCGCTGCTCGGCTTCGCGCCGGACCTGGTTGTGATCGACCGCCACATCTACGGCGTCCGCAAGGAGCTCCGTCGCCCCCTGCGCCGGCTGCGAGCAGCGCGCCCCACCACCCGCGTCGTCCTCGGGCTGCGGGAGGTGCTCGACGCCCCCGACGTGGTCGCGGCGGAGTGGCGTCGGCTCAAGAACCCGATGAAGCTGCGCGACCTGGTGGACGAGGTGTGGGTGTACGGCGACCCGCGGATCCACGATCCCATCGCCTCCGGCGAGGCTCCCCCCGCGCTGATCGACCGGATCCGGTTCACCGGCTATCTGGCGGAGGGGCGTGCCGACGCCCCCGCCGCGACCCTCGCCGCCGATCCCCCGTTCATCCTCACCACCACCGGCGGCGGCTCCGACGGCGTGGAGCTGCTGCGCGCCGCCGTCGCCATGGAGGTTCCCCCCGGGCACCGGCACCTGGTGGTGACCGGGCCCCAACTCGACGACGACGCCCACGCCGAGATCGCCGCGGCCGCCGGCCCGCTCACCGACGTGCACCGCGACCTTCCCGGCCTCCCGGACCACATCCGGGCCGCCTCGGCCGTGATCGCGATGGCCGGCTACAACACGGTGTGCGAGGTCCTCGCCACCGCCACCCCGGCGCTCCTGGTGCCTCGCGAGCAGCCCCGCACAGAGCAGCTGATCCGCGCCCGCTCCATGGCCCGCGCGGGTGCCGCTGACCTCCTCCGGGCCGGACACGCCACCCCCGCCGCGCTGGGTTCCTGGGCGGCCGACGCCGTCCACCGTCGCGTCGACCGCTCCGGCATCCGCCTCGACGGCCTGGCGGTCACCGCCGGCTACGCGGCGACCCTGCTCAACGCGGACCGCTCCCGCTACCTCGTGGGGGTGGGGGCATGACCCGCATCGGCTACGTCCTGAAGGTCTATCCGCGCTTCTCGGAGACGTTCATCGTCACCGAGATCCTGGCCCGCGAGGCCCACGGAGACGACCTCTCCATCTACGCCCTGCGTCCCACCACCGACGCCCGCTTCCACCCCGAGATCGCCCGCGTGGAGGCCAACGTGACGTGGATCTCCCGGTACGCGAAGGGCGCGGACCTGTGGGCTCGGATCGCCGACGGCGTCCAGGACCCCGCCATGCGGGACCGCTTCGCCGCGACCCTCCCGCATCTGGCGGACCTCCCCGGCGACGAGGTGGCCCAGGGAGTGGAGCTGGCGCAGGCCGTCGTCGCCGACGGGATCACGCACCTGCACGCCCACTTCGCCACCCTCGCCGGGCGCGCCGCGTGGATCGCCTCGCGCCTCACCGGGGTGCCGTTCACGCTCACCACGCACGCCAAGGACATCTTCCACGAGTCCGTGGACCTCGCCTGGCTGCGCCGCCTGGCCGCCGACGCGGACCGGGTGATCGCCATCAGCCGGTTCAACCTCGCACACCTGGAGCGCGTCCTCGACGGGACAGGAGCCCGCATCACCCTGCAGTACAACGCACTGGAGCTGGACCGCTTCCCCTACCGCGACCTCCCCGAGCCGGGCCAGCGGCTCAAGGTGGCGGCGGTCGGCCGGCTGGTGGCGAAGAAGGGGTTCGCCGACCTCGTCGACGCCGCCGCCCAGGCCACCGCCGCCGGGCTTCCACTCCGGGTCACCATCGCCGGTGACGGCGAGCTCGCGCCCGCACTCCAGGCCCGGATCGACGAGCTCGGCCTCCGCGACACCGTCCGCCTGGAGGGCCCCCGCACCCAGACCCAGATCCGCACCCTGATCGAGGAGGCCGACGTGTTCGCCGCCCCCTGCATCCCCGCAGACGACGGCAACGTCGACGGCCTCCCCACCGTCGTCCTGGAGGCGATGGCCGTGGGCACGCCCGTGGTCGCCACAGCCGTCACCGGCCTACCGGAGGTGGTCCTCGACGGCGAGACCGGCGTGCTCCTGGAGCCCGGCGACGTGTCCGGCCTGGCCGATGCCCTGTCCGCCTTCGCGGCCGGCCGGCTACCCGCCGCGGCGATGTCGGCCAACGCCCGCGCCCTCATCGAGGAGCGCTTCGACAGCCGCCGCCACGCCGCGACACTCAGCGCCTGGCAGAACGGAGCCGCCCGATGAGGATCGCCTACGTGTCCGTGGACCCCGGCATCCCGGTGTTCGGCACGAAGGGCGCCTCCGTGCACATCCAGGAGGTGGTCCGCGAGTTCCGCGCCCGCGGCCACCACGTCACCGTCTACGCCACCCGCATCGGGGAGCACGTGCCCGAGGATCTGGCCGGCCTCGACGTGGTGCACGTCGGCGTCGCGAAGGGCGATCCTGCCGCCCGCGAGCGCGCCCAGCGCACCGCCTCGGACATGATCGCCCGGCAGGTGATCGACGGCGGCGCGGACCTGGTCTACGAGCGCTACTCCCTGTTCAGCACGGCCCTGGCGCGCGTCGGCGCGTCGCTGGGCGCCCGCACGGTCCTGGAGGTCAACGCCCCCCTCATCGAGGAGCAGCGCCGGCACCGTGACCTCGTCGACGCGCCCTTCGCCTGGGCAGCGCTCCGCGCGCAGGTCAAGGCGGCCTCGGCCACCGTGTGCGTCTCGGACCCGGTGCGGGCCTGGGTGCGGCGGCACACCGACGGCGGCCGGGTGCACACCGTCGCCAACGGGGTGGGCGTGCAGCGCATCGCGCCCCAGCCGGAATCGAACGGGGCGCCGGTGGTGACGTTCGTCGGCACCCTCAAGCCCTGGCACGGCGTCTCGGACCTGGTGGAGGCAGCCGCGCTGGCCCACGTGCCCTGGCGGCTGCGGATCATCGGCGACGGCCCGGAGCGCGGCGCCCTCGAGGGACTTGCGGCCCGGCTGGGCGTCGAGGTGGAGTTCCGCGGCGCCGTCGCCCCCGCCGAGATCCCGCGACACCTGGCCGGCTCCGCCGTCGGCGTGGCGCCCTACCCGGCATCGCCGGCGGACGGGGACCAGTATTTCTCGCCGCTGAAGGTCTACGAGTACCTCGCGGCCGGGCTGCCCGTGGTGGCATCGGCCGTCGGGCAGCTGCCCGCGATCCTCGACGGCGACGGCGTCCTGGTGCCGCCGTCGGACCCGGCCGCCCTGGCGGGCGCGCTCGATGGCCTGGCCGCCGACCCCGCGCTCAGGTCGCGGATGGGCCGCCTGGCCAGGGCGCACGCCGTCGAGCGGCACAGCTGGGCCGGCGTGGTGGATCGCATCCTGGCCCTCGCGGAGGCGGGCGATGAGTGACCGCACGCGGCTGGACCGCTCCGCGATGGCCCGCACCCTGGCGCTGCTGCGCCCCGACCTCGTCGGCCACCGGCGCCTGATGCTCGGCGGCACCGGGGTGCTGCTGCTCGAGGTGGTGTTCCGGGTGCTGGAGCCGTGGCCGATGAAGTTCGTCGTCGACGCGGTGAGTGCCTCGCTGGGCGCCGACCTCGGCGCGGGCCAGGCCCCCGCCACCGTCGGCCTGCTCGTCTGGTGCGGCGTGGCGACGGTGGTGATCGTGGGGCTCCGGGCGCTCAGCAACTACCTGGCAACGGTGGCGTTCGCGCTGGTGGGGTCGCGGGTGGCCACGACGCTGAGGGCACGCGTGTTCCGTCATGTGCAGGGCCTGTCGCAGCAGTTCCACTCCCGCAACCGCAGCGCCGACACGGTCCAGCGCCTCGTCAGCGACGTGGGCCGGATGCAGGAGGTGGCCGTCACCGCGGGTCTGCCGCTGGTGGCCAACCTGCTCACGCTGGCGGTGATGCTGGTGGTGATGCTGGTGCTGGACCCGCTGCTGTCGCTGGTGGTGGTGGCGGCCATGGCGCTGTTCTTCGTGGGCTCGGTGGGCACCTCGCAGAAGATCGCGGTGGCCTCACGCCAGACCCGCAAGGGCGAGGGGCAGCTGGCCAACACTGCGCAGGAGTCGCTCTCGTCGATCCGGATCGTGCAGGCGTACGGCCTGGAGGAGCACATCGCCGGCCGGTTCTCGTCGGCGAACCACCGCTCGCTCAAGGAGGGCGTGAAGTCCCGGCGGCTGGCGGCCGGGTTGGAGCGCCGCACCGACGTCATCGTCGGGCTCGCGACCGCCGTCGTCCTCGTCGGCGGCGGCCTGCGCGTCCTGGACGGCGCCATGACGCCGGGCGATCTGGTGCTGTTCACCACCTACCTGCGCACCACCATGAAACCGCTGCGCGACATGGCGAAGTACACCGGCCGGATCGCGCGGGCCAGCGCCTCGGGCGAGCGGGTGGCGGACCTGATGGACATCGCCCCCGAGGTGGTCTCCCCGCGGCGCTCAGTGACCCCGCGGGCTGTGCGGGGCTGGGTGCGGTTCGACTCCGTGGTGGCCGGCTACGGGAGGACGACGGTGCTGCGCGGGGTGACGCTGACGGCCCGCCCCGGCGAGAAGGTGGCCGTCATCGGCCCGTCCGGCTCCGGCAAGTCCACGCTGGTCTCGCTGCTGGTGCGGGCGCTGGACCCCCAGCTCGGCGAGGTGACCCTGGACGGTCATCCGCTGCGGGAGCTGGACCTGGGGCACCTGCGGGCCAACGTCTCGCTGCTGGCCCAGGAGGCGGTGCTGTTCACGGGCACCATCCGGGAGAACATCCGGCTGGGAAGGCAGGACGCCACCGACGTGGAGGTCGAGATCGCGGCGCGCGCCGCGCACGCCCACGAGTTCATCCTCGACCTCGAAGACGGCTACGACACCGTCGTCGGCGAGCGCGGCGGCACCCTGTCCGGCGGGCAGCGGCAGCGCGTCGCCATCGCCCGCGCGCTGCTGCGCGACGCCCCAGTCGTGGTGCTCGACGAGGCCACCACCGGCCTGGACCCGGAGTCCGCCCGGCTGGTCCTCGACGCGATCGACACCCTCGTCGAGCACCGCACCACCCTGGCCGTCACCCACGACGTCGAGATGGCGCTCCGCTCGGACCGGGTGGTGTGGCTGGAGGACGGCAGGATCCTGCGCGAGGGCTCGCCGGCGGCGCTGCTCGCCGACGACCCCTCGTTCCGGGCCTGGGTGGAGGCCAGCGGCCGCACCCCCGACGAGATCCGGATGGGCACGCGATGAGGACCGACGAGGTGGTGGCGCTGCTGCTGGACCCGCCGTCGATCTCGGAGCTGACGGGGCGCGAGGCTGTGGTGTCGCGGCTGCGGATCAAACCGGGGGTGTCCGTGGTGGCGGCGCTGGCGGACGCGCGGACGGGGGAGGTCGACGGGTGGGCGCGGGTGCTGTGGCCGGCGAGCCGGGCCAAGACGGAGAAGGCGGAGGAACGGGCAGTCCGGCGCGGCCAGCGGTACCGCCTGCGGACGCTGGACGGCGACCTGGTGCTGGAGAGCGGTGAGGTGTGGGCGGACCCGGTGCTCGCCGGCGCACTGCGGGGCGCTGCCGTGGCCGGGGTTCTGGGGGTCGACGATCCGGTGCTGCGCTACAACCCTGCCCGGCGCCTGGTGGTGCGCCGGGCAGCGACGACGGTGCGGGTGGCCGACGAGGCGGACCCGACGGCGCTGGCGCTGGACACGGCGTTGGTCGCAGCCGGGGTGCCCGTGCCTGGGCGGATCGACGACGGGTCGCGGCGGGGGGTGCGCATCCAGCGGTTCGTGGGCGACACCGACCTGGAGCGGACCCCCGACGTGGCCGGCACCCGCGCGGCGGGGGTCGCGCTGGCTCTCCTGCACGGGGCCGTCGGGGCGGTACCGGTGCAGGTCGCAGGCTGGTTGGCGGCTCGGCAGCCGGACCTGGCGGCGCAGGGCCGCGCCCACGCGGAGATCCTGGCGCCATTGGAAGCAGGCCTGGCCTCCCGGGTCTCCGTCCTGACCGATCGGGTCGCGGCCCTGTGGGCGCGGGTCGGGCGCGGGGGCGCCCTGCTGCACGGCGACTTCTCCCCGGACCAGGTGCTGCTGGAGCGGCAGACCGGGCGGGTGTGGCTGACGGACCTGGACCGGGCCACTGTCGGCGCACCGGCGGCGGACCTCGGCTCCTACCTGGCCTCCGCCGCCCCCGGGCTCGGGGAGGCCCTGCTCGATGGGTACCGCGCGGGCGGCGGCAGCATCCCAGGCGATGCGGAGCTGCGGGTGGGTCGGGCGCGAGCGGTGCTGCTGGGCGCCGTCGATCCCCTGCGGCGGGCCGATCCGGGGTGGCGCGCGGGTGTCGCGGGGCGGTTGGACATCCTCGAGGAACTGGTGTGACGGGCGTGTCGCGGGCGTTGTCCGCGCTGCGGGAGCTGCCAGGGGTGAGGCGCGCGTGGCCGGCGAGCGACGGCTCGCTCACCGTCGAGGTGGTGCGCGACGCGTCGCTTCTGGCCGGGCGGCTGTCCGCCGACGGTGGGCTGCGGCTCGCCGGGCACCGCCGCGACCCTCGTCTCCCCGGGCTGACGCCGTCGGGAGGGCGGCTGGTGGTGCACCGGCTGCACAGGCGGGCCGTGGTGCTGCACCCGGACCGGGCGACGAAGGTGCTGCGGCCCGGGCGGGCGGCGGGGGTCGCGGCGGTGTCGTCGCAGATGGGCGAGGCGTGCCGACGGGCCGGCCTGGGCGCCGCGGCAGTGCGGGCCGTGGCGGAGGATCGGCTGGAGTTCGAGCTGCTCCCAGGCCGGACCCTGCATGAGCTCGGCGACGACGGCCTCGACGGGTGGCGCGAGCTCGCGGCCCGGTGGCCTCTGCTGGCACGGCAGCCGGTGAACGTGCCGGCCCACGACGCGGCCGCCGAGGTCGCGGTGCTGCGGCAGTGGCTGGGGCACGCTGAGCTCTTCGGGTCCCTGCCGCGGATGGCGGAGCTGGCCCGCGCCGTCGACAGGACGTGCGGGGGGCTCGCGGACGCACCGGACCCCGCGGTGACGCTGCACCGCGACCTGCACGACAAACAGGCCTTGTGGGACGGGGATTCGCTCGCCCTACTGGATCTGGACACCGCGGCCCGGGGCGAGGCGGCCCTGGACCTGGCGAACCTGCTCACCCACGTCGACCTGCGGCACGCTCAGGGATCGCTTCGGGAGCCAGGACCCGTCCGCGAGGCCCTCGCCGGCGTCGTCGAGGAGCTGCGGATCAGCCCGGAGCGGCTGGCGACCTACGGAGCGGCGGCGCGGCTGCGGTTGGCGTTCGTCTACTCGTTCCGGCCCTCCGCGGGGCGCTGGCTCGACGCCTGGGTGGACCGCACCCTCACCCACGCACCCCTCTCAGGCTGACAGCCGAGGTCACGATTCGGCGACGGTTACCGCCTCGGGGATGACCCAGCAGGGTCGCGGTGGCACCCTGGAGGGATGAAGGTCAAGGCGCTCCTGGTGGTGCTTGCGATGCTCGCCGCCACCCTCATGGTCAGCTGGCAGCAGGCACCCCGAGCGGTCGCGTGCAGCTGCGTGGCGCTCACGCCCGCGGAACAGGCCGACATGGCCGACGTGGTGGCGCGCGGCACCGTGGTGTTGGTCGAGCGGCCCGCGAGACCGACGTCGAGCCTCGACGACGCCACCTACACCGTCGAGCTGACGCAGGCGTGGAAGGGCGATCCTCCCGGCACCGTCGAGGTGCTCACCGCCGTCGACGGAGCCAGCTGCGGCTGGGAGGGCATCGAGGAGGGGATGGAGATCATCCTGTTCGCCCAGCCCGACGGTGCCGCCTGGCGGTCCAACCTGTGCAGCGGCTCCGGCCCGGTCACCGAAGGGATCACGGCCGACCTGACCGCCCACCTCGGCGAACCCACGCCCGTCGAACCCTCACCGGTGGAGCCGTCGCCCGGGACACCGTCGGCCGGGGTCGGCCTGCTGGCAGACCCCGCCGTCGCAGCCGGGCTGATCGCCGCACTGGTGGCCGTCGGTGTCGCGGTGTGGTTCGTGAGGCGTCGCTAGACGGGTGTGTCCGCCGCGCCCCACCGAGCTTTCAACCACTCCCACCCGCGCTTGATCCGCGACATCAACACCCACGCCAGCCACATCATGATGATGAGCAGCACCAGGGCGATGCTCGCCGCGACAACCGGGAGAAGCACCGCCAGCGTGGTGACGCTGACCACCCCGACGTCGCCCGCCACCGAGGCCGCGACGTTGGAGACCGGCTCAGGGGACGTGTTGATCGCCAGCCTGATGCCGGCCTTGGAGAGGTGGCTGAGCAGCGCCGTCACGCCTCCGACGGCGGCCAGGGAGATGGTCAGCAGGTCGCCCTGGGCGCCCGCGATGAGCGCGCCTATGACGGCGCCGGCGATGGGGCGGATCACCGTCGAGGGCACGTCCCAGATGGAGTCGACGACGGGGATCTTGTCCGCGATCACCTCGAGCAGCGCGAGGACCCCCATGATGATCAGGACGTCGGTGCGCATGAACCCCTCCGGCACGCCGCCGGTGCCCGCGTAGCGCCCGAGCAGGCCGAGGATGAACACCGTGGCATAGGCGTTGAGGCCTGAGGCCCACCCGGAGGCGAACGTCATGGGGAGCAGTTCCATGGCGCCCATTATGACGAGCCCGCCTGGCCGCGCGCTGGTCCCGGGCGGGGAGGATGCGGTTGGCAGGCCCGGCCGACGGCGGCGTCAGGCCGCGGAGGGCTCCCAGCCGGCGGGCATCATCACCTGTAGCGCCTTCGGTTCAACGGTCACCGACACAGAGGTCACCTCGCCGAAGTGGTCGCCGTCGAGCTCGATTTCCTCGGGCTCGCGCAGCCAGACCTCGATGCGGCGGCACTGCTGGTAGCTCAGTTCGCGGTTCCCGCCCTGGCTGCGCTTTCTGCCGCGGAAGATGGCGTTGTCCACCAGCACCTTCCACGCGACGCGGACCCACCCGAAACGGCCCTGCGGTTCGACGGCGACCACGTCGAGCACCCCGTCATCGACGGCGGCATCCGGCATGAGGAGCACGTTCCCGCCGATGGATCCGCAGTTGCCGACAAGCACCGTGTGCACCCGCGCGCGCTGGGGGGCGTCGTCGTCGAGACGGTACTGCAGACGCATCCGGTGGTTCTTGCGCAGCGACTCCAGACCGGCCTTCACGTAGGCCACCATGCCGAACTTCTTCTTCAGCTTCTCATCCGCCGACGACATGATCTGGGCGTCCAGGCCCATGCCGGCCATCACGACGAAGGTGCGCTCCTCGCGATCGCCGCTCTCCCGCGTCCATGCGGCGATCCCCAGGTCCACCGGCCGCGCCACGCCCTCGAACGCGGCCTTCACCGATTCGGGCAGGTTGTCCAACGTCAGTTCCAGGTTTCTGGCCAGCAGATTGCCCGTGCCCTGGGGACAGAGCCCGAGCGGCACCCCGCTACCCCGCAGGCCCTCGGCCACGGCCCGGATGGTGCCGTCACCGCCGACCCCGAGCACCACCGCGCACCCCTCGTCGACGGCCTGCCGTGCCATGCCGGTGCCCGGATCCTCGGCGGAGGTCTCCAGCCACAGCGACGGACCCCAGCCCGCCGTCTTCTCGGCCGCACCAACCACCTTCTCCAGCCCCGCACGTTCAACCTTCGTGGGGTTGAACACGACGGCGGCGCGCCGGCCGCGTGCCCCCGTCGCCTCGCCCGATGCCACAGACCCGCCGCTTGCCTCAGCCATGTCAGTCAGTCCTTCCAGACGGGGATGACCCGCGAACCGTCGGGCTTCGGCTGCTCCTGCCACACGATGACCGACCAGGCCGCAACGGTCGCGGTCTCGGACACGATCAAGCCCTCACCCTCGTTCCAGTAGTTGCAGGCAGGCTCCGCGGAGGTCGACGTGTCGATGAGCCGCCGCCACACGTAGCCCTCCAGGGGCGGCGGGACCTTGAACTCGATCTCGTGGTCGGCCATGTTGATCATCACCCAGAAGTCGTCCCCCGGGGAGTCGATCTGGATGGAGACCGCCCGGTCCCCCTCCATGGGGAACCCCTCGCCCGACGGGGTGTGGAAGAGGTAGGACACGTCCTTGTCGTCTGCCACCATGTCCCCCCAGCGCCTCTGCTGGAGCGCCTCGTGCCGCTGGCGGAGGTTGGCGAGGAAGGTGGCGAAGCGGAACTGCCCGTTGACGTGCGGGGGCGTCTCGTACTGCCCAAGATTGTCGTGGTACGGCTCGTCGACGCCGTCGGCCACCGGCACCCGCTGCGGGGCGTTGGTGGGGATCATGGCGTAGTTGTTGCGCATCGCCACCGAGTCCAGCGCCCACGGGTTGTTGTTGCCGTTCTGGGTGCGGCCGAACTCGTCGCCGGCCACGATCATCGGCACCCCACGGGAGAAGAACAGGATGGTCCAGAGGTTGCGCAACCGCTGGCGGCGCAGCGCCTGGGAGCCCCCCGAATCCCACGACAGGTTGTCGTCCGACCCGCCGTCGGAGGGACCGAACGGCGGCGGCTGGTGGTTCTGCTTCTCCTGGTAGGACACCAGGTCCGCCATGTTGAAGCCGTCGTGGGCGGTGATGAAGTTGATGGTCTTCTGCGCGCCGCCGCTGTCGTGGAAGTGGTGGTAGTCGCCGTTGAACATGTCCGTGAACGCCACCATGTTGGCGTCACCCTTGGTGAAGCGGCGCACAGCGTCGCGGTAGCGGCCGTTCCACTCGCCCCAGCCGCGGGGGAAGTTGCCCACCTCGTAGCCCCAGAGGTCCCACGCCTCGGCGATGACGTCGATGTGCTCGGCCTTCGCCATGGCCGCGATGTCCACCAGCAACGGGTGGTCCGAGAAGAACCGCTTCTGCCTGGCCCAGTCGTCGGCGGCGGCCTCACCGGGCAGGCGGCCGAGCACGGTGGCCAGGTCGAACCGGAAGCCGTCCACCTGCATGTCCTGCGTCCAGTACTCCAGCGAGTCCAGCACCAGCTTCCTGGCCGCCTCGGAGGAGTAGTTCATCTGGTTCGACGTGCCCGTGGCGCCGTCGACCAGGATCTTGTCTGGCGTCATCTGGTAGTACTCGGCGCAGGCGAACCCGCCCAGGCTGGTGAAGCCGGTGGCGTTGACGTCACCGTTCCAGTTGCCGCCCTCGGCGGTGTGGTTGTAGACCACATCGAGGTACACCTCGAGGCCCGCGTCGTGGAACGCGGAGACCATCTCCTTGAACTCGCGGGTGGGCCCGCACCAGCTCTTGTCCGCCGCGTACTGCCGGTTCGGGGCGAAGAAGGACAGCGTCATGTAACCCCAGGCGTTCACCGCGCCGTGGCGGGCGGATTCCGACGCGTTCGTCTCGTGCACCGGCAGCAACTCGACGGTGGTCACCCCCAACGCCTTGAGGTACGGCGCCATCATCCCGGCACCCTTGTAGGTGCCCTGGAACTCCGGCGGGATGTCGACGACGCCCTCGAAGCCCGGTTCGCGGCTGAGCAGCTCGGACAGCCGCGCCACCGACGGATGGCCGGTCAGCTGCTCCACCTGCACCTCGTAGATGACGTTCTTCTCGCTCGGGATGCGGGGCTTCGGCGTGACGGGCGTGTAGTCGGCGATCAGCACCCCCTTCGGCGCGTACGGTCCGGTGTCGATGTTGCGACGGGGGACGCCGTCGACCAGTTCCCCGCCGGTGCCGAACACGCCGTCGTTGACGCCGTAATCATGCAGCTGGTCGGTGAAGACGTTGTGGGTGACCTCGCGGGCGTAGGGATCGAAGAGCACCTTGTTGGGGTTGAACCGGTTGCCGTCCTTGTCCAGGTCGGAGACGAAGCCCAGATCCGACCCCGGCTTCCAGCCCTTCACATACCGCCAGTTCCGGCCCCAGGCGCGGAAGCCGATCAGGGCCCCGAACTGCAGGCCCTGCAACCAGGCCCGCCAGACGCCGTCGCGGCCCTTGGCGAGGAGATAGGTGCGCTGCGCGGAGGCACCCATCGCCTCCGGGTAGATCTCGAGCTGCACCCGCGTCGCGGCCGGGGCGTAGACGGCGAAGGTGACCCCCTCTGCGTGGGGGTGTGTGCCCAGCGGCCAGGTGGCCTTGGACCAGGAGCGCCGGTCGAGCGCTATCACGCGTGTCATGGCGACGATTTTGACACGCCGCCCACCAGATTGCCGCAACGAGCGCCCGGGATCTCTTCCCAACGGGTCGCGGCAGGAGGACGCTGGAGGCATGAACACGCGCCCGAACGTGGTGCTCGCGGTGGTGATCGCGACAGTGGCGCTCCTGGCTGTCATGGCCGGCGTCTTCACCGCCACCCGCGAACAGCCAGACCTTGATCCGTCGACGCCCGACGGCGTGGTCCAGCTCTACGCCCTTGCCCTCATCAGGGGCGACGACGACGAGGCGGTCAGCTACCTGGATCCGTCCCTCGGCTGCTCCGCCCCCCTGCCGGGGGTGCAGCGGCCGCTGCGCGCCAGCCTCACCGTCGCCGACACCCGCGTTGATGGCGACAAGGCCATCGTCGTGGCCGATATCACCGAATCCCAGGGCGGAATGCTCGATACGTGGGAGCATCGCGAACAGTTCGAGCTTCGCGCGCGGGATGGCGAGTGGATGCTGACCGGTCACCCTTGGCCTGTCTACGGCTGCAAGTAGGACGGTGGTGGTTGAGATGGTCTCCGGGTTCATCAGCCTGGCGGTGGTGGTGGGGCTCATCGCCCTGATCGCGACGGGAGTCAGGCGCCGCGGCCCCGGCGTCGACGCGCGCAGCGTGCGCCGATTCTTCCAGTACGCCGTGCTGTATGCCCTCGTGATCGTCGTGGCATTGGGGGTGGACGAGCTGCTGGGGAGGCTGCTGGGCGCCGAGGTGCCCCAGTGGCAGGATCCGTCGGCTGAACTCGCGCGGGGGCTGGCCTTCACGTTCGTCGGCGGCGCCCTGGCGCTGCTGCTGGCCTGGTGGACGCGCCGCATGCACAGGGCGGACCCCTCCGAGGCCGAGTCCCCGATGTGGGTGGCCTACGTGACGCTGGCCGCGCTCACCGGAGCGGTCGTCGCGGCGTCGTCGGTGCAGAACGTGGGCTACCTGCTGGTCTCGGACGGGCGCCTCGACGCGGAGTCCGCCGCGACCTTCGTCCCTTGGGCTGCCGTCTGGTGGGTCCACTGGGAGATCGCACGACGGACCCTCGACGAGCCCCGCCAGACCGCGCATCTGCTGCTCGGATCGCTGGTGGGCCTCTCCTTCGGGACCGCCGGGCTGGTCATCACGTTGGGCACCTCGCTGGATCTGCTGCTGCGCCCCGAGACGGTCGGCCGCCCGCTGGGTATGCTCGGCGAGGGAGCCGCGACACTGCTCGTCGGGGCGCTGATCTGGGTGCGCTACTGGGCCACGCGGGCCATTGCGTTGCCCCGACGGCCGCTGTGGCTGGCCTTCGTGCTGCCGCTCGGGGTGGGCGGCGGATTGGTGATGGCGCTGGTGGCCGGCAGCCGGCTGCTGTGGAGCGTGCTGGTGTGGTTCTTCGGTGACCGGCAGGATCTGACGGCGTCGGTGCACTTCGACAGCGCCTCGCTCGAGCTGGCCGCGCTGCTGGTAGGGGTCCTGATCTGGTGGTACCACCGCTCCGTTCTGGCCTCCGGCCAGGAAGGCCTGGCGCGCACAGAGCCGCAGCGGGTCTACGAATACCTGGTGGCCGGCATCGGGCTGGTGGCTGCCGCCGTCGGCGTCGGCACCCTGCTGGTGACCCTCATCGAGGCCCTCACCCCCGGCATCGACGCGGGCATGCCGGTGGTCAACACGCTTTGGGCTGCGGTGACGCTGCTCGTCGTGGGAGCACCCGTGTGGTGGGTGTTCTGGCGGCGGGTCGGCCTGGGCGCCGCCGTCGATCCCACCGCGGAGGCTGCCTCACCCGCGCGTCGGGTCTACCTGGTGGTGCTCTTCGGGCTGGCTGGTGTCGCGGCGGTGATCGCGCTCATCACGGCCGCCGTCACCCTGCTGCAGGACGTGGTGGCTGGGTCCCTCGGGGCGGCCACCGTGCGGTCGATGCGCTACGCGCTGGGGACCCTGGTTGGGGCGGCCGCGGTGTCGGCCTATCACGGGGCGGTGTTCCGGGCCGATCGCGTGGCCGGGGCCTCGGCGCGCCCGCGGGGGCCGAGGACCGTGGTGCTCATCGGCGCAGTCGGGCCGGAGGTTGACCGCGAGGTCTCCCGCGCGACGGGGGCCCACGTCGAGGTGTGGGGGCGGTTGGACCACCCGTCCGCGGACTGGAATGTCGCGGGGTTGGCCGACGAGTTGGCCCTGTATCCGGGCCTGGACGTGATGGTGCTCGCCGAGGGCGGTGGGCATCGGGTCGTGGTGGTTGACCCGAGCGGTCGTCGCGCCGCGAGCCCCGATCCTGACTGACCTTCCCGACGCTGATTGAGCCCTCCCGGATTGAGCCGGGCACAGCCGCGCAGGGGGCAGGGGCGCAGCGCCGACGCCCGGGGGCGGATCAGTCGTCGTCGACCTCGCCGGCGAGCGCCTTCGCGGCGAGGTTCTCCTCCTCCGCGACCTCCCACACCTCCTTGGCTGCCCGTAGGTTCAGCGCCAGGATGCCGATCCCGAGTAGCAGGTCCGGCCAGCCGTTGGGCACCAGCGTGAGCGTGACGATGCCCATCGCGATGATGCCGAGGTTGATGATCACGTCGTTGCGGGCGGCGAGCCACGCAGCGCGGGTCAGGGAGCCGCCGTGGTCACGCTGCCGCAGAAGCAGAATCGCGCAGATGGTGTTGATGACGACGGCGCCGCCGGCGGTGAGGATCAGCGAGAGAGGGTCTGGTGCGTCTGGGTTCTGGAACTTGGCGATCGCCATCCACAGCGCGGCCACGGCGGGCACCAGGATGATCCCGGCCATCACCTTGCCCGCCACGGAGCGGTGCGCCAGCGGCCAGCCAAGTGCGGCGAAGATCAGCAGGTTGACTGCCGTGTCCTCGAGGAAGTCCACCGAGTCCGCGAACAGCGACACCGACCCGATGGCCAGCGCCACCGCGTTCTCAACGAAGAAGTAGCCCAGGTTCAGCAGGGCGACGATGAGGACGGTCCGTTTGAGGGCGCGGACGCGGGTGGGGTCGATTTCGTGCACGGCCGACAGGGTACCCCTCGCAGAGTGGGGATCCAGGGCCGGTCTACCCTCCCCGGATCCCCACTCTCGGAGGGCCGCGCAGCGCCCCCCGCTGGCTGAGGTGCCGCGCAGCGGCCTCGAAGCCTCACAGAAGTGACCCTGTCAGCAAACGTCAGTGAGGCCTCGAGGCTCGTCGCTGCGCTCCTCACTCCTCAGCCCGGGGGAAGTCCTTCCGCGACACCCGCGCATCGCGTAGGCTGGAATCACCCAAGAAAGGTCAGGACAAATGAGTCTCTCCATCGGGGTCATCGGCGCAGGCATCATAGGCGCCGATCACGCTCAGAACATCCATCGCTTCATCGCAGGCGCCGACGTCGTCGCCATCGCTGATCCGGACAAAGACCGCGCCGAAGCGGCCATCGCCGGAATCCCCGGCGCCCGCGTCCTCACGGACCCGAGCCACCTCTTCACGGCCGACGATGTGGACGCCGTCGTCATCGCCTCACCGGACTTCCTGCACGCGGAACAGGTCAAGGCCTGCCTCGAGGCCGGCAAGCATGTGCTGGTCGAGAAGCCGCTGGCCTACGACTCGGCAACCTGCGCCGAGGTGGTCGCGGCCCACCGCATCGCCGTCGGTGGCGGAAACGCCCGCGCCGCCGTCGGATTCATGCGCCGATTCGACCCCGGCTACGTGGCCATGAAGGCGGCCATCACGTCCCGACAGCACGGCCGGCCGCTGATGATCCACTCCGTGGGTCGCGGCGTGTCCTCCGGGCCGGGCGCCACCAACGAGTCGGTGGTCTTCAACTCCGCCATCCACGACCTCGACCTCATTCCGTGGCTGCTGGACGCTCCCGTCACCGAGGTCAGCTGGCATGCCGGCCACCCGAGCTCCACCGCCAACAACCTCGCGGACCCATTCCTCATCCTGGTCCGCACCGCCGACGGGTCCCTCAGCACCGTCGAGGTCTTCCTCAACGCCCGGTACGGCTACGACATCCGCTGCGACGCTGTCTGCGAGACCGGCGTGCTCACCGTCACCGAGCCAGCGAAGCTGCTGGTCAACGCCAACTTCGCCACCTCGTCGCCCATCGCCATGGACTGGCGTCCGCGCTTCGCGGACGCCTACCGGCTGGAGCTGCAGGAGTGGGTGGACTCCGTGCGCGAGGGTCGGCCGTCGACGGTGGCCACGCTGGAGGACGCCGAGCGGGCCACCCTCGTGGGGGAGGCCGTGGTCGAGTCGATGTACACCGGCGGCAGGTTCGTCGAGGTTGATCGGTGAGGGCACTGCCCCAGCCACGCCCCGTCGGCGATGTCCCCAGCCTGCGCTGGGGCATCCTCGGCACCGGCTGGATCGCGCACCAGTTCGTCTCCACGCTGCTGGCCAACACGGGCCAGCGGGTGGTGGCGGTGGGGTCGCGGACGACTCAGCGGTCGCGGGAGTTCGCCGACGGGTTCGGTATCGAGCACGCGTTCGGCTCCTACGAGGAGTTGGTGAACTCTGACGTCGATGTCATCTACGTCGCGACGGGGCACCTCGACCACCTCGCCCACGCGCGGCTCGCGCTGGAGGCCGGCAAGCCGGTGCTGGTGGAGAAGCCGATGACGCCGAAGCTCGCGGACACGGAGGAGCTGGTGGGGGTGGCCCGCAGCCGTGGGCTGTTCTGCATGGAGGGCGTGTGGTCGCTGGCGCTGCCGCGTTACGACGTCGTCCGGCAGATCCTCGAGAGCGGAATGCTGGGCGAGGTCCGGTCCGTGGCCGCCGACATGGGCGAGTACCTCGTCGACCATCACCGAGCCATGGACCCGGCGCAGGCCGGCGGCGCCATGAACGACCTGGGCACCTACCCGCTGATGTTCGTGGACTGGGTTCTGCCGGGCTTGAGTGTCGCGGCGGCCACCGGGCAGCGGCACGCGACGGGCGCCGTCGGGCAGTTCGCGGCGCTGCTGGTTGATGGCGAGTCGAGGCAGGCGGTGGTGCACGCGTCGATGGTCGCGGACACGCCGACGACGGCGGTGGTCGCGGGGTCCGAGGCCACCCTCGTCCTCGACGGACCGTTCTACCATCCTGGCCCCGTGGAGGTGCGGTTCCGTGACGGCGAGCTGCTCCGCTGGGAGGAGGAGCGGGTGGCGCACGTGGGGCTCTACCACGAGGCGCTCGAGGTGGCGCGGTGCATCGGCGCGGGGCTGACGGAATCGCCGATCCGGCCCTTGGACGCGACGCTGTCCACAATCACTCTGATGGAGCGGGCCCGCGATCTCATGGGCGACCCCCTCCCCTGA
The DNA here is from genome assembly GCF_014164775.1 of Tessaracoccus sp. MC1679. GTDB lineage: Bacteria > Actinomycetota > Actinomycetes > Propionibacteriales > Propionibacteriaceae > Arachnia. The sequence goes on from NZ_JACJGB010000009.1 coordinate 35,201, forward strand.
CCCACCCGTGGGGCTCGCCCCACCCGCTGGGGGCGTCGACGCGGCACCGGGCCGCTCGCGCGCCGCAGCCGGCTCAACCAGCTGGGTCGTAAGCTCTCCCCATGTACCAACACGTGTTCTGGGACATGGGCGGCACCCTGGTAGACACCTACCCGGCCCTGGATTCTGCCCTGGCTGCGGTGGTCCGCGCCCACGGCGGCGCCCTTGAAGTGCGGGAGGTGCCGCGGCTGACCCGGGTGTCGACGGGGCACGCCGTCGCGACACTCGCCGCTCGGTTCGGGGTACCGGAGGCCGAGTTCGAGGCGGCGGAGGATGAGCTGAAGGCCCAGTGGCGGCTGGATCCGGCTCCGGCGATGCCGGGCGCGCGCCAGCTGCTGCATGACGTGCGGGCGGCCGGCGGACTCAACCTCGTCGTCACCCACCGCGACCGTGCAAGCGCGCAGTCACTGCTCGACGGCCTCGGGCTGGAGGCGGACGATCTCATTTCCACCACCGACGGGTACCCGCGCAAGCCGGACCCTGCGATGTACCTCGCGATGCTGCAGCGGCACGGGCTGGACCCGGCGGGGTGCCTCGCCGTGGGCGACCGTCCGATCGACGCGGACGCCGCCGCAGCGGCGGGGCTGGCCACGGCGACCCTCGAGTCGCCGGAGGCGCCGGTGGAAGACCGCGCGGACCACTCCGTCGCCACTCTGGACGAGCTCCGCCCTCTCCTCGGGCTGTCGGAAGGCTGAGGGTCGGGGGCCCGGCGCGGTTGCTGTTCCTCCAGAGCGGTCCTCGGGGCCCTGTGGGTCCCGAGCGCCCGCCTGGAGGAACATCTACCGCACGACCCCGGGGAGCCCCGACCGGAACCCGGCCACTCTAGTTGAAGATTGGATTACCTTGCGGCGCGGCGTAGACTGTCGGCCGTGAACCATCGCCTCCTCCTCGTCCACGCCCACCCCGACGACGAGTCCAGCCAGTCCGTCGCGACCATGGCGCGGTACCTCGACGAGGGCGCCCAGGTCACGTTGGTCACCTGCACGCTCGGCGAGCTCGGCGAGATCATGCTGCCCGAGTGGCAGCACTTCACCCCCGCCCAGCTCGGCGACCACCGTCGGATGGAGATCGACGCCGCGCTGCGCGAGGTGGGCGTGACGGATCACGTCTACCTCGGCGGCGCGGGCCGCTATCACGACTCCGGCATGACCACCGGACCCGACGGCAAGGCGGCCGTGCCGGACGAGATGCCCGCCAACGCGTTCTGGCGCGCCGACCTCCTCGAGGCGGCCAACCACCTAGTCGAGGTGATCCGCAGCCGCCGCCCCCAGGTGGCCGTCACCTACGATCCGCACGGCAACTACGGCCACCCCGATCACATCCAGGCGCACCGGGTGCTCATGTATGCGAGCGTGCTGGCGGCCTCGCCGTCGCACCGCCCAGACCTCGGCGCACCGTGGCAGATCCGCCGCATCCTCTGGAACACCCACAACACGGACAAGTGGGTAGAGGCGTACTTGATCGCGAAGGAGCGCGGGCTGGAGTTGTGGCCGGAGCAGGAGCGCGACGCCGACAGCTTCGGGCCGGACCCGGCGCAGATCGTGGCGCTGATCGAGACCGCGCCGTGGCTGGACGTGTGCCGGCGGGCGCTGGGCTCTCACCGTAGCCAGGTGGACATCGAGCACCCGTTCTGGCAGTTCTACCGGATCATGCAGGAACTCCCGGGCTCCGGCGAGGCGTACCTCATGGGCGCCGGGGAGCCGTTCCCGAAGGGCGACGGGCTAGCCAGCTGCCTGTTCGCCGGCCTGCGGAGCGACGACGTCGCCGGCTGACCGGGACAGGAAAAGGGCCCTCGATGACGCTCATCGCGGGCCCCTTCTTGTGGAGTGCTAGCTCGCCAGCAGCGCGGCGAACTCGACGAAACCGTCGTCTGTGGCCTGACGGGGCGCCGCCACGAGGGCGGCGGCCAGCTCGTCGGCCCCCTCCTTCACCCGCCTGGCGAGCGATGCGGCGCCGGGACCGCCGAAATCGGAGGTCGCGGCGAACACGGCGGTGCGCACTGGCAGCGCGCCCAGATAGCTGAACAGCGGGCGCATCGCGAACTCAAGCATCAGCGAGTGCCGCTCGGTGCCTCCGGTGGCGGCCATCAGCACGGGCTTCCCGGCGAGCGTGCCCGGCTCCAGGATGTCGAAGAAGCTCTTGACGAGCCCGCTCATGGACGCGGAGAAGGTGGGCGACACCACGACCAGCGCGTCCGCCCGGGCCACGGCGTCGACCACCGTGGCGAGCTCACCGGTCGGGAATCCGGTGAGCATGGCGTCGACGATGGGGTGGGCCAGCTCGCGCAGCTCGGCGACCGTCACCTCTGCGCTCTCGCCGCGCTCCAGGAGGTTCTCGCGGAGGCGCGCCACCACGGCGTCACCGAGGACGCGGGTGGACGACGGCGTGCCGAGGCCGCCGGAGATGACGACGATGCGGGACATGGGGATCGTTCCTTTCGCAGAAGGGGCGTGCTGGGCTGGAGGGGGTTTGAGCAAATGGCACGAGTCGATGCGGTTTGATCGTTCAAGAAGGCCGGTTTCGCGGTTTGACCCGTGCCATTTGCTCAAACCCCGACCCGCGCCGAGCGCAACTCAGAGGCGGTTGTCGTCCTCGGCCCGGGTTCCGGTCCACCGGTCGACGGAGGGCTCGGTGCGCTCCGGCTCCTCGACGGGGGCGCGGGCGGCCAGGAGCGAGGCGTGGGTGGGCGCATCGGGCACGTGGGCGGGCTTCAGCGCCGCGAACTCCTTCCGAAGCACTGGCACCACCTCCTCGCCGAGCATGTCGATCTGCTCCAGCACCGTCTTCTGCGGCAGGCCCGCGTGATCCATCAGGAACAGCTGGCGCTGGTAGTCGCCCGCGTACTCCCGGAAGCCGAGGACCCGCTCGATCACCTGCTGCGGCGAGCCCACCGTCAGCGGCGTCTCCCGCGTGAACTCCTCCAACGACGGCCCACCGCCGTAGACCGGCGCGTGGTCGAAGTAGGGGCGGAACTCGCGGATGGCGTCCTGCGAGTTCTTCCGCATGAACACCTGCCCGCCGAGCCCGACGATGGCCTGGTCAGCCCGTCCGTGGCCGTAGTGCTCGAACCGACGACGGTACAGCTCCACCATGCGCCGGGTGTGGCTCGGGGGCCAGAAGATGTTGTTGTGGAAGAAGCCGTCGCCGTAATAGGCGGCCTGTTCGGCGATCTCGGGCGAGCGGATGGAGCCGTGCCACACGAACGGCGCCACACCGTCGAGCGGGCGGGGGGTGGAGGTGAAGCCGTGCAGCGGGGTGCGGTACCTGCCCTCCCAGTCGACCGATTCCTCGCGCCAGAGCTGGTGCAGCAGGGCGTAATTCTCCACCGCGAGCGCGATGCCGTCGCGGATGTCCTTGCCGAACCACGGGTAGACCGGCCCGGTGTTACCGCGGCCCAGGATGAGATCCACGCGACCCTCGGCCAGGTGGGACACGTAGGCGTAGTCCTCCGCGAGGCGGACCGGGTCGTTGGTGGTGATCAGCGTGGTGGCCGTCGAGAGGATCAGCCGCTCGGTCTGGGCCGCCAGGTAAGCCATCAGCACCGTCGGGTTGGCCGGTGCTACGAACGGCGGGTTGTGGTGCTCGCCGGTGGCGAAGACATCCAGCCCCACCTCCTCGGCCTTCTTCGCCAGCTCCACCGTCGCGCGGATGCGCTCGTGCTCGGTGGGCGTGCGCCCCGTGGTGGGGTCTGTGGTGATGTCCCCGATGGTGAAGATGCCGAACTGCATGACTGCTCCAAACTGTTTGCTACCTCTACAATAGACCAAACAAGTTGAAAATGAAACTATTCCCGATCAGGGACGGCGTCGCCCGAACAGCCACATGATGAACCCCACGACGAGCAGTGTGAATCCGATGCCGAGCAGCGCGATCACCCCGAGCAGGCCGCCCACGGAGCCGACGATGTCCCCCACGTCGAGCGGCGGCGCGATGAGGAGGCCGGTCTGTTCGCAACTGACGGTGTACTCGCCCTCGGGCTCGCCCGGACCGCCGATCCTGGCCATCGATTCGTAACTCACGTTGTTGACCGAGAACTGATAGCTCGCGCCCCCGAGGTCGATGTTGGGCACGGCCTCGGTGGGGCCGATGATGTCGCAGACCGGCATGATCCCGCTGGGCGCGTAGAGCACCAGCGAGTCACCACCTGTGACGGTGACGACTGTCTCTCCCATCACCGGCGTGCTCTGGCTGGCCGACGGAATGATCTGCATGAAGCTCCGCCCGACGGAGAACCCCAGCACCACACCGGCCACCAGCATCACCGCGCCGACGGCGGTCAGGATGGGCCCCAGCTTGCTGCGAGGCTTCGCCGGCTGCTGCCAAGCCCCGGGCTGCCCGGGCCACTGAGCGGATGGCTGGGACTGACCGTAAGGAGGCTGGGCTTGACCATAGGGCGGCTGAGCCTGGCCGTAAGGAGGCTGGCCCTGACCGTAGGGCGGTTGACCAGGCCCATAGGGCGGCTGACCAGGCCCGCCGCCCCACGGAGGCTGAGGGTTCGACGGCGGCTGGGGTGCGCTCATGCCGCCACTATGCCACCGCCTCAGCAGACCTTTCGGGTCCAGCCGAACTTGTCCTCGGCGCGGCCGAACTGGATGTCGACAAGGTGCTGGCGGATCTCGCGGGTCTTGCGTCCCGGGACGCCGTCGGCCACGGTCTGCACGCCCCGAGCCGGCGAGTTGAACCCGGTGATGGGCGTGACGACGGCGGCGGTCCCGCAGGCGAACACCTCCGGGATCTGACCCGATTCCACGCCGTCGAGCACCTCGTCGACCGAGATGGGGCGCTCCACCGGCTCGAGCCCGTGCTCGGCCGCGAGCGCCAGGATGGATTCGCGGGTCACGCCGGCGAGGATGGAGCCCAGCGACGGGGTCACCAGTTCGTCGTCGGCGGTGACGAACATGATGTTCATCGTGCCGCACTCCTCCACCCACTTGTGCTCGGCGCCGTCGGTCCACAGCACCTGTCCGCAGCCGTTGGCCGCAGCCTCCTGCGTGGCGACGAGGCTGGCGGCGTAGTTGCCGCCGCACTTCGCAGTGCCGGTGCCGCCGGGGGCGGCTCGGGTGTAGTTGGGCGTGATCCACAGCTTCACCGGCTCCGAGTAGTACGGGCCGGCCGGCGTGGCGATGACGGCGAAGCGGTAGGTGTGGGCTTCGCGGACGCCGAGGTACGGCTCAGAGGCGATCATGAACGGGCGCAGGTACAGGCTCTGCTCGTTCTCGCCCACAGGCACCCAGTCCCGCTCCAGCTCGACGAGCTGGGTGACCGAGTCCAGGAACAGTTCCTCCGGCAGCACCGCCATGCCCATCCGCTTCGCGGACTGGACGAAGCGCGCGGCGTTGCGCTCGGGGCGGAACAGCCAGATGGAGTCGTCGTCGCGGCGGTACGCCTTGAGGCCCTCGAAGATCTCCTGCCCGTAGTGCAGGACGGCGGCCGCGGGGTGCAGCGCCCACTCCGTCATGGGCACGAGGCGTGGCTCCTGCCAGCCGTCGCCGCCCTGGTAGTCGATGACCGCCATGTGGTCCACGTAATAGCGGCCGAAGCCCGGGTCCGCGAGAGCCGCCAGGCGAGCGGCGTCCGCTGTGGGGGTGGTGGTGCGGGTAAGCGAGAACGTGGCCATGGTCATTGATGGTAGACCCCAGATTTTCCGCCGTCCGCCCTGTCCACAGGTTCGACGACGTCCGAGATCGAGCCGTCGTGGTGTAGCTCCAGGCGCCTCCCGACGGCGAGGCGAGCGAGGAAATCGTCGTCGTGCGAGACGACGAGGAGGCCGCCGCGGTACTGCCGCAGGGCGTCGACGAGGACCTCAACGGTGGCGAGGTCGAGGTTGTTGGTGGGTTCGTCGAGGATGAGCAGCTGCGCGGGCGGCTCCGCGAGGAGGAGCGCGGCCAGTGAGGCGCGGAACCTCTCGCCCCCGGAGAGGGTGCCCAGGGGGCGGAGGGCCGCGTCGCCGCGGAGGCCGAAACGGGCGAGGCGGTTGCGGATGGCGCCAGGCTCGACGGTGGGGGCGGCGTCGCGGATGCAGTCGAGGACGGCGCGGGCGTCGTCGAGGTGGTCGAGCCGCTGCGGCAGGTACCCGACGCGGGCGGTGATCGAGCCGGCTGCTCCGCTCCCTGAGGGGGCCCACCCGCGGAGCGGCGTGGCCCGTCTCGAAGGGTCGTGACCCGCGACAACAGCCGGCGCCACCATCGACTCGATCAGTAGCGTCTTCCCGACGCCGTTGGGGCCCACCAGCGCGACCCGCTCCGGGCCCTGGATGACGTGAACCGCGCCAGCGGCGTCGACGATCTCCGCCAGCCGGCGGCCCGTCCCGACACCCGGGTCTGGCAGGTCGATCCTCACCCGCTCGTCGTCGCGAAGCCGGGCCTCGGCGTCGTCGACGGCGGAGCGCGCGGCGGCGATCTTGTCGTCGGACTCCCCGCGCGCCTTCGCCACGGCCTTCTCGGAGCGGTTGGCGTAGAAGTCGCGGGCGGCCTTGCTGACCCCGCGGGCGGCGGCCGGCTTGCCCGCGTTCTCGCGCCTGGCCAGGCGTTTCTCCGCCTCGACCTTCTGGCGCCTCTCGGTGCGCAGCTGCTGCTCGGCGGCGCGAAGTGCGCGCTCGGCGGCCTCCTGCGAGATGCCCACCGCCTCGCGGTACACCTCCCAGTTGCCGCCGAACGCCTCGACCTCGCCGTCGCGCACCTCGACGATCGAGCCGACGCGACGCAGCAGCTCGACGTCGTGGCTGACCACCACCGCGGTGCCGCGCCAGCGTTCGAGCAGCGAGTAGACGCGGACGCGGGTGTTGCGGTCCAGGTTGTTGGTGGGCTCGTCGAGGAGGACCACATCGAGTCGACACACGCTCAGTCCCACCAGCGCCACCAGCATCGCCTCGCCTCCGGAGAGGGTGCCGACGGGCCGGTCCAGGCCCAGGTCCAGGCCGACGGCGCCCAGTTCCTCGGCGGCGCGGGCCTCGATGTCCCAGTCGTCGCCGACGGCGTCGAAGTGCGCCGGGTCGGGGTCCCCGGCGACGATGGCGCGCACGGCGTCGACCTGCGCCCGGATGCCCAGGAGGTCGGCAACCGTGTCGTCGGTGCGGAGGGTCAGGTTCTGGGGAAGGACGCCCACGCTCCCGCCGACGACAACGGTGCCCGCCGTCGGGGCGATCTCGCCGGTGATGAGCTTCAGGAGGGTGGACTTGCCGGAGCCGTTGTCGCCGACGACCCCCGTGACACCGGGGGAGAAGGCGAGCGTGACGTCATCGAGGCAGGGAGTGCCGTCGGGCCAGGTGAGGCGGACGCGGTTGAACGTGACTGAAAACAAAAGAACTCCGATCGATCAGCGGGACGCGCTGAGACCGGAGCGGACAGCTCGACGGGTCAGCGCAGGGGCGCGGTGCCGATCAGATCTGTCACTGGAGTTCTCCTCGTGAGGGAATACGTCAGAAATATGATGCCACGCGTCCCGTCGTTGGCCAACCGACCCACAGCGGGCTGAGGCGCGAGGAGCGTTCAGTCCTGCGGAATGCGACCCTCCAACGCCCACGCCAGGAACTCCCTCAGGTCGCCCGTCTCGCCGTCGCGACCCCCGCGCCCGATCACCAGCGGCGCCAAAGTCGGCTCCAGCTTCACCCCGCGGAGGCGCTCCATCAGCCCGCCGGGGACGGTCAGGGAGTAGTAGTTGCCTTCGGTGTCGATGCCGACGGAGTGGTTGGTGCGCAGGTACCAGCCCACCTTGTCCGTCTTGACAGGGTGACCGCTCAGCGTCCGCGCCTGCAGGGGTCGGGGCTCGAGCCCCTGGGCGCGCGCGGCGACAATGAACTCGTCGATCAGCACCTTCGCACGGGCAGCCTCGGCCCGCGCGTGCCCCTCGGTGAGCTCGTGCCTGATCTTGGCCGCCTTCTGGCGCTCCGTGAGTTCCTCTGCCACACCCCCAGGCTAGACGACGACGCCGCCCTCAGATGGTGAAGCCGCCGTCGACGACGATCTCCTGGCCGGTGATGTAGGCCGCCTCCTCTGTGACCAGGAACGCGACCGCCGCCGCGACCTCCCCAGGGTCGCCGAACCGCCGCGCCGGGATCGAGGCCTGAAGGCGCTGCGCGTCCGCCGCGTCAGTGTGGAGGCGCTTGAGCCGCTCTGTCGCGGTGTAGCCGGGGGCCACGGTGTTGCAGGTGACCCCGTCCTTGGCGACCTCCATCGCCAGGGTCCGCAGATGGTTGGTCACCGCGGCCCGCATGGCGTTGCTCACCGGCAGGTTCAGCGCCGGCCGCCGCACGGTGAGGCTGGTGATCGCGACGATCCGGCCCCAGCCCCGCTCCCGCATCCCGGCCAGCACGCCGTCGACGAGCCGCACCGTGGACATGAAGGTGGTCTCAAATCCGGCCGCCCACGCCTCCTGAGACACCTCGCTCGGGAGCCCGGGCGGTGGGCCTCCTGCGTTGCTGACGAGGATGTCGACGTCGCCTGCCCGGTCGACGAGGCGCAGCACGTCTGCCTCACGGCTCACGTCGGCGGGCACCCAGGAGGCGCCGATCCGCTCGGCCGCCGCCTTCAGCTCCGCCCCGTTGCGCGCCGCGATGGTGACCTCCGCCCCCATCTCGCGCAGCGCCTTCGCCGTCGCGAACCCGATCCCCCTGCTGGCGCCCGTCACGAGGGCGCGCTTCCCGTCGATCCTGAACATGGCCATGGTGACGACGCTACTCCGCCCGTGCGCCCAGCAGTAGACCCAAACGCCGACCCCACTCCTGCCGCGGCAACCCCGTCTGAGAAACTGGTCGGACCGCTCTCTAGGAGGTCCCATGCCGGAGTTTCGCTACGTTGACATGCTGCCGATCGGGCATGACGAGACGCCCTACCGACTGCTCACCACCGAAGGTGTGGAGACGGTGGAGGGACCCGAGGGGCGACGATTCCTCAAGGTGGCGGCCGAGGCCCTGACGCTGCTCTCGGAGACCGCGATGCACGACATCGCCCACTACCTGCGCCCCGCGCACCTGCAGCAGCTGCGCAACATCCTCGACGACGAGGAAGCCTCCCCCAATGACAAGTTCGTGGCGCTGGACCTCATGAAGAACGCCAACATCGCCGCCGGCGGGGTGCTGCCCATGTGCCAGGACACCGGCACCGCGATCATCATGGGCAAGCGCGGCCAACAGGTCCTCAGCGAGGGCACCGACGAGCGCCCCCTGTCGATGGGCGTGTTCAACGCCTACACCAAGCTCAACCTGCGCTACTCGCAGAACGCGCCCCTGACGATGTGGGAGGAGAAGAACACAGGCTCCAACCTGCCCGCGCAGATCGAGCTGTACGCCGACACCGCCGTCGGGCATGAGAACTCCTACAAGTTCCTGTTCATGGCCAAGGGCGGCGGCTCGGCCAACAAGAGCTACCTGTACCAGGAGACGAAGGCGGTCCTCAACCCCGCGTCGATGATGAAGTTCCTCGAGGAGAAGCTCCGCTCGCTCGGCACCGCAGCGTGCCCGCCGTACCACCTGGCCATCGTGGTGGGCGGCACGTCGGCCGAGTTCGCGATGAAGACGGCCAAGTACGCCTCCGCGAAGTACCTCGACACACTGCCCACCGAGGGATCGATGGCGGCGCACGGCTTCCGCGACGTCGAACTGGAGAACGAGGTCCTCGAGCTCACCCGCAAGCTCGGGATCGGCGCCCAGTTCGGCGGTAAGTACTTCTGCCACGACGTCCGCGTCATCCGGCTGCCCCGCCACGGGGCGTCGCTGCCCATCGCGATCGCGGTCAGCTGCTCCGCCGACCGCCAGTGCCTCGGCAAGATCACCCCCGAGGGTGTGTTCATCGAGCAGCTCGAGTTCGACCCCGCCCGCTTCATGCCCGAGCACGTCGACGAGGAGCTGGACGCCCAGACCGACGGCATCACCGGCACCGGCCAGGGCGCGGCCGTCCGCATCGACCTCAACCGCCCCATGCCCGAGATCCTCGACGAGCTGCGCAAGCACCCCGTCAAGACGCGCGTCATGCTCAACGGACCGCTCATCGTCGGCCGCGACATCGCACACGCCAAGATCAAGGAGCGCCTCGACGCCGGCGAGCCGATGCCGCAGTACCTGAAGGACCACCCCGTCTACTACGCCGGCCCCGCCAAGACGCCCGAGGGCATGGCGTCCGGTTCGTTCGGGCCCACGACGGCGGGCCGCATGGACTCCTACGTGGACCAGTTCCAGGGCGCGGGTGGGTCGATGATCATGTTGGCGAAGGGCAACCGCTCGCAGTCGGTGACCGACGCGTGCCACAAGCACGGCGGGTTCTACCTCGGCTCCATCGGCGGCCCGGCGGCGCGTCTGGCGCAGGACTGCATCAAGCACGTCGAGGTGGTGGAATACGCGGAGCTGGGCATGGAGGCGATCTGGAAGATCGACGTGGTGGACTTCCCGGCGTTCATCATCGTCGACGACAAGGGCAACGATTTCTTCGCCGAGGTCAACAAGCCCATCGCCCTGACCATCCCGAAGCGCGAAGGAATGGCACCCTTAACGCCCGCTGGGTGAGCCAGCCGCGGCGCGCAGCGCCCGCCGCTGAGTCGAAGCCCCTTGCGCCCGGTGCAGGGAGCCCCGACACGACCCCGGGCGGCCATGGTCCACCGTCGGCCGTTTTGCTGCCAGCCTGGCTGTGGTCGGGAAGTGAAGCCGCCCGGGCCTCGTGTCAGGTCTCCCTGCACTCGTCTTCCAGTGGCGTGGTCCCTTCCGGGCGCGTGCCGTCACGGCGGCCTTGGGCCGGGTCTGCTCAGGCGTGTTCCGTCGAGTGATGGTCGGGTTGGGCGTGCACGCGCGCAGCCGCCCTGCCGTCCCGCACCCTCGCTCGCAACTCAAAGCCCGTCCCTTCCCCGAATGCCTACTCGGTAGGAATCGTGGCCAACACCACACCAGACCTACCCAATAGTCGACGGGGAGATGAGAGTTCTCTCATGCGCGCGTCGCTCCCGGCTCATGCTGGCGGTGTTGACTGGTGTGGTCGAGGAGGTCTGACATGAAACGGACGCTGGCCGGGTTGGCGCTGATCGTCGCCGTGGCAGCCGCAGGGGTGTGGGCGGTGGCGAGCATGGTCCCACCGGCGGGCACCCCGGTTCGCGAGCCGGCCCTGATGGTGCCCGCCGCGGGGTCGCCGTCGCCGGAATCGACCATCACTCCGACCATCCCCACACCGTCCCCGTCCGACTCGGCTTACCCGGGCGCCACGTCCGGATCGACGACGACGCCTTCGCCGTCCGCGACCCAGACCGCCCACGAGGCCGAGGCGCCCCAGACCGTCGCGGCCCCGAAGCCGAGCTACTACGACGACGACGACGACGATGATGATGATGATGACGACGACCGGGACGATGACGATGACTGACGCGCAGTCACGTCATACCAGCCGGTAGCCCATGCCCCGCACGGTCTCGAACCGCTCCCTGCCCAGCTTTCCCCGCAGGTATCTCACGTACACGTCGACGACGTTGGAGCCGGGGTCGAAGTCGAACCCCCACACATTGCTCAGCAGCTGCTCCCGGCTCAACACCTGACCGGGGTTGCGCAGGAACGTCTCCGCGAGCGCGAACTCCCGGGCCGACAGGTCCACCGACTTCTCTCCCACCGTCGCGCGACGGGTTCGCAGATCGAGGGACAACCCGTTGTGACTGAGCTGCGTCGGGTCCCCCGCCGTCGACCCCGCGTCCGTGCGCAACCGCAGCCGGATCCGCGCCAGCAGCTCCTCGAACGAGAACGGCTTGGGCATGTAATCGTCCGCGCCACCCTCGAGGCCAGCTACCCGGTCCGCCACCGATGACCGCGCGGTGAGCAGGATCACCGGGACCGCGACCCCTTGGCCACGGATCTGTTCGAGCACCTCGAAGCCGTCGATGTCCGGCAGTCCGACGTCCAGCACCACGAGATCGAAGCCGCCGTGGATCGCCAGCGATGCCCCTTCCGCGCCGCTCGCCGTCGAGTGCGAGGTGAACCCGGCGGACTTCAACCCCTTCGCAATGAACGACGCGATCCGCGCCTCGTCCTCGATGATCAGAATCGTGCTCATGAGACGTCGGCCTCCTCGACGGCACGCTCGGGCCCGAGCGGCAGATTGATGGTGAACGTGGACCCGACGCCGGGCTCGGACTCGATGTCCAGCCGGCCGCCGTGTGCGGCGAGGATGGTCTCGACGATGCTGAGCCCCAGCCCGGCGCCGGCCGCGTGGCTCTCGGCTTCCCGGGTCCGCCCGAACCGTTCCCGCACGGATGCCAGCTGATCCGGCGCGATCCCGATCCCCTCGTCGCGCACCCACAGCTGCACCTCGCCGCGGTGGAGCTGCGACCCCAACGCGATCGCCGAGCCCGGCGAGGAGTACTTCACCGCGTTGGCCGCCAACTGAAGCCAGGCCTGGGTGATCCGTGACGGGTCCAGCCACGCCTCGGCGGACGCGATGCGCTCCAGGCGCCACACCCTGTCCCCCAGGGCGCGCGACTTCTCCAGCGTCTGGTCGGTCAGGGCGGCCAGGTCCACCCACCGCGGCTGGACGAAGTCGCTCTCGCCGGCCCGGGCGAGCATGAGGAGGTCGTTGACGAGGACCCCCATCCGGTCCACCTCCTCCAGCACCAGATCTCGGGTCTGCCGGACGTCGGTGGGGTCGTGGACGTCGATGAGTTCCATGTGGCCTCGGACGACGGTGATGGGCGTGCGCAGTTCGTGGCCCACATCGTCGAGCAGCTGCCGCTGCCCCTCGACGGAGTGCTGCACCCGGTCGAGCATGCGGTTGATGGTCGCGGACAGAGCGGTGAGGTCGTCGTTGCCGCGGAGCGGGACGCGGGAGGTGAGGTCGCGTTCGTCGATGGACTCGGCAGCCTCGCGCAGTTCCTCGATCGGGCGCAGCAACCTGCCGACCACGAGCCAGGCCAGGAAGACCACGAGCGCCATGGTGGCCAGCGCGACGGCGGCGTACACGGTCATGGTGCGGCGGAGTTCGGCCTCGGCCAGGCCACGGTCCACGACGTGAAGCAGGGCCCCGGTCTCAGTCGGGAACTTCACGGGCACCAGGAGCAGGTGATAGTCCCCCGTGGGCGTGCGGAGCCGCTCCAGGATGATCTCGTCGCCCGTCGCCCACGGAGTGGCGATGGCGATCAACTCGGCGTCGTCCTCCGGCCGCAGCGGCACATCCTCCGAGGCCACCCACCGCACCTGTGATCCCACGAACGCCACCTCGCCCTCGCCCGGGCCGACGACGGTGCGTTCGAGGTAGGTGCGCAGCAGTTCTGAGGGGCCAGCGAAGGGAGCGCCAGTCGCTGGGTCGACACCCCGGGTGGCCAGGACCCTGAGCTCGTCACGTGAGCGCTCCAGCTGGGCGTCCAGGTTCGCGGAGATCACGCGGTCCTGCACCCCGGCGACGATGGCGCCGGATGTAAGGAGGGACAGCCCGGCCAGCAGCACCATCGCCCACATGATGCGGGCCCGGATGGTCACCCGGGTGGCGCCCTGGGGGTCGGGGTCGGTCATGGGCTCCAGTCTGCCCGCTCCGGTGCCATCTGCCGGGCGTGGCCGCGTGAGAAACGTCTCATCTGGACGGAGCAGGAGACGGTCGCCTCGGGGGTGCGCGGTTGCTGTTCCTCCAGGCGTGGTCTCGGGCCCCTCAGGGCCTCGGGAACCGATCTGGAGGAACGGTAGCCGCGTGGGTGGGCAGAGCCCGGGCCGCTACCGGCCCGCGAACGACGCGGATGAGAGAGGTCTCACGCCGAACTACTTCTCGCCCTCATGTTGTCGCTGTCGAATGGTGCCAACGACAACGACGAAGGAGCCCATCATGGCACTCTCACCCCTCACCTGGTTCGCCGCCGCTGCACTCGGCGTGACCGCCGTCGGAGGCGGCCTCTTCGCCTCCGCGGTCAGCCAGCCCGAGGTCGCCCGCCCGGCGACGACCATCTCGGCCCCCGCTCAGTCCGGAGACGACGACACGACCCCGATTCTGGTCCCGGCCGGCTCCGCGAGCCCCTCGGCCACCGCGGACAGCACGCCCAGCTCCTCCGCCGCTCCCTCGACCCGGTCCGCCGGTGACGATGACAGGGGCGGCGAGCGCGATCGGGATGATCGCGTCGAACTGGGCGACGACCGCGACTCCCGCTGGGACGACGACGATGACGACGATGGCCGAGACGACTCGGACGACCGTTGGGATGATCGGGACGACGACGGTCGCGGCGACGACTCGGACGACGGCTACGACGACTCGGACGGCCGCGATGACGATGACGACGACTCCGACGACCGTGACGACGACGATTGGGATGACGACGACTCGGACGATGACGACGACGATGATGACTCGGACGATGATGATGATGACTCGGACGACGATGACGGTGACGACGACTGATCTCACCTGAACCCGAACGCCCCGTCGCACTCCCCCAGCGGCGGGGCGTTCCGCTTGTCAGGTCCCTGCATCGGGCGCAATTGGCTTCGACGCAGCTGGCGCTTCGCGCCGGCTGGCTCACCCACCGGGAGGCCTGCGACCACGCCTCCGGAGAGCCACCGTGTAAGAGAGGCTTCGACGCGGTCGGCGGCGCTCCGCGCCCGACCGGCTCACCCACCGGGAGGCCGGTGACCGCGCCAGAAAGGCGGTGGGTGGTGGGGGCCGGGGCAGGTTGGGTGGGCGTTGATGACGGCGCCACGCGCGAAGCGCCGCCGCCGGCATCATGGGCGGCCCGGCCCCCACCACACGCCGCCGAACCTGACCACAACACCCGAGACCGAGGCCGGCATCATGGGCGGCCCGGCCCCCACCACACGCAGCCGGACCCGACCACAACACCCAAGACCCACCCAATGGCGGGGGACGCCCACAGCTTGTGGGAACCTCACAATGTTTTCCCCGCGACATTGAGCCGCAACCCCTTCACTACCGCCAATCGGGGGCCAACCGTCGCGCCGACTCGCGCAGCCGCCTAAAGGGTGCGACATTGACACTCAGCCCCCCACGGGCTGCCGTCGACCCCTGAGGAGGCAAGGTGTTCCAACGCATCGCCATCGTCAACCGCGGAGAGGCCGCCATGCGGCTCATCCACGCTGTGCGGGACCTGAACGCTGAACATCCTGACCGCGACCCCATCGCGACGATCGCGCTGTACACGGACGCCGAGCGCTCCGCCATGTTCGCCCGCGAGGCCGACGAGGCCTACCCGCTGGGCCCGGCGTCGGAGCGCCCCTACCTCAACCACGACCTTCTCGCCCGCGTCCTCACCGACGCCAGGGCCGACGCCGTCTGGGTGGGCTGGGGCTTCGTCGCCGAGGACGCGTCCTTTGCGGACCTCGTCGAGAGCCTCGGCATCACCTTCATCGGCCCCTCCGGCGACGCCATGCGCAAGCTGGGCGACAAGATCGGCTCCAAGCTCATCGCCGAGGAGGTGGGCGTGCCGGTGGCGCCGTGGTCGCGCGGCGGCGTCGACACCCTCGACGACGCCCTCGCGTCCGCCGAGTCCATCGGCTACCCGCTGATGTTGAAGGCGACGGCGGGCGGCGGTGGCCGCGGCATCCGCAAGGTCACCACCCCCGAGGAGTTGACCGACGCCTATCAGCGCACCCGCGACGAGGCCCAGCGGGCGTTCGGCTCCGGCGTTGTGTTCCTCGAGTCGCTCGTCACGGGCGCCCGGCACGTCGAGGTGCAGGTGATCGCCGACGGCCAGGGCACCGCCTGGGCCATCGGCGTGCGCGACTGCACCATCCAGCGCCGCAACCAGAAGATCATCGAGGAGTCCGCCTCCCCCCTTCTGACCTCCGCGCAGACCGACGAGCTGAAGGCCGCCGCCGAACGGTTGGCGCTGGCCGTCGACTACCGCGGCGCGGGCACCGTGGAGTTCCTCTACCACCCGGGCGACAAGATGTTCGCGTTCCTGGAGGTCAACACCCGCCTTCAGGTGGAGCACCCGATCACCGAGGTCACCAACGAGTTTGACCTTGTCAAGGCGCAGATCCACGTCGCCGCCGGGGGCACCCTCACCGAGCGCCCCATCGAGTTCGGCCACGCCGTGGAGGCCCGCCTCAATGCCGAGGACCCTGACCGCGACTTCGCCCCCGCCCCTGGCCTGATCACCAGGCTGGACCTGCCCGCCGGCCCGGGCATCCGCGTCGACACCGGCGTGGCGGAGGGCGACTCGATCCCCGCGGACTTCGACTCGATGATCGCCAAGATCATCGCCTACGGCCGCACCCGCGACGAGGCGCTGGGCCGCCTGCGCCGCGCGATGGCGGAGACCACCGTCGTCATCGAGGGCGGCGCCACCAACAAGAGCTTCGTCCTCGAGCTGCTCCGCCAGCCCGAGGTGACCGGCCGCCAGCCGAAGCAGGCGGGCGCGCGCCGCGCCGCGGGGCCCCAGGACGCGGACATCCCGTGGGCCGACACCGGCTGGATCGACCGCACCCGCGCCGACGGTGGGCTGATCGCCGACGAGCATGCCGGCGTCGCGCTCGTGGTGGCGGCCATCGAGGCCTACGAGGAGACCACGGCCATCGAGACCGACCGGCTGCTCACCACCGCGCACGGCGGCCGGCCGCAGACCCAGCACAAGTCCGGCGCCGCCGTCGACCTGAAGCTGCGCGGGTCCGTGCACAGCGTCACCGCGTTCGCGATCGCCCCGGGGCGCTATCGGGTCGTCGTCGGAGACCAGGCCACCGAGGCCGAGCTGCAGCGCTTGGACGACGTACACGGGCGGGTCACCGTCGGCGGCGACCGGCACCGGATCATCACCGCGACCCACGGGCCCATCCACCTCATCGAGGTCGACGGCGTGACCCACCGGGTGTCTCGGGATGAGGGCGGCGTCCTGCGCTCCCCCGCCCCCGCGCTCGTGGTGGCGACGCCCGTGAAGGTGGGTGACGAGGTGGAGGCCGGCGCCCCCGTCGTGGTCCTCGAATCCATGAAGATGGAGACCGCCGTCTACGCGCCGTTCGCCGCGCGCGTGAAGGAGATGCTGGTGACCACCGGCTCGCAGGTGGAGTCCATGGCTCCGCTGGTGCGCCTGGAGCCGCTCGGCAACGGCGCCGCCGCGGTGATCGTGGAGTCCGCGCCGATCGACATTCCTGTCTGCCCGCCCGCGGCGGATCCTTCCGTCCGCGCCGGCCGCCTGCTGGCGGATCTGTCGGCCATCCTCATGGGCTTCGACGTGGACCCCTCGGCCAAGACGCTTCCGCGCTACCTCGTGGCGCGCGAGGAGGCACGGTCCGCGGGCGTCGATGTGGTGGCCGCGGAGATCGAGCTGCTCACCCTGTTCGCCGATCTCGCCGAGCTCAGCCGCAACCGCCCCATGGGCGAGCAGGCCAACACCGAGCTGCGCGTCCACTCGGACCGCGAGCACCTGCACCGCTACCTGACCACCCTCGACGTGGAGCGCGCCGGGTTGCCCGGCCACTTCGTCGACCGCCTGGCGGCCGCGCTGCGGCACTACGGCGTGGACTCGCTGGACCGCACGCCCGAGCTGGAGGCGGCCGTGTTCCGCATCTTCCTGGCGCAGAAGCGGGTGGCCGCAGACGTGCCGCTGGTGCTGGGCATCCTGGACCGCTGGATCGCCGAGCCGGCCCCTGACGCTGACCGTGCGGTGATCGCCCGGGCGCAGCTGGAGCGCCTGGTGCGCGCCACGCAGCTGCGGTTCCCCGCCGTCGGAGACCTCGCGCGTTCGGTCCGCTTCCGCTGGTTCGACCAGCCGCAGGTGGACGCCGAGCGGGCGGCCATCGTCGCCGGCGTGGGTGACGAGGTGGAGGCACTCGCCGCCACCCCTGACGCGCCCGACTACGACGAACGGATCGCCAGGCTGGCCGACATCCCGGAGTGGACGGCCAACTTCCTCGCGACGCGGTTGGGTCGCGGGGTGCCGGCGCACGAGCCGATGCTCGAGGTGCTGCTGCGGAAGTACTACACGGATTACGGGCTCTCGGACGTCTCCAGCGTCACGGTGGCCGACCGCTCCGTCGTGCTCGGCGATTACACCCTCAACGGGCGGCCGCGCCGCTTCGTGACGACGGTGGGCCTGGCCGACGAGCTCGCCGCGGGCGGGCCGCTGGAGTCGCTGATTGCCGCGCAGGTCGCGGGGCGGACGCCGGGCCATGACGCCGTGGTCGAGATGTATGTGCTGTGGCCGGAGCGCCCGGATGCCGAGGCGCTGGGCGCCGAACTGCTGGAGCGCCTGCGGTCCTGGGCCTGGGACCCGGCCGTGCAGAGGGTCGCGGTGGCGGTGTGCACCGCCGACGGCGCGGTGGAGTACCGCACGTTCCGGTTCACTGACGGTGAGCTCTACGAGGACGAGAAGATCCGTGGCCTGCCTCCGATGGTGGGGCGCCGCCTGGACCTGTGGCGGTTGCGCGACTTCGACACCACGCGCCTGCCCGCCCCCGACGACGTGCTGCTGTTCGAGTGCGTGGCGAAGTCCAACGCGGACGACCGCCGCCTCGTGGCGATGGCGCAGGTGCGGCAGCTGGCCGTGGTGCGCGACGCCGACGGCGGCCTGATCGGCCTGCCGCACGCCGAGCGCGCGGTCGCCAACTGCCTGGAGGCCATCCGTCGGACCCGTTCCGCCCGAGGCAAGGCCGGCTCGAAGCTGGACATGAACCACGTCTGGGTGCACGTCTGGCCGGAGATCGACCTGGATGTCTCCGACGTCGAGCCGCTCCAGGACCGGATCACCCCCCTGTCCGACGGCGCGGGCATCGAGGAGGTCCTCTGCCAGGGCCGCTTCGTCCGCGGCGACCGCCTCATCCCGCTGGCCGTCCGCTTCCACGCGCAGCCGGGCGCGGGCGTCACCACCACGGTCACCCCGCCGCCCACCGAGCCGCTCAAGCCGCTCGACGACTACACGGCCAAGGTGCTGCGCGCCCGCCGTCGCGGGCTGGTCTACCCGTACGAGCTCTCCGCGACCCTGGCCGGTCCCGGCGGCTCGCTGGTCGAGCTCGATCTCGACGGCGAGGGCCGCCTCGTCGAGGTGGACCGTGCCCCTGGCCGCAACAAGGCGGGCATCATCGTCGCTCGGGTCACCACACCGACGGCGCTGCACCCGGAGGGCGTGACCAGGATCGTGCTGTCGGGCGATCCGACGAAGGGTCTGGGCGCCGTCTCGGAGCCGGAGTGCTCGCGGATCATGGCCGCCATCGACCTGGCCGAGGAGATGGGGGTGCCGGTGGAGTGGTTCACGCTCAGCTCCGGGGCCCGGATCTCGATGGAGTCGGGCACCGAGAACATGGACTGGGTGGCCGCCGCGTTGCGCCGGATCGTCGAGTTCACCCAAGGAGGCGGCGAGATCAACGTGGTCGTCGCGGGGATCAACGTGGGCGCCCAGCCGTACTGGAACGCCGAGGCGACCATGCTGATGCACACCAAGGGCATCCTCGTGATGACGCCTGATTCGGCCATGGTGCTGACGGGCAAGCAGTCGCTGGACTTCTCGGGCGGCGTGTCGGCGGAGGACAACTTCGGCATCGGCGGCTACGACCGCGTGATGGGCCCCAACGGCCAGGCGCAGTACTGGGCGAAGGATCTGGGTGCGGCCATGGGCATCCTGATGTCGCACTACGACCACACCTATTCGCCCGAGGGCGAGTCCGGCCCCCGCCGTGCGGTGACGGGCGATGCCGTGGATCGCGACGTCTCGGAGTACCCACACAACATCGGCACGGATTTCGCCACCGTCGGGCAGATCTTCTCGGCCACCCACAACCCGGACCGGAAGAAGCCGTTCGACATCCGCACCGTCATCGCGGCGGTCTGCGACCAGGACCACCCGCGCGTCGAGCGCTGGGCGGGCATGGCGGAGGCCGAGACGGCGGTGGTGATCGACGCGCGTGTCGGCGGGCACTCGGTATGCGTCGTCGGGATCGAGTCCAAGCCTGTGCCGCGCGCGGGGTTCCCCCCCACCGACGGCCCGGACACGTTCACCGGTGGCACGTTGTTCCCGCGGTCGTCGAAGAAGGTGGCTCGTGCCATCAACTCGGCATCCGGCAACCGGCCGCTGGTGGTGCTCGCGAACCTGTCGGGCTTCGACGGCTCGCCGGAGTCGATGCGCAACCTGCAACTGGAGTACGGCGCGGAGATCGGGCGGGGCATCGTCAACTTCGACGGCCCCATCGTGTTCGTGGTCATCTCGCGCTACCACGGCGGCGCGTTCGTGGTGTTCTCCAAGCGGTTGAACGAGAACATGACGGTGCTGGCGCTCGAGGGGTCCTACGCCTCGGTGCTGGGTGGGGCGCCGGCGGCCGCGGTGGTGTTCGCCGGTGACGTGGCGAAGCGGACCGGTGCGGACTCGAGGGTCGCGGCGTTGGAGGCGAGCCTCCGGGACGCCTCCCCGGAGCAGCGGGCCGAGATCCAGGTGGAGTTGGCCGAGGTCCGGTCTGCGGTGCGGGCGGAGAAGATCTCGGAGGTCGCGGCGGAGTTCGACGGGGTGCACAACATCCACAGGGCCGTCGAGGTGGGTTCGGTGGATCGGGTGATCACGGCCGCCGAGCTGCGGCCGTCGATCGTCGGGGTGATCGAGGCCTACCGCCGCTGACCTCCCCCGTTCGGTGAGCCAGCTGCGGGCGAGGGCGAAGAGCCCACGCCCGCTGGCTGAGGAGCGAGGAGCGCAGCGACGAGCCTCGAAGCCTCAGAAGAGTGACCTTGTCGGCCCACGTTTCTGAGGCTTCGAGGCCGCTGCGCGGCACCTCAGCCAGCGGTTAAGCGAGGGGCGCAGCGCTCACCTCAGCCAGCGGTAGAGCGAGGGGCGCACCGCGGCACCTCAGCCGTCGGAATGCGGGCCGGCAACCGCGTTACGCTCTGTACGTGACCGACGACGACCTCTGGGACCTCACCCGGACCAGACTGTTCTGGGCCGGGATCCTCGCCAACGGCGTGACCACCGAGGACGGGGCCGCGACCGTCGAGGCCGCCCTCCCCACCCGTCCGCCGTCCCATTCCGCCCTCCAACGCCTCCACCAGCTAGCCACAGATGAGTTGACGGGCATGTTGGCGCTGCTCTCCGACGACGAACCCCGCTGGGCCGACGGCCACGGATCGACCGTCGGCGACATCCGCCGCCTGCTCGACCGCTAAGCCGGGTGAGCGACCGCGCGGCCATTCCCGCGCGCCGGGCGCAGCAGGCGCATCCCGTTGACGATCACGATCAGCACGGACGCCTCGTGGACGAGCATCCCGATCGACATCGTCACCCCACCGAACAACACACCCGCCAGCAGCGTTCCGACGGTGAGGAGCGCAATGACGATGTTCTGCCTCATGACCCTCACGGTGCGCTTCGCCAGGCCGATGGCCTGCGGGATCCGGTCCAGCCGGCTGGTCATCAGCGCGATGTCCGCCGTCTCCACCGCGACAGCCGAGCCAGCTGCGCCCATCGCGATCCCGACGTCGGCCAGGGCGAGCGCCGGGGCGTCGTTGACGCCGTCGCCGACCATCGCGACGACGCGGCCCTCGGCCTGGAGTGCCCGCACCACGTCGAGCTTCTGCTCGGGCAGGAGACCGGAGCGGGCGTCGGCGATCCCGACCGTCCCCGCGACCGCCGCGGCGACCCTCGCCTGGTCGCCGGTGAGCATGAGGACGCGTGTCACGCCCACCCGGTGCAGCGCCGCCACGAGCGCGGCCGCCTCGGGCCGCACGGCGTCGGCCACGCCGATGGCGCCCACCACGTCGCCGTCCACGGCCACCATGAGCGGGGTGTGGCCCGCGTCGGCGAGGGTCGCGGCCGCCTGGGCCGCCCACGCGTCGCCCTGCGGTGCGACCAACGCCACCGTGCCCACAGCCACCTCACGCCCGCCGACCATCGCGACCACGCCGTGCCCGGGCACCGTGCGCACGCCGTCGGGGACGGCAGGCACGTCCAGACCGCGGGCCAGCGCCTCCTCGACGATGGGGAGGGCCAGCGGATGATCCGAGCCCGCCTCCGCGCGCGCGGCCCAGCCGAGCACCTCGTCGGCGGTCCAGTCACCTCGGGCCACCACGTCGGTCAGCGCGGGCCGGCCGACGGTGAGCGTGCCGGTCTTGTCCAGCGCGACGGTGTCGACGCGGGCGGCCGTCTCGAGGAACTCGCCGCCCTTGATGAGGATGCCGTCACGGGCCGCGCGGCCGATGCCCGCCACCAGCGCCACCGGCACCGAGATGACCAGGGCGCCGGGGCAGCCGATGACCAGGAGGGTGAGGGCCAGTTCGAGGTCGCGGGTGAGCAGGCCCACCACGACGGCCAGCACGATGATCCCCGGGGTGTACCAGCGTGAGAACCGCTCCATGAACTGTTGGGTGCGGGCCTTGGCGTCCTGCGCCTCCTCCACCCGGTGGACGATGCGCGCGAGGGTGGTGTCGGCGCCGACGCCCGTGGCATCCAGGGTGACGAATCCGTCCGCGACAATCGTGCCGGCGAACAGTGGGTCCCCGGGGGACTTCTCGGCGGGGATGGACTCGCCGGTGATCGCGGCCTCGTCGATCGCCGCCCGCCCGGAGGTCACCACTCCGTCGACGGGGACCCGCCCGCCGTGCTTGACCACCACGGTCTCGCCGAGCCCCACCTCAGCGGCCGGCACCTCCACCTGGGCACCGTCGCGGACGACGGTGGCGGTGTCGGGGGCCAGGGCCACCAGCTCGGCCAGTGCGGAGCGGGTCTTGGCCAGCGTCGCGTCCTCCAGCGCGTGTCCGACGGCGAAGAGGAACGTGACCGCGGCGGCCTCCCAGTAGTTGCCGATCGCGATGGCCCCCACGGCGGCGACGGCGACCAGCAGGTCGATCCCGATCACCCGCAGCCGAAGCGCACGCACCGCGGACCAGGCCACCGGTGCACCGGCCACGACGGCGGCGGCCAGCATGAGCCAGCCGGCCGCCGGCCACGCGAGCGCGCCGGCCACCCACGAGGACAGGATGAAGAACCCTGAGAGCGCCGGCACCCGCCAGCGATGGGACAAGCGTGTCATGGCCTGCCCTCAGAACGCCGACGGGCGGGCGGTGTAGCCGGCCTTGGCGACGGCGGCCACGAGGTCGTCGACGCTGGTGCGGGTGAGGTCGTGATCCACCTCGATGCGTGAGGAGGCGAAGTGGACCGTCGCCGTCGTCACACCGGGCAGCGCGCTCAGCGCCTTCTCGATCTTGGCCACGCAGGACGGGCAGCTGAAGCCTTCTGCGCGGAGGGTGGTGTGGGTGATGGTCGCGGTGGACATGGTCTCCTCCTGGAGGGTCGGTGCCGCTGGATGCGGCGATGTCTCGACGCTACGGGGGTGCCGCCGACGCTTCCTTGACGTGGATCAAGCCCCGTCGGGGGAATGGCGCTGCATGCCTGCCCGCGCAGCGAGGAGTTCTCGCCTGCTCCGGGAGGCAAGGGACGCACGCGGGACGAGCCCCGGGGCGGTCATGCTTGCGGCTTGGCGATGGTGGGCACGCCGACGAACATCTTGATCACGCGAGCACCACCCATCGCGGCAATTGAGTGCGTTCCACCGGTGTCCTCTAGGGAGTTACTGATCAATGCTGTCCTCGGCGAGGACGTGCCGGGCGGGATGAGATGGTGCCACTGCATCTGGTGCGTGTACTCGACGTCCATATCCAGATGCAGGGGGGTCAGATCGCCCGATCCGGTGCGCCGCAGCCAGGACATGATTGATCAGTGATTCCCTAGGGCAGAGGACTCACGCGTTGTCGGATCCGCTCAGGATCGTGTCGTAGTCTTGGCCGCCGTAGAAGACGCCGAGGATGGTGATCTCCTGGGTCTCGTCATCGACGTAGGTAGCGATCACCGCACGCTTCTTGTAACTGGAGGTGCGAAGCCCAGGACGGATGTCGTCCCGCATTGTTCCTCGGTGCGGGAACACCGCGAGGCCCTCGCAGTGGGCCACGATGGCATCCACGTAATCGGCAGCAACCATCGGCGATGCTGACGAAGCAAGGTACCGGTACAGCGCCTCGAGTTGATCTGCCGCCTCCTGCGCAAACCGAACCGTGTAGGTCACTGGCCGCGCAGGGACACGAGCCGCGCACGGACCTCGCCTGCAGACAGCGCACCATTCGGGTCTGCCAGCAGCCTGTCATAGGCTGGAGCAACCTGCTCCAGAAGCCAGGCGTCGACCGCCCGATCGCGTGCCGCCAGGGCCCGTAGGCCTTCGCGGATGACCTCGCTTTCGGAGGCGTACTCTCCTGAGACCACCTTGGCGCGGACCATGTCGGCCATCTCGTGGGGCAACGTCACACTCATCTGCTTCGTAGTTCTCATGTCGACCTCCCTCCATCCATCCAGGGTAGGACTGAATCCTACTCGGCGGAAGAGTCGTTCGGCATTGCCTGACAGACTGGGTGTTGGGGCAGGCTGGGGCCATGACTCAGCACGCTCAGACCCATCACGCCGGCGACACCTGCGTGGCGCTGGTCCCCGTCTTCCGCGGGCTGGATGCCGGCCAGCAGGAGGAGGTGGCAGGATTCGCGAGGCCCATCAGGGCCGCCGCCGGTGAGCAGCTGCTCGCGCCGACGGACCGGACCAGACGCCTCCTTGTCATCCACCGCGGAAGCGTCCGGGTGGCGCACCTGCTGGACACCGGCCACGAGCGCGTCGTGAGGGTGCTGGGTCCGGGCAGCGTGGTCGGCGAGGCGTCGTTCATCCTCGGCCGTCGCCCGGACAACTACGCCTACGCCGAGACCGACGTCGAGCTGTGCTCGTTCGACCACGCGGACCTGGCGCGCCTCGTCGCCCGCTACCCCGACATCGCCGTGCGGATGCTGCAGATGCAGGCCGAGCGGCTGGCCGCGGCCGAGCGGATGCTGGCCGCCTTCGGGGGGCGGGACGTGGGCGCGAGGGTCGCGGCGTACCTGCTGGACCTCCCGTCCCGCCGCGACCCCGAGGGAGCGGTCGTCGAGCTGCCCATGGCGAAGAAGGACGTGGCGAGCTACCTGGGCACCACCCCGGAAACGTTCAGCCGCCGGCTCCGCGACCTCGTCGACGACGGCGTGGTGGAGCTGGCGGGCCGACGTGGGGTGCGGATCCTCGACGCGGAGGGCCTCGAGCGCCGCGCCGACGCTACTGCGTGATGTCGTAGCGCAGGAGGCGCGCCTTGTCCGCCTTCCGCGTGGAGCCCTGAAGGGCCAGCAGCTCGGCGTAGATGCCGTCGGTGGTGGCCAACTCCGCAGGGGTGCCGATCTCGTCGATGCGACCGTCACGCAGCGTCACGATCCTGTCCACCGTCGAGATGGTGGACAGCCGGTGAGCGATGATCAGCGTGGTCCGACCCTCCATCAGCTCCTCCAACCCGGCCTGCACCGCGCGCTCGGACTTGGTGTCCAGGGAGCTGGTGGCCTCGTCGAGGATGAGGATGGGAGCATCCTTGAGCAGGGCGCGCGCCACGGAGAGCCGCTGCTTCTGCCCGCCGGAGAGCTTGACGCCCCGCTCGCCGATCTCGGTGTCGAAGCCGTTGTGGAGATGCGAGATGAAGGACAGCGCATTCGCCCGCCTGGCCGCGACACTCAACTGCTCGTCAGTGACGCCGTCCTGCCCGTAGGCCATGTTCTCGCGGATGGTGCCGGAGAACAGGCTGGCGTCCTGGAACACCACGCCCACCTCGCGGCGGAGCGCCACCGTCGGCACGTCGTCGACGGACTGGCCGTGGACGCGCAGCGCCCCGGAGGTCACCGGGTAGAGCTTCATGATGAGGTTGACCAGCGTGGTCTTGCCGCCTCCGGACTCGCCCACGAACGCGATCCGTTCGCCGCGGTTCACCCTGAGGTCGATGTCTCTCAGGACCAGCCCGTCGGCGCCGTCACCGTCGCCGTAACCGAAGTCAACGTGGTCGAACTCGATCACCGGATCGGAGTCCACCCACTGCACCACGGCCGACGGCGCGGCCTCCAGGGCGTTGTTGGGCTCGTCGGTCTCGTCCATCACCTTGAAGTACTCGCGGCTTCCAGCGACGGCGCGCTGCGTCATGTCCACCCAGTAGCTCATGGAGGTGACGGGCATCCGCGCCATGGTGGTGAGCTGGATGAGGAGGACCATGGTGCCGACGCTGTACTGGCCGCTGGCCGTCTGGTAGAAGATGATGGCGTAGATCCCGAAGAACACCACGTCCAGCGCCCCCCGGCGCCAGAGGTCCATGGTGTGCCAGAACCGGGACTGCTGCCGCGACAAGGCGATGGCGTCGCGGTAGTGGCCCTTGAAGGACTCCAGCTCGCTCTTCTCGGTGACGAAGCTCTTCACCACCCGCATCTGTCCGATCACCTCGGAGAAGCGGCCGCCTGAGATGTCGTAGTGGTCGTTCTTCTGCTTCTCCCACACCTGCCACTTCTTCGACGTCCTGGCCGTCAGCCACACGAAGGTCGGGTAGATGAGGATGAGCAGGATCGTCAGCCACGGCGAGTAGAACGCCGTGATGACGAGCACCGCGAGCAGTGTCACCACGGTCGGGAAGAAGCCGTTGCTGAAGGTCTGGAGGAAGTCGGTGATCGACGTGATGGAGCGGTTGAGCCGGGAGATGATGGTGCCGGTCAGCTCGTTGTCGTAGTAGCGCTGCGGGAGGCGCAGCAGCTTGCGGTAGTAGTTGGCCGACAGGATGGCGCGCAGCCGCACGGACATCAGGTCGCCGAAGTAGCCCGAGACGTTGGTGATGGCCGAGTTGGCCAGCGCGATGATCAGCAGCACCACCGCCAGCCACATGAGGTCCGCGACGGTGCCGCCGCGGCCCTCCGCGATGTCGACCACCGTGTCGGTGGCCCGCGCGATGACGAACGGGGTCAACAGAGCCGTCGCGGACGTGGCGACGGCCCCGACGACGACGATGAGGTAGAGCGGCCACAGCTCTCTGGCTGTGGCCATGATCTTGGCGATGCTGCGCACGAGCGGTCACTCCTTCGACGTGGCACTCTACCCGTGTGGACCTGAGCGGCCGACGCCGCGGCCGTTCATCTCAGATGGTCGGGAGCCAGACGCGCATGGCACCCGAGGCGCGGTTGCCCCAGGTGTGGAAGGGGATGGCCCGCACTGTGACCGGCTGCCCCGTGGGGGCGGTGGCTGGCGCGCCGTACAGCGGGCCCACCCCCGGCCGTGGGGTGACCGCGATCTCGAGCCCGCCGTCGGACTCGATCGGCGCACTGGTGGCGTCGACGATCACATCGTCCAGGCGGATCCCCTCAGGGAGGTCCACCTGCTCGACGCAGTACACCTGGGGGCCGCGCTCGAGCGCGACGCAGCCGCGCACCGCATCCACGCGATGGTTGGCCTGCGTCCAGCGGGGAGCCATCGGCAGGTCGAGGACGAGCGGGTTGGCGGCGAGTTCGACGCGCGCGTACCCGTCGGCGTCAGGCTGGACCGGCTGCCTGTCGATGGTCGCGGCGCTGGCCCAGCTCGGGATCCGGAGCGCGATGGTGAGGCCGGCCGGGCCCTCGACCTCGACGCGGCCGTCGCCGGGGTAGCTGGTCCGCACCGCGACCGTGCCGCCGCCGAGGGCCTCAGGGACGTCGATCTCGCAGGCGGTGTAGAGGTGGAGCGCCAGGGCTTCGCCGTCGAGGGAGGCCACGTAGCCGCTCAGCTGGGCGAAGACGCGGGCGATGTTGGGCGGGCAGCAGGCGCACGTGTACCAGGAGGTGCGCTCGCGGGGGGCGTTCTCCTCGGAGTAGCGGTCCGGGCGGAGCTGGAGCGGGTTGGAGTAGAAGAAGCGGGTGCCGGTCTCGTCGAGGGAGGCAGCCAGGGCGTTGTGCAGCTCGCGCTCGATGGTCTCGGCGTAGCGGGCGCCGCCCTCGGCCAGGTACATGCGCCAGTTCCAGTGCAGATCCGCGATAGTGGCGCAGGTCTCGGCGTAGGCGCGGTCCGACGGGAGCTCGTAGTCGTCGCCGAACGCCTCGTCGCGGTGGCGCGAGCCGAAGGCGCCGGTGATGTACATCTTCCGGTTGTGGGCGCTGTCCCACTGGGCGCGCATCGCGACCAGCAGCGACTCGTCGCCCTCCTCGAGGACCAGATCGGTCACCCCTGCGTTGAGGTAGAGCTGCCGGACGGCGTGGCCGACGGCGCTGGTGGATTCCCGAACCGTGGCGTGGTCCTGGAAGTAGCGGGCCCCGAGTGAGCCCACCTTGAGCAGGCCGGAGCCGCGGTGGTCCACCTGGTGGCGGGCCAGGTCCAGGAAGCGGCGCTCGCCGGTGTGCCTGTAGAGCTCCACTAGCGCGGTCTCCAATTCAGGGTGCCCGCAGTATCCCACCTTGTCAGCTGCTGGTCCGAAGGTGGCGTCCACGAGGTCGACGAAGCGGACGGCGATGTCCAGGAGGTCGGTGCGGCCGGCGCGGGCCAACGCGACGGCGGCCTGCACCATGTGGCCGAGCACGTACATCTCGTGGGTCCAGTCCAGCTCCGCGAACTTCTTCTCGGGGTGCACGCCCTGGATCCAGGTCATCACGTAGCCATCCGGCTCCTGGACGCGGGCCACGAGGCCGATCACGTCGTCGAGCCAGGCGTCGAACTCACGGGTGCCGGTGCGGGCGATCTCCCAGGCCACCGCCTCGATGGTCTTGTAGAGGTCTGAGTCGGCGAACCAGAACCCGCGCCATTCGGCGGTGGACTCGCCGATCAGACGGCGGAAGTTGTCCAGGTTGCCGGCCTCCTCGAGCTGGGCGATGCAGTGCGGGATGGTCGCGGCGGCGTTGCGCAGCTGCCAGGCGCCCAGCCGCGAGGCGGGGTCCAGGCGGACCCCGGTGATCGCGACGGGGTGACGCGGGCCTGCGGCCAGAGGGGAAGCGGGGGCGACGAGCGGGAGGGTGGCCACGGGACAGCCTTTCATCGTTGAAATACGTGTCCAATGGTGCCCCGTCGTGCGGGAGCGGTCAACCCCTCCCCGACCCTGCAGGTGAACGACGAAGGGCCCACTCCCGACGGGAGTGGGCCCTTGAAGTCGGACGTCAGCGCTCGGTGATCGGCACGTAGTCGCGCTTCTTCTCGCCGATGTAGATCTGGCGCGGACGCCCGATCTTGCGGTTGGGGTCCGCGTGCTGCTCGCGCCACTGCGCGATCCAGCCGGGGAGCCGGCCGAGGGCGAACAGGGCCGTGAAGTGCTGCGAGGGGAATCCCATCGCCTCGTAGATGAGGCCCGTGTAGAAGTCCACATTGGGGTACAGCTTGCGTTCGATGAAGTAGTCGTCGTTGAGCGCCGTCTCCTCCAACTCCAGCGCCATGTCGAGCAGCCGGTTGTTGCGGCCGGAGATGCGCAGCAGCGCGTCGGCGTGACCCTTGATGATCTTGGCGCGCGGGTCGTAGTTCTTGTAGACCCGGTGGCCGAAGCCCATCAGCTTCACGCCGGACTTCTTGTCCTTGACCTGGCTGACGAACTCCTTGATGTCCAGGCCCTCATCCTGGATACGCGAGAGCATCTCCAGCACGGCCTGGTTGGCGCCGCCGTGCAGAGGGCCGGACAGCGCGTTGACGCCGGAGCTGACCGAGGCGTAGATGTTGGCATCTGCCGAACCCACGAGCCGCACCGTCGAGGTGGAGGCGTTCTGCTCGTGGTCCGCGTGCAGGATGAACAGCGTCTCGAAGGCACGGACGATGTCCGGGTCGATGTGGTACTCCTCCTGCGGCGTGCCGAAGGACAGGCGCAGGTAGTTCTCGACGTAGCCGAGTCCGGTCTGCGGGTAGAGGAACGGCTCCCCGACGGAGCTCTTGTACGCGTAGGCGGCCAGGGTGGGCATCGAGCCCAGCAACCGGAGCGACGCCTCCTCGACCTGGTTGGTGTCGTGCACCGAGAGGGTGTCGCGGTGGAACGAGCCGAGCGCCATGATGCCGGCGGCGAGCACCTGCATGGGGTGGGCGCCGCGCGGGAAGCAGCGGAACAGCTCGCGCATGCGCTCGTCGAGCATCATGCGGCGCGAGATCTTGAGGCTGAACTCGTCGAGCTCATCCTGCGAGGGGAGGTGACCGTAGATGAGGAGGTAGGTGACCTCGATGAACGTGGCCTGCTCGGCGAGCTGCTCGATGGGGTAGCCGCGGTACTGCAGCACACCCTCGTCGCCGTCGATGAACGTGATCGACGACGTGCACGACGCGGTGTTCACGAAGCCGGGGTCCAGGGTGGTGGCGCCGGTCTGCGCCAGGACCTTGCCGATGTCGAATCCATCGTTGCCCTGCGTGGCCTCCACGATCGGCAGTTCAAGCTCGAGATCCCCGTACCTGAGGAATCCGCTGTCGGTCATGCGTTGCCTTTCTTTTGGGTCCCGGCGACCGTCGTGGGCGCCGTTGATGCCTACTCACTGGCCTGCACCCCCACCCTACAACGCTGGAGGGAACCTCCGGAAAGCGTCCAATCTTGTTGTAGAGACCACACAAAACAGCCCCCACCCGTCAGAGCGACGGGAGGGGGCTGCAGAGTCGGTGGGTCAGATGCCCTCGGAGGACTCCGAACGGCGAACGGTCTCGCCGGTGGCAGGGTCGCTGACCACGCGGGTCTCGGTGGTGCGGCTGCGGTTGGAGGCGAGCAGCGCCCAGATGAGGCCGACGACACCTGCCGCCATCAGGATGTAGCCCACGAGATCCAGGCTGATGTAGGGGACGTCAGCCTCCACTGCGAACGTGAGGATGGCGCCGAGCGCGATGAGGAAGACGGATGAACCGATACGCATGAGTGGCTCCTTGCTTGTTCAGATGTATCTCTCCCTCATACCCACTTCGGCGGATTTCAAACATCGCCCCCTCCCGGAGCAACCGACGTTTCCCGGGATGACGCTCACCGTTCACCCGTTCGGCATACATTGCTCGCGTGACGATCGAGCCGCCCCCCGCCGTCGACGCCGTGCCACAGGCCGGCGCGCTGTCCTCCACCAAGGCCCCGCGCAGGAAGGTGGTCGCCTGGGCATTCTGGGACTGGGGCACGCAGCCGTTCGCCACAGTGATCACCACGTTCGTGTTCTCGGTCTACCTCACCAGCTCCGCCTTCGGTGAGAAGGACCAGGTCACCATCCAGCTGGCCTGGGCGACGGGTACCGCGGGCCTGCTCATCGCCCTGCTGGCCCCGGTGCTCGGCCAGGGCGCGGACCGCACGGGAAAGCGGATGTTCCACCTGCGCTGGCAGACCTGGCTGCTCGCGGCGATCTGCGCGGCGATGTACTTCGTCGCGCCGGCGCCCGAGTACTTCCTGCTGGGCGCGGTGCTGCTGGGCGCGGGCAACGTGGTCTCGGAGATCGCCAACGTCAACTACTACTCGGCGCTGGACCAGGTCAGCACCCCGTCCGACGTGGGCCGGGTGAGCGGCCTGGGCTGGGGCCTCGGTTACCTCGGCGGCATCACCATCCTGCTGGTCATCATCGCTGTCCTGGGCTCCGACTTCACGCCCGACGACGTGCGGCTCTCGATGCTCATCTGCGGGGCCTGGACTCTGCTGTTCACCATCCCGATCTTCATCGCGCTCAAGGACCGGAGGCCCGATCACGTGCCGCCGTCGCTGGGCATCGTCGGCTCCTACCGCGAGCTGTTCCGCTCCATCGGGCGCGTGGGCCGCGACAACCCCAACACCCTGTTCTTCCTCGTCGCCTCCGCCCTGTTCCGCGACGGCCTGGCCGGGGTGTTCACCTTCGGTGGCGTGCTCGCCGCCGGCACGTTCGGCTTCACGTTCGGCGAGGTGGTGATCTTCGGCGTGGTGGCCAACGTCGTCGCCGGCCTTGCGACGATGCTGTTCGGCCTGCTCGACGACAGACTCGGCCCCAAGCGGGTGATCCTGTTCTCCCTCGGGATGCTGGTGGCCCTCGGCCTGGGCATCTTCTACTTCCACGACGGCGGCAAGACCGTCTTCTGGATCTTCGGCCTGGGCATGACCCTGTTCGTCGGGCCGGCGCAGTCGGCCAGCCGATCCTTCCTTGCGCGCCTCATCCCCGAGGGCATGAGCGGCGAGATGTTCGGGCTGTATGCGACGACCGGGCGCGCGGTCAGCTTCCTGGCACCGCTGATGTTCGGGTTGATGATCACGGTGGGTGTCGCGGTGACGGGCGACGCGCAGGAGTCCAGCCAGCACTGGGGCATCCTCGGAGTGGTGCTGGTGCTGCTGGCCGGCTTCATCGTCGCCTTGTTCGTCAAGCAGCCGCAGCGCGCCGTCGCCTCGTGACCTTGCGGACGGCGCGCGGAACACCGGACCATGGTGGGGATCCGGTCGTCGACAGGCGGTGATGCCCAACCGCCGCGAAGCGGAGGTCTGCCCATGCTGCTTGACGCCAGCGTCGTCTCACGCTCAGACCTCGTTCGTGCCCCCAGGCACAAGGAATGGTGGTACGTGGGCTGGGTGGACGACAGCCGCACGGTCTACACGAGCTTCCACGCCATCAGGCTCCCGCCGGTGGATAACGTGGTCTTCACGGTCTTCGATCTCGCGGCCGGAAGGCCCGTGGCCCGGTCGCGGAAGTTGTTCCTCACCGCCCCGGCCGGTCTCGACCACACGGAGCTGCGTGCCGACTCGCGGCGGGGCCAGGTCCACTACTCGGGATCAAGCGAGGCGGGCTGGAGCCTGCGGTTCTCCGACGGCGGCGTGGAGGCCGACGTAATGATCCGCCCCACCGCCCCTCCGTTCATCAAGAAGGAGAACCAGTTCGCGCATCAGTACTCAATGGTCAGCTCGATGCACACCGCCGTGCGCGGGTCCGTCGGGGCGGACGGCCGCGAGTACGCCTTCACCGATGCCCTCGGATACGCCGACCATTGCTCCGGACACCTGCCGCGCCGGACGGGCTGGCTTGCGTTGTGGCTCCTGGTCAAAGGAGTGAAGGCCACCGGATCCGGGATCGACGTCCTGCCCGCCACGCCTGCAGCCATCGCCAGCAGCGACGGACCATCGAACTGACAGTGACGGCCCACCCCCGTACGACTTGGACCACAGCGTTCAGGCACGGCCTGGGCGGAGCAGCGGGATTCTGGGTGACGAACCCTCGATCCCACTCCCACCCATCGCGGCGGGATGGCGCGAGGCTACCGTCCGCGGCTCGTCGTGTCCGGATCTACGGAGTCGGTCCGGCGACGCGGGTGGCAAGGTCGTCGAGTTACGCCCGGTGTTGAGTGCCTAAATGGTGCTTGCAGTGACATCACAGTAGTGTCATAGTGGAGTCATGGACCTGGACCCCTACCTGAACGCATTGCGCGACGACCTCGCCAAGGCCACCGCGCTTGCCGATGAGCACACGCGCAGCGTGGCTGCGCGCCTGCTGGCCGCGCTGGAGCCCGCCCTGCGGCTGCGGCTGATCGAGACGCTGACCGACGCAGCGGCATCCCTCAGCGCCGAGCTGGGCGACGTCGTGGAGGTGCGCATGGACGGCCGGGACCCCGTGTGGTGGGTCCAGCACCAGATTGCGGACGGCGCCGTGGAACCAACGCTGGTGCCGCCCGAGGGCGAAGCCGACGGCACCGCCCGCATCACCCTCCGCCTGCCCGAGGCCGTCAAGACGAGGGCGGACGCGGCAGCGGACTCCGCCGGCACGTCCCTCAACACCTGGATCGTCAACGCGGTCCGCGCCTACCTCGTCGGGGTCGCAGGCCGCGGCCCCGACCTCCGCACCGAGCGCCGGATCACCGGCTGGGCCTGAGAGGGGACCACCATGAGCGCCACCGCAACCCTTCGCCGCGAGACCTTCCCGGCATCCGCAAAGACCACGCTGCACGTGTGGGTCCAGGCGGCCGACGTCACCGTTCGGCACGAGGCCACCGACACGTGCACGATCGAGGTGGCCTGCCACGACGAGGCCGACCTCGGCCAGGTCGAGTTTTCTACAGCTGGAGACGTCGTCGGCGTGCGCGTGCCGCCGCTGCTCGTCGAGCAGTCGGGACGCCGCGGACTCGCCATCGACCTAGGCTTCCTGAGCCTCTCGCTCGGCGACGCGCGGGCCCGTGGCGTCACCGTCACCGCCGTGCTGCCCGAGGGTGCGTCCGTGCAGGTCGAGTCGAAGTCCGGGGACATCGTGGTCGGGGGACGCTCGGCGCGGACGAAGCTCCGGACCGGGTCGGGTGCCGTCACAGTCGAGGAGGCCGACGAGGCCGTGCTCGCCGCCGGGTCGGGCGACGTGACGGCCGAGCGCATCCACGCCGACGGGCAGGTTCGCACGGGCTCTGGAGACGTCCGGGTGCGGCACGCCTCCGGCACGCTGACGGTCGGGACAGGGTCCGGTGACCTCGAGGTGGCCTTGTTCGACGGCGCCGCCATCACGCTGCGGACGGCGTCCGGGGACGTCAGCGTCGGCCTACCGACCGGCGTCCCGATCTGGCAGGACGTCCAGTCGACCAGCGGCGACGTGGACGCCCGCCTGGAGCCGGCGGGCCAGCCCGTAGAGGGGGACCCCTTCATCACGGTGCGGGTGACCACGGCGTCCGGGGACGTCACACTGCGCAACGCCTGACAATTCCAAGAGACGCCCCCGGGGCCCGGCTGCCCCCTAGCCGGGGGCGGGCCGACCAGCGCAGAGCGGTCGGGTAGGTCCTGACCTCACTTGCAGTGGTGGAGGGAGGCGGTGAGTCGTGCGATTGGCGGCCGTCAGGGATCGAGGTGTCAGGCTGGAGGCGGCGACAAACGACGGCTCCTACGCTCGCATGTTCCGGCGACACGCCCATCCTTTCAGCGCCTGGTCGAGGCTGTGGGCGCGCCGCTTCACGGCCTGAGTGCGAGGGAAGAACACCGGCACCGACTACGTTTCATGCACGCCAACCCGCACCCCCAGACCAGCACGACACGCCGTCGCGATAGACCCTCGGGGACCCATGCGGGCACCGACGCGGGGTCCGACGGCGTTTCGTGCACGCCACCCAGGATGCCGTTCCTCGTGGGTGAAGTCTCGAGGTGCCCCATCCTGGCTCCCACCTCCGTGTCGGGCTGCAACTTGCTATCCACAGAGCGGCTTCTGTGCATATACACAGAAACCGCCCCATGGATAGCATCCTGCAGGCCTGGGCCCGAGTCAGGTCAGGCCGCCGCCGTCTCACGCGCGTGGCGCCGTCGCTCCTCACGACGGATCGCCTGCCGGTCCGGGTCAGGAACCGGCGAGGCGAGCAGCAGCTTCTGCGTGTAGGGATGCTCGGGTCGACCCGTGACCTGCTCCGCCTCCCCCTGCTCCACCAGCTCGCCCTTGTACATCACCGCGACCCGATGGCTCACGTGCCGCACCACGTCCAGGTCGTGCGAGACGAACAGGTACGACACCCCGGTCAGCTGCTGGATCTCCAGCAGCAGGTCAAGCACCCGGGCCTGCGTCGAGAGGTCCAGCGCGCTCACCGGCTCGTCGCACACGATGAGCTTCGGCCGCAGCGCCAGCGCCCGCGCGATGGCGATCCGCTGCCGCTGCCCGCCCGAGAACTCGCGCGGCAGCCTGCCCATGGCGTCCAACGGCATATGCACCCGGTCCAACAGCTCCTGCACCCGCTTGAGGGCGTCCGGGCCGGTGACGCCCTGGATGCCCAGCGGCTCGGCGAGAATGTCGCCGACCGTCAGCGACGGGTTGAGGGAGCTGTACGGGTCCTGGAAGACCACTTGGAGGTCCTGGCTCAGCTTGCGCCGGTCGGACCGGGTGGCGTGGCTGATGTCCTGGCCCTGGAAGACGATCCGACCCTCGGTGACGGGCGCCAGGCCCAGCACCGCCCGGCCAAGCGTCGTCTTCCCGGAGCCGCGGGCACCGACTCCGGGTCCGACGGCGTTTCGTGCACGCCACCCGGCACCTCCGGACCAGCAGGACACACCGTCGCGACGGGGCCCCGGCGACCTATGCGGGCGCGGTCTCCAGGTCCGACGGCGTTTCGTGCACGCCAAGCAGACCCGCGGGCTGGTAGACGCAGGTGGGGTCCGAGGCGAGGGGGTCACCCAGCATGGCGTGAGCCCTCGCCCGCGACCCTCCGCAGATCCAGTTGAACTCGCACACCCCGCATTTGCCCGAATACGACGAGGGGTCCCGCAACGCCTTCATCATCGGCGCCTCGGCGTAGATTTCGCGGAAGCTCTGCTCCTTCACCGATCCGCAGCGGTGCGGCAGGAACCCCGACGGGTAGACGTCGCCGATGTGGTCCACGAACGCGAAGCCGCGACCGCTGTTGACGCCGATCGGCGGACGCGGCGGCCGCCGCTCCAGGACCTCACCCAGCAGGGCGTCGGTCTCGGCAGTCAGCCAGGCATGCAATTCTCCGCGGACCGGCAACGGCCGACCGGCCGCGCGGGCGTCGTCGCGCTGGATGGCGACGCGACGGTAGTTCGGCGCTTCCGTGACCTTCACCGCGATCCGGTCGGAGACGTCGTGCAGCCAGTGCAGCACGTCCTCCATCTCGTCCGGATCGAGCGGTTCGAGGTTGGATCCGCGACCCATCGGCACCAGGAACAGCACGTACCACATGCCCGCGCCCATCTCCATGGTCCGCTTGAGCAGCTGAGGGAGCTCGCGCAGGTTGTTGCGGCAGATCGTGGTGTTCACCTGGAACCGGAAGCCGTGCTTCACCACCAGTTCGGCGGCCGCCATGGTGTCCTCGTAGGTGCCGTCGATGCCACGGAACGAGTCGTGGGTCTCAGCGGTGGCGCCGTCGAGGGACAGCGAGAAGGCCTTCACCCCGGCCTCGCGCACCGACGCCAGACGCTCGTCGGTGAGCAGCGGCGTGACCGACGGCGACAGTGCGATCGGCAACCCGATGGAGGTGCCGTAGGCGATCAGCTCCTCCAGGTCTGCGCGCTCGAACGCGTCGCCGCCGGAGAGGATGACGATCGGCTTGGGGGTGCCGTAGGCGGCGAAATCGTCGAGGAGGGCCTTGCCCTGCTCGGTGGTGAGCTGCCGGGGGTCCGCCCGGGTGAAGGCATCAGCGCGGCAGTGCCGGCAGGCCAACTGACAGGCTCGGGTGACCTCCCAGACCAGCACGTGGGGGCGCTCCCCGGCGTCGTGGTGGAGCGTGCGGACCACGCCCTTGCGGGCCTCGTGGGGGGCGGTGCCTGGGTGCGGAGTCACCGTCCGGATACTACACAGCGTCGTTTCGGAGCCGACCCCCACCCTCGCCGTCGAAAGTGCATGGTGGGAGCGCTATCAGATCGTTACAATTTCGCAACCATGTCAGGCCTCAGAATCGGTTGACAGCGCTGCGACTGCGCGACAGACTCAAGCGCAACGGAGAGACAGCGCCGTCCGAGATCCGGCCCACAAGACACCGTGTGCGGAGTTCGCCCAGCGCTCAGCGCTTCGTTCATACCCGCACAACCCCACGAGGCGGCGTCGGTCCGCTCGAAGTGAACGTTCACAGGAGGAACGAATGAAGATGAAGAAGTTCGTAACCGCAAGCGCAGGCCTGCTCATGGCCTTCGCCCTCACCGCGTGCGGTGGCGGCGGCGCCGGAACAGCCACCACGCCGGCCGCCTCGGGTGACGCCACGGCGTCCGCGAGCGCCCCCATGGAAGAGGGCGGCAGCGTCGGCGTGTCGATGCCCACCCAGACCTCCGAGCGTTGGATCGCCGACGGCGAGGCCGTCAAGTCCCAGCTCGAAGAGGCCGGCTTCGAAGTCGATCTCCAGTTCGCCAACGACGACATCCCCACCCAGGGCCAGCAGATCGACCAGATGATCACCCAGGGCGTCAAGGTCCTCATCATCGCCGCCATCGACGGCACCGCTCTGGCCCCGCAGCTGGAGAACGCCGCCGCCCAGGGCATCAAGATCATCTCCTACGACCGCCTGATCCGCGACAGCGCCAACGTCGACTTCTACGTCTCCTTCGACAACTTCAAGGTCGGCGTCGCCCAGGGCCAGGCCCTCATCGACGGCCTCAAGGCCCGCGGCGAAGGCCCGTTCAACATCGAGCTGTTCGCCGGCTCGCTTGATGACAACAACGCCTTCTTCTTCTTCGACGGCGCCATGAGCGTCATCCAGCCCGAGATCGACAACGGCACCATGGTGGTGGTCTCCGGTCAGACCGACATCGAGCAGGCTGCCACGCTTCGCTGGCAGCAGGAGACCGCGCAGAAGCGCATGGAGGACCTCCTCACCGCCAACTACCAGGGCGACACCAAGGTTGACGGCGTGCTGTCGGCCTACGACGGACTCTCCCGCGGCATCATCACCGCCCTGCAGAACAACGGCTACTCGGGCACCGTCGCCGACAGCTTCCCGATCGTCACAGGGCAGGACGCCGAGATCGCCTCCGTCAAGCTGATCCAGGACGGCATCCAGTCCTCGACCATCTTCAAGGACACCCGGCTTCTGGCCGAGCAGGCCGTCACAGCCGCCCAGGATCTCCTGGCCGGCAACGAGCCCGAGGCGAACAACACCGAGGATTACGACAACGGCGTGAAGGTCGTTCCGTCCTACCTCCTCGATGTTGTGACCGTCACCAGCGAGAACATCACCGAGGCGCTCGTCGATACCGGCTACTGGACCCAGGAGCAGATTGACGCAGGCGTTGCCTGATCCAGGCACCCGCGGTGGCCCGGCCCTTCAGGGGCCGGGCCATCGTCGCCCGTTGACAGCGAAGAAAGGCGACGCATGAGCGACACACAGAACATCCTCGAGATGCGCAACATCACCAAGACCTTTCCTGGTGTCAAGGCCCTCTCGGACGTCACACTTGAGGTTGAGCGCGGCGAGATCCACACCATCTGCGGCGAGAACGGGGCCGGTAAGTCCACCCTCATGAAGGTGCTCTCCGGTGTGTACCCGCACGGCACCTACGAAGGCGACATCATCTTCGAGGGCAAGGAGTGCAAGTTCAACTCCATCAACGACTCGGAGCACGCGGGAATCGTCATCATCCACCAGGAGCTCGCCCTGGTCCCGCTCCTGTCGATCGCCGAGAACATCTTCCTCGGCAACGAGCAGGTCGAGCGCGGGGTGATCGACTGGCACAAGACCAACGCCGAGGCGGCGAAGTTGCTGGCCCGGGTGGGTCTGGACGAGAACCCCATGACGCCGATCAACCAGATCGGCGTCGGCAAGCAGCAGCTCGTGGAGATCGCCAAGGCGCTCTCCAAGCAGGTCAAGCTGCTCATCCTCGACGAGCCCACCGCCGCGCTCAATGACACCGATTCGGCGCACCTGTTGGACCTGCTCCGGCACCTCAAGGGGCAGGGGATCACGTCGATCATGATCTCCCACAAGCTCAACGAGATCACCGCCATCGCCGATGCCACCACGGTGATCCGCGACGGCATGACCATCGAGACCCTCGACAGAGGCCCGGACATGACCCAGGAACGGATCATCAAGGACATGGTCGGCCGCGAGCTGGACAACCTCTTCCCCGATCACACGCCCAACATCGGCGAGGAGATCATGCGGGTCGAGGACTGGACGGTCCTGCACCCCACCGTCGCCGGCCGGAAGGTCTCCGACAACGCCTCCTTCGACGTCCGCGCCGGGGAGATCGTCGGGATCGCCGGCCTCATGGGCGCGGGCCGCACCGAGCTGGCGATGAGCCTGTTCGGAGGGGCCTACGGCCGCAAGATCGGCGGGAAGCTCTTCCTCCACGGCAAGGAAGTCCAGCTCCATTCAGTGGCAGCAGCCATTGACGCCGGACTCGCCTACGCCACCGAGGACCGCAAGCGCTACGGCCTCAACCTGATCGACGACATCCGTCGCAACATCTCGGCCGCCTCGCTGGACAAGATCGCCTCCAACGGGGTGGTCAACTCCAACGAGGAGATCAAGAACGCCGAGCGGTACCGCAAGGAGATGCGGATCAAGACCCCCACCGTGATGAACGTGGTGGGCCAGCTCTCCGGCGGAAACCAGCAGAAGGTTGTCCTCTCGAAGTGGATGATGACCTCCCCTGAGGTATTGATCCTCGACGAACCCACCCGCGGCATCGACGTCGGCGCCAAGTACGAGATCTACACCATCATCAACGCGCTCGCCGACGCCGGGAAGGCGGTGGTTGTGATCTCGTCGGAGCTCCCTGAGCTCCTCGGCATCTGTGACCGCATCTTCACGTTGGCCTTCGGACGCATCACAGGCCAACTCCCCCGCGGAGAGGCAACCCAGGAGAGCCTCATGAAGCTCATGACCAAAGAAAGGGAGGCCGCGTGATGGCCACCGTCAAGGACCTTTTCTCCAAGAACCTCCGCCAGAGCGGCATCGTCATCGCGTTCGTGGCGATCGTGCTCCTGTTCACGGTGCTGACCGGCGGGACGCTGCTCAATCCCATCAACGTCAGCAACCTGATCCTCCAGTACTCCTACATCCTGATCCTGGCGATCGGCATGCTGTTCGTCATCGTCGTGGGCCACATCGACCTGTCGGTGGGTTCCGTGGTGGCACTGGTGGGCGCGGTCTCGGCAACGCTGATCATCAAGAACGGCATGCCGTGGTATGTCGGCGTCATCGCCGGCCTCATCGTCGGCCTCGCGATCGGCGCCTGGCACGGCTTCTGGGTGGCCTACGTGGGCATCCCGGGCTTCATCGTGACGCTGTCGGGCATGTTGCTGTTCCGTGGTATGACGTTCCTCGTGCTGGGCTCGGTCTCCCTGTCCCCGATGACCCCGGAGTACCAGCAGATCGCCAACGGCTTCCTCAACGGGCTGTTAGGCGGTAACGGCTTCGACCTGTTCACGTTGCTCATCGGCGTGTTCGCCATCGCCGGCTTCGCCTGGACCCAGTGGCGCAGCCGCAGCGCCCGCATCCGCTACGAGCAGGAGGTGGAGGGCATGCCGCTCTTCATCTTCAAGCTGGTCGCGGTGGCCGTCGTCGTGATGTTCTTCGCCTGGAAGCTTGCCACCGCGCGTGGCTTCCCGATCGTGCTGATCATCCTGGCCGTGCTGGTGCTGGTCTACTCGTTCCTTGCCAAGAACTCGATCTACGGCCGTCACGTCTACGCCATCGGCGGCAACATCAACGCCGCCCTGCTCTCCGGCGTCAAGGTCAAGCGCACCATCTTCTGGGTGTACGTGCACATGGGCCTCCTCACCGGCGTGGCCGGCGTGGTGTTCTCCTCACGCACCAACGGCGCCCAGCCGGGCGCAGGCAACATGTTCGAGCTCGACGCGATCGCGGCCTGCTTCATCGGTGGCGCTGCCGTCACCGGCGGCGTGGGGACCGTGATCGGCGCCATGATCGGTGGTCTGGT
Organism: Tessaracoccus sp. MC1679; assembly: GCF_014164775.1. Classification (GTDB taxonomy): domain Bacteria; phylum Actinomycetota; class Actinomycetes; order Propionibacteriales; family Propionibacteriaceae; genus Arachnia. The sequence goes on from NZ_JACJGB010000009.1 coordinate 76,212, forward strand.
CATGGCCGTCATGAGCAACGGCATGCAGCTCATGGGCGTGCAGACGTCCATCCAGCAGATCGTCAAGGGTCTGGTGCTGCTGCTCGCGGTGGCGTTCGACATCTGGAACAAGCGTCGGGCCGCGGCCGCCAAGGCCTGATCCGTCCGCAACGCGACACGGCGCCCGGGAGCCCCCCACTCCCGGGCGCCGTGTCGCGTCGCCACGGAAGACCCTACGAGTCGGAGCTCCCCCTACCCGTTGGCTGAGGAGCCGCGGGTCGGCGACGAGGGCTTCCCCGTTGGCTGAGGTGCCGCGCAGTGGGCTGGAGCCCTCCCCGCTGGCTGAGGTGCCGCGAAGCGGCCTCGAAGCCTAAGAAACGCGAGCCGACAAGCCAACTCGCCCGACGCGTCGAGGCCTCGACACCGTCGCCGACCCCACCGCAACCCCCAGAAAAACTTCTCGAAGAATTTCTGCCCGGCGCCCCTGCTGGGAGCAGAAAATGTCAGTGGTCGGTCATAGCGTGGAACCCATGAAGGACAAGGCGCGTGAGATCGCGGAGCAGTTGCGCTCCGCCGACGAACTGCGCCGCTTCGCCGAAGCCCAAACCCTGACCCTGCTGTGTGACCTCGCGGAACACTACGAGGTTGACTACGACCAGGTCGTTGAGGTCCTCGCCGAGCGCAGGGTCGTGGTCGGGGGCATCGGCACCCCGGCCGTCTCCGAATTCATCGGCCTCGAACTTGCCGGCCTGCTGCGCTGCCCACCCATTGTGGCTGCCGCCAAGCTCGCCGATGCTTTGAGCCTGAAGCACCGCCATCCCTGCCTCTACGCGGCGGTGCAGGAGGGCAGGATCGAGGCGGCCAGGGCCTGCAAGGCCGCCGAGCTGTGCCGCGAGCTGCCCGTTGAGCCAGCAGACCAGGTCACCGACCGTTGGTTGGGTAGGCAGGACGGGTTGGGTTGGACGGCCGCGTTCACGCTGTTGAAGAAGATGATCATCGAGGCTGATCAGGCCCGCGCCGCGGAACGCGAACGGCGGCAGCGGGCCTCACGCGGGGTGCACGTGTGGGGGTTGCACGACGGGGTGATGAACCTCACCGGCCGCTTGGATGTGCTCGACGCCCGCTACCTCGACGCTGCCGTCGACCGGATCGCCGACCTGTTGGCTGTCGAGCAGCCCGACACATCGAAGACGATCCTGCGCGCCAAAGCCCTCGGAGTGCTGGCCAACCCGGCCTACGCCCTGGCGCTTCTCCAGCACGCGGCGCAGCCCGCCCTCCTCGACGGCCTGGCCGTCGCCCTCGACGCTGCCCCGGCCATCACCAGAGCCGATGCCCCGGGCACTACGGCAGCCGGCGCCGGCCCTGTGGGTCCTGCGCCTGTCGATGGTGGGCAGCGTCATGATCCGCACTGCCTCGGCGCGTTGTGTGGCACCATCACCACCCCACTGGCCAAGCTCCGCCCCAAGCTGGAGCTGGCCGTCCACATTCACGCCGACGCCCTCGGCGAGCTCACCGGCGCGGCCCGCATCGATCGGGCCGGGGACATCACCACCGCCCTGCTGGTCGAACTGCTCCCCGGGTTGGATGTCACGGTGCAGCCGGTGATCGATCTGCCCGAGGTCCCCGCCGAAGACCACTACGCGCCATCGGCCGGGTTGAAGAAGGCGCTGCTGTTGAGCATGGATCACGAAATGTTCCCCTACTCCAAGCGGCGAGCCGACGGCCTGGACCTGGATCACACTCAGCCCTTCGCGTCCGGCTGTCGCGGGCAGACCCGGAGCGGGAACCTTGCCCCACTCAGCCGCCGAGTCCACCGCGCGAAAACGGCCCGCACCTGGCGCGCCGACCAACCCAGACCAAGCCAGCTCCACTGGTCCAGCCCCCTGGGCTACCGCTACGAAGTCACCCCCACCGGCACCCGCATGCTTGTGTGAGCGGTCGCGTCGGAGGAGCGCTGCGGGAGGTGAGGCGACGGCGACGCCCCGAACGGGCTGCCCACTGGAACGTGTGATCGGTGGGGCCCGCGATACCCCGTCGCCCATTAGGCTGGGGGCAAACGGAAGGGGCAGCCTGTGAAGGGCGTTGTCGTGTTCTCCGGGTCGGCCCACGCCGCGCTCGCCGACGAGATCTGCAGCCACCTGGGTCTTCGTCGTTCAGGCGTCAAGATCTCCCGTTTCAGCAACGACTGCCTGCAGGCGCAGCTGCTGGCCAACTGCCGCCAGCGCGACGTCTACATCGTGCAGCCGCTCGTGCCGCCCACGCAGGACCACCTGATGGAGCTCCTGCTGATGATCGACGCGGCCCGCGGCGCCTCGGCCGGCCAGATCACCGCCGTGATGCCGCACTACGCCTACGCGCGCTCGGACAAGAAGGACGCGTCGCGGATCTCGATCGGCGGGCGGCTGGTGGCAGACATGCTGTCCACGGCAGGGGTGGACCGGGTGCTCACCATGAACCTGCACGCGCCCCAGGTGCACGGCTTCTTCTCGGTTCCCGTGGATCACCTCACCGCACTGGGGGTGATCGCGGACCACTACCGGGATCGGGACCTGAGCAACACCGTCGTGGTCTCCCCGGATCTGGGGAACGCGAAGCAGGCCACGCTGCTGGCCCGCCTCCTCAACCTGCCGGTCGCGGCCGGGTCCAAGCAGCGCCTGGCGGACGACCGCGTGGTCATCGACGCCATCGTCGGCGACGTGGCGGGCAAGCGGGCCATCGTGCTGGACGACGAGATCGCCACCGGTGGCTCCATCGTCGAGATCGTCACCCGGCTGGGGGACTTCGGCTGCGAAGAGGTGTCTGTGGCGTGCACCCACGGCCTGTTCGCGGGCCAGGCGGTGGAGAAGCTGCAGAACGTGTCGCGGATCGTGGAGGTGGTCTCCACCAACACCGTGCCCCCGCCCGAGAACTTCCCCGGCCTGACGGTGCTGAGCGTGGCGGGACTGTTCGCCGACGCCATCGACCGCATCCACAACGGCCGCTCGGTGAGCAAGCTGTTCAACGACGTGGACCCGTCCTATGCACCGCCACCGCTGCCGGAAGGCCTCTTTTAGCCCTCGTCGCTAGTCCTCGACGCGCCGGTCTCGGATTCGGCGCGCCACCTCGCGCCACGACGGCACGATCACGCCCTCCTCCGCCATCAACCGGCGCAGGCGTCGCCTACTGAGCTGGATACCTACGATCCCCACCGCGAAGAAGGGGATCTGGAGCAGCCACGCGAGGCGGAGTTGCTCCGGGGTGTAGGCGCTGCCCCCCGAGAGCCAGTCCAGGAAGAGGCCCATGATCAGGATGAGCACGGTGCCGCCCACGAAGCCGCCCGCGATGACGATGCCGTTGGCGGCCCCGAGCCGGGTCACCGGGAGGTTGGTGCGGGGGAAGTCGAAGCCCACCCCGGTGCCGGGGCCCGCCACCGCCAGCGCGAGCACCAGCAGGACCAGCAGCGGTAGCGGGGCGCGCCCCGGCCACAGCAGCACGGCCGCCCAGCACGCGATGACGGCCCACACCAGGATCATCACCAGGGTGCTGCGCCGCAGCGGGTGCCGGGCGGTGAGCGACCCGACGACGGGGCCGGCCACCATCGATGCCACCGAGAGCAGCGCGAAGAGCCCGCCCGCTTCGGCCTGCGACATTCCCTGGCCGACGACGAGGTACGGGATCCCCCACATGAACACGAAGGTGATGCTGGAGAATCCAGAGGTGAAATGCACCCAGAAGCCGAGTTGGGTGGCGGGGTGCATGGAGACCCCTCTGATCCGGCCGGGGATTTCGCGAATGGGGTCCACCACCACCGCCGACGCCTGCCCGGGGGGAGCGTCGCGCACCCACGCCATCACGAGCACTGCGGCCAGGACGCTGAAGGCCACTGTGATGAGTAGGCCCGTCTGCCAGCCCATGAGCTTGATCAGCGGAAGGACCGCGCCCACCGCCGCGATCTGGCCCAGTGCGCCGACCATGCCCGTGACCTGGCTGAGCACGGGGACGCGCTGCGGCGCGAACCAGCGGGGAAGGAGTCTGAGCACGGAGTTGAACATGCAGGCGTCGCCGATGCCGAGCAGCACCCTGGCGACGTAGGCCGTGGACAGGTCGTCGGTGGTGGCGAGCATCGCCTGCCCGCCGGCGATGACGAGGGTTCCGCCGGTGAGCATGAGGCGGGAACCGTACCTGTCGAGCAGCAGGCCGACGGGCACCTGGGTAAGCGCATACGTGGCGAGTTGCAGCACGACGAAGGTGGAGATGATGCCGGGAGTGGTGCCGAAATGATCCGCCGCCTCAAGCCCCGCGACGCCGAGGGCGGCACGGTGCATGACCGCCAGCGAGTACCCGAAAACGCCGACTCCCCAGACCACCCAGGCCGCTCGACCGTATCCGCTCGCCACCACGCGTGACCTCCCGGGACGATCCTATGCCGATGACTGATGAACCCACGCCCGCGGCTGGGCTGTCGCGGCAACCGTGGGCAACAGAGGCACCGGCGGCCGACGTCGTCGTCGGGGGTCGGCCCGGTTGCCGGGAAAGCGCCGGGCCGACCGGCCGGCCGCAGGAACGGTGGACGCCGTTCCTACCCCTCCATCGTCGCATCGTCGACATGGGAGCCCTGGTGGGGGTGGAGGGGCCGCGCACCTTACACAGGTGTATTCTGCGTTCGTCCTCTCTGCCCCTTTGCGACCCCTCAGATGGTGGCGATGTCGATCACGTAGCGGTAGCGGACCTTCGACGCGACGACATTGTCGTACGCCTCGTCGATCTGGTCCGCGCCGATGATCTCGACGATAGGCGCGAGCCCGTTCTCAGCGCAGAAGTCCAGCATCTCCTGCGTCTCCCGGATCCCACCGATGTTCGATCCGGCCAGCACCCGGGCCTGCCCGGTGAGCACGCCGAGGTGCACCGACGACGCGTTCTCCGGCAGGCCGACGTTGACCAGCACCCCGTGCGCCTTGAGCAGTTTGAGTAGCGAATCCAGCTCGACGCCGTCGGAGACGGTGGTGACGATCAGGTCGAACGAGCCCCGGAGAGACTTCATCACCCCGCGATCCTGCGTGGACACGTAGTCCGTGGCGCCGAGCTTGAGCCCGTCGTCGCGCTTGGCCAGAGTGCGGCCGAGAACGATGGTCTCGGCCCCCATGGCCGCCGCGATCTGCACGCCCATGTGACCGAGGCCGCCCATGCCGACGATGCCCACCCGTTTGCCAGGCGCGGCGCCCCAACGCTTCAGCGGGGAGTAGAGCGTGATGCCGGCGCACATCAGGGGGGCGGCGTGCTCGAGGCGCATCTGCTCCGGCACGCGCATCAGGTAGTCCTGCTCCACGGTGATGCCTTGCGAGTAGCCGCCGTCGGTGGGCAGCCCGTCGCGACCGGTCCCGTTGTAGGTCCAGACCGCGCCTGGCCGGCCGGTGCAGAACTGCTCCTCACCCTGGAGGCACATCTCGCAGGTGCGGCAGGAATCGACGAAGCAGCCGACGCCAACGCGATCACCCACCTGGAACCTCGTCACCTCCGAGCCCACCTGCCTGACGACGCCCGCGATCTCGTGGCCGCCGACGAACGGGTAGTGGATGGGCCCCCACTCGCCGCGGGCGGTGTGGATGTCCGAGTGACAGATGCCCGTGTACGCGATGCCGAAGTACACCTCGGTGGGGCCCGGCTCGCGACGGCTGATGGTGGTCCTGTGATAGCGGCCGGTGGGTGAATCGATGGCGTAGGCGGCGACGTCGGGCATGACTTCCTCCATGAAGCAGATCCGTGGGACAGCTTGCGATGCTACCCCGTCAGCTTCTACTCGCCGCCGAGACCTTCCATCCACGCCGCGACCTCGGCGCCCGGCGCCGGCTCCTCGGCCGTCTCGGACGGCAGCGTGCAGTTGGGCGCGACGCCTGCTGCGGGCCCGAACTCCTTGCCACCGAAGATGTAGGTCTTCGCGTAGTCGTAGTAGGCGGCGTGCTCGCCCGAGTCGTACGGATTGTCCAGCGCACAGCGGCCCACGTAGTAGCCGACGACGTCGGCGAACGTCTCCGTGACGCTGCGGCCCGCGTACTCGCTGAACCGGCCCTCGCGGGCGAAGAGCTTGGTGAACACCGTCCAGTACTCGGGGTTCTCGTAGCGGTCCGAGTTCCGCACGTGGCCGAGCTCGTGGATCACGAGGCGCACGAGGCGGCCCTCGTCGCCGCTGTCCAGCGCGCGCTGGAACTTCGCGAAGTCCAGCGTGACGTAGTTGGTCTTCGTCAGGCTCCAGTCACCCCAGGCGTAGCCGGAGATGTGGGCGGCGTTGAGGCCGAGAGCGCCGTGCACGTTGGCCTGGAGATCCGCGCGGTAGGTGGTGCACTCCACCGCGTCCAGGGTCTCCCACAGGATCTTGATGGAGGGCCTGCGCTGCTCGGTCCACTGGGAACCGGCGAGCTTGAAGCCGAAGGTGGCCGCGAGTTGCTCCTTGAGCTGCTCGATCGACGCGTCAGCCGGGTAGGGCTTCGTCGAGGGGCACGGGGTGGGGATCCCGCTCACTGACGCCACTGGGGCGGGGGCGATGGGCAGCGCCTGGGCAGAGGTGGCGACGACGGAACCCGCGGCGACGACCAGGGAGGCCGTCAACGCTGCGATCCACTTGCGCACAAGCTCTCCCACTCTTCACAGTCAACGACCCCAAGAATCTCTCAGGATTCTCAGATAGTCAAGCTGGTGTGCTTCGTTCACAGGACTCTGGGGATAAGGGTGTGGATAAATCGTTCAAATGGGGCGAACTTGTCCACATCCGGGTTCTGGACTCCGAAGTGACCTTCTGCTCCTCTTACATTTGCGGCCGGAAGGGAGGCCCGATGCACGATCAGAAACGGCCACACACGCCGGAACCCGCTGCGCCCGCCGCGCCCCGGCCGGCCGAGGTCCAGCTGCGCGCACGCCGCAGCCCCAAGCTGATTGCCCTGGGAGCGATGCTCGTGGCGCTCGGCGGGCTCGGCGCCGCAACCCTCTATTCCATGAACGCGGACCACCGCGCGGTCGTTGTGATGGCCACCGACGTGCGCCGCGGGGACGCGATCGAACGGGAGGATCTTGCGGTCCTTGAGGTCCCCGAGAGCCTCGGGGTCGAGGCGCTGGGCGCCGCGGAGCTGCCGGGCCTCGTCGGGCAGCGCTCGCTGACGGACCTCCCGCAGGGCGCGTTCCCGCTAGCACGCCACGTCGGGGAGGATCCACTTCCCAGCGGGCAGGCCCTCATCGGGCTGCGCCTCCCGCTCGGCAAGCTGCCCACCGCTGACATGCCGCCAGGCACCGCGGTGCGCCTCGTCGGGCTCCTGGAGGGCACGGACACCGCCGCCCAGGCGGTGGTGGCCAGCTCGCCCGTGCTCCTCGACGACGGGGCCAGCTTCTCCCTGGACGTCCGGGTCTCCGATTCAGACGCGGATTCCGTGGCGAGGCTCTCCGCTGCGGACCTCCTCGCCGTCGTCGTGGTCAGGGGGCAGTGATGGCCGTTGTCCTGCTCTCCTCGGCCACCGGCTCGCCCGGGGTCACCACCACCGCCCTGGCGCTCGGCCTGGCCTGGCCGCGACACTCGCTGGTGGCGGACTGTGACCGCGACCCCTCCCAGGCCATCCAGGCCGGCTACCTCCGCGGCATGGACCACGGCGGGCGGGGTCTGATGGCCCTGGCGCAACTCCACCGGGAGGGAACCGCGCTGGCCCCCGAGCTCTGGCGGCACACGCTGCCCCTCACCCAGGGAGGGGACCGGGAGCGGAGGTTCCTCCCCGGATTCTCGACGGCGGGGGCGTCCAGGCTGTTCGAGCACGTGTGGGGCCCACTCGGCGAGGCGCTGGCCTCCCTGGACGACCGCGGGATCGACGTGCTGATCGACGGCGGACGGATCTCGTCGGCGGGGCTGCCGCTGGGCCTGCTCGCCGCGGCGGACGCCGTTGTGGTGTGCGTGCGGTCGTCGCTGCGCTCACTTGCCGCGGCCAGGATCCATCTGGCCACGGTGGAGGAGCAGCTGCGCTCCATGCCGTCCCCCACAACGGCGGGCCTGGCCGTGGTGGGCCCAGGCCGGCCCTACGCGGCGGGAGAGATCGCGGCGCAGTTCGGCCTCCCCTGCTGGCTGGAGCCGTCGTGGGACCCACGCCAGGCCGAGGTGCTGAGCGACGGCGCCGTCGAGCCGAGGCGGTTCCACGAGGGAGGGTTCATGGGCAGTTTCCGGGCGGACGCGAAGGCGCTGTCAGAGCGCCTCACCCGTACCCGCCAGGCCGTGGCCGCGGTGACGGTGAGGGCCTGATGAGCGTCGGACAACTACCTCCGCTGGCGGGGGCGCTGGGCAGGCTGGGGCTCATGCCCGCGGACCCCGGGCCCGCGGCCCCTGCCCCTGATCCCTCGTCCGCCCGCAGGGCCGCCGCGCCGTCGGCAGGCGGGGCTTCCATTCCCCAGGACGTGGACTGGCAGCTCGTCGTCGGGCTGCGGCGCGAGGCGGTGGAGCTCATCTCCAACGCCTCCGCCGAGTGGCAGGCCACCCGCAACCAGCCCATGCCGGAGGAGGACCGCCGGGTCCGCGGCCGCGCCATCATCCGCAGCGTGGTGCACGCCCGGGCACAGAGCCTCGGCGAGGCCGGGGAGGCACTGTGGCCGCTCGAGCTGGAGCTGCGCTACGTCGACGCGGTGGACAACGCCATCTTCGGCTACGGCCGGCTCCAGCCGCTGTTCGAGATCCGAGACGCCGAGAACATCGAGATCCACGGCTGCGACACGGTCACGGTGCAATACGGCGACGGTCACCGCGAGGCGCACGCCGCCGTCGCGGACACCGACGAGGAACTGGTGGACGCCATCCGCTTCCTGGGTCAGACCGCCACGCCGCCAAGGCCGTTCGACGACCTGCATCCCACGATGACACTGGCCCTGGGCAATCGCTTCCGGCTGCACGCCATCGGGTTCGGACTCTCGTTCAGGCCGAGCGTGGTCATCCGGCAGCACCTCCTGACCGACGTCACCCTGGCCGAGCTGGCAGACGACGGGATGCTGCCGCCGCATGTCGCGCGCCTGCTGCAGAGCGCAGTGATGGCTCGCAAGTCCATCGTCATCTCGGGAGACCAGGGCGCGGGCAAGACCACACTGCTGCGTGCACTGATCGCGGCCATCCATCCCACGGAGCGGTTCGGCACGCTGGAGACGGACTACGAGCTGCTCACCCACCTGCTGGGCAACCGTCGCAACATCCTGGCGCTGCAGGCCAGGGTGGGGATGGGCGAGATGGCTGGCGGGACCAGCGTGGGGTCCTACTCGGTGGCGGATCTCATCCCTGAGGCGCTGCGGCAGAACCTCACCCGGATCGTCGTGGGTGAGGTGCGTGGCTCGGAGGCGGGCGCAATGTTTGAAGCCATGCAGTCCGGCGCGGGATGCCTGGCCACGACGCACTCGCACTCGGCGTCGTCGACGATCGACCGCCTGGCGGCCAGGGTGGCGCAGGGCCGGGTGCTGAGCGTCGAGGACGCGATGCATCAGATCGCCCATCACCTCAACTTCATCGTCCACGTCACCCTCCGCGACGACGCCTGGCGTGGCGGCACGAGAGTCCGGTTCGTCTCTGAGGTGAGGCAGCTCACCGGATCCGTCGAGGCGGGCAGGCCGGCCACGCACCTGGTCTACCGCGCGGCCACACCCACCCAGCCCGAGCTCTTCCAGCCTGAGGCGGCGATGGCGGCGGAGTTGGCGCAGTTCGACGGGGCCGGCCCGTGGGGGTGATCCTGGCGGCGCTGTCCGGATCGACGCTGGGCCTGGGTCTGCTGCTGGTGGGGCTCGGCTGGCGCCGCGCTGAGCGGTTATCCACACAGGAGTCCACAGGCCTGTGGACAAGAGTGTCGCGGTGGTGGACAGGCCTGTCGAGGGCACGGAGGGGCTGGTTCGCGGCCGCCGGCGCCGCAGGGGTGGTGGCCGGCCTCGCGACCGGATCGGTGATGGCGCTGATCCTGCTGCCCGCCATCTCCATCGCCATTCCCCTGCTGCTGAGCGCGCCGCCCAACCGCGAGATCGAGATCCTGGCCGCCCTGGACCGCTGGGTGAGGCTGATCGCCACCTCCCTGTCCTCGGGCAGATCCATCCGGGACGCCATCTTCAGCACCCGCCAGCAGGTGGCGCCGGTGCTGCGCGAGCCCGTCGCACGGCTGTGCACGCGCCTGGATCAGCGCTGGCAGGCCCGGGATGCGCTGTTCGCCATGGCCGACGAGCTGGCCTCCGCAGACGCGGACGCGGTGGTGGCGGCCCTGACCATCGCCTCCGCGAAGGGCGGCGCGGGCGCGAGGGCCACCCTCGGTGCCATCTCCGACAGCATCCAGGCACGCCTCGCCGCGCTGCGCGAGATCTCCGCCGAGCGCGCCAAGCCCCGCGCCGTGGTCAAGCAGGTGACCTTCATCACGCTGGGCGTGCTCGTCGGGGCGTTGGTGATGAATCCGCAGTTCTTCGCCCCGTACACCACCCCCCTCGGCCAGCTGATCGCGCTCGGACTGGCCGCCGCCTACCTGGGCTGCCTCGTGATACTGCGCCGCATGACGGTGCCGCCCGTGGCGCCCCGCTTCCTCCGGAGCGCGCAGTGATCGGGGCGGCCATCGGATTCGGCATGGTGGCCGGCCTGGGCGCCGTCGTGATGGTGCGGGGCTTCACCACTCCCCCGGTGCGGCTGGGAGACGCGTTGGCTCTCCTGGACAGTCGTCAGCCGACGGCGTCGGCGTCGGCGCCCGCCGTCGGCGTGGAGGCGCTGGGCGAACGGGTGCACAGGCGCCTCAGGCTCCCGCTGACCGCCCGCCAGCAGCAGTTGCTGCTCATGCAGGGCCGCAGCGTGGGGGACTTCTTCGTCGAGAAGCTCGTCTGGACGGCGGCCGGGCTCCTGCTCCCGGTGGTGTGGGCCGCGTCTCAGATGGCGTTCGGCGGCTCACCAGGCCCCGCACCCCTGGCCATCGGCCTCGTGGCCGCAGTGGTCGGCTACTTCGTTGCTGACCTGCGGCTCCGCGGCGGGGCGGAGCAGGAACGCCGCGCCGCCACCGACGGCATCCACACGTTCTTCGATCTCGTCGTGTTGGAGCGGTTGGCCAACTCGTCGGCCGCGCAGGCGGCGGCGAGCGCGGCTGGTGTCTCCGATTCGCCCCTCTTCCGGAGGATCTCATCCGGCCTCGAACGCGCCCGCATGGAGCAGTCCCAGCCATGGTCCGAGCTGCGGGAGGTGGCCCGGGAATGGAACGTGCCGGAGCTGGCGGACTTCGCGGACGTCATGCAGTTGGAGGAGCAGGGCGCGGGCCTGGCGGACGTCCTTCAGGCTCGGGTGCGCGAGCTGCGCGACGCCCACCTGGGCGCCCAACGCACCGCCGCGCAGGAGGCGAGCGAGGCGATGTCGCTGTGGATGACCATCCCCGCCCTGATTCTCGGTCTTGCCCTCCTGGTTCCGCCGCTGCTGAAGCTGTTGGCCACCTGATGTCAAGACCCGGACCACAACTGTGGACGACTATCTACTCTTTCGCCCGCACCTGTGGATAACTCAAGAACTGGCACTGCCCCCCACCACAATCATCACCAGGAGGTTCCCATGTCACCCATCCATCACCTCGTCGGGCTGCTCGTCACCCTTCGTCACCTGCCCCGCGAGCGCGATGAGCGAGGCCTCAGCCAGAGCACGGAGAACGCCATCCTGCTCGCGGGCGCCGCCGCCATCGCCCTGGTGGTCATCACCGCCATCACCGCGTACGTCACAGACCGCCTCCCCAGCTGACATGCGCGCGCACTCAGCCGGCGAGGAGGCAGGGCCATGAGGCTCATCCGCGCCCTCGGCGCCACGCTGGCACTCGCCTTCCTCCTGATCGGCATCCCGTGGCTGCTGCTCCAGGTGGGGAATCCGACGGCGCTCCTCAACGCGGACTGGGCCACGTCGCTCTTCGTGGCGATGGACAGCCGCCTGGTCGTGGCCGCGCTGAGCGTGGTGGGCTGGGTGGCGTGGGCGGTCCTGGCCCTCACCGTCGTCTTCGAGCTGCTGTCCGTGGCCACCCGACGGCGGGTCGCGGTGGCTCTGCCGGGCACCGGCTGGCTCCGGCCCGTCATCGGGGCGCTGGTGTTGGCGGCTGTCGCGGCGCCCAACGCGGCGGTGGCCGACACGGTCGCGGCGCCTGGTGGCCCCGCTGATGCGTCCGGGGGGCGCGCATCGGTCTCGGCCCGCGCCGAGGCCTCCGTGTCCGATGAGGCGGCAGGGTCGCGCACCTACCTGGTCCAGCCGGGCGACGGACTGTGGGGGGTGGCCGAGCAGGAGCTGGGCGAGGGAGGCCGCTGGCGGGAGCTGGTGGCCCTGAACCCCGGGCTCACTGAGTCCACTCGGCTCGAGGCCGGGACGCGGCTGGTCCTCCCCGAGGAAGCAGCCGTGGTTGCCGTGGAGGAGGGTGACACGCTGTGGTCCATCGCGGCGGACGAGCTCGGGGATCCCGAGCGGTGGCCGGAGATCCACCGGCTCAATCAACAGCGCATCACAGACCCGGACCAGATCGACACCGGTTGGGTCCTCAGCGTCCCCGTTGCCGCTGAGCCGGTCGTCGAGGTTGTCCCAGTGGCTGCGGCGCCGGCGGATCCCCTTCCTGACGAAGTCGCGGTTGAGTCCTCGCTCAGTGACCCCACCGACACCTCCACGCCCAGCCGCCCGCCGGCCACTCCGCGGCCGGACGAAGGTGCCGCGGACCCGCTCCCCGGTCCACCCACCGTTGCCCCATCTGAGCGCGCCGACGAAGCCGCGGCCGCCGTGTCCTCGATGGTTGACGCGGACGACGGCGTGGCCGAGGTGCTCGGCCCCATCGGAGCCATCCTGGCCAGCGGCATCGTGGCGGGCCTGGCCTCACGGCGTCGCCTGCAGCTTCTCGGCCGTGCGATGGGCCGCAGAGCCATCCCGGTCTCACCTCCACTCGCCCGCTTCTGGGCGGCGCTGGCGAGGCGGGCGGAGGAGGCGGAGCCAGGGCAGTCGGCCACCGCCGTCGTCCTCGGGTGGACCGCTGAGGGCGAGACGGTCGCGGCGGACGTGGAGCGGGAGCGGGCGCTGATCCTCACCGGGCCGGCTACGGCGTCGGCGCTGGCCGCTGTGGTGACGGGCCTCAGCTGCGCGCCCTGGGCCGATGAGACGCAGCTTGTCCTGGTGGGCGGCACCGAATGGGCCGACGCCCTGGATGATCCCCGGATCAGCGCCACGCACACCGTCGAGGACGGCGTCCTGGCCCTCACCAGACTCTGCAGCCAACGGCGCCTCGCCATGGCCGGTCGCACCCTCCCCCAGCTCCGCGAGGACGCGGACCTGGCCGGCGTGTGGCAGCCGGTGGTGGTGGTGTTCGTGTCGACGGTGAACCCGGTGCAGCTGGATGCCATCGCCGATGCCCTCGCCCTCGGTGAGGTGGGCGTGAGCGTGGTCGTCGGATCGGAGTCCGCCACCCAGCTCGGCTCGCACCCCGTGACGGTCGATGATCGCTCAGGCACCTGGCGGGGTCAGTCGTTCACGCCCCAACTGCTGACCCAGCCGGCCCGCAGGGCAGTGCTTGAACTGTTCCGCGCAGCCGGCAGCACAGACACAGAGCAGGCTCCGTGGTGGCGCTCGGAGGACGAGCTTCCCCCCAACGTGACGCCCCTTCCGCACTCACCCAGACCGTACGAGGACGCCCCCATGACCGGACGGCTCAGCACTCCCGAGCACCCGATGCTGCTCCTCCTCGGGGATCCGGACCTGATCGGCGCCGCCGGAGACGTTCCTGGGCGCGCCGTGGGCCAGTGCCTCGAGTACTGCGCCTGGCTCCTGGAGAACCCCGGATCCACGCCGACGGCCATGACGCGTGCGCTGCTGATCGCCGAGACCACCCGTCGCTCCAACACCAGCCGCCTGCGCAGCTGGCTGGGCGACGCCCCGGACGGGGTGCAGTACCTGCCGGATGCGTACTCGGGGAGGGTGTCGCTGGATCCGAGGGTGTCCTCGGACTGGGAGCAGTTCCGCACCATGCTGAGCGGCGGCGTGAACCTGTCCTCGGACGCTGCTCTCGTGGCGGCGCTGCGCCTGGTGCGCGGCGAACCCCTTGGCTCCTTCGAGTTCCAATGGGGCTGGGCGCACCAGCTGCGCTCGGACATGGTGTCCATGGTCGTGGACGCGGCCAGTGTGCTGGCGGACCGGGCGCTGGAGCGCAGCGCGGCCGAGGCCGCCCTCTGGGCGGTACGAAGGGGACGTCTCGCTGCGCCCTCGAACGACGCCCTCGCATCGCGGGAGATCCTGGCCCTCGCCCTGGCCGGTCGTTCCTCCGAGGCCAACGGCGCCGCGGTGGCCCTGACCCGGACGGCCCGCGCCGAGGGCCGTGACCTGGCGCCGGACCTCTCCAGGCGAATCCAGGCCGCGCTCCACGCACCGTCGGCCCGCCGTGCAATGGCGGGGGCCCCCGAGGCGTGAGCTCCTAGACCAGTCCGAGGCCCGCCAGCGAGGACCTCTTCGCCAGGGCTGGGCGCAGTGCGTCGCGGCCCGGCTCACCGAAGACCTCGAGGAAACCGTCGACGAACAGCGGGGGCAACTCCTCCGCCGGGCTCCCGGCTCGGCATTCCACCAGCGCCGCCAGCGCGGTCGCGGCATCCTTGGCCGCCTTGGCGCGCAGCTGGTCTGGCTGCAGCCGATTCATCCCCCACACCACCGACGAGTATTGGGGATCGGTCAGGCAGGTCTGGAAGTAGACGGCTGCGGCGTCGCGCAGCTGGTCCTGCACAGCCGGCAGCCCCACCGCGGCGACGGCGGCCCGCACCTCGCGCCCGGCGTAGAAGCCATCGAGGGCGCGTCGAACCTGGGTGAGGCTGGGAGTGAGTCGATCCTGGCGGGCATGCACCAGGATGGTCAGCCAGAAGCCGAGGAACCTGTCCCCGTCGTCGCGCTTGCCGTAGCGGGCGCGGCGCAGCGTGGGATCAAGCTCATCGCGGGGGGCCTCCACCATGCCCGCAACCTACCACCGTGCTGGACGCGGCCCACGCCCCGCAGTCAGCCTGCCAGGGCGAGCGCGCGGGCCACGATGATGGCCACGAACACCGCCGCCAACAGACCCACCAACGGCCACTGCCAGGCGGCGCGGCGCTCCTTGGGCAGGTACATGATCAAGGCCGCCGTCGCCGCGCCGCCGAGGAGGCCGCCGAGGTGCCCCTGCCAGCTGATGCCCGCCCAGGTGAACGACAGGACGACGTTGAGCCCGAGCCAGAACAGGATGCCGCGCACGTCCCCCTTGTGCCTGACCGCGATCAGCAGCAGAGCCCCCATCAAGCCATAGATGGCGCCGGAGGCTCCGATGGTGGAGAGGAATGGCACCGAGAAGAGCATCACGGCGGCCGAGCCTCCCAGCAGCGCCACCAGGTAGACCGCCAAGTACCGCGCCCGGCCGAGCACCTGCTCGATGGTGGGCCCGAGCAGCCACAGCACCAGCATGTTGAACAGGATGTGGAAGGGGGCGGCGTGGGTGAAGCCGGAGGTGATCACCTGCCAGGGGGCGCCCGTGGCCACCCCCGCCTGCCACACGTAGCCCTCCGCGGCGCATCCCGCCGCGTCCGTGAGCAGGATCTGCTCCCCCACCGGGCAGATCCCCTGCGGGGTCAGTGCGAACAGGTTGAACAGGGACCCGAACGAGCCCCCCGTCATCAGGACGCCCGCGAACACGACGACGTTGATCACGATCAGCGCGATCGAGGTGGCGCGCGGGTTGGCCGCCCGGGTCCCCCCGTAGGGGAGCTGGAGTTGCCGGGTCTCGCGGTGGCCGCGGGAGACGCACTCAGGGCACTGGAAGCCAACCGAGCCGGGGATCATGCACTGCGGGCAGATAGGCCGGTCGCAGCGCTGGCACGCGATCCGCGTGGGTTGATCGGGGTGTCGATAACACGTCGACGACTCGGCATCCATGCGACGAGCGTACCCAGCCGCCGCAGCGGGGCGGCTCCGTGGTTGTGGGCTGAGGGCCCGGGCTGGACGGGCTCGGGGGCTGCTACTGCCCGACGGGCCGGCGCGACGCCGCCCAGGCCTCGCGGAACTCGGGATCATCCATGACCAGGTACACCAGGCCGCAGTCCTGCGGCCCCGTCACACTTGCCTGGCACAGGGTGCACGGCTCCCCCGGGCGCAGCGGGCACTTCGCGTCGGGTCGTCGCCGCGGGAGGGAGGGCTGGGGTGCCTTGAGCATCGTGCGTCCCATTCTAGGGCGAGCGGTCTTGGCCACTCCGGGCGGGTGGGCCGGTAAGTTGTGCCCATGGGTCACGGGCATGGGCACGGGCACGGCAGCCACGGGGTCGTCGAGGTGGGCCAGCGCGCCCGCACCCTGCTGACCGGCCTGCTGGTGGTGTTCGGCGTCCTCGCCATCGCCGGGCTGATCTGGCTGTGGCCCAGCCAGAGCGAGGTGTCGGCGGCGCTCAACAAGATCTCCGACGCCCCGGGAGTCACCTACGAGCAGGCCACCATCGACTCGATCGCGGACGGATGCGAGTCCTCCGTCGAGACCCCGACGGGCACGGCCGCGTGCATGACCGCCACCGTCACACTCACGTCAGGGCCGGACGCCGGTGAGCAGGCCGCCGTGGAGCTCACCGGCCCCAACGTGCACAACGGGCTGCGGGCCGGCGACACCATCGAGGTGGCGCGCGTGCCTACCTCTGACGGCATCCACTACGCGTTCAACGGCATCAACAGGCTGCCGGTGCTTCTCGCGATGGCGGCGCTGTTCACTGTGGCGGTGGTCGCGGTGGCGCGCTGGCGCGGGTTGTTCGCGCTGCTGGGGCTGGTCATCGCCGGCGGAATCCTGTTGGGCTTCATGCTGCCGGCCATCATCGTCGGGAAGCCGGGGATGGCGGTGGCGCTGTCCGGGTCCACGGTGATCATGTTCATCGTCCTGTACGTGGCCCACGGGGTGTCGATGCGAACGTCGGCGGCGCTGGCCGGCACCCTCCTGGGGCTCGCCGTCACCACCACGCTGGGGTCGATCGCCGTCGGTGCGGCACGCCTGTCCGGCTTCGCCGAGGAGAACGAGTACGACCTGGCCCAACTCGCCCCGGGCATCAACTTCCAGGAACTGCTGATGGTGGGCATCATCATCGGCGGTCTGGGCGTGCTCAACGACGTGACCATCACGCAGGCCTCGGCCGTGTGGGAGCTGCGGGCCGCCGCGCCGGAGTGGACGCGGTCAAAGGTGTTCTCGGCGGGCATGCGGATCGGGCGCGATCACATCGCGTCCACCATCTACACCATCGTGTTCGCCTACGCCGGTGGCGCCCTGACCATCCTGCTGCTGCTGTTCTTCACCACCCGGGAGCCGCTGGACCTGTTCGGGTTGGAGCTGTTCGCCGGGGAGGGCGTGCGCACATTCGCCTCGGCGATCGGGCTGATCCTCGCGGTGCCCATCACGACCGGCATTGCGGCGCTCACAGTCGGCCCCGCACGGGAGTCGCACGAGCCGCCCAAGCACAGCGGCCCCGTCGCCGACCCCGCCGTCGAGACGGCCTGACCCCGCCGTCGAGACGGACGGCGGGGGTCAGCGGCCGCGACCCGGGACCGGCAGCCCCAACCATCCCCGCGACCTGTGGTGCGCCCCTCCCACCCGCTCGACCCCGCCCAGCAGCGGGTAGCGCTCGCGCACGGCAGCCTCGATCCGCTCGTGGAGCGTCGAGCTGGCGGCTGGGCAGTCCTCGCACGCGCCGCCGAAGTCCAGCGTCAACCGCCCGCCCTCCGCGGCCGCGACCGTGATGACGCCCCCGTGAGATTCGACGTAGCCGGCGAGTTCGCCGTCGAGGATCTCCCGGGCGATCAGGCCGAGCAGCTCGTCGGATCCCTCGTCGACCTCCCAGCCGGGCAGGTCGACGGCCGACGAGACCGCGTCCCGGATCCGCGGCCCGTGCTCGGTCCACGTGTGGTCCGGGGCGAGCCACGTCCACACTCCCCCACGTTCGACGAACGCCTTGGTCAGCACCCCGTACTCGAGCAGCGGGCCGAGGGTGCCGGGGGCGGAGACCACGCGCCCCACCGGCAGGTCGACGTCCGTGACCCACCGGACCGCCGCGGGCTCTCCGGGGACGGCCTGGGGATGGATGCTGCGCTTCACAGGAGTGCTCCGACGATCGAGTGGGCAAGGAACGCCATCAGCCACGCGATGACCCCGAGGTGCACGAAGGCGATCAGCGGCCAGCGCCAGGTGCCGGTCTCGCGCCGCATCACGGCGAGGGTGGACATGCACTGCAGCGCGTAGACGAAGAACACCAGCAGAGCCGCGATGGTGGGCGGCGTGAAGACCTTCTCCCCGGCGCGGGGCCCCTCGGTGTGGGTCATCGCCTCGAGCGCGGCGGTGGGGTCCTCCGGGTCCGAGGCGGCGGCCACCTGGCCCAACGTCGAGACGAACACCTCGCGGGCGGCCAGGGAGGAGATGACGCCCACGTTGACGCGCCAGTCGAAGCCGAGCGGCTCGAACACGGGTCCGATGGCTCGCCCCACGGCGGCGGCGGCCGAGTGGTCCAGCGTGTAGGCCGTCACCGCGACACTGTCAGCCGGGTCCACCCCAGCCTCGAGCAACTCGTCGGTACCGCGGATCGGCAGGTTGAGCAGCGCCCACAGCACGACGGTGGTGACCAGGATGATGGAGGTGATCTTGCGCAGGAAGGCCTTGCACGCGTCCCATACGGAGATCAGCACGGTGCGCAGCCGCGGCATCCGGTAGCTGGGCATCTCCATGTAGAACGGCAGGCTCATGCCGGAGCGTCCGACGATGCGCTTCCAGAACCAGGCCGACGTCATGGCGGAGGCGGCCCCCATCAGGTACAGCCCGAACATGATCAGGCCCTGCGCACCGATGGGGCCCCAGCGCAGGTCCGGCGGCACCAGCATCCCGATGAGCAGCACGTACACGGGCAGCCGCGCGGAGCAGGTCATCAGCGGGGCCGCCATCATGGTGGCGAGCCTGTCCTTGGCCGACGGCAGGGTGCGGGTGGCCATGATGCCGGGGATGGCGCACGCCATGGAGCTGAGCAGTGCGACGAACGCGCGACCCTCCAGCCCCGCGGTGGCCATCACCCGATCCATCAGGTACGCGGCCCGCGACAGGTAGCCGGAGCCCTCCAGCAGCGAGATGAGCACGAACAGCAGCGCGATCTGGGGCAGGAAGACCAGCACCCCGCCGACGCCGGCCAGCAGCGCGTCAGCGACGAACCGGCCCAGCCACTCCACCGGGATCGACGACCGGGCCACGTCACCCAACCAGGCGAAGGCAGCCTCGATCCACCCCTGCACCGGGGCCGCGACCATGAAGATGGTCTGGAAGAACGCGAACATCGTCGCGAAGAACACCAGTGACCCCCACACGGGGTGCAGCAGCACCCCGTCGAGGCGGCCGGTGCGCGAGTCGGGGTCGGGAGGCGCGAAGTGCGCGGCCTGGAGGATGGATCTGGCCCAGCCGGTCACCTCGTCCGGCTCGGTGGGCGGCGGCAGCGGCGGGGCGGGCCAGGCCGACGGTGCGGCCAGCACGTCGCGCAGTGCCTCAACCCCCCGTCGCTCCCCCGCCACCACGGGCAGGACCTTGACGCCCAGCGCCCGTCCGAGCCGCTCCGGGTCCACCCGGCCGCCGCGTCGGAGCAGCTCGTCGACGAAGGTGAGGACCACGACGGTGGGCAGGCCGGCCTGCTGCACCTGCGAGACAAGGCCGAGTCCGCGGCGGAGGTGGGTGGCGTCCACCACCACGACGAGGCCGGCGAGCTCGTGGGCCTCCTCCAACACCTGCGCGACGATCTCCTCGTCAGGGCTGATCGGGTCCAGCGAGTAGGTGCCCGGGAGGTCCTCCACGATGACGGGGCCGGCCGGGGTGTCCACCCGCCCCTCGTATCGCGACACCGTCACCCCGGGATAGTTGCCCGTCTTGGCCCGCAGGCCGGTCAGGCCGTTGAAGAGGGTGGTCTTGCCGGCGTTGGGGCTTCCGACGAGCGCGACCCGGGCGGCGTCGGGCAGCACGGGCGCTGCGGAGGTTCCGCCGTGGTGGTGGGTCATGCGGAGACGAGGATCCGCCGCGCCTCAGCCCGGCGCAGCACGATCTCGATGCCGCCCACGCGGAACATCAACGGGTCGCCGAGCGGCGCCTGCCTCAGCCTGATCACGGGTTCTCCCGGCGTGAATCCGAGGTCGAAGAGGCGCCGCGCGACGACGTCGTTGGCGTCGAAGGCGGCGATGGTGGCCGCCTCGCCTACCCTCAGTGCGTCCAGTGCGCGCGTCGTCCCGGCGTCCAGCTGTTGGGCTGTGATGCACCGACGGCTCACGAAGCGCTCCACGAGGGTCATGGAATTAAGCTAACACTGCGGTTGTCAATTGCGACCCCGGGGGTCAGTTATGAGCTGAGGCTGTCCTAACCCCGCAGTCGTGCCACGTCGCCTCTGCGAAGTCCCCACCCCCGCACGCGGGCCGTGGATAGGGTGGAGGAGCAGTCAACTGGAGGACACCATGCAGTACACCCGCCTCGGCCGTTCCGGCCTTCTCGTCTCGCGCATCGTGCTCGGCACCATGAACTTCGGCCCGCACACCTCGGAAGAGGACTCGCACGCCATCATGGACCGGGCCCTCGACGCGGGCATCAACTTCTTCGACACCGCCAACGGCTACGGCGGTCAGGGCCATCGCGGCCGCACCGAGGAGATCGTCGGGCGCTGGTTCGCCAAGTCCGGCCGCCGCGACGAGGTGGTGCTGGCCACCAAGTGCTATGGCTCCACCCTCGACGAAGAGGTGCCGAACTTCTCGAAGCTGTCCGCCGTCAACGTGCGCCGCTCGGCGATCGCCTCCCTGCAGCGGCTCCAGACCGAACACATCGACCTCTACCAGATGCACCACGTGGACCGCGCCACCACATGGGAGGAGGTGTGGCAGTCGATGGACCGCCTCGTCGCCTCCGGCGACATCGTCTACGTGGGCTCGTCGAATTTCGCCGGCTGGCACATCGCCGCGGCCAACGAGGCCGCCAAGGCGCGTCACTCGCTCGGCCTGGTCAGCGAGCAGTCGCTCTACCACCTCGCCGCCCGCACCATCGAGCTTGAGGTCCTCCCGGCGGCCCGCCACTACGGCCTCGGCGTCATTCCGTGGTCGCCGCTGGGCGGCGGCCTGCTGGGTGGCGTGCTGCGCAAGATCGATGAGGGCCGCCGCGCAGACGCGGGCATGCTCAAGCGGGTCGAGGAGAAGCGGGCGCAGCTGGAGCAGTGGGAGGCGTTCTGCGACGAGCTCGGCCACGCGCCCGGCGACGTGGCCCTCGCGTGGTTGCTGCACCAGGACGGTGTCACCGGACCCATCATCGGGCCTCGCACCATGGAGCAGCTCGAAGGCGCCCTCCGCGCGCTGGAGATCACCCTCGACGACGCCGCCTTGAAGCGCCTCGACGAAATCTTCCCCGGCCCCGGCGGAGCCGCGCCGGAGGCCTACGCCTGGTGACCGGAGGCTGAGCCGTGGCGAAGATCTCGAGCCTCGACCAGGCCACCCGGATCCTCATCCTCAGCGGGGCCGGGCTGTCCACCGCCGCGGGCATCCCGGACTTCCGTGGGCCGGAGGGCCTCTGGACGCGCGACCCCTACGCGGAGCTGGTCTCCACCCTCTCCTGGTACCTCCGCGACGACGACGTGCGCAAGGCGGCCTGGCGCCGTCGGGCCCACCCCGCGATGTGGGCCGCGCAGCCCACTCGCGCACACCGGGCCATCGTCGAGCTGGAGCGGGCGGGGCGGTTGCGCGCGATCGTCACGCAGAACACCGACGGTCTGCACCAGTTGGCCGGCAGCAACCCCGAGCTGGTGCACGAGATCCACGGCTCGGCACGCACCTGGCGCTGCGAGATGTGTGGGCGCACCGGTCCGATGGAGGAGATGCTGGAGCGGGTGGCGGCCGGCGAGGAGGATCCGCGTTGCCCCGCGTGTGGGGGGATCACGCGGGCCACCGTCGTGCTGTTCGAGGAGGTCCTCGACGCCGACGTGCTGGGCGCCGCGGTGGCGGCGGCGGAGGACTGCGACGCCATCGTCGCCGTCGGCACCACTCTCGGCGTCTATCCCGTCGCCGGCCTGTTCCCGTTGGCGTTGGAGCTCGGGGCGTACGGAGTGATCGTCAACGCGGAGGCCACCGCCTACGACGACGACGCGGACCAGGTCATCCGCGGTCAGCTCGACGAGGTCCTCCCGGCTCTGCTCGGGGTCGCCGATGAGTGACGAGGTGGTGGAGCGCGTGCTGCGGGCCGTGGAGCAGGTGCCGCCGGGGCGGGTCGTGGCCTACGGCGACATCGCGGCTCTTGTCGGCACGTCGCCCCGCCGGGTCGGCAGCATCATGACCAGTTGGGGCGGTGAGGTGTCGTGGTGGCGGGTGACCAACGCCTCTGGGCGAATGCCCGAGCATCTGCTCCCGCTGGCCCGGAAGCAGTGGCAGCGCGAAGGCATCGACGCCGACGGCGACCGCTGCCTGATCAGCCGCTGCCGGGCGGACCTGGAGCGCCTAGGCGACGACTATCGGGCCGCCGTTGCAGATCTGCCTGACCGCCCATTTATGGACGCCCCCTAGCGCTCAACACCTTGTTGGGTGGACACTGGCGGCGTCACCGGAGACGCACCCCCAGCGTCGGTGATCGGAAGTGAGTTGCATGACGGAAGAGCCGGAGTACGAGCACACCTCGGGCATGACGCAGTCGGCGATGCGATCGTCGAACCTCGCGTTGGTGTTTCTGCGCGTGGTGGAACACAGCGGGCACGTGTCGCGCGCGGGAATCGCCCAGCAGCTGGGCATGACGAGATCGACGGTGTCGCGGCTGGTGGACGAGCTGATCTCCGGCGATCTGGTGACCGAGGGCGAGGCGGCCAGCGCCGGCCGGGGCCGCCCCGCGGTCCCGCTGTTCATCAAGCCGGGGACCACGTTCGGGCTGGGCCTGCATGTCCGCCTGGGCAGGCTCGCGGTGGGCCTCGTGGACCTGACCTCCAAGGTGACTGCCTCCCGGGAGGTGGCCGCGGATGCCAAGCGCCTGGGTGTCGCGGGGACCATGGCCGAGTTGGAGCGGCTCTCACGTAGCGTCCTGGAGGAGCTTCCTTCCGCCGGCCGCCTCATCGGCGCCTACGTGGCGCTGCCCGCCTTGGTGGATCGCAAGGCCGGCCTGATCGTGCGCTCCACTCCGCTCGGCTGGGAGGGGGAACGCCCGGCAGATCACTGGTCTCTCGCGCACGACGGCGTGCCTGTGTCGCTGAATATCGCCAACGACGCGGACAGCGGCGCGGTGACCCTGCTCCGGGACGCGCACGGCGGGTCGTTCATCCTGCTCTGTGGGGATGCCGGGGTTGGAGGCGCCATCGTCGTCAAGGGCAGGCTGCACCTCGGCGAGCACGGCTGGGCCGGTGAGATCGGCCACGTCTGCGTAGACCCGCGCGGGGCACCCTGTCCGTGCGGTTCGGTCGGCTGCCTGGAGACGGTCGTTGGCCTGCACGCCCTCCTCTCAGCGGCCAGGCAACCCACCCTGGAGGCACTCATGCACGCCCTCTCCCACGGCGACGAACGGGCCCAGACGGTGATCCGCCGCGCCGCCGGCGCCCTGGGGATCGCGCTCGGTGCTGCGATCAACCTCTCCGACGTGTCCACCGTGCGACTGTCCGGTCACTTCGCCCACCTCGAACCCTGGCTGCGCGAGCCTCTGCACCGGCAGTTGGCGGGCCGGGTGGTGTGGGCCCGCAAGACACCCATGGAGGTCACGGCGTTGACCGACGCACCCCTGCGGTCGGTGATGGGGGCGGGGCTGGCGGCCATGGGCCCCGTCTTCAAGGATCCCGAAGGATGGCTGGCCGCCCGCGCCGGCCACTACCACCTCTGAGCCGGTCGGTCCACACAGCCGTCCACACAGTTGTCCACAGGTTCGCGGAGCGAAAAGACCGCAGGTCACCGCGAAGGGGTCAGGCCTCGTCGGACTCCACGGACTTATCCTCCGGGTTATCAACAGCCTCGGTTTCCACATCGCTGACTGCGCGCATCCGGGCCCAGGACCAGAGGACGAGGCCGATCAGCACCATGGGCAGCGACAACCACTGACCCATGCTGAGCCCGAGCGAGAGGAAGCCCAGCTGCGCGTCGGGCTCGCGCCAGAACTCCGCGATGAACCGGAACAGCCCGTAGCCGGCGATGAATGCGCCGGTGATCTGGCCGCGGAAGCGGGGCTTGCGGGCGTAGAGCCAAAGCAGGATGAACAGCAGGACGCCCTCGAGGAGCATCTGGTAGAGCTGCGACGGGTGGCGCAGGACGTCGCCCCCGGTGGGGAACCGCATGGCCCACGGCAGATCTGCCGAGGCTTCGCGGCCCCACAGCTCGCCGTTGATGAAGTTGCCGAACCGGCCGGCCGCGAGGCCGATGGGCGCGGCGGGCACGAGGAAGTCCGCCACCTGGAGGAACGGGCGCTTCTCGCGGAAGGCGAACCAGGCCAGGCCAAGCCCCACGCCGATGGCACCGCCGTGGAAGCTCATCCCGCCATCCCAGATCTGGAGGATCTCCAGCGGGTTGGCGAAGTAGTAGGCCGGATTGTAGAAGAGCGTGTAGCCGAGGCGTCCGCCCACCATGACGCCGATGATGGCCGCGAGCAGGATGTCTTCGATGCTCGTCCGGGTCCACGGCCTGGGCGTGGTGATCGACCGGTAGGGCTCGTGCCGCAGTCGCAGGATCATCAACCCATACCCCATCGCGAACGCGAGGAGGTACATGAGTGCGTACCAGTGGATCTTCAGGCCGAAGATGTTGATGGCAACCGGATTGATGTCCGGGAAGGTCAGCTCGAGGGGTGTCACGGCCCCAGCTTTCCATACCGCGGCAAGGTGGCCGCCGGACCGGCCATCACTCCTCGGTGGGTTCCCAGGCTCGCGGCGTGATGTCGGGGCGGTTCGCCCATGGCTGGCTCATCAGCGGCGACGAGATCAGGACGTCGGCGGTTGCCACGTTGCACGCCATCGGCACGTTCCACACGGCCCCTATCCTCAGCAGCGCCTTCACATCAGGGTCGTGGGGCTGTGGCTCGAGCGGATCCCAGAAGAAGATGAGTGTGTCGATGCGGCCTTCGGCGATCATCGCGCCGATCTGCTGATCCCCGCCCACCGGGCCGGACAGCAGCCGGGTGACGGGGAGTCCGAGCTCGTACTCCAGCATCGTGCCGGTGGTGCCGGTGGCGAAGAGGGTGTGGTGGCTGAGGGTGCCCCGGTTGTAGTTGGCCCAGCTGAGCAGCTCGGCCTTCTTGTTGTCGTGGGCCACCAGGGCGATGTTGTGCTTGACGTCCGGCATGTCTGCCGCCTCTCATCCGTGTGAGGCCAGCGTAGGCCCGCACGAACCGCTGGGCGCGACTTGGCCGTCTGTTGCCTCCATCTGCCGGATTGAGCCTCCCGCGCCCGACTCACCCCATTCCGAACCACCGCCGCGACACCGCCGCGATCCGCCCCCTCAGCATGCCCCCGCCGCCGCTGGTCACAACCAGGCCGTAAACCATCCGCACCCCGATGAGCACATCGTCGACGACGAGGTCCGCGCGCACCTCCCCGGCCTGCCGGGCCGCCTCGACGTGGGGGCCGAACACCGCGACCACACGCTCGTTGCCGCCGAAGTCCGGCATCTCGCGCCGCGCCTCGACCGCCATCTCGACGAAGGCCGCGGATTCCACCACGCTGTCCACCATCACTCCCCACAGGGCGCTGAAGGAGCCGGGGCCCACGTCGGCCCCGGCCGTCTCGAGGCGGACGAAGTTCTCCTCGAACACCGCCAGCGCCAGGTCCAGGCGCTTGGGGAAGTGCCGGTAGAGCACCCCCTGGCCGACGCCGGCCCGCTTGGCGATGGCCTGCATCGGCACGTCGTAGCCCCGTTCGGCGAAGAGTTCGCGGGCGGCAGCCAGCACCGCGCGGCGATTCTCGGCGGCCGCTGCGGGTCCCCTATTGATCCGACGGTGATGGGCGGGCATGCTGGACAGCATAGAACCGGACATAGCTGTCCGGTATGAGGAGGAAAGATGACGCAGACTTTCGACCACACTTTCGATGTGGTGGTTGTGGGCTCGGGTGGGGCCGCGATGGCCACCGCGCTGGGCGCCGTCGACGAGAAACTGGACGTGGTGATGCTGGAGAGCACCGAGAAGTGGGGCGGCAGCACGGCCATGTCGGGAGGCGGCCTCTGGCTGCCCAACAATCCCCTGATGCAGCGGGAGAGGGTCTCCGACTCCCGCGAGTCCGCACTCGAGTACATGGAGGCGTGCATCGGGGACGTCGGACGGTGCACATCGCGCGAGCGCAAGGAGGCCTTCGTCGATTCGGTGTCCGACTTGGTCACCACCGCTGAGCGCTACGGGGTGGAGTTCGTCCGGGCGGGCGAGTACCCGGACTACTACCCCGAGCTCCCCGGTGGGCGGATCGGGCGCGCCGTGGAGGTGAAGCCACTGGACTCGAAGGTGCTTGGCGACTGGTATTCGACGCTCCGCCTCACGGCGCCGCTGCCGATCATGACCGACGACGTGTGGCTCATCCAGCGCGACTGGTCCACCTGGGGCGGATTCAAGCGCGGAGCGAGCCTCGTGTTCCGGATGCTCGGATTCCTGGGCACCGGGAGGCGGGGCGTGGGGATCGGCGCCGCGCTCGCCACCGCGATGTTCGCGGGCGTGGTGCAGAAGGGCGGAGCGAAGCTGTGGCTGAGCAGCCCCGTCGAGGAGCTGATCTTCGACGGCGACCGCGTGGTCGGCGTGCGGATCACCCGCGACGGCCGCACCCAGACCGTGGGCGCCCGCCGCGGCGTGATGCTCGCGGGCGGCGGATTCGACCGCAACGCCCTGATGCGGGTGCAGTACCACGGCATCGAGGGCGACAGCTCCGGCAACCCGGGCAACCTGGGCTCGGCGATCGGGCTCGGCCAGCGGGCGGGCGCGGCGCTGGAGCTGATGGACGACGCGTGGTGGGGCGCGTCCGTAATCGGCGCCGACGGCGGGGACCCGTCGTTCATCGTGGGCGAGCGGGCGCTGCCCTACTCGATCATGGTGGACGGCCGCGGGGAACGGTTCGCCAACGAGGCGGAGTCGTATGTGGACCTCGGGCACCACATGCTGGAGCACGACAAGGACGGCGCCTACTGGATCATCGGCGAGGCCCGCCACGCGCGCCGCTACATGCGCACCTACGCGATGGACCCGCGCACCAACAAGAAGCTGGCGGCGGAGGGGTCGATGGCGAAGGCGGACACCGTCGAGGCTCTGGCGCGGAAGCTGCGGATGGAGCCCGCCACGCTGCGCGCCACCGTCGACCGCTTCAACGCGTTCGCCCGGGCCGGCGTGGATGACGACTTCGGCCGCGGGAGGTCCGCCTACGACCGCTACTACGGCGATCCGTCGGTGATCCCGAACGCCAACCTGGGCCCGCTGGAGAAGGGTCCGTTCACGGCGTATCGCGTGGTGATCGGGGACCTGGGCACGAAGGGAGGCGTGGTGACCGACGAGTTCGCGCGGGCGCTGCGTGAGGACGGCTCGGTGATCGAGGGCCTGTACGCGGCGGGCAACAACTCGGCCTCCGTGATGGGGCGCACGTACCCCGGCCCCGGCTCGACGATCGGCCCAGCCGCGGTGTTCGGCCTCCGTGGGGCCCGCCACATGGCCGGCGCCGGATCGGCGGGAGACCTCGTGGGTGCGGCGGGGGCGACGGCTGGCTGAGTGGGGAGCGCGGGCGACCGGTCTGTGCCAAGGTGGGAGGCATGCAGACTTCCATTTTGGGTAGGACCGGCCGCACCATCGGCGTCGTGGGACAAGGATGCTGGCAGTTCGGCGGCGATTGGGGCTCGGTCAGCGACGACACCGCCATGGCGGTCCTCCACACCGCCGCCGACGAGGGCGTCACCTTCTTCGACACCGCGGACGTCTACGGCGACGGGCACAGCGAGGAGCTCGTCGGCCGCTTCCTCAGGGAGCGCGCCGACGACTCCCTCACGGTGGCCACCAAGCTGGGCCGCCGCGCCAACCCGCACACCCCGGACCAGTTCACCCGCGACAATCTCCGCGCCTGGACCGACCGCTCCCGCAGCCTCCTCGGTGTCGAGGCCATCGACCTGATCCAGCTGCACTGCCCGCCCACACCGGTGTACTCCGACGACTCGGTCTACGACGTGCTCGACGAGATGGTGGCCGAGGGCCGGATCAGGCACTACGGCGTGTCCGTGGAGACGGTCGACGAGGCCCTCACCGCCATGGCTCGTCCCGGGGTGGCCAGCATTCAGATCATCCTCAACGTGTTCCGCCGCAAGCCGTTGGAGCGCGTGCTGCCGGCCGCCGTCGAGGCGGGGGTGGGCATCATCGCGCGGGTGCCGCTGGCCAGCGGGCTCCTGACAGGCCGGTTCACCGCGTCGACGACGTTCGCGGTGGAGGACCACCGCACCTACAACCGTCAGGGCGAGGCCTTCGACCAGGGCGAGACGTTCAGCGGGGTCCCCTACGACGTCGGCGTCGAGGCGGCGCGGGAGTTCGCCGCCATCGTGCCCGAGGGCGTCAGCCCGGCCCAGCTGGCGCTGCGCTGGATCATCGATCAGCCTGGGGTCTCCGTCGTCATCCCGGGGGCGAGCCGGCCGGAGCAGGCCCGGGCGAACGCGGCGGCGGGGTCCCTGCCGTCG
Source organism: Tessaracoccus sp. MC1679 (assembly GCF_014164775.1). GTDB lineage: Bacteria > Actinomycetota > Actinomycetes > Propionibacteriales > Propionibacteriaceae > Arachnia. The sequence goes on from NZ_JACJGB010000009.1 coordinate 104,803, forward strand.
CTGACCGCAGAGCAGTTGGCCGCGTGTGAGCGGATCTACGGCGAGTACATCCGCGGGTACGTGCACGACCGCTGGTGAGGCGTCGGCCGGGCCTACGATGGAAGAAGGCATCACAATCCGGCCGAACATCTGGCCCCGCTGAGAGGTGGCATCCATGATCCCCGTCCACATCGTCGGGCTCGCACTGGACGTGAAGTCGCAGCCGGTGGTGATCCTGAAACCCGTCGGCGAAGAGACGGGCGAGGGCAGGATGCTGCCGATCTGGATCGGCGGGCTCGAGGCCGCCGCGATCCTTCAGGGCGTCAACGGCGACCCGGCGCCCCGGCCGCTCACCCTGGACCTGATGCGGCATGTGCTGGAAGCGTTGGATACCTCTGTGGAGAGGGTCGCGATCACCCGTATCGAGGGCGGCACCTTCTACGCCGAGATCACCCTGTCCACGCCCGGCGGGCAGATCGTGCTGGACGCGAGGCCCTCGGACGCGCTGGGATTGGCCGTCCGAACCGGGACGGTGATCTGGGCGGCCGAGTCGGTGCTCGACGACGCCGCCATCCCCGACGACCGGGAGCACGAGGTGGATGAGGAGGCCGAGGTGGAGGCGTTCACCAAGTTCCTGGAGGACGTGGAGCCTGAGGACTTCCAGGGCTGAGCCGAAGCCGACCCCGCTAGCGTGTGCCCATGGCCACCCCTGAGTTCATCTTGAAGCTTCGCGAAAAAGTGGGCCACGCCCCGCTCTGGCTGACCGGTACCAGCGCGATCGTCGTCCGCGACGGCGAGGTGCTGCTGGTGCGGCGCGCGGACAATGGCGCCTGGACTCCTGTCACGGGAATCGTCGATCCGGGCGAGGAGCCCGCGCAGGCCGCCCGCCGGGAGCTGCTCGAGGAGGCGGGGGTGGTGGGCGAGCCGGTGCGGTTGGTCTCGCTGCGGGTGACGCCGATGATCACCTACGACAACGGGGATCAGACCCAGTACCTGTCCGTCGAGTTCCTCTTCCGGTGGGTGAGCGGCGAGCCCCACCCCGCCGACGACGAGAACACGGAAGCGCGATGGTTCCCCCTCGACGACCTGCCGCCCTTGTCGCAGTGGCATCGGGAGGCCCTCGAGCACGCCCTGACAAGCGACGAGGCCACCCACTTCGTGCGGTGATGGACATCGGCGACGGCGGGGAGGGTACCGTCGAAGGTCCGTCCTGCGCTTCCCGCGAACGATGGAGCAGTGGTCTCTGAGTGACCCGCCCGCTGCGCTATCTTGAGCGCGTCGTCGGCCTGAGCCGGCGCATCAATGAACAGGACTCCTCATGACGCAGCCTCCCCAGGACCCCCAGCGCAACGTTGACCCGGAGCCGCTCGGCACGCCGGCCGAGCAGCCGAGCTTCGATCAGCCCACCTTTGACCAGCCGGCCGCCGACCAGCAGCCCGCGGACGCCCAGCCGTATGCCGCTCCTTTCCGGGCGGAGCCGGCCGCCGCGGCCGCGCCCGCCCATGCCCAGCCGGAGGCCCCCGTCTACGGTCAGCCGGAGGCCCCCGCCTACGGTCAGCCCACCGGCACCCCCGCGTACGGGCAAACCCCCGGCCAGTTCCAGGGCCAGCAGCAGTACGCCGGCGCGCCCTACCAGGGCCAGCAGTACGGCCCCCCGGTGAACCAGAAGTCCAAGATCGTGGCGGGCATCCTCGGCATCCTGCTCGGTGGGCTTGGGATCCACAACTTCTACCTCGGCTTCACCAAGAAGGCGCTGATCCAGCTCCTGATCACCGTGCTGTCGGTGGGCTTCCTGTCCTGGGTGTCCGCCATATGGGGCCTGATCGAGGGCGTGCTGATCCTCATCTCGAAGCCGGGCGAGCAGTGGCACCGCGACGCGGCGGGCGTTGAGCTCACTGACTGAGTTTGTCGCTCCCTTTCGACGCTCCCCTGGGTCTGGTGGGATCCCGGGCCAGGGGCGGAGAGAGTGAGAATCCGGGGAGATAGAGCCCTCTGGCGGCCATCTCCCCGGATTCTCACTCTTTTGGTTTCGCCTGCATGACACTGATGGGTATGAGTTCATCGGAGTCACCCTCCGAGCCTCAACCGAGGGCTGCAATGCCAACGCCGTTGAGCGCAGGCGTCTCCGCGCAGATGCGACGGATGCCACGGGCCGGCTCTGAGCCCGAGATGCGTCTCCGCCGGCTCCTTCACCGCCGGGGTCTGCGCTTTCGAGTCCAGGCGCCCCTCCCCGGCCGGCCCGACATCGCCTTCACCCGCGCGAAGATCGCCGTGTTCGTCGACGGCTGCTTCTGGCACCGCTGTCCGGAGCATTCAACAGCTCCCAAGAACAACCACGACTGGTGGGAGGCGAAGCTCACCCGCAACGTGGAGCGGGACCGCGAGAAGGATGCTGCCCTGCAATCCATGGGCTGGCTCGCGATTCATGTGTGGGAGCACGAGGATGCGGGGGAGGCTGCCAATCGCATCACAACGCTGTGGCGAAGTGCGGTTGGGCGTGTCCAGACTGGCAGAATGTCAGAAGGCTGTGACATCCTGGAGGATGAGACCACCAGCCACGAATGAGTCAGGAGTGATCGGGTGAGTGCCTGCCCAACGTTCTCGGTCGCGCCATCGGCCTTCCGACTCACGACCTCGCTCCGGGACATTGGATATGACCTCCAGTCTGCGGTCGCCGATCTCGTCGACAACAGCATCGCGGCCGACGCAGACCGGGTCGTCATCAAGTTCGAGGGCGACGGCGACTACCGGGTATTGATCGGGGACAATGGCGCCGGGATGTCCGACGACCGTGTGCATGAGGCGTTGAGGTTCGGGTCGCGGCGGGAGTACGAGCGCGGCGAGCTCGGACGATACGGGCTCGGCCTCAAGACCGCGTCCCTCTCTCAGGCGCGCAAGCTGACCGTGGTTTCGAGACCTCGGGGAACAGATCGGATCACGATCCGCCAGCTCAGTCTGGATCTGGTGGAGAGGTTCGACAAATGGGTGATCGTGGAGCCCTTCGAATCCCCGGCGATCACCGAGGCGGCAGCCCTTCTGTCTGAGGGACTCAACACTGTGGTCGTGTGGGAAGACCTCGACCGCGTGATCCCGGAAGGGATGGCCGACGGATGGGCCAGGCGACGCATGACCGCTTCTGCCGAGCGGACCGCCCAGCACCTCTCGATGGTGTTTCATCGGTATCTCGACGGAACCCGCGGGGACGTCGTCACCATCGAGATGGACGGCCAGGCGCTTACCCCTTGGGACCCGTTCGCCCGCCACGAACGCAACACCCTGAAGCTGCCGTCGCAGACATTTGAGGTTGCTTCAGCCGGGGTGGCTGGGACCGTCACGCTGGACCGTTGGGTCCTGCCCCCACGGCATCAGTTCAGCTCACAGGCAGCCTTCGAGATGGCCGCGGGGCCACTGAAGTGGAACAGGCAACAGGGCATCTACATCTACCGCGCCGACCGGTTGGTCCAAGGGGGCGGCTGGGCGGGGCTGCGCGCGATCGACGAGCACACCAAGATCGCCCGATGCGCATTGCGTTTCGACACCGATCTCGATGCAGCCTTCAACATCAACGTGGCCAAGATGCGCGTCTCACTGCCGCCGCAGCTGAAGACGATGCTCCAGCGCCCAGTGCAGGAGATGTGCAACCGCGCTGAGGCCGTCTACCGACAGGCCAACGTGCACACGGAACGCGCTGAGTCCACGAAGAGGACCGCCGTCGGGAGCCTCAACGCCCAAGCCGGACTGGCCATCCTCGCGGCCGCCTCGGCTTCGGGCCAGTTGGACCCCCTGCGCTCGATCGTCCAGGCACTGCGCCTAGAGTCGCCGGAACTTGCCACCACTCTCGGCTTGGACGAGCTCGCAGTCTGAAGTGACTACTTGATGGGCTGTGGACTCCCCTCGAATTCTCTCCGAGAAGGTCGAAGCTGAGCCGTAAGGCAGTGCTCTTCCAGCGGACACTCACCACACCGGGGCCGATCAGGAACACAGATCGCAGCGGCCAACTCAATCAGTCCCAGCTGCGCGCTCCGCGAGGTCTTGCCATTTCCGATCATGCGAGCGATGGCCAACCGACCGTCAGTGAACTTATTGTGAATATCCGACGAGGTGCCTGAGAAGCGCGCCGCGACACGCGAAATGCCCGCTCCAGAAGTGACCGGCTCCTCCTCGCTCAGTCCATCCACCAGGACCGCCATGGCCGCCGTGGTCTGGTTGACCCCCGGCAGCTTGATGAGTCCCTCATCAGGCAGATCCGGTTCATCTGCCATGATCTGGGCCAAGCTGATAACCAGCTCCGCTTTTGCAGTGCGCCCGATCAACCGCCCGACGGCTCGAACCACATCGCGGTTCTCAAGTGTCTCCTCGGGCTTCGTCATCGCTCCTTCAATGACTGCCCAGGCTTGCGGCACCATCACCGCCGTGAGGCGATCGAGCAGAACCCCGGCCTGAATGACCTGCCAGCGATTCCCACGGAGCCACGGCACCGTCAACTTATCCCTCGCGGTGAACCACGTTGACACGGCTCCAGCGAGCTCACGGGTCGAGTAGCTCCGCGCCGCCCCCTCAGCGAGCGAGGTCAGCACCGACCGGGCGAGATGACGCCCCAGAAGGGGCGGCACAGCGTTCCCGATCTGCTTGAAGGCAGCGGATGGCGGGCCGTTGAAGCGGTACCAGTCAGGAAAGGTCTGGATGCGTGCAGCTTCACGAACGGTGATCGTCCGGCCTTGACGTGGGTGGATGTACCAGTATCCATCCTTGGCAATGTGGGCCGTGATCGTCCGCGAGACGTCGTTCTCATCGAGTCGCTTGTACTTGTCGTCGAAGATGTCGTCCCGGTATCGCTTGAACTCGTCTGGAAGCTCCGAGTACTTCGTGTCAGGACTCATCAGCGCGAAAGCCTGAGCGTCGTCGGCGCGAACTGGTCTCGTGATGTGATCGAACACCTTGCGACTGTCCGCCTCCGGCACTCCCTCGCGCATCTTCCGCTGGAATGCGGTCTGCGGAGCCGCATACCCTGCCCAGCCGTATTCTCCGCCGGCTGGGCGCCATCCCCCCTCGACTGGAGGCAGGTCACCGATCGCATTCCAGACCGTCACTCGATGGTCCGACTCCGCCGGCCACCGGTACTGAACCCCATCAGCAAGCGCAACCACGATAAGCCTCTGCCGGAACTGGGGAACCCCATACCGCCAAGAGTCGACGACCCGCACTTCCACGGAGTACCCCAGGACCTCGAACTCCTCAACCATTGTCCGGAGGATGAACATCTCCGGATCCAGCGCCATGTCTGGGACGTTCTCCATCAGCACAGCCTCTGGCCGAGCGAGGTCAACCACTTCCATGAAGGAGCGCCAGAGATCCCTGCGCTGGTCGTGCGATTCGCGCTGACCGTTGCGGACGAGGTGACGGATGCCTGATCGGCCTGCCTTGGAGAACGGCTGGCACGGAGGGCCACCTGCGAGCACCGTGATGCCGCACTCGCGCATGAGGCTGGCGACCTGTTCGATCCGATCAGGCTCTGACAAATCCCAGTCGACCGAGAGGCCAGGGAAGTGGTGTGCGTGGGTCTTGACGGCCTCGGCGTAGTGATCGACGCCGAGCACTACCTCCACCCCCGCCTGGTGGAGCCCAAGGCTCAGTCCGCCGGCTCCAGAGAATAGGTCTGCAGCAAGCCTGGTGCCGGGCGACCCCCGCTTCAGACTCCGGCACAAGCCGGCCAGCGCCGCTGGGCTCTTCACGTGCCCGGGATGGGGGGGAAGCTGCAGAAACGGTCCCCGGACCAGCTTGACACCGAATCCGCCATCCTTGGTGGTGCCCGCCGAGTCCATGAGTAGATGTTAGGGGAACTATCCGACAGCGCTCCGCCTCGGCGGCTCAGCTTGCGGACTCAGCAGCCGCCCTGCGAGGTGCTCCACGACTCATCACTGCCTCCGCGCACTCACCGACGAGGTCGCCCAGTTCATCGACGGTGAGGATGTCCAGGTTGAGCGGTCCCGAGCGGTAGGTGATCTGCTTCATCAACGCCCGCGCAAACTCACTTCGCGCACCGTCCTGCCCACTGAAAGAGATGACCTCCTGAGCAGCGAGCCGCACTAGGCGTGCGTTCCTTGCCACCGCAGATCGCTCGAGCAGAGCGCCGAACTCATCCTCTCCGAGTTTTGGCGACGCTTCCTCCATCACCTGCCCCAGCACACGCCAGCGTCGCCATGAGAGCTTGAGGTAGTTGCGATCGCGCCCTACTTGTCCGCCGATCCAGCGATCCTTCGAGAGCTCGAATGCGGGGGACTCTGCCGGCCACCTCCTGTGAACCACATCCGGGAACATTGCGAGAGACAGGAAGGACCAGACGCCGTCCGAGGCCGCATCACTGGGGCTCGGCCTGATCTCTGAATCGAGCGCCTTGCCCAACTCGATGCCATAGATGTCGTTGTCGAACTTCGAGCCCGTCTCCAAGTGATCCAGCGCATGCATCACGCCCTTTCGCCACCGCTGGAGGTCCGCGCTGTTCGCGGCCTCCCCACCAGTTGCGTTGGGGACCGCCTCTACCCTGTCGAAACGAACCAGCTCACCGGGACGCTTCCCAGCGGCGAGATCGGCCTGGATCTCCTCGAGTCTGGCCGAAGCCTGACCCGGTGAGAAACGCGGGATGAGCTTGTGCGTCACTACTGTCTCCCTTCCAGAAGCCCGGTGGCCGCACGGAGTCTCGTGAAGACGCGGTCTCCGTCCCCGTGGACTGCGGAGATGGCCTCGGCCAGCCCCATGCGCAGATAGGTTGAGCTCAACTCCTGAAGTACGTGGCCCACCGTGCCTTCCTCATACTCAGTTGGAAGCTCATCCGACCATCTACTGGCCGCTGACACGAGCAGTTGTTCGACCACCCCATGGAACAGCACCGACCGATGGATGCTTGCAACTCCAGACAACAGCGTGCTGGCCGCCGGATGCCCCGTATTGATGAAAAGCCGGACAGCACCCATGAAAGGCTCGTCCAAAGAGTCCGCTCGGAAGTTGAGGTGCCAACAGGCCTCCGACGGGTAACCTGTCGGCTCGAAATCGAAGGCCTCTGTAGGAAACCCCGCCGCATCACCCTCAAGCGGGAACCGGTAGCTCCTGGTGGGGGTGTAGACCCTGCTGCCGCGCTTACTCGCGGCCATCTCAAGCCCCACCTCACGTTCCCTGTCGAGCACGAGGCCGTAACGGACCTCGAGCTCGCCCGCGACGGTATGCGGGCCGATCCGGACCTGCAGTGGGGCTTCCGCGCCAACGGCTGACAGCACCGGTACCGTCACGGTCTCGCGGAAGCCGGTTGCCCTGCAGTCCACCTGAATCGTTCCGCTCAGACCATCGAGGTCCCTCATACCGGTGGAACGCAACAGTTCGTCCGGCTCGACTCGAAAGAAGCCCAGGATCGTTGGTGCAGCCAGGAAGTCCCAGCTTGGGACAGCGTCTCCAGCCTCGAAAATCGCATCCCCGACCTGGAGCCGGGGAGGAGTGAACTGGACGGAGGCCTCCGAGGCTGTCCGGAAGGGCATCGCGCGCATCAGGCCTCACCAGCCGCGAACTTGAAGTCAATCGCCAATCCCGCCGGGAAACTGATATCAGCGAACACCTTCTGCCCTGGGGGCAGCTCGATCACATCTGCCCTGACCGAAGCCCCGCCCTCGAAAGTCCACTGCTTGAGCACAACCTGCCCTTCTGAGGCCATCACGCCGCCGTCGACCGCAAGGGACAACGATGCCGCATGGACTGGGACCGCCGACTTCGAGCCGGTGACCTCCAAGGCAACCCGCGTCGTCTGGCGGTCTTGTCTCCAATCGTCTGATGACTGCGGTATCGGCAGTATCTCAAGGACCTCGACCCTCGGTTGGTGCGATCTGGCCTTGCCGCGCGGACCTGAAGCCTTCGGTCGGTTCGTCGCTATGGGCCCCGAGGACGAGCCGACGAGTCCGGCCAACGCCACCGCCAACTGGCCTGTAGAACTGGCCTCCTTAGCTACGACGTCAGACTTCGCAGGACCTCGAAAGATATTCGCACTCTCCCGTGAACGCTCCAGAGCCAGCTTGACGAAGGTCCTGTGCCGCGGGTCCTCAAGCCCTCCCGGATTCCAGGAGTCATGAGCGGGTGGCTCAGCGGCAGCGAACACCGAGTCGAGTTCCTTCAGAGGCTTGAACACTCCAACCCAGCGTGTGAGTCCGTCCGCTGTCGGTCCAAGCATCTCATCGCGGACCACAAGCTCTGCTCTGTTACGCATGAAGATCAGGGAGTCTGCGGCATACCCATCACCATCGTCGGCGCCTGCCAGGTATTTCGTCAGTGCGATGTGGCCAAGGAGTTGGCGCGGGCGATGACACCAAATCTCCTGGACCTGCACCAATGGGTGAGGCTCAGAGGCCCCTGTGCCGACCTGTCTGAGCGAGGTCAGGCACCTTGCCGCAGCCTCAAGAGCCGCAGAGCCGGTGAGCCCGGGCAGCGGAAGGTCGACACCGTCACGAGCAATCCCGATGTCCATACGCCTGTCCATCGGTTGATCGGTGTCGAGCTTCGGCCAAAGATTGCGAGTGACCGCCTGCGTCCAATTGTCGACGAGTTCATCGACGTCTTCGCGACCCTTCGGCTGCAGGATCAGGATCGAAGTACCGGTCTCATCGTCAGCAAAGCGACGCTCAAAGACAGCGTGTCCCAGGGTGCGGGCGTCGTCGCCGACGGCCGGTTCCACTCGGAACACAGCCTGGGTATCAGGTGCGTCGGCCGAGAAACCCCACCACTGTCTTCCGGTGTATCGCTGCCCGTCCACGACGAACCTCGAGCCCATCGCTGACGCGATGAAGCGCTCCTCGAACGAGCCGTCCGCGTGTCTGAACCTCGACCAGATGACGATGGTCGAGCACTCGCTGGCGAGGTACGCGGCCGTCTTGCCGAACCCGTAGGTGCCGCCCCCATAGCCGTGCTCAGGTGGCGCACCAATCGTGAGCACGAAGTCGGCGAAGTCGGCGGGTTCACCTGCAGCGGGATCGATGTCGTTTCGGGTGGGCCCACCCAGACCCTTCGTTCCCCGATCGAGCACCTCCACAGCGCACAGATCAGTCGAATTGATCGCCCGTTCCAACCCAAGGTTTTCGGACCACCTCCCACCAAAGACATTCCACCTGAGGACGTCTCGTACGTTGTCGTCGAGGCTTCTGAAGCGCATCTCAAAGCGAGGCACCACGCCATCGAGCCTCGCGTCCCAACTGTTCTGTGCCATCTCTCGCACTAGGAGGCTGGCAGGATTCACTTCAGGCTGGCCAAGCATCTTCTTCGAGCCCTCGCCGTCCGTGTCACCAGCACCGAAAGGCTTCGGGAACCACTGGAGATCGGGAAGACCAATCACAGGCTCATCATTTCGTTCATGCGTCGCCTCAGCTCCTCGTCGTCAAGTTGCCCTGGGGCGCCAGCCAGGGACAGCGTGTAGGTAATGTGAGAGATCGCGGCCCGTCGAGCCTCCGGAATCTCAGAGGTCCTCAGCCCTGGAAAATCCTCTCCGACCTCCCATGCTAGGACTGGACCGTCCAGTGCGAACTTGTGCTCGTCACTGTCCACACCCAGCAGGAATCCGCTTCCCGCCATCCGTTGAATCAGCTCGTCACGTAGACATCCCCTTTTCGCTAGATCGTCCACCACCGCGCCGATGTTCCTGCCAGCGGGCGATGAGACCACATGCAGCCGAACCAGCGTGAGACGTGCGTCGTTGATTCGATCCAACTGATCCAGGCTCGAGATCGCGACTTCAAGGGCATCTCTCTGGGACGACTTGACCTCGATGTCGCCGTTGGGGGTACTGAAGTCATGCTTTGCCTTATCCGGCCCGGTCCAGCACTCGACGGCATAGAGAGGATTGCGCTCAGCCAGCATCGCCAATACCGAGAGCTCACCGAAGAGGCCTCTGGCGGCGTCCTCGCTGAGTGATCGGGCTGGGCGAAACAGCTCCTGCCAATCGTGGAGAGCGCCGAGAAGTGCAGCGTGGGCCAGTTCCTCGCGGCTCAACATCCTTTCCACGACGCTGTCCGCGAGCAGGCTGAAGACTTGGGTGAGATGACCAGACTCGCAGGTCAGGTCGAGGTAGCGGACGCCGGACTCGGGATGCGTCCAGTCCGTGAGCTCTATCTGCTTGCCCGACTGGCTGTTGAACGCGTACCCCGGCTCGATCGGAGCCATGATGTGCAGCTTGGATGCTGGATCGGCACCGTAGAGAAGTGCGCTGCCCGCCGTATCGTGCGCAGCCTCGACGACAAACACGTTGCTGCTGGTGCCCGCGGCGTACACATCCGCGAGCAGCAGAGAGAACCTCTCACTCGCCCGACTCATCATCACCATCCTCCTGCTGGTCAAGCACCTCGTCCCCTTCGACAGTCTCAGGGATCTCCCACATTGGTCTCACCGAGACAAACGCACCTGCCTCCCCATTCACATCGTTCACGTTAGGGAAGAAGATCACGAATCCTAGAAGGTGGTGATCAACTGGAAGCGCGATACGGTTCCCACCCTCGAGCTTCGGCGCGGAGTTCTTGCTGATCGGGTAGACGAGGATCAGGCCTCGGCCTCCACCGTGAAGCCGTCGGAGTCGGCGGCGCTGCTCATCCGTTGAGTGAGGGTCACCTCTGTAGACCGCAGGATCGATGTCGCGGAGCCTGTCGTCGGGGGACATGATCGCTTTGAGATTGATCTTGTCTGAGGTGCTGTCCTCCAACGCGGACCTGTTGGCGCAGCGAAGTTCAACCTCCCCGATCTTCAGCGTTCCGAGATTCGAGCCAGCCTTTTGGGGGGTATCGACGAGGATGACGTTCCAGAGAGGGCCCCCAGCCCACTTCCCCACCCACTCAGTCAGTCGCTCGCGGTTGTCCGTATCCTGAAGCCAGGACTGGCTATCGTGCGCACGGAATTCACGCAGGAAGTCGACGACTCGGTGACCAGGAACGTCCCGAACCATCGGACTCGAAGTCTGGCCCGGACTGGAAGTCAATTGGAGTCCACGGATCAGAGCCGCCACCGCCTCCACGTTCCTGCCAGTCAGCCCTTGATCTGACCCATCCAGGATGAATGTCTGATTGGCCGTACCACTCAACCCAAGCTGCACGACACTCGCGTGGAACATCTTGTTGGCAGCAGTCACCTGAAGCCGGCCGGGGTGGGCACGGACCTTCACGCCAACTTCCTTGGGGGTGAACTCGCTCCCCTGAACCGAGCCGATCTCGGCACGCAGGTCCTGCTCTACTCTCGCCAGGAACGCATAGTCGGCGTCGAGCCCGTCGGTAACCCAGACTCGGGGTAGGTCCTCATACCTGGGCCGATACCCAAACCAACGACCCATCTGCATCAACGTGTCGTACGTGTTCGACGTTCGGGTGAAATACGAGACCACAAGCCCTTCCAGAGTCAGTCCACGCGCCAACGTTCCGCCTCCGATGGCCACCACGGTGTGCTTGCGATCATCGTCATAGTTCAGCCGATCCGCCGAGGCTCCATTGTCGACGATCACATCGATGTCGTTGAGGACAGCGCTCAGGCGCTGCTCCACCTCTGACCAAACTGGCAGTGGGGCCGTTGCGGCCCCTGAGACCCTGCCTGACTCCTCCTGCCACGCAGCTACGAAAGCGGCCAGCTGTCCAGCCGCAACTTCCTGACGCGCCGATTCGACAAGCTCTCTGAGGCGGAGAGCCATCGCGAAGTGCGGAGCGGTGTAATGCGTCGTGTGGACGAGCATTGATGAGTGCCCGATGTCCCCCCGCGCCCACCGGATTGCGGTTGCCACCACAAACCAGGCAAAGGCCTCACGGAGCGATCCTGGGAGGTCAGGGTCGAATGACTCCCGAGCCTCCTTGCTGCTCGGTGGACGCAGAGCATCTGAGTCTTCCTTCGGGATCCTGCGGACCATGTCCAGACCGTCGGACCCGGCACCGTCTTCCTCGTCGACGGATTCGGCAATGCCGAAGACGCGGTCGGAGCCGAAGTAGCCATCCCCCGGCTCGATGGTGGTGAGGAAGTCTGACGGGAAGAGCTCCTCGTCATCCTCTGGATCCATCAGGACATTGGCGAAGGGCGTTGCGGTGTAGGCGACGTAGCTTCCTGATTCCACCGACGCCCACAGCTCGCGGAGACGGCGATTGATTGTGGAGATCCGCTGGCGCTCGGCCAAGGAGTTGGGGGTGGCCTGATCTGCCTCGTCATCCACGATGAGCACTGGGTGGAGGCGGCGAATCTCCTGCGGGATCGCTCGCATCATCTTCACGAGGTACTTGAGCCTAGTCGGGTTCTTCTTGACGACGGCACATAGTGCCGGCTGATGCACCATGAGTTCCTGTGGCTTGGGAAGGGGGACGAAATCGCGCTCCTTGTCCGTCAACGGGTACCAGCCCTCGACGTGGAAGAGGTCCCTCGTGAGTCTTGCCTGCGTCTGCTCGCGGAGATTGTTATTGATCCCAGACAGGACGATGACAAGCTTGTAGCCGGCGTCAACCGCCTTCGCGATGACGCCTGCGAAATTGCGGGTCTTGCCGGACTGGACGTTGCCCATCACCAGCCCTTTGCGCTTCTGACCGTGATGACTTGGGTCTGCTAGCAAACCGACGATGGACTCAGTTTCGGAGCCCAACGCTTCGATGCCTTGCTCCCGGCGGTGCTTGAGCAGGGCCTCATAGCGACTCCAATGGCCAGTCTCACTCGGACCCAGGTACCACCCTTCGCCGTCGTAGCTCTCAGGGTTCAAGACCGCAGCCCTGACAACCTGATGGGCCTTCTGTTTCTCCTTCAACTCCGCGTAGACCTGGTCGACAGCCGCGTGGTCGGTCATGAAGCTCTTCGCGTGCTCGGCAGCTTCTTCAAGTCCCATGCGCAACTGGGTTATGGCTCCAAGGATCGCGTTGCGAGCCATGTGGAGGACTACTTCCTGCTGCGTTGGAGGGACCATGCGAAGAAGGCTATCGCCTTGTCGAGTCAGTACGCCCTCCCGCTCCGGTGCCTCGACGGGGCCACGGACTACGTTCCCCGACGATCGGCTCCAGCCTCCAGTCGCAGGTCTCAGGACACATCCGCGTGCATGTCGAAGTTCGGGACTCGTACTCCCCGGGTCCAGTTGTCGGCGTTCTCTCGGTCGACGACGAAGCCGAACCGCTCGAAGGCCGGCCTCGCCGTGCGGCTGGCGTGGGTCACCACGCGGGTTAGGCCCCGCCGTCGGGCCTCCCCCAGGACGGCCTCGACAAGCATCCTCGCCACTCCCTGCCCACCGGCGTCCGGGTGCACGAACAGCATGTCCACCACCCCGTCGTCCGTCAGGTCGCTGAATCCCACCACCCGATCCCTCTCCACCGCGACCAGAGTCCACGCCTGGGCCCGCCGTCGGCCCCAGACCTCGAGGTCCACCTCGTCGGGTGACCAGGCCTCCAGCTGCTCAGGCGTGTAGTCCCCCTGGGCCGTTACGCGCACCGCGGCGTGGAAGACCTGCCAGGTGGGCTCGGCATCGAGGTCGCGGTAGGGGCGTAGGGAGACAGACATCCGGCAACGCTATCCCGAGGACTCTGCAGGGGCGAGAGCGCACTCGACGCCACTGCGACGAGCCTCGCAACGCGCTCCCCGATCAGCCCCGATGGCAGACTCGGGTGTATCCATGACGAAGGAGAGAGATGACATCAGCCGAGGACCCCGGCATCCACACGCCGGTCACCTTCGAGAGCTGCTCCCACGTCGAGGGGCCGTTCTACCACGGCACGAAGTCGGCGGTCGAACCCGGCACCGAGCTGGTTCCCGGCCACGGCTCAAACTTCCACGCGGGGCGGACGTCGAACAACATCTACTTCTCGGCGCTGGTGGAGACGGCAGTGTGGGGAGCGGAGCTGGCCACGGCCCTGGCCGACAGCGCCGAACGCGGTCACGTCTACGTAGTCGAGCCCACGGGACCGTTCGAGGACGACCCCAACGTGACCGACAAGCGATTCCCCGGCAACCCCACGCAGTCCTACCGGACCCAGCAGCCGCTGCGCGTTGTCGCGGAGCTTGAGCACTGGGAGGGTCACGACCCTGTGGTGCTCAAGGGCATGCTGGACCACCTCGCCCAGCTCCGGGAGCAGGGACTCGACGTCATCGAGGATTAGCCGGTGGGCGAGGACTCGACCACTGGCGTCATCGGCGGCGGGTCTCGAAGGGTCGTCTCGGACCCCACAAGCAGTTCGTGCTGAACCTCACGCCACGACCCTTCGAGACGCGCCGCTGCGCGGACGACGCTCCTCAGGGAACGAGAAGGTGATCAGGACAGGCGGCCGGTCGGTTCTAGAGGACGTACTCGAACAGGTGGAACTGGTTCAGGTCAGTTCCGTCGTAGCGCACTGTGTGGCAACCCAGATCCGTGAAGCCGCACCGTTCATACAGCCTGCGCGCGGGGATGTTCTCGACATAGGTGTCCAGGCGGACGGTCCGGCAGTCCTGTTCCCTCGCGACCCTGATCGAGGCGTCCACGAGGAACCGGGCCACGCCCAGTCCGAGATGGTCAGGCACGACGCCGAGAGCGTGGACAATCAGCACCTCGTCCCGCTCCGCCTCGATCGCCCAACCAGCCTCCTCGTACGCGTCGGCTGCGTCGTGATTGAGCACCACAACACCGGCGATGGTGTCGTCGTCGACGGCCAGGTACAGCTCGCCGGCTTCAACCCACCCGGCGACCTCCGCCTGCGTAGGGTGGTCTTCGGTGTGCCAGTGGGGGTAGTCCACGGTCTGGGCGAGGTGGTCGATGATCCTCCGGTAGGCCGCCTGCGCCGCCGTGGTGTCGTGCGGCTCGGCTCGTCGGAAGTTCAGGTCCATGCTCGGTGTCCTTCTGTCGAAGTGGGTCACAGATGTCTTTCTGCCGACGGTATCGGGCTACGACGGGCCATGCATCTGTCGACCGGTTCGGTCAGACAGCCGGCTAGACGAGGCCGTACGCCGTGGTGGCGAGCAGCCCGGCCCCGATGAGCAGCAACGCCACGCCCCCCAGGAGCGTGACGATGCGGTCCGCGGCCGGGGACCGATGGAAGCCGAACAGCCGCACCAGGGCGATCGTCGCCGCCCACCACAGCCCGGCCCCGAGCACGACTGCTGCGCACAGCGCGGCGGTGCGCATCTCGGCACCGTCGCCGGGCCCGATGAACTGCGGCAGGATCGCCGCGAAGAAGAGCAACGCCTTCGGATTGGTCGCGTTCGTGACGAACCCGCGCACGTAGCCTCCCTGCGCCCGCCCCCCGGTGATGCCCTCGGTATCCACCCCGGCCCCCGTACTGCGCGCCGCGTGCAGCATGCCCGCGCCTATCCATAGCAGCACTCCGGCGCCGAGCACCTGCACGGCGGTCAGCGCGCCTGGCGCGGACACCAGCAGAGCAGTCGCACCCGCCGCCGCGAGCAGCGCATGCAGCATCAACCCGGTGACGATGCCGGCGGCCGCCGAAGCGCCTTCCCGCACGCCACGGGTGGCCGAGTGCACCACCAGCACCAGGTCCGGGCCGGGCACGGCCAGCGCCACCAACAGCGCGACGGCGAACGCCGCCCACGACTCAGCTCCCACCATGCCTCCAACCCGAGATTCCGTCCCGGGCAACGTTATGGGTGGATTCGCTACCCTTCGCTCATGAACGAACCCCAGAGGAAAGATCACCGATCTCCCGAACTGGATTCGGTGGACTGGGCGATCCTCGAACTGCTCCAGGTGGATGCGACCATCCCCAACAAGGACATCGCCGCCAAGGTGGGTGTGGCCCCGAGCACCTGCCTGGAGCGGATCCGGAGGATGCGCCGCAACGGCACCATCGTCGCGACGCGCGCTCACGTGCTCCCCAGCCTCCTCGGGAAGGGCGAACAGGCGTTCCTCGGCATCCAGATCCGGCCGCACGCACGAGACACCGCCAACGACTTCGTGCAGAAGGCCCTTGCCCTGCCCGAGACGCTCGCGCTCTACAACGTCAGCGGCAGCGAGGACTACCTCGTCCACGTCGCCGTGGCCAGCAGCGCGGAGTTGCAGACGCTCATCATCGACAAGCTCCTCGCCATTCCCCAGGTGGCTCACTGCCGGACCCAGCTCATCTTCGGCGAGCCCTGGGTGGCTCCGTTGCGGCACCCTCCGGGACCCGCCGAGCCCTGAGACTCAAGCCTGGCCGTCAACGCGACGAGGGGGCCGCGCACCCCCGCGCGGCCCCCTCGTCGATCCCCGAACGCTACGACACCAGAGCGAACACACCCCAGGTGAGCAGGAAGCCCGTCAGGCCCAGGATGGTCGACAGCACGGTCCACGTCTTCAGGCCGTCCTTGACGCTGAGGCCCAGGTACTTCGTCACGATCCAGAAGCCCGAATCGTTGATGTGGCTGAGCCCCAGGCCGCCGAACGCGATGGCGAGGGTGACCAGCGTCATCTGGGTGGGGTTGTAGCCCGCGTCCAGGATGGGCTGGGCCAGCAGTCCGGCCGCGGTGAGGATCGCCACCGTCGCGGAGCCCTGCGACGCGCGGAGTGCGAGCGAGATGAGGAAGCCGGCCAGGATGATCGGCATGTTGATGGCGATCAGTGCCTCCGAGAAGGCCGCGCCGATGCCCGAGGTGACGAGCACGTTGGCGAACACTCCGCCGGCGCCGGTGACGAACACGATCACCGCGACATCCGGCAGCGCCGAATCCAGCACCGACCCACGCTTGCCCAGCGACCAGCCCTGGTTGTGACCCACCACGAGGTAGCCCACGACGACGGCGGTCAGCAGCGCGATCGGCGACGAGCCGATCATGCCCGCCAGCCCGCGGGCGGTGGAACCCTCCGCGAGCGTCATGTTGCCGACGGTTCCCACCATGATCTGCAGGATGGGCAGCAGGATGAGGGCCAGGACGGTGCCGGCGCCGAGCACCCGCTTCGGGCCGTCGACGGCAGCGTCGTGGATGACGGCGGCCTTCGTGGCCGGCGACTCCAGCAGCTCGTACTTGTGCGCCTTGATCAGCTTCGAGGCGTAGAACCCGACGATCGCGGTGACGGCGGCGATGGGCAGGCCGATGAGCAGCATCAGGCCGACGTCGGCGCCGGTGATGCCCGCGGCCGCGACCGGGCCGGGGTGCGGGGGCAGCGCGACGTGCACGGTGAGCATGGCGCCCGCGACGGGGAGCCCCAGGACCAGCGGGTTGAGCTTGGCCACGCGGGCGAAGCCGAACACGATGGGCGCCAGGATGATGAAGCCGACGTCGAAGAACACGGGGATGCCGAGCACGAACGCGGCGGCCGTCACGGCGGCGACGACCCTCTTGGGCCCGAGGACGGCGGAGAACTTCTCCGCCAGGGCGTCTGCGCCGCCGGAGACCTCGATGAGGCGGCCGAGCATGGCGCCGAGGCCGACGACGATCATGACGCTGGACAGCGTCTTGCCCATGCCCTCGGTCATGGTGGGGACGACCTCGGTCAGTTCGATCCCGGTGGCCAGCGCGGTGCCGAACGCCACGAGAAGCAGGGCGACGAAGGCCGACATCTTGATCTGGATGACCAGGATCAGCAGCAGGACGATTGCGCCGACGGCTATGCCGAGCAGGCTTGCGGCTCCCATGGCTCAGCCCTTCTTCGGCGCGACGAGGCGGATGACGGAGGAGTCGTCCATGGCGGCCTGGCCGTTGGCGAGGCCCTGGAGGTACAGCTGCTCGGCGGCCGCGGCCACCGGCACGGGCATGCCCACGGACTTGGCCGCGGAGGTGACGATGCCCATGTCCTTGACGAAGATGTCCAGGCGGCTCTTCACCTCGGCGTCCTCGCCGGCGTAGGCCTGGATGGCGCGGGGTCCGCGGTCGCCCAGCATGAACGATGCCGCGGCGCCGGACATCAGCGCCTCGAGCGCCTTCGTCTGGTCGAGTCCCAGCTCGCCCGCCAGGGCCATCGCCTCGGCCGCCGCGGCGATGTGCACGCCGCACAGCAGCTGGTTGACGGTCTTCATGCACTGACCCTTGCCGGGGGCTTCCCCCACCCAGACCAGGTTGGAGGCCATCGCGTCGAGCACGGTGCGGCAGTGCTCGTAGACGGCCGGGTAGGCGCCGACGGTGACCAGCAGGTCGCCCTTGCCCGCGCGGGCGGGGCCGCCGGAGACGGGGGCGTCGGCCAGGCCGATGCCGTCGTCCGCGAGTCGTGCCGCAACGTCCTCGACGGCCTGGATGCCGACGGTGGAGGTGAGGATGATCGCGGCGCCGCGGCTCAGCGCCGGGACGATCCCGGCCTCGCCGTAGAGCAGCTCCTCGAGCTGGGTCTGGTTGCGCACGGCGACCAGGACGATGTCGGCGCCGTCGGCGGCGTCACGGGCCGACGGCTTGCAGGTGATGCCCGCATCGGTGGCGAGCTGCACGCGCGCCTCAGCGATGTCGAAGGCGGTGACGGTGAAACTCTGGGCTAGCCAGGTGGCCATGGGCAGGCCCATGGCGCCGAGTCCGAGAACAGCGATGTTCATGGAAGTGGGGTCCTTTCGAGGGTGAATCAGGCTTGGGTGAGCGTGTCGACGACGGCGGCAAGGGAGTCGGCGGCGCCGACGTTGCCGGCGAAGACCACGTAGGGGATTCCCGCGGCGGGGCCGTCCTGGCCGGACCACAGGGAGACGATGCCGGGAAGCATCGGGCCGACGACATTGGCATGGCGGAAGCCGAGGCCCTTCGTCGCGACGTCGGAGGAGGTGATGCCGCCCTTGGCGACGACGAAACGCGGCGGGTTGGCGGCCAGCACGCGCTGGACCACCTCGACGACCGCGGCCGAGACCTGGCGGGAGATGTTGAGTGACTCGTGGCCGTCGGCCCCGGTGACGAGCGTGCGGGAGGTGCGGACGACGACGTTGCCGTGGTTCAGGGCCCCGGCGGCCTGGTGGGCGATGTCGGCGACGTGACGGTCGCGGGCGGTGGGATCGGTGACCTGGGCCACCTCGATCTCCAGCTCGAACGGGTGGTTGTGCTCGCGGAGGTGGTTGAGCTGGCGGGTGGTGAGGTCCACGTGGCTGCCGACGACGATGAGCCCGCCCGTGGCGAGTTCGCGGTCTCCGCGGGAGGCGCGGATCTCGTCGAGGGTCACCGGGGGGTGGACGGCCTGGCCGATGCGGGCGCGGGTGAATGGCGGGCCGACGCGGTAGATGAAGCGCGACCCGGCGGTCTCGGCCTCGATCAGCGCGAGGGAGAGCTGGCGGAGGTCCTCCTCCTCGACGATGTCGACGACGATCACGCGGGCGTCCGAGGCGGAGCGCAGCAGCGCGACGGTGTGGGCGCGGTCGGTGCGGAGCGTGGTGAGATCGATCAGGATGACGTCCGCGGCGCGGGTGGCGCCGTCGGTCTTCTCCTCCACCCACTCCGCGAGGCTGGACGACCGGTAGCCGAACGTGGCGTCGCGGGCGAACTCGGTCTCCCCCACCGGTGTGAAGCCGGCGTCGCGGGAGCCGGCGTAGTGGATGCCGTCGACGGTGATGCGGCCAGCGTCGCCGAACGCGGGGACCACGACGATGCCGTCGACGCCGTGGCCGGTGGCGGTCCGGATCTCCTCGGCGATGGTCAGGGGCTCCAGAGGGAAGTGGCCGCGCAGCGTCGAGTCGGAGCGGGAGACGAACGCGACGGGGATGTCGCGGGCGGCCTCGAGCGCCGCAGCGACGACCTCGCGGTTGACCCGCTCGGCGTCGGCGGGGGCCAGCGAGCGCGAGTTGGTCATCACGTAGACGGCGGGCTTGCCGGTGCCGAACGCCCAGCGGAAGTCGTCGACCTCCCAGGCGGTGAGGACGGGGAGGTCGGCCACCGACTGCGTGCCGGTGGGGTCGTCGTCGAGGACGACGTAGACGGTGTGGTCGCCCGCGCGGTGGCGCGCCTCGACGACGTCATCCGCGGTCACGGACACCACGGACGGATGGTTGGTCAACAGATCGGACAGTTCCACTGTCATGTCACTCCTTTGTGCTCAGACCTCAGAGGTCTTAGGAAAGAATGACACAAGGATTGTCCGGGTGCAAGACCCTGCCCACCGCAAATGAGGCTTCAACACCGGCCGAGCCGCTCCGCGGCCGACGCCGGGCTCAACCGCGGGGGGGTCGGGACCTACAGCGCCGCGATGTCGTCGTGGGTCTGCTTCATGTGGGCGCGCATCGCGTCCTTCGCAGCCGACGCGTCGCCGCCGGAGATGGCCTCCAGGATTCGACGGTGGTGCTCCTGCGCCCGCGCCCTCACGTCCTCGCGCGCCGCCGTCGTCTGCCGCGACGCCGACAGAGCCTCTGCCAACGGCTGCATGATCGCAGCCAGGAACGGGTTGCCCGAGGCCTTCAGGACCAGGCCGTGGAACGCGAGGTCCAGCCTGACCACCTCGTCGACGTCTGCTCGGGCCGCGGCCTCGTCATACCCGTCGAGCACCGCCCGCATCGCAGTGAGGTCGACGTCGTTCCGGTTCTCAGCGGCGAGCCCCGCCGCGCCCACCTCGAGCATCCGTCGCACCTGGATGAGCTGCAGCCCCAGATCCCTCGACGGCGTGGTGCGGGCCAGCACTCCGATCAGCGTGGGCAGGTCACGCCACTCCTCCCGGGGAGCGACGAAGGTGCCGCGACCGTGCACCACGCGCAGCACGCCCCGGTCGCTCAGCGACCGGACCGCCTCGCGCATGGTGGGGCGGCTCACCTCGAGCAGTGCCGCGAGGTCCGCCTCCGGAGGAAGTGCGCTGCCGGCCGGAAACCCGCCGTCGACGACGCGGTCGAGGATTCCCTGGATGGCCTCGTCCACCAGTCCCCGCCGACTCATGCCTCCCCCGTCCACTCAACGTCTCTCGGCTGGTCAGCCTACGCCACACGCTCAGGGCCCCAGCGCTCCCAGGGGGACCACATGTACACCGTCTTCCCGGGTGTAGGCCAGCGAACCGGTTGTCATGACCACCAGAGCGCGTGGAGGCCGCTCCACTCGTGCCGCTAGCGCATGCAATGAGCCCGCGGCCCGCTCCACCTGAGCATCTCCCATCTTCACCTCAACTGCGAGCCACTCGCCGTCTCGATCCTCGACGACGTAGTCCACCTCCAGCCGACCCTCACCCTCCCGGTAGTGAAACACCGACGCGCCGGCTGCTTCGGAGTACACCCGCAGGTCGTGGGCCACGAGACTCTCGAAGAGGAATCCGGTGGTGGAGAGGTCCGCGAGCATGCCGTCGGTGGACAACCGCAGCAGGCCTGCCGAGAGCGACGGGTCTGCCAGGAGCCGCTTCGGGGTGTTGACGAGGCGTTTCGATGATCTCACCGCAGGATCCCAAGCGGGCACCTCGTCGACGATGAGCATCCGAGTCAGAGCGTCGTAGTACAGCTGCGACGCCGGACGAGATGGGGCCTCTCGATCCTCCATCCGTTTGAGGATGGCACTCAGAGTCGCTGGGTGGGCCGTCATCTGCGCGTAGGCGTGAAGGAAACGACGCACCAGCCGGGGGTTCCGTGGCCCCCCGGACACCTCGTCGATGTCATGCTCGACGATGATGTCCAGGTAGCCGTCGAGGAAGGTGCGCGCCCGGCGTTCGTCGGCGCCCACTAGGAACGGCCACCCGCCCACCGCAATGTGATGGAGGTAGTCCCGCACCCCGAGTGTGCTGTTGGCAGGGGTCACCGGATCGCCGCGCAGTAGGCCGGCCAGGGAGACGGCCGGGTTCGACGCCTGCTTCTCCGTCAGCGTCATGGTGCGCATCCGCATCACACCGAACCGTCCCGCTCCCGTGTGGCGCTGCAGGTTGTTGTTCGGGGTGGCGGAGCCAGTGAGGATGAACTGGCCCGGAATCCCACGGGCATCGACCTCACGCCGCACGGCGTCCCAGATCCGCGGTGCGCGTTGCCATTCGTCCAGCAGCTTCGGGGTGGCGCCATCGAGCAACAGTCGCGGGTCGAGGGCCGCGCGGCGCTCTGCCTCCGGATCGGTATCCAGGAGCACCTCACTGGCAGCACGCTGACGTGCTGATGCGGTCTTCCCGCAGCCCTTCACTCCCTCGATGAGCACGGCTCCCATCGCGTCGAGTTGTGCGGCCAACTCACCGTCAGCGAGGCGAGGAAGATATCTGCTCACGCTTTCAGTTTACATTCGTCACACCTAAAAGTTTAAAAAAATCACAGATTTCAGTTCACATTCTTCACACTCAGTGATCCTGGCTGTGCCCCTTCAGGACCATCCGCATGATCCTCGCGTTGAACACCACGAACCGCGTCAGCTGGAGCGGCAGACTCATCCGTTTACGCAACGTCGACGCCGTGGGCAGCGGCGCCTTGGACAGGTCCGCGACCGTGGAGCCCGCCGGGGCCCGCAACTGCTGCTCGTGCACTCGCTCACTCATCGCACTCACTCCGGAATCAGCTGCCACCCGGGCAGCGCCTTGGCCTTGTAGAGGAACAGGAAGTGGAGCATCAGCTTCACCCAGTGCCCGGCCAGCCCCACCTCGCCGCGCGTGTCGGCGAGGTCGCGGCCCGTCGGATAGCGCTGGTAGTCCGGCACCACGGGCATCATCGTCATGGCCGCAGCCGAACCGGTGCGCAGCCCCTCGCCCACCGACGCCACGCACGCCGCGCCCATCGCGGCCATCGACGCCTCGTGGTTGACCGCCGTCGGACCCTTCCGGATCCGGTCCGCGATGGACATGGCCGCCACCTTCCCCATCACCCCCGACGGCATCCCCGTCCGGGGCGGGGACGGCGCGATGACCGTCCCGTTGGCGCTCTTGCGAGGCCGCGAGATCTGGTGCGGCGGTGCGAACGCGATCCCCACCGCCCAGATGTTGTCGTAGCCCACCGCCTGGTAGGTCTTGGGCCAGTCCTCTGCCCGCCACTCCTCGTACGGCTTGGGCGTGTAGTCGGCGTCCACCTTCATGAACCCCGACGGCGCGAAGAGCCGGTCGGTGATGTCGGCCCCGTCGCGGTCGAACGCCTTCAACGGAACCCCGCCGAAGGGGGGCAGGAGCATCCCGAAGTCGAAGTCCAGGGTGTGCTCCAGCCCGTCGAGGGTCTCATAGTGCACCACTCCCGGCTCCACCCGAGTGACGTGCGCGCCGAGGATGGCCTCCACCCCGCGTTCCCGGAACAGCGACCCCGCCCACAGCTCGGAGGTGGTCTGGAAGCCGCGCTCCTCGAACACCATGCCGTCGACGCCGAAGTCACCCAGCTCCGCTTCGTTGGTGAGGTACACCAGGCGGGCACGGTCGCGGACGCCGGCCTCGCGCAGCTCGTGGTCCACATTGAAGACGTACTCGAACGCCGCCCCCTCGCAGGTGCAGGTGCCGTGCCCCATGCCCACCACCAGCGTGAGGCTCTCGCCGGACTTCAGCCGTTCGATGGTTGCCCGCAGCGCCGCGGCCGCCTCGACGGCGTGGTCCGCCGTGCAGACGCTGACGGTGTGGCCGCCGTGCGGGCCGAGGCCCGGGGTGGCCTGGAACTTCAGCTGCGGGCCGGTGGCGTTGACCAGGTAGTCGTAGCGGATCCGCTCGGTCTGGCCGGCCGCGTCCGGTGAGGTGCGTTCCACGTCGACGGCGGCTCGCTCGGAGAGCTCGTCGCCCCGAGGCCAGAGCGCCGTGGCTTTCGCCTGGACGAACCGGATGCCCTTCTTCTGGTAGATGGGCGCAAGCGGGAACACCACCTGTTTCTTGGTCATCTTCCCGACCCCCACCCAGATGTTGCTGGGGATCCAGTTCCACTGCGAGTTCGGGGACACCACCGTGACGGTGTTGCCGGCCGGCAGTAGCCGGGACAGATGCAGCGCTGCAGTGTGCCCCGACACACCAGCCCCGAGAACGACAACGTCAGCCATCTCAACTCCTTCGTTGTGACTGCATCTTCCACAGTAGCCCTGTCGGTCGGGCGGCGCGGGGTCAACCCGGCAGACCGGGCGCGGGGCAGGGCCGGCAGGCCTATCCTCGGATGCAGGGGGCCTCCGCTTCCAGCGGTGCCGACGAAGCCGTCGGCTGGTCAGCCTGCCTGACCGTCTCCCCCACTCACCGAAGGAGTTAGCCATGCCGCACACCACCGCCACCGTCGGATCCTCGGTCGGGCTGCGGGCCCGTCCGGCCGCAATCATCGCCGACGCGGTCAGCGAGCTCGGGATCCCCATGACGCTGAGGTTCGACGGCCCGCAGACCGAGGCCTTCGACGCGTCGTCGTCGATGGAGATCGTGAAGTTGGGAGCCGACAAGGGCGCCTGGGTCGTCGTCGAGTCTGATGACGAGGACGCCAACGCCGCGATCGCCTCGCTGATCGAGAGTGACCTCGACGAGGAGTGACGTTTTCAGCTCGCGTTTCATAGGCTTCGAGGCCGCTACGCGGCACCTCAGCCAGCGGTAACGCGAGGAGCGAAGCGACGAGCCCACCCCCGCTGGCTGAGGAGTGAGGAGCGAAGCGACGAGCCTCGAAGCCTCAGAAAAGTGACGTTGTCAGCTCGCGTTTCATGGGCTTCGAGGCCGCTACGCGGCACCTCAGCCAGCGGGGGACAGCCCCTGCGCGGCACCTCAGCCAGCGGGGGACAGCCCCTGCGCGGCACCTCAGCCAGCGGGCTCACCGACGTCGCACTTGACACCGACTGAACACCCGTTCAGAATACTGAACATGGGTTCAGCCGACGACCTTCAGGCACACGCCCGCATCCGCGACGCCGCGCTCCAACTCTTCGGCACCCACGGCGTCAAGGCCACCACCGTCCGCCAGATCGCCGAGGCCGCCGGCGTCTCCCCCGCCCTTGTCATCCACCACTTCGGCAGCAAGGATGGGCTCCGCCGCGCCTGCGACGAGTGGATGATGGCGCGCCTCACCGAGACCAAGACCTCCGCGGTCTCCGGGGCCAATCCCACCGAGGCGGTCTTCCGCGCGCAGAACGAGTTCCGCCCGTTCTTCGGCTACATCGCCGCATCCATCGGCGAGGGCGGCGACGGCGCCGACCGGCTCTTCGAGGCCATGTGCGCGCTCACCCGCGAGATGTTCGCCGTCGGTGTCCCCGCCGGAATCCTGCGCGAGCCCGAGGACCTCGACGCCACCGTCGCGCTCCTGGTGACCTTCAGCCTGGCCGCGACAGTGCTGGAGGCGCAGGTGTCGCGGCATCTGGGCGGCACCCACCTCCTGGACCCCGTCGTCCTCCCCCGCTACTCGCTCGCCTCCACCGAGTTCTTCACCTACGGCCTCTTCGCCGACGACACCATGCTCCGCCAGATCCGTTCGGCCTTCGCGGCCGACGCGGGCAGGGTCCCGGCCGACGGCGTCACCGACCCCGACCCACCGTCGGCCGGCTGATCACCGCCCCCCCCCATTCCTCCCACTGCAAGGCAACCCCATGACCAACGCCCTCGAGATCCGCGATCTCACCAAAACATTCGGCCGCACCGTGGCCCTCAACAAGCTGAACCTCGACGTCCAGCAGGGCGAGGTGCACGGCTTCCTCGGCCCCAACGGGGCCGGCAAAACCACCACGTTGCGCATCCTGCTCGGCCTGCTGCGGCCGGATTCCGGCACCGCGACCGTCCTCGGCGGACACCCCGTCCGCGACGCCGTCGAGCTCCACAAGCGCATCGCCTACGTGCCCGGCGACGTCGAGCTCTGGCCCCAACTCACCGGCGGCGAAGCCATCGACGTGCTGACCCGGCTCCGCGGCGACTCCGACCCGGCCCGTATCGCCGAACTCTGCGAACGCTTCGACCTCGACCGCACCAAGAAGGGCCGCACCTACTCCAAGGGCAACCGGCAGAAGGTGGCCCTGGTGGCGGCGCTGGCCAGCGGGGCCGACCTGTTCATCCTCGACGAGCCCACCTCCGGCCTCGATCCGCTCATGGAAGCCATCTTCCAGGACGAGGTCCGGGGCCTCATCGCCCGCGGCGCCACCGTCCTCCTCTCCAGCCACATCCTCGGCCAGGTGGAGGCGCTCGCCCACCGCGTGTCGATCATCCGCGAAGGCAGCATCGTCGAGACCGGCACCCTCGACGCCATGCGCCATCTGCGCCGCACCACCATCCAGGCGACCACGGCTCAGCCCGTCAACGGCCTCGCCCACATGACCGGCGTGCACCACGCCCAGGTCGACGGGGACCGCGTCAGCATGGAGGTCGACGGCGAGCACCTGGGCACCGTCATGTCCCAGCTGACCGTCGCCGGCGTGCAGTCCATCGTCGCGCATCCCCCGACGCTCGAGCAGATGCTGCTGCGCCACTACGGGGAAGAGACCCCCCGATGAGCCAGCCACTGACCGCCACCGGCCCGCTGCTGCGGTTCGCCGCCCGCCGCGACCGGGTGAAGCTCACCATCTGGGTGGTGTCCCTGGCCGCGTTCGTGCCGTACATGATGACGGCCTACAAGACCATCTTCGGCACGCCCGAGGAACTGGCCCCCCTCGCCATCCTGATGGCCAACCCGTCGCTCACCCTGTTCACCGGCCCGGGCTTCGGGCTGAAGAACGTGGACCCGACCACCCTCACCCACCAGATCATCTTCTCGGGCGTCTACTGGCTGTACCTGCTGATCTTCGTGGCGCTGATGAACATCCTGCTGGTGTCGCGGCACACACGCCTGGAGGAGCAGACGGGGCGCGCGGAGATCGTCCGCGCCAGCGTGGTGGGACGCTTCGCGCCGCTGACGTCCGCGCTCATCCTCGCCCTGATCGCCAACCTGCTCGTCGGGGCGTTGATCGCCGTCGGCCTGATCGGCTTCGGGAGCGACGCGTCGTCGTCGCTGTTGCTGGGCGCCGGGACGGCCGGGGTCGGACTGGTGTTCGCCGGGGTGACGACGGTGACCTCGCAGCTGAGCGCGTTCTCGTCGGCGGGCAGCGGGATCGCCGGGGCGGTGCTGGCCACCGCCTGGGTGGTGCGCGGCATCGGCGACATGGCGGCCGCGCCCGGCGAGTACGGGAGCTGGCTCTCCTGGCTGTCGCCGCTGGCGTGGGCGCAGCAGACCCGCGCATTCCACGACGACCGGTGGTGGCCCGTCGGCCTGCTGCTGCTGACCGCAGCCGTGCTGGTGGCCGTGGGGGCCGCGATGGAGGCCAGGCGCGATCTCGGCGCCGGACTGGTGCAACCCCGCAGGGGTCGAGCGACGGCCGCGGCCTGGCTGCGGGGTCCGCTCACCCTCGCTTGGCGCATCCAGCGGACGCAGACCCTCTGGTGGGCGGTGGCGCTGACGCTGGCGGGAGCCATGTACGGCTCGTTCACCCCGGCCATGGTGGAGGCGTTCAACGACCTGCCCGACATCTTCCAGCAGCTGATGGGCGGCTCCGAGGCGGCCGTGGAGGGCTACCTGACGCTGACCGTCACGATGATGCGGATCACCGTGGCCATCTACGCGGTCATCGCGTGGCAGAGGGTGGTGGCCGAGGAGGTGGGCGGCCGAGCCGAGCCCGTGCTCGCCACCGCGGTGCGACCCTGGGGATGGCTCGCGGGTCACCTCGCCGTCGTGGCCGCAGCGAGCGTCGGGATGCTGCTGCTCACCGGCGCGGTCGCGGGGTTGTTCGCGGGCGCGGTGGACGGGGACTACTCACTGGTGGGCGACGGTGTCGCGGGGTCCGCGGTCGGCATCCCGTCGGTGCTCATGGTGCTGGGACTGGCCGTGGCGCTGCACTCGCTGGCGCCACGTCTGGTGGTGTTCACGTGGATCCCGGTGGTGGCGGGTGCGCTGATCGAGCTCTTCGGCGACATGCTGCAGTTCCCTGACTGGGTGCGGCAGATTTCACCCTTCGAGCACACACCGGCGCTCCCGGCGGAGGAGCTGACTGTCGCGCCGCTGGCGGTTCAGTTGGTTGTCGCGGTGGGGTTGGTGGCCTTCGGGTTGTGGCGGTTCGGTCGTCGCGACATCCCCGGCCACTGAGAAGGCGGCCGGCTGAGCCCACCCCTGCTGGCTGAGGTGCGAGGAGCGAAGCGACGAGCCTCGAAGCCTAAGAAAAGTGACGTTGTCAGCTCGCGTTTCATAGGCTTCGAGGCCGCTACGCGGCACCTCAGCCACCGGGGTTGGCCGCTGCGCGGCACCTCAGCCAACGGGGGGCGGCCGCTGCGCGGCACCTCAGCCAGCGGGGATGCCAATCAGGCGACGGGGAGTCCGGTCGGCAGTCCGTCGAGGCTCACCAGATTGTTGCGGCGCTCGTACTCGCGCAATCCGTCGTCGCCCTTCTTGACCAGCCAGTCGGTCATGGTGTCGCGGTCGGCGCGGAAGTCCATCAGCGGAACCCCAAAACCGCAGGACGTCTGCGCCATCTCCACACTCATGTCGAAGACATTGCGGGCGCCGACGAACTCGGGGAAGAGGTCCAACAGTTCGGCCCAACCGTCGTCGCCGTGATGCAGCGCACGCGCCGTTCCGTAGAGGCGCAGGATCTGCGGCTTGGCGTCGAAGGAGCAGAACATCAGTGTCATCCGTGGCGTGTCGAGGAGGTGCGCTGCCGTCTCATTGCCGCTGCCGACGGCGTTGACCCAGACCACGCGGTTGGGGCCCACCACGCGCAGGGAGTCCAGGCCCTTCGGCGACACGTTCACTCGTCCATCCCGCGCCGCCGTCGCGACGAAGAACAGGTGCTGAGCCTCCACAAAGGCGCGGATCTTCGGAGTGATCTCAAGAAACTGCTTGCCCATGGATTTCAGCCTATGCTGGTGGGAAGGCGGGTCCGGCTGTGACCGTTCCGAAGAGCCGGTGAATGGGGCGTAGCCGGCCGCGTGGATTTCATTGCGCGCCCCTTTTGTCCACCCGGGCCCGTCCCTCGACTCAGCTGCGCGGGAGGTGTTCCTCCAGGCCAGCATTCGGCACCGGATGGGCGCCGAAGGGCCGCCTCGAGGAACATCACCCGCAGGCCTGCAGGTGTTAGGGTCCCGGTGTGCTCTCTGATCAGGCGCACCGCATGCGGGCATTCAACCACGTCCTCGGCAACACGGCCGCGGCGATGCTCGCCACGACATTCCTGTGGTTCGGCATCACGTTCTGGGCCTACCTCGAGACGCGGTCCGTCCTGGCCACCTCCATCATGGGCGGCGCCTACATGCTCGGCATGGCCATCCTGGGCGTGCCGTTCGGCAGCCTGATCGACCGGTACCGCAAGCACGTGGTGATGGTGTGGTCCGCCGTCGGCACCGCCGTGCTCTTCCTCCTCGCTGGAGCCGTGTTCATCCTCACCCCACGGGACACGCTGGTCGACCTGGGGGGCCCGTGGTTCTGGGTCTTCACCGGGTTGGCCCTGGGCGGGGCGCTGCTGGCGATGCCGCGTGGCCTTGCGCTGTCCACCTGCGTGACGATGCTGGTGGAGTCGGACCGGCGCGCCAACGCCAACGGCCTCGTCGGTGCGGTCAACGGGATGACGATGCTCGTCACAGGCGTCCTGTCCGGTCTGGCCTACGGGCAGCTCGGGATGGTCTGGGTGGTGGCGATCGCCCTCGTCGTCATCCTCGCGTCGCTGGTCCACCTCCTGCTGATCCGGATTCCGGAGCCCACCATCGTGCACGCCGACGGCACCCCCAAGCCCGTCGACTTCAAGGCGGCCTGGCTGGCCATCGTGGCTGTACCCGGGCTCTTCGGCCTCATCCTGTTCTCCACACTCAACAACTTCCTGGGCGGCGTGTTCATGGGCCTGCTGGACCCGTACGGCCTGGAACTGATGTCCGTGGAGGCG
This sequence comes from Tessaracoccus sp. MC1679, assembly GCF_014164775.1. GTDB lineage: Bacteria > Actinomycetota > Actinomycetes > Propionibacteriales > Propionibacteriaceae > Arachnia. The sequence goes on from NZ_JACJGB010000009.1 coordinate 134,362, forward strand.
TGGGGCATCCTGTTCGGCCTGTCCAGCATCGGGTTCATCGTCGGAGGGTCGCTCATCGCCAAGTGGGGCCTGGGCGCTAAGCCGCTCCGGACGTTGCTGCTCGGGGCCACCGCGATGTGGCTGGTGAGCTTCGGATTCACCCTGCGAGAGTCGGTCGTGGCGCTCGCCATCGGCATTTTCGCCTACATGGTCATCGTGCCGTTCATGGAGGCGTCGGAGCAGACCCTCCTTCAACGCGTCGTCCCGCTGGCGAAGCAGGGGCGGGTGTTCGGCTTTGCGCAGGCAGTGGAGATGTCGGCCGCACCACTGAGCGCTTTCGTCATCGGGCCGGTGGCCGAGTTCTGGCTGATCCCCTACGCCGAGTCTCCTCAAGGCCGCACCGACTGGGGCTGGCTGCTCGGCGAGGGCAACGCCCGCGGCATCGCGCTGGTCTTCGTGCTGTTCAGCATCGCCGGGCTCCTGGTCACCGGGGCCGCCTTCTTCACGCGGACCTACCGCCTGCTCAACGTGTCGTACGCGGCAGGCGACGTCAACGAGGGCGTCGCGGAGTCCACCGACGACGGCCCACCCGGGCCCAACCCCCTGGGGAGGGGCTTCGCCGAGCACTGAGCCCCGTCGGTCCCAGTACCGCGGTGGGGGTTCTCACTGGGCTTGCCTCAGTGCTCCCCTGGCTTAGCCCTGGGTTGGGCCGGTTGAGCGTGTTGATGACACCCGTGCCCGCCTAGCATGACGGCCATGCACAGGTGTCTCCCCATAGCGTTGACCGGCTCGCTCACCGCGGGCGTGGTCATGTCGTTCGGGCAGACCTACGCTCCCGACGCACTGGCCCCCCTGTTCAACTCCGCGACACCTGTCGTCGCGCTCGCAGCCCTGGTGGCCGCGGCCTGTCGCGGCACCTGGTGGACGCACGCGCTGCTCGGCGCAGCGGCCGGGCCCTTGGCGATGGTTGGCTACTACGCGACGACCATGCTCCGCGGCTACCCCGTCGGGATGCGGATGGTGCTGTTCTGGTGCGTGGCCGGCGTGGTGAGCGGGCTGGCCATGGGCGTGGCGGTCTGGTTGTTGCGGGGGCACGGGGATCCGGTCCTGCGTGGCGTGGCGGCGGGCCTGTTCCCGGCCGTCGCACTCGGCGAGGCGGCCCACGGGATCAGGAGAATCGCGGAGACTACGCCGTCGACGTACTGGTGGGCACAGGCGGCTGTGGGTGTCGCGGTGCTGGTGTGGCTCTCAGTCGCCAGGCTTCGCTCCTGGCGGGCCCGGCTCGCCGCCCTCGCCGTCGCCGTGTTGGGGGCGCGCGTGTTGTTCTTGATCTACGGCATGGCCTGAGCCGTCTGCTGCACAGTGGTGTCATGGCACAGATCCGTCTCATCCACATCGGCGACCTGCACGGGCATCTGGTTCCCCGCCCGAACGTGCGCGGCGACGGGACGGGCCGGCTCGAGGGTGGACTCGCCCGAATGGCCACCCTCATCGCACGGCTCCGCGCCGAACGGCCCAACGCTTTGCTGGTCAACACCGGCGACACCATCCAGGGCAGTGCCGAGGCGCTGTTCACGCGGGGCCAGGCACTGGTCGACGTCGTCGATGCCCTCGGCCCGGACGTGTTCGCCCCCGGCAACTGGGACTACCTGTACGGGAAGGAGCGCTTCCTCGAACTGTTCGGGCCAGGATCCGGCGGACCGGGACGCTCCTCGCATCGCTGGGGCGCACTGGCCTGCAACGTCTATCACGACGGCTCTGACAGGCTGTTGCTCCCTCCCACCGCGATCCTTGACCTCGACGGCGCCCGCATCGGATTCGTGGGCCTGTCTTCCGAGCGCGCCATCAACGCGCTCGGCCCGTGGGTGACCGAGGGAATCCGCTTCAGTGGCGACGCCCACGAGATCCCTGGCCATGTCGCGGACCTCCGGACGGCAGGTGTGGACATCGTGGTCCTGGTCTCCGAGTTCGGCCTCGCCGAGAACATCCTGATCGCCGAGGACAACCCCGGGATCGACGTCGTGCTCTCCTCCGACATGCACGAGGAGACCCACCAGATCGTCCGGACCACCACCGAGGCCCTGGTGTCCGAGGTGGGGCAGGACGGCACCCGTCTGGGAGTGCTGGACCTCACCGTCGGGGACGGCGGCATCACCGACTGGTCCCACACGCTGCACGTGGTCGACGAGTCCATCGACCCCGACCCGGAGGTCGCGGCGCTCATCGAGGACGTTCGCCGCCCGTTTCTCAGCGGCGCGGATTTCCGGCCGCACGTGAATCCGATCAACGGCAGCGTGCTCAGCCGTCCGATCGACGAGGTGGTGGGCCACACCGAGGTGGCGCTCCACCGCAGCGATTTCGTCGACGGCCCCCGCCCCGCGGTGATCTCGGGCACATCGCACGATCTGATCGCCGAGGCGATCCGGGTGGAGGCCGCGGCGGACATCGGGCACCTTCGCGGCTTCCGGTACGGCACCCACGTGGTCCCGGGCCCGATCCGCCTCGAGGACCTGTTCCACTACCTGCCCGTCGGGGCCCAGGTGGGCGTGGGCGACGTGCCCGGGGCGGCGATCGAGAGGCTGCTCGAGAATTCGGCCGACGGCGCCCTCAACCCGGACCCGTGGGCGTGGAAGGGCGGCTGGCTGCACGCCACGGCCGGGGTGCGCTACCGGCTCGACCCCGACGGGTCTGCTGGGGAGCGGACGTCCGAGGTGACCGTTCGACGGGCCCATGGCGGGGCGGAGGAGCCGCTCGATGTGGGGGCCACCTACCGGGTTGCCGGCTTCTTCTACGACGCCGCCGCCGGGAAGGTCGGGCCGCTGGACGCGATGGGCGCCGTGGAGGTGCTCCGGAGGGTGGCCTGGCGGTGGACGTCACCGAGATCGTGACTCGGTACCTCGCCGGGCACCGGGTGTCCGACGTGCCCTCGCTGATTGCCCGCACCGGGCCCCTCCCTCGGCCCGAGCACCGAAATCCCGAGATTCAGCCCCTCCGGGGCCGGACTGGTGGGCCTGGCCGGGGTCGGGGGGAGGGTGGCCTCGCAGGGTGAGGATCCTGGGACGGTCTACCGTCCCAGAATCCACACTCCCGGAGGCACTGGCAGCCAGCCCCCCGATCGGGCACACTCGAATCGCCGCACAACAAACACAGAGGGGGACTCCATGGCCGAACGCGAAACCCTGGCCGGGATGGGCGCGATCATCACCGACGGCGGTGTGGCGTTCCGGGTCTGGGCACCCCACGCCGACAGCGTGGCCGTGACCGGCGACTTCAACGAGTGGAGCATCACCGCCGACCCACTGGGCGACGAGGGCAACGGCTTCTGGTACGGCTTCGTCGAGGGCGCCACGGCAGGGCAGGAGTACAAGTTCCACCTCACCAACGGTGAGCAGGAGCTCGACCGGATCGACCCCTACGCCATGCAGGTGACCAACTCCGTGGGCAACGGCGTCATCTACGACCACGCCGCCTACGACTGGGAAGGCGAGACAGCCCACTGCCCGCCGCATCACCAGATGGTCATCTACGAGATGCACGTGGGCTCCTTCGCCCCCTCCGACGACGGCGTCGGTGGCTTCCACGACGTCATCGAGCAGCTGGACTACCTCCAGGAGCTCGGCGTCAACACGCTCCAGATCATGCCGGTGGCCGAGTTCGCCGGGGACCAGTCCTGGGGCTACAACCCCGCTCACATCTTCGCGGTCGAGAGCGCCTACGGCGGCCCGGACGCCTTCAAGACCCTGATCAAGACCGCGCACTCCCGCGGCTTCGCGGTGATCCTCGACGTGGTCTACAACCACTTCGGCCCCTCGGACCTGGATCTCTGGCAGTTCGACGGTTGGGGCGAGAACGGCAAGGGCGGCATCTACTTCTACAACGACGACCGCTCCTCCACCCCGTGGGGTGACACCCGGCCTGACTACGGCCGCGAGGAGGTGCGCCGCTTCATCCACGACAACGCCATGATGTGGCTGCGCGAGTACCACGTCGACGGCCTGCGCCTCGACATGACGCCCTATATGCGCAGCGTCCACGGCGGCGGGTTCGAACTGGAGGAGGGGTTCGGGCTGATGCGCTGGATCACCGACTCCCTGCGCAGCCAGTACCCCGGCCGCATCTCGATCGCCGAGGACCTCCACGGCCACGACCGCATCGTCGGCACCGAGGACCACGGCGCCGGCTTCCACGCCCAGTGGGACGCCGAGTTCGTGCACCCCGTGCGGCACGCCATCACGGCGATGACCGACGAGGAGCGGTCGCTGTCCTCCATCGCCGAGGCGATCTCGCACAACTACGACGGCGACCCGTTCCGCCGCGTCGTGTACACCGAATCCCACGACGAGGTGGCCAACGGCTCCGCGCGCGTCCCGCACGAGATCGACCCGGAGAACGCCGACGGCTGGTTCGCGCAGAAGCGCTCCACCGTCGGCGGCGCACTGGTGATGACCAGCCCCGGCATCCCGATGATCTTCCAGGGCCAGGAGGCGCTGGAGGGCGGCTGGTTCTCCGACGACGACCCCTTGGACTGGGACCGGATCAAGCGGTTTGAGGGGATCACGAAGCTGTACAAGACGCTCATCGACCTGCGCCTCAACCGGGGCGGCGTCACCCGCGGACTGACCGGGCGCGGGCTGAACGTCTACCACGTCAACGAGGAGGACAACGTCATCGTCTTCCAGCGCTGGATGGACCACGGGGCGGGCGACGACGTCGTGGTGGTGGTCAACCTCAGCACCAACACCTACACCGACTACCGGATCGGGATGCCGCACGGCGGGCTGTGGAAGCTGCGGTTCAACAGCGACGCGAAGCTCTACAGCTCGCTGTTCGGCGATCACGACTCCTTCGACGTCACGGCGTTCGAGGAGGACGAGGACGGGATGGGGGCGCACTCGAACATCTCGGTGGGCCCGTACTCGGTGCTCATCTACAGCCAGGACGCCTGACCACTGGGGGTGGCCCGCGTGAACTGGCGAAGGTAGAGTCGTCGGGGTACCGCGCCTCGGGACGGGCCGACGACGACCTCACCGTCGCGCACCTGGGAGACTCCGATGATGGCTGCCAAAATCCCGACCTGGCGAGCGGCGGCAGATCCCGACGATCTGCGCGAGTACGACGCCTTCGGGCCCTGGATCGCCGAGGTCAAGGACCCGGCAGACCTTCCCCGCCGGTTCAGCCGATGGTGGCCCGACCTTGAAGGCGCCCGATACCTCCTCAAGGTGCCGCGCCCCATCGATCGCGCCAAGGTTCACCCCGGGATGGACCTGTACGAATCGGTGATCGCCGTCTTCCCCGACAAGGTGCGCGTACTGCGGGCAGGACCGACAGACGTCACCAGCCGCGAGGCGCCGCGCAACGACGTCGTCGCCACCATCCTCCACACCAACCTCCTGGTGGCCAGATGGACGCTGCTCCTCGCCGACGGAGGCGCGCTGGACGTCGAGTACAACGCCGTGTCGCACCCGACGATCGCGGAGGTGGACCGCTACGTCCTGTCCCACGGGCCAGGCGACCTCAAGCAGCCGGCGGCCCCCGTCGTGACCTCCTCGACTGCGCCGCCCAAGTACCACTTCTTCGGCTCACTGTTGCTGGCCCTCAACACCGGCGCCACCGAGCGCGTCCAGCCGATCCACGTCGACGAGCCCGGCCAGTCCTGCCTCAACGAGCGGGGCCGCCGGCGCCGCTCGGCTGGGGCGATGATCCTCGCGTCATCCGAAGATCTGGTGATCATCAACCGCAACAGGACCGTCGAGCCGCTCTTCCGCCGCTCCAACTACGCCTACAACGTGACCCGGGTCCCGTTCCGGAGAATGACGTCCTTCGAGATCCGCAGGCCCGAGAAGACCTCGCCGCCGAGCTTCACGGAGCTGGTGCTCACGTGCCACAGGACCGTGATCACTCAGGCTGTCCTCACCTCCCCGGACGCGGTGGCAGACCTGCTCGCCGCGCACGGGGTGCCGTCGGCTCGCTGACCGCGAGCCACGAAGGCTCACGACTCCTTCGGGGGCCGACCCCGCTGAGGCAGCGGGCCGGCATCCTTCGGAGACCGACCCGCCCTCTTGAGCGCGTCACGCAGCAGGAGCTCGATCTGCGCGTTGACCGAGCGCAGGTCGTCGGCGGCCCACCGCGCCAGCGCGTCGTGGACGGCGGGGTCGAGCCTGAGCAGCACCGCCTTGCGTTCGGCCATCATGACCTGCCCCCTGCCGTCGCGCCGCTACTCAGGTGTACAGCGAGCCGGTGTTGACGACGGGGGTCACCCTCGAATCGCTGGTGAGGACCACCAGCAGGTTCGACACCATGGCCGCCTTGCGCTCGTCGTCGAGGGTGACCACATCGTCGCGCTCGAGGCGCTCCAACGCCTTCTGCACCATGGTCACCGCGCCCTCGACGATCTTCTCGCGCGCCGCGATGATGGCGGAGGCCTGCTGCCGCTGCAGCATCGCCTGGGCGATCTCCGGGGCGTAGGCGAGCGAGGAGATGCGGGTCTCCACCACCTCGAGGCCGGCGATCGCGATCCGTGCGGCCACCTCGTCGGCCAGCTCCCGCGCCACGAGCTCCGTCGAGCCGCGGAGGGTCTCCTCGCCGGCCTCGCCGTTGTCGTAGGGGTGGGTGGTGGCCACGTGGCGCAGGGCCGACTCGGACTGCACGGCCACGAACTCGTCGTACTGCTCGACGGCGAACACGGACTTGGCGGTGTCGGCCACCTGCCAGACGACGATGGCGGCGATGTTGACGGGGTTGCCGTCGGCGTCGTTGACCTTCAGCTCGTTGGTCTCGAAGTTGCGGACCTTGACCGAGACCTTCTTCTTGGTGGTGAACGGCACGGTCATGAGCAGGCCGGCCTTGCGGATGGTGCCGATGTAGCGGCCGAAGAACTGGATGACCTTGGTGTCTCCGGGGCTGATGATGGTCAGCGAGGAGAACATCACCATGGAGAGCAGGAACGCCAGCATGGCGAGGAACATCCGCCAGCCGCCGCCGTCGTTGTTCTCCAGCTGGATGCCCGCGAGGACGCCCTGCCAGGTGGCGAGGGCGCCGATGACGAGGGCCACGAAGAAGGCGAGCAGGCCGTCGACGTACCAGGCCTTGCGCTCCTCGATGTCCACCCGTGCGCCCTCCCGGCCCACCGGACGGCCCGACGGTGCGCCGCCGAGCGAGTCGCCCTCGAGGTCTGTTGAGGGATCTGGGATGTGGGGGGTGCTCATGGTACGCGTCCTTCCGCGAGAATTTCGATATCTAAGTGATATCACTTTATCGGGGGGCGCGCAACCGCGCCTAGCCGAAGTGGCGGAGCACCCGGAGCGCTCGCAGCGTCACCCAGCGGTTGGGCGAGCCGGCGGGCGGGTACTGGACGTGGGTCTCGCCAGGGAACTGGGCAGCCGCGGCCCAGCGCCCGTCGCGGCGACGCCTTCGCTGGAGGAGGGCCAGGGCATCGTCCATCCGCGGGTCCCGCGACACCCCCGCCCGCCGCAGGACGTCCAACCCATGCAGCACGTCGAAGTGCCATCGCGGCGGATGGTGGAGCCGGGTGAAGTCGGCGCGGATCGGCTGCAGGTCCGAACGGCGCAGGAATAGCCGTCTCGCCAGGAGCGACTCCGCAGCCGCACCCACCGCGACACTCACCTCCCCGTCCCGATGGCCGTACCCCCGCCGCAGGTACTCGGCCAACCCGTCGATCACGCTGGTGGTGGTGTGCACCGAGGAGACGCACGCCCCGGAGCGGTTGGCGCGGCAGTTGAACCCGCCGTCGGGCATCCGCTGGCCCAGCAGGAAGTCGACGACGCTCTCAAGATCCGCCGCCGTCGCCCCGAAGTGCGAGGCGTAGGCCAGGAACATGCCGTTGATGCAGGCGTCGGCCTCCTTGATCTCGCCCGACGGGTTCACTCCCCCGTCGCCGCCCTTCTGCCGTGCGATCAGCGCGACGGTGGACGCGCACTCCGCCTGCCCGGGGGCCACGCCGAGGTCGCGCAGCTCGAGCAGCGAGTAGTGGCTGGAGGTCCACTTGGGCTGGTAGAACCCGCGACCCCAGTGCCCATCGGCGCCGCGCGCGGCGAGGATGGTCGCGGCGTCACCGTCTGAGGCGACGAGCCGCTCGAGGTCCGGGCGTTCGTCGTCGAGGAGGTCGCGGTGCGTCTGGAACCGCACCGCGACGTCCCCCTCCACCAGCCACTGAATCGTGCCCTCGTCGTCCGTCTGGGTGGACATGGCACCACTCTAGGCAGCCCCGAGCCCCCAGGCGGGGCCCAGCTCACACCCTCCGGCCCGCGACGCCCTCGAGCTCAGCCAACTCGTCGTCGGTGGCCATCCGGAATGGCCCGCTGCCCTCGACGACGGCCGCGGGGGCAAGGCCGCGGGTGGCCCGGAGGCTGGCGACCACGGAGACGGTGAGGATCGTCGCGATCACCGCCAGCGAGATCGCGGTGGGGATGTAGAACACGTCGATCTTGAGCGCCATCTTGATGCCCACCCAGATCAGCACCAGTGCCAGGCCGATCTTGAGGTAGACGAAGCGGTGCATGAGGTCGGCCAGGAGGAAGTACATGGCGCGGAGGCCGAGGATCGCGAACGCGTTGGCCGTGAACACGATGAACGGCTCGCTGGTGACGGCGAAGATCGCGGGGATGGAGTCGACGGCGAACACCACGTCGGTGGCCTCGATCAGCACCAGCACCGCCAGCAGGGGCGTGGCGAGTAGCACGCCGCCCTTGCGGATCAGGAGGCGCTGGCCGTAGTAGGCGTCGGTCATCGGCACGAAGCGGCGGAACAGGCGCAGCACCGCCGACTGCTCGGGGTCAAGGTGCTCGTCGCGCTGCCGGATCATCCGCCAGCCCGTGTAGAGGAGGAAGGCGGCGAAGACGTACAGGATCCAGGTGAAGTTCTCGATCAGGACGGCGCCGACGGCGATGAACGCGCCGCGGAGGACCAGCGCGCCGAGCACGCCGAGGAACAGGACGCGGTGCTGGAACTGCGGCGGCACCGCGAAGTAGCTGAAGATGACGGCCCAGACGAACACGTTGTCGACGGCCAGCGACTTCTCGATGAGGTAGCCGGCGAAGTACTGCTGACCGATCTCGGGCCCCTGCCACCACCAGAGCAGCGCCCCGAAGCCGACGCCGAGCGCCACCCAGACGGCGCTCCAGGCCGCGGCCTCGCGGACTTTGATGACGTGGGCGTCGCGGTGGGCGACGAGGTCCACGGCGAGCATGGCGAGGATGACGGCGATGACGCCGACCCACACCCAGAGTGAGACGTCCATGAGGAACCTTCCGATCGAGTCAGTCGATCGGAGGTCTCTCCCGGTCCGAAGACCGGCTCGCCGGGCCCGATGGCGGACCGTAATGACGACGAGGCGCCTGGGGGATACTCCCCTCCGTGGGCACTATTGAAGCCTATGTTGAAGGTTTGTTCAAGGGCGTCTTTCCGTGCAATGCCGTCCCGGCCGAGAGCCGAGTGTCGCGGGGCCTTGAGTTGAGGGTCGCGGCGGCGTGCAATGGGGGGATGAGTTCTCTGCAGACCTCCCTGCCCATCTCCGGGTTCGTCATCGACGACTCGGCCTGCGATGTCGACGACCTCGCCTTCTGCGGCGGGGTCCAGGTGACGGTGGCCGCCGACGAGAGCTGGGACGGGCTCGTCGAACGCGCCGTCGCCGAGGGGTGGATGGGCGTCGAGGCGTTGTCGGGGATCCCGGGAACGGTGGCCGACGTCGTCCGGGCGAACTCCGCTGCGTATGGTCAGGCGGTCGCGGACACCGTCGCCTCCGTCCGGACCTGGGACCGGGCGGCGGATGCTCAGCGCACGTTCCCCGCCGTCGAGTGCACGTTCGTGGACGGGGGTTCACGCTTCCAGGAGCCGCTCGACGACGGCGGCCACCGATACGAGCTCCTCGACGTGTCGTTCCTGTTCAAGCAGGGGGACTTCAGCGCCCCGATCGTCGACGGGGTGCTCGCGGGAGCCTTGAGTGTCGCGGTGGGGGCGCGCGTGCCGCTGGCTGAGGTGCGGGCGGCCGCGTTGGCGCTGCCCGCCGTGCACGAAACGCCGTCGGACCCGGCCCCGAACCCCACATAGGGGCTCGGGAGGACATCGCGACGGCGTGTCGTGCACGCCGGGAAGTGGCAGGTCAGTTCCAGGCGAGGTCGATGCGTGGGGCCCCGATCACCAACGGCTCTTCGGCCCTCGATGGCTGGCGTCGGGCGATGTCCAGGTCCACGTCGCGCACCATCATCGCGAAGAACAGCTCATCGTCCGTGAGCCGCCGCGGGTCCCACCTCGAGACTCGAAAGGCGGCCCAGGCGAAGCAGCGGGCGGCCGTCCCAGGAAACCGAAGGGCTACAACCGGCCTCCCCGCCGCCAGGGACGCCGCCAACGTCCAGCAGGCCACCACCCCCAGCTGCGACATGCCGGGGATGGAGTCGTCATGCATCATCAGATGGCAGGCCTCGTCCAGCAGCTCGGCGATTTCGTGTGTGTCATCGGTCATGGGGTGTCCCTTCTGGTGTGCATCCTCACTCGTCGGCCGTCGCCGGTTCGTGCTCCCACGTGCACACTCTTATTTGGATTCGCACCGCGGACTTCCCCGGCATGCCCCTTTCTGTGGACAACTCGCCTGCCGCGACACGACTGGTGGTCACCTCCGTCAGATCAGCAGAGGGGGCTGGGCGATGGGTCGGGGGCTGTCCGTCCACAATGCGGCCATCGCCACGATCGGCCCACGGGTGCAGGGCATCGCCCTCAGCGGGTCTGGATTGCTCGCCAGGTTGCAGTCACGACCCTTCGAGACGGCCCACGCCGCTCCGCGGGCGGCCCTCCTCAGGGAGCGAAAGCTCGGTCCCTGAGGGTCCCGCAACGACGACGAGATCCGCGTGAAGGCAGTAGTCACGACCCTTCGAGACGGCCCACGCCGCTCCGCGGGCGGCCCTCCTCAGGGAGCGACAGTTCGGTCCCTGAGGATCCCGCGTCGCGAAGCGACCGCGGGAGTCTCGAAGGGTCGAGAACTTGGACCTGACAGCGAGGGTGGGGGACGTCAGGGCGGCACTGCGCAGCGGTGCCCAACCCGACGATCACCCAACTGGCATCCCGCTCGAGCTGACCTGACCCCCACGCCGCCCTGCCGGCCCGCACCCGAACCCGGCGACGCCACAGACACGGCGAGTGCGGGGAGACGGGAGCCGATGCCCGGGCGGCCTCAACACCCCGACCACACACTGACCGGCAGCCAACAACAGGACCCTGGACAACGGCCGCCCGGGCATCGACTCACGCCTCACCGCACCCGACCACAAGAACTGCGTGAAGGTGGTAGTCACGACCCTTCGAGACGGCACCCGCGCCTTCGGCGGCGCGCCTCCTCAGGGAGCGGCAGGGACTGCACCCGCGCCTTCGGCGGCGCGCCTCCTCAGGGAGCGATGGGGGGCGGCCAGCCCACTGATCAGGGAACTACAGGGCGTCGACACCGCGACAGGACGAAGCGCCGCCCGGGTCAACCCCGGACGGCGCCTTGCCTGGTTGGTGCGGAACTCAGAAGTCGAAGTCCGCGATGTTGTCGCCGTTGAACACGTACGGCTCGCCGAGCAGCACCGAGGCGCCCTCACCGACGGTGTAGGAGCCCAGCTTGCCGGCCTCGAACTCGTCGCCCTCAGCGCCGGTGATGTCACCGTTGACGAGAGCCTGAGCGGCGAAGGCGGCCAGGTAGCCGAGATCGGCAGGGTTCCACAGCGCGAACGCTTCGACGGTGCCGTCCTCGACGTATTCACGCATCTGGTTCGGGGTGCCGAGACCGGTCAGCATGACCTTGCCCTTGTAGTCCGACGTCGACAGGTAGCGCGCCGCAGCGGCGATACCGACGGTGGTCGGGGACACGATGCCCTTGAGCTCCGGGTAGGTCTGGAGCAGAGCGGCGGTCTTGTCGAAGGACATCTGATCGTCGTCATCGCCGTAGGCGACCTCGACGAGCTCGACGTCGGGGTGGTTGGCCTCAAGCTCGGCCTCCATCATCTCGATCCACGCGTTCTGGTTCGTGGCGTTGGCCGAGGCCGACAGCACGGCGATCTGGCCCGCGTCGCCGATCTGTTCGGTAATCAGATCCACCTGGACCTTCGCGATGCCCTCTGCGGTGGCCTGGTTGATGAACAGGTCGCGGCACTCCGGGTTGGTGTCGGAGTCGAAGGTGACGATCTTCACGCCGGCGTCGCGCGCCTCGTTGAGGGCGTCACAGATGGCCTCGGGATCGTTGGCGGACACGACGAGCGCGCCGACGCCCTGCTGGGCCGCGGTCTGGATGAACGGCACCTGGGCGGTGGGCGATGCCTCCGTCGGGCCGACCTCCTCGAACGTGCCGCCGAACTCTTCGACTGCCTCAGCGCCGCCGGCGTTGGAGGTGTCGAAGTAGGGGTTGCCCAGGTTCTTGGGCAGGAACGTCACGCTGACGCTGCCCCCGGCGTCGCCGCCACCGCTGGTTGCGGTGGGGTCAGCTGAACCCTCGGTGCCCGGGTCCGAGCAGCCTGCCAGCGCGAGTGCCGCGGATGCGGCGATCGCGACGAGGCCGAGGCCGAAGCGCCCGGTCTTGCGTCCCTTGATGAACATTGCAGTTTCCTTTCTTGGCCCGTCGTTGGACCGGTGGTCTTTCGTCTCTTTTCAGGCTGCGGCGCCGGTGGCGCCCGCCTGTCCCTTCTTTCTTCCGATGGCCGCGACCCGCTTGGTCCGGATCCAGCCGAGGAAGCTTGCAGACACCACCGACAGGATGAGGACGATGCCGGTGATGACGTTGATGATGTCGCTCGTGACTCCCGCCAGGCGCAGTGCGCTGGACATCGTCCCGATGAGGAACACGCCGGCGATCACGCCGTGCAGCGCCCCGCGACCTCCGAAGATCGACACCCCGCCCAGGAGGACCGAGGCGATGATCAGGAGCTCCATGCCGATGGCGTTGTCGCCTCGGGCGTTGTTGTAGAGAAGTGTGAAGTACACCCCGGCGAAGCCGGAGACCGCCCCGCTCATGACGAACAGCCAGAACTTGGTGCGGACCACGTCGATGCCGGAGAAGGCGGCCACCTCCTTGTTGAGGCCGATCGTGTAGAGGGAGCGGCCGAAGGGGGTGAAGTGCAGCAGCACCGCGAAGATGAGCGCGAGCACGAGGAACGGGATGATGATCACCGGCATCGACGTGCCGGGGATGTTCGCCCGGATGAGGTCCGTCCAGTAGTCGGGGAACTCGCTGATCGCCGTCGTGCCGAGCAGGCCCACCGCGATCCCTCGGAACAGCGCGAGCGTGCCGATGGTCACGGCCAGCGACGGCAGCCCGACGAAGGTGATCAGCCCGCCGTTGATGGCGCCCGCGAGCGTCCCGACGAGGATGGCCACGAGCCCGGCAACCGGCAGCGGCCAGCCCGCCTGCACGCCGAGCCCGGTGACGACGCTCGCCAGGCCGAGGATGCTGGCCACCGAGAGGTCGATCTCCTCGGTGACGATGATGAGCGTCATCGGCAGGGCGATCAGCAGGATGGGCGCGATCTCGCGGATGAGGAAGGTGAGGGTGAGAGGGCTGTCGAAGTTGGGCACCGTCAGCGTCGATACGACGACGACGATGGCGAGCAGAGCGATGATTGCGGTTTCGCGGGTGGCGATGATCCGGCGCCAAAGCGGGTGCTGGTAGGACTTGTACTCCCTCGCGGGCTTGTCGGTGAGGGCCGTGGCGGTGCTCATCACTTCACTCCTTCCCTCGCCGCGACGAGTCGTCGATGCTGACGGACGGCGAGGACGCGGTCCAGGATGATGGCGCCGATGATGAGGATGCCCACCACTGCGCGCTGCCAGAAGTCCTGGATGCCGATGATCGGCAGGGCCCGGTTGATGGTGAGCAGCAGGTAGGCGCCGAAGGCAGCGCCCCACACCGTGCCGACGCCGCCGGACATTGCGACGCCACCGATGACGGCGGCACCGATGGCCTGGAGCTCCCAGCCGGTGCCGGCGTTGGAGCTGACGGTGCCGTAGCGGGCCGCGAACAGCACCCCGGCCAGGCCGGCGAGCGCTCCCGACAGGATGAACGCCGAGAGGATCCGCCGGGTGACGCGCAGGCCGTAGAGGTGGGCGGCGTCGGGATCTGAGCCGATGGCGTAGAGCTCCCGGCCGCTGCGCAGGTTGCGCAGGTACCAGGCGGTGACCACCAGCACGAAGACCGCCAGGATGGTCAACAGCGGGATCCCGAGCACGATCTGGGTGCCGAGATCGCGGAAGGACGCGGGCATGTCTGAGGCGTTGATCCGGTCACTGCCGGTCCAGGCCACGTTGATGCCGCGGTAGATGTACATGGTGCCAAGCGTGATGACCAGGGCCGGCACCTTCGCGAACGCCACCAGCGCTCCGTTGATCAGGCCGAGGAGCCCGCCGAGCGCGATGCCGGCGAGGAAGACGAGCCCTGGGTGGATGCCTTCGATGTCGATGAACAGGCGGCCGGTCATGTAGGCGGTGAGGCCGACGACGGAGCCGACGGACAGGTCCACGTTGCGGGTGATGATCACCACGGCCTGGCCGATCGCCACCACCATGAGCAGCGACGGGGTGAGCAGGAGGTCGCGGAAGCCGTCGGAGGAGAAGATGAAGCTCGGGTTGACGGCGGTCGCGGCGATCACGATGAGGATCAGCGCGATGACGATGCCGGTCTCGCGGGCCTTGAGGATGTGGCCGGCCACGTCCAGCACGGAACGCCTCGGCAGCGTTGCGGTTGCCGCGGTCATCACGCGACCTCCTCGTCGGCCGTCGCGGCGAACATCACGGCCTCGGGGGTGGCGTCGGCACGGTCGAACTCGCCGGTGATGCGACCAGCGCGCATCACCAGGACGCGGTCGGCCATGCCGAGCACTTCTGGTAGTTCGGAAGAAATCATCAGGATTGCGAGCCCCTCCTGGGCGAGTTGTGAAATGAGCCGGTGCACCTCGGCCTTGGTGCCGACGTCGATGCCGCGGGTGGGCTCGTCGACGATCAGCACCCGTGGCGTGGTGGCCAGCCACTTTGCCAGGACGACCTTCTGCTGGTTGCCGCCGGAGAGGGTGCCGGCCTCGGCGTCCAGAGCCGCCGTCTTGACCTCGAGCCGGCTGGCCCACACCTTGGCGCTCGCATTCTCGAGCCCGCCCCAGATGAGGCCCGCCTTCGCCAGCCGCTGCCGGATGGCGAGCGTGAGGTTGAGGGCGACGGACTGGTCCAGGACCTGTCCCTGCTTGCGGCGGTCCTCCGGCACGAGCGCGATGCCCTGCGCCATCGCGGCCTTCGGGTTGCCCTTGGGCAGCGCCTGGCCGCTGACGGTGACCGATCCGGACTGGTAGGGGTCGACGCCGAAGATGGCGCGGACCACCTCGCTGCGGCCTGCGCCGACGAGCCCGGCTAGGCCGACGATCTCGCCGGAGCGCACGGTGAAGGAGATGTCGTTGAAGACGCCCTTCTGGGTGAGTCCCTTGACGACGAGGATGTCCTCGCCGATGTCGGCCGGCAGCTTGGGGAACATCTCGGTGACGTCGCGGCCCACCATCAGGTGCACCAGTTCGTCGACGGAGGTATCCGCGATGGGCATGGTGTCGATGTAGGAGCCGTCGCGCATGACCGTGACGGTGTCGCAGAGCTCGAACACCTCGTCGAAGCGGTGGGAGATGAACACGAGCGCGCGGCCCTCGTCGCGGAGGCTTCGGGCGACGGCGAACAGCCGTTCCACCTCGACCCCGCTGAGCGCCGCCGTCGGCTCGTCCATGATCAGCACGCGGGCGTCCAGGGAGATGGCCTTGGCGATCTCGATGATCTGCTGGTCCGCGATGGACAGGCCCTCGGTGAGCCGGTCGGGATCGATGCGGACGCCGAGGCGCTCGAAGATCTGGGTTGCCTCGTCGCGCATGGCCTTGCGGTCGATGCGTCCGAAGTGACCGACGGGCTGGCGCCCCATGAAGATGTTCTCGGTGACCGAGAGGTCCGGAAACAGCGTCGGCTCCTGGTAGATCACCGCGATGCCCGCTGCCTTGGACTGGGCGGTGCTGTGGAAGTCCACCGGCTCCCCTTCGAGGCGGAACTCCCCAGCGTCGCGACGGTAGAGCCCGGCGACGATCTTGACGAGCGTGGACTTGCCGGCCCCGTTCTCGCCGATGAGGGCGTGGATGGAGCCCTTCTCCAGGCTCAGGCTGCCCGAGCGGAGCGCGACGACAGCGCCGAAGGATTTCACTACCCTCGACAGCTCTAGAGCCGGCGTCGTCGCCGGTTCGGGTACCGTATCCGTCACTAGCGGTTCTCCTCTTTGAGTGTGTTGCCCTCCTCGCCGAGGGCCGCCTTTGAATCGATTCAACGTCGTTTCATGGCTACAGTATGTTTCAGCGATCCGCCAGGTCAAGTCACCGGAGACAAATGATGCGGATTCGTTAGAGAGGGAGGCGCCGGGGCATGGCAGCCGTGAGCATTCGGGACGTGGCGCGGCGCGCCGGGGTGTCGGTCGGCACCGTCTCCAACGTGCTCAACCGGCCCGACGTGGTGTCCGCCGACGCGGTCCTGCGCGTCCAGCAGGCCATCGACGAGCTGGGCTACGTCCGCAACGAGGCAGCCCGGAAACTCAGGCAGGGCATCAGCGGCACCGTCGGCTTCGTCGTCATGGACGGGCAGAACCCGTTCTACAACGACGTGGTCCGGGGGGCCGGCGACGAGGCCACCCAGCACGGCATCGCGATCCTCTTCGGCGACACCGCCGAGGACCCCGCACGGGAACGCATGTACATCGACCTGTTCGAGGAGCACCAGGTGCGCGGCCTGCTCATCGCGCCGTTCGGGGAGGTGTTCAGCCGGCTGGAGAAGCTCCGGAGGCGAGGGATGCCCGCGGTGCTCGTCGGCCGCTACTCGGGCCAGAACCTGTTCAGTTCCATCTCGGCAGACAGCATCGCCGGCGGCCGGATGGCGGTGGAACACCTCATCGCCGGGGGCCGACGAAGGATCGCGTTCGTCGGCGGCCCCTTCGAGCTGCACGAGGTGACCGACCGGCTCGCGGGCGCGAGGGTCGCGGCGGAGAACGCCGGTGGCGTCGAGATCGAGGTGATCCCGACGGCGGCGATGAGTGTCGCGGAGGGCGCGGCCGCGGGCCTGCGGATTCTGTCGCGGCCGCCGAGGGACAGGCCGGACGCGGTCTTCGCGGCCAACGACCTGGTGGCGCTCGGCGTCCTCCAGGCGCTGGTGGAGGACGGCCGGATGCGGGTGCCGGAGGAGATCGCGTTGGTGGGCTTCGACGACATCACCTTCGCGGCCGCGGCGGCGGTGCCCCTGACGTCGATGCGGCAACCGAGCGCGATGATCGGCAGGACGGCGCTGCGGATCCTGCTCGAGGAGGCGGCGGACCCGGAGCTGATCCCCCGGCAGACGGTCTTCCAGCCGGAATTGATCGTGCGGCGCTCCACCGGCCGTCGCTCCTGAGCCGCCAGCGTCACCCTGTGCCGGGAACCCGAAGGCAGGGTTCTACTCTCCCCTAGCGGAGTTCAGGTACAGCTCCACACGGTCGGTGGTCCAGGTCGGCACGCCAGTGCCGAAGAAGTCCTGGTCCTCTGTCCAGACCGGCAGCGCTAGCACCAACGCCGTCGCCAGGACCGGCCAATCCTGAGCGTCGCGAAGCTCGATCCTCGCCAACGCCTCGGCACGCGCCGACGAGTAGACCGGCTCTTCCACCGCCCGCACGATCGCCTCGAATCCGTTGAGGACCTCCACAGCTGGTCCTGGGTCTACCCGACGAGCGACAAGCAAACCGGGGAGGTACTTCCGGGCGTCGTCATAACACACGGCTGGAGCGAAGAAGGCGACATCATCCGCGTGCTCAAGGACCAATTCGCGCACTCGGCGCCCCAGGACGAGCCGGATCAGAATGTTGGCGTCGAGCACCAAACCACGCTTGGACTGCACTCGACCTACTCCGGGGCGCGCCGGGCCGTCTTGAACTCCTCGACCACCGCGTCGGCATCCACGCCGTGCTCGGCCAACAGAGCGTCCAGCATCTCAGCCGCGGTGCGCAGCGAGGCCACCTCGGCTTCTCGGGTCGCAGGGGTCGGGATGAACCACCCGACGGTCTGACCGTGCCGGGTCACTGCGACCGGCTCGGCCGCAGCAATGTACTCCGCCAGCCCGGCCCGGAACTCACGGATCCCAACCGATGCAGTCATGGCCCTCCTTTGTGTATCTACGTGTACACATTATCTCGGAACCAGGTGACCATCGACGCCCCCCTGCACGAAACGCCGCCCGGACTCCCTCCCGAGCCCCTATGCGGGCACCGGCCGCGCTTCCAACGGCGTGTCGGGCACCGATGGGCGCACGGTCGAGCGCAGCCTGAGTGAAGGCCGGCCGGAGGAGGGGGAGCCGACGCGGCGCTGCACAATAGGTTGGCCCCGCGACCTTCCCGCTGCACGAATGCGGCTCAATGCCCCTTGCCGGGGCCCCTCCCGGGGGAAGATGGTAGACACCACAGCAGGGGCCCAAGGAGGGGACACAATGAAGCGTCTCGACACCGACGTCGTCGTCATCGGAGGCGGCTCGACAGGGCTGGGGGTCGTCCGCGACGCCGCCATGCGCGGGTACCGCGCGGTGCTCGTCGAACGCGTCGACCTCGGCCAGGGCACCACCGGCCGGTTCCACGGTCTGCTGCACTCCGGCGGGCGGTACGTGGTCAGCGACCCCGGCTCCGCCACCGAGTGCGCCGAGGAGAACGCGATCCTGCGTCGGATCCAGGCCAGCGCGGTCGAGGACACCGGCGGTTTCTTCGTCACCCTCGCCGGCGACGACCCGGCCTACGCCGACAAGTTCCTGGCCGGGGCCAAAGCCACGGGCGTCCCCGCCACCGAGATCTCGGTCAAGGAGGCGCTCCGCCGCGAGCCCCGCCTCGACCCCCACATCCAGCGCGCCATCGAGGTGGCCGACGGCTCCGTCGACGGCTGGCAGCTCGTCTGGGGCGCCGCCCGCTCGGCCGAGGCGCACGGCGCGAAGGTGCTCACGTACCACCGGGTGACGAAGATCGAGCGCGACGGCGACCGTGTGGCGGCCGTGATCTGCCGCGACGAGAAGGGCGGCGAGGACGTCCGGATCAACTGCACCTTCGTCCTCAACTGCGCCGGGCCGTGGGCGGGACAGATCGCGGAGATGGCCGGCGCCGAGCCGGTCGCGGTCGTCCCCGGCCGCGGCATCATGATCGCGATGAACCACCGCCTGGTGAACACCGTCATCAACCGCTGCGTCTACCCCACCGACGGCGACATCCTCGTCCCTGTGCACACCGTCTCCATCATCGGCACCACGGACATCCACGAGACGGACCCCGACCACCTGCCGATCCCGCGTGCCGAGGTGCAGCAGATGCTGGACGCCGGCGAGGCGATGATCCCCGGCTTCCGCAAGGCGCGCGCCCTGCACGCCTGGTCCGGGTCGCGGCCGCTGATCAAGGACAAGCGGGTCTCGGTGGAGGACACCCGCCACATGAGCCGCGGCATGGCCGTCATCGACCACTCCCAGACCGACGGCCTGAACGGCATGCTCACCATCGGCGGCGGGAAGCTCACCACCTACCGGCTGATGGCCGAGCACATCGTCGACGCCATGAACCGGCAACTCGGCGAGGAGCGGCCCTGCACCACCGCCGACGAGGTCATCCCCGGCAGCGAGGACCGCAAGCTCTACACCGTCACGCACCGCCTCGAGGACCGCGAGAAGGACCGCCTGGACGACCAGATCATCTGCGAGTGCGAGCTGATGAACCGCTCCATGTTCGTGCGGCTCCTCAAGGAACAGCCCGACGCCACCCTCGACGACCTGCGCCGCCAACTGCGTCTCGGCATGGGTCCTTGTCAGGGCGGGTTCTGCGCCGCCCGCGCCGCCGGGCTGGCCTGCTCGGAGAAGGCGATCGACGCGGAGCGCGCCTCCGGGCTGCTGCGCCTGTTCCTCAAACACCGGTGGATCGGCATCTGGCCCATCCTGTACGGCCAACAGGTGCGCCAGACCGCCCTGGACCATTGGATCTTTGCCGGCACGCTCGACGTCGAGCACCTGCCCCAGCCTGAAGAGGAGATCGTGCGATGAGCGACGTCGTCGTCATCGGGGCCGGACTTGCCGGCCTCACCGCCGCGCTGCGGCTTGCCCGCGCCGGGAAGTCGGTCACCCTGACCACGAAGGGGCCCGGCGGGCTCCAGCTGTCCCAGGGCACCGTCGACATCCTCGGCTACACACCGGAGCGGGTCACCGCACCGCTGGATGCGGTGGCGGCCGTCTCCAGTGAGCACCCGTATGCCTCGATCGGCGCCGACGCCGTGGCCGCGGGCGTGTCCTGGCTCGCCGAGGAGCTCGGCCCGAACCTGCTCGTGGGCGATCCGGCGCGCAACTATCACCTGCCGACGGCGGTCGGCGCCGTGCGCCCGACGGCGCTGGCCCAGCCGTCGATGGTCGCGGGGGACGCGGTGGGCGGTAAGAGTTACGCCGTCGTCGGCGTGCGGCAGCTCAAGGACTTCCCGGCGGACCTCATCGCCGGCAACCTCGCCCGCTCGAAGGCCCCCGACGGCGGCGCCCTGAGCGCGCACTCAGCCTGGATCAACCTCCCCGCGCGGAAGGGTGAGGCGGACCCCACCCCGCTCACCTACGCCCGAGCGATGGACGATCAGTCCTTCGCCGCCGCGTTCGCCACGGCGGTCGCGGCTGTCGCGGGGAAGGCCGACGTGGTCGCGCTGCCCGCCGTGCTCGGCATCAAGCGCCGCGACGTGTGGCGGCAGGTCGCTGACCAGCTCGGCCGCGACATCTGCGAGATCCCCCTGCCCCCGCCGTCGGTGCCGGGCCTGCGGCTCTACGACGCGCTGCTGGCGATGGTGCGCGCCGCGGGCGTGCGATTCGTGCAGGGCAGCCGCATCGTCGGCTTCACCCCTAGCGGCGACGGCGTGGCCTCGGTCACGCTGGCCGCGGCCGGCGGGCCCCGCCACCTGAAGGCCGCCTCGTTCGTGTTCGCACCGGGCGGCTTCGAGAGCGGCGCACTCGACGTCGACTCGTTCGGCGCGATCACCGAGCCCGTGTTCGGGCTCCCGCTGACGGCAACGGACGCGACCCCGCTGATCCCCTCGGTCTACTGGGGCCCGCAGGCCCTGTTCGAAGTGGGAGTCCGCACCGACGACGCCGGCAGACCGGTCGACGCCGCCGGCACCGCCGTCCACCCCAACCTGTTCGTCGCGGGCGGCATCATCGCCGGCGCCGAGCGCTGGCGCGACAAGTCAGGCGACGGGATCGCCGTCGCCACGGCCGTCCGGGCCGCCGATCACATCACCGGAGGTGCACGATGAGCGAGAAGCGCGACGAGCGGGCCAAGGCCCTGCGGGAGCGGCTCAACAACGAGCTGCAGCGGATGAGCCTGGACATGTGCGTCAAGTGCACCATCTGCGAGACCTCGTGCCCGGTGTCCGCGGTCACGCCGCTGTTCTCTGGGCCGAAGTTCGTCGGCCCTCAGGCGGAACGGTTCCGCGACGACGAGTCAGTGGACCACTCCGTCGACTACTGCTCCAGCTGTGGGACCTGTTCGGTCGTCTGCCCCCAGGGCGTCAACGTGGCCGAACTCAACTCCCTGGCACGCGCCGTGATGAAGGCCGAGGACGGCGTGCCGGTGCGCGACAAGATGATCACGCAGACGGTGCTGATGGGCAAGGCCATGACCCCCATCGCGCCCATTGCCAACGCGGTGCTGGGCAACAAGGCTGCGCGCTACGCCATGGAGAAGGTGGTGGGCGTCCACCGCGACGCCCCCATGCCCACCGCCCGAGGCGAATCGCTGCACAAGTGGCTGAAGAAGCGGCCCGCACGGACCAAGCCCGCCACCCGCGGCGCCCTGGTCTACTTCCACGGCTGCGCCGGCGGCTACTTCGAGGTGGACGCGGCCAAGAAGGCCATCGAGGTGCTGGAGCACCTGGGCTACGAAGTGATCGTGCCCCAGCAGGGCTGCTGCGGCCTGGCCGAGCAGAGCAACGGCCTGTTCGAGGCTGCCAGCGCGTCGGTCCGGCGGCTCGTCGACCAGCTCCGCACCCCTGGCACAGACCTGACGATCATCAGCACCGCGGGCAGCTGCACCGGCATGCTCAAGCACGAGGCGCACCAGATCCTTGGCATCCACGACCCCGAACTGTTGGACGTCGGCACGCGAATCCGGGAGATCTCCGAGTTCCTCATGGAGCTCTACGAGGCGGGCGAGCTGCCGACGGACTTCCACCCGGTCAACATGCGCCTGCCGTACCACGCGCCGTGCCAGCTGAAGAGCCAGGGCATCGGCACCCCGGCGTCGGATCTGCTGCGTCTCATCCCCGGGCTCGAGGTCATCGACAGCAACGTCACCTGCTGCGGGATCGCCGGCACGTACGGGCTGAAGAAGGAGAAGTACGAGATCGCGCAGGCAGTCGGCCAGCCGCTGTTCGACATGGTTCAGGCCAACAACGACGGCCTCGCCGCGTGCGACACGGAAACGTGCCGGTGGCAGATCGAGAAGTCGAGCGGCGTCGAGACGGTCCACCCGATCGTGCTGGTGCACCGCGCCTACGGGTTGGGCGGGGTGGTCACCCGCTGACCCTTGCGCCCGGTTTGGATCCCTGCCCCACTCCTCAACCTGAAGCCGACGCGACCTCGCTCTGACAAGGGCTGTTGACCTCTGCGAGCGATGCCTCCGCGCGTGGTCGAGCTGCGCGGAGAAGGCCCAGAAATTGGTTCAAGAATTTCTTGCATGGCGGGCTTTCTGGGCCCGTTTTTGTCGGTGGTCGTTGCCAGAATGATTCACATGAGCGAGACGGTGGTGGACCTGGGACAGCGGTACCTCGCCGCCCTGTGGGACGCCGCCGCCGCGCTCGGTTCGGACGCGGTGGCGGTGGAGCGTCTGGCGGCTCTGGTGGACTCGATCGGTGAGTTCGAAGCCCAACTCGCTGGGCTCAGGCTGCACCTGCTCCACGAGGCCAGGCTGTCCGCGGCGGACCGGGTGGTGGAGGGGGTGCGGCAGTCGGTGCGCACCACGCCTTCGCAGGCCACCGCCGCATTGCGTCTCGCCACGGATTTGGGGGACCGGTTCGGGTTGATCGCCGCCGCGTTGAGTCAGGGTGTGGTCTCTCTGCCGCAGGCCGAGGCGATCGTGGCCGGGTTGAAGAAACTCCCCTCCCGCCTGACCCGCGGCGAGTTGGTGGAGTGTCAGGAGTTGATCCTGGCCCACGTCGACACCCTCGGCCCCAGCGAGTTGCGGATCCTGGCGTCGCGCCTGACGGAAGTGATCGACCCGGACCGCGCCGACGCCGACGACGCGACGCGTCTGGCGCGGGAGGAGCGCACCGCGCATCGGGACCGGTTCCTGCATCTGGCGCCGGATTATCACGGGTCGATGCGGATCACGGGCCAGCTCCCTGTCGCCGACGCCGCCCTGTTGTCAGCTCAACTGGATGCGTTGATGCCTCCGGCGTCGAAGTACACGGACACCGGGGAGGCGCCGAGCCGTGGCGCCCGACGCGCCGATGCCCTGGTGCTCCTGACTCAGCATGCCGCGGGTCACGGCACGCTGCCCTCGCACGGGGTGGACCGCCCCCACGTCCACATCACCCTGGACTACGACACCCTGGTCACCGGCCTCGGCGATGTGACACTGCTCGGCGGCGGCGTGGTCGACGGGCTGTCGGCCAGCGAGGCACGGCGCCTGGCGTGCGACGCGGACCTGATCCCCATGGTGCTGGGCACCACCTCCCGGCCGCTGGACGTCGGCCGGACCCATCGCCTGTTCACCCCCGCCCTGCGCGCGGCGATCGTGCAGCGGGATCAAGGGTGCGTGTTCCCCGGCTGCACCACCCCACCGGCGCCGTGTCAGGCGCATCACATCATTCCCTGGTGGGCCGGCGGGGACACCTGCCTGGCCAACGGCGTTCTGCTCTGCCCCCACCACCATCGCCTTGTCGAACCCGATCCGCTGCAGTCCGCAGAATCCCAGTGGCAGGTGCACATCGACCAAGTGACCGGCCTGCCGTGGTTCGCCCCACCGCGGCACATCGACCCCGCCCGCCGACCACGGCAGCATCAGCGCCACCGCCTTCAACAACTGGCACCGCAGGTCGGGGGAGCACTATGCCCACTGGAGCCCGACCGGCATGAGTGGGTCCATGACCCCCCGGATCCGCCCGACTGGGATCTGGAGCCGCCGGACCCGGACACGTGCAGCCTGCCCGACCACCACGGACCGGCCCTCGACGAGCTCATCCGCAGCGCCACTGCCTGGGGCACTGACGCGGCCTGAGTGCATGAACCGCGTGCGGGAGGGTGGTTTGGACTTGGATCGGGCTCCGCGTCGGCTCAGCCGCTGACCCGCAACGCGGTCGATCAAGTCACGACGGTGAGCCGACCTTCCGCCTTCGCCGGTACAGTCAGCCCCATGGCTCCTACATCGGGCTCACCCGGCCGCCGCGCCGTGTTCCTCGACATCGACGGCACCTACGCCGACCACGGCGAGGTTCCCCCAGCTCATGCGACCGCGGTGCGCAGGGCGCGCGCGGCCGGCCACCTGGTGTTCCTGTGCACCGGTCGGCCGAAGTCGATGGTGCCGCCCCGGATCCTGGAGGCGGGGTTCGACGGGTTCGTCGGCGGGGCCGGCGCCTACGTCGAGGTGGACGGACAGGTGCTCGCCGACGTCCGGTTCCCGCCAGCCGTGGCCGCCCGCACCGTCGAGGTTCTCCTCGAGCACGACGTGGCGTTCCTGCTGGAGGCGACGGAGGGGTTGTGGGGCCCGCCTGGTGTCGACGTGCGCGTGGCCCGTCACCTGGAGCCTCATCTTCGCTCAGAAGACCCCGCGCAATCGCGGCCCTTCGACCTCCTCGACAACCTGCGGATGACCGATGACCTCTCCGACGCCTCGTTCGGGAAGGTCTCCTGCGTCGAGTCCCCCACCCTCATCCCGGAGTTGGCCGAGCTGATCGGTCCCGAGGTGGCTGCGCTTCCGAGCTCCATCCCGGACCTGGGCTCCGCGGCCGGCGAGCTCTACCTGGTGGGTGTGCACAAGGCCGTCGGGATGCGCCTGGTCGTGTCGTCGCTGGGCGTGGACCCCGCGACAGTCGTCGCAGTCGGTGACGGGCTCAACGACCTCGAGATGATCGACGAGGCCGGCGTCGGCGTCGCCATCGAAGGCGCCCACCCCCGCGTCCTGGCGGTAGCAGACCGCGTGGCTGCTGGCCCCAGGGATAGCGGTCTGGCTACGCTCTTCGCGGACCTCGGGCTGTTCTGAGGCGCCAGCGGTCGCGAGCCTCGGCTGGTCCCGGCGCCGTGACCAGCGCTTCCCTCCCACGATGCCGCCCACGGCTCAGACGGCACCCTCGACGCCGGGCCAAACGTAGAATGCCACCATGCCGCGTGACGCACGCCTCGATGAGCTCGCGTTGCTGCGCCGGGCGCGCGACGTGATGGACCGACGCTTCGCCGAACCGCTCGACGTGGCAGCGATCGCCGCGGAGGCCTACATGTCCCCGGCGCATTTCACGCGCCGCTTCAAGGCCGCTTATGGCGAGACTCCGCATGCCTACCTGATGACCCGTCGGATCGAGCGCGCCCAGTGGCTGCTGCGCGGTGGCGGCCTGACCGTCACAGAGGTGTGCCTGGCCGTGGGCTGTACGTCGCTCGGGTCATTCAGTGCGCGGTTCACCCAGCTGGTGGGGCGGACACCCACCGCCTATCGGGCCGGAGACCATTCGGCGCTGATCGGGGTGCCCAGTTGCGTGGCCCGGCTCGCCACCAGACCGAGCAGGAATGGAGAAGCGCCTAGCCCGCGGCCGGTCTAGCGTTGCGGGCATGGACATCAAGCTCTCGACCTCATTTATCACCGTCAACGACCCGGATGCCGCCCTCGCCTTCTACCGCGACGTGCTCGGCCTCGAGGTGCGCATGGACGTGCCCCAAGGTGAGTTCCGCTGGATCACCGTCGGCTCGCCGACGCAGCCCGACGTCGGGATCGTGCTGTCGAACTACGTGGACGGCTCGCCTGAGGACATCGAGGTGATCCGGGCCCTCGTCGCGAAGGGCGGCATGAACGCGGCGCACTTCAGCTCCTCCGACGTCGACGCCGTCTTCGCCAAGGCCACGGAGGCCGGAGCCGAGATTGTCTCCGAGGTCGCGGACCAGCCGTGGGGGGTCCGGGACTGCGCCTTCCGCGACCCGTCCGGGAACCTCGTGCGCGTCGACCAGGCGTGACCCCTCCCTAGGAGGTGGATCTGGTGCCGTAGTCGAAACTAGATCCGCCACTCAGCTGCACGAGGCAAGTCGTCGTGCTGGAGGTCGGACGCCTCCGCGACGAAGCGTTGAACGAGCGCGACGACGGCGCTCTCGTCGCGCCCTCCGCCCACGAGGTGGACAGTGCCGGGTCGCGCGATCGTCGGGTGGGTGGTGTCGGCGATGCTCATGATCATCATCCTGACACCGCCCGCCGGGGGTCACGGGTGGCGACGCGCCTCGTCCTCCACCGGCGGCTCCTGCGTGGAGCCGCTTGGCCGGGGACGTAGCCACTCGCGGGCCCCGCCCCGTCGAATCTGGTCCTGGAACAGGCTCACCAGCGAAGCGACGAACACCAGGTTGAACACCAACTGCACCGTCACCAGCAGCCGTGCGAGTTGGCCCTCGGCGTGGATGTCGCCATAGCCGACGGTGGACATCGTCGTCATCGAGAAGTACAGGGCGTCGAGGCGGGTGGTGAGCCCATTGAACTGCCCCGGCTGCTGGACGGTGAGCAGGAAGTACCCGAAGGAGAAGATCACCAGCACCAGCTCGAACGCGAGCAGGAGGTGAACCGCTCTGAGGCGCTTCGCGGCCTGGCGCACCTCGTTGAACACGGCTCCGGCGACGGCAGCAAGGCACACGGCGCCCACCACGAACCCGAGGACCGTCCCGACGGGGGCGTCACTGGCGCTGACCGGCACCAGGAAATGGAAGGTCAACACAGCCGTCGGAAGGAGCATGCGGCTGAACACGAGGCGCCAGTTCACCGCGTCAGTCTAGGAACAGAGGGCCGCGAATATCGGATCCAGTCCGCGTCGCCGTCGCCATGGCCGGCCGCCGCCGTGCGCTTCCGTATTCGGCGGATCTGGTGTCGTAGTCGGCACCACATCCACCGCCGGAGCGCCTCCGTGGATCAGGCGAGCCTGAGAACAGATGTTTCGTCTCGCCCGGGAGTGGGTAGGTAAAGAACGCCAGGGATCAAGGATCTAGTGGAAGGCGAGGCAATGGCAGAAAGAAACCTGAACGGTCTCTTCTGCGCGACGATGCGCGACATGGACCGCGCCGAGCGCCACATCCGACGGCATGCACGCTGACGCTCTTCTGGGAGACCGCTACCGCCTCTCGCGCCTGATCGCCTCCGGCGGCATGGGCGAGGTGTGGCAGGCCCACGACGCCGTCCTCGACCGCGAGGTGGCGGTGAAGCTGCTGTCCGCGGGGGAGGCCGACCCCTCGGCGCTGGAGCGCTTCCGTCGTGAGGCGGTGGCCATGGCCGCACTCCAGCACCCGAACACTGTGTTGGTCCTCGACATCGGCACCCATCACAGATGGACCTACATCGTGATGGAACTCCTCCCGGGGCCAACTCTCGCCCAGCTGGTCGCCTCCCGAGGACCCCTTCCGGACGAGGAGGTGGCCGGTCTCGGGGCGCAGGTGGCGGCCGGCCTGGAGGCCGCCCACCGCGCGGGGATCGTGCATCGCGACATCAAGCCGGGCAACCTGATGCTGGGCGCGTCGGGGGAGCTGAAGGTGGTCGACTTCGGGGTGGCCCGCTTGTCCCAGGCCGCCGCATCCGCCCTGACCGCGACCAACACCATCGTCGGGAGCGCCCTCTACCTCTCCCCCGAGCAGGCAGCCGGATCGCCGGCCGACGAGCGGAGCGACCTCTACGCGCTGGGATGTGTCCTCATGACTCTCGCGACGGGGCGGCCCCCGTTCGAGAGCGAGCACCCGATCGGGGCGCTCCACCAGCATGTGCGGGTTGATCCGCCACTTCTCCGCACGCGACGCCCCGGTGCGAGCGCAGCCCTGGAGGCCTTGATAAGCGAGCTGCTGGCCAAGGATCCCGACGATCGTCCGGCGTCGGCCGCCGAGGTAGCCGTCCGGCTGAGGAGCATCGAGATGTCGCTGCGCGACGCCCCGACCACCCCCGCGTCCCCTTCGCCTGAGGTCACGGCTCGGATGACCCGCTCAGCCGCGTTGCTGCCGAGCGCGGGCACCGCCCCCGCTGAGCCGCGGCATGCTCATGTGTCGAAGTCTCGGCCGGCACGGGGCAGGGCCCCGTGGGTGGCGGCTGGCGTCCTTGTCTCCAGCGCGCTCCTGGCGGCGATGGCCTTGACTCAGGGCGCGGATCCCGCCGGAGACCCGCGGACCTCCGTGGCTGGCTCACCCGCCGCGGCTGCCAGCGCCTCGCCGGTGCCATCGCCGTCGACGATGCCCTCGACGACGCCCGACGGGTCGGAGACCACCTCGCCGACACCGACCCCGGCTCCGGCTTCCACCCGATCCGCCGTCGGCCAGGACACCGCACCCCCCGTCGCCGCCGACGGTGACAAGCCGGCGCGCGGCAAGTCCGAGGAGAAGAAGCCCACCAACCCATCCGACGGCAAGGCGAAGGAGAGGCCAACCCAGGCCGGGAAGAACTAGAGGCGGCGCGTGGGGTGGGCGGATCAGAGTGTCGCGGCGGTGGGATCCGTCTTCGGTGCGAAGCGTCGCGACAGGAACTCGACGAGTTCCGCCGTGTCCGGCTCGTCCTCGTCGAGCAGTGCCATCACGGGTTCCAGCTCCGACGCTGCGACAGGGTCCAGACCACCGAAGACACTCAGGCCGACCACCGTCGAGGCCACGCGGGTGCAGTAGTACTGCCCGGCCTCGACCCGTCGGCTCCAGTCCAGCTCCGCGACCTCCTCGACCTCACCGGTCCGGACATCGCGAAGCGTGATGGAGCTACCGGGGATCGCCGAGACAACCTCGTGCACCGACCGCCTGGTCAGCAGCCAATCCTGCGCCAGCTGCAACTCGTCCGGGGGCAGCAGAGCGCCCCTACGGTTCAGGTACTCAGCGAAGACGCCTCCCTCCCACAGGGCGACGTCGAGGATCAGGCCCTCCTCCAGCGCCCGGTCGAACCCGTCGGTCCCGTCCCAGTGCTCGGCACGTGCCTCGGCGAGCTCGAGGATGAACGGCGTGTCCTTCTCGATGAGGTAGCCGACCGCCTTCTGATAGAGCCAGTTCCAGCGCTCGGTGAGCGGGAGCTGCGCTTGCCGAAGATGGCACTGCTTGAACTTCTTCCCCGAGCCGCACCAGCACGGCGCGTTCCGCGGCAGGTTCCGTCCCTGCCCCGGCAGGAACTGCTGCAGGTAGCCGTAGAGCGGGTCGTCCTCGGCGCCGGCGCGGCGGAGCAGGGACATGCCACGGGCCGCGTCGCCACGGTCGCTGGCGCACACGGCCAGCGACAGCAGCGCCGGGGGCCACGAGGGATCGAGCGCCTCGGCCTGTTGGTACAGCTCCTCGGCACCAAGCACGTTCCCCATCTCCTCGACGGCCACCCCCCGCATCCACCTCAACGCGACCCGCGCAGGCCGGGGAGCGTCGGGCTCCCACGCACTCGTCAGCGCAGCGACGACGACGGGCTCCCCGTCGAATACGCCCAGAGCCTCGTCGAGGAAGGCCACCGCGACGGCGGGGTCCCGCAGCAGCGACACCGCCGCCTCGACGCCCTCGCCCGCGATCCCCAGGGCCTCGAAGCCCCCGAGCCCGGGGCCCTCGGACTCTCCGGCCCCCTCCGCGGGACCGACCCACCTGGCCAGAGCCTCCGAGACTGCCGTTTCCCGGGCTTCTTCCTCTGTCTCCATGGCCGAGTCGAGATCGTGGGTCATTCCGACCACGATCTGCAGCAGCTGCACGACGGCGACCGCCTCCGATTCGTCGAGGTCATGCTCCTCCTGGATGCGGCGCAGAATCTCTTCGGCCTCCCCGGCGTCGAAGTCGTAACCCTCGGTCGCGATCAGGGAGCCACGGCGCGCCACCCCGCAGGATTCGAGCTGTTCACCCAACGGGCGCTCCGGCCGACGCAGCAGGTCGTTGTCGGCCGCACACACCGCCCACACCGAGTTCTCGATCAGATGCGGCCGATCCGGGGACTCCCCCACCAGGGCCGCCAACGCCTGGCCGGTGCTCGTCCCCGAGGCCTCCTCCACCGCCAGCAGCTCAAGGCCGTCCTGCTCGACCCTCACTCCGACGATGTCACCAACGCCGAGCCCTAGCCCAGCAAGCCGCCCGCGTTCGAGCAGTATCGCCCCCGACGCGACCTCCGCATCGATGGCCCTGTCCAGGAGCTCAGGGTCGGACGGATACACGACGGCGGCGTCCGCGCCGTCGGTGAAGCGGTCGTACGGCGGGTCGCCGATCAGTACCTCCAGCGGCGCCAGGTCCCCCGGCGTGGCGAGCAGGTCGTGCTCCACCTCAGCCTCGCTGAGCCGATGGGTGAAGGTTCGCCCCTCAAGCAGCGCAGGCAGCCACACCCACCGTTCGTCAGCGACGGGCATGATCGGCGGATCGGTCTCGAGGAGGAACTCCTCGAACCAGTCCTCCTCGTCGTCCAGAGTGAGGCCGAGCGCGAGAAGGTGCTCCCTCAGCTCGTGCTCGTGCATGGGCCCGCGGGCGATCAGGCCGTCGCGGGTGGCGGCGAGAAGATCTTCTGGAGAGGACATCGGCATGACAGCCACACTATCCGGGGCCGGACATCCGTGCCCTTCGTCGGTGGAGGAGCAACTCACACCTGCCCGGACCTCACTGGACGAGGCGGACGTTGTCTCCGGTGAGGTTGGCGCGGAAGCCGCCGTCGACCACCTTCACGCTTCGCAGGACGACCCCGTCGGGCAGGCCCTCGATGCTGTGCTCGAACGTGATCAACTCCCGCAGCGCGGCTCCCAGCAGATCCGAGACGAATTGGGGGCCTCCGATGTCGATGGATGTCGGCACCATCACCAACTTGCCGCCCACGACCTCGACAGTGCCGGTGGCGCCGACGGGGAGGCTCCGTCCCAATGCCTCCACCAGGGTGTCGACACGCACCTCACCATCATCGGCGGCGCTCAGGGTGGCGTCCGGGCCGACCTGCGCGGCCACGACGTCGAAGGGGACCGTGGCCGTCAGATCGAGGTGGCGGGCGACGAGTCCGTCCGGCCCCGACACGACGTCGGTACCCGTGCCGACGACGTCGTTGAGCGGCGTTCCCGCGGCGATCACGGAACTGGCGTCCAGCGAGACGTCACCGAGCCAGACCTCGTTCTCGGCGAGATCCGGAGGCGGGGTGGGTTCCGCTATGGGCGCCGTTGTCGACGCGGCGGGCGTCGGGGCATCGGTGCTGCCCACCGGCCGCGTGATCGACAGCCAGAACAGCAGCAGCGCGAGGAACACAAGGCCGAGCATCGCAACGGCCCCGATGGCCCAGTCGAGCACTCGCCCACGCAGGCGTCGACGCGACGATGACGTGGAGGCGTGGTTGCCGTCCGGCTGGACTGGGTACTGATCAGCCATTCGCACGTGCTTTCCTGACGCGGGTGCGCCGCTCGCGCTGCAGGATGCCGGACGGCCAACTGCTCAGCGGACCCACCAGCGTGATCAGCGACGGCACGAGCAGCGCTCGGACGATGAATACGTCGATCAGGATACCGACCCCCAGCAGGAAGCCCAGTTCGCGGAACGGTCCCAGCGGAACCAGTGCGAGGAGCCCGAAGCTGGCGGCCAGCGCCAGGCCTGCGGAGGTGATCGCTCGGGTCGACTCCGGGGTGGCGACGAGGAGGGCGTCCTTCATCGACCGGTGACGGGCCTCCTGCCAGACGTGGCCGACGGCGAAGATGTTGTAGTCGGACCCGAGGGACAGCAGGAGCACCGAGCCCGCGAACGGGACGTAGAACGTGAGGTCGTCGTGCCCGAGGAAGTCCTGGAAGAACAGCACCGACAGACCCAGCGTCGCCCCGAGCGCGAGGACGCTCGACGCGAGGAGGTACAGGGGGGCGATCAGCGCACGCAGGAAGATGACCAGCAGAAGCAGGTTCACGGCAAGCGCGACGAGCCCGATGCGGAGGAGGTCGTTGGTGGTGTCCGCGATGATGCCCGAGGCGAGCGCGGTGTCACCGCCGACGTGGGTGGTGACCTGGCCGAGGTTCGCGTCGGCGGCGAGCCGCGGAAGCGCTGCTTCAACCTGCCTGAGCGTGTCGATCGCCGTCGCCTCGAGTGGCGTGCTGTCGAGGACCATGAGGAAGCGGACGGCGTCGCCCGACTCAGTGGTGAAGGCGCCGACGTCGACAGCGGCGCGGAGGTCGCCGGGGCCGATCACGCCGGCCACTCCCGGCTGGGACTCGAGGGCCTCGCCCAACTCGGCGACTTCGTCGGTCTTCTCCCCCACTCCCGGTCCCTCGAGCACGATCTCTGTCGGAGAGATGATGCCGGGAGCAAAGCCCTGGCTGGCCGCATCGGCTGCTCGCTGCGCGCTCGTCGAATCCGGCAGGGATTGGACGAATCCGAGGCCGAGGTCAAGGTTGCGCGCCTGGTAGGCGGCGGCACCCAGGCCGGCCACGCACAGCAGCACGAGGACGAAGGCGGAGCCGCGGTGCGCGACCGCCCGGGTGAGGAGGGAAGGACGTGCGCGCACGGTCGCGGGTTCGGCGATGAGGGTTCGCGGCCAGAACGCGGCGCGGCCGAGGATGGCCAGCAAGGCGGGCACGAGGGTGACGGCCACCACGAGTCCGGTGAGGACGGTGAGCGAAAGCGCGGGCCCGAACCCGCTGAAGAGTGGGGACTCGGCGACCAGCAGCGAGGCTGTTCCCGCCGCGACCGTGACGCCGGCGACGGTGACGATCGGCGTGACGGACGCGGTGGCCAGGCGGGCTGCCTCGAGGCGTTCGTGGCCTTCCCGGAGCCGGCTGCGTAGACCGGACAGGTAGAAGATGCAGTAGTCGGTGACGATGCCGAGGAGGAGTGCGACGATCAGTGGCCTCAGGTCGGCCGGGATCGACACGTCCATGACGGTGGCGGCCCATCCGGAGACGCCGAGCGTGACGAACACGGCCGCCCCCACCGAGATCAGAGTCAGCGCGGGCGCGGCCAAGGAGCCGAACGTGAGCGCCACGATCGTCAGCACCGCGAGGACGGTCACCGCCTCGACGATGTGGACGTAGGAGTTCAGGACCTTGCCCTGGGCGGCGCGCGCAGGGATAGAGCCTGTGACGCCCACATACCCGTCGGAAGCGTCCGTGAGCTGGTCGGCGGCGAAGTCCTCGACAACCTGGGTCTGCTCGAAGAAGTCCAGCGCGGGGTCCGCGAAGACGAAGGTGACGACGGTGGTGTTCTGCTCACCGGCGCCGGGGAACGCGCCCTCGGCGTTGGGCACCGGGATTGCGCCGAGGAGTTCCGTGTCGTGCTTCCCCTGGTTGACTGCGATGCCACGCATGACGGCTTCGGCCTGGACCAATGGAGGCAGGCCCTCAGGGTTGCGCTGCACGATCGCCGCTCGACTCAGGAGGGGGATTCCGAACAGCTCCATCGACCGCTGCTCCGCCGCGAAACTGGCGTCGTCGGCCCCGAGCGCTTCGATGTCATTGGCAGTGCTCTGCATTGGCGGCAGAAACAACGTCGCCGCGATGGCCGCCGCCACCCATCCGAGGACGATGACCCAGCGCAGCGCGACCACTACTTGGGCATAGCCGTACCAGAGTGTCGCCATGAAGCCGCGGCGCGGCTCCACCTCGACCGGCCCAGGTGCTGCGGTCATGACGTGGGGCTGGGGCTGGGGTTGGCGCTCGAGTTGACGCTGGGGTCGGCGCTGACGGTGGGGCTGAGGCTGGGCTTCGGAGAGGCGGACTCTTCGGCCTGTGGGGTCCTCCCGGCCTGGGCAAGGCACTCCTCGGACGCCCCGTCGGCCGTCTCGCGAGCGTCTTGAAGACGGTCCAGGGTCTCCTGCAGTGCGCGCGCGTCCTGCGCCTCCACACCCCTGGCGAGGTCGTCGATGGCCTCGTCGAGCACCAGGCTGTACTCCGCCGCCCGCACGCACGCGTCGGACACCTCACCCGGCTCCGTGCTCGAGCTGTCCGCCGTCGGCGACGGCGACGGGCTGGCGCTGATGACCGACTGCGCCTTGATCGGGGTTGCCCACCCGATGCCCAGCAGGAAGACGCCAGCAGCCGCGGCCAGCGCAATCCCGGCAAGAAGGCCGATGAAAAGCATCACCCCGCCGCTGAGTGAACTGCCACCCCGGCGCGAGGCGCTCCCGCGATCGTCACCTGTCATCGATCCTCCTCGTGGTGAGGCCGTCACCTGGCCCGATGGGCCTAGCGGTACTGCGATCGTAATTGTCAAACGCGAGTGGCACCGCGTTTGCGGACAGGATCAGCACGTGACCCGGACGCGACACGGCAGTGAGGGCCGCGGTCGTCGTCGAGGAGGTGCTATTCGGCGCTCGTCAAGCTCAGGCACGCGGAGGCGTCAACGGTCACCTAGGCGCTGGCCGAGTGCCCGGTGGGGGTGCCGATTGTGCCGGTCATCTTCGCCGCGACACGGCAACTGGCCCAGGAATGGACATTCCGGTTCCTCGGCGCGGCGTTGCGGGAGCGACGGGAGTCGCGGGCAGCCGACTGGTCATGATCCGGGGGCCCCACGCGGCTACGGTGACGGATCTGACGCCGGCCTCCACGGACTCTCGCAGCCGCGCTCTGGCAGCCATGAACGGGCCGAGCTACGTCGTGCGACGGAAGGCCCCCAGCGCATTGTCCAGGGCCTCGAGGCCGGCCCGCCTCTCCCGCACATCGAGTGACTCCGCCAAGTCAAGGGCGGCCAACACAACACCGCGCTGTGCGAGGTCGCCGACAATATCGAGATCCATCCCCGTGGCGCGGAGAGTTACTCGACCCTCGTCGTCACGGATCAACCCATGAGCACGGACCACGTCCTCGACCTCGCTGACCGCCAGATAGCCGTCGATACTGGTGGTCTCGGCCAGCCCAAGCTGCCTCCCGGCATCCGTGGCGCATACGAGCAAGCCGAGACGGTACTGACCCGCGCTCGAATGCGCCCGATACCGCCTTACGACGGCACGAGCTCGCGCACGCTCCACGAACTCGGACGCAGTCAGTCCCCGAAGCCGCGACCTCAGACGCGACCGCTGCGTCAGCCCCAACCATGACCCATGCCCACCCGACAGCAGCGACACCGCCGCCCACGCCGTGGACTCAGACCATGCCCGCTGATGTGATCCGCCACGCACCGCCACCAGCCGCTCCACCGAGGTCCCGTCCAAGACCCCTCGCGCCAATTGGCGCAGCTCTCCCTGTGCGACCAGATACTGCACCTGCCGTGTGGACATCCCAAGACGCTCAGCCGCCTCGGAAACCATCATCAACCCCACAACAGAGAGCTTCACAGAAACGAATAGGTTTGCCAATCCTGCATCGAGACGGCGACCACCCCCAAGCTCGCTCGTCGCTGGGCAACTCAAAGCCTTGCGGCAAGGCATCTCACAAGACGCCTGAGCCTGCCGAGCCCTTGTGCCCCATCGGGGCCGGCGTGGTCATCGAGGTCCGGGCCTAGACGATGCGTGCTTCGGGGGCGGATCTGATGGCGTAGTCGGCACCAGATCCGCCGAACCAGGGCTGGTCATCACCGATCCTTCGGCACTACCGGGCCAGGCGGAGGCGAGACTCGCGAAAGTACGAATACCGGACCGCAAATCTACGGAACTACGGTCTGAACTCGATCACGCCGTCATCCGTCGCTGATTTCGGCCGCCACCTTACGCAGCTCGGCGACAAACCCCGGCAGGTCGTCGACGGCGGTAGCGATCAACACCTCCAGGTCGACCGACCAGTAGCCATGGACAATCCGATTTCGAAGCGGCTGGGCCTCGACCACCTCACCTCCGGGTGCGCTTGCTTCACTGACTCCGGGAGCTGCGACGCGGCCTCGCCGAGCACAGTGAAGTTCCACAGCAAAGCGTCGCGTCGTTGACGGTCGTGCGTGAGCGACTCGACTTCCAGTCCCGCCACAAGTCGTGTCGCCTGCTCGGCCGCGTCGATCATCTCGCCGAGGAGCAGCAGTTCACGCCGCGGCATAGACCGGCTCCGCCTCCAGCAGTACGTGTTCACGCAACGCAGGGTGTAGAGCCCTTCGCGCCACCAGATCCACCCTGCGCCCGAACACGACGGCCAACTCGTCCGACAGGTCCTCGATCTCCCAACCCAGCCGCGCACCAGGGGCAAGTGTGTACAACAGGTCGATATCGCTGTCGGCGTCAGCCTGGCCGCGCGCAACGGACCCGAACACCTCCAGTGACGCGATCCCATACCGCTGGCATATGTCGCGCAGCCGTTGGCGATCAGGACCAGCGATCTCCACAGCCACCCTCCCCTCGAACCAACGCCAACAGTCTACGGCGGACGCAGAGGGTCAGCCTGCAACCGGCACGTAACCACGGTTGTGCTCCAGCCCTCGGCAACCAGCGCACAGAGTCTTCAGCCAGCCCCGCCGCTTGCACAGCACCGCGTCGGCCCCGCACAGCTCGCAGGTCCGTAGTGAACGTTCCTCCGCGTCGCGGAGCAACGCATCCAGTCGCCGATGCCTGGGATCTTCGAGCGGAAGGCCCTCGGCGTCGAAGTAGAACCGCAGGGAACCGAACTTCTCTTTCACTTGCTGAACCACGTACGTCGGCCAGATCGCGGCCATTGCCGCGTCCAAGTCCACGATCAGCGGGTACCAGCCTGCGTCACAGGAGATCCACCGGCCCCACCCGTCCGGGATCCGTCGCAACAGACCCTCCAACGCCTCGGCGTAAGCGCCCGCGTCCTCGGGGACGTGGAGTGCGTCCGTGAACCGCGCCGGGTCAAGCTCGATCTGGCCTGTCTGGGCCAGCGTCGCCCCCACATCCTCCTCGGTGAGGTCACCCTTCGCGGCCGCTTCTGCGAGGGCTCGGTACGAGGAGCCCAGCGCCTTCCAGCCGGCCCTCTCGGTCTCGGTCAGTTCGGGAGTGACGGCGTCGCCCATACTGACGATCATGCAGGGTGGGTCCTACAGTTCCGCACGAACGCACTTGTTTGTCCCTCCTGCCAGCGACTTGATCAGCCCAGACCCACGCGGAGCCGGTCTTGGGCGACGAGCGCTCCGGCGGCAGATCTGATGGCGTAGTCGGCACAAGATCCGCCGAATAACCCCAGGTCGGGCCACACGGCAGGCCCTCCGCACCGGGGTGAGCGCACAGCGCACACCCCCGGTGCCCAAACCATGCGGAATTTGGCGCGGAGTGACGCACCCACGAAAGTGCAATGCCCGAATCAGCCATATGAAACGCGCCTGACTAAGGGAAACACACAGTGGAGCATAGGGGACTCGAACCCCTGTCTAAACGCTGCTGACTAGGAGCTTACCGAGGAGAAGGCAGCGCCGTGCTGCGAGTGTGCTACCAGCCAGACGATTCGCGGACTCCCGGCACCACACAAC